>NZ_CP009501.1:0-2400000 GCF_000969885.1 Methanosarcina thermophila TM-1
TCCGAGTTGCAAAAAAAGAGGCTGAAATTTCTATAATGCTCACCGAACCCGTATTAAAAAGGTTTAAAACCGACCATCTGGAAAATTTGAAAACTCTGATTAATTTTGGACATGTCAGCCTTTCCCTTTTCACGAAAGATCCAAAACTTGCAGGTTTCACTGTTACAGACAGATTCTTACTGCTCACCGTTCTTCCAAAGATAAAGTTCTTTGAACACGAAAGCCTGTTAAGTTTCAGACCCGAAGCTCTCAGATGGGGTACAGACCTTTTTTCGCATCTGCAAAAGGAAGCCGTTCAGATAAAGGAGATATGAGGCTTTCAGGAAAGCTTAAATGTATAACTCAAGATAGCAAACCTGCAAGATTAAATGTTTATCACAATCATTTAATGGAATGAAATGACCATATTAGAGGGGATAGATATGAGTTTCACGCTTAATATTGAAACCGATTTCCCGCCTCAAGAAGTGATTGAGGCTATTCGTTCAGCTCTTGAGCACGAAAAACACGTTACCAGGTATAAGATTAAACGTTACTCTACGATCTGCAATGAATTCGAAAAGAAATTCGGGCTCAATTCCGCAGAACTCCAGAAACATTTCGAAAATGGGGAAATAACTGATAAAAGTGATTTTTTTGACTGGTATGCAGCAAAAAGAGAGTTAGATCACTGGAACAAAAGACTTGAGATTCTTTCAGGCGTTTCTTTTTAAATGGCGGGCTCCGGAATTCAATTTATCAGGATTCAATTTATTATTCTATGTCTTTTCCAGATAACTTATCTTCGGGTTTGAATAAATTACCTTTTAAAGTTCTACTCTATAATTCCTATTTTTCTATGGAACTTACTTATTTTTGCCTTTGATCAGGTATCTATGTCGTACTATCAAAAATGCATCAAGCAAATATTTATTTGTGTACAGATATTAAGGCTAATTATTTTCCATAGCAAGAATAATTAAACTTAATGCCTGATTCGCTCTTATTATCTGTCTTATTATTGATATATATGGAGGTCAAATTCCTTCTCTCCAGCGATTCTGGGTATTGAGTTTTCTATTATAAAATAAGCTGAGGTGTTTAATCTGGTTAAAAATGTTATTAAAAGTATGGTAGGGGAAGCTCTCGTAGGTTCTGGTCCGGAAGTTGCACACATAGACCTCGTTATCGGACCAAGAGGAGGACCAGTTGAAGCAGCATTTATTAACTCGCTTGCAATGCCCAGGGAGGGTCATACTCCACTTCTTGCGGTTCTTGAGCCAAATCTTCAGCCTAAACCCACGACATTGATCATAAACAAGGTAACGATAAAGAATGCATCGCAGGCTGCTCTTATGTTCGGGCCGGCTCAGGCTGCGGTAGCAAAGGCAGTTATGGATTCCGTGGCTGATGGCGTGCTTCCTCAAGAACAGGCAGATGACATTTTTATTATCGTTTCCGTCTTTATCGAGTGGGATGCAAAAGACAAGGACAAAGTTTATGAATATAACTATGAGGCGACAAAGCTTGCAATAGCAAGGGCGATGGAAGGCAGCCCGACTGTTGAAGAAGCGCTTGCTAAAAAAGAGTCTGCAAAACACCCATTTGCCTGAGTTTATTGTTCAGTTCAATTCAGTTTCAAAAATAGTTTATTTCGGGTTGAATAATGATTCAACCTTTGTTCTTTCTTTGCGGCAGGATATGACCCAGCATAAATGCGGTATTTTTTTACAGTGATTTTTTTACTAGGATAAATAACGCCGTAAGATTCATGAGAACTAAAATACTGCTCCTGGATGACATATTCAACATTGTGTCCTGGGCTTGAATGATCAGCTATATTTTCCACAGGCTGGAGAAAGACTGCAAAATAGCCCTACATAGTATCAATAATATCATGGGACTTTTCTTTCTCTGGTTTCTTTGCCGAGAAAATTCCTGCGGGGACTAAAATTTCTGAGTTATGATTATTCTTACAGGTTTTATCTTTCAGGCTTTTTCAGCATTTAAGAGGATCAGGCAGTAGATTAGAAACAGAGAGACTGTGTAAAAAATAAAAGTGCTGGCAGATAAATATTTATAATAAGTATAAGTAGTGTATATTGAGGTAAAAACATAAGAACTTTACAGTGGGGGAATTGTATACATGAAAATTAGAGTAGTTAGTTCCAGAGAGGAAATATTCACTCTCAATCCTAATGAACGCGTTGTTCACCTGGCTTTCAGGCCGTCGAACAAGGATATTTTTGCACTAGTCGAAACCTGCCCGAAAATTGAGGTAATTCAATTACCCAAATCTTACAGGCGTACGGTTTCAAAGTCCATAGAGATGTTTCTTGAGATGCAGAGGATTCAGCTTATTGAGGGCGATGTCTGGGGTCACAGAAAGGATATTAACGAGTACTACAGCATTCCTTCCTCAGTGATTGAGAAAATCAGAGAACTGAAATCAGAGGGTACACCTGCTGAGAGAATTGAAGAAAAGGTCGCAAGGGAAAGCAAACTTAACCCTGAAATGGTTGCTTACATCCTGACCAAGGAAGCTTCTGCCTGAGAATAATCCTCATGCTGAAATTTCCGCTGGACTCTTGAGTGCAGGTATAATCAATAGTATCAATTCTGAGAACACCTCTATTATCCAGGTTTCAGCTTTAACATTTGACTTAAGGAGCCTTTTCAGGCTCCCTGACCCTGGGTGGTAGCGTAAGCTCTCCACATCAGGGAGACTATATACGTTTTTTAATTGTAAACTTCTCCGTCCTGTCTCTTTTATATGATAAGTAGTTTTTTATTTACTGCTTGTTTACAGCCTCATTTTCTATATCGAAGCTTAACATGGGATAAAAGAATCTTTGATCTATTCAAATAAAAAAGTAGGAAACAGTGGCTCTGTAGAAATCCTCTAAATTCTGTTTTTACCCAAAAATTATAAAAATAAAATTGTAAAAATGCTCCTTAATTTTTTTGTCCACACAAAAAACAAAGGAGCAATTGCTATTGTCATCAAATAAGTATATTAAATTTATTGATCTCAGTCTTAAAACGGTTCAGTCTTCCAGACTGAACCTTTACTCCTGCAAATATTCCAAACGTGTTTATACTCAACATCAGCTTCTTGTTCTTGTTTTATTGAAGGAGTATATAAGTACAGACTACCGTGACTTTGTAGAACTTGTTGACCTCATGAACAGTATAAAGGAAAAACTTGACCTTGATAAGGTTCCTCATTACACTACTCTTCAAAAGTTTGTGTCCAGAATTCCCTCTTCATTGTTTAACCTAATTTTGTCAAAAACTCTAAAACTATTTTACTCACATGGAGAAAAAGTTCTCATTACGGCAATTGATGCAACAGGATTTACGAGTTCTTATGCAAGTCATTATTATTCTAAGAGAACAGGGAAGCTCCGAAGGAGCTTCCTTAAAACTTCAATATCAGTAGACACTATTAAAAAAGTAATATTAGGATGGAAAATTAGCCAAAAAACAGATCATGATGTCAAGCATGCAAAGACTCTGATAAGACAATCAAACAAGTCAAGAAAGTCTCAATGTTATGTGATGGATAAAGGATATGATTCCGAAGAAATTCATACTCTAATAAGAGAAGAGATAAAAGCAGATTCAATAGTACCTTTGAGAGAAAGAAAAAGAAAGAGAATAAACGGAAAATATAGAAAACAATTAAACAAAGACTTTGATAAGATCAAATACAATAGAAGGAATATAGTAGAGACAATAATATCTGTTGTAAAAAGAAAATTTGGAGAAACATTAAGAGCAAGAAAGGTTAGAAATCAAGTAAAAGAAGTAAAAGTTAAACTAATAGTCTATAATATAAACAAAAAAGTAATACAATTATTATGGATTAAATTAAGGATTTCTACAGAGCCGTTTTATGTTGTTTTTTATTTGTAGTTCTCGCGTGTATGCCTGCAGCATCATCTGAATCTTTAGCCGAGTCTAAGCATCCTTATGCAAACAACTTTGAATATACATGGTCTAATATAAGCGAACCTGGTGCGACTGAAATAAGGCTTCATTTTTCAGATTTAGATATTGGTAGGTACGATAAGTTAACTATTTTAGATAAGTATGGAAATGATCTTGTAACCTATTCTGGCATCACAAAAGCAGACTTCTGGACAGAATGGTATGTAGGGGATACGTTAGGAGTTAGGCTCATCACAAGCGATCAAGGGACTGCCTATGGGTTTAAAATTGACAAATTAGAAAGCAGGTCAGGTACGTGTATATCTAATAACTCTTTAGCCGAGTCATACCATCCTTATGCAAACAACTTTGAATATAAATGGCCTGATATAAGCAAGCCTGGTGCCACTCAGATACGAATCCATTTTGAAAGCCTTAATCTTGCTGACACCTACGATAAACTCATTCTTTATGATAAGTATGACAATAAACTTGTGACCTATAGTCGTTATCAGTCAGGTAATGATTTCTGGACGGAATGGTACACAGGAGATACATTAAAAGTTAAACTTATAACAGGTAGCTCGGGGACTGCATACGGGTTCAAAATTGACGAAGTAGAGGGCAGATCAGATATGTTCATATCTAATAGCTCTTTACCCGAGTCATATCATCCTTATGCGAACAATTTTGTATATAAATGGCCTGATATAAGCAAACCTGGTGCCACTCAGATGCGACTCCACTTCGAAAGCCTTAATCTTGCTGACACCTACGATAAACTCATTCTTTATGATAAGTATGATAATGTACTTAAAACATACAACGCTCATCTTGGTATTAACTATCAGGATTTCTGGACAGAATGGTACACAGGAGATACATTAAAAGTTAAACTTATAACAGGTAACTCGGGGACTGCTTATGGTTTCAAAATTGATAAAGGCGAAATTAAAAATGATAAAAACGTAACAACTGTTTTTACTGAATCTGCAAAAGCATTGGATCCTACTACTGAAAAAGTTGGGAATAATTCTGGAGAATATTCTGATGACCTAAAAAAATTCATGGATCGTTTCCATAGTGTGAGTGTAGAGATTGCAGTTACTTTGAATATCTTAGAAGAAGAGGATAACCAATCATGGATGTATAGAAATATACAATGGGTTTTTAGCGGAATAGGTACTTCGCTTGGTGCTTCGCTTGTTATAATACTTATGAAAAGATTGAAAGATAAAAAAATCAGACAATGAATACTCAGAAGATAAAAAATTGGAAAGCAACTGATTGTCAGGCAATCAAAAATACTCTCGCGCCTCCGTTATAGATTCCATAAGAGAAATAAAAGTAATATTGTTTATCCCTATAAAGCTTCATAGCAAAGTAGAAGGATAAATATTGTGTAATTCCCTGTGTATTATGGGGAAATTTTCATCCCCCAGCTCGCCGGGGGTATTTTATTGAAATCGAATTTACTCTCAAAACTCTCATCTATCTGAAAGTTTGAATCTATGCATTTTGAAGCTCTCGGCATTAAAGATAACTCCTTATTATAGGAAAAGACAGTGTTCTATTATCTTCATATCTCAGCAATTAATATCTAACTCAAAACCCCCAACCCAATATTCAATATCAATGTCCTCAATCCCCCTCTACTTCGCAAACTATATATATCATCCCAAACAAATAAAGTACTGTATAAAAGTCTCTAATTTGGAGAGTGTTTTTTCAAATAATGCTACACCAGAGGATCAAGGATGGACTGAACCTTCAGATGCATCCATTGAAGTTTTCAGCTTTTTATCTCATTTTAGGAGCTCCGTGAAAGCCAGTCGTTATGCTCTTGCGGGGGACCCTATTTAATTTTGAGCGGTTTAAAGCTGACAGCAGTAAATGATGAAAAAACACAAAAACAAATTAAAACAAAATAGAGGCTAAAACAATAGAAAAACGAGCGAAATAAAGAGTACTTTAGCACCTTTATTTGCGAGGTTTGAAACAAAATGTCAGAAGAATCCGACGATTCAGATAGTAGTGATAGTAGCAGCCATCAGAAAATGCTCACAGTAATCGGAATGGTTCTGTGTGCGATACAGTTTGCGTTCTTCGTATACATGATATTAAAATTTGTAGAGCTGGATTTTGCCCAGGGCTTTAAATTTATGCTGGTTGCATACACTTCAGCGTTCATTTACAAGAACCTTGAGAATTCCGGGAAAATTCCTGATGTAGCAGCCGAGAACTGATGACTGTGTGGTTTTGGTTTAAAACTCCACACCTTCTACAGAAACTATCTGCTTTGAATTTTTTTCCTTTTTCTATTTCTTTAATCTTTTTTGATTTTCTCCTTCTTTTAGGCATGGCTATCCTTTGCTATTCTTTTCTGTTATTTGCTATTAGTTGATTTCAGTTTAGAAGAAATTAATACAAACCTTTTAATGTGATTTTACCTCCTTTGAGGTAAAAAGTAATTAGTCTGTGGGAACATAAGGAGCAAATAAGCCCCAACATTGAAAAGAGGAATAGCTGAGTCCTTCGGGTAGGAGAAAAACCTTTGATTCACAAATAGAAAAAGAGATATAGGATCATTTTTTAGTACCATCAATAGATCTTTTAAGGGATAAACATGGATCTTGTTTTGCAGATTGATTCCGATTACTCGCTTCAGGAAGCAAGCGAGGTTATCCGTTCGGCTCTGGAACATGAGAAGCACCTTGCAAAATACAAAATAAATCGCTACTCCATGATCTGCGATGAATTTGAGGATCAGTACGATCTTGTTTCCTCCGAATTTATTAAAAAATTCGAAGCAGGCGAACTTATCTATGAAGATAAATATTTTGAATGGTATGCGGCAAAGCGAGGACTTGACCACTGGAAGAGAAAGCTGGCTCTTCTCCAAAATATCAGGTTCTAACCTGCCAGGATATTGTCATGGGAACTATATTTAAAAAAGGATTTAAACATTAACCGAAAAGCTGTTCGAAAAATCCTTCCCACTCTCATGCTATTTTAGATTTATATTTTCCTCTATATAAAATTCGATAAACATTATAACATTATTTTAATATTACTTTAGAATACTTTAGGATTATTTTAAAATTATTTTAAAGTTATTCTATAACCTATATATCATTATTCTACAGTTATATCTCATTAATTTGCTGTCTAAAAGCCGCAGCTATCGGTTTCATTTCTTTGATCTTTTCTTAACAGTGTATAATTAATGGAAATGTATATATAGTAGCCATGCTGTCTCCTCATTATAATCTTTTTGGAGGTGTTAGGATAGGCGCAAAAATTGGGTTAACAGAACTGATCCTTCGGTCTGAAAAGCGCAGGGATCTACTTATTTTCCTTAAAGACGGACCCAAATCCATAGATGAGATCCAGGCACATCTGCATGTAAATTCGGTCTACATTCTTCCCCAGCTCAAAAAACTGAAGGATAGAAATCTGGTCATACAGAAAGACCACACTTATGAGCTTTCTATTATGGGAAAAGCGATTGTAGATAAAATGCCTCCTCTTTTAGAAACCCTGGAAGTATTTGAAGATAATTTCGATTACTGGTCACAGAGGAATCTCGAAGGAATTCCTCCAGTCCTGCGAAGTCGAATAGGAGAGTTGAAGGACTGTAAGCTTATCCGTCCGGATCTGAGTCATATGTTTGAACTGGACCCCGAGTATGTAGAAAACCTTCTCCTTTCAAGGAAGGTTTTCGGTTTCAGTTCCTATTTCCATCCCTCGTTTATCCCTCTCTACCTGGAGCTTGCAAAAAAAGAGGCTGAAATTTCTATAATGCTCACCGAACCCGTATTAAAAAGGTTTAAAACCGACCATCTGGAAAATTTGAAAACTCTGATTAATTTTGGACATGTCAGCCTTTCCCTTTTCACGAAAGATCCAAAACTTGCAGGTTTCACTGTTACAGACAGATTCTTACTGCTCACCGTTCTTCCAAAGATAAAGTTCTTTGAACACGAAAGCCTGTTAAGTTTCAGACCCGAAGCTCTCAGATGGGGTACAGACCTTTTTTCGCATCTGCAAAAGGAAGCCGTTCAGATAAAGGAGATATGAGGCTTTCAGGAAAGCTTAAATGTATAACTCAAGATAGCAAACCTGCAAGATTAAATGTTTATCACAATCATTTAATGGAATGAAATGACCATATTAGAGGGGATAGATATGAGTTTCACGCTTAATATTGAAACCGATTTCCCGCCTCAAGAAGTGATTGAGGCTATTCGTTCAGCTCTTGAGCACGAAAAACACGTTACCAGGTATAAGATTAAACGTTACTCTACGATCTGCAATGAATTCGAAAAGAAATTCGGGCTCAATTCCGCAGAACTCCAGAAACATTTCGAAAATGGGGAAATAACTGATAAAAGTGATTTTTTTGACTGGTATGCAGCAAAAAGAGAGTTAGATCACTGGAACAAAAGACTTGAGATTCTTTCAGGCGTTTCTTTTTAAATGGCGGGCTCCGGAATTCAATTTATCAGGATTCAATTTATTATTCTATGTCTTTTCCAGATAACTTATCTTCGGGTTTGAATAAATTACCTTTTAAAGTTCTACTCTATAATTCCTATTTTTCTATGGAACTTACTTATTTTTGCCTTTGATCAGGTATCTATGTCGTACTATCAAAAATGCATCAAGCAAATATTTATTTGTGTACAGATATTAAGGCTAATTATTTTCCATAGCAAGAATAATTAAACTTAATGCCTGATTCGCTCTTATTATCTGTCTTATTATTGATATATATGGAGGTCAAATTCCTTCTCTCCAGCGATTCTGGGTATTGAGTTTTCTATTATAAAATAAGCTGAGGTGTTTAATCTGGTTAAAAATGTTATTAAAAGTATGGTAGGGGAAGCTCTCGTAGGTTCTGGTCCGGAAGTTGCACACATAGACCTCGTTATCGGACCAAGAGGAGGACCAGTTGAAGCAGCATTTATTAACTCGCTTGCAATGCCCAGGGAGGGTCATACTCCACTTCTTGCGGTTCTTGAGCCAAATCTTCAGCCTAAACCCACGACATTGATCATAAACAAGGTAACGATAAAGAATGCATCGCAGGCTGCTCTTATGTTCGGGCCGGCTCAGGCTGCGGTAGCAAAGGCAGTTATGGATTCCGTGGCTGATGGCGTGCTTCCTCAAGAACAGGCAGATGACATTTTTATTATCGTTTCCGTCTTTATCGAGTGGGATGCAAAAGACAAGGACAAAGTTTATGAATATAACTATGAGGCGACAAAGCTTGCAATAGCAAGGGCGATGGAAGGCAGCCCGACTGTTGAAGAAGCGCTTGCTAAAAAAGAGTCTGCAAAACACCCATTTGCCTGAGTTTATTGTTCAGTTCAATTCAGTTTCAAAAATAGTTTATTTCGGGTTGAATAATGATTCAACCTTTGTTCTTTCTTTGCGGCAGGATATGACCCAGCATAAATGCGGTATTTTTTTACAGTGATTTTTTTACTAGGATAAATAACGCCGTAAGATTCATGAGAACTAAAATACTGCTCCTGGATGACATATTCAACATTGTGTCCTGGGCTTGAATGATCAGCTATATTTTCCACAGGCTGGAGAAAGACTGCAAAATAGCCCTACATAGTATCAATAATATCATGGGACTTTTCTTTCTCTGGTTTCTTTGCCGAGAAAATTCCTGCGGGGACTAAAATTTCTGAGTTATGATTATTCTTACAGGTTTTATCTTTCAGGCTTTTTCAGCATTTAAGAGGATCAGGCAGTAGATTAGAAACAGAGAGACTGTGTAAAAAATAAAAGTGCTGGCAGATAAATATTTATAATAAGTATAAGTAGTGTATATTGAGGTAAAAACATAAGAACTTTACAGTGGGGGAATTGTATACATGAAAATTAGAGTAGTTAGTTCCAGAGAGGAAATATTCACTCTCAATCCTAATGAACGCGTTGTTCACCTGGCTTTCAGGCCGTCGAACAAGGATATTTTTGCACTAGTCGAAACCTGCCCGAAAATTGAGGTAATTCAATTACCCAAATCTTACAGGCGTACGGTTTCAAAGTCCATAGAGATGTTTCTTGAGATGCAGAGGATTCAGCTTATTGAGGGCGATGTCTGGGGTCACAGAAAGGATATTAACGAGTACTACAGCATTCCTTCCTCAGTGATTGAGAAAATCAGAGAACTGAAATCAGAGGGTACACCTGCTGAGAGAATTGAAGAAAAGGTCGCAAGGGAAAGCAAACTTAACCCTGAAATGGTTGCTTACATCCTGACCAAGGAAGCTTCTGCCTGAGAATAATCCTCATGCTGAAATTTCCGCTGGACTCTTGAGTGCAGGTATAATCAATAGTATCAATTCTGAGAACACCTCTATTATCCAGGTTTCAGCTTTAACATTTGACTTAAGGAGCCTTTTCAGGCTCCCTGACCCTGGGTGGTAGCGTAAGCTCTCCACATCAGGGAGACTATATACGTTTTTTAATTGTAAACTTCTCCGTCCTGTCTCTTTTATATGATAAGTAGTTTTTTATTTACTGCTTGTTTACAGCCTCATTTTCTATATCGAAGCTTAACATGGGATAAAAGAATCTTTGATCTATTCAAATAAAAAAGTAGGAAACAGTAGTAACTTATATACCTTTGATGGCTTTAATCTCTTTAGCCACATAAAACTCGAGAGGAGGCTGAAGGGTTGCAATTAGAACTTCTAGAGCTGATTTTTCTTTCCGACAAACGAAAGCAATTATTACTCTTTTTGAAAGATGGACCAAAAAATATGGATGAAATTAAGGAAACCCTTGATGTAACATCCACTGCAATTCTTCCTCAGATAAAAAAATTAAAAGAAAAATCCCTGGTTTTTCAGGAAGACAAAAGCTATAGACTCTCGCTTATAGGAAAGGTTCTTGTTGAAAAAATGCAGCCGCTCGTCAATATAGTTGACGTCTTCGAGGATAATTTTGACTACTGGGCTGAAAGAGATCTTCAGGGAATTCCTCCTGCTTTTAGAAAGCGGCTTGGAGAACTCAAAAAATCTAAACTGATTCAGCCCGATCTGGATAGGATGTTCGAGCTTGATCCAGAAATCGTTGAAAACATCTCAAAATCCACCCGTATTCTTGAATGCATAGCTTACTTTGATCCTTCACTTATTTCTATATGTCAGGAACGTGCAAAAAGTGGGGTCGAATTCTCTTTTCTTATGTCAGAACCCGTTTTTCAACGTTATTCGGTGGATTACCTCGAGGACTTCCGAAGTATGCTTGCCCTTGAAAACACAAAATTTTTCCTTTACTCTGGAGAACTCAAGATTGCGAATCTTACCGTAACCGACAGATTTGTCATGCTTTCCCTTTTCCCGAAAAATCAGAAACATTTCGATAGGGAAAGCCTGATAAGTTATGATCCTTCTGCTCTTAAGTTTGGAAACGAGCTTTTTGACGAACTACTCAGGAATTCTACCCGGATTACTCAAATACCAAATGAATAAACTGGCAACCAGTAACCTGGAATCAGCAATCCTCTCTCACAAGCCTTTTGAAAAAAGTTGATCACAAGCCTTTTAAAAAAGGCTTGGTCAAAAACCGGCGTGGCGGCGTGATCGACCGGCGCAACGGTCGCAGTGCAGCGCTTCTTGCATTCATGAGGGCTAGTTATAATTCAGACATGTAGAAAAGTTAAAAAATGAAGGGGAAGCCCTGCGAACGCAAAAGTTCTAAATATATACGGAAAGCTCAGTCGACTATTCCACCTGTGTTTGCAGAGTGGACAGAACGCTGGTATCTGGCAAGGTAACCTGTAACTTCCTTTTTCAGCGGTACAAAAGCAGCCCTCCGCCGCTCAAGCTCTTCTTCTGAAACTTTCAGGTTCAGGGTTCTCTCAGGAATATTGATTTCTATCATATCTCCGGTTTTTACCAGAGCAATTGGTCCTCCTTCACTGGCTTCTGGAGAAACGTGCCCTATACATGGCCCGCGAGTGCCTCCTGAGAAGCGTCCATCAGTAACCAGAGCTACTGACTCCAGCAGACCCATGCCTCCGATTGCGGCGGTAGCTGCAAGCATTTCCCGCATACCGGGACCACCTTTTGGACCTTCATAACGGATGACGACAACATCTCCGGGTTTTACCTCGCCTGCAAGGATGCTTTCCATAGCATCTTCTTCACGGTCATAAACTCGAGCAGGGCCTGTATGAACGCGCATTTTCGGATCAACGGCTGCCTGTTTAACAACCGAGCCGTCAGGGGCGAGGCTACCTTTAAGGACTGCAATTCCTCCCTCGGCATGAACGGGCGCTTCAAGAGTTGCAATTATTTCTTTATTGAGCTTCGGGTTAACAATCTCAAATTCGCTCAGATTTTCCCTGATAGTTTTGCCATTCACTGTAAGCTGATCCAGATGGAGTTTGGAGGAAAGTCTCTGCATGACTGCCTGAACTCCGCCTGCTCTATCAAAATGCAGCATGAAATTCGGGCCGCCTGGACGCAGTGAGATTAGATGGGGCGTTGTCCTGCTCAGCTCGTCAAATTTCTCAAGAGGGAGAGTCAACCCGAATTCGTGGGCGATGGCGGGTAGGTGCAGGGTTGTATTTGTGCTTCCTCCAATCGCCATATCAACCATTATAGCATTTTCAATGGATTTGAAGTTGACAATCTTTCTTGGAGTCAGGTTCTCACGGACCATCTCAACTATGCGCTCGCCTGATTCCTTTGCAATACGTACCTTTTTTGCGTCTACTGCATGGGCTGTTGCACAGCCCGGAAGGCTCAACCCCAGGGCTTCGGTCATGCAAGCCATAGTATTTGCAGTAAACATCCCTGCACAGGATCCGGCTCCTGCACAGGAAAGATTTTCAAGCCTTCTTAGGTCAGCCTCTGAGATTTTACCTGACCTATACGCTCCCACACCTTCGAAAACTGAGATAAGGTCTGTATATTTGTCGTCGACATAGCCCGGAAGCATAGGTCCTCCGGTTACAACAATTGCAGGAATATCAAGTCTGCCTGCTGCCATAAGATGTCCTGGCACAATTTTATCGCAGGAAGGGATAAGGACAATACCGTCGAACTGGTGGGCTTTAACCATAAGCTCTATTGTATCTTCAATAACCTCTCTGCTGGGGAGGGAATATTTCATGCCCTCATGCCCCATTGCAATTCCGTCACATACCCCTATAGTATGGAATTCAAAAGGAACCCCTCCAGCGTTCCTGATTCCGGCTTTCACGGCTTCTGCAAGTTTATCCAGATGGATATGACCAGGAATTATCTCGTTCCAGGAATTTACAACAGCGATAAACGGCTTCCTCATCTCGGAATCTGTTACCCCTGTAGCTTTCAGAAGTGAACGGTTGGGAGCCCGCTCCGATCCTTCTTTGATAATAGCACTTCTCATTGCAAATCTCCTTACAGTTTAATGATGAGAGTTGAGTATATAATGTATAGGTAGGAAAAAAACCTCATAGTATAAACAGGTTGGGGAAAAACTGCAAAAAAGAAGGCGAAGATACCGGAACGCTTGGAGAAAAAGAGCTGGAAGGCTGGATGAAAGATAATCAATATGACTGGTACAGTGCGACCAGAATAGAAAGCCTGCCTGAAAAACATAAATAAAAGATTTGGCAGGAAAATTTGTTTTCGAAATATATAAGCCAGAGAGGACAAAAAGCCTTATCTAAGCTGTGAAAAATCTCAGTATTTTGCACAAAAGGGTAACATATTATAAAAATATCCAAATATTTATATACTTAATCTTAGTTTTGAGCCAGTAGCATGGTGAACGGGCCTGCTCAAGACCACAATTTACAAGATCACACTCGAACAACGAACATAATTTAAAAGCAATCCTTAAAAGCAATCCGGCAGGATTATACCCGTTCACAGATTCTATTTTTTATCTATAAATACACATAGTTTTTACATAAATCTTTAATTTGAGCTCTGTATAATTAGAGCATTTTTTAGCATGTCTTAGTGGATCTCTGAAGCAGACTCATACTCATACAGGAGTAAGGATTCTTATAAGTAAGGAGTCTTATTACTTTCCAGGACGTATAAAATTTAATTACGAAATAGAGTCTGATATATGAAACTGAACTTTTAGAATTATATACTGATTTGTCTGGAGTTATGAACATTTTATGTTAATACAAATCTGAAAATAGAGTAAGGTAATCAAGAAAACGAAGTTTAATGGAAACGTAATTATATAAATGAAATATAGATTAAAAGAAAAGAACACAGGAGAAAGTGGGTACTACAGAGTGCTGTACGGGTGGTTAAGAAGTGGGTGAGAGTTCAAAGGGTAAAGGAGATTTAAATGCGAATTTCCAGACTGCTAGTAATGGAAACAACCTGAGAGGTGAGGCTCTCCAGGCTACTCTGGAAAGAGAGGATACCCTGAGGATGATGATTAACAACAGCCATGTAGTGCTCTTTCTCTGGAAGAACGAAAACAAATGGCCTGTAGAGTTTGTCTCTGAGAACGTGGCAAAGTTCGGGTACACGACAGAAGACTTCACTTCTGGCAGGGTGGGGCATAAAGACATAATATATTCAGCGGATCTGAACAGGGTTGAACAGGAATTTGAAAAAAGAGTAAAAAGCGGAGTTTCTGCGTTCAGCATAGAGTACAGGATTGTTACGAAAGCAGGAGATGTGCGGTGGATAAACGAAAGAACATTTATCCAGAGAAATGCAGATGGAGAAGCAACACACTTCCAGGGAGTGGTGCTCGATATCACCAAACGGAAGAAAAGCGAAGAAGAATTGGAAAAAACCCTTAAGATGCAGCAGCTGCTGACGACAGCAATTAATAACAGCCCCGCGGTTGTTTTTCTCTGGAAAAATGAGAAGTACTGGCCTGCAACTTTTGTTTCGGAAAATATAATACAGTTCGGATATACGGTTGATGATTTTCTATCCCAGAGAATTCAGTACGGGCGAATAATACACCCTGATGATCTGAAAAGAGTAGAAGAGGAGCTTGAAAGGAATATTCAGAAAGGAGAGGTAAGCTTCAATTCGGAGTACAGAATTTTTACGAAAGCCGGAGACCTGTTATGGGTAAACGAGAGAACCTTTATCCAGAGAGAAAAAGATGGAAAAGTAGCCTGCTTTCAGGGAATAGTACTGGACATAACCCGCAGAAAGAAGGTTGAGAAAGCCCTGAGAAAATCACTTGAAACCCAGAGAATGCTGAAAACTATAATTGACAAAAGCCCGACAGTAGCTTTTTTATGGAAATATGAAGAAAACTGGCCTGTAGTTTTTGTGTCTGAGAATGTAACGCAGTTCGGTTACTCGGTAGAAGACTTCCTTTCTGGAAATATACTTTACGGGAATATAATCCACAGAGATGATATCCGGGCAGTCGTCGAGAGTCTGGCACGCTCAGTAAGAGAAGGATACGATTCTTTCGAGATGGAGTACAGAATTTTTACGAAAGATGGCAGAGTACGCTGGGTAGAAGAGCGAACATTTATCCAGCGAGACAATAAAGGCGAGGCTACCCATCTTCAGGGAATAGTTATAGATGTGACTGAGAGAAAAGAAGCTGAGAAAATGCTTGATATCCAGAGGGAACTGGGTGTATCCCTCAGTACTACTTGGAATCTTCAAACCATGCTCAATAAGATCCTTGATGCCTGCCTGAGTATAGAAGGGATAGATGCTGCAGGCATATATTTGAAAGATGAACTCCTGGACCAGATTAATCTGGTTGCACACAGGGGACTTTCTCCGGAATTCGTGAGAAGCGTTTCGACATACAGGGCAGATTCCCCTGAAGCGCAGCAGATCTGGACCGAAAAGCCGATTTACAGGATGGACTTTTTTTCAGAAAAAATGGGAGATATTATAAGGAAGGAAAAAATCACTGCTGTAGCTGTGATCCCCATGAAGCACCGGGGAGAGATTATAGGCAGCCTTAATTTTGCTTCTCATACAATAGACCGAATTCCCCAGCATGTACGCAATTTCCTTGAAAGTATTGCCCTCCAGGCAGTAAATTATATAGCTCCTATCCGTATAGTGGCAGATCTTGGGTAACATCTTTTCGTACTAGAGGTCAACCTGATTCTGGACGAAACCCTTATTTAAAATAATTTTTATAATTAATGCAAGGTTGAAAGTGAGAAAATCCTGGGACTTGCCTTACTTAATCGGACTGGGGAAAAACATGCAAGCCTGTTTTTGCTCACTTTTTGTCCATTACTGACGTTAATAAAGGATTTTACGCAGGATGGGGGATTAGATTGAAAGCGATAGTAGTTTATCTCAGTACCTCTGGGAATACGAAAATTATGGCTGAAGCAATAGCCAGCGGGATTGAATCAAAACACGTGGATGCAAAAGCAGTTAGCTTTTATGATGTAAAAGTCGAAGATCTCAATGAAGCCGATGCAATCGCTGTTGGCTCCTCAACCTTTTACTATAAAATGCTGCAACCCATGGAAAAATTCATGGACGAAACTCTTGCTTCCACAAATCCGAAAGGGAAGCTGGGAGCTGCTTTTGGGTCGTACGGGTGGAGTGGAGAAGCACCTATACTGATAGCCGAAAAGATGCGAGAGATGGGGATGATTGTTATAGATCCCGTGCTCAGGATCCTGCACAAACCTACAGATAAGGACGTGCAGGAATGCAAAAGGCTCGGTGTTGACATTGCCGAAAAGATGAAGCAAATAAGTAAAGCGTCACAACCACAGTGAGCACCTAGTTAAATAGGTTTTGAATGCAATAATAACTACACATACTACTTACTTCAAGTTCTGTAGTCACGAAAAATAAACTATCCGGAAAATTAACTCAAACCCCAGGAGTCACTGAAAACTCGGAGAATACCCAAGACCGTGTCGCTGTTTCCTTTATCCGTGTTTTCAGTACCTCCTTTGATCCTATTCATTTTATATCCCATTTAGCCACACAAAAGGAAGTATGCAGAAAGCAGTAATTTGAAAAGGCTTGTAAAAGGGTCCCATGCTCCCAAAGCGGGATTCAGGCGAGAGATTAAACCAGTAAATTTATGGGATGTCTGGTAGCAGGCTCAATATCGAGGTCAGCTACAGCTTCGGAGATCATTATATCGCTCATGGCAGCCATGGGAAATACATATGTAGCATACTCGATGGGTCCATAGAGGATGAAATCTCCAGCGGCTGCCTGCTGCAGGCAGGTTGAACCGACATCGCAGATTTTGTGGAGGACAGGGTCTTTTTCTCTTTTCTCGTTTAGCCATTTCCAGGCTGAAGGTGCGTTATGTATTCCCGAACCTGTTGGATGCCCCCACTTTGCTTTTGAGGTAATCGTCATCCTGAGGGCTACGCCTGCCCCGTTTCCCATAGGGGTAATGCTTGGATCTATAAGCTTGTTAACTATTCCGCATTTTTCTGCAATTGAAAGTAATCCTTCTTCGAGAAGACCTGCCCCGTTTTCCAGCAGCTCCATCCTGCCCTGCAAGGATGAGTCCACTGCATTGAAGCCAAGGATAATCGAGCTGTCAATATCTGACAGGGCAAGAGCTTCGATCTCTGGAGCATTTATGCTCAGATTTATAGAGTTGTAGATTGCTTTATCTGCAAGCCCTATCTCGCTGACATATTCTGCTGCATGGGAACGCACAGTTCCTTCGGGGGAGTCAATAAGAAAGGGAGCATCTGAGATCTCAGCTACAAAATCAATATAACGGGTAATGCTTTCAGGGGTGGTTCCGAAAATATGAATAAGGTGCGGGTTTCCTGTCTCTTCCGCACTTGCTTCCTGTAGATTTATTAATTCTTCGGCAGCAGTCCGATCAAAAAGTCCTCTTGCAGCATCTTCTACAATTTCATGCTTATCATAAAAGATAGTTCCTGCAAGTACGGTCGGAAGCTCTCCAGGCTGTCCGCCTATTTTTACTCCTGCAATATTAACGATTTCCTGTTCTTTCTGGAACTTAAACATTTTTACACTCTCCAAATCTACAGGCGATGTATTTTTTCAGAACACCGCGACATATGCTCGGAATAGATCTCTTGACTGGTGACTAGAGATCTTCTGCCTCACAAATAATACCTGAGACTGCATCCATAACCAGTCCTTCAGAGATTATTATATCGCCTGAAAGGGGGACTGAGAAAGTGGGTTGTCTTTTCTTCTGGGAGACGGCGACTACTGGCTCATCTGGATAAGCCTCCCCGCAGTACTTATATTTTCTCACAATTTTCATTATTTCATCAGGGTCAGTCAATCCTATCCTGTTAATGAGCACTACCTGCTGCTGAAAGCGTTTTACTGCTTCTCTGGATAAGTTTTCTATAAAGGGAATTGCTCCTTCTGATCCAATAATTCTGCCCTTTTCATCAATTCCGTTTGCATGAATTGCAAGCAGGGATTGACCTGCCAGATGTCCTCTTGATTCCATCCCGCAGACAAGGACATACCTTATATTGGAGTTTGAAATCACATTTGCGATTATTTTTTCGACTCCTAAATTCTCGGTTTTTGAGCTTCCCCATATAGCTGCTTCAGGTGAGGGGTTTATCTGGCTCGCAAGGGTTACGACAGCAATCCTGGAATTCGGATCCCCTACCGTGTAGTCGCCTTTTACTATTGGCCATGTCTCTGCAATGGTTTTCAATGAATCACCTTTTATCTTTCCTTATTCAGGTGAGACAGTGAACTTGCAAGCATTATGGCTTTCGTAAAATGTCCACCTACCCTTGATGTGTCGACAAAAACGAAGTCGTCCATCAGTACCGGAGCTCCAAGACCATCGCCTCCACCCAGGAAAGCAAGTGTCCTGAAGATCAGGTTTCCAGAGATTCCGTCAGGGGCAATTATAAAGTTCGATTCTTTTATGGCATCTTCAATAAGAATTGTATAATGCTTGGCATTGATGCCGAGTTCTTGAGCTCGCCTTGTTACGAATTCTCCGTCCGCAAGGGACCTGTCTACACGTTTGTTCCTTCCTATATCTCCAATCCTGCCTCCGGAAAGCACGCCGACAGCAGGCTCTACCCCGAATCTCCTTATATGTTCAGCACCAAGAGTTATAATTCTAAGCTTATCTACAATGGTGTTCCCTTCATCGATTCCTACAGGGGCGAGAAAGAAAGGTTTCCCATCAACCGTGAGGAGTAGGGCAAGCCGGCAAATTCCTTTCTTTCCTAGAGCTTTTTTGAGATGTGCAAGGGCTTCTGAAGCCGTTGCAGTACCTCTAATTACTGCATCGACCTTTCTTGAGATCATAAGTTCTACGAGAGTTTTTTCGGGGTTGTCCGTGTCCACTACTTCAAGTTTTGTACCAATCTCATCGATTTCTTTCTTGATTCCCACCAGGACAACCTGTGCATATCCCAGTTCCTGGGCTTTCCAGGCACTCTCGAGCAATTTGGGGTTCGGGTTTCTTATCCCCATAGCCACTCTGGCTCTGTTCACCCTGGCTCTCCTTTCGATAGTCTCAAGGAGAGCACCTATATTATTATTTTCCATATACATCCGGACTGTTGTGTAAGATCTTAAGTAGTTCAAAAAAAGTAAAACTCGATCATTAATTAATTTTGTCCCTCCCGAGTTCCGTATCGGGATCACAGAAAATCGAAAATTTTCTGGAAGTTTGCACTGCAAGTGCAATAGCACGGTTCATTTCGCTTGCCTCATTAGTTCAAGCGGACTATTTGGGAATTGGAAATTTCTATTTTTATCAGAGCAAAAAGGCTTTAATACATACGGAAGTGTAGTTTTAGTGTTATTGTTTAAAATCGGTATTGGAAGATGGCAGGAGTAAAACCTTTTTACATGGTGAAAAGATTAAAATGTATAGAATTAAGAATGAGTTCTTTTTTTATTGGTATGGTTTAAGATGACACTGGCGATTGAATGGGCTGAAAAATACCGCCCCCAGACCCTGAAGGAGATCGTGGGGAACAAGAAGGCGGTGCAGGATTTGCGAACCTGGGCTGAGAAGTGGCTTTCAGGCATTCCCGAGAAAAGAGCAGTGATCCTTCTGGGACCTGCAGGGGTAGGGAAAACCTCTACTGCCCATGCCCTTGCCCGCGATATGGGTTGGGAAGTAATTGAGCTCAATGCAAGCGACCAGAGAACTGCAGGGGTTATCGAGAAAGTTGCGGGATCGGCAGCTTCAATGAATACCCTCTTTGGAGGAAAACGCCTGATAATTCTGGATGAAGCGGACAACCTTCACGGGACTGCTGACCGGGGTGGAATGCGGGCTATTGCAGGGATTATAAAGAATACGCTGCAGCCTATAGTGCTGATTGTAAACGATGTTTATGGACTGACTCCTACTATCCGGAACCTCTGTCAGGAAATAAAGTTTGGATCAGTACAGAGCCGTTCTATGATTCCTGCTTTGAAGAAGATCTGTGAGAGCGAAAAAATTTTATGTAGTCCGGACGCAATCCAGCAAATTGCTGAAAATGCAGGAGGCGACCTCAGAAGTGCAATCAATGACCTTCAGGCTGCAGCAAGTGGAAGGGAAGTGCTGGAAGTCGAGGATATCAGCACTTCAAGCAGGGATGTCAAAGAAAACATCTTCAAGGTAATGCAGAGAATATTTAAGAGCACAGACTGTAAAAAAGCCCTGGAAGCTACTTACGGGCTTGATGAGAGCCCTGAAGACCTTATACACTGGATTGATGAAAACCTGCCTGCCCAATATGCTTCTAAGGACGGGGATCTGGGAGATATAAGAACCGGTTTCGGGTATCTTTCCAGGGCTGATCTTTACCTTGGGCGCGTAAAAAAACGCCAGAACTACGGCATGTGGAGATATGCAAGCATGCTGATGGTCTGCGGAGCTGCAATCTCAAAGACAAAACCCTATCCCGGATTTATCAAGTATCAATCTCCTTCTCTGTGGAGAAAGATGGGGCAGATACGATCGAGACGAGATCTAAGGGACAATATAGCTTCTAAAATTGGAGAACACAGCTTCGAGTCCATGCGTTATTCCCGAGACAACCTGCTTGAGCTTTACTCTCGCATGTTAAAGGAAGAAGAATCTGCAGTTGAGATTACTGCAGCCCTGGGGCTTGAGCTTGAGGAATTAATATATCTCTCGGGGAGCACAAAAGCCAGCAAAAAGCTACAGAAAATTTACGACAGAGCGCAGGAACTCCTTCTTGAAGGAAAAGGGCAATCCGATGACGTGGAGTTTTGGAATCCTTCTCCTTCAATCGAGAGTAAAGAGATGCCTTCTGGCTGTGCATTTAATACCGCTGAGGAGAAAACCGGGAAGTATTCTGAAAAATCTGATGAATCCGATTCAAAAACTGCCCGGGGTGGACAAAAAACCCTTAATTTTGGCGTCGCTATTTCGCCGGAAACCTCCCTGGAAATAACAAATTCGAGAAATAAGAATTCTGATGCCAATATTCCTTATAGTTTTACTTCAGACACACTTTTACCTGACAGTTTGACTTCAGATTCTCTAAATCAGGAGAAGTCTCAGGAAGAGGTTGGTGAAATCGGGTTTATATCTAACAGTTTTAAGTCAGACAACCCTAAGCTAGATAATCTTCGGAGTGCTTCCTCCCTGCCTGAGTTCTTTGAGAGTGAAACCTTCCCTGCTCCTGAAAGTATAGAAAGCGTTACCTCTCCTGAACTCTCAAAGCCGAAGGAACCTGTGAACTGTAAGCCCGTTATCAAAAACGCTCCTGACAAACCTGAAAATCCTGAGGCAGAGACCAGTGAAGCTCCTAAGAAAACCGGGTCGAAAACGCAAAAAACGCTTTTCGACTTCTAATTCTACTTTTGATCTGTAGTTGATTTGTAGTAATTATTCTACTTCTAATCTCTAAAGCCTCTCATTCTATTTCTCTTACCACCTGTTCAATTTGCCAGTTTCCTTTTGATTTTTTTGCCCTTTGTCAATGGTAAAATTGCTAAACTGGCTTCTTTTTCCTGGTTGTCAGTGTCATAAAGGGCTTTCTTATCTATATGGAATTGATTAGAAGAAGCTGTGACAATACAGTTTACAAAAAAAGTTTTTGATTCTCAGGAATATTGTAAAAATAGACAAAGAAAAGTTGTGAGCGGGTTGAAGAGTTTGGGGGAGTAGTTGGGGGAATGTTGGGGGAATAGTTGGGGGAATGTTGGGGGAATAGTTGGGGGAATGTTGGGGGAATAGTTGGGGGAATAGTTGGGGGATATGGGTTTGGGTTATACTATGGAAAAAGAGACCCGCTCACTCGACATGAATAGCTATTCATAATATAAATAGTTTTTCATTTTATCTTTCGCTTTTTATAAATTCTAGTTATATGCTCTGACTCATCTCTTTAAATCAGAGCTTACTTTCTGGGATTAAACTGTGTGAGTTATCACTCAGATAAATACTGAGTGGCTTCCTGAGGCATCCTTCCATTGGAGACAGGTCGTGCAGGCTCTCTACCCCACGTGCCGCAGGTGAAACCGAATATGGGCATGATATACTTGAGATGTTTATAGCTACTGTCTTCCACGGTTTAATTCCGATCCTTTCAGGAGAATTTTGCCGTATTATCCAACTTCCAGATATCAAACGTTACCTCGTTTGATTTCCGCTTTGACATTCGGCAAGATTCTTAAGAACTGTGAGATTGTGGTGACAGCAAAATCTAATATTACAACGTTTGAAGGGATTTAATAATATAAAGAATAATAATTGTTAACCGTTTGGATGTTGACGTTATATCCTAAGCTAAAGACTTAGGGATTTTACGCTTCTTCTTATAAAATGGCAGAATTAAAACCTGAAATTAAAACCTTAATATATGTTTCGATTCTGTTTAGAATAGAATGAGCGGGTTGGGAAGTATGAATTGGAGGTGTTGGGGTTGGGGTTATCTAAAAAAGAGAGACCCGCTCACAAATTACAACACGCTAATCTGCTATAAATACTTTTGCTGTACGGTTTTATCCATCCAGAACAATATTCCTGTCTGTATTTTGAATTGTCTAAGTTCCTGAAGGCAGGTATACTTAATTCCAGCTTTTCATCTTTCCTATATAAAAGAAGCAGGTGTTGAGGTTGATGTATATGATTTCTTTTATATAACAGGAGTATTGGTTAGAGTGGCAAATGTTTTATCCAATGAATAAATATTTTTTTATGGTGTGTGAAGGGGTTTGATGCAGTAAGATTCTCACTTATTGTAGTAAGAGCTTCTCATTCAGTGAGACAACAGTCTCACTTAGCGCAACAAAAATTTTATCAAATGATTAAATATCCAATTTTTGCGGTAATTGTTTCTCAGATAAGCTTTGAGGCTCTCTCCTAACAAAAAAGATATATACAACTAGTGACATTTTGGTCTTGCACTTAGGGCGATTCAACAAATGCAGGCAAAATGGGCTCGTGGTCTAGTCGGTCATGACATCGCCTTTACACGGCGGGGATCCTGAGTTCGAATCTCAGCGGGCCCATGCTATTTATCCTTTATATCACTTCTAGTTTAATTAGCAATACTTTTTTTATGGCTTTTTTATAGTTTAACCTTAAATTTACTTTTTGAGCAGCTTTTCTGTTTTTCCTTTTTATACTTAGTATATACTCTTCGTTAAATTTATAATATATTTTGAAAAGATTAAACGATAGCTGTCTCTATTTTTCTCTCTGGCAATTTCTATTTTTTTGGCCGCAAATGAGATCCTGTCAGTTAAAAACTTTTTTCTTTATAACTTGACATTATATATGACACTGATATTGTTATATAGAAAGGGGACGATTTAGATTAAGAATCTTTGTTACCTACAAAAAGATACGCTTTAATATTTTTAAAGCGTACTTTCTTGCAAAGATTATTTTGAGATCTACCGTGGGGGAGGAGTTAGTATTAAGAGAAGGAGCAGAACTGATATCGCAGTAGATATTTTAAGAGTAGCGATGAACGGAGCAAAGAAAACTCATATTGTATATGAAGTCAATCTTAACTTTAATATTGCTCAGAAATACCTCGAAATGTTGAAAGAAAAAGAGCTCATAAGACACGAAAATGGACTTTTCATCACTACTGACAAAGGAAAAGTTTTTCAGGAAATGGCTAAGGAACTTAAGCTCTGAGCAGCTTTAAGCTCTGAGCAACTCTCAATCTATTTTAATTTTTTGCCAACTTTTCCCATCTTTTTCTTTTTTTCAATTCTCCATTCTCATTGTATTCTAATCGACTTTTCTCTGCTTCACCATTTCTTTAGTTTCCACCTTGTGATTTTCTGCCATGCGGCGATAAGAAAAAGTGTCCGAAGGGTAATTCAGAAATATTATTCCTGAATTATAATGCGCTTCGGTATAAATAAAAGCAGTTTAGAAACATATATACTATGGCGATGAAAGCACCTTTTTTAGGCTTTACATTACTGAAATCGCCCTGGGGGTCGAGTGCTAAAACACCTTTTGACAGGTTAACGGCCGTTTTTAAAGAGCCTTATGTAGGAAGTCAAAAGATAAGGATTAGAGATTATGATGTAGCTTTCGGGGTCTCTTCAGACAAAAGAGAAGGAGACGTATATTATCCTGGCAGGATTATACCCTGTGATATTGGTTTTATAGCGACTCTCACATGGTCTGAGGTTCCCGCTATCGTGAAGGAGGCAACTGGGAAGCAGGATGGCACTTATATCAAGGGGGACCTCAAAATCTGTCAGTATCCTTTTTATGGGAAGGCTGTGGATAATGCTGTTTCTGGAACTGAAGATTGTCAGGATGTAGACTATGCGGCACAATCTGATATGCTTTCCAAAATTTCTCACGGAAATCCTACCCTGTGAATTTAAAAGTCTTTCTAAGGAGGCACAGAAGGCAAACAAATTAAATTAGCCAGCCTGAAAACTGCTGGGCTCATCTTTATAAGAATTTCCTGACATCTTTATTGAGGGAGAGGGGGGTATTAATTTGACTGATAAGGATAAAACAACAGTAAAATTGAAAGTTGCGGAAGCCGATCAACGAGATGTCGGAAAGGGCATTGTCCGGATAGATGAAAGCTTCCGGGAAAAATTAGGTCTCAAGCCCTTCGATGTTGTGGAAATCAGAGGAGGGAAATCTACTTCTGCACTGATAGGTCGTCCGTATCCTAGTGATTCTGGTCTTGATATCATACGTATGGATGGGCTCATCCGCACCAATGCAAAAACCAGTATAGGAGAATATGTGGAGATTCGCAAAGCCGACTGGAAAGAAGCAAAAAATGTAACTCTAGCGCCTGTTGCCAAAGGTATTCAAATCTATGCTCCCAGCGAAACTCTTAAAGCTATATTCATGAATCGTACGGTTTCAAAGGGGGATTTTATTTCAACCACAAGCTTAAGGAAATCGAGAGAGAGGGAGACCCTGGGTAAAGGAGTGATGTTCGAGGATTTTTTCCAGGATTTCTTTGGCCAGGGTTTTGGTCCATCTTTCGGGCTCGGAGAAATAAAACTGCAGGTAGTTTCTACTTCTCCATCAGGAATAGTAAAGATTACAGACTTAACACAAGTAGAGCTTTTGCCTGAAGCGACTGAAGTAACCCCTGAGCAGAATATTCCTTCTGTTATGTATGAAGATTTGGGTGGGGTCAAAGAAGCTATTGGGAAAGTCAGAGAAATGATAGAGCTGCCTTTGAAACACCCTGAACTTTTTGACAGGCTCGGGATCGATGCCCCAAAAGGAGTATTGCTCCACGGCCCGCCCGGCACAGGCAAAACAATGCTTGCAAAAGCAGTAGCCAATGAGTCAGATGCCTACTTCATCTCTATTAACGGTCCAGAGATTATGTCAAAATACTACGGTGAATCCGAAAGGGCGATAAGGGAGATTTTCGAGGATGCAGAAAGGAATGCTCCTGCGATTATTTTTCTTGATGAGATCGATTCCATTGCCCCTAAGAGAGCCGAAGTAACCGGAGAAGTCGAGAGAAGAGTAGTTGCTCAACTTCTCTCCCTGATGGATGGGCTTAAAGCTCGAAAAAATGTAATTGTCATAGGGTCTACTAACCGTCCTGAAGCTCTGGATGTAGCACTTCGCCGTCCAGGAAGGTTTGACCGGGAAATTGAACTGAGAGTCCCAGATACTGATGGAAGATTGGAGATTTTCCAGATCCACACAAGGGGCATGCCTCTTGCAGATGATGTAAACCTCATGGATTTTGCTCAAATAACGTATGGGTTTGTTGGAGCTGACATTGCAGCCCTGTGCAGAGAAGCAGCCATGAGTTCTTTGAGGCGGATTCTGCCGAAAATCAATCTTAATGAACCTGAAATCCCGGCTGAAATCTTGGATTCTCTGCAGGTAACAAGGGAAGATTTTGAAAATGCTCTTAAGGATGTCCAGCCATCGGCAATAAGGGAAATCCTCATTGAAGTACCCACGGTGAGCTGGGATGACGTAGGGGGTCTGGAAGAAGTAAAAAGGCTACTGAAAGAGGTAGTGGAATGGCCACTTAAGAATCCAGAATCTTACAGGGACATAGGAGTTGAAGCTCCCAAAGGTGTCCTTCTATATGGGCCTCCAGGTACGGGAAAGACTCTACTCGCAAAAGCAATAGCTCATGAATCCGATGCTAATTTTATCACAGCCAAAGGAAGCGATCTCCTTTCAAAATGGTATGGGGAATCTGAAAAAAGGATTGCTGAAGTTTTTACACGGGCAAGGCAGGTTGCCCCCTCGATTATTTTTCTGGATGAACTTGATTCGCTTGCACCTATTCGAGGGATTTCTACAGGGGAGCCCCAGGTTACGGCGAGAATCCTTAATCAGTTACTCTCGGAAATGGACGGACTTGAAGAACTCAGGGCTGTAGTGGTAATTGGCGCGACCAATCGCCCTGATGTCATCGACCCTGCCCTTATCCGTCCAGGGCGTTTTGATGAACTCATTCTCGTTCCAATTCCTGATGAGGGGGCTCGCAGGGAAATATTTAAAGTCCATACCGGGAAAATGTCGCTCGCAGAGGATGTTGATATCGAGAAACTCGTTTCCATGACCGATCAGTATACAGGTGCCGATATTGCAGCTGTGTGCAAGAAGGCAGGAAGGCTTGCTTTGCGCGAGGATCTTCATGCAAAAAATATCAAGCAGAGGCACTTCCTTAAAGCAATTGCAGAGACCGGTCCTTCCGTTACTCCTGATACTATGAAATATTACGAAGCTATAAAAGGTGAACTCAGGAAAAAGAAGTCAAAGGAAATAGAGAACCCTTCTTACATTTGAGTAAGATCGGTAAGAGCACATTTTTATCTTCCTCTTATTTTTTCTGCTTGCCTATTAACCTACTTGCCTATTAACCTGCTTCTGCCTGTATATTTTTTAACTTATTTCCACCGAATGTTTACTGACTTACTTCTATATTTATTTAAGATCTTATTTTTTTACAACAATGCTAATTTTTTAGGTACTTTCAATGTATTAACTGACCGTTAAGGTCGACCTGTTTCTAAATTCTCCGATTTTTATCCGCATATTTTGTAGGGTCTTTCCGAAAACGATTTATCAGGATTAAACCTTCATTTATATTTAAACTTCAAAAATTATGTTAACCAATGATATTAAATATCATAATTACTATCGGTAATATATATGCAGCTTCCAACACCTGAAGATCTTAAAAAAAGAAGGAATGAACTCGGGCTTACTCAGAGCGACCTGGCTAAAAGGGCAGGAGTAAGCCAACCCCTTATAGCTCGCATCGAGTCAGGAGATGTGGATCCCAGGCTTTCAACTGTCAGGAAAATCCTTGATGCTTTTGATGAAGCTGAAAAGGAACAGCAGATTATTATAAGAGATCTGATGCATTCCCCTGTTATCCATGTCTCTCCAGATGATTCTGTGGAAGAAGTGGTGAACCTTATGCATACTCATGGTTTTTCACAGGTTCCTGTGCTTGATGGGGGCATCCCGGTTGGAAGTGTTTCAGAAGATATGATAATAAAATTGATGGCAGAAAGTAAGAGAAAATCAATTTCTCATTTAAAAGTTTCCGAAATAATGGGGGAATCCTTCCCAACAGTATCTCCAAGTATTTCGATTTCAGTCGTCTCGCATATCCTGGAAGGAAACCCTGCCGTGCTGGTAGTAGAAAAAGGAAAAGTCATTGGCCTCGTAACAAAACACGATGTGATGAAACTCCTGCAGGGTTAGTTGCCGGAATTCACTTCCTGATGAGGCAATGTCCGAAACAGTCACGAAAGCACATTAATTATATACTAGGATATAATTAAAACTGAACTCCAAATGGAATTTAATGCTTAATCTCAATAAAAAATTAATTTGTTAAAGCATGTTGAAGAATCCAAGGGATTGAGACATTAAAGTACCTTTTGGGTATACTTTGTCGTACTGGCATAATTCTTAATTAACTCAGACGTGTAAAATTTTTAAATTTCAGAATTAATACAAGTGTTTTTAAATAAGTAGAAAATAAATCGATTAAATCTTGAAAAGTGGAGTATAATAAATATGGATCTGGAAGACACTCTTCTCATGATGCCTGGTCCCGTATCTGTTGCACCCAGAGTCCTTAGAGCGATGTCAAAGCCGATGATCAACCACCGGAGCGCGGAGTTTGCCGGAATATATACTGATTGCAGGGAAATCCTTTCCAACATTTTTAAGACAGATAACGATATCTTTTTGCTCAGTGGTTCGGGAACGGCAGGAATGGAAGCTGCTGTAGGGTCTGTGGTTGGTAAAGGGGACAAAGTTATTGCTATAGAAAACGGAAAGTTCGGAGAACGCTTTAAAGATATTGCAGCTCTCTATGCGGATGTCGTTCCTGCTGTATTCGAATGGGGTCTTCCAATTGACCTTGAGCTTATCAAGGAAAAACTCGAAGAAGGAGCAAAAGCTATCACACTCGTCCACAACGAAACGTCTACAGGCATTCTCAACCCGGCTGCAGAAATTGGCAAACTTGCCCGAAAGCATGATGCTCTCTTTATTATGGACGGCGTGACCTCCATTGGAGGAGACGATGTCAGAGTTGATGAATGGGGAGTTGACATTGCAGTTGTAGGTTCACAGAAATGCCTCGCAGCCCCCCCTGGACTTTCAATCGTTTCTGTAAGCGAAAAGGCTTTTGAGGCTATGAAAGAAGTAACAAAAAGACCCTATTATAACGACCTCTTAGCATATAAAAAGAGCGGGGACAAACCCAAACCGGAAACACCTTATACGCCTGCGATTCCTCTGTTCTACGCACTTCAGGAAGCTCTGCATATCATAAAAGAGGAAGGAATGGATGCCAGAATTAAGAGACACAGAATTCTTTCCGAAGCCGTAAGAGCAGCAGTTGCCGAGCTGAATATTGAGATGTTCCCGCAGCTTAACGAGTCCAGCCATTACTCCAATACGATCTCTGCAATGAAAGCTCCCGCAGGCATTGAGGGTGAAGACATAAAGAATGATATGAGGAAACAGGGCGTAATTATTGCAGGCGGGCAGGAGCGTCTTAAGAACAAGATTTTCAGAATAGGCTGCATGGGAAATGTTACATCAAGAGATGTGCTCTCAACCATCCAGCAGCTGGAAATTGTATTAAATAAGCGTGGTTATATTGACAGTCTGGGAGCAGGTATAGAAGCTGCGATCAGGGTTATTGACCGAGCCTGAACAGGATTAAATTATATATCTACTGAATAAATCATAGATCTACTAGCCTCTTCAGGAAAAACCGGAAAAAAAGATTTTAAACTTGAAATTCCGATCGGATTCACATGCCCACAATAGGAATTGCAGACACAACATTCGCGCGCTATGATATGGGGCGTGCGGCAATTGATGAGATACAGAAAAACGTATCTGTAAAAATTAAAAGAGTAACCGTGCCCGGGATAAAGGATCTTCCGGTTGCAGCCAAGAAACTTATCGAAGAAGAAGGGTGCGATATCGTTATGGCTCTTGGCATGCCCGGAGCTAAAGAACAGGATAAAATATGTGCTCATGAAGCTTCTCAGGGTCTTATTATGGCCCAGCTCATGACCAATACCCATATTATTGAGGTCTTTGTCCATGAGGACGAGGGAAAGGATGAGAAAGAACTTGCTTTCCTTATGGACAGAAGAACCCGCGAGCACGCCTTAAATGTAATAAAACTGCTCTTCAAGCCTGAGAAGCTTATTCGAGAGGCCGGTACTGGCCAGAGGCAGGGCTTTGAAGATGCAGGTCCGTTAAGAATGTGAAGCAATTTAAGTAAAAACAAAGACTGGAGACCTTATTAGATGACTATCAGCCTAGGATTTGTTGTAGCTGAATTTAACAGGGATCTGACTTATCAGATGGAACTGCTAGGGAGAGAACATGCGGAGTTTCTGGGGGCAACAGTTAAAGAGACAATTCTTGTTCCTGGGGTCTTTGACATGCCCCTTGCAATCAAGAAGCTTTGCCAGAGGGACGATATCGATGCCGTGGTTACTATAGGATCCGTAATTGAAGGCGAGACTGATCATGACCAGGTGGTTATGCAGCATGCTGCAAGGAAGATCATGGATCTTTCCCTTGAGTTTGATAAGCCTGTAACTCTTGGAATTCCTGGCCCAGGCATGACCCGGATGGCAGCTCATGAACGCGTGGATTATGCAAAACGGGCAGTTGAAGCTGCAGTAAAGCTGGTGCAGCGGTTGTGAATTTCTATAATATCTTGAATAAGCTAGCAAAATGCAATAACATACCAGGACCATCCCTATGACATCCGCAAGGCTCAAGCGTGTAGAAGAATCCGCAACTATAAGGATCTCCAACATTGCAAACAGAATGATTAAAGAGGGTAAAGACGTCATCAATTTCAGCCTTGGCGAACCTGATTTCAATACCCCGAAAAATATCTGTGATGCTGCGGCAAAAGCCATGTACGAGGGAAAAACCCATTATGCTCCGTCTGCAGGTATCCCGGAGCTAAGGGCAGCCATTGCTGAAAAACTGAGGACGGAAAATAACCTCGATGTAACCGAGGCAGGCGTGCTTGTCACTCCCGGCGCAAAACAGGGAATTTTTGAGGTAATGATGGGTGTCCTTGATGATGGAGACCAGGCTATTCTGTTTGACCCGGCATGGGTAACTTATGATGCATGCATACGTTTTGCAGGGGCAGAAACAGTCTGGGTCCCAACAGTCCCTGAAAAAGGTTTCATTCCCGACGATTTTCAAGAATACATAACTGATAAAACCAAGCTAATTGTTGTAAATAGCCCGGGAAACCCAACAGGTGGGGTCTTCGGAAAAAAGACTTTGAAGTGCATTGCCGATCTTGCAATTGATCATGATCTCCTTGTAGTCTCAGATGAAATTTATGAGAAAATTATCTATGACAAAGAACATATCAGCATCGGCAGCTTTGATGGGATGCAGGAGAGAACCATCACTGTAAACGGTTTTTCAAAGGCATATGCCATGACAGGCTGGAGACTCGGTTACCTGACTGCTCCTCCTGAGATTCTAAAACTTCTACTTAAGATTCAGTCTCATTCAGTAAGCAGCGCAACCACATTTGTTCAGTACGGCGGGCTTGAGGCTTTGCAGGGTCCTCAGGACAGTGTTAAAGCAATGGTTGACCGTTTCAAGGTACGCCGTGATGTTCTTGTCGATGGGCTGAACAAAATGGGTCTCGAGTGCAAAAAACCCGATGGGGCTTTCTATGCTTTTGCTAATGTCAGCGAGTACGGAAATGGGACAGAAGTTGCAGAGAGGCTTTTGAAGGAAGCTCAGGTGGCAGTTACCCCTGGGATTGCTTTTGGCGCATCTGGTGAAAATTTCATCAGAATCTCCTATGCAACCTCAATTGACCGAATCAGGGAAGCCCTCGAGAGACTTGAAGCGGTATTTACATAAATTGAACACAGTAACTTATCTTTCTGAAAAGAGGTATGAGTAAAGATTAGCAGATTCTGGTTGAATCTGGCAGCGGTAGGGATAGATTTACCCATACCGTTTAAGTACCTCTTTTATGATTGCACCTGTACTGCAAAGTGGGCATTTCTTTGAAAGTGGAATCCTGACCACCTTTGCGGGAATCCCTCTTTTAGTAAGTTCTTTTTCCAGAAGTTCGCTGTCAAAGCGCTGATCATAACCAAGAGCAATGATATCCGGCTTTATCTCTTTCAGGGGTTCAAACATATCCTTTTCGCTGCCAAGAAGCGCTTTATCAACCATCCCGAGTGCATTTACCATTTCAAGACGCTGCTCTTCGGGTACAATTGGTTTTGGTTTGTGAGTCACATTTGAGTCTCTAGCAACAATTACGAAAAGCTCATCTCCCAGCTTTCGTGCCTGGGTCAAAAAATAAATATGTCCGGGATGGAGAATATCAAAAGTCCCGGTAGCAAGTACACGTGTCAACGAATCACCTTGCCCCGGGTATATCCTACAAGCATAAGAAACTTACTGAAAATAACCCTGCCTGCAGTCAAGGAAGAATCCCGAATTATACAAATTGTGTACGATATAGACTGTTACGATCTATTTACAGCCGGGTTAAAAGGTAAGTAAATTTTCCAATTATCGCAGGTAATATAGATAACCCTTAAATATGATTATTGTTTATCAAACTCAGGGTATAAGTCTGTTAATCTGAAAATAAACCGTACTCAAATACAGCTTTTTGCTTTCTCTGGCAGGGCTGTTGCCTCTGGCATTATCACTCATAATATATAATTACAATAAATATTATCTTCAAGATATATTTACAAAATGAGGAGACCCTAATGATTAAAAAATCAATTCATGAGATTAATAGAAAAATTGAAGATGGAAGCGTCAACGTAGTGACAGCTGAGGAGATGGTCACAATTGTTGAGGAGCTTGGCACTGAAGGGGCTGCAAAAGAAGTGGATGTAGTTACTACAGGCACATTCGGAGCTATGTGTTCATCTGGTTTAATGCTTAATCTCGGGCATTCCGAGCCTCCTATTAAAATCCAGAAAATCTGGTTTAACAATGTAGAAGCATACAGCGGAGTAGCAGCCGTAGATGCTTACCTTGGAGCTACCCAGATTTCGGAAACACGGGGAATCCAGTATGGAGGAGCTCACGTTATTGAGGATCTCCTTAGAGGCAAAGAGATCAATGTCCATGCAACTTCTTATGGGACGGACTGCTATCCAAGGAAAGTGCTTGATACTACAATTACCCTTGATGACCTTAACGAAGCCATTCTTCTGAACCCGAGGAACGCATACCAGAAATATGCAGCGGCAACCAATAGTTCCAAAAGAATTCTGAATACTTATATGGGTGAGCTTCTGCCCAATTTCGGAAATGTAACCTATTCAGGAGCAGGTGTACTTTCGCCTCTCTCAAATGATCCTGAATATGAGACTATAGGCACAGGAACTAGGATTTTTTTAGGAGGAGCCCAGGGGTATGTTATAGGGAACGGAACTCAACATTCTCCTTCTTCAGGGTTTGGAACTCTAATGGTAAAAGGCAACCTGAAGGAGATGAGTCCTGATTACTTAAGGGCTGCTTCCTTTACCGGATATGGAACCACCCTCTATGTGGGAGTAGGAATCCCTATACCTATTCTTAACGAAAAGCTTGCTGCTGCAACTGCAATCCGTGATGAGGATATCGTGACCACTGTTCAGGATTATGCTGTAGGAAGCCGGGAAAAGCCTGTTATCAGAGAGGTAAATTATGCCGAACTCAAGTCAGGTTCGGTGGAAATTAATGGAAAAGACGTGCCGACTTCTTCCCTTTCCAGTTTCAAGAATGCAAGAAAAATTGCAAATGAGCTAAAAGAATGGATTAAGCAAGGGAAATTCTTTGTCAGCATGCCTGTAGAAAGACTGCCAGCTAATGGGCTTGTTAAACCCATGAAGCAGACTCAGGCTGTACCTCTTGTAAAAGATGTGATGTCCAATTTTATTGTGACCATTAAAAAAGACCAAACTATACAGGAAGCAGCTAAGAAGATCTGGGAGAATTCCTTTAACCACTTGGCTGTGACTTCCGACTCCGGTGAACTGGTCGGAATAATTACTGCTTGGGACATTTCCAAAGCGGTTGCAGAGAACTATTTTGACTCTGTGGAAAGCGTTATGACGAAAAAGGTATTAACATGCGCTCCGAATGAGCCTGTAGACCTTGCAGCCAGGCGGCTTGACCGTTACGGAGTATCAGCAATGCCGGTAATCGATACTCAGAGGCGGGTTCTCGGAATAATAACGAGCGACAATATAAGTAAGCTCCTTGCAAGGAGGTACTGAGCATGAAAATAAAGATCACCATCCCTACCGAAAGAATCCATAACCCTATTATTTCCGAATCCATAGTCGAAACCGGCATCCTGATTAATATAATGGTTGCAAACATCGACTCAACTTATGGCGAATTGATTGCGGACGTAAACGATTCCAAATTTGATAGAATCAAAAAAGCTCTGGAATCGAGAGGGGCGATAGTCTCCATTCTTGACCGACCTATTCACAGGGATGAGGAAGAATGTATCGACTGCGGAGCCTGTATTTCGGTCTGCCCTATGAATGTGTATTCCTTTGACAATTCTTGGAGTATCCAGGTAGATGAAAAGAAATGTATTCAGTGCGGCGTCTGTATCAAGATGTGCCCGCATGGGGCTTTGAAACTGGGAGAGTAAACAAAGGAAGGTAGAATTACAAAATCCTTCCTTGATAATCTTTCTCTTTTATCCTCGTTTTTCCTGGTTTACTCCTTTAATCCTGGTTTCCTCTTTGTCTTTTGTGTTTTTTTCTTACTGTTCTTTCCCTGGTATTTATCCTGATTCTCTTCCTTAGTTTATATGTGGGATTTAGTTATGGATACTAATTTCTATTTCGAAACTCTCATTATTTATACATAGAAACAAATAATTATAATTTATAAGAACCAAAAACAGGATAGAAATTGAAGGAGGGTGCTGCCAGAACTGGATATTAGCAGTTTCTCAGGCAATGCCTCAAAAATTTCCCCACTGGTTTATGTTCCCTTTTCTTTTTACATTTTGGGAGTGAAGTGATCCGAATTTCATTTTACAAAAAATAATTGAGAACCAAGAAATAACCCTTATAACCTTTAAAAATTGGAGTAAGCTATGAAGATCCTTGTACTATACTCAGGCGAACTAGGGAGAAAAGTTATCCAGAACCTGATAAACCCGGGAAATTTCTGCGTGTCCTGCGGTGAACTCTGCAACCACTGCAGACAGGCCAGGAAATCATATGCAAACCTGATCGTAGGCATTCATGAATTTCCTGAAGACTTGCCCACATTTATAGAAGAGCCCGATCAGTACATGCCTCAAAAGCTTCCGGAATGTGACCTTATACTTGCTATTGGCATCCACCCCGATCTCCTTGTAGCTCTTCCGGACGTTGTGAAGAAAACGAAGGCAAAAGCCGTAATTGCACCTGCTGAAGATTCAAAGAAAACTCCTGCAGGTGTCCTTGAGCAGCTTAGAAAAGAGCTTGAAGCTATGGGAGTTGAGTTTGAGGGACCAAGGCCTTTCTGTGCACTTGAGAAAACCGGAAAACCTGTTATAGATGCATTTGTTGACCTCGGCTTCGGAAGACCTGTACTCAGGATCGAGATGAGTCCTGATGGAAAGATGTTCATAGGTGCAGGCGTTCTCAGGGACGCACCCTGTGGCTCCACCTGGTTTGTGGCAAAGAAGCTCAGCTGGACTGACGTTTCAGATTATAAAGAAACCATCTCAGGAGCTCATCACTCATATCCCTGTACTGCCAGCATGGACAAAGACCCCCAGCTCGGTGATACTATCCTTCACAAGGCAGGATATATCATAAGAGAAGCTGCAGAAGACGCAATGGAATGTGCAAGAAAGGAAAAAGCGAGAATTTTAGCGTCCAGCAGGAACGAGGCTTCAAGCTCAAGCCTTTGAAAAACCCAATTTTTTATTTTTAATAAAAGTTTTATTAAGGTTTATTTTCAGGCTTAAGCTTGAAAATAAACCCAACCGCTGGTCTGAAACCTCTGATCCGCAACTGTTGCGTTGCAACCCTTTTTTTGAGAAGGCTTGTAGGCTTGCTTGCAGCATTTCTCTGTTAGAATAAAGCATTTTTCTGTCAGGATAAGTGACGTTAATAAGATCTGGTTTCTGAGCTCTTTTCTCCATCAGGTTCATAAATATTGGCTCAAATATATAATATCACTTACATGTTAATAGATAAACTTTTTGCTATTGCTTTCACGTTCTCTGCTAACGCCAGAGATTCGTTAGGGTTAAAGCAAGCCAGAGGGGGTACTTCAGTATGAACCAGATCGATGAGATCATAAACTCACTTGAACCAGCAACTAGGGCATTTGTAGAAAATGTAAACAAGCAGGGCGGAACACCGATCTATGAGCTTTCTCCTCAAGACGCCCGTAAAGTTCTTTCAGATTTGCAGGCGGCTGAGGTAGCAAAATTACCCGCAGATATTGAAGACCTTGACATTCCGGTCGGTCCTAAAGGACAGGTTTCAATTAGGATAGTCAGACCAGAAGGAAACAAAGAGATCCTGCCTGCTGTGATGTACTTCCACGGGGGCGGCTGGGTGCTTGGGGACAAAAATACACATGACCGTTTAATCCGGGAAATTGCTGTCGGAGCCAATGTTGCAGTTATATTTGTCAATTTCACGCCAGCTCCGGAAGCACAATATCCAGTACAGATAGAAGAGGCGTATGCAGCGACAAAATACATTGCAGAAAACGGGAAAGATCATAACCTGGATACTTCAAAGTTAATTGTTGCTGGCGACAGCGTAGGGGCAAATATGGCAGCTGCTGTCCTCCTGCTGGCAAAGGAGGGGGGCGGACCGAAAATTGCCTATCAGGTATTGTTCTATCCTGTCACGGATGCGAATTTCGATACTCCTTCGTATCAGCAGTTTGCAACCGGAGTCTGGCTTACCCGTGAAGCAATGAAGTGGTTCTGGGACAATTATCTGCCTGATAAGGAAGCCCGCAAACAGCCAACCGCATCCCCGCTGCAAGCTTCGATTGAGCAGCTCAAAGGACAGCCTCCAGCCCTTATTATTACTGATGAGAATGATGTCCTTCGCGATGAGGGTGAAGCCTATGCCCATAAGCTGATCCAGGCAGGTGTCAATGTTACAGCCGTTCGATACATGGGAACCATACACGATTTCGTTATGCTTAACCCACTCGCGGGCACACCTGCAACCTGCAGCGCAGTCGGATTGGTGAATACAACTCTTAAGAGTATTTTTGGCAAATCGTAATATAATAGCTGTAGCTTTAATTTATTTCTACAGCTTCATTTTGTATATCTCTAATTTACTCTTCAGTAGTATACGGTTTTTTTAATTATATGAAGTCTGTTATATGTGCTCAACACTTAGCGTAAGTTTATGCAAACCATACGTATATGAAGTGCGTAAACAATTGTATAATTGAAGTCTAATTCTCATTTTTATTTAAGAGGGAAATCATGAAACCGAAAATTGATTCCACCAGTTTTGGTTCGATTACTGTAGATGGAAAAACCTATGAATACGATATACTCATTCGCTTAAATGGTCAGGTTGAAAAAAGAGAAAAACAACTATCAAAGGGATTGTATGGGACTTCTCACAAAGTCTCGCTTGAGGAAGCAAAATACATCTATGAAGAAGGAACTGAAAAACTTATTATAGGAACCGGACAGACGGGTTATGTGGAACTTTCGGAAGAAGCTGATGAGTTTTTCAGGAAGAAGAATTGTGGTGTGGAACTCTTTCCGACTCCCTGGGCAATTGAACGCTGGAACGAGCTCGAGGGCAGAATAGCTGCAATGTTCCATGTAACGTGTTAATACGAAGATCAGACAGTCAGGAAGGTTATTCAAAAGATAGTTGTTTTGTTAATATCTCCTTCCTAATCGCGCACCCTTCGCCCTGTGCTATTATCCTATTATACTATCCATTTTTCATTTTCTCTTGGTTTAATTTCTTCTTTCAGTTTAATTTCTTCTCTCGGTTTAATTCCTCTTATGTTTATATCCATCTGAGGGAATGGAATTTCAATTCCTTCCTTTGTATAAGCCTCTAGTATGCCTGCAGTTAGGCTGTTCTTTACCGTTACCATATTTTCAGTTTTTGTCCAGGCTCTGAGCTGCAAGTTTATCGAGGAATTCGCAAGTTCGGTAGTCACTACTGCAGGCTCGGGATCCTGAAGGACGAGAGGATGTGTTTTCATAAGATTGAATGCTATCTCAATGGCTTTTTCAAGGTCTGATGAATAACTTATCCCTACATCAACAGAAACTCTTCTTGTGGGCATACGTGTCATATTAACAATGGAATTTCCCCAGACCAGCTTATTGGGAATTGTTATGAGCTGGTTGTCAGGGGTAAGGAGTTCGGTTGACATAACCCCTACAGCCCTTACTCTCCCTGTCTGCCCGTTTACGGTCACAGTCTCCCCCATATCTATAGGTCTAATTGCTGAAACACACACTCCAGCAGTCAGGTTTGTGAAGGTATCCTGCATGCCCAGACCAAGAACCAGACCTATTACTGCAGAAACTCCTACTATATAACTGTCCACGTCAAAATTAAGGCTTTTTAAAAAAGCAAGAATAATAATCACATAAAAGAGCACATTTAATAAACGGGTAAGAAACTGAATAGTGAGATCCGGAATATTCGTTTTCCGTATCGCATTTTTGAAAATGTGGGTAACGTACCTTGCTAAAAGGAATCCTGCAATGAGCACTATAAGTGCGAAAATCAGCCTCGATATTGTTATCCCGGTATATGGAATGACCTTCTCCATTATCTCATAACCCATTTTTACCTTCCTCGCTTCTGGCGTTCGATGGTGGAAAACTCAAAGGAGTTTCTGAATTAATAGAAACAGTTTTAATAATGTTGCGAATGATGTATAAAGTTTTCTTTTATAAGTATTTGTAGAAGTATAACGTTTTTCTATTCTGCCTTTAATCCGGAAAGTCTTTTACGGATTAAATCTTTCATAGAACTAGTTTCAAAAATATACAAAATTAGAGAAAATCTATGTAAATTTCATGATTTAATTAATTTTGTCAAATTCAGGGAAGGTTAAGGTTGAAGTGGATAAAGAAACTCTTCGGAAAAAATGAAAATTCCAGTGAGGAGACTGGTCTCAAGGAAATCAATTTTGAAGACCTGCCTGCATGGCTAGATTCCAGGTCTCAAAAGATATCTTCCCGAGTAGAAAAGGATGTATCCGGTCTTTTTAGAGATCTTGATGCTTCACTTCTGGAGCTCAAGGAAAGTAACTCAAGGCTTGCAGAAGCCAGGGTCGAGGGAGATTTTGATATAAGGGCTGTAAAGCGAGCCAAAAGCAACAGGGAAAATGTGACAAAACAGGTCACACTGTTGATAGATAAAATCAGGGTGCAGGAAAACAGAGATTTCAAAGCTCTGGAAGGCTTCTATAGAGCAGCTACACAGAATCTTAATACTTGCCTGGAGAATATGAACCGAAGTTTCAGGTATACCCGTGTTGTTTTCCCCGAGGAATCAAAAGAAGTTAGTGAGAGCCTTGCCAGCGTGGGTAGGGTTTTTAACGCGCTCGGAGAGGTAATTCTGGTAAATAAAAAGGAAATGGATGCTATTGAGGCGGCTAAATCGATTATTAAAGAGATAAATGAGCTTTCGGCTTCTATAGCAGCCGGAGAACAGGAACTCGAATCCAGAAACCGAAAAATTCAGACTTTGAGAGCAGAAGCTTCCGAAGCTAGCCAGGCTCTCAAGGATTTCAAAAAAGGAGCTGCCTGGCAGAAATTACAGAACCTGGAAGCAGAATTTTCCGCAGCCGGAGAAAAACTCAGGAAAGCCGAGGCAGGTTTGAATTCTCTTATTCTTCCGCTTTCTGGTCATCTCTCAAGAATTAAAAAACTTCATGAAAGCGGCAGATATACCCTAAAGCCGGAGGTAAAGAAGCAGCTTGATATTTGCCTTCAAGATCCCGTAAAAGCTGATCCTTCTTTTTTCCCTGAGCTTCAAAAAGTATTTGAGGACAATGCCCTGGATATGCAGACCCAGAAAAAGGAAAAAGCTCTGTCACAGGTCAAAGCAGCAATTACAGGTTTTCCCGAAAGGAAAAAAGAGTATCTTGAAGCCCTGAAGGAATTTGAGACAAAAAAAGCTGAAATTGAAGGTTTTGATACCGGAAAGCTGGTCGAACTTGAGCGTAAGGAAGCCGAACTTCTGAACAGGGCTCGTCTGCTTGAAGATGACATTGAAGACTCCGAAAAGAAACTTGCCGCTTTAAAGGAAGAACTCGAAAAGAAAAAAGAAAGCATTCTTGCTAACGCCAGTTCAATCGACAGCAGTGTAAAAATAAATTTCTGACAAGCCTTTTGAAAAAAACTGCTTGAGCGCAAGCCTTTTGAAAAAAACTGCTTGAGCGAAAAAGACGTAACCTTTGGATTTGAGAATCTTATCCCCTAACCCTATCCGGCGTGATAAACCGGCGTAACGGTTTCGGTTATTTTATGTATTCTGACAGTTTTTATCTATTGATGAGCTTAAAAAAGAGGTTTGACAATGACAGAGGCGCTTTACTTCCTTGATTGTTACCTGAAAGAGTTCGAAGCGACTGTCGAAAAGGTGATGGATGATAAATTTGTGGTCCTTGATCGCACCGCTTTTTACCCTGAAAGCGGGGGACAGCCCAGTGATACAGGAAAGTTAATCCGCGAATCTGATGGCGCTGAATTTAATGTCCTGCATGTGGGGAAGTTCAATGGAGATATCAGTCATGAGATAGCTGGTGAGACTGCCTTAAGTGGATTAAAAGCAGGGGACAGAGTAAAAGGATTCATAGACTGGGATCGCCGTTACAGGCATATGCGCATGCATACAGCAACTCATGTAATTGCGAGCGTAATTGAGAAAGAGGCGGGAGCCAAGATAACAGGAAACCAGCTTGGGCTTGATCAGAGCAGGGTGGACTTCAGCCTTGAGACTTTTGACAGGGATAAATTTGCTGATTATGAGAAAATTGCCAACGGCATTATAGCCCGGAAAAATCCTGTTAACTTATATATTGTAAGCCGCGAAGAAGCCGAAGAAAAGCTCTCAAGATTAACCACGCTGGCGAAAGGCTTTTCCGACGAAATAAAAGAAGTCCGTATGGTCGAAATCGAAGGAGTAACAATCGAAGCCTGCGGTGGAACCCATGTAAAAAACACTGAGGAAATAAAGGGTATAAAGATCACAAAACTCCAGAACAAAGGGAAAAGCAATAGAAGAATGTATTTCACACTTGTGGATTAAGCTCTGAACTGAACCTTCATTTTTGGATTCTTTCTTTCCTTATCTTCTTCTTTCCTTTTTCCATCTCTTTTTCTTGTTATTTATCTCTTATTTCTCTTTTCCTTATTATTTCTCTCTTACTTCCCTTTTTTTCTTATTATTTCTCTCTTATTCCCCTTTTTCTCTTATTATTTCCTTCTTACCTCCTTTTTTCTTTTATTATTTCCCTTCTTCCCTTATTATTTCTTTCCTATTTCATTTTTTCGCTTCCTTCTTATATTTCTTTCTTTTTTCCATTTTTTGCCTTTTTTCCTCTTTTTCCGCTCTCCTGTACTCATTTTCTTTTTTTTTCATAAGTTTATTTTCGAGGAAAATGAACTCTATATGAAAAATGAATCGACTGAAATAAGGATTTTTTTGAGTCTGAATACGATTATCTAATATAATCTGTAATTTTTGAATTACGAACAAATCAATGGGGGGTTAGATTGCTTAAACTAGGATATAAAATTGCACCTGAACAGTTTCCTCCATCGGAAATGCTTGAGCAGGTTATAACTGCTGAGAAAGCAGGCTTTGAAAGTATTGCTGCCAGTGACCATTTCCATCCCTGGAGTGAGGATGGGCAGTCCTGCTTTATCTGGAGCTGGCTTGGTGCGGCAGCTGCGTGTACTAAGAGCATAGAACTGGGAACAGGCCTGACCTGCCCTATTCTGCGCTATAACCCTGCTATTATTGCTCAGGCTGCAGCAACGATGTCCTCGCTTGCCGGAGGGCGTACCTATCTTGCGGTGGGAACAGGGGAAGCTTTAAACGAGTATCCCGTAACCCTCGAATGGCCCGAATATGAGGAACGCCAGATGCGAATGATTGAAGCAGTCAAACTTATTCGTGACTTATGGACAGGGGAGAAAATCAGTTTTGATGGGTGTTACTACCGGACAAAGGAAGCCAAATTATATACGCTGCCTAAAAACGACATTCCGATCTATATCTCTTCTCTTGTACCCGAAAGCGCTTATGTTGCAGGCTATTATGGGGACGGACTTTTAACTGTAGGAGGAAAGCCGGATATGCAGGTGTATGAGCGAATTCTATCCGAGTTTGAAAAAGGAGCTAAAGACTCGGGTAAGAGCCCGGAAAACCTGCCAAAAGCAGTGGAGCTTTTTGTTGACTATGGAACTGATCCTGAAGCTTCTATTAAGAATGTCATGAAGTACTGGGCTGGAGCATTTATACCTGCTCTTTTCGTGAATAAAATCTACACTCCCGAGATGTCTGCTCAGAATGGGCAAGTTGTGGGTCCTGATATAATACGAAAACAGTCTTGCTTTTCGGAAGATCCTGAGGATCATATTAAATTTGCAAAAAAATATATTGACCTGGGTTTCACACACCTTTATTTCCATTCGGCAGCCTCAGACCAGGTAGCTTTTCTTGAAGCCTATGGGAAAGATGTTTTACCTGCAATAAAAGAAATAGGATAAGTTTCTTTTCCGTTTTTTCATTTTTCAAGGGAAAATGAATCTGAATTGAAAATCACCTGACGTTCCATGCATCTGCAAGTCACTCGCGAATCATATAACAAAGGTGCTCAGAGTGATTTAAAACGGGCTCGATAAGCCATGATCTTTTCAGCATATTTTGGACTGTTGCGATGTTTAAATTCAATGGCGCACACGATAAACGGCGGTAGACTTGCCGAGACACTCGACCAGAGTGGTGGATCTTGCAGTTTCTGCCAGTTAACCTTTTTTGTGCCTATACGCCATTGATTCCAGACACGCACCGCTTCTTCCATACGTGCCGTCTTTTCCAATGGATCCATACCTTTGAGGCAAGATGCTTCTGCCTGTTTAAGGCTATACGCCCCGGTGAACAACAATGCCCTCTTGTAGTGCTCGCCATCAAGCCAGCGCTCGGGATTCCCGGACTCTGCGGCGTACTGCAGCGCCTTTGCTACAGTTACCGGTCCAGCATTATAAGCCAGGGCGAGCAAACGAAGCTGCTCAGCTTCCGGAAGCTGGTCGTAACGCTGACCACGTTCTTTCAGCACATTCTCCATAATGATGCGAAAGTCACGGAGTTTCTTTGTGCCTGAGTCAATGGACACTGCGGGCTGTTTGTAAATTTCACCCTTGTCTGACTGCATCAGGCCAGTATATCCACTCTTTGCGACGAGATCTTTGTTGCCTCCTGATTCGGCTGCGATAACGCCAAGGATAAGTGCCGAATCTACACCATATTTCGCAGCCGCCGCCTCTACAAGCGGGCGATACCGCTCAACCATAGAAACCACTTTATCGCTCACCTTAATTCCACCTGCGGCTGCACTCTTTGAATAACTGGGTGCAGGAGGCGTCGGAGTCAGGCGCCGTGTCACTGCGTCAGCTAACGCCGCGCGTGTAGCCGCATCAATCGTCGCATTGAAACCAAGCCCGCGTTCGGACTTGAACTTTGATATGGTCTCTTTCGTGCGCGCATCTAATAAGCCAAGCTGGGCGAATATCGACTGCTGAGCAAGTTCTTCAAATGCCCTTTGGATAAGGGCAATCTCTGTCTTAGAATCGAGCACGCCGCCAGTTCCAAGGCTGTATTTTCTGCGGAAGCGCTCGAGTGCACCCTTTGTAAGAGGTCCAAGGGCTCCATCCGGATTAAGCCGTTCTCCCTCGGCTGCGTTCAGTATTCGCTGCACAAATCGCACCAGTTCAGTGGCTGGTTTAGCTGCACTTTGTGACGGCTTTGGAACAGACGTTGCGGGAGTGGGCGTCACGGGTTTAACGGGCGTTGCAGAAGGTCTAATGCCCCTCGCTGAAATGCTTGCGCTAGGGGCAAGATCAAGATGGAAGTGAAGAATTAGAGGGTCCGGTCCGTGCCAATTCAGACCAATAACCCTGTTGTTTTTGTCCTTTACTGCCTTGCCTACAAAAATAACATTCTCACGACCGGTCTCCTGGTTAATAGCTTTTGCCACAGAAAAATCATTATAAATTACCCGCCACTCTGCCTGAATTGCCCTGGCAGCCTCTTTAACCGCCTTCAAGAACTCAATAGCCTCTTTATACGGGTAGAACTTTCGTTCATCTAAACCTTTAAGAAATAAATCAAGAGAATAGCCCCGGTTTAGGAAGCTTCCTCCGCCATGTCCCCGGTAATTTGATACATCAAAGGGTTTACGATAGCGCTGGCGTAATTCTTCGACAAATTTTACTGTAATGGGTGCTACTAGTGCCTTGCTGCTGCCACTGATCAGCTTACTGGAAACCATTGTGACTGAAACTGCAGGTGGTTTAAAGTTCAGTAAAGGTTTGATGCTGCCGGACAGAGAAAAAATCTGAAATTTCATATTCTCCTGGCGGCTTATGACCCAGGCTCTGCCAATAGCTTCAACCGTGTATTTTCCCTTATTATAATTACCCTTCCACCTGAGGCGGGCACCCTCTAGAGTATCCTGGTAATCTTGCAAAAGCCATTTAGTTATTTCCCCTGCTGATGGCGAGCCTTTTCTGAGCCTTGACCATTCTTTCCCCAAATTTGTGGCAAATTCTGTGATGTAGGCAGGTATTGCAGGACCCAGTTCTGATTCGAAACTTGGCCAATTTATGCCTTCTTCCTCAGATTGAATAAAGAACTCTTCGTCCAGTAATGGTTCTTCTTCCCCGTATACTGTTTCTTCTAAAGGGTATATCCCCTCTTCTTCCGGCTCTATCCAAATTTCTTCTGGTTCGACCCACATCTGTTGCGGGATAGACAACTTCTCTTCGGGAAAACTCTCCCTATCTACTTCATATGTATCTTCGCCCGAGTAATAGAGTTCATCAGTGCTGTATTCGGGATTCGAAAATTCTTTCTCACTGTAGGTTTCATTTTCATCCGCCGGATAATTGTCTGCGCCAGCTCGTTCTTCCCAGGAGAGCTCATCTTCCAGTTCATCCGCCTTTGTGACCTCTAACTTTCTTGCGTAGGGCTGCTCTAAGGTATCATCCCCCACGCTAAAATCTTCCTCTTGAGGTTCAGCTTCATGCTTGTAAAAGCTCTCTATCTCCGGCTCTTCTCTTTCTTCATAAATATCTTCTTCATAAAAATCTGACTCAAAAATTTTCCTTTGACTCTCTTCGAACGCGTGCGTAAATGGGCTCTCGCTAATTAGGGTTTCAAGATGTGCTTCTAACTCTGGTTCAACTTCCTTGACAAAAAGCTCCCTGTCAAGAAAGGGAGTCTCAAGGTCGCCCTCTGAGAGGAAGGGCGAATCCTCGCGTTGCTTATCCTTTGAAGGCATGGCGAAATTCCTCGGATTGTCAGAGCTGGTCGGTCTTATGTTGTCGTAACTTTCCTTGCTTTCATTTCGCGTCCGGTGATTATAGACCAGTGCCGGATGATAGTTTTCATGGCGTCCTGAAGGGCTCCTTCTTTATAAAAAGCGGACGCGGCTGCTGGAGTATTGTAAGCTCCAGTCTCAATCAATATAAGAACCCTTGAAATAGGATCAGCAATATCGAAGTAGCTCTTGGAAAGACCATGAGCCGGTAACCCAACCCGCTGTGCAATCTTGAAGAGCCTTTGTTCAGGACTTGAGGCTTCTGCCCTTAGTGATACGACGATTGGAGAATCAAACTCCACGGTCAGGTGGAACCAGGACATCATCGAGACAAAGACAAATTCTTCACGTGACAGATTACCATTTATCCTGCGCGTTGTGAGCATGTCGTGCAGCTTTTCGGCAAGATCGGCGATTTTAGCGTCGTCGGTTGGTTTAGGTCCGATCCCGTTGTTAAGATGTTCAATTCCGATCCAGACCTCTCTAAGGAACTCCTCAAATGTGGGAACAAACTCATTATTTGCTGCCTCGGCTCTGACATAGGGATATGGTTTGCCGTCCTCTGTACCGTGGTTTAGATCCATACCAAACATCCGCTGATAGGCATTCCTTCGAGAGGCGCGCAGGTCTCCCCGAATGTCGCTGGTAATGCTGGTAATAAAGAATGATGGAGGATCTCTGTAGAACAACTCTTCGGTATTTCGCAGCCAGTGCTGTGCATCTGGCAATGGAACCCCCAGTTTTTCCCCATACAGGAACTCGTACAGCACACGGCGAAATATCTCATAAATCCTGGTATTCTCGATCATGTAAGCATAGATCAGGTGATCCCATAGGACTGTACGGCGCTGCGTTGGATCCTGGGAGAAATTGAGAGCATTCTCCAGAGTCGTACCTGTTAAGGGATTTGCTGGCGGTGCGGGTCGTATTACGGCTTCCGAACCAGTGGGAGGTTCGATGCTGGCTGCCCTGCTCATCGGATTAAGCCAGAAATCGGGTACTGGAAGGATATCACTCCTGTGTCCTGGATGTCCTAAAACCTTTGCAGCATCGTGAACTCTGCTCTTCCAGGATACTTCCAGTAACGTTGTCAACTCCAGCGGATGACATTTAAAGAGGGCTAAAGCTCCCTCAGGGATTTTGCCTGCAAAACGTCTAAACATATTTTAATCCTCCATCTCTTTCTATTTCTCTATCAGAGCGGGCCGACTCTGCACAGCCCAATGGCTACGTTGTTTGTCAAATCGGATTCATCGATCTCAAATTTAGCATTGACAGTTATAATAAACAGGCAATTCGAATTAGAGCACCTTTGCATATCAAACTCGAGTTCAATGGATTTGCCTGCTGGAATTTCCGGTGTGGTTTTGTCGCTGGTCTCACTGATATTGAAGTTACTTAAGTCAACAAAGGTCACTCTGGTAGTAGATTGAGGTGCAGTCGCATTGCCTCTGTTCTCGACAGTAACCACCAGCAGTTTCTCTCCTTCCTCCCCCTCTCTCAGATTACAGAACTCCTTCAAGCCTTCCCTATCAGAAGGTGGCTTAACAGGCACTAAATCTGGAAGCCCTGCAGGAATACATCCACTTCTCCACTTTCTGTGGCTGGGAAGCTCTTCGTTCTTCAAATCCGGCTTTAATGGCACAAGCAATAGATCCCGAATCACGCTGAATTCTTTCTGGGCGATTTCTACGGTACTTTCTGTCATAGTTTGGTCTCCTCAGTTTATTATAAACCGTTAAGCGGCCTGCAAAGCGCCGCCAAGTCTTAGCATCCATTGTTCCTGTAACTTTATTGTCTCAGTTGTACGGTCAACCGATGTCGCTTTCCGCAAGCCCGTAAGAGCTAACAGACGCAAAGCCTCAGTCCAGATCCAGTGCATTGAGGTATACAGCGCAGCGCCAAGCTGTTGTTCCAGTGCCAGAAGCGTTTCCGGTTTTACACGCTCGGGATTGATCAGGGCAACAAGCGGACGTCCACCGAAAGACCGCATGGGCTTACGCAGCGTGATATTGACAATACTCGGAAGCAGAGGCACAGATTCCCTGAGTAACTGTCCGGATGTACCACCTGATGCTCTCTGCAGAGGATATTGTTGAGTCCAGGCAAGGGCAAGGTCATCCCAGGGACCTGCTCCATAGAACTGCCGGCACATCTCCACACCAAGCAGTACTCGAAGGTAGCCTACGGGATGCGGGTCGCCCGGAGGGTATCGAAAAACTATTGACTCTCCCCCGTCCACCACATCGTATAAAGAAGCCACACTTGCATAGCCGGTGTGTACAAAAGAAAAAGCGTCTGCAGCAATTTCCGACGCCCAGCTTCTCCATGCCTCTGCAACTCCCGCTGGTGCATCGGTAAGACCGGCTGCAAGAGCCGCGGAAAGTTCTTCACTCCAGCCTGTGATATGTGCTACTTGATGCCCAGCCTCATGAATCAGAGCAGTCGGACGGTGTAAGTTATGCCGGGTTATTTTGATGGCTGCAACCGGGTTTAAACTGGTCTCGTCCCAGAGGCGCAGACCGGCTTTCAGAATCGAAGCTCCCAAGCCTTTATCAATATAGGTAAGTACTATCGGGGTCGGCTTTCCAAGCTGATCGAGAATTTGAGCCATACTCCGGTGTGCAAGAGTATCACAGGCTCTTAGAAGACCTGCCATTTTCGTACTTGTGCGGGTGCTAATTGCATCAGCATAAAAGTCCAGTGTCGCCTCAACGCGCAGGTATCGCTTGCGAAAGGTCAGTAATTGACGCCTTACGGTCAATATATCGGCTGTAGAGGAGGCTGAGTTAAGGGAAGTTTGCAAGAAAGTGGCTTCGCGTTTTAATTTCTCTACTACCATGGTTAGATGCTGCCGAATTGACAAACCAAGATAGCGCTCGAGGCTATTCCACGCAGAAGGCGATGCCAGATCATCCAGATCTTGAAGCCGCATTGCAGCGGCAGTCCAGTGAGCTACCTGACGGGCGAGCTGAGTCCTGACCGCAGTATTTGGATCACTCATGCGCGTACCCCGGAGTAACTCTTATTTTCACAGTTGGTGTGCCATCTGACATTTTCAGGCTGGGAAGAGAGAGGCTTTTTTCTTTTAGAGCTTGACGAAGTTGTGGGAACCCTGGCGGATTTTCAACGATAACTACGAACGTCACACCATCAGCGGTGTCTGAGGCAGCCTGGATGAATGCCTCTGAATGTTGCTTCAGATGGTCTGAAATCCCTTTAAGAACCCACTCATTCAGCCTGCCCAGGAGAATCCTCGGAACCAGAGAAGGCAGCCGCTGGAAGACACTTGACCATTGATCCGGTGTTACGGCTTCGTGAATTATTTTCAGCCGCCCAGACGAACCTGAGAGTGCGCGGTGTAACCCACGTTTAATAGGTCTTTGCAAGCGGGCTGTAACTGTGCCAATGTGTGTATGCTGTCGAAGCTTCACGGCAATCTCTTGAGCGCGGATCTCACTCAGGAAGAGTCGAACCTCTATTTCGTTCCTGGGAAAGTTGAGAATAACCTTTACGCTTGTTGCACGGCGCATTTTAACCTGTCCTGGCGCCGCTGGAGTCATGAGAGGGCGCTTCCCGGGAATTTCAAGATAGTAAAACCGCTGCCCAACTGTGGTAGAGTAAGAGTCAATGAGATACCTGGGGTCTACATCCCTACCCAACTCCGGTTCCCCTAGCAGAAGTCCTGCTGCATCCGTTGTTAGTGGATGGAGTTGCTCATAAGCATCCTGAGTATCCAATCCAGTACTGTTTTCCTCCAGTCGGGAGATATCTGTCAGGCGTGTACCTGGAATGCTTTCATAAAGATGAACAATTGCCTCGAATTCTTCACCGGGCGCAACTCCAAGTTTTTCTTCCAGGAACTCCTCAAGAGAGATCCCCTCAAAGGTCTCGATAGCCGAAACTTTATGTGGTGAAAGCCTGGTCGGAATTTTGCGACTGAACTTTTTATACCGTTTCCTTCTCCCAGAAGGCATTGTGATCCAGGTGCCACGGAGTTTCCTTGCTTCTCCAAGGTCAGGGCGCTTTTGATAAATTTCCTCAGGAAGAACCTGTGGGAGATTTGTAGCTGCAGCCTGTTCAAAGGCTTCCAGCACAAAGCCTTCGAGAAGTTCCTGGTCATTAAGAATATAATCTGGGAGTTCAGCCACACGACGCACAGTTTCCTCAATGGTAGCAGCCACAGCCGAAGAAGCAGCACGCGACTCGTCTTCATATGTTGCTTCCAGATGGATGAGGCGCAAACCAGCATCTACAATAGCCTGTGAGAGTGCAGGGGTATGCTGAGGACCGACGAATTTCTGTATGAGCTTGCCCAGAAATTTAGCCAGAAAATCCACGACTTTTTTACGCCCAATGAGTCTGATTCCAACCTTTAGGGCTGGAAGAATGGCTGGGATAAAATTCTCAACGTATGGAGTGGGATCTTCTCCTTCCTTCAGGTGTTGCAGCTTCTCAGCAAAATCGTTCCTGGCATTGTCCAGCTCAGCCAGAGAATAAATCTCAGGAGCCTGCTGTTCAGTCAGTGCTTGGGAAACTTCCAGTTCCTGCTCAACTTCAGTGTGGGCGAAAAGTACATTTGCAACATGCTGGTCGAATTCATATTGAATCAGTGAGATCTCTGAAAGCTCGGTGTCCTCTGGTACAGGATAATTACCTTCTTCAAATTCCTTCAAAAAAGGAAGGCGCTCAGCCAATTTCTTAGCCATGGGTTGGAGTTGAACGGGTAATTTTCCAATTGCGGTCTGAACAACTCGCTTAAGTAGTGGTTTGATAAGCGCCTTGAGCTTGTTGAGTATTGGCCCAAGACCCAGCTTGGCTGCAGCGCTGATTCCCTTTTTTGCAAGGTCTACAGCCTTGCCGGCGACTTTCTTTACGACCTTTTTAAGTTTTCCCAGAAAATTTTCAAAGTTGGGAGTGAATTCAATCGAAGGCTTATACCTATCAACGATTTCTCCAATTTCATACTCTGAAAGACTTTTAATATCTCGCTGGCAAAGTTCTGTTTCCAGGCTCCCAAGCATAGCCTCGGATTCTGTAATGAGTGGAGCAAAGTGCTGGTTGAGGAATCTTTCAGCTTCGTAGCCGATAATTCTAGGATCTCCGTTTTCATGTGTAAAGCGGACTTCATAAAGGGAAGCAGCCTCGCTTACCAGGCCGTATAGAGCTTCATTGAATTCCTCGTCGTAAAGTTCATTGAGAAATTGAATGTATTCTTCAGTCTCCGGATCAATCACGCCGCCGGTTTCTTCGGATTCGTAAATAGATAAAAATGGGGTGCTGGGAGGGGTTGAAGTCTCAAAGATTTCTTGAGTTACCTCCTCCACAGCGAAACTGCTGATGTTCAGGAACGGTGCTTGATTCTTCATATCATTACCTCTTCAGGTTTTCTCGTGACATTGCGAAGGTTTTTTCCCTCTTGCAAGCAATAGAGAGCATGAGCAGGCTGGAATCTGCACGATCTGTCCGAGAGAGCATGGGCAGGCTGGAATCTGCACGTTCTGTCTGTTACTGGTTCACATCGTAGGAAGAAAAGCTGGGTCAGTCTGATACAGTGCCTTTTTGATAACTTAACTTTTCTCAGGCGCACGCTGTCAAATCAGATCAACCCACAAACTTCTCGTATTTTTGGTGTTAAACTCTCGAGTAAAATATCTCTAAGGTTGACTGTCGGATTCTATTGTTTCCTTAGCTGGCGAGCTTGATGTCCATCTTATTTGAGTAACATTGTTAACCAATACACTTCAGCAGTGCAAAATGATCAGCCTCTAACTCTTCATGCTTTTGCGCGAATTTCACTGGCCGCGTTTTTCTCCTGTAAAAAGCAACAGCTAACAGAGCACAGAGGTCTTTAGTACTGGATTGCCAGAGTTTAGCATATCAGCCAATAACCCCACTCAAATTACATCAGCAATCACAAAATTACTTGAAGCAATTGTGAGATTATTAATGCCACATCCCTGACTAACAATATTTTTAATATTGACCCCTTATAGCGATTCAGTGAATTTACCCATGTCCCCGATTGTTCACTTTGTATAAGATAAATATTAATTTAATGTAATAGTATAAAACTATATTTGTATATAACTGTTATAAAATATATATTTTGAAGCCTGGTTTCCAGTTTTTCAGACACATGGTCCGTCGATGTCCTTATCTAAAATCAGTTAAAGAATGCTGATTTATCGGCTTATCAGTCTGATTATTGACTGCTGGAATAAACAAATTTGAGTTAATAAAAGCAGTTAAAAGAAATCAGTTAATTAGAATCTGCTCATCTGGATTTGCTCATTCAGGTTTATATAGATAGACGTAGATATTGTTTGCCCGGTTGAGCAGTTATAAAAGGCGAATCTATCCTTAAAAGGGGGAAGTCAGGTTAAAATTACCTGGCTTCCTCATTCTCTTCCCAGATCCCGAAGGGGTTATTTTCAGTATCCATGCAGATTGCAAGATATCCCATACCTGGCACAGCGGTTTTTGCCATGAGCGCCTTGCCTCCGAGTTTTTCAATTTTCGCAAGGTACTCATCCACTGAGGGGACACCTATAAAATTCGTAATTTTCTGTTCTGCACTTCCCCTTTTTCCAAGGCCTCCACCTGGCCCTCTTTTTCCTTCGAGATCCTCTGTGTCAATCAGGTAATATTCCATTGTTTCTATGGGCTTTTCAAATTTCCAGCCAAACAGTTTTGAGTAAAAGCTCTTTGCTCGCTCAAGATCGTCTGCTGGAATGTCAAAGTGGACTATTGTTGGCATTTGTATTCCCCAACATTACTGGACGTTGAAGAATATAGCTCTTGGGTACACAGGTACCTTAAAGGTTTTCCAGTAAAAACCCTGGAGAAAATATGTTTTAGCATAGAGTCTCAGTATCTCTTCCCTTATGAGTTGAAGCGAGTAATCGGATTTTTGCATACACAAACATGCAAATTTATTCTGTAATGCAAATTTATTCTGTATATATTTATATATTTCAGAATATGTTTGTTTGTTAAGCAAAATTCCAGAGGATAAAGCTATGTTTTAGTTCTTTATCTCTCGATTTTTAACTGGGGTTAGCTGATCGGTACCATACCTGTATCAGGTCAATGAAAAGTGATTCCATGGCAAATGAGTACACCCAGAATTTAAAGTGCGATTACCTCGATAAAAGAGCCGTTCTTAAAGGCGAGGTTGAGCGCCAGTTAATACACTTGTCGACAGGTGTAATTTTAATTCTTTTAATCCGGGCAGCCGGAGATATGGCTCTGGCTCTCCTGCTCTTTCTGCTTGCTTCTCATGTAGCTATCTCAGTAGCCATTCTCCTCGATAAGATCCCTCTTTCATTATCTGCTTCCCTGTGCAAGTGGGGAAGGGCTTCGAAGCAGACTATACCGCTTAAAGGGACTATTCTGCTTCTTTGCGGCATAACCCTCTCTTTTATATTATTCCCTGAGGAAATCGTGTATGCCTCGATTGCGATAGTTGCTTTCGGGGACTCGGTATCAACTGCTGCAGGCGTACTGGCAGGCAAGCATAAACTGCCATATTCGGGGAAAAAAACCGTAGAAGGAACCGTTTCAGGTATAATAGCAGCCTTTCTGGCGTCTTTGTTTTTTGTGACCCCTATTCAGGCTTTTGTCGGGGCTGCAGGTGGGATGCTGTTAGAAAGCGTTATAGGTTTGCAAACAATCCGACAATTTGACTCGCAAATGATATTCAGGTTTTTTTTTAACGATAATTTTTTAATTCCTCCGTTCTCAGGTCTGCTCATGTTTATTGTGGGTTTTCTTCAATGATAATCTTTTAATTCCTCTATTTTCAGCTGCTCATGTTTATTGTGGATTTAACAAACATCTGGGGAATTTCCCGGAGCATACTCTAGACTTATATTATATGAAATCAGTTTTTATAATAATGGAGGGCATTAAATTGGTAGTGGCAGGTATTTTAAGGATAGTTCTTGGATTGATCATCCTGCTGATTTTGGTATGGCTCTTGATGAGTTTACTTTGAATGGCAGGAGAGTAAAAATGGCTGAACCCCTGTTTTTAATTTTCTTCACAGGCTGGTTCTAACCGGATTTATTAGTTCGGAATACTCTGGAAAACAGGAATGATTAAAACGCCTGATTAGAGAATATAGTGAAAAACTTGAAATTTTCCATAAAGCAGACACAAATTTTTTTACTTCTGGCTGTTTTCCAGAAATTTTTCAGTTCTCTTTCCCTCAATCCATGCTGAACAGTACCAGAAGAAAAACTGAGTAAAAAGCCATTAAAACCCCTCCTTCCCACCTTTTTATTTCCCAGCCAGTGCTGATAAACACGAGGAGTAACACGCTTATCAAAATCATAACCGGAGTTGTAAAGAATAAACTAATTTGATCAACAGCTATAGGATAGATCAACCCTGTGAGTCCGAGAATTAAAAATACGTTTGCGATGTTTGAGCCTATAATATTACCAAGGGCTATACTTCCGAAACCCTGCTTTGCTGCAGTTGCTGTCACCACAAGCTCAGGGAGGGAAGTGCCCACTGCTACAAGAGTAGTACCTATTATGGTTTCGGGAATCCCAAGGAGCTCTGCAAAGAAGATTGACTTATCTACAAAATACCTTGCCCCGATTATAACTGCTGCACAGCTGGCTATCAGGATCAGAATATCTTTTGCAAATCCTTCTCTAGGCGGACAATCCTCATCTCTGGTGCTTCCATTTCTAATGCAACTGAACTTTTGCCTTGCGCTGACTATATATTCGAACTTAAAAAAGTATATTATGAACTCCTTGAAATGCAGCTTTCCCTCGTATTTCTCGGCTTCCTCAAACAGGAAAAATACATAGGCTATAAAGATAAGTATGAAAATGATTGATTCCAGTATCGAGAGTACTCCGTTCAGGGCAAAAGCAAAGAAGAGTAAAGCTGCAAAAAGCATGACATAACCATCTCTCCTGAGCATCTCAATTTCGGTCTTCATTGGAGAGATAACTGCTGCCAGCCCGACAATGAACCCTATATTTACGATATTTGACCCAACGACATTTCCTATTACAATACCGCTTGCCTGCTGGAGAGCAGCAGTTATCGATGAAGCGAGTTCTGGAATTGATGTCCCGACTGCTACAAGGGTCAGCCCTATAACAAACTCGGAGACACCCAGCTTTTCTGCAATGGCCGAAGCTGATTTTACAAAATAGTCTGATCCCTTGGTCAGAAGAATGAGGCTAAGCATGAGGATTAGAAAGTTTTCTGAAATCATAAAAACTACATCTGGTTTATTCTTTCCTGAGTTTACTGTTAGTGATCTGACTCTTATCTAGGGAATCTCATATTAAAGGTTTTCAATTAAAATGAAAGATTAGTAATTTTATGTGCCAGGTAACTGAGGGCTTTTCACTAAAAGGCGAATGCTCTGCCTGATCTTTTATAACATGTAAATAAATCCTGATATCTGACCAGTAATAAAACTTGACACACCTGTCCTCGATCGGCTTACCATTAGTTTTATATTATAGAACTGAAGCCGGAATACAGATAAATTTATTTTAATTTATTAACTCTGAGTCTCAGTAGCTTTCAAGAAAGTTTTTCTATATATGTGATAAACTTATTTCCTGATGGAGTAATTTTCAGGCAGCAGTAGCCGTTGTGATGGAACTTTTCTCCTTAGTTCTTGTTTTAAACCAGGCTATCTTTAAGGGCACGCCTTCAATAGATGCTAACCAAAAGCCTTTGTTTGCAGGTATGTTTATTCTTTAATTATAAAAAAAAGCGAAAAGCTTCCAGACTAAAATAATCATCTTCTACCAAACGTTTGAGTTGAATTCTTTTTTATATTATATCTTACATAATACTCCAATGGAGGGTGGGCAACTTATAGGGAAAGGTAATGGCTACCTGAATTCATGGAGGTGAACTTGTAAAAAGGGATCCAAGCCAGGTTTATGAGTTTGTGACCGGCAGGGGAATAGGTTATCTTGCAAACAGAGATAACCTTGCAAAGTTTGCCGAAAGTAAGCAGGCAAGCAGTGATGTTCTGGACCTTCTAAGGGGAATATCTGAAATTGAGTATAATACCCCCTGAGATGTTACCAAGGAAATCGAATGTCTGGAAGTGAACGTGCCAGACCTCCGAAACCAGAAGAGCAGTGAATTTCTGACCAGCAATTTAAGGTATTCATAAATATCCAGGCACTATCCATGTAAAGGTCTGCCGATGATTTATTGAATACCAGAAAATATGGTGCCAGAACAAATGAAAACACCAGAAAGCCCTTCTGACAGGGAAACAAACAGGTAATGCCTGTTAGCAGGCAAACGAAACTGTGCAACAGTGAGGAAAGTAATGCAAATGGGTGTGGATCCTGCTCAGAGGGTTTTAAAAGATACAGAATATCCTGCAGAGAAGAGAGACCTTGTTAAACACGCAAAGATGTATAATGCAAGCGAGGGTGTGTTGGAAGACATCAGAAGGCTTCCGGACAAAGTATACACCAGCGCTTCAGGTGTTAACAAGGAGTTAGAAAATAAATAAACAAAACGTGGAGGAAAATTATGCAAACCAGTCCAATTGAAGTTCAAAAAGCTCTGAAGGATATAAATTATCCTGTAAGAAAGCAGGGCCTTATTGAACATGCAAAAAAACATAATGCCAGCGATGAGGTTTTGCAGGTTCTTGAAAGTCTTCCAGACAAGGAATATACCAACGCTGCTGATGTTAGTAAGGAATTCTCTGGAAAATAAAACCATTATAATGGGGGGGAAATACCAAAAACTCTCTGATGAGACCTGCGTCAGCACCTTAGATAAATAAAGAATCAGAAAACAAATAAGCAAGAAATACGGGGGAAAATTATGAGAACAAGTATGGCTGACATTGAACACGCACTGAAGGGCATCGATTTTCCTAAGAGCAAGAGCGAGATTATTAGTTATGCTCAGAGCCACGGTGCAAGCGAACAAGTAATTACTGACTTGCAGCAGCTTCCAGACAGGTCATACACCAACGCCGCCGATGTAGCTCAGGAATTCAGCGGAAAACGTGTTGGTGGAGAAAGGTAAGGGAATAATATAATAAGAATACTGCAGACATTGATAGAAATATTAATAGAAATTTAAACGAACTCTTTGAGTAATGGGGGGAAAATTATGAGAACAAGTATGGCTGACATTGAACACGCACTGAAGGGCATCGATTTTCCTAAAACCAAGAGCGAGATTGTTAGTTATGCTCAGAGCCACGGTGCAAGCGAACAAGTAATTACCGACTTGCAGCAGCTTCCAGACAGATCATACACCAACGCTGCAGATGTAGCTCAGGAATTCAGCGGAAAGCGTGTTGGTGAACAAAGGTAAGAACACAAATTCCATCAGTGAGGTAATTGGAGGTCTGGAAGATCTTCCGGACAAGGAGTGCACCAATGCTGCAGATGTCAGCAAGGAATTTGAAGAAAAATAACTCTGCTTTAGAGCAGCCAGTAAGGCATTAGAAGGGGGAGCAGGTGAAAAAGCTCTCCCACTCTACATATAAAATGGGAGGCCACAATTAAACCTCCTTTCTTTCTAAATAACGCAGTATCTGACAGAAATTTCCCTATTTTTATTAAAATTCCAACATTATAACTTCCAACATTATAACTTTAACGACTACAAAGTAAAAATTAGGTTTTTAGGAAGCATCTGACTTTTCTTATTCTTGTTCCATTTTTTTCTTTTCTGTTCCATTTTTTCTTTTCTGTTCCATTTTTTCTTTTCTGTTCCATTTTTTCTTATTCCTATTCCATTTTTCTTATTCCTGTTTCTGTGTTTCTAGTTGTCTTTCTAACTGTGTTATGTCCAGCAGTACCCTGAAGAGTGAATTCCTTCCTATGTCCCTTAAATCGACTTCTACGGGCTGGGTCAATGTATCCCTGACAGCTCTCCATTCCTCCCTGAAGATATCAACTATTTCCCATGGACCTGCAGAGCTATCTTTTGCCCTATCACGGGCAAGTTGCAGAAGCAGGTGTTTCTTTTCCATAGGCGTGAGATTTTCTATCCCTTTGACTTCCAGCTCACTTACAGTCGTTTCACCCATTTTGGATTGGACTTCTATTGGCTTTCCTGGCTCATCTTTTATTTCATCTGTTACTTTTCTTTCCATCAGTTCGACCTCTTCACTATTTCAATCCGACTTTGAATACATGATCAGAGCACAGGTCTGAAGGTTCTGGGGTCCAGATGAATATTTTTCTGGCAGTAACTGCATTTTGTCTCAAGGTGGGTCCCTGCAAGAAGCGCTCTTTCTACTTCTTCCTGAGGTGAAATGTACTGCGTCATCTCCTCCCCACAATAGGGACACTTTATCTTCAGCCAGTCAAGCCTTGTCAGTTCTCTCAGGTTCTGTATCAATTTCCCCAGAGCATCCTCATAAGCTTCTGGAGAAAAGACAATGGGCTGCAGGTGACGTATCAGGACAGGCAATTCGACCCCTGTCTCTACCAGTGGAATTATAAGCTGATCTACCCCGACTGCAAAGCCGATTTCCTGATTTACTTCTTGCGACCCTGCCCCTTCCTTTGTGAGAATGGGGATAAAACAATCTGACTGACGAATCCCAAAACGTATCCTCTCACCAGGGGAAAGAATTCGAGCCTTCCTGTACAGGAATGAAAAGCTCTCCAGTTCCACAGCCCAGAGAGCTCTGACAAGTTCCCGAGCAAGTGGTTCATCCTGCTCGCAGTGAGCTATATAAACTTTTGAGATCATAACTGCCGCATTTTATCGAAATTCCTCTATTTCCTTGGTTTTTTATCGTGCTCGATTTCCGGCTCGGGATGAGGTATCGGCTCAGGCGGAGTAACAGGTTCAGGTTCAGGTATCGGTTCAGGCTGGAAAGATGGTTCTCTGTCTTCTTCTGGCAAAATTATTCCCCCCTTATTCATTGATGCCTTTTCGTGATTTCTCAAAAAGTTTATCTGGATTATCTGGTTTCTTTCTTTTAAATCAGGTTTTCTACTGAGTTTTTTAATGAAAATAATTTCTATATCATCCGGAAGTTCAACTACTTCAGAGTTAACAGATCCATGTATTATTCTTTTAATTACCCTTCACACATTGCGTGCACTTATTTTTATTATATCCTCCGAGTCCAGATATTTATTTTGTTATAAATAAGGTCAGCTTTGTCGGCTATAGAAACATAGGAATCTGGCTTTCTGAACTCAAATCACGTAATATAAATTTCAATTATATCTTTAATAAATTCTTAATTGATCCGTTTTTTATGTCTGCAGCTTAAATTGAAGTTTAAATAATTACAAAAATATACTGAATTAAAAGTAAAAGATATCTCAAAAAAATCAACTACGGAATCAATTTGGGAGGGGTATAATGAAAATAAAAGTAAAAATAAGAAATAAGAGCAGAAGCCTGGTTTCTTTATCCTTTATTGCCATAATCATCGTAGTTTTATTTTCATCAGGCTGTGCCGAGCAGGGAGTAAGTTCTCCCGAATCTGACGAGCAGCCAGTAAATTCTGATGGAATCTCTGTTGAAAATTTGACAAATATTGAATGGCAGTGGATAGGTTTCCAGCAGTCCGACAGCCCTGAAAATAGAACTGTAGTGCCGGACCCTGAGAATTATACGCTTGCTTTCTTCTCTGACAACACATACTATGTCAAAGCTGATTGTAACAGCGGCGGCGGGAACTATATTCTGGAGGGGGACAGTCTTTCCCTTGATCCGCCTGTGATGACGCTCATTGCATGCGGGCCAGAATCTCTGGACAATGAATACCTGTCGCTTTTAAGCAATGTAAGTTCGGCAGCTTTTGAGAATGAACAGCTTATACTGCATTCAGGAAGCACAGGTCAGAAGATGTTCTTTATCAGCGGAGGGCGGACTGAACAATCCATTTAATCTAAAACTGACCCTACTTTTTTGTCAATGAGGAACTATGAGCTTTTTTTATGCTAGTAAAACACATTTCCCGTTTAATTTTTCAGAATTAATTTTTAACGACAAATTAATAAAATTATTTATATAAAAACAAATGATTATACGATATAGCAGGCTATTTAAATCAATGTCTCTGGAAGAAGATCTGAAACTATGTGTGGTAGCCATAGCCTGCACACTATTACTTGTTACAGTACCAGAGAATTTAATTCATGTCCAGCTTGATTTTGCATCAAAATATGCGCCTTTATTGGTTTTTCTATTTTATTTATTCTTAAGAGAAGAAGAAAAAAGTAGTCCTTTACCCTGGTATTTTTTAATGATTTATGCAACCGCTGGAATTCTGATTCTTAATATAATTGATTTTTTTTTCTAATGGTACGGTGTAAATTGGATTCTTTTACTAATGGTACGGTGTAAATTGATTATTGTAATTGACTTACTCTTTTCACAGACAGGGATTTCCTGAGACGAGGATTGCCTGTATTCATAGCTTCCACCAATTCCAACAACTTTAAAAACAATGCCTGTAATCAAAACGTTAATTTTAATGTCTGCAGGTCAGGGTTTACATTCCCCTGGTTTATTACTAAAAACCGGGTTGGTTTTTTCAGACTTTAACCTTAGAAGCTTTATGAGAGATTAAAATGGAGCTTGACGAAGTTATAATCACACGGGCAATCTTTGATGAGTATTCCAGAACCTTCCTTGATTACACGGATATCGATGTGGCACTCGTAGGAGGAGGGCCTGCAAACCTGGTAGCTGCAAAGTATCTTGCAGAGGCTGGGGCAAAGGTTGCTATTTACGAACAGAAATTGTCACTGGGAGGTGGCATGTGGGCTGGCGGCATGATGTTCCCGCGCATAGTTGTGCAGGAGGAAGCCCGCCGCATTCTTGATGACTTCGGGATCAGGTACAGGGAGTACCAGCCCGGATATTATGTGGCAAACTCTGTAGAGTCTGTCGGAAAGCTGATTGCAGGCGCAACTTCAGCCGGGGCTGAGGTCTTCAACCTTGTGAGTTTTGAGGATGTTATTATCCGGGAAAACGACAGGGTTGCCGGAATCGTGATAAACTGGGGACCTGTCACGGCACAGCGCCTGCATGTGGATCCTCTCATGATCCGGACAAAATTCGTAATTGATGGCACAGGGCATGATGCGGCTGTGTGCAATACAATTCTCAGGAAGATTCCCAATGCAAAGATTGGAGAATTTGGGTCTCTTGGAGAAAAGCCCATGTGGTCAGAGGTTGGCGAGCGTCTGGCTGTCGATGCAACCCAGGAGATTTATCCGGGTCTGATCGTTGCGGGCATGGCTGCAAATGCCGCAACATGTGCCCCAAGGATGGGACCGATCTTCGGAGGCATGCTCCTCTCGGGAGAAAAGGCTGCAAAACTTGCCCTTGAGAAACTTGAAAAACTCTGATGATTATTCAGGGGAAACATTTAGCTGGATTCGGTACATCCCTGAGGCAAAAAAGCAGAGATCTTCCCTTCCCAGGGAATGGTCTCCTGCCTTTTTCGGCAAAAACTTTATATAAAAAAACTCCATCTATAGCTTGCTTCTATCTTAAGCATCAGACCCCAGTGGCCGGGGTAGGGTAGAGGTCCATCCTGTGGCCCTGTGGAGGCTACGACCCGAGTTCGATTCTCGGTCCCGGCCCTAATTATTTTTCTAAATTCTTCATAAACTTTTAACCAGTCCCTTTATTTTTGTGGCGATTTTGGTTATTACGGTCTTACCTCTCTTTATATCCTTGCATATCCCTTTAATACGATTTTTAAAACCTGTTCGTTTACCAGTACTTTATATCTGGCTGCGCTCTATACTTTCGATTATCAAGCAAATGAAAACAAGAATTGACATGAAAGCACTTATTATAGATGGCTATGTGGACGAACCTGCCTGCCTTGGGGTTCCTCCTTACCTTTCTCCCTATCCACGTTACATGGCAGGCGCTCTCAGGGAACGCGGACTTTCTGAAAAAGATATTCACTATCTGGCCATTGACACCCTGCGGGAAAACCCTCCCGGAGCAGGGGAGCTTGCAAGAAAAGCGGATCTTGTTATCGTTATAGCAGGCATGACTGTGCCAGGTAAATATTTGAGGGCTTCCCCGATCACACTGGGGGAAATTGAGACAATTTTTCGAACTGCACATGGAGTAAAGGTTATAGGCGGTCCTATCAGGCTCGGTTTCAGCAGTGAAGGCGGAAGGGCTGCAAAAGGTACTGAAGGCAAAATAAACCTCTCAGGTGCAGTGCTTGCGAGAATGGACCTTGAAGCTTTTGTTTATGACCTTTTTAAAGACGATGCCAACCGGGTTTCTTCTGCAAAACTCAGAGATCCTGAGACTGTAGAACACCGCTTCAGGACAACAGCCGAAATCGGGCGCTGGGGTCCCGGTGGAGCTTTTCTTGTCAGGCAGCACCCTGATTTTCCTTACTGCATGTGCGAGCTTGAGACCTATAGGGGCTGTGGCAGAGAAGTCCATTGCTCCTTCTGCACGGAACCTTTTTACGGGGCTTCTGACTACCGACCCATCGAGGATGTGATCTCCGAGGTTTCCTCCCTTTACTCCCATGGAGCCCGCTATTTCAGGATAGGTAGACAGCCTGACCTCTTTTCCTATCACGGCATGGATACCGGCGGACCTGTGCCAAAGCCCAATCCGGCTGCTATTGAGAGGCTCTACAGAGGAATCCGAAACTCAGCCCCGGAATTGTCGGTGCTCCATATGGACAATGCAAACCCGATAACCCTTGCAGCTTACCCTGAAGAGTCCGAGCAAATCCTGAAAACCATAATTAAATATCATACACCAGGAGATGTGTCAGCTTTTGGAATGGAGAGTGCCGATCAGGCAGTAATTGAGGCAAATTTCCTAAAGGCATCTTCTGAGGAAGTCTTTGAGGCAATCAAACTTGTTAACAGGTTTGGGGCAGTACGAGGAGCAAACGGGCTTCCTGAAATTCTTCCTGGCATTAATTTCGTGCATGGGCTGATGGGTGAATCCAGGAAAACCTTCCAGCTTAATTATGACTTCCTGAAGCAAGTGCTCGATTCTGGACTGCTCCTGCGCAGGATCAACATCCGCCAGGTCATGGCTTTTCCAGGGACTTCAATATATGGAAAAGACGAGGCTGCAAGGAAGCATAAAAAACTCTTTCTGGATTACAAGGAGCGGGTACGGAAAAATATTGACCTTCCTATGCTTCGGCGTGTTGTGCCCGAAGGGACTGTACTCAGGGACGTAATGTGTGAGGTACATGAAAATGGAGTTACTTTTGGAAGACAGCTTGGGTCTTATCCTCTGTTAATAGGGATTCCTGCTCCCTTGCCTTTGCGGAAATTTATCGACGTAACGGTCACAGGACATGGAATGCGCTCGATTACCGGCATCCCTTACCCTCTGCCTATCAACACCGCTTCTCCCAATCTAATCAGGGAACTCCCCGGGCTTGGCAGGAAAGCTGCGGATCGTATAATTGCCGGTCTTCCCTATACCGACAGAGCTGATTTTCTTAAGCGAGTGAGTGAAGGAGACAAATTGAACCGATTTATTGAGATTTAATTATTTATTAAAATTTGAATTGTTAGAATTTGAGTTGTTGGGCTATCACAGTTGATACATGTATGAATTATATTACAATGTAGATAACTCAAGCAGCTACTTCTAATAAAGGAGATATACAATTTAAAAAAATGTTTGGATTAAATAAGGTAAACTCATTAATAAAGTAAACCCAATCAAATTATACTGCCTTGATTATAACTGTCTCACGAAAATTCATTTCTTCTCGATGACCCCGCAGGCAATCCGCGCCCCACTGTTACCAGATGGATTCGTCATCTGGTCGTCAGGATCGGAATGGATAATCAGCGCAGTGCCGTTGGCTGAGAACAGCGTTGTCGGTCCGGGTGAGAGCGTCACAAGGTCTGTGGTGACGTTCATCTGTCCCCTGCCGTCCTTGCCAACCTTTAGATTGGGCAGGTCACCGGCATGAGGACCTTTAGGGTTATTGAGGCCGTGCTCTTTACCCAGAGGATTATAGTGTCCGCCAGCAGAGGCGAAGTCTGGTCCGGTACAGTTCCCTTTCTCGTGGATATGGATTCCATGCATGCCCGGCGTCAGGCATTTTACGTTGACATTGATGCGGACAAGCCCATCACACTCCTCGGTAAAAGTTGCCAGTCCTACAGTATTGCCCTTTGCATCTTTCATGACAGCTACGGCACTATTTGTGGTGTTTTCACGGGCATAGACCGTAGTCGCAGATATCAATGCTGCCGAAATGATCAGTATTGTTATCAATCCAGCTCTCATAGTTTGTTCCCCCCAGAAAAATGATTATCTTGACGTAAGAGAAGTTTGCCTGCTAAAATCCTGGATGATAAGATAATGGCTTCCTTTTCTGTAACGGTTGATGCAGGACGCCCCATCTCAGTTCCAATCCATTGCATATGCCCAGTCTCCGTTCCAGAATCGGTATAACTGCAGTAATAATATACCATCTGAATGCCGGATGTCTGCAATTCGAAGAATGTCTGTTAGGCATACGCCTAAGAAAAATAAATGTATTATACTATAAATTAATTATTATAAATATTAAATTTATAATCTAATCCCAGTAAGCGTTTTATTCATAATCTTTTGCTCTGATTGTGCTCCAGGTGTTCTACTGAATGTCCTGAATCAGTACTGGCGCCTACTAAAAATGGAAATTATCCGGTCTCTACCGGATGCTGAAGGCTCAATTTATCATTGTTGGGCTCAGAATTCGCCCAGGTTTCAGGTGACTTTTTACAGTGCTTTTTATATTCGTATTTTCTCAAGATCTGTCATTCCAATAAACACATATTTATTCAATCAAGAATTATTTTTATTCGGGATCTTTGGAGGGGTTCTTTGAGGGGGATTTTGTTAAGCAAAAGCGAGGAGAATTTATACAGGGTAAAGATTGCTCTTCAACTCAGTTTCATCGTCTGGGTCATGCTTGCAATTTTCATGTTTTATGCTACTTTTGAGGCAACGACCCGAATGTACGGTACTTTTCTGCTACTATTTATGGTAGTCATTTTCACTCCTTTCCTGCCAGATGGGGCAGGTTATGAGGAAGGAAAACCAGAGTAGCAGGGCAGATAAACCTGATTTGTAGTTGCAGGGCAGATATACCTGATTTTTTTCTGTCAATCCAGCTGTTTGTGAAGACAGCTCTCAAAATTTTACCTTTTTATAAAAATTCTCTTTATTATCTCAGTCGTTTATCTAGTCGTAACTGAACTGCTCTGTACTTCATGGCATAAGGAAAAGTAGAACCTCTAAACTTTCTTCTCATTGTTTGTTCTGTTCTTAGTGTTACTATCTCTTAGTACCTGACTGTTTTTTAGTCAAGCATCCGATACTCTTAAAAGTGCAGCTAGTTCTTTTCCTTCGCTTCCGAGGGTTGAGAGTTCCCTGTAAATCTCCGACTTCTCAAGATATTTCTCGGTCCTGATCCCGACTGGCTCTTCAATTTTTATGGTAATTTCCCCTTCGGTATATCCCCTCTCAAGGCACTCTGTTACCAGTTTTCCGTATATTGAGGCAATTAGTTTCAGGCAGTCAAAGATTTTATTCTCCTCAACTGCATTTCTCCCGTCAATTGTTATACGCCTGAGACTTTCCGACCCCACAGATTCTCTGAAAAAATTTTTTAGCTTTGATATGAATGCATCGACCGAATTCTTGTTTAATGCGGCTGCCAGATCTGGGTCCCGTGTAATCTCGTAATCTCTGTGCGCAATCAGAAAGGCTTTCTCATCCGATGAGATTATGAACCTGTTTTCCGAGTCTTTGTCTTCAATAACAGCTCTCAGGTTATTTCCCTCATACTCGATATTCGTTATATAAAAATCGGATACATCGAAGCTTTTTACTTTCTTCTCTCTGGACAGAATTCCACTCTTTGCCCAGATCGGCAAAGAAAGGTTTTGCAGGTCTTTTACCTTCAGGGTGTCCTGTGTAAAAAGAAGGTCAAACTCATACTGCATGTTCTCAATGGAACCAATATGCTTTCCCCTCAGTACCTTATCCTCAATATACACATAATATGTATTTTGAGCTCCATATATGCTGTCTTCGAAAAATGGACCGAGAACTGAGAGTATCCTTTCATAAAGCTGCTGTGTCTCCATAAGATCCAGTTTATTCTGCCGGTCAAGCTCCGCAAGTTTTTCATTTTTCATCTCCAGCGCCGCGCTTGAGGAGGTTTCTAATATCCTTTTCCTGAGCTCAAGAATCTCAGGTGCATCGATTCCGGCTGTACGGCTTTCAATATAATCCCTGATATCCTTCTCTAATCTATTGATTTCTTGAATTCTCCTCTCGAAAACTCCAAGCTTTTCTTGGTTCTCTTTTTTTATTTTGATAGCTGACTTTTCCAGAGGTATGACTTCCTTTGAAATCTTTATAAAATCCTGTAGGTCACCAATAAAATCTCTCTGGATAGGAAAATCCGTATAATCCTGAAAAGTATATCGAATTTTAAGCCCCCCATTCCTTCCGCATAGAAAGCGTTTTTATTAAATTATGTTTTTCCGGACTTTAAGCTTGTGAGTTTAAATTTTGAAAATTTATGCTCTCTAAGAATCTCTATTTGCGAAATTTTACAATCATAAGATAATTTATCCTTTGCCGGACGCTCTGAGCTTTTCTATAAACTGACATAATATAATCATTTCTATCTTTTACTGTCTAAGTAATTTCTATGGAATAACCTGAAGTTTCTTTTTATAACTATCTAAATTTAATTACTCTATTCTTTTAGAAAGATTTATATCAGTTATTGTGTAATCTTAGCTATATTATCGTCACAAGATAATATACAGAGATATGTGCACCGCGTCAAAACATTATGTTTGCCGTTGGCGAAATTTCAGTTTGTGACGATTTACGCCTTGCGGTATTGGCACGTATCTCACGCACAGACTGATAGTTCAGAACTGGCACAAAAACAGGTTCAATAGCCTCCCTGTATGCAGCAAAATCCTTTGAGGTTATTGCTTGCCGCATCAGGATCTAAATGTTACCGCACTTCATCCAAAAACGAACTATGGAGAAGTGTTGAGTTCCTTGTAATTGCACATATCAAATTATCTCAACTCATTTATATTAAGGGGGTTTGATTGAAAAATTGGGGGTAAAATATAAACTGCAATTGCCAAATAGTCTTAACTTATTTATTAAATGAGTGTCCCACTAACTCATAATTCATATACTGTTTGGAGGAAATATTTTAATAGCTAAGATTTGCTATATCTTTCAACATAAAAATTTTATTTAATAAGATATAATATTCAATGTTTAATCTGGAACAAAATGGATATTAGAGGTAAGGTGCAGAACATGAAACGAATAATGAAATTTAGTGTGCTGCTCATGATATTTCTACTCTTTGGAATGGGGAATGCACTTGCTGCAGAAACAAAGAGTATTGCATTACAGAACATGAGCGCTAATATCACATACGACAAAACCGATGTTGTACCGGGAGATATTGTAAATATCACCGTTGATTTCAATACGTCTGTCAAGTACGCCAATATAGCAATTGACAACTCTTCTGGTTCACGTATATTGAACAATGTGTCAATGGAAGGTTTGGCAGCAGATAATTCATTTGCTTACAACAACTATACCATCCCACCGGACATAATAAGTGGTCCTCTGGCTGTAAACATCTATGCGTTTGATGCAGAAAACAATCCGCTGCTGGATGGTGAACCTGTAAAAGACCCTGAAGCATTTAAGTTTGATATTGATAGATATCTAGACATTGATATCGGATTCAACGACACCGGTCCTTTCATACCGGGAAAAATTGTAAACATCATTGCCAATTTCAGTAAACCTGTCGATAAAGCCAAAATATTGATTAAAGAAGGTGGTTTTCCTAATGCCAGTAATGCAAGCCTAGTAGGCACTACTCCAGTGACTGAAGCTGAGATGTATCCAATAGGTGACGATGGTAAAGCCTTTGGTTATGACTATGAGATTCCACAGGACATAAGTGGTCCTTTAGACATAGATGTCTTTGGCTATGACGAGCTCGGAAATTTACTGGGTGATAAATCTTTCCCTGGCGGGATTAATTTTGATCCGAGCTTTGATTACTGGAGCCCACAATTTAAACTGGTTACACCTGAGTCAGAGTTTGCCAATAAGAAATGTGTAAAGTTCAATTTCAGTGCTTTTTACTATGACTACAGGTCTAATGATATTACCTACACTTTCGAGCTCAATGGTATCCAGAAGTTTAACGGAGTTTTGAAACCCGGGTCATATAAGCAATTTGAGCTTGATCTGGCTGACGGCAAATACACCTGGGAAGTCAAACTGAGGGACGAACAAGGAAACATAGGTGGCAGTGGTCTCAGAACTCTGTATGTGGATACAAAATGCCCCACTGTGAAACTTGTTTCTCCTGCAGACTGCTACAAAGAGGTAATAGGTCCTGAAACTAAATTCAACTTCATCTGTGAAGATGAATTAGCTGCTCAGTATAAAGATGATCTTAAGCTCAAATACACACTCTACATAGATGGAAAACCTGCTGGAAAATATGACCAAATTCCTGGCTATGTTCCCGGGTATAACTATGATGAGGATGACTATGGGCAGATTCCCTGGGATCAGATATTCCCCGACGGTATTCCATGGAATGAACTATTCCCTGGTATGTCCTTGGATGAACTATTCCCTGGTATGTCCTTGGATGAACTATTCCCTGGTATTCCTGAGGGTCAAATCCCTGAAAATGGTATTCCTGAGAGTGGTATTCCTGAAGAATATTGGGATGACCTGTTCCCAGATGATGTAATCTCCGGGGCAGTTGTATCTGGAGATTCAGTCACCGAGAAAATCCACCTTGCAGATGGCGCTCACAACTGGTCGGTTGAAGTTGAGGACGCAGCCGGAAACAAAGCTAAAAGCGAAGTCCGGAAATTCTATGTCAGCCTCGACGGACTTGTAGTCACTCTCGAGAAACCTGACGGAGGATACGTCACCTCAACCCCGACATTCATATTCAGAGTTGAAGGAAAGAATGGAGAAGGAGCAGGACTGCCTTTCCACTACAAGCTTCTTATTAACAACACACAGGTAGATTCAAGCTGCGATGAAAAAGATAAGAATGTCTGCAGTGGAGTTTCCTGTGAAGGAGGCGCTTGCGATGAATGCGATTTCCTTGTTGGTGCAGACAACTATTCAGTAAAAGCGTCGGTGAAAGACGGGGAGCAGGTATCCTGGACGGTACTCGTTACTGACTGTACAAGCGGCAGGACTTACCAGCCTGATCCGAAGTACTTCTCAGTTGACAGCAAGTGCCCGGCTCCTGTGGCAAACCTGACTGTTGAAGACGCACTTGGCCTTACTGATTGGTTCTTAGTGAGAGATTATCCAGGGTTGATGGTTAGCTGGAGTGCAAACACCGAAGAAGATCTTGACTCTGACGAGCCATATGAAGTTTACATCAGCACATCTAAGCCGACTTGCATTGAAGATATGAAGAAGGTAATCATAGACGGGTCAGAGACTCACACAGATGGCACAGACACTCCAAATCAGAAATTAAAGAGTTCAGAAGATAAGAGTGTATACTATCTGTGTATTGAAGCAGTCGAAGGTAAGGACCTTGTCTTCGGCAAGGACTACTGGGTAGCTGTTATTGCTCGTGATAAAGCCGGCAACTACGATCCTAAGTTTGCCATGTGCGGTCCTGTACAGACATATGAAGATATGACCATCACGCTCGAGCAGGGCTGGAACCTTAAATCCGTGCCGAAGAGACTTATTGATTCAAAGGCATGTCCTGAAGATGTCTTTGGCGCTGGTAACTATGTTATCTACTGGAACGGCTCATGCTGGGAAATTCCAAAAACAATTGAACCTTGCAAGGGCTACTGGGTCTATGCTAAACAGCCTTGCGTGACCAATGTTAAGTTCAAGGGAATGGCTTCTGACAGCGCTAACCCAGATGTTCCAGCTTCTCTGACTCTGAGCCGTGGATGGCACATGATAGGTCACACCTCTTCATACTTTGCACCCTGGTCAACAGCTCTGGCTTCGCTCAATGAGTTCAATACCGATAATGCTCAAAACTACAAGTTCTCCAACCTCATAACTTTCCAAAATAATGAAGGTTGGGGCGGCATAATCCCTGGTGCGAGCGCTGTAAGCGGAGTTGCCAAGTACGTCGGTGAATCAGATCCCAGACCAGTCGGAGCACTTGAGACTGATAACTGTATGGTTCCCGGACAGGGCTACTGGATCTTCATGAAGAGTGAAGGTACCTACGCATCCATAGAAAACTCGTACAAACCGAATTTAGGTCAGGATGAGGGAGGTTTTAATCCGTTTGATCCGTCTACATGGCCAGAAGACTTTGACCTGAATGATCCATCTACTTGGCCAGATGGCTTTGATTTGACGGACCCATCCACCTGGGGAATCTTCTAAGTGGGTGTAATTTCAGAACAACTGACTGTTCAGCCTCTGCAGGCTGAACGGTTTTTTTCTTTTTGTTGTTCACGTATATTTGGAGGTCTACAATGGATAAAAAATTAAAAAGCTGCCTGGTAACAACATCCGTATTATTGTTGTTTTTCCTGGCATTACCCCTGGGATGTATGGCAGCAGCGGATGTTCCTCCCTCTCCCCCAATACTTCCGATGACAGTAACAGGGGTAGCTCTCATTAACGGCACTCCTGCTCCCGACGGGACTGTCGTTGCAGCTTATCTTGATGAAAAGGAGTATCTTGCAAATACCTCCTCAGGAAATTACTCCCTCTTTATTCCTGGTACTGCCGAAGATGTAGGAAAACTGGTTACTTTTAAGGTGGATGGAAAGGCTGCTTCGAGCAGCGTTGCCTGGGAATCCGGCAGTATGGTTACCCTCGAGCTGCCTGATGGTAAGGCAATTTATTCCACAATTGCTGAAAGTGATTCAAGTAGTGGTTTAAACAGCAATTCAAACAGCAACTCAAATACTAATTCAAACAGCAACTCAAATACTAATTCAAACAGCAACTCAAATTCAAAAATAAGTTCAAAACCCCTGGTAGAAGATGAAGAACAGGAAGATTCCGCAGAAAGCTCCAAAGTCGATACCGTTGAAAGTTCAGTCCCTGAGCCGAACATGACGGCATTGCAAAATACGAGCGCAAACTCTGAAGATTATGAGGCAGTTGAATCTTCCGAATCTTCCGAAAGTTCCCCTAAACCAGAAAGTGCTCCAGGTTTCCTTAGTGTTTATGCGGTTGCAGGCATACTTCTGCTCGCTTTTGGATTCAATTTTGGGAGGGGATCCAGAAAGAATCCCTGAAGGACTTTTAAAAAGAGTCTGCATGAGTAATGGTAAAATTTCAAGGTGACAAGATGACGATCAAGGACAACTACTTAAAAATTTTATCATGCCTGGTTATTCTGCTACTGGGCATGTCCCTTGTTCCGGCTGCATCTGCCAATAGTGATTCCTCTACTATTCCTTCTCTCCCCAACGTGTTTGGAGGAAATCTGAAAGGAGATGCTGCAAATGCGGGTGCCGGACTTGTAATCTCTGCGTACATAGATTCAAGGCTTGTTGGCTCAAACACTATTGACGGAAATGGAAGATATCTGGTGACAGTTGACGGTACGAAGGAAGATAATGGAAAGGCGATAACTTTCAAGCTGGCAGGTGTCCCATCCGAACCAGTTTTAGTGACTTATAAGCATGGAGCTGATCCCGTAGAAATTGACCTGACGTTCAATGGAGACTTTGAACCCCCAACAATAGAAAGTTTATCAGCGTTCCCTCTATACATCCTGAATGATGGAAAGGACTCCTCAACTGTAAGGGCAAAAGTTGTGGGCCGACCCTCTGGAGCACCTTCAGTGACTATCGACCTTAATGGCATAGATCAGGGTGTTGTCTCATTGAATCCAGATAGTGGAGGCCTCTATTCCTGTGAAATAAAAAGTACTAAAACGGGTAAATTCAAATTCCCCTTTACGGCTGCGAACCCTTCAGGAAGCAGTATTACAGATAAAGAGAGCATTTCTATCATTATACTGAGTGAAGGTGAACTCGAAGCTGAGTTCGGAAACGCTGACGGAGCTTTCTCCCCTGAAGAAATTATGAATCTTGTAAGTAACAACGATGTATCCAGCGGAATCAAATATGCAGCTCTGGGTATATACTTTGCTGATGGGTGGGATAAAATATGAGACAGCCTAAATTTAAGTTCATTATTATACTGCTCCTGGCTCTGACTTTGTGTACTGCCCCAGCTTCTGCAGGCAGTGCAAATAGGGCTGTCCCTGCTACGGTCAATCCAGGCCAGGAGTTCCAGGTAACAGTCACTGTAGATGAGTATGGTGCTGCCGGGCAGGTTCTTGAAAAGCTTCCAGCTGGCTTCACCTTTGTTAAATCTTCCCTGCCGGAAAGAGCTGTAACTGTAAACGGTGATAAAGTTTCTTTCCTGCTCATGGGTGAAAAAAGCTTCACTTATACTCTGAAAGCTCCGGCATCAACCGGTACGTACAAATTTACGGGAATTTTAAGGGATATCAACAAAGCTGAGTTCGCTATCACTCCTGCCGACTCTTCCATCACTGTCATTCAACCTCCCAGTGGAGGCGGCGGAGGCGGTAAATCACGCAGTGGAGGCGGCGGAGCAGGAGCTTCCCAGGAGCCTCAGAGCAATGTAGAGGCTAAAGAACTGTCCCAGAAAACAGTTACCACAGGGAAACACATTAAGTTCGATTTCCCGAAGGGTGCAACCTGCGTAAGATATGTGGAGTTTGATGCCAAGAAGAGTCTTGGAAAGGTTACTACCATTGTCGAGATGCTGAAAGGTCAGTCCAAGCTTGTTCCTAACCTGCCCGAGGGTTCGGTCTATAAAAACATTAACATCTGGGTAGGTTCAGGTGGAATCGCAAACTCCAATAATATCGAAAACGCTGTTGTTGGCTTCAGAGTCGAGAAAGCATGGCTTGAGGAGCGCGGAGTTGACGAGTCGTCTGTGGCTCTCTGGCACTACAACAAAGGCTGGAATAAGCTCGAGACTGAGAAGGTTGGTGAGGATAACACCTACGTCTTCTACGATGCCAAAACTTCAGGCTTCGGCTGCTTCTCAATTGTAGTACCTGAGAAGATAATAGAGCCTTCTATCGAGGAAGACACCAGCTCTCCCACTCCTGAAAACGACACAAAACCACCGGCTAATGAAACACGAAAACCCCTTGGATGGAGATCTATTCCTGGCTTTGAGTCTGTAATAGCCATCGGCGTTCTCGGAGCTGTGTATCTGGTTCTGAGAAGGAAATAAAAAGTACCGAATTAGAAACAAATTTCAATTAAAGCAGCTTCCAAAGCTGCTTTTCTTTCTTTTTTAACCTGCCCACCAGCAGTCCCCTGTTTTTCAAATGCATCTCTTCTGGAGTTCTCATAATTGAGGCAACGATCGAGAATACTGAAAAACTTAAAATAAATATATTCATTCAAAATCTCAAAATTAACTTCTTAAGGAATAAAAAACAGCTTATTTTGACTACAAATAGCCCTCTTGAGCGAAGCGAAAAGGGCACCGTCCTCCCGAGATGGGACTCGGGTGATACATCAGCCGGGATTCGAACCCGGGTTCGAGCGTTGGCAACGCCCGGTGATAACCGCTACACTACTGATGTTCGAAGCTTACAGGATGCCCTGCCTTTTTTATTGTATATATTTTCTCATTAATTAATTTGACCCTTGATAGATCTTCGAGGCATTTTTTTATATTATCACGCCGGTATAGTCTGACATCCCTTATGCTCTGGCAGCATTTACTAATTCAACATCTTAAATTGGGCTTTTGACTTTGTTACTGAATCTCTTGAGTGATGGATTTTGAGCGAGCTTGAGAAACTGATAAATCTTGCAAAAAATGCAGCCGAAAAAATCCGGAAATACAGATTTGCACGTGTAGTCTCACACAATGATGCGGATGGGCTGACCTCAGCCGGGATAATGGCACAGGCACTGCTGCGGGCAGGCATTTGTTTCCAGATTTCTATAGTTGGAAGGCTGGATGAAGCTGTGATTGAGGAAGTGAACCGAAGTATCTCCGTGGAAGAAGTTGTTATTTTCTGTGATATGGGCAGCGGGCAGCCTGAACTTATAGGCAAGGTGGCGGCTGACGTTATAGTGCTTGACCATCACCAGCCTGTAGGGCAGTCGCCGGCAAAGGCAATCGTAAACGCCCATCTTGCAGGAATTGATGGAGCCACTGACATCTCGGCTTCCGGAACCTGCTATCTTGTAGCCAGAGAACTGTCAGCCGATAACATTGATCTTGCAGGGCTTGCGCTTGCAGGCGCAGTCGGTGACAAGCAGCTTTTCCGCACAGCTAATGCCTTCATTCTGGGAGAGGCTCTAAAAGCAGGGGTCGTGTCCATCAGGAAGGGGCTCAAAGTAGGAGACGGAGACCTTGTAGACGTGCTTGCATATACTATTGAGCCTTTCATGGATATAACCGGCTACCCTGAGAAAACTAAAGAATTTCTGGACCTGCTGGAGCTTTCAGGAAGGATTGAAGATCTTTCTGAGGAGGAAGTCTCAAGGCTTGCCAATGCTGTCGCCCTCAAACTTGTAAGGCAGGCAAGCCCGGAAGCTATCGAAGCTGTCATAGGAGAAGTTTTACTCCTGAACCGGGAGCTTGTAAGAAATGTTTACGATTTTAACTCTATTCTTAGCACATGCGGAAAGCAAAAAATCTATGGACTGGCTATTTCACTCTGCCTGAAAGACCGGGAAATTGTCAATGAAGCTCTCTCTCTTAAAAAAGAATACGAGAAGAAACTTGTACTGAATATCAGGGAAAATGTTGAAAAAATTCGCAAAGGAGAAAACATCTGGTATGTTATTACCGCTGATGCCATTTCTACAGGCAGCCTTGCAAGTACAGTTGTCCGTTACCTTCATCCCGAACTCCCTTTCATCTGCGTAAACGAATCTGAAGGTATCCTGAAAGTCTCCGCAAGAGGCACCCGTGAACTCGTCTCAAAGGGTCTTGACCTTGCTTTTGCCCTGAGAGAGGCAGCAAGCGCAGTTGGAGGAAGCGGAGGTGGGCATAATGTAGCTTCTGGAGCTGTACTCCCTATAGGGAGTGAAGAGGAATTCCTGAGCATTGCAGATCGGATAATAGGTGAGCAGCTCCGAAAGCCTGGAAAAGGAAAAGCAAGATAAAATGATAAAAAATAAAGGAAAAACAAAATCAAAAGTTATTAAGATAAAAGCCACAAAGCGGCGAGGAATGCTTATGAAAATAACAGGTACAATTGAATTTCCCGATCCTGAATCAAGAAAGGCTGCTGCGAAAATTCTTCAAGCTCTCTCTCCTGATAATCTTAGAAGTATGGAAAGTGAGATCAGTGATGAAAAAGTTGCTGTCCGGTTTCACGCGGAAAAAATAGGCTCTTTGCTTGCAACTGTCGATGATTTTCTCATGAATGTTAAAATCGGGGAAGGAATTGAGCAGGTTTTAGAAAAAGAAGAGATAGCCAGCGAGATTTGAGTTTATTTCTCAGCTTATCTCTTCCTTATTTCACTCCTCTATTGCCTTTAAATTTACTGGCGGAAGCTATTTCCTGCTGAACCTTATTTCCTGCCTGAACCTTCCTGCCAGAGTAAAATAAGCTCTTTAAGTCTCTCTTTCGTGAGTTCTGCTCCGGTTTCGGGGATTTGCAGCCCATTGAGGTAGATACGGATAGCTTCCTGCAATTCTTGGGTGCTTATCTTTTCTCCTTCTTGAGAATCCGGGCTATCCCAGGGATTCCAGGAGCGAACTGTCCAGTTCCAGCTCTGTATAACTTTCTCACTTCTGGTTTCGGCAACTACTGTGACTTTACAAAGCCCAGTAGAATTGATGGTCTCTTTATGTGAACTATTCTTGACACAGGATTCGGATTTCCTGTTCTCTCCGTTAAGATACCAGCTTACATTACAGGCAGAGTTTGTACTGATATTAAAAATTTGTTCCTCCCCCCTGAAGGTTATAATATCCTTCTCAGGGCTGGCTGAGTTAATTGAGAAGGGAACAACTTCAATGTAACCCGGTTTTATTATAGTATCCGATCCTTCACTATTACTGCTGGTAAGCGAAACTGTATAACATCCGTAAGAGCAGTAGGTATAAACTGGGTTCCTGGCAGTTGAGTCAATTTTTCCATCACCATTCATATCCCATTTCCAGGAAGAGGCATTGCGGGAACGGTCTGTGAACTGGACTGTTAGAGGGGAAATCCCTGCTGTAACGTTTGAAGAAAAATCAGCTTCAGGAAGTTTGTTAACGGTTGTGAAAGCTTTAATGCAGAGATTTGCCTCCGAGCTGCCGGCGGATATATCCTCCCATTTTATCCCGTCAGGGCTAACATAACTTTCTCCGGGATTAGCCTGTGCCTTGCTGCTGTAAAAAACTATAGGCTGTTCGACTGCAAGAGGACCAGGATTCGAAGGGTTAATGAACTTTATAACTATTGAGAATCTTTCTCCAGCACTTATTGCTACACCAGAGCGCAGCACATGTGTATGATATCCTGGGTAGGTATATCTCCCGCTTTCCTGCGCAACGAATCCCTGTTCCAGATTAACGGGACCGGAGACAGGATTTTTGTAAACATATATCTCATAAGCAGTATTAAGGTCTGTAGTATAGAATCCTACGGCTTTGAGTGTCTCATTTCTCTCCGACAAGAAAACATTGCCTCCCCAGGCAACCAGGCTCCCTGGATATTCTTTCGATATTATCCATCCCAGTGGATCATACTGGTAGATATGGTCATAATTGTCCACACTTTCGGCTGTGAACACGGCATTCTCTTCATATCCAAGTTTTGTGTCGTAGTATGAGACATAGAAATACCCATCCTCACCCCAGGTCTCTCCCCAGCTATTCTTGACTATAAAAGCACCGTCTCCGGGCGGAACTCGTGCAAACGAATTTCTGTCAAAATAATCGTTCCAGCCCACGATAGTTACAGCGTGATTAACAGGCTGATATCCTGTATACCGATATGTGTGATTTTTCTCCTGATAGTAAGCAGGATTCCAGTACATTGTTGTATACACAGCTCCATATTCCAGAAGCGCCCTTTTGAGAACCTCATTATTTAGCGGCTCGGTCTTTCCTGGAAGGAGAAGTACCTCCTGTACATGTTTCTGTACGGGAAGTCCTGTGGGCGAATAGACAGAGGAGTCATTATAAGGATCTTGAGATTCATCTACAGGCCCACTCCAGCGGGAAAGGTATGCTGTTGATATTAATGCGTTGCCACCTTCACTCGGAGTAAGGTCAAAACCCTGAGGATAGCTGTTTGTGACAAGATTTTTTATGTTATTTTCGGAAAAATCATAGGTTTTTCCTTCTTTTCCCAGGATATAAGACTCAAGAGAAGCAATAGTTGAAAAAGCCCAGCAACTTCCGTCTTTTCCCTGGTTTTTTGCGGATGTTACCTTCCCTTCACTCCGCAAATCATAAACTGGCGGAAGATTTGAACCTGAAGCTCTCACTAACTGTCTTCCTTCAGGGGTTACAGGTTCTGGAAGTTTGACAGGTGAAGGCTTATACCCTGTACCTGAAATCTGTCCGTTCCTATCCACCAGAGACAGGGGTTCAATTGGACAGGGCTGCAAGCTTTCCAGGAAATCGGGATTTATCGGTACCGTTTCAATCACAGGTTCAACGGTGGACTCAGTGGAAGCTGTGCAGTTCTGCAGCATTTCAGGGTTTTCTGCATTTCCTGCAGCAAAACCCGGGCTACCCGGCAGGCACAAAAACAAGACCATTAAAACAGGCAGAAAAAATTTTAGTCTTCTAAGCAGGGAGAGTTTAATTCTTTTCAAGATTTTTGGCCTCAGTTAGATTGTCTCCGGACAGCTTTTGGATAATTTCTTGAAGCTTGCCGGGATATAAATTCCTATCATTATTTTTACAGAAAGTCTGTAAAAATATTTATGATATTTGTCTATATATCTTTTTCCAACTGGGCACAATTTTTTATTATATCCGGACAGCTTATTCATCTACATTGTCTCTACAAGCTAACTGGGATTATTCTCTAGCGAAAAACCGCATTCTTTCTAGAAAAATTTCCAATAGAAAGAAACATTACTCTTGCCTTTCCATACTTTATGGGGGAGCATTTTAACGGGGGTGAAAATCTGCTTTCGGAAGCACTTGCAGACCTTGAGAAAATCAAGCCTGAGGACCTTGATAAGGAGATCCTTAGAGCTGCCATGATTGCTGAACTGGACGCTATCAATATTTATGAGCAGATGGCAAACCTGACAAAAAGCGAAGAGATACGCAAAATCCTGCTTGACGTTGCCAGAAAAGAAAAAATTCACGTAGCGATGTTTGAAACCGTACTGCTGCAAACCGACCAGGAGTTTTTGAGAATCTACTCAGAATATGCTCTTGCCAGAAGTAGAGAATAAACTTTATTTTCTCCATTTTTTTCAGTTTTTCCTTATTTTTTCCCTACTTCTGTCCTGTCCTTACGAGGTTAGCCAATCTTAACACCAGATCAGCCTGTTTTTAACCAATTACCCTGCCATACCCAGACTGACCTTCCACATTAACTTTATCTCGTCAGAACCACATTTTCTATTGATCCTCCATGTTTGATGAATACGAGAAGAAGAGAAATTTTAAGAAGACTCCTGAGCCTCCAGTCAGCGATCTTAAGAAAAGCTCTGACAAACTGATTTTTGTGGTTCAACGCCATGATGCACGTAATCTTCACTACGATCTACGCCTGGAGATGGATGGGGTTCTGAAAAGCTGGGCTGTGCCAAAGGAACCCCCTAAAGAAGCAGGCATACGAAGGCTCGCTGTCGAGACTGAGGACCATCCTCTGGAATATGCCGATTTCGAGGGAGAAATCCCTGAAGGGGAGTACGGAGCCGGCACGGTCGAGATATGGGATAAGGGAACCTTTGAACTTTTGAAGCGTGAGGAAAAGGAAATTGTGGTAGCGCTTGAAGGAGAAAAACTGAGAGGGGATTATGTTTTGATCAGGACAAAGTATGGGAAAGGGGAAAAAGGTTGGCTTTTCTTTAAAAAGGCTAACTGAAGATTGGCTAAAGATTGGCTGAAGATTGGCTGAAAATGGGCTGAAGATCAGCTGAAGATCAGCTGAAGATCGGCTAAAACTCGGCTGAAGCCCGGTATGCAGGGTTACTCAAACCGTGTGACGAGAATAAGGCATAAAGCGAAGCTATCAACGAAGCACATTAATGAAAAATAGGTTTGAGATACCCTGGATTAGGGCTCGAACCCTGACCTTTTTAAACTATTATGAATAATAATCATATGGGGATACTTACGGAAGAAAGGGTAAAAATCAATGTTTCTGAAACTGCTGGGGAAAACTGCTGCGTTGCCGCGCGTGATGGACAGAAGGTTTATAATAAAATTGCAGCTGCACTCTGCGAAAATAAGAAAATTGAACTTTCTTTTGCAGAGACGGCTGAGCTGACGCCTGCCTTTCTGAACTCAGCAATAGGGCAGCTTTATGGCTGTTTTCCCGCAGAACAGATAGAGAGCAGCCTTTTATTCACGGATATCTCCGATGAAGACGAGGTTATTCTTAAAAGGGTCATCGAACGGGCAAAAACCTATTTTGAGCACGCGTATACCTGCAGAAAGGCGTTGAAAGACGTGCTTGGAGGAGAAGAGGATGCGTAAGAGCATTCACCGTGCAACCGTTTATCCTGTGAGACGCCGCCCGAGGCTTCGCGCCGGAGCATCCAGACCGGCAGAACCTCTCCCTGTAAAAGAAGTCCATTCCATAGACGAATATGATTTTCCCGAAGGAAAAGGCTACTTCTTTGACACCAATATCTGGCTGTACATCTACGGCCCGATCGGCTGGCCTGACCCGAGGTCGGACGCCTACTCCAAAGCCCTGAAGGAAATCCTGAACTCAGACGGCACGATCTATATAAACTGCATGATAATCTCAGAATTCATCAATGCCTTCGCCAGAATAGAATTCAAGCAGCAGACTGATTTTACGCGGTTCAAGGATTTCCGAAACTCCCTTGCCTTCCGGGCAATCGCCCAGGATATTGCCTACAACGTGAGAAAAATCCTTAAAAGCACCCTTGCCTGCGACCCCGAACTTCAGGCAATAGACCTTCCAGAAGTCATGGACTTTTTCGAGCAAGGAAAATACGATTTCAACGACCTCCTCTTTGCCCAGATCTGCCGCGCAAAAAATATGGTTTTCGTAACCCATGACAAGGATTTCAGCGAACTCGGAGTCGAGATCCTGACCGCAAACGAGAAGCTGGTGAATACTGGAAGAAAGTAACCGATTTTTTTACTTTTGGGGCTTAACCTCAAGATAGAGTTCAATTGCTTTTTTCATTCTCCTGTTCAATTCGCCAAGAATTTTTGATTGTGTGTGGCAGCCTGGGAGTTCAGGTACAGAGGCTACATAAATTTCAATACTTCTTTAAATCTATTTTGTAAATGTGCTGCGGAGCGAACTGCTTTTTATCATTAAGAATGATCCCTCCGTTGTAGAACTGAAAATCAGGAAATACGGCAAAATAAACCACTGTTCCCAGTTTCAAGAAATACCCGGGAATCAATCTTTTGTTTGAATTTTTCTGAACCTGCTTGATGGAAAAATAACTTTGTGCCAGCCGAGATCCAGGCCGCCTCTCCCATCTGGAAAATTCTTCCCTTCAAAGAAATAAATACAATTTTCCGTAAATATCGAGTAGTCCAGGTCTTCCATCACTTCATACCTGAAAATCTTAATGATTTCCTGTGTCCTTTTATCCTTGAAATAGACGCAAAAGCCGATCTTTTACCTCCTCTCGGACCGATATAATACTCGTTTTCCGAACTTATCCTGCCTATTATTTGCTTAAAAACCCCTAAAAACCATAAATGCTCTATAGAGAAATTCTCAATCAGATTTTCCTTAAGGCATCTTCCAGATGTCCAAAATTCTCTGGGATTTCATAATCCAGTTCTTCCGCCCTGGATAAGTCCAGATCTAAATAGGGTTTTTCAAACCGATTTTCATCAAAAATGACAAAATTACCTTTTCCAGTCCTTATTACAAAATAGTTTTTGTCCCTTAGCTCTTTAGACTGCATGGAGTAAAAATCAATTGAAAGATAATTTGGAGTGCGACCTTGCAGTTTTAATCGGTGCTTAGTTTTATATTCGGAAAAATTTCTTTCTTTAGAGTGACCCTGTGTTGAGAGTTCTTTGAGAAATTTGGGGTCGTTGATGAGTGGAAGCCAAACAGTATTAATTATGAAAGACAGTTGGCGAGGGAGTTAATAAATTTTTTTGATTTAGTTGTGAGTGGGAGTTTTGGGATGATTTTATTGGTTAATAGTTTCTATTCTAGATTTTTTACAGGAATAATGGTTCACGAAGTTTAATGATCTATTGGAAATTGAACTAATTCGAGTAAATAAAATTTTATAGGCTAAATAAAGTTGATGAATTTATTATAAAATAACTTTTTTATTAATCAGATCTCTTTATTGATTCTTTAATCTTTGGCTATAATATATATTATTATAATTCTCTATAAAAAAACCAAAAAATTTATTAATTTAGTAAGTTTCCCCGTATACATGCTGCTTTTCAAAAATTCAGCTAAAACTATGGAAGGAGTTCTCAGTAACGCAAAGCATGCTACAGATGGGAAGCCACATTATGTCAAACCGGGCGATATAATATTGACAGCTCAAACTAAAAGCACGTTGTTGCCTGGACAAAAGCCAATAAGATGGATAATGAATTATGTGTCTTGTGAAGAAGATGTAAATAATCTAAGCGACAAAATCTGGGGTAAGCACTGGAGATATATAATAAACGGGAAAAACGTGAGATCTGTGGAGCCTTTCGATATAAACGATATAAAAGTTACTTCAAAAAATTACGATGCAGTCCAAACTTTTGCTATAGTTGAACCTGAAGATGAAGAAAAAGTGCTTAATTGGATAAACGAGCCTACAATCACTTATGCATATGATTCTGGTATCTTCTCCGAAGAATTTAAAGAAGGACAAATCCTAGATTACGATGAAGTAATACAAAAATTAGACTTGAAATATAGAAATACTCCTGAGTTCAAAGAAACTGTCATTAATCTAATACAAAGACCTTCTCTACTATCTAATGCTATTAAAGAAAAATATGGATATAAGTGTATGATTTGTGGATATCCCGGATTTGTGAAAAAAGATGGAGAAAAGTATGCAGAAGTTCACCATATGATAGAGCTAAATAAAAAAGCTCCAGAAACACTTCAGAGCTGGAATTTGCTAGTTGTTTGCCCACTTTGCCATAAGAAACTTCATTATGCAGAAGTGAGATCAGATTATTTAAATCCAGGATGGAAAATAGTGATTGATGGTGAAGAGCACATTATTAAGTAACGTTTCTTAAAGTGTCAAAAATTATTTAAAGAAAATTCAGTGAAATCTCTCTGATCTTTCTTGTAAGTCATAAAGATATCACTTCATTGAGAACACGTTTCCCAATGTTGGGTTTAAGCCCTGTCCTGGTAACAAGGTCTACTTTCACTCCCAGCAGGTCACTCAGATAATACTCAAGTTCAATGTACTTAAGGAGCCCAGGAGTTTCATCAAATTCTACCAGAATATCAAGATCGCTTTCACCTGTTTGTTCCCCTCTTACATATGACCCGAAAACTCCGAGATAGCTCACGCTGTACTTTTCTCTAATCTCCGGCAGGTGTTGCCTGAGTATTCTTATGAAATAGTCAACATCTTTAAGTTGTTGGGAAGGCATTTTTATTCTTCTTATGTTTCATTCTTTATTTACTAGATAAAGATGGCTACTTTATTATGATATTGACTTCATGTTATCTGGCTTTTCTGCTGTCCAGCCTTTTATACAAAATATGCATTCAAGCTAAAAAGAGTAATAGCTGCATAAAGTATCGGATGAGAATTCGGATGAAAATTATGCAACGATTTCGTCAAAGATGTAGCTAGCTATTTTTCCAGACGCTAAATATATAAATAGCTGGTCAGGTTTTTATGTAGGTGACACAAGTATAAGCGGGTTACAGATATCTATAACTAATTCTATGTCTGAATTATAGGTGTAAACTCTTAAACTATAACTACAATGTTTCAAAACTCGATATCCTCTATCTGAGTTACGAATACTCGCCATAGAATAGGCATTTATATTAGAAACAGGATTTAGACTCTGTTTACATCCTTATTCCAATCCACATATTACATTATATTACATTATTTCCACATCACACAAAAGAGGCTTAAACTTTGGAATTAAAGTTCAATCTCAAGGCTTATTTTAAAACAAGTGCAGACCCCACTCCTGCAAAGGACACCATAGCTGCGCTTTTCGAAGAGGCAAATAAGACCCTTCTTACAAAAGGAGCGCCTGAAGGACAGGGAGCAAAGGTTACGGAATGGAAGCTCGGGGAGGATAGGATCGAGCTTGCGCTTGTATCCGGCAGGTATGTCAGGGTGCACGATGCGATATTCAGGCTGAGGAAACAGTTAGCTGAGGCTCTGGGAAAGAAATACAAGATCGGGATTCGCGGAATCGAGGTTGAATCCTTTATCATTCAGGTGCCGGCTGAACACGAGCTCAGAATGCTGAAGGTACCCTACATAAAAGGCATGGAATACATAGAAGGTGGGATTCAGCTTGAGCTTGAGGTCGGGGAAACTGAGATGAAGAATCGGGTGCCGGACAGAATTCTCACGCTCCTTGAAGAGAAAATCGAGGCTTTGCAGTACGGGGCAAAAGCCGAGCACTGGAATTTGCTCTGGCAGAGAGAGCCTATGGAACACCCTTTCAAGGAAGACCCAACCCAGGCAATGATAAAAGAAGGCTGGATCAAGCGAGGTTCAAGCCGTGGGCAGTGGATCCACGGGCCGCAGTCCACAAGGATCTTCCGGACTTTCGAAAAGATTGTCCTTGAAGAGCTTCTTGAGCCTCTCGGATACAGGGAGATGATTTTCCCGAAACTTGTAACCTGGGAAGTCTGGATGAAATCTGGACATGCCAAGGGTGTATACCCTGAGATATATTACATATGCCCACCGAAGACAAGGGACCCCGATTACTGGGAAGAAGTTGCCGATTATTATAAGGTCACCCATGAAGTGCCCACGAAACTCATCAAGGAAAAAATCGGAGAACCCATCGGGGGCATGGCTTATGCCCAGTGCCCTCCTTTCTGGATGTATCTGGCAGGGGAAACCCTTCCAAATGAAGAGATCCCTATAAAGGTCTTTGACAGGTCAGGCACCTCACACAGGTATGAAAGCGGTGGAATCCACGGGATCGAAAGGGTGGATGAGTTCCACAGGATAGAAATCGTATGGGTCGGGACAAAGGAAGAGGTAATAAAGTGTGCAGATGAACTCCATGAGCGTTATGCACATATCTTCAATAATATCATGGATATTGAGTGGAGAAAAGCAAGAGTTACCCCCTGGTTCATGGCACAGGAAGGGCTTCTCGGGCTTGCTGAAGAAAACACTGTGGGAACTACGGATTACGAAGCCTGCCTGCCTTACCGTGGCCCTGATGGAGAGTGGCTTGAGTTCCAGAACGTGAGCATCAACGGAGACAAGTATCCCAAAGGCTTCAATGTCAAACTCCAGTCAGGAGAAGAACTCTGGTCTGGCTGTTCTGGAGTGGGGCTTGAAAGATGGGCTGCGGTCTTCCTCGCACAGAAAGGACTTGATCCTGCAAACTGGCCTGAGGAATTCAGAAAGAGGGTAGGTGAGATGCCGAAAGGTATCCGCTTCCTCTAAACTTCTTCTTTTAAACTTTCTCATATCCCTCTTTTAGATAATAGGCAGGAAGCGTTTCTGACCGATTTGTTTATATACTGAAATGATATGTATAGTGAGCCATTAACTAGTATAGATACCGCTAATTTCTGAGAACTTCTGGCATTTCCCGAATCATATTTTTGATTATCAGGAGCCTTTAGCTGCCGGAAGATAGGGGACGGGTTCAGTTCGGAAGCCTGTGGAAGCTCGGAAATTTATCTCGAAAGAGAGACTATAGTGTTGAAAGCACCATAAACTGCGCCGAGCAGCGTAAGATCTGTGCAAACGCGCTGAAGGTCATTCATTATCATTGATTAAGGAGAAAGCTCACCTGAGCATCCGGAAGAAGAAACTGAAAGGCTTGAGGGCCGCAGGACAAAAGCAGCATACAAAACTGCACGACAACACCTATAAAATAAAAAATAAGAATAAAAATGAGCATCACTTCGGAGGAATCACTTGGCAAGAAAGAAAGTACAGAGAAAGCTTGACGGATGGAAATCCAAGGAATGGTTTAATATTGAAGCCCCCGTTTATTTAAACAGGGCTATTGTCGGCACCACTATGGCATCAGACCCTTCCCTGCTCATAGGGCGCAATGTTGAAACCACTGTTGGGGAACTCACTAACGATATCACCAAGAACAATACAAAGGTCATCCTCAGGATCAACAATGTCGTCGGGGATGTCGCAACCACGGACCTTATAGGTCATGAACTAACAACCGACTATGTCCGCTCAATCGTGAAGAGACAGACCTCAAGGATAGATGCAAACATCGATGTCACAACAAAAGATGGCTATGTCATCCGTGTAAAGCCCACCTGCTTCACCATCAAAAGGGCACGCTCAAGCCAGATTAAAGCTATCAGGGAAATAATGGTCGACATCGTCCAGAAGCGCGCATCTGAAACCGATTTCGAAACCTTCATGCAGGAAGCAATCCTTGGCAGGCTCTCAGCAGCCATTTACAGGCAGGCAAAATCCATTTATCCGCTCCGCAGAGTCGAAATCAGAAAAACCCAGGTCAAAACCGCGCCTGCACTTGCACCCGCACCTGCAGCAGCATAATTTCGTTTCGGTTTAATACAAAGAAGCAGGAGAAAATCCTTTCGGATTTTCTTAATCTCTTTTCTCAATCTCTTGCTGATAATTTTGAAGTTTTTCCACTTATCAGGCTTTTGTTTAAGTTTGCTGTTGAACCTACCTCTGAGCTTGCTTCTGGGCTTGCAGAAGCTTTTTCCTTCCTGATTCTAGTTTCTCATTTCCTTTGCCTGATTTTTTCCAGTATTCTCTACCTTCTTTGCAGCGCCGGTTTACACAAAAAATCATTTCAGTGCTTTGATCCCCTTCTTCTTTTAATCTGAAGAGCTTCCAGCCGCAGCTCTCACAGGTTCTATCAACAAGGGTCAATTTTCCGGTTTTGGGGACAGAGTGAGTATACCCGCAGCGTTTCGTACAGCCCAAGAATCGGGTATCTTTATAGGTGATCAGGAACATGCTTCCGTCACATTCAGGGCAGGGACCGACTGTTTCGGGAGGGTAGCATTCTTTTTCAAGGTCGCAGGTAAAGCAGGGACCTATACCTACAGCCCAGTTATACTTGTTTCCGACTTTCAGGACAGCGATTCCTTCCTTCTTGCATTCTTTACTCCTTAACACGGTAAGAGCCCCGGCTTTGGGCAGGGGATAGGAATTCCGACAATCAGGATAGCCTGTGCAGCCCACGAAACGTCCCGATTCTGTCTGTACTATCCTGAGCACATGCCCGCAAGCTTTGCACGTTCCTATGTAATTTTTTTTGTCTTCAAGGGCAGCTTCGTCCTTTATCGCGCCTGCTATGCTTGAGGTCAGTTCCTTTTTGTTTGCTTCAAGCTGGGCGTACATCTCCCGAATAAGGGCTGTACCTTCCTCAAGGGCAGCTTCAAATTCTTTTTTCCCGTCTTCGACTTCCTGGATTAAAGCCTCAATCTTTGCTCTTATATCCGGCTTGATAAGAATTGGGACGGTAAGAGAGAGCCCTTCCATAAGGGTAAAACCTGTATCCAGGATAGAAATTGTTTTTCCCTTTGTCTCGAAATACCCTCGCTTCTTGTTTGTTTCTATATGTGTAGGAGCTGTTGCCTTTGTCCCAATCCCATTTTTGTCCATAAGGGTCAGAAGTTCGGCTTCGGTCAGCTTTTTTGGAGGGCTGGTTTTGGATTTTGTGTTGCTTAGTTTTTTTATGCCCACTTTCTGTCCTTCTTCCACAAACGGGAGAAGCTTATCCTTCTTATTTTCAAAGGGATACGCTTCAAGCCAGCCCATTTCCTTGAGCACAGTTCCCGATGAGTCAAAGGGTTCTTCCTGCACAAGCAGGTGAAGATGGGTTTTTTCGAAAACTGCTGCCGGCATAAGATTTGCCAGGAAATGCCTTGCTATAAGGTCATAGACTTCAGAAGCCTGAGGGATGTTTACTGCCGAGCTTACCTCTTCTCTTGAAGCTGCCCTTATTGGGTGGATAGGAGGATGGTCATGTGCATCTTTTTCTCCATTCTTCGGAGCAATCGGGGCTATAAGTATACTCTCTGCAAAAGGTTTGTACTCCTTCTGGCGTGCAAAATCAAGGACAAGAGATTTGAAATCGAAGTCATCGGCGTACTTGTTAGTCTCGGTTCTGGGATAACTGGTAAACCCTGCAAGGTAAAGCTGTTCTGCAACCTCAAGGGCTAGCTCGGGGCTTATCCCAAGGTACTTGGATGACCGTTTCAGAAATTCGGTAGTATTTAATGGGCTGGGAGGGCTGGTCTTTGTCTCCTTCACCGTTTTCTTCGCGACCACCCCTTCTTTTGCTCCTTTCAGCCGCTTGAAAATCTCAGCAGCTTTTTCCTTGTCATGAATATTTCCTGCTCTGTGGGTGCCTTCGAAATCTCCCCCTTCTTTTCCGCCTTCTGCCGAGAAAATAGCGGTTATCTTCCAGAAGTCCTTTGCCTGGAAAGCCCGGATTGCCTTTTCCCTTTCGTATACAAACCCGCAGGTAGGCGTCTGGCAGGGACCAATTGAAAGAATATCCTTTGTCCTGGTTTTTTCCCTGACTGAAAGCGTGACAAAACGCGTAAAAGCAGCTCCCATTTTCAGGTCAAGAATCTGCCTTGCTTCGGCAGCCATTGCCATGTTATAATCCGGCTCTACCAGGCTCTCAAAGGCTTTTTTTACCTCTCTTGGGGACAGGGCTGAGAAGCGTGCCCTTGCAATCGGTACATCTGTCACTTCCTCGGCAAGCGTTTTGGCTTCGAATCCTATGTTTTCTCCTTCCCTATCATAGTCGCAGGCAAGCACGATCTTATTCGCCCTTTTTGCAAGGGTCTTTATAGCAGCCGCATAATCGGCTCGCGTTACAAGCTTTTGAGGGTCAATTTCAAAGAGTACACCCGGGTTGACATCACTCCATTTATTATACTGCTCCGGAAAATCATAATTCATAATATGCCCGGACAACCCCATTACCAGCCATTCTTCCCCTTTCCACTTAAATTCGTATACTGGCAGCCCTTCCACTGTAATTTTCTCGACTTCTCCTTCGCCCAGAATGCTGGCAATCTGGGCTGCTGCCTTATTTTTTTCCGCAAATGCTACAATTGTCATAAAATACCCTGATTTTGTTCTTGAGATCGCCTTCAGACCTAAAATAGTGTAAATTAAGAGATCTGTAAAAAGTAATAATCGAATTTATGATTAAATTCGTAAGTTAACACATAAATAAATATATAATTGAGTAACAATCAAATGCACAGGTGGATAATGAATTAATGGTTAACGATACTACTGATTCGATTTAATTCTGCTGACTCAGTTTAATTCTACTGACTCAGTATAATTCTACAGACTCGATTTAATTTTACTGATTTAATTTAATTTTACTGTTTTAATTTCATTATACGGGCTATCTGTAAAACCCTTTACTTTTTGAATAATTTCGGCATTTTTCTCTTTGCTTTCTTGCTATACAATATGCTAAAAAATACGTCTACATTATTTATATATTTGTCTGTTTATACATAATAAACGACTTCCCAGACATGAAAAGATATATCAGTTCACTGTCTGTTCTGCCCTGAAATAAAGGAGCATCGAGTTAATCTTTACGCTCAGACCTCTGGTCGGGTTGTAAAATATGAGAATTAATTGCAGTCAAGATTATTCATACTATCGCGATGTGTTTTTATCAAATGTGTTTTTACCAATACACTTTAATTAAATATTAGATTATAGCTGCTTTATTCACCTCACAATCTGGAGTAACAATGACACTGATGGAAGATGCGAAGAGGGGAATTATTACTCCCACAATAGAAGCCGTGGCAAAAGCTGAAGGAATAGACCCTGAAATCGTCCGCTCCTGCGTAGCAAAAGGGTTGATAACGATTCCTTTAAATAATAGACGAGAGACCCGTCCAGTCGGCATTGGCAAATATATGAGCACAAAAATCAATGCCAATGTGGGAACTTCAAGGGATTGCATAGACATTGAAGCCGAAATCGAAAAAGCAAAAGCTGCAGAAGCTTTTGGCGCTCATGCAGTAATGGATCTTTCCACAGGCGGGAACCTGGATGAAATCCGCACCCGCATCCTGAAATCCGTTAATATTCCTGTCGGAACAGTTCCGATTTATCAGGCTGCAGCTTCCAGAAAAGTTGTTGTGGAGATGACCTCGGATGATATGTTCAATGCTGTCCGGAAACACGCCGAACAGGGTGTGGACTTCGTAACCGTGCATGCCGGAATCAATTTAAATTCCCTTGAGCGCCTGCGCCAGAGCGAGAGGATAATGAACATTGTAAGCCGGGGAGGTTCTTTTACCCTTGCCTGGATGCTGCACAATGGGGAAGACAATCCCTTCTATGCCGAATACGATTACCTCCTTGAAATCGCAAAAGAATATGATATGACCCTGAGCCTCGGAGACGGTATGCGCCCGGGCTGCATTGCCGATGCCTCCGACCGTCCGAAATTCATGGAATTTATTACACTCGGCGAACTTGTAAAGCGGGCAAGGGCAGCTAATGTCCAGACCTTTGTGGAAGGTCCTGGTCATGTGCCTCTGAACGAGATTGAGCTAAGTGTCAGGGGTATGAAAGAACTTTGTAACGATGCTCCCCTCTATCTACTGGGTCCCCTCGTAACCGATATTGCTCCAGGCTTCGATCACATTACTGGCGCAATAGGGGGCGCAGTTGCAGGTATGCATGGCGCGGATTTCCTCTGCATGGTAACCCCATCCGAACATCTTGCCCTTCCGACTCTCGATGATATAAAAGAGGGCTTGCTTGTAACAAAGGTTGCAGCTCACACCATTGATCTTATAAAAGAAGGTCCTAGAGAACGCGCCTGGGAAAAAGACCTGGCAATGGCATATGCTCGCAGGGATCTTGACTGGGAAAAGCAGTTCGAGCTGGCAATCGACGGCAACAGAGCTCGAAAAATCCGGAACGCCAGAAAAACCGAGAGCGATACCTGCTCGATGTGTGGGGATCTCTGTGCCCTGAAAATCGTAAAGGAAGCTTTTGAGGACAAGAAAAAGGGATAATGAGTTTTTCTCAATTCTTTTCTATTTTAGTTCTTCTTTACTTCATTTTATCTCATATTATCTCTTTTTTAGATCTTTTTAACTCTTTTTTAGACCTTTTTAACTCTATCTTTATTTTTAATTCTCATTTGAATCTTTTTTAATCCTTTTTCAAACTTGCTGTCTGAAAAATAAAGTTCATTTGATAGATGGAAAACAGGTTCACTGTCTGAGCGAATAAACCTCAACCATATGATGAGGGTGGTATCTCAGCTTTGCCTTTCGAAGCCCGTCGATGCCGAGATCGCTTTCGCGGTTGATAAACTCCACCTCGCTGGCAAGAACTGCTGCGGTCTCGGTATTGATTACCTTGTAAATTCCTTCATATTCAGGCAGACCTTTCTCGAAATGAATCAGTGCTGTGTTAGCGTTAAGACGTTCAAAAAGAGAGATAGCTGCTACCTCTGAATCTACCCTTATCATAAGACCTCTTAGGGGCAGTTCGGTGAAATGCTCTATCGCGTAAGAGATTGCCTCTATCTCGTGGGCAAGGAAGAGATTATCCTCGCACTTTTTGCTCTCACACCATTTTACCAGGAACTCCATTATCTCTTCCCGGTTACCGGGTTTTATCGGCTCGACCGTATGCCGATATTTTTTTCGGAATCTGTTAATCTGGCTGCGGATCTTGAGATATTTTTTTCCCGGAAGCTTCACAAGGTCTGAAGCCCGGTATACGTAATCGAAGTGGTTCAGGTCTGGAACCAGCAAAAGCTCAGGTTCAAGTCTCTTAATCCACTTTGCAGTCTCAGGGTCAATCCGTATAAGGGGCTTCTTATCGTCGCCTATATCAAGTGCGAGCCGTATTACCTCCCGCATGAGTTCAGGATCGCGGGGACCGATAGGCGGATGCAGCCGGGTCACTCCTGCGGCAGTACACGCAAGAATCACGTTTCCTTTCACATACGCATACCTGTGATGCATAAAACTGTTCCAGCAGACCATGCTCGTGAAAGTATAATCGCTATGAGTTTGCGGGTAAAGCGCATAATGCCGCTCGAAAAAGGCCCGATCTGCAAGTGTGACCGGTTTGAAATCTTCCTGACAAAGCATTTTAAACAAGACTTTTTAGCTATTAAATAAATTTTTTAATCTCAAATCTATTTTTCTGTTGATAAAAATCGTATACAGTTGATTACTCTTACTTTTGAGGTAATATAATTTTTACTAAATATTTCTTTTTATGAGAGTTTAAGATGAGATTTACTTAAAATTAAATTGGAATATTTTACGATCCTTTTTTCATAACTTTTTTACCTTCGCAGGAAAGCCGGCGATCTGTATCGGGTAGATTTTCATAAAATCTGAATTATGGGGAAAAGAAGCAGGAAAAGCGGTATTTCTTCACTATGTAAGGCTTGCAAAAAGGAAACTGAAGAAGAGTGGAATGGGCAGCCCCTTTCTGGAATCCTGCCAGAAAATTCTATGAACATTCTGGAGGATGCCCTGTTTTGAGGGCTGGCATATCTACAGATCGGATGCGGATAAGTTCGAGAATATCATTGAAAAATAAAAAATCGACCTTTTCTAGCCCTGACCGTACTCCTGACCGTACTTACTTTGAGTCCCACATTTTTACAGTTGATTTCAACCTACTGAAATCAAGGTGACACTTTCCAGTTCAGGTAACGTCTTCCTGCTGGATAAAAGAATGCCGTTCGAGATGTTCAATCCTCTTTTCAAGTTTTTCTATTTCTTGCAAAATATCTTTTACTGCCGCTTCTTTACCCTGTTCAGCACCCGGCTCTTTTCCTTCGGTTTTTTCTACAAATTCCTGAGCCAGCTGCATAAAATGGTCAAGTTTCATGACCGGAAAGGTCTCGAACCTGCACAGCCCAATAAAAGGTATCACTGATTCTGCATAAGTTTTTTCATTCTCAGATTCATAAATTACAAATGTTCGATAGCCCCTAAGATCGGTCCATTCATCAATTACTTTTATGCCCTTCGGATATTTGTAATTCTTATAGAGTTCTGCAACTTTTAAGGAATCTTTCGGCTCCCAGGTAATGATATCCATTAGCAGCATTTCATTATACCCCACGTAAAAAATGATCCAGATTCTCTCTTATTTTTTTTCATTGAATCGGAAACGGATTAAAAAGTACATCTGGCAAAGTTAAGTATCGTTTCTTTCCAAATAGTATATACTTTTAGGAACAAATATTCAGGAAAAAAGGTTCAGGAAAAATCTTATTTTTAAATCTGTATTTAAAATCTCTATTTATATTCTTTATTTTGATTTCCCGATTAAGTTTACTCTCAGGTTTTTCCTGTTGGAGTAAAAGTATACGAGCTTTTTGAGTTAAAAAAACGAGAGTCTGGATCACTTTTGTCTTCTATCCGAAAGTTCACTTCTTTAAGACCTGAACATAATTATCTATGTATACATTTTTAGGTACTGTTCTTATTGCAATGTAGATAAGAATAGGAACGATTATCATGTCGTCAAGATGTCCAATTACAGGTATGAAATCCGGTATTAAATCAATCGGAGATACTGCATAGCCTATGGCTATCCATAACAGTATTTTTGCACGCCTGGGAGTTCGAGGATCTGCGTATATAAGCTTGCACAATTCTATGTACTTTTTTGCATTAATTTTTATTTCTCTTAATTTTAGCATGACTAACAATAGATACAAAATTCATTGTTTATAAATAATTATCTGTATTATTAATAGTATATAATCATTAATATGTAAAAACAAAATTTGTTCATTGATGATAGCCTGATTTAGCTAAGATCACGAATTTTAATCAGAGCACGCGTTAAATCTATTCAAAACTAATTTTTTTCATTACTCAATATAAAAAGCAGGCATGGAATAATTTGCATAGACTGATAAGGGAGAAGGACTAACTTGTGAGATTCAGGTGGCACTTCGCCTAATTCCACTCCCCAGATCAGTCGGCTTGAACGCAAATAAAAACAATCAGTTTTTTCTGCTAATCTGTTCTAAGTTCTGAAAAAAAAGCTAATCTAAAATAACTACATATATTTTAAAAAATAGTGACAATGTCCCTTCGTTCATCTTCGAAAAAATTAATATTCTGCTGATCTTTATATGTCCTAACTCGCTTTCTGCACGCTTGTAACTGGAAGATCAGCGGAAAACGCCAAAAAATATGTGCAAATAAATTGATCTATTTCGAAACAGAAGCAGAATAAGGCTTTTTGAAACCCTATTACAAAACAGCCTCCAGCAAAACAGGGATCGAGACAATAAAAACATGGAGAAAAACATATGAAGGGAAATGAATATGACTGGGATAAGGAACTTAAGCCAGACATGAAGTACTATCGCGGCTGGCATTTGATAGCTCTTATCATTCTTATGCTTGCTAATATATATCTAGAAATTAAATGGCTTTTCTTTAGTTAAATATCACAAAACTGATTCAAGCAAAACAAGGATTGAGACTTGCTATCATCTCTAAATTCTTTGAAGCATCTCTTAAGAGAGTTAAATGTTGAAAAACAGCTCCCAGCAATACGAGAAAGAAAATATAATCAGTGAGAAAATCTTTTTAGAAATAAAATCTTTTTAGAAATATTATTTTTCTTTTCTTTAGATTCGATTTTATATCTTTACTAATGGTGCACGTTTATGCCGGTTATTTATAAAATAACATATCCTAATGGTAAAATATACATTGGGCAGGACAGGACAGATAGCATCAACTATTTTGGAAGTGCTAACAATGATCTCATTGAAAAAGATTTCACCAAGGATCAAAAAAGAGATTTTACAATAAGGAAAGAAATTATATGGGAATCCGAAACTTCTTCTATCGAAGAGCTTAATCGAATGGAGATAATGTTCATAGAAAAGTTTCAATCAAATAATCCCGACATAGGTTATAATAGAAGACCAAAATTCAAAAAGTAATATATTCTCAACTAAGTTTCTATCCACACTTAATTACTTTCTTATCTATAGAGAAAAATAATCTATTAATCCCACTTCCCGCATCTATACACAAAGTTGCCACTTTTTTAAAATAAAAGTGAATTTTGAAAAAAGAGATATTTATTAGTGACTAATTATGACCCCTTTGAAAAAAGGAGATCTAAAATAGACTCTTTCTGCCTCTCAATAATCTCTCCCCAGAAAAACCTCAGTACAGTTCTTCTTCAAAATCTTCCTCATTTTGAATACACTTTAACACTTCAAGTTTCCTTTTCGCATCTGCCATATCGGGGTAGAGGCGCAGGATCTCATTGAAGGTTTTTATAGCTTCTTCATATCTTTCCATCTTTCCGAGGATAACTCCTCTGTAGTTCATGGACTGAACATCGCGCGGGTTTATCCTGAGCAACCTGTCAAAGGTTCGCAGGGCGTCTTCGTACTTTCCGAGTTTTGCAAGGGAAATTCCCAGATATTTCAGGGACTTCTCGTGCCAGGGGTTGAGGGCAAGGGCTTCCCCGAAAGCCCGGCAGGCAGTTTCGTAGAGTTTCTGTTTGAAGCAGACAACCCCTACATTGTAGATTGCCATGATGTTTTCTGGATCTTTTTCCAGCACAAGACCAAAGGCTTTTAAGGCTTCCCTATACATTTCAAGCGTGCAGAAAGCGATACCTTTGTAGTTCAGGGCATCAAGGTTTTCAGGGGAGATGTCAAGGATGCGGTCGAGATAGCCAATAGATTCCTGAGCCCGACCGAGTTTGATAAGGGTCGTGGCTGCGTTGTAAAGGGCTTCTTCGTTTTTCGGGTTGAAAAGGGCTGCTTTTTCAAAGGCTTTCAGGGCTGCTTCAGGGTTTTCGAGTTTAAGCAGGCAGAGCCCGAGGTAGTTCAGGCATTCAGGATCCTCAGGCGAGGCTTCAAGCAAAACTTCAAAAGTTTCGGCAGCAGCCTCGTATTTCCCAAGGTTGAAAAGCGAAAGTGCGGTGTGGTAGAGGGCTTCGCTGTGAGTAGGGTCGTGTTTCAGAATCAGGTCAAAAGCCTCAAGGGCTTTTTCATACTCCTGAAGCTCCATTCTGGCAATTCCAAGCAGGTAGCAGGCTTCAATGGAATCAGGGTAGTCAGGGGTGAACAGGGGCAGCCTTTCAAGGTACTGCACTGCTTCCTCAAAGCGCTGGAGTTTGAAATTCGCGACTGACTGGTTGTAGAGCGCGTTTAAGCTCTCAGGGTTCAGGGTCAGGACTGAACTGAAAGCCTGGCATGCTTCCTCGTACCTGCCCATTCCTAGAAGGGTAAGCCCCATTTGCTCCCAGCCAGCTTCCAGGGCTGGATCGAGTTCCACAGCCTTCTCTAAAAACTCAATAGCTTGCTCGTTCTGGTCAAGCCCCCTTAAAGCAAGCCCTGATACATACCATAGGTCAGCAGCCTCAGGTTTTATCTCAAGGAGCTTTCCAAATGTCTCAAAAGCAGCTTCATAATATCCCATTTTGAGCTGGGAAAGCCCTATTTTCATCCAGGCATCCTCGGTCTCAGCTTCATTTAGTTTATCTTCTAATCTGCGACTTTTTTCCCGGCTTTCCTCATGATTCTCTGCTCTGGCTGCTCCCTGTATTTGTCCCTGACTTTCTTCCTTAATTTTTCTATCTAATTCGGATTTATCATCTTCAAGACTTTCCAGATTGTTTTTTTCAGGGATTTTGGTCTGATTTCCCGTGATTGCTTGCTCGAAAGCCTCCAGGGCTTCAGCATAGTACCCCGCAGAAAACAGGATAAGACCTTTTCTGTACCAGGCTTTTTCAAAGTCAGGATAACGTAAAAGGAGCTCGGAAAACACCTCCATAGCCTCTTCAAGCCTTCCGAGTTCCAGAAACACAATTCCTTTACCATAAAGAACTTCTTTAGAAGCCATTCCGCTCACTGACAGCTTTTCGAGCGGCAGGAGAGCTTCTTCATATCTGCCAAGCTCTATCAGGGAGAACGCAAGTTTTTCAAGGAGTTCTTCAAAAGCCCTGCTGTTCTTGAGAGCCAGAGTTTCTTTTGCAGTTTCTCCCTTACCTTCTTCTCCGAGCACTTCAATGCCTTCAATATCAAGGTTCTCAGCTGCAAGTTCAAGAAGAGTGTCAACTGCAGAGACTGCTTCTTCTATCTTTCCGAGTTCGAAAAGGGCAAGGGCTTTTTTGTGCAGAAGCTCCAGATCGGTACCTTTGACATCAAGGGCAGCATCAAAAGCTTTTACGGCTTTTTCATGTTCTCCGAGCTCGAAGCAGGAAAGCCCTGTATAATAGGGTAATTCGGGCTTCTGGCAGCCAAGCTCATAGGCATTTTCAAAAGCTTTTACAGCTTCTTCAAAGTTCCCGAGCCTGAAGAAGGCAATACCTTTGTAGTAATACAGATCTTCCTTTCTCGAGCAGTGTTTCAGTGCTGTACTAAAAGCTTCGACTGCCTTGTCATATTCCTTAAGTTCAAAATGAGTATGCCCTTTTTGCTCAAGGGCGAAAGTACAGTCAGGCTTAAGTTTAAGCACGGAATCGAAGATGGCTGAGGCCTCCTTTAGCTTCCCGCGGGTTTTCAAAACAAGCCCTTTCCTGAAAAGGACAGTTTTCCTCTCTGGATTTCTCTTCAGAACCATATCGAAAAGTTCAAGGGCTTCATCGTAAAGCCCCTGTTTGAAGTAGGTTGTGCTCAGGTGTGCAAGAGCCTCAATATTTGACGGCTCTCTCTCAAGAACTTCCCTGAAGCCTGAAGCTGATTCTTTATATCTTCCCGACCGCAATAAAGCAAGGCTTTTCATGTAGAGAGCGTCAAGGTTTTCAAAATCTATTTCAAGCGCGGCTTCAAAAGCCCTTACAGCCTCCTCAAAATTCCCGAGTTCGAAACAGGAAAGCCCGAACTGGTAACGTGCATCCTTGTAAGCAGGGTCAAGCTCAAGAACCTTTTCAAAGGCTTTTATAGCCTCCTCATGCTGTTTCAACTTTGAATGGGCTGTGCCTTTAAGGTACCAGGCTTCTCTGGATTCCGGTTTTTTGTTGAGCACTTTGTCAAAAGCCCCAAGGGCAGTCTCATATTCCCCGAGTTCCATTGCAAGTTTTCCTTTTTTACAGTGTATTTCCGGATTTTCGGCATTTTCCGAAGGAAGCTTCTGAAAAATTTCCAGGGCTTCCTTTAACTTCCCTAGTTCCAGCAGGGCAGTCACAAGGTTGTCTAAGAGATCTGGGTAATCAGGATTAATAGAGAACACTTTTTCAAAGCATTCCAGGGCAGCTTCTATTCTTCCGAGCTTGAACAGGGCTGTTCCCCTGCTGTAAATAAAATCTGGATTCTCTGGGTTTGTTTTAAGCGCTTCGGCAAAAGCTTCGCTTGCTTTTTCATATTCTTCTCTAGCCAGTAAAATCAATCCCAGATTTTTCCAGGCGTCCTCAAAATCAGGTTTGAGCTTTACAGCTTCTTTGAACGCCTCAATAGCTTTATCCTTTTTTCCAAGTTCTCTGAGAACAATACCCTTTTTATTCCAGACCTGCTCAAGATAAGGGTTAAGCCGCAGACCTTCTTCAAAAGCGCTCAGGGCTTCCTCATAACGTTCCAGGGAATAGAGAGCAAAACCCCTGTTAATCCAGCAGGTATCGCAATCGGGTTTAAATTCTGTAGCTTTCTCAAGAGCTTTAAGGGCAGTTTCAAATTTTCCGCAGTCAAGCAGAATTAATCCTTGCTGGAGCCACAGCCTGTAGTTTTCAGGTTCTTTTTCGAGACTCTGTGCAAGGGACTTAAGGGCTTCTTCAAAGCGACCAAGTTTAATAAGCACATCCCCTCTCAATTTCTGGGCGTCTGTAAATTCTGGATTGTGCTCAAGCATGGAATCGAAAGCTTCGAGGGCTTCTTCGTACTTTCCTATCCTTACAAGCAAACGCCCCTGCTGATACAGGGCATCCCCGTACACAGGATCAAGTTTGGCAACTTCGGAGAAAGCCTGTGCAGCCTCCTCAAAGCGCTGCAGTTTCACGAGAGCAAGAGCTCGATTGTACTGGATTTCTTTTGCTTTCGGATAGATCTCAAGCATTGCATCAAAGGCTTCAAGGGCTTCATCATAGACCTCAAGTTTCATCAGTGCAAAGCATTTGTAATTCCAGGCTTCAAAATAAGTGGGATCCAGCCGGATGGCTTCATCGAAAGCTTCTATGGCATCATTGAGCCTGAGCAGCTGGATAAGAGCCAGACCTTTCCTGAGCCAGATCTCTTTATTCTCTGGACTGATTTTCAGAACTCTGGAGAAAGCTTTTTCCGCATCTTCATAACGACCAAGTTTATTTAAGAGGATGCCCCTGTGATAGAGCGCAGTCTCGCTGGCAGGAAATTTTCTTAAAAATGCATCAGTACATTCCAGAGCTTCTTCATACTTCCCAAGCTTTGTCAATAAAAGGCATCTTTGTTCCCAGGCATCGGTATGCTTTGGATTTTCACGGATCAGAGAATTGAAGCATTCAAGTGCCTTTTCATACTGCTCAAGCTTTGCAAGAACCAGCCCTTTTGCATAGCAAACGTCTGCGTTTTTAGGGTCGATTTCAAGTGCATGCTCGAAACACTCCAGAGCCTCTTGGTAGTTGCCAGCTTTTCCAGCTACAGTTCCGCGCGCATGCCAGGCGTCTCCGCATTTGGGCTCAATTTCAAGTACCTTCTCAAAACAAAGAATTGAAGCCTCATTCTTTCCTAACTCGGCAAGTGCAAGCCCTTTCCAGTACCAGGCTTTTGGGCTTTCTGGATTTATTTCAAGTGCATTGTCATAAGCTTCCAGAGAAGCTTCAAATTTTCCAATAGTGGACAGAGCAATTCCTTTTTTGTACAGGGCATCGAAATTCTCTGGCTCGAAGTGCAGGATTTGATCAAAAGAATCGAGGGCTTCTTCTGTCTTCCCAATTTTCAGCAGGGCTAGTCCTCTGTTAAAAAGAGCTCCTGTGTGACCTGGAGTTTTGTCCAAAATCTTATTGAAAACATTAATTGCTTTTTCGTACCTTTTTTGCCTGATCAGGCTAAGGCCTTTTTGAAAGGCTTCATCGTGATTGATAACCAACTCCTCCGATCCTTTTTTCTAATTTTCTTCCTGCAATTTTTCTCAATCATATTCTTAAGTTTTCTATACTCGTTCGTTTTCGCTTACACTGCCATTTATTCATAAAAGTTTTTATAAGATTTTCTTTCATTTTCTTTCAAGTTAAAACCAGTCTAAATGTAATATACAGGTCTTTTCATGGAGACTTTAATAATATTTTCCCTTTACTTATTACTATTATATGTGAAAGACTAAATGCAGGATTTCTAAACTTGATTAAACTACAAAACTTTCTGACAATGCTGCCTTAAGATGCCTGCATGTTTCTTCATTGAAGCAAATAAGGAAGACCTTCTCCGGCAATTGGTTTTCCTGAATAAACTTTTTTATTTCGGAGACTGCAATTCTTGCAGCCCTTTCTGAAGGAAAATTGTATGCTCCTGTACTTATGGCTGGAAAGGCAATGGTTCTTACTTCATATTCTCTGGCAAGCTCAAGACTTTTTCTATAACAGGAAGCCAGCAGATTGTCCTCTCCTTTCTGTCCCCCCTGCCATACAGGACCCACAGTATGTATTACCCATTTTGCAGGCAGGAGATAACCCTTTGTAATTTTTGCCTCTCCTGTAGCACAACCTTTTAAACCTTTACATTCTTCAAGGAGTCCGGGTCCTGCAGCTCTATGGATAGCGCCATCGACCCCTCCACCTCCAAGGAGAGTAGGGTTTGCGGCATTTACAATTGCATCAACTTCCATTTTTACAATGTCTCCCTGGATTATTCTTATCCTGTCCGAAATCTGCAACATATTCCATTCTTTTGCTTTGGTTTCTTTATATTTTATTCGATTTTTATATTCTCCATTAAAATCTTTTCTAATGTAGTGTATACCTATGTTTATCTGTATGTTCTGTTTTTGCTATTTTCACGCTGTTTCTTGCTTACCTTCTTGCTTTATAACTACATTATCTGCTCTTGCTTTGTCATTTTGGTTCTATTCGTTTAATCGTCTCTCTCATTTCAATGTTTTAGATTGTGTGCTTTCTCTCTTTCACTTCAATATCTTAGATTGTGCATTCCCAAACAATCATATAGCATAAAACATAGATAATATTAATCAAATTGGGCATGGGGATTTCGGTTTTCCGAAGGCAGTTATTTGCCTTTGACGGTAACTCCGAAAATTTTGATATGCTTCAAAGAGGCTCCAAATCTACATTACTGCCGATCTTAAAGCTTGGCAGTGCCAAAAGTAAGCAACATTGGGAGTAAAAATACCAGAAATTTTCAAATTGAAATTTAATATGGGGAGAAAATTATGGCTGAAATGACACTTAGAGAGAGACTTTTAAACGCACTGGAAGGGAAAGAAGTTGACAAAGTGCCGGTCTGTTCTGTAACCCAGACCGGAATTGTTGAATTAATGGAAGAAGTGGGAGCTCCCTGGCCAGAAGCTCATTCTGACCCAGATAAGATGGCAAAGCTGGCAATTGCAAATTACGAGCTTAGCGGACTTGAAGCTGTAAGAGTTCCTTACTGTCTGACCGTACTTGCCGAAGCCATGGGCTGCGAGGTGAACTTAGGCACAGTTAGCAGGCAGCCTTCCGTTACTGGGCATCCTTATCCTAAAGATCTGGAAGACATGAAGATGCCAGAGAATCTGCTTGATATGGGCAGAATCCGGGCTGTACTGGATTCAATAAAAATAATAAGAGAAAGAGTTGGACCGGATGTGCCCATTATAGGTGGTCTGGAAGGTCCTATTACCCTTGCTTCCGATTTGGTGAGTATAAAATCCTTTATGAAATGGTCTATTAAAAAACCCGATCTGCTACGGCAGGCACTGGATTTTGCAACCGATGCAACGATAGCTTATGCGAATGCTATGGCTATTGCAGGAGCAGACGTTGTCTCTGTTGCTGATCCTGTAGCATCTCCTGACCTCATGAGTCCGGACTCCTTTAAAAATGAACTCCAACCAAGGCTACAGAGATTTGCTTCAGAAGTAAACTCTGTTAAAGTCCTGCATGTCTGTGGAAATGTCGCCCCTATCCTTGATTATATGGCTGACTGCGGTTTCGAAGGCTTGAGCGTTGAAGAGAAAGTCGGCAGTATAAAGAAGGCTAAGGAAATACTTGGGGACAGGGCAAGGCTAGTAGGAAATATCTCCAGTCCATTTGTCCTTCTTCCGGGTCCGATTGAAAAAATAAAGGAGGAAGCGAAAAAGGCTCTTGCCGAGGGTGTAGATGTACTGGCTCCAGGATGTGGAATCGCACCTATGACCCCGCTTTCTCACATTAAGGCTATGGTCGAGGCAAGAGACGAGTATTATGCCTCAGGATCCGCAAAGTAAAACTGATTTAATTACATTTTACCGATTTTATTAATTATTTTTTATTAATTATTTTTTATTAATTATTTTTTATTAATTATTTTTTATTAATTATTTTTTTATTAATAGTTTAACTTCTACACAATTTTATATATTTTTGTATATAAATATAAAAAACTTTATATGAATTAAATGAATTTATCAGGAAAATTAAAGTTTGTATTCCGTATTCTGTATTAAAAAAGGAAAATACACCCAAAAAATGAAAGTACATCCCGTGTTTTAAAAAAGGGAAAAGGAGAAATTGCCTTGATTAGAGGCCGTAATTCTCCGGCTTAAATACTTTAATTTCCTGTTTGTACTTTGTAAGGCAATCACTCATGAACTGTTCCTTATCATCAGTAAGACTCTCGAGTGCAGCTTTTGCATCTGAAAGGGCTTTGGATTCGAATCTGGAGAGTTCGAGGTTTTTCTTCGCTCCTTCCTCAATAATATTGATACATTCAATAGCTGCGTTCTTGGCGCGGAGATAAATATCATCTCCGTTTCTTGTGATTGCCTCTCCGATTCTGTAGGCGTTATTGTATGCTAGTACATAGCCCTGTGCATCTCTGTTCATGTCGGAAGCCACAAACATGTCTCTCAGGATTTTTTCGTTGCCCGACTGCAGGGCTACATTCATGAGTGCGCAGTCATAAGCAAGGGTCTCGGCCCAGCACTGGACAGTTGTACCGCCGAATTCTCCGTGATATTCAACGGATTCATTGGACCAGAGGTCACAGCACTGCATAGTGAGGTTACCCATGAGGTCAGAGTGGGCACAGGTTGAGGTCTTACCTTCCTGAGAAATCGGGACACCTGCAATAGCCTTACAAATGGTGTTTTCGTAACCACAGTCCTTTCCGGGTCCTACTGCACCTGCTTCATAAGCAACGAGAGATCTGGCGGCAGAAACTGCCCTTGCAATGATTGCAAGTGTGTGAGCGAGGTTCTTATCCAACAACCCGCCTGCAATGAACATTGCAGTGTTTGCCTGGGCACAGTCAGTATCACCGGATGCCACTACGTTGTTTTTCTTTGCAATTGATGCAATGTCCTGCCATATCATTTCCATATCCATGCTGCCAAGAACGCCTATGCCATAAAGCACTCCAGCCATATCGTTCCTGAGAATTGCATAGTCAAAGACTTCTTTCCCACCCATTGACTCAACCGCGAGCATGTCGGCTCCATTCTCGGCACACTGTTCAAATGCCTCCATAAAGACGCTGTACTTGTCTCCTCTGAGTTCGAGGAAATCCCTGCTCTCACGGATATCACCAATGGTGTGGCGGAGTGCGCACTTTATGCCATACTCGTCATGGTAATCTTCCATGATAGTCTTCTGGGCATGTGCAACCTCTGCTCCCCAGTCAGGGTTGTTTGACATCTGCTGAACGTGTTCGGTTTCAAGTACCACAGCAGGAGCTCCGATTTGTACCATCCTTGCCATAATGTCGGTGGTGATCCTTTCATATTCTTTTACGAGTTTTTCTTTGGATACTCCGGCTTCAGGTCTTGGAGCATAGTTCACTTCGGGAGTTGTATAACCAGCACCGATCTCAAGTCCCAGTCCGGCTTTGACGGGATTGACAGCTCTTCCGAAAACCATCTCATCTGCGCTTGAATAAGCCATTTTAGTACATCTTGTTACTGCCATCTACTACACCTCCTCAGTGCTTATGGAATTTCTCCCTCAGTTTTACGATGTTGTCCCCATGCTCCCTGATGAAATCGGCTATCTTGGGAGCATCGGCTGCTTCTTCACCATATACTCCAAGTTCATACTGGGATACGAAGTCCTGGTTCACAGCACCGCCGCCACATGCAAAAGGAATCCTGTAGCCTTTCTCCAGAAGTTTGTCATTAACTTCCTTGAATGCATACATGGTCGTGGTCATGAGAGCCGTACCTGTAAGCATAAGGGGATTTTCTCTTTCAACAGCTGCTACCACTTCGTCTACAGGGACATCTCTTCCAAGATCCACTACATCATAGCCAGCTGCTCTCAATAGTGCGGCTACAATATTCTTTCCAATATCGTGGACATCACCTTCTGCAACATGGCAGACAACTTTTCCTTTGGTTTCAGGTGCTTTTCCTGCTTTCTCCTTGACGAATTCTATACCTTCTAACATGGCATCAGCGGACATCATAACATTTGGCAGGAAAATGACTCCTTCATCGTAAAGCCTGGAGACTACTCCCATTCCAACCATCAATGCATCGTTAATAAGAGAGATTGGGTCTCTCCCAGCGTCGATGGCTTTTTGCAGTCCCTCTACGACATCATCTTCTTCGCCTTCAAAGATAGCTTTTGCAATCGGGTAAATCAGTGAATCCTTTGGGTAAAGTTCTTCTGCAGCCTCTTCCGGTGTCATTTCCTTTTCCATTTTTACATTGTAACGAACCAGAATACTACTGGGATCTATTTCTATCAAATGTTTAACCTCCATTTTGGCATTTGAGGAGCAAGCAATCCCTGATTATCTACAGGAATCAGAGCCGGGTTTAAAGCTAAAATTCTCCCTGAATTAGATCCTACTGTTATTTAGGCATCTAAATATCTGGGTTTTTTCATAGAGATAACTAAATGAGATCTAATCAGGTATAAATCCCCAAATTCTTCCCAATTTATTAAAGGGACTCTTAACTCCCCTTAATTTAATTGGAATCCCGCATATATAAAACTCACTGAGCAAGTTTAACGTTCTAATACTGAGTTACAATTACTATTTTTGTCATTAGGAGGCTTTGTTATCCTCAATGTCATCGCCTTTACTGAACTCTTTCTAACATATATCCGATTAAATAATATACAGAGTTCTTAACGTTTCGACTACCTCTAACAAAATATACTTTTCAAGTTTCCAGCAGAATGAGGAACAGCCAGAGGATCTAAGGTAGAAAAAGAAATTTAGCAAGCGTAAAATTAGTTGTTTTATATTAATTGCAGTTCAATATAACAAGTTCTAATCCAATAGTGACAGATTTTAAATTACTCATTTTCTCTTGACTTAATGGATACTGGAAATAGTCTCCCGAAAGATAACTGTAGATAGTCTCCCGAAAGGTATATGTAGGTAATGCATTTAGGAAATTCCCTGATTTGGATTAATCAGGGTACTAAAAACTATAGCTTTAGTAAATGCATGCATTTGCTGTATTGATCTTTAGCTGAATGTCCCCTCAACAAAATCTTTATCAAAAACTTTATATAAGATTTGTCTTATGTGATTCCTCACAGAAGACAGTTTGTGAACATTCGACTTTCTTACGATCCTGAAAAATCGTAATGATAATATTCTCTATAAATTCAAACAAATTTTCCTTTTGTTCTGAATTTGTGGAGATAATCGGATGAAAAAGCTTTATATATCAGACTGACCTTGTATCTGATCCTCACACAAATCAAATGTGTTGAGAGGAATGATACAAAGCTTTATATATATGAAATATCTTGTATGAATTCCTCATAACTCAAAACGCAATGAGGAATGATACAAAGTTTTATATACAAGAAATGTCCTGTATATATTCCCTTACAGCACGACTGTGTTGAGAGGAATGATGCAAAGCTTTATATACAAGAAATGTCTTGTATATGATCCTGCGCAAGATGATTGCGTGGGTTAAATCATATATCTCTTTCATCTTTTAATGGAGTCAGGAGTTTTTTCCTGTCTGACGAGGATTTTGTCGGTTCGGTTAATTCTGGGCGGTGAGAGTTTATCATAAACAAATACAGATCATCGCGGAACTGGAATAACTGAATTGATAGTTGTTAGTGCAGTTTCTGCGACCAAGCCCTTTAATTTTCAGTGTGCGACACACAATTCTGGTTGATCCTGCCAGAGGTTACTGCTATCGGTGTTCGCCTAAGCCATGCGAGTCATATGTTCTTCGTGAACATGGCGTACTGCTCAGTAACACGTGGATAACCTGCCCTTGGGACCGGGATAACCCCGGGAAACTGGGGATAATACCGGATAACGCATATCTGCTGGAATGCTTTATGCGTAAAATGGATTTGTCTGCCCAAGGATGGGTCTGCGGCCTATCAGGTAGTAGTGGGTGTAATGTACCTACTAGCCTACGACGGGTACGGGTTGTGAGAGCAAGAGCCCGGAGATGGATTCTGAGACATGAATCCAGGCCCTACGGGGCGCAGCAGGCGCGAAAACTTTACAATGCGGGAAACCGTGATAAGGGGACACCGAGTGCCAGCATCATATGTTGGCTGTCCAGATGTGTAAAATACATCTGTTAGCAAGGGCCGGGCAAGACCGGTGCCAGCCGCCGCGGTAACACCGGCGGCCCGAGTGGTGATCGTGATTATTGGGTCTAAAGGGTCCGTAGCCGGTTTGGTCAGTCCTCCGGGAAATCTGACGGCTCAACCGTTAGGCTTTCGGTGGATACTGCCAGACTTGGAACCGGGAGAGGTAAGAGGTACTACAGGGGTAGGAGTGAAATCTTGTAATCCCTGTGAGACCACCTGTGGCGAAGGCGTCTTACCAGAACGGGTTCGACGGTGAGGGACGAAAGCTGGGGGCACGAACCGGATTAGATACCCGGGTAGTCCCAGCCGTAAACGATGCTCGCTAGGTGTCAGGCATGGCGCGACCGTGTCTGGTGCCGCAGGGAAGCCGTGAAGCGAGCCACCTGGGAAGTACGGCCGCAAGGCTGAAACTTAAAGGAATTGGCGGGGGAGCACAACAACGGGTGGAGCCTGCGGTTTAATTGGACTCAACGCCGGACAACTCACCGGGGACGACAGCAATATGTAGGCCAGGCTAAAGACCTTGCCTGAATCGCTGAGAGGAGGTGCATGGCCGTCGCCAGTTCGTACTGTGAAGCATCCTGTTAAGTCAGGCAACGAGCGAGACCCGTGCCCACTGTTACCAGCATGTCCTCCGGGACGATGGGTACTCTGTGGGGACCGCCGATGTTAAATCGGAGGAAGGTGCGGGCTACGGTAGGTCAGTATGCCCCGAATTTCCCGGGCTACACGCGGGCTACAATGAATGGGACAATGGGTCCCTACCCCGAGAGGGGTTGGTAATCTCCCAAACCCATCCGTAGTTCGGATCGAGGGCTGTAACTCGCCCTCGTGAAGCTGGAATCCGTAGTAATCGCGTTTCAATATAGCGCGGTGAATACGTCCCTGCTCCTTGCACACACCGCCCGTCAAACCACCCGAGTGAGGTATGGGTGAGGGCACGAACTTCGTGTCGTGTTCGAACCTGTGCTTTGCAAGGGGGGTTAAGTCGTAACAAGGTAGCCGTAGGGGAATCTGCGGCTGGATCACCTCCTAAGCAAAAAACTCACCACCCAGATGCCGATAAACCGAAACAAAATCCTCAAACCATTAAAATAATCGATCATAATTCTATGATCAATTCAAACTCATCAAATGCACCCGGGAAGTAAATTTCCGGGGAAGGGCGGATTGCCTGCGTTGACACGCAGGTACATGAAGTCATGTACAGGTGCTGTATACTGGACGCTTACTGGACCTGGTTAGGATACACAGGAGCTATGCTATCAGGTGGATGGCTCGGCTCAAGAGCTGATGAAGGACGTGCCAAGCTGCGATAAGCCTGGGGTAGGCGCAAGGAGCCAATGAACCCGGGATCTCCGAATGGGACCTCTCCATAGTGATCAGTAATGATCGGGAACGCTCCGAATTGAAACATCTCAGTAGGAGCAGGAAGAGAAATCAACTGAGATGCCGTGAGTAACGGCGAGTGAAACCGGCACAGTTCAAACCGAATCCCCTTGGGGAAATGTGGTGTTGCAGGGCTGTTCAAACGTCTGACGGCTAAGCAGAACTTGCCTGAAACGGCAGACCATAGAGTGTGACAGTCACGTATGTGTAAACCAAAAGACCGGAACATGTCCCTGAGTACCGTGCGTTGGATATCGTGCGGGAATCTGGGGGGCACCAACCTCCAAAACTAAATACTCCTTGAGACCGATAGCGAAATAGTAGGGTGACCGAACGCTGAAAAGTACCCCGAGAAGGGAGGTGCAAAGTGCCTGAAACCTGGTAGTGATGGAACGATACGGCATGAAAGGATCTCTGGTACGAAGGAAACACTCGCGAGGGTGCAGTACGAGTACCACTGCCAGTGTCGTATCTTACGTTTTGAAGAACGGGCCAGGGAGTGTGTTTTGGTGGCGATGGCTAACCATTAAATTGGGCAGCCGAAGCGAAAGCAACATGTGCGCAGCTCTTTTGAGTGAGGCACGGCGTATACAAGTGCGTGGAGTCACCGGGACACGACCCGAAGCCGGGTGATCTAGGCGTGGGCAGGTTGAAGCGTGGCGAAAGCTACGTGGAGGACCGCAAGCGGTGTTGATCTGCAAATCATTCGCGTGACCTGCGTCTCGTAGTGAAATGCTAATCTAACCCGGCATCAGCTGGTTCCTTCCGAAACATGCCGCAGCATGACCTGACTGGAGATCGTCGGTGGAGTAGAGCACTGATTGGCGGTTCCGGGGGGGAAACCCCTCGCCCGCTTGTCAAACTCCAAACCCACCGTCGTCTGAGAAGGTCGGAGTCCGGACTGCTGGGGTAAGCTTGTAGTCCGTAAGGGAGACAACCCAGCCCGTGGTTAAGGTCCCCAAGTGTCGACTAAGTGTTAACACTAAAGGGCGTCCCAAGCCCAAGACAGCTGGAAGGTTAGCTTAGAAGCAGCTATCCTTTAAAGAGTGCGTAACAGCTCACCAGTCGAGGTTTGGGGCCCCGAAAATTGACGGGGCTCAAGTCGACCACCGATACCACGGAGTACCGCAAGGTAATCTTGTAGGAAGGCGTTGCGTTCGGACAGAAGCAGGGCTGTGAAGTCCTGTGGACCGTTCGCAAACGAAAATCCTGGTAATAGTAGCAGCATAGAAGGGTGAGAATCCCTTCCGCCGAAGGGGCCAGGTTTCCTCGGCAATGTTCGTCAGCCGAGGGTTAGTCGGTCCTAAGACGTACCGTAACTCGAGTACGCCGAAAGGGAAACAGGTTAATATTCCTGTACCATTTAGCAATTTAGTCTGACGTCTCAGGGCAGGCCGAGCGGAGTCGTCGCTCCGTCTAAGCAGCGAAACCCGTGGAGAGCCGTAATGGCGAGAAGCGGGTGAATCTGTGAATGCGCAAGTCGGTTGCACCCAGGGACCCGTGAAAAGGCTGCTAAATGTCCGTACCGAGAACTGACACAGGTGCCCCTGGCTGAAAAGGCCAAGGCGTGTCGGAGTAATTCAGTTAAGGGAATTCGGCAAATTAGCTCCGTAACTTCGGGAGAAGGAGTGCCTGCTGTGAAGACAGCAGGTCGCAGTGACCAGGGGGCTCTAACTGTCTAATACCAACATAGGAGATTGCAAACCTGTAAAGGCTAGTACAATCTCTGAATCCTGCTCAGTGCAGGTACCTGAAACCCCGGTTCAACGGGAAGAAGGGCCTGTAAACAGCGGGGGTAACTATGACCCTCTTAAGGTAGCGTAGTACCTTGTCGCTTAATTGGCGACTTGCATGAATGGATCAATGAGAGCCCTACTGTCCCTAACTGGAATCCGGTGAAGCTTACATTCTAGTGCACAGTCTAGAGACCTCTAGGGGGAAGTGAAGACCCCGTGGAGCTTTACTGCAGCCTGTCGTTGGGTTGTGGTTCTGGATGTACAGTGTAGGTAGGAGGCGTCGAAGCGGGTGCGCCAGCATCCGTGGAGCCGTCCATGGGACACTACCCTTCTGGGACTGCGACCCTAACTCTGAGAAGAGGACCCCGATAGGTGGGCAGTTTGCCTGGGGCGGGACGCCCTTGAAAAGATATCAAGGGCGCGCAATGGTTGACTCAAGTGGGTCGGAAACTCACTGAAGAGTGTAAGAGCATAAGTCAGCCTGACGTTATTCAGCACAGTAGTGGATGACGAGACGAAAGTCGGCTCTAGCGAACTTTTGTGCCTCCTTGGTGGGGGCCAAAAATGACAGAAAAGTTACCCCGGGGATAATTGAGTCGTTGCCGGCAAGAGTACATATCGACCCGGCAGCTTGCTACCTCGATGTCGGTTCTTTCCATCCTGGCCGTGCAGCATCGGCCAAGGGTGAGGTTGTTCGCCTATTAAAGGAGATCGTGAGCTGGGTTTAGACCGTCGTGAGACAGGTCGGTTACTATCTACTAGAGGTGTCTGAGGTCTGCGGGTAAGCTGCTTTTAGTACGAGAGGAACCAAGCAGCGGCGCCACTGGTGTACCGGTTGTTCGACAGGGCATTGCCGGGCAGCTACGCGCTAAGGAATAAGAGCTGAATGCATCTAAGTTCGAAATCCGACCTAAAAAGAGACCTCATTAAGGATTCCGGTAAAAGACCGGTTTGATAGAAACGGGATGTAAGCACCAAGGCAACGAGGTGTTCAGTCCGCGTTTACTAACCATCCGTTCCTTTCCTAATCCGGTCCAGGCGAAATCCAGTCTTGCAGCACCGTACATGACTTCTTGTCTTGCGTTTGTCATAGACAAATTTCATTCATCAATTCCGTTCATAGGCGAGTGTGGCGGCCATAGCGGCAGGGCAACTCCTGTACCCATCCCGAACACAGAAGATAAGCCTGCCCACGTTCCTGACTGTACTGAAGTGCGCGAGCCTTCGGGAACTCAGGATCGCTGCCATGCTCACCCTATATCACTCTAATCTTTTTCTAACTAGTTTTTGTTACTCTTTATTACTGTTACTCTTTATTACTGATCGTATTTTGCCAGTTTTGTGTAATACTTTGGACTTGTTCTCTAGCCAGCCTGTTACATAAGTTTCAGAAATAGTTGAACTGAGGCCGTTTCATAGGCAGCGATTAATGATCTCAGGAATTGACGCTTCAATTTTGAGCTTGAAGACTTAAGAAGCATACCTGTACCTTGCCAGGGTTTTTGAACCCCATAGGAATATTACGAGTACAGCCGTGATTGCAGTGAGCAGTCCGGTAATAGCTGGATCATAATGTGAGCCATTATTCGGGAATAAAGACCAGCTGACATTGTCCATGTCATGAAAGAGTACCACTGCAAATATACTATTTCCGGTATTATTGTAAATCCATACAATCAGGATACGAAATGCAACCGAATAGACACCGCGTTGCCATACTATCCATGCTAGATCATGATGAGCCTGGATATCGGGCACAACATGTAATAATCCCCACACAAGCCCAAGAACAATGCCGGTCGTCAATGCACTCCACCGACATCGCATAGAATCAGAAGCATATCCCATCCAGCCCAGCTCTTCACATACCGCGGTAATAAAGAACCCGATGAAAAGGATCGGTATTGTCAGAAATGGAATTTGTGGTTCTGGAAGTGGTCTGTCCAGAAGGCGCATGATCCCATACGACAGCGAATATATGGCAGGCAGCAGAAAAATAATGAGCAGATACCAGAGCTTTGGCTTGATTTTTTTATAATCAAATATTCTCTTAAATAATTGCTCTATTCCAGAGAGTTTACTTTTTCTATAGGTAAGGATCAAAGCCGCAATCAAAGGACTAACGAATGAAAGCGCACTCACAGGAAGATTCATTGGAACTGGAAGTCCCTTCTCAACCATAGAGCCAATTAACCAGAACGGAGTGGAAAGAGCGAAGGTTAATAGAAAGAACTTTAAAGGCGATCTTTTTGCTAAATTGTCGTTGTTCACGATTCGCGGTCACCTGGGCGGTTTGATCTGATTTTGACTGGATAAGAAGCTTTTTGCGCTGTACTGCATAAACGAGAATCAAGATGTTGATTTTTTATTCCTTTCCGGGATCATTATGGTTTTTAATATATGTTTTTATAATTCTTATTATTTGATAAAAAATGTTTAAACCGTGTTTTCTATAATTGAATTAAAGAATTCATAGAAATTCAAGGGTTCAAAGGGGCAAATCTCATCAAAGAGGATTGTTTCAATGCAGACATAATAAATTATTTATTAATGTTCGCTCAATTACTAGTTATGAATAAATATTATTCATACTGGTTAGCTCTGATCATTCTTTCTGGTATATTTTATATCATATTTGGAGCATCGTATGCACTCTTTGGCTTTAATGGCTTTCTAATTATTGCAGGCACTCTTCTTGTTTTGAGTATTATATACGGTCTATGGTATTCTATTACTCATAAGCCCCATAATTGAAAGAAAGTATAACTGTTTTTAATTATTACGTTTTCAGGGAAGTGTGGAGATAACAGCAAAAAAGTGAAAAATTAAAAACAATTTAAAAGTTAGAAGTTATTTGTTTGCCTTAAAAAATAAAGATTTTGGATCTGTAATAAAATTTGATCCAACTGCACAGAAGACAATTTTTTAAAAAACAATTTTTAATTCATATTCTAAGAGCGTTATCTACGCATCTGTTTATTTCGTAAAGGCTCTGACGTGAGTCAACGAAATAGAAGCGTTCTATCAGAATCTTTTCTTCCTTCAGCCTGTTTAATGCATATCTTACTGTGCGTGAAGGAAGTATTGTTTCACGAATTATGTCTTTCTGTGTCATCTGCCCTTTGGCTTCAAGGGTTTTAAACACCAGCTTTGCCGATGGAGGCAATCTTTCAAGTTTCTCATAGTTTATATCATTCAGAGTTTCATTAGCAACAAAAACGATCCCTCATAGTGAATCACCAACACCTTAAAAGAGTTCTTTGTTTTTAAATCTTTTGGCTCAAACTCTCTGTATAAAGACAAAAAGGATATTTTATTATCCGATAATTCAAAAATAACTTTTTTAATTGTGATAAATTATACAATTGTACCTTCCAGTATCACAATTGTAGAATATTCTGAAATTCGAGCCTGACACCCGATTAAATAAGAAGGATTTAAGTGAGATTGGCAAGGTCTAAGGATTAACTAATAAGGATTAACTAATGATGATAAGTTCAAACGTTCCATCCATACATGAGACTGCAAATTCATGGAAATACTTCATATTATCGGACATTTCTTCGTAAATTGAAGGGGAGACATAAATCCTCATATGTGGGCTCTTTTCAGGATTCTTTTTAAGCTCCATATATAAATCCTTAAAAATTTCCATAAGCGTCCTCAAATTAATACGCCTGAGTATCCTTATATGGCCTATGCCTTCCGAATCGATCATAATCCGGTAGTTTTTACTCTCCTTTAAATTTTGATCACTCAACCCCATTGTTCCTACCAGGGAAATTTGATCTTTATTTTATATATTGAGGTACTGATAATTAATTTTAAATAATCTAACTTTAATAATCAAATTCACAATTGTGAACTATCCTTATTACTTAAGTTATAAAAACATTGTGTTTCCATGAAACATTTAAATTGTCAATCTATTGAAGTGTTGATGAGAATTACAACTTATTGAATTATTGCAATGAGATTTTATTGCAATGAGAATTATATCATACAAATACTATAAGTTCAAGATTTCTGCTGTATAGAAAGTTACAGCAGAAATTTGTTCAGCGAATTGCTAACACTGTGGCTCTCAATTTTTTCATGCAAATTTATCTCAGATCTCGATGCCTACAGGGTTTATTTCTCCGATACTGTGTTTCACCTGTCCTTTCTGTTCGCGCTCCCTGAGAAGTATGTCTGACCAGCTCTCAGCCCAGATTTTGAGTTTTTCGGACTCAAGAGGTGCAGGCACATACTTTTTATCGTTGTTTAAAATGCTTCTTGCAAGTTCCCTGTATAATTCAGCCTGTTCGGATTCGGGTGCATGTTCGATCACGGTCTGTCCTCTGAGTTCACTTCGGGTAACATCAAGCGAACGAGGTATGAAGCCTGCAATCGTTGTCTTTGTCTGTAGTGCAAAGTCATTAATGATCTCTTTTTGAATAGGCTGGTTCATTGAATTTGCAATTATGCCGCTGAACAGTGCACCGCCGTTGTTTGCATATTTTCTTATTCCCTTGAAGAGGTTATTAGCCGCGTATATTGCCATGAAATCCGACGATGCGACGGTATAGACCTGTTCTGCAACGCCTTCACGGATAGGTATTGAAAATCCTCCACAGACTACGTCTCCAAGCACGTCGTAGATTACTACATCAGGCTTGAATTCCTTGAAGACATTTTTTTGCCTCAGGAGTTCTATTGCAGTGATAATACCCCTGCCAGCGCATCCTACTCCAGGTTCCGGGCCCCCGGCCTCCACACATAAAACCCCATTGAAGCCTTCATAGACAATATCGCTGATTTCTATTCTTTTCCCACTCCTTAAAGTATCAAGAACCGAAGGAATCGATTTTCCTCCCCTCAGATTATTGGTGGAGTCACTCTTGGGGTCACAGCCGATCTGCATTACCTTAAGCCCCAGATCTGAAAGAGCTGCTGAAAGGTTTGATGAGGTAGTCGATTTTCCAATTCCGCCTTTTCCGTATATTGCAATGTTTCTTGCTTTTGTCATTTCATCACCATACACGGAAACAAATCGAACCGATTTATACGCTTACACTTCAGCAATAATTGACAACGAAATTCTGTTTTTCTGAATTTTGCGGCAAAAATTTCATTATTCGAAACTCAGCAGCTTGCATACCCGAGAATTATTGCCGCAAAAATTCGGATAATGAGAAACTAGACCACATTTTTGCTGAATTCCCGATTTATATATTCATTAATACGAATGGAGGAGGTGATGCCAGGAGCAGAACATAACGGAGACGAATCAATTATGAATAATATGTCTCCTACGGAGAAATATTAATGTCAGGAACAGAACTCACTGAAAATAAATTGATCGAGGAAAGAATCGATCTATCGCGGGCCACATGTCCCAACAGAGAACAGAGGGCAAGCGGTATTAATGTCTGGTATGGAAAAGCAAGCGACCTTGTAAAAGAAGCCCGCAGCGGTTGTCTCAGGCAAAGGGAGAGGAATTTCCAGCAGTCAAGTGGTTGTGTTCTGAACTTCTACCTTTCAGTAAGGATAGGAACAATCCGTGATGCTGTGGCAATATACCATGCACCTGTAGGCTGTTCATCAGCAGCACTCGGATACCGTGAACTCTACAGGCATGTGCCTGTTGAACTCGGGCGCCCTGCAAATTATGACCTCCACTGGATGACAACAAATCTCGGGGAAAAAGATGTCGTGTATGGTGCAGGTGACAAGCTTGCAGCAGCAATAAAAGAAGCTGAGAGACGGTACAATCCGAAAGCAATCTTCATACTCACATCCTGTACTTCAGGAATAATCGGAGAGGACATCGAAGGAGTTGTCGCACAGGTTCAGCCTGAAATAAAGGCAACTATAGTCCCGATTCACTGTGAGGGTTCACGTTCAAAGCTTGTCCAGACTGGGTATGACGCCTTCTGGCATGCAGTTTTGAAATACCTCACAAAAAAGCCGGAAAAGAAGCAGAATGATCTCGTAAATGTAGCGAGTATGCTCTCGTACACCTGGCAGGACAGGCTGGAGATAAAACGCCTGCTTGGGAAAATTGGCCTGAGAGTGAATTTTGTTCCCGAATTCGCATCAGTAGAACAGTTTGAACAGCTCTCAGAAGCTGCTGTTACTGCACCCCTGTGCCCGACTTACACAGACTATCTCGCACGCGGGCTCAAGCAGGAATATGGAGTGCCTTATTTCCTCTATCCCTCGCCTATGGGTATCGCAAATACGGATGAGTGGCTGAGAGAGATCGGAAGGCACACCGGGAAAGAAAAGGAAGTAGAAGCCCTCATCGAAGAAGAACATAAAAAGTGGCTTCCAAAACTGAAAGCAATAAAACACGAGTTTGAGAACTTCAAAGGCAATGGAGAGAAAGTGGAAGTTCTGGGTGCACTTGGTCAGGGAAGACTTCTGGCGCAGGTCCCGTACTTTGACGAACTCGGGCTTAAATCTTCAGCTGCAATGTGCCAGGACTTTGACAATCTCATCCTTCAGGACTTGGAGAGATTACTCTCTCAGGTAGGGGATTTTGACATACTGGTAAATACCTTCCAGGCTGCCGAACAGACACACATAACAAACCATAGGAATCCCGATATTGCAATGACCTGCCCATTCCAGGGAGGCGCATTCAAGCGCGACAAAGGAGTAACAAGGGTGCATGCCTTAAGGTCCGATGCGCATCCCTGGAGCGCTCAGAGCGGGTATACGGGAGCGATTGCATTTGGGAATTTCCTTTTGCAGTCTTTAAAAAGCCATTCTTATCAACGGACAATGAAAGAGAAGACTCAGAGTACATACAAAGACTGGTGGTACAAACAACCTAATCCGCTGTATTATCTAAAAGCGGAGGACTGAGCAGGGAAAGAAAGGATATACAGAGATAAATAAAGGAGATAGAAACTGGCCAGATAAATAAAAAGGTGTAATCATGGGAATCAGTGAAACTTTAGAGACTACTAATCTTATATCAGGTGCAATCGAAGCCCCTCGCTACTCCTGCGCGCTTGGAGGGGCATATGCAACCGCAGTCGGCATATTCGGAACTGTACCTATCCTTCATTCAGGCGCAGGGTGTGGAATCGGACAGCTTTTCGGCCAGTTCTACGCAGGCGGCCAGAACGCAGGAGGACCCTTCGGAGGTACAAGTACTCCCTGTTCATCTCTGGTTGAGGAGCATGTTATTTTCGGTGGGGAGAAGAAACTTGAAAATCTCATAAAATCTACAACTGAACTTGTAAACGGGGAATTATTTGCAATCATCTCAGGCTGTGTGCCCTCCCTCATCGGAGACGATGTCGAATCCGTTGTCAGGGCATTTAAGGAAAAGAATCCAGGAATCCCAATTATACATGTGAATACCTCGGGCTTTGCAGGAACCTCGTATGACGGTTATGAGTACTTCTTCGATGCAGTCATAAATCAGCTTCTTGAGGAGACTCCAAAAGAGAAAGGGCTTGTAAACGTATTCGGAATAGTTCCTTCTCAGCATATCTTCTGGAAAGGCGAGGCAAATGCGGTAAAGAAACTCCTTGAAAGAATAGGCTTGAAGCCGAATCTAATTGTAGGGGAATTTGACGCGCTCAAAAACCTGAAAAAAATCTCGGCTGCGGAATATAATATCGTACTCTCTTCCTGGATCGGGCATAAAACCGCACAGAAACTGGAAGAAAAGTTCGGGATTCCTTATATCTCCTTCCCTGGGGTGCCGGTCGGACCTAAACAGACTTCGGAATTCCTAAGAGTCGTCGGTGAAAGATTAGGTGTTTCATCCGATCTGATTGAAAACCTGATTGCCACTGAGGAAAAGCGGGCTTATAGGTTTGCAGAATACATCGGGGATGTACTTTTGATCGCCAGGCCTCATCCTTATTTTGCAGTGGTCGCTGACAGCAATTCCGCTGTAAGCATTACAAAATACCTTGCAAATGAAGTTGGATACCTGCCTGACCTTGTTCAGATAACGGACAATCCACCTTGGGAAGCCCGTAAACTGATAAATGAGGAACTGACAGTCAATCTTGAAACCCCAGCCTGGCCTGAGATAATATATGAAGTGGATGCCCACAGGATTCGAGAGAATTTGAAAGACAGGAATTTCATGTTCCTGCTTGCAAGTTCTCTTGAGACTTTCATATCCGGCCCGGAATTTAATGCCATACACCTGACGGTTTCATTCCCTTCCTATGACCGTGTGATACTTGAGCGGAGTTACGCAGGGTTCAGCGGAGGGCTTACTTTAATGGAAGACATAATGAGCAAATATGCAGGGCCTCTGTGATATGCCTTGTAAGTTTGCCTCCGTGAGTTTTACCTCTATGAGTGGATCTAACCTCCAGTTTCCACTCATTTTGTAAGTTAGGAGTTTCACCATCTGTCCTTTTCCTTTATCCTTTTTTAAGCCAGGAAAAACAGGAATCGAAAACAATATGCTGGCGGACGCTTTGCAGCCAAAATCCATAGAGTATTGAATATGAAAATCAGAGAAAGCGGTATGCCAGCCGAAAACCAGTGGGAAGACTTTTTTGACCCGGGAAAAATCCAGGTGACGATGGGATTTGATCATGGCGTAGTAAATGCAATTGATTTTGAATGCGGATACGGAACTTTTACCATACCTGCATCAAAGCTGATAAACGGGACAATATATGCTATTGATATTGAAGAAGAAATGGTAAAAAGAGTTACTGAAAAAGCAATCAATGAGAATCTAATAAACGTAAAAGCAATGCTCTGTGACTTTATTCTTGAAGGTTCAGGGCTGAAGGACCAGAGTGTGGACTATGCAATGCTTTTTAATATCCTGCGTGCAGAAAAACCTGAAGGGCTTCTTAAAGAGGCTTACCGTATTTTAATTCCAGGAGGTAAATTCGGCATTATACACTGGAGTTATGATCCTGAAACTCCACGGGGTCCACCAATAGCTATACGGCTCAGACCCGAACAATGCATTAAATGGGCTTCTGATCTGGGATTTAAGTTAGACAGCAGGCATGATCTGAATCTATACCACTATGGGCTTGTCTTTTCAAAGCCAATATGAAAATAAAGTTACGTTCATTATGTGATTACAATGAAGCTATTGATGTTTGATACCGAGGATTTCTGGTATAAAAAGTTCAGCAAGACCGTGGACTCTGCTGAGACCTGTGAGGTTGAAAAATCCACAACTGATTCCCTGGTCATATTTCTTAATGTCGAGAAAGAAGATGAAGACCAGAGGATAGAGTTGTTAAAAAGGCTGTAAATAACATCAGCTGGCTGGCAAAAAAACCGACAGAAACAAAGTCATCCTGCATTCTTTTGGGCACCTCTCTGAGAGCAAGTCAGTATCGAATTTGCTGCAGATGAAATTAAAACAATCATGGAAAAACTAAATTCAAAGGGATTTGAAACTTCGATGACGCCATTCGGATATCTATTCGAATTTAAAATCCACGTGAAAGGGGAATAGCTGGCAAAGGTCTGGAAATCAATATGATCCAAAATGGATAAAAATATTATGAGTCCTGCAATAAGATCTCGAGCTTCTGAATCCTATCCAACTGCTTGAACAGATAATGATTATACTCTAGGTCTGAGTCTATCTTTACTCTGACCTCTTCCCTCGAAGGATGCATGATCCAGTTTCTGAATTTATCCAGACCCCCGAATTGTTCAACATCTCTTATTGACAAACCGTATTTTTGCTTAAAAAAATCATAATTTTTCAGGGCTACAAGATAATCGTAAAAGCTGCACTCTTCAAAAACAGAGAGTTCGTACACCTTATTTTGTGATCTGCATTTGGGTTTTGCGAGTTCTATAAATTCGGCTTCAGACATCCTTTCCTTAAAAAATGCTTTCATCCGGTTCTCCAGCCTGTAAAGCAGTAAATAGAAGAACATCCTCACAGCTCCCTTCCTTAAGTCTGCAACAGTAACTATTCCTACAATCTCGTCATGAGTTACAAAGAAAAATGAGTTTCGATCCAGCATTTTAATTAAAGACATTATATCCAGGTTTTTTGAAACCACCTTGTTCGGCAATATATAATGTTCTCTGGAACCCTCACTATCATAATATCTAATGATTGATCCGTCTTCATTTTTAATAGGAAATATAGTTATTTCTTTATGAAGTTTTGAATCTTGAGGATGGAAATAAAACTCTTCTTTCGGGGTCATTATTTGTTCCACAGTTAAGCTCCTGTGAATTTGTTCAAAAATTTCGTCGTTCACTTAAACCACCCAGTATTATTGATATCAGCTATGGTGTAGTGCGTCTGATAATCTTGATCATTGATATTATAACGTTATCGTAACACTTGATTTTTATTCGGATATATGTTTCATCCTGAAATAATTTCGCCTCAAAACCCAGAAGTTATCTCTTAAATTTTAGTAAATATGAAAATCTACTGTTTTGTTAAATTTATAGTGCACTCATGATTAACTTCACATCTTAGTACAATTCAAATTTATCATCTTAAAAACAAAATTATGGAAAATATTCGATCCAGATTTTATAGCCGCAGAAAACACGGAAGCAACTTTGCCAATAATCAGTATTCTTGAGCAAAATGAAACAGAGCGGAAAGGATATCTTGCTATTGCGATTACATCGTAGCTCTCAGAAAATATACGATTTCCCGTGGGCCTGAAGCAAAACTCGGGAACCGGATTTATAAAGTAAGAATAATCTCTGTGCAGACTAAAATCAATATCTTATGGACACGAATCGATCTTATCAGTCTGTTTTTTTACCATTTTGTATGCGTCTATTACTGCAAATATCCAGATAGTGGGAAATGTGAGTAATCCTATAATGAGAGCCATCAAACATAAGCTAATCCCAGTCCTACAAGTAATGCAAGTCCTCTAAGTAAATCACCTGCATAGACCTGGCCGAGTCCCGAAATTATAAGAAATAATAACGCGGCAAGTAAAGCATTTTTTCTTTTGCTTCTGGTTTTTTCTATGCTGCATTCAGGGTGTATTTCTGCCTCCGGATGAATCTTCAAATCTGTATCGTATTTTTTGTTATATGCTTCTTCCATAGTATTTACTCCACGGTTAATCTACTAAATAATAATATCTGTTTGATCGGAGCTTTGAGAATAGAGCTATTGGCATTTATGAAACTACTCAGGATCATTAACAGCATTTTACGCCAAAAAAAACTGATTCAGGGGATAGAAATATAATTTCTTTTTGGAATGAGTCTATCCCAAAAGCCATTTTTTACTCCCATATTGGGAGGTGCCCATAACTATTTTCCTAATCAGTAGTTCGATTGTTCCTTTCAAAACAAGATTCAAAGAAGTAGTTTTTGAGTTTTGGGATCAGCTCGAATAAGTTATATCTTAAATTATAAGATAAAAAATGTCTCCAATGTATTTGAACAGAGAAGAATAGGTAAATTTTGCCGTAAAATGTGGGTTTAAATATTTAAAAGTGTTATTGGAATTTACCAAACTAAAGATGATCTTAAAATAGATAAAGATGTGAAATCGCAGGTATAAGCATGAACTTAAAAGGATTGAAGTATGGTAAATCAGCTAATCTTTTTGTTTTGAATGCAATAGAATCTTTATCCTTCAGATGTTGTTGATTTAACTCGTCTCTACCTCCCTCCTTTTTTCTTTTTGTATGACTGTACTAATCTACCCAACCAATTACTCTTCCATAAATCTCAAGACAGAATTAAGCACAAAATATTTTTTGACCGTTAGTAGCTCTAAAAACTTGAATGCTGGCTATTATCGCTCAATATCCTGTAATGTAAATTAATTTTGATAATAAAATGTAAAGGAGTAGTTCAAATGGCAAAGAGTGTCTATAAAAGTATTTACAAAAGCACAGTTCCTACTAGAGAGGATCGCTTGAACACTACAATCACATATGGCGGAACCGCCAGTGAACTTGTGAATTTAACAACAAGGAAGTGTTTGAAGTCAAAAGACCGGGCGTTCTCCCAGACTACTTTCTGTCAGGAGTGGCTTGCAATATTCACGCTTGCAACCATAAAAGATGCAGTTTTAATTATTCATGCGCCTGTAGGATGTACCAGCTCACTGCCTTATATTAATATATTCAGCCGCTTTGGACAAATTCTGAGGGGAGAGATACCATTAAATGTTAAATGGATTTCTACAAATCTTACTCATGTAGAGGCCATTCATGGAGGAGAGGACAAACTTAAGGAAGCAATCTTAGAGGCAGATAAAAGACACAATCCGAATGTTATTTTTGTATTTTCCTCATGTGTTGCAGGGATTCTCGGGGAGGACATTGACTCTATAACAAAACGAGTTCAGGGAGAGGTATCTGCAACAGTAATCCCCGTATACTGTGATGGGTTTAAATCAAAGGTATGGGCATCCGGATACGATGGGTCATTCCAGGGAGTTTTGAATCATCTTGTTAAGAAGCCTAAAAAGAGAAGGAATGATTTAGTCAATGTGATAAATCCACTTACAGTAGGAAGACTTGATGAAGTTGAAATCGAACGACTTCTGGCTAAATTAAAACTTAAAGCAAACTTCATCCCAAACTTCACTACTACGGAAGCTATTGGAAAGTCGTCAGAAGCAGCTCTCACTACAAGTATGTGCCCAACGTTCAGCGAGTACTTTGCAAAATCATTAGAAGAACGCTTCCAAGTGCCTTATACTCAAAAAGTAATGCCAGTCGGCCTTGATAATACAGATCTGTGGCTTAGAGAGATTGGGAAATTACTTGGAAAAGAAGATGAGGTAGAAACGGTCATAAAAGCGGAAAGAGAAAGAGTAGAGCCAAAGATAGAAGAACTTAAAGAAAAGCTTGCGGGAAAAAGAGCATTCGTAAGTGCAGGACAATCAAGGGCAGTGGGAATTCCAAACCTTCTTGCAGATCTGGGGATGGATATTGTAGGAGTCACTGCATATCATTATGACGAAGTAATCTTCGAAAGCTTTGCAAATTTAGAGAAGAGATGTGGAAACTTCTGTACCAATATTGCTAATGTACAGCCGTTTGAGCAGACAAATATACTAAATAAAGAACAGCCTGTATTTCTATTTCGGTCACGTGGGGGAGTCAATCTGGGCTGCAAAGCAGGGATTCCCTACAGCTATGATTTACAATTTATCAGTTATCTATGCTGGCTATAATGGCGTAATATCGTTTGGAAGTAGAATTCTTAACTTGCTCAACAATCCTTCATTTAGTAAAAATCTTGCCGAACATTCAAAGCCGATTTATCGTGAAAGCTGGTTAAATGAAAATCCTTTTAAATATCATAAAGGGGAGAACTAAAATGAGCAACATTATTGAAGCACCACGTTTTTCATGTGCTCTTGGAGGAGCTTTAAGCACTATTACAGCTATAGAAGGCCTTGTTCCGATTATTCATGCCGGACCAGGATGCGGTGTTCAGTTATTTTACGGACAGAGCTTTGCCGGAGGTTTTAGAGGATCCGGGTGGATCGGGGGAGTGGGCGTCCCAAGTACAAACACCTATGAAAAAGAAGTTGTGTTTGGAGGAGAAAAACGGCTAAAAGAGCAAATTGAGAAAACAATTGAGCTTATAGAAGGAAACAGATATGTTGTACTTACTGGCTGTACTTCTGAACTTATCGGAGATGACGTGAACTCAGTATTACGTGAATTTAAAGATAAGTCGGTCATCTACGCTCAAACTGCAGGTTTCAAGGGTTCTAGCTATGTAGGTTATGAAATCCTGTTGGACGCATTCATAGATCAGCTAGTTGAAGAAAAGCCCAGAAAAGAAAGGCTTGTCAATATATTTGGAATAGTGCCTTCTCAGGATGTGTTCTGGGAAGGAAACCTTGTCGAGATAGAGCGGATACTAAATAGTATTGGTCTGGAAGTAAACACGCTCTTTAATGGAAAGAAAATCGAAGATTTGTCGTCTGCTGCTCTAAATATTGTATTATCACCCTGGGTAGGTATCAAAGCAGCTGAAAAACTTAAAGATCGATTTGGGACTCCTTACATTATTAATCCGCTTCCTATAGGAGTTATTGAGACAAATTCGTTCTTGAAAAATGTCGGTGCTGCATTAAAAATAGATGTTAGTGATTTCACGGCAAAGGAAGAGGAGAAAACCTACAAATCTATTGATAAAGTTGCGGATTTTATTGTGGATTTTGATGTACAGCTTCGATTTGCAACCATTACGGACTCAAATTATGCAATAGCTCTCAATAAGTTTCTTGTAAATGAGTTAGGATGGATTCCTTCACTTGCCATTATAACGGATGATGTGCCGGAAGATTATAAAGATTCCATTAAAAAAGAATTTAGTTTTAAGAATAATCTGTCCCCGGAAGTCATTTTTGAATCAGATTCCGGAAAAATATGGGACGCTGTGGAAAAAGAAGCTCCGAATTTCATTTTTGGCAGTTCGCTTGATAAGGATCTTGCAACAAAGCTTGGAGCAACAAAATTAAGTGTATCTTTTCCATTTACGGATAAAGTCGTAATTGATAGAGGTTATGCAGGATATAGGGGTGCAATAAGCCTTATAGAAGATGCTTTAAGTGAATTTGTAGCTCCACTTTGAAGGTATATTAATAAAAATCAACACAAACTCTATCATTCTTTTCCTTTTTAGATCCTCTTCATCTTGAGTTTTTAATAGAGAGAGTAGAGGATGAATGGGCTAGATCCTCTGCCCCATTTCTCATTCTTGTCCCTCAATATGGCTACCGTCACACAAAGGCTTATTCTTCGATTTTCCGCACCTGCAAAGAGTTACACGGTTCCGAATTTCGTACAGTTTGCCATCTGCGGATTCTATCGGGATACCGCCACGTACCCAGAGAGGACCTTGTTCGTAGCGCGGAGGAGACTCAACAACAATTGACTTCTCAAATTCAGGCTCAATCGCCTTTCCGGTAGCATTGTCGATGATCACCAGTCTCCCGGAAGGGCAGTTGCAAGTTTCCTCAATAGTTATTTCCCTTGCCTCGGGATTATTGGATTGTCTAACAAGATTCCATGTTCCCCCTTCGCGTACACAGAATTCAGTGTGGAAACAGAGGTGCTTATTAGGTCAGAGTTAGCACAGGGTCAGGGATAACATTCGCACCTTCACTAAAGGGTTCATAGTCGTCCGTCTCGGTTTCGTCAAAGTGAACTTTTTCAAGGTCAAGTTTTTCTTTGATATTGTTCATGAGATCAATAAGCTCTACAAAATCACGATAGTCTGTACTTATATACTCTTTCAGTAAAACAAGAACCAGAAGCTGATGTTGAGTATAAACACATTTTGAATATTTACAGGAGTAAAGGTTCAGTCTGGAAGACTGACCGTTTTAAGACTGAGATCTATAAAATTAATATACTTATTGGGTTTCAATATATGATGCTCCTTCGTTTTTTGTGAGGACAAAAAATAAGGAGCAGTTTTACAACTTTATTACTAAGGGAGTGCAGAGGGTCACGAATACCCCGTCCTTTAGGTCGGGGATGAAGTGAACCCTCGCCTCTTCTTTTTTTCACTCTTATTATCTAAACCCTTACTTTTTTTGTAAAACAAGGTTTTTTTTGGCACCATAACCAGAGATGGTGCCAGCCACCTTTGGCTAGGATGTGATATAGTTGGAATTACGCAGTTTTAGCCATGGCTATGGTCAGATTACTTACCACATCGTATTGGTGCCTAACTATCGATACAGTAGATACAGTATATTCTATAATAAGAGAATTAAAAAGGATTGCGAGTTGATTCTCAGTAACATTTGCGCTAAAAATGGCTACAAAATATATGCAATGGAAGTAGTAGACAATCACGTTCATTTGTTTTTAGAATTTCACCCAAATAATTCCCTTTCAGAGGTAATTCAGTATTTAAAAGGAGGTAACTCTTACAGACTATTCAAGCTTCATCCAGAACTTAAAAAACGATATTGGGGTGGAAGTCTATGGTCAAATGGAAAGTTCTATCGATCCGTTGGAAACGTAACTGCTGATACAATTAAGCATTACATTAAAGAATCGCAAGGAAAACCGAGTGAAGAGTCTCGATTACATAGGTTCATGAAATCCGAGCAAAAAAGACTTGATGATTTCTAAATATCAGAAAAACCGGGCGGGCGGCCCGAAGCATACTCCATCTTTAGGGTGGGGTGACCTCCCGCGATTTGATTTTTAAGCAGCAAAGTTTACTGTACTCGAATGTACCTCAATTATGTAAGTCTAAATACGAAAATACTTCAATAGTGTTAATTCGGCTCAATAGTTTTTTCATGTGCAGCGACTACATCCTCGAGCTTCATGGTGATCTTGTCATCCGAAACCGTATAAGAAATGCTCTCTTTTGGAAATGCTACACAGCTTCCCTCGATACCCTTGTTTGTTACTGCATCAAAAACAGTGCCGCAAGAATCGCACACAAGAGTATCGTTTTTTAGGGAAAATCCTATAGAATTACACGGAAGGCACACATTGGATCTGACAAATAACTTATTATCAAACTGGTATGCCATAATTGAAAGATTGCTGCGCAGTTATCCATGCTTTCTGCTATCGGCACTATTGTTGCTGCCATGCAATGTAGCCGGATGCTGACAATTACAATTTATACCGTATGTATCGTGCTTTCGACTGCAATAATCATGCTGCTGCCAAAGGTATACTACAGGATCCTGATCAAAACTGATCAAAAGGTACAGAGCCCAGCCAGTTACAGATATAATGGACTGGCTTCAGGCATTCGTTAATATCTTGGCTGAAAGGGTAGATGTACTACGAATCCGCAGTCTCTAAAGCCTTTGCTTCGGGAAAATTTATTTTTCTATCTCTGGGCATGCTTGAATTAATGGATGACAAGAAATTGAGAGCTGTACTCGCTCATGAAGTCTGACACATTCGCCACAATAACAAAACTCCTTTGTTAAGACAACTGTCACTTATGACTTTTACAAAAACCGTTCAGAAGGTGAACTCGAACTTCTTGCTGACGCTTTTGCAGGCAAAATTGCTGGCGAAGCAGCAGTAGAATCTGCAAGGGGAAAGCTACAATAAAAATCCCTTCACTTCGAGTTTTAATATTCTTTTTCTTCTATTAATCGGAATTGATCATAACCTTTTTAAGCTCACAATAGTTACCATTAATCTATTCACAATTGTTAACATCTTAAAAATACTGATGTTAATGAATTTAATTTCACCATTGAAAACTTCCTGCTGGTAAACAAGAACCAAACTTAGCAAATACACCATCGCAATATGCTTCTTTAAAGGGTATAACCATGGACGCTGAACTTAATGCATTTATAAAAGCATACCTGATAAGTATTGGAAGTGTTCGGGTAGACAGCTCGCTTCTTCCTGACCAGCATAGTAGTATGGCTACAGCTGGACCAGGGGCAGGATGCTCCTCAGTTTTTCTCAGGTCAGGAGACAAACGGGTCAGGCTAGCAATTAATGATTCTTCTCCTTTGTGTATAATGCCTGAAGATGAACATGTTGTCGTTGTTAAAGGTGAAGAAGTAATTGCTAGGGGTGTACTTGAGCTTCCTCTCTGCCATTGTCCGGAACAGGCATACATTACCCTTTCCGAAAAGTGTGTATATGACTGCCAGTTCTGCCCGGTACCTAAAATGCAGGGCGGAATAAAGGATAGTGCAAAGGTCCACCGGATGGTTGCCGAGGCTTATGCAACAGGGCAGTTAAAGGCGATTTCTCTTACCAGCGGTGTAGCCGTTTCGCCGGAGAAAGAGGTCAGAAGGGCGGCAGAAATTGTAAAGCAGCTTACACGTGAGTATGACCTTCCTATAGGTGTCTCACTGTATCCCACAAAGACCTCATCCGAAGAACTTTATTCGGCAGGCGCATGCGAGATAAAGTACAATGTCGAGACCATGGATCCTGTACTTTTCCGCCGCTTCTGCCCGGATCTTTCACTGGATTCTGTGCTTGATTCTCTTGATACAGCAGTGGATGTATTCGGCCGAAATCGGGTATCTTCGAACTTCATAATTGGCCTTGGGGAAAGTGACGAGACCGTCCGAAGAGGTATTAAACAGCTTACTGAGCGATGCATAATTCCTATTCTCAGGCCTATATCCCCTCATCCTCTCAGAAAAGATGTAAAAAATATTACCAGACCCAGTGCAGAACGGCTTTTGAAGCTCGGGAATATGTTGAGGAATATGCTTGACCGTAATTCGCTATGTGCAGATAAAGCTCAGACAATGTGCCTGTTGTGTACAGGTTGTGACCTTACACCTCATAGAGACCTTTGAAACTGTACTTATGCAGTTCTAATATATGCCGAATATTGAGTTTAAAATGTCCTTAATTAAAAAATCATGACAAGTAGTTTCAGAGATTATTCAGGAACATTGTTTCATTTTAACAGATAATATGGAACTGGAAAAGATAAATTAGAATTATGATAGCAGCTCTTGCAGAGCATCTCTAACTGGCGAATTCACATTCGAGTCAATATTTGATAAAAGGTGAAAAATTAAATTGCGAGCAGCCACCCCACCCTATAAGAGATCTGGCTTGGCAACCTCTGTAAATTTAAGATAGTTTTCACGTTTATTTATAGTATCTTTAATTTGATGGGAAATCCTAGCATATTAAGATCAATTAAGAAAATATTAAGATCAATTAAGAAAATATTAAGATCAATTAAGAAATAATACAAAGGATCAACCTAGTCTGTTTGATTATTTTCCGTCCTTCATAGCATCCTTAATAGTTTTAATTATTTCTTCAAACTCACCATCATCGGGCGTATGTTTTGCAAACTCAACGAGACTGGTCAATTGTAAGCATTTCTCAAATTTCGCATATTCTACACCTTCACTTTTCAGATAATTTATCAGTTCAGAATTTGTAACTTCTCTCTTTAAGCCATATTTATAGCTCAGATACAACCTCAGAGCCTGTGCAGCAGTTCCGTAAGCATCCTTGAACTGTTTTTCTTCATAGAGTGATATTGCTTTTTCCACAAGTTTTCCTGCTTCTTCCCTGTAGTCAAAGTTTCTTTCCTGAAGTGGTATATTCTCTCTAACTAATTTTCTCTGCTCCTTTTTACCTGAAAACCTGTTGTATATAATATAACCAAGAAGAAGAGGTATAAGAACTCCCATGCAGTATATAGGATAAAGGTTTCTTTCCTGCTCTCTTACAAGTTCAACATGCTCAACACTGCCGTTTACAAATTTGGCATTTATCTGAGCTGTTTCATTTTTAGAATTTTCGTATTGTATCTGAAGAGTTGTAGTGTTATTCTCGCGTGAGAAAGTTGAATTGACTTCTTTAAAGCCATCATCTTGCAATTTTTTAAGGTACTTATTAAAGTCGCTATTCTGAGAAAGCAAGTCCCGGAGTTTTTGTCTGCCTTCTGCCGTATCAATCTGCAGACTCTTTATTTTACCATTACTCATTTCTCCCTGAATGCTTGCCTTATCGCCATTTTGTTTCTCATAGCTCACTGTGAAAGTTCCTGTGTTATTTGATGACGGATTAACTTCGAGAGAAGTCAAATCGTATCCAAGACCAGATAATTCCTGATTTGCCTTCTGGAAGTCTTGATTATTTGCAATTTGCTGCTGGAACTGCTGCTGCATTTGTTGCTGCTTTTGTATCTGTTTTTGCATCTCCTCTTTCAGTGATGAAATATCCTGATTCAGCTGATTATTTTGCGAAACCCACTGGGGAGTTTGCACTACATACTGCTGATTTATCATCTGTTGCATTATTTGCTGTATTTGCTGTTCTTGCTGTGCTATACGCTGTTCTTGCTGCGTAAATGGATCCGTTATTTGCTGTGTAGCGGATGTTTCCTGTGAAGAGCTCTGAATTGGATTGACTTTATTTTGTTTATCAGATTCATTTTCAACAAAATGTATTCTAATGTCCTCTAGGCGGACAATTTTGCTTCCTTTATCATCGTAATTGAAAATTAGCGATACACTTAAGTTCTCAGGCTTATCGATACTCCCAAACCCAAGGTTAACTGTAGTATTACCTTTACTTATCTGAAAGCTCGTAGATTTGGTATTTGAACTTGAGAAATGAATTGGTCCACTATTAATTTCCTGTGTGATCGTGTATCCAAGGATGCCATTTATATCTTTATTGTATGAATTAGTGATATTGAGAGGAATATAAGCTTGTTCTCCGACAAGGAAATAATAATCCTTCTGAGGAACTGAAAATGTTATGTTCTCCTCGGCATAAGTTATGGGTACCAGTAGCAAGAAAAGTAAGAAAATAGCAATGGCTTTTCTTATCATTGCAATATCCTTCCTTTTCCGTATCTATAATACATCTGGATAAGTAATGTCAGAAATGCTGCAAAGAAGAACCAATCTTTGATGTTCGTTTCTTCTTTATCTCTTTTTATATTTTCGCCGATGTTTCTGTAAATTTCATCTAATGTTTTATCATCGATGGATTTGAAATATTTTCCTCCAGTACTCTCTGCAATGGTTTGCAGTGTAGCTTCATCAAGTTCTGCGTACTGAGGGTTACCAAACCAATCATATCCAAGTAATACCTGACTGTTTGAACCCATGCCGATAGTATAAACCTGAATGTTGTTAGCTTTCGCATATTGGATCGCTTCCTCAGGGCTAATATAACCCGCATTGTTCACGCCATCACTTATTAAAATAATTATTTTTTTCATGTTTGGAATGGAAGAAGCCATATCAATTCCAAGACTAAGCCCATCCCCTATAGCAGTGCTGCCATCTTTCTGCGCGATGTTATGAAGTTTTTCGATTACTTTTTCTTTATCAGGACTTAGATAAGCCGCAGTAGTAGCCCCTGACTCAAAAGTGACAATTCCCGCATAATCTTTACTTTTAAGGGAATTAATCAGTATCTCTGCAGATGATTTTGCGGCTTCCAGTCTTGATGGGGCGTAGTCTTCTGCCTGCATACTTCCTGAAACATCCATTACCAACACAACACTTACTCCTTCTTTGGTTTGTTCCAGGGGAATATGAGGGTTTGCAAAACCTATTATCATGAGACCGATGGTTAGTAACGATAAATAGAAAAGATGTATATCCCGTTTTGACTTTTTAGTGTCGCCCAATGCGGATTTAATAAAAGCAAGATTGCTGAACTTTATTGCTTCGTTCTTCTTCTGAATCCTGACCTTATTATGCAAATAATAAATAAGTGGGATTATCAGTAAGAATATAAGAATATGAGGGGAGTCAAAACCTGCCATTCTCTTATCTCCTTACTTTTCTATCCCTGAAAAACTTTCTCAGCGCGATTTCATATGGTTCATCTGTAACAAAGTTAACCATGTCGATTTTCATCTTTCTGAACAGTCTTTTTAATGATTCATCATATTCTTTGACAAGTTCTTCATAGCGTATCCTGAAATTTTCGTTGGAAGTGTCGACAAGAAGCTGCTCGCCTGTTTCCTCGTCTTCAAGTTCAATAAGCCCAACATAAGGAAGTTCTTGTTCACGTTTGTCAGTTACTCTTAACGCTACTACATCGTGTCGGTTTCTCATTACTTTAAGAGGCTGTGAGAAGTCATCAGAATAAAAATCTGAGATTACAAAAACGAGACTTCTTCTTTTGAGCAGCGCGGCAATAGCCTCCATACTGTTCATAATGTTAGTCTTTTTTGTTACAGGCTCATAGGAAATCAATGTGCTGAGTAATTTAAGAACATGCCTTTTGCCTTTTCTGGCTGGAATATACTTCTCAATTTCTTCAGTAAAAATGAATAGTCCGACATTATCATTGTTTTTCATGGCTGCAAACATCAAGCTTGCTGCGATATCTATTGCTTTTTGTTTCTTTGTGATGTTACTTCCGAAACTTCCAGAAGCCGACATATCTATAGCAAAATAGACATGCAGATCTCTTTCTTCAATAAATTCTTTAATGAATGGACGATTGAATCTCGCAGTAACCTTCCAGTCAATTGCACGGACATCATCCCCAGCCCTGTATTCTCTTATTTCAGAAAAGTCAATACCCTGGCCCTTGAACACAGAGTGATAATTTCCAGTGATCAGTCCCTCGACCTGTTTTTTTGTGCTAATCTCTATGCGCTTTACCTGCTTAATTACTTCTTTTGCACGCTGCATATAGCACACAACTCACTATGATTTGCATACTTTTTTTGCCAGTGAAAATCTTAATCTGGTCTATCAGGGAACTTTTACTTTGTTAAGTATCTGTGTAATTATCTGGTCGCTGGTGACCTCTTCAACTTCAGCTTCGTAGTTAAGAAGTATGCGATGTCGAAGCACGTTGTATGCAACAGCTTTTATGTCTTCAGGAACCACATATCCTCTCCCATCAAGCATTGCATGCGCTTTCGCAGCAAGTATAAGCCATAAGGATGCACGTGGAGAGGCTCCGTACTCAATGTATCCCTCTACATCAACATTATAAGCCTGTGGATGTCTAGTTGCGTCCACAATCCGCACTACATAGTCTTTGATCTTTCTGTCAGCATATATCAGGGGATTGAAGTCCTGGATTTCAATAATTTGTCTGGATGTGAGTACTCTCGATACCTGTGGTTTTATATCCTGGGTAAATCTCTCGATGATCTCAATTTCCTCGTCCTTCGTGGGATAATCGATAATGAGCTTGAACATGAACCTGTCTACCTGTGCTTCAGGAAGCTTATAGGTACCTTCTGACTCTATAGGATTCTGTGTTGCCATTACAAAGAAAGGGCGCTCGAGTTTGAAGGTCTCTCCCTGGATGCTTACCTGTCTTTCCTGCATCGCTTCTAAAAGCGCTGACTGGACTTTTGGAGGGGCACGATTTATCTCGTCAGCAAGGACAAAGTTAGCAAAGATCGGACCTTTAAGTGTGGAAAAAGAAGCTTCGTTGTGGTTGTATACTTTGGTACCGGTTATATCTGCCGGCAAAAGATCCGGCGTGAATTGAAGTCTCACAAAATCACAATCAAGGCATTCTGCCATTGTCTTGGACATGAGGGTCTTTGCAAGTCCAGGGACTCCTTCAAGCAGAACATGACCCTGGGAAATTAATGCTATGAGCATGCTGTCTATAATATCGTTCTGTCCGATTATTCTATTTTTGATTTCGGCTCTTAGTTTTGAGAGCTGCTCAGAATAATATCTCGCTCTTTCATTGAGCTTCTGAATACTTTCGTCCATTTACTCACACCTGCATTAATTTTACTCACATTTGCATTAATATTCCAGTGTCTTCAGTTCTTTTGCCTAGGTCTTTCGTGAGGAGATGGACACTACGTTCACAAAATATGTATTTCAACTTAATAAAGTTTATTCGATATTTTCAATACGCAGGTACAGAATTCATACAAAATACTAAGTCCTAAAATGGCTTTTACTAAAAATTACACATCAATGAAAGAGGTTCCTGTAAGTTTTTGTGCCTGAGCATTTTGATATATTAATTCAGCCTTGGTTTTCCGGAATGCTTCCTCTTAATAAATGACCTTAGATTCTTTTATGTTCATATTCGCTGAATATAAAATTAAATAATTAAATATTGAATTTATGACCTGGGGATTAACGTTTTTCAAATGAATAAATGGGGAAGAGACTGGTGAATATTAACAAAAGATCATATTCGATAGCTTTAGCCTCAATAATCTTATTTTTTCTGTTTTCTATTTTATTTCCAACCGTAGCGTCAGCGGCGCAGATAATAAAAATTGGCAATGGGACTGATCCTGCCGTTCATGGGAACAAAGTGGTATGGACAGACAACGGTGTTATTCATGTTTATGACCTGACCGCCAGAACAGACACTGCAGTTGACTCTTCTGCAGCATCTCATCCAGCTATCTATGGAAATAAAATAGTGTGGCATGATATGAGTAGCGGGACACCAAAGCTTGCGATATACGATATTCCTACAGCTACAAAAGATTACATAACTCAGAATGTAGACCAATATAGCAAACCTGCTATTTACGGCGACAGAATCGTGTGGAGTGCGGATTACAACGAGACAAGCTACAATTATAATGTATACATGTGGGATATGTCAACTTCTACACTGACTAAAATTGCGGAGGGCAATAGTCCTGATATATACGAGACCAAGATAGCGTATGGTTATGATGGTGACTATGGGCGAAACATTGTTGTTTATGATGTTAATACTAAGGAGACCATAAATGTACATTATTCCGATCAGGTATTCAATCCGCATATATATGGTAATAAAGTGATGTGGTCAGACTTCTTTAACAGAGATGGATACATCCAGATGTATGACCTTGAGACTAAAGAAATTATAGACGTTACCAGTGACCATACAGGTAATACTTTATACGGATCTGATTATGCTGATGCTGGAGCTGACACTGGCACCCACCCCAATATCCATGGTGACAAAATCGTATATTCAAAATCCGGTGATGACCAGTTTGGTTATGCGGGTGTATATATTTATGACATTCCTTCTGCAAAAAGCACTCCGGTCTATATTTATCCAAAAGGGACTCACACAACACCTGATATTTACAATAATACGATTGTGTGGGGGATAGACAGTAACTATGGTGCAATTAATGATACTGGCATCTATATCTATGATCTTTCTGTCACAAACACCTTGCCACCTGTAGCTGAATTTGCTGCAAACACAACCTATGGAGCTGCACCTCTAGTAGTGTTATTCATCGATACCAGCACTGGCGGAGTACCGACCTCTTGGATTTGGGATTTTGGGGACGAGATTTACTCAAAACATGCTATGAATGCAACCCACACGTTTACAAAACCAGGGAACTATACAATCAGTCTGACTGTGGGAAATGAAGCAGGTAATAGTAAAGTAATGAAACCAAATTACATTGTCGTTACTAATCCATTTCCAGTTGCAAACTTCAGTATCAACGCTACCCATGGTTATCCTCCTCTCTCAATTCAGTTTACTGACCTTTCACAAAATGCAACTGGATGGTGCTGGGATTTCGGAGATGGGAATAATTCTACACAAAGGAACCCAGTTCATGAATACACAGATCCAGGAATCTATTCAGTTAATCTGACAGCAAGCAACGAAAATGGTACAGATTCAAAGTTAACTACAATAACAGTAATGCAGCCATTCGGTGTAGGTCCATTTGCTTATATTGCGAACTCCGGCGACAATACTGTATCAGTAATTGACACGGCTACTAATAACGTTACAGCCATAATTCCTGTAGGAAACTATACCATGGGAGTTGCAGTCAGCCCGGATGGAAAAAAGGTATATGTGACTAACTTTTTCGACAGTACTATATCTGTAATTGACGCAGCAAAAAATAAAGTTACAGCCACAATTCCTGTAGGAAACGCTCCTCGCGGAGTTGCAATAAGTCCGGATGGGAAAAAAGTATATGTTCCACATACCGATGTGGGAGCTCCCAGCAACAATATGATTTTTATTATAGACACGGCTACCAACGAGGTTGAAGCCACAGTGCTTGTAGGCGTAGTTCCTTTTGGAGTTGCGGTCACACCGGATGGGAAAAAGGTGTATGTGACTAATCTCGATGATAAAACTGTCTCGGTAATTGACACGGCAACAAACACTGTTATAGCTACAATTCCTGTAGGAAACAATCCTCGTGGAGTTGCAATAAGTCCAGATGGGAAAAAGGTATATGTAGCGTGCGACGAAGGAAGCAATAACGGATATATCTATGTAATTGACGCAGTAAAAAACAAGGTTACAGCCAGAGTACCTGTAGGGGAATTTCCTTCTGAAGTCGCTGTCACACTGGATGGAAAGAGTGTATATGTGACTAATGGTCTTAGTAACACTATATCTGTAATTGATGCAACAAAAAACAAAGTTACAGCCACAATTCCTGTAGGAAATAGTCCGAGTGGAGTTGCTGTTACACCGGATGGATCATGGGTATATGTTACTAACTACGCCAGCAATAATGTTTCTGTAATTGACACATCAACAAACAAGGTTACAGCAACTATGAATGTAGGACGTAGTCCTAATTCCTTTGGGCAGTTCATAGGTTCTCTCCAAGCGTAACCAATATTTGCTGTTGCATATTTTATTACCGGCGTTACCAGAGGTTATGCTCCTCCGGCTGTCCAGTTTATAGGCTATCGGAAAATGTAGTGTCAAAGAGCTGGGATTTCAGTAATGATGGAATTACTGACTCTGCAAAAATGAATCCAGTTTATGAGTTCGTAACTCAAGGAAATTATACTGTTAATCTGACAGTAAAAAATGTGAACGGTGCAAATTCAAAACTTGCTACAATAAATGTACTGACAAAAAGCAACTCTAGCGGTGGAAACAGCGGTAGAAACTTTGGTGGAAGCAGTGGAAACAGTGAAAACAGTGGAAACAATCACAAAAGTGGCGGCATTGGAGGAGGTTCTCCTGAAACTGTAAGGAATGTCCAGGTCAAGGAACTTTTGCAGGCATTTATTACAGGTGGAAAGCCTGTAAAATTTGATTTCACAAAGAATGCAACCTATGTTGTGTATGGATTGCTTGCAGACTTCTGTATAAAAAAGGTAAAATCCAAAGTTAGTGTAAAAAAGAGTGCGACGGGTGGGATTCGAACGCACGAACTCCTACGAGACTAGACCCTGAAACCAGCAATAATACCTGATAAAAATTTGAGATATGCTCAGGTTGTCAAAAATAAGCAAGGAAAGAAGCTTCAAAAATTAGAAAAAAGGATCATCTTTGGTCAAAATATAGATCAAGATAAAATATCAACAAGTTTACTTGAGAGACAGAACCTGACTTTTAGACAGGACTATAATAGGATTTCAAGAAAAACAATAGGATTTTCAAAGGACCTAAAAAGCCTGTATAATCAAATGAGGCTTTACTGTACTCATTTTAACGTCTGTAGAGATCATAGAGGATTAACAAAAAAAGGAGAAGGGAATTCTGGAAAAGAAAACATCTGCATAAGAGTCTGGAATCACTAAAAAGAAATGGAGATTAACAGAGCTGTTAAATTACAGGTGTCAAAATATCAACTGATTAATTAGAGAGCACCAAGGTCTATCTTAATCAGATTAAAGCCAGTGATTTATCTCTGACCATAATTCGGCAGAATTATTGTCCAGTAATATACTGGCGTGTCCCTGGTCGTTCCAGCTAATGGAAGTAACCTTCTTGTTTGTTTTTCCAACCTCATTTTCATACCACCAAGAACCATAATCGCTAAATCCTCCTCCGAGTCCAACATAAAGAACTGGAGAGTCTATTTTGGAAGAATCAATTTCATACCCTTCCACATTACCCATCAGACCAGCCATATATTGATCCATATATTTTGGAGTGTAAGGGACAGCTCCCCCGTTCAAGGTGATGTCGAGTAACCGGCTCTCATCAACATAATAAAGGCCGTTGATATCTCCGCTCCAGTAATGATAATCTGGAGTATATGGGTATAGAGAAAAACTATATGTCTGGCTGGCCAAGAGCCTGAATAACTGGATATTTGTGAGCCCAGCTCCAGAGCTTCCCACTGGATTTGAGAAAGCATTGTAAGCTATCTGCATCATAACTGCCATGCCAGTACCTTGATACTCCCCTTTATCGATACTGCTGGATATAATATCATATTCCTGTGCCTGACTCTGTATTAATTCAGAATATTCAGGATTATATTTAATGATAATATCAACAGGCACTATTTTGTCAACAGATCCCAAGGGCAAATCATCGTAATCACTTGCCTCATAAGCTGTAAGAAGCAGTGCCCCATGACTGTGGCCGATTGCCATAACTTTTATGTTTTTTGCAGGCTTACCGCTTAATAAAGATGTATGGTTTCTTGATTCAGCAATACCTTTGTATGTGTCCTTCAGATGTTCATCAACAGTCCAGCTTTCCATGAAACTGAAATCGTCTTCATTTGAAGGGATATTTGTCTCTCTCCTATCCAGAATATATACACTATATCCCTGTTGAGCGTAATATATCGCCAGATCTGAATAGAACTTTTCAGTCAAACCCTGTCCGGGAAGAATTACCAGATTTTTATTTGCATTTGTATGCCAGGGACTTTTCTCCTTCACATAGTTGGTAAGAATGATATTGTCATATTCTCCAGGTCCAACGGTTACCTTAATTTTATATTCTGCCACGTCCCCGGAAACAAGACCAATTCTATCGTCTCCTGTGAAAGACAGATCTGATTTTGAATTAGCAAACAAAGAAGGATCATATGAAATCCCCAACTTACCTGACAGGATGTCATTATCACCTTGCATATCAGGAATTACGGCTGAAACCGGAAGAGAAACTGATAGCAGAACCAAGAAAGCAGCTATTAATAGTGTCAACATTTTTACGTTCTTACTTCTATGAGGCGTTAAACACACAATTGGAGCTGCTGTCGTTAAGGCTGATGAATGTATTTTTTTAGTTTTCATACTAAATTTTCCTTTCTCTGTAGTTTATTTTTCATATTAAAAATGTTAATATCCAAAGCCTCTCGTAAATTTTTAAACTTTCTCTTTTGAATCAAGCCTTTATAAAAATACACAAATGTGATTTAATATATTTAATTATCAATATGATTATAAAAATCAGATCAAAAAAATAGGGAATTTTGCACAAAAAATAAGGGTTTTATATTGAAAATTAAATAAGCTTAGAAAAGTTGAGAAATTAGACAGTTAAGTTAGTAATAAATGGAAGTGATACCGTGCAGTGTCTAGTTATAACAAGATGAATTATTTTGAGGCAGTCTCTTCAGAATAAGAACTGGTAAAAAATGAAATACAGGGAAATGACGAAATTAGTCTCTAAACAGTTCAAAACCATATGTTTAAGTGGTTTTACTCTATCTTTCAGTTCTTATTCTTAAGCTTCTCAAGCAAACTTGATACTATTTCCTTTGTATCTTTTATCTCTTGAACATCCCTATCAATGGTAATATTCAGATATCTCCTTCCTTACTTTCAGGAGGTAATAAAAAAGAGGGCTTTAAGGAGGTAATAAAAAAGAGGGCTTTCAGGAGGTAATAAAAAAGAGGGATATTAATTTTAACTGTTTCTTCATCCCTCACAAGCAAGACCGCAGTATCTTCTTCGATCCTGTCTAATGTAACTTTAAAATTCTCCGTTATTATCTCTCCAGCATGGAAACAAGTTTTTCGGCATTATCATAAAGATACGCAATATCTCCATCATTGTTCCATACATGCGCATTTTCCGATCTTCCCCAATACAGTGTATTTGCAGTGTTTGTGCCTTTTCCACTATAGAGAGTCACTGTATTCTTAGGTTCTAAGGTATAAGAAGACGGGAAAGAATATGTATGCTTCGCATCTTTGTCTTTAATTTTCCAACCTTTCATATTTACTGATGTTGTTCCTTTATTTGTAATTTTAACATATTCTTGATTTGCTGTTTGATGAGGAGCACCGACATTAAATCACTGATATAAAGTGAGTTAGATGCACTGCTCGTGTCAGTTATATCTGATTTCTTTGAATCTGGTGCTGTAACTTGTACCTTTGCCGGTTCAGATGTTGATGTTTCTGTCGGTATTACTTCACTTGTTTCTGTCGGTGTTGTATTAGGACTTACATATGGGGTATCAGATTTCTGAGTAGTTACTGTATAAGTAGACCCATCTGTTGTAACCGTAATTGTGCCATTTAAGTCTGTTCTGTAAACTTTCGAAGTCGCCTGCAATCTCTCAAGAACTTCAGCATCAGGATGTCCGTACTCGTTTTCTGCTCTAACTTCAATAACACTTACTTCAGGACTTACAGTCGAAATAAAGGTTGATCCACTGCCAGATTGGCTTCCATGATGTCCTACTTTGAGAATATCAGAATCCACATCGTAACCAGCTTTCATTATGTTTTCTTCAGTCTCCAAACCTGCGTCGCCCATGAGCAGGAAAGAAATGTCCTCATAATTTATTTTGAGAACTACGAAATTTTCGTTCAGCTCGTCGGAGTATGTAGTTCCAGGGTTCAGGATCTCAATATCAACATCAGGATCAAAATCAATTTTATGACCGGCCTGAGCTATTTCAAAAAGAATGTCTTTCTGGTCAATTATGGTCAGCATATCTTCATATGTCTGAGTTGTATGAGCATATCCACTGTCAATGAAATGATCAATTTTAAAGCCATTTATAATATCGCTCATACCACCAATATGATCACTCTGAGTTCATTGGAAAACAAAAAATTAGACTTGTAGGTCTAGGGGTTTCAAGGCTAAGGGAAAGAGACATGAGGCAGACTCTGATTACGGACTTTGTATAGGATATCCTGAATCTGGCTTAGAAGTCCACTACAAGCCTGTGACTATCTTCTAGGATGTGGAAAATATCTTTGGCTTCAATCATAAACTAAGTATATAAGGCCGAACAAGAGAGAAGCAAGAAGAAAACATGTATAATCTTTCTACGGAATATAGAAAAAAAACTGATGCGAGGGGTGGGATTCGAACCCATGAAATCCTTCGATACCAGATCTTAAGTCCGGCATCTTTTACATACTTTCTTACCGCAACTCCACAAAAGAGCAAATGAATTAATAATTAAGCAAAAAAGTAACTGAAAGAAAATTAATTGATTAAAAAGAAATAGTGCGAGGGGTGCGATTCGAACGCACGAACTCCTACGAGACTAGACCCTGAATCTAGCGCCTTTGACCTGGCTGGGCAACCCTCGCACGATATAGCTTATGTTGCAGCAGCAATAGTAGTGCTCTTTGTTCTTATACTTTTTCCTTGAAAGCCTGTTCGGAGGGCGAAATTTGTCCGAACTTTTTTAATAATTCTTTTTTCCGTGTATAAAGTTTAACCAGTTTTAAACTTTACTCTTTAAGCTTATACTCAAAAAACAGGAGGCGAAAAACCTTTTCATATCTATAAATTATAAAAAGTTGGGATTGATGAAATTTTCATCTCATCAATTTCAGGATAAGGGCTTTTTGCGCATGCAGGCGGTTTTCGGCTTCCTCGAAAATTACGGAGTTTGGTCCGTCCATAACGTCATCCGTAATCTCAAGCCCGCGCCTGGCTGGGAGGCAGTGCATAACTATTACATCCGGTTTTGCGACCTCGAGGAGTTCGGTATTGACCTGGAATTTGGCAAAGTCCTTCAGGCGCTTCTCCTGTTCGGCTTCATCACCCATTGAGACCCAGACATCCGTATAGATAATATCGGCATCTTTTGCAGCAACTTTTGGGTCGTCTGTAATTATGAACTTTCCTCCGAGGGTTTTTGCTTTCTCAAGGAACTCAGCTTTTGGCTCATATCCCTTTGGGCAGGCTGCAGCAAATTCCATTCCCATAATAGCCGAACCAAGCAGGGCAGAATTGCAAACATTGTTTCCGTCTCCCACCCAGGCGAACTTCAAGCCTTCGAATTTCTTTTTGTATTCCATTATTGTCATGAAATCGCCCAGAATCTGGCAGGGGTGTTCCAGATCCGAAAGTGCGTTGATGACGGGTATTGTTGAGTATTTAGCTAACTTCTCTACAGTTTCGTGTTTCATAACTCTAGCCATAATTCCATGAAGGTAGCCTGATAGGGTCCTGGCAGTATCTTCAATAGTCTCTCCTCTTCCTATCTGGATATCCCTCGAGTTAAGGTATAGGGCGTGTCCCCCAAAGTCGGTCATTGCAACCTCAAAAGATACCCTGGTTCTTGTGGAAGATTTCTCGAAAATCATCCCGAGGCTTTTGTTCTTCAGGAACTCTGTAGGTTCTCCTGCCTTGCGTTTTGCTTTCAGGTCTGCGGCCGATTCGAGGAGCTCATAGATCTCCTCTCTGGTTAGGTCAGTTATTGAAAGTACATCCTTCTTCATCGCTTCAACCCCGACATTATTCTAGCAAAGCTACTCCATTCTAGCTAAATTTGCTTCATTCTGGCTGAACTTAAACTTTATATTACTGCTATAGTACTTATTTGCACGCTGTATATCTGCAGGACTTTTTCAGGCATTTAACAAAATTTTCAGGAGGTTTGCCTTATTTTCAAGAGGTCAGCCCCTGAGTTCTTTCATATGGTCAATTCTCTTCTGGATAAGAGCAGCAGTTCCAATATCTCTCCGGAAGAATAGCTTTCCGTGGAGGTTCTCAAGGGCGTTCTGGGCAATCTTTTCGGCTTCAGCTATAGTTTCTGCAATCCCGACTACTGCAATTGCACGGGAAGTAGTTGTGTAAATTTTTCCTTCTTTTTCATAGACGCTGGCATAATAGATGGAAGCTTCCCCTATATCTCCTACAGTTACCTCGCTGTCCTTCTCAGGTTTATCAGGATAACCAGCAGGAACTGCATATTTACACACAGTTGCTTTTTTACTGAAGCTTACAGGCAAATCTCCAAGGGTACCATTAACCACTGCAGACATAATCTCCACGAAATCGGTCTCAATCAGGGGAATTACATTCATAGCTTCGGGGTCGCCGAATCGCGCATTAAATTCCACGACCTTGGGACCGCTGGCTGTAAGGATAAACTGCCCATAGAGCACGCCCTGATACCCGGTTCCTGTTTCCTCGTAAAGCGCCTTCACGGTATCCTTCATGATTTTCTTTGCTTTTTCAAGGTCGTCAGGAAGCATAAAAGGCAGGAGCTCTCCGGCGTCGCTATATGAACCCATGCCGCCTGTATTGGGTCCCACATCTCCCTCATAGGCTCTTTTATGATCCTGCACGGCAGGGAAGAAAACAAGGCTCTTTCCGTCCACAAAGGCCTGAAGTGTGAATTCCTCTCCTATAAAACGCTCCTCGATAACTACAGGTCCCTTCTCAAGAAGCTCGCTTGCATAGGCTTTAGCAGCTTTAAGATCAGGAAGCTGATCTCCCATGACTTTTACACCTTTGCCCCCTGTCAGGCCTGAGGGTTTTACCGCCACATCGCCAAGTTTTTCTATGAAAGCATGCGCAGGGTTTTCCTCTGTGAAAACCTCATAGGCAGGGCAGCCTTCAATTCCGTATTTTTTCATGAAATTTCTTGCCCAGGCTTTGTCAAATTCTATAATTGCACAGGCTTTTTTAGGTCCTACAACCGGAATTCCGGCTTCCCAGAGGGCATCTGCAGCTCCTGCTGCAAGGGGGGCTTCGGGACCTATGAAAGCCATTTCGATATTTTTGGCTTTTGCATACTCAACGACTTTCTCAATTTCAGTTTCCTTCTCAAGGAGAAAATCCTCACAAAGAGCGGCAATTCCGGGATTTTTTCTCGCCATTAACGCATAAAGGGAGGGTTTATGCTTGCTTTTCTTGATTCCTTCGGCGATTGCATGCTCCCTTCCGCCTCCACCGATAAGCAAAATTTTCATCTTTATTCTCCTGTTTTAAAAAGATTCTTTTTACATTCAAGTATAAGTATGGTTTCAATATGTACTGATATAAGGTGAAATAGATGAGATAAGAAAAAGGTAATGAATTTCAGTCCTCAAAACCTTTCAATGCTGCTTTATACGCTGTCTCTTTTTATTGATAATTTGTTGGCAATTTAACTAAATACATTTAGTAAGGAATGTACTGAAGGACTTCCTAATTCTCTATTTCTTCTAATAAATATCTTGTCATTGTCAGGCTTTAAATCCAACTAATAATTTTCCTTTTTGAGATCGATTTCATATTTTTATTCCAATTTTTTCCAATAATAAAAAATTCATTTTCTCCTAACCGAATACCCGGTTTTTCTTAGGAAGGTGAGAACACGTACTTTCTTTTAGATAAAAACCCAATTTTTATAAAGTAATAGTGGTTAGATTCTTTCAGGAGATGAGAAACACGAACCAAAATCCATATGAAGTTTTCCAGAAAGAATGTCCGGAAGTAGCAGCACGTTTTAATGACCTTATCGAAGCCCAGAAAGCATTAAAGGGCCTTGATGCCAAAACAAAGCAGTTGATCAACATAGCTATCCAGACTGCAAATCGAAATCCAAGAGGTGTACAGATGCATGCAATGATGGCAAAAAGCGAGGGTGCAGCTCGTGAAGAAATTATTGCTGCAGTGGTACTAAACCTTCATCACTCCGGTTTTGCTAACGTTCTTGAGTGTCTTCCTGCAGCAATTGATGGGTTTGAAGGTAAAATCTGAAACTTCCATGCAGGAATGTGCTCTCGAACTTTCCTTATTTTAAAAGATCGCTTGCACTCACAAGAGGAATAAGTTCCGTACCTGCTTCGTTCAAGTTTTCTTTCGCTCCTTCTTCCCTGTCCACGACGCTAATAACGTATTTTACGCTTGCTCCAGTTTCCCTGATAACATCAATTGCATCCCTGACCGAGCCTCCGCTTGTGGTCACGTCTTCAAGTATTACAAGCCTGTTTTTAGGTTTAATGTCACCCACAAATCTGCTCTTTGTACCGTAGTCCTTTACAGCTTTCCGGACTATGAGCAGAGGAAGTTCGGTCTCCAGGGAAACTGCGGTTGCAAGCGGCACACCTCCAAGCTCCACCCCTGCTACTATGTCCACATCCATTTGCTTTATTCTGGATGCAGCCTGCTGCGCTATAAGTTTCAGAGTTTTGGGGTCAGTACTGGCTCTTTTTATGTCTATATAGTACTTGCTTTTCTTTCCCGAGGCAAGCGTGAAGTCTCCGTAGCGGACAGCTCCACAGGCTTTGAGGGCTGCGATCAGTTCCTGCTTCTGCGTCTCTAATTCACTTTCTGTTTCCGATTTTTTCATAGTCTCACCGGTTTGCAGTCTTATAGCTCCCTGTCTTTTATTAAATCTTATCTGTCCAGTATTACCACGGTTCTTTCTTTATGCCTGTAAGGTATCCTATTATATTTGTTGTAAGGTGCATCAGAGGTGTAGTTATAAGGATTATTATCATTATCAAGGGCGTAAAATTGCTTATAAACCATTCCGGCGCTGTAAGGTATGTAAAGACCCACGCTCCTATTACAAAGTCCAGCTGGTCTACGAACGGAAGCGGAGCTCCTCTTTTCAGGCCCATCCTGCGCTTGAAGAAGCTTTTGAACAAATCTCCGAAAAGCGAGCCGAAAGCAAGTGCCAGGACAACTTTGAGAGCTTCTATGTAGTTCGGGCCAAAAGATGGCATCTCGATTCCAAGAATCTCGAACCCTCTAGAATTCAGCCAGATCTGGATGCTACCTGCAAGCGCTCCGAAAAAAACGCCTGAAAAAAATCCTCTGTAAGTTTTTCCATCTCCAAAAATCCTTCTTCCATCCTTTAGAGTCCTGCCTCCGTCAATTGGCTTTCCGCCGCCGAAAACAGCTGCAAAAGGGTTGGGAAGATATGCAGGAATCATCAGCCAGAACGCTTTAATTATTAGCTCTATCGTGGTATCAACTCTTTGTATTAGTTTTGTTTTCTTTGAAGTTAGATCAGCTTCCGAACATTGCTGTACTCCTTATTCTCCTGTGATTTGCCCATAAAACATGCAATTAACTCGTGCCTGCTGTCATGTAACTGTTGACCCTATTTAATTGTATTTATTTATTGAGGTTTAATCTCAGTTGAAGCCTGTCAATGACCTCTTACAACCGTTCTCCGAATAGTTACCTATGACAGGTAAAAGTCAGAATATGCTCTGACAATAAGAAATTGGCTAATACAAAAACCTATAAAAATAAATATTTTCAATATCAAATTTCTCAACATCAGTTTCAATTTTTATCGTTTAGATTATTAAAATTGAGACACTATCATTTTTATAATTTTTATCTCCTGAATTTTTAAACATTCCTGTCTTTTTAGAGAAATTGTTGATATTAAAAAATTATAGTATTGTTTAATTCACCCATTTCGGTCATTGCTTTCCTTCGACTGGGCTTGAAATCCCAGGTTCTAATCTGTTATCTGATCCTTTTCTCCTGAAATTGAGGTCCAAATTATTAAACAGTTGAATTATAATATTTTTATGATTATTATTGAAATTTTTTATTTAGACCAGGTTATTAAAATATATTCTACATTTGAATATTTTAAGAAAGTTACATGTGTCAGGAGTGATTGAAAGTTTTTTCAATTCCTTTTTAATATATACAACTTTAAATAGTATGAGTACATTATTAATTGTTGGAGATGAATAACCTTCTAATTATATACGTATACAGGTTTAATTCTTGAACCTGTATTGCCCTTCCCATCAATCTCATAAAACGGGGCTCTAGTAGTCGGTTACGAACATGTTATATTTGTTTTCGGTAACCGGTTGTTGGACTTAAAACGAGCACAATCTGCTACATCACGTAAAAACGATTTTTATGCCTTTAAAAATTCAAAACGGAATACGTTACCGTATAAATATATCTACAGTGTATATATTTAGGAATTGTTGTCAGTTTTGAAAGGTGATTATAAAAGAAGTCTTTAAAGGTCTAAACATAATTATCTTGAAATTATTTTTACTGACCAACTTATTCGCTAAACTACAAGTATAAAGGGGTTATCATGAAAGACTATGAAGTAAAAGTGCTGGACGAAAACGACCACATTTTTATTGAAACGTTAAGGAATCTCGGGATGTCCAGAAATGTCGCTATGACTATGGCATATCTTATGAATGTTGACGAGGCGTCATCCCGTGAAATCGAAATCAGTACCGGACTAAGACAACCTGAAGTAAGCCTTGCAATGAGGCTGATGCGCAACCAGTCCTGGGTCAACGTTCGTTCGGAAAAGAAACCTGGTAAAGGGCGCCCTATAAAGATTTATTCTCTCGCAGCTCCCGTTGACGAGATTATAAGCTATTATGAAGATAAAATTTATAAAGAATCTCAGGCAACCATCTCAGCAATTAAGAAGCTGAAGGTCATGAGTAAAAAGGTGCCTATTACTCCCTCAAAATAAAGACCCTCAAACAGAATTTGCTCCATAATGGCTGATAATCCTCTCTGGAATTCGCCCATTATGGAAGTAAATATCTTCTCATCATTTTTTCTTTCTATTTCTTTACTCTCCCTGATTCCCCTCAGTACACTCAATAATTTCGTATTAAAACCAATTCTATTTCGAATCTTTGCAGCTCTTACTGCAGTTTCTGTTCTTCCTCGCCCGTTTATATTCAAGCTTTGCACCACTTGATCATGCCGTTGCTTGGGGGTTTTCATTCAAGCCTTTTTTCAAAAGGCTTGTGATCAAGCTATTTTTCTAAAAAGTCTGCAATCAAGCTTTTTTTCTAAAAGGTTTGTGTTTGTGAAAAGGCTTGATAAGAGAAAGGCTTGATAAGATGATAGGATAAGGATTAATAAGAGTAATGTCCTGATGATAAAAATAAGCTCAAAAAAAAGGTGGAAAAAAGGAATTGTAATAAAAGGAGGGTTGTACCTTTTGCTGGCAGGTCAGCCACCTGTGACAACTCTAAGGATTGTAAGTCTGTCGGAATTGACTGCTCCATCTAGGGGGACAGCATTCCCTCCATTTAATACAAGTACTGTTTCCTGATTTATATTCAAAGTGTTTAGCAGGTCTTCGTAGGTAGCGCTCTCAGCTATTTCTACGGTCTGCTCAGAAATCTCTCCAGCTTGGATTGTTACGTGTACTCTTTTACTCACTCTATAGATCCACCGCCGCTTACCTGAATTTCGTTTACGATTTTCTTTATTAATTTCTGCTCCAGTTCATATTCTTTTCTGATGCCTTTCCTTTCTGCATTCCTTTTCTGGAACTTTCCTGCTGCCATTTTCAAATCTCCTACGATTTTTCAGGTTTGCAACATAGTTGGTATAGATCTCCTCGAGCAGACTTGTCTCTGTCTTCTAGAGATGTATATCCAGTAATTATAATGATTTTATGTTTTAATTAATTTTTTGGTTAACGATGAATGGTTAACATATTTAATTTTCCATATCAATGTCTGTTACTATTCTAAATATCGACTCCGATCATGGTTAACGTTGAACCTGATATCATTCGAAAAGTTGACAAAAAATATCTGGGATTGAATTATTAAATATAACAAACAGTACATTTTTTCCAAGATTTTATATTTTTTGGAAGTTCGGACAATAAAATATTTACTTCAAACTCAAAACAAAAAACTTTAATACATGTTTAGTTGGAAGATCAGAACTTCCAGAGAGCAGAGAAAGAAGAGGAAAGTGTTAAAAGAAATTAGCAAGAAGGCAAAAGAGATTAGCAAGCAAGAAAAAAATTAGTAAGAAAGAAAAAGAAATTAATAAAAAGGGTGGAAAATCGATAAAAATAAGAATATCAAAAATTATACTAATTCAACTATTTTTTGGCGTAATTGAATTACAACTCAATCTGCCTGAGTGCAACCATTGAGCTTAAACCGCTGCGACGCTTGACCACACCGTTGCTGCTTGGGGTTTTCGCTCAAGCCTTTTTTGAAAAGGCTTGTGATACATCAGCCGGGATTCGAACCCGGGTTCGAGCGTTGGCAACGCCCGGTGATAACCGCTACACTACTGATGTACTCTGGTGCCCAGACCCGGATTCGAACCGGGGACAACTGCCTCTTCAGGGCAGCGCTCTCCCACTGAGCTACCTGGGCAGGCAAAATTACTATTTAATTATGAATAGTAACCTGTTTTTTACTTTCCAGAAAATCTCCGGAATTTTTGAGTGGGCCCGCTGAGATTCGAACTCAGGACCTCCGCCATGTCAAGGCGACGTCATAACCATCTAGACCACGAGCCCTTTATGTTTGATTTTTTTTGCCAGGAACTCTTTGCCCGGATATTTATCTTTTAAAAAGATTTTTCGCTCAAGCCTTTTTTGAAAAGGTTTTTGATCAAACTTTTTTCTAAAAAGTTTGCGCTCAAGCAGTTTTTTGAAAAGGCTTGTGAAAAGTGCCCCGTCCTCCCGAGACGGGACTCGGGTGATACATCAGCCGGGATTCGAACCCGGGTTCGAGCGTTGGCAACGCCCGGTGATAACCGCTACACTACTGATGTACTCTGGTGCCCAGACCCGGATTCGAACCGGGGACAACTGCCTCTTCAGGGCAGCGCTCTCCCACTGAGCTACCTGGGCAGGCAAAATTGCCATTTAATTATGAATAGTAACCTGTTTTTTACTTTCCAGAAAATCTCCGGAATTTTTGAGTGGGCCCGCTGAGATTCGAACTCAGGACCTCCGCCATGTCAAGGCGACGTCATAACCATCTAGACCACGAGCCCAGTCGTTTATTGCTTCCGTTTTTCGCACCAAAGTGTAACTCCATAGTACACATCATCATTTATATAAGTTTTGGGTGGTCTAGACTTCTTATATTCAAATCAACCTCGAAAACATAAATAATTTTGCATTGTGGGAGCTAATTTTTTACTTCTGCCTCAAACTTTGGACTCTAGGCTCAAATTCTTAAGTTCCGCTCAATTCTTAAAAGCTCTTATACCTTTAACCCTTCCATCCTTTACTTACTTTCCCCATTTCTTACTTATTTTTCCAGCTTTTTCTTTATCTCTTTCCTTTAATAGACTGCTTTAATTTGTTTTCAGGTTTTGTTCTCAGAATTGTGCTATCTATGGTTGTAGCAAACATGCTTCTAAAATAGGATGAACTTCAATATCCCGGTTGAGGTAACATGAACGGAGCACTTGATGACATAGGAAAATCCCGCACAATTCTGGAAATTCAGAATAAGATTGATGCCGGGGACGCCGTGGTTCTAACGGCAACAGAAATTTGTGCGAAAATTCGGGCAGGAGAGGAGATAGGGTTTGAAGATGTGGATGTCGTAACTACTGCAACGCGCGGCATTATGAGCGGAACATACGCTGTACTTTCGTTCAAAGTTGCAGAGCCTGACTCCTTCGTCAAAGCTTCTAAAGTCCTGCTTAACGGTGTGCCTGCAGTTGTGGGTCCCTGCCCTAATGAAAGGCTCGGAATCCTTGATCTGATCGTACTCGGAACCGCTCACAGCGAGTTCGATCCCAATTACGGAGGCGGACATCTATTCAGGGAGATGGTAGAAGGAAAGACTATTAAAGTTGATGTAACTACCAGTGAAGGAAAACAATTCTCGGTGGAGACGCAGCTTTCTGAAATCCCCTATGCAAAACTCCATGCGACAAGGCACACTTTTAAGAATTACCGAGCTTTTGTAAATCCCGGGAAAGAGTCTATCAAAACTATTTTTCATGCCCTACCGTTTGAAGGCGAGTTTAAAGAAATGACTTTTTGCGGCTGTGGTGAGTTAAATCCCATTGAAAATGACCCCAGGCTCGAGACTATAGGGATCGGAACAAGAGTGCTTATCAACGGAGCAGATGGGTTTGTCACCGGTGCCGGCACTCGAAGCGCTCCGGATAATCCGAATCTTACAGGTTTTGCGGACATGCATGACATGATTCCTGAATACATGGGAGGCTTTGTAACATCTGCAGGTCCTGAAATTATCAATACCTGGGCTGTCCCAATCCCTATCCTTCATGAAGGGATGATGAAAAATATCCTGAAACTCGATAAGGAAATTCCACTAAAGCTGGTAGACCTTGCAGGCCGAATCCCGCTCTGTGAGATTACCTACGGTGATGTCTGGGATAATGCGGACCTGAATATTAAGTACGATCCCGAAAAATGCATTAATTGCATGGATTGCCTTGTAATTGAAGCCTGTCCTATGGGTGCTGTAAGACGCGGGGAAACCGGAGCTGTACACCAGCCTGAACTTTGCTTTAACTGTGGGCTTTGCATTTCAAGGTGCAGGGGAGAAGCTTTCAGTGCAAACCTGGGTTCTGTCAGATGTGCAGTCGGAGGTTGCTTCAGGGATATTAAAGTGACCCTGCGCCAGTCTGACCGTGCGAGGGCAATTATAGCCGCTGAGGAACTTAAAGAAAAAATCCTGACAGGAAGATTCAGGCTTACCGAACCTGTAGAAAAAATAAGCTGGAGAGAGTAATACTAAAAAAGGCTGATGGGAATTTTACCAGCTTTCCGGTTTTTAAATTTCCTTTAATTTTCGGCTTTTAGAGCTTCTTTAAAGCGTTTTGTAACTTCTTCAGGGCTCAGGGGGATATTCGGAGCTCCTGTATTTCCGGGTTTCAGGATTACATGTATAAAGGAAAGTTCCTGCATGCTTCGAAATTTCCTGAAAGCTTCGATTAGTCCCTCTCTGCTGTTTACTTTAGCCGTGTTCTGGATTCCACAGGCATTGGCGAGAATCTCTAGGTCAATATATCGTAGAGCGCAGGTTTCCTGTGAGCCTGTGGAGCCGTATGCACCGTTATCAAGGCATATAATTATCAGGTTTTTCGGGGCTTCTCTGGCAATCTCGAGCAGGGCATTGGGGTTCATAAGCAGACTGCCGTCCCCATCAAAGGTCACAACTGTCTTTTTAGTTCGAAGAGCTATGCCAAGCCCTATAGACGAGACAAGCCCCATTGAGCCGAACATATAGAAATTAAGATCCCTGTCCCTGCAAGCATAAAGCTCCTTGCAGGGCACTCCCAGATTTATTACTGTAATTTCATCATCGAGTTCGGAAGCAATTGCACAAATCGCATCGTTCCTTAACATGAGTGGTCTTAGAGTTTCCCTTGTAAAATTAAACCTGCATGTCCTTTCCATAACCTCCGGCTTCTCAGGCATTCCTGCAATTTCCCAGGCGCAGCACTCCGAGCCTTCCCAAACTTTCGGGGAGATCAGGGCAATATGCGGCCTTAAGTTTTCAAACGCATCTCTTATCACGTTTTCAAGGAGAGGGAGTTTTTCAGCTTCATGGATTACTGTAAATTCCAGCCCTGCTCCCTCAAGGATTGCTGACAGATGGACACCAAGCGGAACCTGTGCTTCTATGCCTTCTCTATATACTCCACGCCAGCTTGCCAGCACAGGCAGGGGGATCTTACATATTACATTCAGCGACTCCAGGGCATTTATCATATTTCCTAGCCCTGTGCTCTGGATAAGCATCATGGGCTTCCCCCCTGCAAGGTAAGCTCCCGCACAGATGCCCACACCGTTCTCTTCTCTTGTTAACCGGATTTCTGGAAAATTCTCTGAAACCAGGGGAAGCAGGTTCTTGATTCTGTCACAGGGCAGAGTCGCAGCAAGGTCTATCCCTGTTTTTTTCATAATTGCTATAACTTCTTCTTCCGGATTTGCCATGGAAGCGCCTCTTTAGCTTTCCTTCTCTCACTTTTCTGTAACTTTCTGAACACAGCTAAGATCTTTCTTTAATCAGTTTTTTCCCAATCAGATCTTTCTCAGACCTAGTCTTTTTCCTAATCAAAGTTTTTTGGATCATATATTCAGTTCTTCTAGAGGCATGTCCGGATCTGTGGCAGTAGCTACTGGCGGGACCTGGGAAAGGTTGAAGTCCTCTTTAAGACGTTTATATCCCCCACCTGCAACATTCAGGAGAATGGTATCATCCCTCGAGACCTTTCCTGCCTCTACAGCTTTTAATAGGGACGCTACTGCAACTGCCGAAGGGGACAGGATATCGATTCCTTCCAGGGATTCAAAAAGGGACTTGGCTTCAAGGGCTTCTTCTTTCGTAACTGCATACATTATTCCGTCAGTGTCTACAAGAGCATCATAAAGCCCGCCTGTTACCCCGTACGGGGGAGCCCGATTGGTAAGTACTGTGGCATAAGTTTCCTCGATCTGTTTCTTTGCGTTCTTCATATCAAGTTCGGGAATAATATCTCTTCTCCTCTCCTGCCAGGCATTGTACATTGGCACAAAAGGAAGGTTCTGGGAAAGCTGAAGTTTCGCAAGTTTTTGCCCGAACCGCCCGTCATCCCTGAGGCGTATTGAGGCTTCCCAGGCTGAGATTCCTCCAGTCCCACTTCCGACAGCCTGGAAATAATGGTCAGGAATTCTCCCTATGGTTACGGCTGCATCCAGCATTACAGTGCCCATCCCATCTCTTCTGGCAACATTTCTAGCCCCACCTTCGGGAACCATGCCAGGCAACTTTGCAATCCGACCCGCAAGATTGATAGCATCAGTGTAATCATTTCCGGGGCTCATGCGTATAAGATGAATGGATTCGGTTGGTTCTTCGGGCAGCCAGAGACTTGAGATTCCCGAATCTGGCACCACTATATAAACATCAATTCCTGTCAAAGCCGAGACGTGTGCAAAAGCCCTGCCCGTGTTTCCTGCAGAGGCAAGAACTATTGCTTTTCCCCCGGTTTCTTTCAGAAGCTGCATGGTCGGGTAGGCTTCAAGTTCTTTGAAACTGCAGGTTTTAATGAACGCACTTCTTTCGGGCCAGTATCCACTGAACCCTATATAAAGGTTTGAAAGCCCTAGTTCCCTGGCAAAGGCTTCACTTTTGTAGGTTATAGGTCCCGCGTCCGTGATAAGTTCTTCCTGAACCGGAAGCCAGGAATGAAATCGTCCAATACCTGGCTGGTTTCTTAGTTCCAGCTTTTTTTCGAAGTATTCTGTCCGTAAAAAGGAATCATCGTTCTCACAGGTGAGCCTGTGTTCCTGATCGTATTCTCTTCCACACTTGAGACATTTAAGTTTGAATCTTCCCATCGCAATCAAAGAAAATTGGGTTTCTTATTAAATATATATTCCTAAAATTCGTACAAAATCGTCTTTTTGTACTAAATCATAAAATTAATGTCCTTAAGTGGATATTCTTTTCTTCAGAAAGGAAGAAAAATCACATTCAAATGTATAAAGCTAGAAAAATAAAATTGACTGTAAAGAGATGAATGGGGTAAAAGGAATAGAAAAGCTGCTTGAATGGAGTGAAATTGGAATATTAAGTGTTGGATCACTAAGTATCAGTTAATGGTTAATTAAAAAGCTAATAAATATTAAATAAAAACTAATTAAAAATTAAATAAAAGCTAATTAAAAATTAATTGAAAGCTAATTAAAAATTAATGAAAGCCATCTGAAAGTTACTAATCCAATTGAAAGTTACTTTATAGTTACTTAAAAGTTATACTGAGCAGTCTCAAGCATCGTAAAATATATTCGGAGTGGAGTCTGCGTTTTCACTGTTTCTCCTGGCACCATTGGGATAAATCACAGTAAGGATATCAGGTGACATGCCGAATTTTCGGGACTCATGCAGGTAGTTCTCATCACTCCGCCTGGAGACGCCCTTCACTTCAATTACTGCACTGCTTTTCCCTATCTCCTTGACTTCCACATTTTCAAAATCATAAAAAATCTCCTCTATTTTGGGCTCCAGATGCTTGCTCCCAAAAAGAAATATATACACCTGGGCAAAAGGGCTTAGATGGTACTCAATACTGATTCTCGCATCAGTTTTACTGAACGCGATTTCCATTCTATCAAGGTGGATGTACTTCCCTTCCCTGAACTGGTCAGTATTAACAATCCCCGGAGATAACTTTGCAGCCATCAGGGCAGCCGAAATTATCAGCGCAATCGCAATTATAGCTTTTATTCTCATGGCTCTTACGCAATTATTATTCTTTAATCTAATATTTCTTTTCTCTATTTTTGCAATAATATTAAATATTGCCAGTGTAAAGCTACTCCTGACTAACTGACAAACTCCAGTGAGATCAAAGACAACGAGACAAGAAAATGAGCAGAAATATTAACTTCGTGTGCCCCAAATGCGGTAATAATTCATACGAAACCGGCGAGATCCGCACTACAGGCGGTTTTCTCAGTAAACTCCTCGATCTCCAGAACAAGAAATTCACCCACGTCACCTGCAAGCGCTGTAAATACACCGAATTCTACCAGGCTGACAGCAGCATGCTTGGGAATATTTTCGATTTGTTTACGTAAAGTCAAGCCGCAAAACGAATTCTCTGGCAAAATTGCCAGCCTTCTTACTTTTTTTGCTGTTTTAAGTACTTGTTATCCTTAGCTGAAGAGTAGCATCTTTAACGGAGCTTGAGGAGGTTTTGAGAGATTAATAAGGACAGTTCGTAGAAGTTTCCTTCCGATTTTCCTTTTTCCATTAAGGATAAGGTCTTTTGAGATTGCTTTTCCGCTGAATTTCTCAAACGCTCTGACACAATAAAAGAATTGATTCAGAATAGCTTAAATATTGTGTTTTTTTACTCTGTAGTTGTAGCAAAAAGTGTGAATAAGAGATAGAGATTGTTTGCTTCTTTTTCTTTTCATGCAGGGAAAAGCTGCGCCGAGGCGCATGGACAAAAAAGGTAAATAATGTTAATGGAGAAATAAAGCAAGAAAAAGATACGGAGTGTTGGGGGAAGGGTAGAATCGAGATTTCTGAGATTAGAAAACGAGAACAAATATACCTTCTACTTGTGGGCATCTTTCTCGCAGCTATCCTTATTTATACCCTCTATGTTGGGCAGCTTCTCTGGGGCATAATTATCGATATCCTGATTCTGAGGCTTTACTTCCTGCTGAAGTGGGAAAGAAGTTACTTCACGGAATGTTACCAGGATGAAGAAGAAGCCGGGACCCTGCATGACCCCCGAATGAGAAGGAAAGTCAGGCTTGCAAACATCGCCATTACCCTTTTCGCGCTTGGGCTAGTCATTTATTCATACTTTACTTTCCAGTTTATCTGGGGGGTCGCTGCAGGCCTTTTGGTCTTATTTTATATGCACATGCTGCTGTTTTCGGAAAAAAACCTTTAAATCTGGTGGTATCAGGTTTTGAGAAGTCCCAGGTCTCGGGGATCTGTAGGCTTTAAGATTTTAAGATTTACAGGTTCTGTAATGCTGCGCATTTAATCTGAATTCGGTCTGAGAACCTCAAACCTCTTCCGTACTTTCCGTGTTCCCCGTATTATCTGGGTTCTCCAGTATTTCCTGTTTTTCCGCATTTTCCAGTTTTTTCAGCCTTTCGCGGGTTAAAGCAATCGCTTCTGCTACGTTTTTATTTTCGGGCTGCTGGTTGAGGAGATTTTCCTGCATGGTAAGAGCTTTTTTAAGGTTTGATTTCGCAGAATCGTGATTTTCCGGACCCTGCTGGATAAGGCAGTTTCCAAGCTGGCTGAGTGCGACTGAAAGTCCCGCCTGGTAGTCGAGGTAGTCTGGCTTTTCTTCAAGGAGCTTTTCGTAAAGCTCAATTGCCTGCCTGAGAACCTCCTGTGCTTCTTCAAAAGAGCCCATTTCCGCGAGGAGAGCTGCATAATTATTCAGATTCTCGCCGGCATAGGATCGGAAAACCGCATTCTCAGGCTCTTTTGCTAGGAGGTTTGCATAGATCTCACGGGCTCGGGTGTAATATTCGGCAGCTTGTGAAGTTTCACCTTTCTTTTTAAGCAGGTTTCCGGTATTGCTCAGGGTTGTGCCCATATAGTGCTGGTAATCGACATTCTCAGGATCGGCTTTAAGTAGTTCTGAACCTGCATCAATCGCCCTCTCATAGGTCCCAAGGGCATCATCATATTTCGCTGCAGTATAAAGAATGCTTCCGCGCGTAAAAAGAATATAATAGAGGGCATCAGTGGATTTTGACTTTCTTGCCGAGTTTTCGGCTTTGTCTAGGGTTTCAAGGGCTTTATCCAGCTTACCTTTTTTGATATGGGCTACAGCACTATGAATCTGCTTAAGAAGGAGGAGATTTCTTACCTTGCTTCTGGACATAAAAGAAAAATGCCCCTTGTATTTTTAAATAGCTGTCGATGTCGATTTGTGGGCAACCAGAAGGGCAAGGCATTGAATTAACTTTGAATCAGCTTTGAATTAACCTTGAATCAGCTTTGAATCGACTCAATCCAGCTCTGAATTGGTCCCAAGTTGGCGCACATGCTTAATGTATATATAGGGGAGATGTCATAAAAGATTTGAGACTTCCTAAACATTGATTTGAAAGTTAATTTTCGATTGTGCTTTCGAATCAGATGGATGTCCAACTAGCGAATAGTATATAATAAGAGGTTTCTATATATTGTATATTGTATATACAATGGTAGGTTAATTTTATATACAGTAAGTTTATATAATTAGCCGAAAGTATGGAGAGGGTACTACAGTAACTTTAAAAATCAGTTATTGTAACATCCACTTTTCACCCATCATTTTATCACTAATCTCATTATTTTTAGAAAACTTCAAGTATTTATATTAATCAGTAACGTCTATTCAACAACGTTCGAATATGTGAGCTAACCATGGTGAATAATACTAATAAGAATATAGACGAGTCTTCGGGGAAGATGGACGATCCCACTCAAAATATGGGGGAACCCGTTCAGACCGTAGACAAGTCTGCGGCCAACCAGGAGAGGGATGAGTCCGGTAGGGGTATGACTGAGCCTGAACCCAACCAGATTAAGGCCGCGTCTGAGTCCAATCAGGACATGGATGAAGATGAAGATATTGATATTGGCTTTCATTTTGAAGACACTTCTAGTATAGAAGTGCCCAAACTTCTTATCGACCAAGTGCTGGGGCAGGAGCATGCCGTAGAAGTCGTGAAAAAGGCAGCCAGCCAGAGACGGCACATCATGATGATAGGGACTCCAGGAACAGGGAAATCCCTTCTTGCAAAAGCAATGGCAGAACTTCTTCCTAAAGAGGAGCTCAAGGATATTCTTGTATACCCTAACCTGGAGGATCTGAACAATCCCAAAATAAGGGAGGTTCCTGCAGGAAAGGGCAGAGAAATCGTCATGGCTCACAAGATGGAAGCTAGGAAGAAAGTCCAGGCAAGAAATATGCTTATGATGCTTTTTGTTGTGGGCATTGTTATTTACTCTTATTTTGTTGCCCAGTTGTTATGGGGTATTATTGCAGGCATTATGATACTCATGTTAACCCGCCAGTTCTTGCCTAAAGAAGAAATGATGATTCCAAAACTGGCGGTTTCCAATTACGACAAAGAGCACGCACCCTACATCGATGCAACCGGAGCTCACGCAGGAGCCCTGCTCGGCGATGTAAGGCACGACCCATTCCAGTCAGGTGGGCTTGAAACCCCCGCTCACGATAGGGTAGAGGCAGGAGATATCCACAAGGCACACAAAGGTGTGCTCTTTATTGACGAAATCAACACTCTCAAGCTGGAATCCCAGCAGAGTCTTCTTACTGCACTTCAGGAAAAGGAATATCCAATTACCGGACAGTCCGAGAGAAGTTCGGGAGCACTTGTCAAAACCGAGCCCGTACCCTGTGACTTTATCATGGTCTCTGCAGGAAACCTGGATGCTGTGCAGAAAATGCATCCTGCGCTCAGGTCGAGAATAAAAGGCTATGGTTACGAGGTCTATATGCGGGACTCGATGGAAGACACTCCCGAGAACCGGAAGAAATTGGTCCGCTTCGTGGCTCAGGAAGTTGTCAGAGACGGTCATATCCCTCACTTCGATGAAGGCGCAGTAAAAGAAGTGATCCGTGAAGCCAGAAGGCGGGCAGGCAGGAAAGGACACTTAACCCTCAAGCTGCGTGACCTTGGAGGTCTTGTGCGTGTGGCAGGGGATATTGCCCGTTCCGAAGGCGCTCCATTGACAACTGCAGAGCACGTACTTGCAGCAAAGAGAATTGCAAGATCTATTGAACAGCAGCTTGCAGACAGCTACCTAGAACAGCGCAAGGATTACGAATCCTTCCTCAGAGAAGGTTCTGCTGTGGGCAGGGTTAACGGACTTGCAGTCATGGGCGGAGACTCAGGAATTGTACTCCCTATTGTATCCGAAGTCACTCCTGCAATTTCCGGAGCCGAAGGAAGAATTATAGCAACAGGCAAACTCAAGACGATTGCAAAAGAAGCGGTGCAAAACGTCTCTGCTGTGATTAAAAATATGACCGGTACGGATATCACCAGACATGATGTCCATATCCAATTTGTAGGAACCTACGAAGGTGTAGAGGGAGACAGTGCATCGGTTTCCATTGCAACTGCTGTTATATCTGCCATAGAAAAGATTCCTGTAGACCAGACTGTAGCAATGACAGGTTCCCTTTCAGTCAGGGGCGATGTCTTGCCTGTAGGAGGAGTTACCTATAAGATTGAGGCTGCAGCCCAGGCTGGCCTGAAGAAAGTCATTATTCCTAAAGCAAATGAGGCAGATGTTCTTATCGAGAAGGCTTACAGGAAAAAGATTCAGATTATCCCCGTTTCCTCTATTGCTGAGGTAATGGAACACAGCCTTGTAGGTCCGAAAAAGAACTCAATTATTGAAAAACTTCGATGTATTACAAAGCTCAGCTTTGATATTCCCGAAGTTACACCTGCTTCCGTACAGGCTAAGAATCTTCTTGGGTGCAGGAACTGATCATGACAGATATTATGCAGCACATTAAATTTTATGACTGCAGGATAATTGAGGGCAGTTCTACCTCAATTATTCTTGATAACGGAAAAATTGAGGAGATCTCCAGAAACTTCACAAGAGGAGCCGGCATAAGGGCTCTTTGTGGAGGTTCCTGGGGCTACACCTCAGTAGAAGGGGATATCAACCTTAAAAAAGGAGTCGACGCTGCCTCAAAACTCGCTTTTTCTATGAATGCCAGTACCCCAAAGGAAGAAGTAGAACTTGCAGCCATAAATCCTCCTGAGGTAAAGAATCTTCCTGAAATCAGGATTGACCCGAAGGATGTCTCTATTGAGGAAAAAGTCGATCTTTTAAAGGATATAGAAATTAGTGCAAAAGTAAAGGGCGTTAACAGTACCAAAGTGATGTACCTGGAATCCGAGTTTAAAATCGAATACAGGAGTTCCGAAGGTATTGAGGCGGGGTATGAGCTTACGAACGTCGGTTTTGTAGTTTCTGCGGTTGCCTCCGAGAACGGCGTGTATCAAGCAGGCAGAGAGAGCCGTTTTGGGTACGGATATGAGCTTTTTGAAAACGAAAATGTTCTGGAACTTGCCAGCAAAGCGGGAAATACTGCAGTTGAACTTCTCAATGCGAAAACTCCTAAAGGCGGAGAAATGCCTGTAATTCTTGATCAGGAGTTGGCTGGCGTCTTTGCTCACGAAGCCGTTGGACATGCATCCGAGGCTGATCTTGTCCTTGAAGGAGATTCTATTCTTGAAAACAGGATTGGAGAGCAGATTGCATCTCCCCTTATTACGATTATCGATGATCCTACCCTTCACGAGTTCGGATACTATCCTTTTGACTCCGAAGGGGCACAATCAAAAAGAACAGAAATAATCAAGGACGGAGTCTTTAATTCTTATCTTCATTCCCGTGAAACCGCAGCAAAACTCGGAGGAACTCCAGGGAATTGCAGAGCCCAGGGCTATTCCATGCCCATTGTCAGGATGAGCAATACCTTCATAGATAACGGGGATGCCAGATTTGAAGAAATGCTTGAAGAGATAAAGGACGGGATGTATCTTATAGGATCCAGAGGAGGACAGGTGAATACCGGAGAAGGAATTTTTCAGTTCAATGCTGAGAAAGGATACCTTATAAAAAATGGAGAACTCACCGAACTTATAAAGGATGTTTCTCTCTCAGGTAAAACCCTTGAGATACTCAACCACGTAGTTCTTGTAGGCAACGACCTGAAAATGACCGCAGGGAGATGTGGAAAAGCCGGGCAGCTTGCACCAGTATCAGATGGTTCTCCCCATCTGGCTATCTCAAAAGCCCTTGTTGGAGGTGCCTGAATATGTACGAGCTTGCAAGGAAAGCTCTCAGGCTTGCGGAAAGTGCAGGGGCTGAAGAAGCAGAGATCTATTACGCTGCAAATCGCTCAACAGGCGTGAACTTCAAAAAGGATGCCATAGAACATGCTAAAGACCGTTTTTCGGAAGGTATAGGCATCCGGGCTATAGTAAACGGAGCCGTTGGCTTTGCCAGTACGAATTCTGCAGCGCAGATAGAAAACGCCATAGAGGTCGCTGTTGCTGAAGCAAAGGTAAGGAGAGGCGACCCTGATTGGGTGAGTCTTCCTTCTAACGGGAAATATCCCACGGTTTCTGGTATTTTTGATAAAAAAGTTGAGGCTCTGGAACTTGAAGCCTGTATTGAATATGCCCTTGACCTTATTGAAGGCACAAAAGAGGTTCCGGGCACACTTCCGACTTCTGGAGGCTTTAGCCGTGCAAAAGGTAAGCAGCTTATTCTGAACACAAACGGCGTAGAGATAGAAGAGGAATCAACAGTTGTTTCCGGTTTTGTAGATGTCATCACGGTTAACGGGCAGACTTCGACAGCTTATGACTTCGCGATATCACGTTCTCTTGATATTGATTTCTTTGCCCTCGGAAAGAATGCCGCCGAACTTGCACTGAAGTCTAACGGCGGTATAAAAATCGAACCTCAAAAGACTGACGTGATTTTCCATCCGTTTGCTTTATCCGGCATTATTGTGGAAGCGCTTGCTCCTTCCCTTGATGCGGACAATATCCAGAAGGGAAGATCAGGTTTGATAGATAAACTTGGGGAAGAACTGGCAGCACCGGAACTGAATATCTATGATGACGGGCTGGTTGAAGCCGGAATTGAAACTTCAGCTTCGGATGACGAGGGTGTACCTTCGCAGCACACCACTGTAATTGAAAAAGGCGTGCTTAAGACTTATCTCTATGACAGTTATACCGCGGGGAAAGCAGGTGTAAAGAGCACAGGAAACGGTGCAAGGTCTTCTTATGCAAGCCCGCCTTCCGTAGGGCTCAGGAACTTTATTATTGATTACCCTCAGACTGATATTATTGCTGACACCCAGTCCGGAGTCTTCGTAAATACGGTAATCGGCGCACATACGGCAAATTCAATTTCAGGTGATTTCTCTGTAGAAGCCAGAAATGCCTTCACAATTAAAGACGGGGCTCTTGATAAACCTATAAAATCGCTGATGATTTCAGGCAACGCTTTTGAACTCTTAAAGCAAATTACAGGGGCAGGCTTTGATGTCAGGAAAGTCGGAGGAATAATTACGCCTTCCATCCGGGTTTCGAATATGAGCGTAGTAGGTTAAAGGCTCCTCAAGAGCCTTTTTTCCAATAATTCTTATCATTTTTCGACTTTACCTGGATTTTTCGCCTTTTACAACAAGCACTGGTATCTTTGAGTGCCTGATAACGTTTTCAGCTACACTTCCAAGCAGGAACCTATCAAGTCCCGTTTTTCCAAGTGTCCCCACAACTATCAAATCCATGCCATTCTGCTCTGCAAACCCTATGATTTCTTCTGCCGGATGTCCTTCAAGTATTACGGGTTCAACCTCTACGTTTGCAGCTTTAGCGATTTCTTCCACAAAAGCTGTAGCTCTTTTCCCTTCAGTTCTGAAGTTTTCTATGCTGGCTCTCACCCATCCAAGATCCCTTGCAGTATAGGCTACAGGGGTTACTACATATACGGCGTATACTTTTGCTCCGCTTAGTCTAGCAATATCAACTCCAGTTACAACTGCTTTTTTACTGAATTCTGAACCATCGGTTGCGATCATTATTCTTTGATAAACTTCCCCTCTCATACCAACCCCCCAATTAATTTATTTTAGGCGCTGTTTTAGGCATCCGTTTTTTAAAATGTTTCCACAGGATATTTTTTGATAACTTGTTTTAACAAAACTCAATTTGAGAAAAAATTTTTCCCTTATTTCTCAGCTTCGCCTTTTACGACCATGACCGGGATCTTTGAATGCCTTATCACCTTCTCAGCTACACTCCCAAGCAGGAATCTGTCAAGCCCAGTTCTTCCAAGTGTTCCCATAACTATCAAGTCCATGCTTTCCTGTTCTGAAAATTCCAGAATTTTGTCTGCAGGATGCCCTTCAAGAATTAAGGGTTCAACCTCAATGCCTGCGGCCCTTCCGGCATCCACAACAAAATTAACAGCTTTTTTCGCTTCCGATTCCAGAAATTCTCTCAATGATGCTTCCCAGCCGAAATCTCTAGGAGTATAGCCTGCAGAAACGATTACGTATACAGCGTAAAGCTTTGCTCCTGTGAGTTTAGCAAACTGGATTCCTGCGTCAATTGCTTTCCTTGCATGCTTTGAGCCGTCGGTTGCAATCATCACTTTTGTATAACTCTTGCCTTCCACATCAAGATCCCCCGGTCATTATACACCTTTATATTATTAAATCGAGTTTTTGCATTTTACTCTTGCATTAGAGTTTACTCGCAGCTTTTAAATAATAATTTTTCTTTAATTTTTTCTTTAATACTTTCTTAATGCTTCTTTAATCTTTTCTAACATTTTATAGCATTGTTTTAGTATTTTTAATAATATTTCACATAATCATGAGGACAAAAACACTTAAAATCTGATCTATTCCAACTTATTCTGGCACAAAAAGCTAATACCTTTTTGAGATACCAAAATACATATATACAGCTTAACCTACAGAGGGGAGTAGTGAACGGGTAATCTCAAAATCAAATATTATTGACAATAATTATATCCAACATATTTTAACCTCCTTCAAAAACCCCCGTTCACTGCTGTGTTTTTATATCTTTATTAAATTTACGCAAGTAATTTTTAGTTACTTTTCTCTATTTTTCTTCCTTTTAAAGGATCATTTCTATTTTTTAAAGGCTCTTTAAATAGAGTTTTTCAGCAAATTCTATACTTAATTACTTTACCCGAGATTCCGGTGCTGATGACCCTTATATTGGTGATTTCTATCTAGCTTACTTCTGCCTTCCTGTATTATGCCATGCTTAATAGTAATAACAGGAATGCAAACCTTACGAACACGCTTATTGCAGTCGAGTAAACGACAATCTGAACACCAAGGCGGGCACCAAAGATCGCTACTTTACTTGGGAGCTGGCTGCGAAGCGCAAAAATTGGGAGCATAAACATGCTGCCAAGCATGAGCACAATCATAGCCTGTATGTTTGTTATCTCCCCTGAGTGAATCATGGGACCCAGAAGTGAAATTCCAAGGATAGGGCTGGCTACGTAGCTTGTCAGCGGAACAATTGACACGGTAGGGATTTTAAAAATCTCAGCAAGTGGCAGCACGCTGAAAATTTCGAAAGCTCCCTGCTCCTGAAGTACGAAGACAATGGTAGTTGCAATAAGGTAAACCCCTGAAATCTTTAAAAAAGCCCTAAACTCTTTCCTGAAAGCCCGGCTAACCGCAGTCTTTATGGATACCTTCTTCCTGGCTTCCGGCTCAGGAACCCTGCAGGAGTTGCCTTTAAGAAACAATTTGCTTGCAATCGCAATTATCAGGATTTTAACCACTGCAGTGATTATAAACACAAGGGAATAGAATCCCCCTACCACAAAGCCGAGCGCAGGCAGGACTACTGGAATCTGGTAGGTGAAAAGTTCCCGAAAATAAGCAGGTGTAGCATTCATCATCGAGCAGAGCAGAACTTCCCTGTCCTCCAGACAATTTTCTTTCTTTGCCTGGAGAAGCATGCTGTTTGCAGCTACAGTAGATCCTATTGATACCAGGAAGGCTGAAGCGCAGGTATCGGGCAGGTTGGTGTAGGCGAAAATAGGGCTTACAAGTTTTGAGAACTTCTGCATTAGACCCAGTTCTACCAGTATACCTGTGCCTACAAGCCCCACAAAAATCATTGCAAGTACGGGAAGCGCAAAATCAAGTACCTGGATTAAAAGGTCTATCATTGTTAGTTTATTTGTATAGGGAAGTAAATTAATATATCCGGAAAAGCTCCTGGACTCTTTCTTTGAAAAATTTTAGTTTTTATGTTTATTTGCCTTTTCCGGCAGTTTCTCCTCTTACGACAAGTACAGCCTTTTTCGAATGCCTCATCACATTTTCAGCCACACTTCCAAGCAGGAATCTTTGAATTCCAGTTCTTCCAAGTGTACCCGTAACAATAAGGTCAATATCATTTTCTTCAGCAAATTCGACAATCTCATTCGCAGGATTTCCTTCCAGAAGTACGGATTCGACATTAACATTTTCAGCTTTCGCTAGGTTTTCGACATAAGTGATCGCTTCCCTGCCTTCTGCCCTGAAATAATCGAGAGCGATTTTCTCCCATCCTACATTCCCGGGATAAGTTATCGAAGGTACTCCATAGTTGATCACATACACAGCGTACAATTTTGCTCCGCTTATTTTTGCGATTTTAACTGCTGTTTCGACTGCTTTTCTAACATTTTCCGAACCGTCAGTTGCAACCATTATTTTCCTGTAAATATTACTTGTCATGCCTGATTCCCTGTTTTTAAGTTCCCCATTTAATAGGAAATGCTACTTTAATACTCTTATTTAGGAAAGGAACGATGGTGCAACTCCGTTGTCTAGAGCAGAATGCACCAGTCCATTTAGTTTATTTTAAGAGTTCCTGAGCCTTTCCAAGTTATTTCATCTTTTAACTCTCTTCCGTCTCGAACAAAGTAAGGGCATGTGTTGGACAGGTTTCTACACAGGCAGGCATATCCCTGCCTTCACAGAGATCACATTTTATTCCTGCTTCAGCTTGCCTGTTGATAATTCCGCGATTTGATAACATGGAACTGGTCCAGCAGCCCATAACGAGAATCATATTGTACAGAGAAATGAAACGGGGGCATACTGTAGAACAGATCCAGCAGTTTACACAGCATTCAGGGTTATGAGTTACTGTGCTGGTAATCTCATCCTGGCAGAGGGCATTTGTAGGACAAGCCGAAACACAGGGAGCATCCTTACAATGGCGGCAGGTAATGGGTAGAGAGGTTTCAAGGTCAGGGACGTACTCTAGATTAATGCGTTTTTTGGGAGCTGGCTTTTCTCCTATAGCCGAAAAAAGATTCTTGCTCTCGGAATGTGCAACTGCACAGGCAATCTCACAGGAGCGACAGCCCAGACAGCGTTCGGGCTGAATCATTATGTCTCTCATTGTAAATCATCTCTCTGAGGTCAGGCCCATTGCCTTTCTTTTCCCTGTAATCAAACCCAATGCCTCTCTTTTTCCGTCAATGTGCTCAAGCATCAGACCCGCCGCTTTGATGGGATCGGGTTCAACCGCAAAACTTGCTCCGACCACATCGTTTAAGCCTTCTGTCAGAAGGGACGTAACAGCCTGGCTTCCGAGCACTGCCGGAACAGTACCGAGAACGGTGTATACACCTGATGAAACAACATAAGCCCCGATACTAACTGCCTTTTCGCTCATCCATTCTGGAGCCGCTCCCGCTGCCGGGAGGTCACTTATATCTACACCCAGGCGGTTTGCAAGCGCAGATGAAAGCACAAGGATACGGCTGATATCAACACAGGAGCCCATGTGCAGGACCGGAGGTATGCCAAGGGCTTTACATACAGCTTTCAACCCGTCGCCCGCAAGTTCGGAAGCCTCAGGCAAAAGCAGACCTGCCTCAGCACAGGCAATTGCATTGCAGCCAGTTGTTACCACGAGCACGTTGTTTTTGATTAGTTCCTTAACAAGATTAACATGCCCGTAATTATGCTTCACTTTTACATTGTTGCAGCCGACAACAGCCCCGACTCCTCGAATTGCCCCACTTTTTATCGCCTCAATGAGAGGATCTGGAGTTCCTCCAAGCGCATTCAGGATGGCTTCAACACTGAAACCGACCATGCACTCCTGCTTTTCATCAGGTATGGTAACCTTTTCCGGAACTCTGTTAGGGAAGTTCTCGACGGCTGCTCTTACGATCTCTTTTGCAGTTTCATAAGCCTTATCCTCGTGGAATTCCATTCTTACAGTATTTGGAAAATCAGCTTTTGAGGACGTCGATATAAATTTCGTATGGTAGCAGCCTGCAAGCTCTCCAAGTGATGGCATGACGCACTGGACATCTACTACCATAGCCTCTACAGCACCTGTAATTACTGCAAGTTCCTGCTGGAGGAAAGTTCCTGCTATGGGAGTCCCGTGGCGCATCAGGGTCTCGTTGCCAGTACAGCAAATCCCAGCAACGTTGATGCCTGCTGCACCCTTTTCTTTTGCGAGTTCAAGAAGCTCGGGATCTTCCGCGGCTTCCACGATCATTTCTGAAAGAATTGGCTCATGCCCGTGGACAATTACATTTACTTTGTCTTTGGACAGCACTCCCAGATTAACAGTACTCCTTCTCGGCTGCGGAGTTCCGAAAAGTATATCCTGAATATCGGTGGCGATCATCGAACCTCCCCAGCCGTCCGAAAGCCCTGTGCGCAGCCCTTGCAGCAGGATATGGACTGCATTATTATCCACACCCATGTGGGTTCTGTGCATGCATTCCACGATTTCCCGGTCAATTCCCCTTGGTTCTATTCCAAGCTCTGCCCAGAGTTTGAGCCTTGGTTCGGGGGCTCTTCTGGTACACAGGAGGTGCCCATCCTGTTTTCCAAATTCCAGAAGTAGTATGTCGGCGAGTTTTGCCGCTACTTCCTCAAGGCTTCCCCCTTCGGAAGAAATTCCATATTCCGACGCAAGGGATAACAATTTTGCTGTGTCTTTTATTTTATAACTTCCAGCCTTTCCCTCACTCATTTTCTTGAAGGTCAACACTGAATCTCTTGCATGATCGGAATGAGCTGCTGCACCTGCAGCAATTGATCTTAGGAGGTTTCTTGCAACTATGATATCTGCGGTAGCACCGCATATCCCTTTGTCGGCTTCTTCCCCGAAAGGATCTATCCGGCATGGACCCATATTGCAATTCCGGCAGCAGATTCCTAGCTGTCCGAAACTACACTGAGGTAATTGCTTCTCATACCTTTCCCAGGCAGTTTCAACGCCTTCTTCTTTGGCTTTCTGAAGCATTGCCAGGGTTGCTGGGTCAATGCTTCTCTCGTGTACTTCCTGTTCCATCTCATATCACACAGTTTTCTTTATACTTTTTTATATATCCATGATTTTCGGTTCCAGTACCCGGATTTAGGCAACGAACTTCCTTAAATAATATTAATCTTAAGTAATATTTTCTTGAATTAAATAGCCTGAGCGCCTCTCATTTTCTGAGATAACATTCCGGTTCCTGATCCCGTGCTCCATACCTGGTACTGAGTTCTATGTGATCTAAAAACCGGCTAATCTAGAATCCCTTCAGAATTATCAAATGTTATTGTTTTATAAACTTTTTGAAAATGCCGCATTTCGCCTCATTTATAAAGTAGTAATACTCGATAAAACTTATAAGAACTGAAATCATAAGTGCCGGTAAATATAGATTACATTAAATAAGAGGATGCGTTGTATACCGTAAATAGCAGGATAAACTCACTGGATTAAGAGAATGTGAGGAAAACAATAAAATATTCCGATTATAAATAAAATTCTCTCTTCCCTATAGGAAAAGCGGCTTTAGCGGTGAATTTTAGTGAAAAAAGATCTTATGGATGTTCTGGCTTGCCCTGTATGCAAGGGCGACCTGATTTTGAACGTTGTTGAAGAAAATAAAGAAGAGGTCGTCTCAGGAACCCTGTACTGCCCCGTATGCAAGGAGTACTATCCAATAGATGAGGGAATCCCAAACCTGCTTCCTCCTGACCTCAGGAACTGATGTGGGGGTTAAACTTGCAGCAGATATTCCAGAATGTTATTATTAACCGACAGGAACTAAACTCAATTGAGTTTGAAAAGGAAAGCATCGAGATTCCTCTTTCTCCCGGAGGAGAAGAGACCTTTGAGATCCTGATAACAAACTACGGATCTCCTACTCATATTCATCTCTCGGTAAGTGAAGAATTAAAAGGCCTGATCACTTTTTTGAGGGATAACCCGTATGTGCTTCAAAAAGAGTACGTCTCCGCAGTTGCAAGAATCCCGCAAGAAGGAAAGACACTAATCCAAGGGCAAATCTTTATCACAGCAGGTTACGGATCAAGAAAGAGAGGTTTCCCAGTTCAGCTTGGAAAGACAGACACAAAACCGCAGGAGCATCCGAGGGATGAAGTCTATGCAGTGGATGAGGAAGAGGAACTGAATTCTCAAAAGCCTGTAACGAGGATTTCTGGATCCAGATCTGCAAATGGGTCTGGAAGGTTTTCATCTTTTATTCGTAAAAGCTTTACAGGAGGATTTCCGGCTTCAGCAGGAAGAAGAACTTACAGGAATGTAAGTGGGAACGAAAGACTTTCTTTGAATATGGCTTTCGGAGGTGTTTTGCTACTTATAGGCCTGTTCTTCCTCTACTTTATTCTGCCATCAGGTCTGCAATTCAAAGTTAGTTTTGCGCAGTCGCTTTTATTTTCAATCCTATTTGTGACCTGTATGACATATGTCCTGTTAAGGATTGCAGAGGAAGGTTAAACCCTAATAAAAACTCATTTCGGTCCTGTTTTACACCTGTTAACTCGTTTACAGTCGAGAAAAGCATGAAACTATTCCAAATATTTATGATCTAGGGTTACCGAATTGGAAAAATTGTACTCTTTTGTACTTTCCTCTTCCTCTCCGGGTTTTTCCTGCTGCTACACTTCACATAAATATTCTAAAGTGATCAGAAAGGTTATTCGTCTTATGCAGATTTATTCTCTTACTTCCACTTCTTATTTGAGCCTGTACCTTTTTAGAAGTAGATAGTGTTTTTATACAATGAAGATATTGGTATTGTGTTCGTACCAGAGAATTAATGACAGATATCTTAAACGTTATTAATTTGATCATTTTTATGTCTAATTCAACATAATTATTTTTAGTCTGAAACCGTTATTAGGAAAATCTTTGAGGAAGTTCCCATGAAGTACATAGTAGTTACCGGTGGAGTGATGAGCGGGCTTGGAAAAGGCATTACCATCGCATCCATTGGCAGAAATCTTAAAAACAAAGGTTATAAAGTTACAGCTATCAAAATCGATCCTTACATCAATATAGATGCAGGCACCATGAGCCCCTACCAGCACGGGGAAGTCTTCGTGCTCAAGGACGGGGGTGAGGTTGACCTGGATCTTGGGAATTACGAGCGTTTCCTTGATACGGAACTTACAAGGGATCATAACATTACTACAGGCAAGATTTACCAGGAAGTAATTTCCAAAGAGAGAAGAGGGGACTATCTCGGAAAAACTGTCCAGATTATTCCTCATGTCACAAATGAGATCAAAAGCAGGATCAGGAAGGTTGCAGCCCGCAGCGGGGCTGATATCTGTCTTATTGAAATAGGAGGCACAGTTGGGGACATTGAGAGCATGCCTTTCCTTGAGGCTGTACGCCAGATGCACAGGGAAGAGCCTTCCGAAAATATTGTGTTTATTCATGTGACCCTGGTTATGGAAGACCTTCAGGGTGAACAGAAAACCAAGCCTACCCAGCACTCTGTAAAGGAACTCCGAGCCCTTGGTCTCAGCCCAGAAGTGATCGTTGCAAGATCTAGAACTCCTCTTCAGGAAACTGCCAAAGAAAAAATTGCACTCTTCTGTGATGTGCCTCAGGAACTGGTTATCAGCGCCTATGATGCCGGCGACATTTATGAGGTGCCTCTTACGATAGAAGAGCAGGGCTTGACCAACCAGCTTATGAAACACCTGCAACTGGAATCTAAAGTCGAGAACGGCAGCTGGAAAGAGATGGTCGCAAAGATGAAATCCACAACCGATACGGTTAGACTGGCAATTATCGGTAAATATACCAATCTTGAGGACGCTTATCTCAGCATCCTTGAGGCTGTCAAACATGGAGGGATTGATAACAAGTGCAGGGTTGAGGTTAGCATGGTTGAATCCGAGACCCTGGAAGAGAACCCTGCTGAAGTTGAGAAGCTGAGACAGTACGATGGGATTCTTATTCCGGGCGGCTTTGGAGAGCGCGGCATTGAAGGGAAAATACTGGCAATCAAGTTCGCCAGGGAAAACGATATCCCTTTCCTGGGAATTTGCTTGGGCATGCAGCTTGCGGTTATCGAATTTGCGAGGAATGTGGTTAAACTTGAGAATGCAAACAGCACAGAATTTGACGAGGATACTCCTTATCCTGTGATTGATATCTTGCCTGAGCAGGCATGTGTTGCGGGCATGGGCGGTACAATGCGCCTTGGAGACTATGAGGCTATCCTTAAAGAGGGTTCGCTTGCTTCAAAAATCTATGGAACCAATTACATTGTGGAACGGCACCGCCACAGGTATGAAGTTAACCCTGAGTTCGTGGACAAGCTTGAGTCCTTTGGCATTGTCTTTTCCGGTAAAAACAAGAACAGAATGGAGATTGTTGAGATCCCTGGCAAGCGTTTCTTCTTTGGCTCACAATTCCACCCTGAATTCAAGTCAAGACCGGGCAGGCCATCTCCCCCATTCAAAGGGTTTGTTGCAGCAATGTGCAAATACAGGAAGGAGAGAGAAAGGCAATAATGCCTGTACATACATCGCAACTTCACTAAATTTATAAAGGTGTACACTATGGCAATGTCTAAAAAAGATATGGAGAAAAAGAAGAACGCTAAGAGAGAAAAGATTGCAGAGCTTGAAAAACTTGCTTCCTCAGGCAGCAAGGATGCTAAGAAAAAGCTTGCAAAGGCAAAGAAGAAAAAATAATCTTTAATAAGTGTTTCTTTTCTATGTAGTGTGCGAGAAGGTTCCGGGATAATTCCCGCCGTCCCACCAATTTTATTTTGAGAATTTTAAATAAGTATTCTACGGATTTATTCCTTGTCAACTTGAAATATTCCGTTCTTTACTCAAAATTCCCAGAACTGCTTTTTCTAAAGCTATGTATCTTTTTTCTACGAAAAACAGGTAATACGAAAAATAGGTAATTCTAACATTCAGAATTTTTGTTCATATGAATGTGATAAATTTTTATTTCAATTCTGTTTTAAAGTATTATAAAGGCTGTAATTTGCAGAAAATTCAAATTTATTTTAACAAAGTTTCAAATATTTGAAAAACTTAGTAATTATGGGTGATTACGTGGAAAATATAAGTTTTTCAGATGCTTTTAAGTACCCATTCAAAAAACCAAAAAGGCTTCTATACGGGCTCTGGCTGCTCATTCCGATTCTTGGATGGTTTATAATTTTCGGTTATAGTGTAAGGCTTGTCAATGAATTTATTGAAGGCAGATATGAAGGACCCATTAAACTCAACCCTATGGAAGACCTGAAGCTCGGGTTTGTTATTTTTCTTAAATCTATTCCTTTCTATATCTTATATATAGCTATAATTGTTGCAGTAGATTCTGTCAATGAAACATTGGGATATCTTGTAAGCTTCCTGCTCGGTTTCTTTGTAGTTCAAATTCTTATGGTTAATTTCTTCAGAAAACAAACTATTGGGTCTTTTTTTGAGTTCCAACTGCTGGATATTGTCAGGGATAACCTTGGAGATTATATCATAGCAATGCTGAAGCAATATGCTCTCACTATTGTTTTCCTAATACTTTCAATTATACTCGTAGGAATACCAGCTATGCTCTTTACAAGCTCGATATTCATTGCAAACCTCTACGGAAGGCTTGTTGAACAGAGGCATAACCTCGCCTTAAAAACTCGATCGGATGATCCTGTTACAGTATAACCAGGATGGATTCTATTGGCAGACCAGATTTTTTCCTGGCTGCCGAGTATTTTTCATTCTATAAAAGGAGCTGAAAACTACAAAAGCTGAAGTAAATAAGGAAACTGAAGGATCGGCAGAAGCTTTGCAGGTGTCTGTCAGTATCTCAACTTCGGGGAAATGCTTACTTTTTTGAGAGACACTTAGAGAAAATTATTTGAAGTATTACGAAGAGAGTACAATTTTTGAGGACGTTTATGGGAAGAAATTTGCTCTATCTTACACTACTATTATTTGTTTTTTTATTTGCTTCTGTTTCAGTTGCTTCTGCGGCCGATATAGTTCTTGACACCGAACATCACCACCTTGGGGATAATTTTAAAGAAGAATTGAACCCTGGTGACCCGGAAGGGCTGGTTTACACAGCTACTTTTACCCTGGACCCTTCAGTGGATATAGAAAGTGCAGAACTTACAATGACAGGAAAAAGCATTGTTCCGGGGCCGACAAAAGAATTTCTGGATAAGGTATATCTCAATGAAATAGAAATCGGAACCCTTAACGACTATGTTCCGGCAGAAACCCCGGATTCTACCTCGGTGAGCATTAAAATTCCGGTTCATCATTCTCTTTTCGATTCGGGAACCAACATCATAAAAATTAGCGCCGGGAGTAACGCTAACCGCAGTAATTATGATGACTTTGAGTTCTATAATCTTTCACTTCATTTAAGTGAAGTCGAACCTGTAACTCTGGCTCCGCCTTTAGAAGTCGCCTGGACCTATAAATTTCCGTGGAGATTAATACACGGGGCACCGGAATTCGAAATTCTTGCTGCGGATGGGGTTCTCTACATTTGCCAGGGTTATTCTGAAACCAGTGTTACAGCGATTAATGCGGAAACAGGTGAGTTACTCTGGGATAAGAATCTTACAGAGCAGGGTCACCTCGGGTATAAGGATGGGGTTTTAATTGTTTTAAGCTATCCAACTGTTGATGCACTGAATGCAAAGAACGGTGAACTTTTATGGAGTAGAGGCTATCAGGGTGGTTGGCCGGATATTCCCCTTATTTTTGGGGATACTTTGTTTGTGAGCGAGTATGGTAGCAGGTATGTGACTGCCATTGATATTGGGAGTAGCGCCCTGAAATGGGATTATGAAATTAATTTAACAGGCTCTAGAAATACTGGTAGTTATTATTTATCAGGTCTCCAGACAAACGGAAATGTTCTCGCACTCCGATATAATATATATGATATTCCTTACGAACACGGTTTAATCGCACTCGATATAGATACAGGAAAAGAGGTCTGGAGATATACGGATTTAAGAGAACACTCCCCTGATCCTCTCTTCTACAAAGATTTGATCTATATTGGAGGCGAAGAAATTGTTGCGTTATCTGCTAAATCGGGTGAGGAAGTTTGGAAAACAGATACTAACGGATAGGTAATAAGTACTGAAATAAAGGATGGTAAATTAGTTGTTAAGGAGGAATTATCTAACTATTCCCGCAGGTCTGTAGTTTTAGATGTGAATACAGGAGAAATTTTGGAAGAGTTCCCCAGTTCGGAACGATATTTCTCGTCGTCCGCGGTTACTGATGAATATGTATATTCCACATCCGGGTGCAAGATAAGGGTTTTCGACCCCGTCACAGGGGAACCTGTATGGAGCAGCAGCAGGATAAAAGGTGCTGCACTATCAGAACCAACACTTTACAAAGATAAATTATATCTGGTCTCAAGTGACGGAGTATTATATGCCTTTGAGCAGGGGGAAGGAGGATTATTCTTTACCAGAGGCCTCGAGGATTCTGCTATCCTTTACTTGCCCCCAGTTGCTACTGCTGGAATGCTTTTTCTGCTGCCCTTCCTTCTCAGAAAAAATGAAAACAAAACCCTTGTTCTTGGTTACTGGTTGATAGCTCTTGTGGGAGTTCTTTTGCTTTCATTTATAGCTATACAGCCATATTTCATTGCATGGGATATATTCGGAATGCTGACTTTTCTGGTCTTATGTGCCCTGGGTGTGATATTGCTGTTTGGCATTATATTTCTTGTCTTTGGGCTCCTAAAAAGGAGGAAATAATGGAGAGCAGAAAAAAATCTTCCACTTCTGGAAATAAACTAATTTAACTCCCAGGAAAACTGCTTGCCTTTCGCGTATACGAATCCGGATGCCGGGAAGTAAGAAGCTTCACGGGTTAAAAAGAGCAGGTAGATAGCTGGATTAACCAGCTTCTTCTTTTATTTAACCTTCTTTTGAGTTATCAGCCTCTCAGCTCATCTGCAGCGGGTCTACCTTCATATATTCCCTGAGTACAGTTGTTGCATAACTTCCTTTTGGCAGCATGAATTCAAGCACAGCTTTTGATTTTCCGGGGTTAAGTTCATCTTCGTTAACCTCAAACTTCGGTTCAACCTGAAGGAGGATTTCCCTCCTGGCACCTTTTGAACTCATTTCCGGAATTTCTTCAATATTGAAACCCTGCAGAGGAACTTTTAATTCTTCAAGAACCACCTGCTCGATTTCTCCCGGAACGCCTGAAGCAAACTCCGTATCATAGCCCGGAAGGGGAGCGGTTATGAATGCCCTTTTTCTTTTAATCAGGTTGTTCATGGCATTTACAGTCTCAGCGGTAACTTTTTCAGTTTTTGATGAATCAGGCAGCCCGAGCTCATTCTTAAAACAGACAATATCGCCTTCCACAGCCTGATTTAAGGGAAGACCTTTTTCAATTCTTCTGCACAGGATGGTATTATAAATATACGACTGGTAACCATGCACGAATATTCTGTACAGGTTTTTCGGGAGCACCAGAAAAGCGCCTGCGAAGTCATCAGGGTTAGCTATCAGATGGTTCATCATTGCCCTTTCGTGCCCAAGACGTAAAGGATAGATTTTTAGCCCCTCCTTAAAATTACGGGTTTCCTTTACGAACTGACGAGCCTGTTTTGTTTCTTCCGGCTCATAAGGGAAGGGTTCGGCAATATAGAGCATGGCAGCTTTTTCGAAATTTCCCTCTACAATGGTTTTCCCTACCAGATGTGTAACAGGGCGTACAGAGCCAAAACGCTGGATTCCGAAGAAGTTGGGGACGCCTCCCTGAGCTACGATCTCGTTTGTAGTCTTTTCTAACAGTTTGCCTGCTTCCTCAGTCGAACGGGCTATGTTCCGTATAGTAATTATGAAATCATTTCCCCAAAGGTCTCCTAATTCTACGGGTTTACGGGAGCGTCCAAGGACTTTCAGCTCTATGTCTTTTAAATGGACTTTTTCAATTTCGGAGGCATCAATATCAAAAATGCTGATTTTCTGAGTGGTAAGTGCACGTTTATCCTTTGTGCCTGCAACACTGATCCTTTTCTGGCTTATCTTAAGAATTTTCGCAAGGGTCCGGGTAAAATGGTGGGTGTCCCAATCTCGTTTTACAAGCTCAAGGATAAGATATTTTCCTTCCTGTCCTTCTTCCCGATTCGTAATCTCTTTAACAATAAAATCTTCCACTTCCTGGCGGAGCTGTCCCCCAAGACCGTCGGTATCTGTGGAGTAAAGGTTTACTCCGATCTGTTTTTCAATTTCCGGCACTTGCATGATTAAAAAGCTCTCCTTTATGTATCTGATGAAGTTATAAAGGCCACCTTGGGTCGATATCAATAACCTTTACTACACTCGTGTTTACGAAAGTCCAGCTCCTGTATGCTTCATCTCCTTCATTTTCCTTACTTCTCACCTGGGCTGTTTTCCCGGGAAGTCCGCCTGCATAAAGGCTTGATGTTGGGTCAAGCATCAGCCAGGAGCCGTATTCGTCGGCAAGATAATTCACATCGACATCTCCATAATAAGCTCTGATTCCTTCTACTGAGGCCTCTGTTTCATTGGTTCCATTACCTATATAAACAGCTGCAAAGGCATGGGTGTCGGTCAGGTAAACCCGGGTTGTGCCTCCTATAGCCTCAAGCAGGGATGAAAGAAGGATTGCCTGGTCTTCGCAGTCTCCGGCTCCTATTCTCAGAGTAACGTTGGCAGGCTCCCAGATATCATTACCCCTTGGGTCACTGACATATTCGATATTCTCTTTTACCATGTCAAAGAGGGCACAGATCTGATAAATATTATATTTTCCCGGATATAAGCGAGCCACTTCGGCTGCCTTTCCCCTTACATTAGGTTCGGCTGGCTCAACAAGTCGGTTTATGGTTTTAAAGGAAGAAGCAGGATTGTATCGGTAAACTGGATCCGATTTCTCTGGCATTGGTTTCAGGTTTACAGTGAAATCTTTAAGGAAATAGGATTCGTACTCATGCCATTTACCCTCAGAAGTAGAGGCAAGCAGCCAGAGGACAATCCTGAAACTGGCGCTTTCTTCTTCGGGAATCTGAACTGCGATTACTCCGAGATTTTTCTCCTCACCGGGAGGAATCAAAACTCCACAATCCTCAGAATAAATCCTGTTTTCGGAAGCATTAACCGAAACACCATACCTATCAATAAAAATCGGATTTCGCCCTTCGTTTTTAATGCTGGTTCTTATATACCCCACTCCTCCCTGGAAAAACTCTGAGGTCTGGTAGCTACTGCTCAGAGAGAAACCAGGCTGCAGCGGGGTTCGCAGGATTGGCGTAGGCTCACTTTTCCTGGGAGAATATTTGGGTATTGCAGGAGAAGTAAATAAAGCCGGCTCAGGTGTAAAAACAACCTCCTGGCTTCCGGGTTCCAGTCCTGCTATAATATAGCCTGTCACTTCATCTTTAAAATTCTCAATAGAATCCGAAGACAGTACCCCGGTAAGTGCGGCAAGTATAAGGCATAGGCATGCGCATAAAACAGCAATTATTGAGGCTGTTTCCTTTCCCGAATCCTCTGATTCTCTCATGAGCCCTCCTGACCAGATATCACAAAATATCTATCATCGGAGAAGCTATCGTATTGATAGCTTCTACTATTTAATTTCAGTGTAGCTTCTCTAAACCTGGTTTTCAGGTTTCTGGAACTTAAACAAGTTTAAGATCTCGCGTAATTTTATCTATAAGCTCTTCCTTTGCCGGTCCAATTCCTAGAGCTGTAACAGTTCCCGGTGGAATTTCCGTAAGCCCTGCATCCTGTATAAGGGCAGTAGGAAGTCCTTCCCGCCTTGCTTTTTCCTTAAGCTCATAAAGATCTTTAAGTGTAGGAACCCTCAGGACAATTTTCTTCTGTCCGCCTTCTTTCCATTTTTCAAGATCACTTTTGCTTGCCCACTCCGCAGCCGAAATGGCAGCGTGAGCTACCTGTACTGCAAACTTGCCTTTAGAAAGTTTCAAATCGTCCCTTGTGACTATACACTGTTTATATTCACTCATCCTTTGCCTCGGGTTTATTCAAAGTACATCTATTTCTTAAAGGTTTTTGATGCGACTGCCGAATCCATCTACATCTTGGTCTCTACACTTATTTTCAGGTCATTTAATTGCGGTCTGTCGGCTGCATTAAAAATGATAAAACCTAATGTCTTTACTTGAAGAGCTGATTTCAGTTATATATATGGAGAATTCCATTTATAATTCTTTCACAAAATACTTACAATGTATTCCATGATATATTCTGCAGGGTTTATTCCCCAGGCATCAAAAATACCTTTTCCTGACGGGGTTCCGTTGACCTCAAGAATTTTAGGACTTCCTCCTGTCTGGCTGGAATGAATCTTAACTTCTTTTCCTAGATTGTCAGTCATACCTTCTACAATATCTACACCTGCAAAAACCGTGCCTATTGCCAGTGCAGCTTTCTCAGCAATTTCTTTTTGCTCTTCCGTAAGCGAGCACCTGTCTGCGCTTCCTCCCTGGCTAAGGTTGTTAATCCAGGAGCCAGATGCCGCTTTACGGTAAATGGCACCTATAGCCCTGCCACCAACGACAAAGGCTCTAATATCTCTTCCAGGATTCTCTATAAACTCCTGAATATACAGCATACCTCTCTCTTCAAGCAATTTATTGAGGATTGCTTCCAGGGATGAAGATTCTATCTTTCTGTCCGAAAATCTGACTTTCCCATGCTTTACTCTTGCAATGTCCTTTCCCTTATACCCGAATACAGGCTTTATAACGGCATCTCCGAACCTTGATATTACCCTCAGAGCCGACTCTACATCCTGTACTGCCACAGTTTCGGGCACTGGCAGTCCGGCCCTTGCCAGAAGATAGGAAGCATGGTACTTATTTGCGGCATTCCGGATCGCTTCAGGGGAATTGACAACAGGGATTCCTTCGGCTTCAAGTTCCCGCAGAATATCAAACCTTAAAGACACGCCTTCAAAGGCTCCTGCGCCTACGTCCCTTACAATTATAGCATCAAGATCTCTAAGATCTATATTTCCTACTTTAAAGACTGTCGTTAATTTCCTGGCTATTGGCTCGTCAGTTATCGTATTAATGCCGACCTCTGCAGCCCTGAGGTCCAGAATAAAAGGAGAAAAACCTTTCTTTCTTGCTGCATCAGTAAGTGCTCTGGCTGTCCAGTCTCCAGGGTCAGTAATTATAATTCCTACTTTTTTCATGGAGTATCATCGGGAGAATACAAGATCAACTTTACGATAAGTAAGTAAAGCAGATACGGATATGTAAGCAGATGAGGAATACAGTACATCTAAAAGGTTTTGTGCGTCTCTTGTGTAAGTATGGTAAGGGAAGCGGCTTTTTCAGTAAGCTTAAAAGTTAAATCGGGTAGATTGTTTTTTGTTCTTTTCTTTCAGTCCTGCTCCGGAAGTGTTTCCAGCCCCTGCTTTTTCCTGTAATCGTTAATTGCCCTGTGGATAGCTTCCCTGGAAACGACTGAACACTCCAGTTTGCCTGGAGGCAAGCCTTCAAGAGCTTCGGCAACTGCCTCGTTTGTCAGGTTCCAGGCTTCTTCCAGGGTTTTGCCTTTTATCATTTCAGTCGCCATGCTGCTGGATGCAATCGCTGCCGCACAACCGAATGTCTTGAACTTTACGTCCTCAATGCGGTTATCCCTGATTTTCAGGAAAATCTTCATGTGATCCCCATGTGGGTTTCCTGCTTCTCCAACGCCGTCAGCATCCTCAATTTCCCCTACGTTCCTGGGATTCATGAAGTGATCCATAACTTTTTTATTATACATATAGTTCCCCAGACCTTGTTATTTTATACGTCTTTTTATTTCTCACATATATTTTCTGGTTTATAGAAAGGAGATATAGCTCTGAGTTTTTCAACAATTTCAGGCAGGGCTTCAAGTACATAATCAATGTCTTCTTCAGTATTTTCATCCCCAAGTGTCAGGCGAAGCGTACCCTGAGCTATTTCCGGAGGCAGCCCTATTGCCCTGAGCACATGCGAGGGATCAAGGGAACCTGAAGAACAGGCACTGCCTGTAGAACAGCAGACTCCCATCTCGTCAAGCATAAGAAGCAGGGATTCCCCTTCAATATATTCAAAACTTAAGTTGATGTTGTCTGGAAGGCGTTTTTCCGGGTGTCCGTTTAACCTGCAATGAGGAATTTCCAGAAGTCCAGCAAGAAGCCTGTCTCTCATTTTTCTCATCTTCCTGTCGTGCTCCTCAATATTTGCTGCTGCAAGTTCTATTGCTTTTCCCAATCCAACTATACCTGCAACATTCTCGGTTCCTGCTCGTTTTTTGCTCTCCTGGCCGCCTCCGTGCATGTAGTTATCAATTTCTGTCCCTTCCCGCAGAAAGAGAGCTCCAATTCCCTTGGGCCCATAGAACTTGTGAGCGGAAAGGGAAAGCATGTCAACGTTCCTCTCTTTCTTTTTCATCTCCAGGGGGATTTTACCTATCACCTGCACAGCATCGGTATGGAAAGGAATCTCATGCTCTTGTGCGATCTCACCTATCTCAGAAATCGGCTCTATTGTCCCAATCTCATTGTTTGCATACATTACCGAGATAAGAATCGTGTCCTCCCTGATTGCAGCCTCAACCTCTGCAGGGTCTACAAGTCCGTACCTATCTACAGGCAGATAAGTAACATCAAAGCCCTGTGTTTCCAGGTACTCACAGGGGTAGAGCACGGCATGATGTTCGATTGGCGTTGTGATGATATGTTTTCCTCTCTTTCGCCTGGCAAAAGCCGTTCCTTTAATCGCCCAGTTATCGGATTCTGTTCCCCCTGAGGTAAAATATATCTCTTCAGAATTAGCCCCCAGGGCTTTTGCAAGCTGCTCACGGGCGGCTTCTACTGCCTCTTTACCTTCTCTCCCTATTGAATACAGAGAAGAAGGATTTCCGAAATGTTCCTTTAAAAAAGGCAGCATAGCTTCAAACACTTCAGGTTTTGTAAAGGTAGTGGCTGCATGATCCATGTAAACAAAGCGCTTTTCTGCCATCAGAACTCCCCTATGAAAATAGGGGCTTGCGCAATATGAATTTATTGTATATTTTGCTTCCCTGAGCTGTGCATGAGTCCATTTTTATATAATAATCAATATATACAAACACAGGTCTGAGTCAAAGCGCTGAGCAGTATGGCATACAGTTATGAAGGGGATAGGGTACAGGTCTGGGCCTGCTCTGAAATTACCGATGTACAGCAGTCTATTCTTTCTGGCTATCGATTCTTTCAAGATTATGTGAAAACTGAGAGCTTATTGTATAACTGCCTGGAAGAACTTATCCGAATAACTGCCTGCTGGAGATTCTGTGGCGCTCATGCTCAATATCAGCAGGAATTTGTGCCTGCAGAGGTCAGGATAAAGAGAATCATTAGGGGGGTAATTTAAACGGCAATTTATTCAGTTCAAATCACTGCTAAAACTCTTGAAGAATTGAGGGCTCTGGATAAATTCGAGCTTGATTTAAAGTATAGCTCTGCACGGCAGCTGGCTGCTGATCGTTTTATGGTTCCAGGTATTTTAACGGAGGAACAGATTCGGCAGGTTGAAGCGGCAGGCTATATCGTGGAGAAAGTCTCCGACCTTTCACGGGTAGCTGAGGAACGAGTACAGGAAGTCTCGCCTGTAAACCGCTTTGCTGAACTTGCCGGGCTTTTGGGATTTGAAGAACGTGCAGTAATGGGCTACATGACCGCAGATGAGGTTGAGTCTGCACTTGCCAATCTCCAGGCTCTGCACCCCGGTCTCGTAACTCTCATTGAACTTCCTCATCGTACCTGGGAGAATAGAATATCTCATGCTGTCCATATACGCGCCGGAACGAAAACAGATCGAACTGGTGTACTATTTACCGGCAGTATACATGCGCGGGAATGGGGCGGTTCGGATATCTGCGTAAACTTTCTTGTCAATCTCATCAATGCTTACCGCGCTGGCAGCGAGCTAACCTATGGAGGGAAGAGTTTCCCTGCAGATCAGGTCCGTGAAATTCTTGAAAACCTTGATGTGTTTGTTTTTCCTGATGTGAACCCGGACGGCAAGCACTACAGCCAGACATATGATCCAAACTCGGGTGGTCACCAACATTTCTGGTGGCGTAAGAACCGCAATCCGAATAATGCTGTAGAGATATCATCTCAGGGTGTGGATTTAAACCGGAGTTTCGATTTCCTGTGGAACAGTGGAATTGGAACCTCCTCAAACCCATCGAGTTTTATATACAAAGGGAAAAGTCCATTTTCCGAGCCAGAAACCCGTAATGTACGCTATCTCTTTGATACTTACCCGAATATCGGTTACTTTGTGGATGTGCACAGCTATGGCGGGCTTATACTATATAATTGGGGAGATGATAATAATCAGACCATTAATCCAGAACAAAATTTTTTTAATCCTGTATATAATGGAAAACGTGGATATTTAAATGATACAATTTATGGAGAGTTCATATCCACTCAGGATAAAGACAGGATTATAAATCTAGCCGAACGTATGAACAACGCACTGGCGGCAGTACGTGGAGAGAATTACACCGTTCAACAGTCTGTAGGGCTCTATCCGACATCCGGGACATCAGACGACTATGCCTTTAGCCGTCATATAGTAAACAGCCTTCACAGGAAAGTTTACGCCTATACTATCGAGTTCGGGCAGGAATTCGTTCCACCTTTCAGTGAAATGAGCAATATTATTCAGGATGTCTGCGCCGCCATGAGTGAACTTTGCCTGGCTGCAGCAGGACAGTAATCCTCGATCTTAACGGCATTTTTCCAGGGTAAGCATCCCTGAAGGAAGGACTGATTTTCGTGGGTCATTATATTGTAAGGATACACACCGATACATGGGACCGGTTGCGCGATCTTCAAAGCCTGTATGATCTTGATGTCTTTGGCAAGACGGCAAAACAGCTTGTGGATGGTTCATTTGAGGTCCAGGGAATACTCTCGGAAAAACGAATCAGGATTCTGTCTGAGAAAGGATACCGGATAGAGATTCTTAATGACGTTGAAAAGGTAGCAAAAGAAAGGCTGAAGGATGTAGCCAATCCCGGTTCATTGAACGGAGATCAATCAGACAAGTAGTAATTAGGTAAATAACTTTGATAGAAGGATTGCACTGCTCCTTTAATATTATACTTTTTCTACCTTTTCAAGCAGGAACTGCCAGATGTCTCATCAAAGTTGTTAGAACAAGCTTAAAATGATTAATGAGTTTTTGATCCTTTTGTCAGGGCAAAAGTGGATACTTAAAGTTATCGAAAATTAGTATACATTCTCATCTGCCACTGACCACTCTGTATCTTTTTTCTTATAATCCCTTTTGTGAATTCCACATAAATTTCCCTCATCCGGGGTATGAGCATGGTGAGCCCTATTATATCGGACAGAAAACCCGGAGTTAGAAGGGCAAAGCTGCCAACCAGTACGAAGAAACCATGAAGAAGTTCATTTCCTGGCATGTAACCTCTGCTCATTGTTTCCTGGATCTCGCGGAGCACGCGGAAACCCTGGGATTTTGCCAGATAAGCGCCCAGGCTTGCAGTTATTAAAATAATGAGCACGGTATTTAATGCCCCGATGACTCCCCCTATTTTGATGAGTAAGTAAAGCTCAATAATTGGGATAATCAGGAAAATAGACAAAAGTTTAAAAAACATACTGATCATTTTCAGGATTTTGGGTATTTATCAGTGTTGAGATGTACTTATTAATAATTCTCTATATGTGTTAGCAATAGTTTAAATGTTTGTTTTAAATCTTACAGTGAGGAGCTACTATCCTTCTATGTTAGTCAATTGTATTTTCTTTCATTTTTTACAAAAAATAATAATTGCCTTATTTTATAAATTTCTATTAATTTTTTAAGCCGTCTTACTTTAATAAGGCTGCCCTTATCATGAAAAGCCTGCTTTGTCAGGAAAGTGTTGTTGCTCTAAGCAGGCAACTGTTTTATTTTGCGAGAAAAAGGGATAGCCTGTTATATGATAGGTATAATACTATGTTCGTAATCTAACGCACCATTTATAAAATAATAATATACACCAGATACTTTGCAATACTCACTCACTAATATATTCTATCAAATGTTAAATATAGTCCGGATGTTACAGAGATAGTTTCACTTACCCCCCTAAAAAAATGGTTTTTCTGAGGTGCCGGATGTATGGACTTCGATGCAATTGATGACTTTGTATATAATGTTGTTGGAATAATTGGATCCTACCAGAAAAATCTGTGCTCTGCAGTTAATTTTGCCCTGGAACTTGCGGAAAGAAAATCCATTTCCCCCACAATCTTGCTTGATCTTTCCAGTGCCTGCAAGCAGCAGAAAATGGTCATGGAAGAATATGTTTTCGCAAAAGCATGCTTTACTCGAGCCTCTGGAAAACTCCGTGAGGATGCCTGCTTTGCACTTGGCACTGCGGCTCATGTTCTGGGCTTTTTCCCTGAGGCGGAGGCAAGTTATCTGGAGGCTCTGAAAGAAAGTCCAGAGAACGGAGATGTAAGGTGTGCCTACGCTGAACTTCTTTTGGAACTCGGAAAGACTGAGGATGCCGAGAAGGAATATGAAACCGTACTTAAAGCTTCACCACAGCATGTAAAGGCGAATGCAGGATACGCACATCTCCTGACCGAGTGCGGGTATGTAAGGGAAGCTGAAGAGTACTATTTAAGGGCGCTTACGGTTGACCCTGACTATGTCCCTGCGCGAGGCGGGTACGCAAACCTGCTTTTCGAGCTGGGAAGACTGAGGGATGCGGAAAAGGAGTACAGGCGTGCAATAGTACTGGACCCTGAAGATCCAAGCCTCCACCACAACTATGGAGTCCTGCTCTCTTTCCTGGGGCGCTCTTCAGAAGCCGAAGTCGAGTACAGAAAGGCTCTCTCTCTCAACCCCAGGCACAGGCGAACTCTTTTTAATTATGGGAACCTCCTCGCAAGAGAAGGCAGAGTCTCAGAAGCTGAGGCTCACTACATGGAAGCTCTCGCCCTTGATCAAAACGATGCAAAAGTCCATTCCAATTATGCAAATCTCCTTGCCCGTTTTGGGAGGCGGTACGAAGCTGAAATGGAATACAAGAAAGCGCTCAGTCTGGATCCTGAGAGTGCAGAAGGACATTACAGCTACGGAAACCTTCTTTCAGAAATTGGACGCTTATCCGAAGCCGAGGACGAATATAAGAAGGCACTTGCCCTAAATCCGTATTATCCTCCCCTTCACTACAACTACGGCCTTCTTATGAGAAAAATGGGTCGCTTTGACGAAGCCAAAAAGGAATATATGAAGGCTATGCAGCTAGATCCAGATATAGGAAGCAAGATGACAGAGACCTGGATAATTCTAGACTGAGATAAAAGTCTGGATCTTTATGTCATCAGGCTTTTCGAATCTGCGATCCTGCCTATATAACATCCAACCCTATAGCATCCAACCCTATAATAACATCCAACCCGACATTTTCTTTTTTACTTTGATTATTCCTAGGGTATAAAACGAGATTCTCGGGTATTCCGAGTAGAGTTTTCAGAATACATATTACAGATAGAATTTTTTCTAGAAATTAGTGGCTCAATAAGAGTAAACTTTCTCTTATTCCTGCTGATCCCCGAAGACGAACAGCTTTATTTCCTCTTTTTCAAACAGGGCAAAAGCTGCTGCATTCCCAAGTCCGACATAATCCGGGCAGGAAAAAAGTGAGAGCAGTTTTCCGTCAAACCACCACCTGTACCCTTTGTCAAGGGCTGTATGACCTCTCACTATTCTTTTCAGGTGGTTTGTCTTTAAAAATCCATCTACAATGTCAGGTCCGAATTCCTTTACAGTTGAGCCTCTCCTCGAAGCGGTGAGTCCGGGATGGTTTGAAGGATCATTCCAGAGATAGGGAAAAGCCTTTTCCTTCCTGATATCATTAATGCTGCCTATCCCATTGATCCCTCCATGTACGCAGAATGTGTGCCCGGATAGTACAGCCGCTATCGGCATTTTATCATATGTCTGGCTCACTCTAAAGAGAAATTCCTCATCAAAACCTATCTCTGCAAAAAAACCATAGTAGATGTTCATATCCACAGTTTCGTGATTTCCCCTTAGCAGGAAGATATGATCCGGGTCTTCAAGCTTCATCCGGAAAAGCCTTATAAGAGCCTCGGTACCCTGAGGGCCTCTATCCACGTAATCCCCGAGAAAAAGAAAATTCTTATAATTCATTTCTTCCCTTTTTTCTATTACGTATTCCAGCGCCTGTAAATTCCCGTGAATATCCCCTACGATCATTACCGGCTCAGTATCAATTCTAAGCACAGCTGGTTCCGAATCAAAAATGCGGTCTATCTCAGGTAAAAGGAGAAGCAGTTCTTCTTTTGCGGCAACTTTCCTGGAAACCTTTTTTGATACCACGGGGGCACCTCTACTCAAGAGCCTCTCAGGGAGGCAAATCCGAGTTTTTCTTCCATATATGAAAGGAATTTTTTCACAATAAACGTTTTCCAAACCTCAAGGGAAGTTCTTCAAGCACCATATACTCTATCAGGTTTTCAATTTCCTTTTGTAAAGGCAGGCTTATAAATGTCAAAGTCTAAAATCAAGTATTAATAAGCTTAAAAATCCAGATAATTAGATGTCGGTCAATTAAAAATCCAGTTAATTAAAAATCCAGTTAATTAAAAACCAGCTGAAAAATTCAATCAGTTAAAAAGAACCATGGGAGTTTTTATTCTACTTATACATAGGGGGCAGAATAGTGGAACTTGATATTAATGAACAGGATCCTGAAGACATGGATCTTATGGATGTTGTGCTTGAATACGATGATATTGTCTCTGCAATCTCGATTCTGGAAAAGCGCAGAGAGGAATTGAGAAATCGTATCCTCAATGCCCTTGCGGAAAAAGATATCGATGTATTGAGAATAGGGAACGTAGAAGTCAAGCGGCAGAAGGTTGAATGGAAACTCTGGCGCATCAACAGGTTAAAACCCTACCTCATGAAGAAAGACCTCTGGGATATAGTCGAATCGGTTGACAGGAAAACTCTCAGCAGATTGATTGATAAAGGAATCCTGACCGAAGAAGAACTTAAAGGTACATATGACGTAGAAACGCGCTACAGTTTACATGTAAGCAGAGTCTAAATTGACGGAAAGAGGCGCCTGAGTGGGTCCGGAATTGCTGTACGCAAATTCAAAGAAGTGCTCGCTGAGAATACAGGCAGGCTGAGCTGTTTAAACGAAGTGCCTGGTAACCGATCAATACAGCCTGATGGGTTCAATTCCCATTTTTTCCATCAGGCATGCAGGAATATCCAGCACCTCTTTGACCGAATCTATGATAATTCCGTCGGAAGTTGCTACAATCACATTACTTTCTGGATTTCCTCCTTCGGTTTTAAGCTCAAAATCCGCGATTTTTGAGGTCTTTGCCTCGCCTGAAATTTTATATTCTTTCAATTTACGGCGGGTGAAACCTGCAAGTTCCCCGCTGCGACTTATCTGGGCGTCAAAAAGAAAAAAAACTGATTTTGGGCTGGCTTCGGAAAGAAATCCCAGGACTGCATCAAGAGCTTCCTCAATATCTTCAGCCTGCTTTGCCTTGCTGAAATAGTATCTGGTGTCTCTTATATACCCGTCATCGCAGAACCACATGAGTTCTTTTTTTAGCAGGCTGTCCACAGTAAGGAGAACATTGTACCCGTCAATGAGAATTTTTCTATCTTTTATTTCTGAGCAGTCTATTTTCTTGTTGATCCTGGAGATGATCCTGTCAGGAGGCATAATTACCCTTGCGAGAATATGCCTTTCTTCCAAGCTGAGCTGAAAATGGTCAGCCACAAATCGGATAGTTGAAAACTTGGGGTAACCCCACCGGAGTATGCTCCTGATATCCCGCGCAGGTCTGAGCAATTTTTCTTTGAGCACTTCCTCTTTTATACAGGAATCTGAAAAATCAGCTGAACTTTCATGCATATCTCTCATTAACGGTTGTCTCCTTTTAGGAAGGGAGTTCTTTAAATGAGTGAAGATATATGTTATATATACATATTTGCGCAAATAAAAATGATAATGTGTGGTCTCAGGTCGTTAGTTTGTATCTTAGGTTGTTTCGGATCTGTTGAATTTTATCTTGGTTTTCAGCTGTGAGCCAGCTCACGGTTCAGGCTGGAGGGTTATAATATGGAAGTATTATGGCTGGCTCAAGAAGAAGTAAAAAGCGTTATGGATATGAGTTCTGATATGCAGGTAGTGGAACAGGCTTTCAGGCAGCATGGGCTTGGCAGAGTCCAGATGCCTCCCAAATCGTATCTCTATTATACAGCTTATAACGGAGACCTGCGTACGATGCCTGCATATCTTGAGGAAGAGAATATTACTGGCGTGAAAATTGTAAACGTCCACCCTGGAAACCCTGCTCGTGGACTCCCCACAGTAATGGCGCTTATTGTCCTCATTTCCCCGGAAACAGGGACTCCTATAGCAGTTATGGACGGAACCTACCTGACCGATGTCCGGACAGGAGCTGCAGGCGGGATAGCCGCAAAATATCTTGCAAGAAAGGATTCGAAGATTATAGGCATAGTAGGAGCCGGAAACCAGGCAAAGACCCAGCTCGAAGCCCTATGCAAGGTTTTTGAGCCCGAACTGGTAAGAATCACCTCAAGGACAAAAGAAAGTTCTGAGCAGTTTATCCGGGAGATGGCAGGCATTACGCCCTGTGAAATCCGTTATGAAGATAGTATTGAGAAGGTCTGTGATTGTGATATTCTCGTCACGACTACTCCTACCCGGAAACCTATAGTAAAGGCTCAGTGGATCAAAGAAGGCACCCATATAAACGCAATAGGCGCTGATGCTGTAGGAAAAGAAGAACTTGACCCCGAACTTTTAATTCGGTCCAAGATTATTGTGGACGATATGATCCAAGCCCTCCATTCAGGAGAAGTAAATGTCCCTCTCTCAAAACACTACATCTCGGAAAATGATATTCATGCCCAGCTTGGCGAGGTGATTGTTGGCTTGAAACCAGGCAGGACAAGTGAAGAGGAAATTACTATTTTCGACTCAACTGGTCTTGCTATTCAGGATGTTGCAAGCGCGCACCTTGTTTATGAGAGGGCTGTCAATAAAGGACTCGGCATGAAGGTCAAGATGTTCTAAAATTCGGGCACAGTCTCGCCTGAATTGCGCCCCGAGTTCCGTCTCGCCCGAGTCCCGTCTCGCCCGAGTTCCGTCTCGGGAGGACGGTGCCCTTTTCGCTCACTTCGTTCGCTCAAGAGGGCTTATTATGAGTAGAAACTTTGCTTATTTTCTCCCAAACCCTATAAGTCTTTAAGAAAAGTTTGATCACAAGCCTTTTTTCAAAAGGCTTGAGCGAAAACCCCAATCAACGGCGTGGTCAAGCGGCGCAACGTTTGGTGATAAACCGGCGCAACGGTTTCGGTCAAGCATTTTTTGAAACGGGTTATAGGCAACGGTTTCAGGTCAATGCGAGTCAACGAATTATGCATGCTTTTTGGTCAGGAGATTTCGGGGGATTTTAGCATAAATGTTAAAATTTGAAATTATAATCGAACAAATTCACAATATATAAATAACTAGCAATAAATCAATATTATTGAGCGGTTTCCAGAGGCCGGTTACACCCTCCGCGAACACTGTACCTATTCCCCGATTATATAATTTTTTCTGTCCCAACTATTCCCAATACTCTCCTGAAACCGCTCACTCCTTTTCTAAAATAAGCTTTATCAGGTTTTTCCATCTGGTAGATCCTGATTGTTGTTGTTATATTTTATATTTATACAATGCATATACTGTGAAAACTATTTTTAGACTCCAATTATCTCGTAGATTTTTTCCATTTCAAGATTCTGCTCGACTATATTTGCAAGTTCTTCATAGGCATCGTTTTCGGTCATGACATTATCAGGCTTGTACTCAAGCCCTTTTTTCTCATAGAGGTATTTCATAAGTGCATCTCTTATATTTTTGTTGTCAAAGAGCCCGTGCAGATAGGTGCCAATTACCAGACCGGCTTCATCAATCGCACCATCATCCCCGAAGACATTGCGGTAGGAGTCGGTTATTCCCATATGGATCTCATATCCTTTGATCTCCTCTCCGTCGATGGGAGCCAGTATGGGACCATAAGCATTCACTTTCTTCGTAACCTGAACCGTTCGCTTTTTGTATTCTCCGAACTTTGTCCTTATATCCAGAAGTCCAAGTCCCTCAAATTGCGCTTCAACTCCGTTTTCGACTCCGGAATCGTAAATTATTTTGCCAAGAATCTGGTAGCCGCCACAGATCCCGAAAATCGGGACTCTTCCCTTGAAGGCTTGAATTTTTTCAGCCATACCGCTTGCCTTAAGGGCGAGCAGGTCATTAACCGTATTCTTTGTGCCCGGGATTATGATTGCATCCGGGTTTCCGAGATCTTCATCAATTTCCACATAGCGAACTTTAGCAGATCTCTCCAGGGGTTCGAAGTCTGTAAAATTCGAAATCCTGGGCAGGCGGATAACTGCGATTTCTACCGGTTTTTCGTTTTTTGTTTCTTCTTTATCCTCAATTGAAACTGAATCTTCCGAGGGAATATTGAGCTTGAAATAAGGAAGGACTCCAAGTACAGGGATGCCGGTCATTTCTTCAAGCTGCTTAAGGCCTGGTTTCAGGATTTCCAAGTCGCCTCTGAATTTATTGATAATAAAACCCTTTACATTTTTCCGTACATCCTCAGGAAGAAGTGCAACAGTGCCGTAAAGGCTTGCAAAAACGCCTCCTCTTTCTATATCCCCAACAAGGATTATGGGAGCCTGCGTAAGCCTTGCAGTGCCAATATTCACAATATCCCTTTCATAAAGGTTAATCTCTGCAGCTCCTCCAGCCCCTTCCATAACAATAATATCATGTTCCCTGTAAAGTCTTTCGAGAGCCCCTGCGAGAACTTCATTCATCTCTGCAATGGAATCATAATACTGACCTGCACTCCTGTCAGCATAAGGCTCTCCCAGCAGGATTACCTGGGATACGCAGTCTCCTTTGGGTTTGAGAAGAACAGGGTTCATATCAGCAGTGGGCTCGGTACCTGCGGCTTTTGCCTGGATTGCCTGGGCAATTCCGATTTCCTTTCCATCCTTTGTGATCCAGGAATTCAGGCTCATGTTCTGAGCTTTGAAAGGGGCAACCCTGTACTCCCTCGACAGGATCCTGCATAGAGCAGTCACGATTGAACTTTTCCCAACGTGGGAGGCGGTTCCCAGGATCAAGATGCTTTTCTTTTCCATTTTTTACTACACCTTCTGCTCGAAAACCGATTTTTAAAACTTATTTTTATACTTACGTTTGTAATTCTAATAAGTTGGCTGTTGTTTTCTCCTGAGGATGCAAATCAAGTAAACTTGTTTATTTTCAATATTCCTCCTCATATACCTCAACTAAAGAATAAATACTTTCGGATTCAATGCAGGTTTTGTTTATTTACTTTAAAAACTGACTGATTTCAGATATTTATCTTCTGAAGTTTGTTTTCTTATTTTTTGCCTTTAATCTGGTGCTTCCTTTCCCATTTTCCATCCCTGATCGGCTTATGTTTTTCTCCAAACCGAAAAACTATCTTTTCTCAAGTTACATTTCTTTTAAATAACATCAAAACAATCTTTCTGACAATTGAATCGGGGAAAAAAGACAATGAAAGCCGTGCTTTTTTTATTTGTTTTATCTATCCTTTCCACCATTCCAGCATTTGCAGCAGACGTTTCTCCTCCCGGAGAGAATAACACGGTTCACGTAACCGAACTTTATAGTGATATTGAATCCTTTGATGTTACTCTTTATTCGACCCAGCCCGAAGAAAACCTTAGTTTTGAAGTACTCCTTATAAGTTCCGAAAGGATGCGTGAGAGAACACTTGACAGGCAGGTGCTTTTACTTGGCAGTTTTCCTGCAGGTGTCGAGGTTAGAAAGGTTGGTTTCTGGAACGTCAGCAATCCTGAACGTGGAGCTTATATAGTAAGAGCTCGGCTTCTTGACGGGGGACAGGTTGTTTCAGAGTTGGAATATAACTTTGCTTACGGCAGCAGTTCTGCTCCAAAGCTACAGGTCAATGATCTGGTCCCTAATTCCCAGGGAATAAGTGTTGCACTTTCACCAAAAGAAGCCTCACTTTTTGACATTGAATACATGCTTATAAGCGGCTCAGACGTTGTTTACTCCACAAAGTCCGAAAAATTATCTCTTACCAGCGCTCCAGATATCTTTTCCGCTCCCTGGGGTACCCTTCTTGAGAACAATAAGGAATATGTGGGACGGGTCAAAATTCAGACATATTCTCCTCAGAGGGAATTTATAAGTTCAAGCGAAAGGTTTACTGCCAGGGACGATGCCGAGATTACCTATATCTACGAAGATGAAACCGGAGCCAGTGCAACGGTTTTTGGGCGCTCCCAAGTGCCCTTTGAGGGAAATCTAACATTTTCTGTATATGGACTGGCTGAAAATTCAGGAAATAGAACCTCAGGGCTGATAGAATCTATCCGAGCAAGGATTCCTGTGCTCCTGAATAATGAGGATGAAACAATTGAGGTTGCCTGGAATGAGAGGCTTCCGGAAGGAGTTTACAGGCTTGAGATTGAGCTTCTGGGAAACGATGGCGACATTATTGAGCGCAGGGAAACTATAATCGAATCCGACCTTTCAGCGGTTTCAAATGTAAGTCAGATAAATGATACTGACAACGGGGCAGTAACCCCGGGTGAGAATGATGAAGATGGAATTCCCGGGTTTTCTTCAGTTGCGGGAATTATAGGACTTATTCTGGTGTCGGTTTTTTTGAGGAAAACTCGGAGATGAATCTGTCATTTAAGTATAAGATTCAAAGAAACAGGTTCAAAGAAACAGGTTCAAAGAGATATAAAATTCAAAGCGACATAAACTGAGAAAACTCCAAAATAGGAATGACAGGGAAACTTAAGAAGTAGAGTTGTGAACCAATGCGCTACGAACTCTTTATTTCGTTAAGGCAGATACGGGCAAGAAGATTTCAGACAATTCTTTCGGTTGGAGCGATAGCTCTCGCCGTTATGATACTTACTGTTTCCCAGGCGCTTATGGTTGGTTTCACGGACGAACTCTACGACACTACAGTGGATAAACTCCCTCACGTCTTAGTCTCACCGAAGGAAGGTGAAGATTATATCTATCTTTACAGGACTCTGGTAGACGATATATCTAAGATCGAAGGTGTTTCTACGGTTTCTCCCTTTCTTACTGGAGAAGCTTCCTTCAGGTTCAAGACAAATTCACTTAACGCCGAGCTAAAAGGTGTACTTCCTAAACAGGAAAACAATATCAGTGGTATTGAAGCCGATATGGTAGAAGGAGATTTCAGGGAACTTGAATATTCCAGAAACACAATAGTAATCGGCTCGAGGCTGGCAGATAAACTTGAGGTTAATCTGGGCGATTCCGTTGATGTGTCTTTTCCCAATGCAAGCCCTCTTTCCCTGAGGGTTGTCGGGATCTTTCATACTGGCTCTCCTCTGGATGAATCCCTCACTTATACTTCCCTGGATACCGCCCAGGAGTTTTATGATGTTGCGGATGTAATTAACGGACTTTCTGTAAGGCTTGAGGATTTTAACAGGGACAGAGAAGTAGCTGCCGAGATCGAAAAAACAGGCTATAATGCAAGAGGCTGGACTGAAACCAATCCCGAAATTCTCAGGACTATTGCCATTGAGAGCACCTCTAATACCGTCGTGCTCGGCCTCATTGTCGTAATTGCTTCTTTCGGCGTGGTCAGCACATTGAATCTGGCAGTTATAGGCGCGACACGCCAAATAGGTATGCTTCGCGCAATGGGTGCCACAGTTTCGAGTATCCGGACAATTTTCCTTCTTCAAAGCGGCATTCTCGGCTTGTTAGGAGCTCTTATCGGTACCCTGACAGGGGTAGTGGTAGCCCTGGCAATAGGTCAGTATGAAATCCCTGGTGCTTCTTCCGAACTCTATGGGGGACTTACCACAATTCCCGTCATAGTCAGAGCACAGGATATTCTATTTATTATAATTGCGGTTTTCCTTCTGAATTTAATTGCGGGTATATATCCTGCTCAGCAGGCAGCAAAACTCGATCCAGTAAAAGCCATAAGCTCAAGATGAAGTCATTAAAATGATGTTATTATGTTGTTACCTGCGAGCTTATTATAAGTATAAAGTGAGCCTGGCTAATTCTTGTTTGCGAATCAATCAACTATCCACAAATAGCTCAAATCTCACTGGCGAATCTGCACAATTATGGCAGTATTTACTGGTGAATCTGCACAATTATGGCAATATTTTTATCTGAACAAGGGAGTATTAAGTTAAAAATTCTTTAAAGATTTTGCAAACTCTGGTATTCTTTCTTTTTCCCTGCTTCACCCCTTTTTGCACTTTCCCCCTAAATAATTTAATCCGGCAAAAAATTAGCAGCATGGTTAAAATAATCGCTCTAATTAAACATTTCAATGCCGACTAATATCTCTCCGGGTTTAAAATTTAATTCCCGTTAATTATATATCGTTTTTAGCTATTGTTTTACATACTAGAGCATAGCGAACAAGACCTTGTGCAAGAATTCTCATCAACTGATCACTGTATGGGAATTCTATTTTCTTATTTTCTCGTTTTGTATGATATTTTGCAGTGTTTTTACACATTCTTCAGAAGCACTTAGTTAATTTTTTATATAACAGTTTTCCTAATAATTATTTTTCACATGAAAATTTTGTAGTTTCTCTTGAGACTTGTAGTTCATCAGTTTTTTATCAAACTTGTTAGCGGTTTTAACCTCCAAAAAGCTCAGGAAAATTTACGGCAGATGTACTTAACATGTTTTAGTTCATAGTGCAATACAAATATTTATATTGATTGGTAGATATTTATAATGTAATGGAAAATAATAGTAGAGAATACCAGCTTTTCCTTGAAGCTCTGGATGATGAAAGATCAGCATGGGGAAGGAGAACGGCAGTTAGGCGGCTCTGTGACTGTAAAACCGAGGAGGCTCTGTACTACCTGAATGAGCTTATAGTTGACAGATACTGTCTGGTGCCTGAATGGCTCAAGAAGATCGCAAGAGAGTATTACGTATCGTTATGTCTTGAATTTCTTTGATACGGATCTTTAATGAGTCCGATTTTGTAGATGTCTTCTGACAAAGAAGATCTCTATTATGATAATTCATTTAACCAGAGAGTAACAGGATATTTAATTCTAAGGTGGGAGGTCCCCTTCCTCGGAAGCTTCCGAAGAGAACCGGAAGCTTGCAGGTTGAGATGAAAGCTGTCATCTTGCCAGCATTCTCTTGATATTGATTTTTCAACGTACTTTAGAGCAGGTATTTAGGTATTTATTTTAGATATTAGCCTACTTGCTTAAAGTATTTATATATTTTTTGGTATGATTTTTAGTAGCACAATCTTTAGTATAAGTTTTGGCTAATTTTGTAATTTCTAGTATGATTTCATAATTTTTAGTATAATTTTATAATTTTTAACGTAATTTTCAATAGTTATGGGCATATTATATTAAAGATGGAGTTTAGTAATATTAACGCGTACATTTTTTTGCTGTTTTTAAACAATCTGTTTTCAAAATTTGAGTTTCCCGGTTTATCTGAACTTGAGAATTTCAATTACCTAAGATTTATATGCAATTACCTCAATTCTTTGATAAATCACAGAAACAATTACGCTTGGCTACAGATTTACGTTATTCATGAGTTTTAGCATCTGGTTTCGGCTATGGAAACAGTCTATTTCACTAAAATTTAATTAGTTTATTCGGGAATTTGGTATTATAGGTCTTTAAACCTTAATTTGACGACCTGCTTCAGGATGGATTGGACGATGGTTAGGGATACTGGAAAAGCTTTAAAAGGCCCGGCGTTACTCTTGCTGGCTGTTGGAGCTGTACTCAACATTATTTTGTTCGTTTTAATGTTTAGATTTGCTGACGAGGAAAACCTGCTTATGGTGCTCTTAACTGCAGCGCTTATAGGAATTATTTCACTGGTGGTTGCAAAAGGGCTTGTTTCCATATCTAGGCGTAACTACGGTAAATAACAGGATGAGTAAGTGACCTGATTAATATTGATTATAGCAGCTGCATAGTTATAGCAACTGCATAGTAACGTATGTACTGGATACTAAACTGTAGCCAAATTAAGCTAAAAAGTCAGCAAATTAACTGGACGATAATAATTGATAATAATTATAATATTATTGAAAAAAAGAAGTACAATTTCCAGCTTAATTTATTTCTTAAATCCCTATTAGGGTCGGTTTAAGTTCTTGAGAGTTTTTGAGATCTTTAAAACTTCTATGCGATACAGACAGTAGGGGAGCCAAATATTGGCACACCTATTGATCTTCCTATATAACTTTTATCTTTTATTTACCTGTCTTAAAGTATTTGCGGATTTACTTAAAATAATATGAAGGTTAATGTTATCTCAGTTTAATATTTATTATTTCACGTATCACAGGTATATAATTTCTCAGACCGGGCTGTTAGTTTCCTGATGGAGAACAGGCATAAAGTCGGAGCTCAGGGAAATGAATTCATAGTGACAGATTCACAATTATAATGAGAAAGAAACGGAAGGAGTTTACTCATGCAGTTGAAGCTTGAACATTTTAATATAAAGATTGGGCAGCACAAAGTGTTGCTAAATGTTGCCGATGCAAGGGAACTGGGGGTTAATCCGGGAGATAGGGTTCGTATCCGTGGGCACCAAAGCCTTTCTGCCATTGTGGATACAACGGATGATATGGTTCCTCCGGGTACGCTGGGACTTTTTCACGAAGTATATGAGCACTTTCAGGACTGGGATAAACCTGTTGAGGTTGTCCCAGCATACCGCTCAAAATCTGTATCTGTAATCAAGAAATTCATGGATAAAAAACCTGCAACGCAGGATGAAATCAAAATACTCGTAAACGATATCGTGGAAGAGAATCTCAGTGATATCGAGCTCTCCGCTTTTATAACATCTTCTTATATCCACGGAATGACAGATGACGAGGTCGAATGGCTGACAAGGGCTATGATCGAGAGTGGGGACACGATTGAATTTGATACTCACCCAATAATGGACAAACATTCAATAGGAGGAGTTCCCGGTAATAAGATCTCTTTGCTGGTTGTCCCCATTGTAGCTGCAAACGGGCTTCTTATTCCGAAAACAAGTTCCAGGGCGATCACAGGGGCAGGCGGGACTGCCGACCTCATGGAGGTGCTCTGTCCTGTTGAATTCAGTTCCCAGGAAGTCAAGGAAATAACCGAAAAAGTAGGGGGCGCACTTGTCTGGGGTGGAGCCACCAATATTGCACCTGCTGATGACAAACTCATTAGGGTTGAATATCCCCTCTCCGTTGACCCTTACTATCAGATGCTTGCCTCGATTATGGCAAAAAAGGGAGCCATAGGAGCCGACAATGTTGTGATTGATATCCCTGTAGGTCCAAGTACAAAAGTCCCCTCTGTTCAGGAAGGACAAAAACTTTCAAGAGACCTTATTAATCTCGGGCATAGGCTTGGAATGAACGTCGAGTGTGCAATTACCTACGGCTCCTCGCCTATAGGAAGAAAAGTTGGACCTGCTCTGGAAGTACGGGAGGCTATGAAAGTGCTGGAGAGCATGGAAGGTCCAAACAGCCTTATTGAGAAGAGTGCCGCAATTGCGGGTATTCTTCTAGAAATGGGAGGTGCGGCTCCAAGAAATCGCGGAAAGGAAATTGCACTTGAAACTCTGCGGAGCGGGAAAGCTCTTGAGAAGATGAAACAGATCATTGAAACCCAGGGCGGAGATCCGAACATAAAATCGGATGATGTACAGGTAGGGCAATATACAGCCGACATCTTTGCTTCTGCAGACGGGTATGTAATCGAATTTGACAATAAATGGATAATCGAAATAGCCAGGCTTGCAGGTGCTCCTAATGACAAGGGAGCCGGAGTCTCTATCCATAAGAAAATGGGTGAAGCTGTTCGAAAAGGAGACTCAATCCTCACGATCTATGCTGAGAAAGAATTCAAGTTAGAAAACGCATTGACAACGGCACAGAGAACAAATCCGATAGTTGTTGAGGGCATGCTTCTAAGAAGAGTTCCCGGAACCTACGGGTTCCAGTAATCTTCTCTTTTTTCAGTGAAATCTTTTAATACCTTGCAAGGTGTTAGCACGAGCATGAAAAGGATTGTTTTACTGCGCCTTGGGCACCGCCCGGAAAGAGATAAGAGAATTACCACCCATGTGGGCTTAACTGCCCGTCTGCTCGGTGCAGAAGGTATGCTCCTCGCCTCAGACGATCCAGGAATAGTAAAGACGCTTGAGGACGTTGTCAGGCGCTGGGGTGGGGATTTCTACGTTAAGAATAACGTCAATTTTAAGCAGGAGATCAAGGAATGGAAAGATGCTGGCGGAAAAGTCTGCCATCTTTCTATGTACGGAGTCAATCTTCCCGGCGTCACTGACGAGCTTAAAAGCTGTGACAAGCTTATGATTGTCGTAGGAGCAGAAAAAGTCCCTCCAGAAATTTACCAGCTCGCGGACTGGAACGTCGCGGTTGGAAACCAGCCCCATTCCGAAGTTGCAGCAGTTGCTATTACCTTGGACAGGATTGCAGATGGTGAGCCGCTTGAGAGGGAATTCCCCAATGCTGAACTGACAATTGTGCCTTCAGAAAGGGGAAAGCACGTTATAGAAAATCCTAATGATTGACTGGCAGGGAAGATAAAACCTAATCTTTTTACTTTATTAATTTTCGTTATCTTTAATACTCAGCCCTTTAATTTTTCTTAACTTCGGTCTAAGTTCTCAGGAAATCTGTTTTTAATTTTTCAGAATATTCCCCTTGATTAGAATGAATATTTTAATTCTATTTAAGCTCTTTTCCTTCAAGTTGTCATTTTTTACCTGTATTTTTTAGTGATAACTTATTTAATAATATAATCTAGTATATTTTAATTTATTATTACGATTTATAAGAAAAGTGTTAAATATAAGTTCCATATAGATTTAAATGTCTACAGACAGACAATTCCTCCTGTTAAAGCAGTATCCGGATTTTTCCGTTTCTGTTCCGCCATAAGGGGATGCTAGGCATGAACCCATAACGATTCTCCGGAAATTGCGTTAAGGCTCGGTAGAGGGATGCAAAGGCAGAAATGTCTTTTGGTCTGATTTCTCGCTTAATGGGCATCCTATCCGGCTATTTTTATTGAACAAATTATTAAAAAGCTTATTTCAGACCATAAATATTCAAACTTATTTATGAAAATACAAATCCAGAAGTTTTAAAAGTATATATTACATATTATAAATGGGGTGAAATTCTGGATTTTAATGAACCGAATAGCCAGAAGTACAGCCAGGATAGCCTTGAATAGGAGTTGCACCTTACAAGGCAACTTGTCCTCTGTAAATACGGAGTTCTGCGAGGAAGTAACTGCTGCAGCGCCTATAGACCTGAAAACGTTCTGTATCCAACCCGCTGTTGCTGTCTTTACTGTGCAAACTCAATCTGGATAGGGGATGAGAAGAGCGCGATAAACCCTTTTGCTGCCCTGAAAGGGGACCCGGTCTATGCAATCGAAGTCGTAAGGGAAGAATCTCCGGATGAGACAGAGATAAAGGCGAGAATCTGAAGCCAAAAAGTGGGAATAAAAACGGAATTTCCTTTTTTAAATCGCAGCTTTTAATATTCTTAACTTGCTGTTTCTTGCTCTTCTTAATCCATAACTTTATGATTCTATTTATAATTCTATTCTTTTTAATTCGTAACTTTATAATTCATAAATTCATGGCTTTTCTTATTCCAATTGGTGTGCTCTATTGAATTAAAAAACGATAAAAAACAATAAATAGGGATAGGGCACGTGTATACACTGACTAGAACGGAAAAAAAGGAGTAAATATGTGTGGAATAGCAGGAGCAGCTGGAGCTCCTGATATCAATGAAAAGGTAAAAAGAAGGCTTGTAGCCCTGGGACACAGAGAGTCAAATGCTTGTGGAACATCTCAAGTCGAAGGACTGAGTACAGGAAACATTCTGCTTAAAATTACAGGCGATATGCCCCAATCACTGGTTGGAAAAGGGGCTCTTATATTCGATGGAGATATTTTCAATTTTAGGGAACTCGGAACCGAACAGGGGATAAAAAGCGATTCTGATATTGAAATGCTCTCTACTCTGGTAGAAAAGAAAATTAAGGAAGGATATTCCCCGATAAACGCAGTCTTTTCCTCACTTTCTGGCGCAAACGGAGGTTATGCCCTGGCTTATGCCCTTGATAATGAGCTTGTGCTCGCCAGAGATCCTGTCGGAATCAAATCCCTGTTTTATTCCCTGGAGAAAGAGGCAGAAAAGCCAATAATCTTCTTTGCCTCTGAAAGAAAAGCTTTTTGCGGTGAAAGAAGTAATATACAGCCTCTCCCTCCTGGCAGCATAATGAGTTTCAATGTTTGGAGCGGAGAAGTTAAGGAGAAATTTCTTGGAATTGAACCTCCGAAAGAAAGGATTGTGGAAGAGCATGAGGCGGCTTTCCGACTAAAAGCGGCTCTCGAAAAAGCTGTGGAGATAAGGCTCACAAAAACAACAGGAATCGCATTTTCAGGAGGTATTGACAGTACTTTTTTAGCGGCTCTTGCAAAAAGGATTGATCCCTCGGTTCCACTTTATGCCGTAGGGCTTCCGAATTCTCATGATCTGGTTCAGGCTGAGTTTGCGGCTGAAGCGGCTGGCATGCTGGATTCCCTCAAAATCCACCTTCTTTCCCCCGAAGAAATCGAAGCCGCAATCCCTGATATAATATACTCGACAGAATCAACAGACCCAATGAAAATTGCAATAGGACTTCCCCTTTATTTTGTTGCGAAAACTGTAAAAGAAGATGGAAAACAAGCTCTTCTTACGGGGCAGGGCGCAGACGAGCTCTTTGGTGGTTACAGCAGATATGAGGGTTTTTTTGAACAGGGGCTTGAGGTTCTTGACAGGGAGATCTACTCTGACCTCAAACAGATTTCAACTATAAACCTTGAGAGAGACAATATGGTCACCACAGCTAATTCTGTGAAACTCAGGGTACCTTTCCTGGATAAGGAAGTAATAAGAACAGGGCTTGCAATCCGCCCCGAACTTAAAGTCCTTAAAAGAAGTGACCGCTATATAAGAAAGTACATCCTGAGAAAAGCTGCCGACAGCTTGCTCCCGCCGGAACTTCTCTGGAAGGAAAAGAAAGCAATCCAGTATGGGACAGGAGTTCAGAAGGTGCTCGACAGGCTTGCCCGGGATGCAGGATTTTCAAAAAAGGAAGGAAACCATATTGAGAAGTACCTTAAATGTGTTGCTGCAGACAAAGGGTTCAATTTTATAGCAAAGTGAGTTAATTTCCTTTTCATAAAAAGATATGAACTCTTTCTTCGATAAAGAAAAAGTATTTTTAATGCGTAATCAGGTATTTAATTCCTAAATCTTTATTAAATGGAAGGATTTTGAACAATACTCTGTAAGGTATTACGAAACGAAGTCGGGGATAAATGAACAGATATAAACAGTTTGAGGTTCTTATTCCTGCTTAAAAATCACTGTAGTTAATCTGAACAATGTTCAGGGGGAATCCTCATAAAAATAGCAATTACCGGAAAAGGCGGCGTTGGAAAAACAACGCTCTCAGGTACTCTGGCAAGACTGCTTGCAAGGGATGGATACGAGGTACTGGCAATAGATGCAGACCCGGATATGAATCTGGCATCTTCGCTTGGGGTAGAAAACCCACCGAAGCCCCTGACAGATTACAAAGACCTTATTCGGGAAAGGGCAGGTGCCGAAGGTGGGGCATTCATCTATAACCCTAAAGTCGATGATATTGCGAGCAAATACGGAGTTATAGGCCCCGATGGAGTAAGAATGCTTGTCATGGGTACCGTGGACCGCGGAGGAAGCGGGTGCATGTGTCCTGCTTCAGCTTTCCTTAGAGCTCTTCTCAGGCACCTTATGTACAGGGAAAAAAGTGCAGTTATCCTTGATATGGAAGCCGGGATCGAACATCTCGGGAGGGGCACTACAAGAGGAATGGATCTCATGATCGTGGTAGTTGAGCCCGGAGCAAGATCACTTGAGACGGCTGAAAGAATAAAAAAGCTCTCTTCAGAAATAGGGGTAAAACACCTTGCTGCCGTAATTAATAAAGGAAGCTCCGGTAAAGTTAATGAAAAACTTGAAGAGCTTGGGATTCCGGTGCTTGGTGAGATTCCCTTTGACCCCATGTTAATGAAAGCCGACCTCGAAAAACGTGCTCCTCTTGATGTAGGCGGCGAGGCTGTAGACGCCATAGTAAAAATTAAGGAAAAACTTGTGGAAATTGTTGAAGAGATCCGAAAGGAAAAAGAGAGCAAAAAATAAATGCTGGAAACCGGTCCTCTTCACTCCCTTTCAGGAATTTTCCAGTCCTTTTGGCAATATTGCTTTTTTCTTCAATATTGCTTTTTTTTGCTTTTTTTCTTCAATATTGCTCTACTCTTTATGGTTCTTACATTTCCTTTTTATCTATTCTTTCCTTTTTATAATCCGTGCAATTCTTTTAACAACACTTATTTTCTTCTTGTGATCCTTTCAATTCTTTTTTGATCTGCTTACAAATCATCTCTGATTTAAAGATCCGTTTCAGGCCTATTAAGACTTTTAAGCTCAGTTTTTAATTAAATTTAGTTATAGCCGATGTCCGGAGAGTTTTCCATTGTTCCTTTTTTGTAAATCAGCTCAAGAAGTCTCATTTGCTTCTCTCTGACAAGAACATCCGTCGGATCGATCTCAAGTGCTCTGTCGTAACACTTCATAGCTTCCCCATATCTATCAAGGCTTTCCAGAGCCATGCCCTTCTGATATAGTGAGAATATATCATCGGGCTTTATTTTCAGTACCTCGTCGTAGGACTCAATCGATTTTTCAAATTCCTTTAAATTATTGAAGGCAAAGCCCTTGAGGCACTTAATTCCCAGGTTTTCAGGATCAATTTCAAGAGCTTTATCGTAGCAGATAAGAGCCTCTTTTGATTTTCCAGTCCTGTCCAGGGCAAAACCTTTCTGAACCCACGCCTCGAAGTATAAGGGATCCAGTGTTAAGGCTTTATCATACAGCTTGAGCTTGTCCTCGTAATTATCAGTCTCACCGGCCTTTGTAAGGAGTTTTTTGGGATCCTCTGGTTCTTCTGTTGTTCCTGCCGCTTTCGACTCCTCTCGCTTTGCCTTGTTTATTTTCGCATTCGCATTTCCTTCTGTCATATAGGAATCCTCGCTTTTCCAGTGAAAGCCCATTCCGGACCCCTTCCGGGTTTTTGCCGCACCTTGCCGTTTTTACATCTCATGCATGGAACCAGAGCTAAAACTGGTATTCTGAACTTTTGTTTTCAATGCAATATACCTTTTCTGATTGGATTTTTACCTGACATACTGAATGTCTTTTAATTAAAACACAGTTATTTTATGCTCAAAGCCTTGCACACCGGATAATAAGGCTAACAAAATAATATTACGGACAGGAAAATAAAACAACAAATAAAAAGAAATTAAATGGTAAAGGAACGATCGAAAAAATTAAAAAAAGTTACTGAGAAGAACAGACCTTCTGCCTCTGGATTTCCGAGAGTATCTTCACCTTGGTTTCAAGTGCAGGAATGAAGCCTGGTTTCAGTTCGAGAGCCTGGTTGCAATTTTGCAGGGCTTCATCGTGTTTACCAATTTCGGAAAGGACAAAACCTCTGGCTGCCCAGAAGCGGGGTTCAGTCGGGGCAAGCTCAAGTGCCTTATCATAAATTTTCAGGGCTTCCTCAAACCTGTGGAGTCTGGAGAGCAGACTTCCAGCCGAGGTAAGGGCTTCAAGGTAAGTGGGTCTTATTCGAAGAGCGGTACTGTAAGCTTCAAAGGCTTCTTCTTCTCTGCCGAGAGCCGAAAGTATGGAACCTTTACCTGCCCAGGCTTCAGCGTATCCGGGATATTTCAAAAGGATTTCTTCATAGGTCTCCAGGGCTTCCTCAAACCTGCCAAGCCTGGCAAGAACAACCCCTTTATTGTCCCAGGCAACCTCAAAAGTCGGTTCAAGCTCAATAGTTCTGTCATAAGCAGCAAGTGCTTCTTCAAGCCTGCCCAGCTCAGAGAGGATAACGCCTCGGTTATACCATACCCTGTGATCTTCAGGAGCGATCTTCAGAACCTGTGAAGTAAGCTGCAGGGCAGTCTCAAACCGCCTGGCTTTATACATGAGCACTGCCTTCTGAAAGAGGGCTGTGGCATCCTGAGGATCTTGTTCAAGCCTCTCAGTGCAGTACTGCAGCTCCTTGAAGAACGGGAGGGAGGCATAAAGGTCTCTTACAGCCAGGAAAATAGGCAGGATTTCATAATTTTCCCCGTGAAATGTAAGTGATTTTGTTACCATATTATATGAGAGAGCTGCCGATTTCTCCTGACCAGCCTCTCCTTCTGGTACACTCTCCTTTTTTCTATTCTTAGAGGGCTTTTCTATTTTTATAGTCTCTTCCATTTCTTTGGTAGCCATTATTTCCACAGTTTTTTCTATTTCTGAATTTTTCTCTTTTTTTATTTCCTTAATCAAAGTTTTCAGCCTGGAGAAGGCTACTGGAGAAATAGGAGAATTGCTTGAGATCGAGAGTACAGATCTAAGGTGTTTTCTAAGTTTTTTATCGTTGTTGCGCCATAAGATTGCTGAAATGCCTTGGCATTCGTTGAGAAACTTTTCCAGGCAGAGCCTCAGGGATGCCTGGCTCCTGGATTGCTCAAATGCGGAAAAGGCTGAAATTGCTGCTCTGCAGTGCTCCCTGAGTTCGTTCAGGGAGGTCTTTGTTCTGGAAGAAAGAGTCTCCGTTTTAAGCCCTCCTCTGCCTCAGCTCAGGCTTGCTCGGAAAAATAGTTGCACAGTGAGTCTTTCTTACGTGGCAAGTGCTTGCCCTTTGCCGCAACTACAAGTTTTACAGCCGATCCAGCAGGGAGCATCGTGCCTGGTTTTGGGTCCTGCCTTAGAACTTCTCCGATCATAATCCCTATGGGAAAAACTCCTTTTTGCTCGACTATCTCTCCTGCGGTGAACCCGGATTCTTGCAGGATTTTCACGGCTTTCTCAAGGGGCTGTCTTACAACATTCGGAACCTCCACATTTCCTGTTACGGTTCCTTCTCCTGTTCTGATTTCTGGCTCCGATGTGCCCTCTTTTCCTTCCAGCACTTCTTCGAGCAGGTCGATTGCACCGCTAATGCGGAGGAGGGTTTCATTAAGACCCTTTTTCCGCTTTTCGAGCTCTGCAAGCTTTAACTCGATGTCTTTGAGGATTTTCTGCCCAGACTCATATTCTGCCTTTAGCTCAGCTAAACGCTGTTCAAGTTGTGCTTTCATACTTCTACAAACCCCTTCTGATCAATTGCTTCCATTTTATTCAGACTTCTTCATTTCGTTCTGAATCTCCATTCTATTTAGATTTGCCTTTCATTCTGGATTCAGAATCGACTTTACCTAAGATTTTACCTCGCTTTTGCCTTTATTTTCTTGCCAGGCTCTCCTGATTTAAGTATGACTTTATCTTTTGATTTTATCTATAGTTTCATTTGCTGTTTTTTAATATAATGTGCTTTTTCCTTTCTGTAAATTCCAGCCCAATACATTTTAAGTTTTATATTTTTACACGTAACCGGCTTAAAAATATATAATCTCTGAGATGCGGGAAAAAATTTTCTGGATACAGAAAGAAAAAGAAATATTGCTTCGGAGTCCTATTTAAGCCATCAGTGTTACACTATATATAATAAAGTTATATGAGGGTGATTTTATAGAAACAGCCAGTCCCGAGCAAATTAAGGAAATCAACGAGTACGGTAAAGAGATGATCGAGTTACTTAAGCTGGAAACTTCTCCTGTAGCAGTTGCCCTGGTGCCGGAAGGTGCCGAAGTACCTGAGAATATAAAGAAAATTGAAGAAAGTATGAGGCACTGTCAGATGGTTGACCGTGTGCGTAAAACCGGGGAAGAATTTTATGCAACGCTTGAGGATGAGACCTGCAAAGGAGGAGCAGCAGCCCTTGGCTTGGGAAAGATGCCTCCTAAAGTTGAAAGTGGAGAGTTCTACTACGAGATCCTGAAGCATTTCAAAACCCTCGAAGCCTCACAAAAAACCGTGGAGAAAATTCCCAGGATCGAAGCCGGGTCAAAGGTCGCAAGCATATATGCACCACTTGAGAGTGCCACTTTCATGCCTGATGTTGTTGTGATTATCTGTAACGCAAAACAGGTAATGCTCCTGACCCAGGCGATTCTTTATAATGAGGGAGGCAGGCTCGAAGCGGAGTTTGCAGGCAAACAGAGCCTCTGTTCAGATGCCGTTGCCCTGCCCTACCTTACAGGCAAAATGGGAATAACAGTAGGCTGTTCGGGAAGCAGAAGTTATACCGGCATTGAGGAATCAGAGTTAACGGTCGGGATTCCTGTAAACCTGCTAAATGACCTGATAGAGGGCTTGAGGGCAATTGTCGGAAAAGCCCCTGCAAAGTAACAACCTGAAGGAATTAAAAAAAACATGAGGAAATTAAAAAAAAACATGAGGAAATTAAAAAAATCTAAGTAAATTAAAAAAATCTGAGTGAATTAGAAATCAGGAAGATGAAAGCAATTCAGGGAAATAAAAAGCCATTTTATAAAAAGTACAGGATCACAGGCAGTAAGATGACTCCCATCGCATGAGATTTCCTGACATTCATAAAGGAGGCAAGCATGCCTATGGGAGTCGAAATTACAAAAATGAAAAACCCGAAGAGTCCAGTGAAGAGATAAACCATTATTGCAAGCCCTATAAGAACCCCTGCGCAGAGCTTGCTGTAGTCGACTTTTTTTAGAATAAGATGTGCATTATCTCCGATCCAGATCGTGGAAAAGTAAGAAAGCAGGGCTGTTAATACCATGGCGGCAAAGAAAAGCAGTATTGAAGGAAAATCAAGTATATTCGTTCCCAGGATGTCTTCTATAGCAACCATTGCCCCGCTTCGGGTTCTTCCTATTACTACAAACGCTACCAGCCCGAAAATCGCGTTAGAGGTATTCACTCCGGAATTCGAGATTATGAATTCTTTGGAACTCTCAAGCGTTTCAGGGTTGTTGGCATAGGGATCAGAATAGAGAGAGGACTTGAGCCTTCCGAGTTTAGGTTCAGGAACTTTTTTCTTAAGGGGGATCCTGTCAAAATCGACTTTTGCAAAAAGCCCAGTAATAAGTGCGGCAATAGCAGAGGAGAGACCTGGCAGCCATGCCACAAGTGAGCCTGCTGCGCTGCCTGTAAGAATTCCCCTGAGAATTCTTTTTCGGGAAAGTCTGAGTGCAGACACGGATTCCTCGGGAATTTTAGAGCTTGTGAGAAGGCTTATTATTAGCTGAGATGCACCGAAGAGCCCGCTCAACAGGGGCAGGAGTATGGAAGGCTCCCCGAAATTAATAATAGGAGCCATAAGTGATTCCCTGGCAAAAGCGAAGAGTCCAAGCACTCCTGTAATCAGAAATAACACCAGGGCAAAAGCTTTGTACTTATATTTTGCAAGTGAACCTTTTTTCTCCTTTGGATCCTCTCCTTTCTCAGTTGCAAGCATAAGAAACACTATTAGAATAAGAATCGCTGCCATATGCGCTTCAATATAGGGATAGACAGCCTTGAAGAAAAGAGAGAATGGCAGTACGAAAATCAGGGAAGCAACTACTGAGCCTGCGCTTCCGAGTGCTGAAAGCCGGACTGCCTCAGCTCCTGCCCCTTCAATCAGAAGCCTGTGCCCTGGCAGGACTGTAAGCGCAGTATCCCCATCAGGCGCCCCTAAAAATATTGAAGGGATAATATCATGAAAAGTCTGTGAAAGTGCATTTGAAAGAATAATCACGGCTATATAAAAAGGTGTAAGCCCTTTTTCAGCCAGGAAAGGCGCGAGGGCTACAAGGGCAAGTGCAAAATTATTGTTATGTATCCCTGGCAAAAGTCCGGAAATTATACCAAGCAGGTAACCGCCCACGACTGATAAAAAAAGTAAAAATAGAGAGATGTCTTCCACTCAGCCAACCACCGATACCTTGATTTTAGATTTCAGATTTCAGATTATACACAATAATTACAATTATCTCTATTTATAGATATTTTACAAGTAGGCATGAGAAAAAAATTATTTTTAATTTCAGAGTGAGTACAAAAAAACGATTGGAGCTGAGCGGATGATGGCATTGATTGAACAATTAGAATTAATAAAATAGAGAGAATAACTCTGTGAAAAAATATAGGAATGAATTGCTGAAAGAAGACAGAATGTGTGAGAGGAAAACACCATATAAAGAAGAAAATGACCCTATAATATAAATCCAGGTGCTAAATGTATGTTTCAATTTGCAAAAAATAGTATATTAATTTAAAATATTTATATAATTAATATATTAATTTAAAACATTTGCATAACTAATATATTAATTTAAAATATAATAAATAAAAAATCTAACCCAATATTTTAGTTATTTGTTGTATAAATATTTTATCTTCAAATTTGGACAATTATCAAGGAAATTAGCTAATAGGAATAATTATAGCCCTTCTAGGCGATAAAACGTTCAAAAATTTGAGTTCTCTTTATCACATCAAAGTAAAAGAAAAATCAATTCCACTTATGTTTTATATAAGACTGATATTTTATATCTTGCTGCTCTAAATGCTAATATTGAATGGGGTTCGTGAGTAGCATTTAGTGAAATGCAGAGCAAGGGTTATGAGGTTCGCCATTCCTCAACCCTGCCTCCATAGATCTGAAGCCCCTCCTGAATAGGAAAGATCTTGAGGTTTTGCCATTCCTCAGGTTTGAATTCAGGAGAGGTTTCAAAAAGGAAATGGAGTGAGGTTCGCCATTCTCCTCGCTCCGGATTCCGGAATATTAGAAGCCAAAAAGAAGTGAGAGGCAAATCCCTCTCTAAGCTATTTTTTACCTCTCACTTCAACTCTTTTCTAAACTTCTCTCAACTTTTTTCGGAATTTCTTTTATCTCTTTTTAGAACTTTTTTCTCTCTTTTTAGAACTTCTTTTAACCTTTTTCAGAGCTTCTCTTAACTCTTTTTAGGACTTCTTTTAACTCTTTTCAGAACTTTTTTAACTCCCCTCTAAACTTATTCTCAACCCTTTTCTAAACCTCCCCCTAATCTTTTTAGGTGCAGCCCTATCTTCAATGCGGGTTCATGAGCCTGCCTTAATTTCCAGCCAATCCTCTCTTACGACGGTTTGCTTTTCATCCACTTCCTCTTCCTGGATGTTCCTCTCTTTTGTCACTCCCCCTGTCAGGCTGTTTTTCTTCAACTTCCCTTGAGTGTTCTGTTCCTCCATTACTTCCCCTATCAGGCTGTTCCTCTTCGACTTCTACTGAATACTCCTGCTTTCCATTACTTCCTCTTCGAGGCAGCTCCTTTTCAACTTCTCCCGATTGCACTCGCTTTCCATTACTCCCTCTTCGAAGTTTTTCGTGCTTTCTTTCACTATCCCTCTCAACTTGTCTCAGACTCATGCAATGCCTCTTTTTCTGCTTTTTATTTTAGCTCATTTTTGTTTTTCTTTATCCATAATTTCTTACTTTCATATTTTTTTATATATTTCTATAATTTTTTGTATTTCTATGATTTTTATATATCTTTATTATTTTTTATATATCTTTATGGTTTTATATATTTACCTGGTTTACAGGTATGTCAATCAGCACTAACTCTGCAGAAGTAGCCGTTTCCAGGTGAATGGTTTCTTCCTCATCAAAACGTGCCTGATCTCCCTGCCTGAGACTCTGGCCATTGACAGAGAGTTCTCCATTTGAGATATATATGAAAACAAACCTGCCTTCCTTTGAATTAAAATGAAGCTTATTTTCTTTTTCGAGGCTGGCACGATAAATTGTCACATCTGCATTAATTTTCAGAGCATCTTCAAAACCCTGCCCTGAAGCCAGAGGAAGTAGCCTGTTCTTCCAGCCGGAAGGCTCAAATTTCTTTTTAGAGTATGCCGGCTCCAGATTATTTTTATAAGGAGAAATCCAGATCTGGTAAAAACGCAGGGGCTCCTTTCCTCTGTTAAACTCCGAATGTTCGATGCCCCTGCCTGTGGTAATACACTGCACTTCTTCTTTTCCCAGAACCCCCCTGTTTCCCATATTGTCTTCGTGAGTAATCTCTCCTTCAAGCACTATTGTTGTTATTTCCACTTCGGCATGTGGATGAGATGAGAAACCCTTACCTGGTTCAAGAATAAATTCATTAAATGCCCTCAGGCTGCCGAAATTGAGATTTTTAGGATCATAGTAATCAGAATAGGATAAAAGAAAATAGCTTTCAACCCAGCCTTTATCCCTGTAGTACCTTGCTTCTGCCGGAATAATTCTGATTGTAAAACCCCCTGCTTCCCAAGTATTATATTAATTACTTGAGTAATATGTAGATTTTTATTAGCTGAAAAGGATAATACCCCTGGAAACAGAGATTCTGAACTACATTTATAGGGCTTGAAAGGGGTAGACAGGAAGAACAGAAAGTAAACAAAGGAGTTACAGGGGAGTTTAAAAACAGTTTTTCCATAAAAACATAAAAAGCCATATATATTATCGCTTCCTTTCCTAAAAGAATTGTGGCACTGCACAGTTAGAAGTAGTTTATTATATTGCAGCTAAAAATATAATTATATATAAATTATATCTCCGTCTATTAAATTTTAATTTTTCAGTTATTTCTTGTTAATTAGCAGAAAAAAGGATTTAAATGACAATCAAATGCAAAAAATGCAATAATGAAGCTATTATTTTTCAGAAGTATTCCGGGATGCACCTCTGCAAGAAGCATTTTGTGGAGGATGTCGAAAGAAAAATCAAACTAACTATCAGGAAAGAATGCCGTATACGCAAGAATGAGGTTATAGCTGTCGCTCTGAGCGGAGGTAAGGACAGCTCGGTTGCCCTGTATGTGGTGCATAAAATTCTGGGAATCAGACCTGACATTGAAATTGTTGCAATTTCTATCGATGAAGGAATACACGGATACCGTCCGCATTCCCTAGAACTTGCAAAAAACCTCACTGAGATACTCGGAGTACGGCATATTATAAAATCTTTTAAAGATGTACATGGGGTGACCATGGATGAGCTGGCAGCAATGGATCGAGAAAAAGGCACATGCAGCTACTGTGGTGTACTCAGGAAAAATATCCTTAATAAGACGGCGCTTGATATCGGTGCAACAAAACTCGTCACAGGGCATAACCTGGACGACGAAGCACAGACAATTCTTCTCAACTATTTCAGGGGAGATATGGAGCGTATGGTCAGGCTTGCACCGCCTGCAGCGGTTGAAGGCCTGGTCCTGCGGGCAAAGCCCCTGAGGAATATTCCTGAGAAAGAAGTAGCACTCTATGCCCTGGTAAACTCCCTTCCTGTGGACTTCAGCGAATGCCCGTATGCCGGAGAAGCCCTGCGAGGGGAGGTAAGAGAGCTTTTAAATAACTTTGAGGCAAAGCATCCTGGTACCAAATATTCCCTGCTAAGGGGCTTTGATAAGCTTGTAGGAGCCCTTGCAAAGGAAATACCTCCAGCAAAAATCGAAAAATGCAGGATTTGCGGCGAAACCTGCACTGAAGATCTTTGCCAGGCCTGTAAATTGCTTGGCAGGTCTTAAAAATAAAAATCAAAACAAAAACTGCCCCTCTAGAGACCTGCTTTTCAGAAGCTATCCGGGTCTAAAAGCAGTTCTGAAGGGTCATATAACTTCTTTCCTCTTCGGGTCATGTAGAGGCGTGTCCACAGGACAGCAGTGAGAGGTTGCAGAATCGCAGGGGGAATGAATAATGTAACTGCTGCAATCATCCCGTTTCCCGGGCCTGCTAATTCGCCGACATAATTGTTGATTAAAACCAGCCCTATAGTGAATACCCACATAAAGAAAACATCAAGCTTATTGTTTATAAAGAAGATAACGCTAGTACTTAGAGCTTCCAGGGGTCCAAGTTCATCGATCACAAGAGCATATGAGCTCAGGGAAAGCACGAGATTTACAATTATTATATACACTGTCCAGAGAATGACTCCTATAACCAGCGCGGTCATGCCATGTATAGATGCTTCCGGATTTTCAACCAGTGCGCTTAAGTTCCCTACTGCAAGGGCACCGGGTACCAGAAATATGATTCCTACAAGCAGGATCAGGGAAGTCAGCAGGACTGTCAGGAAGAGCCTGAATATGTTTTTCGAGCCCGAATCCAGCATGTCCGCAATTCTTGTATCCCCTGTCTCGGAGGCTTTCTTTGCCATCCCTATCGCCCCTGCCGTGAAATAAGACTGAGTGAGCGCCGCAAACAGGAAAACTGCGAGAAGCAAAGATACTGATAGTCCTAGATTTTTAGAAAATCCTTCCCACATCATAGCAAAAATTTCCTCGTCAGAAAGGGTAGCAGGATCTATAATAGTTCCGGTACTTGAGGTAAAGAACAGCAAGCCCATTATCGCAAAGAAAAGGAGGTAAAGAATCAAGCTAATAAAAGAATTAAGCATATACGGAATACAGATGTTTAAATTTCTAACCCAGGTTTTGAATCCTCTGTGGAGTACTGTCCCAAATTCTTCATGCATATGCTGTGACCTTCCAGTATAAAGGCAGTGAGCCTGCATCCCTTTTGCAATCATATCCTGACAGCTTGCAAAAGTATAACTTGTATGCAGGCTCACAGATACCATTTTTGAGTACATATGCAGAAGATAAATATAAAATCTCTTGTCTTCGTACGAAGAAGCATGCATTGAATACCAAAAGAATACTAGAAAGTGCTGAGCGAATACCAGAGTTGAACTAAAAGCAATCAGTAAACATACAGAAGGCGACAGTAAACCGACAGAAAGTAAATGGTAAACCGACAGAAGGCAAATGGTAAACATATCGACGCTGAGTAGTAAACATATAGAGGGCGGACAATAGACATATAAAAAGCAGATGTAGGTAGAAGGCGAATACATATAAAGAAAGGCGAATATATGTAGGAAGAGTACAGGTAGGCAGATACAGGTAGGAAGAATACAGATAAGGTAGATACGGACAAGAAGAATACAGGTAAGGCAGACGCAGGTAGGAAGGAACACAGGTAAGGTAGATGCAGTTAGAAAGAACTACAGGTAAGGCGAAACAAAGGTGATGAAGTGAAAAAGCTGGACAATTGTAGATATTCTCAAGTTCCTGAAAACCCGACTGCTGGCGGCGATAAAGAAGAGGTTCTGGTTATAAGCCACTGTCTGCTCAACCCCATTGTAAGGGTAAAAGGCGTAAAACCCGCCCGTCCTATCGACACGTGGGGTGCAAACGTTATCCAGCTTCCCTGTCCCGAAGCCATGTTTTTCGGCATGCGGCGCCGAGAAATCACTAAAGACCAGCTCGACCATCCTGCCTACCGGCGCTTTTGCCGGGAAATCTTTACTCATATTGCAGACCTGCTCGAAGACCTCTCAGCCAGGGGCGCAAATATAAAAATTGTCGGCGTTCCAAAAAGCCCCTCCTGCGGCGTGAAAATAACATCCGTCGGCGGGGAACCAGGCAAGGTAAAAGAGTTTCATCACAGGCATGAACCGGAACCTGGGGTGTTTATGGAAGAGATTATGAAGGAGCTTAAGAAGAGGAATGTAAAGTTTGAGATAGAGGATGCGGGAAAGTAAGGATAAAGGAGTAGTAAAATATCAACAAAAGTTGAAGTCGATTTTTACTTCAGTCTACAAAGCCATCAGAGTAAATAGGTTCTTAAAACCCCATGCACTCACCGTCGTCGCAGGCGACTGGCTTTCTCATAAAAACACATAGACAAAGACGTAAAAAATGAAGAGATCAACTTTTTAATTGATCTAACTCATATCACATAAAACAAACCTGAATACAGATCATTTTCCGCTTTTTTGATTTCTTACTTTTTGGGTATATTCTCATTATTTCCCTGAACATCTAGAGGATAACGGAGAAATAGTCTCTTCTTTGATTCTCATTTACGCAAATGCTTAATTTCCTTCAACCTCTCCCAGAGATCCTCTTCACCAGTAAGTTTTGCCTGCACCGACGTCTCCTGCCAGTAAAACTTTAACTTCGTTTAATGGTTAGATTTCCCATATTCAAGAAACTTAAAATAATTTATAACGTCCTCTCTACCTTTTTTTACAATCTCAATTGGAGGATTTTCAAGAGGGTTTCCTTCGAGGAATATTCCTTCCTGTAGGAACTGGTACTTCCATTTAATATCCAGACCTAACTCTAATATTTTAGGAGGCAGCGAAGTCAATTGATTGCAAGATATGTTAAGTGAAGTAAGATTTTTCAGCTTGGATATTTCAGGAGGCAGAGAGGTCAATTGATTTTCAGACATCTCAAGTTCAGTAAGATTCTCCAACTTGGAGATTTCAGGAGGCAAAGAAATTAATTTATTGCAAGACATGCAAAGTGTCTTAAGATTTTCCAACTTGGAGATTTCAGGGGGCAGAGAAGTCAGTTTTTGACACGAAAGGTCCAGCATAGTCGCGTTACTTTCTTTAGCTTTTATAATCAGATCTTTGATCTCTCTTAATTCCATTGAAAGCCCACATCCCTAAGAATAATTAAAGACCAATGTTTGTAATAGATCGCAATCTCTGAAAATAAAATAAATAAAATGAAATCAAATTTTTAAACATAGTTTTTTACTTAAATACGTTTTCTATCTTAATTAACATTAGTCGATATTGGGAAATATAAGGCAAATAGGACAGTAAATAAAGTTATTTCATCTGGATATTTCAGAAATTTTCGGAAATTACCGAGAATATGTGATAACTTTTTAATTCAGTTTCTTATTTTTACTCATAGACCCTATAATAATTCTCATATCCTCAACCGTATTAATATTAACAAAAGTCCTTAATTCAGGATCAATCTCCCTAATTTCCGAAACATCAACAAGCACTACATCCTTCATTTCAAAAACCGGCGTAAGTACAGATCTTTTTCCTTTCTCAAAGGCTTTTTCGATTTCAGGAATCAGTTTTTTTGAGTAAACCGCATGCAGAGGTTCGAACTTCTTATCCTCCCATTTAGGAAGGGCAGCATCGTGCCCGCTTGCTTTCTCAAACAGCAGGTCTACAACTCTGGAATTTACAAAAGGCATATCTCCTGCGCAGACAAAAGAGTATTCTGCTCTGGATTCTAGCAGCCCAGCACGGATGCCTTCAAGAGGACCGGCGTCTTCCAGGGTATCAAAACAGAAACGGATCTCGCACGCAGGGAATTTTTCAAGCACAGGGCTGAACTTTTCTTCTTGGGTTTTGTCCCGGACTGAGAGAATTACCTCGTCCACAGCTCGGAAAAGGCTTTCTAGCAGGCGTTCAAGAATCGTTTTTTCTTCGAATTTTAGAAGGGCTTTCTCAACCATGCCCATTCGCCTGCCCCTGCCGCCCGCCAGCACGACAGCGCTTCTGAATTCTATCTGTTCCCTGTCTGGTTCTGTTTTTCCGCTCATTTGCTCATTTCCGGGGGTTTTATTGCTCTGGTGTAATTTTCTGTTTTTTCTTCTGTTTGCCTAGGGTTTTTAATTCTTGTCTTCTCTCAGGTTTGTTTCTCATCTTATTCTCTGTCGTGCACCCAGAATTCTTCTTTTTCCGTAAATTCCTTCTTCCAGATAGGAGCTTCTACTTTTATGCGTTCTATGGCTTCGCTGAGTGCAGGGAAAAGTTCAGCCCTGTGGGCGGCTGCGATGACTATGTAGACTATGTCTTCTCCGGCTTTGATAACGCCTGTTTTGTGATGGATCAGGACTTCAAGGATTCCTTCTTTCTTTTTCAGGTTTTCCCGGATGCGGTCAAGGGCTTTTGAGGCTTCAGGTTCATATTTCTCAAACTCGAGCTTTGAGGTTCTTACATACCCTGACAGCTCGCGGACTATTCCGGTAAAGGTGCCGATTGCGCCTGCTTTTCGGATGGCAGGATTTTTCCGGGCTTTCTTTATAAGGGCTTCCAGGGTATAGCGGTCTGGCTGGGCAAGGGCGATTTCTACAAGGGAAGCTGTAAGTTCTTCATGCATATCAATATCAGCAGGCACTCTAAAAACTACATTTGAAACTTCCTGCAGATCGCCAATCACGATTTTCGGAAGCTTGCTTTCTTTAAAACCTTCTACCACGGCAAAATCCATGCCCTGGTCGCAAAGCAGGTCAAGTGCATGCTCAAGGTCAGAGCCCCTGGAGAAGCTGACAAGCTCGGTACCGGTTGTTTCCGTGCCTGTTATTCCTATTACTACGTCAGCGCCTGCATCAAAGTGCCTTCCCGTATCGGTATCTGCGGGATTGAGTCGCTGTTCTCCCATATGCTTTATAGTGCCTACGGCTCCGAGCTCGGAAAGGTTTCGGACAAGAGCGGAAACAAGGGAAGTTTTGCCTGATTTCTTATACCCAACAACTGAAATGACTTTCATTAAAGAGCGTTATATACTTCCCGGTATAAGTAAGGGTCGGCACTTTTTCTCATCTTCTCTCTTCTTTTTCTTCTTGATTTTACCGGGCATTTGTGAAGATTCAAATATTGAGACTTTGATATTATCTGTAAAGAGTTAACCAGTTTAATCCATTCAATCCATATAAATAATTGCAAATAAGATGGGAAAAAGAGGGGGGTAACTTGGCAATAAGTAAGATCAGGATTCGCGATATCCCTGAAGAGGAGCGCCCTAGAGAGAGGCTTATTCGAAACGGACCGGAATCGCTTTCAAACGCTGAACTGCTTGGAGTTATCCTGAGGACAGGATCAAGGGAAGAAAATGCTGTCAGCCTGGCTAACCAAATACTCTCGAAATATAATATTAAACAGCTCAGTCTTACAAATGTCTCAACGCTTACGCAGGTTCACGGAGTAGGGAAGGCAAAAGCTGCCCAGATAGCTGCGGTTTTCGAGCTTGCTCGCCGGCTTGAGACTTTTGTAGAAGAACCGAAAAGGAAAATTTGTTCCCCAAAAGATGTATATGTCCTTATGTACCCTAAAATGCGGGAACAGAAAAAAGAAAAATTTATAACGCTTTGCCTTGATACAAAAAACCAGGTTCTGAAAGAAGAAGTCGTATCCATCGGCAGCTTGAATGCAAGTATTGTTCATCCGCGTGAGGTTTTCAAGTCCGCCCTTATGGAATCTTCGGCATCGGTAATTATAGTTCATAATCATCCTTCAGGAGACCCAAGCCCGAGCCGGGAAGACATAATGGTAACCGAGAAACTAGTAGAAGGAGGAAAACTTCTTGGGATTGACGTGCTTGACCACATTATTATCGGGGACGGCAGATATGTGAGCCTTAAAGATGAAGGTTTTGTAAAGTGAAATCTGGCTTAAAGACCAGAACCCTCAATATAGAGACTATAAATACAGAAACTGTCAAGATAGTTGAAAACTCTGAAAATGCTGGTAAAACAAAACCCTGTGAAAACAGACAACAATGCGATCCTGCTCAAACCTTATTTGAAAAATTGATAAAGTGGAAATTTAAACCTGACCCATTTAACTGTCAGGGAAAAACTCATTTAATGTGAGCGAATTTATTAAATCGAAATCTGTAGACTTCTGTTCTCAGGGGCTATAGTCAACAAATGCCAGAATCAGTTGCTTTACCTTCAGTTTATCATCCTGTAAAACGTGTATTATTGAATTTCGTTTTATCGGACTTTCTAAAATTGCGATATCTATATATATTTAAAAGAAATGGGCTTTTCGATTAAACAAATTTTCCTCCCAGTCCCTATCCCCTTAAAAAAGGAGGTCTTCTGAATTACAAAACATATAAACGCCTGTACACTGGATAGCAGAGAGATTGAGGAAATAACCCTGGATGACCCTTATACTGTACCTTATAAGGGCATTTACGCTATCTGTGATGCAGCAAATGAATATGCGGAGATCATTGAGCACTCTAACTGCTACAGCGGGGCTGCGTGGTCCCTTTATCATTATGCAAAAGCACCTCTTGTCCTGAAAGCCCGTTCAACCGGAAATATGATCCGCTATCTCATGAAAACCGGATCCTCAAAGCTTGAGCTCAAACCATCGGTTGCAGCTGCGGGCATTGAATCCGTGATTGTGCATGGAGATGAGGTAGAAATTACCTATGTTGGGCTAGGAGGCGGAGGCGTGGGCGCGACCCGCTGCAGAGCATTTGCAAATGGAGTGCTTCGTTATAACATCTCTGAGTCGGGAGGCGAAAAATGCGCAAGGGGGACGATTATAGTTCCGCGTAGGGACCGCGTCCTTATAGGCATAGATGACACCGACTCAAAAGAGATAGGAGCGACCTGGACCCTGACTCACAATATTGCAAAGAAACTCAACTGTCAGGAAGCTGTTTATCTTTCCCATGCACTTGTCCAGCTTTTTCCGGTTCCGGAAAGAACCCAGAACTGCATGTCTACCGTGCTCGAATTCGGCTGTGTGGACGAGAAAGCTAAATCATGGCTGGTAAACGCTTTCAAAAAAACCCTTAAGAAGTACAGTGCTTCAACCCAGACCGGAATGGTTGTCCTTTCGGATTTCTATGCAAAAGGACTATATGAATTCAGCAACCGCAGTCGGACTGAAAGGGTTTCGAAAGTTGAGGCTTTGCAGTGCGCCAGAGAAAACGGCGTGGGAGTCCTGTTAGATGGCAACGGAGTAATAGGTGCGCTTGCCTCTCTCCCCTGGTTTGCAAGACCTGATGAGTCTATAATTTCCGGCACTCCGATCAAGCCCCTTATCACGAAAGAGATTAAAAACGGCATTTAAGATTCAGGAAACAGCAAAACAAGAATCTTGAAATAAAAACCTCAGCCGAGAATGAAAGCTTAATTATTCGAAATTTTAGAGTATAAAAGTAGAGTTATGTGGCTTTGAGTTACATGAAACTTTGAGCTATATAGCTTACATTATAAAGGTTGAATTCAATATTCTTGAAATTCCATCAGTGTGGGGTCAGTTTGAAAAAAGAAAAAGAAGTATCAGAGTGCACCGGATTTGAAGCTCTCTACCTTGCAGCCCTTGATAGTGATGTCAGCCTTATAACAGGTGTTCCCGGGTACCCGATTACCTCCCTTATGGAACTTTTTTTGAGGAAACACGGGGAAAAGGAGCCTGTCGAAGCTTCTAAAGATAAGCCTCGGGTTTCCAGTTCATCTGCTTCCGAAATTCCGAGGGACTACAGCGCCATGTGGCTGACAAATGAGAAAGTTGCCCTGGAAATGGCTCTTGGGGCATCGGTTTCGGGCAGAAGAGCACTTGTGCTTGTAAAGCATGTAGGGATGAACCTCCTCTCAGATCCACTTATAACTTCGACTACACACACTATAGGAGCCGGTCTTGTTATAATTGCAGGTGATGACCCTGGTGTAAAAGGTTCTCAGAATGAACAGGATTCCCGCTGGTACGGCAGGATAGCAGAGGTGGCTGTGTTTGATCCGGCTAACCCAAATACGGCATACAGGGCTCTAAGGCGGGCTTACGAGCTTTCAGAAGAGACCAGGACACCTGTTATCCTCAGAGTTACTGCAGATCTGAAAAAAAGTAAAGGGAAATTAGAACGCCTTCCAGAAGCCTCAACTCTCCATCCTGAGTTCGACCGCACAATCTGGAAAAAACGGATGGTAGAAAAACATCAGTTCTTCCACTCCGTAACTTATCCACTGCTGGAAAAGGAAGCTGAGGGCACGTATCTAAATGAGGTAAGGGGAAAGGCAGCCGAAAATACGGACCTTAATGAGGTAAAGGAAAAAGCAACTGAAAACACAGGATATGCATCAGGTAAGGAGCATGAAAAGATAGGGATTATTTCCTCAGGTTTTGCATCTTCGATTGTCGAAGAAATTCTCAAAAAACAGATTAAGCCCCAGGCTGAGGATTCCTGTCCTGAGATCTCGCACCTGTCCCTTACCCTTGTGAACCCTCTCCCCCTTGAGAAAATTAAGGCTTTCCTGAAAAGCAACGATAAGGTACTCGTTGTCGAAGAGTCCGAACCTTTTATAGAAGAACAGATTCGGATCGCAGGCAAGGTTTACGGGAAAAAGACAGGGCATCTTCCATACGGGCAGGTAAAGCCTGAAGACCTCGAATTCGCCCTTGAGCATATAGGAGGAGAGATCCCAAAACCTGCAATTTCTGCGGCATTTAAAGCCAGAGGCAGGACTTTAATTTGCAACGACTGCCCCTATCTTCCCCTTTATCACCTGCTTAGCAAGCTTGACGTGAGGGTTGCAGGCGATATGGGCTGTTCTGTCCTAAGTGCACCCGAACCCATTGCTGCAGTTGATGTTAGCTTTGCCCTTGGTTCGGCAATCTCGGTTGCCTGTGGTTTTGAGAAAAAAGGCATAGCCGTAATTGGGGATTTTGCTCTTGCACATTCGGGCATTCTCGGGCTGCTAAATGCCGCGACTACAGGCTGCAATGTGCTTGTGCTCGTTCTCCATAACGAAGTTGCAGCCATGACCGGTGGGCAAACTGTCCCTGATCTCAGGAAAGTGGTTGAGGCAATAACTCCTGATGTTTCATTTTTTGATATCGACACAGATGAAGAAAGAGTGCCGGACAAGACAGGGGAAGTAATAGATAGAGGGAAAGTGACATATGAGGTAGAAAAAACGACAGATAGAATCGGGAATGATAGAGAAGCGGGAAATGAAATCGAATACCATATCCTTAATACCAGGCTCTCGGAACTGATCCGGACGAAACTTGCACTTCCCGGGCTTTCTGTAATATTCATAAAAGGAAAATGCAGAAAATATTGATCTGGAACTTTCTATTCTTTGGGTCTAGAACTTTCTATTATTTGCCCCTTGAGCTTGGTCTGGAGGCAGTAAGGTTCTAATTTCACATAATTCTCTGTTATCTACATAATTCTCTATTATTTCAATAAATTTCATTATTTTTTTATCTCGTCTTTGTACTTTCATTTATAATATGACAACCTTCTGCAAGGTTCAGGTATGACCTTAAAGCCCTGTATTCGGAATAAAAGCTTATTATCCTTTTTATCCTGTGCTTCCTAAGAGATCTGTATACAGGGGACAGATAAGACATAATTTCTCCAGAGAGAACAAGAACTCTTTCAGGCTTAATAATATAAATGTGAATACGGGTATCTGGATAATTATTATATGGAGATCAAAATAAAAAATCACAGAGTTTATATATAAAACGATTAATATCTGTTTAAAGTATTTATAGTGATTAAATAAAAATTATTTCATAAGTTCACTCTTCAGTAAACAGGCGCTGTATAAATCCTCACAACTATTTGGGCTTTAATTTACAGAGTTGAGATTATGAAAAACAAAATAATCGCATTTGACTTTCTCAGGGCTTTAGCAATAGCAATGATCATCCCGGCTCACTTAAGTAACTTTTTGTCTTCTACTTACAGCAAGTTAGCCCTTTACGCGGTTGACCCTTATGTCGCAAACATGGGTCTGGGACTTTTTATATTCATGAGTGGGTACTTGCTATACTTTAATAATCACTCAATACGTTCATTCCAGAATATATTGTCTTTCTACAGGAAAAGACTTCTGAGGATTTTCCCTCTTTACTGGGCTGCTATTGCCGCTTTTACACTTGTATTCTTTATATTTGCCCCGAAGTTAAACTCAGGCTTTGTATACCCTAATGCTGAGCAAGTGTTTACTTTTCATAATATAATAGTGCATATACTGGGACTGCAGATTTTCCTTGCGCCTGCTTATGCATCTCCTATGCTGACACTGTACTTTGTAGGTCTGATTATTGTCTTTTATGCGGTTTATCCATTGATAATAATGCTTTCAAAGAGTTCAAAGCAGCTGTTACTTTATTCTTCTCTAGTGTTCCTCGGGTTTTTATTAATCTCAAGGAGTTTTAACATTATTGAACACCGTTTTTTTATGTTTTTCCCTGTATTTATATTTGGAATTCTTACCTGTAAAGAGGGTCTATTTGAAAAGTCAATTACATCTATCTTGAAGATTCCCTTTGTCAAGATATTCCTGGCAGCCCTTCCTATTATATTCGTACTGATTATTGTTCTGGGCTCAAGAGTGACCCTACTCCTCGACCCCAAGGTTTCGTTAACCATTACGTCAGCAGGCAGCGGCACGATTGGTTCTTCAACAGTTGTATCGATGCTGGAAAGCGTTGCAAACTCTCTGGGTCTGGGGTACGTTACTCTGAAATTTATCATCGACACTGTACTTCTTAATGTTTTCATAATTACTTTCTGTATTCTGGAGTACGGGTTTGCAATGAAATTCATTGATAAATTATCAAACTCCTGGAATTCTGCCCTTACGTATATCGCTACAGCTTCATATTGCATTTACCTCTTCCACAGACCTTTCTTGGCACTCTGGAATACGGCTACAAACTTTATAAGCAATCCATTCTTGCACGATGCCATCGTAATTTTTGTAGCTTTACCCCTCCTGCTTTTTGTCTCGTACCACCTCCAGATTCTTGAATTAAATCTGAAGAAATCCTTCTCACACAAAAAAGTCCCTCACAGGGATTTCTCCCTTACAGACTCCACAATCGACTCCGGCAAGTTAGCAAGTAACCGGTCGAAAACTGGAAGAAGATCGAAGCTTTAAAACCCTCCATGCCAATACAGCAGTTTTCACTCAAGCCGTTATGTAGTTTAATTTCAGCGGGAGGAAGAATGAGAAAATATTAAGTGGGTAACTGATGCGGCAACTCGTAAAATGCAAGGGTAATAATAAGAATGAACTCAACTTCTAGAGAAGTGCATGAGAAAAGGCGCTGAGGGGGAGATTCGAACTCCCGCAGCGCGAAGCGCTACCGGTTCTCAAGACCGGCGCCGTAGTCCACTTGGCTACCTCAGCAGGTTGATAGGATTATCTTTACAGTTCCTAGTAAAGCTATGATCAAATCACTATGAAATTCCCGCAAGCGTATACAGAAAACCCGATTATGATATATAAAATTTGCGAAGAGGAAGAACCCTTCGCTTTTTTGAAGTTAAGGTGAAATCAGGCTTCAGATTCTGAGGATCCGCCGGTTTCAACTTCGGGCTCTGGTTCAGTTTCGGGCTCAGCTTCAGCTTTGGTTTCAGCTTCAGCTTTGGTTTCAGCTTCGGGCTCGGCGGGTACTTCAGCTTCAGGTTCAGCAGTCACCTTTTCAATGAACTGGACTTCCTTAAAGCCGGCGTATTTAATGAGTTCGGATGCGACTCTGTTCTTTGCCATGAGCCAGCGCTGGTTAAAGGTCAGGCCAGTAGGGATGTAGATTTTTGCGACGCCGTCTGCTGTTTCAACTTCCAGATCCCTCAAGCCGGTATAGAGGGCGAGCAAGCCCTGAATTTTTTCAATGTCGGTCTCAAGAACCTTTTCGATAGTATAATCATAAGTAACAGTCTTGCCTGCGAGAGGGCTGTTAAAGTCTACAGTTACCCTGCGGCCTATAACCCTGGTGACAATACCTCTCCTGCCATCTACCTCAACTGCAAGGCCAGGGCGGACGTTACGGTCTTTTAGTTTTGTAATGGAAATTGTCTCTATAAGTTTGGGGTTGCTTGGGCCAAAGGCTTTTTCCGGAGGGATTACAACGGTCCCACTGTAACCGACTTCCTTTCCTTCAAGATCCTCATCAAGGCCTTCAATAGTATGACCTGCCCCGACAATAACAACGTCTCCGCCGTAAAGTCCACGCGGGTTAAAAATATCTTCTTTTTTTGCAAGATCTTCGTCTGTTGTGTCGAAAATCCTGCCATCTTCGAACTTACCTGTGTAGTTCAACTTTATAAAGTCGCCTTTTTGGATTGCCATAATTTTCAACTCTTTCATAAATTAACTAAATTGATAAGCAAGATAGCTATTCATTGTCAGCCAATTCAGCATAAACGTGTTTCACGCTATAGAACTCTGCCTTTAATAATCTTTTGGGAATCCGGGGGGTTACTGCCTATTATAAGAACAGTTCTAAAAACATCAGACTCCTGAACAGCTTTGTCTGAATCAGCACCGGTTGACCACAAAATTTACTTTGTATAAAACAACGGTTCTGGAAGTGAACAGATAAAACCGTTTTATATTATATTTATAGTGATCGTCAGCTTTTGCAGAAATGCGCTCCCCCGCAAATTGCCCGGACAAAAGCAAAAGTTCGGGCACAAAAATTCGTATTACTACGTTTTAAGTCTAATATATTTCTAAGTCTAAATCACTTTCTGATATTCCATAGGTCTTTCGATTACTATTTATGCCACAAAATTACAATAAAATATTAGAATATAATTCAGGGTATAATTTGGGGAATTCGGGAATGTGATATTTATTTTCTCGTTAAGTATCCTTTTATATTTTATCAGCCGGACTGTGAGGATACTTAACAGAAAGTTTCCGTTTCCAAGAGAGGGTATATGGAAAAGAAGCTCATGAGAATAGGAATTTCCCTGCCCAGGGAACTTCTGGACAAATTTGATAAAACTCTTCTGAAGAGAGGTTATTCATCTCGGTCTGAAGGAATAAGGGATTCCATAAGGATATACAACCAGCACTATGAGTGGATGCAGCAGATAAGGGGCAGAAGAGTTGCAACGATTTCGATTGTATACGATTGCTCAAAAACAGGGGTATCGAACGAGCTGGCAGAAATTCAACATGAAAACATGGATCTGATAAACTCCTCAGTACGTTTCCATATTGAGCCAAACTCCTGTTTTGAAGTGATAATTTTGCAGGGCGAAGGGGAGAAAATTGTAGAGCTGGCTGAAAAAATCTTAAGTTTAAAAGGAGTGAAGCACTCCAGACTAATGACTGTCCCTATAGAAAAAATTGAAAAGACGTCTTAAAAGCCTTCCAGTCCTGAAATAGTTCGAAGCATATTTTATTTTCAATTCACGGGATGTGAGATCTAAGAATTAACAAGAAATAGATTTGCTAATTGTCAATTTGACTAAAAGTGATCTGCATGGATCTGACAAAAGTTCATTTCACTTTAAATGTGTATCTGATTAGTTTTGAGAGATTGGTGCGGGATATTATTTCCACTTTATGCATAAGGAAATGGAGACAGGTAGAAAAAGAAAATGTTGTATCTATAGAGGATTCCATGCTTCCTGAGATTATCCGAATTCAGGCAGAAGGCTTTGAGACTAAAAGCCGTAATGGTATCAGGCGATACTCAAAACGACTGAGGAAAATCTTTTACGTGGTACTGGACCAGGACAGAGTTGTAGGTTACTGCATATATTATATAAAGCCTGTCCTGTCTCTAAAGGGAATTAAGAAAAAGTCTGTAATTTACTCAATTTCAATTGATAAGGAATTTAGAAGAAAAGGTTATGGTGAAAAACTCTTAAGAGAAAGTGCCAGAGAAATGGGAGTAAATGGAATAACTTCAATTCTTTTATATGTCAACGTAAATAATATTCCTGCTATAAAGTTATACGAAAAAGTAGGCTTCAAGACGACTAATGAAATAAAAGACATATGCGGACTTAAAGAGACATGTTATGAGATGGAATTGAAAATTCTTTAATCTCAGGCTATCTATAATTCCTTTATCTTCATAACTCTCTTATCTTCATCATTCCCTTATCTTCATAACTCTTTCATCCTCATCATTCTCTGATCTTCATAACTCTCTTATCTTCATCATTCCCTGATTTTTATCGCTTCCGCAATATTTCTCAAACTTCTTGATACTAACTTTTAGATGAATAAGTAGCTATGGGGAAATGATTTTATTCAAATGTCTTTTTACCTGATATAACATTTTTTACCTGGATTTACTAACTTTTAGATGAATAAGTAGCTATGGGGAAATGATTTTATTCAAATGTCTTTTTACCTGATATAACATTTTTTACCTGGATTTTCTCTCTTTCATGACGATATTTGGGAAAATTTTGTTAAAAGATATATTTAATAAAGATTGAATTATCTATATATGTCTAATTGCCCGGCTATAGGGAACTTCTGTTGCCTCGGAGGTAATAATTTTAATGGTTCCGAATTAAAAAATTTTTAAAGCTGATGAAATCAGCTTTTTATTCTAAGGTGATCCTATGGATCTTACAAAAATTCACACTAGATCAGTTATATACTTTTTTAAGAGGCTACTGCAAGATACCGCTGGCAGTCTTCTTGTAAAACAATGGAAGCTGATAGAAAAAAAAGATATTGTGTCATTTGAGGACTCCATGCTTCCTGATGTTCTTAGAATCCAGCTTGATGGATTTGAAAACGGGAATGAGGAAAAACTGATAAAATATTCTAAAAAGTCAAGAAATATTTTTTACGTCATCAAGAACAAGGATAAAATTGTGGGCTACTGTGTTTACTACCTGAAACCTGTACTTTCTCTCAGAGGCTTTGAGAAACAATCCGTAATATCCTCAATTGCAACGGATAAAAATTTTAGAGGCAGAGGGTTTGCTGAGAGATTATTAAAGGGCAGCATTGAAGAAATGAAGGTAAACGGAATATCCGTCATTCTCTTATATGTCAATGTAAATAATCTTCCTGCTATAAGATTATACGAAAAAACTGGCTTTCGCATAATTAAACAGGTAGAAAACATATGCGGCCAGAATGAAAAATGTTATCAGATGGGGTTGAGACTCGCTTGAAGCTTTTCCCTGCGTGACCTGTTTTTCTGCTCTGGCAAATTTTCCTTACTTTCTTAGGATATTTCCTAACTTTCTGGTTTTTACTAATAAACCGATCTATGTACAGTATTAAGTGAGATAATTTTGATTTTTCATATTTTTCTCGCCTACATTTTCAGATTATTAAGTTCTGCTCATACCAACTTTATGCTTTGGGATATGTTTAAATAAATCTCGGGCACACATTTCAATGTGCCTGTAATTAATATTCTTGTATTTCTTGCCGGGCTAGTATTGCTCGTAAGAGGAGCAGACCTTTTCGTATTAACTTCATCCCGAATTGCAAGAAGGTTCGGCGTATCCGAATTCGTAATAGGATTGACTCTTGTATCTATAGGCACGTCGATACCTGAACTTGCATCCTCCCTTGCGGCATCTTTTCAGCAGGCAAGCGGAATAATCATGGGCAATATACTTGGGTCAAACATTGCAAATATAGGGCTGATTGCTGGTACGGCTGCTCTCCTGATGAATATCAGAACTGAAGAAGTCATGCTGAGAAGGGACGGCTATATAATGTTATTCTCTTCTTTTCTTCTTTTCCTTTTTATGCTTGACTTTAAAATTTCGAGGCTAGAAGCCTTAATTTTTATTTTATTATACCTCATCTATCTTTTGTTCCTGTTTGAAAAAGTGAAAAAGCACGAAGGGGATATTTATTTTAAAGATTTTATGATTTATATAATCAAATTCGAATATATTTTTGATCTAATATCAAGAATTAACCTCCAGGCCCGGAAGTCCCGAGAAGAAAAGCAGGGAGCAGTAAACAAAACTGAAAGGAAAAACGGAACCGAAAAGAGAACTATAACCGAATCAGAGACCGAATCCGTAACCGAGGAATATGAAGATATTGATATCGATGTTACAGAAGAACATCTTCAAGAAACCAGCCTTTTAACAGAATTCTTCAAGCTTATTGCAAGCTTAGCTGCAATCATAATTGGGGCAAATTACTTTGTTGAAGAGGCAATCTTCTTTGCTCTGCTGCTCGATGTTCCGGAGACAATTATAGGGATCAGCCTTGTTGCGGTTGGGACATCAATTCCAGAACTTATGGTAACTGTCTCGGCAGCGCGGAGCGATTACGGTGGAATTGCCCTTGGAAATGTAATAGGATCAAATATTTCGAATATACTTTTGATTCTAGGCTGTTCAGGGCTTGTCCATCCTATAATGACAACCAGCATCGACATTTATTACGTAGCACCGTTTTTGCTGATAATAAGCACCCTGTTCCTCTTATTTATCCGAACGGGCTGGAAAGTAAAACGCTTAGAGGGATTTGTCATGCTCCTTCTTTATTTAGGCTTCATGATAAGGATCGTAGGTATGGGGTAAGAAGTGCCATTCTAAGTGTATGCCCAGGAAGATATAGAGATTAAGGGTTAAAAGATAGAAATCCAGCAGGCTCAGAAATTGCGGGCAAAAGCTGTTATCAATAAAAGCTGCTTTTAATTTTATGATACATGCGGGATAACAGCTCGATAATTATGATGGCGGTTAATAAAGCCGCACTTTATTTATCCAAATTGAATTATTCTGCGTTTTTATCCAGATTCGAATCATTCTGCGTTTTTATCCAGATTGAATCACTCTGCATTTTGATTCATTATGTCTTATTTAAATTCATTATATCTTATTTCAATTAATCTGTTTTCAGGATATCTTTATATCTGTTCCATGTCTTTATTATTTTCTCATAAATGTTATACAAATAATGGGGGATATCTGTCTATATGCTGACTGGCACATCGGAATTCTGGAACACGCTGCAGGAGCATGCATGATGTATAAAAACTGGCTTAAAACGAGACAACAGAATTTCAGTAAGTAAATACATAACAGAATAAAATTATATTCGAGAATATTAAAAGGGCAGTGAAGAAAGATGATAACTGAGATGATAACTGGCAACGTTATGTTCTTCATCTATATGTTTACATCTATCTTCGTAGTTGTTAGCCCAATAAGTGGGGTAGTAACTTTCATTTCCCTGACCAGCAAAATGACTCGTGACGAGAAGAACGAGATTGCAAAAAAATCAGTTACACTTGCATGTTCAATTGCCCTCTTTTTTGCAATAACAGGAAGTGTAATACTTAATCTCTTTAGCATTAGCGTCGATTCACTGCGGGTTGCAGGTGGGCTCCTACTCTTCAGCATTGCCTTTGATATGATGCATGCGAAGATTTCAAGAGAAAGCATAACCGATGAAGAGATCTCAGAGTCTCAGGAACGCGCAGATATCTGGATCTTTCCTATAGGTCTCCCGCTTCTGACAGGCCCGGGTACTATCAGCACTGTAATTGTCCTGATGGAAAGTACAGCAAGTCTCGAGCAAAAAATAATAATTCTTGTATCGATTATACTGACATTTGTACTTTGTCTGTATATCTTCCTTTTCTCAAGAAGAATTCATGAGTTAATAGGATATAACGGAATGCTGGTCTTTACAAGGCTTATGGGACTTCTGCTTGCAGCCCTTGCAGTAGACCTGACTTCAACAGGACTAATAAATATTTTTAATTTAACAAATTAAGTACAATCTAGAAAGGTAAGTAAAAAACCGGCATTTGAAAGAACTGATAGCCTCAGAAGTCAGGAGATTCCTAAGTTAAGTCTCTACCAACCGTTTTCTCAAAATCAAGTTTCTACAGCCGATTCTCAACGTGATCTCTCAGTTAATTCGGCTTCTACCATACCGCCGGTTAACGTACTCAAGCAAGTCACTGCCTGTGAGTCTTTCGCTGGAGGGGCCTATCCGGATATAAAATTCTTCTTCTTTGCCTGATTTTAAAAACACAGGGTCGTCACTCTTTTGACAGTCTATCTTCAGGATTTTCTTGCCGTTAACAGGTACAAGAGCATAATCGATAAGTGAAGCATAAGCAAGACCTATGTGCTGTTTGAGGAGCTGTTTGAAATGGAGGAGAAACTTGTCTTCATTGAGGAAATTATCGCTTTCGATCCCCAGTACTTCTCCGGTATTTGAGACTCCTACAAGCAAAATGCCGCCATCGGTATTAACATAGGCAACAATTGTTTTCAACACTGCATGTTCAACACTCCAATCCGGCTTGCCGGTCATAAGATTCATGCGAAGGGTGGACTTGAATTCCAGTTTCTTACCTTCTCCCCTGCGGATCAATTCCAGGATGTAGTCTGAGTCGTTTGCAAGCTTGATAGCCTCGTTGATAAGCTCAAGCTTCTCTTGAATGTGTGTGAGATTCTTAGGATAAGTCGAGAGCCTGTGCTTGAAAAGGGTAAGCTGGGAAATGAGTGTCTCTGTGAGGTCCTTAATTTCAAGGATTTTAATCTGTGCCTGCAAATCAGGCAGGTACAGTTTACTGTGCATAAGAAAATCGATACCGGTCTCTATGGACTGCGAATTTCTGGCAGGAATGGAAGCTGCCTGACCTGGAAACAAATCAATGCTTCCATCAAGCTCTGTACATATATCCTCCACAGAATCCCTGCCTGCAAACCCACCTGTAATGGGAGCTGTTTCAGGAAACCCGTATTCTCCTGAAAACCTGGTCCTTCGGCTGGGAGCTTCCACTGATCCATGCAAAGAGTCAAGAACCGACTCATGCAGGTTAAACTGGCTCTCTGATTCCCTGATAAAATCCGTCCTTATCCAGGCTTTTCGAATTCTCATGCCCAGAGAATTATTGAAAAAATCTGCAAGATATTCCGCACTTACTCTTTCGGGATTGAGTACAAACTGGATATAAGCCCGAAATTCAACTTCCACATCGGAAAGCGAAGAGAACGCCTGTCTTTCCTCATTGAGAGGAAGATAGAGGGAGTTATCCTGTTCAATAAAACCTCTTTCAAGACTTGCATCTGGCAGGTTAACTTTTAAAGTAAGCTCTGAGAGACTGGTTAATCTCAGGCCATACTCACTGCATACGGTATTTACTATTTTCTCAATCATAGATGATCAGATTGTGAAGGTTATGAAGTATAGGAGTTCCTGAAGTTATCATTTCAGTTACGGGTTTAAATAATATACTTTATCTTCCCGGATAATATGAGAGTTCATTTTCAGGAAACAGAGATAGTAGGAAAGGTGAAAAACAGTATTAGAAGAGAATCAGGAAAAACGTAAAACAACACGCATGAAAACCAGAATCGAACACAAAAGATTTAAAGCAAAACCAGCAGGTCATAAACTGGTTAATCGACCAGAGTTTATGAGAACTGGTTTTGCTGAAAGTCTCTGATTCTAAAATAGTTCTTTCAGGATGCCGATTTTCAAAATTAATTATTTGATAAGCTGGGCTGTAGAGTGAGAAGATACACTTGCAAATGCAGCCGAAGAAGTACACCCGCATTTCCTGCAGTAATAAAATACATTTGAACCAATTACCTGCTTTTTGAGCGGTGTTCCACATCGAACACATTCTACAGAAGATTCAAACATCTCAGTCTCACTCCATGATTATAAGTGGTTCAAGCCTCACAGTTTCTTTTTTTGTCCAGTACCCGCAGACGTGGCAGTACTGGAATCCCTCGAAAAGGTTATTTTCAAGTTTGGAATGGCACTCAGGACAATATTTTAAGAAAGACATTTAAATCTCTCCCAGTAAAGATCATTAATTGGAATTCCTTCCATTAAATTTCAGACAATTTTAACTGTTCTAGTTTACTTTTCCAGTTCATCTCATTGAGTTCTCAGTTCACCTCATTGAGTTCTCAGTTCACCTCATTAAGGTCCCAGTTCTTTTTCTGTTTCCAGAACTTTAAGAGTGATTTTCATAACCGAATCAGGATTGAGCGAAATGGAGTCTATGCCTTCCCTTACAAGAAATTCCGCAATCTCAGGGAAGTCGCTCGGAGCCTGTCCACAAATTCCGCTGTGCTTTCCATTCCGTTTTGCTCCCTGCACAGCCATTGACATAATCTTCATAACCCCTGGATCCCGCTCATCGAATTCTCCGGCAAGAAGTTCGGAATCTCTGTCAACTCCAAGGGTCAGCTGGGTCAGGTCATTTGAGCCTATGGAAAAGCCATCGAAAAACTCGCTAAACTCATCGATAAGGAGAACATTGTTCGGAATCTCGCACATAACATAGACCTGAAGTCCGTTTTCTCCTCTTTTGAGCCCATTTTTCTCCATTTCGGCAATAACCTTCCTTGCCTCTTCAACCGTCCTGCAGAAGGGAATCATAAGAATAAGATTTGTAAGCCCCATTTCATCCCTGACTTTTTTCATAGCTCTGCACTCAAGGGCATATCCCTCCCTGTAGCGTTCATCGAAGTAGCGGGAAGCTCCCCTGAACCCTATCATGGGATTGCTTTCCTCCATTTCGAAATAACTGCCCCCTATAAGGCTTGCATATTCATTGGTCTTGAAATCGCTCATACGGACTACAACAGGCTTCGGATAGAAAGCCGCAGCAATAGTCCCAACTCCCTGAGCAAGCTGTTCGACAAAGTAATCTTCTTTCCTGTAGCCCTGAGTAAGCTGTTCAATTTCCTGAAGGACTTTAGGGTCTTTGATCTTCTCAGGGTGCACAAGCGCCATAGGATGGATCTTTATATAGCTTGTAATGATGAATTCAAGCCTCGCAAGCCCTATCCCGTCGTTTGGGATCATGGAAAGACCAAAAGCCTCTTCCGGATTTCCCAGATTCATCATAATCTTGGTTTTCGGGCGTTTTATGTCTTTCAGGCTAAGAGTGTCTTTATGGAAAGGAAGAATACCGTCATATACAAGCCCATATTCGCCTTCGGCACAGCTCACCGTGATCTCCCTGCCTGTCTCAAGCACCTCAGTTGCATTGCCTGCTCCCACAACAGCAGGAATCCCGAGTTCCCGACTGACAATAGCTGCGTGGCAGGTTCTTCCTCCTTTGTTTGTAACAATAGCAGCCGCGGTTTTCATTACAGGCTCCCAATCCGGAGTTGTGGTATCCGCAACCAGAATCTCCCCGGGTTTAAAAGAAGGCAGGTCTGAGATATCTGGAATTACATGCGCTTTTCCCGATGCAATCTTGTCGCCTACGCTCCTGCCCCTCACAAGGACTTTTGATCTTTTTTCAAGCACATAGGTTTCAAGGACATCTTTGCTCCGCTGGGACTGGACCGTTTCTGGCCTTGCCTGCACTACGAAGAGTTCCCCTGTTATGCCATCTTTTGCCCATTCAATATCCATTGGCCTGGGTTCCCCGAACTTTTCAGAGTAATAGTCTTCTATGGCTATTGCATACTCGGCAAGTTTGAGCACTTCGTCGTCATTGATACAGAATCGCAGCCTGTCAGCCTCGGGAACCTCAACGTTGCGGGTAAGTATTTTGGAGCCGCCCTGGCCATAGATCATCTTGATTTCCTTGCTCCCTACCTTTTTCTGGATAATCGGTCTGTATCCTTTCCTGAATGTCGGTTTGAAGACATAGAACTCATCAGGGTTAACCTGCCCTTGAACGATATTTTCCCCGAGCCCGTATGCGCCTGTGATGAAAACCACGTCCCTAAAACCAGTCTCCGTGTCCAGGGTAAAGATAACCCCGCTGGAAGCCAGATCCGACCTGACCATCTTCATAATTCCTATGGAGAGAGCTACTTTAAAATGGTCAAAATTGTTGGTTACACGGTAGGAAATAGCCCTATCTGTAAAGAGTGAAGCAAAACAGCGGATACAGGCGTCACGAAGCGCGGGATAGCCCCGGATATTCAAATAAGTCTCCTGCTGACCTGCAAAAGAAGCTGTGGGAAGATCCTCAGCCGTCGCTGAACTCCTCACTGCTACATCCGTATCTTCCCCGTATTGCTCACAGAGGCGGTCGTAAGCGGCTTTAATTTCCTCCCAGAGGTCATCCGGGATTCCAGCCCCAAGAATTAGGTCTCTTGCAGCTTTTCCCCTTCTTGCAAGGTCTGCAATGTTTGAGGTATCGAGCCCTTCCATTGTTCTTTTAAGTTTATCCAGAATACCTCCGGCTTCAAGTGTATGCCAGTAAGCATCAGCAGTAACTGAAAACCCGTTTGGAATCTTCACCCCCTTCTTGGTAAGCTCCCTATACATCTCCCCAAGCGAAGCATTCTTCCCGCCCACAAGCGGGATGTCATCAATCGTGGTCTCTTCAAACCAGCGGATGTATTTGTTTTCTTTCTCAAACATCTCCCAGAAATCCCCTTTTAAAATTATTTACTGTAATGTAAAAGTGCGGCAACACATTTAAACTTTCATGTTAAATTTATAAACCTCGGCTAAGGTCAGGACGTTCCCTATAAAATCCAATTTCCTAATCGCATGTTTGATACTATCAATGTATTAATGTTCCAAATATATTTATGCGCTAATCAAAGAAATGAGTTTCCTGCCTTGTGAAAGTTAAAAAATGTTCATTCTCATCGCTTTTCAAATTCTGAATTATGGACATCAAGGTTTAAGATCATCCCTGAACAAATACTGAACCAAAGCTATTTTTTCTAAAACTGTTTCCTTGCTTATGGGGCTAGCTTTATGGAACTGGCAGGTATCGACATATTTGATATTCTTACAGCGATAGACCAGTTTATCTGGGGACCACCACTTCTGATTTTGCTTGTGGGGACCGGAATTTTCCTGACATGGAAACTCGGGATGATCCAGGTGTTCAGGCTTCCCCTTGCACTCAAATATGTTTTAAACTCAAGAAAAGCTGAAATTGGAGTGCAGGGGGATGTTTCGAGCTTTGCAGCGCTCAGCACTGCGCTGTCCGCAACTATAGGGACTGGGAATATAGTCGGGGTTGCAACTGCACTAAAAACCGGAGGTCCGGGAGCTCTTTTCTGGATGCTTTTTGCAGCTTTTTTTGGAATGGCAACCATGTATTCCGAATCCCTGCTTGCAGTCAAATACAGGACTGTGGATGCAAACGGGCAGATGTCAGGAGGACCCATGTATTATATCAGAGACGGGCTGAAGGAAAAAAAGTACAGCCGCGTTCTTGCATCTGTTTTTGCTTTCTTTGGAGTAAGTGTATCCCTTTTCGGGATAGGTATTTTTCCGCAGGTAAATGCCATAGTCGATTCAGCAAGGATTGCCTTTGATATTCCTGAAGTCCTGAGTGCGGCTGTAATAAGCCTGCTTGTAGCATTTGTCACGCTCGGCGGGATCAGGAGAATTGCAGCCGTAGCCCAGTTTTTAGTGCCTTTCATGGCAGCAGGCTATGTACTGGGCTGTGTGTTAGTTATAGGGTTAAATCTTGAAAAAGTTCCTGAAACCCTTGCCCTGATAATAAGCTCCGCATTTACAGGAACTGCTGCACAGGGCGGCTTCCTTGGGGCAGGGGTGATGCTTGCAATAAGAATAGGAATTGCTCGGGGGGTTTTCTCAAACGAATCAGGACTTGGGAGTGCCCCTATAGCTGCCGCGGCTGCAAAGGTAAAAGAGCCAGCCAGACAGGGTCTTATTTCCATGACAGGAACTTTCTTTGATACCTTTATCATCTGCCTCATGACCGGAACAGTACTGATTATAACGGATTCCTGGAAAGGCGAACTTGCAGGTGCCTATATGACAAGCTACGCTTTTTCGACCGTACTCTCAGAAATCGGAAGCTATATCGTAACAGTCGGGCTAATTTGCTTTGCCTTTACAACTATTCTAGGATGGAATTACTATGGCGAGCGCTGTACGGAGTTTCTCTTCGGGGTAAAAGGAATTCTCCCTTACAAGCTAGTTTATATCCTTATTGTCGCCTCAGGCGCTTTCCTGACTCTCGATGTCATCTGGGTGCTTGCAGACATCGTAAACGGTCTCATGGCAATTCCAAACCTCATTGCCCTGCTGGCTCTTCGGAAAGTAATTGCCTCCGAAACCAGGCAGTATTTTAAGAAGCTGGAAGCTGAAACCTCAAACACGACTAAGGTATCGAAATAAACTGTTGCACTGCGACCGCTGAGCCACAACCCTTTTACGAAAAGGCTTGACCGCAAACTTTTTAGAAAAAAGTTTGATCAAAAACCTTTTGAGGGCTCTGTAGAAATCCTTAATTTAATCCATAATAATTGTATTACTTTTTTGTTTATATTATAGACTATTAGTTTAACTTTTACTTCTTTTACTTGATTTCTAACCTTTCTTGCTCTTAATGTTTCTCCAAATTTTCTTTTTACAACAGATATTATTGTCTCTACTATATTCCTTCTATTGTATTTGATCTTATCAAAGTCTTTGTTTAATTGTTTTCTATATTTTCCGTTTATTCTCTTTCTTTTTCTTTCTCTCAAAGGTACTATTGAATCTGCTTTTATCTCTTCTCTTATTAGAGTATGAATTTCTTCGGAATCATATCCTTTATCCATCACATAACATTGAGACTTTCTTGACTTGTTTGATTGTCTTATCAGAGTCTTTGCATGCTTGACATCATGATCTGTTTTTTGGCTAATTTTCCATCCTAATATTACTTTTTTAATAGTGTCTACTGATATTGAAGTTTTAAGGAAGCTCCTTCGGAGCTTCCCTGTTCTCTTAGAATAATAATGACTTGCATAAGAACTCGTAAATCCTGTTGCATCAATTGCCGTAATGAGAACTTTTTCTCCATGTGAGTAAAATAGTTTTAGAGTTTTTGACAAAATTAGGTTAAACAATGAAGAGGGAATTCTGGACACAAACTTTTGAAGAGTAGTGTAATGAGGAACCTTATCAAGGTCAAGTTTTTCCTTTATACTGTTCATGAGGTCAACAAGTTCTACAAAGTCACGGTAGTCTGTACTTATATACTCCTTCAATAAAACAAGAACAAGAAGCTGATGTTGAGTATAAACACGTTTGGAATATTTGCAGGAGTAAAGGTTCAGTCTGGAAGACTGAACCGTTTTAAGACTGAGATCAATAAATTTAATATACTTATTTGATGACAATAGCAATTGCTCCTTTGTTTTTTGTGTGGACAAAAAAATTAAGGAGCATTTTTACAATTTTATTTTTATAATTTTTGGGTAAAAACAGAATTTAGAGGATTTCTACAGAGCCCTTTTGAGAAAAGGTTTTATCGAAAATGACATGACGGCGTGGTCAAGCGGCGCAACGCTTGGTGATAAACCGGCGCAACGGTTTCGGTCAAGCTCTTTTTTTCAAAAGGCTTATTAGAAAAATACAACATGTCAGAGATTGCAAATAAAGTGCAAACATTATAAACCAGGTATTAGGACTGTTACCTATGAAGCTCTCCTATCCAGAGAAAGGTTCCTGCCCCGGGAAAAAGAAGCATAAACTGATATATCAAGTGCCGGCAAAAAGAGGATCGGTAGATAATGAAAAGCTGAGAGACAGAAAATCTGTGTATAAAATGCCTGTAAATAAAACACAGGCATCAGCTCTTCGTTTTGCAGTTGCCGTGTTAATAATATCTGTCTTTTTGACAGGCTCAGCATCTGCAGTTGTAGTGTCCGGAAGTACACAGCTTGGAGTTGAGGTATCTGAGATCACTCCCAACCCTGCAAGGCCGGGTGAAGACCTGCTCATAAGGATCAATATACAGAATATCGGAGATGATCCTGCAGAGGACGTGATAATAGGGATTGAAGAAATTCCTCCTTTCGTTTTTAAGTACAGCACGTCAGAAGTGTACGGCTCCGGGACTAACATGGAGCGAACCTTCCAGATTCAACAGATACGGCAGCGTTCCAAAGTCGAACTGAACTTCTATTTCAGGGTGGACCCGGAAGCTCAGTCCGGAATTTATCAGTTGGAATTTACTGTCAAGGACAAGGGCGGTACAAGTTTTTCGAGAAGAATTCCGATCAGGGTGGAAGGAAATCCTGACCTTGTGCTTACAGGCACTGAAATTTTTCCTGCAAACGGAGATAATTACTCTTCGGGAGCCATAGTTCCGGGACAGGAGTTTTACCTCAGGACAACTGTTAAGAATGCAGGAAATGGGGACGCGAAAAATGTCAGGGTAATGATTAACCTCAATAACTCCTCGCCTTTGATCCCGCTGGAAGATAATGTCCGTTTTTTTGAGAATCTTAGTGCAGGCAGTTCCGAAAACCTGTCGTTTAAGCTTTTGCTCGGCAGCAATGCCGATGTGCAGCCCTACAGGATCCCCCTGCGAATAACAGCCTCGAATAACACCGATACCTTCCAGATAGACAAGGTTCAGGAAATCGGGATTAACGTGCTTAACCGGGCGAAAATCGATGTCTCAAGCCTGAAATTCGATTCTGGCATGCCTGTGAGAGGGCAGCAGGTGTCCATGACTGTCAGGCTTGAAAATGTTGGAGAAGGGGAAGCCCGTTCAGTTAAAGCAAGGCTTGAAGGGCTTGAAGGTTCAGGAAGTACTGCCGCCTTCCTTGGACGCCTGGATAAGAATGACGATGCCCCTGCAGTTTTTACCTTTACCCCTGAAAAAGCAGGTGAGCAGGAAGTGACGCTGCTAGTTGAGTATGAGGATGACTTTGGTAAACATCAGCTTAGCGAAGATCTTACATTCAATGTGGAGAGCCAGAATGGAAACATTCTTCCGCTTGTGCTCGGAGCAGTCCTCATTCTTGCAGCTATAGTTTTTTATATGAAAAAGAAAGGCAAAATCTGAGACGTGGAATTAAAAAAGCTGAAAAGCTGAATTAACCTTAAAGGATGCCTGTTATGCTCGAAAAAATGAGAGTCTCCTTCTTTCTTGCCAGCCGCTCCATAATCAGGGGTAATAAAGGGATTACGATCTTTACGGTCTTTGTCCTGACCCTGATCTTTGTGCAGCTTGTGCTCTTTTCAACCATACTTGCAGGAGTTACGGCACAATTCAACAAGCTCCTTGTAGACTTCCAGACTGGAGACATTGTAATCGAACCCAGAGAAGAGCAAAGATATATTGAAGACGCTTCAGCTATGCAAAGAAAGATAGAGAGTTTACCTGAGGTCACAGGGACTTCTGCTCGTCTGAAGTCATCGGGCTCCTTCCGCTACAAGGGAAAAGAAATGGGAGCTACTGTGTACGGCGTAAACCCGACGGATGAGAGCTTTGTCACGGGGCTTGAAGGAGCTATGATAAGTGGAGAATTCTTAAGCAAATCAGATAGGGGCGAGATCATACTGGGCAGGGAAGTTTCAGGAGGCTTTGGAGGCCTGATGGAATCTCGTTCCCTTGGGGGTGTAGAAGTCGGAGACAGGGTTGAGGTTACAATCCAGGGCAAAACTAAAGAGTTCAGGGTTAAGGGAATCTACAGCACTCTCTTTTTTATGATCGATGCTGGTGCCTATATAACCAGAGCTGACATGGAGGAAATGCTCGGTATAGAGAACCAGGGTCTGGCTCAGGAAATTGCTGTCAGGACTATCCCAGGTACGGACGAGGCTGTAACCCGAGAAAAACTCCTTTCTCTTGGGATAGGAGAAAATGTCCGTACCTGGAGGGAATTTGCCGGTATACTGGGCATGATAGAAGACACCCTGGGAATGGTCAGGAATATTATGAACTTGATAGGTCTACTGATAGCTTTTGTTATAATTTTTGTAGTTATCTACGTCAATATTGTAAATAAAAAAAGACAAATAGGCGTTCAGAAAGCTATAGGGATCGAGCAAAACGTAATAATAGCTTCCTTTGTCCTTCAGGCAATGCTTTATGCAGGTGCGGGTGTGATTTTTGGTTATATACTGATGAATTATGGAATCGTCCCGTACACGGTTTCCCATCCTCTGCAGGTTCCAGCAGGAGCGATCAGTTTGGAGCTGGATAGCCTTGAAGCCTTAAATCGCGCTATACTACTTTTCCTGGCTTCCGTTGTGGGTTCTGTAATCCCTGCATATAGACTGGCAAATAAAAACCTCCTGGAGCTTATCTGGGAGAAATGAGACTGAGGTGAAAAAAATGGAATCTCTGACAAAAGCCGGAATTGTGCCTGAAAAAGAAAAGGAGGGTAAGATTATAACCCAGAACCTTAACCTACCTGCACAGGTTCCGATCATTGAGGGCATCAATATAGTGCGCACCTTCAGAATGGGGGAGGTTCAGGTTCGAGCCCTGCGCGGCGTAACTGTAAGAATTATGCGCGGAGAATTTATTGCAATCATGGGACCCAGCGGCTCAGGGAAGACAACCCTTTTAAACCAGCTTGGCTTGCTTGATACTCCAAACTCGGGAAAAGTCATTATAGAAGGCACAGATACCTCTCGCATGTCCGACAGCGAGAAAGGCAAATTCCGGCTGAATAACCTGGGTTATGTCTTTCAGGATTATGCCCTTCTTCCCGAACTCAATGCTTCGGAAAATGTCTATATCTCCCTCATGATGCAGGGAAAGAGTAAAGCCGAATGCGAAGCCGCAGCCGCAGAAATCCTTACCGCAGTTGGCCTTGGAGACCGCCTGCAGCAGCTTCCTTCCAAAATGAGTGGAGGTCAGCAACAAAGAGTTTCAATAGCCCGGGCTCTTGCCCACTCCCCAAGAGTCCTTTTTGCAGATGAGCCCTGTGCCAACCTGGACTCCCAAACTTCAAAGGAAGTCCTTGACCTCTTTAAAAAATTCAACCTGGAACAGGGGCAGACCATTGTAATGGTTACCCATGAAGAATGGCATGCTGATTATGCTGACAGGATAATAAGGTTGAAAGATGGACTAATTCAAGAGTGAGTATTCTTCACAAGCTTGGGTGTCAACATAAACTGGATGTCCTATATAACACTGGACTTTGAATAAGATCAATATATGTACCAGGATCTATTAGGGAAGTCAAAGATACATATTGATTTGCTGGTACCATGCCAGCAACCACAGTGAAGAGGTCTTTGAGCTCTCAAATGGCTGCAGAAAATATTGCACCTGACATGTTACACATTCTAACATATCGAAGTGCAAATATTCTATTCCCCGTAACTTTGCTCTAATACTCCCTCATCTTCTGAACAGCCGTGAAGTTAAGTGTGTTTCGCCCTTCAGCGCAAAGTTGATGCCAGACTTACCAAGCACCACCTGTAAGTTCCATCCGAAATGAGCCAAGAGCCTTGCTGGAGTCAAACCCGGCTATATCCCCAATAGGGAATAGGATGTATGAATCTTATTAACCCCGGCTATCCTGAAACCAGTTTCAAGTGTTTAATAGTTGAAATTTTTTCATCCGGTTTAGTGCACAATTCGTGTAATAATATCACCATTAGATCAATGATATAAGCATTAAATCATTGGACTAAGGTTAGAAAGGTATACAAAAAAAGATAAATGAAACAATATTAACAGTTAAAAATATTATATATAATAAATGCATAGTATAATCTGCGTTCTCATCTCTTTAATACCCCACTAGCAAATAACACCTACTTCAAGACATTACTCCACTGTAAAGGGATAAAAAGAGAAACTCACACCCCAGAATTAATAATACCTCAATACCTCTTCCCCAGCTATAAAAAGTGAGTCTCTTGAACACTGTTCGGAACTCCCAGGATTTTAGGTGAGAACGCTACCTCTCTTTTTTTTAAAGAAATTTTAGAATCCTCAAGATAAACTGTCTAACCGCAACCACTGCGCCGGTCGATCACGCCGTCACGCTGATTTTTGATCAAACTTTTTCAGAAAAAGTTTGCGCTCAAGCAGTTTTTTGAAAAGGCTTGTGATCTAATTTTTTAGAAAAAAGTACACACTTAAGTTTTTAAGTATGCCTGTTAAAAGGCTTGCAGGATCGGGCAAAAATGAGTAAATTTTCCGTCCAAAAATAAGCCCTCTTGAGCGAAGCGAAAAGGGCACCGTCCTCCCGAGACGGGACTCGGGTAGTTCAATGCTATAAGGTTAGGTCGGTGAAGAAAAATTAGAGTCTTATACTAAGAAAAGGCAGCTTAAATAACATTATGTGTTAAAAATATTATATATGGTGCGAACATAGTATAATTTGCGTTCTCATCGCAAGACCACATAGCAGACCTATTCCACAAGAAATACTTCAACGCCTACTCCGAAAAATTACCAGAAAAGCGAAGAGACAATATAAAAACTCGCTATAAGTGAGTCCAGTACCACACCTCTTACAAGACCTGATAAGTGCCGTTCGGAACTTCCAGAAATTTCCAGATGAGAACGCAATCTTTTCTCTAAACAAAGTATTACTCTGGTTTTTCAAGATAGTAAGGATATTGTCTTCAAGATAGTAAGAATATTGAAAGATAATTAAACATCAGAATATATTAGAAGATCAAAAGCGGTAAAGAGCAGTAAAGCAGCAGAAAACTGCAAAAACAATAAAAAAGAAGTAAAAAGGTAGTAAATTAAAAAAGAGTTTTTATACTGAGATTACCTCACTTTTTTTCCGTTTGAAAATCGCGATTACTTTCCCTTCTTCATCGATGTGATCCTTTATCCATACCAGTTCCCAGCCTTCGTTTCCGATTCTCTCAAGTTCTCCCATCATCTGTGGCAGACTTAAGCCATCAAGTTTTCGAGCATCATACTCCCATAGATGTATCGTTTAATACCCCTCCAAATAATGATAAAGATAAAATTTTTAATGTTTTATAATTGGAATAAAACTATAAATAACCTGAACAGAAGGAAAAAAACAATCAGGTACTCACACTGGATTAAACTTTATCTTTCTTATTCCAGGTTCATTTACTCCATTTCCCTTTTTCTGCGATCTATTTTTAAGCAAGATTTACTCTATCTTAGAATGGTATAATTCCGGAATTTCGGACCGAAAGATGAAAGATTATACCATTTTCATATCTTGGTCTGCGGATTCCCTCCTTTGCCGTGAAATCTAATATGAGCTCGATTAATTCTCTCCCCTCAGATCAGAATCTTTTTTTCTTGCGGTCTTTTGTTAAGGATGACTTCTTTTGCTCAACCCGTTCCAGAAGGGCTTTTCCAAGGTTAGAGTATTCTTTTTTTGCAGGTTTTTCTTTTTTCGCAGTTTTCTGAGTAAAAATAACCTCTTCTTCCTTACTTTCTAAAAGCGCTGAATATGTATCAAAAGTTTGAATAGATTCTTGAAGAAGTTTCTTTTGCCCGGGCAGGTCGCCTGGACTGAGCTTTCCGGCACGTATGAGAAGTTCTGCAAACTGTTCAAAAATTCCAGGCAATTCTCTATCTTCACTGCCGATTTCTTCAGCCATTTTTGAGAGGTATTTCTCGCTCTCAATTTTTGCTATGCCAGGTCTGTCGCTGAAAAGGATGAATAAGAGAGCCTGATAGAAATGATAATAGAATTCAGGAATATGGAAGCCTATAGAAGCTTCGGATGCCTCTTTGAAGTAATTGACTGCTTCTTTTAGCCCAAAAATGTAAGTTGCCTCGTTTTCCGCCCTCAATGACCTCCAGAGGGAAGCTTTTCCAAGGGAACGAAGAGCATACCTTCGAACATAAATGTACGAATTGTCAGTAAGAGCCTTCAAGTCTCTCCAGGCCTGGGTTTTGTCCGGCACATGGAAAAAGGCAGATCCAAGCACACGTACCGCCGTCCTCTGCACAAAACTATCGCTGTGATCAGAAAGCCTTACCAGATCCATCCAGGCTTTTCCTTTATCTGGAACCTCTGCAAAGCCTGAAGATAGAGCGAGAACAGCCCCTTTCCTGACTTCCCGATCTTCAACGGACACGAGTTTGACAAGCTCGTTCCAGGCTGTCTGTTTATTCTCAGAGTAAACAAAAGCGGCAGCAAGAAGTTCTGCTGCTCTTTTTCGGATGTAGGCATCCTGGCTTTCAGTGAGCCTGACAAGGTCATAAAAAATTGCAGATTTATTCTCTACTGCCGGAAAGATATTCTTAAGCAGGTCTGCTGCATCTCTTCTGGTGCCTGTGTCCTCTTCCCCGGTCAATTCAATAAGTTCATCCCAGATATCCTGCACTTTGCCGTTATATCGTGAATAAGCCGCAAGCAGAGCTTCTATTTCAGCTTTTCGTCTCTGGGGATCCGAATCAGAACCCAGGCGTATGAGCTTGCTTATAATTTCTTTCCTGTCCGGAATGGAGCCTGACCCTGCAAACAGGTCAACCATACCTTTCTTGCGTACGTATGCGCTGCTGTCAGGTTCAGTCCTGGCAGGTTCGGAGGCAAGCTTACTACGACCTTTTTCTTTAATCTGCCACCTGCCGTTTTCCTCATTTTCCCCGGAGAGGACAGAACTCAGGGAATTAGCTGCTTTCTTTCGAAGAAAAGTACCCTTTTCTGATGCAGTTTCATAGGCTTCCCCAGCCTTGCTTCTTTTTTCGAGCTTAACCTGCGCTTCGGATTTATCTTTATCTCTGAAGAAATCCTTTTCTTCCGGCTCTCTCCGATCACGTTTTCCTATCTCTTCCCACTCCCTTGCCTCACGTTCCTTGCATAGTTCGGAATAAGCAGAAATAAGCGTATCTACAAGCTTTTGGAGCACAGAACTCTCTTTCGTTTCAGCCAGGCGTATAAGTTCGGAATATGCCTCGCTTCTTAAGGAGAGATATGGAAAAACCTTCGTGAGAATGTCAGCCGTTATGCTCTGTACATCTTCTTCCTCATTCTCTGAGAATTCCAAAAGTTCCATCCAGAGTGAGTCTTTGTTATCCATACCCGGGAATAAAGATATAAGCGCATCAGCTGCCACACTCTTTACATGATTGTCACTCGCCTTTATCAGGCTCAGGAAATCTTCCCAGACTTTTCTTTTGTCAGGCATATCAGGAGATATAAATATCAGGGCATTAATCGCCTGCTTCCGGATATGCTCATCCTCGTCTCTCGTAAGCTTGAGGATATCGTCCCAGGCTTTTTTCTTATCCGGGACGTGGAAAAAAACCGAGGGTAGAGCCAGAAGGATTTCCCCTTGAACCTCAGGATTTCCCGATACTGCAAGTTCCAGCAGAATCTCAAGGGTCTCATCCTTCATCTCATCCGGCATCTGGGTGTAAACAGTTCCAAGAACACGCGCAGCCTGTTTCCTGACTTTTTCATCCTCAGACTCCGTAGCCAGTTCCAATACCTCGTTCCAGGCTTCTTCCTTTTCCTTATCTGTCAGTTCCGCGAAAACAAGACTCAAAAATGAAGTCGACTTCTCCCGCACATAAGAATACTCCGAAGTTCCCATTGCAAGCAGGTCTCTCAATACCTGCTGTTTATCTGGAACTTCTTTTATCAAATAGTAAAGCGAATTGACAATTTCGTTTTTTACATCCTCCATGCTTGATCTGGAGCTTATCAGCCCGGTAAGATCCCTCCATGCCACGGCTTTATCCGGCATGAGAGAAAAAACGCTAACCAGAGCACTGGCTGCAGTTCTCATTACATTTTCTTCCGGATAAGCTGTCAGATTAACGAACTTGTTCCACACAAATTCCTTATCCGGGACATTCGGAAAAACGGTTACAAGGGAATTGATGGCTTCTTCCCTGACTGCACTGTCCCTGTCAGAACAAAGCCTTAGTAAATCATCAAAAGCCTGTCTCCTGTCAGGAAATGCCTCAAAAAAGATTCCCAGCTGCTTTGCGGCTTCTATTCTCTCATCTGAAACCTGACTTAAAGTTTTGTTATGTATCTCTGGCTGCTCACTCAAGAATTGTCACCGACCTCTGCTCTAACACCGTCCTGTTTGCAAGCTCTTATTTACAATCCAATCTGGCAGATTCCCTCTTATAATTATTGATTCCAGATTTCAACTGGCAGTAAAGAATGATGAAATGACAGACTAAGTAGAAAACTGGACGAATCATATTTGAATCAGAGATCTCTCAGGCAGGAGGCAGGATTATTTCTTTTTAGGGATACCTGCAAACATAATTCTCAGGAATTGTTCAATCCCATTATTTTTTAAAAACGTTCTTTCAATATAGGATTATTTGAATATGGACTTATATAATTGTGAATTATGTAGTCATTGAGGGTGTTACACCTGGGGTGCTGCACCTGGCTCTATCAGTTTATTTAGACTGAAGAGGAAAATAAAAATAACATATTATGTTAAATGGAAGGCTGAAATAATGCGGCAACAGGACATAATAGCCAGACAACTGGCGCAAAAAGTAACAGATTTTATTGAACCTGTTATCCCCTATCTGGTCATAGGGTCCAAAAAAGCGGCTGAGGAAGCCCGCAAACAGGTAGGACCTGAAGTCTGGGAGATTAAAAGAAAATTATGGGGAAAATTATGTTCGACAGGGTGCGTTGGGTTGAAAGAAGCCGCAAAAGATATGATTGTTGCACCCTCTGATACGGAGGTAAGGCAAGTTCTGACTCAGGAGATTTTAAAATTGCTTGAAGAAAACCCTGATTTAACTGAAGAAATTTCGTCTTTTATGGAAGATGAATCCATACAGAGGCTGATGACCGAATACAATCCGGCAAGGGCTACAGATCAGAATTCAAAACAGGAATCAAAGCAGATCTCAAAGCAAACCCTCATTGATAGACTTAGAGTGTTTGAAGAATTTAACAGACTGCTTGAGGGATTTGCAGCAAGAAAGGGCACTTCTGAGGGTTTGGAGCGGTCTGAAATGCCTGACACCGAAAAGCTTACTGGTTCGGGCGTTACAGGTAAAAAAAGTGCAAGTGCCCTGAGACTTGAGCAAATCGCAGAAATTAAACAAATTGAAAAAACGGATTTTGAAAGAGCTTACGTCGCAAAGAATAATCTTGCAAAAATTTGTTTTGGAGATACAGGCGTTTTGAAAGCCGAGCCTGAGCTCCAAAATGAGTCCGAGAGGACAAAGAACCTTTTATTGCAGATTTCTTATCTGGAGAAGCCGGAAAAACAAGAGGTATTGAAAAAAGCCCTTGATTTTGCCTCCCGGATCCAGTACGGGGATCTGAGATCACAGGCTCTTTCCCTAGTTATTCCCCATCTTAACGGACCAGAGAAAGCCGAACTTATCGGGAAAGCCCTTGAATCCGCCTCCCATATCCATGATGAGGATGAAAGAGCTCTTGTCCTTTCTTCACTTCTTCCCCACCTGAGAGGTCAGGGCAAAGAAGAGCTTATTGAAAAAATCTTTGGCTTTGCCTATTTCTTTAAGTATGGGGATATAAAATTCCAGATTCTTTCCTCGCTTCTTCCTCATCTCTACGGGTCAAGGAATGAAATACTTATTGAGAAAGCCCTTGAACTGGTAACAGTGATCCACTCCAGATACCAAAGGGTACAGGCTCTCTCATCTCTTATTACATACCTGAATGAACAGAGAAAACAGGAAGTTATAGACCAGGCGCTTGAGTTGGCTTTCACTCTTAATGATAAAGACATGAGGCCTGAAGCCCTCTCATACATTCTTCCATATCTGGAGGAACCAGAAAGAAAAGAAATTCTTAAAAAAGCCCTTGATATGGCGTCCGAAATTAAATCAGAATATCAAAAAGCTGAAGCTCTTTCCTCGCTTGCTCCATACCTTGATGAGCTGGAAAGTGAAGAAGTTATGGGCTCCTGAACCTCTGTTTTTAACTTTCTTAACATTTTCTTAACTTTCTTAGCTCTTTCTTAATTTTCTTAACTCTTTTTTAACTCATGATGCTCTAATAGAATTATATAATTAACTTCAGCAAGCCAGAAGCGCAGGAAAGACTAATCTTGAACTCTGATTCAAAAACTTTAGATGTATAAAATCCTGTCACTTCTGAAAAACCAGAATATTCATATGCTCAATAGAAATTCGATAATTAAGAGTGCTTAAATATATAATTAATCTATTATTAATCCTACAAAAATTAATTTTGATATTATCTATTTGTATTGATTATTTTACTTTATTATATCCATGCATTAGCTGAATCAAATAACCGAATAAGTAGCCGAATAAAGTAGCTGAATTCGGAATGGGGGTAAAAAGTGAAAATCAAACTGGTATTTCTTCTGCCAGTCCTGTTTCTGGTTTTCTCTGCGGGATTTGCTCAGGCGCAGTTAGGAGGAAGCGGGTGCAAGCCTATTAAATTCGTTAATGTCACGCCTGATAGATTTAAGTGCATGAAGGAGAGGCTTCAGGACGCTGGAATAACAGTCACGCCTGGGAATGAGGGAGAGCTTTCGGGGCAGGGTTTTACTGCAGAATTCCAGTGGGATGGAGAATCGAACCTTACAATTACGGTTACGGACAAACCTCTCATTGTCAACTGTAATAACATAGACCATGCATTAATACGGTTTGTAAAAGAGTGCGACATTACGAGGAGCTAATAAAGCTTGTAAATGGGCTGTACAAACCTTATTTTGATGCTTCAGGATTGTCTCTTTAGCCTTTTAACGTGTATTTAGTTTCTATTTTTGAGTACCAGCGCTCTCACCGGCTGTCAGGCAGCCGGCATTTCTCTAAAAACAAAATAGAAAAAGACTGAACTTTAGAAAGCAGCAATATTATCGTTTCTTCCCGTTTTTTACTTTCTCTGCCTTTATTCTCTCAAGCAAAACCTCCACCGTCTCATAATCCCTCCCTTCCCTTCTTGCAATCTCAGCCTCTGTCTCAACAAGTTGATCGGAAAATGCTTTTGCAAGAATGGACTGCCTTAGTTTTTCAGTTTTTTCTCTTGTTGTTTAGTTTTTGGATTGACAGAGAAGGCAAAGTGCATGCAAGTGCCAAAATAGTCATCAATATGATCGCAGAATCTTAGAGACGGTATCATACATTTCTTTTGCAAAATTTATAGAAAATACGGCTTCTTCGAAAGTAACAAAAGTTCCGCGTACTGGACGTTGTGACGAGAGATGCGCATCTTATCGAAGACGTTTACGAGTTTTAGTAGGAGAGGATCATCTTTATACAGATGTTTAAGTGCGATACTGAGACAGGAGTGGCTGCGTTCTGTATAGCCTTTTGAGAAAAGTAAAGCTCTAGCACTATGAAATGCACTATTATATGCAGCTAGTTGCACCATTTCATACTCGTCAATTTCCAGATTCTTTTGTGCGGAGCGCAGAAAACGTTCTGCCGCTGATATTGATACAGGTATTCTTTCCCAAGCTCGGGAATCATGCTTAATCAGTTTTTCGGCTTGGCACTCCTTCCAGTTCATAGTTCCGCACCCGTGAAAAGAATGTGTTTGGTGAGTACGCTAAGGACAAAGGGATCATCTTTTTTCTTTCGACTCTCCCATTCATAGTAAGGGATAACAGTCACTTGAAGCTCATGCCCGACATTTGTTTCAATTTCTGGAACGAGTGCATAATTAACGTCCTGCTCTGTTCCAATTACCAGAACATCAATATCACTTTTTTCATCAAAACTTCCAGATGCTATGCTCCCGTACACTGCAAGAGAAATCGCATTTGGAGCCAGTTCTTCCAGCTTTCCTTCCCACAGCTTCAGCACCATAAAAGTTTTTTTCAATTCCCTTGCTATATAGCTGGAATTGTTAAGGGTAAACATATGCGCCGTACCGATTTTTTCCATGTCCACAAGTTGTTCTCTGTAAAACAAATCTGTGAACCTCTTGACGCTGCCGGGTGAAACCTCAAGCTCACGGGAAAGCTCATTAATGTTTATGGAACTGGTAGGGTGGGAAAGAAACCATCCCAGGATTTTATTACCAACACATTTGTTAAATTCGTCTATCATTCAATATGTTGAATGATCATTCAATATATTAAACGATTATGGCATGACCATAAATCCTGGCTGGATCTTCGTTATCTTAAAATCTTAGCAGAAGAAAAATGTCAAACTAATTAATTTTGAGCTTGCGAACCGGAAAATTATAGAATTCTTGGACTCCGAGATACTCAACGGCTGCGCAGCAGGCGGCCTTTCCTGAAAAATAAAGAAGAAAAGAGATTAAATTCGAAAAGATATAACATTGTCATTTTTTCTTGCTTTTCACATTTTCTATTTTCCTCTTTTCCGCTTTTATTCTCTCAAGCAAAACCTCCGCCGTCTCATATTCCCTGCCTTCTCTTCTTGCAATCTCAGCCTCTGTCTCAACAAGTTGACCGGAAAACGCAGGTTTTTCGAGTTCGTTCGATTTTTGATTGACATTTTAACTAAATGAATTCTTATTGGACCTAAAGCTTAATGTAATCGTAATCTATAATTTTGCTAGAATCATAATAAATAAAACATTAAAAGTCATTTGGTAAAAATTTACACAAACTTGCTAATTCAAAAAGAATGTAAAATAATCAAATGAAAATATTCTGAACATAAACAAGCAATCAATAGATGGTAATTTAATGAAAAATTTAAACCACAAACAAAGAGCTCTTCTTTACACTATATATAAACTACATGAACGGGACTTATCTTCTAAGTTTATGGTAGTGAAGAGTCTTTTTTTGTTAGTGCACGTAGAACGAATTGATAAGTTAATTAAATTCTACAATTTTTTCCCTTATAACTATGGACCTTTCTCTATCGTTTGTTATAACGATATTTCCAAGCTGCAAAAAGAAAGCTATATCATAGAGAAGGATAAGCAACTTGAACTAACCGAAAATGGTAAGGCATTTCTAAAGGGAATTGACAAGAAGGTAGCTCTAAAAATAAACAGAGTTGTCGGGAAGTTTAATTCTGACAAAGAAATTAAGGCATATGTCTATCGAAAATTCCCTGCTTATACGATAAGAAGTAAGCTTCTACCCCCTCAAGAGGAGAGAAAACAGGAACCATGTCTTTTCACCATAGGATATGAAGGAAGAGACATTGACCTTTTCCTTAATATCTTAATTCAGAATTCCATAGATATTCTTATTGACGTTAGGAAGAATCCCTTCAGTATGAAGTTTAGTTTTACAAAAAATAGACTTAAAAATTATCTTGAGAACTCAGAGATTCAATATATTCACATTCCTGAGCTTGGAATAGAAGGAGAAAAAAGAAAAGCCCTTGCCACATACAAAGATTACGAAAAGCTCTTTGAAAATTACGAGAAAACCACAATAAAAAAAAACCCTGAACTTTTAGATAAAATTGTGGAGTTAAGCCGAAACCATCGTGCTGCACTAATGTGTTTTGAGGCGGACGTAAATAGGTGTCATCGTGGAGTTATTGCACGAAATATAGTCCAAAAAGAAAATGTGGAAGTTTTAAATATCTGAAACACATAAATGCCATATAATACTATTGTCATATTTTTTGGAGGCTTTTCCTGATTGAAACAGGAAACCGAGAGAATCTTAGTTCTGGTGAGGGCTACACCAGAAGAAAGTAAAAAACATGGTTATCTTGTATGTGTTGCCGGAATAAATGAGAAGGGAGAGTTCAGGAGAGTTTATCCTTTCGAATTCAGTTATGGGGAAAAGTCAATCGATTTTAAGAAGAAAGACAGGATTGAAGTTGTCCTTACAGAACCGGATAACGACCAAAGAAAAGAAAGCAGAAAGCAAATCCGCTACAAGAACCTGCATTCTCCTGTTGAGGACGAAGAGCTAAGAAATTTACTCCGGTCGAAAGTAAGTTCAATAGAAAAATTAACAGAAGAGAATGCAAGTCTTGGAGTAGTAAAGCCTGAACTTATTGATGTAAAGGTAGAAATAAATAGTACTGAAATATATGACAAGCAGCAGTACTTTAATTTGATGGGCGATTATCTGGTCGAGAAAAGAGAAAAAGTCAAAATGCCTGTCGAATTAAGATATAATTTCAGGTGCAAAAACAATCCTGCCTGCAGAGGACACCAGATTATCCTGCTTGACTGGGAATTTAACGAACTTGCAAGAAATATTATGCGGACTGACGCAAATCCTGCATCCATTGAAAAAAAGATTCGAAACAGGTTTTATGACTTCATGAAGGAAAGAGATCTTTATTTTGTAATGGGAACCCATTTCCGCTTCAAGACTTGGATGATTATTGGGATTTTCTATTTAAAGAAAAAAGACGAAAAGCAGAAGGAACTTTTTGATTTTTGAAAGTTTTTATATCATGTATATTATGAAAATCCAAATTGTAAAAAAATTATATAGTTGAAGGTCTATTTTATTAAAAAGATGGATTGATAGAAAGAACAGTTTTATCATCAAATATTGAATCGATAGGTTGTGATGAGAGTAAAAAGTATTAGAAGTTGAATTTAAATAAGAAAGTATATATCAATATAAAGGCGTTCCTACAATATTCTTCAAAATCTTCTTCGTGCAGGTTCACATGGAAAGTATTTCAATGTGTGTATAAAAGATAAGTACCCAACAGCAAAAATTAATTAGATAACTTAAGCAATAATTCGTTTATTTCACTAGGGATTTTTGTTTTATCACAATAATTACCTAATACTTCTCCAAAAATTATTTTCCTGAATTTTTTTCCACTGCCACTATTTAAAGATTGAAGTTCTGAACTGAACTTTTTGCCAGGATTAGAGCTACATTCCTCTCTTAATTTATTTATGTTTTCCAAAGTCCATCTGGATTTGCTAATATCTTTTCCACACTCGACTAAGTAATTTTTCCAAGATTCATATATAACATCATCACTAAATGAATCTTCAAATTCTTTTGTTCCTACAGTGATCTGCCTATCTGGGTGGATTTTTAGCTCATCGATTAATTTTAAAGTTTCTTCGCTTGCGTCATTGTCCTTAACGACGTAAATACTATTTTCGTCCACTAACTCTAACAAAGCTTTTGCAAAACCAGGAATATTCTTTATTCCTCTTGTATTTATTACCTTAATTAAATCACTATTTAATGAAACATCATATATTTTTTCATAAATCCTTGGCAAAAATGATTCTTCTGTTTCACCTTCTACAATAATAATTTTCTTGGCAAAATACAAGTAGATATTTTCAATTCCAAGTTTTCTTAAGATCTCATCTGAAGTTTCCGGTTCATTTTTTAGAAATTTGATCTTTGTTTCATTTGCGTTCTCTTGGACTAATAGACGTATTTGTTTTGGCTTTATAGCATTTATTAAAAAGGGTGAGTGAGTAGTTATGATAATTTGACAGCCTTTTTTACCTAATTCTTTTAAAATGTTTAATAGTTCTAACTGTGCTTTTACATGTAAGTGTGTGTCTGGCTCATCTAGTATATACAATTTTGAGTCTTTGCATGGCTCTTCACTTTCCATTTTGTATTCAAGTAATGCTAAAGAAATTCTTCTTTTGGTTCCATCCCCCTTTTTTTCAACGGAAATTTCATTTCCATTTTCTAAAAATTTAACTTTTGAATAGATATTTAAATTCTTAGGTTCAAACAGGGGTTCTATTTTAATATCAGTAAGTCGATTTAAATACTGTTTCAATTTTTCTTTTATTCCTTTTGATTCAAGGTTTTCAGAAATTGATTTGGCATAACGATCCAATTCTTCTTGAATTATTTCTTTAATTGTTTTCTCATCTTGAATTTTTGTGTCCCAAATATTAGCTTGTTTGTCTTTGAGAAAAACTTCCTTAAAAAAAAATTCCACATTTTCAAATTGTTTTCCATCGAGTTGAATTTTATTTAATCCAAAAAAACGCCCATTACTAATGGTTATTTCATCTTCAGATAATTTCGAAACTAACTGATTTTTTAAAGTTTGGATGCTACTATTTACGCGTACAGTCAATCCAAACATTTTAGCTAAATCTTTGATCTTAGATTCTTGAGCTTCAGTTAAGCTACCTGGTAAAGAATTTAGAAATTCTTTAGTTTCTTGAATGAACTTTTGACTTGGTTTTATTATAAAACTAGAGTCAGGAAATTTTTCTTTGCTGTATTTTTTTATAAATTCAAAGTCTTCCGTAACTAGTTTTACTTCTATTTCTTCACGTCCATAATTAAAGTCATCAAGTTCTAATGAATAATCTTCCGTAAAAAGATTTAAACAGCTGATGATAGAGCTTTTACCGCTGTCATTTTCTCCAACTATTAGAGTAATATCATTCTCAAATGCAATTGTTAAGTTACATAAACACCTAAAACCATCAATTTCTAGCTGTTTAATCTTCACTTTAATTACTTCCACTAGTAATTAATGCCAGTTACTTCCTAATGTATTTATAGATATTTAATTTTCTAATTATTATATTAAGAGCTGCAGTTGACAGAGTCGGAGTACAATAATGGTAAAAAACTCATCTTTCCTTCTCACCCCTCCCTATCTCTTTCTTTATCCTCCAACCAAAGGAACATTCTGGATACAGTATTACGGTACTGTTCCAACTAATTCGAAATTTACTTTTTTCAAACTCACACCTTTATATAATCCTGAACTTACCTCCCAGCATGAGCAACGGTACTATCAGAGCAAATATTAAAGAAGGGATGAACGTAGGGATTGTTTAAAAACAAGACCAGAAAACCGGAAAAATTCAGAGGGCGTTGTAAGAAGAATATTAACCAATTCTTCAACTCATCCGCAAGGAATAAAAGTCCAGTTAACTGTGCACCAATTACAAATTTTGATTAACAGATTTGCACATTGAATCTTAAAAATAACAATTAATTCAAAAAAAGAAAAGAAATAAAGCCGCAAAACGCAGCTTCACTTAATGCTCATGCACATGCTCGTGCCCGTGTATTCTGCCCTCTTCGTGAGCCTGCTCGATCTGTTCTCTTTTAAACTTGATATAAGCCTCATTGATTCCTTTAAGGCAAATTGTACAGACATTTGCTTCTTTTTTCACGATTCCTTTTGAGAAATCGGGGACCTGAAGTTCTACAGGGTAAACCCTGCCTTTTCTTCCGCACAGAGCACATTTGCTTCTCCTGCAGGAAAGTTCTTCTTTATCAATGCTTATGTAGGTTTTCTGGGCGGAATCGAGGCAGATTGCACAGAGTCCTTTCCACACACCCTCTGGATAGGCGAATTTGAGGAGGGGAGGGAAGGTTTTGACCGGGATAACGGTCGGGAGTGCACGTCCGCAAAGATCACAATCTGTCATTTCTCATACCTCCTTAGGCTAATACCTGTGCTGCATCCATTGCCCACTGCAGGAAGGGTTCGGACCAGATTCCCATTACCAGCACGCCGGCTACTGCAATCAGGAGAGCTGCCGCATATTGGAAAGGCATTCCTATCTTTTTGCCGTCGGGGGGCAGGAAATACATGTATCTTACAAGCCTTGCATAATAGAACAGCGAAAGGGCACTATTCAGGACTGCGATTACTGCAAGCCATGCCATTCCTGCTTCAATAGTCGAAGAGAAGAGCAACAGCTTTGCCATGAAACCTGCAGTCGGGGGGATACCTGCAAGGGCAAAGACGAAAACCGTCATTGAAAGAGCCGCCAGCGGCATTTTTTTCCCAAGACCTTTGAAATTGTCCAGATGATCCGGAGTAATTAGATCCCCTGTCTTCTGTGAGGTTACCATCCAGACAACGGCTGCGGTTGCAATAAATGCTCCTCCTTTCATAAAGGCATGGGCAAGGGTATAGAAGATTCCGCCTGTAAGCGCCATTGGGGTCATTACCACAAAAGCCATTGCGATATACCCTGCCTGGGCAAGGGAAGAGTAGGCAAGCATGCGTTTTACGCTTGTCTGCGATACTGCAACCACGTTTCCGAAGGTCATAGTAACGGCTGCAAGAATTGTAAATGCAAGCTGCCAGTCAACCTGAAGGGCTGGAAGAGCCAGAATAAAAACCCTGAAAGCTGCCACAAAACCCATCTTTTTCGACCCGGCTGCAAGCAGTGAGGAAACAACTGAAGGCGAGCCCTGGTAGGCATCAGGAGCCCACATGTGGAAAGGCACAAGCGCCATCTTGAAGCCAAAACCTGCAATAAGCAGCACGATGGCGACAAGCCCAATAGGATTCTGAGCCAGAAAAGCGGCGTTTTCAGCAATTGCAGGAATTCTGGTAGTGCCTGTTGCCCCGTAGACAAAAGAGATGCCAAAAAGCATAAGCGCTGAAGAGATTGCACCTATTATAAAATATTTCATGGCGCCTTCGAGCGACCTTGCATCCTGCTTCTCAAAACCTGCAAGTGCAAAAGTGGCAAGGCTTGCCAGCTCAAAGGCACAGAAGAGCAGGATCAGGTCATTTGCGGATGCCACACCCATCATCCCGAAGGTTGCGAAGAGCACAAGGCAATAGAACTCTTCGGTATGGTCGCTATTTTCGTTGTACTTTATTGAAGCAACCGAGACGATCAGTGCAACTGCCAGGAATACCAGCTTAAAGAACTGGGAAAGGGCATCGATACTGACAGTATTGTAGAACATCACAGCTTCGGTCCCTAAACTCTGCACTGTCAGGACTAGAGCTGCGAACACTCCAAGGGTTGCCAGGTAACCGAGCACATTCTTGGTTCTGGGGGACATAAAGGCCCCTATTAGCAGTATAATCAGGGCGGTTGCAACGACTGCGATTTCAGGTGCAAGTAGCATAAAATTCACCGTTTTTTACACCCCCACGGCAGCCCCAAGGCTAACTATTGCTTCCGAATTCGTAATCATCATATTAAGCACCGGACTCGGGTTCCAGCCAAAATAGATCACAAGAAGGGCAATTACTCCCATCGAAAAGACCTGTAGGGAATTAATATCGCTGATATCTCCGACTTTTGCATTGTACACTCCGAACATCGCCCTCTGCATTGCCCAGAGGTGGTAACCTGCAGTAATCACTATTGCCAGCAGGGCAAACAGGACAAAACCAGGCAGGTTGACATAGCTAAAGGTAAACACCAGGAACTCGGCAATAAAGCCGCTAAGCCCGGGCAGGCCGAGGGATGCCATAAATCCTACCATCATAAGCACGGTCAGTTTCGGCATTCTCTTTGCAAGCCCGCCAAGGTTGTTGATGATCCGTGTGCCTGTGGTGGTCTGGATTGCACCAGCGGACATGAACAGGATGCTCATTATAAGTCCGTGGGAAAACTGCTGGAACATAGCACCTGAAACTGACAGTGCAATGAAGCCGGCCGAACCCAGTACGACAAATCCCATGTGGCTCAGACTGGAGTAAGCGATCATGCGTTTGAGGTCTTTCTGCCTCAGAGCCACAAGCGCCCCGTACACTATGCTGAAAGCTCCGAGCAATCCCAGCATGTTAATTATAAGTTCAGGGCTGCCTGTATTCGGGAGCATGGGTAGCGAAATCCTGAAAAGCCCGTACCCTCCGATTTTAAGCAGGATAAAAAGTACACTACCTGCCGTAGGGGCTTCGGTATAAGCATCCGGAAGCCAGGAGTGGAAGGGGAAAACCGGCAGCTTTGCCAGGAACCCGAAGATAATCGAGAGGAAAATCGCATCTCTCAACAGGCTGGATTCAAAGAACTGGAACTGTGCAACCAGTTCTCTTATATCAAAACTGGGAGCGCCTGTCTGCTGCCAGGAGGCGTAGAAGAGCCCGAAAATCCCAAGCAGCATTATCAGGGAGGCTACATGCGTGTAAATAAAGAACTTGTACGATGCATGTACCCGCTTTTCTCCTCCCCAGATATTCACCATAAAGAAGAGGGGAATAAGGGTAAGCTCCCAGAAGATATAGAAGACCAGGAAGTCAAGGGCTACGAAGACTCCTATAACTGCAGCCTGCATGGTAAGGATCAGACCATAGAACCTGTTAGGGGCATCCCTGTCTTCCTTCCAGCTGTAAAGGATCAGGAATGGGATAACAATTGAATTCAGGAGGATGAGAGGCATGGAAATGCCGTCGATTCCTACTGAATAGTTAACCCCGAGAGAGGGAATCCATTTTATAGACTCAAAGAACTGCATGGCAGCAGTACTGCTGTCAAAGTTCAGGTAGGCATACAGGGTAAGACCAAGAGTCGCAATAGACCCTAAAAAGCCCAAGCCTGCAGCCTGTTTTTTCGTTTTTGTGAAAAAGGTCACGGCTGCGAAAATCAGCGGCACCAGAATCAACAGTGATGCAACCGGCAGCATCAGAGTACCTCCATTATTAACTTAACAAGTATAATTAGCAAACTCACACCCGCAACTAAGGCAGTTGCATAAGTCTGGACAACTCCGGTCTGAATTCTCCGGAGTTCCTCACTTATACCGACTGTAAGAATTCCGATTCCTTCCACGATGCTGTCAACTATTACATCAAGCACCTGAGTAAGAAGAGCAACTACACCGTATATTATTCCGAGTGAGAAGAACTCGGTATAGATCTCGTGCTGGTAATAGCGTTTGTAGAGCAGCCTGTAAACCGGATTCTTCATTGAAGCGAGAGGCCCGAGTTTGATTATCCTCAGATAATAGATTACAAAAGCGACTGCAAGACCTGCAACGGCTACAATCAAAGGAATCCACAGGACAAGAAGAGGCTCATGCCCTGCTGCCTCTACAAGCTCATATCCGCCGATGCCTGCAAGGCTTCCTATATCAAGATTCACGAAAGTGTTGACAAAGGTCTCCTCAAGGAAAGCCATAAACCCTGTCTGTGTCAGCCCTCCAAACACTAGGGCAAAGACTGCCAGAATGGAAAGGGGGATGGTCATAATGGCAGGGGACTCGTGTCCATGATAGTCACTTCTGGGCTTTCCAGTAAAGGTCATGAAGATCAGCCTGAAGATGTAAATCGACGTGAGGAGTGCAGCTGCAATCGAGAACAGGTAGGGAATCCAGTTGTTGCTGTGCTCTCCAAAAATATAGGCAGCTTCAATAATTGCATCCTTTGAGAAGAAGCCGCTTGTTCCTATTGAAGTCCCTGGAATTCCAAACCCTGCAAGAGCCAAGGCTGCAATTGCCATAGTGACTGCCGTAATCGGCATTACCTTTCCTACGCCTCCGAGCTCCCTCATATCCTGTGTGCCGACGGCATGGATTACGCTTCCTGCGCAGAGGAAAAGAAGCGCTTTGAAGAAAGCATGGTTGATAAGGTGGAATATGGAAATGCCGACGGCTTCAAGCCCTATTGCTGAACCCATTCCAAGACCGAGCATCATGTACCCTAGCTGGCTTATGGTTGAGTAAGCAAGCACACGTTTGAGGTCGTTCATTACAATGCCCATAGTGCCTGCAAAAAGCGCGGTAAAGCCTCCGAGATAGGCAACCACCATAAGGGATTCAGGGGCTGCAATAAACATCGGGAAGGTTCTTGCGACCAGGTAGACCCCGGCAGTAACCATTGTTGCAGCATGAATAAGGGCTGAGACGGTTGTTGGGCCTTCCATTGCATCAGGAAGCCATACATGCAGGGGAAACTGCCCGGATTTTCCTATGGCTCCTCCGAAGAAGAGCAGGGTAATGATAGTAAGGTGGCTTACCTCAAATCCGAAAATATTTGCCTGAAGCGCGGAAAGCTGAGGGATATAGCTAAAGATTTCATCGAATCGGAGCAGGTATGTTCCGTCCTGGAAACCTCCTGCAAGTTTCAGAAGATCGGAAGTCAGTAAGATTATTCCAGTAAGGAACATCACATCCCCGACCCTTGTTGTCAGGAAAGCTTTCTTGGCAGCGGCTGCAGCTGAGGGCTTTTCGTACCAGAATCCAATAAGGAGATAGGAACATAACCCTACAAGTTCCCAGGAGACAAAGAATTGAAGAATATTGTCCGAAAGCACAAGGGAAAGCATTGCCGCAGTAAAGAGCGCAGTTTCTGCAAAGTATCTGGGTTTTCCCGGGTCATGGGACATATAGCTGACTGCATAGATATGGATAAGCAGGCTCACAAAGGAGACCATTGACAGCATTACTGCAGCCAGAGGGTCAATTAATATTCCAATATTGAGCACTGCAAACCAGGAATAGGACTGGCTTACAACCTCTTCCGGGTTTGCCAGTAGCCTGAGCGTAATCACTAAAGAGATTATGAAGGAGGCAGCAATTGCCAGGATAGGAACGACTGCACCGCCTGACGGCATTTTTTTGCCGAAGAAGAAGGTGATTACAAAAGCCAGTGCAGGAAGCAGGGGGATTAAAAATGCATACTCTTCCAGAGCCGTTTTTACCACCTCAGGATGTTGAGCTCATCAAGGTTGATATTGTCGTGCATTCTGTAGATTGCCATGAAGATTGCAAACCCGACTGCTGCCTCGGCAGCTGCAAGGGCAATTGAGAACAAAGCAAAGACCTGACCGTCAAGCGTATTTGTATAACTTGAGAAAGCTACAAGGTTCAGGTTTGCGGAGTTAAGCATGAGTTCAATGCACATTATCATCCTAATGCCGTTTTTATGTGTCATTACCCCATAGAGCCCGATTGAGAAAAGCAGGGCTGCAAGCCCGAGGTAAAAACTTAAAGGAATCATCAGTTTCCCTCCCCTTTTGCCATGTAGATCGCTCCTATAAGGGATGCGAGCAGGACAATTGAAAGAACCTCAAAAGGCGCTACATACTGAGTAAAGGTCAGCACCCCTATACCTTCTATATTACTCTGGTCTTCAGGATTTGCCGGCAGTTCGGAAACTGTATTCCAGGAGGTTCCAAAGGCTCCGACTATCACGACAGCTGTAAAGAGCAGGGCTACAAGAAAGGCTAGAAGCTGATTAGTCCGCACCTGGTTCGCCCCCTATCTCACGTTTTGTAAGCATAACTGCAAAGAGGATCAGTACTCCGATAGCCCCTATATAAATCAGTACCTGGATAACTCCGAGAAACTGGGCGTTTAAGAGGATATAGAGAGCAGCTATTCCGAACATACACAAAATAAGAGCAAGTCCAGCCCGGACAACATCTTTTGCAATTACTACGAAGATTGCAAAGAATACTGTGATAACTGCAAGAAGCCCGAAAACAGCCATTTGCAGAGCTGCTCCAATTGTTTCGAGTTCTATAGTCTCAAGTCCCATTGCTTCGAGCCAGATCATCTCTCGTCACCTTTCTCAAGATCGACTTCTCTGGCGAGTTTCTCAGGGGTCATAAGCAAGTCTTTATGTCTCCATTTAATGAGCCCTTTAGCGTATTCCTTACCACTTGAAAGCGCGCCTTTTGGGCACTGGTCTATACAAAGCCCGCAGAAAAGGCAGTGTCCTATGTCAATCTGGGGGAACCAACGTTGTTTCTCACTGCCTGGTGCAATAGGAGCTTTTACGATCTGGATTGCGGCGTTAGGGCAGGTATTGGCGCAGATGCCGCAGCCTATGCATTTACTTTTATCAAGTATCTGAAGCCCCCTGAACCGGTCGGAAAGTTCTGTAGGTTTTTCCGGATACATTCTGGTAACGGGAGGCCTTGTGATAGTTCTAACCGCGTATTTAATGTTTTTAAGAACCATGATTTCATCACGCTCCCAGGTAGAGTCCGAGCGCCACAGCCCAGACAAGGTTTAAAAGGGCAAGAGGAAGCAGTTTCTTCCAGCTCAGGTCAACAACCTGATCTATCCTGAATCTCGGAACAGCCCATCTGAGACCTATAATTACCATAAGTACAAAGACAGTTTTCACAAGCAGGAATCCTGTTGGGGCTATAAGACCAAGCACAGGGTTGTTTGCAACAAAGGAAGGTACGTTCCAGCCGCCAAGGAAGAGCAGGGCTACAAGGAAAGAACCGAGGATCATGTGGATATATTCGGCAAAGAAACCGAGCCCAAACCGCATTCCACAGTACTCCGTAATCCAGCCTGCTATGAGTTCTTCTTCGGACTCATTCTGGTCAAAGGGAAGCCTTCCCATATCAGCCATAAGTGATACAAAGAACACGAAGAATCCGATTGGTTGGAGGAAGATATTCCATAGAAGCCCCTGTGCTCTTGATATTTCCACAATACTCAGGGAGCCTGTCATGACAGCTACACTTACCACGCTTAATCCGAGAGGCACTTCATATCCTACCATCCGGGCGAAGTTTCGGAAAGCTCCGAGCAGGGAATATTTATTGTTCGAGCCGTAAGCCACCATGAAAATCCCGAAGATCGAGATTGCGGACATTGCTTCAATATAAAGCACACTTATGTCCATCTGAGTGACCGCAAGCGGGTATTCTACCCCATTAATAAAGACCGCGCCCACAGGGATAGCTACCAGCATAAGAAGAACTGAACTGATCATAAAGATGTTAGCATTATTGAAAAGTAAGCTGTCAGCATTCAGTGGTCTTAAGTCTTCTTTTGTAAAGAGCTTGATCGCGTCGGCTACGAGCTGTAAAAGCCCATATTTTCCTACACGGCAAGGTCCCATCCTGGACTGGATATCGGCAGAAAGCTTTCTTTCGAGCCACACAGCTCCCATAGCTGCTATGAAGATAAATCCAACCAGAAGAAGGCCAACAGTTCCGCGAATCCAGGGGAGTAAAGGAATTATAAATTCAGGAATTTCTATTGGCATTATAATCACCTGTCCGCTTCACTGGTACAGCCGTCCATACTGCCCGCAATTGCTGCTACGTCTGCAACAGTCGTGCCTTTGATAAGCGGAGGCAGAGCTTGCAGGGTTGGGTAGTGAGGACCTCGGATCTTTACCCTGTATGGCTTGTCCGTGCCATCGGAGATCATATACATTCCCATTTCCCCCCTCGGGTCTTCCACTCTGTGGAATACCTCACCTGGCGGAACTCTCATTACCGGGGTTCTCCTGCTGTACAGGGCATCTTCCGGAAAAATTGGCCCGCCTGGAAGCTGGTCGAGACACTGTTCTATTATGTAGATGCTTTCCCTCATCTCATTGAGCCTGACCTGTACTCTTGCAAAACAATCTCCTGCGGTTTCCGTGCAGACATTGAAGTCCAGATCTTTATAAACCAGATATGGCTCATTTTTCCGAATGTCAAAAGGCACACCGGTTGCACGCAGAGGAGGCCCTGAAACCCCAAGTTCCTTTGCAATATCTGCAGTCAGGACCCCGACTCCAACGGTCCTTTCCCTGTAGATCCTGTCAGTGTGGAACATTTCCTCAAAGTCATCGATGGCTTTTTTCAGATTGTTAAGGGCAGGAATCGCCTTTTCTTTAAAGCCGTCCGGAAGGTCTTCACGCACCCCTCCAAATCTCAGGTAGCTGTGGGTAATCCTGGCTCCTGTGACCATATCGATAAGGCTAAGAACCTCTTCCCTTTCCCTGATCGTATACATGAACATGGACACGAAGCCAATGAATTCTCCAAATTCACCCATACCCAGCAGGTGGCTCTGAATCCTTGTGAGTTCCTCAAGAATGACTCTGATATACTGAGCCCGCTCAGGCGGCTCGATGTCTAACAGTTTCTCGGTACAGCCTACAAAACATTCTTCGTTCATAAGGGCTGCAAGGTAGCATATCCTGTCCACGATTGTAATTCCCTGGAGGTAGGTCTTATTCTCCAGGATTTTTTCAATACCTTTGTGAATGAATCCCAGTTCTACCTCGGCATCTACGACTGTTTCTCCTCTTAATCTCAGGTTCAACCTGAAGGGTCCGGGCTGCATAGGATGCTGAGGGCCCAGGTGTATAATCATCTCATTCGGTCCAAGCTTTTCTTCCATTTTCCACCCCCTCATACCAGATTTCTTGCTGTTTTATTAGGGAAACCCTTGTAATCTTTCCTTAGAGGCCATTCTCCAAGCATATCTTCGGGAAGTACAAGTGGCTTCAGATTAGGGTGGTTTTTGAACAGGATTCCAAAAAGTTCGTATGTTTCTCTCTCATACCAGTTTGCATTCCAGTATACCGATACAATGGATTCGATTTCCGGATTATCTCTCGGAAGTCTAGCTTTGAGCGTAAGAACTACAGGATGGTTATATGATGCAATATGGTAGACTACTTCAAGCTCATTCCTTTTTATGTAGTCCACCCCGCAGACTGAACAGAGATGGTCGAATTGAAGGGAATCCTTCAGGTACTGGCAGACTTCTTTTGCTTTCTCCTTATCGACGTAAGCCCTGGCACGGATTTCGGATTCGGCGGCTGCTTCGAAAATTGCCTCAGGAAACGCATCTGTTAGTGACTTAAGAATTTCTGTAACATCCATAATTTCCCCTCAAATGAATCGGAAAATCAAAAAGAGCCTCAGCAGTCTTAGTATTCCGTGCCTCGGTCTTTTTTGGCTTTAATTTTTTCTTGAAGCTCCACAAATCCCTGAATCAGTGCTTCGGGCCTTGGAGGGCATCCAGGAATGTAAACATCAATCGGGAAGATTTCATCAATATTCTGCACAGTGCTGTAGGATTCGTAGAAAGGCCCGCCGCTGATGGAACAATCCCCCATACAGATTACCCATTTCGGAGAAGGCATCTGTTCCCAGAGCCTCCTTAAAGCAGGCAGGTATTTCTTTGTCACATAACCACTGATTATCATGACATCAGCCTGCCTCGGGGAGTTCCTCGGAATTATCCCAAAACGATCAGTGTCATAATGTGCACAGCCTGTAGCGATCATCTCAACCCCGCAGCAGCCCATAGGCTGAGTCATAAACCAGAGCGAGTTTTTTCTCCCCCAGTTGATAATGTCCTGAACCTTGGATTTCTTAAGTAGATTGTGAATAGCACTGGTTGTTGTCGTGATGACTCCAGGAATTTCTTCAGACTTTTCATCGGTTTTATTCGTTTTTTTCTCCTTCACTTCACCCATGTGAGAGCCCCCTTCTTCCAGAGATAAATGTATCCAAAGAGCAGTACAAAAACAAAAAGAAACATCTCAATTACTGCGATAGAGGTAATCCCGTGTCCCTTATAGACTGTAACCCACGGATAAAGGAAAAGCACTTCCACATCAAAGATCACAAAAGCGATCGCATAAAGATAATACTCAACATTGAACTGGATCCTTGCAGTTCCTGTGGGAACTGAACCCGATTCGTATGTCGTATACTTGCCTGCTGCCTTGCTCCTCGGACTCAGATGCTTTACCATAAACATTGTCATTGGTGGCATAACAAGTGCCACAAAAAGAAATATGGCGACTGGTATGTAACTATCAATTATTCCAGACATTAATATCACCTATTGGAATGCAGCAACCTGAATTGCAGCGTTACATGACATCGACTGCGGGGTTTGGACATAAACTGCGTCCGAACACCCGAGTTTTAAGCAAATCGCGTTCAGTCCACAACACAGGCCTTTCTGGAAACGCCTGAATCCACCAATCCTTAATTTCAGTAAAAGGATTACTGCATTCAGACATTTGCTTTCGGGCTCTGAAAAATTTGATTCATTTGCCCGGAGTTGTATAATAAATTGTTGAAAGTGCAGATATTTCCTGTTTCAGATAGTATTAATTCAGTTGCGTGAAATTAGTATAATTAATAACCATTACAGTACACTATAGCTAATTCTGCAATTGTATTAGGGGATATTTATAATTATTTGCTAGATAATTTGTATTTATATAAATATTGAATTTAATTAATTAAAGATGTTCTTTTAGAATATGAGCATGTTTAAAAAATAGAATAAAAGCACTTGCCCGTCTATGACATTATATAACCCTTAATTATGTTGTTGCCTATTAAATGTCATAACTCTAATAATATAATTTATTACATATATAAGTAATCCTATAACTTAGGATTACTTATATATACAAATTAATTATTTCAAATGAATAAAAGAATCACATAAATATTATGAACAATTGTGATAAATCTATGAACAATCGTAATAAATCTAAAGGTTAAAAATTTAATAATGAGCATTGAAATATAAAATAACAAGCTTAAAAATATTTTTAAGTTGTCTGCGAAAGGCTGGGGCGAAAGATTTCATTTCTACTTCAACCTGTACTGCTGCATTTATGATATATTCCGAACCTTACATTATAAAAATATTCAATAGAAAATAAATCACATCACTGATAATAATTTATGTTGCCGCATTCATGGCAAAGGTAAAATTCACGCCGAGATATAAGCCTGAGAACACACTGTACCAATACATTATAATAAGTCTTTTATGATAGGAAAGCTGGTGGAATCGCATGAAGATCAACGATAATTGTGTAGGATGCGGCCAGTGTGCTTCTTTTTGTATGAAAGAAGCAATAGAGGTAAAAGGGAAGGCACGAACTACCAATGCCTGTATAGACTGTGGGATCTGTGCTGTTTACTGCCCCGTTAAGGCTATAGAGGTGCCGGCGTGAAAGCAATTGTAATTGGTGCAGGGCTTGGAGGGCTCTTAAGTGCAGCCAGGCTCTCAAAGGCAGGGTATCAGGTTGAGGTTTATGAGAGACTTCCTATCACAGGAGGAAGGTTTACAAACCTGAGTTATAAAGGATTTCAACTTTCGAGTGGAGCTCTCCACATCCTGCCTCACGGACCTACAGGCCCTCTGGCTCAGTTTCTCCGTGAAGTCGGAGCTGATGTTGAGATCGTGCGGTCAGACACGACAACAGTGCGAGTTCCCCTGAAGAAGGACAGCCCTGATTACAGTGAAGGTTTCAGGGATATTCCTTTTTCCGATTTTCCCACACTTCTCTCGCATAAAGACCGCCTGAAGATTGCCCTTCTTACAGTGAGTACGCGCAAGAACCGACCCACAGGAAGCACTCTCCAGGCCTGGCTCAGGAGCCAGATTAAGGACGAATGGCTTGTGAAATTTGCAGATTCTTTCTGCGGCTGGGCGCTGAGTCTCAGAAGTGATGAAGTGCCTGTAGAAGAAGTCTTCGAGATAATTGAAAACATGTACAGGTTCGGCGGACCTGGTGTTCCTGTAGGCGGATGCAAAGGAATAATCGACGCCCTTGAGAATGTAATTGCCGCACACGGCGGAAAGATCCATACCAGAGCCGAGGTTTCAAAAATCCTTCTGGAGAATGGTAAAGCTGCAGGTGTGCTTGTTGGCGAGGAAGCTCATAAAGCCGACCTGATAATCAGCAATCTCGGGCATGTTGCAACAGCCTGCCTTTGCGGGGAGGCACTTTCAGGAGATAAAAACTCAGAATACCTGAAACAGCTTGAGACCCTGAGACCCTCTGCCGGCATAAAGATCTGTCTTGCTGCAGATGAGCCGCTTGTAGGGCATTCCGGCGTCCTTCTCACCCCATATGCGAGAAGAATAAATGGGATAAATGAGGTTACCCAGGTTGATCCGAGACTTGCTCCACCAGGCAAGCACCTTGTGATGTCTCATCAGTACGTAGCCCCTGAGAATATAAAAAATCTCGAGGCTGAAATCGAATTAGGACTTCAGGATCTTAAGGAAATCTTCCCTGATAAGAGATACGAAGTTCTGCTTATCCAGTCATACCATGACAGCTGGCCGGTAAACAGGGCAGCGTCAGGTACTGATCCTGGTAATGAAACCCCGATTCCAGGGCTCTATGTCGTGGGGGATGGAGCCAAAGGAAGGGGGGGTATAGAAGTCGAAGGCGTGGCTCTCGGCGTGGCTGCAACCATGAAAAAAATTCTTGGTTAAACAAATTCAGCAGGTGTTCTATCATTCCACCGAAAAATCCCGATTTTGTAACTTACTCGAAAAACGTCTTTATCCCTGTAACCAATATATGCAGGAACCGCTGCGGGTACTGCGGCTTTCGGCGGGAACCCGGGCAACCGGACGCCAGGCTCATGAAACCTGAAGAAATTCTTCCCATACTTGAGAATGGGGTAAAGGCGGGGTGCACTGAAGCCCTTTTCACCTTTGGCGAGCTTCCAGAAGAGGTGCCGGAGTATAGAAGGTGGCTAAAAGAACTTGGCTATTCTTCTACTCTTGAATACCTTCTCTTTCTCTGTGAAGCTGCGATCGATATTGGAATTCTTCCTCATACGAATGCGGGTATCATGACGCGCTCAGAGCTTAAGGCTCTAAAGCCTTTGAATGCAAGCATGGGGTTGATGCTTGAGAGCACGGCAGCTCTCGATGCACATAAAGACTGCCCTGGCAAACTTCCCGAACTCAGGCTTGAAACTATCCGGGAAGCCGGAAAGCTCAGAATCCCTTATACTACCGGCATTCTTGTAGGGATCGGGGAGAGAAGAGAAGACAGAATTGAGTCGCTTGAGGCTATTGCAGGTCTTCACAGGGAATACGGGCATATCCAGGAGGTTATTATCCAGAATTTTACCCCAAAATCCGGAACACATATGGAAAACTTTCCAGAACCTGCAGTAGAGGAAATGGTTGATACTATATGCCTTGCCAGGCAGATCCTTCCTCCTGACGTGGCAGTGCAGGTTGCCCCAAACCTTATAGACCCTAAGGCTCTTATCGCAAAAGGGGTTAGTGACCTTGGAGGTATATCCCCACTGACAATTGACTGGATTAATCCTGAAGCCGAATGGCCGGATGTAAAGGACTTGAAAATGAAACTCGAACCAGTTCAGCTCAGGGAACGCCTGCCGATTTACCCCCAGTATGTGAAAAGAGGGTGGTATTCAGACAGGTTAAGCGGGCTGATAGCACAGCTTTCGGACTCGGAGGGTTACAGGAAACAGCCCTGAAAAGGGCATGCGGAGAATTAGAAAAATGAACAGTAAAATTCCCGAAGACCTTATAGAACGCGTATATCAGGGGAAGAGCACAAAAGAAGACGGGCTTCTACTCCTTGAGGTACCTCCTTTCGAGCTCTTCAGGTTTGCGGATGAACTCCGCTCCCTTACGGCAGGGGATACGGTTACTTACGTCGTAAACAGAAATATTAACTTTACCAGCCGCTGTGTGGGAACCTGCGGGTTCTGCGCATTTAGGACGAATAACGGCAAAGTTCTGACCCTTGAAGAAATAATGGAAAAAGTAAGGGAGGCGGCACAGGCAAATGCTACTGAAGTCTGCATCCAGGGAGGACTTCTGCCTGACGCTGGTATTGACTTTTATCTCGGGATTGTAGAAGCCATAAAAGCCGAATTCCCTGATATGCATATCCATTCCTTTTCACCGATGGAGGTTTACCATGCTTCCCGTGTCAGCGGAATTTCTGTAAAAGAAGCCCTGCTACAACTTAAAAAAAGCGGGCTTGACACCATGCCCGGCACGGCAGCTGAAATTCTTTCGGACAGGGTAAGGGAGATTATCTGCCCTTCAAAAATCAAAACCTCGGAATGGATAGAGGTGGTTACCCAGGCACATGCCGCGGGCATTCCTACGACTGCAACGATGATGTATGGGCATGTTGAAACCCTTGAAGAAAGAATAGAACATATATTGATCGTCAGGGAAATCCAGAAAGAAACAGGCGGAATTACGGAATTTGTACCCCTACCTTTTATGCCTTATAACAATCCTGTAGGGGAGAAATTAATGAGAGAAGGTAGATACGCCACGCCTGGTCTTGAGGATCTTAAGAATTATGCTGTTTCCCGTATTCTTCTCCACGGGTATGTAGACAATATTCAGGCAAGCTGGGTGAAGTTAGGGAAAAAACTTGCGCAGTTTGCTCTTCATTGTGGGGTTAACGATCTTGGGGGTACCCTTATGGAGGAAAGTATTTCAAGGTCTGCAGGAGCCTCTAATGGAGAAGCGATATCTGTAGAAGAACTCGAGTGGATGATTTATGGAGCTGGGAGAGTTCCAAAAGAAAGAACCACTCTGTACGGAAGAGTGAATGAGCTGATTTCGGGAAATCCGAGGCGATCAGGGTTCAGAGTCTCAGAGTGAACCTATCTAGGGATAGATATATCAGATAAACAGGAATGATCGGGATGTACATGAGAAAGCAGGCAGCAATTCCTGAGGATGTCCTTGAGAGGATATATCAGGGAAACTGCACAAAAGAGGATGCACTTCTCCTGCTTGAAGGAAGCCCATTCGAGTTATTCGAACTTGCCGATAGCCTTCGGGCCAGTACCACAGGTGATATTGTTAGTTATATCACGAACAGAAATATTTATATTACAAATAAATGCGCAGGAAATTGCGGATTTTGCGCTTACAGGACAGAAAAAGGGTATATACTGAGCGTGGAAGAAATCCTGAAAAAGGTGAGTGAAGCCTGGAAAGCCGGAGTTGTTGAGGTTTGCATCCAGGGAGGGTATATTCCGGAAATCGATATGGAATTCTACCTGGAGATTGTAGAGTCAATAAAAGCTGAATATCCAGAACTCTGTATTCATGCCTTTTCCCCTATGGAAATACACTACGCGTCAGAAATCTCAGGCATGTCCGTAAAAGAGGCTCTTCGTAAGCTTAAAAAAAGCGGGCTTGATTCCCTTACCGGAACTTCAGCTGAAATTCTTTCCGACAGGGTGAGAAATATAATCTGTCCCGAAAAAATCAGTGCACAGCAGTGGATCGATATTATAAAGACCGCACATAAAACCGGAATTTCTACAAATGCAACTATTATGTACGGACATGTTGAAACAATCGAAGAGCGTCTTGATCATGTTTTTACTATCCGCGAAATACAGAAAGAGACCGGTGGATTTTCAGAGTTTATCCCAATGTCCTTTTTGCCCTATAATAACAGGATAGGGGAGAAGATGCTAGCATCTGGAAAATTCGCAAGCACAGGGCTTGAAGACTTGCAGCTCATTGCCATTTCTCGCGTAATCCTGCACACCTACATAAATAATATTCAGGCAACCTGGGTTAAACTCGGGAAAAAGCTTGCTCAGTTTGCCCTCGAATGCGGAGCTAATGATCTAGGAGGCACGCTTATGGAAGACCAGATTTCAACCGCATCTGGAGGGAATCACGGAGAATACATGTCTCCTGCCGAGTTCGAATGGATGATAAAAGGGGCAGGAAAGATCCCTGTACAGAGAGATACCCTTTACCGGAAAGTGGAACCAGGTTTCCCGAATAGAGCAGGCTCATTGCCAGCTTGCGGAAAGGCAAAGATAAGCAGTAAAGAGTAACTACTCTAGCCTACAGCGTTAGAGGCTTGAATTCAGTTTAGACAGAATTGTAGCCCCCAATTTCCAATTCGGTCTCTTCCATGTGATTTGACTATATCAAATAAATCAGAGCCGCTGAGATTCCTGCAAGCTGAACTAACAGAAAAATCAATGAACTTTTTCGGGCTGCAGGGGTTTAATTATCTAAATTTCAATAAATTATGTTTAATATTCATGTATTTATGTTCCAATCATATTTTCAGGAGTTCCGATGAAAGCTGTAATCCCCTATAAAAAAGCCGGTGCAAAATCCAGATTATCGCCTGTCCTGAGTCTGGAAGAAAGAGAAGAACTTGTGGAACTGATGTTGAATCAGGTAATAGATACCCTTAAGGAAGCCGGAATAGAGACAATTGATATTCTCAGTCCTTCGATGTATGGACTTGAGAACATGACGAAAGCCACTGTGATTCTGGATAGAAATGATCTCAATGAGGCTCTTAACTTGTATCTGGAGCAGGCTGAAGAGCCGGTTATGATTGTTATGGCTGATCTTCCTCTTCTGTCTCCAGATCATGTTAAAGGGATAATTTCAACTGAAGGAGACGTTTGCATCGTCCCGGGAAAAGGTGGAGGCACAAATGTATTGTTTATCAAAAATCCTTCTGATTACAGGGTCAGGTACTACGGTTCGAGTTTCCTGACTCATTGTTCGATTGCAGAAGAAGCAGGGCAGAATGTTGAGATTTACGACTCTTTCCTTGCAGGTATAGATATAGATGAGCCTGAAGACCTGGTAGAACTGCTTATACATGGAAGCGGGGCTTCGAAAGAGTATATTAGCAAAAAATTCAGGCTTGAGATTAGCAGAGGAAGAGTAAGGCTGGCTCCAATATGAGATTAGCAGGGGCAGTTCTCAAATAATTGGAAAAGCAGAAAGGTTATATGAAATTTGAAATAAACTGTTATGGGGTAAATAACCTGACTAGCTTTAATTTGGAAATCTTGTATTGAAATCTTATATTAAAAATTTCCATTGAAACCTTATATTAAAAACTTAGAAACCTTATATTAAAAACTTAGAAACCTTATATTAAAAACTTTATATTACGAATCTTTATATTAGAATCTTTATGTTCAAACTTTATGCTCAAATTTTGTATTCAAATCTTATATTAGAAAAGTTACGCTAGGACTAAAAAACTACGTATCGAATTTTTCAACCTGGCTTCAGATCAAAAGTTATAAATATAATTTACTATTTGGTTTGAAATTGAATAATATGGAAACAAACTAATAGTCTGAGCTTTAAGCATTCAGGTAAGTGACCTGCAAACAAATCTAGCTTGTCTTCCAGAAGTGTGTATTTATATGTAGGAAAAAACTTTGACACTCGGAAGTTAAAAGTCGGAAGTTAAAAATGTTCAGATATGGTAGTTTTAATCAACAAAAAATATATGGTAGAGGACTGCTATTACTGCCTTAAAATTACCATGATTTGCCAAACTGCCTAACATGCCATAAATTGCCTTATTTGCCTTTAAAAGTTACAGGTGAGCTGGTGAGCTTCAAGATAAACCGATATAAATGTGGATATTGTGGTGCCTGTGTGGGAGTCTGCCCTAAGGGAGCACTCGAACTTATAGAGACATGGGTTGAAGTAGATGAAAGCACGTGTATTGCATGCGGAATATGCGATCGCATCTGCCCTGTAGGAGCAATTGAGGTAATGAAATGAAGGACAGATATGATGTTTTAGTAATAGGAGCAGGTCCTGCAGGTTCCATTGCTGCGAGAAACGCAGCTGAAAAAGGGCTTGATGTACTTCTAATTGAGAAACGCCAGGAGATAGGCGATCCTGTACGCTGTGCTGAAGGCGTGAACAAAGAATGTCTCAAGAAGCATGTGGAAATTGACAAAAGGTGGATTTGCGCGGACCTTAAAGCTTCTCACATCTACTCCCCAGATGGTACAAGGATAGTGATGGCAGAAGAAATCTCTGGTGGAGAAGTAGGCTATGTCCTTGAGAGAAAAGTGTTTGACAGGGCACTTGCAGAGCAGGCTGCCCGTGCGGGGGCTGAAGTAAGAGTAAAAACCCGAGCAATTGACCTCATAATCGAGGATGGTTTCGTCAGGGGAGCCAAACTAATGCACCTTGGAAAAACATATGATGTGCGTGCCAAGATAGTTATAGGTGCTGACGGAATCGAATCAAAGGTAGGTCGATGGGCAGGCATCGATACTTCCCTGAAGCCCATAGACATAGAAACCTGTGCCCAGTATTTGATAGCCGGAGTGGATATAGCCCAGGACTATTGCGAGTTTTATGTAGGAAACGAGATTGCACCGGGCGGTTATATATGGATCTTTCCTAAGGGCGAAGGCAAAGCCAATGTAGGGATTGGTATCCTCGGAAGCAGGGCAGGAAAATTCAAGCCAAGACCTGTAGATTACCTTAACAGCTTTGTGGAAAAGAAATTTCCCAATGCTAGAATTATTGAGATGGTTTATGGAGGAGTTCCGGTATCAGGCAGCATTGAGAAAACGTCGACTAATGGTCTCATGCTAATCGGAGACGCTGCCCGTCAATCCGACCCGATCACAGGCGGCGGAATTCTGAACGCTATGGAAGCAGGGAAGCTTGCAGGAGAAGCTGCGTATGCGGCTATTTCCTCAGGGGACGTTTCCCTCCAGAAACTTGAAGAGGTTTATGAGAAGCGCTGGAGGGCAACCATAGGGCATGATATTGACATGAGCCTCATAGTAAAGAATTGCTTTATCAACCTGAGTGACGATGACCTGAACTCTCTTGCCCGTTCCCTGAAAGATGTAAAATTTGAAAGAATGAGCCTTCTCGATTTATTACAGGCTCTCTTTAAAGCCAATAAAAAACTACTCTGGGACCTTCGAGTCCTTTTCAAGGACGCTGCAAAAGAAGTAGCAAAAAATAAAATATAACGCCCGGAAACCCGGGCATTTTCTGTTTTTATATTTTTCCTTTAATTTTCCTCAAAGGGTTTCCTGTAATATCACTTTTTCCAGAATTCAGGAGTGAAGAGTAAAATTACAGTATAAACTTCAAGCCTGCCAATCCACATATTCGAAATCAGGACTAATTTCCCTAGAGGGGGGATAGAATCAAAACTGCTCATAGGGCCTACGATATTCATGCCTGGTCCTACATTACCAAGCGTAGCTATGGACGCAGTAAACGAGGATATTATGTCCATGCCCAGGACCGAGAGAATAAGGGTGCTTGAGACAAAGATAAGTAGATAAATGACAACAAATGAAACTATGGAATTGACAATCTCCTCGGGCACGTTTTTACTGTTTAATTTAACGCCTTTTATGGCTCTTGGATGAAGGGCCTTAAAGAGTTCCATTCTACTGTGCTTGAGAAGGATAAGAACGCGTACAACCTTGATGCCTCCGCCTGTAGAGCCGGCACAGCCTCCAATAAACCCAACTATAATAAGTATCATTTTCGCAGAATCAGACCAGAGATTGAAATCCGTTGTCACGAGCCCGGTAGTTGTCATGACTGAGATTACATGAAAGATTGCAAGTCGGAATGAATCTGAAAGGTTTGTACCAAAATCTCGCCAGAGCAGGAAGGTGAGAAGCCCGCTTGCAGCAAGGATCAGGGCAGTATAAAACTGGAATTCTTCATCTTTAAGAAGGGTATTTTTGTCTACAAATATTGCTCGGTAGTAAAGGGCAAAGTTTGCACCGGCAGCGAAAGTGAATAACGCTGTTATATACTCTACAAGGGGGCTGTTAAAAGCTCCAACACTCAGTCTGTAATTGGAGAAACCTCCACAGGACACTGTAGAAAACATAAGATTAAGTGAATCATATAGGGAGACTCCTGCAAGCATAAGGACGATAACCTGCAGGAAAGAAATTACAAAGTAAATTGTCCAGAGAATTCTTGCGGTTTCCCTTACCCTGGGCTTCAACTTATCCTCGGTGGGTCCGGGCATCTCAGCGCGGAAAAGCTGGCGGCCTGCAACCCCTAGCTTGGGCAGGATAGCAATGAAAAGCACGATAATACCCATGCCCCCAAGCCACATAATCATGCCTCTCCAGAAGAGAATGCTTTTAGGGTGGCTTTCTATATCATTAAGAATTGTTGAGCCTGTAGTGGTAAATCCTGACATGGATTCGAAAAACGCATTTAAAGGAGAGATTCCGTCCATAATAAAAGGAATTGCTCCGAAAACGGCAGCTGCAAGCCAGCCCAGGGCAACGATTGCAAAGCCTTCCTTGCGCATCCATTCCTCTTCGGTCTTATAGGAGAGCAGGAGAAAGCCTGTTAGAGTGGTTACGAGAATTGAAACCAGAAAAGGAGTTAAACTCTCCCCGTAATAATATGCGACTCCGAGAGGGATTATCATGAAAAGCCCCAGGAGCCTGAGCAGACCGCCAAGCACATATAAAAATTCTAAAATTCATGCAGATCCACTGTTTTAGAGCTGTTAGACCCTTTTGGATCGTTTGTATTTACCTGTTCACTTAAAAAACTTCTCCACAGCCGGAACAGCGGAAGATAAAGCAAAGATTATTACCCTGTCTCCTTCCCGAATTACGGTATCTCCTCTAGGTATAATAGTATCATCATTATGGACTACCATTGTAACAAGCGCTCCTTTGGGAAACTTGACCTTATCAAGGGATTTTCCGACTATTTTTGAGCTTCTTGACGCTGTATACTCGATGATTTCGGCCTTTTCGCCTTCAAGAGTGGCAAGTTTTTCAATACCTCTTCCCATTGTAAGCTTCAAAACCTCATTTACTGTTGCTTGCCTGGGACTGACTGCCATATCTATCCCAATCATTTCGAACAAAGGCACGTAATCCGGACGATCAGCCCTTGCTATCACTTTCTTTGCCCCAAGCTGCTTTGCCAGAAGTGAGCACAGTAGATTTTTTTCATCGCTATTCGTAACTGCAAGCACAACGTCCATATCTTCGATATTTTCTTCCCTCAAAAGATTGACATCTGTACCATCCCCGTTTAAAATGAGGGCATTTTCCAGCATTTCAGCCACTTCTATGCAGCGGCTTTTCCTGTACTCGATAATCTTGAGGTCTGCATTCTCATCTTTATCAATCAGTTTAGCAAGATAAAATCCTACAATTCCGCAACCTATAAGGAGAATTCTATTCCTGTGGGGCTCTCCGTTCCCGAAGATACGACCAAGTTCTTCCAGGGCTCTGGGCTTGCCTACAACTACCATACGGTCATTTGCATTAATAGCATCATCCCCATGAGGAATAACTACTTCGTTTTTCCGAAAGATCGCACTTACAATGCAGCAGTCATCAAGCTTGAGATCCTTTATCTGCTGCCCTACAAGCCTGTTGTCTGGATGGATAGCGAATTCCATCATCTGAACTTTTCCCTCGGCAAAAACTTGCGCATCTATAGCTGACGGGCTTGAGAGCACCTCAGCAACCTCGGAAGCAAGCGCAAGCTCAGGACAGATCATGATATCAACTCCAACCTGAGCCCTTGAAGTTACAGGCACATCAATATAATCCGGGTTGCTCACTCTCGCAATTGTCTTTGTTTCTTTCCAACCTGGATGGGACCTTAGTATAAGCTTTGCAGTCATGCAGGCAACGATATTGACCTCATCGACTCCAGTGACAGCGATCAGAATATCCGCATCATGAAGGATACTGGTGAGAATATCAGCGTTTGCGCCATTTCCTTCCAGAACCTGAACATCAAGTTCATCCGCCCTTCGTGCAACCTCCTCATCTTTTTCGACAACAATCACATCATGTGTAAGAGAGAGAAATTTTGCGATATGGTATCCAACTTCGCCTGCACCTATAACTACAGCTTTCATAAGAGTTCCTCAAAAAGGCTTGGTTGCAGATAAATTAACCTGCTTGCTTAAATAATCATGGAAAAAGAAAAAAGTAAATGGTTGGTTTATGATGAGTGTTATTTAGTAATACCATAATAAAGCTTCAGTGGGAAAAGGTGAGATTTTTCCCATAGTGAGATTAAAAGGCAGCTCCATGAAGGTATGATTTTATCTGAAAAATTTTTCAATTTCTGGTGTTGCAGAAGACATAGAAAAGATAACCACTCTATCTTGATTCTCAATTATAAAATCCCCTCTCGGGACTATAGTCTCTTTTCCCCGAACTACCATATTTATGAGAGCTCCTCTTGGGAACTTTACTTTGCTTAACGGTCTCCCGACAATTTTAGAGCTTTCAGAAGCCGTATATTCTATGATTTCTGCTTTTTCGCCTTCAATAGTTGTCAGGGTTTGTATTCCCCTGCCCATTGTAAGCTTCAATACTTCATTTACAGTTGCTTCCCTGGGACTGACTGCCATATCTATGCCGACCATTTCAAAGAGAGGAAGATAATCCGAGCGGTCAGCCCTGGCAATTACTTTCTTTGCCCCAAGCTGTTTTGCAAGCAGAGCGCACAGAAGATTTTTCTCATCACTGTCTGTGACTGCAATAACAACATCCATATCCTCTATATTTTCTTCTTTGAGCAAGTTGAGATCAGTGCCATCCCCATTAAGTATAAGGACACCTTCGAGTGTTTCCGCTACCTCAATGCAGCGGTTCTTCCTGTGCTCAATAATCTTAAGGTCAACATTCTCTTCTTTGCTTATTAACTTAGCCAGATAGAAACCAACAATTCCGCAGCCTATGATAAGAACTCTATTTTTATGATGTACTTCATTTCCGAAAATGCTACTCAGGCTTTCCATAGCTTCAGGCTTACCAACAACCACCACATGGTCATTTGCCTTTATAACATCGCTCCCGTGAGGAATAATTATTTCATGATCCCGAAAAACCGCACTTACAATGCAGCAGTCAGCAAGCTTGAGATCCTGCATCTGCTTTCCTACAAGCTTGCTTTCGGGGCTTATTGCAAACTCGGTCATTCGGACTTTTCCCTCAGCAAACATCTCGGCATCTATTGCGGACGGGCTTGATAGAATTTCAGCGACTTCGGAAGCAAGCGCAAGCTCTGGACAGATCATAAGATCGACTCCAACCTGAGCCCTGGAGGTTACAGGTGAATCTATGTAGTCTGGGTTGCTGACCCTGGCAATGGTTTTAATATCCTTCCATCCGGGCTTGCTTCGGATGACCAGCTTTGCCGTCATGCAGGCAACAATATTAACTTCATCGAGACCGGTCACAGCCACAAGCAGATCCGAATCTTGAAGAAATTTTGAGAGAAGCTCAGCGTTTGCACCGTTTCCCTCTATAGCAAGGACATCAAGTTCGTCTGCCCTTTTTAATGCTTCTTCAGCTTTTTCAATAATTATTACATCGTTTTTGGGGGAAAGGGCTTTTGCAATGTGATAACCTACTTCCCCAGCGCCAATAATTATAATCTTCATAACACACCTTCAGAAAGTCTGTTTTTAACTAACCTGATGTTGTAAAACCTTGCGGTCGAGAAGCAAAAAGCACGGAAAATCAGGATAGGACAAATATAATGAAAAAATGTGTGAAATTATGAGAACATAGACAGGACAAAATTGTAAAACGTGGTCAAATGAATTGTTTTTGATGAAATTAATCAGCGTGTTGACCATCTCTGGAAATTAGATATCTTGCGAATAAATATAGAGACTATATTTCTTGCAAAGCAATTTCAGATTAAAGCTTTAGTAAACTTTTAAAATTGAACAGTTATATATAAATCTTTTTAGATATTTGAAAAATAAATATGAAAGTAAGCGAAATCTGTAAAAGTAAAAGGTGAAAGGGAAGAAGGCAGAAAGAAGAGATAAACGGATAAGAAACTACCTGAAAAAGCTAAAAATACTGAAATCCAGGAATGATAAGCAAAAATTTCACTAAGGATAAGATGTAAGTGTGGAAATAAAAAGAAAAGGATCAAGGAAAAATATAAAAAGGAAGTATATTTGGGATTAAGGAGAAAAGTCTCAGTATTAAGAATTTGATTATTAAGAACCTGAGTATTACGGATCTGATTATTAAATATCTGATTATTAAATATCTGATTATTAAATATCTGATTATTAAATATCTGATTATTAAATATCTGAGTATTAAGAAACCTGAGTGTTAAGAATCTGAATGTTAAGAATCTGAGTGTTAAGAATCTGAGTATTAAGAATCTGAGTATTAAAATTCTTAATACTCAGAATCCCTGTACTAAGGAATCCCAATATTACAGAATTTCGGTTTTTCAGTTTTAAAGAGGAAGATACCTTTAAAAAGATTAAAATATAGCTAAAAGCGCTTTTAACTCTCAAAAGCATCCTTTACTTTCTCAAAAAATCCTTTGCTTTTTTTGGATTTTTCTGTAAATTTATCGTACCTGCCTTTTTCGCCTCCCGGGTTTTTACCACTGCTCAATGCTTCAAACTGGCGAAGAAGTTCTTTCTGTTCGTGGCTGAGATTTGTTGGGGTTTTTATTACAACCCTTACGAGCTGGTCACCTCTCCTGCTTCCATGCAGGTGCTGGATACCCTTTCCTTTAAGCCTGAACACGGAATGGGTCTGAGTCCCTGCAGGAATATTCATCTTGACCTTGCCGTAGAGGGTATCTACCATAATATCAGTCCCGAGCGCAGCCTGAGCAAACGAGATTGGAACCTCGGAGATTACATCGTAGTCTACTCTCTTAAAGATTTTATGCTCCATAACATGAAGCACTACATAGAGATCTCCAGGCGGAGCTCCGGGGTCTCCCGCATCACCTTCTCCACTAAGCCTCAGGCTCATGCCTGAATCAGCTCCTGCAGGTACGTTTACTGTTATTTTTCTCGTATTTCTAACCCTACCTGTGCCACTGCAGACCGGGCACGGAGATTCAATAACTTGACCCTTGCCGCGACAGGTAGAACAGGTGGTAGTGCTTACAAACTGCATGCCCAATCCTGTGCGTGTGGTGCGGATTTGACCTGTACCGCCGCATGTTGGGCAGCGTTTTGGGCTTGTGCCGGGTCTAGCCCCGGTTCCGGAACAGTTAGAGCATCTTTCAGTCCTCGGGACATCAATATCTTTACGGACTCCAAATGCTGCTTCTTCGAAGGTTATATAAAGGTCATACTGGAGATCTGATCCTCTCCTCGGTCCCCTGGGACCCCTTCTGCTTCCGCCGAAAAACATTTCGAAAATATCCCCGAAGCCGCTGAAATCCGCACCCCGGAAGATATCTTCTGCGGTGTACTGTCCATTTATTCCGGCATGTCCGAAACGGTCGTACTGAGCCCGTTTCTCAGGATCTGAAAGCACAGCATAAGCTTCTGAGATCTCTTTGAACTTTTCCTCAGCCCCAGGTTCCTTATTCCTGTCAGGATGATACTTTAATGCAAGTTTTCGATAGGATTTCTTTATATCCTCGGGTGTAGCATCTCTAGACAACCCAAGAATTTCGTAATAATCACGCGTTGTGGCCATCAGGATTCCCTGTCATTTTAAAAAAGATAAAGCTCCGGAGCCTGCAAGTGCAGGTTTCCGGTAAGGCCTGAGAATCTCCAGGCCTGTCTTATTACTTGCTCTTTCTTTATTTACGCTTTTCGTCGTCAACTACCTCATAATCGGCGTCGACGACCGTCTCTTCAGGACCTTTTGCATCTGTGCGTCCTGCTGCTCCACCTGCTGCCTGTTGAGCCTGCTGGGCGGCTTTCTGATACATTGCAGTGGAGATCGGATATATAGCTTCCTGAAGAGCTTCGGTTTTTGCCTTAATCTCTTCGGCGTCCTTACCTTCAAGAGCTTTTTTAAGGTCGTCAATTGCGGCGTTTACCTTTGACTTCTGATCCTCTGTAGCCACATCTCCGGCTTCTTTCAGAGTCTTTTCGGCAGCATTGATCAGGGTTTCGGCATTGTTCCTGGTCTCGACTTCTTCTTTGCGCTTTCTGTCTTCTTCGGCATGCAATTCTGCGTCTTTGATCATGCGCTCGATTTCGGCGTCTGTGAGTCCACCTGGTTTCTGGATGGATATAGACTGTTCCCTGCCGGTTCCAAGATCTTTTGCACTCACATGCAGGATACCATTTGCGTCAATGTCAAAGGTAACTTCGATCTGTGGGACGCCTCTAGGAGCTGGTGGGATGCCGTCAAGGGTAAAACGCCCAAGGGTTTTGTTTTCGGAAGCAATTCCCCTTTCTCCCTGAAGGACATGAATCTCTACCGAGGGCTGATTATCAGCTGCCGTTGAGAATATCTGGCTCTTCCTGGTCGGAATTGTCGTGTTTCTCGGGATCAATGGAGTTGCTATGCCTCCAAGTGTCTCAATTCCAAGGGTGAGTGGAGTGACATCAAGCAGCAGGATATCTTTTACCTCGCCTCCGAGCACACCAGCCTGGATGGCTGCCCCGATTGCAACGGCTTCGTCAGGGTTAATGTTCTTGTAGGGTTTCTTGCCTGTGAAGTTCTCTACAAGCTCCACTACCGCAGGCATCCTTGTAGCGCCTCCGATAAGGATTACTTTGTCGATATCGTTTGGCGTAAGCTTTGCATCGCTGAGAGCCTGGCGCATGGAAACGAGAGTTTTCTCAAGAAGGTCCTCGGTCATCTTCTGGAATTGGGCTCTGGTCAGGTCAATATCAAGGTGCTTTGGTTCCCCATCTGGACCAACTGTAAGGAATGGAAGGTTGATATTGGTACTTGCGACACCAGACAGTTCGATTTTGGCTTTCTCTGCAGCATCGGTTAAGCGCTGGAGTACAGCTCTGTCCTTTGAGAGATCAATTCCCTCAGTCTTTTTGAATTCGGCAAGTAAGTAGTTGACAATGCGCTGGTCGAAGTCGTCTCCTCCGAGATGGGTATCGCCGCTTGTGGCTTTTACCTCAAAGACTCCGCCTCCAATCTCAAGAATGGATACGTCAAAGGTTCCGCCTCCAAGGTCGTAGACAAGAATAGTTTGCTCAACTTCGCCTTTATCAAGTCCATAAGCAAGGGATGCAGCAGTCGGTTCATTGATAATTCTGAGGACTTCAAGACCTGCAATTGTCCCTGCATCCTTTGTAGCCTGCCTCTGGGCGTCATTGAAATAAGCAGGAACTGTAATAACAGCTTGTTTGATTTCTTCTCCAAGATAAGCTTCTGCATCGGCTTTGAGTTTCTGGAGAATCATTGCAGAGATTTCCTGCGGTGTGTATTGCTTTCCCTGAAGGGTCACCTTGTAGTTGGGTTCTCCCATATGCCTCTTAATGGAGTAAACAGTGTTCTCAGGGTTTGAAATAGCCTGTCTCTTTGCGACCTGACCTACAAGTTTCTCCCCTTTTTTGGAAAATCCAACCACTGACGGGGTTGTCCTGGCGCCTTCGGCATTAGGGATCACGACAGCTTCCCCGCCTTCCATTACTGCCATGCATGAGTTAGTAGTACCAAGGTCAATACCCAGTATTTTTCCCATGTTTTATCCTCACTAGATCCTGATTAAATTCTTCACTTAATGATTTAGATAAAAGTTCTTAGACAAGTCATTGAATTAATTTATTTATTAAGTTAACTGGTAAGTTATTCGATTAAATTCAAGAATCAGGTCATAACAGAATTACAGGAGTAAAATTATGCCTGAATCTCCTTTATTCCTTAGTCTCATTTGGGTTTCTTGCCACTGAGACTATAGCAGGCCTGATAACTTTCGAGTTAAGAGCGTATCCGGCTTTGTAAACCTCTACTATAGTATTGTCCGGAAGTTCAGAGGTTTCGACATGCTGAACTGCTTCGTGCTTGTGAGGGTCGAATTCGCTGGCTCTTTCACTCTCGATTTTCTCAATTCCATATTTTTCGAGGATTGAGAAAAACTGTTTTGAAAGCTGTTCTAATCCGCTGGCGATCGAGCTCATATCCTCTGCAGTCTTTGTAGACTTGATGGCACGATCGAAATTGTCCGTTACTTCAAGGAAATCAAGAAGTACCTGCTCAAGCACAGCTTTTCGGGTTTCCTCTATCTGGCGGGCGGTCCGTTTTCTGAAATTGTCAAAGTCTGCTGCAAGCCGAAGAAGCTGGTCTTTGAGAATCTCGTTCTCCTCCCGGCACAGCTCCTCAGGGCTTTTTTCAGTTTCGGAACTGGCAGAAGCCTCTTCGGGACTACCCTGTGCTTCTTTAGCCTGTGTTTCTTTAGCCTCTTCGGGACCACCCTGTGCTTCTTTAGCTTCTTCAGGACTACCCTGTGCTTCTTTAGCTTCTTCGGGATTATCCTGTGTTTTTTTAGCTTCTCCCCCCGAAGAACCAGAATTCTTAGCATCAGGGTCTCCAGCTTCAGCCTGGGTATCTTCTTTAGAATCCGCATTTCCTTCTTTATCGAATATTTTCATTAATCGATCCCCATCAAGTAATTATAGCGGTTTCGCTCGTCCTGATCTGTGATTGTTTGTAATTCTATAAATACTTTTCGGATAACGGGTATATCTTCTAATCCAAATGGGTGAGAAAAAGAAAGATCAGTAAAAATGATTTTGAAGTTTATATGAAAGTGCTTTGAGTATTACAACGCTTGCAATCATAGAAGCTGCGATTGCTGAGATCACCTGATCCCACCCGATTGCCGAGATTCCTCCTCTCAGTGCAAACTGCACGCCGCCTACAAGCGACACAAAGACAAAGGAAAATCCGAAACCTGCAAGTGCTCCTCCAACAAGGGAGCTGAGAGTGTCCAGTCCCTGTCTTTCGTAAAAAACCATACCTGCAATAAATATCACAGCAAAGATCAAGAGTACGACTGCAGTAGGCAATGGACTTTCTTTTGTGGAAAAAATCTTAAAAAGCCCGAGCCCCATGTCAACCAGGAATATGCCCATGAGAACCGCAATAGAAAGGGTTTTCACAAACGAGTTTTCAAAGACCGACTGAGAGTTAGGGTTTCTGCTGCTAATAGTACCAGGCACCTTTATGTTTTTACGATGTTTAACTTTTAAGGTATACGTATAATTTATATAAACTTTTACATAGCAAATTTAATCCTCAATTCCAACCGTTGAGCCGAAACCGTTGCGCCGGTTTATCACCAAGCGTTGCGCCGCTTGACCACGCCGTTCTGGGGTTTTCGCTCAAGCCTTTTTTCTAAAAGGCTTGCGTTGCAAAAGTAATATATAAATGACTGGGTTTTTCCTTTCCAATGAAAATCCTGATTGCGGAATTTGCTGTCGGCACAGAAATTGAAAAATCCCTTATCCCTGAGGGAGCAGCTATGCTGAAAACCCTTGTAGAGAGTTTTGTCCGGCTTGGGTATGAGGTTTATTACCCATCGGCAGGCACGAAAATCTGTGCAGGCATGCGGGTTGAATCTACAGCTGAGAATTTCAGGCAGGTAATTGGGAGAGAAGCAAAAAGTTGCGACGCGGGGCTAATTATTGCCCCTGATTCAATGCTTCCCGAGCTGAATGAGGTTCTTGAGGAGAATACTGTAAATTTGGGATGCTCTCCCAGGTCGGCAGCCTGCTGTGCGGATAAGTTGCTCTGTGCGGAAATCCTGAAGAAAGCCGGGATTAAAACTCCTGAAATTGCAAAAGAGCCGGAAAAAGGCAAAAGATATATCACAAAACCAAGATTCGGCTGCGGAGCAGAGGCAACATACCTGGTCACAGAGTTCGAGAACAAAGAGGGATTCTTTGCGAGTGAGTATATTGAGGGAGAGCATCTGAGCGTAAGCCTTATTGCAGGAAAAAAATCGCTTCCTCTTACTGTAAATCGTCAGTTCATAGAATTTGGCAAGAAAGAAGCTGAATCCGGAGAAAAGGGGAAAGCAGAAGTTTCCGGAATAAAGTATAACGGGAGCCTTACTCCTTACCAGACTGAAAGAAGAGAAGAAATCTATGAAACCGCAATTTCCACAGCGGAATGTCTGAACTGTTTCGGATATGTAGGTGTGGATATTATACTCACCGATTTTCCGTATGTAGTGGATGTGAATCCAAGGCCCACAGCTTCGCTTTTCGGGATCAGCCGTGTTATGCGGGAGGAAATAGGAGACCTGATTCTGAAAAACAGGTTTGGAGAACTTCCTGACCATGTGAATATTGAAGGAGAATTCTGTTTTTCAAAGGATGCTCTGGGCGAACTTTTTGGAAGAACTTGAAAAATAGATAGCAGATTAAAGACCAGAAAAATAGAAACGCTGGAAAGCTTAAAAAGAACCTAATAAAGGGCTCAAAAATGAATTCAAAAATTATCGGGCTTGATATTGGAGGAGCGAATACCAAACTTGCTTCCTCGGACGGAAAGATCGTAGAACTTCACTATTTGCCTCTCTGGAAGAACACGCGGCTTCCTGAGGTTCTGAAGGAAATCGCACAGCGGCTGCAGCCCGAAAAAGTTGCTGTTGTTATGACCGGAGAACTTGCAGACTGTTTTGAGGATAAGGAACAGGGCATTCTCTATATAAAGGCATGTGTTGATTCTGCCTTCGGGCCCTCGAAAGTTTCATATATAAACAATATGGGCAGGTTCCAGCATGAAACTGATGATATAAGGAAACTTGCTGCTGCCAACTGGGCGGCTTCTGCCAGGCTGGTAGGAAAAGAGTTAGGAGATTGTATTTTTGTGGATGTTGGAAGCACCACAAGTGATATTATTCCTATCGTTTCGGGTGGACATAAAGCAGGGCTTACTGACTTTGAGAGGCTTTGCAGGAGTGAACTCGTGTATGCAGGCACACTCAGGACAAACCTTGCCGCACTTCTCGAAAAGGTAAAGCTTGAGAGAGGCTGGTGCAGGACGGCTTCAGAACTCTTTGCTACAACTGCGGACGCTTATCTCCTGCTTGGAAAAATCGATGAGGGTATGTATACATGCGAGACTGCTGATGGAGCAGGCAAGAGCAAAACCGATGCTATGCGCAGGCTTGCAAGGCTTGTCTGTGCGGATCTTTCTGAAATCCAGGAAGAGGAAATCTATGAAATCGCAAATCAGGTAAAGAGAAAACAAGTTTTTACCCTGGCTGAGGCGATTTCCGAGGTTGCGGAGAGAAACGGGCTTAAAAGAATCGCAGCCGCAGGCCTTGGGGAATTTCTGATAAAAGAAGCTGCAGAGAGGCTTGATATGGAATTCGTATCGATATCCAGCCACTGGGGAGAAGAAATCTCAAAAGTTTTCCCGGCATATGCGGCTGCCAGGCTGATTGAGATGTAAAATCTTCACCTGAGGAATTCCAGTCTCAGGGCAGGCAGGTTGAGAACAAACACCGGATAATTGAAACCTGAAAGAAAACTATGAGATTGGTGGTTAAGATTGGGGGAAGCCTTATCAAAGAGGCTACCGAGCTTGTAAATAGGTTGGTAGAGGAATTTGGCTCAGGAAGCCAGAAGATTGTAGAGGGAGGGCACACAGCCGAAAGCTTCCCTTTTTCCATTCTCATAGTGCCTGGAGGAGGCATCTTTGCTGATGCAGTCAGAGAAGCCGATGAGAAGTTTTGCCTGAGTGCCGACACAGCCCACTGGATGGCAATTCTTGGGATGGAGCAGTATGCCTATTATCTTCAGGATAAAACCGGTTCAAGGGCTGTAGACTCAATAGCAGATGTGCCTGAAGGGGTTTCAATTCTCTTTCCATACAGGCTCCTGAGAGAAGAAGATCCCCTGCCTCATAGCTGGGACGTAACATCCGATACTATTGCAGCCTGGATTGCAAAGCAAATCGGAGCAAGATTAATAAAAGTTACGGATGTAGATGGCATATTCAGGAATGGAAAGCTAGTCAGGGAAATTTCTGCCTCCAGTTGCGTAGGGAACAATGCAAGCTGCATCGACCCTGCCCTGCCGAAGTTTCTTCTGGAAAACCGAATGGAATGCCTGATTGTTAACGGAAAATCTCCTGAGAGGGTCATTAGGGCTGTGTACGGAAAGCCTGTACCTGGTACTATGGTAAAGGGGAATGTTTAAATTGTATATTGTATATGACTAGGGGAGAAGCAAAGAGTATAGTAAAGTGCATCCAAAAGCGTTAATTAAATTCAGTTAATTAAATCTGCTAATGTTTACAAAGGCGCCAGGGAAAATCGAAACTCGATGTTTAAGGAGGGCGCCCAATTCACAGCAGCTCATAACCGTTTGCTATTTGAATTAACATTTAAGGAGAAAAAAATGTCAGCACAAAAAATTGAGTACTGTACTTCATGTGGAATTCGCCTTGTGGAAAGGGGTTATGTAAAGTTTCCCTGCCCGGAGTGCGGATCAGAAATAGGAAGATGTGCAAGCTGCAGGCAGCAGGGTAACGTATACACCTGCCCCAAGTGCGGATTTAAGGCACCCTGATTCAGGTAACTTAATCAGATCAATGCCTGTGTATAAAATTCTTGAACTCGATCAAAAGACAAAATAAAAGTATAAGAGGAATCAGAATGGGTGACGTTGCAGCAAAAATTAAGATTATGCCAGAAAGCGTTGAAACCGACCTTGCAGAATTAAAAGAGAAAATAAAATCCGTAATTCCTGCCGGGGCAGACCTTCACGGAGATATTGTTGAAGAGCCTATTGCTTTTGGTCTGAAGGCTCTAATTGTAACATTAATTGTCAATGACGAAGAAGGCGGAACTGAACCTGCAGAAGAAGCTTTTGCAAAAGTTCCCGGTGTCGAGACCGTTCAGGTTCTGGAAGCCTACCGTATTTAAGAGGAGAAAAGACCGGACACAAGTCCGGAAAACCATCTTTTCAATTCTCCTTTCCTATAAGGGCTCGTAGATCAGGGGAAGATCGTTACGTTCGCAACGTAAAGGCCGCGGGTTCAAATCCCGCCGAGTCCATTTAATATTCCGGATTATTGCTTCTACTTCTTTTTTTCATGATTAAGCATTCATTTGATGATAAAAGAATAGATTCAAAGAGACAAATTGGAAGAGCGATAAAGCACTCTCCGCAAATGTCGTTTTAAGCTGTCGGATTTTAATAAATTATGCTGAACTTTCAAAATCTTGGAATATATCAGATGCTTTTTAAATAGGGGATGCATAACGGATCAACATATATTTTTAATAAGATAATAAAAAGATAAGCCAGGAAGCATCGGGCTCAAGAAAAAAGAGTGGAAAAGTGAGGAAAGATCCTCAAAAGACGCTCTTGGTCTGGATTTCGATAAAGATAATGATATCTATTTCTGTACAACTCACAAATATGCGAATTAAGAAAAACGGGGGATTGTAAATTACTAAAGACAATAGTATGCTCGGAAATGCCGAAGGGATAAGCGAATCAGGTAAAGAAGAGCTGAAGATGGAGCTTCTCCCGACAGACCCAAATTTTTTCCTGAAATTGGGAGAAGAGGGAACAATTCTTTGCGCTAATAAGGCAGCTAAGGCTCTTCTTGAATATTGGGGTGTAAAAGAAGGGCAAAAAGTGCCTGATGTACTGAGGCACAATATAAAAAGAATCCTTGCACAGAAGGAGCCGAAAAGTTTTGAGATTCAGGCAGGGAAGACAACATATGCTGCAGTACTCTATCCTTTTCCGGAAGAGAACTATGTAAACCTTCAAGCTTTTGATATAAGCTTCAGGGCTCTTAACGAAGAAAAGCTCCGCAGAAGAGAAAAACAATACCTTTCTCTGAGCAACCTCAGCAGGATCTCCTTAACCTGCAAAAACTTACAGGAAATTCTGGAAAGAAGCGCCCTGCTTATTGCTAAAGGGCTTGGTGCGGACTTTTCCAGAATCCTGGAACTCATGCCCGATGGAACTTTTATTATGAGGGCAGGATACGGCTGGAAAGAGAAGTACATAGACAGCGTTATTATAAAAGAGAAGTCTCAAGCCGAATATGCCCTTGCTTTGAAAAAAACTATTATCCTGGAAGATATTGATACCGAAACCCGTTTTGAGTGCAGTGAGTTTATCAGGCGGCACGGCATAGCCAGCGGAGCTACGGTTCTGATAGGGGATATGAGTAAGCCTTTTGGGGTAATGGAAGTTTACAGTCGGGAAAAGAGAGAGTTTACTGAGGATGAGATATATTTCCTGGATTCTGCTGCTATTTTATTATCCGAGATCATAGGGCGTCGGCATGCCGAGGAAAAACTCCGGATTCATCAGAAGGAGTTGGAAAAGCTCGTTGAAGAAAGAACCCTTGAGTACACGGAAGCAAATGAGAACCTTCTACATGAAATAATGGAAAGGAGAAAAACTGAAAAAAACCTCACGAATAGCCTGAAATTTCTTGAAACTCTCCTTGATACCATACCCGCACCTGTGTATTATATAGATAATAATGGCAGGTGTCTCACTTGTAATAATATTCTAGCCAGGCAGGTTCTGGGACTGGAAAAAGAAGAAATTATAGGAAAAACTTTTGCTGAAGTGCACAATAAGTCGCAAGCGGGGATTTTACTTGAAATCCATAAAGACGATCTGGAGCTGTTGCAGAGAGGGGGAAGCGACGTATCTGAAAAAGAAATCATGTGTGCTGACGGCATAAAAAGAGACTTCCTGGCGAGCAGGGTAACTTTTCTGGACGAAGAAAAAAACGTAAGGAATATGGTCGCTGTACTGCTTGATATAACTGAACTCAGGAAAACTGAGAATAAGCTCCAGAATAATGTGAGATTTCTGGAGACCCTGCTTGACAGCATTCCAAGCCCGGTGTTTCAGAGGGACTTGAATGAAATATACGTAAACTGTAACGAGAGTTTTGCCAGGCAGATTATGGGGCTTCCCAAAGCTGAGGTTATAGGGGGCTCTTTTAGAGAGTTCCAGAAGAGAGTTCCAAAGGAGCTTGCAGAGATCTATCACAAGCATGATAGGAACCTCCTTGAAAAAGGGGGAAGCAACTATTACGAAACCAAGGTGCTCTGTGCCGACGGCATAGAGAGAGATTTTCTTTTCCATAAAGCCACTTACCAAGACAGTTCGGGAAAAGTGGCTGGAGTAGTCGGTGTAATGCTTGATATTACCGAGCGTAAAAAAGCTGAGGAGATTTTCAGGAGAAGTGAGGAAAGATATCGGATCGCTGCCGAACAGACAGGGCAGATTGTGTATGACTTTAATATAAAAACACAGGAGGTAGATTGGGCAGGAGCTATTCCAGAGCTTACCGGTTACAGTTTTGAAGAGTTCCAGAAAATCAATCCTGAAACGTTGCTGGAGCACATTCATCCTGATGATCTCGGTGGAATAATAGAAAAAGTCAAGGTCTTCTTTGAGAAAGGAGAGAGATTGAGAGAAGAGTTCAGGTTCAGGAGAAAGGACGGTAATTATATTTATGTAGAAGACCGGAGAGTCCTTCTCAGGGACGCGGAAGGAGATCCATATAGAGTGCTTGGGGTAATGAAAGATATTACGGAGATAAAGCTTGCATCGAAAAAAATGAAAGAGAGCGAAGAGCGCTACCGGTCCTTTATGAAAAATTTCAGGGGAATAGCTTTTCAGGGAAATCTGGATTTTACACCTATAATGATTGACGGGAGTGTGGAAGAGATTACAGGGTACCGGGGAGAAGATTTTATGTCCGGAAAAGTAAGCTGGAACCAGATTGTTCTCCCTGAAGACTGGCAAAACCTTGTTAATAATAATGAGAGATTAATAAAACATCCGCTGCTTGTAATAGAACACGAATACCGTATAAGACACAGGGATGGAAAAATAAAATGGGTTCGCGAAGTTGTCCAGAATGTTTCAGATTTTACAGGCAAGAGAAGAATCCTGCAAGGTGCAGTTTATGATATAACCAAACAAAAAGAAGCTGAAGAGTCTCTGAAAAAGGTAGAAGAAATCCGTAAAAAAGAAATCCATCACCGCATAAAAAATAACCTTCAGGTTATCTCCAGCCTCCTGGAACTCCAGGCTGAAAGATTTGACGAAGAAGAAGTCCTTGAAGCTTTCCGTGAGAGCCAGAACAGGGTTGCCACTATGGCTATAATCCACGAGGAGCTCTACAGGTCAAAAAATAGTGAAACCCTCGATTTCTCGGAATACCTTCAGAAATTGACCTCAGATCTTCTTCACTCCTACACTGTCAGGAAAGGCGATATCAGGATGGAGCTGGATATTGAGGAGGTCTTCTTTGGAATGGACACGGCAGTCCCTCTTGGGATAATTATTAACGAGCTCGTGTCTAATTCTCTAAAACATGCTTTTCCTCAGGGTAGAAAAGGGGAAATTCGGATAAAACTCTGCAGGGTTGAAGAGAACGGAGAGAATAAAAATATAAGTAATAGCACTAATAATATTGGTGCTAAGAGCTCAGTTGATAAAAGTAGCCAATATTCGCTGGTAGTTTCGGACAATGGATTAGGTTTTCCGGAAAATCTCGATTTCAGGAATACTGGTTCTCTGGGTCTGCAACTTGTAAATATTCTTGTTGAACAACTGGAGGGTACAATCGAACTCCAAAATGGTGCAGGGACTACCTTCAAAATATTGTTTAAAGAAAACGACTGACTATCCGGAGACTTATTCGATATTAAAGGGGAGATACAATGAAAAAGGCAAAAATTCTGGTAGTCGAAGACCAGAATATCGTGGCTCTTAATATCAGAAACAAATTGAAAAACCTTGGATATACTGTGACGGGTACTGCGTCCACAGGAGAGGAAGCCATAAGAAAAGCCGATCTGTCGAATGCAGACCTTGTTCTTATGGATATCATGTTAAAAGGAGAAATGGATGGAATTGAGGCTGCCCGTGAAATTAAGAACAAGCTTAAAATTCCAGTGCTTTATCTTACCGCCTATACTGATGACGAGACTCTGGAGAGGGCAAAAACAACAGAACCTGCAGGATATATCTCAAAACCTTTTAAAGAAGAGGATTTGCACAGCAATATAGAGATGGCTCTTCACAAACACAGAGCTGAGAAAAAGGAAGCTGAGAAAGAGGCGGAAAAAGAAAGTGAGAATAGCACTGAGTAATTTTTCACCATAAATCCGACCAAATCAAGTCTCAACGAGAAACTTTAGAGGAAATTCCCACTGGCACAGGGAGCTGAAATTCTAAAAATGGAATTGAGAATAAAGAAAGTAATTCCAATCGGAAAGAATCCTCTAAAATCTCTTTTAGTGAACTATCCCCTGCTTTCTGATGAAAACAAGGAGGGGATTTTCCGCCTTAGGTTTAAAATTGGCGTTCTGACTATGCTCTTTCAGGGTAGATTGCACCGAAGAGAATAACCGTGAGATATGTCAGACAAGTTTCTTTTCTTTTTTCAGGATAAACTCAGCCTACTAGACTCCATGCTACAGAGAATCGAGAGAGATTTACTTGCGCGCGATTTACTACTGAAAAATTGAAAATGCCGTATAAATGAAATCTCGGAGTAAGGGCATAAAAGATTATTAAAATATTTAACAAATATTGCCTTGTCTGATTTCTGTGCAGAAGGCTGAAGAAGAAACAGGAAAGCGATTTTGATAGGAAGACTAATCTGCTGTAAGGACAATAAGATTAACAAGAACTGGTGTGGGGCATGGTACTTCGTTTGTAAATGAAAATGAGCTTGATGAGGTCAGAACTATTGAAGACGGGTTCCGTAAAGCGTATAGTGGAGACCAGAGAGGCACAATAGAAGCCATCAACAGGTTAAGGGACTTCGTGTTTCAGCTTATTCATCTAGATGCCAATGCTGAAAATGAGCTGGATTTGAAAGCACTTATCATCTCAATTGGGGATATAGCCAGGGTTGCTGCTGAAAAGGAGATGCAGCAGGCATGTGCAGTTTCATGCTATGTACTTGGGGATATAGTGTTTGAGGCTGCCAGCCAGAAGAGGGAAACTATTGCTATAAAGGCTTTATCCATTATAGGAAGCCTTGCCCAGGAGATTGCAGAAAAGGGACTGGATACGGCAGCGAAAAGTGCAGCTGAATCGCTTGGGAACTGTGGGAAGAACTCTTCTAGAATGAAAATGGAAACCTTGGTAAGCCTTTCTGAAGTTTATCTTATGCAGGTAGCCTTGAAATCAATAGAAAAAGGTCTTCCTTATGCCGGAATTGCTGCCATAGATTTTCTTGGAGAAATAGGTGTAGCTTCAGCCGAACAGGAAATTGAATCCAATGCTCTGGAAGCTGCAGTTATTCTTGAAGACCTGGGCAATGCCGTCATAAGAAGGGAAAACAGCGAGTCCCATGCAAAGGCTATAATTGAGGCACTTGAAAACCTGGGCAAAGCAGTCTCTCAGCGCGGCATGAGAAATGTAATCATTCAGATTGCGTGGTCTCTGGAAACAATACGTGTGCTTACTCTTGAACGTGGAATGAAAGGAGCATGCTTTGCCGCAAAGGCTGCACTCGAATCTGTCAATACAGCAGGTCTGCTTGATGAAGTACAGAATCTGGAAAAGATCAGGGAAATAAAAGAGCTCCATTCTATTATTTTGAGAAAGCGTTAAGGAAGGAATAGTTGAGTATTCAAAGCTCAACGGATGGCAGTGGGGTTTGAAGATATAATTCCTAGAAAACAAGGTTGTAAAAAAAGAATAGTGTAGTTGATCAGTAAAATAGTGTAAATGATCAGTAAAAACAAAAGCTCGTAATAAAATTTGTAATGACGTTATAGAAAAGAAATCATTATAGGAAAGGCGTTTCGCGTAGAAAAGAATATGGTGCTCCGGCCGGGATTCGAACCCGAGTCTTCGGCTCGAAAGGCCGGAATGATTGGCCGGACTACACTACCGGAGCACATCGCATTTCATTGCGCATCTCACAGCGCATCTCACAACGAGACCTTCAATAGATACTAGTAATATATAAAGCTGTCCCTCTCCAAACCCCTTCTGGGGGATCTATTGGTCAGATAGAGTTTTATGTGAGAACTATTTAAAGGAATTTCATTTCTTTTTATAGACATGCCGCGACTCATTAAAAAAAACTTTTTCTAAACTCTTAAAGCTTTTTTAAAAAAACTCGATTCAAAATTAGTGAATTAGGGCGGGCAGGCGGCAATAAATTATGGACTTTGAGCTCGCCTGAAACTCACATGAGTTACTGGCAACTGACAGCACTATCTGTGCAAGGCAATACATTATAAATTATACGTCTATGGAAAAGTCAGAGGAGTAATTCTCTTAATTATAGAAGTTATTTGTGAAAATCTGTAAAAAAAAGTATGGTGCTCCGGCCGGGATTCGAACCCGAGTCTTCGGCTCGAAAGGCCGGAATGATTGGCCGGACTACACTACCGGAGCGTTTTGTATGTTGTTCCCCTTATTGAAGGAGGTTCTTCAATAAGGGGCTTTTCTATATATAATTATCGGTTGCCTGTACTTTCGATATGTTATTAACTGCTGTACTTGGTAACCTTTTCAGATTTCTTCTTAAGCTTCATTCATCTTCGATATCGACATTGATTTCGCCGGTTTCTTCCGATCTCTCAGCTTCCTGTTGAATGAGGTTTTCAATCCATTCGCTGAGTCTCCCGCAGTATTCGGGTTGACAGTCGCCGGTGCAACCTGTACAGGCCGAAAATAAATTTCCTGCAAGCAGGAGGTCATATTTTTCTTTAACCTCTTCTTTTGCTTTCAGCAGGTATGTTCTTGCACCGTTTGAAACTCCAACCTCTCGTACAATAAGGTCTTTGTCCAGAAGCTTTTTTATGATTCTGGAACATTTTCTGCTATCGATGTTCAGCTCTTTCCAGATAAGGTTCTGGAAAACGCCTTCTTTATGGCTTTTTATTATGTTATAAGCTTCTTCTTCAAGATCCATGATTCCACACTATGATGTTCCTTATGCACACTATGACGTTCCTTATGTACATTATGATGTTCCTTCTGAAGTTTATTCTTCGACAGGAGTAATCAGTATGATGTTATTACCACGAAGCACTACAGAACCAAGGGAACGGACTTTTTCTCCTTTTACGATCTCCATGGTGTCCTCGAGATGAAGGTTCATGTAGTCATCCACACTCTTAAGAGTGCCTTCAAGCAGATTAAGGTCGCCTTTCATTTCTACCTGGATCTTTGATCCAACGATCTTCTGAACTTTTTTATTTGGGAACAAATTTAAACCCTCGCTTATTTGTTCTGCTTTTTCCCCGTACTCCCGGGTTCCTGTTTCTTATGTCCCAAGCCGGTAAGGGCGAGCTGCATCAGAGCCGCATCACATGTGCGGTCTGTTCGCTGCCTGTCTCAGCCGCTTCCTGTCAGTAATCGAGAAAATTTTCTAATATCGTCACTCCACCGGCTTTTAAGAAGACTGAAAATTACTTACCCTTTACAGAGATATATAACCATCGATCTTCCGGGTTCTCAAAAGACTTCCTGGATCAAATAGCTCCTTATGGAAGTCAAGTTCGATTTCTCAGTTAACCAGAATCCTTAAGCTATTTTATCCTGACTCGAGCCAGGATCAGATATAACCCTGAATATCCGTACTTTCGTCAATAGGCTTTGCAGCATCTTTTTTTGGTCTCGGGATTGCTCTTGCAATAGGTCCGAAAACGGACTCATATTCGTTTATATGCTGGGTCAGCCACCTTGAAAGCTCAAGTGCAGCAACAGGAGAGAGTATAATCTCAGCCTCAACACGCCTCTCGATAACCCTTGGTTCTGAGGCATCCCCAAACATTTTAGGAGTGTCGTTGTAAAAACCGATCCTGAAATCGTAGGGGCTGTGCCCTCCTGCTGCTCCGATAGCATATATCTGCCTGAAGTTATCAGGTTTCAAAAATTCTATTGTGATATTTTTTTTAACCTTCTTTGAGGCTTCATTTTCAATATTTTTCTTGTGTTCTACGTCCTCAGTCATGAAATCACCTCTATCTTACTCTCTCAAAATTCTGTTATAATATATCCTGTTGTCGAATTCTGATATATTATATACTGGCTGGATTTTGGGAAAACCTGTCAGCCCTGCGTATAAACAATTCATTTTACATATAAACAGGAGCATCTTAACTCTCTATACAATGCTATCTGCAAAAACGTTTTTGATCTCTTAACCTTGGACTTTCTTTTTAAGCTTTTTTGCTTCTTCTGCCACTCCCTTTTTGGAGTGCACCTTTGCTATAAGTTCCACAGCATCAAGATTACGGACTGCGTTGTCCAGATACCCGAAAACATCGCCCTGGTATGCGGAAATTCCGTATTTTTCTTCAAGTCTCTTTACAATCTGTTCAGGTTCAAGCGCTTCTGTACGCAACTTGATAATTTTTTCCGAGAACTTCTGTTCTGCACAGCCGCAGTAAGGCGAATCTTTGCAGGCACAGGTTAAAAAGTCCGAAGCAAAGCTCAACATTAACTCCCGGATTTTTACATCAAGCTGGGAAAGGGATTCCCCGTCAAAGATTATATCAAGGGTAGCCCCCTGAAAGACCCTTGAAGGCATATTAACATGCAGAGAGCTTCCTATCTGGTTTGCATACTTGAAGTACGCTGCATCGAAAAACTCAAGGTTTGTCACAATCTGAAGGGGTTTGTTCTCTTCAAGCACGGCATCCCGAATCAGGAAGGCTTTCGATACCGAAAGGAAATGAGTCGCAACAATCTTTCCAAAACGCGTAAGCGTTATCCGGTTTCCTTTTCTTTCCAGAAAGCGATAATTCTGGAGGCGCTGGATTAATCTTTCCAGGTCGTAGTTCCCAAACATCATGTTATGGATCTTCCTGAGATCCTGCACCGAAGAAGTGACTGCAACTGATGCAAGCACTTCCTCAAGCTGCTCGGCTTCTCCGTACTGTACCCCTGCTGAGAGCATTTCGCCCTGAAGCAGTTTGATTGCAACCTCTTCTTCGGTATCGGACTGGGAGCCTGAGTAGGACTTTCCGGGCACGGGCATAAGCACGACAATTCCGCGGTCATGATAGTCGGGCCTGCCTGCCCTTCCGCTCATCTGCAGGAAGTCCTGGACTGAAATCCAGTCTACTCCCATTGCCAGAGATTCAAAGATTACCTGGGAAGCCGGAAAATCCACACCTGCCGCAAGGGCAGCTGTAGTCACGACTACCGGAAGCTCTCCTTTTGCAAAGCGAGTCTCAATTTTCTTTCTCTCGTACTGGGAAAGCCCGGCGTGATAGGGAGCTGCCTGAATTGAAAGGGCGGCGGCGAGCTTGTGGCAGTTCCGGCGGGAGTTTGTAAAGACAATTGTCTGCCCCCTATGCTTTTTAGAAGAAAGCATCGAATACTCTTCTTTCGCTAGCTGAGAAATTAGCTTTGCCTTCTCGTTTTCCTGGCAGAATAAGAGATGCCGGTCAATAGGGACAGGTCTGTGCTCGTAACGGACAAGCCTGGCTCCGAGCTTCTTTGCATAGCCCTCAGGATTTGCTACGGTTGCTGAGAGATAGATAAACTGCGCTTCGGGTGCCACATACCTCAGCCTTCCTATAAGCCCGTCCAGCCTGTGCCCCCTTTCCTGATCTTCGAGGGTATGGACTTCGTCCACAATCACAGTTCCGATCTTACCCAGGTAATCGGCATTTCCAGACCTGAGCATATGGTCTATACCCTCGTAAGTCCCCACGATTATATCCGCACTCGGGCTTGTATGCATTTTCACGCGCTGGGAAGTTTTTATGAGATTTGCCCCTATCTTTATTGAAGTGGTGAGCCCAAGTTTCGAATAGCGCTCTCTGAACTGGTCGTATTTCTGGTTTGCAAGTGCCACCAGGGGAACCAGATAAAGCATTTTTCCTTTTTTATCAAGAAGGTTCTGGATTCCTGCCATCTCCCCTATAAGGGTCTTTCCGGTTGCTGTCGCCGAGACTACAAACTGATTTTTCCCTTCTAGAAGCCCGGCTTCAATCGACAAAGCCTGAACAGGCAGTAAGGTTTCGGATCTTTCGAGCAGCATGTCTTTGAATTTCTTTTGAAGGGGCAGGTTCTTTATCCTGACAGTAGCACTCGCAGGGTTTGTCCATATAGTATCGTAACGCGTAAACTCCGGGTCCAGCCTATCAGGGGTAAGCATCCTGATAGTCCTATCCAGGTCCCTGGTCTTCACGAGAACCTGCTCAAGGAAATCTATGGATTTCTCCCCATACTGCACACCAGCCGAACGGACTGCACGCAAAAGTTCTTCTTTTGCACAGTCCAGGCAGATGAGTTCATCGTGGTATTTTATGGATTTACTATTTACAAAGTTGAAACGTTTGTTTATCAGGCAGTGTTTGCAGATTTTAACTCTATCTGCACTGAGTTGAAAACCTTTGAGCATCTCCATAAACGCAGTCTCATTTGCGGGGTCTCCTCCTTCTGCAAGCATTATCCGGTTTGCACTGCGTAAGAGCTCTATAAACTGCTGGTGAGGAATGAATTCTTCTTTTTTACCGGTAAGAAGCCTTATTTTGTGGGGACGTGGTCCTTTGTGACTATCCTTTATATAGAGTTCCGCCGTATAAATCGGCTGTTTCAGCCGATCCTTTATAGCCATAACTCTTATCTTCGATTTTTCAGCGTAGCCTAAGACCCAGAGTATCATTTTTATCCTGATCGATTGAAATTTATTAAATTCTCTCAAAATTTACTATTTACACTTTTAACTTCATTCGGTGCTCAATTTTACTTACTTTTCCTTAGCACACCTTTTTTGTCATTCTTTTATCCTATTTGCACCTCATCTTATAGGGAACTATTATATAAATATTTTATCACTTAATAATTATATAAATAAGATAATCTGCTCTTTCCTGAAGATCACAGTATTGAATAAGCTGCTTGAAGCATTCGAATATGCAATTTTGTGAAATGACACCATGACTCATTTAAGTAATATTTGAAGAAGTTACTTAAGTGAATTGTCTGGAAAATTTCTAAAGACATGCTTAAAGAAAATGTTAGTAAGAGTGCTTATTGTAAAGAAAATTCTGGAAAAATATCTTATCAAGAACCTATTTGTAGAGATTGTATTTATTTGGAGTCTGCTTCCCTGCTGCCTTTTTAAAATAAAACTTATAATATACTTCTTCTGTAATTTCTTTAAATAAGACCTTACAAGCATGCTCTTCTCTCTTCTTTTGCAACTTTTTAACAAAAAGTTATGGTTACAAGCATGCTCCTTCTGTTGCAAATCTGCACATACAGCTTCGGGTTTCTTTGAGATTTTCTATGGTGTCAGAAATTATTTCAAAGATCGAATCCTGGGCTTTTCCCACAACTTCAGTGACTTCATCCGCGGTTAGTTTCTGTGTGGTCAACCCACATGCCTGGTTTGTGACAATGGCGAGAGAAGCATAACAGAGGCTGAGTTCTTTTGCAAGGACTACCTCAGGCACACCCGTCATGCCCACAACATCAGCAAACTGGCTCATCATTCGGATTTCGGCTCGGGTCTCAAAACGCGGACCTTCCGTGCAGGCATAAATTCCTTCAGTATAGGAAAGCCCTTTTTTTTCCAGGGCACACCTGAGAGCAGTCCTGATTTCCGGGCAGTAGGGCTCAGAGAGATCGACATGTACAGTCCTATCATCATAGAAGGTAGAGGGTCTGTTCCGGGTAAAATCTATGAAATCATCAAGCACTACAAAACTGCCCACAGGATGTCCTCGCATTGACCCTACGGAATTTGTAGAGATTATACGCTTTGCCCCTATGGCATGTACTGCCCAGATATTTGCCCTGTAGTTAATTCTATGTGGAGGAATATGGTTTTCTCCTGCATGCCTCGGAATTATTGCAACTCTTTTTCTTCTTATGGTAGTAAAATAAGCGGTAACTTCTCCATATGGAGTGTGTACTGGCTGGCTTTCAAATTCCCTGTATGAATTGAAACCAACACCACCGAACACTGCAATCTCTACATTTTCAGCTGCTTTTTCCATTTTTATCTACCTGATGTTTTTTACCGTTGCTCCATTTTTCTATTCGCCTGACCTATCGGATTCTGGTTACCTGGAAAAATAACCGCAGTCAGGCGAGCTTTTTCTTTCTTCTACCCCTTTCTGGGTTTCCATTTTCGGAAGCCTGGTTGGATACGCTGTACTTTATACCTACAAGAGCAATAAGAATTGCAACTATGACTGAATATACAAAATACTGGAGGGCAAGAGTTGCATTATTAGTAATGCCTTCCGAGAGGGAGGCTGCCGCTAAAATATACGTGCTTGCACCCCAGAAGAGCAGTCCGGTTGCGATTATAAAGAGAGAGATGGAGATATTTTTATAAATTGGCTTTTCCTCCATCCTTAGATCGAAAATTTTTCCAAGATTAGCAAGCAGCAGGGCTCCTGCATACCACCAGACTGAGGCATTTATGAATACCGAGACAAGCGTAAGGGTTCCGTGGTACCACACCCCTTCTGCCGAATAAAGTTCCCATACCTCCATGGCTCCGTATGCAGTTGCTACAAGAATTGTAAGCAGGGCAGCCGTATAGCTTATGAAAACCATCTTCTGTTCCAGAAAAGCGTCCCAGAGCCTTTCTTTCTCAAGGGCGACAAGATCATCCAGCCCAAAGCCCCTGTACAGCATGTAAAGCCCTACAGCTGCAAAAATTCCCACAACTGCACCTTCTGGATACTGGGCAAGCAGAAATATTGCATAAATAAGAAAAGCAAGCCCTAAAGGTACAAAGAAGGTCTGGGAAATCTTTGGGTCGCTGAATGCATGTTTCAAAATATAATAGGTACTTTCCAGATTTTCACTTTGCATTACAACGATTCTTTTTACGGAGTCAATTTTTATACGGGATTGGACAATAGGCACAAGCGTCTCGTCCTCTGCACCGTCTGATACAAAAATCGCTCTCTGCACATCATGCGTATTGAGAAAGGTTTCGAGCTGTTCTGCAATTTTCTGGTCTGAGATTACTCCAACGTTTTTGTCTCCTGCAAAAGAGACTATCTCTGCATCGATTCCTTTTGCCCGCAATTCATCAAGAATCCTGATCCCGCCGAAAATTGTATTGGTATCAGAATCCTCCGGATCTGCGATCCCAAGTGCGGCGGCAGCTTGAATATTTGCTTCCCGTCCTACTATCGGGGTTTCGAGCTTTGCTTTTTCGCCCAGATCGTTATCTCTGTCTATGCATATAACTAAGGTCTGCATACTTCCTCTATAGCCTTTAATGGCTTACTCTATCACAGAGAGCTGATTTTTCCTGAGTACGGCGTCTCAATCCGGTTCTCATATCTTTCCATAAACTCTTTGAATCAGTTAACTAGCCTTACTTTTACAAGCATACTATTTTAATTTATACTTTATAAGCTTGTAGCGTAACATTAATTTACTTTTAAAATTAGTTTTTGGTTGTGGAGGGTTCACAGAATTTTACTGATAATATTTAAACAATTCCAAAACTTTAAATAAAACTTTATGGGGTAATTTTATGATACCGAAAGTTCATAATAAATATCTGAAAAACAGACTTTCTTTTGAGAGAAATCCATTATATTTATTAAATCCATTATATTTATTAAATATATGAAGGGGTCTATATGGTACAAATGGAAAGTGAAAGCAAGGGAATAGAAACCGGAAAAAAGAGTTCCGGGATTCAGGAACGGTTAGGAAAGCTTGGAAACGACATTGATCTTCTTGCAAAGAAGACAGGGGACGAAGCCTCGAAACTTGCAAAGAGTATAAATGCAGAAATAAAATCTCTTTCCGAGGAGATGAAGTCCATTGATGTAAAGGATGAGGTAAAAAGCATCACTGGCAGAGTTGATAAACTCATTGATACAACCGGTGAGAGTGCAAAAAAGCTTGCCTCGGACATCAAGACCGATGTAAAGAAACTGGTGGACAGGTTCGAAAGCTCTATCTCAAAGAAAAAATAAGCACGACGAAGTGACGGATGAGAAGGTAGAAATCTTCCACGGGGAAGATAGAAATCTTCTTTTTAACCTTTTATATAATAATTTTTTACTGTGAGTATTTTCTTTATTACGGTCTCTAAATGTTTGATGGGAAGTCATTTGCCGCTAGAGGTATTAGGGGAGGTTTATTATGTCTGTTTCTTTAAATCCGTACAATTTTACCCAGATCAATCCTGCAAGCTCTCAGCGATCTCTCTCAAGCCATTCGTCTGATCTCTCTTTTTCTCCCGAACCCATAGAAGAAATAAAACTCTTTCTTGACATGGATGGAGTCCTTACGGACTTCACAGGTGCCTGCGAAAAACTGAGTGAGGATATGATGTTCTGGTACAGCAATGATAGAGAATTATTCTGGAAAAAAATTGCATCGGCAGGGATTGAATTCTGGTCAGAGATGCCCTGGATGCCAGGAGGAAGAGAGCTGCATGGGTTTCTTAGAAGTTCGGGCTACTTTCCTACAATCCTTTCTGCGCTCCCAGGACCTGAGAGAAAAAAAGCCTTAACCAATGCGAGAGAAGGAAAAATCAAATGGATCAGGAGAGAACTTGGACCCTCTTATGCAGAAAATGCGATCCTCTGCTACCGCCCGGAAAAAGCCCTGCAGTCAGGGACTGCAAGGGTTCTTATTGATGATAATTCCGAAAACATCCGCGAGTGGGAAGAAGCAGGAGGTATTGGAATTCTGCATAAGAATACCAGCCGAACAATCAGGTGTTTCAGTAAGATTCTTGAGGTTGAGCAAAGGTTCTGATACTAATTTTAAAATAATAAACTTGCTAATCTTAGCTTCTTGGAGGAGGCGTTCGGTCAATTTACACTTCCTGCTTACAGGCTACAATAAGGGCTACAATGTTTTCCCTGTGATTTTTGATATCTTCTCCTTCCGCATTCTTCAACCATTTTTCTCCGCCGTGGATTGCGTGGTCTCCGCAGATAAAGAAAATCGTCCCTTTTTCTGCATTCCGGAAAATCTCGCCCAGGTTTTCATCTACGGCTTTTGCAGCCTTTTTCAGTTCTTCCCAGCTTTCTGCCCTGTGGGAAAAACGATCAAGAGCCCTTAGGTGAACCGCCAGGATATCAGGCTTTTCTTTGAGAGCACGCACAGCATAATTCGTTATCTGAAGGTCATAATCCAGGATATCTTCGGAATCTGGAACTCCATAAAAGTCTCTTATTCTTCCCCTGAAACTTTCTGCACCTTCATACTCGATGACCGCTGACGCTTTCATGCCTGCCCTGTAAGCCCATTCCATGATACTCTTCAGTTTCGGATTTTCCGAGTCTTTTGCTCTTTCGGTATAGATATCTTGAGTCGAGTAGACATTATGCATTTCTGGTGGATATCCTGTAAAGATTGATGCAATAGCAGGGGATGTTGTTGATGCAACGGATTTGCACCTGAACAGGATTCCTTTTTCGGCAAGCTCACTCAGTTTTATCATTAATTTAGAAAGGTGCTTGTAAAGGGAATACCCAAGACTATCAACCACAATAATTACTGCCGCTCGCTTGCAGCCTCTTTCCTGCGCGTAGGTTTCTACTGCTCGAATTGGTCTGCCTGCAGGCGGAACCATAGGAATTTTGAGCAGTGTCGCGATCGTAGGGGCAATATCAATTATGCTGCATTCTAAAATTTCCATGTGCTCTCCAATACATTATCTAGTAAGCCGGTTTATATCTATTTTCCTGTACTGCCGGTTTTAAATTCAGATCTACATAACATAGACCTTTTTAAAGCCCTGAGGCTATTGCTGCAGGTCTATTTTGGTTCCGCCGCCTCTAGGATGGACAAATGAAAGTACAGCTGAATTTTCATGAAAGCCAGCAGTACCTGTGATAGTTTATATATTATCACGTAGACTACATATGTAGTGTAAATACTACATATTGTGTGGCAACAGGCGTTTGCAGCTATTGTAGTAATTCATAGTTGATTACATGCGTGGACGAAAACAAAAACAGGCGTAAAGGTGCATAAAATGAAAAAGGCAATAATAGCAATTCTGCTGGGAATACTGCTTGTAGGAGCCTCCGGAGCAGCAGTCGTCAGTGCAGTTACTTCGGATAATGCAGGGACAAATTACGGATCTGTACCACACAGGTGGGCTGCAAGATGCATGGGCTTGGGTCCGTGTGCAGGAAATTTCTCCAGCTGCCCATATCTCAACTCAGATAAGCCGGTTGAAGTTGAGGTCGAGACTTCAGATGAAGCCCGCGAGATTGCAAGGAAAGAAATCGATAGCAAGATCTCTAAAGATGACATTTCTCAGATGCGCCGCTGGTGGATTGTTACCTATCAGGACGAGGATGGGGTTTACAATCAGGCAAGAATTGATGCTATCAGCGGTGAAGTATTTACTGACTACCCGATTTGCGCAGGAGCACAGGCAGGCGAAAGGCACTGCAGGGGACAGGGTTACTGCAGAGGAGATAGTTATTGAGAATATTATCGAGTGCTCAAGCTAACTCTTAATAATTATCTTCTTTATTCCATCAGATTAGGTTTTAAAGTTACAGCTTAAGCATTCATTTTATCAACCTTTTATCAGTTATTTCTATTGAGTTTTTATCGCTACCTTTCTACCAGATATTCCTTATATTTTGCTTAGCAATATCTAAAGAAAAACTCGATGAGATAAGAAAAGTAAATAATATCAAGAAAACCTGTTTTTTCGAGGTGGGAAGCTTGAATGGTATGGGATACGGCATGATGGGCTCGTTCTGGGGTTTTCTCCTGAACCTTCTACTTATCTTGCTTATAGCAGGTGCAGTGGTAGTGCTGCTAAACAGGTCCGGGTATGCAGCTCCAAGGGATAATGAGCGAATAATTAAAATGGAAAGAGATATCGAAGAAATCAAAAAAACAGTGGAAGAAATAAAATCCAAACTGGAAGAAATCTAAAGTTTAGTCGGAGTGCTAGAATTTTATACAACTGCGGCAGGTTCAGGGAATCTTCCAGGTCAGGTGACACCAGAAATACGTGAGGATATTCAGGATGGAAAAATCACTTGAAAAGATAGTGGAGATCGGCGAAGCCCTCTCTCATCCCATAAGGTTGAAACTGCTCTACCTGCTGGCTGAGAGGGAGAGGTATGTCTACGAACTCGCCAAAGACCTGAACCTCTCAAGGCAGGTAGTAAACCTGCATTTGAAACGCCTGGAAAAAGCCGGATTTGTTGAAAGCGACCTCAGACTTGATGATGACGATATGCGGGCAAAGAAGTTTTTTAGATTAAAAGAGTTTGAAGTTTCCCTGTCTATTGAGGATATAAAGCGAATTTTCGAATAAGGATGGTGTTTTACAGGGTTCAATATATTCTCCCAATTATTCGATTTTTCTTTTCCACTCCCTGAGCAAATATACAAATCTCCCTCCGTAATCTCAGGGTCGTGATTATTCTCAACAGGAATATATCCCGGCTCACCGTAATACTGTTTGGGGATTGGTATGGTTAGTACAATTAACAAAAGCCCTGAGAAGCTGCAGGCATAGCTCCACAGCCAACGATAAGAATTGGTATGGTTAGTACAATTAACAAAAGCCCTGAGTTTTCAGAAAGCATTCTCAAAGAAATATTTGGCTTGTATCAGGACATAAGGGAGCTGTCTGATGATGAGATTCTCAACTGTTCTTCGGACAGGGTTGAGAGATTGTTCCTGAAACTAGATGTTTTAATTACCCGTGATCTGTACAGCGATAAAGATTTTGACCTTTTGAATAAACCAGAAATGGAACCGGTTTTTGCTCACATGAATCGATTCCGAAATTTATATACTGTAAGGCTTGAGACCAGATACTCAAACGAGATCCTTGCAAGCCAGTCGCCGTGGAAGGTGCTTGAAAAGTATCTCTTTTACAGGAATTACCTCAGGCTGGTCCAGATAGAATATGAAGGTTTCAAATTAAAACCCGAGGACAGGATCTTTTTTCTCGGGAGCGGGCCCCTTCCCCTGACCCTTATCGTTTTCCTCAGGTGCCACGGGATAAAGGGCACAGGGATAGAGCAGGATCCTGCAAGTGCACAACTCTCAATAAAAGTACTTGATAAGCTCGGGCTTTCGGAAGACATCACCATAATTAATGGGAATCATCTTTCCATCAGCCGTGCTGATTTCATAGATTCTGGCACCCATTCAAAGGCTCTTATTATAGCTGCCCAGGCTGAGCCCAAAAAAGAAATTCTCGATCACCTGCTAAAGGTAATACCTGAAGGCTTCAGGCTATCTTACAGAATCTATGAGAAAGGCTTAATGAAACTGTTAAACCTGGATTCTTCGCTTGATTTGCCTGAAGGTTATAGAGAGTATAAGAGAATCCAGCCTGTCCCTCCTGCATATAATACCGTCGTATTTCTGCAGAGAACAGAATTTCTGAAGAAAAATGAGTAAATGCTCCGAAAACTGGAGCATTATGAGATTCATTTCCAACTGAACCTTAGTAGAATTCTTTTTGGTTCTCTTGTAAGCTCAGCTGCTTTCAGTATATAGGTGCACTATCTCCTGGCGGTACCTGTGTATTATTTGCTTTGGATACCTGGGGACAGACATTGACTATAGAAGATTTGAAATCCGTACAGTTTTCATTGCTTACGGTCAGGTTAACTCTATAGCTCCCAGGTCTCGCGTATACATGTAGAGGGTTCCGCTCACTTGAATTTGTCCCATCTCCAAAAGTCCAGTACCATTTAGTCGCACCTTTTGACATGTCCGTAAATTTCACCGCATAAATGGGCTTGCTGCTGAAGTTTGCAGTAGGACATTTTGGTACTTCAGGACAGGTAGGACATGGACACGTGGGACATGGCGGTTTTGGTACCGGAATAGCACACACACAATGTCCGGTTGGAACAGGAAGGCTTCTTGCAGGCGTTGTTGCTATAACGTTGTTGTTTATCGTGTTAATTACCGTGATAGTATTGCTGTTAAGGTTTGTCACATGTGCTTCGTTTCCTATTACTGCAATACTGGCAGGATATTCTCCAACGTTAATTGTGCCTATAATATTGTTGTTTATTGTGTTAATTACAGTAACAGAATTACTGTTGGCGTTACAAACAAATGCTTTTGTTCCTGCAACTGCAATTCCGGTAGGATATTCTCCAACATTAATTGTGCCTATAACGTTGTTGTTTATCGTGTTAATTACAGTTACAGTGTTGCTGTTAGCATTGGTCACATATGCATTTGTTCCTGCAACCGCAATTCCAGCAGGATTCTTCCCAACATTAATTGTGCCTATAACATTGTTGTTTATCGTATTAATCACAGTGACAGTATTGCTGTTGATATTGACCACATATGCATTTGTTCCTGCGACTGCAATTCCAGAAGGATGCTCTCCAACATTAATTGTGCCTATAACATTGTTATTTATCGTGTTAATTACAGTTACAGTGTTGCTGTTAGCATTGGTCACATACGCATTTGTTCCTGCAAATGCAATTCCAGCAGGATAATCTCCAACATTGATTGTGGCTTCAACACTGTTGTTTACTGTGTTAATTACAGAGACAGTGTTGTTGTTAAGGTTAGTCACATACGCCTTTGTTCCATCTGGACTAACTGCAACTCCTCCAGTATCGGGACCAACACTCAAATTGGTTGTAGTATTTGTTTCTTCGTTAATTACACTGATAGTACCATTAGTTTCGATTACCGGTGATATAATCTCTGGTATCGATAAATTCTCTGGTACGGTTATATTCTCATCTGGTACTGTTATGCTATCCCCTGATACTGTTACATTCACTGCCGGCTCTGTTATATTCACTTCTGGTTCTGTCACATTCACTTCAGGTTCGGTTATATTCACTTCAGGTTCTGTTACATTCACCTCTAGCTCTGTTATATTCACTTCTGGTTCTGTCACATTCACTTCAGGTTCTGTTGGCTCTGTGACATTTATCTCTGGCTCTGTTATATTGACTTCCGGCTCTGTTACAGTAGGTTCTGGTTCTGTTACATTCGCTTCAGGTTCTGTTACATTTACTTCAGGTTCGGTTACAGTAGGTTCTGGTGTTTCTGTTACAGTGGGTTCTGGTGCTTCTGTTACAGTGGGTTCTGGTGCTTCTGTTACAGCAGGTTCTGGTGCTTCTGTTTCTGTCTCGGTAGGCTCTGGTACAACTGGTTGTGTTTCTGTTTCATTATCTCCTGGTGCTGTAGGTAATAGCGTTTCTCCATTCTGTGCGGTTACTGATACAGCTGTTACTGATAACAAAAAAAATGTCACCGTAAAAACGCTTAATATCTTCTGTATTCTGTCAAACTTTCGTTTCCCCATTTATCATAACCCCAGACTTTGCTAAGTTTGATACAATTTTGACCTGATTATTTGACCCTCCCTGCCCAAAAAATCTAATATAATATTTTTGCAGATTATCGCCCACGTCAATTTTTAAAAATTATTTCCAGATCTTTATACAACCACGGCTTTTTAACAGGCTTTCAAAATTGTATCAAGGAAAGATTACTGCTATATGATATAATACTTAAAGAAATATAATTAAGAATATTATAATAATAAAAGCTTTAAAGTCTATTGCCCGATCAGTACAAATATATATGGAGATTCATTTTTTAATATGCCTTCTTATCTTCTTAAAAAGGAGTAAACAAACATGAACTAGTAAACATATATGAAAATAGCTGGGATTTCTTATCATCCTAGATTGGGTATCTTATATACACCTGTTGATTATTTGGCAGATTTATATATTTTATGCAATCCAGGTTTTTTCTTACAAAAAATATTATTTCGCTCTTTTATCATACTCATAACATGTTTTTTAAAGCAGGAACAATTAAAAGTAAGTTTTTGTTATTCTGACCAGCATTGCTTCCATAACAAGCAACCCTTTCGGTCGTAGGGCCTCAGAGCTTTTTGCAAGAGGCGGGTCATGAGAAAAACTTCCCAATTAATCTGATCTACTAACATCTTGCTCAATCCAGTAATTCTTCTGAAATTAGATAAGCTGCCTTACTTTTCCCTGGGGAAGAGCTATGTGTTAGCGGCAGTAAAAGAAGTCAAAAGTAAAATGCCCACCATACAATGAATTTTATTTTTCATAGTAAAAGGTATTACCTAGTAAAAAGTATTACATAGTAAAAGGTACATTGATTCAAATCCAGAGTATATCGTGTACTTATGATAAAAAATTAGCATTTTTGTAGGTTCTAGCGAACAATTGAAAGATACTTTCTAAAACTGGGGGGACAAATTATTTGCTGGACAGTGAGATAAAATCTCTAAGGCATCCTGCCGAAATACCTCTTTTCATTATATGTTTGCTGATCAGTGTTTTTATTTATGTTACTTTAATGGCAGCTCCGATTCTATATCCTGATCTCCTCGGGAAGGAATATATGCTGATAGTCCCGGGAACGATTGTTTTTCTCTCATACGTCTCTGGGCAGACTTACGGGGCAATGAGGGCGAATGCGATCAAGCTTTCCGAAAAGCAGTTCCCTGAACTCTACGAAATTATAAAGCGCCTTTCTTTTGAACTGAATCTCAAAGAAATTCCAGATGCATTTTTAATCCAGCAAGGTGGGCTAATAAACGCGTTTGCTACCAGGCTGTACTTCAGGAGAAATTATGTAGTTTTTTATGCGGATGTGGTTGAGGTCGCATACAGGGAAGGAGACTTTGATTCTCTGGAGTTTATAGTTGCCCATGAGCTGGCACACATAAAAGCAGGTCATGTTACTCTGCTCTACAACCTCTCAATCTTCCCGGTTGCCTTTGTGCCTGTGCTAAAGAACCTTTTATGGACTGCCCTTAGCCGGGCAAGGGAGTATACTGCAGATAGGATTGCAATCCGGCTTGTTCCTTCAGGCAAAAGAGGGCTTATAGTCCTCTCAGCAGGCGAACACCTATACAAAAATGTTAACTACGAGGAATATCTTGAGACTGCAAAAAGCCCTGAGGGCTTCTGGACCTGGTCAACGAATCTCTATTCAACACATCCAACCCTGGTGAGAAGGGTAAAAGCTCTTAACGAAAACCAGCCTGGAAAAATTTTTTAAACCATGGATTTTGAAAGTATAGATCTTGAAAAATTTATCTGGGAATAGAAATGAGAAGTTTTTCAGCCCGGAACGAGAGAAAAGGGCTTAAAATTGCAGTTTCTGGAGCAAGGTTCCAGAACAGCAGGCAGAAGCCGCAGGGAAAATCAACCGCTAAATGGGAATAAATACGGTTATAAGTTTACAAAAAATAAATTTTTATAATGCTTTAAATAGATTTAAATTATTATCCATCTAATACCTCCAAAATGCCATATTTGACTGAGATTGTAATCATCCTTGTTCTTATCGCACTCAATGGCTTGTTTTCCATGTCAGAATTTGCCCTTGTTTCTGCCAAGAGAACTCGCCTTAAACAGCGGGCGGAAGAAGGGGACACAAGGGCAGATGTTGCGCTTAAGCTCGCGAATGAGCCCACGCCCTTTCTCTCAACAATCCAGATAGGAATTACCCTTGTAGGTATCTTTGCAGGTGCATTCGGTGGATCCACGATAGCAAAGGAACTTGCAGCTTACCTTAGAGAATTCCCTGCTCTGGCTCCATACAGCAGCGGTCTCAGCATCACTCTCGTTGTAGTTTTGATTACCTACCTTACCCTGATTTTTGGGGAACTTGTCCCTAAACGGCTTGCACTCAACAATGCGGAGTCCATAGCCTCCGCTGTCGCAAAACCCATGTTCTATCTTTCTATTATTGCAAAGCCGTTTGTGATAATTCTCAGTTACTCAACCGAGTCTGTGCTCAGGGTCTTAAAGGTCAGGAAGATTACCGGGCCGCCTGTTACAGAAGAGGAAATCAAGATCATGCTTGAGGAAGGAACCGAAGCCGGAGTGTTTGAGAAAGCCGAATTGAACATGATAGAAGGTGTGCTTGAGATTGGCGACCGTCGTGTCGATTCCCTGATGACGCATCGCTCTGATATTATCGGGCTTGACCTTGAAGATTCGACCGATGAGAATCTGCGGAAAATGATAGAAAGTGGCAGATCACATTTTCCGGTATATGAAGGTGAGCTGGATAACATTGTTGGTATGATCTCCGTAAAAAAGGTTCTTGAGAAGTTTGTGAAAAGCGGCACTGTTGATCTCAGAGATTTGGTTACAAAGCCGGTCTTCGTACCTGAAAGCGCTTCGGTTCTGAAGCTTCTGGAATCGTTCAAGCAGACCGGTGTGCATTTTGCTCTTATAACTGATGAATACGGGAGCATTCAGGGAGTGATAACCCTGCACGACATCCTTGAAGCCATTGTGGGCGAAGTCCGTTCTCTGGGCGAGCCTGAGGAGGCGCAGATTAGAGTTAGAGAGGACGGCTCCTGGTTGATTGACGGGGATACGCCCATTGAAAAAGTTAAGGATTTTCTGCCTGTGGATTCCTTTCCAGGAGAGAAAGAGGGTTACTACCGGACAATTGCCGGGCTGATTATTTTTATTCTGCAGCGAATTCCAGTAACTGGAGACTTTATTGTACACGGAGGACTGCGGTATGAAGTTGTGGATATGGACGGCAATCGAATAGATAAGGTGCTTGTGACGCGGTTTCCCCAGGCTCCTGAAGATCAAACACCTGCTCCTAAGATTTGAGTGACTGTAATCCACTCATAACTTTTTCGCATCTGAATGATAAAGTTTCAGAATGGTATTGAAGAGACTAAATACCCTGCAAATTAAAAAAAAGAAATTAAAGAGAATTTCGATAAACTGTATTTTTATTTCTGGAAATAAAGGGATTTTTCAGGGGTTATCACGCTCGAAATTCTCAATCCCGTTTTTATCGGGCTTGAACAGGCGATTAGGGCCTTTCAAAGATTTTATTTGCTGCATGTTGACTGTTTAGAGCTAATCGCGCAGTCGATCTGATCACAGGTCTTTCCGGAGTTGTCAGCGCAGCTTCTCTGGTCGCATGCCTGACCACATTCATCTACACAGTTTTCACAGCAGTCGCCTTCACAGTCTGCCTCGGTACAGTTTTCACAGCAGTCTCCTGTGCAGTTATCCAGACCGCAGACGTCTATACATTTATCACAGCAGTCGCCTTCACAGTCTGCCTCGGTACAGTCGTCACAGCAGTCTCCTGTGCAGTTATCCAGACCGCAGACGTCTATACATTTCTCGCAGCAGTCGCCTTCACAGTTTGCCTCGGTACAGTCGTCACAGCAGTCTCCAATGCAGTTTGATTTGTCGCAGCCGCCAAAGGACAGGCTGTTTAGATCACTGTAAGCAGGGGATTTCTCAGCTTGGCATGCTGAGGCTGTAAACATTCCTATAGTTAATAACATTAATGCAACAGAAACAGATGCTGTAATTTTCCAGATTGACTTTCTGTCAAAATCCATTTTTTTCCTCCTTATTTGTTTACATTTGATCCGAGAATACTCGCAATCGAAAGCCAACTGGAGAAATTAAAATATAAACATACTTATTTCTATAGTGTATTATAAAAATCCAAAAAAGAGTTTAAAGCTTTGTAACGCTTTATTTTCAAACATTAAAGATTACAAAATTATAGATTGTTTTTAACTCTGTTCAGAATCAATTTAAGACTAAACCTGAGGCTCTTAAGGAGGTTACATATTCTAAAATCTTGATACAGTCTTTTGCAATCGAACAAATCAGTCATATGGAGAATTTTTCTTCATACTGAATTCTTAAAGGTCAAAACTACAAAGGAAGCTTATATTTCATACGTTTAATGGAAAACTAGCATTAAAAATGCTCTTCATGCTATTTTTTTATAAAACCTGTCAGTTTCTCTCAAAATAATAAGAATAACCTGATCAACATTTTCTGGAAATAGGAGAAGGAAATTATATGGAAATTATTATATTTGCAGTGCACTATTTCCTTCTCACTTGTTTACTTTTATTTTTTCTGTGTATGTTCCAGAATCCAGTTTCCGATAACCTCTAGAGCAGTTGGAGAGATAGTTTCTTCTATTCTCGCGTATTCTGTGGGAGATCCCGTATTAGCGGTCTGGAATAAATGGTTGAGACCTGGCAACTCTTTAACTGAATAATCTTTATTGCCTCCTGCCCTGAGAGCCTCATCAATAGCGCGGAGGTTTTCTTTAGGCGGAACTTGAAGGTCTTTTTCCCCATTGATTGCCAGTACGGGACATTTAACTCTCATCAATGTTGGTCTTGGGTCATATGTCAGGAAGAAGCGCATCCAGGGTGAGGTGAGTTCTTTTACCTGCGAGTCAATAGCAGCCTCGGAATAGCCTAAATTTGCTTTTTCCTCTTCGCTCAGATTTGCCAGTTCAGCCCTTAGAATCTCACGAAGCTTCTCCTCAGCAATTGTATTATTTTCTTCCTCCTTTACTACAGAAAACATTCTATTCAGCAAAGCTCTATTTTGCGCAATAGTCTCATTACTTACTCCCTCGGCTCTTGCAATCAGGTCACTTTGCATATACAGAATTTCCTCTCCAGTCAGCCCAGGGGCTGCCATCAGTACAATGAATGCAATGTCTGGAGATTTTACTGCCACCATAGGTGCAATCAGACCTCCTTCGCTGTGCCCTATCAGTCCTATTTGGTCCGGATTTATTTCAGGGCGGTTTTTTAGAAATTCAACACCTGCAAGTACATCTCCTGCAAAGTCCTCGGTTGTAGCCTGTGAAAAATTCCCAGTCGATCCTCCAATACCTCGATCATCTACCCGAAGTACGGCAATACCCTGGCGTGTCAGATAATCCGAAAGTACAAGGAATGGACGGTGTCCGAAGACCTCTTCATCACGATTTTGCTGACCTGAGCCCGTTATGAGTATGACTGCCGGGAAGGGTCCCTCTGACTGTGGAAGCGTTAATGTTCCTGCCAGCTTTATTCCTGCTTCTTTATTTTCATAAACAACCTCTTCTTCAGTATATGGATATGGTTTTACAGGGTTCTGAGGTCTTTGCACTTCAGGGATCTTCTCAGTCCTGTTAAGGATAAGTGGGAAAGTTGATCCTGCCTGTTTCCATTCTCCTTCAATAGTCTCGCTACTCTCCTTATATACCCCTTCAAAACTTCCCCCGATGGATTTTACCTCGAGGTTCAAAATGCCTTCTTTATAACTGACAGTATCAACCGGTATACCGCTTACTCCCTGATCAGGGCTATCCATGCTGGCATTGATAGACCCATCAGGATTAGTAGAAATATTGAATACTATCCTTAACTGCAACCCACCTGGGACGGTTAAATTTCCCATCCAGATGCCTTCTATGTCGCTGAGATCTTCAACACCCTCATCAGTCGTGTTATTAATTTGTGAACTGTCTTGCTGCTGTCCATCTGGTTGAAAAGTGCATCCCAGACTCATTATAGTAATAATCAGCAAGACCAAGCAAATTGTTACTTTACTTCTCATAATCTCCTCTCTTTCACATTTTTAATCTGGCGTTTTTTTTCCCTCTCTATTTGCCTCTCTTTGAATATCTGATCTTTTAATGGGATTGTTTCTGCGCTTGTAGAGTCGGAAAGGAATGAATATTAGAAAAATGAATAAGTTAAAACTTATGGCTGAAATTCTAATTCTCAGAAGGTAAAGCTAGGAAATCACGTTTGAGGTATGATAAATGAGATGGCAGGAAAAGAAGAAAGCAAGTTCAAGAAAAGGCAAATTAAGTAGTGAGAGTTAAAGCTATATTAGAAAAAGATAAGGAAATAGTGATAGTTGAAAGCTATATTGGAAAAGTTAAGGAAAAATAGAATAAGTAAGAACTCATCTCCTGAGAATCATTGTTCTCAGCCTATCAGCAGCGCTTGCAGACTTATCGGCAATGCCTCCTATCCTTTCGACAAGCCCTATAAGGTGGCAGACGCCTGCGCCCCCGATAGCATCCTCATTTTCGAAGATTTCTCTTAATAGGGCTGTTTCAAGCACATCCACATCATGTTCAAGCTTTTCGACTTCAGGAATTATGGTCAGTGTTTCCTTTATCTCTTCCTTGCTGAAGGAAGTTGCAAGTAGCTTGTAAAGCTTGCCTACGAGTTCATCGTATAACCTTGCAGTTTTCAGGGAGGTGCCCATTAACTCCATAAAGCCTTCTTTAATCTTATCAGGAACATCTTTGCAGGGGCGAAGGGTCATCCAGTAAGCGGCAGCCTGGGCGTAGTCGGCAATGGAATCCTGCTGCTTAAGGAAAGAAAGAAGATCCTTTTTGTTCACTGGCAGCTTCACTGAAGAGGGAATCCCTGCCCTTATCTTCTGTTTGAGTTTGTCAGCCTCATGCTCCAGCTTGTCAATCTCTTCCGTCCTCTCTTCAAGTATGGGATAATTGCCTGCACAGTAGGCTTCCATTGCTTCAGCCAGCTTTTCAACTGCCATCACTCCCTTTTTAGCGTGTTCTTCCAGAGGCACAAAGGGAGATTCAGCGACCACGTCAAGGACGGAGCGGATATAGTCTATCATAAGAAGATCACCTCAAGCCCTACAAAGATCAATGCTGATGTAAGGGCAGCTATAGGAACTGTTGCTACCCAGGAAGAAATAATCCTCCATATCACGCGCAGGTCAACCGCTGCAATTCCGCCTGCAAGCCCGACCCCTATAACCGAACCTACAAGTGTGTGTGTAGTCGAAATCGGGAGGGAACTGTAACTGTGAAGCAGAACTACAGAAGCTGTTGCAAACTGAGCAGAAAAGCCACGTGTTGGAGTGAGTTCCGTAATCTTGGAGCCGATGGTTAGAACTACTTTATAACCCCAGGTAGCCATTCCTATTACCATTCCAAGACCTCCCATTACAAGCACCCAGATGGGGATTCCGGCTTCTGCTCCTGCCACTCCTATAACCTTAAGCGCTGCACCGAGAGGACCTACAGCGTTTGCTACATCGTTTGATCCGTGAGCAAATGCAATATAACAACCAGTTATGATTTGCAAGGATATGAATTTTTTCTCAACGAAAGGAAGGTCTATAGCTCTATGAAGGTAAATCTTTCTTACTATAGAAAAGGTAACGTAAGCAAAAACAGCCCCAAGAACTGGAGACACAAACCAGCTGACAACAATTTTTGTAATTTGTCCCCAGTGGATGTCAGAAAAAGAGATAGTTCCATTGTAGGCTGCAACCAGTCCAAAGCCGAGTACAGAGCCAACAATAGAATGGCTAGTTGAAACGGGGAGATTGTAGAAGGTTGTAAGGGTTACCCAGAAGCCTGCTGCAAGAATTGCAGCCAGCATTCCAACTGCAACTACATCGGGATGCATGCTTCCTATTGCATCAATGGGAACAATGCCGTTTGCAATTGTCTCAGTAACACGATCACCGAAGAATACGGCGCCTAAAAACTCAAACAAAGCAGCAATAATAATTACCTGTTTAAGTGATAAAGCACCTGTTCCAACCGAAGTTCCCATAGCATTTGCGAGGTCATTTGCCCCTATATTCCAGGCCATGTAAAGACCTGCTAAAGTAAGCGCTATGATAAGTAATTCCATTTTTCTTACTCCGCAAGTTTCAAACTTCAACTTTTATAATTGTTATAAACTTTATAATCACCGTAAAATCAACATCTTTAAGTTTTGATCAATCTTTATGTAAAATCCTTATAATTTCAAGATGCCTATTTAAATTTAGAATTCCTATGGTATTCCAGATAATTTCATTATATTTTATAGTTTCCTTATACTTCAAGAATCTCTATATATACTATAGATCTATATACGCCTATTTTTGGTATATTTATACTCTTTATCTCAATCGAACTTTAATTCTCCAGTAAGAATGATGAGGAGATATTCTAGAAGAAGAAAGCTTTTCCGTTATTCAAAAATAGCAAAAAGTTTTTATCCAGATGTGCCTTTCAGGGAATTTATTGAATATCTAAAAGAAGTTTAAAGGCAGTATAATTCTGAGGCATGTTTAGAGAGGATGTTTGAAAGGCTTATTGACCAATGATTTTTGCTCCGTGATACTTATCTTATTATGCATCAGTAACCTGGCTTTCAGAAGGCGAATTTTCAAAAAGCTTCTTCCAGAAGACCTTCTCCATAATGTAAAATCCCATAAAATGATTGAATTTCCCTGCAGAATCTTTTCAAAAAACAGAAAAATTAATATGAGAATATTAACTTCAAAAAAGCCAAATTTTGTATTATTTCTCTTGTTGTATTATTTTTCTTGTGTGTAGTTTCCTTATCTTACAATAGGAGCAACAAAGGAAGGTTTATAGAGAATAATAGTTTTCAGGCTTCCAGCTCATGAAATTCCTGATCTTTCAGCTCTTTTTCCCTTATTCTTTCTCTGAGCAGGTCAAGCACCTCTTCATCCGAGACATCGTACCATCTCTCATAAACCTGGGCAACAGCCCTGAAATATGCAGGAGTCTCAAGCACTATGAGATCGTCCACCTTTTTCTGAAGTTCCTTTGCAACCTCTCTTCCGGCTACAGGTACTGCAACCACGACCTTTCCGGCTTCTCTGTTTCTGCAAAGTTCAATGGCTGCCCGCATTGTAGATCCCATTGCAATGCCATCATCAATAAGAATTACTGTTCTTCCCTTGATCTCCGGCAGGGGCTTGCCTCCTCTAAGGGTTTTTATGCGCCTTTCGATCTCGGCAATCTGCTGTTGTTTTATCCTTTCAATAGTTACCCCTTCAAGCCAGTAGTATGCATCTTCTAAAATAAACGTACTCCCATCCTCGGCTATTGCCCCGAATCCGGCTTCGGGGTTATCCGGAAAAGGCAGTTTCCTTGCGATAATGAGGGAAAATTCAGCATTCAGTTTTGCTGCAACCTGCAGTCCTACCTCCACCCCTCCGCGAGGGATTGCAAGAATCACAGGATTTTCTTCCCTGTATTTCTCAAGAGCTTTTGCAAGCTTTTCCCCTGCATCTTTACGGTTTTTGAACATACTTCCCCCTTAAGTTCATAAACTGTTCTTTTTCTGTACAGATCTCAAAATCAAACTATCCTTACAGGCCGCCTGTATATCTCGACTGAGGAGCCTGAAGGAAGCGTTGTTTCAGGCAAACAGAGCTCCAGAACTTTTTTTGCAACATCTTCGGGTTTGAGGACAGGCTCATCGGTATGCAGCGACCGGTACATGCTGGTATCCACGCTGGCAGGGCAGACCGCATATACATGAACCCCGCCTCCGGTCTCGTAGGCAACAGACTCCGTAAAACCAATTACAGCAAATTTTGAGGCACAGTATATTGATAATTTTGGTATTCCATGCTTTCCTGCCCCTGATGATATATTTATTATCCTGCCTTCTCCCCTTTTAAGCAGGTGGGGAAGAGCGTACTTCGTGCAGAAAAACATTCCTTTTACATTTGTATCCATAATCTCATCATATTCTTCAGTTGAAGTCTCCACAAGATACTTTCTATACGCCACTCCTGCATTATTTACGAGGATGTCAATTCTTCCAAAGGCATTTATTGCCTTTGAAACCATATTAATGACCTCCTTTTCTTTTCTAATGTCCGTCTTTACCGCAAGAGCCCTTACACCCTGCTTTTCCACCAGCCTGGCAGTTTCTCGAATTTCTCTCTCGGTTCTTGCGACAATTACAATATTGGCTCCTTCTCCTGCCAGCGACTGGCAGATAGCCCTGCCAATTCCTCTTCCCCCACCGGTTACAATGGCTGTCTGACCCTTCAGTTTCATAGCTGTCACTTTACAGTCACTTCATTAACAGTCACTTAATTAATTATCAGGCAGGATAAGGATATATCTTTGGAAGCAATATTTCTGAACTGTAGTCAAGTCCGATCTCAGTATTAAAAAGAAAGAGAATAAAGAGGAATAAAAAGATTAGAACTCTTTCGAATTTAATTTTTGAATAATCATCTCGAATTTAATTTCTTGAATAATCAAAAAGCAACATTTCTCCTGAATGTGCGTCAATTAATACTGAAGCAGGAAGGCTGTCATCTCTTTCAAAACTTGAATCAATGAATCGGATCCACCATGCCAGACGAGTTTTATCTTCATTGTCCTCTTTCCAGACAAGGCTCGACGAAAGAACTTTTACAGTACTTGCTTTTTCTTCTCCTATGGGTGGTTGGCTACTCATGAATTCTTTGAGAATCTCAACTGCTTTTTCATCCGTAATGCTTGGTTCAGTATCGATGAGTGCTCTCTTCCTCATCCATAGACCAGCTTTTGTCATAGCTTAAAACTTCGCCTGTTTCTGCATTAACATCAAGCAGTATTCCATCGGAAAGAGAAGGTATTCCTCTGATAATTCTTGCATAACTTACATGATAATATCCTGGCAGATCGTCAGCGGCAGGTCCTATGTAATTTACATCTTCAAGCTCAATCTCATTAATTTTTTCCGCTGAAACCCTGGATTCGATATATTCTTCTGCTATTTTCAGAGCATCATCTTTGCTTATACTGTCTCTGCCCTGTACATTCTTTGATCCATCATATACAAAAAGTAGCTCTCCATTAGAGGCATTTATTCCTGCAAAGATGTTTTTTCCATTAGTTGTTTTTGAGCTCACTCGCCAGATTATCCCGAAATTTTCATCATCAATCAACTCTCCATGAATAGATTCATTGGTTACTTCCGGATTTTCTGAGATTAGCTTGTTTTTTGCATCCTCAAAACTAATATTTACGTCTGCAGTTGAGGGATCAGGGTATTTTATTTGCTTTGCATCTTCTTTTGTAAAGATTATTCCCCCCTCTTCAGAAGCAAAAGCTACAAATATTGCACACAATAGTATCAAACCTAATTAAAAATTAGCTTAAATCTCATAATTTTCTCTCCTTTAAGCTTTTAAACACAAGTTTGAATTTCATATAATCCAGTTACTGGAAATATCTGTTGCATACCCAAGCCCCTCTTTTACTTTGTTGCTATATATCTGGTTTTTATTATTCTGTATAAGAATTATATATAAGTTCACATTCTGTTCTAAAATCTGTAAAATCTTTGTCACCTACCTGGGCTTATCCTTCGATTCAGGCTGCAAGACCTCACGAACGCGCTATCGCACTGGTAAGGAAAAATTCCAGCAATAATATGGCGTCTTATCATAAACGATGAGATGCATGAAGATGAGATAGGATATCAGAAGGAGTAATTCAAAAGAGGAAGATTGTTGAGACTGAGATATTCTCAGTTGATGAAAGGATAGCAATAATTAGTGGAATGATCGCAATTATGGGAAAAAGGAAGGAGAAAGTATGTGAAAAACAAATAAATATACTTTCATGCCAAGGAAATGAGCAATCTTAAAAAGGAAAAAGCAAATCCGGCAAAAGAGTGCAGTAAGACCTGAAAACATATTGTAAGTTCGCCAAAATTGCCGGACTATGTCCTGCTCTCTCACAATCAAAGCTGAGGGACTGGAGGAGCCTGAATCTCGATTATCTTTCCTGATGTAACTCTTGAATCAGGCGAGGCAAGTTCCAGAACCTTTTCCGCAATATGCTCGGGTTTGAGTGGGGGTCTCTCTGCAAAGAGTGACCTGTACATGTCCGTATCCACAGCACCCGGACAGACTGCATAGACTTTTATTTCTCCTTCCAGTTCGGCAGCAATGGATTCTGTTAAGCCGTTTACCCCGAACTTCGAGGCGCAGTATACAGAAAATTCAGGAAGCCCGTGTAATCCCCCTACCGAAGATATATTGATGATTTTTCCGTTCTTACTTTCTCTTATATATGGAATCGCATATTTTGTACAGAGAAAAACTCCTTTTAAGTTGGTATCCATAATCTCGTCATATTCTTCCAGAGTGGTTTCCTCCAGCCTTTTCTTGTGAGCCACTCCTGCATTATTGATAAGAATATCAAGCCTGCCGCATTTATCGATTGTCATTGAGATCAGACGCCTTACATCCTCTTCACTGCGGATATCAGCCTGAATAGCCATGGCTTTGCTGCCCATCGATTTTAACTTATTCATTGTCTCTTCTATCTCACTCTCATTTCTTGCTGCAATGACGACGTTTGCTCCTTCTTTTGCCAGAGCAAGGCAGATAGCTCTTCCTATCCCTTTGCTTCCCCCAGTTACAAGAGCTGTTTGACCTGCTAAACTCATTGCTATCCCTTTTATGCTTTTTTCTTACTTTTATCGCTTTTTTTCTTTGTTTGTATTATTTCTTTTACTGTTTCACTTCTTTAATCACTTCACTTTTGAACAGTTTATTTTTATCTAATCGTTTTTTATTTAATCAAGGATAAAACTGGTAAAAAAGGGGATATATTTTTTGAAATTAAGTTTCTGAAAAAAAGTTCTTTGAATATGGGTTGCAGCTCATGTGACTCTAACCTTGGTAAACCTCCACCTCGCAATAAGAAACATTATTCCCGCAAAAGCCAGCAGAGCTATGAAGGAAATAAGGATTCCCTGCTGGGTATAAGTATAACGGAGTCCGATTGATGAAAAATCGCTCCCTATTGCAAAGTACCTTATCCCGCTGACAAGATGTGTTAGAGGATTGATTGTAGATAGAGCTCGGAGCACAGGAGGAAAAGAGTTCACAGGATAAAGCGCATTGCTCGTGAAAAAGAAAGGCATGGTAAGCAGGGTTATTACAGCTTGCATTCCTTCCGGGCTTTCCATTGTTATGGCTATTGCAGCTGAAAGGAAAAGAAAGCCGAGTGAAAATGCCCCTATGAAAAGCCCGATCCCCAATAGCGAGAAGATAGTTTGCGCAGGAGTATATCCTTCAAAGAACTCAACTCCAAGCAGAAGCCCGAACCCCATTATAACACTTGCCTGGATAAGAGATTTCGTCATAGCTGAAAGCCCTATCCCTATGATTATATGGATTCTAGGGAGAGGACTTGAGAGTGTCTCCCGCATAAGCCCCCAGTTTTTGTCAAAAAGCAGGACTGTCCCCCCGAAAAGGCTTGTAAAAAGCGTGGTCATGGCAATAACGCCTGCTCCTATAAAAGTCAGGTAACCTACAGTCTTGACCCCGGGAATGGCTGGCATGGTTGCAGTCAATCTTTCAAAGTTGTTTGACATTGCGATTCCGAAGAAGGCAAGCCAGAGGGCAGGCTGGACAAGGGAAGCAAACAGGAGAGTCCTGAACCGAACAAACCTTAGCATATCCCGCCAGTAGATGGTAAGGAAACCTGTATGCATCTTTAACGCCCCCTCGCCCTCTGGGTTACAGTCGAGCCTTTTTCCATGCCGGTATCCCGCAGTTCCCTGCCTGTATAATGGACAAAAACATCATCCATTGACGGTTTTTTCAGGTTTACGGCTCTTATCCTTATTCCTTTTTTTCTAAGCCTATCCATTATCTCGGGCAGCAGGTAGGTGCCATCCACATTGACCATAGCAACTATTCCTTTTGATTTTTCCCGTACTCCTTTTACATTCTCTAGCTTCTTCAACAGGTCTGAAGCAGTCAAGTTTTCGCTGGTTTCAAGATATATGAGATCCTGACCAAGTGTGTTTTTTAACTCCCAGGGTCGACCTGTGACAACGATCTTCCCATGATCAATAATGCTTATCCTGTCACTTAGCTGGTCGGCTTCATCCATATAATGGGTTGTCAGGAAAATGGTCGTCCCCTGCTCGTTTATATCTCTTACATAATCCCAGATTCTTATTCGTGTCTGAGGATCAAGCCCTAGTGTTGGCTCATCCATGAAAAGCACTTTCGGTCGGGTCATAAGCCCCCGCGCAATCTCAAGCCTGCGCTTCATCCCGCCGCTTAGATGCCTTGTCAGAGTATCCCGCTTTCCCTCAAGTTCTACCAGCTCGAGAAGCTCATCAATTCTCTTTTGCCTTTCAGCTTTTGGCATGGAATAGAGCCTCCCATGATATTCCAGGATCTCTTTCACGGTCATATCCCTGTCAAGGGTCAGTTCCTGAAAAACAATCCCTATAGCTTCCCTGACCTTCTCGGGCTCTTTTTTCAAATCGTAACCCGCAATTTTCACTTCTCCTTTCTGAACGGGCAGCAGCGTTGTGAGGATATTGATCACAGTACTTTTCCCCGCTCCATTCGGTCCCAGGAAGGAGAAAATCTCCCCTTTTTTCACCGTAAAGCTGATATTATCGACAGCTTTTATCTCGCCGAAAAAATATTCAAGACCATTTACTTCTATTATATTGTCTTCCAGAGCCAGTACCCCATACCCAGTTTATCATTTCCTCAAGAAAAATTGAACCTTTATGATAAATAGATTCTTTGCTCCGTGAAGCCTGAACTGGATCGGGTCAAAACTTATATTCGTTCAAAATAATAAATAAAACAGAATTAAAGGGAATATTGAAATGGGGAGTTAAATGATAGAAATTATAGAGGGTTTGCCGGATAATGTAGTAGCAGTTAGGGTAAGTGGAGAGGTAACTGGGGACGATTACAGCAAGGTGCTAATTCCTGCTATTGAAGATAAGATACAAAAGTACGGAAAAATCCGGATGCTTTACCAGATGGACAAAGAACTCGAGTGGTTCACCATCAGCGCCATGCTGGAGGATGCTAAGGTTGGCATAAGGAACCTTACAGCTTTTGAAAAAATCGCAGTTGTTTCAGATGTGGACTGGATGAACAGTGCAGTTGGGCTCTTTAAGTTTATCATTCCCTTTCCGGTGAGAACATATAAAAACGAAGAACTCTCTGAGGCAAAAGCCTGGATCAGTGAATGAGTTTAGTATCCATCCTCTCACTCGTTCTTACATAACTGGTAACTATTCCACTTTTTCAATTTAATCTGTGAACTTTTGCTTTACCGCTCCAAAGTTTCCTTTATATTCGTTAAGCTACTCTTTATGCTTGTCAGGTTCTCTTTTATATCGGTTAAATTCTCTTTTATATCCGTAAAGTTCTCGTTTAGAGCCGTTAAATTCTCTTTTTCACGTGTTACGTTTTCTCTCATACCTTCAAGTGCAATTGTCAAATTTTCTTTTTTACTTATCAGGTCTTCTTTTGAGTCTGTTAAGTTCTCTTCTATGCCTGTTAAATTTCCTTTTTCATCTTTTAAGGTTTCTTTTATTTCTTGAACCTGATTTGTCAGGTTGTCTTTTTTCTCATTTAAGTTTTCTTTTATGACCTCTAAGTTTCCATTTTCGTTTCCAGGCATATTTAGAAAACTGCCGGAAGATAACAGTATTAGTGAAATAAGTACCAGTACAATGAACAGAAAGCTAAAGAGTTTTATTTTTCCGATTGTCTCACCTTCCGTTAATGATATTGGGTATGAGAAGCTGCATCAGAGAATTATATATTCCGTGTTCATATAATTTTCTTTAATCTGCTGTGATTTCTTTGTAACAATTCCCGAAGCTCCTATCGAATATCTTTTACAGTTGTAGATTCCTCTTTGAGCGCCAGGAAGCCTGAAAAATAAAAATGAGTGATATATCTCAAAAACTTTCTCCAGATCAAAACCTCAATTTTTTTATTTGGGCGGGAAAGATTTTAAACTTAGAAATTAAGGAAAACTACAACTTATATCCACAATTCTATAATTTTAAAAGCATTATAAGTAAATTTAAAATTACCAATCGAATGACTAGGAGTTTTTCCGGAGGGGGTAACATAGTAAGTACTAGCTTTACGCGGGATATTCAATTTCCACCTCTGCCGCTTGAAGAATGGGAAGATACGAAGAATACGCTGCATCTGTTTTTGCAGATCGTGGGGAAGGTCAAGCTTGGGTTGTCTCCGAAGATGAACCACTGGTGGCATGTCCCGTTTTATGTTTCTGTGCGCGGGCTCACGACGGGACCGATTCCTTACGAAGATATGATTTTCGAGATGCAGTTTAATTTCCGGGACGAAGTGCACGTTTTAAGTATTGAGACCAGTGAAGGCGACTCAAGGGTAGTGCCATTAAAGGGACTGTCGGTTGCCGGATTTTATGACAGGGTGTTTTCAAGCCTGGGAGATCTCGGGATTGTGGCGGGCATCAGGCCGATGCCATATGATATACCTGAAGTGAGTACCGAGCCTTTTCCGTCCGATTTCCAGCATGCGTCCTATGACGAAGAATATGTGAACCGGTTCTGGAGAATCCTTGTGCAGGTCTCTTCTGTTTTTCAGATTTTCAGAGGCTGGTTTACAGGAAAAAGTTCACCTGTGCACTTTTTCTGGCACCATGCCGACCTTGCACTTACTCTGTATTCAGGCAGGCCTGTACCTGTTATGGAAGGGGCAAACTCTGTCGAACGCGAGATTTTCTCAAATGAGATGATAAGCTTCGGTTTCTGGGCGGGAGATAAGAAAATGAGGGAGCCGGCTTTTTATGCGTACATGTACCCGCAGCCAGCCGGTTTTATGAATGAGCCGTTAAGCCCGAAAGAAGCTTTCTGGAGCCATCAGTCAGGGCTTGCACTACTAAGGTATGAAGATGTCCGAAACGCAGCAGACTCCCCGGAAAAAGCGATTCTGGACTTTCTTGAGAGCGTATATCAGGCGGGAGCAAAAAGAGCAAACTGGGACATTGAAACCTTCAGGCTTCCTTCGTCCGAAAAACAATTCAAGGAGCAGGCTCAAAAGCAGTATAAAGGGCAGGCAGATATACTGGAAAAGCTGGAAAGACCTGATGCCTAAATCAAAATTTCTTAATTCAAAACTACAGGGATCTTAAAGAAGAGCTTAGGGGACATCTCCTGTTTTCCCTTTTCTATCTTTTATTTTTTCTTTTGCTCTTCGGTATCGAATTCAAACAGAATTTATCTTTTATTATGCTTCGTTGTAGTCTTTTAACCCGGAAATTATTCCCGGTTGGAATAAATATATAAAGGCTATTTTTGCACATAAATCTATATATGGGGATTTTTAAAGAATATTTATGTATTTAAAAACATAATAGAGCAATAAATTCAAATTAAAGTTTTAGAAATACTTATTATATTAATTAAACTGTTTTTGAGCCATTTTAAATGTAAGTATCCTTATATTTAATCCAGCCAATAATATAAGACTACCAATTGAGGGGAGTCTGCAAACAGTTAATAATTTCTGTAAATTCAAAGGCGGAACAGAAATTGCAGGCACCTTAAACTCTCAAACTGGTGAATTTAAAAATCGAATCCCTTACTATAAACAAGACTCACCAATTTAGAACAGATGCTCTTCAAGCTTGCATAAATTCGATTTTCAATTAGTTAAATAAATCAGAGGTATAATGTATGGAAAATAAAGAATCTGGTAGAATAAAAAAGGTGCTTGCTGTTTTGCTGGTAGTCTGTTTTATATTATCAGTAACGGCAGCATCAGCAAGTGCAGCTAATAGCAGCAATGGCTACAATGACGGCTACAAGAAAGGTTACGAAGGCGGCAAAAAACAGGGTCAGAAAGACTGCAATAAATACGGCATAAAAGAAGTTCTCTCGAAGATTCCTTCCCCTTTAAATGACAAAAGATGGACCAAATTTTACAGAGATAACTATAACAGAGGCTTCCAGAAAGGGTACCTCGATGGTTACAACAAATATAGGTATCTGTGCTTAAAGTAAGATGTTAAAAGGTGTTAAAAATAAAATGTTAAAGTACGATGTTAAAGTACGATGTTAAAATAAGATGTACTTAGGGCTCTGTAGAAATCCTTAATTTAATCCATAATAATTGTATTACTTTTTTGTTTATATTATAGACTATTAGTTTAACTTTTACTTCTTTTACTTGATTTCTAACCTTTCTTGCTCTTAATGTTTCTCCAAATTTTCTTTTTACAACAGATATTATTGTCTCTACTATATTCCTTCTATTGTATTTGATCTTATCAAAGTCTTTGTTTAATTGTTTTCTATATTTTCCGTTTATTCTCTTTCTTTTTCTTTCTCTCAAAGGTACTATTGAATCTGCTTTTATCTCTTCTCTTATTAGAGTATGAATTTCTTCGGAATCATATCCTTTATCCATCACATAACATTGAGACTTTCTTGACTTGTTTGATTGTCTTATCAGAGTCTTTGCATGCTTGACATCATGATCTGTTTTTTGGCTAATTTTCCATCCTAATATTACTTTTTTAATAGTGTCTACTGATATTGAAGTTTTAAGGAAGCTCCTTCGGAGCTTCCCTGTTCTCTTAGAATAATAATGACTTGCATAAGAACTCGTAAATCCTGTTGCATCAATTGCCGTAATGAGAACTTTTTCTCCATGTGAGTAAAATAGTTTTAGAGTTTTTGACAAAATTAGGTTAAACAATGAAGAGGGAATTCTGGACACAAACTTTTGAAGAGTAGTGTAATGAGGAACCTTATCAAGGTCAAGTTTTTCCTTTATACTGTTCATGAGGTCAACAAGTTCTACAAAGTCACGGTAGTCTGTACTTATATACTCCTTCAATAAAACAAGAACAAGAAGCTGATGTTGAGTATAAACACGTTTGGAATATTTGCAGGAGTAAAGGTTCAGTCTGGAAGACTGAACCGTTTTAAGACTGAGATCAATAAATTTAATATACTTATTTGATGACAATAGCAATTGCTCCTTTGTTTTTTGTGTGGACAAAAAAATTAAGGAGCATTTTTACAATTTTATTTTTATAATTTTTGGGTAAAAACAGAATTTAGAGGATTTCTACAGAGCCGTACTTAGGTATAAAGAGCTGAAGCAAGAGTTAAAAACTCTCAAAGCCCGAGCAGGAAAATATTATTACGTGGTGGTTGCTAGACGTGCCGGCATTAAGAATTCATGTGAAAATTACTACCTTGTAACTCCTGTTTAACGATTTCGCTTTTGATTCACATGGTAGGCTTGTTTAGCAATCTTATCTATAGATTTTTAGCTCAATTATAATTATAAAATTCTTTCAGGTTTATTCGCTGTGTCCGGATAAAAGTACTGGATATTATACTGTACTATAAATCGTCCTATTGCCTGTTAGCTTTATTTAAAGAGAATAATTCTGTATACAGGATATATCATGGTATTATATAATAATTAAAATATTCACATGGAATTATAACGCTAATAATAATTTAAAATCTATTTATATGCTTGACGGACTCTTTTTGCTGCTTAAATAATATAGAAATAAATAAGAGACGAAATATTTATTTATAATTTATACTTACTTACTTGTATAACAGTAACCGTAGCAGTCTATAAACGTGAAGAAAGTTCGCAGTGAGCCTGCTTTAAAATTACATATTTGATCTTACCAGAAGCAATTTCGTAATGTGTTCACTATCTCACTATATCAGATATATATCGGGTCATGGGGGCGGGTTAACGATATAGATCTTAAAACGAGCGGATTAAAATGAGCGGATTTCCTGTATCTGCAGAACTATAGAGATTCATGCTTATAATTTTAGCAACTGGTTCCCATGGCCTCAATTTACAATACTGGATTTACTGGTAGATATGGAATTGAGGTCATACATTATTGTTTGCACTTCTGCTTTACTCGCTCTGGGGGTATCTGCTTTACCTGTTTCAGGGGTACCCTTCCTAGCAGACAGCAACGTCACTGCAACCATTCACGGGGCAACGTATGCATGGGATACCTTTGAGCCCTGAATGATACTGTTATTAATATAAATTCCAATCCTCCTCAATCCATAGTAGCAAAAAATGGCACATATTCCTTTGAACTGGGGCCTGGGGAATATATTATTACAGCCAAATATTACCGGAACGGGACTGTGATTTATTTAAAACAAGCACCTTTAAAAATTGAAGATGAAGGCAACTATGTTTTCGATCTCCTGCTTTATCCAGTGTCCGAAAATCCGGCAACAGGAACAGTTGAAGATAAAAGTGGTTATGACGATGAGGTGAGTCCCACCGAAGAAGCCAAGACGGGCTCTTTTACTGATTTTTCTACCTTAAGTTACCTGCCAACTTTAAGTTACCTGCCAGCAACCCTTATGTTTCTCTTTCTGCTCGGCGGAGGCTATAAACTTTCCAGAAAGCTAAGTGAGATTAAAGGACGCAGCCCTCAGACAGGAAAATCCAGTACAAAGGGAATTCTGGCAAAAATTCTTGATAAAAGTCCTGGTTTTGAGGCAAAGCCGGAGTCTGGAGGTACAGGAGAAGTAACTTCCATAAAAGGGTCAGTAATAGAGCCGGTAATAGAAACTGCAGGATACTCTGAAATTGAGACTGCTGCTTTGAGAAAACTTCCTCTTTCAGAAGAGCTGCTTGAGATTCTGAATATAATTCGTAGTCACAAAGGCAAGATTACCCAGAAAGAACTTCGCCACAAGCTGAAGTACTCCGAAGTAAAAGTCAGCCTCCTGCTTTCAGAACTGGAAAAGAGAGGACTGATTAAGAAGCTCAAGCATGGTCGTGAGAATATTGTGGTTTTGACGGATGAGGGACGCAAATAGGGCAACATGATATAAAGAGCCTAAAGCTTGTGTACAGAAAGGAATAATAAAACTTGTGCGGTAGATAACGAGAAATTCATGAATAACAAGAAATTCATATGACTTAGAGAGGATTTCTCTCACTGACAACAATGGAACGAAAAAAATCTAGGGAGGAGGTCACTATCTCTCGATGACGGTTTCATGGACCTCCTCACTCTTTGAGCAGTAAGAACCATACTGCTCTGGATCTTACGAGTTCTTGATCCAAGTTCTGCTTCTTTAATCCAAAGGGGTATTCAAAGAATACTCATCGGTTTACTTTTCAGCCTTTAGCTTTCAGCCATTTCTCACAATCGGCTTCAGCAATACTTGTAATAGTGGCAGATGAACTTGTTGTAACCGAAGAGCCATTTGAGGTACAGCTGGTACCATTTCATGTAAAGCATGTGCCATCTCTTGTAATCTTTGCTGTGCTTCTTAAAGTTCCATTTCTTCCTTTCATTGTCCCATTTCTTCTTTTCTCTGTCCCACTTCTTCTTCTCGTTGTCCCACTTCTTCTTCACGTTGTCCAACTTCTTTCTGTCGCCGAACTTCTTCTTATCGTCAACCTTCTTCTTATCGTCGTACTTCTTGTCTTTGTACCCGGGTGCTGCACTAACTGATGCAACTGTCACTGACAGTACAAAACAGACTGCCATGAGAACTCCAATTATTTTTCTCATATTCACGTTTATCCACTCCGAAATCCAATTCTTTTAAACTTTTCAAAGTTTATTTAAACTCTTCAAATAAACTCTTCAAAGTTTATCTATACCCACTTTAGTTGATCCAATTTGATGATAAGCACCGACAGATTAGCACAATTTGATGATAAACACCGACAGATCTATACAGATTTGTTTCATATCTGTTTCTGAAGCTGTCGGTTTTGTCCTTCGTTTTTGTTTTTCTGGCTATCTGCCGGTTATTGGAGCTATATTCAATTGTCCTGCCGCCTGATTGCGGCTTGACAATGTTAAAATTAGCTAGATTAAATATAAATATACTTATACCCAAAAACAGCTTACGGAGGATTATTTAATAAAATAATAGTTTAAAATTGTTATATTGAATAAATAAGCCTTTATAAAGTTTATAATCTAATTATATAGATTTATAATGAGTTTTAATCGAATTAGAGGTTTTAAACTTTAGTTTTTGAGGGTAGATAGTTGGAATTCAGGTATAAAAATCTCTTCACATTTTGTGGGTCATCAAAATATGTTTGTTTTCCAAACTGGATAAGTATTCATCATTTCTTAGCTCGTGATTTTATATTCTGAGCATCCTTTTTATTCAGAGCATTCTCTTAGCCCTGCAAATGCCCCTATCAATTATTGATTAAAAGTTTTTCTCATCTGAAATACAAACAATTCTAAATCAGAAAAAGTTTAAAGGTGATATTCCAGGAATAAGTTTTTTTAAACTTTTTATTGTCAGAATAACCTTAAAAATGTTTTTAATTTCCTAAAGATCCTTCTAGAAATGTAAGATTTGGAAATTATGCAATATATTTGCCTGTTAATATATTTCAAACACAAGCATTAAACTCGCCTTAGCTGCTGAAAGCACGGATTCCGGACGGATCTCTCGGTTGCCTGAACATTGTGTCGCCGCTCTCTGTCATTGGCTCACAGAACGTGCAGGAGATAGCATTGTGTACATTTGCCCTGTCCGGGATTCGTATAATGTGTTACCCTGACCGAATTTGAAAATAAGTGTACAGGTGTGGAACGTGTGGAAGGTTTCTGGTATGAAACTGTGTGCCGAAAAATAAAAGGTACTATCACGCATATGCAATAGCAACGATATCGCTGGAGAAAAAAGGATACAAAAAATATGGCATTAATTGAAATTGGGCATCCGGTTATTGGGAGTTGGGGGAGGGGGTATGGGGGGGTTATTAAAAAGAGCTAAAAGGTCTCTTATGACCTTCCCAGATGCCCAATACCGTAGAGTACTTCATTGTATATAAACTTAAAGATTTAATCGCAAACTGGCGAAGTATAGTCAATCCATCTAACAGATAAACGGGCATGTGCGACCTTATGCTGGAATGGCGACATTTAAACAAAACTTTTAAACTTATGGCAGCTAAATTATTACTGCTTTTATAGGATGATCTTAAATTTACGATCTTGCATACGATGTATTATTTCAGGGCTGGCGCCCGTATATGGGCTCTTACTTAAGAAGATCGTTACTTAAGGGGATTAATACCAGAGGGCGAAATTAAAACTCGGGAGATAGATTATCTTTCGTTCAGAATTCTTACAATCAATGGCTTTAAGGATGAAACGTATTCCACTGCTGTGTTCCAGATAGCCTCAAGATCAAGACCAAAATCGCCGTAGACCATTTTGTCGCGCAGTCCGGATATTTCTCTCCACGGAATCTCAGGATGTTTCAGTTTCAAGGAATCCGGCAAAATCTTTCGTAGCCTCTCCAATAATTTCAAGAGCCAGAATCGCAGCGTATATGGTTTTATCATCTGCAGAAAAATCCTCAAATTCAAATCCCTCAATGAAACTCTCGATTTTTTCAATTGAATCAAGAATGTCAATCAAAGAATCTTCCGGATCTCTTTCTTCGGCTCGCATAAAGCCATTACCTCGTTCAGAGCTCTCATCTCAAAAAAAATATGTTTCGTATATACTTGTTACTTTCTCCTGCTTTTTCCTGTATAAGAGAGCCGGGATACAATGCGCTTCCCTGGAAATGATCACCCAGCAACTTTGAGTAAAATCGTCGATGAAATCGGGAAAGTAATGGCAGTATGGGAAAATAGCAGCTTAGAAAAAAATAGAAACACAGATGAAATTAGAAAAATAATAAGAATAGTTGAAGTCGGGAATTTTACCTTGCGCACAGCTGCTGCTGTCTTGCATCGTCCAGAACAAGTCCAGAAACCAGGAAGAAGAAAGCCATTATAAACTGATAAAGCTGCCCGCTAATAAATCCGTAAATAAATAAAATGAGACCTGAAGTCATAAGCAGTACGCATAGAAGGAAGATCGACGATTCTTCATGGTTCAAATTAAAGAAGTGATAAAAGATTTCACTGAAAAGGTGTCTCCTTGCGCCGCCCGTGTCCGTGTAATTGCCTGAATCAATAGAATTCCCCGAAACAATATCTCCAGAATTTATACTATTTGAAGAGACTGATTCGCTGTCCACCAAAATACCCCCCTTCCAATGTTGTTTTTAAATTTGGCTGCTTTTTCGTTATAGTTAATATTACAATCTTCCTAAATTTAAGTTTACTGTGGGGGTGCGTTCTCATATTGCTCTTTCAATTGCAGACTTATGGGATCTGAACAATACTCTATCCTTATTAAAATTGCTTGATAGGAAGAATTAGAGGGGTGATAGTAGTTATTGTCCTCCTGTCCGCTGTTCTTTATTGCCAGAGGAAGAGGAGGGTGTTGAAGGGAATAAACATAGGATTCGGTAAATAGAGCTAAAATTTAGCAAAACCAGACATATATTAAATGGAAACTCTGTATCCAAATGTAAAGATATCAGGATAAATAGTAAAAAAATAAAAAGTGGTGTGTATTATGAATGGGTATCTGTAAAAAGGCGAGGTCAGAGTATTAATAAAACTCCTGGATTTGTTTTGAGACGTGCCTTCTCAGAAATCCGTACTAACCATTACCTTTCGAGTATATAATAGGAAGGTATCTTAAAGTATACTGTGCTTTCATCTTCTTAAGAAGAGTCAATACAAGTTTTACCGACTTCAAAGCACGTATTTCCAGCCGTCTTTTTTCAGATTGTCCCTGTGTACCTGATAATCAGGCATCAGTTCCCTGACCAGCTTCCAGAACCGCAAAGAATGATTTTTCTCTTTTACGTGGCAGAGTTCATGTACTACCACATACTCAAGCTGATCGGGAGGAGCCATGATAAGCTGGAAATTTATCCTCAGGACATTGTCTGCGGAACAACTTCCCCAGCGCCGTTTCTGATGCTTCACTTTAAAAACCGGAGTAACTACCCCGAGTTTTTTCGAATAAATCTTCAGAAGTTTCTCAATCTCCTCTCTGGCACGTTCACTATAAAAACTCCAGATCGCTTCTTTCACCAGGAACGGAATTTGATCTTCAGAAGTATTCCCAGGAATTTCAACTCTAAGTTCAGAATCCTTAAGAAGAGCCAGGGGTTTTTTAATACTATTTTTGAATACGATTTTTAGAGGATATTCCTTGCCGAGATAAAGATAGCTTTCACCTTCGGAATACTGCTTACTCGGATCAGGCAGCCTGTTTGCCTCGAAAAATTCAAGTTTTTTAACAATCCACTGCGCTTTTCTTTCGACCATTTTCCTGATAATATCCACATTCAAACCCTGAGGCGCCCGGAATTCAATTCTCAGGTCGGGGCGGACTAAAATAGCTGCTCTTTTTCTCTTTTTACTATAAATAATTTCATAACTTATAGTTCGGTCACAGGCTTTTATACTGTCGTATTTTCTCATATTGATTTCTCGATTAAATCTCGACTCTTGTTGATCTTACATCAGGCTCCGTTTTAACTTTTCCCTTTTTTCTCAACAAACCGCTGCACCGTTTGACCACGCCGTCATGCCGGTTTTCGCTCAAGCCTTTTTTCGAAAGGCTTGTGATCAAGCAGTTTTTTTAAAAAAGTCTGCGCTGCAACCCTTTTACAAAGAGGCTTTACTGAAAAGCTTTTGCAGAAGAAAGTTAGTAGGAAGGTTTATGGAGTTCGGGAGTGAGACCTCACACATAAGCGGTATACATATTGTATGCCCGTGTATAGTGTTCGAGAACAAGCAAGGTAAGGATGTTCGTGGTTTTGTCGAAAGTATAGACAAGCACAAAGGGACCGATATGTATTCTCCATTTTCCCTGAAATTCGGTTTCAAGAGGGATGCCCATCTCTGGTCTGTAAGCCAGAAGGCTGAGGCGGTGTTTTACGTAATCGTAACTTTGCCTGTCAAGTCGGTACAGGTTTTTAAGGTTTCTGCGGACCGAGGGGTGAAGGGCTACTCTGTATGTCATTCCTCTACCTTTTCGAAAAGTTCATTAAGCTCAAAAGCAGGCAGGTTATGGAGTAAGCTATCCTGTTCCGCTTTCCGGATCTTAGAAGCGAAGGACGGCTGAAATGCAGTCTCTGGCGGATACTTGATTTCATTGAATTTTTTCTCGAGCTCTTTTAGCTGGCTGAAAATTTCCTCAAGCATCATACTCATCAACTCGTTCAATCCACAGATCCATCTAATAATCCCAGGATTAAATCAGGCAACTTCCCGGATTAGTTTATTAATTCCCGGTCTGACTCCGCCGATTAGCAGTGGAATTTAAAAGTTTATACTGGACTTTAATGTCAGGCTTTAAGCACTGTTTCTCATTATTTTTGAACCTTTGTTTAAAGGAGAGTTTAATATACTCGTTTATATAAATTTCGGGTTTTTAAATATGGTTTAGAATACATTCCATACAATTACCCACGTACTATTTATATTTTTAAATAAAATATATCTCCGCATTTTTAATCTAATGCGCCCCAATTACAAAGAATCCCAATTCTAAAAAATGGACAGGAGGCATTTAAATACAATACAGCATGGGCATTGACGCAGGAGGCACCTACACAGATTCGGTCATTATTCGGGATTCCGATGGTAAAGTGATGGATTCTAGCAAAGCGCCTACCACCTATCCAGACCTGCTTGAAGGAATAAGGAACTCCATAGATGGGCTGGATGAAAGATATCTAAAAGATGTAAAAATGGTTTCGGTCTCTACCACGCTTGCAACGAACACAATCCTTGAGAAAAATGGCTATCCTGTAGGCTTGATTCTTGTAGGAGACTACGAAGTTCCGGAAAAAATGGATATTGAGTTCTATACTATTGTAAAAGGAGGTCACGACCACCACGGAGCCGAACTTACTTCTCTTGATCTGGAAGCTGTAGAAGCCTTTGTCCGTAAGGTTAAGGACAAAGTCTCGGCTTTTGCAGTCTCTTCCTACTTCAGTGTTCGAAATCCTGCCCATGAACTGGCAGTCAAAGCCCTCATTAAGGAGCTTACCGGAATGCCTGTAGTCTGCGGGCACGAACTCTCTCTTGACCTTGGAGCCTATGAGAGAGGGATTACAGCCTACCTGAATGCTCAGCTTATTCCTGTTGCAAATCAGTTCATCCGTTCAATCAGGGAAGAAATTTCCAGGCGGGGAATGAATTCGAGGCTGCTCATGCTCAAATGCGATGGCTCGGTCGTGGGCATTAACGAAGCTCTGGAAAAACCAATCGAGTCCATCTTTTCGGGCCCTGCAGCAAGCCTTGTAGGAGCCTCTTACCTTTCAGGGCTTGATACCTGTGCGGTTATTGATGTAGGCGGGACAAGTACGGATGTTTCCATGCTCGAAAACGGGCTTCCTGAACTCTGTGCCGACGGGGCTGTAGTCGGAGGCTGGCAGACAAAGGTTAAAGCTATCAGGATGGAAACTTCGGCAATGGGAGGAGACAGCCATATCTGGGTCCGAAATATGAAAATAAACATCGGTCCAAGACGAGTTATTCCACTCTGCGTTGCAGCTGTCAAATACCCGGGTTTTCTCGAAACCCTGAGAAAAGGAAGAATCCCCGGAACTATGCACCTTGAGGAAAATGTGCAGCCTACCAAGTTTTTTGTAAGGACAGGGCTCGAACCTTCCGACCTCGGAAAGCTTGAAAAGGAACTCTTTGACAGGATAGGGGATTTCCCGACATCTCTTAACGATATCTTCTGGGAGACCCAGAAAACGCTTTTTCCGGGCTTGCTTGATTCGCTCATAAGGAAACGTCTGATACAGGCAATTGGGTTTACTCCAACGGATGCGCTTCACGTGCTTGGGGAATATACCGAATGGGATGAAGAAGCTTCAAAGGTTGGAGCAAAACTTCTGGAGCGCTATACTCAGATCGACCATATCGAGCTCTGCAAACAGATAAAAAAAGATGTTGCGCGGAACATGGCTCTAAACCTGTTATCTTTTGTTCTCAAGGATGTGCCTCCGAAGGAAATCGAGAAAATCCTCCTTTCCGACAGGTTTATACAGTTCAGGATGAAAATTCCAGTAGTGCTCATTGGAGGCCCAGTAGTTGCATACATAAAAGAACTGAAACAGATTCTTGATGCTGAAATTATAGTCCCTGAACATGCCAAGGTAGGAAACGCAGTCGGAGCTGTTATGGGCAAGGGCATAAAAAGGCTTGAAATCCTGATCAAAAGCACATATTCAAAAGACAAGAAGAGAATGGTTCTTTTATTCTCCCCACTGGGCAGGGAGATCTTCGGAAGCTATCCCGAGGCTCTGGAATACGCTGATACCCTTGGAAGAAGACTTGTCATGGAATATATGACCGAATCAGGTTTCGATAAAGGGCAGGTTCAGATAGAAGTTAGCAAAAAAGATATCTCTTTGAGTGAAACCGGAGCAATACCTGTAGAGACAAAGCTTGTTTTTGTAGGTGTCGGGCTGCCAAATGTCTGATTTCCAGAAATTTTCTGGGACACTTCTATTATCTTAACCTGCACTGTAATTGACGTCCGCAGGACAAGTACCGATGTCTCACTGATACAGAAAGGGCTTCCTCACCCTAGCGAAACTGAAGCGGTTATCGGCGGTTGGTAGACAAAAGTCCAGGCACTTCGCATGGAGACTTCGGCTACGGGTGGGGACAGCCACATCTGGGTGCAGGGCGGCAATTTCCGGACAGACTAAAACTGGATGAACATATCCAGGCAGTAAAATTCCTTGTCCGAACAGAATAGAAGCCTGTTTTTTGAAATCGGGGCTACCTTACTTGCAAACATGTTTGAAGCTAATTTCTTCTGCCGTTTTAAAGTGGATATTCCTGTTGTCCTTCTGGGGGGTCCCATCTAGAGCTTATGTGAACGAAATGAGAAAGCTAATAGATGCTGAAATTTTTGTTCCTGAGTATTCAGATGTTAGAAATGGGGTCGGAGCTCTTGCAGGAAATGGGACAAAACGTATCGGGATAATCGTGCGTATGCTTTACAGTGGGTCAAAGTACGACCTTAAAAAACAGAAAGTATTTTTGTATGTACCCCTAACGGAAGGAGGGATTTCATGATAGGAATGAAGCCATGGATTTCGTTGAAGAATTTGGAAAAAAGTTGATTCTTGATTACATGACTGAGCCTGAATTTTTACCTGAGCAGGTTACAGTTAGTGTAGAAAAGAAAGATATAAAAATCCATGCAGGTGAAATTCAGTGGAAATGAGATTTATCTTTGAAGGAATTGCGAATTACAATGTCTATGAAAAAGCTCTATCTGGACAGGATAAATCCGACGAGGGCTTCAGAGAACTAACTGAATTGAATTCCCCTCTGGACTGCACCTCAAATTTGAGGTGTTAAGTCTTTTAAAGCTGAAGTTAATATGATAAAGTTCATAACTCTGGTGTACATTTCAGTGATGAAAAATAGGACTATCAACCCAATAGTTCAGTTTACTACTTTAAAAAAACCTTAAACTATCTATGTGTATTGGTTGCTTGTACAATGAACCCGCATAGTAGACACATAAAATCCTTAAGGAGTTAGCATGATCCCAAGAAAAGCATTTATGACAAAGGGTACTGGGGTACACAAAGACAGACTGGCATCTTTTGAACTTGCGCTGAGGGATGCAAAAATCGAGAAATATAACCTTGTAAGTGTCTCAAGCATCCTGCCTCCCAACTGCAAAATAATACCCAGAGAAGAAGGACTCTTAGAGTTGAAAGCTGGTTCCATTGTCCATTGTGTACTTGCAAGGAACGATACTAATGAGCCTCATCGTTTAATGGCTGCAGCTATAGGAACTGCGATACCTGTAAACGAAGAAAACTACGGGTACATCTCCGAACACCACTCCTTTGGAGAAGAAGAAATTATTGCAGGAGAATATGCTGAAGATCTGGCAGCAACTATGCTTGCAACCACCCTTGGTATAGAATTTGATGCAGAAGCCGCCTGGCACGAGAGAGAGCAGGTCTACAAAGCAAGCGGGCACATTTTCGATACGTTCCACATCTGCCAGACTGCAAAAGGCGATAAGAACGGAAAATGGACTACTGTTGTAGCTGCACTGGTCTTTATTACAGAGTAAGATCAGTTAAAGAAAATAAATTAGGGCTATTTTTAATTGGGTTAAGGGGAAGAAATTCCAGCCTTCCCCCCATCTAATAAAAGATCAAGGGCTGGAAGAGCTCGTCCCCAATCCCGAAATTTTTTAATTTTTTCCATCAGGTGGAAATCTGTAGCCTGGAACGCAGGTTAATGAATCAATTGAACCTTCTGAATTCCTATACTTAATTCCAATGTATTATTACTCTTTTCCAATGTATTATTACTCTTTTCCAATGTATTATTAGTCTTTGGCCCTGGGAAGTTACATGGTCTTTCTACGCTTTCAGGTACATTCAGGAGAACGATATTTTTTTCCTGTTTAAAGCGGCTGGAACATTTACTGTACCTGAATCAGTGTTTATGATTTGTTTATTCTGAGAAAACACCTTTTATTCTGCAAAATAGATCATTTTATTGGGCAGAACTGTCAGTTCGCTATCCTCGATTCCTGAAAGGATAAGTTTCTCTATCCTTCCCGAGGTATTTTTACGGGTAGTTTTTATCCCGAGAACCCTTGAAGTCTGGACAATAAGATCCTCAAGTGGGGTTGAATACTGGTTGTTCAGGACAAAACGAATAGCTTCTTTTATTTCCTCGTCGCAGATCCATTCGATTTTTGCAGGTGCGTCTCCAGCACGCCTGCGCAGGAGACAGGCAGGTTCCGAAACCGGCCAGTAAAACTCACCTTTTACTCGAATTTTCCCGGAATTTTCGGCAGCCTCCACAGCATCATATATTCGCTGTTTTATCTTCCCGAGCATGCGGGGAATTCCTGTATGCGATTTTATCCGCTGCGGCAGGAGTTCTGCATGAATAGGACCCTCACATGCTACAATCCTTATAATTGCTTCCTCAAGCTGCTTATCAGAAACCTCAGAAAGATCTCTGGATTGCGGAAGTCCTGAGGAAAGGCAGACTTGGTAAAGGGGTACCATCGCTTCTAATGAATTATCTTTCCCGGACTGTTTTTCAGGCTCGTTTTCTGGATAATCATCTTCTAAGTCAGGTTCGGATTCAAAATAACCTTCCGAACCGTAGATATAAGCAAACTCATTAAGTCGCCTGCGCTTCTTTCTTTTCTCGGGAACTGAACTGAAATCTATCTCAGGATAAGCCTGGAAGAAACTTACTTTCTCAGGCTCAGGCTCAGGTATGGGTTCAGTTCTGTCTTTGTCCGATCGAGGGTTTGCATTAAATCTAAGAAGTTTTGATTTTCCTGACCTTCTCACAGGCTTCTTGCGGGAGTTTGCGTTGGCAACCTTAACCAGTGACTCTGCCCTTGAGGTCATTTCTGGCAGAAAGTCCTTACTTGAAGGGGCAGTAAGCCCTTCTTCCAGTCTGAAATATGCGCCTGAATAAGGCTCTTTAACTTCGGTTCCAAAGGAAGTCTCGGGAAGAAGTTCGGCTTCGAAAGATTCTGAAAGGGAGCTTCGGTCAAAAAACCCGGTTTCAAATTCCTCGCTACCTGCATTCTCATTACTTTCTGCGGGCAAAGCCGAAACAGAGAATACTGGGTTTTCAGGGGAATCCGAAAACTTTCCTGCAGGAGTGTAATTTAAGGGTTCAGCCCAGGAAGATGGTTCGTTTATAACAGGAATTTCGGGCATGGCTTCGGGTTTTGCCTGTTGCTTTGCCTGTTTTACAGCTTCTCTTACAGCTTCAAGCAGTTTCTCCCTGCTTTCTTTCGGATGCAGGTACCAGTCCGTTGACCAGACTCTGTAGATCTTCCAGCCAAGCCCCTCGAGTACCTGCTGGCGCAGACGATCACGATCCCGTGCAACATGCAGGGAATAATAATCTGCTCCGTCACACTCTATTCCAAGCACATAGTGTCCTGAATGAACAGGGTCAGGGACTGCAAGGTCGAGCCTGTAACCTGCGCAGCCTATCTGCCTGTGGACTTCGAAGCCATTTTCTGTCAGGAAAGCAAAAACTGCCTCTTCGAAAGGCAAATCGAAGGTTTCCCCACTGCATGCGGGCGAGGGAAGCCTGCCGCTCTCAGCAAACTCAAGGAAGACTTTCAGGGCTCGGAGCCCGAAAGGCGAATTTTCTTCCAGATTTAAATCCCTTGATGTAAAGTTTGAGAAAACAACGCATTTTTCCCTGGCGCGTGTAATAAGAACATTGAGGCGTCTTTCCCCCCCTTCACGGTTAAGGGGACCGAAATTAAGAGAAAGCTTTCGGTTGCTATCAAAACCGAAACCCACACTCAGAAATATGACATCCCTTTCATCGCCCTGAATAGTTTCGAGATTCTTAACGAAGAAGTGCTCTCCTTTTTCATTTACCGAATTCAGGTCAAATCCCGGATTTACTTTAAGCAGGGCTTCGATTTCTTCCTGGATGGCTTCCTGCTGTTTCACATTAAAAGTCCCTACACCGAGGCTTTTGTCGGGATACCTGCTGAAGTGTTCGAGAACCGCCCTTGCAACAACTCTTGCTTCTAACCGATTAACTCCGCTTTTACCCCTGTCATAAACCGCATCCGGAAGGTGCACGAACTTCAGCCCGAGCTTTTCGTCTTTTTGCATTGGCGAAGGGTAAACATAGAGCTGGTTATCGTAAAATTCCTGATTTGAAATCGCGATAAGGGATTCATGCCTGCTCCTGTAGTGCCAGCGCAGGGTCTTTACCGGGAAGCTGCGTTTGCAGACATTCAGGATGCTTTCCATATCCCCGGCTGCAGTATAGTCATCTGGATCACTCTCAGGAGCGAGTACAGTATCGAAAAATTCTGTTGGAGGAAGCTGCTTTGAGTCTCCCATTACCACTACCTGTTTTCCGCGCAGGAGAGCTCCAACTGCATCTTCGGGTCTGACCTGACTTGCTTCGTCAAAGATTATCACATCAAAACGGGTGCTTCTGGGGTCAAGATACTGTGCAATGGAAAGCGGGCTCATCAGGAAACAGGGCTTGATCTTCTGAATGATGCCACCTGCTTTCTTCATAAGGGTGCGGATAGGCATATGCCCTCTTTTCCGGTTGAACTCATTGAGTAAAATGCCTGCTTCCGAAGCCCTTGAAGCACCTGAATTCAATTTTGGGGCTTCTTCATAAGCCAAACAGATTACCCTTCTTTGGTTTTCCAGAAGCACTTTTTTGTCAAGTTCCCTGAACTTTTCAAGTTTACTTTCGTGCAGCTCACGGATGAAAGTAGAGAGCGCAGGTCTCTCCCTGAAGGCTCGATTCAGGAGGATCTCGGCGTAGTTACCTTCAAAAGCAGGAATCGCATCCGAGACATCAAGTTTTCCGGATTCAAGATCCTCTATCATAGGTGCTGCCTTTGTTTCCAGACATGCCTGCCGGTATCCGAGATACTGGCTCCAGAGTATCAGGGAAGAAGTTTCGTTTTTCCATTTCATTATACGGGATTTTAACAGGCTCAATTTTACAGTTTCCAGGCTATGTCCAAACATTTTATTGAAATCCGCGCCTATTCGAATCCCAAACTTATTAAGTGACTCCAGAAACTCCTGCTTTGCAGCAAGCACCCGGTTGGCTGCCGATTCAAGAGCTGTATTGTCAATTCCGGCTGCTATAAGCCTGAAACTTCTGTCCGTCAGAATTCCTTCTTTCAGGTATTTCCGGAAGGGAATTACCCACTGACTGTATTCCTCAAGGAGAGCAGGATCGCTTTCTAAACCTTTCCAGTAATCTCCAAAATACTTTTTACCTTTTGAATCCGAATTTTCAAGCTCCAGCCTGCAGGCCTTATATTCGGAAAGCGAAGCAAGATCAAGAAGGATTTTGCTGTCCCGCAAAGGTGCTCCTGAGCGATAGCAGGCTGAAATCTCTTTCCTGAGCTTCCTGTATTTTGGGTTTAAAAACTTGAGGAGACTGCTGGAAAGCTCCTCGAATTTAGAGGTATCAAGATCAAAAATCGCAGGGTTAAAGGTTTTCTCCACAAAAGTCCTGAGCTCAATATACCGTCTGAAGCTCGAAAGCAGAGCGTCAGCCCCAGCTCTTGAGGTTTCAGATTCCCACTCCAGATTCTGAAGCATTCTTTCAGGCAGGGGGTTTGTTTTCCCCAGAAGCCTTGCGGCTTCGATTGCAGTTTCAATTCCTTCGAGAGTTCTGGGCTTTGAGGTTGCAGAGAGGTCATTAAATGTTTTTATGGCTGTTTCCAGGGCTTCAAAAGCTGCTGCACATTCGTCTGTAAGGACTTCGATTTCTCCGAGATCTGAAGGCAGTACGAGCCCAGGTTTGCAGCCATACCAGGGATTTTTCCGGATAGGACTGAGAAAAGGAAGTACCTGACCCAGTTTTTCCAGAACAGTTTTTGCATCGGTCCAGGCTTCAGGCTCCCAGGTTTCAGGCTCTTGAAATTTGTAAGCAGGCATTTTCAGATTTTTTGATTCGAAGTAAGCCTTTGTTTTCTCCCTTATGCCATAAAGGGTATAGAGGCTGGGATAGAGATTTCCAGCAGGCTTTCCAAGGGACAGGGCATACTGGTTGAGTTCATGTTTTAGCTTCTCGAGCTCATTGAGATCTCTGTCAGGGCGTATTGGGGAGGGGGCTGCACGATTCAGGGTTTTCTCCAGTTCTTCAAGCACGGCTTTTTTCCGGGTCTGGTTGCTGTGAATTTCAAGACAGAGTTCTCCCAGACCAGCCGAGTCCAGCCTGCTCTTTACCACCTGAAGGGCAGCCATTTTTTCACTCACGAAAAGTACGCTTTTTCCCTGTGCTATAAGCTCTGCAATGGCATTAGCAATTGTCTGGGACTTGCCGGTTCCGGGCGGTCCCTCAACGACAAGATTCTTTCCGGCTTTTATGTCTTCAATAACCGCGATCTGGGAAGAATCGGCATCCATTATCAGGTACGTGTCTTTTGCTGAGAGTTTCAGGTCAACCTCATCTTCAAGGAAGCCGGAATCCTCACAATCGGGATCCCCAGGATTAAAAACTTTCTGAATCAGGGGATGGTCAGCAGGAGTCATGTCCTCAGGCCAGGTTGCAGGATCGAGATCCTTATACATTACAAATTTTTTGAAATTAAAAAGGTCAAGACAGACCTCAGGCAGGAGTTTCCAGTCTTCTTTTTCGCGGATTTCCCGGGATACAGCCCTGAAGTATTCTTCAATGCCTGCAGCTTCTTCAGGCATCTCGAATTCGGGAAGAAAGATTCCAAATTCCTTCATTTTTGCCTGGAGAGTAATTGAAGTAAAGATTTCGTCTCCTGTCCACTGGATGCTGAAAACACGGCTTTTTCCTACGCGTTTGAGTTCGACAGGAACCAGGAGAAGGGGAGCTTTAGGATTTTTTACGGCTACCCTGCTGTCGTTCCACTGCAGAAAACCCAGAGCAAGGTAGAGCACAGGATATCCCTGTTCTTCAAAAATAGAATTTGCTTGATTAAAAACATAAAAAAGCTTCTTATCAAGGGTTTCGCTGTCATCCGGGGTTTCCAGGAAGGATTCAGAACGGAAACTCCGGATATTGTCTTCTTTCTGGGATCTGTCTTCTTCGGAAATAAGGGTTTTTCTTATTGTTCTCAAAAGTTTGCTTTCCTTTTCCGAAGTCTCATCTTCTTCCCCAGTTTTGGTTTTTCTTCCTTTCTTGGACCTGGTTTTTGCTCTGAACCTCAATGACTTTTCATGAAGGACAAAAAGTTCATAAATCTCTTCTGGCTTTCTGCCTGAGATTAAGATTGTCCTTCTCTGAGAAGGGCGGTAATTGAGAAGATTGTTTCGAAGGGACAGATCAAGCAAATTCTGCCTCAGTGCTTCCAATTCCTTAGCTACATCTACCATAAGAATACCAGGTTCTTTTCAAATAATCAATGAATGTATACGATAAATAAGATGCAGAACATTTATTTAATAAATTTTACTCTGTTCTGCCAGCCATAAAGTTTGGAATGGAGGAGAAATACAACCCGGCTCGATGAGAGCTCCTTTAAAAGGAACATATTTAAGAATAATACATTTAAGAATATTTTCCTTCTTATATCTGAAAACAATTCCTCTACTATTAGAGTTTTTCTTTATGTTACGATTACTCCTCCCAGAGCTTTGAACGCAGTTATTGTGTCGAAACCGTTGCGCCGGTTTATCACCAAGCGTTGCGCCGCTTGACCACGCCGTTGCTTGGGGTTTTCGCTCAAGCCTTTTTTGAAAAGGCTTGTGATCAAACTTTTTTCTAAAAAGTTTGTGATCAAATATTTTTTCCAAAAAGTTTGCGCTGCAACCTTTTTATGAAAAGGCTTGCCGAAACCGTTGTTCCGGTTTATAACGCTCATGAGCCCTGTTAATTAAAGAATCGAATTTGTGAATATGGTTGTCACCTCGAGGAGGGGCTCGAGAAGGTTCTTGATAAGCCCTGTTTCAGGAGACTGCCATATACCAAAAAGCGCAAACAGCCCGAAAAGAGATACCCGGGTTGCTGGCAGCCTTTTATAAATCACGACTTAGCAACACTGTCAAAAAAATCATTTTATAAAAGTAATTTCGATAATCTTAAATCCTGTCAAAACAAAATATATGGCGGATAGGCGAGTGCGGAAAAGATTAATAAAAGGCGTGTTTGGGTTGCTTTCTCAACTATCATCACATCACCCCCAAACACGCCTTGCCTCATGTTCGTGTATCTTCCTGAAGCCACCCACTTTTTTTTGCTGCTTTTCTTTTTTCAGCTTTGGGAATTACAGATCTTCCCTCATACTCTTTTACTGTATCCTTTTTTTAATTTCCTCGTGATTTAGTTTTTCCTCGTAGCCCCGAATGCAGATGCCGACGTGTTAGACTTGGGAAGTTTGCTCTTGACTCCAAGTATCCTGACAATAATCAGGCTTATTTCAAAGAAGATTACCATGGGCACGGCAAGCATTATCTGACTGAATACATCCGCTCCCGGGGTTATGGCGGCTGCAATAATCATTATAAGGACATAAAGATGCTTTCTATAAGTTACAAGTGTGCTGTATTTTACAAATCCATTTCGGGTAAGGAAGGTGAGTATTATCGGAAGTTCGAATACCAGACCGAACATTGCCGTTCCTGTGGCTACGAACGAGATGAACTTGAAGATAGAATAAGTTGCAGTTACCCCTGAACCGGCTGCATCCATATAGAGGTATTTGAGGAAGAGGGGCAGCATGAGGAAGTAGGCATATGAAGCCCCGAGGATGAACATAATAATGGCACTGATGCCCAGTACAACAATCTGACCTTTTCCTATCGAGATTGGAATCCGAATTGAGTACCGCCTCGAAATAGCCCTGTAGATATAAAATGCGATAAGAGGCAGGGTAATGAGCAGCCCTATTAACACCGATAGTTTGAGCTGCAGCATCATTACTTCCAGAGGGGAAATGTAAATAAGTTTTGCACCCTCTGGGAGGAGATCTTCTTTCATCCTTTCTATCAGGGGTCCGGTAAACTGAAATGAGAGAATTATACCTGTAATAAGGACCCCTGCAATCACAAGTAGCTTATTTCGCAGGGTCAGCAGGATTACACTGAGATTTTCAATGGCTTCAGACATATGGAGTACCTATCCGGAAAAGCAAAAGAAAGTTCCTTCTCCCGTTTAAGGGAATTCTGGTTCATTGCAGGAGCCCAGGGCAAGGAGAACTATTCACTGCAGTGGTTCTTATCATCAACTTTCTTTTACCTATTTTGTTTTTTCGTTCTTGGTTTGTTTGGCTCTTTTCACGGAATCCTTTGAATGTTCCACGGAACTGCCAGCCATCCAGGAGGAATTCGGTTAAAGAGAGCCAAAGTTCGAGTATGTGATAAGGATGGCAAAGTGCAGATGACCGGGAAATAGCAGTTACCTTAATAAGTTACCTAAATAGGTTATATTAATTATAATAAATATATTATATTAATTATCTTAATCGAGTTTTATAATCCTTCAGATTATATCAACTATCTTAATCTGATTAAGTAATTACCATAACTATATTAAACAAATTTCTCAAATAAATTATATCAATTGCGATAACTATATTATATAAATTATCTTAATTAGGTTATATTAATTACCATGATGCAATAAAATAATTATCTTAATTTGGTTATATTAATCATTTTAAGTGTTTTCCATTATATTTAGTAACTCAGCTGCCATAAGTTTTCAGGTACGCCCTTCTTAAGGTATGCTATAATCAAATATAAAAAATGCAGTAGAAGATATTACGAAAAGAAACCGTGAAATGAACTTCAAGTTCCCCTGCACAGGCAAATCGGAACCCTGGCAGAAGGTTTGTAGATTCACATTTAATAGTATTTACATTTAATAAGATTCAGATTAATAATATTTACATTTGATAAGATTCACATTTAATAATATTACATTTAATATTATGTTCCGATATTAATATATTTATCCAGTACATATGAGCGGAAAAAATGGACTCACAGCACACAGACAACGGAAAAATAATTTCTACCGGACAGGTATCGGGAACGAATATTTATACCTCAGGTGTTCCGGGAGATATTGAAGTACCTATTACTGCCCACCTGTTCGAGCTAAGGAACCGGCTGGCAATCGTTTTAGTCTGGCTCTTTCTGGGAATAATTCTCGCTTTTCCATTTTCGGCAAAAGGGATGCTGCTTCTCTGGAAGGAGTTTATAAGTACTGACCTTTACATGACAGCATACTCCCCCCTTGAATGGACTTTTGCCCGCCTCAAGCTCTGCCTGGTCTTCGCCCTTGCAATCTCAGTTCCGCAGTTCTTCTACCAGCTTTATAGATTTGCGGGCAAGGGACTTTATCCGCATGAGAAACGGTTTTTCCTCAAGGTTATTCCGGCGTCTTTCCTGCTTTTTCTCTTCGGAGTGGCTCTGGGTTACTTTGTTGTCCTGCCTGTGATGTTCAAATACATCCTCCTTTACTCGGGCGATATGGCTACAGCTCAGCTCTCAGTTCAGAACACCCTCTCAGCCGTAACTACGATCCTGGCAGGCTTCGGAATTGTGTTCCAACTTCCCCTGCTTTTAGTCTTTGCCGTAAAGATGGGGCTTGTGGAGTACCAGACCCTCAAAAAGCAGAGAATACTGGTCTACAGTATAATTCTGGCAGTTTCGTTATTTCTATCCCCAGATCCAACTTTTATCGCCCAGATGGTTGTAGCACTTCTACTGGGATTACTGTTTGAGTTCAGCCTGCTGCTTGTCAGGTTATTTTGAGATTAGTCTGTCTATTTAATATAATTTCTTTCTTTTAAAATATAAACTACTCTAAAAAACCTCAAAGTAAGCCAGTCCACCGATCTTTTTACAAGAACTTTTATATTTGATTGTTGATAATAACCAGCAATGATAGGTACACCAGAATTGATAGCAATCATCGTTGCTGCTCTCTTCCTCTTTGGACCCCAGAAGCTTCCTGAGCTTGCACGGTCTTTGGGAAGTGCAATGGGAGAATTTAAAAAAGCACAGCGTGCGGCTGAGCTTGATCTCACTCAATTCGATGCCTATACCCAAAAATCCAGTAATACGGCAGCTCCAGGAGAGAAAGAGAAGGAACAAGAGGACACTCCGGGCAGCAGTAAAGAAGCAAAAACTGATGCAGGTTTAAATGTCAATAATACAGGCATGGAAAATTCGCTCGAAGCCGAAAAATCTGCCACTGGACCGGAAGAGCCCAGAAAAAACTGAAATTCAGGACTTAGCTGTGATGAAAAGAAGGTCTGGAGGATAGATTTAAGGAGAGAGCCAGGGAGATAGACTGAATGGAAAAATGAAATAAAAAGAGTTAAATATATAAAATATCTTACATAAAATATCTTATAACAAATAAAGTAGAAGCTTTATATATTATAAAAAAACTTAGCTTAACTTAGCTATATTTAAAATTTTTATCCCATTATTGCTGAATCAATTATATTTATTTAAGAAAGCGATAGTTGAGGCCAAGCCAATGATAGGCACAAATGAACTCTTAATGATTTTCGGAGTAATTGTACTCCTTTTCGGGGCATCCAAACTTCCGGAACTTGCCCGCTCCATGGGAAGTTCAATGGGAGAATTTAAGAAAGCCCAGAGAGAATCGGAACTAAGTCTGAAGGAATTTGAAAGGTCCCTTAAGGAGCCCGCAGCTTCGAAGAGCAAGATACAGGAAACCGCCGAGAAACTCGGGATTGATATAAGAGGTAAAACCGACGAACAGCTCCTGGATGAAATCCAGAAATCTGCAGAAAAGCCAAAGGAAGTCTCCGAACCCTGAGAATACCTGAAAAGTTGCTTCTCTGCTTTTCATGGCATTTAACTCAGGTTTAACCTTTTATCGAAGCCTGTCATTTTAATTTTATTTTAGCTCATATTCTTAATTTTATTTTCAATCGGGTCCGGATAGTGTTATAATTCATCAGGAGACCTTTTGTGGTTGAGTTAATCAGCGAAGTTGACAAAAACGATAACTTTCTCAGACTACGTGATCGAGAGGATTTTTATTCAGGAGAACACATCCACAGGGCTGCTCAGCTTATCCTGCTTAACCCTGAGAATGAAATGCTCGTACAGAAAAGGTCGTCTAGAAAACGCTGGTATCCGAACCGTTACACATACTCGGTAAGCGGTACTGTAGCGGACGAATCTTATGAAGCCTGCATGATGCGGGAAATGCGTGAAGAGATCGGAATCTCAGTTCCTTTCCGGAAACTATTTAAGATCTCCTGTATTTTCGGAAACAAAGGAGCCTTCCACATGATATTTTCAGGTCGATGCTCGGCAAAAATTGCAAACTTAATTCGACCAGATCCCGAAGAAGCCGATTATGTTGAATGGATAGATCTGGAAGAATTGTACAGGGCTGTCAGAGCCGAACCTGAAAAATATACGCCTTCCCTGCGAGCAGGAATTATAAAAATCTTCCAGGAAGGATATGAAAAATATCTCTTCTGACAAAGTAATAACTTTTTTTTCTAAGTAATGAAAACCTTTTCTTAACTTTTTCTTAAAGAGATTGGAGCTTATATTTCTAAAAACAAAGTCTCAATAGAATGAAAAGATAGTAGATTGGATACATTCAGAATCTGGTCTCATATAAATGGCGCGTCAGAATCACATCCTCAAATTTTGAAAGAAAAATTTGAAAGAACAAATCTGGATAAAGAGATCATACAAAATCACTCTTAATCTGCGATAAATGAAGCCATTGATTAATCAAAAAGGAAATGGAAACCTTTCAGGCTGAGAAAAGAATCCATGATGCAATTCTGGTATGGTTCATTTCTCTTTTATGAAAAGCGACTTTAGAGCTTTTTTCCAGTCACAACACGCCAATATACTGAGAAATATTAAAAGAATTGTCCAGCAAAGCAATGATAAAAACATAATAGTTATTATCAACACATAATTAAATAGTTTATCATGTTATCGACAAGAAATTAGCGTGTTATCAACAAGAAATTAAATAGTTTAGCATGTAGTAGAAAATAAGCCAGAGAAATGATTACCGGAGTAAAAAGAAACCGTGGAAATTCAGCTATCTTGCAGGATGATAGATTACGATATTTCTGAAAGAAATTTCAGATAGGCTTTTTCCTGAATTCCGGGCACTCTCCTGTTTTTTTTACTGGCTCTCACTACTTCCGGGCTTCCTGACACTTATATTTATCCGGCTCAGTATCCATATTCATCTGATGCTTCTTTTAAGCCAGCGTATTCACCTATAATGGGAATATGTTCCCCGCACTTTGGACAGGTCTTCTCAGGTGTAATATCATACTTCTCGATCGCAAATAAGCCCCGGGCAATTAGCAGTTTTCCGCAATTCGGGCAGAAGGTATTGTTTCTCTCACTGCCAGGCACATTGCCCATGTAAACATATTTAAGCCCTTCCTCAGTTGCGATTTTACAGGCTTCTTGCATAGTTTTTATAGGTGTGGGGGAGACGTTCTGCATCTTGTACTGCGGGTGGAAACGTGTAAAATGCAGGGGGGTCTCAGGTCCCAGGTTTTTGTAGACCCATTTTGAGAGCTCCCTGAGTTCATCAAGGGAATCGTTTGCACCCGGTATGATCAGGGTTGTAATCTCTACATGTATGCCGAGCTGTTTTGCAAGGACTGAAGCCTCAAGCACAGGAGCCAGTTTTGCGCTGGCGACATTGTGGTAAAATTTTTCATTAAAAGCTTTAATGTCGATATTTGCGGCATCCAGATAAGGCGCAATATGTTTTAGGGCATCAGGCGTCATGTACCCGTTTGTCACATAAATTGTTGCAAGCCCTGCGTCCTTTGCCAGTTTTGCACACTCGTAAGTGTACTCGTGCCAGATCGTGGGTTCGTTATAGGTCCAGGCAATTGAACTTGAACGTGAGAGAAGCGCCCTTTCAATCAGCTCACCAGGAAGGATATCCATTGTATAAGCTTCTTCTAGGCAAGCCTGGGAAATTGCCCAGTTCTGGCAGTGCTTGCAGCGGAAATTGCATCCTATCGACCCTACTGAGTAAGCATAAGATCCCGGATAAAAGTGATAAAGAGGTTTCTTTTCTATAGGGTCAACGGCTTCGCTTGAGACTGTCCCGTAAATAAGCGTATATAATTGTCCGTCCCTGTTTTCCCTGACCCCACAAAAGCCCCTTTTCCCCGGAGGAATTTTACAACTCTGGGCGCAGAGATTACAATGTACTTTGTTGTCCCCGATTTTCTCGTAAAGCATGGCATCTTTTATCACATCGATCCCCATCTAGAAATTGTTTTTTTGTATAATAACGGTTGCTGTTATTATATTTCCCTCTGTTCTAGAAGCAAGTGAAATACTCTTTTCTGTTACTAGAAAATTGAAATTGCCAGAAAGACGAGGGAAAAATACAGCATGCTCAAGGATTTTCTCATGCACTTCGGGCTTGATGAAACACCGCAGAAGAAGATGCCTGCAAAATTGAGCATATCCTTAATCCAAAAACAGCACGTACATTGGAAAAATTTATAGAATTTATGGATAAGGAAGAAGAATCTAAAATCTGGATAGATCATTTCAGATATTTTGTTATTTTTTATGTACTCTTGTTTAAACTGACACTTTAAATGGAAAATTCAGAGCAAGAAAATAATTTAAAAAAGGAATTTAGAAAGACGCGTCTACGTAATCGACCGGTCTTTTAAAAACAGCTGTTATCATACCGTTTTCATCAATTTCATCCGCAAACTTGATGAGTTCCCAGCCTTCAACTCCAAGTCGGTTAAGATCTTCTTTTGTCTTTGACCACTCACTGAACCTTATCTCTTTAACATCATATTCCCAGATGGTCATTTAATCATCTCCAGTAAAGTTGGGTAAAGTTAACTCATATATTAAGTTGTGGCATCTGCTATATTTATCTTTTTAAAAAATAGAATTGCGATCAAAGCAAGTAAAGTTGAGTTATAGTTTGATCTGGGAATTGATCTTGAAATTGGGTTGACACCCGGGTTTCTTGAGAGGAATGAGTAAAAAGGAAAAATTGTTGAGAGTTGATTTAAACAAATCAATTCAAATCTCAACCAGTTTATACTCCCGGCTTCCAAGCCCGATTTCTTCTCCATATTTGAGCTGATGAGTTCCGTCAACCTTTGGCCAGGCGCCCTTGAATTTATCGGCTCCGGCTTCGTGGTTAAATTGCAGGGAGGAGCTGACAAGCCCTTTCTGATTATTTACGAGGTCGTAACTTGCCTGGTCAAGGGCAACAGGATCAGTTGAAGCCAGGATTCCTATATCCGGCACAATAGGCGCATCGCTCCAGGGCACACAGTCGCAGTCAGGTGTAATTTTAAGCAGGAAATTAATATAACCTACCCTGTTTTCCTTTCCTTTCACCGCGCCATATGCGTATTCTGTAACGCATTCCAGAAACTCCGGGATGTCGTTTTCCCAGTCGATATCAATTGCCTCCGACGGACAGGCTTCCATACATTGCCCGCAGCTTATGCAGATATTAGGCTCGATCATTGAAACCTCGCCTACAAGAGCAGAAGCTCCAACCGGACAGATCTCAACGCATTTCCCGCAGGCTACGCACTTTTCTTCAACAACGTGCGGGCTTGTCCTGAAGTGCTGTTCTTTCTTGCCGGCTGCGGGAGCACAGCCCATAGCAAGATTTTTGATAGCCCCTCCAAAACCGGCTACGATATGCCCCTTAAAATGGGACATCACAATCATGGAGTCCGCAGCAGCAATATCTGACCCTATTTTTACGGAATTGAAATGCTTCAGCCCGATCTCGACCTCTGCCGCGTTCTGGCTCTTCAAGCCGTCCGATATAATAAGTGGAGCCCGGACGACGGAATAATCAAAACCATGTTCTATTGCTGTTGTCAGATGATCGACGGCATTATGCCGGCTGCCCGAATAAAGTGTATTCGTATCCGTGATAAACGGTTTTGCCCCGGCTGCCCGGACCTTTTCTACAACCTGCCGTACAAAGACCGGATTTATGTATCCATCGTTCCCATACTCTCCAAAATGAACCTTTATTGCAGTCAGGTCGTCTGACCCCAGAAGCTCAACAAACCCTGCTTCATCAAAAAGCCTCTGAATCTTGCTGATGGTATTTACCTGTGGGTTTCTAGCCCTGAGATCTGCAAAATAAACTTTACTTGCCGTTTACGTCCCTCCTAATCTAGATTTATGCTTTATCCTGAATGTGAAATTAAAAGTGTGAAGTTAAGAAAGTGTTTTTTATTTTTAGGTATTGCGCTGGATGGAAAGAAAAGTTACTGGTCAATAAAGTTCACATATCACAAAGATTCTGTAAAAAATTTAAAATATGTTTGGATGGCGATAAATTCCTGATAATTCTTAATTCTTGGTAATTCCTGCCTAAAATCGAAATATCTTATAAATCTTATCTTACGACTTTCCAGTAAATCTCTTATATTTTTAATATCCACCGCTATTTTCTTGAATCTTTCCTTTTCAAGCCGCTTTTGTTAAGTAAAATTACAGGTCTTGCCCCGGAGGAATATACAATTGCGAGATACCTTTCAAGTCTTTTAAGGTTGAGATCCTTTCCCACGGCAGTCACAATAAAAATGGTATCAAGATTTGCAGCAATTACCTGCTCCTCACCCTCGTTTCCTGCTGCCCCTCTTGAGAGGCAGGTTCTCCTGGGAAGGACATTAACAATCATTCGGGAGCCCAGTTCTGGCTGGTCAAACAAAACGACATAATCTCCTACAGCTGGCTGCTTCCCGATTTTCTGGAGTGCACCGGAAATTCCAGCCTGCACGACAGCTCCAGGGATAAGAACCTCACAGACCGTTTTATGCCTTGATGCGACTCTTCCGGGAATGTAAGAACCCTTGTAAGCAGAAAAAGCCAGTTCAAGCTTTTTGTTCCAGCCTGGAATAGTATCGGCGTCGCTGTGGACTGAATTATGACCTGAACTCTCTGTTTCTCTATGATTGTTCATGAAGTGGAAGTATCTGATTAAATGGATAAATATTTTGATATTTGCCTTTTCTCGGTCAGATTGTTCCTGAAAATTTCTTTCCTGCCGGCTGCAAAAGTTTTCCTGCCCGATAACTGGCTCTATTATAAATCCCTTTTCTCTACTTCCCTTTTTCTCTATTTTCAAATTCTTTTTATAGTAAAGTAGTAAATTCAAAATAATGATCGATTCTGCATCTTTACAAATAACTGCAGTTTTTATTGTCATCGTTATAGCTATTTTACTTATACCCTTACATTTATGGAAAAGGCTCTATAAGGCTGAAAAATATATTGGAAGCTCTACTGAAGAGAAAGAAAATGAGAGCGAGGATGAAAAAGAGGATTCGGTGGCGCTTGATCTTTCCCTTGGCATATCATTCGGTTTGATACTTGGCCTTTTGATAGACGATATGATCCTGGGAATTGCTCTCGGACCTGCTCTTGGAATGGTTTTTGGAGCTATATATGAGGAAAAAGAAAAGAAAAAGGACGTGAAAGATAAATAATAACGTACTTTCATGCCAAGTAAAGGAGATACATTTTCAAGGCTGAAAACTTCAGGACTTTTTCTTTGTTCATCAAGTGTGAGACCAATCAATAGATGACAAACTAATTTGTTCCTATAGATTCTCAACAAAAAACATCTCAAGGTGGGAATGCAGCTATTTTCATCAGGAGTTATTTCATATGTTTTTTGTCTGTAGTTTAGGAGATCAAATACAACCATGACTACTTATTTTTATAACTGCAAAACATAGGATTTAGAGTAAAAAGTAGTATTTGAGTGAGTTCTGAGAGGGGTTTGAATGGATCTTTCTATAGATATCGTACCTGTATCTGTGAAAATGATAAATGCATTTATTATCAGAGATGAAGGGACCATCCTGGTCGATTCTGGATGTCCGGGGAGTGAAGATACCATACTTGAAAAACTGCATGAGATAGGGGGTTGACCTGAAGATATCCGGCTCATAGTCCTCACACACGGACATGCGGACCATGCAGGAAGCGCCGCTGCCCTCAGGGAAAAAACAGGTGCAAAGGTTGCTGTGCACCGCCTGGATGCAGACAAAGTTCGCGAAGGAAGGCAGGGGGGAAGCTACTTCCTACTGGAATTACGGGAAGGATTCTTGGGCTCTTTTTAGGTCAGGAAGCACTCTCCAGATACCCGGCTTTTGAACCTGATATTCTTATTGACGAATCCCTGGAACTGGAGGAATATGGAGTCCGAGGACGGGTGATCCACACACCAGGCCATTCTCCGGGCTGCGTTTTCGTCCTTCTGAAAAATGGGGATGCAATTACAGGAGACCTTATATTTCCTTCAATTCTTTCAGGAAAGCCGTCCCTTCCTTTCTGGGCAGATGATCCGGCTGAGGCCAGAAGGAGCATAAAAAAACTGATTGACATTACATCCGGAAAGATTTATATTGCTCACTGGAAACCGTTCAGTTCTGCGGAAGTAAAAAGGAGTTTTTCAAGCCTTTTTGAAGGCACTAATCCGTAAAAACTCAGACGTAGAGTAAAACTCCGCAAGCACAGGTTTTAAAGTAAGCCTATATATTCTAGGGACATAACTTTTAGGAAAGTAAGATTCGCGAACTGTTTGCTCTTCCATTATGCTTACAATCTACATTTCATCTAGGTATCTCTGCAGCTTATCCGCAAGTTTGCCAATATGAATTCCATCAACGATGAACTTGGACTGCAAAAGCATCATAAGTTTGCTTTCTCTTTTATGATATGTGTCCATCAGTATTTAAAAAGTAAATATTACAATATTCCAAAATAATTAAAAAAAGGAATTATCAAGTCTATGAGGATTAAGAACTATTTCAGCTACATTCAAGCCTGTAAATTGTTTATTCCTCTAGACCTGATAGTACCGCTAATGGCAATTTTAATAGTTACAAAAGCCACGGATCATCTTCGGGCTCAATGTAAGGATCGCCGTTAGTATCAATTTCCCTACCTGAATCTTTTTTCTCTGTAGGTTGATTTAATTCAGGATGCTTATTGTTTGCTTCATAGTTGGCTTGTCTTGAAGTACGCGCTGGCAAATTTAAATCAACAGTTGAGATGTCTATCCCCAGTGCTTTTGCAACGCCCTCACCATATTTAGGATCTGCCTGATAGCAATTGTAAATGTGCCTGTGTTTGATTTGGAGAGTAGAATCGCCCATATTTCTGGCGGTATTTTCAAACAAAACCTGCTGCTGATCAGGAGTCATAGCTCTGAACAACTCTCCTGGCTGGGTGTAATAGTCATTGTCATCTTCTCTGAAATCATACCTCATGATATCTGTTGAACCTGTTTTTTCAACTGGAAGTGCATATTGAGGTTGATCTTTCCAGTTTCCATAGCTATTGGGCTCATAATTCAGTTGACTTCCTCTATTGCCATCAACTCTCATCTTTCCGTCTCTATGGAAACTGTGATAGTTTTTAACACCCTGAGGAGAATTCACAGGTATCTGATGGTGATTCACACCCAATCTATACCTCTGTGCGTCTCCGTAAGAGAACAAACGTCCCTGCAACATGCGGTCCGGAGAAAAACTAATTCCTGGGACTACGTTAGCCGGTGAAAAAGCAGCCTGTTCCACGTCTGCAAAGTAGTTTTCAGGATTTTTGTTTAACTCAAATTCACCCACAGGTATCAGTGGAAAATCCTTTTTATACCACATTTTGGTCAGATCAAAGGGGTTATTCTTCATAGAGTTAGCCTGTTCCTCTGTCATAACCTGTATATACATTTTCCATTTTGGGAAATTGCCTTTTTCAATGGCTTCGTAAAGGTCTCTTTGATGGCTTTCGCGATCCATTCCAATAACTCTTTCAGCTTCCTGGTCAGTGAGGTTTCTTATACCCTGTTGTGACCTGAAATGGAACTTTACCCATACCCGTTCATTATCTTTATTTATTAAACTGTAAGCATGACTGCTAAATCCATGCATGTGCCTGTAAGAAGAAGGTATTCCACGATCACCCATAATAATAGTTATCTGTAGCAGAGCTTCCGGTAATGATGTCCAGAAGTCCCAGTTAGTATTCGGGCTACGCATATTGGTACGCGGATCACGTTTAATAGCGTGGTTCAAATCAGGAAACTTTAGAGGGTCTCTGAAAAAGAATACAGGCGTGTTATTCCCTACCATGTCCCAATTGCCCTCTTCAGTGTAAAACTTCAAAGCAAAACCACGAATATCACGCTCTGCATCAGCTGCTCCACGCTCACCCGCTACAGTAGAAAAGCGTGCAAACATTTTGGTTTGCTTTCCTATTTCAGAGAATATAGCTGCTTTAGTGTAATTGGTAATATCATGAGTTACAGTAAATGTTCCAAATGCTCCTGAGCCTTTTGCATGCATTCTGCGTTCTGGAATTACTTCTCTGTCAAAATGTGCTAATTTTTCTAGAAACCAGATATCCTGTAGCATAAGAGGTCCGCGTCTACCGCTTGTCATGCTGTCCTGATTGTTTTCCACTGGAGCTCCTGCTACCGTAGTTAATTCAGGAGTGTCTCCCACTGTTTGATTTCTGCTTGGAAGTGGCTCCCCTAATTCATTTTTATCCATTGGATTTTTATAGTTGTCACCTATCATAAAATACCCTCAACTATATGCTCTCACGTAACTTTTTCATATTCACATTTGAAGTTATCAAGTCCATTAGAAAAAAAACCATTTCCAGCAGAAATTAAGCATGTAAACTATTTCTTCCCCATAGACCTGACGAGCCTCAAAATCTCTTCAACTATAAAAGCAAATTTCTTTGCTACTTAGTTTACTATACAGTTAGAACCTTATATTAGTTCTGGTTAACATTTTTTGTTATATTTGTCCAACCTTTGTGCATTACTAGCATCATCGGGATGGATGAATGAGGATAGCCTTATCGTAAAACTGAGAGAATTTATGCCCTTCCCCGAAAAATACTTTGCCAGCCCAAAGTCCCTGATCATAAACCCCTCCTGAGCCGTGTAGCAATAAGACAGTTTTCCCTTCCCCTCTATAGCATACTCAATATCCCCATACCCTATTTCAAAAGAGTACTGTTATTAATCATTCCGACTTTCCATACATAACTCAAACTCATTTGAAGAATATGTAAGTTTGAAGAAATTGAGGGAGAAGGAGAGATGGAAAGAGGAGAAAAAAGGAATGACAAGGGAAAGAGAAATGAGAAGTGAGGATAGGAACGAATGTGAGCAGGTCAAAGAAAAAGAATGCCGAATATCCACCTTTAGTTTCCTGGAACCTGCAGATGACAGATATAAATATCTGAGAAAAGATTCAGAAGAGCCTCTTGCAAAATCATATTCAAGTCTTCCAGAAAAAGAGAAAATAATAGAAGAACTCCTTCGACTCAGTTCGGATCCGAACCCGCAGATAAGAAGAAGCGCAATCGATTCTCTTCTTACTATTTATTCGCTAAAATCAGGCAAAGAACAGGATATATGGAATGAACTTCTAAGAATATCTGGTGATACGGACACAGGTGTTAGAAAAGGTGCTGCAAGCATGCTTTCGCGTGTCTTTCCGGTAGTTGAGGAAAAATCTACCGTTTTTTCTGACCTTGTAAAGCTTACTGAGAGTCAGGACTCCCAGCTCAGGAAGAAAGCTGCAGAGCTTTTTACTGCCGCATTTGCATACTCAGATGATAAACAAAAAACATGGAATGATCTTGTGAAGCTTACATCTGCTGAAGACAGAGAGGTAAGAAGAGAGGCTGTACTCGCTCTTTCGTCAGGTTATTCAGAAGTTCCGGATAAAGCGAAAGTCTGGAGCGACCTTATCAGACTTTCGACTCATGGTGATAGCTTTGTTCAAAGGGTAGCAGCAAGAACTCTTGGATCTGCCTTTTTTTATGTGCCTGATAAAACACAGGCATTTAAAGACTTGCAGGTTCTTATTGGCAACCCTTATATCTACGTCCAGATTTACGCACTTCGATCCCTTGGAAAAGCTTCCCTCTGGAAGGCTCTCAAGGCTGAAAACGAAGCTACTTATCTTTTCGGGCTTAAAGAAGCGGTCAAATATTTTAAAGAATCGAATGAGGCTTCTACCAGCACTGCTATTCCCGAATTATACTATCCCTTTTACAATGCTCTCTTACAGATTCTTTTCGGGGAAAGATCCTCAAAACTTGAAAGTGAACGATATATCTCAGAGGTAACCCATAAGATCAATCTGGAAGAAGACAAGAGGCTTCTTAAAATTATGGAAGAATTCTCAGACCTCCTTCTAGCAGCAGGAAATCTGACTGCTGGAGATTTACCTGTCCGGAAGAAACTTCTTGAAGCCAGCATTGAGGCTTTTGAAAGAGCTTCAGGACTTCTGGACATTATGGAAGAAGACGCTATTCTTGAGCAAAAAAACTTGAGAAAAGAGTGTTCAATAACAGGAAAAGTAATTACGGAACAGAAGCTAAAAGAGATTCTTTCCGGAATCAGGTATAAAGCAAGAACAGCATGCTTTAAGGCAAAAGGCAAGCCTACGGAAAAAATTACATGTGCTGTAAATGAGAGGGTCAAGACATGGAGTTTCCAGGATCTTGAGAAAGATAGGAAAGAACTGGACAGGCAGCTTGAGTCTTTGCTCAGCACTCTTAGAGTTCAAATTCCCTTTATTCCTGAAAATATGTCTATTTTTCAAAAGCTTGATGATATCAGCCAGGAGCAGTGCCTTCTTGAGCGTTACAGGCATGTCAGTAGATTATTAAGCCTGATCCCCGGAGCTAAGATGCATTCAAGAGCCTCAGATAAGAGAATCCAGAGGATAGGGTATGAAAGATAGGTGCTTTATAGATCTGCAGCTTCGGGACTTTCTGACTATGAAAGGCAAGAGAGGCGGAAACAGAGATAAAGTCTTCCTCTTAACCTTCGTCCAAACTATCCTTCAGTGAGAAGTACAAATACTTCAAATCTTAACTTATCCTCAGCTAAAACTTGCGGTTCTCTCTTACTATATCTTTGCCCGCCAGTGTTTAAGTCCTGTATAGTATCATCCTTTGAAACCTCAATATCTGAGATGGAAGCATGTTGGAAAGCAAAATTATAGCCGCACAATCGGATGACAATTTTATAGAAAGGATGCGCTTTGAAAGCGAGATTATTTCGGACCTCGATATTGCAAGGATAGATTTTGAATCGGTAGAGTTTATACAATGCCAGTTCAACAAATGTGATTTTTCAAAAACCAGCTTTTATAATTCTGTGTTTGATAACTGCAATTTTGCAAATTGCATTTTTATAGGGAGCTACTGGAAAGGCTCCAAAGTTTTAACGTGCAAGGGTGATGGCAGCAACTTCAGCAAAAGCCACATGAAAGAAACCTCTCTAGCGGATAGTTCGTTCAGATATGCAAATTTTTCAAGTTCTGTACTGGAGAACTGTGCCATTCATGGCTGCAATTTCATGGAAGCCTTATTATCCGAGATTCGGTTAAAGAAGCCCACGCTGAAAGAGGTTAATTTCACAGGAGCAGACTTCTTTAAAACTTCACTCAAAGACATCGACTTATCGGATTGTATCATTGACGGGATGATAGTATCTGATATATGCAACGAACTAAGAGGGGCTATAGTCAATGCCTGGCAAGCAACAGAACTTGCTGCAAGGTTTCTGGGAATCAAAATTGTCTGAAAATAATCGCTACCGCGCCCGAAATGAATACTATCGAACAGGTTCATTATGAGCCTGGACTGCAAATGGCATTATAAATCTGTCTTCTCTCGTAATATCTCCCCAATGAAATATTGGCTGCACTTTTTCCCTGTTTCTGAGATTTGTGTGCAGAATATGTGTAAATGTTGTTCACGGCAGTATAGAATTGAGATGTATCATTTTGTAAAAGAGGCAAAAAGGATTAAAAATGGCTTCTGGGGCAGCTCGGCGATAAAAATTACAGATTCAACATTAATAAATAAAGATAAACAGTATTCATATTGTGATAAATATGAAAGTTAAATACGCTACCATCATAGTTGAGGATATGGATGAGTCGATTAAATTTTACACGGAAGTTATGGGACTTAAAATAGATAGCCAGCACAACCCTCAACCTGGAGTAACAATCACATTATTGAAAGGGGAAGGAGATGCTATGATAGAGCTTATAAAGGATACAGAACATGATACTGGCTTGTTTTCAGTGGGAATGGATGTTGAAGACATAAGCACCACAGTGAAAGAACTCAAATCCAAAGGTGCCAAAATCACAATGGAACCCACACCCATAACTGTTGGAACCCTTGCCTTCTTAGAAGATCCAAACGGAGTCAAAATAGCGCTAATTCAACATCACTGATCTTTTTTTCAATTCAGTACAGTTACAGGTAAGATCAGAAGTTCAAAAATTGTTGAAAAGCTGGCAAAAAAGACAAAAAGAAAGTTGAAAATCATATTTAGCAAGATAGACGAAATTTTTCAGGACCCTCATTGGTACTTAAACTTCCATCCCTTCTTCTTTAAGGAAATGGTCTATCAGCTTTCTTGCAATGCTTATTTTTCCAGGCAATACAGGCAAATCCCCAACTGGGAACCACCGGGCGTCTTCGATTTCAAACCCATCGGGCTGGATTTCCCCTGAACTGTATTCTGCAGTAAACCCGATCATAAGAGAATTAGGAAACGGCCATGCCTGTGTTCCGAAGTAAGTGATATTTTTAACCTCGATTCCCACTTCTTCCCTGATTTCCCTAACAACTGCGGCTTCAGCAGACTCTCCGGGCTCAATGAAGCCGGCTATCAAACCATACATGCCCTCTGGGAAGTTTGGAGATCTGGCAAGTAAAATTTCATGTCCTTTCCGGATAAGTACGATAACGGCAGGCGATATTCTCGGATAAAACAGCTCCCCGCAATCAGGGCACTCCTTTCCCCTTTCTCCGGGCTTTTGCAGGGTTTTTGCCCCGCACCTGCTGCAAAACTGGCTCGTCCGGTCCCATTCCATGATCTGAACGGCTTTATTAACAAGTGCAAAACACTTTTCACCTATTTCTGTATATGCCTGCCTGAGATCCATAAATTCCATTCCTTCAGGTGGCTGCGCGTTTTTCGGAAGCTCCACGGAATAGCAGTGTGTTCCGCCAAGGGCTCCAAGATACTGTTCCCTGATACCTGAAAGCCCAAGCTCTCCCAGGTCAATCAGCCTGGGAATTGCTCCGGGATTTTTATTAAGCTTGAGGAGAATCTCACGGTCCCGGAAAATAAACCAGAGTGCTTTTTCGGTCCTATTGGCTGGCGGCTCTACACCTATGACAAATTCCGGGAAGGTAGGATCTTCCCTTTTTATTGAAGTCATAATGTTCATACTTATTGTTTTTCGTTCTATATATGATTACAGTAGCATTTTTATTCTATTGCTTATTCTGCTGTTTATTCTTTCAGTTTCATTGGCTCTCCACAACAGTCCATATCCCCCGCACAGCCTGTAGCACAGTCGTGATCTATGCATTCACTTATCACTTTAAGTTCAATCCCGCATCTTTCACAAACAAGAATTTGATCAGTTTTCAGATCATTACAATTCATTTCAATCACCCCTATATACCTGATGAAAAAGTATGTAATTTAGATTCAAATTGCTTGCGAAACATCAATTCTGAAGTTTGGTTTGTGAACCTGGAGTTAAGATTAAGAAAAAAAAAGTAAAAGGGAGTGATGAACCAGAAAAAGTGGAAAAACTCCTGCAAACTGAACTTTAAACCGGTTTTTCAGGCTTTGTATTCGTCAATCTCCCTGGCAACACAACTCTCAAGTGACGCATCTGCGACGGCTTTTGCAACCGCGGGCACTACACGTCTATCAAGAGGATGAGGAATTATGTAATCTTCTGAAAGCTCACTGACTTTTACGACGTCAGCAAGCGCATGGGCTGCAGCCATTTCCATTTCAGGCGTTATTTTCCTTGCACAGGTGCTCAGAGCCCCTTTGAAAACCCCGGGGAAGCTCAGGCAATTATTAAGCTGGTTTGGAAAATCCGACCTGCCTGTTGCAATAATTCTTGCTCCTGCCCGTTTTGCAGCATCTGGCATAATCTCAGGGATAGGATTTGCCATCGCCATAATAATTGCATCTTTTGCCATAGAGCGAACCATATCCTCGGTAACTATGCCTCCTACCGAGACCCCTATGAAAAGATCAGCTCCCGGGAAAGCTTTTTCGAGTCCTCCTTTCAATTTTCCGGGGTTTGTAAGCCTGGCAATTTCTTCCTTTACAGAGTTCATGCCATCCTTTCGGCCCTGGTAAACGAGCCCTTTGCTGTCGCAGGTAAGAATTTTGGCGGGATTTGCCCCTGCACGAACCAGAAACCGAAAAATCGCAACACCTGCAGCACCAAGACCTGAGATCACGATTTTAAGCTCATTTAACTCTTTATTCACAATTTTAAGGGCATTTATAAGCCCAGCAAAAACTACAATTGCTGTACCGTGCTGATCATCGTGCATAACTGGCAGTTCGAGTTCCTCACGCAGCCTGGATTCGATTTCAAAGCAGCGGGGAGCACTGATATCTTCAAGGTTAATGCCTCCGAAAGCAGGAGCAAGGTACTTTACTGCTTTTATCACCTCTTCGGTTTCCTGTGTATCCAGACAGATAGGAAAGGCATCAATGCCTGCAAATTCCTTGAAAATTATCGCTTTTCCTTCCATGACAGGCAGGGCAGCATGGGGTCCTATATTCCCAAGCCCGAGCACTGCAGACCCGTCAGTGACAACAGCAATGGTATTTCTCTTCAGGGTATAAAGGTAAGCGAGCTCCGGGTCTTCGCTTATTTTCCTGCACGGCTCGGCAACTCCTGGCGTATAAGCAACGCTGAGATCGTGTATAGTTCGAAGGTGGATTTTACTTGCAACCTCCAGTACACCCCCAAGCTGCCGGTGAATTGCAAGCGATTCTTTATACAGGGATATGTGTGTATCATTGCCTTTTTCTTGGTATTTTCCAGCATCCATTCCAGAGTTTTTCTCCAGGCTCGTTTCTGGGTCTGAAACCGAGTGTATATCTTTTATTCTAGTACCCCCTGACAATATTCAGCACTGAGAGCTAAGCTTCAATCCAACAAGGCTCTGAGAAATAAAATCTCCTGTACAATAGTTCTATGCAAACCATAAATAAACCCGCTGCCAGATAATTTCAGAGTCTGACCTGTCGAGCAAAATGTTCTCACAAAATTAGCAGCCTTTTAAACCCGCGAAAACTTCAGTTATTAAGCAGTTGGGGTAAAAAATCGCTCTAATCTAATCGGCGCACTCGGCAGTCATTACCTCAGAAAATATACCTTTTCAGGAGAATAATCCCTTATGCAAATTAAAGGAATAGCCCGCGATACCCTCGACTTTATTCTTGAGGCTAGCAAATCCATGGCTCCTCAAGAATTTGCCGGACTTTTGCAGGAAAAAGGGGGCATCATCACTGAAGTTCTTATATTGCCTGGCACAGAATCAAGTAATAAGAGCGCAATTCTCAGGCTTTATATGATGCCAAACATCAAAGCCGTAGGTTCGGTCCACAGCCATCCGGGCACGAACCGCAGCCCCTCTCAGGCTGATCTTCGTCTCTTCTCGAGAACAGGGAACTACCATATCATAGTGGGGCGCCCCTACAATAAAAAAAGCTGGACATGCTATAACAGAGAAGGAGAGATTATTGAGCTGCCTGTACTCGATGTGGAATTTGAGGATAATGAGGAAAATCTGATTTAAGGTCAAGTCTGTAAAGCTGCAAATCACAGGCAAATGACAAACTACAGGCAAATGACAAACTACAGGCAAATGGCAAACTGCTGGCAAAAGCTTTCTAATATATAAATAACTTTAATTATTTGTTGTAATTCTCCGGCGATTGCCCTGATGTAGACCTACCTTGTTTCTGATAGCCACCAAAAATGTTTTATTTACAGATACATATTATTTAGAGGATACATCCCTGTAATTAAGAAATCTGAGGAGAAATGATTTCTTGCCTCAGAGGTTGTATCCGGGCAACCACTCTGGGATAAAAACCGGGTGGCTTTTACATATTTGGAGGTAGTAATCCAAATGCCTACATGCCAAGATTGTAGATTTTATACGGCTATTGATGAGATTAAAGGCGAATGTTTCAGCCTGGGCTTTGAGGTGCATGGGAAAACCGATTCTAAGAAATGCCCGGAGAGGGCCTTCAGACCAAACAAAGGACATAAATCAAAAAAATCCGGAGCCCACAGTTATTAAGAGAATGTGAAAAACAAAGGTAGATAAGGTAAGGCATAAGAAGTTAAAGCAAGGCATAAGAAGTTCGAGTTTACAAAAAGAACTCAAAAAAGAGGTTAACGTATAAAATGAATTGAAACAACCTCCAGCCCTGATAGAAATTCCGGAGCATTAATTACTTTTCTTTGCTTCTTTGCTGCCGGAACTAAACGAGCTAAAAGAAATCCTATTAATTTTTTCTATTCCTGCATACTTTATGTTTCATAATGGCATCCATGTCGCATTTTATACATAACAAAATTTTTTAAAATACTAATTTCAAACCATATCTATCAACTGATCTGACATGGAGAGCGTGCCTCATTTGTGACTTCAAGGATTTCCTGGGCAATCTGGATAAGCCTGAGCCAGGTATTGAGGGCTGAACGAAGGGAAACGACATCTGCGGCTTTTACGCTCAATACCAGCCTGTTTTTGTCCTCAAGGGACAGGTCTATTACAGACCTTTCGGAAAAGCTCTCACTGAGCTCGGGCAGGAGAGCCCTGTAGATTATTTCTGCGGTTTCGGTTTCAAAGGTGAATTCTGCGAAAAGTTTCAAGGAATTCCTCCTGAAGAATCCTGTTTTTAGTATTTTAATCGTTTTAACGGTTTTTGAGTTAGATAGAGGAATCGATTTATAAAAGCCAGTTATAAAATAAAAGTCTGGAGGTCAGTACTTTTTAAAACCCCGGAGATTAAGTTTAAAAAGTGACTTTCCGCTGCCAATAAAATCGATATACTCTTCCCTGATAACTATCAGAGTGGAATTCGGAGGAAGCTGATCGATTTTGTCGCTTTCAACCCTCTTGAACTGGAAAAAGGACTCAAAGGCGTCTGCAATCTCTCCCTGACCTGAGAGCGCGGGTTCGGCGCCAGGGAACCAGTAGGAATCAGCTTCCTCGGAATACCAGTCCGTAAACCTGATCGAGAAAAGGAGCTTCCCATTTTCATCATAAAAGCTGAGTTCTCCTGGATTTCCGTGGTACTCCCCTATAATTATGAGAGGTCCGCCATCCGCAAATTCCAGGAGTTCTTTCATGCCCATTTTTCCGCGTGTTATACACCTGCCGGCTATAAACCGTGAAATTAACTTGCAAAGCGACCTGGTCCTTACAGAAGGTTTTCGAGAGGTGGTAATTAGCATACTTCCCCTGATAGATTGGAAGTATATATTAATTTCTCCTCGCAGGGTTAAGATTTATTCTGTTTAGAGGTTGTTAATGAGTTTTCCACATTAAGCCTATCCCAATATTCAAGGTTTACTTTTTGGAGCTCATATTTTAAGTGATTAGTCATGCTAACACTATGCAGCTAATCTTAGAAATTTCTGTATTTTAAAATAAATATAGTTTTTCTGATATTTTATAATAAATATAGTTTTAAAGTTGACTCTAAAAATAAATCTTTTGATAACTTTTACTCCTCTTGCCTAAAAGATACAGGAAATATTAATAGTTCAAATTAATAATTAACATGAAAGGCTTTTATATTTTTGTTATAATATCCTTATATTGTGGTAGGATAATGTGGGGCTGTTAAGTAATTTCCCAACTTTCCTGAGATTCTGTCAGGATTATGGAAGCTAAGGTGTTTTTTCAGCTACACTTGAGCCTTTAAATGACTAGCCCTCGTAAATTTGAAAGTACAGCAAATTGTAGAAAGGGGTGGAATCTTAATGAGTCGCCGATCTCCTCCAAAAAGGAGAGGTCAGAAACCAAAATTCGATCACGAAAAAATCGAAGAACTCCTCAGAGCAGGTGAGAAACCTGTTAAAATTATGCTTCTGGTTGGTTGTTCGTATGGGGTTTTACGATATGTACGAAAGAAAATGGGGAGAAAGAAAGTATAAAGAAGCATAACTCTGAAGAGAAAATATATTTCTGAAAAGATATTTATTTGCATTGGGTTAAGGTAAGATCTATAAGAAATATGTTGCTTTTAATGTGTTTTCCTGTTAGCCAATTATTACGTTTATTGAATTAATTATTGAGTTGTTGAGGGGTGAAAAATATGGCTAAAAGAATAGTTGCAATCGCTCTTACCTCCTTACTCATAGTAGGACATATGTTCAGGCGGTGGAAACATATGCAAAAATCTCCTGTCTGGAGAGGATTTCTAAGCGAATCTATGTGGATAGATGACTATAGAAACCTATCGCTTTTCAAGAAACTGATTTTCTGGGTGAATTATCCGTTCTCTTATGCTAAGTATTTATGGGTTGTTGTATGGGATCGTATTGATAGACTGTCCTTTAGAGATTCAAAAGCAAGGTATGCTAAAATAGGGATGGAATACCAGAGAGCTTATTAAATGCAATGACCACGGAAAAGTTAAGTTTTGTTTAATCGCCTGACAACTTGCCAGTATCTCTTTTAACTATTTCAATATCTCTTTTAATATTTCTTTTATACTGACACATCGATTATTTTTTGTTTCTTCTCCATTTTCTCAAAGAAGATATAATAAAGGACAGTAGCCGCTACATATAGGATGCATGTCAGGAGGAAGGGAAGGGTATAGAGACCATGAGCCATCATCAGGCCGCCTGCATAGGTACTTAATCCTACAAAGGTGTAGCAGCTCATCCAGATCAGGCTGTTCACAGTTGCCCTTTGATCTTCACTGACTATCTCCATATTGAAACTGCTCAATACTGGATTTGACATATTCATTATAGCTGACCTCATAACAAATCCAAAAGCAGCTATTGCAAGTATGGATGTGGATATAAAGAGCAGGAGAAAAGGTATTGAGGCAAGCTGAACCAGGGCTACAACTTTTACCTTCCCGAGACCTTCTGTAAGTATGGGAACAAACAGTAAGGTAAACATCATCACCAGCTGAGAAAGAGAAAAGATTGCGCCTATTTGCTCCGGGCTGGCTCCTAATACAATATCAAAATATACATTAAAATAGGGAAGGGCAAGTCCCCATCCCATGCCTATTAACCCGTTTACAAGAATCAATTTTCGAATTGTCACTGACCTTAAAGTGGAAAAAAGGGTGGAAAATGCGGCTGATCTTTCCACCAGGTTGTTTCTCTTACTATCAATGAATATTAAAGGTAACAGGGAAATTAATACAGCGGCAAGTGACGCATATAATGAAAGCTGGTAAGCAGCCGGTCCTGTAGGGTTAATGTCGAGGAAACTGGTGAATATTTGCGGCAAATTGCCTCCTGCAAAGTTTCCTATCATGACCCCTACAGTGTATAGCAAGTAGTACATCGAAAACAGGTGCATTCTCTCATAGCTCGTAGAGTTCTCAACCATGAATGTGGGCGCTGTAACAATCTTGAGCGATGAGGATACACCGTAGACAATGCTGAAAAAAGCTAGCAGGAATTTTGAGGTGGTAGTGTACAGGATTGAAAAGGATAATAGGAGAAGCGAGCAGGACAATAACAAGGTATTCTTTCTACCTGCCCTATCGCAGAACATGGCTGCAGGTATTGCGGACAGTCCGGTAGATATGGAAACAAGTGAGAGCATAAAACCGAGAAAATCCTCTCTGTATCCAAGCCTTAAGATGTATAGATTGAAAATCACTTCGTAGATTCCCAGACTCAAAGAGATGAGAAATACGTATACTAAAAACAAGCATGCATTTCTACTGAAGCCGTTTAGCTTTGCCCTGTACCCGGCAACCGCACTTATGGCTGTATTTAGAACAAGCTTACTGTTAAATGATGGGTATTTTCTCATGGTAACTACTCTGAAGAAATATAGAACATAGGGTCTTAGTCAATGTCCTTCTTTTCTCTTGGGTCAAGCAGGTCCCTTAATTCATCTCCTAGGTAATTAAATGCCATAACCGTAAGCATGATGGCAATCCCCGGGAAAATCATGATGTAGGGGACGGATCGAATGTATGTTTTTCCTTCACTTAGCATGGAACCCCATTCCGGAGTAGGCGGCTGCACACCAAAACCCAGGAAGCTGAGCCCTGCTGCAGACAGTATCACATATCCCATTCCTATAGTTGCCATTACTATGAGGGGAGATATGATATTTGGAATTACATGGCGCAGGATCACATGCATATCTCCTGCCCCAAGCCCTTTAGCAGCCTTGATGTAATCCTGTTCTTTTACTGTCAGGACAGAACCCCTGGCAAGACGGGCATAGCCAGCCCAATCCACTGTTATTAGGGCTATGACCAGATTCATGAATCCTGCACCGAAAAGCCCGGCTATACCAAGTGCCAGCAGCAGGCTAGGAAAAGCCAGGAAAGCGTCAACAACCCGCATAACTATCTCATCTAGCCACCCCCCATAATATCCAGACAGAGTACCAATGGCAAGACCTAAAACAAAGGAGGAACTCACTACCAGAAGTCCTACTAATAACGATACTCTTGCGCCAAAAATTATGCGGCTTAGTATGCAACGGCCAAGATGATCGGTTCCAAACGGGTACTCTCTGCACGGCTCTTTAAGTCGGAGTTCAAGATTTGCTTTTTCAGGGTCGTGGGGAGCTATATATCCTGCAAAAAGTGCTGCAAGTATGAAAAAAATGAGGATCCCTGCACTGAGAAACAGTCCCAGATTGTTGTTTTTAAGTCTTGCTTTCATATCTGATCTTTGGGTTAAGGTAAGCATAGGATATATCCACTGCAAAATTAACCAGGACAAATATCACAGCAATGAAAAGCACACAGCCCTGTATCATGGGGTAATCCTTGCTGAGTATGGATGAAACGATGAGGTTGCCTATCCCTGGCCAGGAAAATATTGTCTCAACTATGACAGAGCCGTTCAGAAGATACCCGAAATTCAGCCCTGCAACCGTTACAACAGGGATGAGTGAGTTCTTTAAAGCATGCTTAAGAATTATTATATGTTCAGGAACTCCTTTGGCTCTGGCTGCCCGGATGTAATCTTGCTGCATCACGTCCAGCATACTTGCTCTCATCAGTCTCATGGTTACAGCTGCATAACTCGTTCCAAGGGTGATGGCAGGCAAAAAAATGTAAGTCAGGCTTCCATCTCCATATCCTGATGAAGGCAAAATCTCCAGGATAAGCGCGAAGACTATGATCAGGATATAAGCTTGCCAGAAGCTGGGCATTGAGACTCCTGTAAGGGCAAATAACCTGCAGGCAGCATCCACAGCTGTTCCTTTTCTCAGGGCTGAGAGAATGCCTAAGGGGATTGCAATGATAAGGGAGACCAGCATACTGATTACAGCAAGTTTCAGGGTGACTTTAAAGCATCTGAGAATTGCCTCCGAGACATTCTCACCTGTCATGTACGATTCTCCAAGGTCTCCACGGAGGACTTTCTCCATCCAGTTAATGTACTGGATATGTACAGGGTTATCAAGCCCTGTTTTAGCCCTGAATTCTTCTACGGCTCTCTGATCGACACCTCCCATGGGATTCATAAGTGCATTCTCTGCCGTATCTCCAGGTGAGATATAGGTTATAGAAAAACTGATAACAGAGACCAAGAAAAGGACAGGGAGAAGAAGTAAAAACCTTCGAGTTATGAACTCTATCACAGGTCATTTCTCCTTTATATGTCCAAAATTTCTTTCCAGGTTGCTTATTTTTCTGCTTTGATGAAGTAAATCGGATCGGAGGAATCATGTTTATCAAACAAACTGTCTTTCTCCTTTTCAAATTTACAAAAGTCCTCCATCCGTGTTATACTGACAGTTCCAAATCCGGAATCCTTAAAGATTTTAGATAAATACTCAGGCTTTAAACTGAATAAAGGAAGATCTTTTTTAATGGGCTCATACTGCTTTCTGAAAATCTTCATGTAATTTTCTTCCTTCTTTCTTCCGGACAGGCTTTGCTGATTCCACTCTCCATCTATTGCAATTATTTTTCCGCCATCTTTCAGGACTCTCCTCCATTCCATCAATGCTTTTCTGGGATCTGGAAGAGTCCAGAGTAGATATTTATTAACAACTACGTCGAAATATGCATCAGGTAGCTGGAGGTTTTCCGCATCCCCCTGGAGGAAGTCTATCTTAAGTGATCTTTTTAATGCATTTCTTCTCGCCTTCTCCAGCATGTTATTTGATAGATCAACCGCTGTTACTTCATTTCCCATTTCAGCGAATAATAGCGCCAGAAAACCAGGGCCGGTTCCTACGTCAAGGACTTTCAAGCCTTTTTTTCCCTCTACAGCTTTTAAAAGCATAGCTTTCCAGGCATTGCGTCCTTCTTCAGAATTTTCGATAACTCCGTTGTTATAACTCTCACTGCGGTAATCCCAGTAGCTCTGGATAATTTTTTTAGTGTCCATATTATTCCTCCAGGTAAATGTCTTTGGTCAGGAATGACACTTCATTTGGAAATTGTTTAAATCCGCCAACCTTTGCATTTGCTCCGACTATAGAATTCTGGTAGAACACGAAAAGTTCAGGACAGTCTTCCATTACCTGCATTTGCACACTGTCATAGTATTCCTTTCTTTGTGCCGGGTCCATGGTCTGCCTTCCCGCTTCAATCCATTCATCTACCTGGGGATTTGAGTAGCCAGTTCTCTGTGCCTCGCTCCCAGTAGACTCAAAATGTTTAGAAAGGATGTAGTCAGGATCTCCAGTAGGAGCTACTCCCCAGGCATAGAGAGAAAGGTCATAGTTTCCGTTATCCATGTCGGTTTCAATTGCACCACTTTGCAGGATACTGACACTGGTTTTTAGCCCAATTGATTCAAACTGAGATTCGATTACCTCTGCTGCAGGCTTAAGCTGTGGGCGGGTAGTATAAGTCTTTATATTTAATTCAAAGGGCTCTCCATTATATTCCAGCCAGCCGTCTGCATCAACATCACTAAAACCTGCTTCTGTCAATAATTTTTTAGCTTTCTGCTCATCACGGGAAAGAGCATCTATCTTATCATTAATCGACCATTCCATTACAGATGGGAATATACTCTTTGCAGGGGTTCCCCCTACACCTTCAAGTGCAGAATCCACAATTTGCTGGCGATCAAGGGCACAATTCAGAGCCTGTCTTACTTTTACGTCATCAAATGGTGCCTTTTTCGTGTTGATATACAGGAAATATGTTCTTAGCGTTTCTTTGTCGTATACAGTAAAATCAATATTATTGCTCAGCCTCTCCACTTCGGATTGGGGAATATCGCTAGCGATGTCAACTTCATTATTTTCCAGCTTGAAGATTCTGGACATTTCATCAGGTACGTAATATATGATTGCCCCATGGAGCCTGGGAATACCGTTCCAGTAATCTTCGTTCCTTTCCACAACAAGGCTTACATCCCTGCTGAAGCTTTTAAATTTAAAAGGACCTGTCCCAACTGGATTGGTACTGAGATCTTTCGCACTAGGACTGACTATTGATGTAACAGGGTCTGTGAGGCTTGCTATGGTAGGAGCGTATGGATATTTTGTTTTTATTGTGACGACATTCTCAGAATCTTTGGTTATGTACTCAATAAAGTCATATTCCCCTTTTCTTGAATTATTAGAGTCCAGCACCCTGTTAAGAGAATATATTACCGCATCTGCATCCAATGGGGTGCCGTCATGGAACTTTACTCCCTCCCTAATATGGATCTTCCATTCAGTATCTGAGATCTGTTCATATTTCTCAGCAAGTTCGGGTTGAAGGTCCATATTTTCATCATAACTGAAGAGGGTTTCATATATCCCGGCTTCTCGCATAGACCAGCCAGTCCATTTTATCGCCGGGTCAAGAGTATCAGTAGGGATAGAAGCATCGGCATATCTCAATATTCCTCCCTGGCTCGATATATTGGTCTGGTTTGCAGATGCCGTTTTTTCTCCACTACTCTGGTCGATACACAACGATCCCAGGACTGTAGCCATGACTACCAGCATGACGGGAACTGTAATCCTATATTTTTTATTGATGTACATAGAACCCTATCCATATTACATTCATTCTTTCATTTCTAAGATCCAGCAACGAGGTCAGGCAACAAGCTGATCACTGGTAACACCCGTTTTACCTGCGTACCTGTCCTGATAAGGCTGCTGAGTACTTTTTTCAAGTACATGATGACATGCAACAAGTTGATTTTTCAGCTCTTTCAATTCTGGAGTTTTTGTGAGGCAGATTTCTGACCTGAGGAGACATTCCTGATAATACGGACAGGTAGTTCTCAAAGTCTTTTTGATTTCACTGACATTAACCTCAGAATCAGCTTCCTCTGCCAGCAACAATTGTGTGTAAGGGTGTAGAGGGGAGTGAAAGATGTCTTCTATTTTTCCAGTTTCCACAATCTTTCCCCTATACATCACAGCTACCCTGTCGCACATATGTTTGATCAACTCAAGATCGTGCGAGATGAACAGCATAGTAAGGGCATACTTTTCTTTCAGGTGTCTTAGCAGGTTCAATATCTGTGCCTGTACCGAGATATCCAGGGAGGCGGTTGGCTCATCAGCAACAATAAAAACAGGTTTAAGAGCAAGCGCTCTTGCGATAACTGCTCTCTGGTTCTGGCCTCCACTGAGCTGGTAGGGAAAGCGGTTGACATGTTCGGGACTCAGCCCAACCTGCCTGATAAGCTCTAAGACCCTGCTTTTAACCGCCTCCCGATTGTTACCCTTAAGTTTTAGTGGTTCAGCTATGCTCTGCCCAATTGTCATTTTGGGATCAAGGGAAGAGTCAGGGTCCTGAAATATCATCTGCATGCAGGGACGGATGTTATTCAACGCCTTATTATCAAGCGCGGTCAATTCTATTCCATTAAAAATAATCTTTCCTGCTGTTGGTTCTATAAGCCTGAGGATACACTGTCCCAGAGTAGATTTCCCACTCCCGCTTTCCCCTACAATGCCAAGAGTCTCCCCTTTTTCTATGTGAAAGGATACATCATCCACTGCTTTGATTCTGGTTCTGGGAAGGAAGCCGGAAGTAAATATTTTTTTAAGGCCTTTTACCTCAAGCATAGAGAAAACACCTCACAGTCCTGCCATTTTTTTCGAGCATGAGAGGGTGTTCGGTTTTACACCTATCACTGCAATAACTGCAACGAGGATGGAATCTGCATCCCTTGGGAGGATCGATTAAAGAAGGGCTGCTGCCTTTTATTGGTTTAAGCCCCCTTGCAGGGAGAGAGTTAAAAAAGCCCCTTGTGTAGGGATGCAGCGGGTTTTTAAATATTAATGCTGCAGGTGCAATCTCCACTAATTCTCCTGCATACATCACAGCAACCCTATTGCATACTTTCTCTGCAACCTCCAGGTCATGGGTGATGATTAACATCGTATTTTTTTCAGAAATGTCTCTTAAAAGTCTCACTATTTTCCTTTTTACAGTTATATCCAGACCCTTTGTTGGTTCATCGGCAATGATAAATCGAGGTTCACTGGCAATACCCATGGCTATTACTGCCCGCTCTTTCATCCCTCCGCTAAACTGGTGAGGGTAATTTTTTGCTCTTTTCCGAGGTTCTTTGATCTTTACGAGCCCCAGAAGCTTCTCTGCCATCTCAATAGCCAGGCTGCCTTTTACTTTTTTATGCAACATTATAGGCTCAGCTATCTGAGAGCCGACTGTCAATCCTGGATTAAGAGAACTTCCAGGGTTCTGGAGTATCACGCCAATTTCCTTGCCCCTGAGTTTTCTCATGGCGTCTTCTTCAATCGAATACAGGTTTTTTCCACAGTAGAGAATCTCCCCTTTGAGAATAACATCTTCCTGCAGTAACCTCATGACAGAAAGTCCAAGTACGCTTTTGCCACAGCCTGATTCCCCGATAAGTCCTAAAACTTCATTCATTTTTATGGAAAGGTCTACCCCATTTACTGCCCTGACCAGACCGTCGTCAGTGGGAAAATCCACGTATAAACTGGAAATTGTGAGTAAATTCAATAAAAATCACTCTCTTATTAATTTGGATATAAAGCAACGCTCCTGCATTTGCTGGAGTAGTTTTTTATAACAGATACTTCCAATGTTTTTCATTTTTAAAACACTATATCATATGAATAATGAATTTAATAAAACTAAATATTAATAATTTCTAAATTTTTATGCTAGGAATAAACATAAAACATGATCATTATAAAACTTTCGAATTTATCCTGTATGTAAAAGTAATAATATTGGTTCATTTTTATTGCAAAAATATGAGGATAAAAGTAACAATAATGTTTCTTTTAAGATATACCTTTTAGATGCATTTTTTAAGATACGGCTTTTAAGACATACCTTAAATTTTGATTTAAGGTTATTATTGATCAAAACTGCTGCTAAATAATTCTGAGAATAGTTTAATTCTGCTTTACAGGAGTTTAATAAATTTAATGTTGATTTTCAGGTATTTGGTTAGAGATTTACTGTCTCTTTTCTCTCATTCCTATGACAGAAAAATCAATTGTTTCTCATTTCTGTTTTCTCATTGTTTCCTGTAAACTTACATTTTTAAGCGGATTTTTCTTTTTTCTATCTTACTCATTCTTATGGATTTTATTATATCAAATCTTACGGATTTTATTATATCGATTCAAACTAATGTTAAAAAAAGTTAATATTTTATATGCTTATAAGATATAGTGTTACGTTTAATGAGATATTTATTCACACACTTGGTCATTTTAATTAATTTGCCCTTAGGCAAATGATTTTCTTAACTCATCTTATGGGTGAACATATGGAAATTAAAGAAATGATTAGAGATTACTGGGATTACCGCAGTGAGGTTTATAGCACTGGCATTGTAGAATACTCAGAAGAAGAGCGCACTGCTTGGAAAAACATGCTTTCATCAGCATTAAACCGAAGAGAACAGCTCGAAATTCTCGATGTCGGTACAGGTCCAGGTCAACTTGCTTTGATGTTTGCAGAGATGGGACATCATGTGACTGCAGTTGACCTTTCAACCAATATGCTGGATAAAGCTAGAAAAAATGCCTTGAAGAGATCTCTGGACATAAATTTCATTCAGGGAGATGCAGAGGATCTGCCGTTTCCGGACATGCAATTTGACGTAGTATCCAGCAAATTTCTCCTGTGGACGCTTCCTAACCCGCAAAAAGCTCTGTCCGAGTGGGGGCGGGTATTGAAGAAAGACGGAATGGTCATTGCTATCGACGGCGACTGGTTCAACTCAGGGATATTCCTGAGATCGATACGTACGGTATCGGATTGCATACGTTCCATAAAGGAAAGAAAACACCAAAATCCCTATAAGCAACACTATAACCTGATTAAAAACGACCTGCCTCTTTATAGCTTGAAACCTGACCGGGTATTCAGGTTCTTAAACGATGCAGGTTTTGAGAAGATTAATATTGAGCGTATGGATTCCCTCTGCCGTTCAGCCAGGAAAAAAGGGAGCCTTCTGGATAAGCTCGACTATGCTCATCCTATTTATTGTATAAAGGCTGTTAAAAGATAGTTATTATAACTCTGTTGCAGGGGAACTAGGTTTTTAAATTGTTAAAAAATAAACTGTCAGAAATCTTAGGCAATACCGTTCAATTCTTTTCTTCGAACAACCTCAATTAGCAAGCAAAAGAAGTTAAAAAGAAATTTTCGGCAAAGATGTCGATCTTTACTTCCATTGGGAAACAAGATCATATAAACCTGGTATTAAGCCATTTCTGGAACTGAACCCAGATACTACAGAAGAAATCAGGGGATTATTTCAAAATAAATTTTCAGATCTTTAACCTTGATAGAAAATATATTTTTAAAAGTATTCGTTTTTCTGTTTATCCTATACATCGAATAATTAGATAGTAGGATTAGATAGTAGGGCTCATGTTCACAGAAGCCCGGTCTTTATCTAATACTTCATTTGCTTGCCGAAAAATTATAAAGAAACTCCTTTATTCGGCCTTAATGCGCTTGATGGTTGTAGGACGCTCTTTTACCAGGATTCTGTGCCCGCAGTAGGGACATCTTATACCTGTGTACTCGTAGTCGATTTCCACTTTCTGCTTACATCGAGTGCATTTGTATCCCATACAACCACAACCTTACAGATTCACTTTGCCTCAGCAACATTCTTCATGGTGCGCAGAAGAGTCTGACCTACACTGGTATATGGAATATAGGTCCCCCCAGCGAAGGTGTGCCCGCACTTGCTGCACTTCCAGATACCGGTTCCGATTCTTTTAACGGTCGGGCGGGCGCATTTTACACATACATGCGGAGCTCGCATGCGTTCTTCCAGGTCTGCAACAAGCTTCCTATCCTTTCTTCCGTATCTGGGACCAAATCTGCCTGCTGATCTGGAAATTCTTCCTTTCTTAGTAAACTTTTTTGCCATCGTTAATAACTCCTTATAAATGTAAACGTTTAATTCGAAAAGACTCAATCTGAACCTGCTGGCACATGGGTCAGATCCCTGAAACCCAGCTTCTCAGATTCCTTTGTCACTTATTGCCGTGTACTTAGACCGTAATACTGGCATTTCATATTTATATTTAATTAATCCTGCCTGAACCATTCCTACTAAATCATTCCTGTCTTACCAGATCCTTCAGGTAAAGTTCCCTGAGTTCGGCTGCCTTTTCGCACGCTATATCGATTGCTTCCAGCACCTCAGCCTCGGTTAAAGGAGCAGAGCCCATTTTTTGCATGCCTACAACGGCTCCATCCGAACCTGAGACCACAGTCAGTTTTGTCTCACAAACGGCTTCCTCATCCAGAGAAGGGTCCACCATGAGCTTTGAACCTATCTTGGCAAGAGTCACGCCCACAGGAAGTTCTTTCATTGGAAGGGGCACATTTGGCCCGATTCCCTGCTGCTCGTTTGGGATAATAGTGGTCATAAGAGCCGCAATAGCAGCGAGACAGGATGCATCAATGATATTTCCATCGTCATTGAGGACGTGGACATCTATAAAGACGATCCAGACGGATTCTCCAACGGTTATGCAAAGCTTCTTTATATCAATTGCGCCCGATTCCCGGATTCCCCTGTCTACAACTCTTGCCATCTCGATTGCTTCTTCTCTGGGTGGGCCCGGCTCAAACTCGGGGGAAGCAATAGGATTGAGTTCCAGGTTGGTAATAATCACGCCTTCGTCCTGAGAATCCGGAAAAGGGGTTCCTGTCTGAAGCTTGACACCTACAAGCACCTGGGTATTTCCCAATGTCACTTTTGCCGAACCCTCAGCTTTTGCGATAACATTCGTCTCGAGCTTGATATCCCTGAAATCTTTAAAGCCGCGCCCATCCTGGCGTTTCCCCTTAATCATAAGGTTGTAAATGTAGTCCTTCTTAAGTGTGGCAATAACTTCACTCATAGTTTTCACCTCTGCTTCCAGATTCAGAGGGATCCTTCACTACCTTCCAGGGTCCTTTGCACTCCTCTTCTACGGGCACTTCTTCGGCTTCTACTGCCTTTTCCCTGGATTCAGCTTCAGGCTCGATCTCTGGTTTGGATTCAAAAGCTTCTTCTGAAGCAGCCTTTTCAATCCCGGCTTCTTCCTCAATCTCAGGTTTTTCCTCAATCTCAGGTTTTGCCTCGATCTCAGGTTTTTCCTCAATCTCAGGTTTTTCCTCAATCTCAGGTTTTTCCTCAATCTCAGGTTTTTCCTCAATCTCAGGTTTTTCCTCAATCTCAGGTTTTTCCTCAATCTCGGGTTTTTCTTCAGCAAATTCCTCGATTTCAGGCTCTAATTCTGCTTTTTCAGAAACAGTTTTTTCGGGACAAAGTTTTCCAGTCACCACAGACTCGGCAAATTCCTCATAAGAAGCCTCAAAAGCAGCTTCAAACTCAGTTTCAGCTTCTAAAGCTTCCTCTTCAGCTTCTTCTTCGATTTCTGTTTCAATTACTTCTTCTATAGCTTCCGCTTCTATTACTTCAGCCTCAGCCTCTTTAATGATTTCTTCGAGTTTTTCGCACTCGGAAGCTTCTTCATCAACAGCACAGGCTTCAACCGTTTCCTGGGAAAGCTCTTCCTCAAACTCCCCGGCTTCCTCAATAATTTCTTCTACAACCGCTGCTTCCGGAGCGTATTCAAGAGAAGGTTCAGCTTCCACAGCTTCAATTTCAGCCTCTTCGGTCTCTTCTTCAGGCTCCTCGACAGGAGTTTCAAACTTCTTTCTCAGGACTGCCCGCTGAATTTCAAGAATTTCTTTGCAGCCCTTCTTTACAAGTTCAAGACCTTTCTTGATTTCTTCGGGAGTGAGATGTCCGTCCATCTGGAGCAGGGTAATATCTCCATCCTGAGTCATTGCAACAGGAAAATCCGCCTCACCATAATTATCCTCTTCCTTGTTAAGGTCGAGTACTATCTGCCCGTCAACTTTTCCAAAAGCACAGGAAGTTATCAGTCCCTTCATTGGAATGCCTGCATCGGCAAGAGCTATGCTTGAGGCATTGATTGCTGCTGTCCTTGTTCCCGCATCAGCCTGAAGCACCTCCACAAAAATATCAATTGCGGTCTTCGGGAAGAGCTCTGTCATAATTACCGGTTCAAAAGCTTCCCTGGAAACTTTTGAGATTTCAATGCTCCGTCTGCTTGGTCCGGGTCTTGCACGGTCTTCCACAGAAAAAGAAGCCATATTATATCTATAACGGATAACTGCATTATCTGCACGCTGTGAACGGCGGGGGTGGGCTTCTCTCGGGCCGAATACACCTACGAGAATTTTATTTTTCCCCCATTCAAGATAACATGAACCGTCGGCTCTAGAGAGTACTCCGACCTCAATTTTCATGGGCCTGATTTCATCCGCACGCCTCCCGTCAAGGCGCAGCCCATCGTCAGTGATTAATTTTTCAGGTTTATCACTCATACTTTAATCTCCAAAAAACTCCTAAAACAACTACTTTACAGAAGCTTTCCTAAAATCCCTCATAATATCCGGAACTCAGTTCTTTGGATCCAGCAGCACATCGATCTTCCTGTAAATTTCTTCGGAATGATCTTCTTTAGGCAGCTTTTCCTCTTTCTTTTCGCTTTTAAAAAACTTAGCGGGCTTAGATTCTTTTTGTTTACTCTTCTCATTTTTTATGAAATTGTAGACCCGATCTGTCAATCCGGAATGCTGGGCTTCGGCTTCGATCTTTCTGAGAGCCCTGCTTAAAAGCTCCACATCGTCGTCCTTTCCATCGATCCATATTCTACCGTTCTGGCCAACAAAAATGCTACAGTTTGTCTCTTTCTTCAGCATTGAGATCATGGAACCGCCATGTCCGATCACACGTGGGACTTTTACAGGCTCAATTTCGACAATATGGCCTGTTTTAAGTTTATGGAGGGTTGAATCCCGGAGGGCAAGCTCGACTTTCATAGAACTGTCTACATCTTTTACTCTGAGAATTACAGAGTCGCCTACATCCAGAACTTCGGACATTTCTTGGGGTTCTATTCTTCTGGGATACTCAGATACATGGAACAGGCCTTCATAAGGAGAGGCAATATCCATTATCCAGTTGGATGGCGTAACCGCAATAACGACCCCGATCACTACATCATTCACGGAAGGGATATAGGCTCCCGCAAGAGGGATCACTCCAACTTTATCCTCTTTAAGACTTTCAATACCGCAAAACAAAGAATAGATCTTATCGTTCTTGACATAAGTCCCGTATCCGGCTTTCTTGGAATTTTCGGATAGCAGGTCACCAGGGATCACTATTTTTTTATCCATCCAACATCCTCTTATAAAAGTTTAGTTTGAGCCTCTCCCTTTGTAAGATGATTTATAAGAGCGTAAAAATCAGTCTGGACTCCTGCAGGGATTCTTACAACTGCAATCCAAGAGCCATCAGGCTGCCATTCTTCTTTTGTAATACTTCCGATTCTGGAAATCTCTCCGTATGCTTTGGGAGCATACTCGGGAGGGATTTTCACAGCAATATTGATCTCCTCAAAGCGTATAGGTATAAGCGGGCGAATGGCTTTCATTGTAATATTGACCAGCTGATCCACGCTTTTTAAGGGGTCTATATGCACCTTTGCTTCTTCCATCGCTCTTTCGATCCGAGCGGGGGGGTGCGGTGCTTTTGTTTGGGGGTTTATAGCATTTCTGGAAATGGTATAGATAACTTTTCTCTTTTTTTCTTCGATCATGCGTTTTCTCTGATCAGCAGTGAGCTGAAGCTCCCCACTTTTCAGAATCATGGCAGCAATCTTTAAAGGGTCGGTCGTCTCAAAAGCATTGACAATATCGGACTCTGCTGCTCGATCCCCTCGGCTTGCGTCTTCGAAGATAGTTTCAACCGCCAGGATATCTTCAAGGTTTACGTCCTCTCCTCGTTTGTAGGCCAGAGCCCCTTCGGGCTCGACCAGGACCTCGAAGTGTTTGTTGCCTCTCTTGAGCCGTGCAGTCACTGCCTCGTCCAGGGACACCATTTTCGAATACCTTCTCCAAAACATTATTTGAGAATCCGAAGATTCTCTGATTACTCACTCTCAAATATTATATAGATTTTATTCTTTGCGCTCAGTTTCGCGATATTTCATAAGGATTTGCTGGACATAATTCTCAACTTCTTCAGGAACCAATTTCCTGAATTTTTTATCCTTAAGCGACACAACACCAACCTCAAGGGTAGATGCATCAAACTTGCCTTCAGCAGCCCTATAGAGCGCATCCATGCCAAGAAGGATAGCTTCGTCCATGTTCATATTTTCCCTGTATTCAGCCTCAAAGACCTCAACGACCGCATTTCTGCCTGCTCCGATAGCTGTTGCCTTGTATTCAAGGAGCGCCCCGCTCGGGTCAGTTTCAAAGAGTCTGGGCAGATTGTCATCCACGCCTGCAATCAGAAGTGCAGTCCCATACGGGCGAACTCCGCCGTACTGAGTGTAAGTTTGCTTGTGATCGCAGATTTTCTTAGAGATAACCTCCACACCTATGGGCTCGTCATAAGAAACCCTGTTGATCTGCGCTTCTACACGGGCTCTGTCAACAAGGGAGCGGGCATCCGCTACAAGTCCTGAGGTTGCTGCCCCTATGTGGTCGTCAATCTGGAAAATTTTTTCAATTGACTCGGCTTCCACAAGCCTGCTTGTTATTCGCTTGTCAACCAGCAGCACTACCCCATCGACTGCCTTGATCCCCACGGCTGTTGTTCCCCTTTTGACCGCTTCGCGGGCATACTCTACCTGAAAAAGTCTTCCATCAGGGCTGAAAACAGTAATCGCCCTGTCATAGCCCATCTGTGGTGCCATCTGCATATTCCGTATCTCCCTTAATTTTTATTTTGTATTATTTTCATCTTCCCGGCAAGAAACCGGGCTTTCTTCCTTTAAGTATCTCCTGTTCGCAGGCTAGTCAGCTAAATCACCGCCTTCCCCAAAAAGGCTTTGGTCAGTGATTATGAACTGCTGCGCGAATATTCCGAAAATTCAGGACTGAAAGACTGAAAGTCCCCGACCCATTGTTCAGGTAAGGAAACCGACTTTTGATTTCCTATAACGTATTTCTACCTTATTAGAGTTTTTAACCTTCCATTCGGAACTTTCAGTTCTGAAAGAAATTTTCGGACGAAACTTGCGGAAAATACCCCAGTTGCAGGAATTCAAAGGTATTTCTACCCTGCAAAGTATGTTTCCAGATCTGAATACGCACACTTTAAGAGCTTTTTTAAGTTTTTAATTTCAGTTCCAATGTTAACTAAGTTCGCTAATAAAGTGTATTTACTCAGTTATAATGCTTGTGAAGCTTCGAGTTTTTCAGCATTTAAAGCCGGATTTTGAAATCTTAGAAGAACTCTTACTTCTACAGCATCATCTTATTCGGGTTTCTGTCTGCTTTCCAATCAGACCCGCAATCGTCCGGATTTGGTTTTCCTGCCAACTACTTTCCTATCAATCAGTCCTGCCAATCAATATTATACCTGTTACAACTAATATACTCATTAATATAGTCATTCATTATAGTATATATTAAACAGCATCCTGATAGTTCATTAAATAGTTTTCTACTGTCTCAAGACCCAAACTTTCCAAGCCTGGCATAAAAATCAGTGACTCCTAAACTTACTTAATCTGGCTTTCCTGAATCCTGCCTGGCTTGTTATTCTTCAACCTTTCTGGATTTCATTCTGATTTCAGGCTTGAAAACCGTATGATTTTGGAGAAATTTTTCGGTTGCTTTTTTAATCGTGCCCGATATCCCAAGTACGTGCAAAGTCGCCCTCTTTCCGCCAACCCTGGTAAGAGTTGCCAGGGAAGCCCTTGTTTCTTTCACTTTAGTGTGAGAGCACTGGATAATGCCTTTACAGTCTTCGAATCCCAGTACTCTGATATCACATTCACTTGCAGTGACATCCCCAAGCAGGGAAGAAGCCGAGGACATAACCTCTTTGACGAGATCACTCCTGCTGACCTGCCCCTCAGAAACCAGTTCAAAAGCCAGATAGCGTTTTTTTGCACGAAGCGAAGGAAGCAGACGTTTCAAAAGTAATTTCCCTCCTCAAGCACCTCTACACCTTCCCTGATATACCCGGGACCTGGGCGGTTTTTCGAGATTATTCTTTCAGGCACAGTCGTCATGGCTTCAAGGGCTTCGTCTTCTTCAAGCCCGCAGACTTCAGCGAGGGCAAGGGCATCCCTCGGAGAACGAAGGTCAAAACAGGACATCGCATCGCTAGAAAGGACAAGGGGAACGTCATATTTTCTGGCAAGGTCAAGGTTTGCCCTGAGATCCGACAACAGGCGAACGCGCCTTGGACCTCTTGAATGAAGAAAGGGTCTTAATGTCAGGCCGATTGCAACGTTATTTTCAGCTGCGGCTTTTGCAAGCACCTGATTTAACCCGCTGCTCTTCTCAAAAGCCGGATGGTTAAGGATATCCACTTGCGGATTTTCCAGTGCAGCCCTATTGATGTTTTCGGAACCTCCATGCACTATAAGGACATCCACAGATTTCCGAAATTTTCCAATAAGTCCATGAAGTTTTGAGGGATTTTCCTCTACAAGCTCGATTCCCCTGAAAATCTCAAACTCATTAGTAGAAGATAGTTCAGGCTGCGATTGAGGAAGTTTATCCGAGTGATTTGCAAGCGCAATCCCGCTGTACCCAAAATGTCTGGCGAGGGCAGCAAGCTGCTCAGCAGTATTTTCCCCGTCTGGCACCGCATGAACGCAAAAATCGTAGAATTTCGGTTTACCCAAACAACTCCTCCACTATAGCTCCGGCTTTTTCCCGGCTCTTCGGATATGTTTCGATCTTGATTTTTGCAGTGATCGCATCCGAGGAATTGGTCAGCCTCACCTGCTGCAAGTATGCAGCCTGTTTGTCAAAGCGGAGATGGAAGACCTGGTTCTCGTCCAGCCTTTCAGGCATTTCTTCTCTGAGCTTTGCTACGTCTTCCTCAGAAAGTCTTTCCCTGACAAAACGGGCAAAATTCAGACAGTCTGCCTTTCTTTTAAGCTGTACGCTCAGGATAGTAATAGGATTTCCATGGTGCCCTTCAGCTTGAAGCTCTTCAATCAATTCGCTTCCTTCCCGGACGCCGGCACCAGATAAAAAAAGGTCCAGAGCCTCGCGGACTCTGGAAACATCTTCAGTTGCGTGGGCGATCACACGCAGTATTATGTGATGAATCACTTGCCTCGACTCTTGTGTGCACGGATACTTGGTCTGGTTTTCTCAGTACCTTTTCCGCGTGTAGACAAGCCTCTGCCCTTGCGGCCAGCGCTGGTCTTGCCCCTTGCGGCTCTGTCCCTGATAGACGGGTCGCAAATCCAGTTCAGGTTTTTGTCGCTCTTTATCACGGGGTGGTGGGGATCTACAAGAATAACTTCATACCATTTGTGCTTTCCATCCTCTCCTACCCAGTAAGAGTTCAGGACCTCAAGGTTGGGGTATTTGCGGTCTGCACGGGATTCAGCAATCCTCTGAATGCTCATGCCACCTGTGATCTTGTTTACTCCCATTCTCTGGGTTCTTCTTCCACGGTTGAACCTTGTTTTACCAAGCCCTCCGCGGCGTACCTTTACCCTGGCGACTACAATGCCCTGCTTGGCTTTGTATCCAAGGGAGCGTGCCCTGTCAATTCTGGTCGGTCTTTCAATTCTGGTCACAGATCCCTGCTTTCTCCAGACCTGCAAGCGCTCCCAGCGGAGGTCGTTCACATAAGTCTCATCAGGGTTTTTCCATGCATCGCGTACGTATGTATAAAAAGATTTTACCAATTTAAACACCAAGTTTCACTTTTGTTTCACGGTTCAGCCCTGCCCTACAGGACCACATTCCAACGGGATCTAATCCCGAAAATGAAACATGCGATAAACTGAATCATTTGATTTAAAGCTTTGCCTATGCAAAAGCTATTAAGGGTAAAAAATCCACAAAAAGCACTGGATTAGTTCAGGTAGAAAAGAGAAAAACATGGATTAGATTTAAGGCAATTGCCCGAAAAAATTGGAAAAGTAATAAAAAGTAATAAGAAAGCACTAAAAAGCAGATTCAAAATATTGAGAAATATCTTACCAGCTATGAGAAATCAGCTTATGAGATATTAAGAAATCGGTTAGTAAGAGTAGTAAGAGTATGAAGAACCTTGAGGCGCTGAATCCGTTTACTGCATCCCCCCAATGCAGCCTCTTCGAAGATCTCGTGCTCCCCCAAACACATTTCGAAGAGATGGATCAGCGCCCTCAGGAGGTTCTCCTATGTGGTAGATCTCAGTTCGCCCCTTTTCTCCGGTTTCCCACTCCAGAATATACTAATGACATAAATTATTTTAAATTAATTATATCAAAAATTGTATTCAACGAAAAAAGATTTTAACATAAAAATTTTCAATGCAAACATAAAATTCAACTATATACACATGATTTTATAGCGTATACTCGTGCTATTAAGTAATAAGTACAACTGCTTTTGATTTTTTTTATGATTTAAAATGAGAAGTTTCTAATCAGGAAAAGCGGGAAAGAATAAAAAACAGGAAACACAGGCGCAGCTTTTCCTATTTCCGGATTGCAAGCAATAACGGTTTTTTATTGAGTAATTTCCTGCTATCTGAATCTTATCAAAGCTTGCCCATCTTTATTCCCGCATGGTTACTGATAAAGCTTCCTGGGAAACTCGCCTTCTTCAAACTCTTCTACTTTGAAACTTTTGTAGTCTTCTGCCAGATGACTGACCTTCTCTTCGTTTAAGAGGCTCGGCTCATACCCAAGTCTTAAGAAGATTCCGGATAATTATATTATCCGTAATATAATATGGGTTGGGGGAAATTATTGGGGCTTTCAGATGCTTCCTGCGGGGGTGCCAGAGAGGCAAAACTCAGATCCTTGCTATTGAAAACACTCACTTTTTTGCTGCTTGCTATCTGCCTGGTATCTCCAGTCAGTGCAAAATACTCACTGGAAGAAGCTGAGACACATATAACAGTTAATCCCCGCGGGGTTGTCCATGTTGAAGAGTCGGTTTCATATGTATTTGATGGGAAGTATTTCGATGTTCACAGAGAACTAAAAACCCTGCCGGGAGGATCTATCGAGAATGTTGAGGCGCATTTTTCCGATAAAGAATGTGAACTCTTGATTGAACCGACTCAGGATGGGTACAGATTAATAGGTTTGCTTCCAGACCCTACCCCTGAAAGATTAACATTTCATATTTCTTACGATTGCTACGGTGCAGTCAAAGTTTACAGGGATGTCTCTGAACTTAACTATAAGCTGTGGGGAGGTGAATGGGAGAAACCTTTAAAGAAATTTAAAGGAAGTGTTATGCTTCCGGTGAAAAACGAGAGTGAAATCAGGTACTGGATTCATCCGGCTGACTATACCCGGGAAGTAAATGTAAAAAATGATGTCATTCTGCTAAGAACAGATGAGATCCCTTCCACCCAGTGGTATGAGATCCGGGCGGTTTTCCCGAGAATTGCATCCCCCAATTCAGATCTTGTCCAGGTGGATAATTCCGCAGGGCTCGAAAAGATACTGGCTATTGAAAGTGAATATCAAAAGAAAGGGCTGATCCTGGAAGATCTGTATAGTGCGACAGTTTTATTTGCACTCTTTGTTCTGGCGTTTCCTATTTTTATATACTATCGCTATGGAAGAGAACCGGAGATCGATCATAGAACAATATCTAAAAGAGATATCTTTGCCGATTCCAAGCCTGCCGTTGTAAATGCCGTTATGAAAGGGAGCATGGGTATCCCCACAATAGATGGATTTACTGCAACCATTCTGGATCTTGTTAACCGAGGCTATATTTCATTCCGGAACTTAAAACCCGAAGAGAAAGACTTGTCAGATACTCAGGAGCCCGGATCCAGAGATTTTATGGTAGAACTTCCCGGTAATGAGAAAGACCCTCAAACCAGTAGAGTCTCCACTAAACTGGAAGATTTTGAAGAAGATGTGCTCAGTTTGTTAAAGGCGCATGCTTCCGAAGGGAAAATCTCCTGGAAAAAATTTGAAAAAGAGCTTCAAAACGAACCGGATTCCTATAAGTTCTTAATTGCCTGGAGCAAGAAAGTTCAGGCATACACGGCGTTTGATAAGTTCTTCCAATCCACCGGACATGTGTACATGTACTGGTTTTCTAGATTGATTTTAATAGCAGCAATTGTTTATTATATTTTAATCACCGGGTTTTTCCCTTCAAAAGTTTTTCCTCTGACATCAAAGATTTGTGTGTTGACGGCTTCGATTGGGATTTATGGATTCATTATGACAAAATTCTCAAATACGTTCATAACGGTTTTTGGACGATGGACTCCCGAAGGAAACCTTTACTACAAACACTGGAACAATTTTAAAAAATATATTACAGACCTCTCTGCTCTAAAAGAACACCCTCCTGAATCAGTTGAGGTCTGGGATTCCTATTTTATATATGCTGTCTCTCTCGGAGTCGCAAAGGAAATGCTTCAAAATATATCTCAGATTGTTCCGCCCGAGCAGTTAAAAAGGAGCCGCTTTCATCCTATAAGCTGCAATTATTATAGCAAGTCTGGTTACGACACGGAAATGCCTTCTCATCATCCTATCAAGGAGGAGATGGAGACAGAGGAGGCTGGCAATATAGGAGGTGGTTTTGAGGAGAACAGCGGAACTGAATAATAGCTGATACCTTGAGATCTGTCAAAAAAACCTTGAAAATCAGTAGCCTATAATTAATTAGTTTTTAAGGATTTTGCATTCTTAATTGCAGTGCAGACCTACTCTAATTTTCATGTTTTGCTATTTTGTAAGAGAACTCCGGTAAAATTTAATATATTGAATATAATATGGATTTGGGGGAATCTGGCTGAGATTTTTGAAAGGATCTCTTAAACCTGTAAAAGAAACATGTACTAATCCTGCATTCCTGAAAATAGCTATAACTGCTACTCTGCTGGTTCTTTTTTTTCTGGTGCCCTCAGCCAGTGCGAGGGACTATACTCTGGAAGAAGCGACAACGAATATAACTATAGATCCCGCAGGCATTGTTCATGTTGAGGAATCGATTTCATACACTTTTGATGGGGATTATAGTGAAGTTTTTAGAGTCCTTAAAGTGTCTCCAGGAGAATCTATTCGGAATATCCAGGGATATTGTTCGGATAATGCATGTACTTTCAGAGTAGAAGAGACTTCTGAAGGATACGAGTTGATAGGTGAACTTCTAACCCCGACTCCTGAAAAAGTGACTTTTTTTGTTTCTTACGATCATTACGGTGTAGTTAAAGTCCATAACGATGTTTCCGAATTTCACTATAAGCTCTGGGGCGAAGAATGGGAAAAATCTCTTGGAAACTTGAAAGGAAGCATTACACTCCCTGTTGAAAACGAGAGTGAGATTCAGTACTGGATACACCCGGCTGACTACACTCAGAATGTTAGTGTGGAAAAGAACACTCTCTATTTAAGGACGGGAGAAATTCCTTCATATCGATGGTATGAAATCAGAGTTGTTTTTCCAAGGATAGAATCCCCCAACTCCAGTATTGTTCAGATAGACAACTCAGAAGGCCTCAAAGAAATAACAGCTATTGAAAATGAATACCAGCGAAAAGTATCAATTTTAAATAGCCTTTACGGTCTGACAGTTCTTTTCGCTCTCATTTATCTGGCAGTTCCCTTCCTCATCTACTTCAAATATGGAAGAGAACCGAAAATAGACTACGAAGCAGTATATGAAAGAGAACCTCCTACCGATTCAAAACCTGCGATAGTCAATGCTATAATGCAGGGGGAAATAGGCATCCCTACAATGGACGGATTTACTGCTACGGTTATGAACCTTGCCAACCTTGGTTATATTTCTCTTCGTACTATAACATCTGAAGAAAGCAAGGCATATGGTTTGTTTAAATCCAAATCTGAAGACATTTTAATTGAACTTGAAAGTCCAGAATCTTACGCGAAAGCTGAGGGGAAGTTCCCAGAACTAGCAGATTTCGAGAAAGACGTGCTCAATTTATTGAAAAAACATGCTTCTGGAAACAAAATTTCATGGAACAAACTGAAAAAAGAACTTGGAAAAGGGACAGATTTCTATGATTTTATTCTCGCCTGGGATGAGAAGGTTAAAAGGCATATTGCAGTTGAAAAACTCTTCAAATCCACTGGGAACAAATACATGAGCATTTTCGGCGCAATTACTACAATTGCAGCAATCATTTATTTTATCGCAGTTTCTAATTTTTTCCCATCAGATGCATTCCCTCGGGCATCCAATGTAAAAATACTTGTAATTTTGATTGCAGCTTTCGGGATAGTCATGATAATTTTCTCAGCGGTATTCGAAAAGGCGCTTGGGCGCTGGACTCCAGAAGGGAGGCTTTTTTATGAACGCTGGAACAACTTCAAAAAATACCTCACGGATTTTTCCGCGCTAAAAGAGCATCCTCCGGAATCCATTGAACTCTGGGACTCTTATCTGGTATATGCAACCGCTCTTGGAGTTGCAGAAGAAGTCCTTAAAAACATGTCATTAGTGGTTCCTGCTGAACAAATGGAAACAAGCCATTTTTACTACGTGTACCACAGCTTCGGCCAGTTCGGTTCAGGCTTTGAGAGTGCTTACTCATCTTCAGCTCCATCTTCAGCTCCATCTTCATACGGAAGCGGGGGAGTAAGCGGAGTGGGCGGAGGTTCAGGTGGCGGAGGCGGTGGAGCCCGTTAAGGTATATTTCAATTTAACGGATGGTGATTTCTTGTTACTGGAGATCTCGATAATAATATTAATAATTCTGGGGTTACTTTTTGTCATAATTTACAATGATCTTATAAAACAAAGAAACAGGGTAGAAAATGCCTGGGCTCAAATAGATGTCCAGCTTAAAAGGCGCTATGACCTTATTCCAAATCTTGTAGAAACCGTGAAAGGCTATGCAAAACACGAAAAAACTCTTTTAGAAGATATCACAAAAGCCAGAGCTGCGGTGATGTCTGCAAATAGCATCAGTGAAACGGCAGAAGCATCAAATTATCTGTCCTCAACCCTCAAATCCCTATTCGCAGTTGCAGAAAATTACCCTGAACTGAAAGCCAATCAGAACTTTATGCAGCTTCAGAAAGACCTCATGGAGACTGAGAATAAAATTGCCTATTCAAGGCAGTTTTATAATGATACTGTCATGAAGTACAATATCAGCATTCAGACAATCCCTAAAAATATTGTCGCATCCCTCATGGGATTCACGAAAAAAGATTTATTTGAAACCCAGCAGGCAGAAAGGGAGACTCCAAAGGTTAAATTCTAAATATCTCCACTGGAAATGACTGGATGGCGAACAGGTTGTATGGGTTGGAAAAAATCCCTTCTACTCGGGAACATTTTTTAGTTAATAAATAACTACGAAAGTCTCTACCAGCTTGCTTGACACCCTTCACAAAAGGCAAATGGAAGTCGAAGAAAAAAATTGAGAGAAAGCAAAAAGAGGAAGCATTAGCCCTCTTGAACGCAAACGTCACGCTGCAACCCTTTTACGAAAAGGCTTGACCGAAACCGTTGCGCCGGTTTATCATCAAGGGTTGCGCCGCTTGACCACGCCTACCAGCCGTTTTCGATAAAACCTTTTCTCAAAAAGTTTTCGCTCAAGCCTTTTTTGAAAAGGCTTGTGATCAAACTTTTTAGAAAAAAGTACACACTTAAGTTTTTTAAGGAAGCCCGTTAAAAGGCTTGCAGGATCGGGCAAAAATGAGTAAAATTTTCCGTCCAAAAATAAGCCCTCTTGAGCGAAGCGAAAAGGGCACCGTCCTCCCGAGACGGGACTCGGGCAGTGAAAAGATCCCGTCCTCTTGAAGCGTAAATCCAGTCCAAAAGATTGTTATATAAAGGTATTTATTTTTTAATAGGATGAGACTTCAATGGATAGATGCTTTAAAAGGAATCGGGATTATACTTGTTGTTTTTTCACATCATAAACTGCCTGTCGCGCTCGATACTTACATCTTTTCCTTTCATATGCCGCTTTTCTTTTTCATATCCGGGCTGCTGTTTGATTTTGGGAAATATACATCATCGGCTGCAAAGTTTGTGAAGAAAAGATTCAGGTCACTTATCATTCCTTACTTCGGCTTTGCCCTGCTTACCTGTCTGTTTTATTTATTACTGGATATATGGTACCAGCCAGGGATCACGAATATTGACTTTTTCAAAGACAGTCCTGCCGAAAACATTCATTCCATAGTCTATGCACTGGGACCCATGATCTCTTACAATCCGCCTCTCTGGTTCCTGACCTGCCTTTTTATAACCGAGCTTCTCTTTTACGGGTTTGCAAAGAGATATTACGCTGAACCGGGAAAGCTTATGTTCTGGCTCACGGTTGTCGGAGTGCTGGGATATCTTTATTCGGTCTATGTGCCTTTCAGGCTGCCCTGGAATGCGGATGTGGCTCTCACGGCTGTGGTTTTTTATGGGGCTGGAAATTTGTTCAAAAAATTCCTGGAACCTGAAGAGCGGAAACTGCTGGAAAAGCCTAAAGCTAGCCTGAGTCCCCAGCCCTAGCCAGATGCGAAACTCAAAAAAGGGTTTAACAAGGTCTGGAAGTTCCTTCCCGGTATTCTTGCCTTTATAAACCTGCTGTATTTTGGATACCTTTTACACTTTCCTACGGCAGAAGAGATGAATATGAACGTGCTGAAATACGGAAACTTCTTCTCTTACTACCTGCTGGGCTTTTCAGGAATATTTACCTTTGTTTATCTTTTCAAAAACATCGGGAGTTCAAAGGTACTGGAATATTACGGGAGAAACAGCCTGATTGTTCTTGCGCTTCACTTCCCTGTAAAAGATATCCTTACAAAACTTATAGTTCTGGTCTTTGTGATTGATGTTGAGGCATATTATTACAATGTCGGCTTTGCTCTTGGCTTGACAGTGCTGAACCTGCTCTGCCTGATACCTGTAATTTTCCTTATCAATAATTACTTCCCGTTCTTACTCGGAAAAAAGAGGTCTTCCGAGAGTTCTGGAGGTTTAAGGATTCGCTTGAGGAAATTCGTAAATTGATGCTGCAGAGATTCGTAAATTGATGCTGCAGGGTTTTCAGGGTATCTCCCATTTTATACTCCGGCTACATTAGCCGATTATATTTTTTTGGATTATTCTCCAGCAGCTTTATGGTTACACTATACTGTTACACCCTGTGTAGACTGATGCCAGAAGAACTGCGAAAAGTAGGAAAGAAAAAGCAAAATACTATAAGAATAACATCCGGATAGATCTCCAGCATAAAATAAAACGGTGCCGAAAAAAATGGACATTTCCCTCTTCTTAGATCAGATTCAAGCTTCTAGCCGCTATGAAAACCAGATAATTCATAATGAAAAAATTCCTGCAAGAGAAGCCCTGTATGCGCCTCTTGAGCTGAAACCACAGGTAAAAGCAGCCCTTTCAGGCATCGGGATTGAAAATCTGTATACGCATCAGGTAGAAGCCATAGAAAAAGTCCGGGAAGGAAAAGACGTTGTATTGTGTACGACTACAGCAAGTGGAAAGTCCCTTACTTATATGATTCCTATTTTTGAGACCATTCTTAATGAGCCCGAAGCAACCGCCCTTTATATCTCTCCTTTAAATGCCCTTGTAAACGACCAGTTAAAGTCTTTTCTGGAATTTGAAGCAGCTCTGAAATCAGGGGCAGGCATAGCCAGATATACAGGCGCTCTCTCAGAAGCCGAGAAAAGGACGGTAAGAGAAGGGCAAACCAATGTGGTTTTAACAAACCCTGAAATGATCCATATGAGTTTTCTTGCCTGGCATCATCTCTGGAGGCGCTTTTACTCGAACCTCAGGTTCATAGTCGTTGACGAGAGTCATTACTATCGGGGGGTTATAGGCAGCAATATGGCAAACCTGCTAAGGCGGCTTTTACGCGTGGCTAAGTATTACGGGGCATCTCCGCAGTTTATTTGTTGTTCTGCGACTATAGGAAATCCGGACGACCATACGGAAACCCTTATCGGGCGAAAAGCTGCAGTGGTTGAGAACAACGGTTCTCTTCAGGGCAGTCAGCAGTTCGTTTTCTGGAACCCGCCACTTTACATAAACAATAAAGGGTGCACACTGAGGAGAAGCAGCTTTTCCGAGGCTTCTTCGCTTTTTGCAGAGGCTGTACAGGCAGGATTCCAAACTCTAGCTTTTACCCGGTCCAGGCAGGGAGTTGAAAGGATGTATAAACACTGCCGGGAGCTTTTAAGGAGGAAAAATCTCTCTTCTGCAATCTGTTCCTATAGAAGCGGCTATTTTGACAGGGAAAGGGAAGAAATCGAAAAGAAAATGAATTCTGGAGAACTTCGGGGGGTTATATCCACAAATGCACTCGAACTGGGGATAGATATTGGAGGACTTGATGTCTGTATTCTGGACGGGTATCCGGGGACAGTTATGAGTGCAAGGCAGCAGGCAGGTAGGGCGGGCAGAAGTGGAAACGAAAGCCTTGTTGTCCTTGTAGCAGGCACAAACGCTCTTGATCAGTATTATATGAGAAATCCTGCTGACTTTTTTGCAAGAAGCAGTGAAAATGCCGTACTCAACCCCGGAAATCCATATATCCTTGCTGGACACCTGCTCTGTGCCGCAAAAGAAATTCCTCTAAAGACATCTGACGAGAAATACTTCGGGCAAGGCTATTCAAGAGTTGTGGAACTTCTGGAGATCGAAGGTCTGCTTGCAGGTAACGACCTGAAGTATTCGACTGACCCGTTCCCGTACAAGCACGTTTCTCTCCGGGGAATCGATAATAATACTTACTCTCTGCTCGCTTTTGAAGGGGAAAAATGCTTCCCTATAGAAAAAGACATCGAGGAAACTCTAGCCTTCAGGGAGTGCCATCCCGGGGCTGTTTACATGCACAGGGGAGAACCTTATTACATAAACAGGATCGACCATGAAAAGAAGGAGATCCATGCTGTAAAAACGCATGATGCTTATTATACGAAACCCATGATCGACTCGTCTGTGATTGTACAGGAAACATATGCGGTAAAGCCTCTGCTGCACGCGCCGGAGGTTGAGGTTGGGCTTGGGGAAGTCGAGGTGACGGACAGAGTTATTGGTTACAGGAAAATCCAGACCCAGAGTAATGAAATAATGAGCGCACACAACCTTGAGATGCCTTCAATAAGCCTCCAGACAATGGCTGTCTGGCTCAAGCTTCCGGACAGGCTGCAGGAACTTGTAGGGGAACATAAACTGGATTTTGCAGGCGGGATCCACGCCATAGAACATGCAATGATCTCAATGTACCCTCTTCATCTGCTTGTGGACAGGAGCGATGTAGGTGGGGTTTCCACGCCGTCCCATCCTGACCTCGGAAACAAAAGCGGGATCTTCATTTATGACGGGCACAGGGGTGGAGTGGGGTACGCAGAAAAAGGTTATGACCTTATAGAAGAGGTGCTTGACGGCACCCTAAAAGCAATCGAGAGCTGTCCCTGTGAAAGTGGCTGCCCGAGCTGTATTCAGTCCCCGAAGTGCGGAAATAATAATGAACCTCTGGACAAACATGCTGCAATCATGCTCCTGCATGAGATTCTCGGAAAAGCCCCCTATATTCCGCCCGAAAGGAAAGAAAAACACCTTTCCGAAGTCCGGAGAGCTTCAAGGCAGGCTCCCGAAAAAAGAAGTACAGACGATGCTCTAAGCAGGGTAAGGCGCCAGCTCCGGCGGGAAACCATAAAACAGGAATCGCCTGCAGGGCAGGATAAAAAAGAGAAAACCTTCATTGTCACGGATGAAAAGGGAAGAATGATCGGAGTAATCTCTGCCCCTGCTCCTGAAAAAGCTGCCGCAAAAACCTTCCACCAGAAACTCAGAGGAGAAAAAGAACCCACAAGGGAGAAACCCCTTGAAATACGTGTCAGAGACCTTGGAGCAGGTAATGATTACAACTTCCAGCTCTGGGTTGAGATCTCCGAAAATAAAGGAAATGAAGCCGTTAATGGAGAAAATGGAAAAAAAGTTGTAAAGAAACTGATTATCAGGAAAGTTGTCTGAGAAATAATGTGCCTGATAATGTTTCTCAGATTTGTCAGGAAGGTTAAAGGACTTGCTTTACTAGAGAAGTCTGCTTTTGAGACCTGATAGCTAATTTCCGTTTGCTCCGCAGTTCTGGCTCTTCGCTGCTTTTCTGTTGTCAGTAAATAATGCTTTTAAGGGTGCATTTCCCGAGGTCACATTCGCAAAGAAATCGGCAACAGGCGGTTTTAATGAAGGGTCCATTACCGATACCGTACACATGTAAATGTCTTGGTTTCCCTGGAAAAGTTCATTGACTCTATATCCATTACGTGAATCCACCCAGATTATCCTGTCGCCATAAATTGCGGGATGTATCTGATCGGACTTATTCGTGGTGATCTGGGTTTCCGTGTTAGTGGAGATATTGTACATGTAAATATCCCAGTTTCTATTGTACCAATCCGCCCATACTATTCTATCCCCATAGATAGAAGGATTTGATTTAGATTCATTGGTGATGGTGATTCTGGTCTCCTTAGAGGTAGAGAGATTGTACATATAAATATGGCTGCCATTCAAGTAAACCAGCCTGTCACCGTGGATTTTTGGATTCGATGCGGATCCGCTGGTGGTAATTTGAGTTTCTGTAGATGTTGAGAGATTATACATGTAGATATCATCTTTATACCACGTACTATATCCTCTGTGCCGATCATACCACACTATTTTTTTACGATCACGCCACACAATTTTATCATCATAGATAGCTGGATCATCTTGATCGGATTCGTTTGTAGTTATCCTTGTTTCCCTGCCTGTGGAGAAATTGTACATATAAATATCTCCATTTCCATTGCGATAATCCGTCCAGACTATCCTATCACCGTAAATATCAGGATCGAATGCTTTTCCACTGTTTGTAATACGAGTTTCTTTAGAGGTAGAAAGATTATATACGTGTATATTGGAACCTTCCGCTCCTCCTTTGGTATCGCGATATTCATTCCAGACGACTCTATCCCCATAGATTGCAGGCCATATCTCAGAATTATAGTATGAAATATTGGTAGGGATTTGAGCCTCTGTGGAAGTGGAGAGATCGTAAACATAGATAGTATAATATCCCCATACATTGCAATCATCAAGAAATATTATTCTATCGCCGTAAATAGCAGGTTTTACCTGATTTGATTTGTTTTTGGTAATCTGAGCCTCCATGAAGGTATACTGAGGCCCGTCGGATACTACTACTGGATATAACTTCGAGAAGGTACCATTTTCATTGCTTACTGTCAGATTGACAGTATAGGTACCGGATACAGGGTACACGTGAACCGGTGTTTTATTGGTAGAGTCAATGATTCCATCATTCTCGAAGTCCCATGCCCTGGACGTTGCATTCTGGGAAAGGTCTGTAAACAGGACAGAAAGAGGTAAATAACCATTGCTTGCATTAGTACTGAATTCTGCAACAGGAAATACCGGCTGCTGGTCTCCAGGTATAGAGACGAGAGGAAGGTAATCAATATCATACGCACTGACCGTATAGATAGAGTCTCCGATTCCATCCTTATTCCAGTCGTTGCAGGTTTGTGAGAATCCGGTCCCGTCAGGTTTTGCCCAGTAATTGCCGCCTATATAGGGCCCACATATAATGTTAGTGTCTGAGGTTTTGGAAGTGTTTAAAGAAACAGAATTTCCTCCGGGGCTATAGTCTTCCTTCGCAACATCGCCTGTATAGTTGCCTGTGTCATTAAAGAAGTTGACTGTATTATTGAATATATTATTGTAGAACCGGTTAATTCCATAATATGACTCTTTACCGACATACTTCTCACCGAGATTATCCTTAATCTGGTTAATATATACTCCACATTGAGTATTTAGCTCCACTCGGTTATTGGCTACTACATTTCCGGAGGAATCACCTTCGAGTGATATTCCTATATTGTTGTTTGAAATCGTATTATTTAAGATTGAATTATCTCCCGCCTGGTCCATAGCCCAGCCGTCCACCAGTATCCCAATGTTGTTTTTTGAAATAGTATTGTTTAAAATTGAGTTGCCTCCTGAGCCCCAAATAGAAATTCCTTTATCGTTATGTATCAGGGTATTATTGTAAATCTTATTCATTCCCGCTAACCAGATTAGATGGATGCCCACACTACAATTTACAATTGTATTGTTTTCTATATAAGAAGAAGCTTCTGAGAGTGAAATTCCGGACTCTGGATCATTCGATATATAGTTGCCGAGAATTCTGCAATCACTGTAGATTAATCCTATGCCACCCTCCAAAAGGGTGTTATTAAGCAGAAGACATCCATATGGTCCGTGATCAACACTAATATTTCCGCTAACAATTAGATTATCAGAGACTGTAAAAGTAGAATCACGCCCTGATCCCGATATGTAGATACCTGATTTTAAAATTGTATTTTTCTCAATAGTGGAATTGTCGCAGTTATCAGCCCCAATGCCCGATTCTAGAATATTATTCTTAACAGTGCAGTTCTCAATTTTATCATAAATAATCAAATCCTCCCAGTTATCATTTCTAGGACCCTGTAAATTTAAATATTCTTGTACGCTAAAACCGCTTAGGGTAATATTATTCGCGCTTAGTTTAAAAGCCCTAACAGTAGTATCCTCAGGATTTTCAGATACAGAAAGAATGCTTACATTATTCCATATATCCACACATTCATTATAGAAGCCCGGATAAACAAGAATGAGATCACCTGATGAGGAATTGTTTACTGCCTCCTGAATAGATTTGAAATCTGCGCCTGGACCACTGTTGTCTACAGTAATTTCCTTGGCGGATGCAGGATTATAAACTGCAGCCATAAAAAAAATAGTAACCAATAAAAATACAATCAATCTACTTACCCACACCTGTTCTTCCCCCTTTAAACCAAATCAGATTTTATCGAACAAATAAGATTTTAGAAGATCTTAAACCCTTAAAAAAATGCCAGGTTAAGGACTAATTGAATTTCTTTTCGGTATTATATAATTGTTTTTAATTTCTTAGCAAAAATAAGGTAAGTGAGAAGACTATATGCAATTTAAAAGATTATAAATCCATAAATTCTTTTTTTAACGCGTTTCAAGTCTTAAATTTTTAAACCGGATATTTAATTTAGATAACAGGTGCCTCAGCTATTCTTCAAGCGAAATAGAATTTTTTTATACGGATAATTTCATACCTGATTATGATATAAAGGAAAATTATGCCTGATTATGGTATAGGGGAAAAGTATACCTGACAGGGGAAAATTATACTTAATTAGGGTGCAGAAGAAAATTGCTAGATAGGAAAAATGCCTGCGAAGATTGCTTATATAACAGGCTTCTATTGATCTTTTACAGCTTGCATTTTCTGTCACAATAAATTATAAAGAGCATTTCAGGAGCACGTTAGCGTTTTGCTTTGAATTTGGGGATTTACAGAGGGGACTTTGAAAAGCTTTCGGTTTAAAATTATTACTGTTTTCAGGAGTTCTCTATGCTGAGATTGGGAATTTCAGATATTTGAATGCTTAAAAAATTGAAAAGGTGCTACGCATGGATAATGAAGGCAAATATTCAGGGAAAAGGGAGAGAAATTCGGACTATGATGTGATAATTGTAGGGGCAGGACCTGCCGGAATGTTTGCAGCTTATGAGCTTGCAGAGTTCAAGTCTTTAAAAACTCTTATCGTGGATATGGGCAGGGATATAGATGAACGCATGTGCCCAATGAAAACTCAGACATACTGCATGCATTGCACACCCTGCGATATCATGTGCGGAGTAGGGGGCTGCGGGACTTTTTCGGATGGGACCTTAAACCTGCGGCCTGATGTCGGTGGGGATCTGGCAGCCCTGACAGGAGATCAGACTGAAGCCTGGCAGCTTGTGGAAAAGGTGGATAAGGTTTTTTTGAAGTTTGGGGCGCCACAGGAAGCTCTGTTGACCGAAACCCCGGAAGTAGAGGAGCTTAAACGCAGGGCTGCCTCGGTAGGAGCACGTTTTATAGAAATAAAACAGCGGCATATAGGTTCGGATAATGCCCCTACAGTGATAGCACGCTTTAAACAGTACCTTGTTAATAGAGGAGTGGACTTCCTGCTTGAGACCGAGGTAAAGGATCTGCTTATCGAGGACGGAACCTGCAAAGGAGTTATACTGTCTGATGGACAGGAGATGCGAGCCAGCTACGTGCTCCTGTCACCTGGAAGACGGGGCTGCAACTGGGTCTCGAACATGATTGAGAAACATGGGATCGAAGCCAGTTATGGCGGAATTGACATAGGGGTAAGGGTAGAAGTCCCTGCAATTGTAATGGACCCTGTAACGAAAATTAATCGCGACCCCAAATTCCATATCCAGAGCCGCCGTTATGATGATTTTGTCCGGACTTTCTGCACAAACATGCGAGGATTTGTTGTAAAGGAGGAGTATGAAGGCTTTATCGCAACTAACGGTCATTCCTTGGCAAATACCCAATCCGAAAATACCAATTTCGCTTTCCTTGTCCGAATTGAGCTCACCGAACCCATTGAGAATACAACAAAGTACGCCCGTTCAATCGCAAAACTCGCAACCACGATAGGGGGAGGAAAACCAGTCCTGCAACGCATGGGAGACCTTAGAAGAGGCCGACGAACAACAAAAGAACGCCTTGCAAGAAACCTTGTTGTAAATACGCTCAAAGACGTAACCCCTGGAGATATCTCAATGGCTCTTCCTCACAGGATAGTTATGGACATAATCGAAGGGCTTGAAACCTTAAACGAGATAATTCCCGGCGTCACCTCGGACTCGACTCTGCTCTACGCCCCTGAGGTCAAATTTTACGCAATGCACCTGAATGTCAACAGGCAGATGGAAACCAGCGTCAAGAATCTCTTTGCAGCCGGAGACGGAGCTGGGCTCTCAAGGGACATTGTCAATGCAGCTGCTACAGGCATTATAGCAGCCGAAGGCATTATAAAAATGGTCAAAGGGGGGAGGAACAAAAACAGAGACAGGAAAATAAATAAAAATTATAAAAATTAGGGAAAAGCTGCACAGAGGAAAGAGAAGATCTTATTTTAAAGGAGGTTGCGTTCTCATCTCAAGTTTGGATCGCTGAAAAGATTCAAAATGCCCAGTTTCAGAGTCTGAGAAGAGGTTCGGAATAGAATTCAGGACTTAGTTTAAGTTTTCAATCCTTTTGCCTGTATGCCGCAGATCTTTGTGGAGTAGGTGTTGCTTGTGGAGGTTTGCTTCAATAGATGAGAACGCAAGTTATACAACGCATTCATGGCATATATTATTTTTAAGATGTAATGTTATTTCATTGGTATAAGTCTTGGTAAGAAATGATATATCTTAGTTCATTGGTTTAATGGCTATATTAGTGATAATGATTATTGGGCTGGTCGAGCAGTAGAGACAGTTGAAAATCTTGAATCTGCGCTGGAGCAGTTCAGCAGCATTTATCAGGAACTGGAAAGAGAGATGTAAAATCCTCTCCAGCTCATGGGTTTATGTGATGAACTCGAAGCAAAACTCAGAAAACAGCGGGAAGATAACAAGAAACTTATGCAAGCGGCTTTTAAGGATTTATTAGAAGGTAAAAAACCGAAAAACGAGAATTTGATTTCCTAGTTTGGCTCGGCAATTTTTCTAAGTATATCCATCATCCCATCCGAGTCAAAAGGTTTTACTACAAACCCCATAGCGCCTATCTTCATGGACTCCGTTATCAAGACCTGCTGACCAAGAGAGGAAAACATTGCCATTTTTGCGTCCTGGTCTATAGCAAGGATCATGTCCAGCAGCTTTTTCCAGTTCATACTGTCTGGCATATTATCCGGCACCATTATATCCATCAGTACGAGATCAGGCTTTAACTCCAGATACTTTTGAATGGCTTCATCCCCATCAGCCACCTCAGCAACAACCTCGTGCCCGTGCTTAAAAAGAGTATTCCGGATTGCCATTCGCATAAATTCGGCGTCGTCTACAATCATAACCCTTGCCATTAAGTTTCCCTCTTTTTTATTTTTATCAAGTAAATTATATTATTCTATGGTTTTAAGTAATATTTTTTAGTCTAATGCTTTTCAGCCTGCCTGTAGGTAATAAACTTCCTATAAATCTACAGAACTAAACTGTTTTATTCTTTTTGGTCAGTGTTGAAGAGGGAACTCCATAACAGGAGCTATGTATACGCTTTATACGCCTGCTGTCTTGTGAAGGACATTATTTATGCAGCAGAAAATAAATGTAAACTCTTTCTAGGTTACAGCATAATACCTTTTTTAATCGGAATATAAAAGCGGGAGGGGCAAAGTTTTATGGGAATTGAAGATTGTCTGGGTGATTTCCAGATTCCGGAATACCTCCATTATATGGATAGTGCGGCAACCAGCCTTATTCCTGAGCCTGTAATAGCTGCAATGAACGAATATGACCGGCAATACCGAGCTAGCGTTGGCAGGGGAATGCACAGACTTGCAAGGGTTGCAACCCAGAGGTATCAGGACGCACACGATAAGGTCGGCAGTTTCATTGGCGGGAAAGGAGGCACGACTGTCTTTACCAGGAACGCCACCGAAGCTATCAATATGGTTGCTGCCGGCTTTGATTGGAAGCCCGGAGACCGTATAGTTACAACTGTTGTAGAGCACCACTCCAATTTGCTTCCCTGGCTTCGGTTACGCCAGAAAGGCGTTGAGGTAGTTGTTATCCAGCCTGGTGAAGTCGGGGTTTTTGATCTCGAAACATTTAAGGAGGCAATTACTGCTGGAACAAAACTGGTTGCTGTCAGCCATGCCTCAAACGTACTCGGTACAGTGCAGCCTGTGAGGGAAATTGCTGACATCTGCAAAGCTCAGGGAGCCTACTTTCTTGTTGACGGGGCACAATCCGTTCCCCATTTTCCTGTAGATGTCCGGCACATTGGATGTGATTTTCTCTGCTTTTCCGGGCATAAGATGCTGGGACCTACAGGCACTGGCATTCTGTGGATGCGGGATGAGATTATTTCTCCTCTCATACTGGGCGGAGGCACAGTCGAGGACGTCACAACCGAAGGGTGCACCTTAACAAGCGGTTACCGGCGGTTTGAAGGAGGCACTCCAAATATTTCAGGCGCAATAGGGCTTGCACAGGCTGTAAAATATCTCGAAAGCCTTGGAATGGGTTCGGTGTTAAGACACGAGCAGAGACTTACTGACCGCCTGCTTTCAGGGCTTGCCGAGATCGAAAATGTCACTGTCTATGGACCAGAGGATGTGAAAAACAGGATAGGGGTTGTTTCCTTTACCATAGATAAAATCCATCCGCATGAAATCGCTTATCTGCTTGATGAAAGAACCGCAATTCTCGTCCGTTCAGGAGATCACTGCTGTATTCCGCTAATGAAGCATCTTGGGCTTGAAAACGGCACAGTCAGGGCAAGCCTTTACCTGTATAATACCCTGGAAGAAATAGACCTGCTTATTGAGACCGTGGAAGAGATTGCAAGCACCGTGTAAAAGATAGCCTGGAATGTGAAGGAATTTTGCGTAATAGAGATATAGGCAGGCATAATGCTCTTGATAAGGAAACAGGTTACGGGTTGAAGCACAATGTGGATTTTTTCCAGGACAATTGTAGCCTCTCTGGAAGGCTCTCTTCGGAAATGATAAGAAAATGTCTTATAGCCAATATTCCTATTATTGCCTCAAGAGGTGTAATCAACCCGCTTGCCGTCAGGCTTGGGGAACAATCAGGTCTTACTATTCTCGGTTTTGTTCGGAGCCAGAAGATGAATATCTATACAGGCATAGAAAGAACCAGGATTAAAGATTCTGCCTGAGCTTAACCTGATTACGATACTGATTTCGATTTCCTGATGCAACTGGCAGCAACGGATATGTGCTAAAACGTCTATTGAGGAATCTTAATGAATAACCCGTTAAAAACGATAAGAGAAAGAAAACCCCTTATACATCATATAACGAACTGGGTAACGATTTACGACAGCGCAAACATGACAAGGGCTTTTGGCGCGCTGCCTGTAATGGCGCATGCTCCTGAAGAATGTGCTGAGATGACAGGAATTTCCTCGGCTCTTGTGCTAAACATTGGAACCCTCACCTCCGAAATCATCGACTCCATGTTACTTTCGGCTGCTACTGCAAACGAAAAGAAAATTCCTGTTGTGCTTGATGCCGTAGGGGTTGGGGCTACGAAATTCAGGGACGAGATGGCTGCAAAAATTCTTAACTCGGTCCATGTAGATATTATCAAAGGCAATTACTCAGAAATTGCAAAACTGGCAGGCGAAAATGCTGAAACAAAAGGAGTTGAAGCAACTACAATCAGTGCAGATCCCGAAAAAATTGCAAAAGAGTTTGCAAAATCAAGCTCCGCAGTTGTCGTGATGACAGGAAAAGAAGATATTATTAGTGATGGAGAGAGGGTATTTGTTGTAAGGAACGGGCACGAACTGATGGGTTCTATAGTAGGAACCGGGTGTATGGTTGCATCGGTGATAGGCGCTTTTGCTGCCATTAATCCGGATTACTGTGAAGCCTCAAGAGACGCTCTGTGTTATTTTGGAATTGCAGGAGAACTTGCAGCCGTGAAATCAAGTGGGCCTGGAAGCTTCAAGGTTAACCTGTATGACGAGGTGTTCAACCTCTCGGATGAAAAAGCGAGAAATATGATGAATTTTGAAGAAAAGCAAGCTCAAAAATAAAAAACGGCAATTTTGAAAAATGTGCATGAATGAGCGGGTTTAAGCATATGAGCCAGAAAAATTTCAGCCGAAAAAATTCCCTTTTAAAAGAAATTGATTTCTACCTTGTAACGGATTCCAGGCTCTCGAAGAAAGGGACTTTATCTGATGTCAAAGAAGCCGTGGAGTCAGGATGCAAGATTGTTCAGTACAGGGAAAAGGATAAAAGTACTAAAGTGATGATCGAAGAAGCCTCCGAAATCAAGAAGATATGCAGCGGTAAGGCTATATTTCTGGTAAATGACAGGATAGATATTGCTTTAGCGGTTGATGCGGATGGTGTACATATCGGTCAGGACGACATGCCTCTTGAGACGGCAAGGAGACTTCTTGGAGAGGATAAAATCATCGGGCTCAGTGTGCATGACAGGGAAGAAGCAATCCTGGCGGAAAAAGCCGGAGCTGACTACGTGGGTCTTGGTCCTATCTTTGATACAGCCACAAAAAAAGATGCTGGAGAGGGGATCGGTCTGCTTAAATTAAGGGAAGTTAAAGCTGCAATAAGAATTCCTGTAGTCGCTATTGGCGGAATAAATAGAGGAAATTGCGAGAGCGTCGTTCAAAACGGAGCTGACAGCCTGGTAGCGATTTCTGCAGTCGTGTGCAGTGACGATGTAAAAAAGGAAACTGAATATTTCATTGATACAATCCGGAGAATAAAAAGGCAAATATCGGATAATCTATAAAGAAAGTACTGATCAAATAAGGAGCAAGTTTGGAGTATATAATCGGCTCATTATCTGCTTAAAAAACATACTGTTTCAGAACAAACTCCTTCGCCTTCCAGTTCAAGTGTTGAGTGTACGATATGAAACTCCTTTAATTTGCTTTTAATAGACTGCTTTATAGTATCTGGTTCTTGCAGGTATTTGTTCTCAACAACTATATGCGCTGTTAGAAAATCCGTCTCTCCTTCCAGAGACCATATATGGACATCATGAACCCTTTTCACTCCTTCTATCGATACGATGGAATTTTTGACCTCATCAATGTCAATATATGCCGGAACACCCTCTAGAAGAAGGTTAAATGTTTCCTTTGCATTTCTGAGAACTCCCCATAATACAAAAATCGTGAATCCTATTGTCATTATGGGATCAATAACAGGCTCATTCCAGAAATTTATAATTATTGCTCCAATGAGCAGGGCTACCCATCCCAGAATGTCTTCTAGAAGATGCCATGACAGAATTTTCTCACTCTGGCTCATCCCTTTCTTCAAGCGAACAAATCCCAGCCCATTTATCATGACCCCAATGATTGCAATTAAAAGCATTCCTTCGGCATTTACGGGTTCAGGATTGATCAGACGCGGTATAGCCCGGGACAGTATTAATAATGACCCGGCTATAAGCACAATAGTAGTAAATACCGCAGATAAAAGGGATAACCTTCGATATCCAAATGTCATTTTACCTGTTGCGGGCTTTTTTGCTTTCTTCTCTGCTAACCAGGCTATTATCAATGCAAAACTGTCAGCAAAATCGTGCAACGCGTCAGCCATCAATGCCAGGCTGTTTGTTAAGACTCCTCCAATAAATTCTATAACTGTGAAGAGTATGTTCAAAGCTGCAGCAAACCCCACGTTTTTTTCCCTATCTCCCATGGACAATACATCCACTCATGTTGTTATTAAATTTTCTGTATTTTATTTAAATTGAAATGAAAAACGATTATTGAGTTCGCTATAAATACAAGGTTATCCATATATCAAAAACTCATCACATATGTGAACTACGAATACTAAAAGTTTTATGACTGCAGCAATAGAAACTAATAAAGTTATTAACATTATACATAGTTTGTTAAGTTAGCTATTATCTGGTTGTCGGGATAAATTATTGAGAACCGTGAGCACAGTGACTCCTTTACATTTTCTCAAAATATAAAACAATGCTCGATTTCTCGTATTTATTAAGAACTTGCATCCTGACTTCTCTCATATTAGAAGTTTATAATTAAATAAGGGATAAAAATGAATGAAAAACATCTGAGATACATACAGCAAAACAGGAAAAAAATAGGAATTTCCGTTGTAATCCTCTTTTTCTCGATTGCATTGGGAATACTTATTTTTCATACTATAGAACCCAGCTTTTTTCCAAAACCGGGAAATAAAATTGTGTATGTAGCTGCTGATGAAAGTGGAAACTTCACATGTGATGGGAGTGATGATCAGGTAGAGATAAATAGAGCTCTTGCATATGTTGCAGAAAATCCCGAGTATTCAACTGTTCATTTGAAAGGTAATACTACTTACGTTATCTCTGACAGTATTTTAATTGGGAGCAATACAGTCCTTCAGGGAGACCGTACAGCTGTAATTAAACTCGAGGACAATGCAGACTGGACAGTGGGCAAGCCCATGATAACACAGATGGACCGCTCCGGAGTCAATAGAGTCACTATAAAAGGATTCGAGATTGACGGAAACCATGACAATAATCTAGACAAAAAGAGAGGGCAAGGATATTACAATATGATCCATTTCTATGATTCTAAGAATATAGATGTGCACGGCATGTATATGCATGATGGGCATGGAGATGGGTTAAAAGTGGAGAGAAGTTCCAATATTATATTTTACAATAACAAGGTGTATAAATTAGGACATGACGGGCTTTTTGCCATCGATAGTGAGAATATAAAAGCGTGGAATAACAGAATAACCTGCAGGACGAATGGCGGGCTTAGAGCAATGAACTCTAACCATGTAAAATTCTATGACAATGTGATTGATTCTTTCTTCCACTGGAGTGCAGGTGGAGCTGGAATTCTGATTGAAAAAACGACAGGTATCGTTAATGATGTAGAGATTTATAATAATACTATCCATGATACGTACGGTCCCGGGTTATGGCTGATAGGCTATGGGAACTCTTATCCTAGGGAAGAGGCACAGAATGTCCACATACACCACAATACCTTCTACAATACCGGTACGAATCCCAACATTAATTGGGTAGGAGGGATAGTGACAAGCGGGTTTTATGATACGCTTATTGAAAATAACGTATTTGACGGGGTATATCATGGAGCTATTATTAACATGTATCCTACCACCGCAGATGTAGACCATTCAGTTGATCTTTCACCTAAGGGAACAGGATATAAAACCATTGTCCGCAATAACATAATCCTTGCCACCCAGAAGCGCACGAAGGATCCTGATGGAACAGGATATGCAATAATTAATTATCTCCCTGAGACGCATACAATTGTGCTGGAGAATAACTGTTTATACAACAATTTGGGAGGAAATTATAAAAACGCAAGTTCAACTACAGACATCTATGAAGCCCCCCTCTTTGTAAACCGGAATAAACATGATTATCGTCTGAGACCAGAGTCTCCCTGCATTGGTGCAGGATATTCCCCAGCAGGTTCTTCTGAAAATGGTACTAATATAGGAAGATACTAATAAAAACAAATCCAATTTTTTTAATCAGTTGGAGGGTAAAAATGGGTATGTTAAAATACCAATTTTATATTATTTATCCTCTATGTCATAGCCGAAATCTTCTACTTTCTCAGTAATTTCCTGTTTACTGACCTTGTCTGGATCAAAGGTTATCACAGCGGCTTTTTCTGAAAGCCTTATGTCAAGTTTTTCTATACCATTAACACCCTCCAGGGCTTTACGCACATTCGCTGCACAGTTGCTGCAATCCACACCTAGAACCTTTAAGGTTTCCATCTCTATTACTCCTTTTTTCTTAAGTTGGTAGATTCAGGTCTAATCTTCGTGTTTCACCCTCAATAATCTCATTGCATTCAGGGTAACCAAAAGTGAGCTGCCCATATCCCCTATTACAGCCAGCCACATAGTTAGCCATCCTGGAATGACAAGCAGAAGAATTAATCCTTTTATTACCAGGGCAAAAATGATATTTTGTTTGATGATGCCCAGGGTTTTCCTGCTCAATCTAACTGTATCGGTTAGTTTTGTAAGGTCATCTGCCATCAAGGCGATATCTGCAGTTTCCAGTGCAGTATCCGTTCCTGCAGCTCCCATTGCAATACCGACTGTAGATATTGCCATAGCAGGGGCATCATTGACACCATCTCCCACCATAGCCACCTTTCCATGTTCGGCAAGTAGATCCTTAATCGCATCTACCTTGTCTTCAGGCAACAGGTCTGCCCGGAAATCGTCGACTCCTGATTTTGTAGCGATAGCACGAGCAGTGCTTTCATTGTCTCCTGTAAGCATAATGACCTTTTTAATACCGGCTTTTTTCAGCTTACTGACAGCCTGCCCTGAATTTTCTCGCAGGGTATCTGCAACAGCTATGAGCCCCAAAATGCGTTTATCGTCTCCCAGCATCATTACAGTTTTTCCTTCATTCTGGAGACGAGAAACCTCATTTTCTACAGCTTCTATATCGATTGCTTGTTCAGTAAATAATCTGGAATTCCCGATTTGATACGTCTTACCATTAACTGTTGCTTTAGCCCCTTTTCCGGGAATTGCCTCAAATGTTGATATACTGGCTAATACGCTGGATATCTCAGCCCCCTGTTCTTTTGAATATTTTACAATTGCCTCGGCAAGAGGATGTTCTGATCTACTTTCAATCGCGGATGCTATTGCCAGAAATTCTTTATCGGACAGCCCATTTATTGGGATAATATCCGTCACCTGAGGCTTTCCTTCAGTAAGAGTGCCTGTTTTATCAAAGGCAATTACTGATAAATTCCCGGCTTCTTCCAGATACATGCCACCTTTAATAAGTACGCCATTCTTCGCCGCATTACCGATTGCGGATACAATGGATACAGGTGTAGATATCACCAGAGCACAGGGACACGCTACCAGTAGTAAAGCCATGGCTTCGTAAAACCATTTTTCAAATGGCTGTTCAAAAGTCAGTGGAGGTACTGTAGCAACTAGAGCAGCCAGGATTATAACAGCAGGAGTATAATATTTCGCAAACCTATCGATAAATTGCTGAGATGGTGCACGCTGTCCCTGAGCTTCCTCTACCATGTTAATAATTCTGGATATTGTATTATCCCTGGCAAGCTTGGTGACCTCAACTTCAAGCGAACCGCGCCCATTTATGGTTCCAGCATATACCTCGTCCCCAGGCTGCTTCTCTACAGGAATAGATTCTCCTGTGATCGAAGATTCATTTACAGTAGAGTAACCAGCAGATACTTTGCCATCCATGGCAATTCTTTCTCCGGGGCGGACAATTATATGGTCGCCTGTTTTAATTTCCTCTACTGGTAACCTTATTTCGGTCTGCCCTCGCCTGACTAATGCTTCATCTGGGGTAATTTCCATTAAAGCCTGAATAGAATTCCTTGTTTTATCGAGAGTATAGCTCTGCAAAGCATTTCCAAAAGAGAATAAAAATATAACAGCTGCAGCCTCTTCAAACGAGCCGATAAAGGATGCACCGATGACTGCTATGGTCATGAGGAGATTCATGTCAAATTCCCATGCGTTAATAAGGACAGAAATGCCATTCTTGGCTGGTAGAAAACCCCCAAGAAGAATTCCGGTCAGAAATAGCCCATTAACTGCTAGTTCAGGTGCTCCAAGCTTTCCAGCAGTAAATCCCAAAATGAACATGATGAAGGAAATGATTGTGGGCTTAGCGTACTGGTTCGTTTTCCAAAAACTGACTGGCGCTTTTTTTGTCTTCAATCCAGTATCTACTTTTCCCGAATAACCCAATTTTTCAATTGTTGACAGAATTTCTGTCACTGATCCGCTATGAGTTACCGTCATTTTGGAGGAGCCGAAATTTACCTGCGTCTTTTTGACTCCAGGAATCTTCGATATGCGTTTTTCTAACTTAGCTGCACAATCGGCACAATCCATTCCTGTGATGCAAAAGTCAGTGGTTTGAAAAACTTCTGAAGTATTTTCTAATTTTTTCTCCTCTTCTCGTGCTTCATAACCTAATTTCTTAATTTTATCTATTACCTGAGTAATGCCGGTTTGTTGAGGGTCATAGTCTACGTTAAGTCTACCAGCAGGGAAAGTGATTGTAGCGTTAGTAACACCTGGTATACGTTTAACGGCTTTTTCTACTCTGGCTGCACAATCCGCACAATCCAAGCCTGTAACAAGAAATCTGGACGATATAATCGATTCCGTTATTTGTGCCTCCTGGATCACAACTTATTCTCCGTTTTTAGCTTTTATTCAGTAACATGCTCCAGCCCTTGAGCGAATAATTTCTCAATATGATCATCAGCCAGGGAATAAAACATGATTTTACCTTCTCGCCGAAACTTAACAAGGCGTAGAGTCCTGAGGGTTTTAAGCTGATGAGATACTGCTGATTCAGAAATACCAATAACAGCTGCAAGGTCGCAAACACAAAGTTCTCTGGTCATTAAGGAAAACAATATTTTCACTCTTGTAGGATCTCCCAGAGCCTTGAACAGTTCTGCCAGCGAAACAGCTATATCTTCGCTAAATAGAGCCTCTCTTACTGCTTTTACTGCTTCATCGTGTATACAATTGATTTCACACCTGTCTTCTAATTCGACCACGCTAACTCTCCAATATGGCTACTTTTAAATACTATTATATATGAACATCTGCTCAAATGTGCTTATGAATAAGTATTCAGATGTATTAATACCTTTCCTTCAATTGAAGAGTGTTCTTTAAAAGCACTTAACGTAACTCTGATAAGAATATGAAACTATCATGTTATACATTCAGAAAAAAAGCACTTAATGTAGCTCTGATACGCATATGAAATATTATGTTATACATTCAGAAAGTTAGACTTTAACATCTCAGAATAACTTAACAATTAAGAAATTAACAATTGAGAAAGAATATAACCTGAATGCTCAGTTGTTTACTCCAAACTGGCACTTTCCTGAAAACAGCCTTGATAATCATTCTGAGCTTTTAACTGACCTGCCAGAAAAATAAAGGTTTATCTTAACGTGCTGCCTGTTTTTTGAATTTATCCCAGCTCCAGGGCTCGTCGAGGATATTAACGTTAACTTTTTCTATCCCTTCAGCGCTCAGGACTTTTCGCCGGATCTGTTCCTTAAAGTACTCGATCATGGGGCAGGAGCTAGTCGTCAATACAAGGTTTACATCTACATTTGGACCATCTACGATAACTTCCTTGACCAGTCCCAGTTTTACGATATCCATGCCTACTCCAGGGTCAATCACTTCTTTTAGTAGGGAATAGATTTGCTCGTCCTTAAGTGCTGCTTCCTGTGTAGTTTTCTCCTCTCTGGAGATTGACTTCTCATGTGCTTTGAACTGGTCTTCTAATCTGCTCAACCGGTCGAGTATCTGTCCTATAACAATAAGTCCAGGATCAGGAAGCTTATCATGATCCAGCTGCCCTGCTGAAGGGGATGGACGCGGCTCCGCAATCCTTGCAGGTACTCCCACAACCGTAGCTCCGGGAGGGACTGGTCGGATAACAACCGAGCCAGCACCTATTTTTGCGCCTCTGCCAACAGTAATTGGTCCGAGCACGGTTGCTCCTGAACCGATAACCACGTCATTTTCAATAGTAGGGTGGCGTTTTTTCTTTTCCAGAGTTGTTCCGCCCAGCACAACCCCCATGTATATAAGAACATCATCTCCGACTTCAGCTGTTTCCCCGATGACTACCCCGGACCCATGATCTATAAAAACTCGCCTTCCAAGCTTTGCTCCGGGATGGATCTCAATACCTGTCAACATTCTGGAGATGTGAGAGAGCAAACGAGCCAGAAAATAGAAGTGTCTATTCCAGAGCGAGTGGGATACCCTGTGTATCCAGATAGCATGCAAGCCCGGATAACAGCAGATAACCTCAAGCGTAGACCTTGCTGCCGGGTCTTTTTTAAAAACAGTCTCTATATCTTCTCTGATTCTCATTAGTAGTCTTCCGATGTAAGTCCTCATATCAGTCAGCCAGCTGTCCGACGTATGAATAAACCCTTGCCGAGATTTCAGTTTCACAGTTGCCAGTAAATCAGTCAAACAGGTCAGTGCTCAAATAACGCTCTCCCGTATCCGGCAGAATTACAACAATCGTCTTTCCGCGCATTTCTTCTCTGGATGCGACCTGAAGTGCAGCCCAGGTAGCAGCCCCTGAAGATATCCCTGCAAGAATACCTTCTTCCTTTGCCAGCCTTCGGGCTGTGGCAGCGGCTTCATCTCCTGTAACTTTGATAATTTCATCAATCAGCTCAAGCTGGAGAACATCAGGAACAAAACCTGCACCGATTCCCTGGATCCTGTGCGGGCCAGGGCTTCCTCCGCTGAGTACAGGAGATTCGGCAGGCTCGACTGCAATCGCCTTAAAAGAAGGCTTCCGTTTTTTGATAACACTGGCAATCCCTGTAATAGTTCCGCCAGTTCCCACGCCCGCTACAATAACATCGGCTTTGCCGTCAGTATCTCTCCAGATCTCTTCGGCTGTTGTCCTTCTGTGAATCTCAGGGTTTGCGGGGTTCTGGAATTGCTGGGGTATGAAATAAAGTGCAGGATCGTCGGCAGCCATCTGTTCGGCTTTATTGACTGCCCCCCTCATTCCTTCCGCTCCCGAGGTCAGGACAAGTTCCGCTCCCAGAGCTTTAAGCAGTTTTCTTCGTTCTACAGTCATAGTTTCAGGCATAACCAGTATAAGATTGTAGCCGCGGGCAGCACAAACGCATGCAAGTGCGATGCCGGTATTGCCGCTGGTTGCTTCAATAATAGTGGTGCCTTCTTTGATTCTCCCTTCACGTTCGGCTTCTTCGATCATTGCCAGCCCTATTCTGTCCTTCACACTGCCCATGGGATTGAAGGATTCGACTTTTGCCAGCACATCCGCATGCAGTCCTTTGGTTATGCGGTTTAGCCTGACAAGAGGAGTATTGCCAATTGTCCAGGTTATATCAGAAAATATCCGACCCATACTTCTACTGTCTCCTTACCTGCCGTCTTCTGCAACTCATTTCTTCCAGATTCCATGCAGTTTTTATTCCCCTAAGGTTATATTATAAACTGCCAGTGATGTATGTTTTTTCACTCAAACCTTTTTCAGGCTTCATTACAGTCTACGCATTATACTTCATCCTGCCTGAAACTTCGAAGTTTTGAGTGCAGTGTTATTGCGGCAGCGGTTGATTCAGAATAAATTCACAATTGTGAATATATTTAATGTTAAATATAGTTATCGAGAAATTACCTTATTGAAAAGCACATTAAAAACTGGATAGAACTGGTGCCCGGATATAGAAACCGATAAAGAAACCGATGAAGAAAGCAGTGAAGAAACCAATGAAGAAACCGATAAAAACCGGCTTCATTCCTCTGAATTTTCTTTAGAATCTTCTTTATCATCTGTTTGGTTTTCTGCTTTATCGTCTGCTTTATCTTCTGCTTTATTATCTGTTTGCTCTTCGGCGCAGCCGGTATTGCACTTTTTTTCTATCCCACGGGCACTTACGCAGATTTCACAGATCCTTACTACAAAATCAGAAACCTTATTGTCGATCAGATCCTGAGCAAGCTTTTCAATTAACTCCTTCGTCTCGCCCTGAAATTCAATCCTGTATCCTCTTTTTCCTGAGATATACTGGGAAACTGCCGATGGAGCAATCCCAAGCAGCTTTGCTGCTGTTGCCTGTGATTGTCCTCTCTTTACAAGTTCGATTGCGAGACTGGCTCTTATTGCGGGAACCAGATCCCACACAATCTTCTGACACGGAGTTTCCATATTTATCATCCTTTTTTAATGTTTACAATTGAGAAGATATAGCTTAAGTACATATATTTATTATCATTATAAAAAATAATAATAAGATTACATAGATAGCGATATAGGAAGCAAAAATCCAGTCAGATGGCTCTGTTTCAAGAGTATCCAGATTACTTTCGGAAAACCTTTTAAAACCTATTAAAGGTTCTAAAACTTATTAAAGTGCCTTCTTCTCGGCATATATGATAAAACTTAAATAGTCACAATTGTTATGGCTATTCACAATTGTGAAGGTGAAAATGTGAGCACTGAAAATAAGGCAGTTTACATGGACAACTCGGCTACAACTCCTGTAAGAAAAGAGGTTGTCGAAGCGATGCTTCCTTATATGACCGAGAATTTTGGAAACCCTTCTTCAATTTATGAGATCGGAAAAACCTCAAAACATGCAATAAACTTGGCAAGGAAAAAGGTTGCTGATGCGCTCGGGGCTGAAGAAAACGAGATTTATTTCACATCCGGGGGCACGGAATCCGATAACTGGGCAATTAAGGGAATAGCCTTTGCAAACCGGGACAAAGGAAAACACATTATCACCTCTTCTATTGAACACCATGCAGTGCTGCATACCTGCGCCTGGCTGGAAGGGCAGGGCTTTGAGGTAACCTACCTGCCTGTGGACAAATACGGAATGGTGTCTCCTGACGAACTCAGAAAAGCAATTCGGGATGACACCATCCTTATTTCCATAATGTTTGCAAACAACGAAATCGGGACAATCCAGCCTATAAAGGAAATCGGAGAAATCGCTAAAGAGAATCAGATATATTTCCATACGGATGCGGTGCAGGCAATAGGTCATGTCCCTATAGATGTCAAAAAGCTCAATATTGATCTTCTTTCTCTTTCGGGACATAAGTTCGAAGGTCCAAAAGGTTGTGGAGCTCTCTACATCCGGAAAGGGGTGAAAATAGATCCTCTTCTACACGGCGGGGCACAGGAAAGAAAGCGTAGGGCAGGAACCGAAAATGTCCCTGGCATTGTTGGTCTTGGAAAAGCTATAGAGCTTGCAACGGCTGAAATCGAGGAATCAAACAGAACCCTGCTGAAACTTAGAGATCGCCTTATCGAAGGGCTTTTGAAAATCCCGAAAACCCATCTTAACGGGCATCCTACACAGAGGCTTGCAAACAACGTAAATGTCACATTCGAGTATATAGAGGGCGAATCGCTCCTGCTGCTGTTGAACGCGAAAGGAATCTATGCATCTACGGGAAGCGCATGTAATTCTTCTTCTCTTGAACCCTCGCATGTACTTACAGCCTGCGGAGTCCCGCACGAAATTATTCATGGCTCGCTAAGACTCAGTCTTGGAAGAATGAATACCAGCGAAGATGTGGACAGGGTACTTGAAGTTGTACCTGAGATTGTGCAAAAGCTCAGGAATATGTCTCCACTGACTCCGAAAGAGTACAGGACTCTTTGAGAGGCAACAGCAGCAATGCAGGTCGGCAATTGAAAAAGGAAGACCATTTTAAAGATGTTTAAATTGTTTTTTTGAACAGTCAGAAATTGAGAGAACAGAGTTGAAAAATTGAGAGAATAGAATTGAAATAACACTGGAGGACAGCAAATGGACTACAGCCTTAAAGTAATGGATCATTTCTCAAATCCGAGAAACATGGGAATCATTGAAGACAGTGATGGAGTAGGAGAGGTCGGAAACGCGAAGTGTGGAGACATAATGAAAATTTATCTCAAAGTTGAGGATAACCGGATTGTGGATGTGAAGTTCCAGACCTTCGGATGCGGAGCTGCGATTGCGTCAAGCAGTATGGCGACCGAACTTATTAAAGGAAAAACGCTGGAGGAAGCCTGGAAACTTTCAAACAAAGCTGTTGCCGAGGCTCTTGACGGACTTCCTCCAATAAAGATGCACTGTTCAATGCTTGCAGAAGAGGCGATCCACGCGGCTATTAACGATTATCTCAGGAAAAAGGGACTTGAGCCGTGGGATGACTGATTCCGGTTGTTCCTTCAGTACAGGAATGTGCTTGCAATATAGGGAATAAGATTGTTATGGAAAACGAGTTACTTATAGAAGAAATAAAAAAACTTAAAGCCGAAAGGAATGCTGTCATTCTTTCTCACTTTTACACCAGGCGTGAAGTTCAGGAAGTTGCGGACTTTGTCGGGGATTCTCTTTCCCTTTGCAAAGCCGCAGTTGATTCAAAAGCCGATATTATAGTCTTTGCAGGGGTTCACTTCATGGCAGAATCGGCATCAATAATTTCCCCTGACAAAGTGGTGCTCTTACCTGTACCCGATGCAGGCTGCCCTATGGCGGATATGATAACTGCGGAGGCTCTGCGGGATGCAAAAGAGAAACATCCCGATGCTGCAGTCGTGTGCTATGTGAACAGTTCGGCGGCAGTTAAAGCCGAATCTGATATCTGCTGCACTTCAGCAAATGCTATAAACGTGGTAAATTCACTTGAAAGCCAGGAGGTTCTTTTTGTTCCTGATAAAAACCTGGGTGTTTTCGTAGCTCTTCATACCGACAAGAAGATACATCTCTGGCCTGGATTTTGCCATGTTCACGAGAACATCAGTGATAAGGACATAGAAGAATTAAAAAAACTGCATCCAGATGCTGAATTCCTGGCACACCCTGAGTGTAGGCCTGAAGTCCTGAGCTATGCAAACGGGATTTTCAGTACTTCAGGAATTATAAAAGAGGTGGAAAGGTCAGGTTCCACGGAATTCATAATAGGAACCGAAAGGGAAATTGTTCGAAGCCTGAGAAGGAAATATCCGGATAAGAAATTCTATCCTGCATCCGAGAAAGCTTCTTGCTACAATATGAAGAAAATCACCCTCGAAACTGTCCTGAATAGTCTGCAAAACATGGAATATGTAATTCGCGTTCCGGAACACATAAGGGTGAAAGCAAGAAAAGCCCTGAACAGGATGCTTGAGATCAGCGGGAATTAAAACACTGGTAAGGGCTTACTAGCCCTCTTTCCTGACTCTATCGACGCTCTTTTCGCGAAAAGTTATTTCAACAAAATACTTCCCTCCATTCTCTAATTTGTGGTTTCTTTTTTACAGATAGCTTTTTATACTAGCATCACGATTGTGAAGATATAATCACAATTGTGAACATGTGCAAAAACCATAAGTGTCAGGATGGCAGAGTGGTTATGCTTCCGGCTGCAACCCGGAATTACGTGAGTTCGATTCTCACTCCTGACTTCTCAAAAGGCTGAAATAGAATCAAATCCAGAGACTCTGAGAATAGTCTGGCGGGATAAAGAAATATTTTGAGGTAAAATGAGATGAAGGATGAGAGCATAGACCGGATTGAAAAAGAGAGCAGGGGAAATAAGGAAAATTGGACAAAAGCCAGATCAGAAAGTCTGGGAATTTCTACCCTTGCTGTGCATGCAGGTGCAAAACCTGACCCTGTTACAGGAGCAAGAGCGGTTCCGATTTACCAGACTGTAGCATACGTATTTAAAGACACCGAGCATGCAGCCGACCTTTTCGGGCTCAGGGAAGAAGGAAATATTTATACCCGCATTATGAATCCTACAACCGATGTTTTTGAGAAAAGAATCGCTGCCCTTGAAGGAGGCATAGGGGCACTTGCGACCTCTTCAGGGATGGCTGCAATTACAACAGCACTTCTCACTTTTACAAAACCCGGAGACGAGATTGTATCAGGAGATAAGCTTTACGGGGGCACTTACGAGCTTTTCAACTATACTTTCCCAAAGCTTGGCAGAACCGTGAAATTCGTAGACGCAAATAAGCCAGAAGACTTCAAAGCCGCAATCTCCGAAAAGACAAAAGCTCTCTATGTGGAATCAATAGGAAACCCGGGGCTCGATATTCCTGATTTTGAAAAACTCGCAGAGATCGCTCATGCCGCAGGAATTCCATTTGTTGTGGACAATACGGTTTCTCCCCTGATTTTGAGACCAATTGAGCACGGAGCCGATATAGTAGTACTTTCGGCTACAAAATTCGTAGGCGGTCATGGGACATCTATAGGAGGAGTAATTGTTGATTCAGGAAATTTTGACTGGAGCCCTGAAAAGTTCCCTGAAATCTGCGAGCCCGATCCCGGATATCACGGCTTGAGATATAAGGAAGCCTTTGGAAAGGCAGCCTTTATTGCAAAAGCCAGGGTGCAGTTAATGAGAGATACCGGGGCATGCATTTCTCCTTTTAACTCATTCCTGCTAAGCCTGGGGCTTGAGACTCTACCTCTCAGGATGAAAAAACACTGTGACAACGCCCTTGAGGTTGCAAAATACCTGGAAAATCACCCTAAGGTTTCCTGGGTTTCATACCCCGGGCTAGAATCCCACAGCAGCCATGAGCTTGCAAAGAAATACTTTAAATCAGGCTATGGGGCACTGATAGGGTTTGGGGTTAAAGGCGGGATTAGTGCATGCAAAAAGTTTATTGAAAGGCTTGAGATCTTCTCCCACCTTGCAAATATCGGGGATGCAAAGAGCCTTGTAATCCATCCTGCTTCAACCACCCATGAACAGCTGTCAAAGGAAGAACAGCTTGCCTGCGGCGTAACTGAGGACTTTATCAGGCTTTCCATAGGAATTGAGGATGAAAAGGACTTGATTTTTGATATCGAGCAGGCACTCTCCGAGGTTTGATCATGGAGTTCTCAGCTCAGAATTCTTCTTATAATAACTATTTTTCTGGAAAAAAAGGCCAGAGCCTGGGAATAGTCCGTTCAATGAACTATGAAATTCCAGGGATTTTCAGGCTTGAGAGTGGAAAAACCCTGACCCATGTCAGGATTGAGTACGAGATGTACGGGAAGATGAACGAGGATAAGAGCAATGTCATCCTGATATGTCATGCCCTTACCGGGGACGCCCATGCTGCCGGATTTCATGAAGGCGACAAAAAGCCTGGCTGGTGGGATATCGTAATCGGTCCGAATAAAGCTTTTGATACTGAAAAATATTGTATTATCTGTTCAAATGTAATCGGGGGATGCAAAGGCTCTACAGGTCCTTCTTCCATTAACCCTGAGACTGGGAAACCCTACGGCATCTCTTTTCCCATAATCACCATAGCAGACATGGTAAACGCCCAGAAGAAACTTATCGAGCATCTTGGAGTAAAACAGCTTTATGCAGTTGCAGGCGGCTCAATGGGCGGCATGCAGGTGCTTCAATGGACTGTCAGCTACCCTGAAATGGTAAAGAAGGCAATAGCAATCGCAACAACCGCGTCCACGACTCCGCAGCAGATTGCGTTTGGGGCAATAGGTAGGAAAGCCATAACTGACGACCCAAAATGGAATGGGGGGGATTATTACGGAAAGGAAATTCCTGCACAGGGTCTTGCACTTGCCCGTATGATAGGCCACATCACATACTTAAGCGATGCTTCAATGCAAAAGAAGTTCGGGAGGGCTCAATTGGCTGAAACAGGTCAGGATCTATCAAAAATTTCTTCCGAAACTTCTTCTGAAACTTTCTCTGATAGCTTCTCGAATTTCCAAGTCGAGAGCTACCTGAATCATCAGGGTGATACTTTTACTAAGCGTTTTGATGCCAATTCTTATCTTTATATTACAAAAGCCGTGGATTTCTTTGACCTCTCAAAGAACGGATCCCTTATAGAGGGTCTTTCCGGGGTCAAAGCGAAATATCTCGTAATCGCCATAACCTCAGACTGGCTTTATCCCCCTTACCAGTCTCAGGAAATTGTTTCTGCTCTTACTGCAAACGGGGTTGATGCCAGATACGAGGAGATCAGGTCCCAGTACGGGCATGATGCTTTTCTGCTTGAGGAGGGGCAGCTCAACTACCTTATAAGGAGCTTTCTCTCACAGGTTCTTGTAAGTGACATTATGAGCCCGAATTTCTATTCCATTTCCAGAGATGAGACTCTGGAGAATGCCTCAATGCTCATGGTAAAAAAGAAAGTAAACCATCTGCCTGTCGTATCCGAAGACGGAAAGCTTGAAGGCATAGTAACCTCCTGGGATATCACAAAAGCCGTTGCCTGCAAGATCACGGAACTGGATGAGATAATCACTCGCGATGTAAAATATGTGTACGCAGGCGAAAAAATCGAGGTCGCCTCCTCAATAATGGAAGATTACTCGATTTCCGCGCTTCCGGTAATTGATTCAGAAAACCGGGTCATAGGCATGGTTACAAGTGAAAGCATAAGCGCCCTTATCGGAAGGTACAGTTAAACAGGAAAATTTTAATTATATTTAGTAAAGAGTATTGAAGCAAAACAAAGTTTAACCTTATTTACAGGCTTTAAATTGTAAGCTTTCTACAGGTAGCCCATTATATTTTCTTTTACTTATATCCAGATCTTCATTCAGGATTTCAACGGAAAATCCAACTTTTTTCAAAAGGGCTAGATACTCTTCTTTAAGCAAAGCACCTGCGACACAGCCTGCAAGTAAGTCTTTATTGTTTCTCAAATCCTCTGGAAGCTCAGCCAGCAGAACCGTGTCCGAAATATACATTGCACCTCCTGGCTTCAAAACCCTGAAGGCTTCCCTAAAAACTTTTTCTTTGTCTGGAGCCAGGTTAATTACACAATTGCTAATAATAACATCTACTGACTCACTCTCAACAGGCAGGTCTTCAATATCTCCAAGCCGAAACTCGACATTTGAATAACCATATTTCAGGGCATTTGCCTGCGCCTTTTCAATCATGGCCTGAGTCATATCAACTCCGATTACTTTTCCTGAGCTTCCTATTTTTTGTGCAGCAAGGAAGCAATCAAATCCTGCACCTGAGCCAAGGTCAAGAACAATATCTCCTGCTTTAAGTTCTGAAAAAGCTACGGGGTTACCACAACCAAGACCAAGATTAGCGTCCGGGACAGCTTTAAGATCATCTTCAGAATAACCAATAGATTTTGAGAGATCTATAACATCTGAATCCTCGCAGCATCTGCTAGAACAGCAGGATCCGCCTACCATTGCAATTTTCCCATATTTTTCTTTAATTACCTGCTTTTTTTCATTTGCATCCATAATTTGTCAACGCCTGAGAATTGAATATGCACCTATTGATTAGATTTGCAGTTCTTTTTAGATTGTTTATTCAGAAAATCACTCTCATCTCACTCCCATAATCAGGAGATTTGTTTCCACAGGTGGATGAGGTAAGGTTATTCTCCACACATTTTGAAGGAAACACAATATTTCTTTTTCCAGTAAAGTGCAACATTAACAAGCCCTATCATAACCGGCACTTCAATTAAAGGACCTACTACTGCTGCAAACGCCTGTCCGGAATCGATGCCGAAAACTGCTATTGCTACTGCAATTGCCAGTTCGAAATTATTGCTGGCTGCACTAAAAGAAAGAGATGTTGTCTGTCCATAATTTACCCCTATTCTCATAGCGATAAAGAAGGAGACAGTGAACATAATTATGAAATACATTAAGAGGGGAATAGCAATTCTTACTACGTCTAAAGGCAGGGTAACAATATATTCTCCTTTTAACGAGAACATAACAACAATTGTAAATAAAAGAGCGTAAAGGGAAATGGGACCTATTCTTGGAATGAATTTTTTGTCGTACCATTCAGCTCCTTTTGAGGGGCGTAAGAAATAACGAGTTAAAAAGCCAGCTGCAAAAGGAATTCCAAGATAGATAGCAACACTCTGAGCAACCTCTACTATTGATACATCTATTTCCATTCCACTTAATCCTATCCATTCAGGGAGTACAGTTATAAAAAAGTAAGCGTAAATTGAGAAAAAGACTAACTGAAAGATTGAATTGAAAGCAACAAGAGCAGCAGCGTATTCGTTGTCCCCATCTGCCAGAGTATTCCAAACAATTACCATAGCTATGCATCTGGCAAGACCAATTAGAATAACACCTACCATGTATTCAGGATAATCTCTCAAAAATACAATTGCAAGTATAAACATTAAAATAGGACCAATAATCCAATTTTGCAATAAGGACAGACCTAATACTTTGTGATTCCTGAATACCTTACCTAATTCTTCATATTTTACCCGTGCTAAAGGAGGATACATCATTACTATTAAACCAATAGCTATGGGAATCGAAGTTGCTCCTATGGATAAACTCTTCAAGAAAACTGCAAAATCAGGATAGACAAAACCAAGTCCTACACCAGCAAACATTGCAAGAAAAATCCATAAAGTCAAATAGCGATTTAAGAATGATAATCTCGATGAAACTGTGTTTTCCAAAACGATTACTCCTGTTATTTTTTAACAAACCGGTCTTTTTTATTCAATCACAGCATCTACAACTTTCCCTGAACTTTTCTAATAACTTTAAATCTTCTTTACAGATGTCGATTTTTTCTAACTCTTCATTGATAATGTTTAAAAGAAAGGGAAATTTTTGGAAAGTAGGTTCGTTAAGCCGATAATAAACCCACTGAGACTTTTTCTCAGAAGTAATGAGTCCTGCAACTTTCAGTTTATTTAAATGCCTGGATACGTTAGATTGCTTAGTACCTAAAACTGCTTCAATTTCACAGACGCATAATTCCCCGTTTCTAAGGAGATTTATCATTCTTATTCTATTTTCATCAGCAAGTGCCTTAAGTATATGAACGATATCCACTAATACCACGTCATATATGAGTATATTTGAATATACTCATATATCATTTAAATATTTAATTATCAAAAGATTGAAGGCGAAAATTTCATAAAAGCACTCTTTAGTGTTTATTTTAGATATTATACGCGATTGTGTTATAATGGAAAATTAAAGAAGAAAACATTCTGATTTAAAAAAGAAAAATAAGCCTGAAAAGCTCCTTCCAATCAAATAGTCAAATGCATGCGCTGAAATTCAGGCTGTCGGGATCAAGATCCTTTTGGGCTTTAACGGCACATTCGGTGCAGAGTTTTTGCCCTTTGACTATTAATAAATTATCAACTTCTTTTCTGCAGCTTTCACACTTTCCCATGTATCTAACCTCAAGTAGCAATATAAATTCACACAAATAGATGTTTTTAAAGGTATAACTTAATTCTGATAAAAAATAATTTTTGCCGCTGGAAGAAATAATAAAAGTAACATTCCGCAGAAAGCTCGCAGGAAAACATAAATTGCCGGTGAAAGATAACAACCCAGAAACAAACTATTAGCAAGAATAGTTAAACCTGCACTCTGGTTAAACCTGCACTCTGAGGCAAAAATTAGCTGTAAGCCAGGGAAAATCTGAGTTTTTTAAATTAAGGAGGATTTTAAAATAATTGAAGGAACCGCAAAGAAAACCTCGGTTCCGGTTGACACAACTTTCTTTGCATCTGTGCTTCACAAGAAGCCCGGTATATTCTGGAGGAAACTTTCCATTATTCGGAAAGTCAAATTGCCGCTTCCCGAAGAACCGCAATGAAGCCGGATCAGATCCAGAACAGGCTTATAAGCGTCAACAAAGTAAACAGTAAGCTGAAAGCACCAATTATCACTTTGTTTTGCTGCATCATCTTGTTTTGTTGTATAGTTTCGATCTGTTGCATACTGACCTTCCAGGCGAGAGTGTCTTAGATAGCTTTTATTTAGTTGTCTTACTGACCGGAATCCACTTTCCTATTACGCGAGTTGAGAATAAAAACATTTCGATTTACATTAAAGTAAAGCTTTCCTTAAATGTAACCCTGGATATCATATAGGAAAGCCTTGCTGCTTTTAGGAAAAGTATTCCGTAAGCCTGGGACTCGACTCGCTGTGGAATTTCAATACCAGATTATATAAATCGGAGACGCATACTTTCTAAAGGAAGAATCTGGGGGGAATTATGCCAAAAAGATTAAAGGTCGCAAATCCTGCCCGCTGCATAGGCTGCTACTCCTGTATGATGGCTTGCGCAAGAACCTGGTATGACACCATATCTTTGAAAAACAGCCGGATTGATATACAGACGCGCGGTGGTATCGAAACCCCTTATGTTCAAATCGTCTGTCATGCCTGTATAGACCCTCCGTGCATGAGGGCTTGCCCAATTGGTGCACTGTCCAAACGGAAAGGGGGCGGGGTAAACCTCAACAAAGATATTTGCGATGGCTGCGGAAACTGTATAGAAGCCTGCCTAATGGGAGCCATACATCTAGATGCGGAGAAAAAAGCCGTAATCTGCAAACACTGCGGGGTCTGCCCGAAATTCTGTCCCCATGATGTGCTGGAGATGATTGAGGTTGATGACAGCGGGGAAATAATAATTACTGATACAGGCCCGGCTCCGGATACAAGCCCGGTCAGCCCAACTGCATCCCATAAAGACCTTTACGGGGGAAAAGAGCTTGGGGAGGAAAAATGACAACTGAAAAGTACGCTATCGAGGGGCTTAGGAATATACTCTACATTGACCTGAGCAATCAGAGCTATCACGTTGAGGAAAGGCCGGACCTTTATGAGAAATATCTGGGAGGCATAGGAGTTGCCACAAACCTCATGCTTGAAGAGTATAAAGATGGTACGGAGCCGCTTGACCCGGAAATGCCGATTATCCTCAGTACAGGGCCGCTCTCGGGCGTATACCCTACCTGTACTAAAGCAGTTGCACTGTTCCGCTCCCCTCATAATGGAGAACTGGGAGAATCCTATGCAGGCGGTCATCTTGCCATGTCCATGCGCTATTCAGGGTACGAAACAATTGTTATCAAGGGAGCTTCAAAATATCCTGTCTATGTGGCAGTCCACGACGACAAAGTTTCCTTCAGGGATGCATCTTCCATATGGCACCTTTCCTCAGCAATTGATGTGGGGAAAATCTTGCGCGAGGTAGAACCCGGCGCAGGCAGGCGCAGCATTATCCGGATAGGACCTGCAGGAGAAATAGGGGTTACATATGCTGATGTTAATGTCGATACTTACCGCCACTTCGGGCGCCTCGGGCTTGGGGCAGTCTTTGGGGCAAAAAAACTTAAGGCTTTGCTCATCTCAGGAAACAGGGAACTGAAAAGCCCTAATCACAAAGCCTACCGGAAGACTTTCAGCCTGCTCTATGACTTAATTGTGAAAACCGAACTTACTGAGAAGTACCACAATCTGGGCACAAGCGAGAACATCCTGGTACTGAACGAGCTTAAAGGCCTGCCTACACGAAACCTGCAGGCAGCTTTCTTCGAAGGAGCTGAAACTATATCAGGAGAGCTTTTTGCCGAAAAGTATCTTTTGAGACGGGTTTCCTGCGCAGGCTGCCCAATCGGCTGCATCCATATAGCCATGCTAAAACGGGCTTTCTCAAAAGCTCATGAGTATGAAGCTTTAAACATTTCCTATGATTTCGAATTAATTTATGCTCTGGGCTCAAATCTAGGAATAGCCGATCCTGAAGCCGTGCTTGAGCTTATTGAAGCCTGTGAGAAGGCAGGTGTTGATATTATTAGCATGGGAGTCGTACTCGCCTGGGCTACGGAGATGCAGCAGCGTGGGAAAATTTCAACCGATGAGACTATGGGGCTTGAACTCTCCTGGGGGAATAAAGGGGCATATCTCAGGGCAATAGACCTTTTAGTCAAGGCTCCGAATGACTTTTACAGAGCTCTCGGGAAGGGAGTAGTCTATGCTTCAAAAAAGTATGGGGGAGAGGATTTTGCAGTCCAGCTCGGTGGTCTGGAAATTCCCGGCTACCATACAGGGCTTGGAAATGTATTGGGGCTTGCTGTAGGCTTCCGGCATTCCCATCTTGACAATGCGGGATACAGTGCAGATCAGAAAGCCTTTAACCATCCAATGTCGGATGAGGAAATTGTAGATGCCATAATTGAAGAAGAAGACCGCAGAAGTATCCTTAACTGTCTTATTCCCTGCCTTTTTGCGAGAAATGTTTACACATACGAAAACGTGATCCTGGCTCTTAAGTCTATAGGAATAGATCGAACCGAAGAAGAATTGAAAGCTCTGAGCAAGGACATTTTCAGGAAAAAATATGAACTCAAGAAGAAATTCGGTTTCAAATTCGAAAATCTTACCCTCCCGAAAAGGTTTTTTGAAACACCCTCGACTACAGGGATAATTGAGGAAGAAAGGATCAGGCAGGCATTAAAGATGTACAGGGAAAAGAGAGGGGTGTGAGTTAAGAAATCTTATAAAATGACTTTATTTAACCATTTATTAGGATGCCTTCGGTAAAGAAAACACAATTTATTGTGAATGGAGAGTGAGCACATGAACTGAATTCAAACGTTAGAACCTTCGGATGCTGCATGCTCACTGCTTACTGAAGCCTTTTCTTCTTTTTTGCCTTCTGAAGCCTTTTGTACCATAGCAGATGCTTCTTCTTGTGATTTTTCCGTTTTTCCTCCGAGCAGCCGGTCCATAACCTTACAGGCTACAAGGTCTCCAGCTACATTTACTGCAGTCCTGCTCATGTCAAGAATTCTGTCCACTCCAATTATGAGCGCTATCCCGCTTGCAGGGATTCCTACACTCTCAAGGATCATAGCAAGGACGACAATTCCTACGCCAGGGATAGAAGGAGTCCCTATGGAAGCCGCAACAGCCATAATAAGCACGATAAGGAGCTGGAAAGGTCTCAGGTCTATGCCGAAGACATCAGCCAGAAAAACCGTTGCTACGCCCTGATAAAGCGCAGTCCCGTTCATATTCACGGTTGCACCAAGAGGGATTACGAACTGGGAAACTGAAGGTCTTACTCCCAGCTTTTCCTCTGCGGTTTTTAGAGTGACGGGCATAACTGCTGCAGAACTTGAAGTCGAAAAGGCAAGAAGCAGGACATCACGGATAGCCTTGAGAAATTTGAGAGGATTGTACCTGGCAACAAGAGTGATGACTAGCAGATTAAGGCACATAAGGAGCAGCAGGCTTGCAAGCACTGTACCGATGTATATAGCCATCCCCATAAGGGCGTCTATTCCGAGCTTGATTGTGAACTTGGTAAGGAGCCCGAAAACGGCAATAGGAGCAAGCGACATACTCCATTTGACCACAGTCATGCAAATAGCCTGCACCGAATTCAGAAAGCTGACCATAGGGGTGGACTGGCTTTTCTCCAGAGAAACAAGGGCTATACCTATAATGGTTGCAATAATGACAACCTGAAGCATCTCTCCATTAACCATGGCTCCGAGAGGGTTTGCAGGAAGGAGCCCTCCAACAAGCGAAGAAGGGAGAGTAAGAATAGAAGCGTCAAAAGCCATATTGGTATATATCGCCTGAGTCTTTCCTCCAAGCGCACTTTCAATAAGATCTCCGCTTATGTATTTTCCGGGCTGGATGTAAAGCGCCACTCCAAGTCCTATTGCCGTTGCAATTGCTGTGGTCACTGCAAAGTAAACGGCTGTAAAGAGTCCTGTTTTTTTTAACTCGCTGAGGCTCTGGCTTGAGGCTACCCCGAGGATAATCGATGCAAAAACAAGAGGAACAACAATCATCTTCAGAAGCCCGAGAAAGATATAGCCGGGAAGAGCAATCCATTCTCCTATAATTTCCGCAGACACAGGATCGATATATCCTCCAAAGGGTCCCAAAAAAAGTCCGAAAAGCACCCCAAGTCCCATGCCTATCAGGATTTTCAGCCAGAGTCTCTTTTCAAGTAAATCAAGTAGGTTGCGGCTCAGGCTTTTAAGAGAATCATTTCTCCTCAAGTCCAGAGGATAATATATACGCGTGATCCCCTCAAGAATTTCCTGGCGGAGCTGCCTGGTTTCTTCTGTTATCTCGCTGGCAAACTCCCAGGGCTTAGGGATATAGCGGTTATTTTTATCTTTCATTGGATCACAGGGAAATGTATAATAAAGCAGTTTATACGGGGTATAAAGTTATAGATAATTTGGAATTGTCGCCTGTATTGAATTGTAGGAAATTTTAGATTGTAATGAGACTCAGGTATGCAGTTCTTTTTCGAGAATTTTAGTTACGTATATTACTTGTTCCCTGATTATATAAAAATTTAGGAGAATATATTAAAATGTTCTAACTGATCTCGTCCGGTTAATACACGGTCATCTTAATAGGTGTGGGTAAGTACCTCAAAAATCCATTCTCGTCCAGAGAAATTATTGCTAGGTCAACTGGTGGGAGAGCTGGAAACTTTATCATGACGTCAGACGCTGAATAGGAATTCAAAACGGTAAGAAGGTTTTGCTTTTTCTGAGTGAGGATACTGACCCGGTTATATAGGATATTGGTTCTGGACTAATTGTAAGATACAGATAAGCTATTTATAAGCTATTTATAGTGGTTTTATATGGTTACTGGCTGTTCTGCTTCATTTAAAACACACCATCTAGACTTATTATAAAACTGAAGACCAAAGCAGTCTGAAGAGGAAGTAGAAAATTGAGTGTTTATAGTTATGGCATTCTTTTGTTCAGGTTCAGGAATGAGAGACTCGAAGTAATGCTGGTTCATCCGGGTGGACCATTCTGGGCAAAAAAGGACGAAGGAGCGTGGTCAATACCTAAAGGGCTGCCTGAGGAGCATGAGACCCCCCTTGACACAGCAAAGAGAGAGTTTAAAGAAGAAACAGGTTTTGAGGTTGACGGCGAGTTCATTGATCTGGGAGAGTTAAAACAGCCCAGCAAGAAGATAGTGCATGTATGGGCTCTTGAAAAAGATCTGGATGTAAAAAGTGTTGTAAGTAATACATTTAAGCTTGAATGGCCAAAGAATTCCGGGAAAATACAGGAGTTTCCTGAAGTCGATAAAGCAGGCTGGTTTGATATCGAGCTGGCCAGGAAAAAAATCCGAAAAGGACAGATAGGTTTTATTGACAGACTTATGAATGCTATAGATTACTCTCCGAAGGAAGACCACCCGGACAGGAAAAAGAGATACAGGCAAACTACATTATTTTAAATATTGAGCGAATGAAACGCCATCAGTAATGTTTCCTACTAGTTTCAGTTTCCTACTAGTTTCAGTTTCCTACTAGTTTCAGTTTCCTACTAGTTTCAGTTTCCTACTAGTTTCAGTTTCATAATAGTTTCAACTTCATAATAGTTTCAACTTCATGATAGCTTCAAAATCTAATGTTAGTTTGCCGCATGTAAATTAAAATGGACTGTCGGTTGTGAATTAAAATATAGATTGAAGAGAATAAGAACAGTTTATCTACGCTTTACTGCTTTCCGTGCCGTTTTTTGTGCTGATTTCTGAGCGGCTTTCTGTGCTGCACGTTCGGCTTTGCCTTTTGGTGCCTTCTTTGCATTCTGTTCTTTTTGTGATTTAACTTTGTCAATGATTGAGGTTTTTGACGGTGAAGGTGTTTTTATTCTTTCTCTTCTTGCATCATCTCTAGCTTTTTTAGATTCCATTCTGGTTTCGGCTTCTTTTTTACCAAAGATCTTTTTCAATATGTCCATTATATGAACCTCTTTTATTTCTTTATAATATTATTTCATGTTAATTAACTCATTCCCTAAAACATAAGAAAGATAATAATAAGAAAGATAATAATAAGGAAGATAATAATAAGAAAGATAAATAATAAGAAAGATAATAAGAAAGACTAAATAGTTCCTAAAACGTTTAAAAACCCTTAAAAGCTCTTAAAAACTTTTGAAAAGCTTTTATAAATTTTTAAAACTGGTTAATTCCTCTCAAATCTAAGAATCTTACTGCCATGTAACCTTAAGAGGTTTCCTGCGTGGGATTCCATGTGTTTTGTACTTTGGGTAGCCGAACATCATTGCATAGGCAAATTTTCTTCCAGCGGGCAAGCCGAGTTCTTTCTGGAGAGGCTCATAAAAGGTGGCTGCCGCTGCGACAAAGCCAGCCCAGCACGTTCCAATTCCGAAAGCTGGCGCAGCTATATCAAAATGGGTAAGGGCGATAATGGCATCGACAGGTGCAATCGGGCTTTCCTCTGGGATATGGGCAAAAAGCAGGTGTGGGGCACCCCGGCAGATTACATCATGCCCCTGCTCCCATGCCGAAATAAGTACTGGCACGTAGCTACTCATGGGATTCGGGGTATTTTCCAGGCTCTTCATCCATTCAATGGTTAGTTCGGCGACCTTCCTGACCTTTTCCGGATCATGGATAACCAGCCATTCAACAGGCTGACTGTTGGTTCCTGATGCGGCGTAGCGGGCAATATCGAGCACCTCGAGGATTTTTTCCTTTGGCACGGGCTCTGTAGTATAATGCCGCACAGACCTGCGTTTTTTAAGATAAAATCCTATGTCTTCCGCGGAAATTATACCGGCATCGACTGGCAGGGAAACCTTCTCCTCAGGACGGAGATTCAAAGTGAGAGCCTGGGATGGGCAAAAAGCTTCACAATGCCCGCAGTACATACAGTGGGAAGCGTCTGTCTCCCGCACCTCTGGAAGATGTTCCTCATCAACCGGATCGATAATACCTGATGGGCAAATCTTTACACAAACACCGCATCGTGTGCAACTATTCTCATCTACGATAATTTGAGCCATAGATATCAAAACCTTTAAGAACGACTATTTAGACAGCCAGGACTTATTATTTTCTAAACCGTCCGATCATTTTTGCCTTATGATATTCTTGACCCGTCTGTCCCATTCCGTAGATTCGAAAAGATCCTTCAGTTCTGGAGAATCTTCGATAAAGCAGAAACCCCAGTAAACCGCAGGCAGAAGCTCCCGTTTCCACTGTTCTTTTTTCTTCTTGTCAAGGAACTGGTAAGTTTCCGAAGATGAGAGGCGGCTTACAAAACCTAGCACTTTTACAAGCTCAGGGATGGTTTTGTGAGCCGAACCGAGTTTCAGGCATTTGAGCCTGTGGCTGTCTATCTTCCGGAAGTCGGGCTCAAAGCCCAAAGTTTTTAAGATCCGGTTCTTCTCTTGCAATGAGAGGTGTTCTCCTTCATACTTAAGGGAGTTCAGAGCCTGGAGTTTAAGCAGCCATTCGACTTCACCAAAAACCTTGGGTTTGTGCTGCCTTGAAACGTCTCCAAGCCTGCGGTCTTCATAGGCTTCCCGCTTGAGCTTATTAACATTGGCAGCAAGCTTTGCTAATTCTTCTGCATCCCTGAGTTCTCTGACCCGGAATTTCAGAGCAGCCCGCATGAGTTCTCTTTTTTCTCGTTCAAAAGCCCCGACATCCTTCTCCTCTGTTAGTGCAAGCAAGCGTGAGAAATATTTTGCCCGAATGGAAGTTGGAGGAAGCTTTACAGGGACTTCTTTAATCTTAACACCTTTTCCCTTTCCACGGAGCCCGAGTTCCACCTTCTTAATCTCTATCTTCCCTTCCTCGATCGCCCTGGCTGCATCCCCTTCGGAGAAAAGTTCTTCAAGGCGGATTTCAGGCTGGAGCATCTGAACCTGGTCGACCTTTTCCCCGGAGAAAACACCTTCCCCAAAACGCTGGTAGAGAGAATCAATACTGTCCGAAATCTCAAAGATGCTGCCCTGCTGCTTTCCTGATATGGGGGAAAGCCTTGTCACCCTTCCTACCTGCTGTTCAAAGAGACGCATGCTCAGGGTGGGGCGCAGCAAAATAAGAGTTTCCAGTCCCGGGAAATCAAAACCTTCAATCAGCATGCCGACTGTACACAGTACATAAGGAGGCTTTCCCATCTCCCTGAAAGCTGCAAGAATAGCATTCTGTTCATCCTTGGGCAGCTCGGAACTTATAAAAACGGCGTCCCGGAACTTCCCTTCAGGAGTATAGTTCTTAAAATCTACAGGTAGAACAGGTTCTATATCTTTCTCGAGTTTCTTGGCTGAAATATCCCCATTGAAAATGGAGGAGGTAAGCTTTGCATGGAAAGCGTTAATTTCTTTATCGCCTCCCCCTACGCCATAGACGCGTTTCCTGACAGGGGCGCAAAAGACAAGCGTTTTTGCATGCCTTTGTTTTACCATGGAATCATACACATCTTTTGCAAGCTGGGTTCTTCGGATTACCTTTTTCAATCGGTCGGGAGTGCTGCAATCTAGGAACAGATCCTGTCTATCAAGCTCGCCAAGTCCTTTTTCAAAGTCAAATATCTCAAATATATCTTCCGAGCTCTCGGCAATCGTATATTTAAGGGGTGCAAGTTCATTGTCTAGGATGCACTCAGGAAGGGTTTTTGTGTATATTTCCCTCATGTCCCCTGCAATCTCATCTACGAATTTGACATTCCCGACAACACCCTGGAACGGGGTTGCAGTCATTCCCAGAATTTTTGTCCTTTCCCCAAACTCATTGAGAAAATCATTTCCCCGGTTATTTATGAAATTATGGATCTCATCTACAATAGCAAGATCAGTAAATTTAAGAATCAGGTCTTTGATCTCAGCACTCTGCTTCCCGAGTATAGTTTGCAGAGAGGCAAAAAGTACGAAACCTTCGCCCTTTTTCTGACCAAGGGCTCTCAAAGTAGCAGCAAGCTCTTTTCTGTCCACCCTGCGTTCGGAGTAAAGAAGGGCGCTGTTAGGAAAAAGAGGCTGATTTTTCTTTCTATTGTAATAAGCCTGGCTAAGAAGAGGGTTATTTTTCGAGACAAGGAAAAGCATAAGTTTACCCTCATCATAGTACTTTTTCATTATATGCTTCGAAAGAAAGGTCTTACCCCAGCCTGTAGGGACTTTGATATAGCCTCTCTGATTGGTTTCAAAATATCTCAGAATATCCTCGAAGATTTTCTTTTTATCTTCCCTCAGGGGTTCAAGCTCGACGCTTTCCGTACGTGCTGGAATTTCATTTAAACTTGTCATCAGTACGCTGTCCTTATACTTTTCAATGTAGAAACTTTTTAATGCTTATTCAAAACCAGAAAGTGCCTTACTAAAGGTTTCTGGGAAACTGGTATAGCCATGCAACAGGAAATGCTGCATGTATAAATAAGAAGTAACTCCCCGTAACTTACAAATATTTGGTAAAAATTTCAGTCCAGAAAACTTGAGTCAGAATCATTTTGTCCAGAAGCGAAGAAGAATAACCCTGGAACTGTTTTTATTCAAAAGGAATACCTGTTCACTAATAAGAATTACGCAAATATATATGTTATGCCGAAGAAGCCGGAAAGAAGAAGCAAATAAGGAATTTTGCTTCCTCAATGGTCTCCAGATAACTCTTTTTAGATAATTTATGGAGTTTTAAAGCATTTAGAAGAACTTCGGTCTTAAAGAGAGATACTTTGCAAGCGGCAGTTTCCGGTACGGTTTTCCTGCAATCTCGCCTCTGACCCTCATGTTGAGTTCTTCCGGAGTAATCTGCACTTTTTTCGGCTTATTCTGTTCAGACTCAGCCCGGATGGTTACATTAATGCTGCCTTCCTCGACTTCTTTATCTCCAATTACCACCACGTAAGGAATCCATTCCCTGCCTGCATCCCTGATTTTCTTGCCTACTGACAAGTCGCGGTCGTCAATATCAACCCTGCAGTCCAGTTTTTGTGAAACCTCTTCAGCAAAGGCAATGTGTTTTTCTGAAATTGGCAAAATTCTTACCTGGGTAGGAGAAAGCCAGACAGGCAACATGGGAACCTTTCCTTCTTCAGTTTCCATTGCAGCCTTTTCAAGAAGGGCGTAAATGCAGCGCTCGATTGCTCCGCTGGGGGAGCAGTGAAGCACGATGGGTCGTTCCAGCTTGCCATCCGGATTTACATAGGAAATATCGTACCTCTCTGCGTTTTCAACATCAATCTGAACCGTGGAAAGTGCACTTGCCTTTGCAAGGGCATCTACGAAGTTAAATTCGAACTTGAGCACGAAGTAGAAGAAGCGGGTATCCCACATCTCAACAAGCACGGGTTTATTGACTGTCTTTGCCATATTGACTACAAGCTCTTTATTCGACTCATAAAAGTCTCTGGTAAATCGGATAGCAACCTCGTAATCATTAATATGGATTCCAATGTTTTCAAGCACATCGATACAGAGGTCATACTGCTGCTTAAACTGGTCCACAGCCTGGTCCATATCTGCGCAGAGAGTATGCATATCAGGCATGGTGAAAGCTCGAAGCCTTCTCAAGCCCACAAGTTCTCCCCGCTGTTCCTTCCTGAAACTGTAGCGGGTCATTTCAATCATCCGAAGAGGCAGGTTCCTGTAGGAAATTGTCATGTCGTGACTCATAAGAAACTGCCCGAAACAGGCTGCAAAACGCAGAAACATTTGCCGTTTGTCGGACTCGATGGAATACTGTCTTGCGGGGAACCTGTCAAGATATTTTTTCAGGGTCGGATGGTTCATGTCGTACATGATAGGTGTTTCGACTTCCATTGCCCCGAAACAGGTTGAGACATCAAGCACATAGTTCTCAAGGAGGGATTTTACAAGCCTGCCTTTGGGATAGTAGCGCATATTTCCGGAGTCAGACCCAGGCTCGTAATCTGCAAGCTCAAGTCTCCGCATAAGCTCCACATGGGGAGGAGTACGCTCAACAGCCCTGCTCTTGGAAATTTCGTAGTTTACGAATTGCTGAAGTTTGGGGTAAGGCGTAAGGTCAAAGTTCTCAACTTCATGAAGTTCTCCATCAGGAGTGAGGATACGCCAGTAGGATTTTGCCGTACTTTCGGCTTTGAGAGCTTCGGAAACAACCTCTTCCTTTTCTCCAGTTGCTTCTACCTTGCCTGCCGGTTTTGCAGCCGCCTCAGGGCGGATACTTCTGGAAAGCTCGGAGAGCGGATGCCCTTTACAGCTTATACTGAAAGCCTTATACCAGCCGAAGGGAGCACGTTTAACCTCATACTTACCTGAGAGCGCAGCCTCGACTCCTTTAAGAACCTGTACTGCAGTCTTTGGAGAGGAAAGATCCGAGCTTAAGTGAGCATAAGGATAAAGCATTATACGGTTAGTTTTGACCTGGGCTGCTACCTTCTCGATTTCAGAAACTGTCTTTTCTATGGTCTCTTCAGGATTTGCCTCATCTACACTTTCCACAGCCATAAAAGCGGTAAGCGCTTCCTCAAGCCTGCCGGACTTTAAGGATTCTTCAATTTTTTCAGCAACTGGGGTTTGTTTTTTGGTTTCGTATTCAATATAATCAGAGTGAATGAGCAATAACTGCATTCTACCACCTGTTTTCACAATGAGATTTTATCCCGAATTAACTTCGGTCTGGAATTTTGTACCGAACTGCTTCGGCTCTGAATCAGACAATTAATTTATTCAAGACGGTTTGCAGGATGTACCCGTCAGTAGAGCTCGATACAATGGAGTAAAGAAGAATATATGACAGCCCTAATATCCTTCAACAATATAAAGCAATCCCTTTCGATCGATATTTTCATATCGTATAGACTCTTATGTCTCAGACCTTCTTCGAATTACTTACATAGTCTGATTTTCTGGAAATTACTTCTCTGAGCCAGCACTGCAATGGTGTCCAATGTTTTTAACTTCGAGGTTAGCCTCTACAAGTTCGGGATGGTTCTGTTCCTGATAAACCCTGTAAGCTGCAACCAGAGCTCCCAGAAGAATAGGAGCTGCAAAAAAACCAGCAATTCCTCCGACAAAAGCTCCGCCAAGGAAAGCAAGCATGAGCAGCATAGGATGAATCCGCGATTTCAGGCTGGTCAGGTAAGGCCTTAGGATGAGTTCCGGAGGACCGTAGATTATGATGGTGGAGACCAAAAAGAAAGTCGCTGCACTCTCAAATCCGAGCTCAAGGTACCTCATTAAAGCAAGAGGTATAAGTATCATATATCCGGCAAAAAGAGGAACTATCGAAGCTATGAAGACCAGGGTTGCAAGGGCAAGTACATGGGAAAACCCAAATGCGTAGAAAACAAAAACCGAGGTCACACTTACTATCAGGGCAGAGTAAGCATTGCCAACGAAAATTCCCTTAAGGATCATATCAAGATGACTTGCGTAACGGTTTACTATTTCCTTGTATTCTTTCGGTACCACGCCAAGAAAAGCGCAGTAAAGCCGATCTCCATCTGCAAGTATAAAATAGCAGAAAATGATCGAAATTATAAAATTGATGACAAAAAGTCCGATGCTCTGTGCATATGAAAGAAGCCCTATGCTGCCCACCGTAGGGAGCAGTGAGGTAAAGAGATCCCAGATAGTAGTATTAATTCTTATCAATATCTCTCTCGGAATATTCAGGGAATTTACAAAATTTAGGATTGCTGCCGCAACCGCTGTCTGATGCTCAATAACCCAGGAGATCTGGTTAAGAATCTCAACAATGCCTGCCCCAATAATGAATACTATAGGAATGAATATGCACAGGCTGGCTATGAGAGCCCCGACTTTTCTATGCTTTCTGAATTTTATCTGGATAGGTCTGGCAATGTAAGCAAAGACTATGCCCAATACGATTCCATCTGCGAGGGGCAGCAAGATTAGAATAGCAAAGTATAGAAGCAGGGCTACTGCCAGGGCTGCTCCAATTTTCCATTTACTGGCGATTAACTGGCTTACTCCATCCGGGGTTTGATTGAATCTCATTCTTCAATTCCTTATATAGATAAATAATAACAGTTTAGCAAATTTAAATTTAACTGGTAGAATCAAGTCAAATATATATCGCAAGTAATAAAAATATAAATACTTAAGCTAATTCGAGAATGTAATATCTAAATATAATTAGAAACTATTTAAAAATATCATAGCGATGGAAAATCCGAACTTTTAATTTTTCATATCTTTAACCTTTGATCCAGGTCAGGTACGAGTTTATCAAAGTATCGGGTAACCACACAGGATTCCGTACATTTTCCGCACCTGATACAGGCTTCGCTTACGTGTGGGATTTTTCCTTCGAGAGACACTGCTCCAACTGGACAGGCTTTTACACAGATTCCGCAGCCGGTACAGCGGGAAAGCCTTACAAACTGTCTTGCAGTTTCCTTAAAAAGCGAAACCGCCTTTTCCTTTGTTTCCGAACTTGCAAGCAGGTTTCCGTTCGAAAAAAATTTTACAGTTCCGGTTCTGGTTTTAATAAGCAGCATCCCCAGGTCTTCGGCATAAACCGTGTTCCCAAGCACGTTGACGAAACCTGCGGCTTCTTTTTCCCTTATGCCTTTTACTCCTGCTTCTATGGAATAACCGCCTGCACGACAGGGAGAAATTCCTCCCACGACTTCAATTTCAAAGTTTTCAGTGTTTTCTCCGGGCAGGACTGAGATTCCGAGCTCTTCAGCCAGCCTGAGCATTTTAGGCGGTAGTTCTTTCCAGCGCCAGAATCCATGTTCTACGAACTTTTCGGAAAGTCCCCGTTCTTTAGCCCATTTCAACAGGAAAGCGTTCCACTTTGCGTACATTTCAGGGTGCAGTTCTTTTACCATGGCATATTCCGCAGCAAGGGCAGATGGACAGAGCCAGCAGCCTACTCTTTCGAAGCCGAGGTCATAGAGAGGATTGTAGGAAAGCCCTCTCCAGTGGATATAGAGCCAAACCTCAATTGCCTTCCAGTCCCTGATAGGGAAAATATTGAGCTGGGCAGGGACAAAGGGATTGGTCTCGCTTGCTGCAATCCTTGCCCTTGAGAATGATTCGTGTTTTCGCTTACCGTCAATTGTCAGATAAGTCACATCACCGGAGCTTTTTAGAGAGAAATTCTCTTTCCCTGCATCAATAATGTCGCCTGCTGATGCCAGTTTGCAGACCTTGCAGCACCAGCGGAAGTCTTTTGCAGGTGGTCCGAATTTTCCTACCTGATCCCAGAAAGCGGAACCCGCGTTAGCTTCATTTAGAAGAATTCCTTTTTCCCGGCAAAAACTTCGTACAAATTCGACTGTTTCCGGAAATTCAATACCTGTGTTCAGGAAGAAAGCTTTAAGTTCTCTCTGCTTGAGAGATGCACGAGCTAGATCAAGTGCTACAAGGCTGTCTTTTCCGCCGCTGAAAGATACATAGACAGGCAGGTTTCGGTATTCTTTCCTGGAGATAATCCCGCGGATAGTGTTGATCGCATTTTTTCCAAGCACCTGGAGGTGCTTTTTATTGGCTTCTATGCATGCATCTAGATCCGGGGTTTCAGGATGAAGCGTGATCTCGCTGCCGTCAATCTTCTTTATCCTGAGAATTTTTGTCCCGGCTCCGGTTGAAGATTCCAGTTTATTCCTGTTCTTGGTTTCAGGCAGGGTTGTGTAATCCGAAAAGTCATTTCCATCGATTAAAGAAACCCCGTATCCTGTCAGGCTACCTGCGGTAATAAGGACGAAATCCCCTGCTTTTATATTGCTGTCAAAGGCTTCAATAGATTCCGAGGATACGCTTTTTCCACTAAGATGCCTGTTTGTTTTCTTAAGTTCTACTTTCCTGCCTTCAGCGTGTTTCAGGAGAATTTTTGTTCCCTGCAGGGTAGGTTCAAAGCTGTAATCCATTTTCGAGAGGTCAAACCTGAGAATTCCAAACACAAAGCCATCTACGATCACTTCATCGGTTTTATCCTCACCAGGGATCTTGTTAAGGAGAATTAGCCTCTTTCCCAGGGGATTGCAGCCAAAGGCTAAATAAAGCTCCCTATCCAGGACTTCCCTCTCATAAGGAGAACAAAAACGGACATCTGCAGGCTGTGAGAGCTGAAGGCTTTTCCCCCTACCTCCACATCTTCCACATTCCTCACCTATCAGGGGCAGGTTGCATTTTTTACACCAGAAAATCTGATCGTCTTCATACTCGAAACGATGGGAGCTCTTTTTCTGGTTAGCTATATCCGGACTTTTCTCAGAGCCACGGCTCTTGCTGAAAGCTTGCTTCCTCTCCGAAGCTCCTCTTTTAAAACCTGTTGACTTGTTTTCTGATTTGCCCTTCGGGGTTTGAGAACTCTTTTTATCAGGACTTCGAGAGGCTTTTTTGTCCGGATATCGAGAAACCTTATTACCTGAATTTCGAGATATTTTATTATCTGAAATCTGAAAACCTTTTCTATCCTGATTATTTCTCTCTGGTTCCAGCGAACCCGAAGCCTGGAATTTTTCTTTTTTCTGCTGCATAGAAACCCTGATTATTAGTTCGAGGAAATCGTTAAGTATTTGATTTTAGTTTATAGTTCAGTTTCACAAGGAATGCGTTTATCAATATATTAAAATTGTGAAGTTGAAAAACTCTATCTAAAATTTCGCCTGGAACATGTTGCGGTATAAAGGGACAAAGACAGGCGAACTTAAAAACTCAATAAAGAATCACCTGATTAATAATGAGAATCTCATCGAAAATCGTTATCTAAACGATAAAGGGTTATGCCGATAATTAAAATCCTGATCAGTAAAATTTACTTCTTCAGTACAAATATAACTTTATCTATATATTAAACTATTGATTTTAATTATACTTATGAATTATGGATATATTAAGCTTCCTGTTATGGCAAGGCTTACTCTCAAAGGTAATGTGTTATGAATTATGATGTTATTGTGGTCGGAGCCGGGCCTGTGGGATCCACTGCAGCTCGCTATGCAGCCCTGAACGGGGCAAAGGTTCTGCTGCTCGAAGAACATGCTTCCATAGGGTCGCCCGTTAGCTGTACCGGGCTTTTGAGCACCAGAGCGGTTGCAGAATGCGAACTCAAGCCTTCTGACGAGTTTGTGCTCAATTCCGTACGCGGGGCGATGGTGTACGCTCCTGACGGGCAGTGCCTGCCGATCGATGGAAAGCAAACAAAGGCATATGTGGTGTCGCGGAAAAACTTTGACCGCGCCCTTGCAGTGATGGCTGTGGAAGAAGGCGTAGAACTTTCACTCAGGACAAGGGCAGTGGGACTTGAGAAAACCAGTCCAGAGACCGGTAAGGGAGGAAATGAAGGCTCTCAGGTAAAACTAAGAGTAATCAGGAACGGAAAGCCAGAGACTATATGCACATCTGTCGTCATAGGGGCTGACGGCGTAAAAAGCCAGATAGCCAGCTATGTAGGGCTTAAAAAACCTGCCCGTGTGCTTCCGGGAATCCAGATTGAAGCTTCATATGTTTCTGACGACATCGATTTTGTGGAACTTTTCCCTGGCTCTTCTGCTCCCGGTTTTTTTGCCTGGACCGTACCTGTTAACGAAAAAATCTCAAGAATCGGGCTTGCCCTTGAACCCGGACTTGCCTGGAAAAACGGTCAGGAAGAAAATTCTCCCCTCGTTTACCTTGAGAAATTCCTCAGCTCCAATCCTCACGTAAAATCAAGATACTCAGGGGGCATGCTTGATTTTGTAGTCGGAGGAATCCCTATAGGTCCCCCAGAAAGAACAGTTACGGACGGGATTCTGCTTGCAGGTGATGCGGCAGGACAGACTAAACCGACTTCAGGAGGTGGAGTTTATACCGGAGCTTATGCAGCAAAAATCGCTGGAAAGGTTGCAGCTAAGGCTGCGCTTGAGGGGGATACATCGGCAGGGCGGCTCTCGGAATATGATGAGCTCTGGCGAAAGGCTCTTGGAAGAGAGCTTGAGATAGGCATGAAAATCCATGACTACATGGGAAAGCTGGAAGACAGACAGTTAAACGACCTTATAGGTTCGCTAAATACCCCTTCTATACTCAACACCATTACTGAATACGGCGATATGGATCATCCTTCTGTCCTTGTGAGAAAGCTAATGTTTTCAGGAAATTCCTTTAGACTTATGAAAGCTTTTGGGGCGTTCTTAAGAACCCTTTTTTAAATGCTGTTTTCTAATGGATTTAGTGAGTGTAAAGGGCAGGCTTCCAGCAGATATTTAAGCTCTGGAAACCCATTATTTAAAGGGGGAAGAACTATGGGTTCTCGTCGTTCCAAGCTTCTTGAAGATGTTAAGCAGCATCTGTGCACATGTGCAGAGGGTCTTAAGCTCACGCCTGAGATGGAAGCATTCCTGGAAATGCCTATGAGAGAACTCTATGTTTCCCTGCCAGTCCACATGGATGACGGTTCTATAAAGGTCTTTAGAGGCTTTCGGGTGCAGTACAATGAGGCTCTGGGTCCCACGAAAGGAGGCGTACGTTTTCATCCAGAGGATACCATAGAGACAACGAGAGCCCTTGCAGCCCTTATGACATGGAAATGTGCCCTTCATAAGCTGCCTCTGGGAGGGGCAAAAGGTGGGGTTATTTGCAACCCAAAAGAACTCTCACATAGGGAAATCGAGCGTCTGAGCAGGGCATATATCCGCGGAATTTACCAGATAATAGGTCCTGACAGGGATATTCCTGCCCCTGATGTTTATACAAATCCACAAGTCATGGCCTGGATGATGGATGAGTACTCAAAACTGGCAGGTAAGAACGTATTTGGTGCCATTACAGGCAAGCCGACAATCCTGGGAGGTTCGGCAGGCAGGTACGATGCCACAGCACGAGGCGGCTTATATACAGTCCGGGAAGCCGCAAAAAAACTTGGAATAAACCTGAAAACCGCAAGGGTTGCAGTCCATGGGTTCGGAAATGTGGGGTATCATGCTGCTTACCTGGCAAAGAAGATGTTCGGCTGTAAAGTCGTGGCTGTAAGCGACAGCAAAGGTGCGATCTTCTCAGCTGACGGGCTTGACCCTGAGGATGTTTCAGGGCATAAGCATTCAACTGGTTCGGTACTGAACTACCCGGGAGCAAAAACCCTTACCAATGAGGAATTGCTTGAGCTGGATGTCGAGATCTTGATTCCAGCTTCGCTTGAGAATGTTATAACCAAAGAGAATGCAGGAAAGGTCAAAGCCAGGATTCTTGCCGAGATGGCTAACGGCCCAACCACTATAGAAGGAGAAGCGATCCTCAATTCTAAAGGGGTTCACATCATCCCAGATATCCTCTGTAACGGAGGTGGAGTCATTGTTTCATATTTTGAGATGGTGCAGAACTATTCAGGCATGCAATGGGGAGAAGAAGAGATCAGGAGCCGTCTTGAGAGAAAGATGAAAGAAGCGTATCATTCTGTGTACAACTTTGCATCAAAAAACAATGTCACGATGCGGCAGGCTGCATATACCCTTGCTGTCGGTAGGGTGGTTGAAGCAATGCAGCTCAGGGGCTGGATATGAAAACTGAAAATATTAACAAAGAAGGTCCTAAATTAAGTGGATTTAACATGAATGGCAGAAACATAAAAATTTTGAAGCTAACTGAAGCCTATCAGTGATTTATCAAAAAGGGTGGTTCGAATGTACAGATGCAGCACCTGCGGATATCTCTACAATCCCAATCGCGGGGATTCCTCACAATCTATCCCTCCCAATACACCTTTTCAAAACCTCCCAAAATCATGGAAATGCCCCAGATGTGGAGCTCCCAAAGAAAAATTTAAAGAAGTCTGACAAAGGAAACCTGACACGATCTGTTAGATAAAATCATTGCGCTGCACCCTTTTACGAAAAGTCTTGACCGCAAACTTTTTAGAAAAAAGTTTGATCACAAGCCTTTTTAAAAAAGGCTTGAGCGAAAACAATGCTTTAACCAAAACAGCGTGGTCGGCGTAGTTAAGCGGCGCAACAGTTGTGCTTGAGCGTAAACTTTCTTCAAAAGGCTTGTGATCCAAACTTTATCCTAAGAAGTTTATAGGCTAGATTTTTTCAAGCTTCTTCTGCGTTTATCCTGTTTCTTTCAAGGTTCAGGATTCTTCTGATGATTAATTTTTTAGATCCGATCCCGATATCTTCATTTTCAGGGTAATTCTCCTTTACGTACTCATAAAGCTCATTTACGCTCATCTCATCAAGTTTTCTCTTGAGTAGATTAAGATCCTTCACAAAAAACACCTTCCTTGCATTTCAGGTTTTAATCCTGATCTCAATACTAGTTTTTATAATATTTGGATACACGTATGCCAATATTTTAATTTGAACATTTTTATTCAATTGTTTATATTGAACGTTTTATTTGTATACCCAAAAGTCGAAAATCCTTAAGAAGCAATCTTAGAATTCGCCGGAGTTGGCAAATTCCTCAATTTCAGGGTTTTTATTAATATATGCGGCTAATTATTCAGAAAGACAGAAATACACTGAAAAACTTATATAATTTATTTCGGATAAATTAACAGAATGTTAATATGTTAAAAGAATTTAATGATAACAGCTAACTAATGCTTAAAAAATTGACCTGAGTTCAGAACTCGAGCATAAATAATCTGTAAGCTTGAAAAGCAGCCTACTAAAAACGAAGAGGTAAGGATAGGATGGGGGCTCTGGAATAAATCGGAAAGATAGTATGGGTGCGGAAACTGAAGAAAACTGGATGAAATATTTTTTTATAAATAGCCCTGATCCTATTCTGAGAGTAGGAAAAGACGGAAGAATTCTTTATTCAAATAAGGCAGGAAAAATTTTACTTGAAACTCTTAAAAGCCAGGTTGGAGAAATAGCTCCTGCTGAAATTTTGAAGGCTGCCCGCCAGGTAGCACTTCGACAGACACCTGCACAAACTGAATTAAAAGCAGGCGAAAGAACTTATTCAATTACCCTTACTCCCATATTTCCCTGCGAAGGCACGATTATCTCAGCAACTGAGATTACTTCCCTTAAAAAAGCTGAAGAGGGAGCACTTTTAAGAAAAAGAGAACATGCAGTGCTTTCCAGAATTTACGAGCTTTCTCTCTCAATCCCCGATTTTCAAGCTCTGCTCAATCAGGTTCTGCCTCTAGTTTCAGATGCACTTGGCGTAGAATACTGCGGCGTCCTGAAACTCCTGCCTGATGGGAATTTTTTGTTTGAGGCAGGAGTTGGCTGGAACTCGAAAAATATAGGCAAGATAATTAAAAGAGACTCAGCCTCACGCGCAGGCTATACCGTACTCTCGAGCCAGCCTATCCTGCTAGAAGAACTGGATAGAAAAAATTCCATCAGGACAATGGGCCTTGAAGAAAACCAGGGCATAATTAGCGGGATAAGTGTGCTCATAGGAAGCATTGAAAAACCCTATGGGGTGTTGACAGCACACAGCATGAGGAAAGAGAAATTTACTGAAGAAGATGCTCGTTTCATAAAAGCGGTTGTAGTAATCCTCTCTTTTACAATTCAACAGAGAGAGACGGAAATCGCACTCAGAGACAAGGTATATTTCCTGGAAACATTGCTGGATACTATTCCGGCTCCTGTATTTTACAAGAACCGTGAGGGTGTTTATGAGGGCTGCAATGAGCTCTTTGCAAATATAATACTCGGGAGTTCAAAAGAAAAAGTGATCGGGCACACCATAGATGAGCTTTTTGATTCAATTCCTCCAGAATTCGGAGAGGTTTATAAGCAAATGGACAGACAGCTGTTCCAGAAAGGAGGAAGCCAGGTTTACGAGTCTAAAGTAATGTGCTCTGATGGGCTCAAAAGGGACTTTATTTTCAATAAAGCCGTGTACAAAAGCTCCTGCGGGAATATAGAAGGGATTATAGGAGTTATGCTTGATATCACAGGGCGAAAGAAAATGGAAGAGAGGCTGCGAAAAAGTGAAGAGCGATACCGCATTATTGCAGAACAAACAGGGCAGCTGATATATGATATTGACCTGAGAAACGGTCATGTTGAATGGGCAGGGGCAATAACTGAACTTACAGGCTACAGTAATAAAGAAATTCAGAACCTGGATTTTTACGGCTGGCTTGATCACATTCACCCTGAAGATTACAGAAGAGTTCAGCAATCATTGAAGAACTGCTGGAATACAGGCGGAAAAATTAATGAAGAATTCAGGTTCAAGCGGAAGGATGGAAGCTATTTTTATGTGAGAAATAAAGGGGTGTATTTGAGAGATGAAGATGGCTGTATATGCCGGGTTCTTGGGGTAATGGAAGACGTTACCGAGATTAAGAAGTCTTCAGAGAAATTGAAGGAAAGCGAAGAACTTTACAGGTCGTTCCTGCAAAATTTCAAAGGAATCTCTTTTAAGCTTGACAGGAACTTCAATCCTCTTTTTCTTGAGGGAGCTGTTGAAGAAATAACCGGGTATACGGAGAAAGATCTTTTTTCAGGCAAAATAGGATTCTTTGACCTTGTTGTCCAGGAAGACGTGCCGTTTCTCAAACGGAGTCGGGAAAAAATGATTTCTTCCCCGAACTCCATTATGGAGTACGAGTACAGGATCAGGCGGAAAGATGGAAACGTAAGATGGGTTCATGAGCTAATTCACAATGTCTGCGACGCCTCTGGAGAGACCATCTTTATCCAGGGGTATGCCTATGACATTACTCAGAGAAAAAAAGCCGAGGAAACCCTTGAAAAGGCAGAAAAAATAGGTATGAGAGAAATTCATCACCGGATCAAGAATAACCTTCAGATAGTTTCATCCCTTCTCAGTCTTCAGGCTGAAAAGTTCGAGGACAAAAAGGTTATTGAAGCCTTCAGGGAAAGTGAGAACCGTGTAGTTTCTATGTCCATAATCCATGAAGAGCTCTACAAATCAGAGGACGCGGCAAGCGTTGATTTTGCAGCATACCTCAGAAAATTGACTTCGGACATCCTTCACTCTTACAGGATAGGAAATGAAAAAATAAGGCTTATTCTCGAGGTTGAGAATACACCTCTTGGAATCGATACAGCAATTCCCCTGGGAATTGTGATTAATGAACTTTTCTCAAACTCTCTTAAATATGCATTTCCTAAAGGTACAGAAGGAAAGATCAGGATTTCCCTTTCCCGAGATGAACCTGAAAGGGGAAAGACAGGAGACGCTGAGGGAAAGAAACCTCCAGAGGAGCCTTCAAGGTTTACCCTCACCTATTCTGACAATGGAGCTCGTTTTCCGGAATATATCGATTTCAAGAAGCCCAAGACTTTGGGCTTGCAGCTTGTAAACGCCCTGGTTGATCAGATTAACGGAACAATAGAGCTCGAAAGAGGAAACGAGACAAAATTCACGATCAGGTTTGAAGATCGGGGATCAGCTTCAAAAATGTAAAAACGGCTGTATAAATGTAAAAGGAGCTGTATCTTCCCACCCGGTTAGCCCCACTTTCAAAACATGAAATATAGACAGTTTTCTTAACCAGACTGTCTTTCCACTTAATCCTGAGAGCAAATTTTTTGCATGAATGGGTCTTTTTAATTCAGAATCTTTTTGTCATATAAGCTTAAAAATACTGTCCTTGTACCCCAAAGGTACAGTAGAAGCAAATCACACAGGCTTCTATTAAGAACTCATCTGAAACTTGACATTTTAAATTTGATATAAATGGTATATACGATTGGTATATCAATGGTATATGACTGGCATATGACTGGTATACGAGCAGCATATGACCAATATTTATGACAATAAGAAAAAATAAAAGAATTGATACATAGAGCGAGGATAGGCGAATTGTGAATGCTAATAGGAATTGATGTCGGAGGCACTACTACGGATGCAGTGCTTATCCGGAATGGAGAAGTATGCAGTACTGCCAAGGTTCCCACTGAACCAGGGAGACTTCTGAATTCTCTGCTTGAAGCCTTTGATGCGGTCAGCAGAGGTGTTCCTCCTGAGCAGCTGGAAAGGGTTGTATTTAGTACGACGGTGATAACAAATCTAATTGCTGAAGGCAAAACTGATCGTGTAGCCCTGGTGCTGATTCCGGGACCGGGTGTTAATCCGAAAAGTTACAGCTTCCCTGACAGCTTTTATCTTAAAGGAGCTATGGATTACAGGGGAAGGGAAATCCAGCCTCTCGATGAGGCTGAAATCAGGAAAACCGTGGAATTGATCCGGGAATCAGGATTTACAAGAGCAGCCATTATAAGCAAATTTGGGCAAAGAAACCCTTCCCATGAACTGATGATAGAAAAAATCTTCAGGGAAATCTATCCCGGCTGCAAACTGGAACTCGGGCATAAGGTTTCAGGAAAACTGAATTTCCCGAGAAGGGTAGCTACTACCATGCTCACTTCTGCCACCAGGGAGTACTATCAGGAGTTTGTCGAGAAGATCATGAAAGCTCTTGAGGAGAGAAGAATTCGGGCTCCCGTATTTATCCTGAAAGCTGATGGAGGGACTCTCCCGGTTGAAAAATCAATAGAATTCCCTGTAGAAACTATATTTTCGGGTCCTGCAGCGAGTACGATTGGAGCTCTTGCCCTTACCCCGCAGGATCAGACTTCAGTTGTAGTGGACATAGGAGGGACTACGACAGATCTTGCACTAATTCTTTCAGGCAAGCCGCTTCTGGCTTCTAAAGGCGCAAAACTCGGAGGTTTCCTCACACACGTTCGGGCTTTTGCTGTCCGTTCAATAGCTGTAGGAGGAGACAGCGTCGTAAGGGTAAGGGAGTCGGATACAGGTGAAAAAATATTAACGATTGGTCCTGACAGGGCAGGTCCTGCTTGCTGCATGGGAGGAGAAGAGACCACCCCGACTGATGCTCTGAACGTACTTGGGCTTATCAATGTAGGAAACCCCGAACTTTCAAGCAAAGCTATTAAAGCCACAGCTTCTGAACTGGGAAAATCCGAAGCTGAAACTGCAGCTCTGATAGTGGATAAAGCTGCACAGATGATTGCTGATGCAGTCAATGAGATGTTTCTTGAGTGGGAACAGGAGCCTGCCTACAGGGTATGGGAAGTCCTGCAGGAGAAAAAGGCGAGACCTGAGAACGTGGTTGGAATAGGAGGAGGAGCAAAAGGTCTCATTGCCGGGATTGCGAAAAAACTCTCTGCCAAACCTGTCACCCCAGAGTATGCTGAAGTAGGAAATGCGATAGGGGCAGCTATTGCAAGGCCCACGCTTACCATAAACCTGCACATTGATACTGAGCAGCAGATATATTCAGTAGCTGAGGAAGGGGAGATAGTCAGTCTGAGTGCAGCAAACCTTGGGAATTTCAATAAAATACACCTCGAAGAAGCTGAAGCCTTTGCTGCACAGCTCCTTAGGAAACGTGCAGAAGAATTTGGAATTTCCGAGTATGCGGATGAAGCCGAGATTGTTAATAGTGAAGTTTTCAATGTCGTCAAGGGCTGGTATACCACAGGGCGGCTTTTTGACGTGAGTATGCAGATTCCTGCGGGCTTAATCCCGGGATGGAAAAGGAGGGAAAAAGCATGAAACTGGGGCTTGGAAAAATCAGGGATGTACTGAAAACTGGCTCTGGCGCAGGTATGCAGCAAGAGAAAAAAGAGCATGCAGAAGGAAGAAGCAAGGCAGAGAAAGAAGAAACCCGGATAATAGAGAGTGAAGAAAATAAGCCTGAGACAAATGAGGGAAATTTAATGGAATCCAAAAAGACAGGACAGGAGACAAAACAAGAATCTCTATCCCCGGCAGACCGTTCCAGAGCCAAAAAGACAGGTCTGGTTTTCTTCCCGGCTTTTGACTGGGCTATTTCGCCGACCCATCCGGAAAGAGAAGAACGCCTCCTCTATACCAGGGACCAGATCTTTGAAGAAGGCCTGATGGATCTGCCGGAAATAGCCGAATATAAACCCCGTCTTGCTGAGTACAGGGATATAGCCAGAGTCCACTTCTGTGTGCCTGACATAAAAACCCAGGCTACAGTTCCCCATCTTATCGCAGCAGGGAGCTGCCTTGTGCTCGGGGATGCCTTGATGAGAGGGGAAGTTAAGAATGCTTTTGCGCTTGTCCGCCCACCCGGTCACCATGCAATGACAGTAGCACACGGAAACAGAGGGTTCTGCAATATAAATAACGAAGCTATTCTTGTAGAATACCTGAGAAAAAAATATGGAATCCGCAAGATTGCAATCGTGGATACTGATGTGCATCACGGGGATGGAACTCAGGAAATCTTCTATAATGATCCGGATGTGCTTTTTATTTCTTTCCACCAGGACGGAAGGACTCTTTACCCCGGATCGGGCTTCATAAGCGAGCTTGGGGGTCCAAAAGCGCGTGGCATGACAATTAATATTCCCCTGCCGCCTGGAACCCCTGATGAGGGCATACTTTATGTGCTCGATTCTCTCGTACTTCCCATTATAAAAGATTTCAAGCCTGAACTGGTTCTGAACTCTGCTGGACAGGATAACCATTATACCGATCCACTTGCGAATATGCGCTTTTCCGCACAGGGATATGCAAAATTGAATGAGAAACTTGCCCCTGATATGGCTGTGCTTGAGGGCGGCTACGCAATCCAGACGGCACTGCCTTATGTAAACACAGGCATAATCCTTGCAATGGCAGGGCTTGATTATTCCTGCGTAAGGGAACCTGACTTCAAGCCAGGGATGTTTGTCCAGGCCTCAAGGGATAGAAAGATACTGGAAGAGACCGTTGCAGCCCAGCTCGAAAACTGGAAAAACCGGGACAGGCTTGTAGAAGCCGAAGTAGCAAAATACGGAGAATTCTACAGCCGGAGAAAGCAGATCTTTTACGACACAGATATGATTCAGGAGTTCCAGGAAGAAAGAATCCGGATGTGCCCTGACTGCCAGGGCTACAAGACCATAGATTCCCACGCTCACAGGAGCGTATACGATACCAGGATTTTTGGGGTCTCGGTTCCGATTTATGCCTGTGAGAACTGCCAGGCTGAAGCCAGGGAAGAGTACAGAAAAAGGCTTGATGATATGAAATATGACCAGATCTACCTGCAGGATAAAAAAGGGGATGAATACAGGGCATATAATACGAGAACAAAGCAAGAAACGGTTTATTGAGATGGGGAAAGAATTTGTTAAGCAGGAATAAATTTATTAAATGTTATAAGGTTTTTTCTTTTCATCCTGCTTATTTCCCTTTGTTTTTTCTAGCCCTTTAATTTTGTAATCTCTTATTTTTCTGTAATCTCTATTTTTCTGTAATCTCTATTTTTCTGTAATCTCTATTTTTCTGTAATCTCTATTTTTCTGTAATCTCTATTTTTCTGTAATCTCTATTTTTCTGTAATCTCCGAAATCTTTTTTGTTTTTCATCCAGCATATTATCGACCTGAAGCAAGTTTTTCCAGTTTCCTGCTATTTTAAAAGATTGTGGGACGTTGAGTGAACTATTTTCAGATTTTTATGTTCAAACTTTTTTATGTTCAAATTTTTTTATATTCAAATTTTTGATTCATTTTTATCAGTATCCTTTTTAAGAAGTATATGAAAAGCTGTGCATCTTCTTTAAGAAATAATTTGTGAAAAAAGCATCATTTTATAGGGAAACTTACTAAATATATTAATTTTATCCTTCAAAATCAAATAATCATGCTGTTCGCAGGTTTGTAGATAAATTAAAACCGGGATTGGATGACTGCGGGGAAGTTGAAATATTCTGATAAACGCTATCAACAGGCAGGTAAAGATAAAAAAAAGTTAAGATGTTGTCAGCGTTAACTTATTTTCAGTTTGTTATAATCGAAAAAGATGGTGGAGACTAAACGAGAAAGAAGTAGTAAGAGAATTCCAGCAAGCTGAGACGTTATTTTACGATTTTGTGTTTTTTAATAGTACCAGAAGTATATTGATAGAAACCGTTATGTTTATATTCTAGTCACGATTATTTTCTAATTAATTTAAGGGAGTGATATTTATAATTACTTTTATCTGTATGGAGGAATTAGCATAAATAGATTAAAGTTTTTACTACTAGCATCTTTTATTTTCACACTAAGTTCCTTTATCGGAGCAGCTGCGACATATACTGTGGCCGCTGACGGTACGGGAAACTATGCGACAATACAGGCTGCAGTGGATAATGCGAATTCTGGTGATACAATTATCGTATCCCCGGGAACCTATTATGAGAACATCATTATAAATAAAATCGGACTAAAGGATCTGGAGCTGAGGTCTGCATCCGGTGATCCTGCGAATACAATAATAGCCAACTCTACAGGCAGTCATGTAATCTCTATGAGTTATGGAGATAATTTAACAATTAAAGGATTTACGATCAGTGGAGCTGGAACCGGAAATGCAGGCATCAACATGGTTGGAAGTCACCATTGTACAATTGAAAATAATATATTTTCGAATAATGCCCTTGGAGTACAGCTGACTTCAAGCTCCACTTACAACACAATTCGCAACAACATATTTTCTAAAGAAACTGCTGCTGGCACAGCAATTAATATTGCGAGATCTGGATCTAACGAAATCTCGGGGAATACAATCTCAAACCACAGTTCTGGAATTCTTATTGGTGGATCTGATGGGAACAAGCTCTCAAGTAATATTGTAAGCCAGAGTATTGAAGACGGTATACTTTTGCAAGCAAATTCAAAAAATAATATTCTTGAAAACAATCTCGTAAGTACCAGCGGAAGATATGGAATCTATTGTGCAAATTCAGTCGATAATAAACTGATTAGCAATATGGTGTCCAATGGTACCAATGGGATTAATCTTGTATTTTCCCCTGGAAGCACAATCTCAGGCAATGACGTATCATTTGCCCGTGACCATGCTATCTTTCTGGATAACTCCAGTAATACTAACGTGGAAAACAATAGTGTTTCAAGCAGTCCCTACGGAATAGCTCTGAGATATTCTAACAATAGTAACGTAGTTAACAATTATGCTTACAACAATACCAGAGGCATTTATATTACCCTGTGGTCAAACAACAACATGCTTTCAGGCAATAAGGCATATTCAAATAATAACGGTATTGTTCTTGTATACAGTGCCAATAATAATATTATCGAAAACAATGAAGTAAATTCAAATAACAATTACGGCATCGTACTAGGGAATGTATTCGAAAATAAAGTGTTAAATAACAAAATATCGCAAAATGACAGGGGAATTTCCCTCGATGATTCATCCGTAAAAAATACACTCTCAGGCAATATTGTGAACTCAAATAGAGGTTATGGTATTCGTCTGGATAACTCTGACTACAATAATATTACCAGCAACATTGTCCAGTCAAATAAGAACGGAATTTACCTGGTGAATTCTAATAACAGTTACCTTATTAATAATACCGTGCCTGACAGTGAGAGAGCTATCCAACTGTGGAGCTCAAGTAATGACAAGCTTATTAACAATATTCTCTCAAATAACCGCAATTATGGAATTCTTCTGGATAATTCCAGCAATAATGAACTTTCCGGAAATACGGCTTTTAACAGCACTGTAGGCATTTCCCTGAGCTCGTCAGTAGATAACAATGTTTCAGGTAATACTATCAGTTGGAATAGCAATCATGGTATTTTCCTGTGTGCCAGAAGCCTCAATAACCTTATCTATAACAATAATTTTAACAACGCCGTAAACACCAACGTTAGAAATGATAAGTGCACCTGGAATGTAGCAAATACCAGTGGTAGAAACATTATGGGTGGTCCATACCTTGGCGGCAACTACTGGGCAAAACCTGATGGTACAGGCCATTCACAGATCACACCTGATGAAAACAATGACGGATTTGCAGATGAGCCATTTATTACGAGCAACGTTACAGACAACTTACCCCTTATAGATGTTCCTGACCCGATTGCTCCGATTGCAGATTTCAGTGCCAATCCAACTAAGGGAATTGTCCCGCTCACGGTTGAGTTTAAGGATCTCTCAAAATATGCAACCTCGATAAGCTGGGACGTTAATGGTGACGGAAAATCAGACGGTAATAATAGTACTCTTGTTTATGTGTACGATACCCCAGGGGACTATTCTGCCACTCTGACAGCGACAAATGAAAACGGCACGAGTACAAAATCTATAACAATAAATGCAGAGGAGTTTATAGTTTATCCTGTCGCCGACTTCAGTGCCAATCCCATGAGCGGTTATACTCCTCTTTCAGTCCAGTTCACTGACCTCTCACAGAATGCAATCTCAAGGAACTGGGATATTGGCATTGATGGAACTATTGAGTCTACAAATGCCAGCTTTACCTATGTGTTCTCAGTGCCTGGAAGTTATCCTGTCAGATTAACCGCCATTAATGAGAACGGCACTTCCTCAAAGGATTTGACAATAACTGCGACAAAGAAGAATTCAGGTGGTGGTGGCAGCCGTGGCGGCGGTGGCGGTGGGGGTGGTTCCCCAGAGCCTGCAAGAAATGTGGATGTAAAGGAACTTTCACAGGTACGCGTTGTAAGCGGAAATTCTGTGAAATTTGATTTCCCGAAGAATGCCACCTGTGTTGTTTATGTGAGTTTTGATGCAAAGAAGACCGCAGGCAAGACCACAACCATTGCCGAGCAGCTCAAAGCAAAATCAACCCTGACTTCAAATCTGTCCTCAGGTGAGGTTTATAAATACTTCAACCTCTGGGTCGGAAATGCAGGGTTTGCAACGGAAAAGAATATTGAAAACCCTGTAGTGTGCTTCAAGGTTGAAAAATCCTGGCTTGAGGATAAGAACATAGACCAGAATTCAATCACGCTTAACAGGTACAGCGATAAAAAATGGTCTGAACTGCCCGTAAAGCTGTTGAGAGAAGATAGCAAATATCTGTACTTCAAGGCAGACACCCCAGGCTTCACCCACTTTGCAATAACAGGGAATACCATAGAGAAACCCACGGCTGATACAAAGCCTGCGGCTGAAACTTCAGAGCCTGAGGAGAAAAACACAACAGTAAATGAAACCAAAAAGGAACAGAATTCTCAGCAGGGAACCGGGAAGGATAAAGTTACAAGCATACCCGGATTTGAAGGACTTTGTGTTGTAGCCTGCCTTATTACATTATTCCTGCATAAGAAAAAATAACAGCCAAAAAGAAAAAATAGAAACAAAGATGGGAGTAAAATCAGAAAGAGAAAGCGAAAATAAGGAAAAAATGATTAAAAAAGAAAATAGAAGACAAGAATTCGATAAGCAGAAAAGAAAATAAAATAAAAGATAAGAATTCGATAAACAGAAAATAAAATAAAAGATAGAAATTCAATAAAAAGGGCAGGATAAAGATATCAAATCTTTTCTTTATCTTGCCTTCTTTTTCTTTTTGATTTTTCTTATTTTTGTGACTTTTTATGATTCTCCCTCTTTATAATAACCTTTAATTGTTTCACCAGTTTTTTCCTGGATTTTCCGTTTTTATGAACTGCTCTCACGCTTTCCAGTATGTTATCCTTCCCAGAATATTTTATAGGAACGATATTGGGATGAACTTTTTAATGTGCAGCCGATTTTTATGCAGTCAGTTCTGGTTTATTTAGCCAGAATCCTCTTTTTCACGCTTGAGGGTTTTATTGAGCCAGAACAGTCTTTTTTACGTTTGAGGGTTAAGTTTTATTAGGACGCAGGCAGCCTGTCATGTTATAATGAAAGTTGATTCGGGACATAAGAAAAGAAGACTATCTGGTTATTTTGCTGAGTTTGCAATTGGTTGCTTCTTATCTGGATTTTTATCTCTTTATTTTGATATTATTCTGATTCAATAAATTTATATTATTTAATGTTTAAAATCTGATTTATCAATAGAAAATTAAATAATAATTTAAATAAAGCGTGGGGGATTTTAATAAACAGGTTTGTTACTCTAGCGATAGCTATATTCACTTTTATGTTTTGTTCGAGTATAGGTACAGCGGTTGAACTAACGGTCCAGCCAGGGGAGTCAATTCAGTCTGCAGTTGATAATGCAAGTTCCGGAGATGAAATAGTCATAAGTCCCGGAAACTATAGTGAGAATATCATTATAACAAAGGACAATATTGTATTAAGATCCAGCTCTGGAAATCCCGAAGACACCATAATTACAGCAAATAATAATGCTTCAAATGTATTGTCTATAGACGCGGATAATGTAACTATTATGGGACTAACCATTACAGGAGCTGGACTTGACAGGTCGGGAATCCAACTCTCCTCATCCAATTATTGTATTATAGAAAATAACAAGCTCGTTAACAATGCTCTCGGAATATACTTACAGTATTCAATGAACAACAGTATCATTAACAATACAGTGGAACAGGGCAAGAGAGCAGTTAACATTGAGAGGTCAAATTATAACACAATAATGAACAACAAGGTTTCAGGTCAGCGGTTTGGAATTTATCTCAGTGCTTCCGAAGGAAATAAACTCTCAGAAAACGAAGCAAATATGAACTCCAACCATGGTATTGTCCTGGAAAATTGTATAAATAACAGTCTCGAAAACAACACCGCGAATGCAAACGGCGGATATGGTATCCATATAGTGTTTTCAACCGGTAATGACCTGTTCGGAAACATTGCGGACTCAAACACGAATTATGGCATATCTTTTGTCGATTCCCTTAACAACAGGATTGTAAACAACACCGCGGTCAATAATGCCAGAGGTATTTTCCTGCAAAGATCCAGTGAGAGCGAGATCCTTGACAATCTGGCTTTGAACAACAATTACGGTATCCGTCTTTTCTCAGGGATGAACTGCAGTATCTCAGGAAACGAAGTCTCGAACTGTAATGCTTCAGGGATTTCTTTACTGAGCTCTGCTGACTGTTCCATCAGTGAGAATTCACTGTCAAATAACAGTCTCGGAATAGACCTGGAATTATCCAATAATACTGTAATTCTTAACAATACCATCCAGAAAGGCGGAAGGGGAATTAGCCTGCGGGATTCGAGTTATAACCTGGTGTCAAATAACATGGCTTTAAACAACAGATACGGATTTTATATATCTCGCTCTCACTGGACTACACTAATTAACAACACGGCAAGTACGAGCGTTAACCACGGAATTGTGCTGTTAAATTCCACCAATAATAACTTTACAGGCAATACTCTGAATTCAAATGGAGGGCATGGTGTTTATCTGACAAATTCGAGCACCAATACCCTGGATAGTAATACGGCTTCTGATAACAGTAGAGGCATTTACCTGATATCTTCCAGCGGGAACAATATCATAAACAATGCGGTGCTGGGTAACAGGGAATTCGGAATCCTGCTATCGTACTCCATAGACAATAACATCTCAGGAAATGAAGTTTCTAACGGCGGACGTGGAATCCACCTGAGCACCTCCCAGAGCAATACCATTTCAAGAAATATTATCGCTAGGAACAGTATCTCAGGCATTTTCATGAGCTCTACAAGCAATGATAATATCTTCTTTGATAATTATCTGAACAATGTCTTTAACTCAGACGTTAAGGACGGAAGCGCAGGAAATGTCTGGAATGTCACAAAAACTGCTGGAACCAATATTGTTGGCGGACCATTCATAGCAGGTAACTTCTGGGCAAAACCTGATGGTACCGGATTTTCCCAGACCGCAACCGATGGGGATGGAGACGGGATTGCTGATACAGCATATAAACTTCCGGGCAACAATTATTCGGACTTCCTGCCTCTGGTAGGGGGCTCTGAGCCTGAGCTATCTGTATCGCCTCCTGTAGATGTTACGATTCCCGCCTCCGGAGCAGGCATCGATGAAACGGAAATAACGACAAATGAAACTGCTGTCAACAGAACGGAAACAAATAAGATGGAAAGTGAAAATGAATTAAATAATACAGGTAATAAAACGATAGCAAATACAACAGATACAAACAAAACCAAAGTACCTGTCAACGGAAATGAAACGCAAACCAATAAAACAAAAACGGATGATGACAGCAAGGTAGAAATGGACATCGATGAGATGGAAGACGATATGAAACTTGATTGAAACAGCCTGAGCAGCCCAGAGGATTAAGCAACAGTCCAAAACTCAGGGATAAAGGTTTATCCTTTAACCCATTTTTCCTATTTTTGCTTTATCAGGCATACAGGTGTTTTTAGAGTCACCATTCTTTTTCAAAATTATATTACGGAGACAGGTAGTAATTGGGGCTGTATTTATGCTACTCAGATCTTAGTTTAAATAAGATAAACAGAATCAATAATAAAATAAAGCAATAATAAACTGAAGCAATAGTAAACTGAGGCAATAGTAAACTGAGGCAATAGTAAACTAAATCAATAATAATTGAAGCAATGCAAAATGAATCAATATATTTATATTGTTCGAACTGATTCCCTAATTTATTAAAAGAAGTTTTAATAGAATTTTACTTTTATATTGGGGAATCAAAATGAAGAAATTAATTGTCCTTCTAACAACCATGCTTATTTTTGCATTAGTCTCTGGAATCGGGGCGGCTAAGGAGATTCCTGTTAATGCGACGAATTCTATACAGGCTGCTATAAATAACGCAGCCTCAGGCGATGTAATAATTGTCAAACCCGGGATATATACCGAGAATATTAGAATCACTAAACCAGATCTCGTAATAAGGTCTGAGTCAGGGAACCCTGAAGACACTATAGTCAAAGCTAACTCAAACACAAGTGTTTTCAGCATGTCAGCAGTTAACACGACGATTAGCGGGTTTAAAATAGAATCCGCTGAGACCGGAATTTATATGGCTAACTGCATTAACTGCACGGTTACAAATAACTATCTTTCGGAAAATAAGGTGGGAATAACTCTATTTGGTTCGAATTATAATGAAATTTCGGAAAATAGAGTAAACTCAAACAGACAGCATGGGATTCAAATCTTATACTCTGAAGGAAACAAACTCTTAAATAACAGTGTAAATTGGAATGATAGAGGAATTAATCATTTATACTCAAACAAAAGCGTGATCTCAGGCAATAATGTCTCTAATAACATGAACTAAGGAATGTGGATTTCTCACTCTAACTTTAATACAATCTCCGGAAACATAGCTAACGAAACCAGCAGGGGTATCTCTCTGGATTCCTCTGCTGATAACAATTTTTCTGGAAATATTGTTGCTTTTAATAGCGTATCAGGCTTTTATGAATGTCGTGCCTGCCGCAGAAATCTCATTTTCAATAATTACGCCAATAATAGCCTTAATGCAGATATCAACACTGTGGACACCACCTGGAATATAGAAAAAACTCCAGGCACCAATATCGTCGGCGGACCTTTTTTAGGAGGCAATTTCTGGGCAAAACCTAGAGGCAATGGATTTTCACAGACTGCAACTGACAGAGACAAAGACGGGATTGCTGATTCTGCGTATACTGGCGACTTACAGAACGTTACAGATTATCTGCCTCTTGTATCAGTTTCCAACCCTGAAAAGCCAATCCCAATTCTACCTGTTGCAAACTTCAGTACCAATGTGACAGGTGGCTATGCTCCTCTTTCTGTCCAGTTCACTGATCTGTCGCAAAATGCAATTTCCTGGAGATGGGATTTTGAGAGTGACGGAAACATAGATTCAACTGACCAAAATCCGGTTCACACATATACGATCCAGGGAAACCATACCGTTAACCTAATCGCAGGCAATGAGAATGTCACAGACTCAAAAACTCAGGAGATTATCGTTCAGGAAGCACAGAACGAAGAAAAAATCCTTCCCTTTGTAGACTTCAGTGCCAATCCCATGAGTGGTTATGCTCCTCTTTCTGTCCAGTTCACTGATCTCTCAAAGAATGCAACCTCAAGGAACTGGGACTTTGGAGACGGAACAAATTCAACAGAGCAAAACCCGATGCATACTTATTCTGCACCAGGAACCTATACCGTTAACCTGACCGTCAGCAATGCAAATGACTCCACATCAAAACTGAGCACAATAAATGTTCTACAACCTTCTGTTTATGCTTATATTACTAACATGGGCAGCAACAGTGTCTCTGTAATTGACACATCTACAAACACTGTTACCGCTACTATAAATGCAGGACATTATCCATTGGGAGTTGTAATTGCCCCTGATGGAACAAAGGCATATGTGGCTAACGCGGAGGGAACCGTCTCTATAATTGATACATCCATAAACAATGTTATAGGGACGGTGGAAGTAGGAGGTTATCCTTATGGAATTGCAATAAGTCCGGATGGGAAAAAGGTATATGTGGCGTGTGACGAAGGAAGCAATAACGGATATATCTATGTAATTGACACCTCAACCAATACGGTTACAGCCGCTGTGCCTGTAGGAGATACTCATTTAGGAGTTGCAGTGACCCCTAATGGAACAAAGGTATATGTGACAAACTATTTCAGCGACAATATTTCTATAATTGACACTGCAACAAATAATGTTATAGGTACGGTAAATATAGGAGACTTTCCTGTTGCAGTTGCGGTGAATCCTGATGGGAAAAATGTATACGTGGCAAATACAAATTATCCACTCGAGGGAGGTGGAAGATTTACAGGCACCGTTTCTGTAATTGATACAACTACAAACAATGTTACAGCGGTAGTGGAGGTTGGAGCCTCTCCTTCAGGCATTGCGGTCAACCCGACAGGAACAAAAGTATACGTGGCGAACTATGTTAGCAATAACATCAGTGTAATTAACACAGCAACAAACAATGTTACAGCTTCTGTTAATTTAGGAATTCGCCCTTACGGAGTTGCAGTAAGTCCTGATGGATCAAAGGTATATGTAACTAATCAGGGCAGCAACAATGTCTCTGTAATTGATACTGCTACAAACAATGTTATAGATACAGTGAATGTAGGAAACAGTCCTGTAGCTTTTGGGCAATTTATAGGAGAAAAATCAGTAGCTCCGGTTTCAAACTTCAGCGGCAATATTATGCAGGTAGTACCAGAACTGACTGAAGCTGACAATGGGAGAAGAGTAAATTTCAAATATGGAGAGATTTTTTACCTGATTCTTCGGGAGAAACCGGGTACATCCTATGCTTTGCAACTCAAACTGAGCAATGGTCTCACCATTCTAAGTGAAAAATCAGTACTTATAAATCCTCCGGCATATTTTGAAGTTCCCGGAGGCGTTATGGGAGTGGATCATATATGGAAAATAAAAGCTAATTCGGAAGGCAACAAGCAGATTAAAGGAACTTACATACAACCTTTAACGAGAAATGTAGCAGAAACTTATACTGTTTACCTTAAGATAGGCGACGGTGGAAGTAGTGGTGGACGCGGTGGTGGTGGCAGTGGTGGCGGTTCTACTGAACCTGCAAGAAATGTGGATGTAAAGGAACTTTCACAAGTACGCGTTGTAAGCGGAAATCCAGTTAAATTTGATTTCCCGAAGAATGCCACCTGTGTTGTTTATGTGAGTTTTGATGCAAAGAAGACCGCAGGCAAGACCACAACCATTGCCGAGCAGCTCAAAGCAAAATCAACCCTGACTTCAAATCTGTCCTCAGGTGAGGTTTATAAATACTTCAACCTCTGGGTTGGAAATGCAGGTTTCGCAACAGAAAAGAACATTGAGAACCCTGTAGTGTGCTTCAAGGTCGAAAAATCCTGGCTTGAGGATAAGAACATAGACCAGAATTCAATCACGCTTAACAGGTACAGCGATAAAAAATGGTCTGAACTGCCCATAAAGCTGTTGAGAGAAGATAGCAAATATCTGTATTTTACGGCTGATACCCCAGGATTCACTTACTTTGCAATAACAGGGAAACCAGTTGAAAATGAAGCCGGAATTGAAATGAAACCTGAAACCAGCACTGCGGAGCTTGATCAGAATATAACGACATCAGAAATTGAGCAGAGCCAGAAACCTGAACAGGGGAATCTAACAGGCTCACACGAATCTAAAGAGGGGAACCTGACAAGCATGCCGGAATTCAAAACACTATATGCTATAATCTGTCTTTTTATTGCATACGCCGGCAGGAAGAGGAAAAATTAAATCAATCAGGAAAAACCAGAAGATAAGTACGGGAGTGGGGGTTCAATGGGGTCATGGAAGATTTTTGACAGGTATGCAGAGGAATATGACGCCTGGTATGAGAGTAATGAATTCGAATACAGGTCGGAACTGCTTGCCCTGAGAACTTTCCTCCCAGAAAATCTGAAGAAATTGAAAGCACTTGAAATCGGAGCCGGTACAGGCAGGTTCTCTTCAGTTCTGGGGGTCGGACTCGGGCTTGAACCATCAAGGGCTATGGCAAGACTTGCAAAGCAGCGAAGCTTGGAGGTCGTGCTTGGAGTTGCAGAGTTCCTGCCCTTTAAAAAAGAAAAATTTGATCTGGTTTTGATTATTACCTCACTTGCTTTTTTCGAGAATCCTGATCAAGCGTTCAGAGAGATCCTGAGAATTTTGAAGCCAGGTGGACAAATTATAGCCGGAATTCTTGACAGAGACAGCCCACAGGGGTGCTATATCGAATCAAAGAGCAAAAAAGGCAGGTTTTTTTCTGAGGCACACTTCTTTTCGGCAGAAGAGATCTCGGAATATCTTACAGCACTCGGGTTTGAAAGTCTTGAAACCTGCCAGACAATCTTTAAACAGCCTGAACAAATTAAAGAAATTGAGACTCCGGAAAAAGGGCATGGAAGGGGATGGTTTGCAGTACTTTCAGCCAGAAAGCCTCTTTAAAGAAGTCTTTTTAAGCTCTGTGGGCTAAAGGTTTAAAAAGAATTACGATTCCGAATTTCTCTGAGCCTTTTTTTTCCTGCATCAATAATGGACATGAGTTCGGAATAGGCACATTCTGAGAGTTCGTTTCCCTGAGCGAGTGAAAAGAGAGTTTTTCCATCCGAATAAAGAAGAATTCCGTTCCATTCTGCGAAGTGAATGCCTGAAAGATACTCACAGGGCAGTTCCCATCGGGAATCTACATTTTCAAAACCTTCAAAACGGTAGAAAACAGCCCCATTTTTCAAGACTTTTGTAAATCTTAGGAGTTTACTGACCATATTTTTTCATCCAGGTTGTGTTACCATAAAAAAGAAACAAAATGATTTCTACCATTTTTAAAGGAAATTATTAAGGGAATTTTAAAGGCTCAATGATCTTCTAAGGAAATCAGTCAGCTCTAACAAGAAAAAGAATTAAGTCAGTAGAAAAAATTAAACCATGAGCTCAGTTATTTTTTCCCCTTTTGCATTGGTAACGGTTACGGATATTTCTTTAAACTTCGGAACTCCTGTGCCGCCAGTTTCATCCGAAACAAGCATATTTGACCAGGGGCTTTTAGGCATATATGCAATGCCCCTGTGAGGAGTTTCATATCCAGATTCCTCAGCTCTGACAACAACCCGTCCAAATTCGTTTTTTAGGATGACAGTATCGCCTTTTTTTACGTTCAGCTGTTTCAAGTCTGCAGGATCCAGCTTTATGACGGCAGAAAGGTTTTTGTACTCTTCCCCAAAACGGTTTTCACGCATAGCCTTATCCTGAAAGATATCCCGATAAGTTATGATTTTAACTTTTATTTCAGGAGCCAAAAGAAAAGATCCGAAATCCATTACAGTGCCTCCATTATTTTCTTTAGGATTACTTCCTCAGATGGGTGATCTGTCTTAATTACAGGTTCAAAACTGACTTTAACCCCATCCATGCGTGTAGCACTTCCTCCTGACTCTACGCCACTTATTGTGGTATTGATGTAAACTTTTGCATGCTTTGAAGTAAGGGTTTCACAATGGTCTATTGAGATAACAGGAATCTCAAGCAGGTTTTTCACAATGGAGTGGGGAAGGATTGAAAACGGATCAGTGCCAATAATAAGGGCTGCATCCACTGTTTTCGCTTTAAGAGATTCAACAATTGAATACTCTGGCCCATGTTTTACAGTACCGTCCTCAAACTTCACGCTATTTACATACCCTGTTTCTGCAAAGAGCTTCTCGTTAAAGCCCACTATGTTACAGCTACTTACCATTGGGATCAGGTGGAAGTTGGCTTTTTCGTTAAGGACTTTCATAAGCTTGAAAAGCGGCTCAAGGTCATCAATCGAGTAGATTAGCCCGCGTCCTACGAAAATTACCCCGAACTTTGCCCCTTTAAGGATATTTGCAAGCTCAAGGATTCTCTTTGGAGGGAAATTGTAAGAGGTTTTGGGAATCTTTCCAGAAAGCCCTGCAATCAGGGCATCGATAAACTCTGCATCTCCTTTTGGAGGAATCTGGAAGAAATAATTCCCGCAGATCTTTGCAGTATGAGACTTCCGAACATCTATTGCAATTGCTGTTCTTTCTTCTTCCCAGCCCCGTTGCTTTTCGCTTCCTCTGGGGAAATAGGAATGCTTTGAAAGAAGGCGAGGATGAGAGTCCGATGGGTCTGTTCCCCAGTATATAATTACATCAGCTTTATTCCTCACGTCGTCAAGAGTGCAGGTCTTAAGCTTATTTTGAATGATAGCCTCTGACAGAGGACCCAGACAGAAGGAGGATGTATCATCAAGCGTTGCGTTGATTTTTTTTGCAAGCTCGATTGCCAGTTTCTGAGTTTCATCTGTAGAATTCCCGAGCCCGAAGATCAGGGGATTTTTTGCATTCTTGAGAATTGATACTGCCTCATTGATTGCAGTTGCCTCATCAACAGGTGTGTTATCAACACGGAAACCTACTTCGCCCCTGGTTTCCTTCATGTGGGCTACACCTACTCTGCAGGCTGTGTAAACTTTATTTACTACGTTTTTCTCGGATTCAACCTCTATATCATCGCAAAGGAGTCCACAGCCTGTGCACACATAATAGTTTTTCTCCATATCCACATTCCTCACACAAACTCAATTGCTTCTACAGGGCAGGTTACTATACAGCCATTACAGAGAATTTTATTTTTTCCGAAGCGGCGACATTCCCCTAAGTTCTGGGCTCTTACAATGCCGTCTTCTACGGTCAGAACCAGCTTATTAGCATTCCTGGGGGCGTTTCCTGAGCCAACTCCATAAGGATCATTTGCTACATTAGGAGGGCAGGCAACCACGCAATTTCCACAACCGAAGCACAAATCTTCATGCACAATGAGCCCGGTTTCGGTTGCTTCTTCGGATGGTTTGAAAATTTCACGTATTTTTTCATAGTTTTCTTTGTATTTTGGTTCTTCTTTAAGGGGCGGGCAGTCCTCGGGTGTGAGCTCGCGTGCCATAAGGGCTACTGCAAAAGCCATACATGAGGTTTTTCCGCACTTTTTGCAGTTGGTTTTTGGAAGCAGCTGATAGAGTTCCATTGCATTTGTCATTCCAGGTCACCCTTGAGTCAAGTTTTTAGAAGTAAATTTTTAATATAAGTTCTCCTTAGAGGGAATGAATAACAAAATTACGATTAAAAAGTAAAATTAAGCTTGCCACTGAAAACGCAGGTTAAAGAACCTTTAATTAAATATATGTAAGTACTCTTCCTTAAACTCTCGCTTTTTTATTTTCAGTGTTACTTTCAGCTTGAGGAGGGAATATCCGGCAAACTTCTGCGAATAAATTGAGATCTTCAAATTTTGATGCCCTTAGGTACGCAGGCTTCTATTTCTGGGATCTTTGAGGTCAAAGGCTTTTCAAATTAATTTTCCTGGTCACAGAAATAATTGATAAGCCTCTTTACAGGCAAATGAATCCAGTGAACCCAATTTAATTCGCTTTAAAGAAAAGTTCGCAGTGGCAGCTTCCATCCCTTTCGACTTCTTCTTTATGATATATGCAGGGACATACGATCTTTCTATCTTCTTTTTCATCTCCCGTAACTATTCTGCAGGGGCAGTAGCGCTTTCCGAATTTCTCAAGCTTTAATGTAAGCCCGTCAAGCACATAATCAAGAGCTTCTTTATCCGGGTTAAGCCTGTAACCTGCTTTCTCCGCATACTTCTGAGTCCATTCATACATTTTTTCCTTTAATTCATTGTGTTCAGTCATACAAAAAAACTCCTGACCCTTTAAACCGAAACAGTCCTGAACCTTTATGAGAAGAATATGTGAGTACAGTTTGAGTCATTTATAAAATGGTAGTATTAAGGTACTAATTATCCTTAATTGGTACCAAGATGTATGGCAACAATTCAGGATTTTAACATCAACTCCAGTTTGTAACGTTATAGCTCTATTTTTATTCAAGTTATTTATAGAAATACCTTATCCCTCAGGAATTATTTAATTCCTCCCATACTACCAGTTTCATCTCACTTATATCTGTATCCAATCCTGTCTCACTTATGCCCATATAACCATTTTCTGTTAAATTTTTATTGAGTCGCCCGTTTGAGACTGGTTCCTAAATTAGGAATTAAGTTCTCAAACTATAAATCAATTGGTAAGACTTTGGTGGTAAGGTAGAAGTAATGATGCTAAGGTTCTGTCCAATACTTTTCTCATATACCAGCCAAACTGCGTATCAGTCAAAGTGAATTGTCAGTCTGGAGTTCAGGTTTAAATATAAACCCGGTTAACTGGTTGGCTCAAGACAAATAAGAAAGTTAATATACCTAAAATATAAATTCTATTATATAAATAAATTCTGTTATATAAATAAACTGTTAAGCTGTATATAATAAATGGTCAAATCTGTTACAGAAGATAAACTATAGAAGAACATAGCAAAAAATAATAAAACTTAGAGTAAAAACTTAGAGTATTGGAACTTATCTAAAATAGTCTGAGATTTAAAATAATAAATTAACATTAAATAAATTTGGAAACACCATATAAAATAAAGGTTTTGATTTTATACAAAATCCTTATGCTTTTATTCAGTTTAAATGAAAAAGTATAGGGATATGTAAAGGCTACTATCTATCATTAGATTATCAGTTCAATACAAATAGCAAATTGTTAATTAAACAATAACACAATAAAAAATTGTAAATGTGAAAGAATAACAATTTCATATGAAGATGAACAATATAAAAGTAACAAATCCATGAATTTGGAATTTTAATTGTTCTCAACAAATTTGAAATCTAAAAATTCTTTAGTGAGCAGCTGTACCGGATCTGGTTTTTCTGTATGGCAAAATGCTCTTGCACGTGGTTCTGAATTATGGTCAGGAATCATAACTTTCAGTATGTAAACCTTTCAGGTTATATGCAAATCTTTCAGGTTATATGCAAATCTTTCAGATTATATACAAGTCTTTCAGGTTGTATGTAAATCTTTCAGCTTGTATGTAAATCTTTCAGGTTACATGTAAATATTAGAAGCTATAGCTTGACGAATCGTTAAGATTCGGCATTAAACACAGGTATATGGAGTCACCAATTATGCGAATCGGAGTCTATATTTGCCACTGCGGGTTGAATATTGCGGGAGTAATAGATGTACTGGCTCTGCAGGAAATGGCAGCTGAACTGGAAGATGTGGTGCTCGCCCGGGAAGTACAGTTTCTGTGTTCCGATTCCGGACAGGAAGGCATCATAAAGGATATAAAAGAAAATAAAATCGATAGGGTCGTAATAGCTGCATGCTCCCCGAGGCTGCACGAAAAGACCTTCAGGCACGTGATGGAAAAAGCCGGGCTAAACCCCTACCTAATGGAGATGGTAAATATAAGGGAGCAGTGCTCCTGGGTGCATGCCGATGACCCCCAGATGGCGACCCAGAAAGCTTTTGACCTTATAAGGATGGGAGTTGCAAAGGCAAAGTTCCTTAAGGAGCTGAGTGCAACAAATTCCAAAGCAAGCCGAAATGTGCTTATCATAGGAGGAGGAGTTGCCGGAATTGAGGCAGCCCTGAATCTTGCTGACGCCGGTTTTCCGGTCACGATGGTAGAAAAGGAATCCACTATAGGAGGCAAAATGGCTCTGATGAATGAGGTCTTCCCCACTAATGACTGCTCCATCTGTGTACTTGCCCCTAAAATGACAGAAGTCCAGAACCATCCTAATATTACTCTTTACACATATTCCGAAGTCACTGATATTTCAGGGTCAGTCGGCAAATTCCATGTAAAAGTCAAACGCAAACCGAGATTCATACTTGAAGATAAATGCAAAGGCTGTGTCGATCTCTGCGCAGAGGTCTGTCCTGTAGAAATCGAGAATCCCATGAATTACGGAATCGGAAAGACCAGAGCCATATATATGCCAATTCCTCAGGCTGTTCCGCAGGTGGTGCTTATAGATCCCGACCACTGTGTAGGCTGTGGATTATGTTCACAGGCATGCCCTGCCGATGCCGTAGACTACGAACAAAAACCTGAAGAGATTGAGTTTGAAGCCGGGGCAGTAATCGTTTCAACGGGGTACCAGCTCTTTGATGCATCTAGGAAAAAGGAGTACGGGTTCGGGAAATACCCTGATGTTATAACAAACATGCAGCTTGAGCGCATGCTTAACTCGGCAGGGCCTACAGGCGGACGGGTTATTGTGCCTTCCACAGGCAAGCCCCCGAAAAGCGTGGCTTTCATCCAGTGCGTCGGGTCAAGGGATAAAACCGTTGGGAATGAGTACTGCTCAAGGGTTTGCTGCATGGCTGCACTCAAAAATGCCCAGATGATTAAGGAACGCTACCCTGATACCGAGATCACGATCCATTACATTGACATCCGGGCTGCAGGGGAGATGTATGAAGAATACTACGCAAGGACGCAGGCTATGGGTGTTGATTTCATTCGGGGAAAGGTTGCGGAAATTTATGCAGGCGAAGACGGCAGGCCCGTACTCAGGTATGAAAACACCCTGGAGTGCCGGGTCGAAGAAGAAGCCTGCGACCTTGTAGTGCTCTCTACGGGTTACGAGCCCACCGAAGCGGCAGAAAATATAGGCAGAATGCTGAATCTTGCCCGACGGCCAGACAGGTTCTTTGCAAGCGCCCACCCAAAGATGCGCCCTGTAGATGCCCCTGTCAGCGGGGTTTTCCTTGCAGGCTGCGCCTCAGGACCCAAAGAAATTCAGGTCTCAATTGCCCAGGGCAGTGCATGTGCATCCAAGGTAATGCAGCTTCTCGGAACAGGCGAGCTTGAAGCCGATCCTATGGGAGCTCATGTTGATCCTGAAAAATGCATAGGATGCAGAACCTGTCTTGAGGTCTGCAAATTCGGGAAAATCACTATGGAAAATAAGAAAGCTTTAGTAGACGAGGTTTCATGTTATGGCTGTGGAGACTGCAGTGCAGCCTGCCCTGCTGGAGCAATCCAGATGAAGAATTTCGAAAACGAACAGATTCTAGCCCAGGTCCGGGCTGCAACTGCGTACAAATCCCAGAGTCCTTTCATAGTGGCTTTCCTCTGCAACTGGTGCAGTTATGCCTGTGCAGACCTTACCGGAATGTCGCGGCTTCATTATCCGACAAATATCCGAGTTGTGCGTACGATGTGCTCTGCAAGGGTAAGCCCCGAATTCGTACTTGAGGCTTTAAAAGGTGGAGCTGATGGAGTGCTTGTTGCAGGCTGCAGGATGGACGAGTGCCATTATATACATGGGAATTATGATGCAAAACGAAGAATGGACGTTTTAAAGGAAGTCATAAGCGATATTGGACTCGATCCCCGACGGCTGAGAACCCTGTGGATCTCTGCTGCTGAAGGAGAACGTTTCTCAAATACTATTACTGAGTTTGTAAAGGAGCTTGAAGAGATTGGCCCAATAGGCACCGAGCTCAAGATTAAGGAGACGGGAATTGGAGATACTGGAAACGAACTAGGGGAGGTGGCACAGTGAGCGAGGAGTACACAGAACGGGAAGTTCATTTATGCAGGGGATGCTGCGAAGCCGGAGAAAACGAAGTTATAGAGGCTGAAACTGAGGAGTTCGAAACCGAAGATCTCGAAGCTGAAGCACCCGAGACTGCTGAGGAAGAATCCCAGGAAAGGATTACGGTTACAACCAGCATGGATCTCCAGGGTTCCCATTTTATCTATACCCAGGCAACCGAGAAGTCTATCAAAACCCTGGATTATGACTACAAGCGCTGTAATGGCTGTGGGATCTGTGCTGAAATCTGCCCAACAAAAGCCCTTGAAATGGGTCCAATTCATGAGATTGCAACCGGGCTTGATGCACCTGCGGTAATCATGGATCTTGAGAAGTGTACTTTCTGCAGAATGTGCTCAAACCTTTGCCCTATGCATGCCATCACCTTTGAAGCTGTGGGAGAGGTTCCTGATGAGAATCAGTACCCCAAGTATGATACTTATGTTAAGATAAACGAGAAGTGCCTCCCCTGTGCGCTCTGTGAGGGAGCCTGCCCTCAGGATGCAATCGAAGTTGAGTTCACCTTCCCGAAAAAAGAAGAAATTGCGCCTTTTAAGGAAGGGGCAGAGGGAGAAATTGCAATTGACACTGAGAAATGCAATTTCTGTGGAATCTGCGCCCGGTTCTGTGACGCTTTCATCCTGCTCGAGCGCGAACCCACTCCTGAAAATCCCGTGCCTTTCGAGCAGTTGCTTGTAGATGAGGATAAATGCGATTACTGTGTGCTCTGCCAGGATATCTGCCCCGAGGAAGCAATAAAAGTTAAAGGAGAACGTCCCTGCGAGGCTCCAAAGGTCGAGGGGAAAGTCACGGTAGACGAACTGAAGTGTACGCAGTGTGCCCGCTGTAAAGCGGTCTGCCCGTATGAAGCCGTAGACCTGCAAAAGCCTATGGAAGGGCAGCTGAGCCTTATAGATAAGAATCTGAAGGAGTGTGATCCGCAGGGCTGCCGCGGCTGTTTCAACGTTTGTCCCTCGGAACTGTGGTATGTGCCTACCGATCCTGAAGACCCGCGGAAAATTGCTTTTAAAGAGGATTTCTGTATGTACTGTGGAGCCTGTGTGAAAGCCTGCCATCTTGACGCCATTAAAGTGGATAGGACAGAAATTCACCATACCGAGATTCCTGATACTCCCTGGGCTGCGCAGTGGAGGGATGCAATTGAGTCCCTGAAGACAGGAGTAAGGAAAGGCGTCGACCGTGCCGTTCCCAGGGAAACCGAGACCCTTAAAGCCCAGAAGTTCATGGGCGTTGAGCCTCCTGGAGTTGATGAAGAACTTCTTGCAGCCGTGCAGGCAAAGCTCGAAGCCCTTATGCCAGCTCTCAGGAGCGCTAAAATCAGGAAACTCTGGGAAACCGACTCTCCGAAAAATGTAGTCGCAGCCGTGAAAAAGAAAATCGAAATCGAAAGCTGAGGGCTATAAAAAGAGGAAATCGGACCTTAAATCCTCAAATTAGCTCTGAAGAAAACTGAGATAAGCTGAGAGTAAGCTGTGAAAATTCAGAGATGAGATTAAGATATAAGAATAAGATATAAAGCTCCATACATAGGGAAAGTTGCAAGCATGAAGAGAGCTTTAAGGCTTCGATTCATAGCCTGCCGTTCCCCTCTCAGGAGTCACATTTCTCTTTTACGACCATTACAGGAACTTTTGAGTGCCGTATCACTTTTTCTGCGACGCTGCCCAGGATCAGCCTGTCAAGACCTGTTCTTCCAATCATGCCCATAACAATGATATCCATTTTTTCTTCCTCTGCAAACCTGATCAGTTCATCGGCAGGATGACCTTCAAGCAGGACGGTCTCCACATTAACATTTTTCAGTTCTCCTATCTCATTTATGTAGCTTACAGCTTTGCATCCCTCCTTTCTCAGAGCTTCATACATCCGCTCGCGGTCAAAATCCACAGCCATGGAAGAAAAGTACTCTGTGGATACTACATAAACCGCGTAAACTGTTCCTCCGCTCAACCTGGCAAGTTCTATCCCTCTACTGGCAGCAATCCTTGAGCAGACCGAACCGTCAGTTGCAATCATTATTTTCTTAAAAGTAACGTCACTTATGAAAAATCACCATTTACCTATTAACCTGCACGAAATATAACAGCATCGGAGATCTAAAAGTGAAAAGCCAGGTTAACTTTTTCATGTTAGCCTGAGATGTCGATTTATACTACTGTATTATTTCCATAGTGGTTGCACCGGTTCAAAGCTATAATTCTATATATGGGAAAAAAATTATTGTATAAGCATGGCAGATCCTATTGGAAATTTTCTCTCAACTGTAAAGCAGAACATTCCATATCTAAAGGATCATGAGGTGACTCATGAGGTAGCTCTCGGAATAGTGATGCACTTATTTATTTTCATCTGTTTTATCACTCTGTTTTCCTTGTTAGTAATCAAGTTCATTTAACTCTAATAGATCGCGACTGATACTTAATAGACCGCGACTGATACAGCCCGGCTTTAGACTTACAGCATCCTGGTCAACTGGCAGCCGATCAGGAAGGCTGACACAATTCATAGATTTGTAAGATAATTTTCATGACTGAAAACTCTGAAATAAAAAAAAGAATGAAAGGGGTGAATATCAGGATATATCGTCGTTATTTAAACAATACAAATCCTGATTATCTCAGATGTATGTTATAAGCACATGACCCATGTCATAAGCACATAATGCGTGCTATAGGCGTGAGACATCTGTGATAAAATATATGCTATTATAAACACACTCAACGCTGCAAAGGCGTACATCACCCTCTAAAACTTCACGAACTTTCTATCATATCGAAAATTCTTTTGGCTTCGCTGATTATATAATGTGCATCTTCGCTTTCTATCCTGCCTTCTGCTTCCATGATTAAAACGCATTCAATGTAAAAGCCAAGCTTAACCATGGCTGTATCAGTGTCCCCGGCTTCAAGAGACTTGATCGTATACCTGAGCTTTGCATTGAGCAAATTCTTTGCAGAGGGCTCCATGTCAAGAGAATTCACATGTGCTTTGAGTTTTTTCAGCTCTTCTACGGAATTCATCTTAGACAGTTCTTTTTTATCAGTTTTTTCCTCTCCAGTTTCTTTTTTGTCAGTTTTCTCCTTTACAGCCTCTTTCTTAGCAGCTTTTTCTTCTACAGTCTCTTTCTTGACAGTTTTCTCCTCTACAGTTTCTTTTTTAGCAGCTTTTTCTTCTATAGTTTCTCCAGAAGCCCGGAGAGTGAACATGTAAATATCGTTATTTCCGTTGCGGTTATCGGTCCATACAATCCTGTCGCCGAAGATGTCATCCGCCCACTGCTCAGATTCGTTTGTCGTTATCTGCATTTCTTCGGAAGTGGAGAGGTTGTACATATAAATGTCAGGATTATCCCATCCGTTACCATTGCGATAATCCGTCCAGATTATCCTGTCTTCATAGAGAGCAGGGCGCCACTGTTCTGATTCATTGTCGGTTATCTGAACCTCGGTGGAGTTTACAAGGTCGTACATATAGATATCGGAGTTTCGATTGCGGTCATCTTCCCAGACTATTCTGTCCTTATAAATGTCAGGCCTGGCATCGGAAGAAACACCTGAGACGAGCCTGGTTTCCTGCGCTGTTGAGAGGTCATACATGTAGAGATCCCCATCAACGATCTGGTGCGAGTATAGAGGCTCGCCGTTCCGCCCGTCTACCCAGATGATTTTATCTTCATAGATTGCTGGGAAAGTCTTCCATGATTCGTTCTTGGTAATCCGGATTCCTGTGGAGGTGGAAAGGTTGTACATGAAAACATCCCAGTTTCCTTCAGGCCAGTGGTCAGCATCCAGACTTCCTCCTCCGTGGCGCCCATCCAGCCAGACCAGTTTGTCTTCATAGAGGGAAGGCGCATATTGGTCGAACTCATTTCGAGTGATCCGCGTCTCCGTGGATGTTGAAAGGTTGTAAACGTAAATATCCCAGTTCCCATTGCGGTTATCTTCCCATGCTATTATGTCTCCGTAAATGACAGGCGAGTACTTCAGGGATGTATTGTTGGTTATTCTCATTTCTTTACCAGTGGAAAGGTCGTAAGCATAGATATCTGTAGACTCGTAGCCGTCAGCATTGCGATAATCTTCCCAGACTATAATGTTCCCGAATGCCGCAGAGTTGCTCTGATCGGCTTCATTGGCGGTAATCCGAGTCTCATTTCCTTCGGCTACCGCTGCAGCTGCTATTCCTGTAAATATTAATAAAAAAATAAAAAGGCAAATTATTAACATATATTTTATTTTCATGTCATCCCCCCAAAAATAAAGATGTCTGGAAATTACTCTTCCAGACTTTAATATTTACTTTAGTATATATCAAGGAATATGAAATTCATATAAGAATTTAAGAAATTGTATTAGTAAACGTAAATTTTTGTTCTAAATCGTGTATTAAAATGAGAATTTGCCCGCTTAATTTTGTTAAATTAATATGTGTGAACGTTGCGGTGTCGAATTTACATCCGTAAGAGCTAAAATTTGAGCAGCTGGGACATGTTATATCTCCAGCTTATAGTTTCATCCAAAATGCAGTTAATAAGAATTTTTCATCTCTGAAACATAAGTTCTCGAAGGATTGCGTTTATGACTGGCTCTTGATGAAATCTACAGATCGAGATGTAAAAGAGTGAAGGCTAGAGAAATGTATGCTCCTAAATTAGATTCAAACAGAAGTTAAGATGGGGAATAAAGATCTTTACTCATTCTATTCTTTAGTAAGATATTATTTAACCTGTCAATAAGATAGCTTCACTCTTATATATAGAGATACCTTTATACCTTCTATCATACCTTTTACATTCAATTCCTTACCCAGTGATTATCAATAACAATTGACAATTAACAGTACAGCACCTAAAAGACTAAGAGAGGAATCGAGCGCAAAAAAGTTTAAAGATAAGAGAGGAAGTAACGAGCCAAGGATTTAATACTGAAGGAGAGCAAAAGGACGCAATTTAAAGGATAGGATTTAAAAGAAAATTAGAAAGGGCTGAAGGGAATATTAAAGAGAATTTAAAGAAAAACTAAAGAAATTCAGCTCGTATTCGAGGAAATTTAGTTAGTATTCAGGGAAATTCAGTAGTATTCAAAGAAATTGATAAGATTTTATGGGAGTTAAGGAGAATTAAGGCGCTTCCTGCTTAGATTCGGGTGAAAATATGGAAAAATACGATTACAGTGAACTTGGGCTGAAAGCCGGGCTTGAGATCCACCAGCAGCTGGACTCGAAGGAGAAGCTGTTCTGCAGGTGTCCAACCGTTTTAAGGGATGTAAGGGATTCAAACTTTGAGTTTTTCAGGTATCTCAGGGCTACGGAAAGTGAGATGGGAGAAATGGACAGGGCTGCGGTGGAGCAGACCAAGATCAGGAGGAAGTATATCTATAAGGCTTATGATACGACCTGCCTTGTAGAAAATGATGAGGAGCCTCCAAGAGAACTTAATAAGGAAGCCCTGGAAATTTCCCTCGAGATTGCAAAACTCTTCAACATGAAACCTGTGGATCAGATGCACGTTATGAGAAAAATCGTGGTAGATGGGTCGAATACAAGCGGGTTTCAGAGAACGGCTTTTCTTGCAAGCAACGGGTATATTGAAACCTCCGAGGGGCGTTGCGGAATTGACAGCCTCTGCGTGGAAGAAGAAGCTGCCCAGAAAATTGAGGAAATCGGAGACTCAATCGTTTATTCCCTTGACAGGCTGGGAATCCCGCTTGTAGAACTCGCCACTGCACCGGATATAAAGTCCCCTCGTCATGCCCGAGAGGTTGCCGAACAGATAGGAATGTTCCTCAGATCCACAGGGAAAGTAAAGCGCGGGCTTGGAACAATCAGGCAGGATGTGAATATCTCAATTTCCGAGGGCGCAAGAGTTGAAATAAAAGGTGTACAGGCGCTTGACCTCATAGAAGATATCGTTCGCAGGGAAGTAAAAAGGCAGTTGAATCTTCTTTTTATCCGACAGGAACTCATGGAAAGAAAAGCCTTCGTCTGCGAAGAGATTTACGACGTAACAGGGCTTTTCATAGATACAAAGTCCAAAGTCCTGCAAAAAGGCGTGAAAAAAGGCGCAGTTCTTGCCGCCCTTCTCAGGAAATTCGGCGGACTTGTAGGCAAAGAAGTGCAGCCAGGAAGAAGGCTCGGAACCGAGTTTTCGGACAGGGCAAAGACTGCTGGTGTAGGAGGGATTTTCCATACCGATGAACTTCCCAACTACGGGATTACCGATAAGGAAGTTCAGGCTGTCAGGGACGCCGTAGGTGCACATCCTGAGGATGCCGTAATAATGGTTGCAGACGAACCCGAAAAAGCCAGGCTTGCAATCGAAGCGGTTATTGCAAGGGCAAAAGAGGCAATTAAAGGAGTTCCTGAAGAAACCCGAAGAGCCCTTCCCGATGGAAATACTGCTTATATGCGCCCCCTTCCGGGAGCAGCAAGGATGTACCCTGAAACTGATGTGCCTCCGATAGAAATTTCACAGGAATACTTCGACTCAATCGAGATCCCTGAACTTCTGACCGAACGGGCGAAGCGTTTTATCTCCGAAAACGGCTTAAATAAAGAGCTTGCCGAAAAAATAGCCTATTCAAAGTATCTTCCTCTCTTTGAGAGCCTGGTCGGAACTTATAGAAAAGATGCAAACGTAAACCCAACCCTGATCGCCAGAACGCTTGTAGGAATTGTTCCGGAAATCAGGAGAAACGGGGTCGAGACCGAAAATCTTACGGATGAGCATTTCAAAGGGCTTTTTGCAGCCATCTCAAATCAGGAAATTGCAAAAGAAGCTATCCAGGATCTTCTGACAGCTCTTGCAAAAGAACCGGAGCTGAGTGTTCCTGAAGCGATTTCAAAGCTTGGGCTCAGTGCCTTTGACCCTCAGGAGGTCGAGAATTTCATCAAGAAAACAGTCAGGGAGAGAGGAGACTTTATCAAGGAAAAAGGTCCAGCAGCTCTTGGTCCCCTTATGGGCATTGTCATGAAGGAATACAGAGGCGTGGTTGATGGAAAAATCCTTAGCCAGATGCTGAAAAAAGAACTGGATGATTTTATTAACCAGGTTTAAATTACCCTTTTTCTTTTTTTATATTTTCTAATTTATTCATTTTTCTTCTTTATTACATTCTCTAATCTTTATTCATTTTTTTCATCCATTTTCCTTTCCATTTGTTTTCTTTTTCGTTCATTTTCTTTTTCACTCATTTTCATTTCTTACTCATTTTCATTTCTCATTCATTTTCATTTTTTCATTCATTCTTACTTTTCATTCTTATTTTTGGAGTACAAAGAATTTCATTTCTATGATACAAAAACTCCCGTTATATAGTACAGAAGTTAACTTTTTATATTAATTAAGACATTTATACTAATAATAAACGAGGTTGAGATTTTGTTACTTCTTACCAGAAGATGGTAAGTGGTAACTGATCCACAGGAAGGTTACAGAAAAAAATAACCTCAGGAGAAGACCCCCCGTGAAAGTACTGCTCGTAGACGATGACCCCCTATTTCTAGAGCTATCAAAGACATTTCTTGAGCTTTTCCATAATATAAAATCGGACACTGTAAACTCTGCACAGGAAGCCCTTGAGAGACTGGAAAATGAGTCTTATGATGTGGTAGTCTCCGACTATGACATGCCTATTATGGACGGCATTACATTTTTGAAAACTATCCGTGACAGAAGTATTGACATCCCCTTCATAATGTTCACTGGAGTGAGCAAGGAAGATGTCATACATAAGGCAATTGAAAATGGCGTGAATTCATTTATCCAGAAGATAGGGGATCCAAAGGCTCAGTATTCCGAATTGTCAAAAAAGATCTGGCAGGCTGTCAACAGCGGTGCAGGTTGATAATAAGAGCTGAAGACCTGAGACCTTGCAGAGGCTTTCAACCAGATCCAGAGTGTGTGGTTTAGAGTGTTCATACATCAATAGCTTTTGCTAATCCTGCTTCCGTACCTTTTTTCCTTAACAGGTTTTTACGAAACCTGATCGAATTTTTACTTGACCTGTGCAATAGAAAGTTGAGCTGCCCGTGGGCAAAAATTTATGGAATATATTTATCTTCTTTTATACTGATATTTTCGAAGGGATTGTATGGTTCAGGAATACAAGCTGTTTATTGGGGGAGAGTTTAAAGACTCGTCAACAGGAGAGGTTTTTGAAGATATAAACCCGGCTACTCTGGAAAGCGTTGCCATGATACAGGTAGCTGGAGCTGAAGATGTGGATAGGGCGGTTGAGGCTGCCGAGTCAGGTTTTAAAATATGGAGCAGAATTCCGGCTCCAAGAAGAGCTGAAATACTTTTCAGGGCAGTCCGGATTTTGCAGGAAAGAAAGGAAGAACTTGCTGTCCTTATGACACAAGAGATGGGAAAGATCCTGCCTGAAACAGGGGGGGACGTACAGGAAGCCATTGATATAACAAATTATGCTGCAGGAGAAGGGAGGCGGATGTTCGGGGAGACAACGCCCTCCGAACTCAAGCAAAAGTTTTGCATGACCGTACTGAGACCGATAGGAGTTGTTGGCGTGATTACGCCCTGGAACTTCCCTCTTGCGATTCCTGCCTGGAAGATTATGCCAGCCCTTATAGCTGGAAATGTAATCGTATTCAAACCTGCAAGTGATGCGCCCCTGCTTGCCTTCAAGCTGATAGAGGTGCTTATAGAAGCTGGTCTGCCTCCGGGAGTAATAAACCTTGTTACAGGGCCAGGAGGAACTGTCGGGAAAGCCATAGTCCAGCACCCTCGCATAAATGCCATTTCCTTTACAGGCAGCCTTGATACAGGAAAATGGATAATGGAAGAATGTTCAAAAACCATGAAACGGGTTTCTCTGGAGCTCGGAGGCAAAAACCCGGTAATTGTTATGGATGATGCTGACCTTGAACTTGCACTTGAAGGTGTGTTGTGGGGAGCTTTCGGGACGACGGGACAGCGCTGCACGGCTACGAGCAGATTGATTCTACATGAGAAAGTGAAGGATGAATTCACCAGACGGCTGATTGCGAAAGTTAAAGCTCTCAGGCTCGGCAACGGACTCCTGCCTGAAACGGATATTGGGCCTTTGATAAGTAAAGCCCAGCTTGAGAAAACGGAAAAGTATGTGAGCATAGGGATAGAAGAAGGCGCAACCCTGCTTACAGGGGGAAACCGAATAGACCCTGGGCTTCCAGGATATTTCTTCGAGCCCACAGTGTTTACGGATGTCAGGCCTGAGATGAGGATAGCACAGGAAGAGATCTTCGGGCCTGTACTCGGGATTATTACGGTTTCTGACCTGGAAGAGACAATTGAGGTTGCCAACAATACTAAGTACGGGCTTTCTTCGGCAATCTACACCGGAAATATAGGTAATGCTTTTAAAGCGATCGAGAGAATCGAAGCCGGAATTACATATATTAATGCCCCTACTATAGGAGCCGAAGTCCATCTTCCTTTCGGGGGTGTGAAAGGGACAGGGAACGGCTTCCGGGAAGCTGGGACAGATGCTATAAGGGAGTTCTCCGAGGTAAAAGCCGTATATATAGACTATAGCGGCAGGCTGCAAAAAGCTCAGATCGATCTGCCGGAATGAGATTCTGAAAGTATTGGGAAAATGGGAGGAATAATTTTGGATCAGGAGAAAATTGGGGATTTTGGAGAGGTACTGGGCATGGAAAAGCCTGAGAAGATTAAGGCGCAGGTTTCGAAGCAGGGTACTGATCTTGATGAGGAAAAAATCGGACTGCTTGATTTTGTTGGCCCAAAAGCCAGGGAGATTATCGAGCAGGACTGCAATATAATGTCAGCCTGTGCAGCTCGACCCTATCCTCTTGTTGTGGACAGTGCAAAGGGCTCAATAATAAGGGATATCGATGGAAATGAGTATATTGACCTGGTTGCCGGGATTGCTGTTATGAATGCAGGTCATTCCAATCCTGAGGTTGAGGCTGCAATCTCAGCCCAGCTTAAGAAAATGACTCACTGCGGATACGGGGACTTTTTTGCCGAGCCTCCGCTGAAGCTTGCAAAAAAGTTAGAAAAGCTTTCAGGTTATTCAAAGGTCTTCTTCTGCAATAGCGGAACTGAAGCCGTGGAAGCAGCAATCAAGCTTGCCTTCTGGAAAACAAAACGTCAGGGTCTTATCTCTTTTTATAATGCTTTTCATGGTCGCACTCTGGGTTCTCTCTCCCTGACATGCTCAAAAGTCAGGCAAAAGGAACATTTTCCTGCGTTTCGCACAGCCCATTCCCACTATGCCTATTGTTACCGCTGTCCGCTTAAACTCGAGTATCCCTCGTGCGGGATCGAATGTGCAAAAGAGCTAGAAAATCTTATTTTCAGGCGGGATTTGAGCCCGGAGGATACTGCTGCCGTTTTCGTGGAACCGGTCCAGGGAGAAGGCGGATATATCGTTCCTCCTCCTGAGTTTCATGAGGAAGTAAGGCAGATCTGTACTGACAATGATGTTCTTCTTGTATCTGACGAGGTTCAGACTGGCTGTTTCAGGACAGGTCCCTTCCTTGCCCTGGAAAACTTTGGGGTCAGAGCTGAGATTTCCTGCCTTGCAAAAGCTCTCGGAGCAGGTCTCCCTATGGGCGCAATGCTTGCAGATCGCGAGCTTATGGACTGGCCTCCAGGCGTCCATTCAAATACCTTCGGAGGAAATCTTCTTTCTTCAGCCGCATCTCTTGCTTCTCTTGAATTTCTGGAAAGGGAAAACATGGAAACTCGGGTAAAAGAACTTGGTTCCTATATGAAGCAACGCCTGTGGGAGCTTCAGGATAACTTCCCTTGCATAGGGGATGTACGCGGTCTCGGTCTTATGATCGGCTTAGAGATTGTAAAACCCGATAAATCCATAGACCCCTTGACACGGGATAAAATTATCAATGAAGCCTTTAAAGAGAAAATTCTGCTCCTTCCCTGTGGGGATTCGGTAATCCGCTTCTCTCCGCCTCTGGTAATTACAAACGAAGAGATTGACCTCGGGCTTGAGAGGTTTGAAAGGGCTTTGAAGAAAGCAACAGCTTGAGTTATTGAAGAAAATTCCAGAGATTTAATATAAAATTTAAATAGTCTTCAAATAAATTACATGAAAAACGATTTCTTTTGAAAAACGATTACTTTTTTCATTAAATAAGAACAATTTTTTTCGTTAAGTAAGAATATTTTTTTCATTAAGTAAGAGAGCTTTTCTCATCAAGTAAGATAATGTTTCCACTAAGCAAGAATAGCATTATCTGGAAACTAAGATGAAATAAAATAGTTAAATAGAGAATAGTTTCCCTATTCTCATAATTCTCTCCTTATTCCCTATCCTTCTCGTTTTCCTTCAGCCCGCCTTCGACCTGCCTGAGCGTTGCAAACCTGCTTACAAGAGGAGCAATAGGAAGATCTGCGCTGAGCGTACGAATTCCTGCTTCTATCAGCGTTTTTCCGGACAGGTCTGGCAGGATCTCAAGCCCTTTTCCTGCAGGTATCTTCAGAGTTTCGAATATGGACTCAGGAAGAGGAGCAGAACTGATTCCTGTACAGGAATTAGAAACAAGTCTCGGAAGAGGTTCAGGACTCAGACGGAGATGGCAGGAAGAAGAAAGTCCCAGATTCCTGTTAGGAGAGAGTCGATTATTGAGATCAGGCATAATGCCCATGAACTGGTCGAGCACCGGGCTTGAAAAAGCGACAGACTCGTAAATAGGAGTAATCTGTCGGACAAGACCTTTTTCATGGGCTACAAGGTCAGTTAGATAAGAAGGTAAAGCTGAGTTTTCGGATTTGCTGCTGTTCATAGCAATAAGGATTGTCACGCTGGTATATCAATTATACGAGGGCAAATAATTATATGAGGGTATATCAATTCATGCGAGGGCTTTTCCTGTTTTACTCATTGCAGTTAAAAACGTAGTAGAGAGGGCTCTTGGGCACGATCTATTAAATAATGCCATGAGATTTCCTTCCAAAGAAATCAGGGTCTGGAACCTTCATTGGCTTTAGCGAGCAAATCAACAATCTCGTTGAACCCCATTTCTGCTGCGATATCAAGAGCAGTATTGTTATTATGATCCTGAATGGTAAGGTCGGCACCAGCTTTAATAAGTAATTCAACTACATCCTTATACCCTGACTGTGCTGAAAGCATCAAAGCAGTAAGCCCGCTTTCATCCCGGATATTGAGATCGGTACCACCTTCAACAAGTATCTCTACAATATCCCTGTATCCTCGCTCTGCGGCATAAATCAGAGGCGTTTTACCGCTTTTGTCCTGAATATCAGGATCTGAGCCGGCACTAACAAGTAACTCAACAATACCCTTATGCCCGATTTTAGCTGCTGCATTCAAAGCTGTATTATGGTTTTTGTCCTGAATATTGAGGTCTGCACCGGCTTTAACGAGCTGTTCGACAAGGTCTTTATGTCCCCCGTTTGCAGCAGAAATCAAAGCAGTTTCGCCGTTCCTGTCTTGGATATTGAGATTGGCACCACTCTCGATAAGCTGCCCGGCAATCTGCCTGAACCCTACTTTTACTGCAAACTTCAGAGCAGTTTCACCGTTTCCATCCTGAATATCAAGATCGGCACCAGCTTTAATTAGCGGGTCAAGAATATCCCCTCGTTCTATCTTTGCCGCAGAAATTAGAGCAGTATCGCCATTCTCATCCTGGATATTAAGATCGGCACCGTTTTCAATAAAGAATTGTACAAGGTCTCGGTGTCCGTTGTTTGCCGCATAAATAAGCCCGGTTCTACCATATGCATCCTGGAAGTTAACCCCAATTTTTCCGCTCTTCAAGAGTTTCTCTACATTTTTTGTCTGCCCATGTTTGCAAGCTTCCAAAAAGCTCTGAGTCTTATCTTTGCCGAGTAAATTCGATATAAAGCCCATCAATGCTTTCTCCTGAATTAAAGACAATATTACTATAAAGGATCTTAAATATTTAAAGTCAGGTGAAATGAATAAAATGCAGGATTAAATTACGATTAAATTCTGATCGAATCTGAATCTTCGTAGCTTAAAACAGGCTGCTTGACAATTCTTCCTTTAACACCCATTAATTTTCGCTTCACAAAATTCTTTTCCCCTGCTGGCAGCTTCGTTTCCAGGGCTGAGCTTCAGGGCGCGTACATAGCATCTGAGAGCCTCATCGTATTCCTCAAATTTACAAAGCAAGTCTCCTCCTGTGAGGAGCGAGTCGAGGTGGTCAGGATCGCTCTCAAGAGCCATCTTGAAGGCGTTAAGGGCTTTTTCATTTTCTCCAAGTTCGAGAAATACCTTGCCTTTCCAGTACCAAGCTCCGGCATTATCAGGCTTCATAATGGGAGCTTTATTCCGGGAAAAGAAACTGAACCTGGGAATTTTGCAAGCCCAATCCGACGCTTTTTTGGGTTCGGCTGCAAGAGCACAATCGAAAGTATCAAGAGCCTTTTCCAATAGTCCCATCCTGAAATACACTATACCCATACTGGTAAGGATTTTAGGAGATTCGGGATCAAGTACAAGCGCCCTGTTAAAAGCTTCCAGGGCTTCTTCATTTCTGTTCAGGGCTGATAGCACAAAACCCCGATTGGACCACTCAACAGGGCTTTCAGGCTTAAGCTCAAGTGCAGCATCAACAATTCCCAGGGCTTCCTCGTACCTTTCAAGCTTGAAAAGCGCCATTCCGTAACACGACCTTGCATCCCAGGCTTTCTCAAGAAACGCTTTTCCGCTAGCTTTTTTCCCTATTTCGAATGATATGCTTGCTGCCCTGTTCCAGGCATCAGCCGCTTCGTTATAATCAGTAAGCGCCTCTTCAAACCTGCCTATTTGAAAAGAAATCCTGCCCTTTTTGTAAGCTTCCCCTGCCGACCTGTCGAGCTCTTTAAGTACATTTGCCATTTTTGCCATTTTTGCCATTTTTCTGCCTCAGATGTAGGTAAGTAATTAAAAACTATATTCTCAAAATTTAAACGCCATAATTCGCATTCTGGATTGGTTTATAAAAGTAGTCTGCTCTCAATCTGAAGAATTACTCTGATAAAAGATTGGCATTCTATTAATATTAAACTCCTGTGAGCATGCCTCCCGAGTACTAATTCAATAAAGAAAAAAGGTAAAAAAGTAAAGGAGGAGAATAAAAGTAAAGGAAAAACCAGGAAATAAAAGTAAAGGAAAAACCAGGAAAATAAAATCAAAAATAAAAATTCCGAGCCATAAATTTGGCATAAATGCACATGGTTTTATGATCTAAAAGTATGAAATTGGGCTTCAATTAACATAAGGAAATATTACAATTTAGTATCATTTTAAGAAATTATTGTGTTTCGGTGGTTCACTTAAGTAAACCAATATTTTTCATCAATTATTCGAGATTTTTACATTAAAAATTTTATTTTTCATTGCCCTACCCTAATAATTGTATCCCTAACAATTGTATTTCTCATGGCATGAACAAACTCTATTTTGTGTGCCTGATATGCTGGAGTAAAACCTTATTTTGCAGTATAAAGGGCGGTTTTCCGCGGGGGATATTTAATTGAAAAATTTATATATTAAAAAACTGAAAAAATATGGAAAATCCAGGAATGAGGAAATTCATCGTAACACTTATACATGTCTTATGACATTTACTCGCAGGTTCAGATGATGAAAGCAGTACTAGGCTTAGAAGACGGAACAGTTATTAAGGGCACCGGTTTTGGTGCCGAAGGCACAGCTTGCGGCGAACTTGTTTTTACCACTCAATTCACAGGATATGAGGAGGCTCTAACAGATCCTTCCTACAAGGGCCAGATTTTAATGTTTACTTATCCCCTTATCGGAAACTATGGTGTCAGCGGAGAGCGCGTCCAATCCGATAATATCCATGCAGAAGGGCTTGTTGTAAGGGAGGCCTGCAAAAAGCCTTATCATTACAAATCCACCCGTTCTATCCACAAATTTTTGGAGGATGAAGGAAAGCCAGGAATTGAAGGTGTGGATACCCGGATGCTCACCATTAAAATGAGAGAACGCGGAACCATGCGGGCAGCCCTTATTACTGGCAGTGACGATGGGGAAGAAGCTGTCAATATTGCAAGAAACCTTCCACAGATCACGGATGAGGAACTTATTTCCCTTGTGACCTGCAAAGAGCCTCGTTTCATACCCGGAGCTGAAGGCGCCTGGAAAGGCATAAGCAAACGTAAACATGCGGTTGTGGTTGACCTCGGGATAAAGCGCAGCATTATAAATAGCCTGCACAGCCGGGGAATTGACCTTACACTGGTTCCTGCAACTACAAAACCCGCAGAAATTGCAAGCTATGAACCAGATATCCTTATAATCTCAAACGGACCAGGCAACCCTGAAAAAGCAAAGGATGCGATTAACGCCGTAAAGGCTTTTGCAGGCACGATTCCGGTCTGCGGAATCTGTTTTGGGCACCAGATTATCTCGCTTGCTATGGGAGCGAGGACTTATAAATTGAAATTCGGGCACAGGGGAGGAAACCAGCCTGTAAAGGACCTTGTTGAAAACAGGATTTTCATAACTTCCCAGAACCACGGGTATGCAGTTGATGCAGATTCACTTGATGGGACAGGGCTCGATATAAAATACCTGAACGTAAACGACAAAACCGTAGAAGGGGTTACCCATAAAAACCTGGACATTTTCAGCGTGCAGTTCCACCCTGAAGCCCAGGCAGGACCATTGGATACTGAGGGAACGTTCTTTGGTAAGGTTGTGAAGGTTCTTGGAGGTGAAGTTTAATGCCTAAGCGCGAGGACATTAAGAAGGTTCTGCTTATAGGCTCAGGGCCAATTACTATAGGGCAGGCTGCAGAATTCGATTTCTCAGGCAGCCAGGCATGCAGATCCTTGAAAGAAGAAGGGATAAAGGTTGTACTTGTAAACTCAAACCCTGCAACCATAATGACCGACCCTGAAATGGCGGATTCGGTCTATATTGAGCCCCTTGATGCAAGGATAATAGAAAAGATTATAGAAAAAGAACGTCCTGACGGGATTATTGCAGGTATTGGAGGACAAACTGGCCTCAATATTACCAGTGAACTTGCAGAAATGGGTGTTCTTGAGAAATATGGAGTTAAAATTCTCGGAACCCCTATCGAAGCTATTAAAAACACGGAAGATAGGGAACTCTTCAAAGAGACCATGCTCAGGATAGGGGAAAAAGTACCCTTGAGCAGAGCAGTCCACTCCTTAAAAGAAGCTGAAGAAGTTGTTGAAGAACTCGGTCTTCCGCTCATTGTCCGCCCGGCTTATACCCTCGGCGGTGCAGGAGGCGGAATTGCCCGCACAAAAGAGGAACTGCTTGAGATTACGGAACGCGGGCTCAGACGCAGCCGGATTTCGCAGGTGCTTATTGAAGAAAGCGTGCTTGGCTGGGCAGAGATCGAGTACGAGGTCATGCGAGATGCGAACGATACCTGTATCGTAATCTGTAACATGGAAAACATTGACCCTATGGGTGTTCACACAGGCGAATCGGCAGTTGTTGCTCCTTCCCAAACCCTGAGCGATGCCGAGCACCAGATGCTCAGGAGCGCCTCAATCAAGATTATCCGTGCCCTCAAGATCGAAGGTGGGTGCAATATCCAGTATGCCTTAAAAAACGGCGATTACCGTGTTGTTGAGGTAAATCCCAGGGTGTCAAGGTCATCAGCCCTTGCATCAAAGGCAACAGGCTACCCGATTGCCCGCGTGACCGCAAAAATCGCAATCGGAATGACACTTGACGAAATCATAAATAACGTTACCAAGAGCACTCCTGCTTCTTTTGAGCCGGCTCTGGACTACGTAATCACAAAGATTCCCAGGTGGCCTTTTGATAAGTTCAAAACTGCAGACAAGACCCTGACAACAGCCATGAAAAGTACGGGTGAAGTCATGGCAATCGGCAGGACAATTGAGGAGTCCCTGCTGAAGGCTTTCAACTCTCTCGATATTGACTCTCAGTTGGGAACAAAACAATGGGAGGAGCCTGAGATCAAAACCCTTCTCAAGACCCCCACAAGCGAACGTCTTTTTGTTATCTACCATGCGCTTGAGCGGGGTATGTCGGTAAAGGAAATTGCCGAACTTTCGAGCATCAATCCTTTCTTCATCTCGAAAATGAAAGGGATCGTGGAAATGGAAAAGCGCATCAGGAAGGAAGAACTTACACCTGAACTCCTGCGCGAAGCAAAAAGAATGGGTTTCTCGGATACCCGTCTTGCTGAGCTGACCGGCAGAACAAGAGAGGAAATCAGTGACCTCAGGCATGAAGCAGGAATTCTGGCTACTTTCAAGATGGTGGATACCTGTGCAGCCGAATTCGAGGCAGCTACCCCATATTACTACTCTACTTATGAGGATACCTGCGAGGCAAACCCGACAGACAGGAAGAAAATTCTTATTCTCGGAGCAGGCCCTATCAGGATAGGACAGGGAATCGAATTCGACTACTGTACCGTCCATGCTGTCACTGCGCTTAGGGAAGAAGGCATAGAAACTCTTATCATCAACAACAATCCCGAAACTGTATCTACAGACTTCGATACCTCGGACAAGCTCTTTTTTGAGCCGCTGACTCTGGAACATGTAATGAACGTCATCGAGCGTGAAAGACCTGATGGAGTGCTTGTGCAGTTCGGAGGACAGACCTCGGTGAACCTTGCACTGCCCCTCAAGCAGGAGTTAAAGCGCAGGACAGACCTTAATACCGTAATTCTGGGCACTGATCCTGAGGACATGGATCTTGCCGAAGACAGGGAAAAGTTCTATCTCCTTATGCAGAAGCTCGGCATTCCGCAGCCTGAAGGCGGCTATGCAACTTCCCAGGAAGAGGCAATTGAGGTTGCAAAGCGGATCGGTTTCCCTGTGCTTGTGCGCCCATCTTACGTACTGGGTGGGCGGGCAATGGAAATCGTGTATGATGAGATAGACCTTGAACGCTATATGAGAGAGGCAGTAAGGGTCTCGCCCGAACACCCGATCCTTATTGACGATTTCCTTGAGGCAGCCAGCGAAATCGACGTCGATGCTGTCTGCGACCAGGAAGATGTACTTATTGGTGCAATCATGGAGCACATTGAAGAGGCAGGCGTACATTCCGGAGATTCTGCTTGTGTAATTCCTCCCCAGACCCTCTCTCCTGAGGTGCTTGCCCAGGTCAGGGATTATACACGCAAAATAGCTCTTGGTCTCAAGGTCAAAGGCCTGATCAATATCCAGATGGCAGAAAAAGACGGGAAGGTTTTTGTACTTGAAGCAAATCCCCGCTCAAGCAGGACAATTCCCTTTGTCTCAAAAGCCGTGGGAATTCCGCTTGCAAAGATCGCAGCCAAAGTTATTATAGGGCACAGCTTAAAGAGCCTGGGATACACTGACGAGCCAAAACCCAAACATGTCTCGATTAAAGAAGTCCTTCTTCCTTTCGATAAATTGCCAGGCGCAGACCCTATTCTCGGGCCAGAAATGAAAAGTACTGGCGAGGTCATGGGTATTGACTATGACTTCGGAAGGGCATACTATAAGGCTGAACTTGCAGCTGACAACCTGCTGCCCCTTACTGGAAAAGTTTTCCTATCCATAAGGAATGCTGATAAAACCGAACTCGTAGGTGTTGCAAGGAAACTGCAAGAAGCAGGGCTTGAACTTATGGGCACGGAAGGAACTGTTAATCATCTTGCAAAGCACGGGATCTTCATGGATGTGGTAAAAAAAGTCCACGACGGAAGCCCGAATGTTATAGATATGATGCGCAGGGACGAGGTTGACCTTATCATCAATACTCCGACAAGCAGACAGTCCCGGAAAGACGGCTCAAGAATCAGGCGGGCAGCTGTGGATTTCAAGGTTCCATACATCACCACAATGCAGGCAGCTATTGCTGCAGCCGATGCCATCGAGACCATGAAGAAAGGACGGGAGCTTACGATTAAATCCATTAACGAGTACCACAGCGAGATGGGACAGGCTAAAAAATCCGAACTAAATCTTGTTCAGGAAAAAGAAGCTGAATCGGCAAAGATCGAGTAAAACTGGTGAAAGCCAGAAAGAATAGTGTAAAAGCTGTCAAGAACAAAAATAATTAGGAAAATTTCCGAACCAAAGTTCTACGTAACTGCTCTGAACCAGAAAAGATGGCTGTCAGCCATCTTTATATATTTTGTTTTGACTACAGATTTATTGAATCATTGAATCTTATTCAATCTTATTAGCTCCTACTCAATTTCATTAGATCTGTTTCAGGTCGTTCATCACTCAAAGTCACTCATCACTCTTATTTGTCTAATCCATAAAGGGGTAGTAAAAGCATGGCAAAAAAAGTTGCACTTGCATATTCAGGAGGGCTTGACACCTCGGTGTGCATCCCCATCCTCAAGGAAAAGTACGGGTACGATGAAGTAATTACAGTCTCGGTAGATGTAGGGCAGCCTGAAGAGGAAATCAAAAGGGCGAATGCAAAAGCCGAGAAGATAAGCGACAAACATTACACAGTAGATGCAAAGGAAGAGTTCATAAGAGACTACATCTTCCCCTTAATCAAAGCCAACGGAAGCTACGAAGGCTATGTTATGGGCACATCGGTTGCCCGACCCCTGATTGCGAAAAAAGTAGTAGAAATTGCCAGAAAAGAAGGTGCAGTTGCCCTTGCGCATGGCTGCACGGGAAAAGGCAATGATCAGCTCCGCTTCGAAGCCGTTTTCCGCCAGACCGATATGGAAGTCATCGCCCCAATGCGGGATATGAACCTGACCCGCGAGTGGGAAATCGAGTACGCAAAAGAGCACGGAATCCCGGTGGAAGCCACAAAATCCAAACCCTGGAGCGTTGACGAAAATATCTGGAGCCGCAGCATCGAAGGCGGCAGGCTTGAAGACCCCTCCTTTGTCCCGCCAGAGGAAATCTACGAGTGGACAACCTCTCCTGAAAAAGCCCCTGACCAGCCCAGGATTATTGAGATCGGCTTTGAAGCCGGCGTTCCAGTCTCCCTTGACGGCGAAAAACTCAGCGGCTACGACCTTATAAAGAAACTGAACGCCATCGCAGGCGAAAACGGCGTCGGCAGAACCGATATGATTGAAGACCGCGTGCTGGGCTTAAAAGCCCGCGAAAACTACGAACACCCCGCTGCAACCGTCCTTCTCGCAGCCCACGCCGACCTCGAAAAACTCGTCCTGACCCGCAGCGAACTAAAATTCAAGAAGATCGTCGACGACCAGTGGTCCGAAATGGCATACGCCGGCCTTGTGGACGACCCCCTTTTTGCCGACCTCAACGCCTTTATCGACAAATCCCAGGAAAGGGTCACAGGCACAGTAAAAGTGAAGCTCTACAAAGGCGCCCTCACAATCCTTGCCCGCAGTTCGCCAAATGCCCTGTATTCCGAGGATCTGGTTTCGTTTGACAGCAAGACCATTGACCAGAAGGATGCAGAAGGGTTTGCGAAGTATCACGGGTTCCAGGCGAGGATGTACAGGAAAGTGATGGATAGGTAAATTTAGGTTTTGTCTGTTCCTTTTAGAGGAATGGACTACTCTTTTTTATTGAGTTTTTATTATCTCCAATCGTTGTTTCTTATCTTGACTGTTCGGAGAGCGCACAGTTTGATTTGCTTAATAGATAGATAACCTTTTTTTGAATCGGATTTTAGACCCCGAGTTCTCAACGGTCGACGAAGGAGACCGGCCTTTCCTGAAATAAGTTTTAAAGTTGCTAGTCTAAGGATGAAGAAACAAAAGAGAATGAACAATTTCAATAAGAATTTATATTTTTAAAAGAAAGAACATGTAAAATTCTCAAATTTCTGGTGTAAAACATTGAAAAACTTGAAAACTATTTATATACAAGCACAAGACAGAAGGCGGCGAGAGAAACTTATTAAAATTGTAGATAAGCTTAATAACAAAGATAAATCGGACAGTGATCTCCAAAACATTTGGAGGCAGTATATCGAATTAATAGCTGGTGGTAATGATACAGCTACATCATTTGCAATACTTATACTAAAGACAGTAATTTCACGTATTCCTGATAAATATCAAGCTTGGGAAGACCTTCTCAGAGTGGTCTCGAGAGCAAATAAATTTCCTATAGAATTGTCAGAACCCATTTTCTATCATATTTTTGAATATCTTCCAAATAAACAAATAGCCTGGGAAGATTTGTACAAGTTAACGAGTAATAATAAAATAAATGTGAGATTAATTGCAGCATTTGTATTAGGTGACTTATTTTCACTCGTTCCTGATAAGCAAAAAGCATGGAAAGATCTGCACAACTTAGCGTGTAGTGAAGATATTTATATTCGAAAAGGAATCGCTAAATCTATAGGTACTGTGTTCCCAAATATCTTGAATAAACAGGAAGCATGGACTGATCTTCAGAAATTGGTTTGTGATCAAAATGCTTCTGTGAGGATAAGTGCAATACATTCAGTTGATTCTGTATTTCCTTATGTTCCAGATAAACAGAAAGCGTGGGAAGATTTACAGGGATTCATAACTGATACAAATGTCCACATAAGATTTATTGCAATAGGTCTCTTAGATTCAAAGTTAATTGCTTCAAATTTTACTTATGCTCATAATAGTGAGCAAACGTGGAAAAATTTACTGAAAATAGCAACTGAAGAAGAAGAAAAAGATTGGCTAATAAAGTTTAGTGAGTCGAAAGCGCTTGCTACATTATATCTGTATATTCCAAATAAAGAACGTGCTTGGGAAGATTTACATAAGTTAGTGAACAACAAAAGTGAGCATTTAAGAGAATGTGCTGCAAAATGTACTGGTATTGCTTTTCAGTACCTTAAGGATAAAGCACAAGTTTGGGAAGATTTGTACAGATTAGTCAATGACGAAGATAGTTCTGTAAGAAGTGGTGCAGCGGCTTCTTTTGGAATTGCTTTTCAATATATTGAGAATAAGACACACGCTTGGGAAGAGCTACATAGATTAGCTAATGATGAAGATAGTTCTGTAAGAAGCAGTGCAGCAAATTCTATCGGGACTGCTTTTCAATATATTGAGAATAAAGTACAAGCGTGGGAAGATTTGCATAGATTAGTTGATGACGAAAATGATTCAGTAAGGAGTGCCGTGGCAAGTTCTTTAAGTTCTGTTTTCCGAAATATTGGAGATACGAGGCAGGCTTGGGAGGACTTACATAAGCTAGCAAACGATAAAAATGAATCTGTAAGAATAAATGCGGCAAATTCTATTGAAACTGCTTTAAAGTATATCGAAAATAAAAAACAAGCTTGTGAGACATTACATAATCTATTAGAAGATAAAAGTAAGAGGGTTAGGTTTGCTGCATTATTTACGACAGTTTTCTCTTTTTCCAATATCGCAGATCAAATTCAAGCTTGGAATGATTTGCTAAAACTCACAAATGATCAAGATTATCTTATTCGTGCTAGTGTAGCATCTTTACTTTACCTTGCTTATAATGATATGAAGGAAGATAAATCCAAGTGGGAAGACTTACACAGGTTAACATATCACCATGACATGCATGTTAGAGGAGGAACAACAAGATCAATTTGCTTTCTTTTTCCAAACCTTATCGATAAACAACAAGCTTGGGAAGATCTTCATAGACTTGTTAAAGATGAATCTAGTCTTGTTCGGGAATGGGTTGCTGAATCTTTAGAAGGTTCTTTCTCTTATTTGCCTGATCAGAAACTAGCATACGAGGATTTAATGAAACTTGCTAACGATGAAGATGCTGATGTAAGGATAAACGCAAATCATTCTCTTGGAAAAATATCTATCTTTAAGGCTTCAGAAGCAGAAACTGAAGAAAAGTATAGAGAAGAGCTAGAAAATGCGATTGAGTTCTTTGATAAATCGTCTAAAGAATCTGTTTTCCACAAAACATCACCATCTAAATTTTGTCTACCATTTTACCGCTCATTTCACACAATAATTTTTGAAAAATCAAGTGCCGACGAAGAAGTTGAGAGATATCTAACTGAGGCTAGGAAAGCAATAGAAAGATCTAAAATAAAGGAATTACTTTTTGAAGCTATTGAAAACCTCGCTAAAACTTTAAGAGAAGTTCAAGAATCTAAAAAACATGATCAAAAATTCAATAGAAGTGAAATTGATTATTATAGAAGATACTTTGATCGTGTAGAGAAGCTCATGAGAGATGCCGAAGAGTTAGCACCATTTGCTACAAAAACTGTAATAAAAGGTCTTCCCATTTTTGATCGAAAGTTAAACTCCCTTCTCGAAGAAATTCGGGAAAAAGCAAAAACTGCGTGTAGGGAATCAAAAGGTACTGATACAGAAGAAATTGCATGCGCTGTCAGTAGAGAGGTCCAGAAATGGGAAATTGGTAGTCAGGAAGAAATGAATTTGTATGTGGAAAACCTCGTTCTGGTTTTGAAATCTAAAATTCCTCATACTCCTGAAAACAGAGAAATTCTTGAGAGAATTGAGTTATTGAAAGATGAGAAAAACCTTACAAAACAATATAGTATTCTGCCTACTATTATTGGATTGATACCAACTGTAAATGTGATCCCAGAGGAAGCAGTTACTAACAGGTTTGATGACCTAAAAAGAGACATCAGTAATTTCAACGAGAAACTTGATCAAGTAATTATATCTTAAAAATCGGGAATTAGTCAGGAACTTGTTATTACTGCTGGAGGGCCGATTCCACACTTTAGTATCGATCATGTCGTTACCATTTCATTACAAGAAATATCATATCCTGAACTTGAAGAAGATCTGGAGAAAATAAAAGGAGAAACAATAGATAAACTGTCCAAACTTCCAAAAAGGTTAGGTGAAAAGATAGAAGAACATCTAATTCAAAACAGAATGTACGATGTTCTCAAAAAACTGATCTAAAATAACATATTATATTAATTATTAATGAATATATATAGAAATTACTTATAAAGTGCTACTAATTTATATACTATTTAGTGTACTTGTTTTTATGAAATTACTGTTGAATTATCACGTGCCTGGTTTGGGGAAATTAAGTGCACAATTATATGAAAATTCAAGCGCTACTTATTTGTTACTAAATTCTAATGATCACATTAAGAGAATGAGGAATATAGAACAACTCGGAGTGATCCATAATGTTTATGAAGGAGTTCATCACTCTCGTTGGGAGTATGTAATGACCCAATTGGGTCTTTTACACAGGTTATATCCTTCCGACAAAAAAGCGGGTGGGAGACCGCTAGAAGGTTGGGGTTTAAACTCAGACATCGAATTTTTAGATACAAGATTTTCAGGTACAGAAGTGATCCAAATATGGATACTTCTATCAAATGCAGGGCATCTACCAGGTACTTTTTCAAGTGAAAAAGCTCTTATGAAATACATAATTAAAGATTCTCGTATAAAGGAAATTTTAAGAAATTCATTAAAAGATGATAATGTAAAGTTGTATTTTGATTACATTTTGGAAACAGAAGATATTTATAATTTTAACAAAGTTTTATCTTTCTTTTTTTTAGAGCATTATCGAGATCAAGATCCAGAATTAGTCGATTTACTAATTGAGGTACTTAAATTCTATTGTATCGGATGTGATTCTCTTAAAAAAGAAGTAACTCCTGAAAAAATGATAAGTCTAGATAAAAAAAGATCTAATTTTTTGTTAATATTTAATAGACTGAGACAAATTTCTTATTTATATCTTGATTCTTTATATGGACCAGTGCCATTTGATTTTGATTTGCCTTCAATTTTAGTAAACTTACCAGATCATATAAACGATTTGTTTATTGGTGATGGAGATCTAGTTCAAACTCTTAACTCCTTTGATTCATTTCTTTCTAATACGATATATCAATCCGAAAAATCTTTACAGGCTCATGGCTATCATATAAAGAATGTCACGAGCAAAATAAAAAATAAATCAAAAAAAGTAAATACCGAAAAAGAATTGTATGAGTTTTTAATAGATAATTCAAACTTTGAGCCCCAATATACAAATTTACAAAAATACCAAACAATTAGATTTTTATTAGATATTATTCCAGGTTACTCAAAAATATATAAAAAGATATTTAATTTTGAGACAGAAGACTCTTTAAACAAAAAATACGGGAGTACTAAGTGTATATTTACATTAGAACCTAATATAAAAAAAGATACTTATATGATGTCTCTTTCTTTCTCTGAAAGTGTACAGATAATCAATCGTTAGTCGTTCTTGGTAAATTTATGAAGGATTTAATTGAACTAAAACAAACATTTACAAAAGAAAATCCTTTTGTTACTCTTAAACCTAATATATTTAATTTATATATAGAATCCATGTTTGATAAAATATTTTCACAGCTAATACTATTTTTCTTAAAGCAAATTATCGATAGTGATTATATATATAAATATGATAATTACGACTCGTCAAAGATATCTTGCATTGGTACTTTAGGATCGAAAAATGCAGCCATTCTATTGGAAAATTACTGCGAAAATCATGAGAATATTTCGGAATCTAGGCTTCATGAAATAAAGTCAATGGTACAAGTACTCAGTTCAATAGGCTATAAAGGGAATATCATTGTTACATGTGATAGAATAAAGATACTTGATATGGATAGAAAAATGGTAACTGATTTAGATGGATTAGCTGTAGGTTTCTCAAAGAATAAATTTTCAGTTTTATTGATAGAAGCAAAGAACCAACGAAAAAGAGGTCAGAGTGCTTCAATAAAGCAACTAAAAAGAAACATTGACAAATTAAATCTTAATACCACAATCGAGTCTAGTATCAGTTGTGTAGAAAACTATTGTGCATACTCATTTACGCAGATAGACGGGAACAAATACAGTAAAATACATAGATAATTATCTAGAGAAAGTCACCACTAAAGCGAAGTATATTTCCCATTAAGAGACTAATTATCAAATAGTCTACAAGGCTAAACTAAATATTGCGCAGCCCTGTAAAGTCCCCTTATAATGCTGCGAAAATCATGGGTTTTTGGTTCTCTTTTCTTAACATTCTCTTCACAAACGTGTTCGGGGAAAATTTCAGCAGACCGCCGGCAGGAAAAATATATTTCAACTGAACTGGAAACAGGAAGATTTCTCATTTCTTATTCGGCGGTCCAGTTTTGACAGCTTTTCTTGATCCATAATTCACTTGAAAAATATAACTTTAATCAGAAAAACCCTCCCCAAAGGAAAATATCACCTCGATCTAAAAAAGCCCTGCAAAGGGCTCCTTCTAAAGCTGCAAAATCACAGCTTTTTAATCTCACTTTGATTTAAGAACATATTCCGGGGAAATTCAAGCAGACTGCTGGCAGGAGAAATATATTAAACTGAATTGGACGTGAAAAAGATTTCACCTTTCCTTAGTAATTATAAATACTACAACCACAGAATACTATAACATATCAAAAAGAGATTAAACAGAGCCTGAAAAAATGCCGGAAAACCGAGAAGCTGAAATCTATATCCGGAAACTCCATGAAATGCTCCCTGAGCTTAAAGAAAAATATCATGTCAGTTACCTTGGGATTTTTGGGTCTTACATAAGAGGAGAACAGAAACCTGGAAGTGATCTGGATATACTTGTTGAGTTCAGCAAAACTCCTACAATTTTTAAATTTGTCAACCTTGAAAACTATCTTTCGGAAGCTCTGGGAATCAAAGTAGATCTGGTTATGAAAGACGCTTTAAAGCCGAACATAGGCAAACACATCCTGAGTGAAGTTGAAGCTGTTTGAAGAGGGATCGATATTCGCGAAGCAAAGGACTATATTCAGGATATTTATGACGCAATGGAAGCAGCAGAAGAATTTGTTAGTGGCTGGACATTTGAAGAGTTTACCGAAGACCGCAAAACACAGTTTGCAGTAATCAGAGCTCTGGAAATCATTGGCGAAGCGGCAAAGAATATCCCATATGATGTGCGTGAAAAATATCCTTTTGTTCCGTGGAAAGACCTGGCAGGGATACGAGACAAACTGATTCACGCTTATTTTGGAGTAAATCTGAAGGTAGTCTGGTTATCCGTTAAAGAGGGTATTCCAGAAGCAAAACCTTATATCAAACGCATATTGGATGAAATATGATTTAGAAAAATTCCTCTCAAGAGGAAAAAGAATCGCTTAATCTAAAGAAGCCCTGCAAAGTGCCCCTTATAAAGATACAAATCAGGGTTTTTCAATTTCTCTTTTCGTAACTTTATCTTAACAAGCGTATTCGAGGAAGATTTAAGCAGGCCGCTGGCAGGAAAATATATATTAAAACTGAACAGGTAAAATTAGTGGAATTGCTCACAAGGAAGATCAAAAAGAGGTAACTTAGACCTAGACTTTTCTAAAATAGATTTCAAATGTACACTAATGAAAAATGATGAGAATCATGGATTCGAACTCAGTAGTTTCTTCACCTCACGGAGAACATCTTCTATAAATACTTCGGGAGATTCTCTGGGTTCTGCTTCATTTCCTTTATGGATATGATAAGGGAACGTTTTTAAATTTTTCCAGTGTGGAGAATTATCCCAACGCTTTATCATTGCATCCTCTTTTTGCAGGTGATAAGAATATCGTCTGAAATCGGGTCCCACACTCTCACTAATCTCCAATAGGTAGCCATCTTTGAGAGTTGCTCTTGCTTTTAAAACCTGGACAGGAGGTTCAACTATTGCTTTGAGAACTTTTAATTCAAGTACAATCTCACTGGATGAAAGAGCAGAAACAATTTTGCTTATAGTCATAAGAACTTTTCCCAATATCGTAATGCTGTAACATAGCTTTCCCAGATTATGAAATCATCCCACTCTTCAAAGTTTTCTTCCTCTACTCTCGATTGGATTCTTTTTTCAAAAGCAGAAAAGTCCATACCGTACTTCTTCTCCATTTCAGCTACCTTTTTACCATAGTAATCGATCTTTTGTTCAGCTTGGTCATGCACAAGTTGCTTTAATGCCTCCTGTTCGTCTTTATATAGACCTACTTTCACCATGTCACTTATAGGTTCAAAGATTTTACGAGGAATTTTTACGTACTCAATAGCTTCTCCCAATAGTATCACCTAACTAGCATTTTGTCTCTCCAATCTTAAATGTATTTGTATACTCATAGAATTTGTCTTTTCCACCACATTTGCAAAAATAGTTTTAAGAGATTAAAGCAAACCTTCAGTTGGAGAAATATATTAAAACTTAGTTGAACGTGAAGAGAAATTCACTTCCAATCAGAAAAACCCTCCCCAAAGGAAAAGATCACTTCGAGCAAAAAAAAAGCCCTGCAAAGTGCCCCTTCTAAATCTGCAAAAATCACGGGTTTTCAATTTCACTTTTTTAACTTTATTTTAACAAACGTGTTCGGGGTAAATTCCAGCAGACCGCCGGCAAGAAAAAATACTTTGAGCTTTCCCAACACCAATCTTTATCCTCTGGACAATTGCGCCAAATCAGTATTTAACGTGGTTATTGTGCTGATTAACTTTGTTTTAATTTTAGTCTGCGGCTTTTATTTGTTTATTTTGATCCGCAAAAACATCCATTTCTGCCTGACTCCATATCTGCCACCGTCGGTATCTGTCATATAGAGTGACATTCAGGGTCAGGAGTAGGATGAAGAATGAAGCATCAAGAAGGTTGATCGAACCATCGAACCTTGTTATCAGGAAGTCATAGGCAAGCACGATCCCAAAGTTTACGACAGACATTACTATGAACTCCTGAATTATTGATTTCCAGTGAGTTCCTCGCCTGGCAAACCACTGACTGAGTTCGGTATTTATTATAATAAGAATCGATAAGCCGATTGCAACCTGAAAACTGCTTGCACGGACTTCTGGAAGGATCTGAGCAAAAATTGTGCTTAACAGGGAAACAAGTACAATTTTTTCGATCAACTCATAATGCAGGAAGTCATCGAAAAATCTTTGGCTTGTATAATTGTCCCTAATGTTCCTTGCATGCAGGCTGTAAAACGGGAAATGCTTGTAACTGGCTGCAATTATTAAGCCGGGCCGCATAGGGGGCAAGTCTCGTAAAAGCCACCAGCCCAGGAAGATAAGGAGAGCAGCCCAGGCGATCAGGACTATTACATTTGAGGGGTTTGCCCGAATCCAGTCAGTCGTGTCCATCTGAGCAATGTGAATCCAGTATTCCTGAGGCAATTTGGCGAAGACCCAGATAAAAGCCGTAGCGGTGATCAACCTGTCTTTTGTAAGTACCTTAGGGTCCCATTTCAGGCGGACAAGCTCATAGAAAATGAAGAAATATTCAAAGACATTGGAAAAAATAAGCAATAGCAGACGCAGGTGTGTTATCTCAAAAATGGCTACGCCTATCAGCCTGTAGTAAAAAAGGAAACGCCCTGCTTCAAAGGCAAAGAAGTTTGACCAGTTTCTAAGAGTTGAAAGATAGGTAATTGCAAGATAATAAATATCCAGAGCCTTGTCATATTCCTGGTAATCTACCAGAGGCAGGTTAGTAAACTCCTGAAACAATGTCTGGTCTACCATGTCAAGGACTAAGGAAAGTATAATGCCTGGAAGCGGATAGCTGGGAATGGTAAGCGGTATCAAAAAACGAGCCGCGACTACAGCCCAGAATATAAACAGATCCGATGTCTCCGGCATTATGAGTCTTCCTCCTTTCCCGGCACTCAACCGGATCAGATATAATCACATCTTATCCGGCTTGAAAACCTACTTTCAAAATATACCTGAGAACTGTTACCCAATTTATATCATTCGGTATCTGTAGGAAAAGCGTAAAATCCTGAATCTTTAGCTCAGTAATGCGGAGCTGGTAAATCTTAGCTTAGCGGTAGTTCACATTTCTCATTTCTGATAGCTCTCATTTCTGATAGCTCTCATTTCTATTTCTCACTCTATTTCTCACTCTATTTCTCACTCTATTTCTCACTCTATTTCTCACTCTATTTCTCACTCTATTTCTCACTCTATTTCTCACGAAACCTCTCAAATTATTTTACTTTTCCTGAATCAACTGCTTCCTGGCTCCTTACATGCATTGTTCGATACCTGTCATAGAGCGTCACATTAAGTGTCAGGAGGAGGACGAAAAAGAGTGTGCTAAAAAGGTTGATTGAACCGTCGTATCTGGGCAGCAGGAAATCGAATAAAAGAATTATGCCGAGGTTCACCATGGACATGACTACAAATTCCTGGATAATAGACTTCCAGTGAGTTCCATGCTTTGCAAGCCAGTGGCTTAGTGCCGTGTTTATTACTATCAGGATGGCCATACCTATCGCAAGCTGAAGATTTGTTGACCTCACCCCGGGAAGTATTTGGGCAAAAATTATGCTGAGGAGTGATACCAGCATTATTTTCTCAAACAGAGCATTATCAAAGAATTTTTTTGAGGAATTAACCGCTGGAAAACTGATTTTTATTCCCTGTTCAGACCTTTCCCTCTGGATTACAGGAACAGGATCGGCTGCAAATGAGAGCCCTGATTTCATGGGAGGCAGGTCTCGCAGCAGCCACCATGCCATGCCAAGCAAGAATAAAGCCCATCCAAGAAGAATTAATGCGTTTGAGGGGTTTGCCCGAATCCAGTCCGTCGTATCCAGCTGAGCGATATGGATCCAGTATTCCTGCGGCAGTTTGATAAAGATCCAGATAAGTGCCGTAGCAGTGATCAGTTTATTTTTTGTAAGCACCATCGGATTCCATTTCAGACGAATTGCCTCGTAGAAGATAAAGAAGTATTCGAAAGTGTTTGGGAAGATAAATAATAGCTCCCGCAAATGCGTCAGCTCGAAAAGAGCTGCACCAACCAGCCTGTAATAGAAAAGGAAACGGCTTATCTTAAAAGCGAAGAGATTTGACCAGTTTCGCAGGGTTGAAAGGTAGGTTATAGCCAGGTAATAATTGTCAAGAGCCTTATCATAGCTCTGGTAGCCTTCAAGGGGCAGGCTAGTGAAAAGCTGGAAGATCGTCTGGTCTACCATATCAAGAATAAGGCAAGATATTACTGCTGGAAGAGGGTATATTGGAATAAAGAGCGGAATAAAGAAACGCAGCATAACTACAGACCAGAAAATCAACATATCCGAAGTATCCGGCATCCTGAATTTACCCCCTGCCCCTCAGATTTATTTTGCCAGGTTTCCTACCTGAAAAAGCTTACGATTATAACTGCCAGGCTGGAATCATTTTTACAGGCTAAAACTAATACTTAACAGGCTAAAACTAATACTTAACAGGCTAAAACTAATACTTATATTATGTATTCTTAGTTAAGCTGAGATTAATGCTCAATATTATATGCCCTTCTTTATTGTATTGATGTTATTAATGTTAGAGTTTTCGACTGCTTCAACCCTTATTTTTATATTGAATCTAATTCTCTTATTTCAAACTTTATATATGATTAGTTTTTATATATGACAGGTTTATAAATACCTATTATTATAAATTAAAAAAGGAAATTAAAAATGAAAAATTAGCTGCAAGCCATCCGGTCTGCAGCCTGGTCATTAAAGCTTAAGGGGATACATTGCAGATACGTGGGGTATTCTGCTAAAAAGATATCTATTGCAAAAATGAACAGGCAGGCTCTTTGTATTATACTGCATTGGGCAGCCGGAATTGTTTTTGATTTTGAATATGTAAAGGGCAGAAACTGTTAAAACATGGGGGAAATAGTAATGGCACAATTTAGACCTTTTGAGATGGATAGTATTCCAATAGAAGAGCAGTTCATGAACTGGAAGGAAATAGTTCAACCTTCTTATGATAAGAAATCGGTCGATGCGTACACCCGAACCCGGGTAATTCTAATGAATGGGATTGAGAGTGCTTCAATCCTTATGTCTCATGCGATGGAGCGCATGATTGAAGAGCCGGAAATTAAACGCAAGATGGCAGCAATTAGGCGTGTTGACTCCATGCAGCAGCAGACGGTTGACTGGTTAAATCCGGCTAATCAGAGTGTTATAGAGACTACACTTGGCTATGAACAGGTAGCCGTTGATCTTACTGCAAACCTTGCTAAAAACGAGCCTGATCCATATGTAAAGCAAACTCTGGACTTCGCCCTGCTTGAAGACTTCGACCATCTTTACCGCTACAGCTGCCTTTATGATTATCTGGAAGGCGGCGACCCTGAGTTTATTGTTCAGGGCAAGACCGAGGTAAAACCTGGAAGACCGACAGTTGGTCACCACCGCCATCCTGACGACAACATGCGCAAGCATTATGACAAAGACACAGCCGACATTAAAACCAAAATGAATTATCTCACCATAGTTGCAGGCGAGCAGCAGACCGAGCTTTTCTATAAAACTCACGGGAACATGTATTCAGATGAACTCGCAAGGCAGCTTTACTCCGAGATTGCCGATGTTGAAGAAGAGCATGTGACCCAGTACGGGCTGCTTGGAGACCCACGAGAAACAATGCTCGAGAAAGCTGCACTCATGCAGCTCTGTGAAGCCTATATTTATTTCTCCTGCGCACAGACTGAAACCGATCCAAGGATAAAAGCTATCTGGGAAAATTTTGCAAAAATGGAAATTGCACACTTTGAAGGCTGCGCTCACCTCATTGAAAAGTACGAGGGCAGAGATATCAGGGATGTTGTAAAGGCTGATGTTATCGAACCTCTGGTCGTTTTCGAGCCGAATAAAGAATACGTAAACAAGGTAATTGATGAACAGCTTGACATCATGCCAGATGGCATGGAATACAAGCGGCTCAGCGAAATGGCTGATACCTGGTCCAGCTTTAAGTTCCAGTGGAAGGTGAACAGCGCTGGCGTACCGAGCGAAGAAGTAGTCGGCAAAGCAAGCAGCGAACTGGCTCAGCGGGATCAGGCAAAAAATATCCAGCAGTTTAAGAATCAGCTATCTGAGCGCACAGAGAGCATAATGTCTTCACAAAGAGGAAGGGCGATGCCACCTCTCTGATATAATCTTTCAGGGTGTTTTGTAAGACGTTTTTAATTTCAGATACAGGAAAGCCGTTTTTTCTGGAATAAAGGGCGTTATTCTACGCCCATTCTTTAATTTAAATTAATTAAAGCATATATTTTTCAATTTAAGTGATTATTTAACCTTTTATAACTTAGTTTACTTAATAAAATATTCTGAGACTATTTCTGCCTAATAACTTTCAAATTTATACATTCCTGTTTTAAAGCAAAATAATCTGCGTTATCTATTCTCGCAAAACAAAAAGAAAGTTTTTTAAATAGCGGTTTTTATAGAATTTTGTGGCGTTTGGCAGTTGGTCGACCAAGAGAAAATTCACAATCAATGTCTAAGCAAGGATCCAAAAGAGCGCATACATGCGTTAGAGCAGTTAGAGAATTTTTTCTCATTGATACCAGATAAGCAACAGGCATGGGATGATTTACATAGACTGACTAGCGATGAAGACAGTGATGTGAGATTCAGTGCTGCTAAAGCTCTTGGTTCTGCTTTTTCTCAAGTGCCAGATAAGCAACAGGCATGGGAGGATTTACATAGACTGACTAGTGATGAAGACACTCTTGTAAGGCGTTGGGCTGCTGAAGCTCTTGGTTCTGCCTTTTCTCATGTGCCAGATAAGCAGCAGGCATGGGATGATTTACATAGATTGACTAGTGATGAAGACAGTGATGTGAGATCCTACTCAAATTATTCTCTTGCGAGAGTTTCAATATTTATGGCATCACAGGCAGAAACAGATGAAGATTACAAGAAAGAATTAGAAAAGGCAATCGAATTTTTCGAAATTGCAGCAAAGGAAGCATATTACTTCTATAATCCTGCTCAATTTTGTCTTCCTTTTTATCGCTCATTTCATACAATAATTTTCAAAAAACAGGAAGCTAGAGAAGAAGTGAACAGATATCTGGAAGAAGCTAAATCTGCAATTAAAGGCTCAGAGAGCAAAAAACTACTCTTTGAAGCTGTTCAAAACCTTGCAGAAGCATTAAAAGAAGTTCACAATCTAGAAAACTTGGATTTAGAGGCAAAAAAAGGAGAGCTTAATTTTTATAGGAAATACTGTGATCGCGCTGCAGAACTAATGAGATACACTGACGATAAAGCGCCATTTGCGACAAAAGTTCTGAGAAAAGGGCTGCCCTTTTTGGACAGGAATCTAAAAAAGATCCTTGAAGGAATTCAAAAGAAAGCAAAGATTGCGTGCAAGGAATCGAAAGGTACTGCTACAGAAGAAATTGCATGCACTATTAATAGCGAAATCCAAAGATGGGAAATCAGCAGCCAAGAAGAACTGGCTTTTAATCTTGAAAACTTGATTTTCACTTTAGAGGCTAATACTCCACGTAGTCCTCAAAGTAACTTAATTCTAGATAGAATTAAACAAATTCCTAAGCAAAAAGATGTGGCAAAACAATATGGGATGTTAAATTCTGTATTTACACTTATCATCAAGTTATCCAAAGAACAAAAATTACAAGAGATAGAAGAGAAAGTTGACAAGATAAGCAGCAAACTTGAGGAAATGACAATTTCCCTTAAGCCTGGAATCAGTGAAGAACTTATTATACATTTTGGTCCTATTACTCAATGGGGGGGAATTGAATACACTATGAATATACCTTTACAGGATATTTCTTATCCTGAGCTAAAGGAGGATCTTCAAAAGGCAGTTGGGAAAAAAATAGACAAATTATCCAAGCTTCCTGAAAAATTAGCTCGAAAAGTAAAAGGTTACTTATTACTGAAAGGCAGAGAAGACATTATTAAGCAGTTAACTTAAAGTGGGTTATCTCTAGATCAGTTAATGATAATAAAATCTCTGTAGCTCGTACAATTAATAATCCAGATCAGAGCTGATATAACTACTATTTTCCTTCAACTGAGCCGCACCGGATTTGCTTGAGTTTCCTCCTTCTCAACCACGACCGCTGTACCATATGCGAGCAGCTCGGTCATTGCCTGACCCATCTCTGAAGAATCAAACTGTACGTTTATTACTGCGTTTGCCCCAAGGGCTTTTGCATGTTCCTTTAATCGTTCAAGTGCCTGTTCACGGGACTGGTTCAGGAGTTCCGTATACTCATGGATCTCTCCGCCGATAATTGACCTTAGTCCAGCAGTTATGTTTCGCCCGAGCCCACGGCTCCTCACGATTAAACCCCACGTAAATCCAATGGTTTTTGTGATTTTATAACCTGGCAAGTACGGCGTACTTACAATAATGATATCGCTGGTCATGGTATCCCCAGTATATTGGTTAATTTTGGATTTTTGCAAAGGACTTATTCAACTCTTCAATTAAGAAACTATCTGAAAAGTGTTAAGCTGGATAAAGATTCGGGCAGTTTCAGGTTTACGCCCCTCAACAGCCTCAAAATGAACAGAATAACCCAATAGAATTCTGAAAACCAGATAGATAATATAGCTCTGAGATATATAGCTCTGAAATATCGTTCAAACTTATTCAAGCTTCATGACAGATTTCAATAAATTATAAAAATATGTGATGCAGTAAACTAAACTGATAACTGCTTCTAACTACCGCTGAAAGACAACCCGAAAATGAAATAAAATTGATCCCTATGCACCCGAAAACTAAACAGATACTTGAAGTCTTTGAAGAAATCAATAAAATCCCGAGGTGTTCAAAGCACGAAGCACAGATTTCCCTCTGGCTGCAGGAATGGGGAAGGTCAAGAGGCTTTGAGGTAAAAGCCGATTCTTTAAACAATGTGCTTATAAAAGTCCCTGCAACGTCAGGATATGAGAATTCTCCCACAATCACTCTGCAGGGGCATATGGATATGGTCTGCGAAAAATTAAGGGATAGCAAGCACGACTTTTCAAAAGACCCTATCAAATGCGTTTACGATGGAGACTGGCTGCGAGGAGACGGGACTTCCATAGGCGCAGATAATGGGATTGCACTTGCTATCGGGCTGGTGCTGGCAGAGGCAGGGAAGAAAGGAGAAATTGGACATCCGCCGCTTGAGCTGCTTTTTACGGTAGACGAGGAGACGGGGTTGACTGGCGCGAAAGGGCTTGAGGCTTCTTTCTTTGAAGGAAAGATACTTCTGAACCTTGACTCCGATGGTGAAGGCGTTTTCGTAATCGGGTGTGCAGGAGGACAGAATTCATTGATTACACTCCCTGTAGAGTGGGAGCTTCTTGACTTTAAAGAGGAAAGTTCATTCGAGCTTTTCAGGCTCTTGGTTGAAGGGCTGGAAGGCGGGCATTCTGGGGTTGCGATCGATAAGCAGCGTGCAAATGGTATACAATTACTCTCTCAGGCACTGGCAGAGCTCAGGAACAGGCTGGGAACAGAAAATTTAAAGCTTATTCTGATAAACGGCGGCAGTGTCCATAACGCAATCCCCAGCACTGCCGAAGCTTTTATCGCACTCCGCAGAGATAAGCTCGAACAGGCAGAGGAAGTTGTTTCAGTTCTGAAAAAGGCATTCCAGGCTGAATATGCAAAGACCGATCCAAGACTTATCCTGAGCCTTGAAAAAATTGGCAGGGAAATAATTTTTGAAGTTGCATGGGGTAAGAGACCTGAAGAGGAAGCACCCCATATTTGGGTCCTGTCAGCAGGTACTGAAGAAAAGCTGATACAACTGCTCCTGGGATTGCCGCATGGGGTTTACAGGATGTCGGAGAATATCCCGGGGCTTGTCGAAACCTCAAACAACCTCGCAACGGTACGGACAGCTGGAAATAAAATAACGATAGTATCAAGCCAGCGAAGTTCCAGCAATTTCAGGCTGGCTGAAATTACCGGAAAGGTGGAAGCTGTGGCAAAGCTCGCAGGCGCCAGGATTGAACATGAGCCCGGATATCCCCCATGGGAGCCCGATTTTGAATCCGAACTGCTCATGAAATGCAAACAGGTTTATAGCAGAGTTTTTGGGAAAGAACCTGAAGTTAAAGTGATTCATGCAGGGCTTGAGTGTGGAATAATTGGTTCGATACATGAAGGGATAGAGATGGTTTCTTTCGGACCAACGATTAAAGACCCTCATTGCCCTTCAGAAAGAATCTTCATCCCTTCTATAGAAAATGTCTGGATTTTCCTGGAGAACCTTCTAAGCAGTTACCGTTGTTAAATCCTCATTCAGTTCTAAGCTGTTCTCTCACCCTCAACTCGGTTTCACGACCAACATTTGCTATTCTCTGATCATTTAAAAAAGCCATACTGAAAGCTATACTGAAAAAGAGAATCGAACTGTTTTTCTGCAAAAGAAGGCTTACACTCCTTTAATTAGAAAGGTTATTTGTAAGTAATTTATATGTAAGAAATTTATTAAAGTTTACTGAAAATTTACCCGCCAGAGAAATAAGCAGCAAAAATAGAAGCAAATTATAGTTTTCAGGCATTCCTCTTCTTAGCTAGTCTGCTCAGCTGCGTCTGAACGCACTTTCATGAAATAAGCCAGAGCTGCAATGAGCAGGGCATAGCCTAGCCCGTATACAGCAAGGTTACTATCATTTTTATCAAACATAACACTTAAGAAATTTACTGCGATCGCGGCAATGGTGAGCCCTACAAGGTTTAACTCCAGTTCTTCAATGTTATGCGTTTGCAGCCATGGAGATAAAGCAAGAGGCTGAATAAGTAATTCATAAAACCCAAGTGATGTGATAAAAAGCACTGTACCTACCAGAAAGAGATGAACAATCTCCACAATTTCAACAATGATACTTCCCTCTATTTCTGTTCTCTCTATTCCGTAAATCAATTCGTTTATGAAATAGAAGAGTTCTATGCTGCCTTTAACAAACAGCACAACAGCCGCGATAGCCAGTCCGATTATCGGAACAAGTACGAAGAACCGCATCCCAGCAATAAATTTACCTATTTTTTCTGCAGCACGCTTAATTGGTTTGACCATAATCCCTCACTCCTTATTTTTACTTAATAAGTAAATCTATTGCTTACGGATCGCAGTCGGAAATGTGAATCCGATTGCTTTATTCAGTCCTTCGTTTCTATCTTTATATCAAGAATCATTGTTTTCCTGTTTGACTGACAGTTTTGTGACTGCCAGTTTATGACTACTTTATTATAATTATCTTGTTTATACAATTAACCATTTTATTATAATTATATTGTTTATATATTTTACTATTACAACGCCGTCTCACGGCGATTAACTTTGAAAAAATTAAGTTGTGCTCGGAGAGCGGACTCTCTGGTAAACCTGATTTTATCATTATCAGGATCTACAGCTCTTTAAGGTCGCTTCCCATAATTTAAAAAGCGCTCCTGTCTGTTTTTTCCTGGTTTTATTCCTTACTTTCACCCGATTCCATCAGTTCTGCCATCCAGAGTGTATTATCGTAACTTTCAAGGATCATTTTAACAACCATGGTAAGAGGTACGGCTATAAGTGCACCTGGAGGACCCAGCACAAAAGACCAGTACAGTAAAGAGAGAAACACGATCGATGTAGATAAATTAAGGCTCTTTCCTGCAAATGATGGAAACACTACACTTTCTACGAGCTCGTTTATAAGCCAGATTCCTGCGAGGATTATAAGCGCCCCAAGAAGCCCGTATTTGAATAGCGCAAGCAGTACAGGAGGAAAAGCCGCCAGAATAAAACCAAGAAATGGAATATAACCAAACAGGAAGGTCAGAAAACCCCAGAGAACTGCAAAATCAATTCTTCCAATAAGGAGAAGTATGGTCGTTCCAATGCCTGCAATAAGATTGATTTCAGTTCTGATAAGAATATAATTTACTACTTCTTTGCCAAGTTTGATAACCCGTAAAATCAGGATTTGTTGAGTTACAGCTCTCCTCTGTATCCTTCTCAGAGCGCCTGCAGCATCCAGAAGTAAAAATGTTGTGGTAATGATAATGAGAGATGTTGTTGTGCCAGCATTCAGAGCACCCGTAAGAATTCCTGCACTCAGACCAAGCAAAAATACTGCTATATCACGCAGAATTTCTTCAAAGGATGACTGATCGGATACAGGCATATAGGGTTCAAAACCCTGAATGAAATTCAGAAATTGGGTTTGATAGTCTGGAAACTGCTCGCTGAGCTGAAGCAGGGACCCTGCAACAAGAAGAACTGTGCTTGTAGCAATAATAATAAAGAATGCAATCACCAGACCTATACTTATTGGGCCAGGCACATTCCTTCTCTCGAACCAGTTGACAAGAGGAGCAAAGATCAGAAAGGCAAAAATTGAGAAAAAAATAGGCACAAGTATACCTGAAATCTCCCTCATCCCGATTGTCAGGATAACCACTGCTGTGCTATAAAGCAGAATTCTGGCAGGCAATGGGTAATTATCCATACTGGTTTTATCCGTATTCATTTACGCCCCCGAATATTTTCATATCCATTAATAGCATTCGGTTAATACTATAAAAAATATTCCAAAAGTTTGAATTTTCTTATTCCATCCAAGTTAGGTGATCGGTTTTTTAGCTTTCTACATCTCCTCCAGGATCATGACCATTACGTTCGGGTCTGTGAAATTGAGCGTGGCAATTGCCAGGGCTGCCGAAAGGTTGCGCTGGGCAGTCCCGAGGGCGAGCACTCTCCTTATAGGCTTTCTGGATCTTCCGAGGAAGTAGCCTATAACAAATGAAACAAGCACAAAAACTACCGCCGCCATAATGCAGTGCTGCCGATAACACCTATAAGTTCAGAGAAGTAGACCACGAAAAAAGCCACGAAAAGGACAAGCAGGGAAAGGTTGGTAGCCTGGGTCATCAGGGGTAGAAGTCCGTTAGCCACCTCTTCATACCTTGTCCTGATGAACAGGGCAGTTGCAAGTGGGAGCAGCATCAGCAGGATAAGGGACTTTGCTATATCCCAGGGATTGATTGTAACCCCTGAGAGCAAAAGTGGCAGGACTATCGGAACGTAAATAATAGTCACTACCATCAGGAGTACCATCAGTCCAACTGCAAAAGAGGCGTCACCCTGTGCCACCTGTGCAAGTTTCGGAAGGAATGGGGCTCCAGCGGAAGTGCCAAGAAGGAAAAGTCCGATGGAAAGCCCTTCGGAAAGCGGGAAAATAAAGAGTACTCCAAGAGCGAGCAGCGGGACGAGTAAAAAATTGGCTGCCAGCGGGAAGATAACCAGCTTCCTGTTTTTCAATGGGACGAGTATCTGCTGAACTGTAAGGGAGAATCTCATGCCAAGCATGCTGGAGAGAACAAAGATCAGAGTCGCAAGGACACCAAGAGTTTGAAGGAAGTTAAAAAGGAAACGGTCTCAACCATTCTTCTCTCCCATCTCTTTTCAGTCATGCACCATCTGGTCAAGTGCCGCAGTAATTGCCAGGATCAGAGCAGCGTCCTGTCCAGGAGAAACCTCAACTCCATAAGTATCTCTTATCCGGAACCATTTTTTCGAAATCTCTGCAACTTTTTCCCTCCCTTCCTTGATCTCATACTCGTGATCTAGGATATTTCCCTGAATATCCAATTCAGGTCCATTTGAGACTTCAACTTTAAATCGGTCTCGGAGAGGCGAAATCAGGGCTTTTTTAATTGTTGCGACTGTTTTTCCATCCCTATCCTCTATCTCCATCGTATCCTTTATCCTGAGAAGCTTCTCCTTGAGTTTATACACTTCATTTCCCTGCACATCTTTGAGGATCAGAGTGTCGCGAATCCTGAGAGCTTTACCATCAACATAAAATACCCGCTCTCCAGCTTCATTTTCTATCCAGTAGTCGTCTCCGATGGTAACAAGTTTTTCGTGCATTTTGTAGCGTTGTATGCTTTCTTCCCCACGGTCCCTGAGACCGCCCATGATTCTCCTCATCAAAATCACTCCCTTTGTTTACTAAATTCACTTACCTACCTTGCAGTTCTATTTATTTCGTTATAGACCAGAGAAGGACTGTAGTCCCTTTCATCCTGTTTCCTGTGATTTTCATGCCTTGCGCCTTCTTGAGCATTGAAATGAAATATCTCAGAACACAGTCTTCCAATCATCCTTCATGCTGACCACAACCCAGCCCCGTTCCTTTGCCATCTGTAGCGTCTTCTCGCTTCCCTCATCGTAGGCGTACTCTCGCTTTGCATCGTCATGGCGGAGCAGCAAAGATAGAGAGCGAAAACCGCTTTTCTGTGCCAGCCACAGCATGTGCAGATCTCCATCCGAATTGCCGGCAGCCAGGATGGGCTTGCGACCAATATGCAGTTCGATATTGACCGGCTTTCCTGCTCCGTCGTCGATGGGATCAACCAGACCTCTCCTGCGGAAAATCACTGGTCCCTCATCAGTCATTCGGGTCTCAAATGAGATGTTGCTGCCGATAACTCGCTCTCTTGGGATATTGTAGATCTCCTCCGAGATCACACGCATAAAGCTCATGCCGCCACCAGATGCTAGGTAAACTTTAAAGCCGCTATCGCCCAGGTAGTGCACAAGTTCAACCATAGGCTTGTACGTCAGATCTTTGTACAGCATGCCAAAACGGGGATGTTTGGCAGTCTCCAGGAACTCTTTAGCCATAAGCATGAAATCGTCCTGAGACATGCCGGCGTGAGAATCAAAGACCATCTGCATCAGCAACTTAACATCGCCGCCAGCATGGGGATCAAGCCTGAAAAAGTAAGTCAAGTCGCCCGTTGCCGCTGCCTTAAAATGTGGCTGATCCAGAAGCGCAGGGTCTGCCTCAGCCAGCTGTTTCAGCCGGTCTATGACAAAGAAAACCTGAACATAGACAGGCTTCTCCACCCACATGGTTCCATCGTTGTCCAGAATGGCAATTCTCTCGGTTTCTGGCACAAAATCAGTGCTCTCAGGATTTGTGGTGGCGTTTACATAACTGATGATTGCTTTCTTAGCTGGTGTTTCGTTCCATAATGAGAGAATTCCGGACATTATCAATTCCTCTTCTCGCTGGTAAAAGCTGAGGCTTAACCTGTCCTTCAACCTCAGGTGCTCCCGATTCCATGCAAGAGTTTTTCCATTACCCGATCAACGGTAAAGCTAGCTGCTTTCTGGCGCGGAGGGAATTCTTTAAACGTTGCCAGAAAATCACCAACGACACTCTGGGCAGGCACCAGCAGGAAGGCATGATCGAGAAGCCAGTCATAATAGGTATTTGAAGTCTGATCCGCCCTTTCATAAGGATCGGTGCGCAGGTTGAATATTTTTGGTATGCGCAGCGGGACAAAAGGTTCAGCCCAGACCTGGAGCGTGCCGATGGCGCGCTGCTCCATAAAGACCATTTTCCAGTTATCGTACCTGAGAGCTACCAGGTCTCCATCGTCGGAGAAGTAAAAGAATTCAGTCCGTGGAGATTTTTCTTCCTTCCCAGTCAGGTAGGGAAGAAGATTATAACCGTCAAGATGCACCTTGAAAGTTTTATCTCCTGCTTTGTAGCCTTTTTTGAGTTTTTCCTTAATATCCGGCTCTCCTGCTGCTGCAAGTAAAGTGGGCAGCCAATCAAGGTGGCTCACAATCTCGTTAGAAATTGTGCCTGCAGGGATCTTGCCATGCCAGCGCATTACCTCAGGAACACGGAAAGCTCCCTCCCAGCAGGAGTTTTTCTCGTTACGGAATGGGGTCATGGCTGCATCGGGCCATGAGTTCATATGTGGTCCGTTGTCCGTGCTGTAGATAACAATAGTATCATCCGCAATGCCTATTTCGTCCAGCAGGTCGAGAAGCACGCCTACCTGCCGATCGTGCTCAATCATGGCGTCATGGTACGCGGATTGCCAGCGCCCCGACTGTCCCCGTATTCTTTCCGGGATGTGAGTCCTGAAATGCATTCTTGTGGTATTGAACCATAGAAAGAACGGCTTTTCCGCTTCATGCTGACGTTTGATAAAATCGATGGCTGCATCCAGAAATTCTTGGTCTACTTCTTCCATTCTTTTTCTGGTCAATGGGCCAGTATCCTCGATGCGACCATCGGCATAGCTATGGATTACACCCCTTGGACCAAAATTCTTCCGGAAATTAGGAAAGTCTTTTTCAGGTGGATAATCGCGTAATTCAGGTTCCTCTTCAGCATTCAAATGGTAAAGGTTGCCGAAGAATTCGTCAAAACCGTGGTTGGTAGGCAAATATTCGTCCCGATCCCCGAGATGGTTCTTTCCAAACTGACCTGTGGCATAACCCAGGGGTTTCAGCAGTTCGGCGATTGTAGGGTCTTCAGGCTGAATTCCTACTTTGGCTCCTGGCATTCCCACCTTGCTCAACCCTGTACGGAAGACGCTCTGTCCTGTGATGAAAGCAGCTCTCCCGGCAGTACAGCTCTGCTCCCCGTAAGAGTCCGTAAACCTGATACCTTCGTTAGCTATCCGGTCAATATTCGGTGTTCCGTAGCCCATCAGACCGTCGCTGTAGCAACTGAGGTTGCTAATGCCAATATCATCTCCCCAGATGACCAGTATGTTTGGTTTCTTTTCTGTCATTTTCCTATTCCCCATTAAGTCTTATTTCTATCCACTTTTCCCCTGACCGTGACAGCGTTTGAACTTTTTCCCGCTTCCGCAGGGGCAGGGCTCATTGCGTCCGGTCTGCGCAAAGGCTTCTTCTAGGGCTATAACTCTCATAACTTCGGAAGCCGGATACCCCCTGCGTATCAGACCTGCCATGAGCTTCATAGGAAAATCGATATGATGGAAGAAAGCTTTCCAGCCCTTACAAAGGTAGTTCAGACCAGATTCCCCGGTAGAGGTGACAAGAAAGCGATTCTTTGGACATTCTCCCATACAGGCGAAAAGCACATCACATTCACAGCATACCTTTGGTAGGGTGTTACGTTTATTCTTTCCAAACCTGTACTGCTTTTCCGAAGCAGCAAGTTCAGAGATCTCTTTCTCCATAATATTGCCAAGCAGGTATTCAGGCTCTACAAAATGGTCGCATGAGTAAAGATCCCCATTGTGCTCCAGAACAAGCCCAGCTCCACATGTTTCTTCAAAAACACACATGCCTGAAGGCAGCCCTAGCCATCTTCGTACAGAAGCCTCAAAAGTCTGCACAAAGAGTTTTCCCACGTCATTTCTTACCCACTCGTCAAAAATGCGGCTAAGGAAGCTCCCAAACTGTTCTGGTTGCACCGAACGGTCTGAGACAGTATTCCCTTTCTGGTAAAGGGTGTATCCTTCCTCATTGATTCTCTCTACAACTGGAATAAATTGAATCCAGTCTGCTCCTGCTTCATCTCGCAGGAAGCGGTAGACCTCAAGCGGATGATCGGCATTTATCCTGTTTACTGTTGTAAGGACGTTGTATTCCACTCCGTGTTTTTGTAGGAGACGCAGCCCTCGCATGACCCGGTCAAAGCTCCCCTCCCCTTTTTTATCCACCCTGTAAATATTATGCAGTTCACGCGGACCATCTATGCTGATCCCTATGAGAAAATTGTTTTCCTTAAAAAACTGGCACCATTCATCGTCCAGCAGAGTGCCGTTGGTCTGCATTGTGTTTTCAAAATTCATGCCCGGTTTTCTGTACTTTTCCTGCAGTTCGATGGCACGCCGGTAAAAGTCTATTCCCATCAGAGTTGGCTCACCTCCCTGCCAAGCAACGGTTACCTGCGGGCTGCGGTGGGCTGTGATGAGCTGCCGGATGTAATTCTCCAGCACTTCGTCTGACATGCAGAACTTGCTACCTGGATAAAGAGCCTCTTTATCCAAAAAATAACAATAAGCACACGCCAGGTTGCAGATTGAACCGGTCGGTTTTGCCAGCACATGGATTCGAGGAGGTAGATAGTTTTGTGTCATTCCCACTCCCTTATAGGATTGTCCGCAAGCCATGTGACTATGGTTGCATCATGCAGATTAATCAAATTCTGCTTGCTCAGCTCTTGAATCATGCTCACTGCCCTTTTTAAAATCCTGAAAAACCCGGGTTATCGTGCTCTATTCTTCAACAGACTGCGCTATTCAGAGGTATGTAAATTAATCAAGCTTGTTTTTCTGGGTACTATCAGTCTCAACCTGTGTGCCGGGATTTATTAAGTGTCTTATCACAGAACCGCTTACCAGGCATCTACCGTTATATTTCTCTGTCAACCCCCAGCTGTCCTCGAGATTTCCCAGGCTTGGCATTCAATAATCCCCCTTTATATAATTATTCTTTTATATATCACCCTATTCATATTGATTAATTTTGTCGGGTCTGTTGAGGAGGATTATTCTTTTGGATTATCCATTAAAAAATCAAGAATACTTTCCTTCTCCAGTCAACCCTATTTTTCTTTCAAGACTTAACCATAAGAAAACTGCCAGTCATTGCCCTGATCAGAAAATGTAATGCGAAATCAGGAGAAGGCATTGCTTTATTTGAATTCCTCAATTATAACTGGGGATAGATCCGGCTGTAAATGCTGCTAACGGTATTTTTGGCATCGGAGGGCTTTAAAAATTCAGGGCGAACCTTCAATCCTCTCCTCATCCTGTCTCCTGTCCTCGCTTGATTCCATCAGTTTAGCCATCGGGCGTGTGCCTTCAGAACTTTCAAGAACTATCTTTACAACTATTGTAAGAGGTACAGCAATCAGAGCACCTGCTGTCCCGAGTACGTAAGACCAGTAAAATAAAGAAAGAAACACAAGCGTCGGAGATAATTTAAGGCTTTTTCCTGCAATAGACGGGAAAACGACATCTTCTACAAGCGCATTGATAATGGTGACGCCGACAAGGACACCCAGTGCTCCTATAAATCCATACTCGAACAGGGCAAGGAGCATAGGTGGAATAGTTGCCAGATAAAAGCCCAGGAAAGGGATATAACCGAACAGGAAGAACAGGAGACCCCATAGAACAGCAAAATCTATGCCTCCAAGAAGGAAAAGTATGGCAACTCCAATGCCCCCGACCAGATTGGTCTCAGTCCTCAGGAGCATATAGTTCACGACGGTCTTGCTCAGTTCGGTAAATCGCAAAATATGTGCTGGCTGATCTTCATTTTCTCCATGCACTCTTTTTGGAGCACCTGCAGCATCCAGAAGTAAAAATGTTGTTGTGATAAAGATGAGCATAAGTGTTGATCCGGCGCTTAGAGCTCCTGAAATAATGTCCGTAGAAACGCTGAAAGCAAATGCTGCAATATCCTGGAGGGCTGATTCTACCGTCACTCCCGCTTCAGGCAAGTATCTTGAGACCCTGTCCAGAATACTCTGCAGCTGACTCTCATAGCTTGGAATCCTGCTGCTTAGCTGGAGTAAAGAGTTTGCAAAGAGGATTGCAGTTCCAAAAAAAACAAAAATGAAAAGCAGGATCACAAGAAAAACACTGATCTTTCCCGGGACTCCTCTCCTCATAAGCCAGTGGACAAGGGGAGAAAAGATTAGAAAGGCAAAAAGAGAGAAAAAAACCGGCACCAATATATCTGAGATTGCCTTCATACCCAGTGTAAGGATAACTGCAGCAGTGCTGTAAATCAGAATTTTAGCCGGCGTTGAAATAGTATTTGTATTCATGTTTACATCCCCAGATCTTTCCCTGGTGCTATTTTCTTCCATAATAATTCTGAGCAAAGGTTCCTGTATCAGGTTTTTATACAGGGTTTAGAGTGGACAACTATTCAGGTTGTAGCTTTTGCTCTGGATCCCGGTCTTCTTTTCTCTTCAAACTTCACTACTTCCGCCAGTTCTTCTCCAGCTGCAGCAAGCAATTCAGGTGTGAGCATACCCTGTGCTACAAGCACTCCACCTGCATCCCTGAGCTCCTGCTTCAGGCTCTTTGCCCAGAGGTGTTCGATAATAAGAATACAGGCAGCAGTACCTTCAGGGACAGCTTTGATCATGTCCAGAATTTCTTTCCTAGTGATTCCGTAATTTTCCTGGGCTACAGCCAGGATTCCTTCTTCGGTGCCTGTTCTGGCTCCCTCTCCGCCTTCGATCGCAAACCCGATAAGCCCCCATATGACAGCTCCAAAGCGCATTCTTTCCTCTTCATCGAGCTGAGTGGCTTTAATAGATTCATGTTCCCTTCTTCGTCTTTCCATATGAACAGCAGGTCAATTAGCCTGATCAGCCCTTTATCCATTACTGATTCAAGCTCACGCCGGATCTGACCGTGAAAGTCAGGGTTCTCGAATGCGATGACAAGTAGCTGCATCGGTCCATAAGTTACATCATTCAGTTAATCTCCCCCACTAACAATTCTGCCTGCTATCCGGTTCTCATTATGCTGTCCCAGGGCGGCAGGTGTCATACAAACAATCTGCACTTTCTCAAATATCCCTGAGTTCTTCCCCTCCTAGCGAGAACCCTGCAGTTAAAGAAAACAATCTAGCATTATGCTGTAAATGATATATAAAATTAAAACACATATAAATTAACATGTGTAATATTATAATTAAGATTTTTTAAAGGAATAAAATGCATTTAACTGGCTTATTATTTGGGGGATATATCAAAGACAGGATTTATAGCTTTAAAGTTGGAAGGCAAGATTCTAAATGACTTCAAAGTGTTTCTTTTTCCTCCAACTTCCATTTTCTTATCCTCATCTGATGCTGTTTATTTCCCTATTGCCCATATATTCCACGGGTCCCATTAGTCTGGCCAGCCATTTTGTTTCCTCGAAACTCTCAAGTAAAATCTTCAAAACTAATGTAAGAGGTATAGAAAGCAGCACACCTCCGAGTCCGAATACGAAATTCCAGTAAAGAAGAGCAATGAATAAAAAAGCAGGAGATAACTGCATGCTTTTTCCCATCATTGAAGGAAAAAGGATGTTCTCCGCAAGCGCATCGACAACAAAGATGATGACAATAACCACAAGAGCTCCTAAAGGCCCATACTTGAAAAGTGCAAGCATTATAGGTGGAATAGAAGCTATGACCAGACCGATGTAAGGAATATAACTCAGCAGGAATATGAGAACTCCCCAGAGCACAGCATAATCAATGCCTACTATAAAGAGAAGGAGAGAAATTGTGAAGGCTATGACAATATTTACTTCTGCTCTTATGACAATAAATTTTACCAGTTTCTTATTAAAATTGCTGAGTCTCAACTGGAGTTCGGATTGTTTTCCAATCTCCGGATCCGTTTTTTCAGGAGCATTAGTGGCATCTATTATAAGAAACGCTGCTGTAACTGTAATGATTCCGACTGTTGTTCCGGCGTTCACAATCCCATTAATGACGCTTGTCATTAGAGAAACTGCAATTGACACTATACTGCGAGCAACTGATCGTACAGAAAAACCTTCATATGAGGGAATATAATTTGCAAGACTATTCACAAATGCAGTTAACTGGGCCTGATAGTTCGGGATCTGGGTTCCAAAGTCCTGTGCCGCTTTGATAGCTATAATCCCAAAAAACAGGATAACTACAATTAATAACAAAATTACCAGAATAACACTCAGTTCACCTGGAACTCCTTTTCTTTTTAGCCAGCGAGCAAGCGGGGTAAAAAGTACAGCGATGAATATAGAATAAATAATGGTTGTAAGTATAGGAGCTATTTCCTTCATTCCTATTGTCAGGACAACGGCAAAAGTGCTGTAGATTAAAACTTTAGCTGGAAACGAACGGTTTCTCACGTTCACGATTTTAACTCCTTTGGTTGTCATTTGCACACTGTGCAGTGAGGGGAGTTACTGTGAACTGAAGGGAGAAATAATATGCAAATATGAAATTACATTCTATCCTCCTCATAATAAGAAAATCAGTCTTAACCGCCTCTCCTCACTTTTCTATCAATCATGTGCCATCTGGTCAAGTGCAGCCGCAATCGCCAGGATGAGTGCATTATCCTGTCCGGGCTCAATTATCTTATATAAGTCATTACCTCGCAGATCTTTAAGAATCAGGATGCTTTCCGTTAAAACGGTTGTTTAGGAATTCTATTTTAGAATACAGGAAGATGGTAACATTTTGACTTCCAGCATGAGAAAGTGTAGCATTCCAGGCACTGTAATTTGTTCTCTATCACGCCAGACTGATAACTCCCCTTATCGATTCGCGCACATCCCCCTTGCAAGTATCCCTTTGCAAGAGCATCGATGCTTGATAGTATTTAATTATAATTATTCTTTTATGTATTTATCATTATAAAAGAAATGGTGCAGTAAACTGTCTGGCTGTAACTCATCTGATTTTTATCCTTTTTTCACAGCATTTCCTGTACTTCAACCCACTTCCACGGGGACAGAGCTTATTCCTGTTCCCTGATTTTTCTATTCCCCGATTTTCCTATGCTCCCATAAGTCCTTTTCTCGGCTATACTGACCTATCGGTAACACTGTTTCCTTCTTGAAATTCGGTTTCGTTATTTCTCTCTAATATAAGAATAAATTGAATAAGCTTTGCATACAGCACCATGCATAGATGAAAATAGGTGAATAACTTAAGTAGTGATCGCTTTTTTTCTAAACGTACAGGTATTTAATAAATCAACACTAATCAAATATATATATGAATGGAGGCAGGTTTGGAATAGATTTTCTCTCAACATACGAAGAGGGAACAAAAAGAGAATGGATCATAGGAAATGGGCTTGGAGGATACGCTTCCTCCACAATCATCGGAGCAGGGACAAGAACTTACCACGGGTTGCTTGTAGCAGCTCCAGAGAATTCTCCTGGGAGACTTTTAATACTTTCTTCCCTTGATGAGGAAATTTCCATTGATGGAGAACTCTATCATCTCGCGGTCCATCAGTATCCCGATAAAATTTTCCCTGAAGGTTTCAAACACCTGGTTGAGTTTAATCGTAACCCATTTCCTCTCTGGATTTACCAGGCCGGAGATTTTACTGTAAAGAAAAAAGTTTTCATGGTCCATAATAGTAATACCACTTTTGTTGTCTATGATATTACATCTCAAAGAGAAGAAGCTTTACTCAGAATTTTTCCTCTCGTAAGCTCAAGAGATTTTAACCTTACTGCCCGTTCAGGATACCTTTCTTTCTTCCAGAGACCCGGATCTACAGGGGTATATCTTGCAAGCTCTACTGGTTTCACTTTCACGATTTCGTCCAATCTCCAGTATCATCCCGAGCCAGTATGGTACTATAACCTGGAGTATGACACTGAGAAAAGACGCGGACTTAATTTCCAGGAGGATATTTTCAATCCTGGTTATTTTGAGAGCAAGCTCGAAAAGGGAACTTCCCGTTTTTTTGTAGCAGCTTCGACAGAAGATATCTCTTCTCTAACACTTGAACAGGTTGATAAACTCTACTTAAGGGAAGCAAATCGGCAGAACCTTCTGTTACTCGACTCGAAGCTTAAAGATCCCTTCGCTCTCAAGCTTCTCAAGGCAACCGACTCTTTTGTGGTAAAAAACCGTGTTACAGGTGAGAATACCGTGATTGCAGGGTATCACTGGTATTCGGACTGGGGCAGAGATGCTATGATTTCCCTGCCAGGCTTGCTTTTAATTCCTTATCGTTTCGAGGAGGCAAGGTCTACTCTTATCAATTTTGCCAAATACTGTAGGAGAGGCTTGATCCCCAATACCTTCCCGGCTTTCGGAGGGGATCCGGTTTATAATACAGTGGATGCTTCTCTCTGGTTTATTCATGCCCTTGACCGGTATTTTGCTTATACGCAGGATTTCCTTTTCCTCTCGGATGTCTGGGATACCGTAGAGGAAATTATAACCTGTTACTCTAGTGGCACAGATTTTGAAATAGGTATGGATTCTGATTACCTTATTAAGCAGGGACCTCAACTGACCTGGATGGATGCAAAAATCGGGGAATGGGCAGTGACCCCAAGAGCAGGTAAAGCCTGTGAAATCAATGCTCTCTGGTACAATGCCCTGAAGACTGCCTCCAATCTGGGCACCTTCCTCGGTGAGGATGTCTCCGAATACGAGAATCTCGCAGCCGGGGTAGCCTCAAACTATGAGAATGCTTTCTGGAACCCTGAGACTAACTGCCTCTTTGACCTTATATACTGGGACGAAGCAGGAAATGAGGTTAAAGACCCTGCAATCCGACCGAATCAAATTTTTGCTGTGTCACTTCCCTATACCATGCTTCCCCCTGAAAAAGAAAGAGCCATAGTGGACAGGGTTGAGAAGGATCTACTTACACCCTTCGGGCTAAGAACCCTTTCACGCGACCACCCCTTATATAAAGGTCAATACCGCGGGGATGCCCTTAACAGGGATACGGCTTATCATAATGGGACGGTCTGGCCCTGGCTCCTTGGAGCCTATGTGAAAGCCTATCTGAAGGTTCACGGCTATTCGAAAGACCATATCAAATCCATGAAGACCCTCCTTGAGGGTTTTGACGAGCACCTTGAAACCGCAGGCATTGGCACCATCTCTGAGGTGTTTGATGGAGATTACCCGCACTCTCCCGGAGGTACAATTTCTCAGGCATGGAGCGTTGCAGAGATTCTAAGGGCGTATGTAGAAGATGTACTTGGAATTAAGCCCTGAAAAAAAATTATGATCGGAATAACGGTCAGTAAGCGGAATGAGGAATAATATGACCTGGAAAGATCATGGGGAACTATTTATACGGCACAGGAGGAATCCTATACTTACAGTTGCAGATTGGCCTTATCGAGCCAATTCGGTATTTAATCCTGCAGCCGCGATAGTTGATGGTAAAGTCCTGCTGCTGGTCAGGGTTGAGGATCACAGAGGATTTTCTCACTTTACAGTCGCCACGAGTGAGAACGGGATTGATGGATGGGAAATCGATAGTAAGCCAACCTTCTTTCCGGATCCTGTAAATTATCCTGAGGAAATATACGGTGTTGAGGATCCGCGCATAACTTACATAGATGAACTGAAAAAGTGGGCAATAGTATATGTGGCTTTTTCAGATTCTGGTCCTTTACCCGCGATTGCATTTACCGAAGATTTCCATAATTTTGAACGAATAGGACCTGTAATGCCGCCTGATAATAAGGACGCTGCTCTTTTTCCTGTAAGATTTAATGGCAAATGGGCGATGCTGCACAGACCTGCGCCTACCATTCACACTATGAAAGCAAATATCTGGATTTCCTTTTCCCCGGATATGAAATCATGGGAAAGGCATGATGTGCTTCTTTATGCCAGAGAAGGCGGATGGTGGGATGCTTATAAGATCGGTTTGTCGCCTCCGCCCCTCTATACGCCTGAGGGCTGGTTAATCATGTACCATGGGGTACGCCAGACGACCCCGAAATTAAGCTACCGGCTCGGACTGGCTCTCCTCGATCTTGAGGATCCCACCAAAGTGCTTCGCAGGTCGGAAGGCTGGGTTTTTGGACCCAAGGAGCCGTATGAACGCAGTGGAGATGTCAACGATGTTGTTTTCCCCTGCGGATGGGTTGTGGTAGGCGACGAGCTCCGTATTTATTACGGAGCTGCCGATACTTCGGTATCAGTGGCTAGTGCAAAATTGAAAGATATAATGGAGTATATCCTCGGATGTCCTGAGGAACAGTGTCCTGATTAATATTGCAAAATGGTTTGAAGTAAATAGTGGGAAGTCTAAGGGCATGAGAAAGAAAAGCGAGTAATCAGACGAGGTGTGTAATCAGACACTCAAATAATTTTTGAAGATCTTGAAAAAGTTACTTACAGGATCTTTGACCGGGAAGTTAGTTTACTTATCGGATATGTTACTCTGAAAATAAGCTTGCAAACGCCTGATAACAGCAAGATAAGTAATTTTCTAAGAGGAGTAAATCTATCACCAGGGGAAGTAATGATACAATGGATGGGAGGAGAGCAGGAAGAGGACCTCTTCAATTGGACATTGGCATAGTTGTATCAGGTCTTGGGGGGAACTCCAGTCAGGAAAGGGATCAATTCAATGGCCTTGTTTCCGTTTTTGGTGTTGATCTAGGACTCTATATTGGACCATCGTATAATCCTTTTCAGACTATTGGGCCAAGTATAGGCATTGGCGTAGTCATAGGATCTAATGGTTTCCTGGCTGCAAAATTAGGCATACATTTCAGAAGAACATTAGGCTTGGGCATGCTATTTCCTATAGTGCCTCTTTATGGGGCTACCGGAGCGAGTCTTATAGCCGCGCTTCCTGTTCCGGAAGGGGTTAAAACTGTGGCAGCTGTGCCGTTACTCTTGATGCCGGCAGCTTTCGTATACCAGGAAAATCTCAAAGCACTATATAGGCGTGGAGCAGAAACTTTAGTGAAATTGAGATCATGCCTGCAAAGGAAAAAGAAAAATTCATATTAACTTAAATGTTAGCCTGTGCTGAAATATTTTCTGTGAACATGGTTCAGTGATGGGCGAGGCAAAATCAGATTAAAAATAGGAAAGGATTTTTCCCTTATTATTTAACAACTACTTTATTACAGACAAGTTTGTAATTGTTATTATTAGCGTATACAGTCAAGCAAACTGTATAAGTTCCTGCTTTTTTATATGTATGAGTCGGGTTCTGTGCATTTGATCGGTAGCCGTCACCGAAGTTCCAGTCCCATCTTACAGGTTTAACACCTGATGTCGTATCTTTAAAGGTTACTTTCTTTCCAGAGACTACGGATTTGAAACCTGGAACGAATTTTGCAGGGTCATTTGAAGGTGCTTTTGCAGGGTCATTTGCAGGTGCGTTTGCAGACCCTACCGTTATGGCTGCTTTTTTAACCATACTCACACAACAGTTCCCAGAACCGTATGCAGTTATCTTTACATCAAAGGTTCCAGCCTGTTTTATTATACACGAGCAGGAGCAGATCCCTTTAGTCGTGCATTTCGAACAGTAGGCGCTTGTTGAACCGACGACCTTTCCAGTTTTCGGATCGATTACCGTATACTGGACAAGTCTAACAGGACCTGATACATAGCCTGTGAACCCAATCTTAGCTGGTACGGTTTTGCTTACTGCAGAGCTTATTGTGACCTTGGTAATCTTCAGATTGCTACATGTCCCTCCTTTACATGATACACTTGGAGCGCTTGCCATTGCAGAAAATGGCATCAATACCAGTAAAGCTAGTACTAAGAAAATGGCTATTCGTCTCATCAGTTTCTATATTTAGACAAACTTGATTATATATCTTAGTAATTGGACCAAATAAGTTTAGTATGTGTATAAATATATTTAGAATCTTAGCCTGATAATATAACATTAACTTTGCGAATTAACCTGAAAAGCGGAGTATTCCGCTGCTTTTTGATTTCCTGCTTATGGAATATTTATTAAAAAGGAGAAACTTATCAGGCATGCAAGCCCTACTTTTAAGTTCTCTCAGGTTTGAGGAAAGGGTTGCTCTGATAGGAGAACCGCATTCAGACATATCAGAGAATAATAGATATGGAAAGGTTTTAATCGGAGAAATATGAGTACTAATATGTGGGTTATATATTTACAGGAAGCCCTTGATGAGATCATGAGGTGACAATCATGTGTAGTATTGGAGACTCATTTGATATCGATATGGAAGGAAAGCTGCCGGTTAAAAGTTATGAATGCAAGAGCTGTGGGAATAAGTTCAAAGGTATTGGCAAGAATGTGAAGTGTCCTTCCTGCCAGTCCAGTGATGTAGCAGAATCCTGATCATCAGTCTCATTTTTTAACTGCTAATTTTTAACATGGAAGAATCGGCATCTTCTAAAGACATTTCACTCAAGGAAAGTGAGATGCTTCTCCTGCGCGGCACGGCAGGAATAGTGGCTATTGTGAAAGCAGGTCCGAACGGACAGTTCTTTCTGGAAACCGAGAATGAAGAGATTGTACTTGGACTGGAGCCCCATGACCTGATTGTTGCCTCTGCGCTGTCTGTGGGCGAGAAGACCGAGAAAGGGCTTAAATGCGTGCTCTTCATGGTCCGGGAAATCCGGTCCCCATTAATAGTCCTTCCAAAAAACCACCCTGCATCCCCGAGGCTTCCAATCGTGGTATCAGCCGGTGGAAAGACTGTTTTGAGCTGCAATATCACACCAGGTACGCATCCCAATCAGGATGTGTTATGCGGTTCAAATGAATTTGACGGGCTTGAGATAACAGGAACACCTGAGGGAGTGCATGTTGAAAATTTACCTCAGTGTGAGGTATTGAAGGTTAACTTTGACATCTAATCGGTTTCGCCCTCAGTATGGCTTTTCACGTGGACGAAACAGGATTATACATATGATTTTAAGCGAGACCATCCTCCCATATAGGATGCTCAATACCTGGAAGCCGGAAATATTTCATGGACGAAGGAAAAAGAAGAATTTTTTTGAAGGATGGTATTTTAAGATAGTAGATCGCAGCGAGAAGCATGCTTATGCTGTCATTCCAGGCGTCTCCCTCCCCGAAAACCCTTCGAATTCCCATGCTTTTGTTATGTTCTTGGATGCCAGAGCTCAACGAATGCGTTATTTCAGATACCCACTTAATGAGTTTAGTGCGAGCGATAAAAAGTTCGAGCTTACTATTGGTGGATCTTTTTTCAGCCTTGACGAGATGAGGCTTAACCTCATGCATGGTGGAGACCCTGTCACTGCTCGCATGAATTTCAAAGACATATATCCCTGGCCCGTAAAATTGCTCTCCCCTGGGGTAATGGGCTGGTATGCGTTCGTGCCGAGAATGGAATGCTATCACGGCATACTGAGTATGGATCACAGCATTGAAGGGTTTATCGAGGCTGATGGGATAAGGACAGATCTCAAGGGCGGCAGGGGCTATATTGAGAAGGATTGGGGTACTTCAATGCCATCTTCCTGGATATGGATGCAAACCAACCACTTCGATCAGGAGGGAATTTCACTCTCTGGTTCGATCGCGAAGATCCCGTGGCTCGGCAGTTATTTTACAGGTTACATCTTCGGCTTCTTATATGAGAAAAAATTGTACAGATTTACGACTTATTCAGGGGCAAAGGTCACCGAGCTTGATGTGACCCGCGATAATATCCATATCCGGCTGGAAAGTAAGGCATACATACTCGACATTGATGCGGACAGGTCGGAAGGTGTCGAACTCCCTGCACCAAGATTGGGAGAAATGACTGCTAAGGTCAAGGAGTCATTACACTCCAGCATCAATGTAACTCTATTAAGGAAAAAAGGTTCTTGCATGGAGCATATTTATTCCGGGACTGGGAGAAACTCAGGCTTGGAATTTGTGGGTGAAATTGCAGAATTGATAAAAGGCTTGAAAAAATAAGGCATTAGCCGATGCAGGTGAGCAATAATTTTTTCGCCAGCTCTTAACAGGACTGGTCTTAAGCTTTCTGGCGCAGATTTCCGTGAAATCCCCGGCTCTTTAAGAGATAATTTGAATATTAAAACAACGTTATAAAAAATCAATAAATTTATATTTGATGCCCATTAATTATCATATACTCGGATAAGATCCAGTAAAAAAGTGTTATAATACAAGGATCTACTCTTTTATATTATAAATTCGGGAACAAAGTTCTCCTAAGCAGAAATTCAAGTGTTAACTGCAATATTGCAGTTATAATCGTTTGTTGATACAGATGCAGCCAAGTATCTAGCATTTAAGCTGAGAAAATAGAACTACCTGTGTTTTGCTCTTTTTTTCAGGAGGTTCTATTAAGGTAATATGCTGAATGGGACTTAAAGGGTTGATAGACATGAACATAGAAAAAAAGAAATTTCTTAAATCATTAGGTTTTGGGCGAGAAGTTTCAATAGTTGCAGATTGTAAATGTCCCCTATGTGCGGATAGGGTAAATACAGAAGAATTCAAAAATGAGATCTTTATTAAAGAATTCGAGCGTTCCGGGCTGTGCCAGGGATGCCAGGAAACTGTTTTTGGATATAGGGTAGCGTGGTAACAGATCAATCCATGTTTTATGAGTTAACAAGCATGGGTTCTGGTTTACCCCTACCTTTTATTCTTCACAGGAAACTTCCAAAAACTCTTCATTAATTCCCGTTTCAATCCCTCTTTTTGTACTTTCTGACACATTGTTCTTGGTCTGCCGAAGATATAACAGATTTAATCATTCTGAATCAAGAATTAAGCAATTTTAAACGTCCAGTATTGGAAATTCTAGCTCAGAATTATCTTACTTTCCTGAATCCGGATGTTTCTAAATCGGGTTGTTCACTAACAGCTATATTCTTACTGTGAAATCTAACAGCTAATTCTTATTGTGAAATCCTGACCAATTCCCGAGCCCGATATCACGCCTGTTATGAGAGTGACTGCCGGTCTTGGTTGGAACCGTGATAGCAGTAGCTATCCTTAACCTGATGCAACTGGGGGACCCGGCAGCCGGCGAGAGAAAAATTTACTATCTGGTTTTCTTCACGTTCTTAAGATTCCCGTTGAGAGAAATCTCCGCTGCCCTGCCTGCATGTATGCCCGGTGAAGGATGAAGGCTCACTGTTATTTATTTCGTTCTTTTCTATCCATGTTCGTTTACTGTCAATAAAATCAGAATCAGAATAAAGGCATAAAATTCAGCCCGGATGCTGGCGAAATTGCAAATGTTAAACCGCCTCCAGAGTAGATTTGCAGGTTATACTTCCAGCCTCCTATCAACGTATACCAACGATTCTACCTGTTTGCGTATCTTCATAAACTATAAAGTACAATAATAGACCGGGGTAGATAATTGTGAGTAAATTAATGAAATATGTTGGTTATGGTGTTGCAGCATTAGGAACCGCTTATGTTGTAAAACAGATCAGACGTCGCAAAGAAAGTTCGCGTGGGTGGCATAAAATAAAGGTGGGAGAGGAAAAACCAGCTAGTGCAACTGCGCCTCATGAAACACAGGTAAAAGAGGAAAGACGAACGGGCACAAGGTATGGTTCCAACCCGCTCCGTTACTAACCCTATAATTGAGATCTGATCTGAAAAAAGGTGCTGATAAAAATATAAAAGTTATTTGGTGAAGGTCTTGCCCTCGTACTCATCAACGAGTACGAATCAGTTAATTTTTTTAAGGCCTCTTTCTTTATTTTTATGCCCTTTATCATATCCAAAATTTGAATATTTTGATCACTATTTGTAGGATCCTGCAGATGAGTTATTGACAACCCTATACAGTATAATCTTCTTTATTCTACTCAGTACAAAACAGATACTCGTGTTTTCGAGATCTATTTTTCCCAGATTGATCAAAAACTCATGCACAGGGCTCATTTAGAAAGTTGATTTATCTAACTTTAATATAATTACGTATCTTTTTAGTATCGCTACTGTAAGCGTTTTCAACAGTTAAACTAACAGTATATTTTCCAGCTTTATTGTATTTGTGTGTCGGATTCTGAGCTGTTGAAGTACATTTATCGCCAAAATTCCAGTGCCATGAAGTGTGTGATCCTGATCAAACTATGCAGTGGTTATGTTTGATAAAAATATAGAAATTATATTCTTAGAATTAACTTATTGAATTTTATATCATATTCTTTTCTTTATTTAATGTATCAATTTTCGCGCGTTTTTCATCCATCTCCTGTTTGTATTTATCTTTAATTGCTTTGATCTCTCTGTAAACAACCATGCTTTCTTCACCAACCCCCTTCATAGAATCAAAGTGCATTACAACTTCTTCGGGATCCATACCATTATCCAGTAATGGCTCTACCTTACGCCATTCTGCATACTTGACATTCAGTTCTTCACCAAGCTTATCTTCAAGTTCAAAGATCTCATCCCAGAGATCCATAATCTGGCTGTCTATCTCTTCTTTTGTAGGCACTGTTTTCTCCCCCATTCGTTAAATCGCTTTATATATTAACCTCTTCTAAGTAGTTTTTCCTCAATATTCAAGCAAGATTTTTCAATCAGTTATATGGTGGAATTGATGGTATTTTTATTTGTATTAAATAATAAATTTGTCGATATGCACAAAAGTGGATAGAAGAAATTTCGTAGTACCAATGAAATCAAGCAAATAATTTTCAATAGTTTTGTTCTGATTAGAAAAGTTGGATTTCAAAGGAACTTTACATTATATGAAACAAAAAGTCAAAACCATTCCGATACTCTGCAAATCACATAAGCATCTACTACTGAGTGTAAACCAATTTCCTTACCTTTATATAGCATGGATGGTTTAATGACTCGCATTAACCAGTAAACAGCATTATTTGCTAGTTTTATCACGGAGCAGTTCCTAGCCAGATAAACAAAACGTACCTGAAAATTGGGGAAAACAGATGCAATCTAAACCTGCAAAACGTGAGAATGAGGAATATTTCGCTGCCTGGGATAAAAAGATCGAAAAAACATGGATGCACATGCTGGCAGACATGGCAATGCCGGTTATTATTTTTATAGCACTGAATATCTTTACGATCGCCATTCTGGTCAAGTTGAACATATATAACTTAAATTTCTAACTTTCTGCTGATTTCTGACATATTACAATTTTTCAATAACCTGGCACGCTGCTGCTTATCTCATACTGTCGAAGATCAAAAATTCCATTGTTTTTTCACTTTACGAGATCCGTCACTTTTATATTTCTTCCGGGAAGTAATGTAGTTGAGGTTCTATGGAAATCGTTAACTTTAAGAAAATAATGGTCGCAACCGATGGCTCGGACTGTTCTAGGCTGGCTGTTGACCGAGGAATAGAGCTTGCCAGACTAAGTGGTGGGACGGTTTATGCAGTCTATGTCGTGCCAACAGACAACTTGATTTCTATCTATGGAAATTCCTTATCCCTGGGCATGGACCCTTACTGGCGGTCGGTATATGAAGGATGGAAGACACAGGGGCAGCAAGCTGTAAGTTACGTAAAAGGCTTGGGAGAGATGAAAAAAGTCAATGTAGAAACTGTCCTTCTTGAAGGTAATCCTTCATACGAGCTAATCCGGTATGCTGAAAAGGAAAAGATGGACATTGTTATTATGGGCACTCTCGGAAAGACAGGACTGAGCAAACTGCTTCTGGGCAGCGTTGCAGAAAATCTGGTCCGTCATTCAAAGGTGCCTGTTATGGTTGTAAGGGAGAGGTGTGAGGTCAAGTAAGCTATTTATTCACTGATTTCGGCTCTGTAGAAAACCTACTTAATCGTCATCAATAGACTTAAAGTTATTCAGCAAAATTGAATCAGGCAATTCAGTTTTAATTTGCTAAGATTGGTTATTTCAGAGGATTTCTACAGAGCCGATTTTTTGTTGATTTATAAGAGGTGCCCCACAGAACTTTATAATTCTATCCTATCTATCTGATAATCCTATTCCGCGAGGCGAAAATACCCCTCCTCAAAATTCTTAAAAAACTTAGAGTTTTTAAGAGGGGCAGTTGACTAGCTTATTCCTCCATAATAACGACAGGTTTGATTAAATCTCTCGGCTTTTCTTTCATGAGCATGAGAGCTTTTTCTATTTTATCGAATCCTTTGAATACGTGGGTTGCCATTTTTTCTGGTTTTATCCTTCCGTAGGTACACAGAGCTGCCATTCTCTCCATTCTCAAACGACCTCCGGTTGTCAGACCGCCACGTATGTCTTTGTGAGCCATGCCCGACCCCCATTCAATGCGCGGAATTGGAAGTGTGTTTCCGGTTCCGAAGTAATTGACGTTTGATACCGTGCCTCCAGGCTTTACAATTTTGACTGCATCTGAAATTGTATTCTCATCTCCCCCTGCTATGATTACAGATTCTACCCCTTTTCCATTCGTCATTTCAAGAATTTGTTCAACAATTCCACCTTTCCTGTAATCGACAATATCTGATGCCCCGTATTCCAGAGCAAGATCTATACTAACTTTCCGGCTTCCTACTGCAATGAGCCTGCCTGCACCAAGAATAGATGCACCTGCCACTGCCATTAGACCAACAGGGCCAATTCCTATGACTACAACCGTAGAACCCGTTTTAATATTTGCCATTTCTGCACCCTGGATTCCAGTAGTTGCCATATCTGATAGCATGACAGCCTGTTCGAGGGGCATTCCTTCAGGAAGTAGAGCTAAATTCATGTCTGCATCATTTACATGGAAATATTCTGCAAAGACTCCATTTTTAAAGTTTGAAAACTTCCATCCTGAAAGCATTCCATTTGAGTGCATAGGTACTCCATCCTGTGCCTCCATGGATCGCCAGTCAGGTGTAATTGCAGGAACAATTACTTTATCGCCTGGTTTGAAGTCTTTGACCTCTGACCCGACTTCTTCTATAATACCTACAGCTTCGTGCCCTAAAATCATGTTTTTGCGGTCTCCAAGCGCACCTTCCCAGACAGTATGAATATCTGATGTACACGGCGCAACCGCAAGAGGTCTCACAATTGCATCATACGGTCCTGCTGAAGGTTTTTCGGCATCAATCCAGCCCACTTTTCCAATTTCAAGCATTGCAAATCCTTTCATGTTATCACACCAACCTTTTAAAATAATTATTTTCCAATGTTTTAATTGTACTCAATAAATATTAAAATTAATTCCCCATGTAGTTGAACATAATTTTTGAATGTTATACAAAAGGTGTCCTGGACCCCACAATTTCTAATAAATTAAAATGTTTTTCCTGCATGCGGTCTGCTGGAGTTTTTTCCAAATATGGTTGTAAGAAAAGAGAATTAAAAACCCCCTGATTTTTGGCTTTGTAGACAACATACTTAATCGTCATTAATAGACTTAAAGTTATTCAGCAAAATTGAATCAGGCAATTCAGCTTTAATTTGCTAAGATTGGTTATTTCAGAGGGTTTCTACAGAGCCGAATCTTCCAGCACTTTTCTGTCCGGAAGTAAGGGGGAGTGCAGATCAGGTAAACTATAACCTGTTTATTCACTGATCTTCCTTTCCGCATTGAACTCATTAACGGCTTTTGCTGTATTCTCAAGCAGCTTGAAAGCAAGCTCCTGATCCGGCCAGAACGCCAGTCCACAGTCTGGATTCGCATACTTTATTCGGTCCCCCAGAATGGAATAAGCCGTTTCAAGCCTCTTTTTTATGACGTCTGGAGTCTCAAGTTCAGTTACGACTTTTTGCAAATACTCTTTTTCCTTCCAGGCATTGACCCCATACTTTTCATTGATAAGGTTTACAAGACTGAAAATATCGGTTCTCGAAACTCCGACTCCTACGTAAGTATTTGAATCCTCAAGCACTTGCTTATCCAGAAGATCGATATAGGAAGGAGTCCCCGCATATTCAAATCCAATGACATTGATAGGGGTCTCGCATATAAGCTTATATTTCAAAGGAGAATACAGATGGATCTCCATATCTGCTCCCTGCTGCCGGGTGTAGGTAGAGGCAAGTGTAAGAGCTGATATTATCTCTGAGTCAGAAAACCGAATCTTATCAGTTAACCCCAGGCTGATTTCATCCAGAGCTATAACTTTAATTTTGAAATTTTTTGCCGTTTCAAACGCTTGTTTAATGAATTTTTCAATATCCTGCGCAAGGATATTATAAGCGTCCACAAAAGCGGTTGCTCCGAAAGCCTGAAGATACATATCCGTAGGACCTGCGATACAGACCCTGACTTCTAGCGTTTCTCCGGTTTCTTCCCTGTACTGTTTTGCAACCTCGTCAATTATTTCCAGTTCAAGGATTTTTGCATTTTCTTCTTTCAGGACATAAGGCTCATGACAGTTCTTCTCGTCTTTTATAATGTCCAGGAACTGCCCTATCATATCCCTGAACTGAGGATAAGTGGGAACGTGCACTCCCACATCGATTTTCCGACGGAAAGCCTCCCTAACTATAGAAAAAAGTTGTTCATCCTCATCCCGATTTTCAGCCGCTGCCTTTACCCACTCCCTTGTGATACCTTCAGGTGTGGGAAGGCTGCCTTCATCGATAAAAATAATCTCCTGCATGCTTGATATTAAGAGAGCTGAAGTTTTATAGATATTGGAATATTTGCTCGATGTTTAGGCTGATCCACTTAGAATATTTGTCTCCATTGCAGCTTTTAACTTTGTTTATCATCTTATTAACTTTGTTTACTACCTTAATAATTATTTTAGCTGACTTGCTTTTGAACTCATTCTATAATATTGTGTTCCCAGGTAATTTCCATTGTTTCTCTAAACATCGCCGCAATGGGACAAGTATGCATTACAGCATTCTCAATTGTTTCAGCGACGGTGAGATCATCCACATCGCCGGACAGGGTAACTATGAGATGTAGCTTATCAAAAAGCCGGGATGGTGATTTGCTCTTAGTGCCATTGATCTTCATTGAAAAAGAGTCCAGTTTAAAACCTTTCCCGGAGATATCCATTATCGTCTTAAAACCAATACATCCGCCCAGAGCCGTAACCAGATAATCTATCGGATTTGGAGCTTTACCGCTTCCACCCATAAAAGCAGGCGGCTCTAGAGAAATGTTGCAGCCAGTACTGTTCTCTGCAACAAACTGCATCTCGCCTTTATATGACATATTTATAAGAGTATCATTTTCAGACATGCAAACACCTTACTCCATTCTTAAATCCCAATACTTGCTGAGATTTCCTTGCTTTATTGTCTCAATTGAGACATTTCACCTTATAAATGACCGTTTTTAGAATAAGTCCTGCAATTCTTGCTACAGATCAATTATATTTATGTAACATTATCAAATATTATCTTTTCTACTTTCTATAAATAAAGAGATTTGTCTCCTGTTTACTGGAAAAATTGGGGTTTTCTAAGGCAGTTTGCATTATATGAAGCAAAACGCCAAAAGTGATAAGTCTTTCACTCTCAACAGTCATGTTTTGGAGAGGGTTACAGATTTGGAAGTCACGTCTTAAAGTTTGAGTTGAGTTTTAAGGTTAAGGGAATTAAAGAAAAAAACATTTATATTCACAAATATTTTCTAAGTTTTTTAAAAACATCTTTAACTTATTTTCAGCATTTTGGCTATTTTTAAAATAGTTTTTTCACATAAACGTCTTTTTCAAAAATCTTTTTTAGAATCTAAACAATGTTGCTCATGATTTTCTAAGACTAAAAAGTAATACTTCTATAGATGATGAGCCAATCCCAAAACCAATTTTTTTCTTTATCCTAAGCAGCAGATATCCCTTGAGCTATTTTACATGCTATGTAAAATATTTTTTAAATCAAGTGAAATATACTGTAATTATCGAAGCAAAGCCTTTCAGGAATCTATTGGATAAAGGTCTATCTTATTTTATTTGAAATCGCTGGTTAGCACTTATAATAAAATTGGTATAGTCGCTGGCAGGTATCAAACCCTACCAGCTATTTCACTGTTCGTATGCACAATTACTGTCAATATCCTCAGAGAATAAAATGCTTTAGGAAGCGAAGTGAAAGTATTGTCGATATTATTGTTGCCACTCGGCGGTCACTTTATTAATTCTTTTGTTTTTAATAACACATACATAGTCTCTATACTTGAATGAAAATCATTTCCCTGCATTCTAATCCTGGACGAACAGATGAGCCCTTAAGCGAGCTCGTGTCTGTTATGTGAGAAACCAGCTCACATCCAGAAATTTGCAACTAAACAATATAAAGTTAATAAAATTTTCTCTATTTTATTATATTCGACATCTTTTTTATCAGAAAATCACTTTACTTATAATTTCATCATCAAAACTAACAATAAATATATATCCGGGTTATTCAAAATAGACATTTGTGACATCTGGAGAGACTGTGAGGGCAGAAATCCTTGTATCTGGAAGGGTGCAGGGTGTGGGTTTCCGAAGATTTGCAAGAAATGCTGGCGAGCGTCTGGGCGTGAAATCCAATCCCATAAATTTAAGGGACGGCAGGGTTTTTGTCATTGCAGAAGGCAAACCCGAAGCCTTGGAACTCTTCATAAAAGAACTCAGGAAGGGACCCATGTTTGCTCATGTAGAAAATGTTGATGTCACTTACAGGGAAGCTTTGGGGAACGTATACGACATGTAATCAAGCTTTAAAAAACTGCTTGAGCGTAAACTTTTTCTGAAAAAGTTTGATCACAAGCCTTTTGAGAAAAGGCTTGAGCGAAAACCGGCATAGCGGCGCGATCGACCGGCTCAATGGTCGCAGCTCTAGAACATTGGTCTATTAAATCCACTGATCTTATTTTTCCTCCTCTTCGGTATTCTGGGGTTTTTTCAGGATTTTTGCAATAAACACAAGTCCCACAAGATTAACCAATCCTATAACAAAATACCCTATCAGATGCTTTAAGCCCGAATCTGACGCCCCTGATGTTCCTTTAGCAAAACTTGCCGAAGAGGTGGAGTCTTTTATGCTATTTGCATCAGATTCTCTATCTTGCCCACCTTTTTCGCTACTTTTCAAGCCTTTTTCAGTGAATTCAATTACCTCATTTGTCTCAAGAGTGAGCTTTTTCTCCTGTTCTTCAAGGCTTTTTCCTGAGTCAAGTGCAGCCCTGACCGTGCAGGTGCTCCCCGGCTCAAGTCCAAAGAAAACAAACTCGTTGTCGTTTTTCAGGGCGGCTATAACATTTCCGTCTTTCCAGAGTTCAGCAGAGCCTTTCTCCGGAAGTTCCACTCTCAGGTTTACATGGTCTGTGAGCAAGATCTGATTTCCTTCCGCAAACCTCGGCTTGTCGGGAATATCAAGAATTCCAAGCAGCGTCGGGGCAAAGTCCTCCTGCCCATATTCCTCCGTGAGAATTCCAGTTTCAACATCCTGAGCATGTATTATCAGGGGAACGAGCTGCGCTTCATCAGTCACTGAGTATTTTTCGGACTGGTGCCCTCCTTTTGAATCATCTTTGGAAAAACCCATTCCGTGGTCTGATGTCAGAACAAAAGCAAGGTTATTCTTTTTGCAGAGTTCGTAAAGTCTGAGAAGTTCGGAATCAAGGCACTCGATACAATCTATATATCCATAATTATCCCTGTAGTGTCCACTTGAATCTACAGCTCCCACATTGACAGTAAGCAGATATTTTTGTCCTGGCTTATTTATGGACATGTATTCAATAATTTCGCATGCAGTATCGATTCCCCACCTGTTATATCCACTGTATTTATCCCTTGTCTCTTTTGACGCAATATAGCTGGGGGCTCTGTCAGCTGCCTCTTCCATAACCCTTAAGAGCCCTTTAGGCAGATCAGGAGCACTATTGGAACGCTCGGGCTGCTCAAGAACAATTTTCATGTTCTTTATCGAGTTATTTTCATCCCTGAGAACGATATCCTGCTCGTCACAGATCGACCATGAATCCCCTTTTTCCATAACCCCAATACAGAGATAACCTTCCCTGTGAAGGATATCGAAAATGGTTGCATCTTTGAAGCTTACAAGTTCACTGTCCGCACCCGGATTTCCTGTGACAAGGACTGAGTGCCCTCCTTCGGTAAAGGTCTGAGGAGCACGGAACTTAAGAAGCCTGGCACTCTCTTTACTTATTTCCGGTAGATTTTCAAGTTCGGCTTTTTCAAGCGGTGTGCCGTCAAGTGCATATGGCGTAAGCTCGGGATAGATGAAAGGCGCACTCAGACCATCCACAATTAATACGACTGCGCCCTGAGGTGTATTAACGGTATTCACTTCCACTTCGGTAAGTGCAGAAGCAACATCTGGAGAAGCAAAAAAAACAGAAAGCATTGCAAGGAAAAACAAAATTGGAAAAGCACTAGAAACATGGGTTGTCGACTTCATTGTAAATTATTTTATTTTTAAGCTATAAAGAACTTATCTTGAAGATCTGATTTGGGGACATTTCTGAGGATAACTCTCTAATAGGTATGCTTCACTCTCTAATAAGCATGCTTCAGTCCTGACTCTAGCTATTCAGCTTTGTCCTTGCTATTTCAGTCCCGATTCTTGCTATTTCAATCCTGCTCTTGCTATTTCAGCTCGGACTCTTGCTATTTTAATCCTGTTCTTGTAATTTCAGTCCTGCTTTTGCTATTTCAGGCTATAATAGTTAACCTTTTAAACATTTATTCTATCAAGAAGAGTAAACTTTTATTATATTTGCCGCAAAATTAATAACATTCTGGCAAAAACTATCCCCCGGATCAAAAAACAGGAAATGTACCTATGAAAATTAACCCTCGCTGTACTTATTGCTTGCTTTCAAGAGTCCACTTCCAGTCCAGGCTTTCTACAGATGATGAAGACCTTATAAACAGGACAATTCAGGAATGTCTTAAGGTTTTGACCAAGCATTACGACCCTGAGGCTGTATCTGCCTCTATAGCTACCAAAGTTCACAGGAAATGCTATGAGGTACTGGAAGACAGGGATCCTTATGCGGTAACTAAGAAGCTTATCAACCAGGCTGCACTGAAAGTCCTGCCTGTAGCGAAAAAGAAAATTTATGAGAATAATCCTGATGATGGGGAACTTTTCAGGCGGGCAGTGCTGGCATCAGTGGTTGCAAATTATTTCGATTTCGGAATTATGGGTTTTGATGCCAGTGAAGATAAGTTTGAAGCAGCTTTTCAAAAATATTTCGAGCATGGGCTTGATGTGGATGACACCCCTAAAATGCTTGGGCTCCTGCAAGACGTCGTTTACATTGCTGACAATTGCGGAGAAATTTTCTTTGATACGCTTGTTTTTGATGTTATCAAAAAACTCGGTGGAAGGATTACACTCGTAGTCAGGGGTGGTCCTATCCTCACAGATGTAACCCTCGAGGAAGTAAAAGAGTTCGAGATTGATAAAAAAGTTGACCGAATCCTGACTACCGGCTCGAATGCCGTGGGTGTCCTGATCGAGGAGGCTCCGCCCGAACTGCTTGAAGCTATGAAGAATTCAACTCTTATTATCAGCAAGGGCATGGCAAATTATGAGACTCTTTCCGAGCATAACTTCGGGCCTATTGCTTATATGCTTCTTACGAAATGCGAATGTGTGGCAGATGACCTCGGGCTTGAGCAGGATCTTTGCGTTGCAAAACTGATGAACTATCCCTGAGGCTTTTCCTGAGAGATTTTCGGAAGCTTCTTATCTCTAAGGCTCACTAATGTTTATTGCTGTAGATAGTGCAAAATAATTTGTCTTATAGCAAAGCGCTTATCCGCGTATAGCATATACCTTATACTGGATAAGATCAGTAAAATTGAATAAAAGAAATAGATTTGTAGGGAGAAACAAAAATGTGTGAACTCAATGTCTTTTTACTTCGTGGAGATGAGCGTGAGAGAATCATGGATTCTGTAGCAAAGATCACAGTCGAGGGTGACTCAATCGAGCTTACCGGGATCCTTGGCGATAGAATGACCGTTGGTGGCTCAATCAAAGAAATCAACTTCTCGCGCGGAGAAGCACTTATTATTGCAAATTGAATTTTTATTTTTTTACTTTTCCTTCTGGATATAAAACTCATCTATCCTTTGCTATCCGGAATAACGGCTTAAGGCTACTTTTTTTCTGTTCAGGTAGTAAATACTACCTGGAAAATGACTATATATACTTGAAACTTCTATATTAATTTACATAAAAGACGCGTTGATCTTCTACTAAAAGTTTATGTTTGTTCTCAAGACACAGTGACCAGAATCGATTGTAAAACTCCATTGCTACTGAATCTTCTGGCATAACTATAGAAAAAGAAGCTTTAAGCTCTTGAAGTTTAAAACATCTCTTCTAATTTCTTTAATCAATAAAATCTTCCCGGGAAAAGCATTTATCTGTGCTTACCTATAACCTCAATGTAATCTAAGATACCAGGTTCAGGTTTAAGTCTGGACATTTAAAAAAGTTTAGCTAAAATGTATCCTGAACCATATGTCGAAGAGTTTATAACAAACAAGCTAAAAATGAAGAAAAAGTTATTACCTTGAGTACACTTTAAATTTACACTACACTCTGAACTCCGTTATCCGAACTGGATCCGGAAATAATTTAATTTTCAATGACTTAGGCTATATCTCGAGTTGGGTAGAAGAGGACTAAACAGGATAGGATATAAATGGCTAAAGCAAAAATCGCAGTAAATGGTTATGGAACTATAGGTAAAAGAGTTGCAGATGCCGTGAAGGCTCAGGACGATATGGAAATTATTGGAGTTTCCAAAACAAGGCCGAACTATGAAGCTATAGTGGCGCAGCAGCTTGGATATGATATCTACGCTCCGGCTGCAAATCTTGAGGCTTTTGAGAAAGCAGGTGTGCCTACCGCCGGGACAATTGAAGAAATGGTAGAAAAGGCTGATCTTGTTGTGGACTGTACGCCAGGGGGAGTCGGGGAACAAAATAAGCCAATGTATGAAAAGGCCGGAGTAAAGGCAATCTGGCAGGGTGGAGAGAGTCACCCTATTGCAGGTTTCTCATTTAATGCGGTTTGCAACTATGAGCAAGCCATAGGTCGTGACCTGGTAAGGGTTGTTTCATGCAACACCACAGCTCTTTGCAGGGTTATCTTCCCCATAGACAAAGAACTGGGGGTAAAAAAGGTCAGGGCAATTCTTGCAAGGAGAGCAGCAGACCCTAACGATGTTAAGAAAGGACCAATTAACGCAATAGTACCCGATCCCGCCAAGCTTCCGTCCCACCATGGTCCTGATGTAAGGAGTGTACTTCCAAACATCAACATTACAAGTGCAGCCTTGAAGATTCCGACAACTCTTATGCATGTACACACAGTAAATATGGAGCTCAATACCAATTGTACGGCGGAAGATGTTAAGAATATCCTGGGTTCCCAGTCGAGAATTCATTTCGTAGGGCAGGGCATATCCTCAACAGCGGAAATAATAGAGTTTGCACGTGACATAGGACGCCCTAGAAATGATATGTGGGAAAATTGCATCTGGCCTGAATCTGTAACAGTAACCGAAAATGAGCTTTACTTCTTCCAGGCTGTCCATCAGGAATCCATTGTAGTTCCGGAAAATGTAGACGCTATACGGGCTATGATGGAACTTGAAAGCGATGGTGCAAAGTCAATTGAGAAAACAAATAAAGCCTTAGGGCTATAAAGCTCTGTACAAGTCTGAAGCCTTCAGGACTCCGGAGTTTAATTTGAATGACCGGAGTCCGGCTTTTTAAGCCGAATATTTTATCCAGGAATTCTAAAACACAAAAGATCAGATGTGTGAATTCTGATAATTCTGTTTGGTAGCAGAATCTGGTTTAATTAAAAAAAACGATCCATATATGAACTCAGCAGACTCAGGATTTTTAAAACTATGTAGGGAAGCTTTTAAAGCCACATCCGACTCCATTGCAGATCTCATAGGGACGGATGAAGCGGGTAGCTTTGTTGGTATGGGAGCCGATGGAACCCCTACTTCCAGAATAGACCGTGTAGCAGAGGATGCTATTATTGAAGTTCTTAAAAACGACGGCAGATCCATGAGAATCATCAGTGAGGAACTTGGCGAACTCATTCTCGGGGATTCTCCGGAATTTTCTATTGTTCTTGACCCACTTGATGGCACCTACAATTCTTATGTGGGAATTCCTTTTTACAGTCTCTCCCTGGCAGTCTCTTCCTACGACCTGTCGGATTTGAGATTCGGTTATGTGAGCAGCCTTGCTATGCCTGAGGAATACTACGCAGGTGCCGGGAAAGGAGCCTACCTTAATGGAAAAAAGATCAGGACGTCTGTTAACACGGAACTGAGGGAGCTGTGCGTAAGCGTGTACGGCTACCGGCAAAATGTGGCTAGAACCCGTAAGATCTACAGCAGTGTCCGGAGGGTCAGGTTACTTGGAAGTGTAGCGCTTGAACTGTGCTATGTAGCTTCAGGCCGGCTTGATGCTTTTGTGGATGTCAGGAGAGCTTTGCGGGTAACTGACGTGGCAGCAGGGCAACTGATTCTGAAAGAGGCAGGTGGGCGTATTACAGATGGATATGGAAAAACGCTGAGGCTTCCTGATAATGTCACCGCCAGATTGGAAATGGTTGCATCCAATGGGCGTGTACACGGTAAAATATTAAAGCTGCTCTCGGGGGAATAAATTGGCAATAAAGAAGATAGGAATCGCTTCACGCTGCGATAGACCTGAAGTAATTCGAATGGTCCGGGAAATCCTTGCACGATTCAGCTCCAGGGTTAAAATTTATGTTGCCACTCCCACGGCTGAGGTGCTCGGGATAGAAGGGACTCCGGTTGAAAAAATGAGGGAAGAGGGGGTAGAACTCATTATCAGCGTAGGAGGTGACGGCACAGTCCTCCGGAACATTGCCAAGATGAAAGATCCTCTCCCTATACTTGGAATTAATATGGGTACCCTCGGTTTTCTTGTAGACGTCGAGCCAGAAGATGCCCTTGAAACCATAGAGGAAGTGCTTTACGGTTTTTCATATATTGAAAGGATGAGGGTTGATGTATTCCTTAATGGGGAATTGCTTGATACTGCAACTAATGAGATTGCGATAATGTCTGCAAAGCCCGCAAAGATCATCCAGTTCGAGGTTTATGTAGGGGACTGCCTCCTTGACTCGATGCGCGCGGATGGTGTTGTCTTTGCAACCCCGACTGGCTCCACCGCTTATGCAATGAGCGCAGGCGGACCCATTATAAGCCCCAGGGTAAATGCGATAGTAGTTGTTCCTGTTGCCCCTTTTAAGCTCTCCTCAAGACCCTGGGTTATTCCGTCAGACAGCGAGATCACAATAAAGTTATCGGCTCCGAAAAAAGAGGCTGTCATTGCAATTGACGGGCAGAAATCCTATAGGATAAAGCCTGATGACATTGTCAAACTTAAAAAGTCCAAGTTTCCAGCCCGCTTTGTGAAGATTTCTGATACCTGCTTTTATGAACGGGTTCAGAGGAAGCTTGCATGAGAAAGCCTTTGCCTCTACATGAAAAAACCTTTACTCACTACCATTGAAGGATTCTAATTTGTTAATGGAGATGCTTTGTTTACCTCTGGAAAGTGCCTTTTATTTAAAGCTTGAGCTTTCTCATTACTCTGGATTTTTTCACTGGTATAAGCACTTTTGAATTTTTTTATAACATACATCGACTTAAACCTCCCAATCAGGGGTAGATTGTCGATTTTTAGCTTATTTTGATCTGCCCTTTCGAGAAACTGCTGCCGGAAATTCTTTTCCTCCGAGGAAAACATTTATACATATGAAGGTAAAGCTATGCTTAATTTTGACGCGATACAGATTTTCTGACTTTTAGTGGCGTTTGGACCCTGGTACCTCTTTATTCAAGCCTTTGAGTCAGTTTCCGGCTATACTATCTGTATATCATTAAAAATAATCAAAAATCCTCGCTATAATTAGAAACTAAAGGAAGCAGTAACCATGTTAGAGAGTGAGCAGTATTCCAGAAATTACCTTATGGACTTTATTCAATATCGTCCCCTGGATATCGAGATCTGTGACGTGACTCTCCGTGATGGGGAACAGACCCCAGGCGTTGCATTTACAAAGGAACAGAAGCTGGCAATTGCCAGTGAACTTGATTCCATGGGCATTGAGGTTATAGAAGCTGGATTTCCTGTGGTTTCGGAAAACGAAAAAGAAATTGTAAAGGAAATCGCAAATCAGGGTTTTAAGTCGAGAATCTGCTGCCTCTCACGTGCGGTAAAAGGGGACGTGGATGCTGCCCTTGAATGTGATGTAGATATTGTGAGCATTTTTATTGCTATGTCCGATCTGCACCTCAAATATAAATATCACAGAAGCTTTGAGGAGATGCTCCACTGCGCCAAAGAAACCATTGAGTACGCAACCGACCACGGACTGAAAGTGCGTTTTGCAGCTGAAGATTCAAGCCGGACCCCAATTGAGCGTCTCAAACAGGCTTTTAAAGAAGTTGAAACTGAATATAAGGTGCAATACGTAAGCCTTGCAGACACGGTTGGCATCCTGAACCCTACAACTACCCATTACCTTGTTAGCGAAATTTTCAAAGAGATCAATACCCCGATCTGTATTCACTGCCACGATGACCTAGGAATGGCTACTGCTAATACTCTTGCTGCTGCCGAAGCTGGGGCAAAACAGCTCCATACCACGGTTAATGCAATCGGAGAACGTGCAGGCAACGCTGCCCTTGAGGAGATACTGGTTGCTCTCAGGGTGCAGTACGGAATAGATCGCTATGATACTACAAGGCTGACTGCCCTTTCCAGAATGGTCTCGGAATACTCAGGCGTTATACCTGCAGTTAACAAAGCTGTTGTCGGACAAAATGCCTTTACCCATGAGTCTGGAATTCACGTGGCTGCAATCCTGGAAGAGCCGCGCACCTATGAACTCTTCCTCCCGGAAATGGTTGGCGGGAAACGCAACCTCATTATCGGAAAACACACCGGCAAAAAAGCTTTAAAAGGCATTATTAACAGTATAGGTTTCTGCCTTGAACGTGAAGAACTCTGCGCCCTGATTGAGAAGGTCAAGGTCTGCACCGAAGAAAAGCGTAAAAGCATCTCCAGGGACCAGCTTGAAAGGATGATAACCCAGGTCAAGCAGGAAATGAAAACAAAAGAAAAGGGAGAAGAGAAGCTTTCGATTTAAAAGCTTCCTTACCTAATTGAAAACTCTCTTAAGCACTTTTATTTATTTTTTGATTCTCTTATTTTAGTTAATTTTCGTTATTTGTAGTATTTCTTTGTAATATTTTTAATACTATCTTCTATGTTTCCCGCACTTTTTAATTCCATATTACCCAAAATATTATGAAATGTATGTGGAAGTCCACTCGGGCCTTTCGGGTGGATTCACCTCAAGCATTTCCCTCCATTTTTCATCGGTCAGGCGCTCGGATACTGGCTGCTTGAACTCGTAATGGCTCATAACGGGTCCGGCTCCCAGAAGAATTCTGCCGTCCGGGAGCTTATATGCTACCACCAGCATGTCAACATACCCAACGCCTTCTTCAAGAACGGTCTCTGTATTTGAGTCGGTATGGACATCAGCCACGACTGTAGTTTTTCTGGCTTTCTCGTCAACTTTCCCTATTGTACCTTCAAGCTGATCCCCGAAATTTTTGATAAACTCATAATCTTCGGCTGTCAGTTCTTCATTTTTGAGTTCTTTTTCAGAGATAGCCTGAAGCCTTGACAGGATATTTTCAAGATTTGTAAGCCTTGCCTTTGAAACCGGATCAAGCACGCCCATTTCATCCAGACCCTGGTTTGTCATTTTTGTTAAGGCAAGCAGGCGGGCGTAGAAATCGGGTACAGGCTCAACATAACCCACTACAGGTTTTTCTTCAGGAAGCATTGGCGCTGAGGTTGCAACTGCAGTGTAACTCTGCTTGGCATAGAGGATTGTATCATGCCTTAGTTCGGTCCAGGAAGCAAGAGCCGTATTCAGTTCTTTGTCCTGCCAGGCATCGGTCTGCATAAAGGTCGGATAGCCTTCACCGTAATCTTTCAGGAGGGACTGAAGGGAATAGAGCCAGGACCAGTAGAGGTTCCTGTTCCACTCGGCTGCGCTGAAGTTTGAGAATTCCGATTCCAGCTTTCCATACTGGGTGCTGTAATTCTTGTAACTTGAATCATTTAGTTCATCGAGCCAGTAAACAGCCCTTTCCGAGCCCAGGAGAGCCATGGTATCAAGTCCGCGAGGGAAGCCGCGAACAGGCACTCCGGCTCTTGAGATTACAAGAGTAAACGGGGTCTCGTTTTCAGTATATTGTCCCTTATATTCCCCTGTATAAGCTCCTACCAGATTTGAGAATATATAGGAGTCCGGAATAAAGCGCTGTCCCATAAAACGGAAGCCTGCAGTGTTTTCGAGGCATTCATCCGCCTGCCCGGGGGTAAAGGGCGGCTCAATAACACAATTTCCGGTGCCGCCATAAATTTTCGGGCTCTGGTATTCAGCAAGTGTGGTTTTCAGTTCTTCAACCTTTGTTTCGTCGAATTTCCTTTCCTCATTGCCAAATACCGAATTCATAGCTTCCATATACTCGTATGGGCCAAAGTCATCTGAAAAGCCCACATAAAAGGCTGTAACCTCATAGATCCGATCCCAGTTCTCTAAGAGGTCAGGCTTATCTTCGAGCTCTGAAGCGATGAGGCTTGCCTGAATAGTCTGGATGCGGGCGTCTTTTGCAGGGTCTTTGGATTCAATCAATTTATCTTTCAGGAGCATACTCATCCTGCCGTGCCACATAAATGCCCTGAAATAGTTTTGCAGCTTCTCGGATCTGGTATAGTGACCTCGAGGAATATACTGGGAATAATCCTCCTTATAATTGAATATGGGAGAAAGCTCAAAACCTCTATGTGCCTCAATAAGGGCAAGTTCGGTTTCAACTTCTTTTTTTACGAAATCTGGAATCTCAAACTTATATTGCTCTTCTGCACCTGCAGGGAAAAGGGACTCTTTAACGAAACCATAAGGACCTGCTGTTTTCTGTACCTGTGCGGGTTTCGGTTGAAGCAGGCTCAGAGCTACTGCAAAGTAGGCTGCGTTTCTTCTTGCTGCTTCTTTTTCTTCCCCTGAGGCGGTATTATACCTCTCGATAGAAGCATTTAACAGGTCAAAATCAGTCTGCCAGAGCATATTGTAAAACTCCTTTTCTTCGATCTGGCGAAGAGTCTCATCAAACTGAATATGGTAGAGGTGCAGCAGGGAGTCTGTGGTAATGAAGATAGGAACCTCTTTTTCCTTTAGGGTCGAATACATCGAGGTTATATCCTCTTCACCTGGATTGTAAGGGTTTTCGATTACAACGAAACCGTTACTTTCCAGCATTTTAAGGGCTGAATCGTTCAGAGGGATCTTGCCTGAGAATTTTTTGTAGTTTGAGATCTCGTCCCTGTGCAGGGGCAGCTCATAAGAAGGCGCTTTTAACTTAATATTGAGGGCTTCAAGCCTGTAATTTCCTGCAATAGGGGAGTTTTCTGTCCCGGAACCGGAGAGATTTACTTCTTCGGTTATCAGGCGGCTTACAGAAGAAAATTCGCTTGGACTATTTCTTTCTTTTATTTCGGACTTGTTTTCAAAGCTCAACCCGGAACTCTGCTCCAGGCACCCCCCTGTAAGGAGGGAAGCTAAAAGGATTAAGAGAATTAAACGGGTTACAACTGGCTTTGTTCGGTATATCATTGTCTCATCCCGGTCGCTTTTGCATCTGAAGCCCTGTATATGGCATCAGGTTATTTAGAAAATAAATTTTATTAGACAGTTATTCGACAACATATTTTAACTTATTCAGAATTCTTTAATCAATTTGTAGTAAGAGTTAAGAAAAGCAGGCTAATGTGGTAAGGGTTAAGAAAACAGACCAAACGAGTTTGAGACAACAGACTAAATGTAGTAAGATTAAGAAAACAGACTAAATGAGTTTGAAGTAAATCATTAAGAGTAAAAGAGTAAGTTCTGAAAGAAGAAAAGATGTCCTCTTTCTTCTTCCCTTTTCTTTTATATTTGTTAGTCGTTTGGACTTAGAGGATCTATCCTGAAAAGCAAAAACATAAATAGTGCAGTTACAGTTCCTGTGCCCAATAAAAGCGGATCTCTTGTAAAGTTAAGGAGCACACCCATTACCAGCAGTAAAGCTCCAATAATCAGTAATATCTGAGATCTTCTCTCCAAATCTTTTCCCCCTTATTCCCTTTTTGAGCAATTAACTCTCAAATATTGGTTAAGGTGTAAAAAACACCATAAGTTTTTCCCCAAACATAATTGATTTTTCTTCATTATCTATTTTTTGACGTGAAATCTTTTCCTTATCAACTTCATTAAACATAAGAAATATATTTTGAAACATATTCAACAGTAAAACTGACAGTGAGCGCCGACTTGTCATCCACCAGACCCTGATTAAGGAAAGAAGTTCCAGAAGTACGGATATTACTATACGCGGCTTTACTATTGATGGAAAGCGAAGGAAATGCCAGCGGTCAAAAGCAAGTCGCTGGGATGGGAGTAATTGTGTGAATATGGGAGTAATTGTGTGAATGAGAATATAAGTTCCTCATGCATCGATGCTGGATGTTCTTTGTCTGATTATTCTCTAAAGAACCTCAACCCAATGGGTTGCAGCAGGATATACTCAAAAGTATTTACAAAGCGGCATGGTGGAACCTGAATTTTTTAAAATTTTAAATCAGGTATAATCAAAAAAATAAAAATGTTATTCTGGTGTGATACTGCCTTAATCTTGTTTTTGAAAATCTTATTTACTTTCTTTAATTCTGCCGTATCTCACCAGATTCTCTACAGCCCTTTTTCTCCCCAGGGTTTACTCTTCTCCCATTTCTTTCCTGAATTCTATGTAATCTCTCTCGACTTCTTCGAGCTCGTATTCCATTTTATCCCCCCATCTTTGATTATGATAACAGTAATTTATTCTTTCTTTTATTTATTAACAAAAGTTAACTCTTTGAATTTATCTAAATCCCCATTTTGGAGATAGCTCTTCACTTATATAAAGTTTTCCGTTAACCTATATCCTTTCATACTAATCGTCAAAAGTTGACATTTATTAATATTATTTTTTATAAAGAATAGAAGTGATGAGATATTTTTAAATGAGAGCTGGTTATTTTCTGTCCTCATGCTTAAAAGTTCAATGCCTGAACTCGTTGTGGGAGTCAGGAATCTATCAGGGCTTGAAGCCTGTTCACGATATGCCGATGCAGTTTACTTTTCAACCGATAAACTCAGTCTCAGGGCTAAAGCAAGGGAGATTACTCTGGAAACTCTTGACGATTTTGTTTGTGAGGTAAAAAGCAGGGGGCTCAAGGCTTATCTGGCTGTAAACTCGATAGTAAATGAGGGAAGGCTTGCGGATGCATCGAATGTGATAACTGCAGCTTCAAATGCAGGAGTTGACGCAATTATTGCCTGGGATCCGGCTGTAATTCTCAGGGCGCGGAAAGCTGGGCTTCAAATCCATATCTCCACGCAGACAAACATTTCCAACCATGAAACTGCAAATTTTTATCGCAGCCTCGGAGCAGAACGGGTTGTACTTTCGAGGGAGCTTTCCCTTGAAGAGATAAGGAATATAAGCCAGCGGACTGATGTGGAAATTGAAACTTTTGTCCACGGGGCAATGTGCATGGCAATCTCAGGCCGATGTCACCTCTCCGCTTACGCTCTCGGGAAATCTGGAAACTGCGGGGAATGCACACAGCCCTGCCGCTGGGAGTGGGAGCTTCATGGGGAAAATGGGCTTGTTGCAGCAAGTTTTGGAAAGTACCTTCTCAGTGCAAAAGATCTCTGTATGATAGGGCATATACCCGAACTTCTTGAAGCTGGCATAACTGCCTTCAAGGTGGAAGGGCGGCTGCGGAATCCAGGCTACCTTGAAACGGTTTCCCGCTGCTACAGGGAGGCAATTAATGCCTGTAGAGAAGGAAGCTATACTCCCGAGAAAATAGAAATCTGGAAAAAAGAACTTGCTTCAGTCTATAACAGGGGCTTTTCTACTGGTTTCTATTTTGGGGTTCCAGGTCTTGAGGGCTTTTCTCCTGAGAAAGATATGAATGCCTCGAAAAAGCAGCGCAGGGCTGTTGGAGTAATTGAGAACTATTACCCGAAACAGAAGGCTGCTGCCGTCAGACTTGTTGAGGCAGGGCTTGCGGTTGGGGATGAGATTGTAATTGAAGGAAACACCACATATTTAAGACAGAGAATCCGTTCCTTGATGAAAAAAGGCGAGGCTCTTGAAAGAGTTGAAAAAGGAGATCTCATTGGCCTTGCGGTTGACGAGCCAGTTCGGAAGAATGACCGGATTTTCATAATAGGTTGAAATAATAAAATTAGGTTGAAATAATAAAATACTCGAATTAAAATAATAAAACAGTATCTATATATTGGATTCTTCCTATACGATAACAACCACAGGCAAGAGAAATTTGAGGAAAGAACTAACCTGTAAATGGCATTATATTATCGATAATGTACCCAATTTGCTGGATATCCTTTTATTGGATAAATAACCTTGTCTGTTAACTCTGATAGGTGAATTGAAATTTCATTCTGATAAACAGAGCCGATTAATACCAATCAAAGGAACGATAAAACACTTGCTTGTATAAAACACCTGATTGGTATAAAATACCTGATTGGTATTATCCTTCACAAGCAATGTTCTTTATAGGCAATTCTCTGACCGGTAAACAGTCTTCCTGCTTGCTAAGAGCAGGTGAAAATTTACTCCAGGGTGAGATAATAGATAATACTGTTTATCCGGAGCCAGTAGTAAAGGTGATACATTGATAAGCGTCAACGAAATGGGATCATATGTCATCGAAGAGATGCTCGACTGGGGCGAAGATCTGAAAACTGAAGTGCTCAAGCTCGAAAACGGGGCTACGGTTATAGATTGTGGAGTTAAAGCTGAGGGTGGATACGAAGCTGGAATGTACCTGGCAAGACTCTGCCTGGCTGATCTTGCTGATCTCAAATATACTACTTTTGACTTGAAAGGTCTCAAATGGCCTGCCATCCAGGTAGCAACCGACAATCCCGTAATTGCCTGTATGGCTTCCCAGTATGCAGGCTGGAGAATTTCCGTGGGCGATTATTTTGGAATGGGTTCAGGCCCTGCGCGTGCTCTTAGCTTAAAACCGAAGGAACTCTATGAAGAAATCGGGTATGAGGATGACTACGAAGCTGCTGTCCTGGTTATGGAATCCGATAAGCTTCCTGATGAAAAGGTTGTGGAATACATTGCAAAACACTGCAGCGTGGATCCCGAAAATGTAATGATTGCCGTTGCTCCTACAGCCTCTATTGCCGGTTCTGTCCAGATCTCAGCTCGCGTTGTAGAAACCGGAATCCATAAGCTTGAATCCATTGGTTTTGATATCAACTGCATTAAAAGTGGATACGGGATCGCACCGATTGCCCCGATTGTTGGAAACGATGTGCAGTGCATGGGGTCAACCAATGATTGTGTAATCTATTGTGGCGAAACAAATTACACTGTTTATTTTGATGGGGAACTGGCTGAGCTTGAGGAATTCGTAAAGAAGGTGCCTTCCAAAACCTCCAGAGACTTCGGAAAGCCTTTCTACCAGACCTTCAAAGAAGCAAACTTTGATTTCTTTAAAGTTGACGCAGGAATGTTCGCCCCTGCAAGGCTTACAGTGAACGACCTTAAGAGCACGAAAACAATTTCTAGCGGTGGACTCTATCCGGAAATCCTGCTTCAGTCCTTTGGAATAAGGCAGGTTTAAAGGGCAACTGCCCTTTTCAATTCATTTATTTTTAATTTTCATGGTTTTATTCTTGTTTTTCTCTCTTTTAGTTCTTTTCAATTCTTTTTTAATAAACGGTGTTAACATTATTTATTTAAGTGAGCGTCTCCAATCTTACAATAAATGCACAATGATTTAAAAATGCTAAAAACAGATTTTATTTAAAACTTGAGGAGAGAATTTCATGCCGATAATAAACACTTCACAGGGAGTTGGAGGCATCCTTAACAGTTTCAAGAGCCTTGTCGAAGGTGCAGAGAGGATTACTTTTGTGGGAACTCCAGGGTTCTGTACTCCATTTGCCGAACTTCTCGGTTTCGTGGTGCGGGATCGGGAGCTTGCTTTTATCTCCAGCCAGGATTTTGAGAAAGCCAGATCTATCTTTATGGATTATGAAGGTATGCAGCTTGGGAAGCTCACGGATCCTCATGCCGATGTTGTTGTCCTTCTCGGTGGGCTTGCAATGCCAAAGATCGGAATAACTCCAGAAAAAGCAAAAGAAGTCGCCAGGAAAATTCTTGAGGGCTCGGAAAAAGGTAAAATCATTGGGGTCTGTTTCCAGTCTGCATTCATGAAGCAGAAATGGGATGAGGTTATCAACTTTGATTATATCATCAATTCTGACCTAGCGGTTGAGGTGCTGGAAGTCTGAATTTCTCCGAAGCAAATTTTCAGGAATTTCTGATGCCTTCAGACGAGAGAGATTCCTTTTTTGACTTTTTTTATTTTTAATTTTCCCAGTTCTGAAATTTTTTAATTAAACTATGAGATACTATTATATCCAATCCTGACTTATAACATATGATAAATTATGGAGAAGGCAATTAAAGAAATAAAGGAAATAAAAGGGTTTTTGCCCAGATCTATTGTGTATGCAGGAAAGATAAACGAAGACTTTGCCGAAGGAATAGCAGGCTTTTATAAAGCAGTCTGGGAGGAAAGAGAAGGCGGAATTTCTACAAAGCAGAAGCATCTCATTGTCTTTGCTATAGCCTGCTCCAACAATAATATCCAGAGTGCAGTTAAAATCCTGGAAAGGCTTCATAAGTTCGGAGCTACAAAAACCGAGATATACGATGCCATGATGCTCGCAGCCTGGACAGGCGGAATCCAGAGTTTCACAGATTTCAGTTCAGTCATACTTAAGGAAATGGAAAGATTGGGTTACTGAGTTATTGAAAAATAATTTCCTTAAATTATTTTTCTTAAATTTATTTTTTGAGTTTCAGGATATTTCTAGTTTACCTTAGTTTTAAAATCATTCTCAAATTTTTGCATAAAGTTCCTGGATTTCTTATATTATTTTGTAGCTTTTATTAAAATATGAATATTTTCAAAATTTTAAAATAAATGTTATATAAAATTACCATTTTTTCGGAAAGTTTATCTACCCGGCTTTTATAGAAAAAGTTAGGAAGGTTTTCATGGAACAGCGGGAAACATATTTGATTTACCGAGAGGTTCAGGATCTGCGCAATAATTTTTTCCTGGTTACTGTCCTTTATCCTGCACTCCTGCTTTGGTATATCCATATCCATATCCTTGTCTTCGGGAAACCTGTTGGGATCCAGAATGTTCCCAGTACATACCTGTTTATGCTCTGGGTTATCTTCGGGTTATTTTTTCCTCTTATATATTACCGTACAAAGCACATAACCGAGGTCAGAAGTGATGGAATATACATTCGCCTGGTGCCCCTGAGCCTTTCCTTCAAGAAGATTCCCTTCTATATACTGGAAGAATGCAAAATTAAGGTTTGTGACCCTCTTACAGGAGAAGAATCTGATGTTTCCCAATCTTCCAAAAAAGTTAGCCCGGTTGTAATCCTGAAACTTATCTCAGGAGAAAGAATGATTATCAGTTCAAGTAAACCCGAAGAACTCTGCAGTGCAATTAGACAAGCTGCAGCACAATATTGAGAATTTTTGAGAGGAACCCGCCAGAAAACATGTTATCGAACTTGAACTCAATAGCCTGATGAAGTTATTCCATTCCTTTGATCCTGCTCCGTTCATTCAAATATCCGGGCATCCACAACGACGTGCAGGACGCCTGGAGAGTATTTTTTAATCCTGCGTGTCTCCAGAATCTCCACTTTCCTTCCAAGTGCGTATGCAGCTCTCCTTATCCTTTCCTGTGGTCGAGTTCTGGCAAGGTGCTCCGGGACTGTCTCGTGATAATGAAGAATCCCACCGCTTTTTTTCAGGGCTTTTATAGCTGGCTCTAAATAGTGGTGTGTTGTTCCCACATATCCCATGAGCACACGGTCAGCTATTCCTTCCGGGGCAGCCTTTGAGCAATCCCCGCAGATAGGGATATAGATTTTCTCTACCTTATTCAGCCTGATGTTTTCTTTCAGGTAGGCAAAGGACTCAGGATTAATTTCAATCCCAATTATTTTTTTTGGCCTGGAATACACAGCCATGGGAATTGAAAAATACCCTATCCCTGCAAACATGTCCACTACAACTTCCTCTCCCCCCAATCTGCTCATCCGTTTTCTTTCTTCAAGGTTGCCTTTGGAGTACATCACTTTTGTAACATCCTGCTTAAAGAAGCAGCCGTGCTCTTTATGGATGGTCTCGGTTCCACTGCCAAGCAGAAGTTCTCTTTTTGGCTGGCGGAACTGTCCTTCAATTCCAAAGTCCCTTACAACTGTCCTGCACCTGGGATACATCGAGAGCAGAGCTTCAGCTATCTTTACTTTTTTATTTTCCAGAGTTTCAGGTATGCTGACTATTATCACATCTCCCAGAATCTGCCAGCCTGCAGGGACGCATGCAAGTTCGGCTTCGGAAAGAGAATCTTTAAGGTATTTTTTGATGGAGCAGGGCTTTCTAGAGAATTCTGGATTTTCCTGTTCAATAACCGGAAAACCTTCAATATTTTCGCCTGCAGCCTCTGTGACAGGGATCTCAAGAAAAACTCCTTCTTTGGTCTGGAGTTTTCGGATTTTTCTTGAAGTATCCAGAATTTTTTTCTCAACTGTCTTTCTCCTGAATTCTTCCCCTTTTTCCGAGGGAACCCTGATTACTCCGTACATTGAAATCTAAGGATACATGCATAGGATTAATGTTTTTTGTCTGAGCCTCTTCGTAAATCAATTGTTTAATCAACATCAGGTGACTTGTGGCATACTTTACACACGGAAAAATTACATAAGTAAAAAATATAAATATTTCAAGAAAGGGATTTGTAGAAAACCAATCTAAATCAGCCTGTAAGATATTGAAAATAAAATAAAAATATATCAGGCAATGCAGTTCAAACTGATGGAGAGCCTGAACATATCGAGGAAGGGAATTCCTGCCTTTTGAGGTTGAAATTGCCAGGAATTAAATTTATAAGTAGTCAAATAATAGATAGATATTAAACAAAAAAATTAATAGAGCCATAGGAATGAGAAATAATTTAAAAGAAACTCTACTAAGCTGGCAATTATTTCTCTTTGCGTTCGTTTCTCTGATTCCACATCTTCTTTATACTGCAGGTGCTGCCTTTGCAGGCATGCTCTCAGTATACATGCTTTTTCCTGCAGGAATGGGGTTCTTTACCTTTTTCCAGCTATATCTTGTTTTTTATCTCTTTGGCTGGACTTCTCCTGTTGTCTATCTCTCAGCTATCTTTTTTTCTTTTCTATGGGTCTGGATTTTACAGAGGATTTATAGGGAAGACCCATCGGCAGCTTATATTTTCTATGCAATTACTTTCCTTGTGGTATTTTGGGCTACTATTACAGGAATCATGCCACCGGACTGAAATTAAAGCAGTTCTACGCTCTGTTCTGACCGGGCAGGCTGATTTATTATCAGGAATTTTAGAGCTATATTTCCGGTATTGTATGTGGTCTGAACCGAACCCGCAGGGATATATATGAACTGATCCGGGTGTATCTCTACCGGAATTCCGTCAATACAAAGCAAGCCTTCGCCTTCAAGGATATAATGGATTTCAGGAGTTTTCACCACATGGGATGTGGTGTTTTTCCCGGGTTCTATAACAGAATGTGCGAGGCTGCAGTCAAGCTCAAGGTTCCTATCGAGACTTACAGGGTTCAGGAGTTCGGCAATTTGAGGGTTTCCCGGCTCATCTGTGTATTCGCACGCTTCAAGGTTCCTGCAAACGATGTAATTTTCCAGATAGAGGTCAGCCCCTACAATGTAGGTTTTTCCCTCTGAGGAAGCCTTTTTGACGAAAGTACACTTGTGGTAAGGCTCGGAATTATTCTTATCCTTCCAGTTGTACTCAATCCAGCCCTCGCCTTTTTCGCTCAGGGCTGTTTCCATAAGGAGTTCTCCTATTGGCTTGCCGTCTGCATCTCTAAGCTCTTTGATATTTTTGCCCTCACGGCTCGGGTCAGGAGGACAGACTACCAGGGTCCCATCCTCATTCCAGACAAAAATACAGAAGCTATCCTGGTACCAGGGAGAACCCTTTTCCCGGAATGAGGGAAACAGTTTTTCGCCCTGGGCTTCAAGCAGTCTGACTGTAGCTTTTACCTTGCTTTCGATATTCCTTCTTTCGGCTGCAAGCTTACTTTCCCCCTTTTCCAGAATAAGGGGATCTTGTGCAGGTCTTGAAACAGCAGGCACATGCATTTCACCTTTTTCCTCAGCCTGCACTGTACCGGCTACCCCGGCGACATCTGAGCTTATGGTTTCACTTTCAATCTCGGGCGAGACTGGTGGCACTTCATCCTTATCCCCGCTGGTAAGGATTCCCAGAAAGAGTGCAACTGCAAGCATAACACAGGCAATTTTTATCAAATCCATAAATTTCCCTGCTGTCCTGACTTAAACCTTATAAATACGAAGGTCGGCACATATACAGCATTTTTCTGAGTAATTATCTGATGTATATTTTTATTTTTTCATTTTATTCGCGTTCGGGCCGCTTAGGAGTATTTGCTGGCAAAATGAAGAGCATTTATTTATTAAGAATTTGAATTATTTTCAACTTAATTTAATCCAATTTAGATCGATTTAATTTTAATTTCAGTTTACTTAAATCTGGTTTAACTTTTAGCTGCTCTAATCTCATTAGAAAAATCAAATTTGAAACGTTACCGGAGATAAAAAATGTCTTGCCGCTACAATCTCATTTCCTGGAACGTAAATGGCCTTCGGGCTGCAATAAAGAAAGGTTTTCTTGAGCTTCTGCTGGGACAGAAATTTGATATTGTCTGTATTCAAGAAACTAAAGTTTCTCCTGATAAACTCCCCAGAGAAGCCAAAAATATCCCAGGTTATTATAATTACTTTGTTTCAGCAGAAAAAAACGGCTACAGTGGGGTCGGAATCTTCTCGAAGAAAAAGCCCTTGAATATCGAAACCGGCATGGGGATAAGAAAATTTGATAGGGAAGGACGCTTCCTTAGAGCTGATTACGAAGACTTCATCTTAATGAATATCTATTTTCCTAACGGCAAAGCCTCCCAGGAGCGCCTGGAATACAAAATGGATTTTTATGAAGCCTTTTTAGATTACGCAAACACCCTCAAAGCCGAGGGGAAAAAGCTTGTGATCTGCGGGGACGTAAACACCGCCCATAAGGAGATTGACCTTGCCCGTCCCAAACAAAATGAAATGATATCCGGTTTTCTTCCTGAAGAGCGAGCTTGGATGGATAAATTCATTGCAGCTGGCTATATTGACACCTTCCGCATGTTCAATTCTGAAGGCGGAAATTATACCTGGTGGTCAATGAGAACGGATTCACGAAAAAGAAACGTCGGCTGGCGTCTGGATTATTTCTTTGTCAGTGAAAACCTGCAAGACAACGTTAAATCTTCTTCGATTTACTCTGATATTATGGGCTCGGATCACTGCCCTATCGGACTCGAACTTGAATTTTAATTAGTTTCTGCCTTTGCGCCGGTCGATCACGCTCAGATTAATTCGGGAGAATCAGGTCTGCTTCACATTGACCTTTATCCTGAACTCAGTACCTTTATCCCTTTTCATTTTGATTTCGCCGCCCAGTTGATCAACGAGGATAGCTACAAGCTGTAAACCAAGCGTGTCCGGATTTTCGAAATCAATATTTTTGGGAATGCCCACTCCATTATCTGAAACTATGAGAGTATATACATTGCTTTTTTCGGCAAGCTGCCCTTTATTACTCTGTTCATCTACGGATTTTTCACTGGAAAGCTTAATTTGAATTATACCCTTCTCATCCCTGCCTGGAAACGCATGTTTGAAGGAATTGGATACAAGCTCATTAACTATCATTCCTAATGGGACCGCGGTATCAACATCAAAGAAAAGGTTTTCTTCCAGATCTATCTTCAAGCTAATCCCAGCATTTCCAATCTTGTAAGTCTGGAAAAGATTTTCAATGAGTTTCTTAAGGTATATTGAGAAGTTGAGTTCGTTATCTCCTTCACCTTCATGCAGTTCCTCATGAATGAGTGCGATGGACATTACTCTGTCCTGGCTTTCCCCTGAAAGCGGCGAGAACTTCGGAATCCTTAATACATTTCCGATTATTGAATTTTTCAGCCTGAAGATCCAGCAGGGAAGAAATTACCTGAAGGTTATTCTTTATCCTGTGATGAATTTCCTTTTTACGGGCAATCTCAATTTTAGCAAGCATCTCTTCTGCTTTTTTGTGCTCAGTTATATCCCGAGCGACAGTTACTGATCCAATAATATTTCCACCTTTATCGTGCACCGGGGCAGCGCTTACCTGGCGGTAGCGTAACTTTCCATGGACAGGCATGCAAATTATCTCCTCTTCGTTCTTCACGACTTCGCCCTGCAGGGCACGTAGGATAGACTTTCACATTCTCTAGAAACTTTTCCACCTCTATTTCTTTCCCGGGAGGGATGTAGAACTCACTGTATGCAGGAGGATTAATCAGGGTAAAGTTTTTCCGTGTATCTGCAAACCAGACTTCATCAGTAATACTGTTAATCAGTGCAGCCAGTCGGTCTTTCTCCTGCTGGATAGCACTGAGCAACCGTTCCCGCTCCTCTTCTGCCTGTTTACGCTCTGTAACGTCCTCAAATACTGCAACCAGTTCACCAGAGGGCAGCTTGTATACATAGTTAGTCACCCACAGGGCGATATTCTCATCTTTATAATATGTCGTAGGAAATGATTCCGGCTTTCCGGTCAGCCATACACGTCTAAATACTGCATCAAGTCCCATCTCACTTACATAAGGAAAAATTTCATAGAGGCTTTTTCCAACAATGTTTTCCCGCCGGACGTGATTAATTTGCTCGCCAGCAGGATTCATATCCCTAAAGATGAAATCACGCCCGTCATCGATAACATCATAGATGACTACCCCACTTGATATGACCTCAAACAAGTTTCGGAAACGGGATTCGCTCACCTGCAGCTCTTTTTCAATCCGTTTGCGCTCGGTAATATCCTGCACTATCCCTCTCATTCGTACAGGGGTATTTTTCTCATCAAAAATAACCTCGGATTGCATATTGACTATACGTTCTTCTCCATTAGCCCGTATAATCCTGTAATCAGTACTGTAGAATTTGCCGCTTAATGCATCCTTAAGGGCATTATTTACATAGCCTCGATCTTCAGGATGCACATATTTTAAAAATTCATCATATTGTGGAGCTGGTTCTCGAAGATCACGCCCAAAAATAAGATACATCTCATGTGACCAGTATATCTTACCAGTTTCAATGTTCAAATCCCAATTTCCAAGGTGTGCTAACCTCTGAGCTTCAGCAAGACTTTCTTTACTTTCTTTCAATAAATTATAAGCCTTCTCAAGTTCAGCTGTACGTTCTTTAACCAGGTTCTCCAAATTATCCAGCGTTTCTCTCAATTTAGCTTCTGCTTCTTTCCGTGCAGTAATATCTGTGAGCATGCTCATAGAGCCTGTAAATTTGCCAGCGCTATCAAAAAGAGGTTTGGAGCTCACTATTGTCCATAAAGGTGAACCATTTTTGCGTATGAATTTAAACTCATAGCTCTCACTGATGCCCTGTCGTCTCCTTTCAATATACTTCTTAATAATTGGTTTTTCTTCCTCGCTGACAAAGTCCCATGCGAATTTCCCGATTATCTCATCCTGAGTATATCCCAGTATCTCAGTCATTCTTTTATTGATGTATATCGTCCTCGCTTCAGAATCAACAATCCATATGCCTTCACTAGCTGTTTCCACAATAGTGCGGTATTTTTTCTCGCTCTCCCGGAGTGCTTCCTCAGCTTTCTTTCTCCCTGTTATATCTCTAAAAGTAGCTGCAACTTTCTCTTTATCAGGACTGAATACGTAAGTATCAAAGTACTTGTTCGTTACCCGACTGAAGATCTCAAAATGCTCGGGTTTGCCTGAGAGCACTGTTTCGCCGAATTTTTCAATCAATACAGGATTCACATTGGGAAGTATTTCCAGAATAGACTTACCCAGTATCTGCTCCCTTTTTAAGCCTGTACTGCGTTCATAAACAGGGTTTACCTCAAGGTAGCGATAGTCATACGGTTTACCACTCTTATCATAGATTACTTCTGCAAGTAAGAAACCCTCGGTCATGTTTGTGAAAAGCGTCCTGTAGCGCTTCTCGCTCTCTTGCAGTATCTCTTCTGTTTTTTTGTTCTCAATGATATCTGCAGTCTGCCGGGCAAGAATGTCAATCAACATTAGTTCGCGCTCAGACGGCGTATGAACGTGGTTGAAGTGGGTGGATATAATGCCCATAAATTGACCCGACCAGCTCACCATAGGTGTGGATTGAACGGCTCTTATTCCTTCATCCAGCAATATATTAAGTGCATTGCTTCCAAGGAAAACGGGACTTTGAGTAATGTCCTCAACTACCACACGTTTCATCTGCTTCATTGCAGCTCCACATGTTGCTGCGTCCTCAGTGTCAACAAGTTCGAAAAACTTTAAAAACTGAGAGCTAAATCCTTTCTGGGCTACAATCTTTAATTTCCCAGTTGGTGGGTCGAGAATCTGTATGTTTCCTTTGTACGCCCTGGTAATTGCAATTGCAGCCTCAATTGTTTCCTGGAGAATCGAAAACAAATCTTTGCCTTCGATATATCGCATGCTCAATTTGTGGAGAATATTCGTGTCTCGAACCTCAGCTTCAAGTTTATCCCTGAGTTCAATCAGCTCGTTCTTCAAGCGTCTGCATTCGAGAATCTCAGCGCGCAGTTTTTGATTGCTTTTGTCAGGCTCGTCAGCACCCAGGCGGTCAGACTTAGTCATAATTTTCCAGTCCTGATTTAAAATAAGAGACTAATAATATGATTTATCACATATTCTTTTGTCGAGCAAAGCTGGTAATAATTTGTTCCCACGAGATATTTTCTCCAGTAGCACGGGTACCATAAATTTAATGTTATTTTGCATATTTTATTACTACATTATAAAATATCTGATAAAAAATCCATGTCAAGTTGCTACTTTCTTTAAAGTGCAGCTTGTACACAAATTTATTTTCTAGCGTTTCAGATACATTTTCTCGGTGGATTTAATTTTATCTCTGATGCTTATAAATAATCAAATAATTATCATATAGATATTAGTGATGAAACTGCATTAGTATTTATGCACAACTACGTGTCACTGCCGGAAAACTCTTGAGATAAAACTGAAGATTCTTGAGATAAAATAAAACAGATTTGTTCGAATAAAACCCTGAGTTAAGATATGGTTAGTCAAATTTCTAAACTGTTCTGTTAATCTTGATTAAAAGCGTCAAAGTTTAAAAAGTGGTAAAAGTTTAAAAGTGGTAAAAGTTTAATCTGATAAGTCAACCATATGCAAACTCAGATTGAATGAAATATTAAGGAGGCGCGTAAATCCAGCTAATAAAGTGATGTTAAAAATAGCCAAAAAGCCACTGAACCCTTTTACTGTATCCCCCAGACAGTCTCTTCCAAGCTTATGCTCCCCCAAGCATACGGGCTTGAAGAAGGTTCAGTGACTTCCAGGCAATTTTTGTGTGGTAGATGATTCTACTTACCCCCTCACCCCCAACTTCTCAACTCCAGAATATACTAATAACCTAAATTATTTTAAATTATTTATATCAAAAATTGTTTCCAAACAAATAATATTTTAAGGTAAAAAATTTCAAAACAAATATAGAATTTTCAGTTTAACGAGATTGTTTATCTCGAGATATCGTTAAACTTGATAAAAAATTCTGTTCCCCGGTTTCTTCTAAGCTCTAGACAGCCTTCTATTTGTTCAACAAGAATATTTACAAGCTGCAAGCCAAGAGAATCAGTGTTCCTAAAGTTTATTTCCTCAGGAATACCCTTTCCATTGTCTGCTACTGTGAGTGTGTACTGGAAATCTTTTTTCTGGCTACATGCGCTGTCTGCCCTGGAGACCTCTTTATTTACACCAAGGTCTTTTATTTTCTTTAAACTTATACTGATTTCCCATTTGTTCCCATTAGGGAAAGCATGTTTTAGAGAGTTTGTCACCAGTTCATTTACTATGATACCTAAAGGAATTGCAGTATCAAGACCAAGATAAATCTGCTCAAGATCCAGATTAAGGCTGATATTCTTATGAATATTATAAGAGCTGAAAAGATCTGCAGTCAATTTCCTCAGGTAATCTCCAAACTCAAGGGTATCGATTTTATCCCCTTTATATAATTCTTCGTGAATTAGAGCCATTGAAGCTATACGGTTCTGGCTTTCTTTGAAGGATTCGAGGATTATTGAATCAGTAAATTTCTCAGCTTCGAGGCTGAGCAAAGATGAGATAACCTGCAGATTATTTTTAATCCTGTGATGAATTTCTTTTACGCGCGTCTCCTCAATTTTTGCCAGGGCTTCTTCGGTTCGTTTGTGCTCTGTAATATCCTGAACTGTTCCAAACATTCGAGCAGGAAGATTTTTCTCGTCAAAAATAGTTTTGCCCTGTTCATGGACAATACGTTCCTCTCCATTGTTAAGGATGAGCCGGTAATTAATATCGTAGGGTTTTCCTTCTAAAGCTTCCTTGATGGCATTATCTACATAATCTCTGTCATCAGGATGTACACAGCTTAAAAACATATCGTAAGTTACTTCAATTTCTTGAGGCTTAAATCCAAAAATACTATACAATTCATCAGACCAGTATCTTTCATTAGTAGCAATATCCCATTCCCAGTTTCCAATGTGAGCCATTCTTTGAGCTTCAGCAAGCCTTCTCTACTTTCTTTCAAAGAATAATAAGCCTTTTCAAGTTCTTCTGTACGCTGTTTAACTTTTTCTTCTAAATCGTTACGCGCTTTTTTAAGGATTTTTTCTGCTTTTTTACGCTTGGTAATGTCAATGTCCATCTCGAGAATCATGGAGGAACCATCAATATCGGTAAATGGGATATCATAAACATCAAGCACGCTTCCGTCTGGGGTGGTGACCTCCCAGTTGTGGGGCTGACCGGTTTCAAGTACTTTATATGCCTCACAGAACTCACACGGTCCGGGGTTCCCAAAACAATACTCATAACAGTGCCTGCCTCTGGGCTCGCCGAACCTCTCACGAAGGTTGCGGTTGATTAAGGCAATGCGATGGTCAGGTGTTAACAGGGCTATCATTGCTGGCAGCTTATCCAGCACGTCTAAAAGCCTCTTTCTTTCAGCCTCCCTGGCTTCGGCAACCTTGCGGCTTGATTCGCTCTCACAGAGTGCCATTTCAGCCTGTTTACGCTCAGTGACATCTCGCATAATAGCAACTACCCGTGGCTCTCCATTGGTATCGAAGAAGATGGAAGTGCTTACTTCTCCGGGAAAAGTAGTTCCGTCCTTGCGCCTGTAGGTAATCTCGGCTTTTGCTGCCCCGAAGCGTGCACGTTCATCTAACAGGCTAGACAATGATGGGTCTTCAGGGTCAAATAATATATCCTTCCACCCTTTTCCAATCAATTCTTCTTCTGTCCATCCAAGCATATGGCAAGCAGCTGGGTTAGCTGACAGGATTCTTCCACCCTTTTTTGGGTCAGTCAGCATAATACCATCCATGCTATGGTCGAATAGCATGCGGTACAGTTTCTCGCTTTCCTGCGATTTTTTATCTATGCTGTCACTTTTCATATTCCTGTCCTTCCAGAGATAAAAAAGCTAAAATTTTCTCTCAGGTTTTGTTTTATTCTACTATGTACTTACCACATTTTAAAGTAATCTACAAAGATTTATTTTATATTTTAACATTTATATTATATAATTTATATAAACCGTTTCCGAATAAATATTTTTTATATTCAGCAGAAAAAGCCTTTTTATAACTTTGTATACCTAACAATATTTTTATAATCCAATTAAAATGATAGATTCACTCCAGAGGACAGCAAATTCATTTTTTTCATTCACAGAGGTTTAATGTTGCTGGTTTGCTGTTCAGGCACATAAATCGTGATTAACGTGGTTCTACACTGAACCCTATTTTAAATGTAGTGCCTCTATTCTTTATTAGCTCGATTTCACCATCTAACTGATCTACCAGGACATTTACAAGTTGCAAGCCAAGTGTATCTGGATTCTCAAAATTAATTTCCTGGGGAATACCAACTCCACTATCTGAAATTGCGAGAGTATATCGGGTACTGGTTCCGGGAACGTTCTCTCTATTGTCGTTCAGTTTATGTCCTGTTCTTTTACTGGAGAGTTTAATTTGAATTATTCCTTTATCCCTATCTGGGAATGCATATTTTAAGGAGTTTGAGACAAGTTCGTTAACAATCATTCCCAGGGGAACTGCCGTGTCCATATCAAAGAAAATATTTTTTTCCACATCCATAATCAAGTTGACATCAACATTTTCAATCCTGTATATCCGGAAGAGGTTCTCAACGAGCCTTTCAAGGTAAGGCGAAAAATTAAGCGTGTTCCTTTCTTCACTTTTGTGCAGTTCTTCATGGATGAGTGCAATGGACATTACCCTGTACTGGCTTTCCTTAAAAGCGGCGAGAACTTCGGAATCCTTAATACATTCCCGATTATTGAATTTTTCAGCCTGAAGATCCAGAAGAGAAGAGATTACCTGAAGGTTATTCTTTATCCTGTGATGAATTTCTTTATTACGGATAGCCTCTATTTTTTTAAGGGTGTCCTCTGCAATTCTTCTCTCAGTGATATCATAAATAGTTCCACGGTATTTATCATCTCCCCCGTCTTTTTCCTGGAATTTATGGTAACGAAGATGCACCCATCTTTTTCTGCCATTTTTATCTAATATACGAAAGTCTAACTTTCTGGATAAATTATATGGAGAAGTTTGAATACGTTCGATATCGACAATAACAAGCGGCTTGTCATCAGGATGGATAAGGTCTAACCACAAAACCTGCCCGGAGAGGAATTCTTTTTCGCTATATCCGGTAATTTCCTCGACTCTCCCATGCATGAATTCCGGGAAAAGGTTCTCATCTAATTGGAAAGCGATCCCATCAAATTTCTGTATAAATGAGCGGTATTTTTCCTCACTGACCTTCAGTTTCTCTTCAGTAAGTTTTCTTTCAGTGATATCTTTAATAATTCCAAAAACTCTATTTACATTACCATTTTCATCTTTCAGACAGACTACGTCTTCTTCTACCCAAATATAATTTTTATTTGCTTCCATAATTCTGTATTCCAGCTGGAAATTTTCTCCTTTTTCCAGATACTTCCCAAAATCCTCCCAGATTTTATTACATTCTTCTGGATGAATCTGATTTAGCCAAACCTGAGTATCTACACTTTCTAAATCTTCTAATTCACACCCCATAAGTTCTCTGGTGGCTCCTAACCAGAAAATCTTTCCATTTTCAATGTCCTATTCATATACAAGCTGTTTCGTTTGCTTCATGACAATGCGGTATATTTCTTCTTTTTTTCGAAGCTTCTCACAGAAAGGACTTCTCGAAGTAACATTTTTTACTATTAGAATCCACTCCATCCTGACCTCTTTTCGTTTTTATGAAAAATAATGAATTCAGAGAACTTTATTACTCCGATTAAATTTAAAAATCTGAAATGTTATAAAACTATTGAGCTTATGTAAGAAAATTATATATGAGCGTTTAAATTATTTCCTGATTTTCCAATTTATGTTTAAAACATAAAATATGTGAAAAAAGTTGAACATATATAGTAATAGTTAAAGAGTGAAACGTGAAAGCAGAATAGAATGCATGACTCACGAATTGAAATAACGTCAGAGTAAACCAATACTATTATAATTTTGTTTTTGCTTTCTTCTCTGCTGTAAAGATATGGTAAAAAGACAGTAAAAGTAGTATAAGAAGAAAGATATGGTAAAAAGACAGTAAAAGTAGTATAAGAAGAAGCCTGGAGGCACTGGATCCCTTTACTGTATCCCCCAATACAGTTCTTTGAAACTTATGCTCCCCCAAATATGCCGATTCAAAGAAGAATCAGCGACCTCCAGGCGATTCTTTAGTGTGGTAGAATATCCCCACACCCCATTCCCCTATTAGACTTCCCAACTCCAGAATATACTAATAACCTAAATTATTTTAAATTATTTATATCAAAAATTGTTTTCAGGCAAAAAATTGTTTGATATAAAACTTTAATGTATGATACGATAGATGCATGTATTCTATTTATATGGTTTATTATTTTTAATAACACTAAAATTTTTAATATTATATACTTTTTCGATTATATCAAAAATCTAAATCCGAAAGAATGTTTTGTATAGATTATGATATATATAACTGGCTCATTATAAATGTATAGATTAAGAGTTATAGGGTTTCATCTTAATCTTTGGGTTGGATCGCAGGTAGGGACCTGAGAATAGGGACTCAGACCCTACCATCTACTTCTAGATTGATTTTCCAGACTATTTATTTCAAATTTTCCAGACTGTTTGTTTCAAAAGCAGAAGTGTGTTGTTATTTAATAATTTCTTCCTTAAATTGGGTATTATTTACCAATTCTCTTCTTTTTCACTTTTGCTCACAAAGCCGCTCCCCTCTACATCGAGCGTGACAAAAACGGCATTTGATAGCTAATATGGTTTTACGGGGCAAGTTAGAGACAGGTAGTATATCGATTAATTTACTGAAACTGAACAAAATAGCAGGAAAAATCAGATTAGGTTTAACAATTCCAGACCCATTTTAATAAAAACCAATCCGAATACTATCTGTGCAATTCCCAGAATCTGGATGATCGAAAAATAATATTTGCCGTTGATAAATGATTTTGATTTCTCTACAATTAATGTTATAGCTATCTTCGATCCTACTAGAAAGCTATAGAATCCCAATATAAATAGAATTGTAACTAAAGCGTGAGTATTCAGGCTCTTAAAAATTAACGGTCCCCCTATTGAAATCCAGAAGATGTACGGATGTGGGTTTCCAAAGTTAACAATAATTCCTTTTTTTAAGGCATCTTTTTTCTCTATATTTAATTCAACGTTATTCGGTTTAATTTTCAGGGATTCCACTCCTGAATATATAAGGTATGAAGCCCCAAAAAGTGCAATAATCCCTATGAAAAAACCATAATTTGTTAAATGTGATAGAACAAACATTGTGGATAGAATTATTGGTAGATCCGTAATTAGAGGAGAAACTGCAACCTTTATCCCTTCCCATTTGCCGTGCTGCAGAGTTTCGGAGATGGTTACAGCCAGCAGGGGACCTGGAGATGTACCTGCTGCAAGACCGAGAAAAGTTCCCAAAAATAGGAATTCGATAAGATCCAGCATCTGCAATGCCTCATTTTATATTAAATTCACAGTTTCATTTTTGTATCTTAATTAAATTTTGTATCTTAAGTCAAACTCGATACGGCTAATATTTTAGATAGATACGGCTGATATTTTAGATACTATTAATTAACCACCTAACTTAAATGTATATAATAATACTACAATGGTTTAAAATAAACGTTAATGCTATATATAATGCCTTAATTTATCCGAAATTTTGGATCTCAAAATAGTGTTTCCGGAAGGAGGGAGTCATTTATGCCTCTGTCTTAGAGAAGAATACTGTACCGACTGCGCAAATAATAATTGAGAGTAAACCTATTACTGCCAGGTCGTAATAGACCCCAAACATGCTAATTCCAGCAATGGCTCCTCTTAAGCCATCCACGCCGTAGGTGAGAGGGTCGATCCTGCTTATGAAATAAATCGCTGACGGCAGATTTTCAAGGGGGAAAAGGGCGCCGGACAGGAAGAAAATGGGCATGATAAGGAAATTCATGATAAGCTGGAAACCATGCATATCTTTCATTTTTGAAGCTATCGCAAGACCTAAACCCGTAAAGAAGATCGCTATCAGGAACATGAAGACCAGTCCAAGCCCGAGGCTTGCGAGATCCGGAATCCTGAACCCCAGCACATAGGTCAGGCTCAGCACGATCAAGCCCTGAATCATGGCTATAGTTGCCCCTCCAAGGGTTTTTCCTATCATGATCTCTGTCCTTGAGATTGGGGCTACGAGCGTCTCCTTAAGAAAGCCGAACTGCCTGTCCCATATGACCTCAAGCCCTGAGAAGACAGCAGTAAAGAGGATTGACATGGAAACAATCCCTGGTGCAAGGAAGTCCATGTAGTCTGCCCCTCCGCTTGCCCGTGTATACATGGGACCGAATCCAAACCCAAAAGTCACAAGAAAGAGCAGGGGCTGTCCCAGAGAACCCAGCAGCCTGGCTTTAGAGCGCCAGTAGTGTTTTATCTGCCTGAGCCAGAGGATATAAATTACCTCGATCAATTCCTGTTCCTCCTTCTCATGCCCCTTATTGTTCGCATTTTAATTCCAGACTCGTAATTCTCATCCCTGATGTCCCTGCCTGTCAGTTTCAGAAAAGCATCCTCCAGGGATTCGGTTTCTGTCCGCTTCTTTATTTCCTCAACAGTGCCGGATTCTATGATTTCACCATGGTCAATGATTGCGATGTGGTCAGCAATTGCTTCGGCTTCTTCCATATAGTGCGTGGTAAGAAAAATTGTCATGCCTTTTTCCTGGTTCAGCGTCTTGATGTGATTCCAGATGGATCTTCGGGTTTGGGGATCAAGCCCTACTGTGGGCTCGTCAAGGAAAAGGATTTTTGGGTAATGAACAAGTGCCCGCGCAATCTCAAGCCTGCGCTTCATGCCGCCTGAGTACTTTTTAACGTAATCTTCCCGCCTGTCCCAGAGCCCAACAATTTCCAGGGCTTTTCGGACTCTTTCAGCCCTTTCTTTCTTGGGCACTTTGTAAATTACGGCATGGTATACAATATTCTCATAAGCAGTCAGTTCTTCATCAAGACTGTGATCCTGAAAGACTATTCCGAAAGATGCACGAGCTTTGTCCTGCTCTTTGAGTGCATTAAAACCGTTAATCCTTATTTCCCCTTTTGTAGGTTTAAGGACTGTTGTGAGCATTTTAATAGTTGTAGATTTCCCCGCGCCGTTTGGACCGAGAAAAGCAAAAATTGAGCCCGCTTCAACATTGAAACTTATGTCTTTTACAGCCGTAAAATCATCGAATTTTTTTGTAAGGGATTGGACTGAGAGTATATTTTGCATGGCTTGACCCTATACTTTTTTTAATAAGAGAGATTTTCAGTAAAGATAATCTAATCATGGAATTTTTTCTGCCAGCAGTTCCTGATTCCTACCTTTTAAGAGAACCGTGCTGAAGTTCTGCAAGGAAGAAATGATATTTTTAGACGAATTTTGTATCCTGTATCTGGAGACAAATACAGCATTTATTAAATCATTCAGCATATAGATCATTCAACACTTCTACTTCTAGATCAATCAGCATTTATAAATTATTCAGCACCTATAAATCATTCAGCCTTATTAAATCATTAAGCACTTATAAACCATTATTAGGACTTGTATAATCCTGTTATTCAGTACTTATAAATCCTGCTATGCAGGTTTTTCTAATGTCTTATACAGAGATTTGAATTTATTTTTATAAATCTACGATTTTATCAAGGAAATTATAGTTTAATTATAAATAATCTGTTATTTATATTTAAGATTCCTGAATCAATTATTTATATCTGATTCCGTCTTTGTTCTTAAGTATAATTTTTAAGATGTTTTTTATACTTTCTATGGTAAATAAATTTTTTAAACTCTCTGTTCTTCTGTTCTATCTGTTTAATTAGTCTCTTAAAGTAAAAAATATTTAGAGCTCTCCTTAAGGGAGAAAGAATTTTAATGTTTAAGGAAATATTTTATTGGATATATATAGCTAAGCAGACTTTCACATTCTAAGTGAGAGTTGACTATATCATGCGCTTCCTGCCTTTATTTGGGCTTTTCTTTCAATTTACTCTATAATGTGCACATATTTGATCTACCCGTGGTTAAATTATCCATATGACACATAAATATTTGATTGCGTACGTTAACCTGCAAATTCATTCAATCGGACCTGGTTCCTATTTAAATAAGTATAATTATAATTTAGCTCACATATGTATATAATTATAATTTAGTTAACATATAGTTGACATTATATCCTCACTTAACTGTAATCGCATTTAATTTGATTCACCTTTAAATCATGCTCAGGAGCAGTAATCAATGAAGCGAAAATGGGAACGGGACTTAGGACTTCAGGGACGGATGATTTTCACGATGTTCCTTCTGGCAGCAGTTTACCTTTTTTTCCTGGCATTTCTTTCGTATTACGGGACGCCTCCAATTTTCATGCTTCTATTTGTCGGGTCTTTCATGGCTATCCAGTATTTTTATTCGGATAAACTTGTACTTATGTCGTCAGGAGCACGTGTCGTTTCTGAAAGCGAAGCCCCGCAACTGCATGGAATGATTACCAGGCTCTGTGCAATAGCTGACCTCCCAAAACCGCAGGTGGCAATTGTCAGGTCCCAGATTCCAAACGCCTTTGCAACAGGCAGAAACCGGAATAAAGCTGTAGTTGCAGTTACAACAGGGATTATGGACAAACTTTCTCCAGCCGAACTTGAAGCCGTGCTTGCCCATGAACTCAGTCATATAAAGAACAGGGATATGGCTGTGATGACAATTGCCAGCTTCATCTCAACCCTTGCTTTCTACTTTATGCGCTACAGTATTTATTTCGGAGGTATGGGGGGAGGAGACCGGCGGCGGGATGGAGGAGGAATTATACTCATCTGGCTGGTCTCAATTGCGGTCTGGATTGTCAGCTTCCTGCTGATACGTGCTCTTTCCCGTTACAGGGAGTATGCTGCAGACCGGGGCTCGGCTATTATTACCGGGCAGCCATCGGTTCTTGCATCTGCCCTTATGAAAATAAGCGGGATTATGGAAAGAATTCCGAGTCAAGACCTCAGGTCAGTAGAGGGGATGAATGCCTTTTTCACGGTGCCTGCAATCTCAGGCTCTTCTATAATGGATATTTTCTCAACCCATCCATCCGTGGAGAAAAGAATAGCAAGGCTCGAAAAAATGCAGCAGAAAATGATCTAAACATATATAAGTCGACGTAATATAGTTTAAATCCAAGAAGTTGCCAGAACATAAGTTAAATATGGAGAAATTAAATGGGTCTCCGAGATTTTATGGATTCAATCCTCGGAAGGAGCAGGCTTCCGAAAGCAAAAACTGACAAGCTCTTTGCAATTTCTACTGCAAGCGTTACTCTGGAAACCAGCCTGGGTTTGAAGCCGTCTGGGGCTGCAGGAATTTGCTTTAAGCCAATTGCTGCCTCAGCGTATGAATCCGCTCGCAAAGAGATTCAGGAACTTCTGGAGTACAGTTCAAAGGAAACAAAAACCGAGTTTAGGCTTGAAAAAGACGAATTTAACTTCCTGTGGGCTATTTTTAAAGATCAGGATTTTGAAGACCTTGTTGCAAACGTTCATCTTGTAAGTGAAACTCTCGAAAGTCACGGATTTGGAGAGCAGCTTCTTTGTGCCATTTACCGGTTTGACAGCGAACCCGAAGTTGGAAAAACCGGCGATGGAAAAACAGTTTACTGGATATATAATTTTAAGCAAGGAACTTATTACCCCTTTGTCCCTCTATCAGGCAAGCAGAGAGACAACCCCTTAGAGTTCAGGTTAAGGGCGGAAATGGAAAGGGAAATGCCTGTCGAGAAAAATGTAGAAAAGTGGTACCCTCTCTGGGGAATTCCTTTCTGAAAAATGCTTGTACCCGTTAATTGAAAAAGTTTAATCCTTAATTTTGCTCAAATCTAATCCTTCAGCTTTGAGTTTCTCAATAAGCTCTTTTGAATATTCAGGTACTGAACCTGGTTTTGATGCAACGTACGACCCGAGAATGGTAGCTATTGAAACAGCTTTCGAGACTCCGTATCCTGAGAGGCAGGTATAAAGGAAACCTGCGGAAAAGGCATCGCCGGCTCCGACAGTATCGGCAACTTCTACGGGAGTTGTTTCTGCCTCTTCATAGATGCCTTTATGGTAAACGGCGGCTCCTTCTGGTCCTTTTGTTATGCAGATTACGGATATTCGAGGATATTTTTCCGTAAGGAGCCTGCAGAAAGCCTCGTAAGAGCAGGAAAGCTTGCAGGCATGAGCAATTTCAGAAATCATGTTTGAAAGCTCATCAGCCTCTTCTTTATTCATTTTCAGTATTGTGGTATGTTCGAGAGAAGATAGTATCCATTCTTTTTTATAGAACCCAGTTCTCAGGTTTATGTCGTAAAAGAAATGCTTTGACCTTATTTCCGAAAGTAACCTTCCCAGAGCTTCACGGTTTTTTTCAGTCCGCTGGGCAAGGGTGCCAAAACAAAAAACATCCCATTCTTCCTCAGAAAGAGCTTTAAACTCCTTTTCGCCCAGCGTAATCGCATCCCAGGCGACACCTTCATTAATCGTAAAAATCGGAATTCCTTCAGCCTTCAGTTCGACAGTAACCGTGCCTGTTGGTCTCTTTTCATCAACCAGGATGTATGATGTGTCAATTCCCATTGCTTCAGCCCTGGTAAGCAAGATTTTGCCAAGTTCATCCTTTCCCACTGCTGTAATCACAGCCGGTTTTGCTCCTAATTTTGCAATGTGGGCTGCAAGGTTAAGTGGAGCTCCCCCAAGGTGGGCTGAACCTTTGATAATATCAAAAAGGGCTTCTCCGAATGTAAGGACTTTAATTGGCTTCCGGATCTCTTTTTCCACATTTTCACTCCATTCTACCAATCATATTGAGGTTATATGTTCTCGCTCTATATTCCGGTTTACTCATATACCGCTTCATCTGTGAGGGCAATCTCTTAAAAAGCTTTTAGCGATAAAGGAAAGATCGGCTTATCATTCTATCATTCATATGTAAGTGAGCAGTAACATATAATTAATATTTATTCTCAATAACTGTATCCGTTTGTAGATTAATTTTTACAATAAAGTCAAAAGACGAAATTATACCATCCTCTCATATTTCACTATTCCTTTTTAACCTCCGTATTTATTCAGTTTCTAAAGACGAGATCCTGCAAATATACTTTGCACAGGATAGGAATAGACTGGATAAGACCTGGATGAGTAAGAAAAATAGATAAGGGAATTATCTTGCTTCTTTGTCAGGCTGCATTACTCCGAATACGTTTTTTTCAGTATCGAGGCAGTAAGCATACCAGCCTACCCCTCTTATGGGTTTTTTTTCCATAGTTACTATGCCGCCGTTCTTCTGTATCCTTCTAAGGTATTCATCGATGTTCGGGACATCTATTGTGCAGATATATGTGCCTATCGGAGTGTCTGCACCCGGTTCCCCTCCCTGCCTTTTCATCAATCCACCATCAATTCCAGGCTCGTCCGGATTGCCGGTTGTTATATTCCAATACTCCAGCGAGCCTTCCGATCTCTCGATCTTCCAGCCGAACACCTGCTCATAGAATTTTTTAGCCCTTAAAACATCTCCAGCATAAATTTCAAAATGTACTACTCTTAACGTAATAATTACCCCCTTCTCACTTAGATGGTTTATATGGTGCTATCTCTTAGTTTAAAGTTTGTATTTTTCAGGCATATAATTCTTCAGGCAGGAGAATAGAAAAACAGAGCAATTTTCAGGAATTAAAAACCAGACTTGCTTTATGATTTGGCAGAGCTCCTGGCACGCTACCAAAAATTGCAGTTTACAGAGCTATCTGAAAATTTACTAAAAAATGAATCCTTATTTTTTGTTGAGGTTTTTACAAAACTGACTTTATAATTTTGAAACTGTAAAAAAACTATGGAATTGTAAAAAATCTAGAAGACTATTATAGTGTAAAAATAGTGTAAAGAGAGTTGCCGGAGCCTTCTTCAGGAAGAAGGATGCCAGCTTTTCCTGCGCCGAAATCAGATTACGGCTGCAAGGGTTTTGATCGCTTCGGGGATATGGAGGCGAATATTTAATCTGAGAGCCTTCCGGATCTCGCCCAGCATCTGAATTTCAGTGCTATCAAGTACGTTTGCCCTGTGTATAATTGTGAAATACCCGACTATAAAGACTGCGTATTCCCAGGCTGCTCCGGTAAGCAGATGAACACTTTTGATTGCGAGCATAGCTCCGACCATCAGGACAACAATACAGGTCAATTTCCTGTACATTGAGGTGAATGGGTGCATGTTCTGCTTTCTCCAGGCTCTCAAAGTCATTAAGACTTCAATTGAAGCATAAGATACTGCAGTTCCTGTAGCTGCACCTATCATACCATACTCAGGTATAAGCGTGAAGTTAATTACGGCATTGATACCTGCACTTGCTACCGAGCACTTCATAAGGAAGTCCGAATCTCCGGAGGCTAACAGGGTATGGTAGTTAAATCCGAAGTATGAGTTTGTTATGAACCCCATGGCAAGGATCCTCAGAGCAGTGGCGCCGCTTACATATTCCGCTCCATAGAGCCTCGTGATGAAGTATTCAGGATACACAAAGATCAGTGCAAAGAGAGGGAATGTGAGCAGGAAGCACCATTTTGTCATTACCTCATAGATTGAGCCAAGAGGCGCGATGTTATTCTGACCCCAGAGCTTGGATGTTACAGGGACATATACAAAGCCCATGGAGGTAATTACCAGGGACAGGAATCCTACAAGAGGATACACTGCGTTGTAAACCCCAACGACTTCAGACGGCTTGAAATAGCCGAGCATTATTGTGTCTATCCAGCTCATGAGGTTGAGTATGGTTGCGGTTATTAAAAGCGGGAGTGAGTACCTTATCAGCTGTTTTGTCGGCTCACTGAATTTAATTTTCCATTCCTGCTTAAATGGTGGCTTCTTTATGAAGTACAGCGACATTATACCGAAGGTAAATATCATTGAAAGCAGGTCCGCGAATACAACTCCTTTTAGGGAAGCTCCGACAAACACAGAGCATAGAGCAAACCCTAGCAGGGATACTGGCCTTATAATGTTATAGAAGTACATGTTAACATTTGTGCGGTCGAATCCTCTGTAGATTGCTACTGCCAGGTTCAGGAGTATTGTGAAAGGAACTGCAAAGATCAGGATCTTCACAACAGACAGGATATGACCATCTGAATCAAAGCTATCTCCAGCCAGACTCTGGAACAGAGAAGGTGAAACCAGAATTGCAATCAAACCTGCAATCAAACCCATTATCATGGCTGAAATTATCAATTCATGTACTTTATGTTCCTCGTGCCTGCCCCTGAAGAACGCAATATATCTCGGCACGCCTTCATTGAGTCCAAGAGTTGCGAATGCACCTGTAATCGATATTACGGTAAGTGCAAGGGAGTATGTGCCGAAGTCAGCTGGTGAGAGGTGAGCTGTGAGCACTTTTTTAGTAATAATGTCGAGAAGCATTCCTATGAAGGTTCCTGCAAGTATTACACCGGAACCCGTAACTATCCGGTTGACTGAGTCGTTAACTGACATGTTAACCCCGTTTTATTGTGATCAGTTCCCGACTTCAGGGGTTAACGGGCAGGAACAAGCTTCTGTTGCCTGACCACTGACTGCCTGTAAACGATTCTCAGTCAATTGCAGATTGAAGCCCAGGAGATATTTCTTTGCGGTTTGCAGGAAAGCTAGGTTTTGCTCTTCAATCTTGCAGGCATTACCAGATAGGGTGCTGTATGGGATGGAAAATCTTATTTTAGGATTTCGGGTTTCAAAATTTGCTGTCTCATGTTTCTTTAAACATCTGTGAGTTCTTAATTTGTCTAAGGTTCTGTCTTTTTGCTCAACTTCTTGTCTGGCTACTTCTTTATGAACTTTCAAGATAAGGTCTATGTAGGGTTTCTTGATAAGCTGCATGATTTCTTTCGACCTTTAGGGTTGGATCGGAGATAGTATTCGATTGGATCCCGGGGTCGTTAATTTCCAGGTTGGATCGCAGGTTGAGTCCTGGTTGGGTCCCAAACTGGCTCGGATGCAAATTTTGGGTTAATCCTCGGTTGGGTGCCGAAACTTCGAGCTGGAATCCTGGGTTAAATCCGGGAAGACCCCTGTTGGATCGCAGGTTGGGTTTTGGGTTGGGTTTTTAGGTCCTAGAAATCCGTTCTTACTCAAGCACAAACGTGGCATCGCCTAATCAAAACCATGACGCTATAACCCTTTTACGAGAAGGCTTGACCGAAACCTTTGCACTGGTCGATCACGCCACCATGCCGGTTTTTGATCAAACTTTTTTTCAAAAAGTTTGCGCTCAAGCTTTTTTTTGAAAAGGATTGTGGTAGGGCCTCTGAGTAATTGTAGGATGAATCCTGAGTAAGATTCAGGGTTGGGTAATAGAAGGCAGGTCTGGGTATTACCTGCCTGTGTAATTGTGATTTGCTCTCGAATTTTACAGACTTCTGTCTGCTTTTCGAAGCAGGGAATCTGTTTTGAGGTTGTGTTTGTAGGTCGGCTTACGGGACGCGTTGAGCCTTCTTAGTTTTTAGCTCCTCAGGCGCTCGTAATCAATTTAGCCTTTTCAGTTCTGGCAAGAGAATTGAGGAAGAGGAACTTATTAAATTACTTTTAGGTTCCCCCCAAGTTTTCCATGATGTACCTGCTCGACTTAGTATATAAGCTTTTCGGGATCCTCCTGAGCTTATCATTATGGGATAAGACAACTGCCTGGAAGAAAACTCATCTAAGAAGTTCCCTGTCAAAGCTCTGGCTGGATACCAGAACTTTCCTGGCTTTTGCTGTCGTTAACCTCTAACAGTTTAAGCCGATAAAAAGCCCCAGATTAAGGAAATAAACCATTAGAGAGCATGGATATAAGCTGAAAAATCCGACTTGCCTTTTTAGGATAATTGTAATTTCTTTCAGCCAGTCAGGAGAAGTTCTGATTTTGATGGGCTTTTGCTGAGATTATTACGTTCTGGAGCGAAGAAAGATATGATTTCAGGGATCAGGGGAATCTAAGCGAAACTTTACCCGTCAGGCTCATGCATAAAAGAGAGGTGAAGATTTTAAATCTTCACTTTTGTTTTTTAATATTCTATTGCTGCTTATAATTCAATTTCACGGCTTCATTTTTCTGTACAGAAACAGGACAAGTAGGGAGCTAAGCCCGTAAATGGTTTCAAACCCTGGGGCGGTTGCCTTTTTCTCAAGCGCTATCTCAACATTTGCATTGTTTATTGTGCCAGAATTTTCTACGTTAAAACCCCTGGCATCTGACCCGGAAGGCTGTGAATCAGCCGAACCGCCAACTATTCCTCCCTCGCTCTTACCGGTTATTGCAAAGAATGGAAATTCTAGGGGCTGTGCTGTGAAATAGAGGAAGTTGTTATCTTCTCCAGTCAGATTTACGGGCAGCTCTTTCCATTCCCCAGCACTATACGTGTTGAGCTTGATTGAATTCCAATTAATGTTCTTATCCTCAAGCCAGGATTTTTCGACCTTAAAGCATACTACAGGATTCTCAATATTAGCTGGGGTCGCATATTCTCCGTCCCCAATCCAGATATTGAAATACCTGTAGACCTCATCTGAAAGCGGCTCTGAAACAAGTGAGGAATTTGCTTTTAACATCTCAACTACAGCAGTCGTCTTACCCACAGTCTTTTTTGAATTGAATGTCAAATAAGCAACGCAGGTTTCGTTCCTCTCAAAGTCAAACTTCACCTCTTTGTCGTCTGTGATAAAGGTCTCTGAGATCTCCTCACTCTCTACGTTTCTTGCAGGTTCGGGTGATACATCTGTCGTGCTTTCATCGCTGTTGTCTTCGTTGATACTTGTGGAGTTGTTTCTGCTGGTATTATCAATCTGAAAACCTGTTACCGAAAGTATGGGCTTCTCAGGTTCGGGTACTGAGACAAGTGGCAATTCATCAGAACAGATGCTGTCTGCGAACCTGTATGCAAAATCTGCAATTCCGTCTTCGTTAGCATCGACTGCAGTTTCTGAAAACCCTGTACCATCAGGTTCTGCCCAGAAATTACCTCCAAGGCAAGGACCACCGACAATATTTACGCCTTCAGTCTTCATAATATTGTAGGCGTTTCCGGCTCCATTTTTGATATTTGCATTGACAGTGTTGTTGAAGTAGTTATTAAAAACCAGGTTGTTGTCGCTCCTGGGGCAAACAAATAGGCCGCTAACGCCATTTGAGGAAATTACATTACTTGAAAGTGTATTGCCTTTTGAGAGCAAAAGATAAACCCCATAACCATTATTGAGGATTTTGTTGTACTCAAGGACGCAGTTATTACACTCAGAAAGATAAATTCCTGCATAACTATCCATAGCCCCTGTAATACCAAGCCCGCTAATCTCCACGTTATTAGCCTGCAAGGTAATTACATGATCACTTGAGCTCGCCGCTACAATTATTGTATCATCAGGATTCCCGGATTCCGAGCTTATTACAAGGTTATCCTTGTTTACATTTACATTCTCGGTATACGTTCCGGGTTTTAGGAGAATCACATCACCTGAGACTGAATTATCCACTGCGGTTTGTATTGAATCTCCAGGCTGGACGTAAATCTCAGCTGCAGTTCCAATACCCGAGCATAATGTTAAGAGGAAAAAAGCTGCCAGTAAAATGATTAATCTGCTCAATTTAATACCCCGGTACATCCAAAGTAAGGGATTTACTTCGATTAGTTATCCGGAAATTCATATAAAGTAATATAAGTATATTGGTTCAAATTATCTTAAACTGCTAATATAAATTTATATAGTATGTAATAAGTATACTGGTTCAAATCCTATTAAATTGCTAATATGAATTTACGCAGCAACTGATAGACTGAGCACATCTAAATCAAACTTTAAAACCTCTGTTTAAATCATTTCTCATAGTATTCTAAGAACCCATAAGACTGACTAAGTTATAAAAAATTCTACCTAAATTATAAAAATAGATTATAATGAGCTGTTCAATAATAGATTTCCTGTATTTGAAAGAAAAGTAAAGGGATTAACTGCTATTCGTCTTAAGACGGCTTATAAGACAAAAATTAAGGGAAAAAATATACTGGCTCTGGATTCTGATGTTTTTATTTCATTCCTCCAGTTAACATTAAGCATCTTAAACCAGCTTCAAAGTATCCTGAACCAGCGTTACTTGTTAAAGCCTGCCGTCATAAGAAAAAGGAGATTATTGCAAGTATAATAAAGATTATAACGAGCCACTTTGCAATCTCCATTGAGAAGCCGGCAATCCCCCGCGCACCCAGTATATACGCAATCAATGCTAATATTAGAAAGACTACAGCAAGTCCTATCAAATCCGGTATGTTTAACCCCCCCGTTGATTATTTAATTAATAGATTAATTATTAGATTGAAGGTATTTATAATTTGACTGTCCAATTAAGTCGCTTTTTCATAAACTTACATCCTTTTAATGAAATTATCCCTTTTAAAATTATAAAAATGTCCTGATTCTCTCCTGTTTATTGTAGTTAAAACGCAAAGAAGGATAGGAAGAACGAAAAAGACTGAAAAATAGTTTGAGGCAAGAAAGTCTTATACAGTAATTTTTCTGACCTCTATATAATACCTTTTCTCATTTTCCTTCCCAAGGGAAAACGATTTTTTCGGAAGGATTCCTTTCTTTTTTATAAGAGTAAAAAACTCGCTTTTCTTTAACGGAGGAAGGAAGAAACCAGTATTTCCCTGTTCCCTACCAAGCTTTTCAACGACCTCCGGATCATGCTCATACTCAACTGAATAATTGTCAATAATCTCATCAAGGGTTTCGACCTCAAGGTCGTGTACTGGATTGTCAAAAATAAGCACACCACTGCTATCCTTTGTAATAAACCCGATTGAATGTCCTTTAGCTGAAAGATCGAGATCTGAAGGGCTGTCCTGAATTCTTTCAATCCTTGCATCGAATTTCCTGAGCAGTTCTTCCGGGTTAATCCCGCTTACAACCCTGTGAATTGGCTCAAAGGAAAGACCTGGATCGTGAATATTTACAAGCTCGACCATTGCATACCTTGCAGGATGATCTTCCTCTACAGTCCCTTTAATTTTTTCCCAGAAACTCTTTGCAGCAGCAAGGCTGTGGTTTCCATCTCCAACAAGAAGGGTCCCCAGGGTAAGAATTTTATCCGAGATATCTTTAATTATCTTTTCATTACTGATTTTGTAGCCCTTGATATGACCACCGTTTTCCATTAGGTCAAAATCATAAACTAGATTCTCTTCGCAAACAAGGTCATCCAGATCCCTGGGTATAACCGTAAAATCAGGATCGTTATATAATACCATGATATGCGATAGTTCCAGTTCGGCATTTTCCCTTATCCTGATTCTTGCAGGAAGCCTTTCTTTAATGGTGCCTTCAGTTGGTCGGATAATTGAATCCAATCCATTGAACTGATATTCTTCCAGGTCGATCGCAGCCACAAGCCCGATTCTATTCCTGCCTGAGACTGAACGGCACACAAGGATAAAGCATGGACCGTGATCAACAAGAATTTTTTTATAATCACTTAGGGTTTTATGGATCTTATTCACTCTATTCTCATCTAAAGGAAGATATATCTCAGGATAAATGAGATTTAAAGTAGAAGGGGAGTCTCCAACAAATTCTTCAACTCTTTTCCAGTATTCCAGATCCTGAGTGTGCTGATCACAGGCAATTACTGCCCACTTTTCCCAATTGTCCTTTGGAAGAAGAATACGGGGAACGTGTAAAACCATGGTAAATTAAAAAAAAGAGAGAGAATATAAAGGTTTCCAAACTTGTTTTCTGAGTGTATGAGTTAAGCTGAAGTTAAGCTTATTTTACTACTTCATATCCGGCATTTTCCCACGCAGTCATGCTGCCAAGTACATTATATACGTTATTATAACCATGCTTTTTCAAAATTGAAGCTGCTATGCTGGAACGCCGGGAACTATCACAATATATTATTGTCGGGAGCTCCTTTGGAATTTTATCCAGATTTTTCTCAAGCTCACCAACATATATATGTTGAGCTCCTTCAATATGTCCTTCATTCCATTCTTTTTCCTTTCTCACATCCAGAAGTGTCATCTCTTCGTGCTTTTCCAGTTTATGCTTCAGATCGTGGACCGATATAAATTCTAATTTGTCTATTGGCAAAGCTCTCGTATACCAGGATGCAACCCCCCCGTTTAAGAAACCTGTAGTATTGTCATAGCCCAGGCGAACCAGATATCTTACCGCAGTTTCAAGCTGTTCTTTTTCTTCCAGAATGAGAAGTATGGGCTTATCATAGGGGAGCACCCAGCCAGCATGGGAAGGTATTCCTCCCAGCCAGATGCTGTAACTGCCTTTTATATGTGCCCCTCCAAACGAATGAGGCATGCGAGTATCTACCACCACAGCCCCTTTTTCCATTTCAGCCCTGAACTCTTCGGGTGAAAGCTGCCTCGGAAGATTCAGGCCATTAAGTAGAGGAGGACCCTGCTGATTATACTGCTCCATTTTCCTGAAGTAAGGAGGAAATTCAAGCTTCTCTTCCAGTTTGAATTTGATAAATTCTTCCTTCTCGGTCTTTTGCAGAAGAGGATTCTGGAGGCGTTCAAGTCCGAGAGTACTGTAGTCCCTTTTGGCTATAGCGCCTCCACAAATCGAGCCTGCGCCGTGCGCAGGACACAGTATTACTTCGTCTCCCAGGGGAAGGATCTTATTAAAAATGCTGTCATAAAGGTTTGCTGCCAGCCTTGGAGCCTCCTCGGGTCCATACAGGTCGGTTCTTCCTGCATCGCCTATGAACAGGGTGTCTCCTGTAAAGACCATTACCGGCTCATTTCCTGTTTCAAGATCTGTCAAAGTATAGGACATACTCTCATCCGTATGTCCAGGCGTATGTAAAGCAGTCAGTCTCAAAGAGCCAAAGTCAAATTCCTGACCCTCACTCAAATAGTTTCCATATTTGAAATCGACCCCCTTGCCGTGATAAATCTCTGCACCTGTAAGCTTCTTCAGTTCCAGGGAACCGATTACATAATCCTCATTTCTGTGGGTCTCAAAAATATATTTTATATTCATACCTTCTCTTCTGGCAAGATCGATATAGACCTGACAGTCTCTGCGAGGGTCGATAACTATAGCTTCATCTTTTGAACCAATGAAATAAGAAAGATGAGCCAGACCTTCGGATTTAACTCGTTCGAATATCAAAGTAATCCCTCCCCTTCAGCTATATTTTATGCATTATGTGATAACTTCCTGCATATTGCAGACTTCTTTCTATTTAATGTATAACCGCATACTTCATATTTTTTATTAAAAAATATATCATTATAACTATTCAGAAAATAGGGTTACAAGTAAGATAATGGAGATTGTAGTAGCAGAAATGTAGAGTTATGACTGTAAAAAGTAAAATTGTGACATTAAGGAAAGAGGATTATAACAATAAAAGAGAAGTGTAGACTGGAAGGCTTACTTTCTTGGCTATTGCACAGTCCATTATAACCCCTATATTGCCCAGAATATAATACTTCTCTGGGCTGCAAAATGTATAATTATTTTTTGACCTTTAAGGGCTGTAAAATATAAATGTCAGGGATAGGTATACATAGCTGGCAGATAATATACTTCCCTGATTATTTTTATATTCTTATTTTGTAGGCAACGTTCTAAAATTCTTCTCCGGATCTTGAGATGTTTTGCTCACTTCCAATTAAACAGACCTATTACCTCAATGGTGCCTGAATGATGCCTGTACCCACATCATCCTCTTCGCTGCCTGGAGCTAAAGAGTCAAAAGTGCCGCTAGCAATAAGTTGCGCCATCAGGCTCACGTTATTTATCTTCCCGGTCAATTCCAACTGACGCTGTGCCCACAGGGCAGCAATACCCGCAGCGTGAGGTGTCGCCATGCTGGTTCCACTCTTGCTGACAAGACCATCCGTGCCTGCGTTGGCAGAGATGACGTTAACACCTGGGGCGGCAATGTTCACCTGATTATTTGAAAATCTGGCAACAGTATAGCCCCTATTGGATTCACCCAGTGCGCCAACGGCAACGACGCCTGTGGCGGCAGCAGGAGGTGAGACCGAAATTTCGTATTTAGGTCGCTCACTTTCGTTACCGCTGGCAGCAACGATGATTGCAGATTGCCCAAATTCCCCCTGTGCTGCCACAACGCGCGATAACTCGGTGAACAGGTTGACGTTTGCACGATACTCTTCCAGCGCCAGGGATGTTGCTGGTCTAACATCCATCCTGTGTTTACGAACTAGCCAATCTACATAGCCCGGAAAATCAATTCCTAGGGACATGGAAATGACATTTGCGCCTTCATTGACTGCCCACATGATTGCCCTGGCGAGCGTGTCTGTGGAACCCCCTTCTTCGCCCAGCACCTTCCCAATTAGGGCACATTTAATATTTCTGGCGATACCGATGCGGATATCATTGACGTCCTGGCCAAAAATAGTTCCTGCACAATGCGTGCCATGACCGTGAATATCATTATCGGCTTCCTCAGTGAAGTTTTTCTGAACCAGCTTCATACCTTTAAATGCTGGGTGATTTGGATCGATTCCGGTATCCAGCACAGCTACAGTGATACCAGTTCCATCATATGGTGATTCCGATGCGCGTACTGCGTCGATTCCCCAGCATTTTGTAGCTGTTGCAGCACTGGAGCTGTCAACCGGCTCAATCAGTTTCAGTGGCATCGGTTTGGCAATGGCAAGTGTTCTGGGATCTCTGCGTAGATCATTGACCTCCCGCTTTGTAAGCTCGGCTTCCTCTAACTTGACGATTGGTTGGGCTGCTTCCAAAGGGAGCAGTTCTGTTCGGTGTGCTCTTCCCATATCTCCCCGTGCAGGTGGCAATATCTCACTGCTGTGCAGGATAATATATTTTGTTGAATCCATACCTTTACCCTCCATTCATTTCTCGATAAAATTGTATAAACATCAGAATAATATGCAAAAATAGTATAAAAGAGATAAAGGATATATATTAAGGAATATAAGTACTGTATATTAGGACATATCTAGGACTTACGGGGCTGCCTGCTCTTATAATTCCTGTAAAAATAAGGACAGATATAGAAACTATCTGGATTTCATTTTGATATATATACTCAAATATAGGAAAATACAGACATTCTATTTTTTGTTTTTATCTACAAATATTCAAAAATATGCAGGTCTAATTTTGTTTAATCCCGGAAAAAAGCCGAAAGCTTCATCTGCTCTATTTCCCGAACCTTATCGATCCCCCTAAAAGTCTCAATTTGCCCTTTCTGACTTTGCTGCTTCTGTCTTTTATTCGTTTTATCTTCTTCCTTAAACTCCATAAAGTTATCAAAAAAAGCAGTTTCACTTCCAAAATTTAGTGAATCCCTGTAATACTCAATTGTTTTCTCCTTCCAGTTCTCCGAGAGCAGCAGAAACTCCATTCCCCTTTTCTCTTTATTCCATTCCCAGACTCCAGCCTGGTAAAAAATAGCTCCTAAATGGCTTGAGAGCTGCGCATAAGACACCTCAGGATGAAGTTTGTAAAGGAATTTCCCAATGCCGTCCTTCTCTGTTCCTGTGTACAGTTTTGCAGCGTTATTCGCAAGAGCCTTCCATTCCCTGTCCTGCATGAACTCGCAGAGCCTGTCAAGATGGCGGCAGCTAATCTTATCGATTCTTGGAAAATGACTGTTTCTGAACTTCCTTTTTATGAAAAGGTTTCCTCGATTATCTATGCGCCAGGAGAAGCCCTTCGGTTTTGTACCAAGAGTTCTGGACCTAGACCAGAAGGCTGCCATTGAGGGTAAATCGGATTTTAAATATAAAAAATTGTATGTTATGCCTGTAATTTCTTTATTGTATTTTCATATGTTTGTTGTATCTCTTAATCATTTGTTATCCATTATCCCGCGGTTCCAGCAAATCTGATGGCTCAATCAAAAAAACTCTTTCATATATCCTCAATAATCAAAAACTCTTTTCCTAAATTTTGAAATTTAAGGTGCACAGGCATTTACATAAGTCCTTACAATAATCCATAGAGCAAGCCAGCAAATTGCTGAAATCAAATCGTTTCTAAACTGCGTTTCCATGAACTTATATAATCCTGGGATCATATTTAATTTTTTTCATCTGTTTAAAATTGCATGGACTGCACTTTATTCTGCAGAAAATTTTTATTTTTTCGGTCTTTTTGTCCAGATTCCTGTGTCCTGTTAATACTTTACAAATATTAATTAAAACTATTAATTACCTTACTCATTTCGATTTTTGAAGTTAAGGTACACAGGCATTTTAGTCAACTATTTTTCATTTCGACTCTTTAACCAGTTTCTCTAAAAGTTCATCCAGGCGTTCATATGATTCGTTGACGCCCTTTTCCATGTCAGACTGGAGTTCACCGTCACGGTCCTCAACCGACTGGAAAACAACCTGAGACGTCAGCCTGGTTCTGTTACCTGGCAGCGCTTCAAATCTCGCAGTTTCGAGCACTACATGCCCTTTTTCCTGAAGCCCTTCAAATTCAAATGTGCTTATAATTCTCTCGGGAGCTGTAACTTCATGATACACTCCGTGGAATGCATATTCATTACCCTCTTGATCTTTATGGATATACCGCCACTTGCCTCCGTTTTTAGGTTCAAAAACCTCGAGCTTCATTGTAAAGCCTCGGGGCCCAAGCCACTGTACGTAGAGTTCTGGATCAGTGAATGCTTTGAACACAAGCTCGCGCGGCGCGTCAAACTCACGTGTAATAACAATTTCCTGTTTGCCAGGTTCGGCTAAAATTTTGGTTTCCTTATTATTTGTCATATATCGACCTGCCTCTTTCACGCCATTTTCGATAAAACCTTTTCTCAAAAGGTTTTGTATAAGCTTTCAAGAATTAACTGACAGTTTATTTGAGACGGCTGAGAGCATGCTATCACGCTCTTACTTTTACCCAGACTACATGTATCAAGCCCTGGAGTATTCGAGCCGCCGTCAGAGCGCGAAGAACTGCCCTCTTTTTGTATACTCTTCCATCCCTCAAGAGCCTGCTAAGCCTATGATTACGACCGGCTGCATCAAGATACCAGGTTAAAGTCTAACTAAGGTTTTGAAGCCACCATACGCCATGCGCCTATAATCAAATGGTGGTTCTACGCCTGATTCCATCATTTCCTTAATCCTTGGGTCGCTCATGAGTGCCTCGTTCACCCGGTCTCTATGTTCCTTAGATTCAAAAACGACCCATGAAAAAATTACAGTCTCATCTTCAGAGGCATTGGCTGCCTTCTTGAAAGAAACCATATCCTCAACATCCAGGTCATCGCCAACACATTCGTAATACTCGAGAGCCCCAAGCTCTCTCCAAATCTCGCCGCTTTTTTGAGCCATCTCTCTGTATTCGTTTACTTTGTCTTTAGCGATAGGAAGTAAAAACCCATCTACATACCTTTCCATACCTTCCATGCTCCCCCTTTTCCTTTCTATTTTCCCTCTATAATTATAGCCTGACGATGAATGTCGTATGCATTCTCGCCGTTATAGTATGAAGACGATACAGCGGCTTGCTGGATTCACTCTTCATCTTCAATGACTATAAATTTTTATTGCTATAATTTTATTTAAATCTTCAAGTAACTATTCAGCGTACTTAAAATCAGTATATCTACATGGATTTGAATTGCTAAAAATGTGTAAAAGTTTAGAATTAACCAGTGAGTTCTCAATTTAGTTAGAGAGCCATTACAGTTAAAAAGTTTGACTGATTATAACTGCAGTTAAAAAAGGAATTTAATTAACCATAAGCCCTTCAATGTGCTCTCTTTCAAACCTTGCTTGGAAAAGTTAATTAGTTATTCGACCTGCTCCAGTAAAGCGGAAACAAGATTTTGCTGGCTTATGAAATCTTTTTTAAACCTGAAAAATATCTCGGCATTGTCATCCGATGGTAAGCGTTCGCTCATCTCGATCCATCTCCTGATTATTTCGGATTTCTCATCAAAAGCAGCCAGTTTTTCAGGTGAAAATTTCTCAATCAGGTTTCTGGCAGAGGAAGCCCAGTTTATGTATCTCTTAAATAATTCTTCCTGTTCAAGAAACTGGTCATTTGTCAACTTGAACCATCGATAATGAAGAGGAACTGGTTCTCCTTCATAGGAGTTAGTGTCAATGTCGTAATCCCACATTTTTGGCAGGTCTGATACACTGAAGGGTCCGATATCCAAAAAAGGGTCATACTGAATGGGCACTGAATAGAAAAGCTTACGCAAACCCTCAAGAAGGGAATTGGATTCAGAAATAAGGTCTTCAATTTGCTTTTTAATCTCTTCAGACAATCTCTGCATCTCCAAAAACCAGTCCTTTCTTTTACAGCTATCGCTAACAATATTTGTCTTGAATATTAAATAAGCTTTGAGGGATTTACTTGTATTGGAATGAAGCATATAAGGGAAAACCGCCATGGGATATCGACTATCCCCAACCTGCCTTTCAGGCTCTTATTCAAAGTGGAGAGCTTAAGCCTGGCAGGGTTCTTGATGTCGGATGCGGCAGGGGTGAAAACTCCATAATGCTTGCAAAAAATGGCTTTGATGTAACGGGTATAGACATCGCTGAAAGTGCAATTGCTGATGCAAACGCAAAGGCTATAGAGCGCCATGTTAAGGTGAACTTTATCGTAGGGGATGTGCTGCGGATGGATCGGCTTTTCGCGGAAGGAGAATTCGACACAGTTATTGATTCTGGTCTGTTTCATGTGATGACGGATGAGGAGAGGCCGATTTTTGCGCGACAGATACACAGGGTGCTCAGGACAGGCGGCAAATATTTCATGCTCTGTTTTTCAGATAAGGAGCCGCCTGGATACGGTCCCAGGAGAGTTTCAAAAGCTGAAATCGAGCAAACTTTCACACCATTTTTTAATATAATTTATATAAAAGATGCAACTTTTGATTCGCTTTTTGGTCCGGGCAGCAGGAAAGCTTACCTTTTATCGGCTGTCAGGAAGTGATTAAAAATTGGTTAACTGAAGAATTGACTGCCCGCTTTTAAACCTTCAATCCGTCATCGGTTATCGTAATATCGCAGGTTCCGACGAAAATAGTATCATGCATATCTATCCCATTTACGGTTTTCTTAGGCACATCATTTATTTCCACGGTACGGTCACTTATATAGATTTTCTTACCTCTGACATAAAATGTACCGGTAACTTCTACATACTGATCTTCTGTAATTTTAGCATTGAAAATAACAGTACCATCGTCCTTCTTTTTCAACACAAGCCCGTTTCCTTTCTCGATCTCTCCTTCCGCATCAAAATTTTCGTTAATCTGGATAAACTTATTTTTATCAATCTTAGCTATGATTTCGGAATTCGCATCCCGGATCTCAGTTGTCAGAAGCAGACTGCCGTCACAGTTCTCCAGAGTAAATAAGGGTACACTTTCTTCAGAATCCATATCAGGCTTGTATACCAGGTTATACACAGGATCTGCGTACACGTTTGATCCCAGAATTAACATATAATCATCGTGAACCATAAGGTATTCCCCAGTGTTTTTGAACAATATATGAATCTAATCATATAAAATAGTCTTTCATAATTATAAAATCGATTTTTAACATTTATTTAAAAATTATTTTAATTATCCAATAAATTATATAATATTATAATATTTTCCGTAATTAATAGGATTTTCATGGCAATAAAAAAATGTTTTTTGGTTTTATTTTTATTCGCAAACTCCTATTATGAAGGAACTAAGATATCCAAAAAGAAACATTTTTCTAAATTGCCGGGTTGATCTTTCGTGTAAAGCCTTTATTGTTAATTATTCAAAACCTGCCTTCAGAATTAAAGAGAAAAACTAAAAATTCAGTTATCAGCTATTGAATAGTCTTTCTACGTTTATATTTTCTTATATATTCTAATCCAATCAGACTCTGCCTGTTCCATCACAGTTAATACAGCTATTGACTCCAACTCCAAAGCAGAATAAACATTCTTCCCATTCCATTTCGCCTTCAATTTCCTTCCACACCCCACCTGCACCATCGCAGTTCAAGCACCTTTCTCTGCCGCTCCCACCACAGTTACGGCATATTTCCTCCATATTATACCCCCAGACATTAGTCATCATTAATGTTTAATCATCATTAATGTTTAATAAACTGCATCTGTGCCTGATAAACCGGGCGTATTAAACAAGCATAACCTAATTTCTCAAAAAACATGGAAAAACTGTAACTATTTTTATAATAGATACTCTATATTAAAACCGTTTTGAAACAATGTTTCTAATAACAAGTCTAGAGGCAGCGCATAGCGATAAGTGTATAGATTTAAGGCTGCAGAAATTCATTTTCATCCAGGGGTTCGGCTGCTTCCATACAGTAGCCAAAAAGTTCTTTTCCCCAGCATGGGGCTTTTTCTCCAGAACACAGGATTATCTGATCCCTCAATTTTCTGTCCATTTCATAAAGTTTGAGTGCAAGGAATCTGTCCGTTACAATCAGCGACGGAACTATTGCAGGCTTTCGTGATATGAAAAGTTTTGAGTTTCTGGCTCTGCAGAGTTTCTCGGCTTCTTTCCGATAATTGAAGAACAGGCGCTCTGCAACATTCACTGTCATGCAGAGTGTAATCTCAACTCCCTTTTCCGCTAACTCGGAGTAAATTATAGGAGCTTGAGGGTGAAAATAGGATGTAAAGGTCAGGACTTCCTTTGAACTCATTAAGTTATCTAGAAGTGTTCCTGGGGTTTCAGCCATATGCAAAGTATCAGGCTCCAGCAATTTGCAGTGCCCAAGCTCTTCAATTCTTTCCAGCAGAGACCATGGAATCGAGCTTAAATCATGACTCATCCAGTACTCATTGTTATCTCCAAAGAGCTCAACCGTCTTGAGAAGAGGCAGCATATTCTCTACTATTGCTTCCCCAATCTCGGATAATCTGAAAATTTTATTTTTCTCAATTATGAGACCGGATTCTTTCAGCTTTTTAATATGAGGCTGAATACATCCGGAATCTACTCCAAGCAGTTCTTTTACAGTATCGACATCTCTTGGTTCCTCTTTCAGGAGCAGTAGAAGGTCTTTTCTTCTGCCCGAAAAAAGAATCAAGTTAAGCAGGCACTGTCTCATTTATACTCACTTATTATTTCTCATCCCTGCCTCTATACTGATATTTTAAAAACTTTTTTATCTGAGCAGTCATTTTTAATAAATATTTATTCATATCGTTTGGTTCTATTTTTTATATTGTTTATTGTATTTTATATTGTATTCAGGGTTTAATCTGTCTGTTATATTAATCTGAAGGCAGATGGTGCAAAGGAAAAAGAAGGCAAAATTTTAGAACCTGTATTAATATTCTTTCAACAGGTTTATTCGTTGAGATTTTGAGATTTCTGAGGATCTGAGCCGTTGTTACGCAGTTCAGGAATTGAGAAGAGTGGTACGGTGGTTCAGTACATTATGTAACAGATCTCAACTATTGTGCTAGGAGGAAGACATTATGCTGACCAATGAAACTTTAACACTATTAGGAACCGGAGAAGCATACGCAGTTTTAAGAATGAGCAAATCAAAGACGAGGAATTACAGCTTGTTCTGAATGCCGGGATCTATGCACCAAGTGCGAATGACCAAGCTGGCATTTTACGGTAACACAGAACAGGAAACTGCTCGCCTGGATGATCTGTGAAGCAAAGGAGATAGCGAAACAATATGAGCCCCTCAAGGAGCTAGCAAATAACGAAGGCTTTAATATTTTTTATGGGGCTCCAACCGTAATCCTTGTTTCTGGTAAAGAAGGAGCTATAGCAATTGAATCTGACTGTGCCGCTGCAACGCAGAACATGTTACTTGCTGCAGAATCCATAGGTCTAGGTTCATGCTGGATTGGCTTTGTGCTTGTGGCTTTTAATAACTCGAAGGCTAAAGAATATTTAAAAAAATTAGGTATTCCGGAGGGTTATAAACCATATGCCTCTGTTGCCCTGGGCTATAAAAATACCGAGTCGCCTAAAGCATCCCCAAGAAAACCTAATGTCATAAATTATATTAAATAAAATTGAAATTAGTTCTTAAATCCACTCTTAATTAATTCCACCCTTAATTATGTTTTCTATTTGCCCAAAACCCTGACCCGGTTAATCTTCTGGTTGAATGACTCAACAATATATAGATTGGTAGTTCAATGAATAACTCAGTTGATAATTCAATAAAAAATCCATCCAGCGGCTTAACAAGCAATTCCATAGGAATGGAGTTTGTCCTGATTCCTGCCGGAGAATTTGATATGGGTTCTCCAATGCACGAAAAACGTAGAAAACTTTGGGAAAGTCCTGTGCATAGAGTAACAATTAAAAAACCTTTCTACCTGAGCAAATATCCGGTGACGCAGGAGCAGTGGCAGGTGGTAATGGGAGACAATCCTTCGTATTTCAGGGGTGAAAAGCATCCAGTTGAAAACGTTTCCTGGAATGAGGTTCAGGTTTTCTTCAGTAAACTCAATGCTCTTGAAAATGCCCGGGAAAATAACCGGATTTTTCGCCTCCCAACCGAAGCCGAATGGGAATATGCATCCAGGGCTGGAACTGAAACCGCTTATTTTTTTGGAAACGATGAATCAAAACTTAGGGAGTACGCCTGGTTTCTGGAAAACTCAGGGTTTGAAACCCATCCAGTGGGCTTGAAAAAGCCAAATCCCTGGGGACTTTACGACATCTATGGGAATGTATGGGAATGGGTGCAGGACGAGTATCACATCAGCTATAAAGGCGCCCCTGCAGACGGAAGAGCCTGGGAAAATCTTTTCCCGAGCATATCCATACCAGTACGGGTAAGAAGAGGCGGAGGCTGGAACGGAAATGCAGGATGCTGCCGGTCAGCTGAAAGGCTTTTTGCGGCTCAGGATAAAAGGCTAAACAGTCTTGGGTTCAGAGCGGTCTGGGTAATCTGAACCGCAAGCCTTTTCAAAAAAGGCTTGAGCGAAAACCTTTTGAAAAATTTGATCAAAAACCGGCGTGGAGGCGTGGTCAAGCGGCGCAACGCTTGATGATAAACCGGCGCATGGTTTCAGGACAGCGGTTGTGTTGCACCCTGACCCCTGTCTGTTTTTCTTTGCAGGTTCAGGCAGGGGTTATGAAATTTCAGGTGCTTATGTGATTTAGGAGGCGACTAATTTCCTGAAATTTCAGGTGCTTATGATGATTTAGGAGGCGACTAACTTCCGTGCCTGTTTGGTAGAGACACTAAACTATACTACTAACTAATATTTAATAATTTTGTTAGTTTTTTTGTTATTTAATATTACATAATTTGGATATTATCTTACATAATCTAGAAAATAATCGTTAAAGAGGCTTATATAAGATCTGGGCTGTATGCTCTTTAAGGTGAGTACAAAAAAATCGACATTTCTATTAAGTACAGGTAGTAAAACGAGACTTTTTTACGGGAGTAACTTCCAGAAAATCGGTTTTATGGTAAGTGTATAAGTGTTACCATACAAATGTGTACAATAAATTCAAGCTACCTGTCACTTACAAATTTAATGCGAGGGGTGGGATTCGAACCCACGAAATCCTTCGATACCAGATCTTAAGTCTGGCGCCTTTGGCCTGGCTGGGCAACCCTCGCGCTTTGAGAAAAAGATCAGGGGTTTTTACCATAAAAATCCGTTATGCGGTCATGCTCTAAATAAAGTTAAATTATTTAAAGTTTATTCTTTAACCCATGGAAATCACATTTCTTGGCACTGGAGTTGCGATTCCTCAATTGAATCGGGTACAGTCAGGAGTGCTTTTGAGGCTTGAGGACAAGCCGCTGCTAATCGACTGCGGAAGCGGCGTATTGAGCAGGTTCCCTGAGGCTGGGGTTTCCCATACCGAGGTAGATACAGTATTGCTTTCGCACCTTCATCTTGACCACGTGGCTGACCTGCACCCTCTTATCAAGGCAAACTGGCTCCGCGGAAGTACCAGTATGAAGGTTTACGGACCTGAAGGAACCGAAGAATGGTTTTTGAAAGTGCTTGACGCTTATGAGTATCTTCAGGAAGAAGTGGATGTGGATGTTATCGAGCTCTTCCCGGGAGAAGCGTTCACTCCTGATGGTTTCGACTGTGAGATCAGCTGCACGGCAGCCTCGCACAGCGTTCCGACTCTGGCTTACCGCGTGATAGGAGAGGATGGAGAGTTTGTCTATTCCGGAGACACCGAGCCCTCAAGAAAGATAATAGAGTTCTCAGCCGATGTCGATCTCCTAATTCACGAATGTTCTTTTCCCCAGGGCATGAAAGTCACAAACCACACCACTCCTAGCACACTTGCTGACCTTCTGGAAGAATCCGATGTAGAAATCGGAACTATTTGCCTCACACATTTCTACCCCGACATGCAGGAACATGAGAAGGAAACTATAAACCGCCTGAAAAGATACTTTGAAGGAGATGTGATTCTTGCTGAAGACCTTATGAAACTTGAATTATGATGCACAATCCAGACTGCATCCTTCAGGTAGTGAAGCCTTATCGTTAAATAGCAGAAAAACAGAATCATTCTCATACAGGATAAGCCTCAGACCTACCTTCTGTATGCGTTTAATCTATGTATTTAATCTGTACTTAATCTGTATACTTAATCTGTGCTTAATCTGTATACTTAATCTGTATATGTTATCTGTGTACCTTAACTTGCATATATTTATTACTTCTGAAATACAGTGCCTGTAATTATATTCTTGAAAGATCTAGAAAGCACAAATTCTATACCTTTATCACTGGTGATTAACATGGCAAGAATACTCTCAGAAACAGATATCAGTATTCTGAAAACCGTTGCTCCGGAATGTGAGGGGTATCTCTGTTCGGGCTCGGGAATGGCTTATCGTTCCATACTCCCTCCCCTGGCAAATCACTATGCGAAAGATGCCCAGGACTTCCTGAGGAGAATAAAGCTGCTATCCAGATATGACTTGGAATACCTTGTCAGGCTCATTCTATCAGGAGAAGAAAGCCTTGGCTGTGTTCCATTCGAATATATCGAGCTTTTCATCCAGAATGTCTCTGAAAGGCTGGGTGAGGAAATAGCGGAAAAGGTCAGAAACGCCTACAATACTTCAGAATGTCCTGATTAAATAATTAAAGGATAATTTAAAAATTTAAAAAGGCAGTAAAGAAAAGATTAAAGAACAATAAAAAAGCAGTAAAGGAAATATAAAGAGAAGAGCCCGTACACGATTTTCTATGCAGATTTTGAATTCATGAAACTTTTTGAATTCATGAAATCTGCTCACGTCCTCCCATATTTATCTTCTAGCCTTTCAATGTCATCCTCACCAAGGTAGTCTCCGCGTGAGACCTCAATGAAAACAAGGTTTTGACCACCGATGTTTGTAACTCGATGAATCTCATTCACCGGAATATCGACCGAATCTCCGGGAAGAACCCTTATTTTACTCTCGTTTTTAGTTACAAGCCCCTCTCCGCTGACTATGTACCAGTGCTCGTTCCTATGGGCATGACGCTGGAGTGAAATTTCCCCCTGAGGAAAAACAGTAAGGCTTTTGACTTTATATCCGGGCTTCTCCATAAGCACCTCATAAAAGCCCCATGGTCTCTTCTCTTCACGTTTGCGCTTCTCCAGGATGGTTTCATATACTTTTATGTACTCATCCACCATCCTGTCAACAGAAAAGTGCTTTTCCGCATGTTCCCTGCAAGCTTTGCGGGATATTGAATCAATATTTTGCACAGCTTCTGCAGCTTCGTCAATGTTGCTGACCAGAAAACCGGTTTCTCCATTTCGGATGAGCTCAGGCATTGAGCCCCTGTTCATTGCAATTACCGGCGTCCCGCTTGCCATAGCCTCAACAACGCCAATTCCGAAAGCTTCATCATAATTTATCATGTGCAGTAAAGCATATGCATTCGACAGGAGTTCCTTTTTATATTCAGGGTCAACATGCCCTTCATAAATGATCTGATTATTATCTGTATAGGGCTGAACCTCGTTTTCAAAATAAGCCTGATCAGCAATGAAACCGGCTATTCTGAGTTTTCTACCGGTCTTTTTTGCAACTTCTATTGCTTCCCTTACGCCCTTGTCTCTATGCAGGCGTGATAAAAAGAGAAGATAATCCTGCGGTTTCTCGTTGAAATGGAAGCTCTCTATATCGATCCCATGCCGAACCGTTGCTATATAGTCCAGATCGCGACACCTGTAAGCATCACTTATTGACACATAGAAAGTTCTGTTATTGTACTTTTTATAGACAGGCAGAATTTTCCTTGAAGAAATGCCGTGGATGGTTGTTACGACAGGTGTATCAACAAGTGCGCTGTAGGTCAAAGGAAGATAATCAAAATGGTTATGGATTATATCGAATTCTTTTGCTCTTTCGAAGACTTCTGATATGTGCAGGCATTCATACACTTTCACGAGCATATCCTTATCTTCTTCATAAGGTCTCGGAGCTACAGCATGAAGTTTCGCTTTGGTGTGAGAATCTGCTGTTGCAAATAATGTAACATCAATTCCCCGTTTTACCAGGCCTTCAGTTAATAAAGACACTATATACTCCCAGGGGCCATACTTTTTTGGTGGTGTGCTCCAGGCAATCGGAGATAACATCGCAACTTTTATACTATCACCCCCCAAATCCACTGATATCCCAGACTTAATTTTTATTTTTTAATTTCAACTTTTTATTTTTATTTACTTTTTTATTTTATCTTTATTTACTTTTTAAGTCTTCAGATTTATTTCAATTTCAAGTATCCTCTTTTCGGATCGGTAGAGACCTCTATATCCTCTTCAAACCACCTGCAATACTCGTCAGGACACTGTTTCTCAGGACACTGATGTATATATCTCAAGACATCGTTGATATTTGCAGTAGCCAGGGATACGGATGTATCCGCACTTCCGTAATAAATGCGGAGTTCATCTTCTACAAGAACCCATCCACAGGGAAAAACAACGTCGTTGACATCCCCGCTGCGTTCATACATTTCACGCGGTCCGAAAACCCAGCCTTCCGACCTGTGGAGTACTTTTCTGGGATCCTCAAGATCAAGAAGAGCTAGCCCAAGCCTATAACTTGCTTTAGCCGTTGTCTGGCGTACTCCATGATACATAATTAGCCACCCATCAGGTGTACGCAGTGGCTGCGGGGATAATCCTATCTTATTGGCGTCCCACCATCCTCCTTCTCGAGCATATAGAAGAACCTCGTGTTCTCCCCAGTATTTCATATCTGGAGAAAAGGAGATCCAGATATTTGCCTTTGCACCGCTTATTAAAGATACGGGCCTGTGAAGCATTGCCCATTTGCCATTAAATCTTACAGGGAAAAGAGCAGCATCTTTATTTTCGGGAGGCAAAGTAGCTCCTACCCGTTCAAAATTACGGAAATCTTCGGTAAGGGCAAGAGCTGTTAATGGACCAGAATCAGAAAAAGCTGTATATGCTACAGCCCATTTTCCCATCTCGTCTATATAAGTTATACGCGGGTCTTCAATACCGTATATTTCTTCAGGATAGTTTACAGGGTCCGGAGAAAAAGTTGGCTCTGGGTCAATTTCCCAGCCATCAATCCCGTTCTCACTTCTTGCAATTGTAAAGTGAGAAAATCCCCTGTGGTCCTCAACACGCACCAGTAACAGGGTTATACCATCAACTATCGCAGCTGCAGGGTTAAATACCGAGTGCGCCCTGTAAGGCCAATCGTCAACAGTCAATATAGGATTCTTGCTGCATCTTACAAATAGCTCCCCATGGTCTTTCCAGATCATATTCCTTCTCACTCCGCCTGATTTGCTGACAAAAGGCTCTTTCTTTTCTCCAGAGCCCCATCATCCAGTTCACCGCTTGTGCTGGATTGCAATAATGTTGTACTGAAAGCTTTCTTCATGTGTTTGTTTAAAGAAGTTAAAGCCATAAGGAAGCAAATTACGGACTCCGCACCCTGGTTACAGTTCATACCATCGCGGTTGAGCCCGTCACAGACCGCACCTGTGGAATAATCATACATGACAGCTTGCAAACGATTTCTTCCGAGGAAATATTCAAAAGCGTATTTTGCAAGCTCAAGATATTTCCTATCACGCACAATTTCGTAAGCCGAAATATAAGCCTGAGTTAGATAACCTGCTTCGATGGGTTGTTGGTCAAAGATCGGTTTTTCCCCATTATAGGAATACCAGCCATCGTTTCCAACCACATCAAAAAAGTCACCTTTCCACTGGATCTCAGTGAGAAAATCGAGGGTAGCGAGCCCAACCTTCCTGTAAGTCCTGTCTTTTGTGTAATCATAAGCCAGTAAAAGGGCTTCACTTAATTTTGCATTGCTATAAGTTACTATAGGTTCAAACCAGTCCCAATCTTCTTTATGGTTAGCCTCGTACAACTCGACGAGAGAATCAGCGTGGCTGATAAAAATGGATTCAAAGTCGTCTTTACTTGCAAGGGAGTCTATGGGCTTCACGGCATCCCTGCGCGAATTAAATACAGGTTCGAATTCATCGACATCCACATCTGTTCTGAGAATTTCATATAAACCGCACATAGTATACGCTTTTGCTCTGGGATAGCTAAGTTTCTTCATCTCAGGCATGGCTTTGCTTATAAGGGTATGAGCAAGGGTGCGCATATTTCTCGAGAGGTAAGGACAGCTTACCACATGCCCAAGCCCGTAAATGGCACGCCCGAGAGTATCTTCGCTGCCCTTTTCATCCAGAAATTCCCTTTTATAACTCATGAAATTATGGAAATGACCTGTCTCTGTCTGGGCATGTTCAAGGAAGCTCATGTATGTGGTAATCAACTTCCATAGTTCCTCGGCTTTCTTTTGACTGTCTATCAATTTTGTCAGTGCAACAAGAGCCCGGCCTACGTCATCAGTACTGTACCCGTGATGGCGAGCCGGTACACCAAGATTGGAATGCTGTATAATGCCCACGTCATCGGTCAACAGCTTAAGGTAATCAAGTTTTACTTCAGGCAGCTCGTTTGGAAGGAAACTAAATCTGTTTGAGGTGCTGGAATAGGCACTGTAGCTCTTTAAGGCTTTGGTGAAAACTGTATTATATTGTTTACCTACGTTTTTCCATGTCATCTTCCTGCCAAAGTCATATGCTTTTTTGCGCATATTATCACACTCTTCTGGACTTTCTATTAAGTGCAAAAGAGAATCTCTAAAACCATTCGTATCTCCAAAATCAACAAGCAAACCTCGATTATCGGCAAGCATTTCCTGGGCATACCAGTAAGGAGTGGAAATTATTGCTTTTCCCATGCCAATTGCGTAGGTAAGAGCTCCGCTTACTATTTGTTCTTTGGAGAGGTAAGGAGATACGTAAATATCACTGGCAAGGATATACTTACAGAGTTCTTCTTTTTCGACAAATTTGTCATGGAACACTACATTCTTCTCAAGCCCGAGTTCTGAGACCTTGTTCTTGAGGTATTCCCTGTATGCTTCTCCAAAGTTCTTTTTAATCATTGGATGCGTGGCACCCAGTATTAGATAAACAAGGTCAGGATACTGGCTTACGACTTCGGGAAGAGCATCAAGCATACTCTCGATGCCTTTATTCGGGCTTAGAAGCCCAAAAGTAAGGACAAGCGGAGATCCTTTCAGGTTCAACATTTTTTTATATTTATCGCAGGTATCGAACGGATAGTCAGGCACTCCATGGAAGATCAATTCGATCTTGTCAGCAGGAGCCTTGTAAACATCTTTTAACATATCCACTGCAGTCTGGCTCATTACAATTAGTTTTTCGGAATACCTTATGAGCTTCTCAGTGGACACCCGATATTCAGGTTCAGGTTCCCGAATTACAGTATGCATCGTGCTTATTACAGGTTTGTTGATTCCTGATAGCAGAGCAAAAATGTAGTCTCCTGCGTTTCCCCAGAAAAGCCCAAATTCGTGCTGGAGACATACAATATCAATATCGGACTGATTTATGTAATCTGCAGCCCGGTAATAATCCTCGATTCTGTCCCTCTGGATTTGAAAAACGACTTCATCAGGATAATTGTGGGTTTCAGAGGGATCGTTCAAAGCGATTACCTCACAATGAATATCATTGTATCCCCAGGATACTGAATTTAAAAGATCGGCTGTGAATGTGGCAATCCCACATTCTTTTGGAACATAGGTTCCTATAAATAACACTTTCAGTTGCTTATTCAACTAATACCCCCAAAATCAAAGTAACTAAACTTAAAATCTAAACTTAAAATCGAAGTAACTAAACCTAGCTAATTCTTCATTTTATTCCCAGTGTATATTTACTGCATATGCCTCAATTACATACTATTATTCCCCATAATACTATATTAGCGACATACTTATAGAATCATATATTAATAAATTTTATCAGGGCTTTAAACTAAAGCTATATATATTTACCCAAAAAAATGGGTATCATGAAAAGTATATAGCTAAAAATTTGTAAAATATGGTTTACTGTTCAGCTCCTGCTGATCCCTGACAATCAGCTGATTACCAAATAGCTATAAGTTTATGTTGCTCACCCAATCATTCACTTTGCTAAGCTTCAACAAAGTGTGTAATAAAATGCTATATTAGATCTAATAGTTGTATTCTATGCTATTTAATATTATTTATAAATATATTTGTATGAGTTATCGATAAAAACTAAAAAAAATTTAAGAAAAGTTAGTGCCAAAAAGCTATTACAGGGTTTCAATCGTTGCCAGGTTGTTTCAGAATCATGCACCAGCATCAACCTTTAATTGTACCCTTTATCTATCCAGATCGGGATATATTTGGTATTAGTAATATATCAAAAGCTATGGTACAGGCTCAATTTTCAATAAAGAGACTTTTCAATAAAGAGACTTAAGATTCTTAAGCTGTAAGCTTTGATAGATGAGTTGCTAAGACCTTTCAGTCACCTAAACTATGTGCATAACAGGCTTAAAAATATTTTTGTAATAAGTAAAATACTTATTCACTAGTAAAAATATACTAAGAAGATTAAAACGTTTTTAAAGCTCTGGAATTATATGATTTATAAGATGTGTTTCATAGCGTAATATAAGGAACAAAGAGTAAAAATAGCCCGAAAAATAATTTGTGGATAGGGTAAGTGTTTGAAAGCTGTAAAAAACTTATTCTGGCAGATAAAAGGAATTCTACGATTTATACCATGTGGATTGTTATTTTCTGCTATATGTGCCGGTCGTATTATTGCAAAAATTCTTGATTTTTGTGCCTTTCCTGAGATTATGGACTGCTTATGGCAAATTGTCAAGCCTAATACCCGGAACCTAACAGCAATAGAAGAGCAGGAAGCGCGAAGCATTTTTGGAAACAAAATCGATTACCTGAGGGTGCGTATTGATGAAGCTTCATTCATTGCGTGGACGATAGCGAAGTTAAAAAGACGTTCGGGTATGGGGGTTTCAACCTTCCACACAATCAATTTCACCAGAAAGCTTAATACTGCTCCAGGCAACGCAGATATGAAATGGCTTATACATGAATTAACCCATGTCGCACAGATGGAACATACAGGTTCGCAATACCTTGTTGAAGCATTTCTTGCTCAGATAGGCGAGGGTTACACGTACAGGCTTGGTGCAAAAAAACATTTCCGTGAGTATAACCGCGAGCAGCAAGCCAGTATTGTGGCAGACTATTACATTGCACGCTTTTCAGGCAGATCAACTGCAATATATGATCCATATATCGCAGAATTGAGAGCTGGAGATTTATAAGCTATAAAGAGGATGCCAATTCTTGAGGAAAACTCCTCTCCTGAAGAAAAGACCTCAGAACTCTTAAAGAAAAGCAATTAGTGTATTATTTATACTGATTGAATTCTCTCAAACTAATACGTAATTATATATGCAATCGTCAACGAGAATAATTTAAACAAAATAAATGATTAATTATTATAAAGTTAAGACTTTATAATAATTACTTGAATATACGAATATTAGATTTGGGTTAAACTAAATAAATCTGGGCTATATTCGGGTTTGAGCCATACTCGGGAAGGCAGAAGTGACTTTTGTCTACTTATCTGTACTTTATAGTACGCTCTCGTACTGTCCTGAGTTGATATCTGGGCTCAAGAATAAACTGTTTACACTTAGGAGGCGTATTTTGGAAGAGAATTTGGGGATACTGGATAGGGGAGGAATTGCAGATAGCCCAGCAAAAGATCAATCGCCTAAACCAGTTACACGGAAGAATTCCTGGCTAAATGTTTTAACATCCGCAACAATTTTCTACGTTCTCTTACTGGTGGCGTTGTTGCTGACAGGCAACCCCAACCTGTTCCCCAGTTTGGTGATAGTCGGCAGTTTTACAGTTCCGGTTGCCTACGTTGCGTTTTTATACGAACGCAGGCAATTTAGCCGCCTTAAGATGCCAACCGTCTCCCTGGCTTTCCTGTACGGTGGGCTTGTGGCTATTATCGCCACTTCTTTTTTAGGTCCACTATTTATTATCCGGTATAATCCAGGAGAGACTCTGGCAGTAGGGCTCGTTGAGGAATTTGCTAAAATCCTGGGGGTAGTGATGATTTCACGCCACAGGCGACATGACCAGGAAATGGACGGGCTGATCCTAGGCGCGGCAGTAGGGATGGGGTTTGCTGCCCTTGAAAGTACAGGTTATGCCTTTACGAGCTTCCTGATGAGTTCGGGAAGCATTTCGGCAACAGTGGAAGTGACATTATTCCGTGGTCTGCTTTCCCCACTGGGACACGGAACATGGACAGCAATTTTAGCCAGTGTACTCTTCCGTGAGAGCAAAGACTGTTGCTTCCGGATAAACCTGCACGTGATTGGCGCATACCTGTTTGTCTCCGTTCTGCACGCAATGTGGAATGGGTTGTCCCTGGTTCTTACTCCAGTTATTGGTCTTGAGCTAGGTGCGATCACCACCTGGGTTGTGGTAGGCTTTATTGGATTGTATGTGCTAGGGGCGCGCTGGCGAGAAGCGGTCAGGTTACAAATAGCTGCTTTACCAACAGAAACCGAGGCCAGATAAGTCTGAAAGAGGGGATTTAATTCCCCGGACAGACCTTTATTTGGCAAGCATTATGTTACTGGTCCATGTTGTGCAGAAACGATGGCAGGTAATGAGACCTTAGAGAAAAACGCTTGATATAAAGGTAAAGTACAAAAATAGGAGGAAGATTTTCTATTTTTGGACAGAAAAAAGTTTATTTAGATAATGTATAGCCCGGCACGGATTCGAACCGAGGTTGCAGGATCCAGAGTCCCGCATGATTGACCACTACACTACCGGGCTTCGATGATTTTTCGCTGCGGGGTGTATTTCTTTTGCCCTCAAGCGTATTTTCTAAAGGAAGATTTCGTATATATATCTTTCGGCTGGGGGAACTAACCTTTTAAATTTAATAATAAGAGGAGTTTCGATGAGGGAACTAACCTTTTAAATTTAATAATAAGAGGGGAATTCCTTCTTACAGGTTTTCTTCGGGCTGATTTAGAACTGCAGTCCACCACCAGCGAGCCATATCCACAAGATCTTTTGAAAATTGACCTGAGAGCCTGTACTCTTTATTCTTTATGGAGATAAGCCCGGCTCCAAGCAGTTTATTGCGCATCGCATAAAATGAGGCACGCCCTATCTGGAGTTCTTCCAGAAGGTACTTCCATTCGTCAGTCCGGACGGCTTTTCCTGCAGCCTGACGTTCTTCAATTATTGTTAGAAACTTTTGACCTCTGATAGCCGTAGCATCCTCTTGAAAAATACGCCGCATAAGGGTATAATATGGGTCTCTTGAGTTACTTATGCGGGTGTTAGCATCCGATCTTACCACAATAGTCGTTGCTGTTCGGGGTGCGTTTTTAACGATTGACATTGTCCATCAAGCAGTTGGGGGGTAAAATAGTAAACTTCTCAAGCTGTAGATTCGGCTGCTGGCGCCTTGGATGAGGTTACAATCTTCATGAGCAGATCTATATACTCCTCTCTCAGAAGGTAAACCATTGGGGTTTTATAGGATTCTTTATGCGCCCTTAGAATTCCAAGCTTCGAATGGATATACCCTACCATGGATGCGACCGTATTCCTTGTTACATTATATTTACTCACAAGCATTTCATGCAGTTCGTCAATAGTCGCTTTTTTTACCTTGAGGAAGATGCACAGAATCGCTCTTCGATATCCATTGGAATCAACTTCAAGAAATTTCTCTAACCTGGATTTAATTTTAGCTCGGATGGATACCATTGATTGCCACCTCTACTGATGTAGTAAACTATGTAAGTTATAGCTCTATATATAGATTTGTAAATTTATTCGTCCTGATGGAGATGGATATAAAAAATTGATATCCAATTAACAATTTTACTTTACTTAAAATCCAGTTTTTGTATACTATATATTCTTTCTCTAATATATCGTTTTTTATGTATCTTCTGAGTAGGATTTAATCCCAAATCTCTTTAAAGGCTATTCATTTTTAAGTGCTGCACTTTTATATTTTTATTTTTAAATTTATTATAAAAGTTTTACATCTATAAAGGAGAAACTTCCAGTTTCCGGGAAGGAAATTTAAAAAACTGATGTAATATATTTATCTAAATACATTATTTTCTTGTGAAAATAGATTAAGTCTGCATTTAACCTATTAAACCTGTCCGTTTTTTGTACTTATTATAATATAAAAACCACTAGTTCTCTGATTTTCTGGAATTTAAAAAGTTAAAATATTGACTTGAACATGAAAACTCTTTAATAAATTTATTCTGTCGGGGTTTCTTCTCATTCTTAAATTTTTCAGTTAGGTGTTCGTGTAAAAGCCAGGAGCTTTCTATAAAAAGGGGATTAGTATTAATAGGTTTATAACCTTTATAAAGAAAGAAAGTAAAAATAAGAAAAACACTGATAGCTTCAACCCTCTTAATCTCATCCAGGAGCGCATAAAAATGGAGTACAGTTACGACCTTAAAGGAAACTATCTATGCATTGGGGAAAACCGAATACCTGCTTACAGCCTGGAAGAAAATGAGATCGGTAATTGCACCAATTGCGATTCTATACTTATGAGCCTCAGCTACCATGCAGCAGATGAGAAAACCATAATTGTAACAAAGTGCACTTCCTGCGGGACTTTTTATGCAAATATCTATGATTCCGCATGGAACTGGATAGATGAGGTCCAGGTATCCCTGCTACCAATCCCTATTCCTATAAGTAGCCAGATTGTTGATGACTGGAAAGGGCTTGAGGCAATTCCTATGAAAAAGCTTGAAGCCGTCTTTTCCAGAGGAGAAATCGAAGCCCTTTTTGCCAGGGCAAAGGAAGAAACTCCTGTCCGTCAATACCTGTACAGAGCCCGCAAAAAATATAGACTCTTCGAAGAAATCTTTGATGTAAAACTCGCATTATAATTTGTTACAACTTTTTCTATATTCTATAATTTTTGCAATCTCTTTGATAGTTCAATTCAAGGTTTATTTTTGTGTATTATTATAATATTACATACGGATGAGATATTCTTCTCCAAAATAAATAATATTTATTTAATATACTCAAATACTTATAATTGAAAAATATTAATAAAGATTAATAATTTAAGTTTTATTAAATAAGAAATTATTTAAAAAATAAACATGTTATTTAACATATTTCACATTCCTAGTAATAACATGAATTAACCTTTTATGAATTAACTCTTTAGCTTTTAACTCCTTACATGATTAAATTTCTTAAGCTTAAGAGCTATGTGTTTATGAGGGTTTTAAAGTTAGTTTGTATACACTATTCAGGCCAAAAAATATTATATAAATATATCCGCATAAAATTTGGAATTAAATATTTTTTAAGTTCATTATATATAATTTAAGTAAACATGACTGAGATGTTCAAGAAAAAAGTAGAAAAAAAATGGAAGAGAAAGCGAAAAAAATGGATCTTCCTCTAATTAAATTTTGATGAAAATGTTTTTTCCAGCAAGCTGTTGTCTATTAGATCCACTATTCCAAAAAATCTACTCAAGACTCTGATTCGAGTGAACAAAACTCCTGAACTGTAATAATTAATCCTGTATTCTATAACCATAATGCATATTCAGGATAACTTATCCTTTCACTTCTTTAGATCTTTCTTTTTAGGCCTTTTTTTCATTTATAAAAATCAGTTCACAACTAAAAAGCGCATTAAACATTATCATTCCTATATTCTATATGTATCGATTATATGATATCTGCAAAATGACATTTAGACCCCAATTTTGTGAAGTCGTTTATTCTATAGACTATATGAATATAGGGTTTTCTGCCGATTACTGTGTACTTTAATGCAAAAAGAAATGAAAGAAATGTAACCGAAAAAATAAGCATAGATATTCATATATATTATATGAATGAATTTAATTACTTTTTTCTGAGGTATGGACCCAGTAATCTTCATATATGATCCATTAAGAATATTAATTTCAATATTTAACTAATTATCTCATTATTTGTCTAAATTTTACCTATGTGTTTTTATCAAACTTTGAGTCGGGTAGTCTATACGATTCACTTAAAAAAGTATATTATAAATATAGGCACATTTTAATAGACTGTATAGAAAAATGAGATAAACATATGAAAAACTTAATTATTAGTTTTATAGATCTGAACTGAATCATCATATTTGTATATTTAATCTCATATAAAAACATAAAAATACTGTATTATGTAATATACATTACTTTTATTACAAATAAAGAGGATAGTGAGCATAATAATTAAATGTATTAGTTAGATAATATGCAACAAAGTAGAAATTTATAAAGTAGAACTTTTGAGAGATACACTTAAAAAACATATTAGAATACTATATAATAAACATATATCTTATATTGTATGTATTTTTGTAACGAAATTAATGCATACTAATCAGTAATAATATATATGTTTTATAACATAAGTTATAAAACATATTCTAAAAATTATAAGTTTAAAAATTTAACAAACAGATGGCAAATTAACTGCATTAAATTATCTATTTTATTGTATAATCAATAAATTCTTTTATAGATTTGTACCATATAAGATATATTTTAAGATATATTGACACAATAATAACTATTTTTTCATATGTTTAAAAGAATAAATGTATAGTAATTTTTCAACACACCAAATAAAGCATATATTAAATAATATATTTTAACTATCTGGATATTGTAACTGCAATAAGTTAGTTATGGATTTTTAATTAGTCGTTCTGAAATATATTTAATCTATTAGATATTTGTCGAGTAAATAAGTAGAATAAGAAATATTTATTCAAACTTAATTTATTCAGCTTAAAATAATCCCATCTATCATGCATCCCATGTAAAGATGTATAATAAATGCACTTAAAAAATGTAGCATTGATTGAAACCTCGTATAATTATAGTTACAGTTGGGTATAATTATCAACATGTATTTATAAAATATTTTTTCTGCTGTGTTGTATAGACTCTCTGGAACAAAAATTCCTTAAAACAAATATTTGATTTAAAAAGCGAGATTTTGTTATTTTTTCACCTAACTTTCTAAAAGCCTCATCGTATAAAAAATAATAAATTATATATTAATTAATTAAAAGTTAATCTTCTTTCAATTGAAATAATGTAAATATTAATTGAAATAAAAACTAAATAATAAAGTTTAAAAGCAAAGTTTAAAAATAAAATTTAAAAGTAAAAATTATTAATCAAGGCTTTTGAACCTATATTGCACATGCTTAATGGCTGTGAAGGCACAGAATCAATAAATTGAATTAGTTTATCAGACGCATTATAATATACCAGTAATGCACTTTGATTAGTGTTTTACTAATAATGGGGTAGCCCCTGTTTTAAAATTCAAGAAGAGCTCCATATGCTTGAGAAGATCGATCTTTCAAAAGCAATAACAAATGTTGAGTACAAAAAAAGCGAAAAATTGCTTAAACCCAAGCTTGGAGAACTGCAGCGGAAAGCCTGGGACTTAAAAATACCGGTTATTCTCGTTTTCGAAGGCTGGCATGCTCCTGGTATGGGAGAATACGTCAACCGTTTTATTCTTTCACTGGATCCCAGAGGGTATAGCTTCAATACCATAACCAAACCCTGCTGTGAAGAGCTTCTCAAACCCTTCATTATACGTTTCTGGTCCAGAATTCCTGCAAAAGGAAAAATTGCAATTTTTGATAGGAGCTGGTACAGCAGGGCAATTATAGAATGCCTGGGAAAAGAAAAAGCTGAACAGGAAATGGGAAAATACCTGGAAAAAATAAATTATTTTGAGCGGCAGCTTGCCGATGATAGATATCTTATCATAAAATTTTTCCTTCATATAAGTGAAAAAGAACATAATGAGCGTTTTAAAGAACTTAAAAAAGCTGATATTCTACTCATATTTGAGGAATATGAAAAAGAACTTAGCCGGGATCTTGACCTTATCCATAATTATAATGAGTATTTCCCTTTTGTAGAGAATATGCTGGAAAAGACCGATATGCCTTATGCTCCATGGACAGTCGTGGAAGCTAATGACAGGAACTTTGCAACTCTTAAGATTATGATGACTGTTATTCATGCGATGGAAGCTTCTATTGAGCAGGCAACCCGAACTTCAGCCGAAAAGACCCTTAAATACCCGGATCTGGGGACCGGCGGAGTCCCTCAGCTCAAGAATTCCATCCTTGAGACAATTGACCTTTCCAAAAAAATGGATATTGACGAGTATAAGGAATTAAAAAAGTTTTACCAGCAAAAGCTTGCAACTCTCCAGTACGAACTTTTCAGGAAAAAGCGTCCAGTGGTTGTGATTTTTGAGGGCTGGGATGCCGCAGGCAAAGGGGGAGATATCTATCGCCTTGTAGAAAATCTCAATCCCAGGCTTTACAGAGTAGTCCCAGTGGGCTCGCCCAATGACATTGAAAAAGCTCATCATTACCTCTGGCGTTTCTGTGAAGCTATCCCTAGAGCTGGACATATAACAATTTTCGATCGGAGCTGGTACGGTCGTGTCCTGGTAGAAAGGGTCGAAGGTCTCTGCAGTGAGGAGGAATGGAAAAGGGCTTACAGAGAGATTAACGAATTTGAAGAAATTCTGACACAGGCTGGAACGATTGTAATCAAGTTCTGGCTTCACATTGATAAAGAAACCCAGCTTGAGCGTTTCAACAGCCGGCTGGCTGATCCGAAAAAAACATGGAAAATCACAGCCGAAGACTGGCGAAACCGGAGCAGATGGGATGATTATAAAATTGCAGCCGACGAGATGCTCCAGAAAACAAGCACAACAAATTCTCGGTGGATTATTGTAGAATCAAATGATAAACGATATTCCAGAATCAAAGTCCTGAAAACCGTTGTTGAAATAATAGAAAAAGAGCTGAAAAGATAAACTGGGTTCTGGCGAGTTCTCAAAGTTTACTTTGGTCTTTCAGAGCTGGAAAGGAAATTCGAAGGAGTACTGAGCCTTCCTGAATCTTCCCGAAGCTTCTCAGGGTTTCTTTTGACATTCTTCTTCTCCAATCTGTACTGCATAAGAACAGGATCAATACCATTTTTCAGATCCTTTTCGTCAAATGGCTTTATAATATACCCGGATCCGGTATTCCAGATTTTTTCGAGAATTTTACGGTCGGAACAGGCTGTAAGGTAAACGACTGGAATGCCAGAGCGTTTTTTTATTTCCTTCGAAGCTTCTATGCCGTCAAGGTCACCTTTAAGCATAATATCCATAAGCACAAGGTCAGGTCTGGTGCTTTCAGCTTTACTAATGGCTTCCTCTCCTGAAGAAGCCACACCCGTAACCGTATATCCCAGATTCTTCAGCATTGCCCTTATTCCCATTGCAACAATGTGTTCATCCTCAACAATCAGAATTTTCCCTTCTACCATTACTCTTACACCTTATCTCAACTCCTCAGAGCCGGGTTTTAGCAGGCTTCCTGACCGTCTCAGGCTTAAATCGTGTTTCTTGTCAATCTTTATCTATACCTGCAGACGCCCCTATATAAATCAAGGTATATAACCTGCACCATATAGCATATGCCGAAAGGAAGGAAATCTATGCTGCCCCTGTCCCAGGCAAAATTGAAGGGATTTTTCAAGGGCTAAAGGATATTTTTATTCATTTAAAAATTTTAATCTCACTATCGGGAAAAATCGAATTCAATGAAAGACTCAAAGTATCCTGAAAACCCGGATTAAATCAATTGTTATAAGAATAAAATATATTTTCTTTGTGATTCGTGCTACTTAGTTGATTATATAAATATCTAAACGGTAACGCAGAATATAGGAAATTACAATCGGATAGATGTAATAAAATACATTATAACTCAATATAATCTCTTTTTAATCCGCCTAATATCTTTTCTTTAATGTTTAGCGAAGATATTCAAACCAATACTTTTGATATGGCATTTTTAGTGTTAAGCATACTTCTTTTATAATTTGAAATACTATCTATCAATATATAATATTATGTATGAGTTGCGGATACATGGAAATCAGCATAAATTACAATTACATCCCTAGTTCAGCTGATTAAAAATAAGTGAATAAATTATTTTGTACACATACTAGAATAGTATTCGCCGATATTCATTTCTCTCTCACACAAAGAAACCCCTAAACGAAGTCTGAAAAAGACCCCAAACGAAATCTGAAAAAAGATCAAAAGAGAAATTTATAAAAAGACACATGAATAAAGGCGCCAGAATAAAAGAAAAAGTTCTCGTGCCTTTAAAGAAAAAAAAGTAGATTTAGCGGCGAAGAATACCAGGATTTCTTAAAAATCTCGCAGGAATAAATATTCTATCGAATCTCTCCCTGGATTATTCTATTTTTCCTTCTGCTTAGATATTCCAAGCTTTTTCTTGCTGATTTATTCTGATTCTTCTTGCTGGTTTATTTTGATTTTCTTTTTAGCTGGGTTGTTCTGATTACTTTTCCTGATCCATCTCCAGTTTCTCTTTTTCTTTCCTGTACCTGTGCAGGGCTACTTCGAGGCTGCTGTGCAGGTCTTTCTCGTCAAAGGGTTTTATGATATATCCAAAAGGTTCGGTTTTCTTAGCCCGCTCAAGAATATTAGTATCGGAATAAGCAGTCAGGTAGACAACAGGAACATTAAACCTTTCCCTGATTTCCTTTGCAGCTTCCACGCCGTCCATGTCGCCTTTTAGCATGATATCCATAAGTACGACATCAGGGAAAGTGCTCTCTGCCTTGCTTATGGCATCCTTTCCAGACGAAGCCACACCTGTAACCGTATATCCCAGGCTCTTTAACATTCTCTTTATACCCATTGCGACGATATGCTCGTCCTCAACAACGAGAATTCTACCTTCTGCCATTTTTCTTCCTTCTGCCATTTTTCATTTATTTCAGGGCTTCATCTTCTGGAAAAACTAATTTTGAACTCGGTTCCCATGCTTCTGTCAAGCTCGATTTCCCCATCAATCTGATCCACGAGCGTTGTTACCAGTTGAAGTCCCAGGGAAGTCGTGTCCCTAAAATCAAGTTCTTCAGGAAAGCCCCTGCCATTATCTCTTACTATAAGAGTTAACCTGTCTTCTTTGCTATCTTTTGCACCTTTAAGATCATTAATCCCGTTAATCAGGCGACTGGATTCTCTGTCTCCTGAGTTCCCAGGGTCTTCTTCCTGCCAAGAGAGACATTCTTCTTTACTTTTGCGCAGCTCAATATAAATCTCTCCTTCTTTTTTCCCAGCAAAAGCATGTTTGAGGGAGTTTGAGACCAGTTCATTGACAATTATCCCAAGAGGAACCGCTGTATCCATGCCCAGAAAAACCTTATCAATATCCAGTTTCAAGCTTACTTTCCCGCTGTCAAGGGAATAGGACTGGAAAAGATAATCCGCAAGATTCTTAATATAATCTGCAAAGTCTACGCTCACCATATCTTCGGACTGGTAAAGTTTTTCGTGAACAAGTGCCATCGACTTGACCCTGTGCTGGCTGTCTCGGAAGGCTTCAATTACATCTTTATCCGTAAAGTTTCCGGATTCAAGGTACAGGAGCGTTGAAATAACCTGCAAATTATTCTTGATGCGGTGATGGATTTCTTTTTTACGGATCTCCTCCATCTTGAGAAGGGCATCCTCAGCTTTCTTATGATCGGTTATATCAAGGATAATACCCTGAAGATGGATCTCTCCGTCCTCGCTGCGCTGGACAAACGTCCTTTCGTCAACCCAGCGGACTTCCCCTGATTTTGTGAGAATCCGGTATTCCGAGGTGTAGTCCGTACAGCCGGTCTCAACACGCATTTTAACCTCGGCACTCATTTTTTCAATATCCTCGGGATGTACAATATCACCATAACGAAGCCTTTTCGAGGTGAAGTCCTCTACGTCATAACCCAGCCTGGTAATGTTTTCCGAGACGAATTCCGCGGGCCACATGGGTTCATACTTCCGCAGAAACACAATTACAGGACTTGTGTTTATTACTTTTTCCATTTCTTCCTTAAGCTGGTTAGAACGCTCAAGTTCTTTTGCATAATCCAGAAGGGCTTTTTCTGCCTCTATACGCTGGGTAGTAGCCAGATCAAGAGCCTGACGCGTCTTTTCGATTCCATCCGTAAGTAGCTTGAAATCGCCCTGCCCGTTTATGCGGATTTTCCGCTTAAAATCATTCTGCTGAAAAGCAGTAAAGACTGCATTTGAGTCGTCAATTATCTGGTTTAAGGTTTCGGAGAATTTATCAAGTGTATTTCCGAGTTCCCTGAACTCTCCCTGTACATCGACCTTTACCCTCTCTTTTAACTCTCCTCTTGCGAGTGCATTGGTCACCCGTATAGTCTCCCTGACAGGAACAATTACAGCCTTAAGGATCTCGTTAAGGCCTATAGGGATTTCCCTGAAATCAATTTCTACATCAGTATCCGCTCTGACATCAAGCCTTCCTTTAACAGCATCCTGGGCAATACTTTTGAAATCCCGAACGATTTTATCTATCGGTCTTGTGATGGAGAGGGCGATCATATATGCAAGGCCTGCCATAAACAGGATAGAAATTGCAGAGATGACAAGTAGCCTGTTCCGAAGATCAACAACACCTGCAAGCATTTCCTCTTTCGGGATTACAAGCACAAAAGCGAAATTCCCGGTTTTCACAGGTTCATAAAACATTACAACATTTTTACCTGTGGTAGGATCTTTGATCTCGATATATCCCCCTGTTCCGTTTTTTATTTCACCTGCGGCTCTGTTTATTTCTTCCGAATTAAAATCGTAGAGGTTCTTTTTCCCAATCCAATCCTTGCGTACAGGATGAGAGAGCAAAACGCCGGTATTACTTACCATGAAGGCATATCCCGTGTCAAAAGCTCGGACCTCGCTCACTTCCTCGTCTACATATTCCAGAGGTACATCTACTCCCCCTATCCCGATAAATTTCCCGTCCCTGAATATCGGGGAAACATGACTTACCATGAATATCCCTTCATAAAAGTACGGCTCGGTCAGGACATCTTCTTCTCTTGCTTTGGGCAGCTGATAATAATCATCCCGGTTATAATACAGCAGGGGTTCAACCGTAACATTTCCCTTTATCCTGTTATAGTAGGGGACGAACCTGCCTGTTGCGTCGTGTCCCAGGGCATTGACGTACTCCTCATCCCTGCCATCAAAGGCGTTCGGCTCATATCCCACGTAAACCCCTATGAGGTTCGGGTTTTTCTCAAGAATATTTTTAAGAACACTCACTACCTCAGTCCTGTTGGAAGCCTCATAATTTTCCATCGTAAGGGCAAGCGTCTTTGCAATTGCACTATTAGCTTTCATATCGGCATCAAACTGGTTTGCATAATTGCTTGCCATTTCGATTGATTTCTGATAAGCCAGCTTTTCTTCTTGGGAAGTGACAGTATTGATAATTACAGCTGTAGAGACCGCAAGTACAAGAAAAACCCCGACAACGATATAAATAACCAGCTTTGATTTCAGGGGGAAATTTTTAGATCTCATAATTAAGCTCCAGCTAGTTATAAAGGAGAAAGGGGAGACTAATTCCTGCTCTGACTGTACGGACTAGGCGGTTTTTAGATTTCGATCACTTCTCGGGACAGCTCTTTATAATGCATGAAAAGTTCCCTGCCCCATTTAAGGGCGCTGGCATCGAAGCTCATTACCTTCCTGTGGTCATATTTCCCCTGCCTGTCAAAAAGGCAGAGATACATAAACTTTTCAGTAACAGCAATCGTTGGAAGCTGGAGATTCTCCTCGCAGACCTTAAATACTGTGTTTTCGGAGTTGAGCAGGATTTCGAGTTCGTCCATGCAATCGTTTCTGAGTCTTTCGAATACGGGTTTAGTAAGCACGACCTCCATTTCAGCCCCGCTTTTTGCAAGCCTGGAATAAAGCGAAGGATAAAGAGGGTGGTAGTAAGAGATCAAGCTCATGATGCATCTGGATTTTATGAGATTCTCGGTAAACTCCCTTGGAAGGTCGAACAGATGGTTTAGATCGGGTTCGATTACCATGCATTCCCCCAGTTCTCCAAGCCGCATAAACTGTTCATGGGGTATGACGCTGGTATCCCGGCTTGCCCAGTACTCCTTGTTCTCCTCTATGACCTCAAGTGTGTTCAGGAGAGGAAGCATATTTCCCACGACAAGCTTCCCAATCTCCGAGAGCATATAGATATTCTCTTTCTGGAAGATCAAGCCCTGCTTTTTAAGAATTTTAATCTGGGGCATCATCGCCTTTGATGTCACATTGAGAGAGGTTTTTATTTGCTCAATGTCCCTTGGTCCTTCCATAAGCAAGAGAAGGAGATTTTTCCTTTTTTCAGAAAGCCAGATTGTATCGCATAAAGATGAACTCATTGCTCGATATTTATTAGAAGCACTTTTATTAAAAGATTATGTTAGATAAGAAAATATATTTAGAAAAAGCCTGAGTCATGCTTTTGAAAATAGTTCATGGTCTTATTTATTCTATTGAAATTTTCAATAGCATTGAAAAATCTCTTTACTTTAGAACCTGCATATAGCTCTCTCTTTTGCCTGAAACTTTTGCATGAGCTACGTGGATCGGGCTATATATTATCAAAACTATAAATAAATCACTTACCAGCAACAGAACAAACCCAGCATAAAATAAATCCAACATAAGAAAATTGCCTGAAGAAATGACGAACACCTCATAGAAGGCAAACAAAGCTTAAAAATGACACTAAAAACGACTAAAAAATGGCAAAAGAACTAAGCTGGTCACTAAAAACGGATTAAAATTGTAATAAAACGGAATTAAAATGGCAATAAAAACGGACTAAAACGGCAATAAAAACGGGTTAAAATGGAAATAAAAACGGGTTAAAGTGACCACTAAAACTGTTAAAAATGGCAATAAGAAAGTGAAAAATGACATAAAAACGAAAAAAATGGCGTACTAAAAACGAGTTAAAAAGTGAAACTTTAGAAACACCAAAAAACTACTGCATCAAAAAGCTGCAGATTACTCAGAGATTTATGTCACTGTATGCTGGAACATAGCTTTGACTGAAGAATCTCTGAGAAAAAACGAAAGAAGAAAGTTTCAGGCTTGATAAGCGGAAATTTTCTCTACTCCGAACCCCTACAAATGCATAAAAAGCATACCTGAAAGCTGTGGCACGTGGGAATGTCATAGCTTTCGGGTACCTCCAAAACCGGACACATTTAAGAAACAAAAAGATATAAAAAGATATTTCCGGTCTTCAGTGCTTTTTCTTCTTCCCTTTTTCTTTCCTCTTTTTCTGCCTTCACCCTTTATTTTTCTCCTTTTCTGGTTCGTTCTGTATTGTCAGCTTATTTTCCCAGGTTTTTTCAGGTGGATCTGACAACCTTTATGTATCGTTTGAATTTAAGATCTTGTAAATTTTTAAGCTATTGAAAAATCTAATGATACAGGTATTATCAGGGATCAGCTCCATGACCCGGAGTTGTTGAAGAAACTTAATAGATTGGGCTAAATATATTTAATTCATATAACACACCGTCAGGAAAATACTGAATCCTCAGTATGTACTGAAAGCAAGCAGGTTTTCACAGTAAAGTAAACTCAACCTGCGAGCGATTTGAGATTCAAAAACCATTCGAGTTTGAGAACTCATCAAAAAAGAAATGAAAAAACGTATTCAGTTTTGAAGTCTTTCAAGAAAACCCCACCAATAAAAACCCCCAATCAAAAAACCCCAATTTAAAACTGCTAAAATAAACAGCAGTTCCCAGGCAGGGTTATTGTCTCTGGCATGACCCTGCACTGGTATTTAGGTCTATGAGATTGTCACCGATACGCCGATTTTACGCCGCCGATTTAATACAACAATTTAATACAAAACTAATAACTTATTTTAGAATATATTTGCAAAAATATTTAATTCTTATGAATAAAGAAAACATGAGATTTCAGGGCGCAATAAATTTATCTCCTGCAACCACATGTTTCTAAATTCCTATCTGTATCCGGTAAACACATTATACCATGGACTCGCCCTGAGGGGACGTATCTATCTCTAAAGCTGTCTGGTTTTCATTCTGAGAATAGAACCATAGAGGTAGATAGAGAGTAAGCACGACAAAACCCACGATTGTGGAAGCCCAGCCTACCTCAAGGCTGTTCAGGTATACTAGTCCAATAAGACATAGAGGCAGGTTAAACAGCCCAAAGAATAGGGCTACATATCGCCAGCCTCCAGGGGCTTTGAAGGGTCTTTCGAGTTTCGAGAATCTAGGGTCAATTTTTGCCTTTACATACGCAAGCAGGCTGATCCCATTTGCGCAGACATAACCTATGGCTGACGCTGCCAGTATGGCAGCAGGGGTTCCCAGAAAGATAAAACCCATATTCAGGAGGGCAATGACAATCATTGCATTAACCGGAGTCCCGTGCGTGTTCATTTTGCCAAAGAAGCTTGGCAGGTTTCCTTCTTCAGCCATAGAATACATAGCCCTTGAAGCTCCAAGAAAGGCGGTCTGGATAATGAGAATCATTGCCGCAATTAGCATAAGGATTGCCAGAGCCCCACCTATGGGACCCAGGGTAATCTGAGCTAAAGGCAGCATGGGAGAGAACGGTTCGGCAAGGATCCCCTCAATTCCCAGGGTTCCAGTACAGGCTGCCTGAACCAGAATAAAGGTCACAAGACAGATCGAGCCGCAAATAAAGAGGGCTTTTGGAACATCTGACTTAGGCTGCTTATATTCAGGCCCGTAAATTGCTGCGGTTTCCCAGGCGCAGGCGCTCCACTGTGCCATTGCCATGAGTCCTAGCAGAATCAGGATATGCTGTATATCCCAGCTCCAGTCTGTGGGAAGCCAGGCGCCGGTAATGTTGCTGATCTCAATATGCCCGGTTACGAAGGGAGCTAGGGAAATAACAATCAGGGGGGCAAGAGAAAGCACGGCAAGAATATACCCGAGCGTTGCTCCGCCCGAGAGTCCTCGATAATTGACTAGAATAAGAAATAAGAATACGATTGCACCAGATGTAAGATACATAGCCAGGTCAGGTACATCTGCAAATGCAGGAATAAGACCTTTTAGATAACTCCCAATCAGGATCGAGAAGATTGCAAGCACAGGATTCCAGGCAAACCAATAGCTCCAGGCGCTGAAGCCTCCAAGCAGTTTGCTCCGGTCGTACCTAGTGTTTGCGTTCCGGCTCGTAAAAACACTCTGAGCGTATCCAGGAAGCCCGGATGCTTTCGGGAACATTGTAGCAAGCTCTCCGTAGGCAAAGTTCTGCATAAAACCTTGAAAGACTGATAGTGCCCATATAATTATCGCAAAGGCCCACACATAGTTTGCGAAATAACCTATGGAAGGAAGAATCAGCACAGGAACCCCCAGAGCAATTGCAAGACCTTGTCTCCAGTCAATTGTTCGCTGAAGCCCTCCGGCTTCACCGTTTTCGTCATTCATTTTTAAACACACTCCTATAAACTTTTTAACATCTTTTGACGATTTGTACAGCTCCTACAGCACAAATCGATTCATAAAAGGCTGCAAAAGGAAAAAGTGGGTATTCTAAAGAAATTCAATTCTTTTTCAGGAATATTACAAGGAAATATCACCAGAAAACATGCTTGAGTATAACATTTCTCAGGAAAAACCTGAGAAATATTTACAGAAGATTTATACCCACTTTTCCATATCCTTGCAGCTATTTCGGAGTTTTTGGTTCAGGCTATCTGTTTTCTAAAGACGTTGCAGGAATTTATCTTTATACCGAGCAGCTTTTCGATATTCATTTTCGCAGCAATGCCTTTTGCGGCTCCAGGGACTGAGGTAATCACACCGATATCGAGTTCTTCACGCAGCTCGCGCATGATATGCTCGTCTACAAGGTCCATGACATCGACCCTGAGTTTCTTTGCCACGTACTCTTTTGCCTCGGCTATGCGCATGTTCTTTGAGAACTGCATCCTTGCAACAAGGTCGCCTGCAGCTCTAATTCCTGTCATACCAGAAGCCATTATGTGGGAGATCGGCATACCCAGAGGGTCGCCGACCCCGATCTATATGCCGTCGACGCCTGCAATTTCGACCATTGCCTTGCTTGCTTTCGTAACTGCATCAATCGGAGGAGTCTCAAGCATGGGGATTCCGCCGACTCCCATGCCCATATCAACGTGGCAGGGAATTGGAGAAGCTTCCACAGCTGCCTTCATGAAGGTAACTGCACGGGCAAGGTTCCAGGCTGAGGTTTTGCTGGTATTTGTATTGCAGACAGGACCGAAAACGTTTGCTCCGGCTTTTGCAACAAGAGGAGCCTGCTGATGAGGCCACAGACCTGCAAGGGTCACCCCATCGTACTGAAGGTTTCCGTGCATGCCAAGCACCATTTCCCCTGCCATTCCTACTTCAATGTACATATCAGGGAACTCTTTTCTAAGGGCTTCGACCGCATGGAGGGTACCGTACACGTCAGCGTCTCCTGCTGCACCTGTTGTGTCGAAATTGACCCCATCGGCTCCTGAGGCAAAGAGTTTCTGCATAACCCAGACCGTGTCCCTTGTCAGATGTTCTGCAGCGTGTTCCATTGATTCCCAGGCTTCCTGAATCTTGAAAGCTTTCATAAGGTCACCAGGGTTCTCGAAAGGACCATCCGGGGTATAATAGAGTCCCATATTGGGCATTGCACCGTAAAGCAGCGGAATAATCATGTTCTGCTGGCAGACTTCCATTGCCTGGCACTCGTTTGAAACAACAGGTTTTACAGGCTTGAAACTGTAGTCAATGTGTCCCAGTTCCATTGTGTCGGCACCAAAAGCCCTCTCGTGCATCATGCACCCAACAAGACGGCTTGAAGGAATTCCAACGCCACTATTGCCCTGGTCACCGTCGAGCCTTATAGTACCTATATCGTGCGTTACAGGAACTTCCATGCCCTGTTCCACACTCACAGCCTTGCCGGGCATCATGAGGATTTCAGCAAGCTTGTCGATTTCATTGGCATTCAGAGCAGGGATTTCACCAAGGTCGGCAGCATTTCCAGTACCTGCCTCAATCTCCTCCATGATCTTATCTTTTGTAAGGAAGATTCTCTTCCCGTCTCCCATACGCAAGAAGTATTCAGTTGCCATTTTTTTCTCACTCCCTGACCAGCAGCTCTTTTGCTTTTGCGACGGCTTCGCTCGCATTTTCAGCATAGCAGTCTGCACCAATCTTGTCCGCCCATGCCTGGGTTGCAGGTGCACCGCCTACCATGACTTTTATTTTGTCCCTGAGCCCTTCTTCCTTGAGAAGCTCGATTACCTCCTTCTGCCCCTGAAGAGTTGTGGTCATAAGGGCGGAGAGCCCAATCATATCAGCATTGACTTCTTTTGCTTTTTCGACGAAATTCCTGATTGGAACATCACGTCCGATATCGTGCACTTCAAAACCAGCAGACTGGAGCATTGTGGACACGATTGATTTTCCAATGTCGTGCACATCACCTTCGACCGTGCCGTTCACAATAACCCCGAGTTTTTTACTCTCGGTCCCTACCGGAAGTTCAGCTTCAAGCAGTTTAACCCCTGCTGTCATTGCATCCGCAGCCATCATTACGTGGGGCAGGAAAAGCTTCCCTCTCTCAAAAAGAATTCCTACCTGATTCATGCCTGCAGAAAGTCCTTTTTCAATTATCTCGGAAGGCTCCATGACCTCTTTCGCTTTCTCGACCGCAGCAATTACTGCATCTTTCTTACAGGAGACGACTGCATCCGAAAGCTCCTGAATAAGTTCCTCTTTAGTTGCCATTTTTTATACCTCCATAGATCTCAGAAACTCTCCCATGACCGAAGAGAAAAATTGAATCTTAAAAATCTATAGGATTTATTTTTATATATCCTGAATTATTTAGCCTAACCTGTAAAGCTTTTTCAAAAAAGGCGAGAATTGGAGCGTTACAGGTGCATTTGAAAAGCTCATGCGTTTTGACTGACATGATGGATAAAACTCAAGCTGTGAGCTTTTTTAAGCATATTAAAATTTTCAATGGGATTTTTTTATTGAGCTTCAAATCTGATTAATTAAAACTTAAGATCTCGTAAAAAAGGAAATTTTGAATCAGGCAATTAAAAGTCTAATAATTAAGAATACTGGATTTCATAGTTGAAAGAATACTTGATTTCATAGTTGAAAGTCTCAAATCCGGTAGTTAGAGTCTCAAGTTCGATAGCTGTAAACCCAAATCCTATAAAAAACTCTAAACATTGCAGCTAAAATTCTCAAGCCAGATAACTGAAAAGAGGAGCCTTTTTATTCATCTAACACGCAAAATCTTGTCTTCCCACTGCATGCTGGGTTTTTCTGCTGTTTCCTGGGGAGAACTCAGGCTTTTCTCGTTGGCAGGTTCAGATCTTTTTGGCTTTGATACAGAAGTATTCCCCTTCTAGTCGGAATTTCCTGTAAAGTTCACAGGTTCCACAGAAGCAGCCTTCTTTTTTTTCCTGTCCTAATGATTTGCCGCTGGAACAAAACATCCCTGCGCCGCCAGAATAGGAAGGACAGCTTTTGCAGATACAGGCTTTAAGGTGATAGTATGAGCCGCAGATCCCGAAATATCTCCCATATTCTTCTCTAGCCTGCTGTATAATGTCGGGGGTTTCCTTTCCTGACTTTCCACTTTTTCCGACATTCTCTTTATTTTCTGCTGCAAGCTTGGAATCCATGATATTTCTCCTGTGAACAAAAAGCTATAATTTATAAGATGTCAAAATATATTATATACTTGAGGATTTGAGACGTACATTTTTTCCTGGGGCGGTTAAAGGATTTTGGATATGAAGGGTTGTGGAGGTAATAGTCATGGGATTCAATCAGCTAGCTGAAAGCGATGAACTTATTCTTGATGAAGCACTCGAAAGGCAGCGAATTCTGGAAACCGTAATTAATAACAGTCCTATTATGGCTTTTCTCTGGGCCCCGGACGAGAAATGGCCTGCAAAATACGTTTCCGAAAATGTAACCCAGCTTGGGTACAGCTCGGAAGATTTCCTGACTGGCAGGATAATGTATGCAGATATTATCCATTCCGAGGATGTAGACCGGGTTAGAAAGGAACTTACACGATGTTGCGAAACTGGGCAGGAGAGTTTTGTACAGCGGTATAGGGTTCTTACAGGGAAGGGAAAAGTCCGGTGGGTAGAAGAAAAAACCTTTATTCACCGTGATGAAAACGGGAATGTAGCAAGTTTCCAGGGAATAATCAGAGATATTACTCAGGAAATAAAAAATGAAAAAGCGCTGAGGGACGCGCTTGAAAGCCAGAAAGCCCTGATGGAAAAGCAAAAGGTTCTGCTTGAACGGCAAAAAGCTCTTGAAGCCGTAATTAACAACAGTTCTAAGGTAGTATTTCTCTGGAAAGCTGAAAAATACTGGCCCACTGTGTATGTATCCGAGAATGTCAGGCAATTTGGGTATACCCCTGAGGACTTCATTTCCGGAAGAGTCCTTTATGGGAAAATTATTCATCCTGAAGACCTGCTTCTTGTGGAACTCGAACTTGAGGAGAACTGCGAGGAAGGGGGAAGGGAATTCAATCGCCGGTACCGGATCCTTACGCAGAACGCTGAAGTCCGCTGGGTTGACGAAAAAACCTTTATTCAGCGCAATGAAGAAGGGGAAATTACCCATTTCCAGGGCATTATAGAGGACATAACCCAACAGGTTAAAAGAGCCAATGCCCGCGGGCTGGGTTAAACAAGCTCAATTATTTCCTGAATATGTTTTATACATCCATCAAGGTTGAGAATGTAAGCCAATAAATATTTTCATCCATTTTAACAAATGCGATTTTATAATTATTGCCTTAAAGCACTATGCTTCAACCTTTATGCCTTCTGCTAGCTTTATTACTTCCTTAACAAATAATTATTTATGTTTGAGAGAATTAAGACGTACTTGCAAATTTTATTATAGCTGTTAGTATAGCTGTTAGGTCTGCAATTCTATGAAGCCTTGAATGCAAAGTCGGAAACAAAGAATGCTGGGTAATAAGAAAAGACATGTAAATGGCACGAAAAAAAGATATAAGAAAGAATTGTTCCCCCAGAAACTGAAAAGGATTACATCCCAAAAAAGGTTCGCTTATAAGGGTTTGAAAGAACAGGCGGACCATTTTTGGGAAAAACGCTATTTAACAGGCGTTAAAGCTTGTTGGCATACTCTTTTTATTGCTCACATGTAAGTTAGTTAAATATTAGGTATTGGCAGATAGATAGTCCATTAAACAAAATATGCATTTTGAAATTGAATTTCTAAATTGAATTTCCTGGGGAGAAAAAAATACTTAAAAGGAAAAATAATTTCACAAAAATGCATAATGTTCATAAAATGGAGAGAAAAATATATTAACTATTAATTTTCAAGTTTTTATAAATATAAGGCTCATACTCAGTTTCCGGTATGAATCTTCCTTTATTACTAAGCTTTCCTGGATCTCTAGAATTTCTAGATTTCTTGAACTTCTAGATTCTGAGACTTCTAGATTTCTGGAACTCCTATATATTACAAGCCTGCAGGCAGCAGGTCAAGGTGCATAATATGGATAGTACTCTACTCGACCTGATTCTTCTATCTGAGAAAAGAAAGAATGTGCTGCTTCTTCTGCTTGAGGGACCAAAGGATATTGAAACAATAAAAAAAGCCCTTAATGCCAGTGCAACCGCAGTCCAGCCGCAGGTAAAAAAGCTCAAAGAACAGCACCTGGTAGTTCAGGAAAAAAACCTCTACAGGTTAAGCGAGATAGGCAGAGTTGTGGCTGAGAAGATGAAGCCACTTGTAGATACGCTTGCCTTTCTCGAAGAAAATGTGGATTACTGGGCAGACCGGGAAATGAGCGAGATTCCAGACTTTCTCCTTCGAAGAATTTACGAGCTCGGGCACTGTACCATAATTGAACCTCAGATAGACCACATGTTTGAGATGATCCCGGAATATGTCAAAAATGTTCAGCTGGCAAAAAAGCTTGATGCTGTACTTCCTTACTTCCATCCCCTTTTTCCTTCTTTTTACCTGGAAATTGCCGAGAAAGGAATACCAATATCGCTTGTTTTACCCAAATCCGTCCTGAAAAGGTGGGTTGAGGATTATAGGGAACAGACCGAGCAGTATCTTAAAAAAGAAAATGCAAAACTTTTTACCTGCACTGATTGTGAGAGGATTCCTGCTATCACAGTAGCTGATAACTTTATGGCAATGGCTCTTTTCCCGAAAAGTACGGTATTTGACAGGAAATATATACTTTGCTTTGAGCCAGGATCTCTGGTGTGGGGAAAAGAACTCTACGACTATTACGAACAGCGCTCTGAACAGATTAATAACATAGACAATTACACTGAGACCCCCTAACAGAACAGGGTGCTAGAAAACCTGAATGTCAGAGATATTCCTCAAAACCTGCTTTACCAGAGGCATAGGCTTCATGCCAGCCTGAGAGTACAGGCTTTTTTTCATAAAGGGCTTCTCTCTGGGCTTCAAGAAGTTCAGGGGCTTTTCCCATAAACTCTGCAGCGCATAGGACTCGGTTTTCAACTTTTTCATCAAGCTCTTTTAACCAGCTATACCCTTCAAAAGATCTGAGCAGATGATGATCAAGAATAAGGGTGTCTACATGCCTTGCCAGAAGGAGAGCATTTTCAGAGGCTTCTTTTCCGGCTTCAGGCACGCGATGTGAAAGATAAATAGGGGGACCTGAGGCAAAAACAAATGTGGGTTCCCAGGCGAGTAATTTAAGTACTACTTCCCTATGCAGAAGCTGGATATCGGAACTATGGACAAAAACCTCATCTCCCTCGCAGATCCGGGTCATCATTACATTTCCAAAGCCCTTTTCACTTGCCCCGTGTGGAACAGGAGGAGAGAACTCCATACTGCCAGACTTTTTGCCTTCCGAGGCAGGAAGAGGAAAACCTAGAAAATCCGAAAGCTCACGTCTCCGCTTTGAAGAGAGAGCTGAGATTTTTGCTGGACCTTTACACCAGAAATTTATCCCCTCAAGGGAAGGGAGAGCTTCCATTGGCAGCTGATACGGATCCTCAGCCCTCATTGGCATATGATCCCCGTGAAAATGGCTGATAACAACATCCGTAGCCTCCTCAAATGCAGAGAGAATCTTTTCCCTTATCCTGAAAGCCGCAGCAACCTCTATCGGGTGTGGAAACAATCCTGAACGCAAGCGTGCAAGTGCAACTCCAGGATCGATCAGAACCGTCCTCTCATCCGTTTTTACAAGACAGGCAAGTGACCTTGCTCCAAAAGACTCACATCCCAGGATCTCAATCTGCATACTTTTCCCTATGCTTGAAAGAATAAAAGTTCTTCTTATAGGAGCATTTACTGTAGAAAGGAGCTTTGTTGATCTTTTTTCTTCGACACGTCAACCTGCACATTTTTACCCTTTTCAGGAAAGATACTCCCTGGAAAACATCTGTACGGTCAGAATAAAGTAGGAGAGCAGGAGGGGACCTATAACAATTCCTATCAGCCCGAAGAGGGACACCCCTATTACAATTCCAAGCAGGGACAGAAGAGGATGGATTTTTCCAACCGTTTTCTGGACCATGGGTCTCAGGAAGTTATCAAGTACACTTATGAAGAGTCCTGCTGCAAGTATACCAATCGCCGCCGCATAGTCAGCCTGGAAAAACTGGACAATAACTGCAGGAATCCAGACAAAAGCTGCTCCGACAAGAGGTAAAAAGGACAGAACAGCTGCAATCGCGCCCCAGAGAAAAGCTCCCTGGATATTGAAGAAGAGAAATGCAATTGTCAGCACTCCACCCTGGGCAAGGGCAACTGCCCCGCTGGCTGTAAGAGTTGTCCGGACAATTCTCCTGAACTCGTTCAGCAGAGTGGCTGTATTTTCTTCATTGAAAGGGACTGCAACTGTGACCTGACGCATAAAGTCCGAATCTTCCTCGGTAAAAAGGTAGTAAAGCAGAAAGTACATTATCAATAACCCAATTGACTGGTGGCTCAGGCTCTGGATTGAGCCCAGAATAAACAGGCTTGTGTAATTGACAGCCTGTGAGGCAAGCTCCATTGCTTTTTCCTCTATTTTGGTCTGGAACATATCAAAAGGAATATTCAGCCTTGATAGAAAATTAGTTGCAAAGACAGCTCCAGATTCAATAGACGCAATAATGGCTTCCTGATTAAGTATAAGCTGCTGGATTTCGCTGACAATCATACTCAGAAGGAAGTAAAAAGGAATCAGTACAACAAAGATGGAAACTATTATCACCAGTACGGCTGCGATTTGCTTCCGAATTTTGACTTTTTTTACGAGAAACTGATAAAGAGGTCGAAATATTGTGAAAAGGATGAAGGCTCCGAAGATATAGTTTAGATACGGAAGTGTAGCGTAAATAATGATTACAGTCAGAACAATAATTATGAGAAGAGCCAGAGCCATCTTTAGATTATTTTTCATTGGATCTAGATTGGATCTCCTATTATAAAATGTATGTGCCGATCCAGAACCTGCGCAATGCCTGACCAAAACCGTTGAGCTGCAACCCTTTTACAAAAAGGCTTGTGAGGAATCTTGCATTTAGAAATCTGTAATCAGGGTTTGTTTTTCGTCTCTTTCGCGGAGCTTTGCAACGCCTATGCCTACAAGCCTGAGTTTTCGGTTTCCTATGAATTCTGAGAGAAGCTGCATGGAGATTCTTTTCATCACAAAAATGTCTGAGGTCCAGATTGGAATGGTTTTTGAGCGGGTGTAGGTTGAGAAATCTTCAAAGCGTACGGTAAGGTTTACAGTTCTGAAAAGTAAACGGTGTTTCAGGAGAGATCTGTGCACGCTTTCTATAAGCAGGTTCAGAGACCCGATGATTTTTACGGGGTCATTCGTATCCTCGGCAAAGGTTCCGTGCCTGCTAATGGATTTTATACTTTTGTTTTCCCGGACCTCCCCAAAATCCAGTCCATTTGCAAGCTGCTTCATGCGAAGCCCCATTTTCCCGAATTTCTCAGTTAGGAACTGCACGTCACAGTTTGCAAGTTCTTTTACTCTGGTAATTCCCATTATTTTCAAGGTCTCAGCGGTTTTTTTCCCTATTCCGGGAATTTTTGAGACAGGCAGGGGAAAAAGAAATTCCCTTACATCTTCGGGTCTGACAACGGTAAGCCCGTCAGGTTTCTGGAAACCGGATGCAATTTTAGCTATAAGCTTGTTCGGTCCGATCCCTACTGAACAGGTAATTCCTTCCTGCTTCTGGACTTCATCCTTTATCTTCAGGGCATATATAGCAGCTTCTTCAAAATTCCTGATTTCGGGACCCGGCACAAGATAGGCTTCATCCACACTGACCTGCTGGAGCCTGTCTGCAAACCCCTTTAAAAGCTCCATCACTTTTGCAGAGACATCTGCGTACAGTTTCATGTTCACAGGCAAAAAGACCGCATCTGGACAGAGCCTGTAAGCCTGTGAGATCGGCATTGCGGACTGAATCCCGTATTTTCGCGCCTCGTACGAGCATGCGCTTACAACACCCCTTCCAGAGCCTCCTTTCGGGTCAGAACCCACAACTACAGGCAGTCCTTTGAGCTCCGGCTTTTCCCTGATCTCTACTGATGCAAAGAAGCTATCCATATCCACATGGAAGATTATTCGCCTTTCCGGAACATTTATTCTCGAACTGGAGGCAGGCATCACCCTGAGATAGGATAAAACATATAAAAAAGGTTTAAGGAAGTCGGGTGAAAGTATTAACATGATTAAAATATGTTTAAAAAAGCATTTCTAGAAAGCCGATAATATATAATTGGGATAATCTTTTCAATCTGTATTTCTCTGATTTCAGATGGGGGAGTTTTATTAAAGCAGAGCAGGAGAATTAAAAACAGGTCATTTTCGAAGAGGCAGAATCTCCAGAGAAAAAGGGCTATTAACTAACTTGAAAGGGTACTGAGAAAACCAAAAAGTATCACAGGGCAACTTTTCCTGAGATCACAATAAAAAGATCACAATAAAATTAGCTGCAGGTGGCGTTGTGAGACAGTAAAGACTCCTGTACAACAGCCCGTACAATAGCTAATTTCAAGATGGTGGGGGAAATGAAAGGATCAAAGATAATATTTGGGGTTTTTGTTGCAATTGTACTTATTTTCGCAGCTTATGCCGTCCTGAGAATTGTACCAATTGGTGTATGTAATGAAAATGGAGCAGAGCTTGAATCTATTAAACTTCCGCCTGGTTTTTCCATTGATTATTACGCACAGGATGTGGAAAATGCAAGATCAATGACTCTGAGCCCGAACGGCACGCTTTTTGTCGGAAGCCGGGGTGCAGGAAAGGTTTATGCAATCCTCGATCGGAACAATGACAGTAAAGCTGATGAAGTAATTGTGCTTGCTGAGGGTCTGGATTCGCCAAATGGAGTGGCATTCAGGAACGGTTCGTTATATGTTGCTGAGATATCCCGGATAATCCGGTATGATAATATCGAAGCAAGGCTTGAAAATCCGCCCGAACCTGTTGTGCTTAATGATAGTTTTCCATCCGACCGCGCTCACGGCTGGAAGTATATCAAGTTCGGGCCTGATGGGAAGCTGTATGTGCCTGTAGGGATGCCCTGCAACATTTGTAATAAGGAAGGGGAAGATGAACGGTATGGGACAATCACCAGAATGGAACCCGATGGAAGCCAGTTTGAGATCTATGCAAAAGGGATAAGGAATACCGTTGGTTTTGATTGGAATCCTGAGACCAAAGAATTATGGTTCACTGATAATGGAAGGGACTGGCTTGGAGATAACATACCCCCAGACGAGCTCAACCGGGCACCTGAAAAGGGAATGCACTTTGGTTTCCCCTACTGCCACGGGGGAGACATTCCAGATCCGGAATTCGGGGAGCTCAGAAACTGCTCGGAATTCACGCCACCAGAAATGAAACTGGGCCCGCATGTGGCTGCGCTTGGAATGACCTTTTACACAGGCACAATGTTTCCTGAAGAGTACAGAAATCAGATCTTTATCGCCGAACATGGCTCCTGGAACCGGAAAATCCCAATCGGATACAGAGTTACTCTTGTCAGGCTTGAGAACGGAACGCCTGTCAGTTACGAGCCTTTTGCTGAAGGATGGCTCCAGGGGCTTGCAGCCTGGGGAAGACCTGTGGATGTCCTTGTAATGCCTGATGGAGCTTTGCTGGTCTCGGATGATAAGAATAATGCAATTTACAGGATCAGCTATGGCTGATCTGAGAACTTTGCAATATCTGATCTGGATACTTGTGTGATTGTACTTCAACACCTGATCTGGATACATTTAAAGTGTCCTGTGGGAGCCATTTGGGCTGAGAAAGTAGTTATCCAGGCTAAAACTGTGAAAAAGCTGGATCAGGTAAAAATATTTATTTTATATTCTCATATACGTAAGCAGGGGGAATAAGTTGTTATCCAAAATACCTGTCGATATTAAAAGCGTATCTGAAGAAGATATCGATAAAGAGATCATCAGAGCTGCGATCGTCGCCGAGATTGATGCTATAAACCTTTATGAGCAGATGGCAAACTTAACAAAAAATACATATGTAAAAGACGTCCTCATGGATGTAGCAAAAGAGGAAAAAACCCACATCGGAGAGTTTCAGGCCCTTTTACTCCAGTTTGATCCTCAATACAAAAAGGAAGTTGAAGCCGGAGCCAGAGATGCTGAAGAAGTACTATCTAAATAATTTCTCTAGCTCAAGCCTTTTTACGGATATCTTCCTTTTACGGATATTTTATATCTGTACGCTTATCAGGATACGCTATCTTGCTTCGCTTGCAGATAAAGGATTCTTCCAGGTCAGCTCCCATCTGCTGCGCCAGCCCAGACGGAATGCCCATTATCATTAATTCCGGAGGCAGCCAGGAATTCCCTGTTGGATCGACAGGTCCGACAAAAGCCGAGTCTTTCGGCGCATTATCAGCCATGCCAGCCGGGAAAGTAATCATGGTAGCACAGGTTGGCCCACCTGGGATTATGGTTTTAAAGAAGGGATCAGAACTGCTGAATTGAGCCAGCCCACAAAGATTTCTTATCTGCTCTGCGCCTGCAAAGACAATATATGATCTGACAATGTCAGGTTCGATCTCGGCAGTACACGGAGCAATAACCGTGTATTTGCCGTGCGGAAGAATTTTTCCTGCTCGCTTTATCAGTTCATCGAACAGCTCAGGAGTTGCCTTCAAATGTTCAGCAGCGCCTCCACGGAAATCTGGCGTGCCCACAGTCACGAAGTACTTAAGTTTTGGATGCGGTTCTGAGAATCCAGTCCATACCAGTCCACCCGCGCAGCACTGCTCATGACCTGCTTCAATATAGAGGGGAGGTGTCTCTTTAAAGAGAGCGGAAATATAAACCGCCTTTGCTACACATCGGTCTACAGTGTATGACGGAACAGCTCCTTCGGGGATCTCATCCGTCCCGTAAACACATAATGGGCGTAATTTTAACCTGCCGGCTTCTGTAAGCTTTTTTCCCAGTTCTTCAGGCTTTAACATAATTAACCACCGGTAAACCAATTGGATAATTCTATGCGAAATTTTATTCTTTTAACCAGCCTTTCTCCATCCAGTAATCACAATTATGTGTCCAGTCCTCTTTGTTGGCAAGAATTACGTGTTTGAACTGCTCCCTCCAGGCTTGCTGTCTTGCTTCCTGTTCAGGATATTGCCGCTTTTCCTCTATCGCTTTAACAAGATCTCTACCCATCTCACGCGATTTTATAATAGCTTCTTCCATTGCCGAAGGACCTTCTGACATTACACAGCCCACTCCCCCTATGGCTTTGCCTCCGCACTGCACTATATAATTATCCATTATACCAAGCACAAAATCGATTTCACCGCTGCCTGCGGTTGTTAAGGAAAGGCCATATTTTCCGTCAAAGAGTTGTTCGTGGACGATAAGCGGGCTTCTATCAAACAGGGTCTTTAGCTGGGCTGTAACATTAGTTATGTAATTGGGGCTGCTCAAAATTATACCGTCGGCAGCCAGCAACTTTTTCAGTACAGGCTCAAAGTCATCTTTTATTGCGCATACTCCTGTCTTATGGCAGGAATTGCATGCCATGCAGTAATTAATCTTCATCTTCGCAATATCAATTGATTCGATCTCTGCTCCTGCTTCTGCGGCTCCTTCAAGAGCGGCGTTTACAAGTTTCAAAGTGTTGCTCTGCTCGCCTCTTGGGCTTGACTGTATCCCGACTATCTTCATAAACTTCCCCTCGATTTATTTTTACAAAAAGTAACAGTACTATATTTAACTGAAGCTTTATTACCCCTTTTATAACTTTTAAAAAGCGCTGGATGGCATGGATAACTGTAATATTGAAGTTTTAGCATTGTATAATATTTTTAATATTCTGGAATTTCTTAGCAATTCGAGATATTTTTAGAGCTATACAAAAGTATAAGTGCCTGATAAATTTTTAGCAGGAAAACTTGAATATATGTAGAGAGTATTAACTATGTAAGTAATGGGGGGATGTACTCATGGCAAAAATGAAAAAATTTATAAAATATTTGATTTTAGGTATTTTCATTGGAATAATACTGATTTATCTCAAGTTTAAAAGAGTAGAAATAAAGGAATAAACGTTAAACAATTCTAAAAAATCTTTGAAAAATGTTCTTTCCAAATCTTTTATTTTTTAAAGTGTTTTTTTATTTACATCCAGTTAAGGATGTTTTTTCAGTCTAATATCAGAAAGGATTCTAAAAGATAACCCTTCAAGAAATAAGGAATCAGGGTTTAGAATTACTCTGGAATGCTCTAAGAATTCTAGAATAGCACGAGAGTAGATAACAATTTCTCAAGTTTTTATGATATCATGCTAAAATACCTTTAATTTATAGAGAATGATACAAATAAAATAATATATATGTCACATTTTCAATATTCTTTATCATCGACGACTGTTAATTATAAATATTATTTTTTCTCTATTGTACTCTCCAATTGTCTGGGAAAGAGTCTAAAACTAATAAATGATTAGCAATGTAATACTATTCCAAGAAATCCAGGACTTCCAGAAAATCCCGGACTTGGATTGATTTTTTATAGTCTCACATATTTTAATTAACCATTCCATTAATGTGAGGCTCTGTTGTGAGTTGAGAGAAATAAAGTGCATAACTGCATTGAATTATAACTTAATTCACTGGAAAAAGCTGAGGTAGTTAGCAGCATGAAAAAATACGATGCAATTATTGTCGGGGCGGGTATAAGCGGGCTTTTAGCGGCGCTTACGCTTTCAAAGCATGGAAAAAAGGTTCTTGTTCTTGAAAAAAGACGGTATCTGGGTGGAAACTGCAACAGCTACATGGTAGACGGCTATCAGGTGGACACTGGAGTACACGCGATAACTCATCTGGTTGAAGGACCCCTTAAAAGGCTGATGGATAACTACTTTGACTTTTTGCCGGTATTCGAGGACTACGGATATTACTATATCAGGACTGAAAACGGACTTACCAAGGTTCCTTCCAACCTTAAAGATTTCATAACTTTTGATGTGCTTCCGAGAAAGGATAGAGTCCTGCTTTCACAAACCCTGACAAAAGCTTTTACCCTTTCTTCATTCGGGATAGACCTTTCTGACAAGTCAGTGTATGATTTCCTGCCTAAAGGTCTTTCAAAGGAAACCTATGATTTCGTAGATACGATGGCAGCTTTCCTATCAGGTCGGTCAATGAAAGAAACCTCTGCTCATCGAGTCCTGTCAGGAAGCAGTTTTGTCAGGGACAGCATTACCCAGGAACAATTTGAAGCGATGATCGGCAGACTGGAACCAAAAAAACGGCAGTCAACGGAGTCTATCCTTGCTTCGATCCTTCCATCTCATCTTCACGCTTCCCTGCAGTCCAGGATGACCAAGGTTACCCAGCCTTTTACTTCCCTGGAAAGACTTGCAACGAATGAGGTGAACTACTCTCAGGGCTACCCAAGAAAAGGCTTAAAAGCCTTGCTCAACGCCATTCTTTATTCTCTGCCCGAGACCGTAGAGATTAAAAAAGAATGTGAGGTCAAATCCATCCGTGTGCAGGACGGAAAAGTTTCAGGCGTGGAAGCCGACGAGATTTATGCATCTGATCTTGTTATTTATACGGGCTTTGCAACTGAGCTCCCCAGACTTATAAAAGATCTTCCCCAAGAGTATATTGAAAATCTGAAAGGTATAGTCCGCAGCAAAAGCCTGACCATCTGGTTGGGACTGGAAAAAGAGCTTCCCGAATTCAATTACACAGGCTCAGAAATCTGGTTCAAAGATTTTGCTTACTGGGCAATGCCTATCAGTAACTATGACCCTTCGCTTGCCCCCAAGGATAAACAGCTTATAGGCTTTTCTTTCGTTATCGATGAGAATGAAAGCGAGGAAAAGGAGCTTAAGAAAGCCTACGAAACAATTTTCCGTGCCCATCCTGATCTGGAGAAGCATATAGAAATGCAGCACGAACAGATAATGATCCCTGAGAAAGCCGCAGTCACAATTAATGGGAAATTCGCAGATATTCGAACTCCGGTCAAAAATCTCTATATTGCGGGCACAGATACTGATAAGCGCAGCATGGGGATTACCCGGGCTTCGTACTCGATAATCGAACTTTTAAAGATCCTTAATGAAGACGGAAACCTTCATTAAACTCCTTGCTCCGTGTTTAGTATACTTGTTTCCCTTTCTTTCTGGATCGGCGCAGAGAACTTATTTTTAACCTCTTTCTCAATACCTTTTTCTATTCTTGGGATCCTGCTTGCCAGATCCCAGCTTAAAGGATTCGAAGATGCAAATAATATTTATCTACATTTTTAATTTATCATCCGCGTGGATAAAATAAATTTCAAAAATTTATTATTTAATAACCTCTATAGACTTTTTTAATGTCAGATATTTTCAGTCAAATACTTTTCAGGGTTTTATTATTATTTCAGAGGCTAAAAATCCTTGAACAGTGCTTTTTTTTCATGATAAAGCTAATATCCTCACATATCTATACATACTTGAGAGAGAACCTGGGGGCACGAAGTGATCATACCGCTCGATGAAAATGAGGCACTGGAACTGGGACTTAATCTGGTTGATGAGAAGAATGAAGCCGAGATTAATGAAGTCCTTGACTATCTCTTCGAGCTTGTGCTGAAGTATGCAAAAGAAGGACAGGAAGATGACACAAAACGACTGATCGAATATATTAAGAAGATAGGACAGGCGGCAGCTACTGCCGGACTTGAGTCGATCGTTGTTAATACCCTTCTACTTTTTCCTCAAGTTGCCAGAGAAGCATGCAAGCAGCATATGGAAAATGCACTTGTGAGCATAGCACTCGCGTTTGGAGAAATTGGAAAGTTCGCGGCGGGGAAAAGAATGAAAACTCCCGCAAAGATTGCAGCCTGCTGCCTTGGGGAGATGGGAAACACCGCGGCTTCTAGAGGAGCCAGAAAGGAAACAGTTGCAGTTATTTTTGCTCTTGGGGAAATTGGAAAAAGCGTTACATGGCAGAGATTGGGAGATGTCGCAAGCAGTACAGTAGCCCTTATCGGGGAAGCCGGAAAAATTGCGGCAAGACAGAAATTTGAGGATGCAGCATTGAATGCTGAGCTGTTGCTTCAGGAAATTGGAACAGGGGCTATTGAGAAAAACCTGAAAGAAACTGCGGATATAAGTTTTCGTTCTATCCGTGACATAGGAAAAACTGCAGACAGGCAGGGACTTAATAGGGCTTTACTTCAGGCAGCCTATTCACTTGAAACAATTAAATTTAATGCCGAGGACCGCTATTTGATGAACGCATCTATAATTGCCGAAGTGGCTCTCCTGCACTTTGAAAGATTGGAAATTCAAAGACTGGAAGAGAAGCTGTATAAATTTTCCAGATGTAAGAGGAAATATCCAGGTATGGGATTTTGAACTTTTACATTCAGGTTAATAGTACCCTTATAAAGTTAAATTAAGGCAATCAGCTCAGTGTCAATTAATCCAGGCGTAGAATAGCAATATCTGCTCCAGGGAAAGAAGTGAAGGAAGAATTATCTGGCTTTAAGATGCCTTTTCCCGAAATAAGAATTTAAGTGGGGTGTTCTGAACGTCTATTTTAAACGAAGCTGGGGCAACAGACCTCGGGCTAACTTCAGTTAAGGATAATGATGAGCTTGGTGTGCTACGATCAATAGATTTCCTTACAGAACGGGGAACCGAATACATAAATAAGAAACTTGAGCCCGATGCAAAAAAGGCAATTATCAGTATAAGATATATAGGCAGCGCGGCTGCTTTCCAGAGGATGGAAATAGGGGTGTTTTTATCGCTTTTTTCACTTGGAAAGATGGCCAGAATTGCAAGAGAACAGGAGATGACCGATACCGGTTTAAGTATCCTTTATTCTCTATGCGCGATTGGTAAAGCGGCAGTTGGGCAGAATATGGAGGCTGCTGTCAGGATTGCAGTCGCATACCTTGGAGAAATTGCAAATTCCGCATCGCTTCAGAAAATCGAGAGAGAGACTCTGGTCGCGGCTCTGGCTATAGGCTCTATAGGAACAGAAACTTTTGGACACCAGAGTATTAGAGTTCCGGACAATGGAGGATTTCTCCCTCCAAAATCATGTATTATCTTGTCCCAATCTCATGGAAAAGATGCAATTATCTTCTCAGGAGAATTTCCGGGCATTTTCAGCCTGTTTATTCAACAGGGAACAGATATCGCCCTGAGCGCTCCTGCTCTCTCAGAAGATGAAATTTCTTACACGGACCTCAGTGATCTCGAAAATCTAATCATGAAAACTATCAGTTCTCTGGATACGATGGTTTTTGAAGTTAAAGAAAAGTTTTTAATAAGTCATATGCTTACGACAAAACTTGCTCTGGACACTCTCAATGGTTCTGAATATATACATGAGGCTGAATCCTTGGATTGAAAGTTTCATAAAGCTTAATTGCAAGCTGCACCAGTAGGCTTGTCTGAGTTTCAGTCCAGGAACTCCCTGGATTTCGGATAAACCATTAAACTCAATACAGCTGAAAAGGGCTTAATTTACTGACAGGTTTTAAAAGCCAGAATTTCATCTTTTTTATTGACTGTGCCGCCGAATAAAGAAAAAGCTATATACCAGCTATTTAGGGTTTCTTCACCGGCGGCTCTGCATGTTTTAATTATGCTTTAAGGACGAATTCTGATCTTTAAAATAATAAGAATTTTAGAATTTAAGGCTCATTTTTCAGAATATATATTTCCAAATGATTTTATTATTCCAATTTATTATTCTTACGTGCTGTAATAAAATCAGAATTTATTTTTGCCGGGGCAACTTTACCAATCAGGGGGTTATTGGTTCATGAAAAGCGAGTTAGTTCAGATTATTCTCATAATTTTTCTTATTATGCCTGGGATAGCCGTAGCCCAGGGTAATGCTTCTGTTATTATAGTAAATAACAGTGGGGAAGGAAACTATACTTCGATCCAGGAAGCTGTCAGGAATGCTCAGAACGGAGATACAATTCTTGTAAGCCCTGGGGTGTACAGGGAAAATATAAAAGTAGATAAGGGGCTCACAATTCTCTCATATTCCACGCTTTCAGGCAGTCAGACTGACCGTACCTATGTTATAAGCGCAATGCCTGGCAATGCTGTCTTCAATATCAGCGCAGGCAACGTGACAATAGAAGGTTTTCATATTGCAGGAGATCCCTCTGGTACGGATAAGTACGGGAATGCAGGGTTTTACCTTGAAAATGTGCAGAACTGTACATTACGTGATAACGCACTGATGCTTAATGATCTGGGCATTGTTCTCAAGAATTCTCAGGGCAACTATCTTGAAGGAAACCTTGTAAGTCTTGGAAGTAAGGGAATTATGCTTGGCAATTCTGAGAATAATGTACTGTCAGAGAATCTGGTAGTGAAAAACGACCAGGGAGTTTCGTTGAACAATTCCTTTAACAATACTCTTATTAACAATACTGCAGATTCAAACGAAATAGGCATCTTCCTGGAAATGTCACAGGGGAATAAACTTGCTTACAATCTCATTTTGAAAAATAAATACGGAATTCGGGGTCAGTTAGCAGGGACAAATGTTCTGACCAGTAATAATCTGTACCTCAACGACGTTGGAGTACATCTTAGTGATTCATCTAACAATTCGCTCTATGAGAATGAATTTATTAATGCGGTCAATGCCATAGATGAAGGAAAGAATATCTGGAACAGCAGTTCAGCAGGTAATTTCTGGGGAAATCATGAGAGGGCAGAAGCTGATGAGAACGGCATAATAGGCACGCCCTATGTTATTAACATGACTGGTGGGGCTGCAGACTATATGCCTTTGATAAACAGGCTTTCCTCAGATGACAGTTCACAGAATCGGAACATCAAAGGTAATACCTTATTGACCCTGTTTAATAAGAAATACCCTCCGATTTTCCCAGGTACCCGGGAAAAAGGAGTTGTTATCGAGACGACTGAACTTGAGCAGATAAACAAATCCCTTGAAGAAGGACCGGTTTTTTTGAGACTCGGAGCTGAATGGTGCAGCGCCTGCCAGTCCATGAAACCTATCCTTGATGAGCTGGCAGCCGAGTACGGAGAAAATATAACGATTATGTCCGTAAACATCAACCAGAACATCGAGCTTGCGACTTATTTTGATGTAGGCTATATCCCTGACTCTACCGTAATTATGGACATTGAGGATGGGAAGTACATTTACATGCAGCAGGATGGGAATATAACCACAGACAGAGTCAGAGCAAGAATTGTAGGATTACAGAATAAGGATGAATATGAAAAAGTTCTGAAACATGCCCTTGCCTATGAAGAAAAAAGAAAAACCGTATAAATGGAATCTCTGGCAAAGTAGACTCAATCTGAACTCGACTTCAAAACCTGAGATTCCATAAAAACGGAAAATACCCTTTTAAATGAACTGTCTCAATTACAAAATAGTAACACTAATAATCTCGTAACTTCATAGAGTAAGCCGGTCTTTAATTGCCTGTACGGGCTATATGCCCCACGCGAATTTACAACCGACAGTATGCGAAGAATGCGAGGCAGCAATTGAGAAATCACAGGGAGAGACCTGAGACTTAAAGTGTTATGACTTAAAGTGCTATATCATAAATAAAGAGGGGCAAAAAGAATGATTACATTAAATGAGGCAGAGGCAGTTGAGGTAAGTTTATCTGCTGTTGACGAAGGAGATGAGACCAGAGCTTTCCAGGCTCTGGATTCCCTTACAGGGATTGCGGCAGATTTCCTTTCTGAAAATGAAGAGGCAGATGCCGAGAGAGTTATTTTATCAATTGAGAGTGCTGCACACGCAGCTGCAGAAAGAGATATGGAACTTGTTGCCATCAATTCAGTTCTGTCCCTCGGGAAACTGGCAAGGGCAGCAGCAGATAAAGGATTTGATTCCGCCCTGAGCAAAGCCTTTATAGCAATAGGAAGAGTGGGAAAAACTGCTGCTGCACATTCGCTTGAAGCAGGCTCTAAGGTCGCTGCTTCAACCCTTCTGGAGATCTGGAAGTTTTCCTCCGAATCGTGGGATCAGGAAAAAATAATTACCATCTCTTTGCTTTTTAAAGAGATAGGAGCCTCTGCTGCCAAAAGTGGTATGGAGGAAGCCATACTCAGTGCAGTTACAGGTCTGGGAGAACTCGGGAAAAGGACTGCAGCAGATAACCTTGAACTTGAGACTGTCAGTGCTCTGCTTTTGCTTGAGGAAGTAGGCAAGCTTGCTGCAGAGAATTACTTTGACGAAGCCCTTAGTTCAACAGCGCTTTCCATAGAGGATATTGGAAAAATATGTAAAAAGAAGGGGCTCAGTGATGCGGTTTTACAATGCCAGTGGGCACTTGAGACCCTTCGAGTTCAGGCTGAGGAAAAAATGCTGAATAACTCTTCAGTAGTGGCGGAACTGGCGCTGGATAATTTCACAGAAACAGGCTATATTGAATCTGAGGAAAAGTTGGAGAAGTTTCAGGAAATAAAAACCCTTCAGGAAAAAATTCAATCTAAGCTGTAAACACAGGGCAGATGGCTATGTGATCAGGTTATTTCAGGAACCTATTACATAGCCACATCTTTACATTACCAAAATCTTAATATAATTGAGTTTTGGTTTTAATTAACAGTCTGACGGAAGCAGCTGAATTCAAAGAACAACCTTAAGCCTCTCAATCAGGAATTTTTTTTCATCCGGGAACTTAAAAGGTGCTCTAAAGAAGCAGGGCCTGTCAAAGTTGAGAGAAGTGCATGGAAACTATTAAAAGATTTCTTACTTACTTTAAACCATAAGATTTAAATAAATTATTGAAGTATTTCCTCTAAAACAAAAGAATCACCCTGCTGATAAATGTTTGAGATTTCGAAATGGAATAACCATATTCATCTTCCATATTTCGTTGTGCACCCAGTATTCAACACAGCTGGTCAGGTAGGAGGAAGGTAAGGAGTCGAACCCTTCTTCCTACCGGAGGTTGGTCTTGCTCATGCAGGAGAACACGCAAGAAAGCCTGTATGAGTTTTTTTGTTCATACAATATATATTATGCATGAAATGTATATAACTTTTTCTATTTTATCAATATGTAAATTATACGAATGGTTCCTGCATACCATTTTTTGAAAAGGATATAAGAGAATCTTAAAGAGATAATATATTTAGTAATTCTTTACTATTTATAAGCGATTGATCTACAACTTATCTGCGACTTATCTAATTGACTTACCTGTTCCATCAACTTCTAAATCGACTTATCTATTTCATCAACTTCTAAAATATCTATTTTTCAAGCTTTTATATATTCTAATCAGCGTTTACAGGGAATTTGTTAATTAAGCAGAGATTTAAAAGTTTTTTATTTATTTTCCAGCTTTTTAGAAGATTTTTTTAAAATAATTTCTCTGAAATTTCCAATATACTTTTAAAATTATAGGAAGCCTAATATCCGAGTAAACCTATATAAATAATTAAACTCTTAAAATGCGAAAACTTTTCAAAGGATTTTACTGGAAAGGGGTTTTAATATGTTCTCAATGAACGAACAAAAGGCTATTGAACTTGGAGAATCTGGAGAGCGAGCGGTAAGAGAGCAGAATGAATATGATGCGCTCCAATATATTGACTATCTTCGGGAATTCGGGGAAGAGCTGCTTAATGCCGATCTAGAGAAGGATTTAAAAAGAGTCGTTATCTCAATCCGGAACATTGGCAATAAAGCTGTCCAGAATAGGATGGATAACGTTGCGTACACAGCGCTTAGTGAACTTAAAATACTTTCTGAACCTGCACTTGACAAGAACTTCTCAAACGCAATGTGGTCTTTTTCAAAAGCTATACAGGAGATTGGAAAAGGAGCAGTACAGTTTCAGATGCTTGAACCTGCCCAAATTGCTATTGATGCGCTTAAGATGATAGGACTGGGCGCAGTTGAAAAGAGAATGGAAGTCGTAACCTTGTGGACTACCCTGGCTCTTGAGGAAATAGCTTACCTTGCAAAACGGCAGCAGCTTGAAGATTTCAGCAAGGCAGCAATGGACGCCAGAGAAGAGATTATAGAAGCCTCAGAATTAGCTAATTTCAAGACAAGAGAGGAAATAGAGAAATATCCCCAGCTCATTGCTCAGACTGTAAGTCAATATTCGGAGCTCCAGAATCTCCAGCCTGCAGGTTATGCAGCCAAGCCTAATGAAGAGTTCACAGAAGAGGAATTCTTTGAGGACGAAGGAGATACTGGGGAGCAGGAGCCCGAAACTGAGGCTGCCAAAAAGGAAAAGTGAGCCCCTGATAATCAGTGAAATGAACCTGGGCTCCACGAGAAATTTTTGACTATTTAGACAGCCATCTGTCTTTTTTTATAATTTCTGGAAATTTCCAGAAATCTCTCGATTATTTTCAGCCCACTTGGAGTAAGTACGGATTCCGGATGGAACTGCAAGCCATAGATCGGATACTGTACATGCTCCACCGCCATTATGCTTCCATCCTCTGCCCTGGCAGTTATTTTTATCCCCGGCGCAGGCTCGCTGATCTCAAGGGAATGATATCGGCCAGCCTCGAACGGACCTTCAAAGGCTGAGAAAAGTGCAGATTCCTCATGCATGATGATTTTTGAACTTTTTCCATGCACTGGTCCGACTTTGCTTCTTCTAACCAATCCGCCGAAAGCCACATTGATCGCCTGGTGCCCGAGGCAGACTCCAAGAAGAGGGATCTCTCTGCCCAGCTCCCTGATTATTTCCAGGCAGTTTCCTATATCTCTGGGATCCAGAGGGCTCCCCGGACCCGGTGAAATAACAAGGGCATCAGGCTTTATTCTCCTTAGTTCTTCTAGAGAAATAGTATTGGGAAGTACGAGAGTATCTTTTTCGAAATAAGAAATATAGTCTACAAGATTCCACACAAAGGAATCTTTATTGTTTATAAAAACAACCTTCACCTTAAATTTCCCCCAAGTTTACAGTTTCTGGTATCTTTTCTCCTCGCTTTTCCTTTCAGGATTTTTTACTGAAAAACCTGTAATCTGGCTTTTTTGTTGTAATAAGCCTTTAATAATCCTTTTTTCATGTATTTAACCCCGGAATTGCTATATAATTCTCTCCACCTATCGCTGCAAGCATTGCTGCCATTTTACGCTCAGTCTCCCGAAATTCATATTCCGGATCAGAGTCTGCTACAATTCCTGCCCCAGCCTGCACTGAGGCTCTATTACCTTTCACAAGCACGGTACGGATAACGATTGCAAAATCGGCATCCCCGTTCCAGCTGTAATAGCCTACTCCACCGCCGTAGATTCCTCTGGGAGAAGTTTCAAGCTTGGAGATAATCTCCATTGCCCGGATTTTAGGAGCTCCAGAGAGCGTCCCTGCCGGGAATACAGCCCTGAAAGCATCGAACTGATCGCATTCCGGTCTCAGTTTTCCTGAAACCGTACTTTCTATGTGCTGGACATGGGAATACTTCAGAACCTTCATAAATTCGGAAACCTTTACTGAACCGCTTTCTGCAACCATTCGAACATCGTTTCTCCCAAGGTCGACAAGCATTACATGTTCAGCTCTTTCTTTCTCATCATGCAACATGCGTAAAGCAAAAGCTTCATCCTCGGCTTCGGTTTTTCCGCGTGGGCAGGTACCTGCAATTGGGTTTATAATCACGGTCCTTTTATGGACAGTTAACAGAGTTTCTGGGCTTGCCCCCACAATTGCCAGATCCCTGAACTCAAAAATATACATGTAAGGGCTCGGATTGATTGATCGAAGCCGCATATAAATTTCAAAAGGCGTCTGTTCAAGCCTGAACTCGAGTTTTCTGGAAAGGACTGCCTGAAAGATGTCTCCTGCAAAAATATGCTCTTTTGCCTGGAGTACAGATTTCTTGAACTCCTGTTCCCCAGTACGGCATTCAAAAGCCGATAATCCTGAAGATTCTGGTGCATCTAATACTGCACCTGACAGTCCGGTTTTTATCGAATCTCGGCAAAAGCTAGTTTCTTTGAGCATAGAATAGAGCTTCTCAGCATCCTGCAGGGCTTTTTCATAGATTTCCCCAGCATCAGAATCCGGGTTTACAAAAGGAGTAAGCACAATAAATACTTCTTCAGCTACATGGTCAAATATGAATGTTTTTGAAACGAGCAGGTACTGGAGTTCGGGAATCTCGGATTCAAAGCCTTTTTCAACTCCAAGCCAGCTGTCATAGATAGCGTCATAAGCTGTATAGCCTATGGCGCCGCCCAGAAAGGTCTGCCTATCAAAACGCCGTGCATTAAGGATCTCCAGCCCATTTGCAGGAGGAAAAACCAGGCGCAGGCCATCGAAAGCATCCTTTCCGTGAGGTATTGGAGCTGTTAATTTTATATTTTTCAGTCCGGAGTTATCTTTCTCCTGCTTCTCTTCCTTCACGGCTTCAGATCCACAGGCTTCCTTGATTTTTGACCTGACTTCTTCAAAAAAGGGCAAAGCATCCGAGTTCAGAAGCTCAAGGGAAATTCTCCTATCATTTATTTCAATTACAGCATCCGGATCGCTTCCAACAAAGGAATACCTTGCCCGACTTGCCTGTTTTTCCACGGATTCCAGCAGGTAAGAATAGCCAGACTTTCCTGAATTCCGCAGGGTGCGGTAAAGTTCAAGGGGAGAACAGGTAATTGCATCTATTCTTGCAAGAAGCTGGATAAAGACTGGCTGGCTTATGCCTGAAGCAAGCGCTTTGAATTCTTCTTTTCCAAGGTCAAAGGAAAGCATCGGCACACCTCACTTTTTCAATAAAGCTTTTGATTTTCATGGCATCTTTTTTCCCGCTGGTCTCAACCCCGGATGCTGTATCAACTGCATAAGGGGAAACAGCCCTGATCGCTTCCTGCACATTTTCGGGCTTGAGCCCGCCTGCAAGGATAAGAGGAAGCCTTGTTTGCTCTGAGATTCGCCTGCTCAGAGTCCAATCGTGCACGCAGCCTGTGCCTCCGGGCTTTCCAGATTTCGCCGTATCGAGCAGAATTGAATCTACAACTTCGGTTTCTTCCAGAAGGTTGACCTTCTCAAACAAGCTTGAAACCGAATTCATGTAAAGGGTTTTTTCACCTGTGGTTTTCCCATGTAAGGGCACAAATAGAGTTTTTATAATAGGGATGTTCGTTTTTTCTTTTATTATCTCGAGTTCTAAGAGGGGCAGTTCGGAATGGATCTGTACGATATCGGGATTTACTTTTTCAATCAGCTTTACAGCTGTATCCGAATTCTCAGGCATAATAACCAGTACAGCACTCAGGGTTTGAGGAACACTGGAAACCAGGTAAGCAGCAGTAGAGGAATCAAGCCTTCTTGGACTTTCGATAGGAACCTCTGTGATAAATCCCACTGCATCGGCTCCGTAGAGATCTGCGAGTTCTATTTCTTCAGGGGTGCGGATCCCACAGATTTTCGTTCTTGTTTTTAATTTCAAGCCCTCTCCCCCGAAGCCGGGCTTAATATAGAAGTTCTGGAACAAACTTTGATGTCTTTTCCCGAAAGACTTACCTTACTGCTCTGCCTGTAAAACCCTGAGGTAAAAGTCCTAAACTGGTTGAATTTAACCATGACTTTTCCGCTGTCAATAGCATCCTCAGCGATAGGAATAGCCTGCCGTATAGAACTCACAATCCCGCTAACGTAAAGAGCTGCGGCAGCATTTATTATTACCAGATCCCTTTTCGGACCTTTCTTGCCCTTGAAAATCTGCAGCAAATCCCTGGCATTTTCCTTCGGAGAGCCGCCTAAAACATCATCCAGGCTTGCTCTCAGTATACCCAGGGATTCAGGGGTCAGGGTATAAGTCGAAACCTTCCCCTGTTTTAGTTCTGCAACATAGGTCTCACCCGTATTTGAAATTTCATCCATTCCATCTCCATGCACTACAAGGGCATGTTCGGTTCCAAGTTCAGCAAGGGCAAAAGCTATTGGCTCGCAGAGTTTCTTATCAAAAACCCCTATAACCTGTCCTTTCGCACCTGCCGGGTTTGTAAGGGGTCCAAGAATATTGAATATCGTGCGGACTCCGAGCTTCTTCCTGACCCCCGCAACCCTTTTCATAGCAGGGTGGAAAACCGGAGCAAACATGAACCCTATTCCTATTTCTTCAATTGTCTGCTTGACGGGTTCAGGTGCCAGGTCAATTTTAATTCCCAGGGCTTCGAGCACATCCGAACTTCCTGACTTTGAAGTAGCAGCTCGGTTTCCGTGCTTGGCTACAGGTACGCCTGCAGCTGCTGTTACTATTGCTGCGGCTGTCGAAACATTAATTGTATTAAGCCCGTCCCCTCCTGTACCGCAGGTGTCTACAAGCCTGAAAGGTGTTCTGGGCTTGATTGTGTTTGCGGCTTTCTTCATTCCCCTTACAAAACCTGCAATTTCAGCGGGCTTCTCCCCTTTTGCCCTTAGGGCAAGCAAAAACATCCCGATCTCCTCATCATTTGCAGTGCTGAGGATTTTGTCTATTGCTGCTTCGGCTTCGTCTGGGCTCAGATCACAGCCTTCTTCCAGCTTTTTAATATACCTCTGCATATCTCCTGCCTCCTTTCAATTCCTGATCTTTCCCTTTCCAATCTGTTCCAGAAGCTTCGCAACTTTTCACGTCATTGACTTTCCTGGTTTTTTTCCAAAATCTCTTTTAACTGGCTCTCTTCATTCCGGATTTGAGTTCTTTTGCAAGAGCCTCCAGCCTTTCGTTCACGTCCTTTCCTTCTTCTATAATCTTGACAAAAGCCGAGCCGACTATGACCCCATCCGCTCCTGCTGCTCTAATTTCCTCTGCCTGTTTTCCCGTAGAGATCCCGAATCCTACAGCCTTCGGGAGTGTTGTTTGTATTCTAGAAAGCAACTCTTTTGTTGAGGACGAGACATCTTTCCTGGCACCCGTGACCCCTAACCTTGAGATAAGGTAGAGGAAACCTGAACCCTTTTCCAGGATCTTTCTAACTCTTGCTTCGGTTGTTGTGGGAGCAACCAGAAAGATAAGATCAAGCCCATGCTTCTCACAGCTATATTTCAGGTCAGCCACTTCCTCAACAGGAATATCAGGCACTATCAATCCACTTATTCCGGCGTCAGCAGCCTGTTCTACAAATTTTTCCACTCCGTACCTGAACACAGGATTGTAGTAGGTCATGCAAACAAGCGGAATCCGGACCTTTAGGGCTTTAACAAGCTCAAAATAACGTTCTGTATCCATGCCAGCTGCAAGTGCCCGCTGACCTGCTACCTGGATGGTTGGTCCGTCCGCTACAGGATCTGAAAAGGGGAAACCCAGTTCTATAATGTCCGCTCCTCCGTTTACTAGAGCCTTAACAATCTCCCCTGTTTGCTCTGCGGTTGGATCTCCTGCCATTATGTAGCATATAAGGGCTCCTTCGTCCTTCTTTCTGAGTTCGGAGAATTTCTCGGAGATTTTTTGCCTTCTCATCTCAGACTCCCCCCTTCAGGCTCAGGACAGTTTCCAGATCCTTATCCCCTCTTCCGGAAAGGTTTACAACCACTACCTCTCCCAGTTCTCCGGCTTCTGACGCTTTTTTCAGGTAAGCAAGGGCGTGAGAGGATTCAAGAGCAGGAATTATTCCTTCAAGCCTGCTCAGTTCATGAAAAGCTTCAAGGGCTTCGCTGTCGGTCGCATATCGGGCTGTAACCCTGCCGCTTTCAGAGAGATAAGCTAGTTCAGGCCCGACTCCTGAGTAATCAAGACCTGCTGAAACGGATTCGGATTCAAGGATCTGCCCGTTTTTATCCTGCAGCACCTTTGTTCTTGCTCCGTGCAGGATCCCTTCTTCACCTGCACAGAGGGAGGCTGAGTGGAAGGCTGCTTTTTCCGTGCACTTCAGGGCTTTTCCACCGGCTTCGACAGCAATCAGCTTGACTTCAGTATTCTCTACAAAGGGATGGAAAATTCCCATTGCATTGCTTCCGCCGCCTGCGCACGCAATTATCGAATCGGGCATATGCCCCTCCTTTTGCAAAATCTGTTCTTTTACCTCGAGTCCTATAACGCTCTGGAAATCCCTTACAATTAAAGGATAAGGATGGGGACCTACAACCGAGCCTATGAGATAGTGCGTGTTTTCTATATTCGTGACCCAATCCCTGAAAGCCTCGTTAATGGCATCCTTAAGGGTTTTTGAGCCAGTCTCCACGGGCTTTACTTCCGCACCCATGAGTTCCATACGATAGACATTCATCTGCTGGCGTTTGACATCCTTGGCTCCCATGTACACAACAGTTTCAAGTCCGAGATTCGCCCCTGCCATAGCTGTTGCAGTTCCGTGCTGTCCTGCCCCGGTTTCGGCAATTAGCCTGGTTTTTCCCATATATTTTGCAAGCAGTGCCTGTCCGATGGCATTGTTTAACTTGTGGGCTCCTCCGTGCACGAGGTCTTCCCTTTTGAGATAGATTTTTGATCCGTATTTTTTGCTCAGATTCCGGGCAAAATAGAGTGGGGTCTTCCTGCCGGCAAATTCCCGCAGGTAATAGTCAAGCTCGGCAAGGAATTCAGGGTCGTTTTTATACCGCTCATAACCTTCTTCCAGCTCTTCTAAGGCTGGCATGAGGATTTCAGGTACATATTGTCCCCCATAATTCCCGTATTTTCCTTTTACCTGGGTGGTCGTTCTGGAATATTCCTTCGAACCTGCAAGCTCATTTAAACATGAATCTTCTGTCGGAAATTTTGAAATTTTAATCCCTGTCAACTCAATTACTCCCTTATTATTTGTGCAATTCTGTAGCATGGCTTTGATATCGCATCTGGCAGCATGGTTTTTGGTATAATGATTAAAGCAAAATCCAAGCAAAGTTCAGTTTGAATCTATCCTGAAAGAATCCTGAACAAATCTTAATGAACCTTGAATGGATTTTGAGAGGATTTTTCAACCCTGTCCAGCAGGCTGAAAGCTCCGAAAAGTCTGAAAAATAGTTATTAACGCCAGCAAATGCCCTGGACAAATTCTTTCGTTTTATCAAAAACAGAATCACTTTCCATAAGTGCAGATCCTATGAGCACGGCATCTGCGCCTGCCTGGACTGCCCTCCGAACATCCTCTACTCTGTTCATCCCGCTTTCGCTTATTATAAGGTGCCTGGTCCCATGGTCAAGGTCGTATTCCCGGATAAGAGGAGCCAGTTCTTCCGTGGTAGCGAGGTTAGTTTTAAGTGTCTCAAAGCTCCGGTTATTTATTCCTATAATTCTTGCATCAGTTTTCAGGGCGGATTCAAGTTCTTCTCTGTTATGGACCTCAACCAGTGGCTCAAGTCCTTTTTCAAGGGCAAGCTCAACAAAAAGCTCAAGTTCTTCCCCAAGAATGCCTGCAATGAGAAGCACAAGATCACTTTCGGCTTCTTCAAGCTGTCTTTTGTCAATAATAAAGTCTTTTCTCAGAACAGGCAAACATACGGCTTTTCGGACTGTATCCAGGTTTTCAAGCGAACCCCGGAATACTCCGGGCTCAGTCAGAACAGACACTGCAACAGCACCTGCTTCTTCCATCTCCCTGGCAAGCCTGGCTGCCATTTCAGGCGAAATATCCCTGAAAGTTCTCCCTGGTGATGCGGGCTTAATCTCTGCAATTACAGGCACCCGCCCGTCATTCTTTGCATCTGCCACCGCAGAGAAAAAATCCCTTTTCTCAAAGCCCGTACTCAGGTCTTCACGGCAGGTTTGTGACCCGAAAGCCTGTACGCGGGTTTTTGTTGTGTTGAGGATATGGAGGATTGAAGTGTGCATTGTTTATCACTGATGTATATTTATGCTCATCAGTGACTAATGACGGACATAGTATAAATAGATTTTGGGTAAGGTTGTGTAGTTTATGGAGTTAAGATCTTTCTACCCTCATTAAAAAAATCGGGGACTAAAATTGATGCATATCAATAAATAAGTCCCATTATTGCTTTGAATTGCAGCAATCTGATAATACTATATTTTCACATTACTTTCCACAGAAACAGATACCTCTCCGTGTACTGGTGATATGAAGAGGTTGTATAAGCCCGGCTGCCTGTTAGAAAGAGAAGCCCAAGAATATAGTTTCTAATTATACCTTCTCAGGAAATTTTATACTATTATTCCAATTAGTGAGTATCTTATATTATGCCAATTGACAAAACGCAATTATTAGAAATCATTGAAAATCAGGTGATATATATGGCAATTTCTGGACAGTGGAATCTTCATTATAGTTGGGGCTGCAGTGGAAGTTACATTCAGGTTGGGATAACTTTCAATAGTAATGGCACTTTCAGTATCCCATCACAAAACCTTGCTGGAAGATGGACTCAAAACGATGGAATGATACTCTGGCAGTTTAATAACAATGCAAGTTACGGGGGAAATCTTGCTGGAAACGCAATGGTTGGTATAATGTCTACCTTTGCCGGATTAAATGGCTGCTGGTATGCAATAAAGGCAGGAAGCACAGTAATGCCGGCTGAAGAGGAAAAGGTAGAATTTGACGCAGCCGGCGAAGAGGTGAAATAACAAAAACAAGTGGATTATTTGAAAAGTTGTCAAAATGAGTATTTACCAGACATTTGCTCACAAAGCCTGTACATCCAAAGCATCCTTCTCGATTTCATTATTAACGTTAATCCTCTAGATTTCAGTATTAGCATTAACCCTTCAGATTTCACTATCAACCTCAGCCCAGCACCTCTACCATTGTTTCTAGGCATTTGAGCATATTTGCATTTGTGGACATGCTGCTGTCAGGCTCTCCAAAGATCGAATTGGCAACTTCTATCATATCTCCCATGTATTCGAGGCTTGTATTGAGCTGTGCCCTATTTTCATTCAAGGAAATCAACGCAGTTTCCATTTCGCTCAGGTTTTCAGGAGCCTGTTCGATCTGTTCAGTTCCATTGTATGTTAATGCAGAATTCGTTTTCTCAATTTCATCCACCAGAATATTCTCCACTTTGTGATTTAATGCTACCGAAACTGGAAGCACCAGTAGCACAACCAGGAGAATTGCTGCTATCTGCAGGTAAAATCCCCGGCGTCTCTCCATAAGAATTTCCCCCACTGTCACTTATCTAGATTTAATAAAAGTTTCCTCCTTGGTAGGAAATAATCTAATTAGTATATAAAAAATTAGTTATTCGTATAAAATTACAAATCAAGTATAACACATTGTAAAGAGCAAAGAATCCCTAAAAACCCTAGAGAAATGTTATCCAGCTTATTAGCTGTTAGCCTCAGTGAACGAAATATGATGGTGCCGTCAATAAACTGATACTTTTCCTCTAAATTAGCCCTCTTGAGCGAAGCGAAAAGGGCAGCGTGCTGTTGCACTTGCAGTGCAACTCCTAGAAAATCTTCGATTTTCTGTGATCCCGAAGCGCAATTCGGGCGGTACGGAACTCGGGCAGCGAAGCATTTACATGCAAGACGAACATAAAGTGCACAAAAAGCTGCCAGAAAGGTTTGCGCAATAAAGACTAAACCAAAAGACTATCAGAGGAAAATTAATGGTTGTTTGGAAGGGAAAGAAAGTGGTCCTGCATACCACTATGGGCGATATAACAATTGAACTGTTTGAAGACATGCCAATTACGGCAGGAAATTTCGCAAAACTTGTTGAGCAAGGTTTCTATGATGGAGTTATTTTCCACAGGGTAATTGACAACTTCATGATTCAAGGCGGAGATCCGACAGGTACGGGCATGGGTGGACCTGGCTATACTATTCCGGATGAGTTTACAAACCACAACCGGAACGACAGAGGCACCATAGCAATGGCAAATGCAGGTCCCAATACCGGTGGCAGCCAGTTCTTTATAAACCTCGTGAATAACAATTATCTCGATAAAATGCACCCTGTTTTCGGGAAGGTAGTTGATGGCATGGATGTTGTGGATTCTATCGGTAAGGTGAAGACTGACCGCCAAGATCGTCCGAAAACTGAGGTAAAAATTATAAAGGCTGAACTGGTCTAAAATTTCTTTTATTTAAGGGTAATCCCTGCTCTTATTTTTACTCTTTTTTATTTTTTAATTTTCTACTCTATTTTAATTTTTAACTTCTTTTAATTTTTAATTTCTTTTAATTTTTTAATCTTTTTAATTTTTAATCTTTTTTAATTTTTTAATCATTTTTACTCTTCTTTACTTTTTTTCTCTTTGTTCTTACTCTCTGTTTTCTTAACTTTTCTTTCTAATCGAAATTACTGACCGCATTTTCGGATACAATGATAAAAAAGCCCGTCCAATATGAATATAATTTCTTTTTGCGGAAATTGAAGCCTGCTGAATTTTCACAGGAGAAGAGATTTGTGTGGGAAACAGAAGAAGGATTAGATTTTCTGGCAAGTGAAACCCTTAAAGCCAGATATCTGCTTGAGGGAGAAAAGGATTGGAACGATATTTGTGAGAGAGTTGCAAAGGCAATAGCGACAAGTGAAAAAGAGTATCTGGAGTTTAAAGACCTAATCATCAAAAAAATCTTTCTTCCGAGCTCTCCCACGCTCATGAATGCGGGCACAGAATTCGGACAGCTTGCAGCCTGTTTTGTAATACCCGTTGAGGACAGCGTTGAGGAGATCTTTAATTCGATCAAAATCGCAGCCCTGATTCAAAAAACTGGAGGAGGCACAGGTTTTAATTTTTCAAAAATACGCTCTGGCTGTTCTTCCGGCTCCTGTGCTGATAAAGAAGAGATCGGTCCTGTATCCGTCATGAAACTTTTCAATGAGGCAACTGAAATCGTAAAGCGATATGGAAAACGCCGGGGAGCCAATATGGGCATCCTTGATATTTCCCACAATGACATTCTTTCTTTTATCAGGGCAAAACGTGTAGAGGGAGAATTAAGCAATTTCAATATCTCGGTCATGATTCCTGACGCTTTCATGGAACTCGTTGAGGCTGATAGGGTCGATGAAGTCTGGAACAGACAGACAGGTCTGACGGTTGGGCAGATCTTTTCTGAAATTGTTGAGGGAATCTGGAGAAACGGCGAACCAGGAGTTCTTTTTTATGACCGCATAAATAGAGACAATTTCACGCCCGCACTTGGCGACATCTCGGCTACCAATCCTTGCGGGGAAGAACCGCTTCTGCCATTTGAATCCTGCAACCTGGGTAGCATTAACCTTTCCCTTTTCGTTGTTGACGGAAAAGTAAACTGGGATTTTCTAAGGGAAGTAGCCGGAAAAGCTATCCGTTTCCTGGATAATGAAATTGACAAGAATGCATATCCTGTACCAGAGATCGAGGCTGCAACAAAAAAGACCCGGAAAGCAGGGCTTGGGGTAATGGGTTTCCATGATATGCTTTTGAAGCTTGGGTTGCCTTATGACTCCCTGGAAGCTCTTGAGCTTGCGGAAAAACTTATGGAACAGATTACCTGGGCTGCAATTCGGGAATCCAGAAAACTCGCTGCGGAAAAAGGACCTTTTCCGGAATTTGAGGACTCCACATGGGAACTTCCGATGAGAAATGCAGCATTAACTGCGATCGCCCCAACAGGCACAATTAGCATTCTTGCCAGTTGCTCTTCAGGAATTGAACCAGTTTTCAGCTGGGTATACAGGCGAACTCAGCTCTCAGGCAGGAAATTCACGCTTGTTCATCCTTTGTTTAAAGCACACTTTAAATCAAAACTGACCGAGACTGACTATAACTGGCTTCTTGAGCACGTCTATAAGTACGGTACCCTGCAGAACGTGGAAAAACCTGAACTCGTAAGTGAAGAAGAAAAGCGGCTCTTCAGGTCAGCCCTTGATATTGATTGGAAGGCTCATATTGATGTACAGGCGGCATTTCAAAAGCACTGTCACGGCGGTATTTCGAAAACTATCAATATGCCTCATTCTGCAGGAAAAGAGGATATTAAGCAAGCTTTGATTTATGCCTGGAGGCATGGGCTCAAAGGACTTACCATCTACAGGACAGGAAGCAGGCAGTATGTGGTACTCAGCCTGCAAAAATCTCAAGACTAAAACACAGCGTTTAAATAGGGCTTTGTGCCCTTAAAGCTTATTAATTATACACAAAACAAGATCGGGAGAAAACTTATTAATTATTATTAGAAAGTATTATCTTACTAAAAATATATATACATTCCTTTCCTTCTAAATAATCTATGACTGCTGTTACTAATCATCATCTGGAACTGTTAATCGCTTGCATAATTTACGGTACTGTCGGAATCTACATGCAACACCTGGATGATATGTCCATTGGTTCGATTATTTTTTATAGAGTGCTATTCGGACTTTCAGCCATTATGCTTTATCTGGCAGTTACCGGAAATTTAAATCAACTCGCATTGAAAAGAAAGAAGAACTACCTGCTCCTCCTCGGGATCCTGTATGTTTTGCAAATGTTTTCATATTATTCAGCAATTCGCTATTTAGGAGCTTCTTCAGCCGTTCTGCTTCTTTATACAGATCCTATTTATCTAACAATCCTTGCCCCCCTCCTGCTTGGAGAAAAGAATACAGGAAAAACCATCTTTGCACTTTTCTTGGGCTTGATAGGAGTCTTCTATGTAACAAGGCCAGAAGGAGGTTTTGAACAGCTTGAATTCGGGAGTGATTATCTTAAGGGAGTGCTTTTCGGGCTTGCAGGAGGCCTTTTCAGCAGCGGTGTAATAATCTCAGTTCGTTACCTCAGAGATGAATATAATGGGCTCACCCAGCTCTTCTGGCAAAGTGTAATCAGCCTGTTCTTCTTTTCACCATTTGCAGTTTCCGTTCCACGGAATGTGCTTGCTGAAAACCTTCCAGTCCTTGTACTCTTCGGGGTATTAATAACAGGCGTCGGGGCGGTGTTTTATATAAGGGGTGTAACAGGCGTGAACGCAGTTACAGCCAGCATCCTTACTCTGCTTGAGCCGGTCTCCTGTATATTTTTTGATTACACTATACTTGGAAACCCGATTCACAGTGGGATGCTTACTGGCTGCATTTTCATCCTTGCGGCAGCAATTGTTATAAGCCTGGACGACTCGGTTTCTCTAAGAAAACTGTTTATATGGGACAGAATAACCTTCAACAAGGGAGCTTTTGTCAGAAGAAAACCGGTTTTAAGAGCACATAATAAGTAAAAGTTTCTTTTAATCTTTCTTTTACTTTATTTTTTATCTTTTATTAAAATTTTAATCTTTTCTTGCCCATAAAGGTATATATCAGCAAGCTTTTAACTCTCGTCCATGCCTGTGCAAGAAAGCTCATTAAAACCGCATTTTGAAGTTATAACTGGCAGCATAATTTACGGTACTATAGGGGTTTTTCTGAATATGACTGAAGATATGTCAGCAGGATCCCTCCTTTTCTCAAGGCTCTTTTTTGGCTTCTTTATCATTCTCTTTTACCTGTTGCTCAACAGAGAAATCGAGCAGCTAAGACCTAAAAAGAGAAGAAAGTACTTATTGCTCCTTGGCTTTTCAAATGCAGTAACAGGCATATGTTATTTTTCATCTATCCAATATAGTGGAGTCTCGGTAGCTGTCCTTCTGTTTTATACGGCTCCAATATACGTTAATATACTAGCTCCACCCATTCTCGGGGAGAGTAGAAGCAGTAACAGCTTTCTATCCCTCCTGCTTGCAATCACGGGAGTTTTATTGATCGCCCGACCGTCAGAGATTCTGATTGATACAGGTTCTGACTTTCAGAAAGGGTTTATATTCGGGCTGCTATCAGGGCTATCATTCAGTGTGACTATAATAACAATCCGATATCTCAGGAACGACTACACAGGAATAGCTCAGACTTTCTGGCTGACAGGTATAAGTCTTCTCTTTACACTGCCAGCCGCACTTGCCACCCCACTTGCTGTTTTCGTAAAAAATCTAGACGTCCTGTTTTTCTTCGGCTTAACAATTACCCTTGCGGCTGTAATCTACCTTAAAGGGATCTCAGGAGTCAAGGCACAGACAGGAAGTATTCTTGCCCTAATGGAGCCTGTCTCCGGAATTTTCTTTGATGTGACGATCCTTAAAACCCCTCTTTATATCTCGACTTTTCTGGGCTGTGCTCTGATCCTTGCAGCAGCGTATATTGTAAGTAAAAAAGATGGATAAAAAAGTGGAACGAAAGTCTAAACCGCAAGAATGAGATCTACAGCTCCATTAATAAGAAAGAAGATAGAATGAAGCCTGGTTCATATTAGAGATTTTCCGCAGGATCCTGGGCTTTGCCCAAAAGCTATTTACTAAAAGAGCCTCTATTTTTATCACAATGGTTTTGAAAATGCAGGAAAAGCATGACTGAAGAAAGCCCAATTATCGAGCTTAAAAACCTAACAAAAATATATAAAAACGGAATGGAATTTCGCGCGCTCGACAATGCAAATCTGAAAATTAAGAAAGGAGAATTTGTAGCAATTGTCGGGCCATCGGGTTCAGGCAAAAGCACTCTTATGCACCTTATAGGTCTGCTCGACACTCCAAGTTTTGGGACACTCCTGATAGACGGCAAAGATGTAACGAAAATGTCGGATAAGGAGCGCTCCGAGATGCGGAACAGAATGCTCGGTTTTGTCTTCCAGTACCATCACCTGCTCCCAGATTTCACAGCCCTGGAAAATGTAGCGATGCCGCTCTTGATTGCGGGAAAAAGCAGGAAAGAAGCAAAAGAAATTGCCGAAAAACTTCTTAAGGAGGTTGGGCTTGAAGACCGGATGAATCATAAACCCAGTGAGCTTTCAGGAGGGCAGAACCAGAGGGTTGCAGTAGCAAGAGCACTGAGCTGCTCTCCTGCAATCGTGCTTGGGGACGAGCCTACAGGCAACCTTGATACAAAAACGGGTAACCTGATTTATGATTTGCTCAGGCGGCTGAACAGGCAGTATAATCAGACCTTTATCGTTGTTACTCATAACGAAGACCTGGCATCAAAAGCTGATAGGATTATCAGACTTGTGGATGGGAAAATTACAGATCAGTGAGGAGATAAAATGGAATATGCAAAAGGAAGAATAGGCAGGGTGTTTACTGTCAGGATAGATCATGGGGATGACCTGATTCTGGAGCTGATTAAACTTGCTGAACTGGAGAACATAGAATCTGCTGTCTTTATGCTACTGGGAGCATTAAAAGAAGCAAAACTTGTTACGGGTCCAAAAGAAAATAAAATCCCTCCTGAGCCTTTATGGTTCAGTTTCGGTGACGCCCACGAGATCCTGGGAATAGGAGATATTTTTTTAAAGGATGGAAAACCGAAGATCCATCTGCATACATGTGCAGGTAGAGGAGATAACGCAAAACTTGGGTGCTTGAGAGGTGAGAGCGAAGTTTTTATGGTAGTTGAGGCTTTCGTTTTCGAGCTGGAGGGCATTTCTGCCAGAAGAGTTGCAGATGAAGAGCAAGGTTTTGCTCCTGTGAATTTTGGGCGGGTCTCAGACCAGGAATAACACTCAGATAAAACAGGCGTTATTATCAGTGCCCGAAAATCTGGTTACAAAAAGAATTAAAAAATAGGCATGCAAAAGATCCGGTATTTTCTCAAGCTCAATTTTGCATCAATGTCTCCAGTTCACGAAGCCTTTTGAGTGCAGTTAATTTTTCTTTGTTGTCTTTTAAAAATTCTTCCTCAAGGGCTTTTATTATTTCAGTGAAGGGTACTGTTAACTGATAGTACTTTACAGGTCTGCCTTTTCCTTTGTTCTTTTTTTCAGACCTTTCGTTCACCCAGCCTCTCTCTCGCAGGGGACGCATGGCTACACTTACTTCCGGTTGTCTCAGCCCTGAGACATGTTCAATATGAAGGGATCTTAACTCCTTGCAGTCTTTCAGACATACGAGCGCCGTGGCTTCCGTCCTCGGAAGTCCCAGGCTCTGGAGCATATCAATGATTGAATAATCTTTTTCGGTTAAATTAACTGGAGAATCGTCAGTCATCAGAAATGAATAATACTTTCATGTTTATATATTTTATGTAGATAAAATTATTTTTTTAAATAAATTGGGCATTGTTAAAGAGTAAAATAATAATCAAACCCGATTAAAAACTTCCTTTGATAAGTTTCAATATAAAAACTTATATTTATAAATCTTCGAGAAAAAAATAAGTTTTGCAATCATGACCAAAGCCTCTAAAGCTGGTGTTCACAGGAAATGAAGATTCGTAAAATCCGGAATACCTGAATTAAGGGTTGCCAAATAAGAGGATCTCCTGCAAACACTTGAGTAGAACATTCCTAAATAAATTTTCAAAGATTTATTAGGTTACGGTATCAGATGCTTGAGGCAGCAATATCTCTGGGACTGGGAATTCAATACATATTCTTTATATGTTAATCAGGGTATCGTATGAGAAAATAACGTAAAACTTAATTAAAATTATCTGCGTTAACCGGATAAAGAATTAAATACAATTCAAACATGCAACGTTTAATTTGAGGTTAAGCTTCAAATTAGGTTAAGCTTCAAATAACAGAATATATGTATAGATAGATCAGAGATTAAAAAGGGTGAAATGATGTCATATATCGGTCTACAGCAGGATTCTGGAGAATATAAGATCCAAAAGATACATGCTCGGGAGATCCTGGATTCAAGGGGAAATCCCACAGTTGAAGTTGATGTGTTTACACCGAAGGGATTTGGCAGAGCCAGTGTTCCTTCAGGGGCTTCTACTGGTACAAATGAGGCTCTTGAGCTGCGGGATGAAGATCCTAACAGGTACGGAGGAAAAGGAGTTCTCACTGCAGTAAAGAATGTGAATACTATCATCCAGAAGGAACTGCTGGGGCTCGATGTCCGAAATCAGCGAGAAATCGATGAGCTGATGATCGAGCTCGACGAGACCGATAATAAATCAAACCTCGGGGCAAATGCAATCCTTGGAGTATCCATGGCTGTTGCAAAAGCCGCTGCCGATTCTCTCAATATTCCTCTCTACCGTTATTTCGGAGGCTCAAACGCCTTCACTCTGCCCGTGCCGACAATGAACGTCCTTAACGGGGGCAAGCACGCAGGCAATGAGCTTGCAATTCAGGAATTCATGATTCAGCCCAAAGGTGCTGAAACCTTTTATGAAGCTATCCAGATGGGGGCAGAAATCTATCATGTGCTCGGAAAACTGCTGGAAAGGAAATATGGCAGATCTTCCACCAATGTAGGCTATGAAGGAGGATATGCTCCCAAAATGAGTGAGTCGGTCGAAGCCCTTGATGCCCTTGTCCAGGCTATTGAGGAGGCTGGCTACACCGATACCGAGGTTACTATAGGGATTGATGCTGCAGCTTCCGAATTTTACGAAGACGAACTCTACACTATTGACGGAAAAAAGCTCACTGCTCCTGAACTGATGGATTATTATATTGAACTTGTGAATACCTATCCAATCCTCTCAATTGAAGATCCTTTCTATGAGGAAGCCTTTGATGATTTCGAAGCTCTGACCAACGAGCTCTGGGACACGATTATTGTTGGTGACGACCTTTTTGTTACAAACATTGAAAGGCTTTCAAAAGGCGTTGATATGGGAGCAGGAAATGCTCTTCTTTTAAAGATCAACCAGATCGGAACACTTTCCGAGGCTTTTGATGCCGCAAGCATGGCTTCCAGGAACGGCTATACCGTAATAGTAAGCCACCGCTCTGCCGAAACCGAAGACACCACAATTTCGGACCTCTCAGTCGCTATTGGCGCAGAAATGATTAAGACCGGCGCCCCAGCCCGCGGAGAGAGGACTGCAAAATACAACCAGCTTCTCAGAATCGAGGAAGACCTGGGCGAAGTTGCACATTATGTGCAGCTCTAATTTTTCAATTTCCTATTTTAATTTCTATTAATCTCTATTTTAATTTCCATTTTAATTTTCCATATTAATTTCCTATTTAAATCTTTTTTTAACTTTATTTTTCTGAATTTTCTCTTTTTATGCTTCTTAGATTTATTACAACACTGTGCATTCTCCTAAATAGTCCTTTGAGTTTATTTCCTGAAAGTACTGGAAACTAATTTATAATTAGCTTCACAAGAATAATTACAGGAATAATATCAGAAACCTGAAATCTTTGAAAAATCTCAAGCCAGAGCCGAATCTAAATAAGATCCGAATCCACATAAAGTCGAATCTAAATAAAAGTCGAATCCAAACAGAATTCGAATCTAAATAAAAGCCGAATCTAAGTAAGAGGAATCTAAGTAAGAGCCAGGAAAATAAAATATATTTACTAATATTTTGAGATTATGAAGGCTTCATTTTTCTGTAAATTGTAAAAATAGTCGCTCACTGAAACTGGCTTGAGAACTTCTTGTACATACAGAATCATTCATATGGAGTTTATCAGATAGAGTCCATCCAGAATAGGGATTCATACTGATGATCTACAGATAGGATTCATACTGTGATGGATCTACAAGATAGGGATTCATACTTTGATGAGTCTACAAGATAGGAGTTTATGACATGTACGAACTGGAAATTGCCTTGAGGCAGGTTTTCTCCAGAAGAAGGCAAACTTTCTTTGCCATACTGGCAGTTGCCCTTGCAGTAGCTGTCATTACGGTAATGATGGCTATGCTCACTGGTTTTCAGGCGGAGCTTGTACAGTCAAGCATTGAGAATAATCCGCATATTGTCATAACTCCTCAAAATGAGGAAGAAGAGTATATTCATCTTTACAAGTATAATTCAGCCCGGTTTGCGGAAATGAAAGGAGTCATAGCGGTATCTCCCAAGTATCTAGGTCAGGCAGCCCTGGAATACAGGGACAATGCCGAAGGAATTTCGCTTCAGGGGATTGACCCTGAGGCTGAAGATAGGGTTATGCGAGTAAGCGAGGATGTAATAGAAGGAAATTTCCTATCGCTTGCCCATACAAGAAATGGGATTGTGCTTGGAGACAAACTTGCAGAAAATCTTGAAGTCCAGACCGGAGATCGTGTGAATGCGGTTTTTCCAGGTGTGGAAACTACTTCTTTTAAGGTGCTGGGTCTTATTCATACCGGAACTGGTGCAGATGAGGTAACAGCCTATGCAAGGCTCGATTCAGTGCAGCATTTTTTTAATAAACCGGGCGTTGTGAGCACGATAGGCATCAGGGTTGCAGATCCATACCAGGCTGAGGCTATTGCAGCCTCAATTGAAAGGGAATCCGGGTTTGATGCTGTCAGTTGGCTTGAAGCAAATGCTGAAATCCTGAATCTTCTGAATACCCAGAAGATCTTTGTAAACATATTCTATTTATTGATTTATGGAATAGCAGGTTTTGGGATAGCAAATACCCTGATTACAATTGTTGCCCAGAGAACCCCAGAAATCGGAATCCTGAAAGCCATGGGAGCTTCTCAGAAGAGCATAATGACAATCTTCCTTTTCCAGTCCTTGATTCTCGGAGCAATAGGGCTTTTGTTCGGCATTGTTCTTGGCTACATTACAACTATAGCGCTCCAGAACTACGAAATCGAGGTTCCGCAGGAAATGTATTTCGGGCTCCAAACTTTGCCTCTTGAAGTCGAGCCCCTTAATTTTTTATATGCGGCTATCTTCGCTTTCATAATCAATATAATTTCAGGAATCTACCCTGCTCGGAAAGCTGCAAAACTCGATCCTGTAGAAGCTATTGAGAGCGCTTGATGTAATACCGTTATCAAAAATGCTTTCTCAGAAATCTTACACCAAAATTCTTACCTGATATATTGCCCAAAAAACGTTATCCCAAAAATCTTACAGAGAATCTTTCCGGCAGCTAAATTTCAAATAATTCCTATCATTTTCAGCCCTACATAGATCATGAGAAGCACAAACAAATGCTTCAAGTGTTCCGGGTTTACCACATGGGCAATATCCGCCCCCTTTCTTGCTCCAAAAAATCCTGGGATTACAAGCAAAATCCAGTCAATGAGATTGATATATCCAAGAGAATACGGAGGAAGCCCAGGCTGACCTATACCATTGATTATATATCCTATCGACCCTCCAAAAGAGGTAAACATTATTACTGCAGACGAAGTTCCTACAGCTTTTCGCATATCAAAATGCAGAAAAATAAGCATGATCGGAATTGCAATTACTCCTCCGCCGATCCCAAGTAGCCCTGAGAAAAAGCCTATGGAAACTCCGGCAAGAATATAAAGCATTTGATTAGAGCTTATTTCACCATTTTCTCGAACTGCAGGCGTCACATAGATTTTGAGCGCTCCTATTATGACCACGATTCCAAAAATTGTGCTCAAGGTTAAAGCTGATAACCTGGAAGCTACAGCCGCTCCCCCAAAACTGGTAATCGAACCTACAATTCCCATAAGCGTTGCCTGTTTCCACTGGACTGCGTGCTTCTCATGATATTTTAAAGCAACGCTTATGGAGTTCAACAGGATTACAAAAAGGCTTGTGCCGAGAGCTATCCGTATAGCTATATCAGGCTCTAGCCCGGTTTCCTGCAAAAGCCAGTCTGGACAGGAGTCATAATAAAGCCCCCTCCTACACCAAGCAAGCCCGAAATAACGCCTGTAAACGCACCTGTGAGAATTAAAATTCCAAGATAAAGAGGATCTGCAGGAGTCATTTCAATCCAGTGTTTTTCCATTTCGGTTTCCGAATTCAGGAACAGCCAGATTTAAGAAGAGGTTTCTGGCTGCTCTCTAAAAGGGGTTGCAAGTTTATTTAAGTTAACAGGCTCATATAGATGAAATAAAGTGCTGTTGCTCATATTCAAATAAAAATAGCTGGAATTGGCAGAGAGGTTGTACCTGAAAGGATAAATCATAGGTTAAGAGGATAACTGTTTTTCTTAAATAGTTTCCCTACGGGGACGGTCTTACTTTATTACCTGTCTAATTTCCCAGTGTTTAAAATCAGATAGTTTATTTAAAACTGTTTTATTGTTAAAACAAACTATTTCAGTCAAACCCTGCCGTCTGTCTGAATAATCATTCTGTCTGGATAACCATTATTTTACAACGAATTACTCGATTTACAATGAACAGGATTATAAACTGCCCACCACGTAGGTTTATGAATTATCCGCAACAAACAGATTTATAAATTGATTATCGTAATGGGTCTAAGAGGCGTTTTTATGATTAGAATGAAATTACACGGCACATACAATATCTATTATGCTATTCTCGGCATGCGGAACCCCATGAACTCCTGGCATCTTATGGACAGCAGTGAGCCTGATGAGGCAGGGAACTGCAAGCTCGGAGAAAAGGATCTGAACCTGGCTCAGCGCCTGACCCTTGCAGGGACCGAACACAGTAAGTTTTTAAGGTTCATCACGGTCTGTTTTGATATCACAGCCCCACTCTACTGGTGGAAAGAGTTTGATACCTACAAGTTCGCAGAAAAGAACTCCACTTCAACAATGCACAAGCTGACCAGCAAGGAGCTTGCTCCCCACGATTTTTCCTATGATATGCTGACCGATTACAGGGAAGCCCAGATCCGGCACCTGAATGACCTTATTAAAGCCTACAACTCCCGCGAAGGCGACAGCGAAGAGGATAACGCATACCGGAAAGCAGTTTTCAGGGAACTTGTCCAGGACCTGCCGAGTGCATACAACCAGAAAAGAACAGTTATAACGAATTACGCTGAACTCCGCAATATTTACTTCCAGCGCCGCTATCACAAGCTTGACGAGTGGAGGGATTTCTGCAACTGGATTAAAGAGACGCTGCCGTATGCAGAAGAGCTCATCTGCCTGGAAAAGAAAGAATAAAATCGAAATATCTTTTCAGTAGTCCCGGCTGGAAAGAATTGATCTTAGAAACCTTGCTGGGAATGGATTAATAGAACTCCAGGCTCTCACCGGTCATACCCATGACCGGCTTTTCCCTAAAATTTTAATAAAAATAATACTCAGTTGCCTTTATCAGCTTTATATTGCAGGTTTTTGAAGCTTAAATAGCGATCTAATCGGATTAATAGATTTTATTAGCTTAATTTGATGTTTCAATGGGTTTTCTGAGTTCTTATTATACTCATTATTGCTTTTTTGCATTCTCTGGGTGTATTTTATTGAGGATAGATGGATAAAAAACTAAAGGCTTATATATTTAGGATGCTTGCTACTGTCCTGTATATCATTGTAAATCGGAACTTTACTTCATGTTTTTCTCGTGTGTACTCTTATTTAGTTATTCTCTTTTACTGAGAAGCGGAGTATGAACGTATATAATGAAGCAGGAATAGTCTGAAAGCCTCTTTGCGAATAAATAAATATATCGAACATTTTACAGATAGTTTAAGAGATAAAATGACAGAGCTTGAAAAAACAATTTCCTTCAGTCGGGGTATGGGACTTGCAGTCTGCATGCTTATAGGGACAGGCATTCTGGCATTGCCAGGACTGGCGCTTGATGCAGGCACGGTACATGAAGCAATCCTGGGCTGGTTCCTTATAGCCATTGCAGCAGTCCCTCTTATTGCGATCTGTTCCCGCCTTGGCTTGAGATTTCCTTCAACAGCCGGGCTTGCAGGATATGCTGAAGAGGCTGTGGGACCCTGGGGAGGATATGCAGTTTCCTATCTTGTAGGGGGCTCATTCTTTTTCGGGCTTCCTGCGGTTGCCCTTATAGGCAGCGAGTATATGGGGCAGCTTTTCCAACTATCCGGAGCAGAAACAGCGCTTTTTGCAATCCTGCTTGTAACCCTGATGTTTCTTTCCAACCTGGCGGGAATGAAGGTTATTTCCATGATCAATTATGCGGCTCTGGCTGTTCTCTTCCTGCTTATCAGCCTGCTCATTGCCTTTAACCTTGATTTTCTGGGCTCGGGGTTCGCAATTGCCAGCGAGGCTGCTAACAGTGGAGGGAAAATAGACCTGAATAACATCTGGAAAGTTGCAGCCCTGCTTTTCTGGGCTTTTCTGGGCTGGGAAAACCTTTCTTTCTCGTTGGGAGAGATAAAAGATCCTGAGAAAAATGTTCCGCGCCTATACTGGCTGAGTTTTGTTCTTGTGACCTCTATTTACCTTATGCTTGCCCTTATCAGCGCGGGAGCCAGTGCTTCAGGCACAACCCTTGAGGGTGCAGCCGGGCTATCCAGCCTTGTATTTTTTACGCCCGGAGGAGATCTGCTTATCTGGCTCATGATAGTGGTTATTGCAGCCAATGCCTGTTCCTGGAATTTTACTGCAAGCCGCCTGCTCTATTCAGGGGGCAGGACAGGCATCTTCCCTGAGATGTTTGGAAAACTTTCAGCAGGGAATATTCCTGTAGCCAGTCTGGTTGGGCTGTATATTCTTTCAATCATCCTGATTTGCGGAAGCTATCTCCTCAAAATTCCCGTATCAGCCATGATGTTGCTCGTAAACCAGAACTTTGTTTTCCTCTACGCCTTCATTATAATCGCTTACTGGAAAACCGAAACAGGCTGGAGGAAATGGATCTTTTCAGTTCTTTCACTCATGTCCCTGAGTTTTTTAATCTCAGGATTTACCTGGAAGGTTGCATATCCAATCTTTCTGATTGGCTCTGGTTATTTCAGGTTTCTCAGGAGTATGGATAAGGCTCCTGTATCCAGAGTCCCTGTGCAGGGAATCCCTGCATCAGGAAGTTCTGAATCCAAAAATCCCGTATCAGGAAAATAAAATGCTTTGTAAATAGAAAATAAAATGTTTTGTAAATAGAGAAAATGGTTATTGGCTGTGGATCCCTTTATGATCATTCATACGCCCCTAACGCAAGGACAAAGACTTCGAGAACAACCTCCTGAATTTTGAAGAAGAGGTATTACTTCTTCAGACTGTCCTCTCAGGTTTTCAACACTTTTTTCTTCTCAATCCGCTTGAATTTATATGCGGCAGGCACGAAGACTATATTTTCTTCAACAGCCTTGTAATAAGAGATTGGGCTCCAGAATCTTATTCCGTGTCAATTTGAGCCTGAGTACTTATGAAAATTCATAAACAAAAGGAATTAAAAATGGATGACGTACTCCTCACGATTTTTCGGGTAAGCATGCTCGAGACTTTCTACGTTACAGGCTCTCTTATTCTTGCAGGCATAATACTCGGTCTTATTGAGAATCGTGCCAACTTCTACGTCCAGAGAACCTTTGGCAGGAAAGGAATTCTGGTTACAGCCTGGATAGGCACCCCCATCCATGAACTCGGACACCTGCTGATGTGCTACATTTTCAGGCATAAAATAAACAAATTCAAGCTTTTCGACCGTAAAGCAAAAGATGGAGTCCTTGGATACGTTAACCACAGCTGGAATTCAAAAAGTCTTTACCAGAATATAGGAAACTTTTTCATAGGCATGGGTCCGGTCTTCAGCGGGACTGCAGCCCTTATTTTCGGGATGCACCTGCTCCTGCCAGACTCCTTTGCCAGGGTTGCCGGCTATCTTTCCCTTGAACCTGCCCAGCCTGACCAGTATATGTTGACAAAAATCTTCACCCTTACTGCTGACCTCTTTGGAAGCATTTTCTCGGCAGAAAACCTTATTTCTCTCAATTTCTGGATCTACTTCGCCCTGGCAATCTGCATCTCTTCCCATATAGCCCTGAGCTGGGAAGATCTTAAAGGGGCAGGCAGGGGTCTGATTACGATCTTCACCTTTATTTTGCTGGTAAATCTGGTTGCCCTCTTTCTCAATGCTGATTTTTCCTGGCTTTTTGCGGATATTCTGGCTTTGAATGTATATCTTGTGGCTTTTTCAATGATTTCGATTATTTTCTCATTGATCAGGCTGGTTTTGAGTGCTTTTGCGTATTATCTGGGTTACAGATTTTCCTGATATGGAATAGTTAGAATCTCTCTAATGCGGTCAGGTAGACTGTTACCTTTCCGGCTGCATAAAAAATGCAAACTTGGTGGGAAGAAAATCAAAATCCATGCTGCTTCCCTGTCATTTCTTCGATTTCTATCTTAATCACGCACAGCCTGTTAACTTTCCATTCCACAAACTCAAAAGGTCCCTTTTTCCCGTAGTGTTCGGAAAGAACAGTAAGTCCTTCCACCTTTTCATTGTAATCTTCAACAAACTTCGCCTGTCCGTTCCCTACAACACTCCTGTAGCGGACATTGTATTTGCAAATATCCCCGGCTGTTATGATTTCAGCCTCGGCATCGGCTTCAAAAGCGACTCTGGGATTCCTGTTAAGTATTTCGATCTTCTTACCTTCGCGGGAACAGTGGAGATAAATTTTGTTATCTTTATATCCGAAAGCCATCGGGATAATATATGGCATGTCTGAATCTGATAGAGCGAGCCGAAGGAATTGTGCTTTTGAGAGAATCGCTTCGATTTGCTGCTGGTTCTGAATAAATTCTTTGTTTCCCATTGCATTCACGCTGTGGATCTGTTTCTTAATTGAATCTGTTTTCTTAATTACCTGTAGTAGAAGCTTCTTTTTTATACAAAATATGTTTGCTAACATTCAGGTTTTTTAATAGCAGTTTCCCCTTTACTTTTTCACTATAATCTTTAACGAACCTTGCCTGTCCGTTTTCAACAACGCTCCTGCAGGCGGATAGTTAAACTAAACATCCAGTACTGCATTATAAGAAGTAATGGGGGACCATGATTATGGGAGCCAATAAGAAAATTATGATTAAGATAATCAAAGATGGACCGTATCGGGTTACAGGTGGAGTGCCGCTTCTCGAACAGGCAATTGTCACAGATGACAATGGCAACACCAGAGAATTAATTGATATAAAGGAATACCCCCGGCAGAATACCTATATCTTATGCCGCTGCGGTTCATCCAATAACAAACCCTACTGTGATGGAGCCCATCGCAAAATCGGTTTTGATGGTAGCGAAACTGCCAGCAGAAGGCCTTACATGGAAAGAGCGGAAACATTCGAGAGTCCTGATCTAAAAATCACCGATGTCTACGAGCTTTGCGATCATTCCCGTTTCTGCCAGCGGTCTGGCGGAATTAGGAATCTTATACAAAAATCAGACGATCCGGAAGCCCGACAAACCGCCATAGAAGAAGCAATGATCTGCCCATCTGGACGGCTGGTTCTGTGGGACAAAAAGACAGGCAAACCCTTTGAGAAAGAATTTGAACCATCTATTGTACTGGTTCACGATAAACAAAAAGGTTGTGAAGGTCCTCTTTGGGTTCGAGGCTATATCCCCATTGAATCTGCAGATGGCAGCATGTACGAATCCCGGAATAGAGTTACCCTCTGTCGCTGTGGGAAGTCAGAGAACAAGCCCTACTGCGACGGCAGTCACTGGATGACCCGCGAGCAAAAGCTGGAGTTCAGGAAGAAGTGGGGTCTGGAATGAGTGAATTCATTGATTCATGGTGGTTATTAACTTGCGGAAGTAGTCTCGCATAACGCTCAGGCGAACATCTCGGGTTTTGCACACCACAAAACAACGGCGTTTATCTCCAAAGTAAGAAAATTGAAGGAGCGTATTTATTTATGGAACACATTACCGATGCAACTGAATCAATAGAAGACTTCTTTGCCCGCTACACCAGGTATCTTACAGAGGGAGATATTGAAGAGCTTGTGAATATTTACAACTATCCTGCACTTGCCGTAACGGCTAACGGATGTCTCTCAATCACCGAGCCACAGCAGTCCCGTGATTTTTTCAGCCAGGGGCAGGAATTTTACCGTTCTCGAGGGATCCATGGGGTTCGGGCTCGCAATATTGTCACATGCATTGAGGTTCCTGGCATCTGGATAGGGCATCTCATTCTAGAAAATCTCGATGAGTCTGGTTCTCCGGTTGGTGAGGAGCATAACGCGTATCAGGTGGTAACGCTGCAAGACGGAACTCGCCTTATCGCGGTCTCTACTCCACTGGACACCTACAATCCTGACCAGAATAGCAGCGTTAAGTAGAGAAAACAATATATTTTTTACCAAGCAAAAGTGCCGGGTTGGCTCTCGGGCAGGACGGAGCCGCATAAGATGCTATATCAAATGTTGCTATTTTGACTACTCGCAACCTCCATCATCAACGGTAGATACAGGGAATATCGCGAATGAAAACGTTTTATCGGCTTTTAGGAGTAGCTTTTATTGCTATTACCACTACTAATTTTGTGTGGTTTGCCCTGACTTACTGGGCATATCTTACGACTAAATCCGTAATCTCAACCTCTGTGATGGCTGGCGTTTATCTGGTGGCAGCAGCGCTTTCCTCCAATTGGTTTGGCTCAATAGTAGACCGCTATAAGAAAAAGCACGCCATGATAGGATCAAGCCTTGCCACACTGCTTCTTTTTACCTCGGGTTTAGTGCTTTTCTACCTGAGTACCGAAGCTGATTTCGCTACAGTGACAAGCCTCCGTTTCTGGATCTTTGTTCTTATTCTCCTTCCAGGGGTGATAGCCGGAGGCATATACAGCATCGCCATCTCTACCCTGGTAGCTTTCCTTGTTCCTGAGGATAGGCGCGATCGAGCTAATGGGCTTTTTGGCACGGTCATGGGCATCTCCTTTACCATCACATCAGTAGCCAGCGGTCTTGCCCTCGCTTTTGCCGGCATGCCTTTTGTGCTGTTTACTGCCATCATTTTCACACTTTTTTCTGCCCTGATGCTCTGGCTTATACCCGTTCCAGAAGAAACCACCTTTAATCCAGTACAGGGCAATCTGAGAAAAATGGATATTAAAGGTACGATTGAAGTGATTAAAGCCATACCAGGTCTTTTTGCCCTCATATTCTTCACTACTTTCAACAATTTTCTGGGTGGAGTGTTTGTAGCTCTTATGGATGCCTATGGTCTGAGCCTAGTGACGGTTCAGGTCTGGGGTCTGCTGTATGGCATTCTAAGCCTTGGCTTTATCCTTGGAGGCTTCTATATCACAAAAAAGGGGTTGGGAGGAAATCCCGTACGCAATTTATTTCGCATTAATATCATTCTCTGGGCAGTGTGTATTTTTTTCCCTATTCAGCCTTCTATAGTGCTTCTGGCTGCAGGAGTTCTCATTTACATGTTTTTTGTTCCCTTTGTCGAAGCCATAGAACAAACTATTTTTCAGAAAGTCGTGCCAAAGGAACGCCTGGGTCGGGTATTTGGGTTTGCGTATAGCATTGAGCTGGCCGCCTCACCACTCACTGCATTTTTCATCGGCCCGATCGCTCAGTTTGTATTTATCCCGTTCATGACCACTGGTCGAGGTGTAGAGTTAATTGGCAGCTGGTTTGGCGTGGGAGCTGGAAGAGGTATTGCACTGGTGTTCATACTCACAGGATTCATTGGACTTATTGTTACTCTCTCAGTTATGCACTTGCAGCCCTACAAGCTCCTTGCTGCCAGATATAATGAACCTGCAAACCTTGAGGATGAAGGAAAAGAGAAATAAAACCTTTATTTTGGTCAAAACCCACAAATAAGCTTATGATCAATTTTTAGTTTCTTAAGTAACTAATATATGCACCGAATATCTATAAAACTAAATTTAAATTATCCAGACTTTACGCCTATAAATCTATAAACTCTTTATATTTTTAATTACCATCTCAATATAAGATTGTTTAACTTTCTCTATTTTTAATTACCATCTCAATATAAGATTGTTTTAACCTGCGGGTGGATTATGAGACTTGATGATATCCTCGGAATCTCTATTGAATGCGATTAATGACAAATTCTGTATAAAAATAAATTCTTTGTAAAATTAAATCCATTATCTTACGCTCCAAATTTTAATATAGTAAAACAGCTTATCTAGGTTTTAATTATAGTTTCATTAGAAACTATTATATACTAAGAAACCTATCAGGGGATCAGATTAGTTTCAAGCGTAACAATTTCATAAGTTTGCTTTTTCTCAAAATAAACTTATCTAGTTCATAAATAGTTGTAAAGGATAAATTATGGAAATTTCAGGAGAGACAGACCCAAGGGAAATATTAGGTCCGATTGCCCACATCTACCGAAGTCATCTTGCATACATGGTAAAGGAGCTTGAAGCTTACGGGGTTGGAAGCGGACAATTTGAGTTTTTACTGATTCTATATCATAAAGATGGCGTCTCTCAGGAAACTCTTGCAAAAATTCTGAAAGTGAGCAAAGCAAAAAGTGCCAGAGCGATCCAGAGCTTGGAAAAGGAAGGTTATGTATACAGGCAAAGGGACGAAAGTGATCTTCGAGCTTACAGAGTTTACCTCACTGAAAAAGGAAAGGAAATGAGAGACATCATTCTTGAAAAATTAATTTCTTTTATGGATATTCTCCTTTCGGATTTTACCCTGGAAGAGAGAGAAATTTTCAGGCTGCTCCTTCATAAAGCAGCAATTAGATTTTTTGATCCCGAGTTCGAGCATCCGACTGACACGCCTATGAACTGAAGTAAAAATGAACAACATAAAGTAAAAGATTGCAGAGAAGAAAAAATGGATAAAAAAAGTGAATTTTTGGGTAAAGAAAGTATCAGAAAGCTTCTTTTTAAGCTTTCAGCTCCTATAGTTGTCGGAATGCTGGTACAGGCTTTCTATAATGTTGTGGATACCTTTTTCGTTGGAATGGCATATGGAACAGAGAGCGTCCAGGCTATAGGCGGGCTATCTATAGCTTTTCCGATTCAGATGATAGTCATAGCTTTCGGAATCGTACTCGGAACAGGGGGCTCTTCTATAATTTCACGCGCCCTTGGAGCACGCGAGTATGAGAAAGCCGAAAGAGTACTTGGAAATATTTTTTCCCTGAGCTTAATATTAAGCGTGCTTGTAGGCATTCCCTGTCTTTATTATCTTGATACGATTTTGAAGGTTTTCGGAGCAACTGCTGGAGTTCTGCCCTATGCCAGAGATTATCTTCAAATTATAATTGCAGGAGGCACTACCTTTGTCTTTGGAGTGGCTGCTCAGCATGTTGTCCGCTCTGAAGGAAATGCCCGCCTTGCAATGAATGCTATGCTGGTAGGAGGCGGTCTCAATATTTTCCTTGACCCATTTTTCATGTTTGGCTTTGGAATGGGTGTGAAGGGTGCTGCAATTGCAACTGTATTATCCCAGGTTGTAGTGTCTGTCTGGCTCCTGCTTTACTACCTTAAAGGAAAAGGAGCTGTACATTTTAGGTCAGAAACCCTGAAGCCTGATCTGAAAATTGTTAAGGAAATAGGGGCTATCGGTATCGGGTCTTTTATAATGCAGTGCTCGAATAGTATCATGATGATTTTCGTTTACAATGCACTTGCAACGCATGGGGGAGACACCGCTATTGCCGTTTTTGGTGTAATAATGAGGATAAACTCGTTCATTTTCATGTCCCTTCTGGGCATGGCTTTCGGTCTGCAACCTATTGCAGGATTTAACTATGGGGCTAAGAAATATGGAAGGATAGCCGAAGCCGTAAAATTATCTCTTGCAGTGACAACAACTATTGGGGTTCTTGGTCTGCTTTTCATTTTCTACTTCAGAGCGCAGCTTCTACAGTTGTTCAGTTCAGACCCGCATTATCTGGAGCTTGGGAAGAATGCAATGGTGATCATGCTTCTGGGTATGCCTCTAGTAGGTCTGAACATAATAACCTCAACCCTCTTCCAGGCTCTGGGAAAAGCCAGACCCGCTTTCCTTCTTTCTATTAGCCGGCAGCTCCTCTTCCTGATTCCGGCTGTTACTGTCCTTCCCAATCTCTATGGACTTAATGGAGTCTGGGCGGCTTTCCCGGTTGCGGATTTCCTGGCATTTACCCTTTCCGGATTTCTGCTTTCCAGAATATACAGATTCTTCAAAGAATACAAAGATTCCTTAAAAGCTGGTACTGGATCAGAGGTTGCAGATAAAATATCTTCAATCTGACATTTCATAAAGATGTTCAGATTAAGACAAGCTACCTCTAAAGGAGTAGATCTAGCAACATATGATAAAAGATATTCAAATCAGGACAAGCACCTCTAAGGGAATGGATCTGAAAATCGATGTAATAGGAAGGAATTCAATCCTTCTTAATTTCCAGCTTCATCGGGACAGGCAGCTTTCTGTTCCCTGTATTCTATAAGCCTTACAAAACCGCCACTGCCTTTAGAATCGGGTTCCATTTCCACAAAATAAGTATAATCCGAAATTGCGGAAAGCCCTCCTGCTCCTCTGCTGCCCACAATCAGCGAGTAAACCTTTGCATTATACTTCTTTTTTGCCTCTTCCCAGCGGGCAAGTACAAGCTCATCAGAGACTTCGGATTTGCCGTCGGTTATAAAGAGCAGGTCTGCTCCCTGAAAATCTTTCTCTTTCAAGGATTTTAAGCCCGAGGCAAGGGCGGTGTTGAAGTCCGTTCCTCCGCCAAAGGTATAGAGCAGAAAATTCAGGAATTTCTCAGACATTTTTTTCCTGCTGCTGAGTTCAATCTCAAGATGCTGGCTTGTAGAGGCAAAAAGAATAACCTTCATATCCCGTTGCTGGGAGAGCATCCGCTTTGCCATAGCCAGCACAGCAGCCTTGGCAAGAGTCTGTGGGGCTCCGTGCATAGAACCTGAGGTATCCACAAGCACTATCATAGGACCTCTGGGTTTTATATGGGGAGGACCTGTGTAATGCTTTCCGAGTAGCTGATAACTCAGGAGCTTTCCTTCAAGCATATCGGCATAGAATTTCTTTTTCAGGGTAGGGTTGAGGAGTTTTGCAGCTTCCATTGGCAGCAAGTTATCGATGGAATCAGAAAAACACACGGTCTGGATCCGGTCTTTTCCGAAAGGTGAGAGTCGTATGCGGTCCGAGGGTGGGTCGAATTCACGCTTGCCTATAAAATCCACAATTTTTCGCAGGTCAGGGCTTTTCTCAAAAAAGGTCGAATAGTTCTTAAGCATTTTAAGCTGCACGTAGAAAGGTTCTTTCTTAAGCTCTTTTACGGAATAGCTCCAGTTGCGCTGAGGAAAAAGCAGAGCAAGCGTGTCGAATAGCTCCAGGTTTTCTTCCATCTCTGACACGAATTCATTCATTCTCCGATATAATCCTTCCATTACTCTTTCCAGAAGCTCCTGGTAGCCATCCGTCTGCATGAATGCCAGGACAGCCTCGGTCAGGGCAAATTCTACAGAATTTCTCTTTTCCTGACCATTCCTGCCTGAAAACTCCACAAATAGGTTATTTCCCCATATTAGGAAGGTTTCTTTCAAGATTTCTTCGAATTGTTTCAGAAGCTTATTCATTCCGGCATCGAGTTCCTTAAGATACTCTATACCCGAAATACTGGTTGAGGAATCTGAAAAGCGTTCCATTATCTCATAAACCAGAGGCAGGAGAATTTTCAGGCTTGCAATACCGGCTCCCCGGCTTTTTTTTGCAATTTTCCGGAGTTTGGGCCAGGGTTTTGAACTTCTCAACGTTAGAAGAATTGGATAAAAAGCTCCGAAAGTCCCTATGAACCTCGCAGAGTCCTTTATCTCATAAGGCTGCCCAAAAAGAATTTCGAGAGTAAGGACCTCAGCTATCCTTTCCCGCAAAGGGCGAGGGATAGTCCGGGGAAAGGCTATCGTGCTCCTTAGATCTCTTTCCAGCACGGCAACAGTTTGATTCTGGAGAATTAGCAAATTCTGCAGGTTTTTGTTTCCTGAGACTTCATTTTCTGAGAAAGAGGAATAAGCTTCAGACGAGGCTGTCTTCGGAATATTCGAGAAGCCTCTATAGTCTTGCATTTCGAAACCTCATTTAAGTTTCCTGCTTTGAGATCATTCAATAAGTTTATCTGAGCTTAAATCGGGAGCTAATTCCCTTCATAAAACTATTGACAGTACTGCTCGAATCGGGTACGGGAATTTTTTCCATTTCTTTTTTCTCTACTTCTTTTTTCCCCGTTTCCTGTCTTCCCTCTTCTTTTACAGGCGCAGATTCAGGATGTATTTTCCTGTCCTGCAGTCCGAGCATTGACTGGCTTTTTGAAATAAGGTCATTGAGCTCGGACAGTTCGGTACTTCGAGTGTCATGCAGGAGGAGAGCTTCATTTCTATCAAGAGTAGAAAGCCAGATATTCGCCTCCATCAGGCTTTTAAGGAGTTCCCTTTCTTCTTCAAGCCTGTGCTTTACGCGTTCCACCCTATCAGCAAGGGCTCTCAGTTCTTTTTCAAAAACTTCTCTCTGAGCCTGGGTCAGTGTACTCGCTTTCCCAGCCGCTTCCTGAAGCGAATCGATTTCCCTGACAAGATTGTCATAGGGATAAATCCTTGAGGAACCTTCCGTTTTCAGAGTGTAGCTATGATTCGGGTGGGAGGTATGGTGAGTTTCAATCTCCTGTCTCAGTCGAAATTCTTCTCCGCAGCTATCACAGACAACCTTTACAGGAAGTTCATTTTTCAGGGCAATGCTTATCGCAGCCTGGAGGTCTTCAGCTTCCTGACGCAGTTTTTCTGTACTGATGCCGCCTGAGATTGCGCACTCGAAAACTGTCCTGTGGATGGTTTCCCGCTCTTCAGGCAGGTTCCAGAGCATATGCTGAAGCAGAAGCACCATTGTCCTGTCCACGGCCGGGCATCCGCTGCTGCAGGCTGCAACCTTGAGAACCTGAACAACTTTTCTCCAGCGCCGGTCCGAGATTGCGATTTCCTGAAGCTGAAGGCTTTTTCGGAGTTCGGTTATTATTATCTCAACATCAGGGTCAACAGGAAGGGTCTTTGAGCGCTCCCGAACCTCATATATCTCGGAAATCCTGAGCCTTGCAGCAGGCATGAAATCTTCAGGACTCCTGAAAAGCAGGTCTCGGAAATTCTCCTCATCCTGGATATAGGAAAGCCTATACCTGAATAAAAAGCGGTCATAAAGGGCTTCAAGACTCTCGTCCTCATCAGGAAGCTCATTGGATGCCCCGAAAACCGAAAGCAGAGGCACATCTACAAGTTCCCTCCCATTGTGGTATTTGTGCTCGTTGAGAATGGTCAGCAGGCTGTTCAGGATGGCGCTGCTGGCTTTAAAAATCTCGTCCAGTAAAGCAATATGGGCAGTTGGAAGGCAGCCATCGATTTTCCGGCGGAACTCATCTTCTTCCAAGGCTTTTAAGGAAAGCGGACCAAAAATCTCTTCAGGGGTGGAAAAGCTTGTCAGGAGATAGTTGAAGAAATTACCACCTTCGATCAACTGGCAGATACTCTTCGCAAGCTGTGTTTTTGCCGTTCCAGGGGGCCCCAGGAAGAGGAGGTTTTCCCCGGACAGCACGGCAAGGAGAGAGCCGTTGATCTCGGCTTCCCGCTCTTTAAAATATTCCATAAACGCGGATTTGATCTCAAGAAGCTTTTCTTTCAGGGGCAGACCTCCGGAAGCATGAGTGGAAAATATATTTTTTTCGGATTTTCTCTGAAGTATTTAGCCTGATTCTATTTTGATACTATTTTAAGTCTTCCAATTGGGTCAACTATTGAAAGATAAAATAACCCTAGGTGATTTACTGAAGAGGTCAAAATCCAGAGAAATCAGAAGAAGCTTGTAAAACCTGAAGAAATCTGGAGATTCTGTTTTTCTTAGCTTAGCTCAATACCATCTGCTTATAAGGTTGAGAGAAACAGGTTCAGGCAGTGGGGAGGGTTCTTTTTCTTAGATTGGCTCACTACCCTATATATAAGGAGATGATTTAAGGAGTTGATTTAAATATTTTTAAAAAGTTAATTTAGCTCATAGAATATAATTTGAATGACGGATAAAGAGTTTAATCAAATAAAACATAATAAATATATTTATAGAAAACTTATTAACATATTATTGAAAGTCTTAATTTTGGATTCCATGCTGGATATTAAAAATATAGATTACGCTGGCTGCATAAATTCCAGACTTTTGCAGGAGTTCTGAACATGATCGAGGTAAAGAATCTTTCTAAGTTTTATGGAAGTACAAAAGCAGTGGATAATGTTTCACTTTCTGTAAGGAGAGGTGAGCTCTTTGGCCTCCTGGGTCCAAATGGCTCAGGAAAAACCACGATGATTAAGATGCTTACAGGCCAGATAAAACCAACGTCTGGTTCTCTCAGGGTTCATGGTAGGAGCTTTCGGGCTTATGGGCAGGGAGTTTATGAATCGGCGTTTCGGGCAGGCAAGCCTTATCGCATACTCTTCAAGGACGCTTCCGGTTTCCGAGAGACTTATTTTTGCAAATTTCCTAGTAAAAGACGTAGTGTATTACTTTATCTTCTACATACTGCCTTTCATTGCGGGTTTTGCGTTTGCTGCAGCTTTTGTCCCGTCTGAAGGTTTCCATTCTTCTGTTACCCTTCTCATCCTCCTTCTTACACTCTCACTTTCCTTTATGATCGGGCTCTCGCTGGTATTTTTCCTATCTACGATTTATGCACATTCTGGAAAGCTGTTGATTTCGGGCTTACTGGCTATTCCCATTTTCTTGCTCTTTATTTCAGGAAATCTGGATTCCAGTAGTTTTTACAGTTTACCAAGCCTTTCTTTTTTCCTGTTTCCTTCAAAAAACCAGCTTCTGCTTTCTTCCGTGCTTATAATTGTGTCTTCGGTTTTATCCCTGCTTTTCCTGAAGGTAGACTTTCCCCAGGCTGAAAAAAGCTTTCCAAACTCATTTTCTAAGCTTTGCGGGGAGTTTGGTTCTTACAGGTATGCAGTTTTTATTGCAAAGGATCTCCTTGACCTGAAAAAGAGTGAAGGAGGGCTCGGAAAGTTAATATTTTCCTTCCTGATTCCTGCGATTCTTCTCTGGATGCTCCTTTCAGCCCTGGGAACAGTTCTCCCGGCATTGAATACTTTAATCCTGTTTTCCCTTGTCCTGGGAGTGCTTTCTTCCTCAATGTATTACTGGCTTACAGAATACGATATCTTTGCCTCGTATGCTTTCCTTCCCCTGAAGGTTTCGGACATTATAAGGAGCAAACTTAACAGCTACCTTTTCCTGAATCTGGTTCCGCTTCTACTGCTTGTCCCTCTTACCTTCACAAAAGACCCTGATGTTTTGCTGCCAGCCCTGCTGCTTTTCATCTCTGTTTCCCTTTATATGGTTTCAATACTTGTTTACCTGACAGGTCTTTCCCCTTCCCTAAACCTCTACAACGGCAGGACTTTTGCACTTTATACGCTGTCTGTAATGCCACTTTTGATAGTGAATATTATCCTGTCGATGTTTGGTTCCCTTTATGTGCTTGTAAACCTCCTGCTTCTGCTTCTTGCCTTCTACCTGCTCAGGAAAAGTTTCAGGAAATAGGATGGGATTGAAAGCCCGCATTTCTGACTATTCCTGCTGGTTGAATAGAGATCAATTATTGCACAGCGCAGGGGCAAAGAATAAAACTTGCTGCGAATAAAAGCCCATCGAAAAAAATTATAATCGATATGTAACCTTTATTCAACCTTTATGAATCTGATTTTTTGACATCGAATATTCTGAGGCTCTTTTGATACCTGTTTTCGTAATAGTTTTCTCTTACAATTATTTAGTAAATTGGTGATAACTATTATTAATAGTAATATTAAGATTTTCAATAAATTATCAGTAATTTTATGATAATTTTAATAAATATTATTTAACAGTATAGTTATCAATTATTTTTTAATAGTAAAATTATAATTATTATTTAATAATAGAGTTATTAATTATTATTAACAGTTCTTTTAACAAATGTTTTTAATAATTGGCTGTGATATTGACTTTTTGAGAGCTTTTTTGAGATAAGTTGTGTAGACTTGAAGTGTTAAGGCTGGAAATTGACGGATTTAATTAGAGATCAAAAGTTGTTGAAAAATGTGAAGTGAGTTAAGAATTAATGCGTTTATTCTTTTATAGGAATATCAGATAAACAAATTTTTGGACAGGAAACTTATTTATAACTTCAAGACAGTATAATCAGATACTTATAGAAAATATCGGAACAGAGGTGTTTCTATATAGCAAAATGTTCTACAACAGCCGATAGTTCAAAGGCTGGGGCTGCCGGTGGGAAGCCGCAGGCAAAAGCCCGAGCTGAGAAGCCGGCAAAGAAGGATGCCAAAGCATCAAAAAAAGGAAAAAAAGGAAAGTAATTGATGTAAGTCAATTCCCCAAGCAGTAGCTTATCACCAGCCGATATCCGAAAAATACATGGAGCACAACTGGAAAATACATGGAGCACAACCGGAAAATACATGGAGCACAACCGGAAAATACATGGAACACAGCCGGAGAATACATGGAGCACACCGAAGATATGGAGTAATAAATATTAACGCCTTTTATGTAGTACAAATTTTAAAAAATACTATGTGAAAGGTGGTAAAATAGATAAGCTACTGCCTGAACTACTTCCTTCAAACTCGAATTTTAAGTTATTTATATCAGATTTTTGGGCTGTTTATGTGAGGGCAGCACAGGCAGCTTAATAGTGTTTATAAGGATTGGGCTTTGAATATCCTTTGCCCTTTCAATCACAAGTCCTTTTCCTTTCTGGGTGAGGGCAAAAAGCGGAATTGCAGCCGCAACCTGCACAAGAGGTTTTGCTAATTCCCGAATATATTTTGAAGCACAGCTGATTACAATATCCGAATTTTCCAGAATACCCTCAGCTTCTTCTTTGCTAACTCCTGTAACATGTACCGCAATTATTATAAGGTCAAGCCCGAGTTCGTTTTCAAGCTTTCGCAACTCTTTGGCGGTTTCCGCAAAAGCCACGGTTACTGCAATCTTTCGGTACCCGAGTTCGGCAGCTTTCTTTGCTCCTCTAACAGGGTCAATAGCCGCAGTTGAAGGATCGAGTACGGTTCCGCCAAATTTCTGGATTCCCTCGATTACACCGCCGATTGGCTCAGTTTCTATAAGGCCAGACATCCTGCCTCCTATGCCCTGGACAAGTGCAGGGTTGCTGGCAATGACAGTGCCTGCTCCGTCACAGGCAGTTACGGTCGTATCAAGAAAACCACGCCTGAGACAGGACATCATGATTTCCGATGCCCCGAAAGCCACATAGGTATCAAGCTCAAGGAGTTTTCGCCCTGGGGTAAACATTCCTACATCGCGAATCCGGGACTCGATGCTCTTTTTAACATCTTCCCTGGTGATATTCTGGACTCCTCTCAGCTTGGCAAAAAGAGGACACCACTCGATTTCCGGCTCCCCTACTTCTACAACCCTGCCGTCTTTTACGACCACTCTTGCTTTTCCCAGCAATTCCATTACATGAGGCATATAATACACTCTATTATAATATACTCTATTATAATCACTCTATTAATTTTTCATTCTGGCGATGACAATTCCATCACAATACATTTTGTTAATAAATCTGCTAAACATAAGAAATGCTGTGCTATTAAGTATGAGAAATAAAGTTGGATACAGATAATGCCATGAGGTTTACCTGTTCTTTCCTCTAAGGTATTCATTTATGCAATATCTGATATGTTAACATGGATAAGGAGCAGAATGATAGATGCAGGCGATAAAGCCGTTAAAACAAATGATAAAATTGAGATAATCAGGTGAGGATGACGAAACTGAAATAATGAAGCTGAAATAAAAAATACAGGATTTATATCCCTGCTCTATCTACTATTGTGTCTGCAACCTCTTTTGCATTCTTGAACGGAAAATCCTCTGCAGTCAGCAGTTTACCTGCTTCTCCGGCAGTAACTTCAAGGTCTCCTGCTTTGCATGTAGTGTCTGCACCCGCTGGAAAGGCAGCAAGCAATTCTTCAGGTGTGTTTATGGGAAACTTTGCATCTTTAAGCCCTGCAACAATCTGTCTGTGAATCTCATCTCTTACAGTCATTGTTTATCCCTCTGTTCTCTTGTTCTTTTGCTTTTCTTTGCTTTTCTTTTCCTTATTTTCTTTTATTTTTTCTTTGTTTTCCTTTTTTTCCTTATTTTACTATTTTTCTGTTATTTTGGCTCCTTTTTGCTTTTTTCGTTTTTCATTCTCCTCGTTTTTCGTTCCTCGTTTTTCTCTTTCCTTGTTTTTCGTCTTCCTTCTCGTACTCGTCCACAGTTACTTTTCTGCTTCTTTAAAGTTAGATATTAGCGAGGAAAATGGAATAAATCTTCTACAATCTAATATTATCAGGTTATTGATATATACTTAATCGGCATTTGAGTGTAGTTACTACACTCTAGTGTATTGCAGCATTCCTTTGTAATCAGACTGGAACAGGACTGGATTTCTGTAATAAGAGGAATGAGTTTGATGGGAGGAGCTTGATATGAAAAAAGACAGAGAGAATTTATTGAGAAACAGTAAAAAGTTTCGACTATCCCGAAAATAGTAGCAGAAATTCAGCAATTTTGCAGTTAATGATTAAAATAATAATTTCGACCTGGAAAGAGAAATCAAATCGGGCTCTTTTCCCCGGCTCTGGAGAGTAACTCTGCGGGCTTCTGCACCTGGGATGTTTGAAGTGAAGCATAGATCTCGTTTAAGCCTTGCAGGATTTTGAAACCTTTTTCAGTAATCATATAATCTCCTCTTTCGTGCTGTTGCATTATCAGTCCGCTAGCGATGAGTCTCTGGAGATGGAAAAGCAGGTTTCCTCCTCTAAGGCCTGTCAGCTCGGAAAAAGCCGAAAAACTTTTCGTTTCAAATGCAATGGCTTTAAGCATCTCAAGACGCTGCGGGTTTGAGACCGGCTCAAGGATTTCGCTCATAACAGCGCAGGTCTTAAGGGCTGCAATGCTGGGTTTCTGCTCCTGATTTTCTGCATAAATTTTCATGGAGCGCATTAAATTGACTTGTTTTACCAGCAGGCTTGAGACTTCGGAAAAGCATTTTTCACATTTACTGTAAGGGGCTCCGCATCTCAATTCTTCAAGTTGTTTTTTACTGTTTGAGATCAAATTGTCCTCGACATTACTTCGTTTTATCAGTTCTGCATTCTGCCTCAGGACAGCTGTAAATGCCTGGGTGCAGCTTTCCTTTTGAGGGCACTTCTTTATCATGTTCCATTCAAGCCCGGTGTCGATATCTTCATAAAGGTGATTGAGAAGCGCATTTGAGTAGTTTTCTCTCAGGCTCTCGAAGGCAGCTTCAAAACGCAGCCTGTTGGTATATTGCATAACTTTCTTAATGTCATTATGCATCTCGGAAAGTTTTTCCTTTATAGCCTGCACTTCCACCATTTCCTGGGTCTCAGAGATCGCCTGGCTCTCAGGTTGTTTTTCCTTCTTACGTCCGCTGTTTCTATTATTCATAATTTTTATGTATTCGCTTCTATTATTAAAGTTTCTGCTACAACTTTTAAGGTCATTCGAATATACAGGTCGCGCAGGCTGAAGGTGCAGTCCAGAAACTTGACTAAAGTGCCTTCCCAAGAAAAGAATGAGGTAAAAAGGGAAAGGGAAAATAAAAAGGGAAACAAAAAGGAAAAAACAAAATTAATAGAAGAATAAACTAAAGAGAAAAAATAAAAAACACAGAATAATAAAAACAAAGAGTAACAAAAACAAAGAATAATAAAACAAAGAATAAAAAGAAAGTATAATTCGTTTTTACTTCAACTCTCTTGGCTGCTTGTTTTCAGGCAGCACCGGCAGAGGCATGGTATTTATCAGAATCGGGCTTTTGATATCCTTTGCCCTTTCGACTACAAGTTCCTTTCCTTTCTGGGTAAGGGCGAAAAGCGGGACCGCAGTTCCCACCTGAGCGAGCGGTTTTACAATGTCCCTAACCCACTTTGAGGCGCAACTGGTTGTGATATCAGCGTTTTCAACAAGAATCCTGGCTTCTTCTTCGTTAAAACCTGTGATATGCACACCAATTATTATAAGGTCAAGCCCGAGTTCGGATTCAAGCTCTCGCAACTCTTTTGCGGTTTCTGCGAAAGCCACGGTTACTGCGATTTTTTTGTATCCCAGTTCAGCTGCCTTTTTCACGCCTGCAACCGGATCTATTTTCGCAGTCGAGGGGTCAAGCACAATCCCGCCGCGCTCTGTAATCCCATTGATTATTCCGTCAATCGGCTCGGTTTCGACAAGCCCTGACATCCTGCCTCCCATGCCCTGAACAAGGGTGGGGTTATTGGAAATTACTGTTCCTGCACCTTCGCAGGCGGTCACGGTTGTATCAAGCAGACCCCTGCTCAGCCCTGTCATCATGACTTCCGACGCCCCGAACCCTACAAAGTCTTCAAGTTCAAGCCTGCGTTTATCCGTGAACATCCCGAAATCGGCTATCCTGAATTCCATATTTTTCCTTACTTCTTCCGGGGTTATCTTCTGGATTCCGCGTATCTTGGCAAAGAGAGGGCACCAATCGATTTCAGGCTCCCCGACTTCAATAACCTTCCCATCTTCTACGACTACTCTTGTTTTTCCAAGCAATTCTATTATATGAGGCATGGCTACTCCTTCATATTAGCAAAATAACATTATTAAGGAACTGAGATCCGATAAAAATAGCATTTAAGGTTTGTGTCTATTTATATAATAGCTTTTGGATTTAGGGTTTTGATTTAAGATAATCTGTTTAATGTTTTAATTGATTCAACCTTATTGCTACTTTTTAGATTTCAGCCTGCTAACAATAGTCTGAAAAAGACTTTTTAAAACTGGAGGGTAGTTTGGAGCTTGAGGATTGCTGAGGTTGGAAATAACTTTAGTTTTCATTGTCATCAGTTCCGTCAAGCTCTTTCAATTTCTTCTCGCAAAAACTAATTATCCTTGGGTCTTCAATTGCTTTTCCAATAGATAGAGATTGCTTCAAAAATTCAATTGCTTTTCTGGTCTCTCCCAGACGAATGTATGCGTTCCCCAGATTTCCAAGGACTGTGCCCTCTACTCTCCTGTCTCCTATTTCTCTGGAAATCTTTAAAGCCTGTTCATAATACTCAATTACTTTTCTGGGCTCTCCCAGATGACTGTATGCTATCCCCAGATTTCCGAGGACAGTTTCATGAGTCTGTTTGTCTTTGAGAACTGGTTCGTCTTTGAAATGGTCATCAGGAAGTAATTTTTTGTAAATTTCAATTAGTGTCTTCGGATTTCCCCAGAGATCCAGAAGAGTTGGGAGATCGCATCTCCATATGATATCGGCTGCAAAATCATACTCTCCAGCTTCGCAAGCGTGGTAATGGGCTTCTATTACTGGTTGAAGGTCTTCTTTCTTGGTGGGATTTTTTGGTAGTGGAAGAGAAAGGTAGTATTTTACTGCAAGCATATGTACTTCTTTTTTGTCTTTGAGATCCCCATAGGAAAATTCCTGAATTAAGGGGTGTAACCAGTAACTTCCATTATGGTCGGTTTCGATAAGGGACTTATCAACGAGTTTCTTAACAGTGTCTATTGGGGTATTTTCCGTAAACATATCTTAGAGACCTTTCATACTCACAGGCTCACGATAGACTGAAATGCGCTCAAGAAACTCTTTTTCATCTCCTGCCAGTTTATCGAATAATCTTCTCGCCTTTTTGATAGTATCCTCTTTTTCTTTTTGATAAATAATTAAATCAGCAAGTATGTCTTTTGCCCCAAATTCTTTTACAAGCATCAAAAGCAATTTTAAGGCAAGAGGATGACCATCCACACCTGTAGCCAGTTCTTCCAGCTTTTGAGGCTCCACTTCACCAAGCCCATTTCTAGCAAGGTAGTCAACTGCAAAATCCGTTCTCAAACCATTGAGATGCTGTTTTTCTTCATCTTCCACCACATCTATCAGACTTTCCCCATTTTCGAATATGGGCAAAACTCGACTTGTTATAATGACTTTTGCGTTGTGGGTATTGTGTCGCAAGGAAAAAAAGAGAAGTTCAATTTCTTTGTATGTATAATTTTGGTCTGCAAGAATGGTGCTCAAATCATCGAAAATTAGCCAGATTTCGCTCCTTCTATGAAGTTCGCCAGTGAGTTTGTCAATATCAGTTTTTCCGGGTTCTCTTCTCTCCGCTTTAAAAGATACAATTTCAGGAGCATTCATGTAAGCAGCGAGTTTCTCAAGAATATCACCCAGTTTTGCATCCTGATTATCATAGAAGCTGAACCAGAAAGGTCCAGGGACGTTTACAGGTCTGAGGTCTACAAGAGCTCTTGCTAGAGTGGACTTGCCGACACCACCAACTCCGCTGATTAGTAAAATCTGGTGACTTTCGAGGTATGTAAGGGCTTTTATTAATTCTTCTGAACGGTTTTCGCTAACGAACTCTTTCAATCGTCTTGGATACGGCGTTAGCGTTGAAGGATTATAGCGGCTCAGAATTTCCTGATTTGCTGCTTCTTTTCTTCTTTGGTCAAGATATTCAATGATTTTGATGTATTCATCGCCGGAAGGCGTGTTGAAGTTTAAAAAAGTATTGTAGTTTCCCACCGCGAGTTGATCAATATTCTCTATATTGAAATTTATGATTGGTTGAATTTCTCTAGCAAAGTCTGAATTTTCATTGAGCAGTTTCAGGATTTCCTGCTGAAGCTCTTCTTTTGCTTTTGGATCATCGGGGCTTCCGGAGACTTTTTTAAGTGCCCTCTCAAGGGATTCACCCATTCTAGGGTTTATTTTGTCCAGCAAAGCCTTTGCTCTCTTCAAACCTGCGAAACCGAGTTTTTCAATGCCTCTTTCTAAAAGCATATCTTTGCTTTTATCTACTACAGCTTTGCCTCCCGCATAAATAAACGGCAGGGCTGGAGCGAGAAGATCTGTTGCTCGCTGGGCTAGAAAAGGCTGGATCCATAAACTCCTCCGAATTCTTTTTGACATTGGAGGCATTACAAAATAAATCTTGCTGTTTTGAGCGGATGAAAAGAAGAAATTTTAGATTTCGACTTTTCCAGATCTCGATTAGATAAAATTTACAAACTTCATCTTTTTTGCAAAATTTACGTGAAGGCCGCTCTCCTGCGTCGAATCTTGCACAGGATATGGAAGCAAATGACACAGAGGCTTTTCAACAGGCTTTAGAACAGGATGGATTCACAGTACAGGAAGGTGAACTGGCTTACTTTGATTTACTCAGGTTATTGGAGGAAGGAGTATTGCCTTCTGCATACGGAAATAATCCTACCACAAAATATGTGATATATTTTGTTCCACCGGCTCCAGGTTATGAAGTAGAGGAACAGATGTCTGAAATAGCCAGTACGCTTGGGGTGAGCGGGAACACAACTCCATTCTGGAACCTCCGTCCTGACGAAGCAGTTGTTTTTGTGGGAAGAACACCTCCGGAATGCAGGTATTTCAGTTATGATAATATGTTAATGCGCAGAACAATTGGAAATGAGAGGAGATGGATCTTTTCCAACTTAGTAGATACGATAAACAACCTTGTTATCAAAACCGAAGGAACGCCAGATGGAGCTTCCGGAGATCCTTTCAACCAGACTACAATAATAATCATTACTGCTGATAGAGGCATTGACCAGCGCATCCGGGATGCTGCCGAGTCTGCAGGATACTCAAACAATACAATTAACACCCAGGTGCTGCCCTCGGTCATGCTGAACATGGGTTTGGATAATGATTCCGTTACATTTGCATCATTTATCCGCCCAGCCTTATTCAATGATACCCAGGCTGGTGACGATTACATTAATAATACACCTGCAACTATTTTCCGCATTACTCCCAACAATACAACAGAACTGGATCCATATGATTATCCGGAATTAAGGATTCGTGGGACCGGACAAACAGAGTTTGAGCTTATGGATGATCTCGAAGAGCTAAGGGTTGCAATTCTCGAAAAATACAACAAGTCAAATGCAACAGAGCTCCCGACCAGTCAGGGAGGCCCTATAGGGAGTGATGCTATTCAGAGAGGAATTAACGCCGTAGGTCCTACCAACGATGAATGCTATCTATGGACAGCAAACCAGACTATCTTTTCGCCGACACCTCCTTTCTTTGACACTTCGGAATACTATCCTTTCCTGCGAGACCCGGCAATTACTTTAGGTAATGATACCGATGAATTCATAATTGTATATGGGGTCAACCATGTAGCTGCAGGAAAGGCGACGTACTCTAATTTTGCAATATACGGAGCTGATGTGTTTAACGGCGTTATAGCAATCACAAATGAGGATTTCAATGGATCTGCTGAGGAATACCTCCCTGATAATCCCAATGCGAAATATCTTTATGTCTACAAGCTATCCAGAAACTGCAGTGAGGATGATCAATACTGCTACGAAGTTCCTTATGGTCAGGGAGTTCACGGTATAGAGCTGGATCAGCCGCTTTTCATTGGCTGGAGAGCCTACCTGGAAAACGCTACAAAAACCGGGCCAGCTTACTCAGAGATCGTGTACGATAGGGCTATAAAGTTTGATCCAAAAAGTTAAGGTAAAATGGAAATGGAACTGAATATAGGAACGTTAAGGCGAGTTTAAGCTCTGGTTGAGGCGTATTACCTCCAACAAAATTTTTCATTTTTTATATTTTACTATTTTTAGATTTCCACTTTATAGTCAGGGATTTTTAGTTTCATCACATACTTTGTGGTTGTCTGGGTTCTAGAAATCAGTGATTCAAAACTGTTGTTGTTTAAAAAAAGAAACTATACATTGCTCAACGGAAGAAAAAAGTTGGAGGAATCAGAGAATAGAAATCCCCTGACCATTTAAGTTAGTAAACAATGACTCTAAACTGTGCAGAGTTCAGAGCTGCGGGCGCCTGTCAATGATTCTCTTTGCCTTGCCTGCAGTTCTCTCGATGCTACCTTTCTCAAGGAGTTCGACGTTTGTGCGGATGTTCAGGACGGACTTGAGTTCACGCTGGACGTAGTCCTGAACGGCTTTGAGGTCCTTGAGTTCGCCGGTAAAGGCGTTGTCTTCTAGCTCGACTTCGATTGTGAGTTCGTCGAGCATGTGTCTGTTGCGGTCAAGGATTAACCGGAAGTGATCGCCCACCTGCGGAATCCGGGAGATGACATCCTGGATCTGAGAGGGGAAAACATTGATTCCTCTCACGATCAGCATGTCGTCAGCCCTGCCCATGAGGCGGGAAATTTTTGTGGTGGTTCTGCCGCATTCGCATTCGGATTCAAGAAGTTTTGCCATATCGCCTGTGCGGTACCTGATGTTGCAGAAGCCTTCCTTGTTGATGGAGGTGAGGACAAGTTCTCCTTTTTCGCCTTCTGAGACCTGCTCTCCGTTTTCATCAAGGACTTCGACAAGGAAATTATCGCTCCAGATGTGCAGCCCGTTCTGCTCCTGGCACTCAAAACCTATTCCAGGTCCAAACATCTCGGATAGTCCGTAGCAGTCATAGGCTTTGAGGTTGAGCCTCTTTTCAAGCTGTTTGCGCGTATTTTCCGACCAGGGCTCACCACCGAAGATAGCGGCTTTCAATGAGAGCTTGTCTATAATGCCGAGTTCTTCAGCCGTTTCGGCAAGGTAAAAGGCATACGAAGGTGTGCAGTGCACAGCCGTTACCCCGAAGTCGATCATCATCTCTAGCTGCCGGGCGGTATTTCCGGTCGCAGCCGGCACGACCATTGCGCCCATCCTTTCAACGCCGTAGTGGAAACCCAGGCCTCCTGTAAAGAGCCCATAATTCATGGAGTTCTGGATTATATCGCCTGCAGAAAGGCCTATCATTGTGAGATCCCTGGCAATCAAATCTGACCAGGTCTCAATATCCTTTGCCGTATACCCTACGACTGTAGGCTTCCCGCTTGTGCCGGACGAGGCGTGGATACGCACTATGTCTTCTTTTCTGGCAGCAAAGAGCCCGAAAGGATAGTTTTCCCGAAGGTTGGCTTTCCGGGTAAAAGGCACTTTACGGATATCATCAAGAGTTTTAACATCCTCGGGAGTGACTCCAGCTTCCTTGAATTTCTGCCTATAAAAAGGAACATTTTCATAAACCAGCTTTAAGCTCTTTTTAAGGCGTTTAAGCTGTAATTTCTTCATTTCTTCGGGATTCATTGTTTCGTATTTCGGCTGCCAGTATTTCATTAACAGAACCTTCTTTTTTATTTGTGAAACCATTCTCAGGTCATAAATTTTAATGTATAATGCCATGTCTCTGCATGGCATGATATATTAAATAATCTAATCAATAATATAAAATGTTTGGAAAAATCCTTCTGTACTGTAATCGTTAATAGATATAAACGTTGTTGAGGTGAAGAGGTTTTAAATTATGGAGTTAGCAGATTTAAAAGAACCGAATTTTATTTGCTGCGTAAGATTCGGCAGTTTAGATCCCATAAAAAAGCAACACTGTTTTCTGAGAGTAACGCATATCTTCTTTTTCAAAAGTAGTCCTAACTAATAAACTTATACAATTCTTTGTAAAATTCTAATATAAAAAAACAAAATAAAAAAGGAATTTAAGATATTTTATTAATACTTGAGCGGATTAGAACCATATCTTGTGCCAGTTCTTTTTTCACCTTCTTCTCTTACTTCAGATTCCTGTACTTTTGCCTTAGATTCGTATACTTTTGATTTTAATCCTTCCACCTTTGCTTTAAGCCCCTCTGCTTTTGTTTTAAAGCCCTCTACCTTTGTTTTAAAAACTTCTGCTTTTGTTCTAGATCCTTCTTCTTTTGTTTTAAATTTATTGCACAAACAGCAGCCTTCTTTGCAGCGTGAGATGTGTATATGTTTTACAACACTGACAAATCCTATTGCGGCCAAAATATAAACTATTACTTTCTTAAGTGTATCCATGTTAATCCCCCAAAATTATTTGTATCTTTTTGTTTATGAAATTTATTCATAAAATGGTAAAGTTCTTCGGAGCCATAGAAGGCTACCAACCACTTATCAAGTCTTGACGTGTATATGTTTTACAATATAAACAAGCCCTATTGCGGCTAAAATACCAACTGCTATTTTCTTAAGTGTATCCATATTGATCCCCCAAAACTATTATTGTATCTCATTGTTTATGAAGTTTATTCATAAAATAATAAAGTTCTTAGGAACAAAGAAAGCTGCCAACTATACATTAAGGTTTACTGATTATTATCAGGCTGATATATCAATAGCAGTGTATGAAGGATAACAGCTTTTTATCCGGTTGATATATCATTAGAAACATACACATTTTTACTTTTGGCTTGAAACCAATACTTCCCACTTATTCACCTTTTCCATAGTATGGCTATTAGGAGTAAACGGCTTATCTGACTTTGCATTCTGCTTCATGTAACGAAATATCCCTTTAGAAAATCCTAACTTTTACCTGTCAACATAAGAAATATTGAGAATCTCTTGTCTTATATCATAAGGAGCAATAATTTTAATTTCATGTTCAAGCTTAACCATATCCAGTTATTCCTTTTTGCTGGTAAGGTAATGGGCTAGTTCCCCAATATTCCGAAAGATAACATAACCCTAAGTTCTTTTCTCTCCTTGATAACTCACTTTTTTATTCAGCATATTGGAAAGCTATTAACAATCTTCCTGGCTCCAGTTAGTTTTAACCTGAGATTTTAATTCTAAGTTTTATGAAATCTTTACTTTACAGCCCCGTTTTCAACCAAGCTGATAACTGTCAGGTCAACAAGGAACCTGAAAGGCTCCTGAAGGTTATATACTAAGCTGTCTTTCTTGGGTTTATCCCATGCCAAAATCCTACGTGGGGATCTAACCTTAGTATTTATGGCTCTCAAGCATTCAGACTGTAGAATCTTTACATCGTGCAAAACAATGTTAATGAGCGTAATCCTGAACTCCAAAATGTCTTCGTTTACTCAAAAAATTAAGCAAAGTACCTGGCCCAGTGCAAAATAGGAAAATTTAATTGCTATTATTTAACTAAGTGAAATAGTTTGTAATCGTGATATATCTAATGCTGACGGGGATGAATAGTGATCTCAGAATTAGCTTTGAGTCTTCTTGCTAACATATTATCTGATACCGCCAAGGAAACCCTTGGCAAACATTATGATCCTTCTTTGAAAGCATATAAAAATGCAATTAAAAGTTTAAGCGATAAGTATAGATTAAATATTACTCAAATTGAAACTTTTTTGCATCAAGAAAATGTAAAGGTAGCAATCAAAGAATATCTAGAGAATCCAAATAACCATGATTTATTAAATAGTTTAACTGATGAGTTTCTGTCCTCATTTAATGAAAATAAATTTCTGAAAGAGCGTGAAAGTTCAATCTTAAGTGAGTTTTTTGAATTTTTATATACTGAGATTAAAAAAGATCCAGAACTTAGAAACTATCTTCAACATTATCTAATAACTGAAATTCATCATGGAGTTCAAGAACTGTCTCAAGGAGCTCAGGAAACAAATCAAGGAATTCGGGAAATATCCTTCAAAATTGACGAACTATGTTTGTCTTTGAAAAATCTTACATCTCGTGGACAAAAAATTGGAGAGGCAGATATAGATATAGGGAGACAAATTGATAGGGATATAAAAGAATGGCTTGAAGGAAATAAAGAGTTCTATATTATTTATCTGGGTATTTTGGGACTTGAACAATCAGTTGAAGTAAGTGCAAATTATAATATAGAACTGCTGGAAAGAAAAAAGCTTATAGCTCTATTAAAAAGTGAGCTTAGGGAACTGGGGGATTATATTAAAATTATTGAAGTGTCTAACTCGAACGATTTGATTCTCTGTGTAAAATACTTTAGTAACATTTTTGAAGCAGCTTCAGTAGCTTTGGGTGCTAAGAGTTGTTTTAAAATAGTTATTGGAACAGTAGAATTAAGTGACTATAATAATTGCTATAAAAATATAATTAAAGAATGCCAAGATTTAAAAGAATGCAAATTCTGTTACGAATGGGAGTCTATTGGAAAAATATCAACGCCATTTGTTATTGCTGCAGATACTGTTGTTAATAGTATGACCTTAGGGATGAGAAAATACTTTATGGAAAAGAACTTCGAATACATTGATAGAAGAAAGGATAAAAAATATTATTTAATAAATAAAGAAAGTTTAATAAAGGAGAGAAAAGTTTCGGAATTTATCAAGTCTATTGGGCAACAAAGGGTTGACTACAATGGAGCATTAATAGATAGGCTATTTGTTCCACCAGATGAATTCGAGGAAATAAAAGAAAAACTCAATAATGATAGAATAGTGTTTATTACTGGACCGCCAGGATATGGAAAGACATATACAGCTATAAGATTGATGTGGGAATGGTACTCCAGAGAAAATAATATTTGCTTTCCAGAGTGGGTCCCTGGTAAAGAATATGAACAAAGAAAAGAAGTTAGAGAAAAGTTAGCAAATATCGATGCGATACTAAGACCACATCATATATACTATTTTGAGGATCCTTTCGGAAAAACAAAGTATGAGGGTAGAGACGATTTAAAGCAAAGAATAGGTCATATTATCGATTCTGTTAAAGGAAAATCGGATACATATGTTATAATTACATCAAGAAAAGATATTTTTCAAGAATTCGAGAAAGAGATTTATTTCCCTGAGGAAGTAAGGAAATTCGAAAAAGAATTGAACATTATAAAACCCTCTTACAATCATTTTAAAAGAATAGAAATTCTTGAGAAGTGGGCAGAAGAAAAAGGATGTGAATGGCTAGAACATCAAGAACTGAGAAATTTAATTATTGAGAAGTTAAAAAATGAGAATAAATTGCCAACGCCTCTTAACATCTATGATTTTGTTGTTGCAACTGCAGGAAAGCAGCTAGCGATTGATAAAGAAAATGCAAAAGAAGAATTGCGAAAATTTTATGAAAAAGAGATAGAGCCAAAGATAGATAAAAATTCGCAAGCAACTGAAAAAGCGTTTGCGGACGAAATTAAAGAATTATATAAGTCTAAAAGATACGATAGAATCTACTTTCTCTCAATAATTTTTATATCGCAGCTATCTTACTCATACTTTAGTTGTGATTTTGTCAAAAAGCAATATAACATATTAAAGAAAAGAAATAGAGACAAAGACTTTAGAGATTTCAACAAAGTTTTAAAAGAAGAGTATAGAATTAAATTAGTTAAAGAGAACCTATTCAACGGACAGGAAGAAAAATATTCTTTAGAGTTCGCTCATCCTTCTTACTCAAACGCTCTTAACTATATACTTGATCACGATGGGTGCAAAGAGTATTTCTGTGATGTGTTAAACCAGCTTATAGAGGAGGAGTACGCTGCTGGGGGCGTTGCATGGATAATTGTACACTTTTATAATAAATTTTCATATGATGAACAAAAAGAATTAATTTCTAAACTTGAGGAGAATAAATATGCATTTGGAGATGCTACTTTAGCGATAATAGAAAAATATGGTGAATTGCCTCTTAACGTAAGAAGTTTAGTATTTAAATTTGTTAACAATCTATGTGAGTCCGAGTTCATAATAAGAAGGATGGGAAAAGATTATCATAAATTGTCTAAGGATGTAAAAGATCTGATAATAAATATTGCAAGCAATATATACGCTAGTGGGGATGTCTTTAATGAAATGGGCAGATACACTCTATTACCTAAAGAGTTGATGGATTTAATATATAAGATCTCAGAGAATATTGTCGACACTGGTGACATTGGGTGGGGAATTGTAAAGAATTATGGACAAAATGAGAATTATAGGAATGAATTAGTACCTTTACTTGATCTACTTAAAGAGAACAAAATCGGCTGCAGAGGTCTTGTATCAGCAATACTACAGAACTATAATAACTTACCTAAACATGTACAGGATTTAATATTCACTCTTAAAAGTAACGAAGATGTCGCAGGGAGTATTGCATGGGGAATCATTAGAAATTATAATAATTTACCTGAAAATGTAAGAAATCTAGTTCCAAGTGTCATAGATAATATAGAGACCAGTAAATATATTGGGGATCTTGTATGGATTGGAATAGAAATAATTGAGAATTACGGTAGATATCCTGAAGAAATAACATGCCTAATAGAAAAAGAAAAGCTTCAATATGGGCTTAATGAGCTCAGAAGGTTATTATTAGAATCCCAAGATAGAGACTGTATAATTAAGGCGAGGGAATTTGAACAATATATTAAAATTGTGCCTCCAAACTATAGATGATAGGTATATAATAGTTAGAAAGGAGACAAACTATGGAAGAATTTATAATCCGTAATGCAAAGCAGAATGACCTCTCAATAATTCTATCACTTTTCACAGAAGCTTATAGAGAAAATTATATTTCTCATGGAGAGATACAATTAGGAATTGCTGATAACAAGAATTCATTGAATCCAGATGGTTTAATCATAAAAAAAAAGAACTGGAAACCTTGTTGGATTCTCCAAAATCCTTTGTAAGAGTTGCATATAATCAGTCAAAGAATATTATTATTGGTGTGGCAGTTTCTAGTATTATCTCGGAATATCCTTGGAGTAAAAAATATGGGGTTATAGCCGATATTGTAGTCGATTCCAATTTTAGACGTATGGGCGTAGGAAAAAAACTAGTTGAAGATGCAGAAAATCTATTAAAAACGAACTTTGTCAAAGATATATTTATAGAAATTAACAATGATAATACTATATCAAAGTCTTTTTTTTCTAAATTAAGCTATAGGATAATATCGGTAACTGCATGTAAACGAATTGACTAAAATGTCAATTCGTAATTATAAAGCTGATCCAAAAACTCAAAACTATATTTTTGAATCTCGAGTTTAGAGTTATCAATCAGGCGGTTGGTCATGAAAAATAAGTTGAAACTTTACAAATTTTAAGAATAAAATTAATTCTTAGAAATTAAAACTTTAGTTTCTTTCTTTAATTTCTAACCTTAAAACCTAACCCTAAACTTTAAAACTTGCCTCTCAAATCTTAAAATTTAGCCTCCTAATCTTAAAGCTTAAGACCCTCATTAGCCTCAATATCCCTCTCTGAGACCAAGTTTTCCCAAGACTTAACTCTCTCCAAACATGGTTGTTAAGTAAAAGGCTATCACTTTTGCATTTTGTTTCATGTAGTGTTAACCGCCTTAGAAAAATCTAACTTTACTCAGATTCAAACAAGACAAGCTATAATAAGCATTATAATTACCATTATAAGTCGCTTGTAGAAAATAAAACGAGCAACATTACCTACAGCTTTTAGTTTTTGGCATCATAGGTCGCCTTATAAAGAATAAAGCCATAATAAATAGAAAAGTTAAAAATTAAAAAGTAGTTATGACAGGACTCTGAAACAATTCAAAATCAGTCCTGTCACTTATTTATAATTATCTTACATCAATTATTTCTCAGAGTCCCTAAAACTTACTGAGTAAGTAAAACTATTGACATTTTTCGGGAGAATTGAAAGTTCCCAGGTTCCGATTGCTCCAGATACTTCATAGGTTTCGGTGTATTGTTTGACGCTGTCATAGGTTAGATCATCTTCGATTGCCCAGATCGGGTAGTAGGAGGACTCCAGAGCTGATACACTGCCACCCTGAGTTTTTTCTACAAGGGTCAGATTAACAGGGTTTGAATTGCATTTCAGATTCATTTCAAAAGATGGTTCTTCTTTTTCCGGGGAGATGCGCAGCATTGGAATAGGGTCATAAATATCAGCCGAAACTTTAATCGTTATTGGGTCTGCGGTTTTAGTGTTAAAGGTTTTTACGAAAGGAACGGAAAGCGGATTAATAACAAAAAAGTTCAAGCCCAGTTGTTGCACTGACCCATCGTTTGCTTTTCCGTCTGCGTTCATTTCTATGAAACCGTCAAAGGTTCCACTTACATTGTCGGGAACAGGAACACGGATGGTCATGTTTGTGATTTCGCCGGCTTTTATGACTGAAGGTGCGGAAATTTCTATCAGGTCACTACTGAAAGCAGGCTTAATATCTGGATCAAAATAGATGTTTTCCACTACTTTCGGATCGATAGTTACATCTTTGCCTGCCACGTTTTTGATTTTTATCTTATATACGTATTCCTTTCCTGGATCAACATTATCGAAAATGTAGTCTCTCTGAAACTCAAGCTTCGGAGGGACAGGCACTGAGATCCCGAGATTCATTACATTAATGTACTGGGCACCGTATTCTGGAGGATACATGTCATCTGTAAAGACTATCTGAGCATCATATTCTCCGCTTTTTGCATCCTCAGGCACATTTACTTCAACCGCAAATTCCTGCTTTATGCCCGGATCTGCAGTCACATTTGCCGGAGATATTGTAATCCAGCTTTTGTTGAGGGGGTAGATACTGCCAGGCATATTCATAACTTTCGGAGCTACATTGAGCGTTTTGTTACCTTCGTTCGTGAAACTGACATTGAAGGTTTCACTGCTTCCCGGCGTGAGATACACAGCATAATAGGTCGGGTTTATTGAGTGTAAGGTGTAACCTTCGTTGTCTGCTACCGGTTCAGAGATAGTAGAATCTTCGTAAGTTCCGCTCTCGCTGGTTACATCTCCGGTAAGCTCATCAGGCTGAGCAAGCGCAGACGGTATTAACACCAGGCAAAGTAGTAAACATAAGAATTGAAATGTCAATTTTAATGCAATATTTTTACTCATATCTCTGACTCCTTTCATTTATTCATAAATATATTCACCAGTAATGGTCATGAGTAAATCTGGAACTTAAATGACCTCTCCAAATCCCATTTTGTAAGTAACGGATTAAGTCTCCAGATTCCGATTTCAATCGCATATTCCAAATCGATTGAATCACGAACTGTATAACTTCTAGACATATATAATTTTTTATGAAAAATGTTTCTAGCAGTTAACACATAAATCAACTTTATAAAAAATCGGAATTGTGATCAAGCAGTACGCTAGAAATTTTATTGGAACAGACATAACAGAGTAGAACACTATTGAACGAAACTTTACTTGTTGCTCCCTGCGGAACGCAAAATAAAAAAATGTGAAACTTTAACAAAAAATAAATTAAAATTTGCCTTGAATGTGAAAATTTCCCCTGCAATAATCTAAAACATCTGGATAAAAGGCATCGTACTAGATACAGAACCCATCCCAAAACAGAAATATTTCTCACATCAATAAGAATTCCCAGAACAAACTTTTGATGAAAACTCGATTGGTTATTGGGAATTTTAGATTAGGGGATTCAATTTTGAGTTTTGCGATCAACTCATAAATAAAATAACTCATAAATAAAATAATAGATAAAAAATAGAAGTTGGTAGTAGATTTTTAATTTTTTTCAAATCTACTTAATAACAACATTCTTGTGAACCCACAATTTCCCATTACAACCTTTACATTTAATAGTCAAACAGGAAATATAAAATCCAGTCTTTTTATACTTGTGTACCGGATTTTTCAATGCTGGAGTTATCTTTGTTCCTTCAAGAGAAGTTCCATCTCCAAAATCCCATCTAATATATGTCTCTGTACCTTTTGAGAGGTCTTTAAACTGCACTACTCGTGGATCGCTGCTTGAAGCTGCTACCGCTGTATAATCAATACGATGATCCTTACAACAGGATATACGGGCTGTAGCTGGAGGAGTCCCTGCGCCTAGGGGGGTGGGGGTTACGGTAATTTTTGCAAAGACTCCTTCAGACAATAAAGTCAATATCAACAGTGTGGTGAGAACGATCGCTGTCATTCTCCATAAAGACTTCCTATTATTTTTCATATTTTCCTCCTGTGTTTCTTAGTTTAACCAAGAAATTGGTAAGTGAAAACAACAGGAGAAATTATCATATAAACATACTTATTTTCAAGAAATAAAATAAAAGTCCTGATACGAGTTTAAAGCTTTATAATGCTTTATTATCCTTTTTAAAAGATTAAGATAAAGAGAAATTCTTTAACACTGTTCTCAATTGTTACAGACATAAAACTAGGGATTATGGAAAGGTCATGTAATAAAAAATCTTAAGAAAACTCTCTACTTTAAGTAATAATCTATAAAACTTTCTCAATTTATTAGAGCAACATTTATTTCTCAGGAATCTGGCTATAAGTCGTTACGAAATATCGAGAGCCTTGCTCCTAAACGGACTTTAACGCAGTATTTTAATAAGACTTGGAAACCCAATAAATCAGGTCAGAACAAAATTTGCAGGTTGATAAAAGCTTATGATAAAAGCAGGCAGTTCCTTTTCTCACAATGGAAAACGCGGTACTATCGGTGCGGTTATCTCGCTCAAAGGAGTGCTTTATGCGGTTACAGTTTCACATATCTTCAGAGGAGAAAGAGACCGCCTGACCGTTGATGGAAATACACTCGCTGTTACTAGAATTTTAGAAGACCATCACTTAGCCCTGATAGAGCTCCCTCCAGGCAGCGAGGCTGAAATCACGGAATTTGGCAGCCCGGCTGAACTGGAACTGGCTAAGCTCATTAATGATACCCGTACTATCCATTACTGCAGGATAGCTAATTCTGGGGCTTCATTGCTTTTTCTGGGCTTCCAGTGCCATGACATGCCGGGTCCGGAAGATAGCGGCTCTCCTATCGTACAGAAAGGGAAAGTAATAGGTATAATGACTTCGGCAACCTTGGATACCTGCATGGGGTTTGCGATCTCATCTAAAATTCTCAGAAACCTGAAAGTATAACGGTGCTGCAGAATTGAGCCTCTGGAACCTCAGTATAGAGTTTCTTCAGACTAATATAATTGGGCAAAATATCACAGCCTTTAATTATTATTAAGGAGAATTCTTTTTCATGACAGAAAGAATATACCTACTTTTTCCTATTTTTTATGCTATTATTAACGCAGCCTCTTTTACACTGTATGGAATGGATAAATTCAAAGCGAAAAACGCAGGGTGGAGAATCTCCGAGCAGAGCTTGCTGATCGCTTCTCTCTTCGGTCCGATAGGTGCACTGCTCGGGATGCAGCACTTCAGGCATAAGACCCAGAAGCCCATATTCAGAATTCTTGTACCTGCCTTTGCTGGAGTTCACATACTGCTTGTGCTCTGGATCAATCTGTGACAGCTCTTATAATTCAATAACAAAAACAAAATTCAATAACTAAATAAAATTCAATAACAAAGTCAAGTGGCTTCTATAACATTTGCAGCTACCAGAATAAAGTGGCTTCTATAACATTTGCAGCTACCAGAATAAATCCTGACAAGAGTATAGGTTTATAAGTTAAAAATATAATCAGAGGATACATTATGAGAGAGGCGACAGACCCATCCCACCTTTGAGAAGGCGGAAATTCTCCTTCACTCTACAAAAATACAAAATTCGCCTCAAGACGATGGGAGATTTGAATCTGTCCTCTCATACCTGTTATATAGATCTATTTTGGTGATCTCTTGCCCTCAAAAATCAGCCGTGAAACCTTTATTCAGTCTATTGTAGACCTTTTGCGAAAAGCAGAAACTGAACTTCCTGAAGATGTGGTAGATGCACTCAGAAAAGCCGAAACCGCCGAGGAAAATGATGTTGCAAAATCCCAGCTCCAGACAATTCTGAAGAATATTGAGATTGCAAAAAAGCATGGAGTTCCAATGTGCCAGGATACGGGTATAATGATCTTTTTTGCAGAAATTGGGAGCGAATTTCAGCCAGGTTTTGACATCGAAGCTGCGATTCAGGAGGCTGTAATCCTTGCGACAGCTAAAATTCCACTCCGCCCGAATGCTGTAGATCCATTGTCCCGGAAAAACAGCGGGAATAATACAGGGGCTGGAATTCCGGATATTCACTGGAAGCTCGTTCCCGGAAAACATTTAAAAATTACTGTTGCTCCCAAAGGCGCAGGCTCTGAAAACATGAGTTCTTTGCGGATGTTTAACCCGACAGAGATTGGGAATATCAAAAACTTCGTACTCGAGACCGTAGTGAACGCCGGAGGGATGCCCTGCCCTCCTTTGACCATAGGAGTCGGAATTGGGGGTTCTTTTGATGCAGCAGCCAGGCTTGCAAAAGAAGCTCTGCTTGAGCCCCTTGACACCCAGATGGATGTGTTGGAAAAAGAAATCCTTGAGGCTGTAAACGCACTCGGGATAGGCTGCATGGGTTTGGGAGGTAGCACAACCGCCCTTTCAGTGCACGTGAAAACTGCTTACTGCCACACCGCATCCCTTCCAGTTGCAGTAAATATCCAGTGCTGGGCAAACCGGCATGCTTCGATTGTTTTTGGAGGGGAGGAATAATGGAATATCACCTGAAAACCCCGCTGGAGATTGAAGATATCAAGAAACTTAACGCCGGAGACATCGTCTATATCTCGGGAGAAATCCTGACAGCCAGGGATGAAGCCCATGCAAGGATCCTTGAAATGGACGAAAAGCAAGAGGAACTTCCTTTCTCCCTTGAAGGGGCAGTAATCTATCATTGTGGCCCACTTATGCAGCAAACCGAGAACGGCTGGAAAGTAATTTCGGCAGGTCCTACAACCAGCGGCAGAATGTCAAAAATGACGCCCCCTCTCCTGAGATCTCACGGAATTCGGGCAATTATTGGAAAAGGTGGTATGAAAGGCGTAACTGATGCCCTGAAGGGCAAATGCGTTTATCTGGCTTATACAGGCGGATGCGCTGCCCTTGCTGCAGAATTAATCAAGGAGGTAAAAGCAGTCCACTGGCTTGATCTTGGAATGCCTGAGGCTGTGTGGGTGCTCAGTGTAGAAGAGTTCGGACCGCTTATAGTAGGAATTGATGCAAAAGGAAAGGATATTTTCTCAGAGGTAAGGGAAAAAGCTCAAGAAAAGTTTGAAAAGCAGAAATAAACTCAAAAATGCCTCTTCGCATTTCAGCAGTCTGCCGGATTCGCGATATCAGGAAAAAGGGTTCTGTAAAGTTCTCAAATAAGAGATATCATACATCTAATGGGCTTAATAATAATCATTCTCAAGCTGTCTGAAGGCGGTTACAAGGGATTCCATTTTCTGAACAATAACCCTGCCGAGCAGGGAAAGTTCGTATACCTTATCTTCATGAATTACAAGCCCATTTTCTTTTAGCTTTTTTAGCTGGGGCAGGATTACAACGGAATTCGTACCAAGCTCACTGTTGATCTCTTCAATTGTCCGGGGTTTCTCTTTAAGAAGGAGAAGCAGATTGGTCCTTTTTTCGGAAGAGAGAAGAACTGTGATCAGAGAAGATCTCATCACTTCTACTGTAAAAAAAGATAGATATATAATTTTTCATTTTCATATAAAAATCATTTAATAAATTAGCTCAAATCTTTAGCTGGAAGGCAGACTCAGTTTTTTAAATAAAACTGACACAAAAAAGGATAAATAAATTCTGCCCTCAACAAGAGAAGTGAAAAAGATAAAAAGCGTTTTTCCCTGAGATAGAGTTTAGAGAAATAGATCCAGAACTGAACCTCAGACTCACTCGTTCTTTCAGGAGCTGCCCTGAAAAGCATTTTCACCCTCTAGTCGTCCTGAATGCCTCTCTCACTCCAGGCAGCATCATATAGATGATGATAAGGGCGTTAATAATTACTGAGGAATTAACGTCAAACCATGAACCGCCTGTGACCAGAATCACGAAATCCAGGCAGAGGTTAAATATCGCAATAACAGCCATAAACATCCAGCCCTGTGGATTTAACTCCCAGAGCATCTTAGCCGCCCATGCCCATATGTAGGTCATCAAACCGTACAGTAGAGCGTACCAGAGATTGAAAATACGTATATCCAGAGGCCCTACAAAAGGCAAAAAGCCAAGAAAACGAAGCGTTGCAATAGCGTTTAAAACTGCTAGCAATACAGCCAGAGCAGCTAGAATGGTAACACCAATAGGTCTATCCATATTCCTGTCTCCTTATTTTTTCTCCTTGTCTCACGTATTTACTTGAAAATCCTCCTTCAGTTCACATTCTAAATCCTTCAATAAGTGTCCCGATCCCCCCGAGAATAAGGAAGAGCCCGAATACCCATGGTAGAACAGCAACTCCTGCCGCAAAATTGACCAGGAGAAGCAAGCCTAAAATTATGGTTAGGATACCGATGATTCCTACACCCCTTCCTCCTCCTTTAAGGGCAAGGAGGATTTTCACAGCTCCGGTGACAACAGCCCATATCCCTATGAAAATAACGAATAAAGTAAGAACTATAACGGAGCTGTAGATAGGGTACATCAGTATAACTGCTCCTGCAATAATGCTCAGGATGCCCGATAGCAGTTTCCATACCCTGTTCCCAGAGTATATCAGCGCCCCTAAAACAGAAAGCATTCCTTCTGCCAGCCAGAAAATACCCAAAATCTGTATAAGAAAAGTAGTGGTTTGACCAGGCCTGAATAAGAGAAATAAGCCTATAAGAATAGCAATAATACCTTCAAGCAGGACAATCCACCTGGGTAACTCAAGTGGTGCATAATCCATCTCGTCATCAGGATCGAACGATACTTCCGTAATATCAACTGGTTGTTCCATATAATTCATCTCCCCAGGTTATTTGCTCCATGTAGTTCATCCCCAGATTTGTTCCATGTAGTTCATCCCCAGGTTACTAGCTTTTCATACCTTCTGCAGCCAGAATAAGGACTTGACCACAGCTAAGCATATATTCTATCCGGACACAGAATTTCATGTTGGGGATGATTTATTTCCATTCAGGAATGATCAGAGTCAAATAGAGTATGCCTTTCCCCCACAAAGTAGGCAATCTTTCATCCCTGTTTAATTCATCAATGAGGTTTACTGTAATTTATATAATCTACCTTGAATAACCCACGCCGAAATATCTCTTTCCACGCCTTACTAAAGACGAAGCGGTTGCATAGATAAAGATATATAAACAATTATATATAAATTAACTTATGATTAATTCTAAAAAACGTTCAGTTAAGGATAAATCTCTGATACATATATGCAAAGAAGCAGATACAAGAAAAAACTGTAAATAAGGAAACCATTTAAGTAGAATTCCATATCTCAAAAGATCAAGATGAAACCGACTAATCAACGGGATATTCCCCTTTATATCTACCATGCCGGGCAGTGTGACCCTAAAAAATGTACAGGAAAGAAACTGGCTCGCTTTGACCTTGCCCGTCTTTACGATAGGATATCAAGGCTGCCCAGGTCGGCGATCCTTCTGGATCCGACTGCTGAAAAAGCCCTTTCACCTGTCGATGATCCAGGAAAAGGAATAATCGTGCTTGATTGTTCCTGGGAAGAGGTAGAGAAGGTTTTTCCCGAGCTTGGAAAGCTGAACCTTAAGCATAGAGCCCTTCCTTACCTGCTCGCAGGCAATCCTGTGAATTTTGGAAGACCCTTGAAACTTAATTCAGCTGAAGCCTTTGCAGCAGCTCTCTACATCCTGGGGTACAAAGAACAGGCTGAAAGAGTTCTTTCCAAGTTTAACTGGGGACATAGCTTTCTCGAGCTTAATAAGGAGCCGCTCGAAGAGTATGCAAGCGCGAAGAATAGCGCTGAGATTGTGGAAATCCAGAGTCATTATATTTGATTATCCCTGAAGAACATCTGCCAGGTGGAGAAACGGTGAAAAGAGTGACCAGAAAACAGATTGGAGTTATAGGTGCAGGAGCTTGCTGCAGCGAAACAAGGCTCCTTGCAGAAATGGTAGGAAGAGAAGTAGCAAAGCGAGGGGCAGTTTTACTCTGTGGAGGTCTGGGAGGAGTTATGGAGGCTGCAGCATACGGAGCAAAGCAGGAAGGAGGGATAACTCTTGGAATTCTGCCCGGAACCCGGAGAGAGGAAGCAAATCCCTGGATAGATCTTGCGGTCGTCAGTGGAATGGGACATGCCAGAAACGCGCTCATAGCCCAGTCTTCGGATGCTTTGATCGCGGTCAGTGGGGAATACGGAACACTTTCCGAGATAGCTCTCGGCCTGAAAATGGGAAAGCCTGTGGTCGTGCTTGAACCAAACTGGGAAATCAAAGGTGTTCACAGAGCGAAGAGTCCTGAAGAAGCTGTAGAACTCGCTTTCAGGCTAATTAAAGGTAACTTAAAAACTGAAAAGATTGCCTGAGAGAAATCCATGAAAGCTCAAGATATTAAAAGGGAATTAACTGGAAAAGGGCTCAAGAGAGGCTATAATGGAGAAATGATTTTCGCTCAAGCCTTTTTTTAAAAGGCTTGTGATAAAGAGTTATATGCCTAATTTTAATTACGGATGACAGCATATCTTGAGAGTCGATCCAAAAATTTATATCACAAAAGGAAACTTCATGAATTGAGGGGCAGGCTTTATCTCAGACTGGCAGGAGTTTTGGGGTAAACTAATTATCACTTAGAAAATAAAGTATACCGGAGTTTTAGATGCACCTTATCGTAACGGAAAAAAATATAGCAGCAAAGAGGATTGCTGCGATTCTGGCTCCAAAGAATCCGAAAAAGGATAGAGTCAGCGGAGTGGACGTGTACCGGTACGAGACCGTGTCCTCCGATGGGAAAAAGCAGGAGACTGCTGTTATAGGATTGTCGGGCCATATTGTAGGGATAGATTTTCCCAAGGAGTACAATAACTGGCAGAAGGTCGATGCTAAAGCCCTTATTGATGCCGAGATCGTAACAACTCCTATTAACCGGAAGATTGTAACTGCCCTGAGAAGCCTGGGAAAAAAGGCAAGCAGGGTTACAATTGCCACTGACTACGACCGAGAAGGCGAACTGATAGGAGTTGAAGCACTCAATATTATAAAAAAGGTAAATCCAGATGTTCCTTTTGACCGGGTCCGCTACAGTGCAATAACCCCAAAAGCAATAGAAGTTGCTTTTTCAAACCCGACAAATGTAGATTTCAATCTCGCGGATGCAGGCCATTCAAGGCAGGTCATAGACCTTGTATGGGGTGCAGCTCTCACCCGCTACATTTCTCTTGCTGCAGGCAGGCTTGGGAAAATGTTTCTCTCGGTAGGCAGAGTACAGTCGCCTACGCTTTCTCTTATTGTTGACAGGGAAAAAGAAAGGAATATTTTTGTCCCGACTCCTTACTGGGAGATCCATGTCGAACTTCAAAATGCTAAAGGAGAGACTTTTTCAGCTCAGCACTCAACCCGCCGCTTCTTGGATAAAAAGGAGGCAGAAAAGGTCTTCAAGAAACTGGGAAAACAGGCGAAGTTAAAAGAAATTGAGAAAGGGAAAAAGACGGATCAGCCGCCGATTCCTTTCAATACAACAGGTTTCATAAGCGCAGCTAATTCAATCGGGCTTAGTCCCGCAAATGCGATGCGCATAGCCGAATCCCTTTACACTAACGGTTATATCTCATACCCGAGAACTGACAATACGGTTTATCCTGATACCCTTGACCTGAAAGCCCAGATTGAGATTTTCAGGGAGGGTCCTTTTAAAGAATACGCAAACGCCCTGCTTGAGAAAGCCGAACTTTCCCCCACGCGAGGCAAAAAAGAGACTACTGACCATCCACCGATTTTTCCGGTTTCCCTTGCAAAAAAGACCGACTTAAAAGAGGATGAATGGAAGGTTTATGAGCTTGTAGTCAGGCGGTTTTTTGCAACTTTCGCCGGACCGAGCGAATGGGAAACCATGCGTTTGAAACTTGATATTCAGGGGGAGGAATTCAGAGCAAACGGAGCAAGGCTTGTAGAGCCGGGCTGGAGATGGTACTATCCTTACAATGCGCCTGAAGACAGGCTCTTACCCGAACTCCGCGAAGGCGATTCCCTGGAAGTTATAAAGAAAGAGATACTGGACAAAGAAACCCAGCCTCCGGGCCGCTACGGGCAGGGAAAGCTTATCAATATTATGGAGGAGCTGGGGCTTGGGACAAAAGCCACCAGGCACGAGATAATCAGCAAGCTTTATTCCAGAGCTTACATTCACGGAAATCCGGTACAGCCCACGAATACATCTTTTGCAGTAGTGGATACCCTTGAGAAATATTCTCCTGCCATCACAAAGCCGGACATGACAAGGCAGCTTGAAGAAAACATGGACCTGATTGCTGAGGGCAAGATCAAAGAGGCTGAGGTGCTTGAGGAATCGCGGAAGATGTTAAAGCAGGTCTTCTCAGAACTTGACAAAAACCGGGACAAAATCGTGGAATCCCTCCAGGCAGGCCTCAGGGAAGACAAGATTATAGGCATCTGCTCAGGCTGTGGAAACGAACTTATGATCCGGCGTTCAAAAAGAGGAGGCCGTTTTATAGGCTGCAGCAACTATCCAAACTGTACCTTTTCCCTCCCCCTGCCAAAAAGCGGACAGATCGTGGTCATTGACAAAATGTGTGAAACCCACGGCTTGCACCATATCCGCATAATCAATTCAGGTAAACGTCCCTGGGATCTCGGCTGCCCACAGTGCAATTTCATAGAATGGCAGAAAATCCAAGAGGAAGAGCAGGCTCAGCAGCCGAAAAAAGAGCGCCCGAAATCAATCCAGGATCTCGAAGGTGTGGGAAAAGCCACAGCCGGGAAACTGGAAGAAGCCGGAATTACAAGCGTGGAAGCCCTGGCAGAAGCCGATCCTGTAGAACTTGCAAGAACAATCAAGACCAGCGTAAAAAAGGTTAAAAACTGGCAGGTTTCATGTAACGGCACAGTTAAAGACACCGGCACTGTTGAGGACAGCAGCGCAATTGAAGACGCGTGAAAATAGTCTTTGACGTCAGCTTTTTCACTGTTGGCTGTTTTCAGAGTGGGTTATAAATTCGAATTTCAATTCAACCGATTATAATTTGAACCTTAATTCTTGATCCGTACAACCTTATTTGCCTTATCTGGTCGTTTTTATTACGCTCGACGGAGGAGAGCGGCTTTTACAGAAAATAGAGAAAAAAAGAAAAGCATAATAGAAAGGTTCCTTAGCTGAATAGGTCATGGAAATGTGGACTTCTATAATATGAAATCAGAGAGATTTTATACCCAGAAGTTGTAATGTTAACACTAAGAAACTAAATCAGATTTAAATCAACTTTATGATTAACTTCTCAATTACTTATACTTTCTTTTTTCAAAAGTTAAAGCTATAGTTGTAATTGCAATAATTGCTAGTACAAAGCCTCTAAACGGCAATTTTTGAGTTGAACCATTTATTGTATTGTTTTCTAGATCAGCAACATGAATATTTTCTTTAACATTTGAATTTTTGATATTGTCTAATATACTCTTCCTATTAGAGCTATCTGTCTCATACTCTATACTATTTGAACTATTATAGTCTGCTTCATGGCTGTTTATCGGGAAAGTCCCGTTAAGAGATGGTTGTTCTTCAACCCCACAATAAACGAATTCCTCATTTTCATGTTTTTTTACGTCATCAGAACTATAAACAACAAGAACTACTTTTCCATCTACTGTTTTGTTAGTTAGCTCAATTGCATAACAGATATTCTCTATCTCAATTTGTCCGATAACAACCTCGTCCGATACAGCAAATCCTGCACTACTGTTTTCTTCTCCAATAACTTTTCCACGGTATGTATTAATTTTTGCTGCTGGTATAATATAAGTTCCAGTTTCGTTCTCTATGAAAACTTTAGCATCATCACTTAATATGTGAGTATTCTCAAGTTCCAGATCAAACTCTTTCCCAAGCAGCTTCAACTTTACTTTACCATCAGCAACGTCGTTTAGAAAAACATCAGGATTTGAAGTAACTGTCTCAAAATTATCCAGTATTTCGGCAAAACGAAGAGAATCTTTGTCATAACTTATATTTTCTAAAATATCTGAACTGGAATCAGTTGCTAGTGCGGTTCCTGGTAAAATTAAGGTATTCATCAGCAGTGCTACAACAAGAAACGTATATGCTCTAAACTTTGTCCCTACTATCATTCATTTACCTTCTCTTTGCTCAAGATAAAGAATTAAAAAAGTCTGAATATTCAAAATGGAATTACGCCTCCTAGCAAGTTGGGCTTAAATTTACTTTGCAACTTTTTTAATTAATACATTGTATCTACCCGTATTCTTTATGAATTTTATTGTGATTTTTCTGTCAATCATAGATTAGAAATAATTACATATTTGAGGATTAGAGATTGAATGAGAATCGAAAAGTTACTTGACAATTTTCTGATTCTAGAACAAACGAAAAAAATTTCTTATCCCTGGCTCACAGAAGAATTTAACAAATATTATAGCAAATATTATATCAGATATTATAGTAAAGTTTTAATAGATTTTAAGAGGGTTTTATTCTGGAGCTTACTTTTAAAGGCGGATGCAGGGAAGTCGGACGTTCGGGGTTTCTTGTAAATGGGGAGGTTCTGCTGGATTATGGGATAAAGGCAGGAGATATCCCGGAATATCCTCTCAATAGCATGGAGCCGAAGGTTGTGCTTGTTTCACATGGGCACCTTGACCACTGCGGGGCTGTGCCCAACCTGATGTACCAGAATCCCGATGTTTTTATGACCCCGCCGACGGCAGAGTTTACTTTTCTTCTCGGCAGGGACACCCTGAAGCTTGCAGAGAGTACACTTTCAGGCGTACCGCCTTTTGATCCGGATGACCTGCAAAAGCTTGGCAGGCGGACACAGAGAATAGACTATAACAAGCCTTTCAAAAGCCACGGATACAGAATTTGCTTTTACAATGCAGGACACATCCCTGGGGCATCTGGTATCTTCCTAGAATCCGAAGCCGGGGAGAGCCTGTTTTATACCGGGGATTTCAACCTTCAGGAAACAAGGCTAGTGCCCGGGGCGGCTGAATTTCCCGAAGCTGATACGCTTATTCTTGAGAGCACGTATTTCGGGGAGGAACATGTCCCGCGAAAGGAGACTGAAGAAAGGTTCATCGAATCAATACTGGATACTGTGGATAGGGGAGGTACTGCTCTTATCCCTTCTTTTGCAATAGGCAGGACGCAGGAAATACTTATGCTGCTTGATGCTCACGGAATTCAGGCGTATGTGGACGGCATGGGCAGGGATGTGTACAAGATACTTAAAAAGTACCCCGAATATCTGAAGGATCCGAAGCGGCTTGATCGGGCTTTCGAGCATGCTATTCTCGTAAAAGACCATCAGCGGGACTCGATCCTTAAAGAACCTTCAGTCATTGTTACCACGGCTGGGATGCTGAATGGAGGTCCGGTACTGTATTACCTGAGCCGGCTTTACAAAGATCCCAGATCAAAAGTCTTGCTTACAGGCTACCAGGTTGAGGGGACAAACGGCAGGCTGGCTCTTGAGCACGGGTTTATCGAGACCACAGCAGATATCCTTACTCTGAAGCCCAGGGTAGAAAAGTATGACTTTTCCGCCCACAGCGGAGATAGCGAGCTCAAAAAGGTTGTGAAGGATTTTTGCAAAAAAGGCGCTGAGAGAGTCTTTGTAATTCATGGGGATAGAACCGAAGCTTTTGCAGAATGGATTCTGGAAGAGATCGGTGTGGATGCGTATGCACCTGCAAACGGACATACTTTTAGCTTTTAAACGAGAAAAAAGACGTTAAAAACCTGCGAAATATTTAAACCCGGATAGCTCCAATATCTGAGCATGATTCTCAATCCTGAATCCGAAGTGCTTGAAGAACTTGCAAAGAGCATACTCCTGGCTGCACGGACTGCACCCAAAGCCAAGGGAGTAGACGATATTGTAACTGCACTGCTTGAGAAAGAAGACATTGAAGGGCTTGCCTCGGAAATGGAAAGGCTTGCAGATGAAAAAGGATCAAGTTTTGCTTTTCTGAAAAGAGATGCTGCAAATCTTCGAGATGCTGGGGCTGCAATTCTTATAGGGGTTAAAACCAGTGGTGCTGCTGGCCTGGATTGTGGAGCCTGCGGATTTAAAACCTGTGCCGAGATGCTGGACCAGCAGAAAGTAGAAGTGGAGTTCAGGGGTCCTAACTGCATGCTCAAATATGTGGATCTTGGAATTGCAATCGGTGCAGCAGCTGCAAAAGCTAAAGACCTCTGTATAGACAACAGGGTTATGTATTCGATTGGCGCAGCTGCAAGGACGGCGCGCTTGATGGATGCAGATGTCGTTTTTGGAATTCCACTCAGTATAACCGGGAAAAATATATTTTTTGATAGAAAATGAGAGTTTTAAAGGCTTCTAAGCTCTTATAAAGATGATTAAAGCCTTTTAGAATGTTTCAGAGTTTAAGAAAAAGAAGGTAAGAGAGAAGGTACACTTATAAAAAGGAAATTTTCTGGCCATGTATTCCATATGTCTGGCCAGAGCTATTTTTTAAAATCTTTTAAACTCAGCAGTTAGAACTGCAGAGTTTTCATCCTTTCGACAGCTTCTTTAATCCTCTCGACCGGTTTTGTAAGGGCAAACCTGATGTAGCCTTCGCCGGCATCTCCAAACCCGACTCCAGGGGTTGCAACGATTCCGACTTCTTCAAGAAGGAGTTTAGCAAAGCTCATTGAGGTAAAGCCCTTCGGGACAGGTGCCCAGATGTAGAAAGTGGCTTTTGGAGGCTTTACCTCAATCCCCATAGCCCTGAGCCCTTCGATAAGAGCATCGCGCCTTTCCTTATAGATTTTATTTGATTCTTCAACACAGGCCTGGGAGGAGGACAGAGCTGCAATGCCTGCTATCTGGATGGCATCAAAGACGCCTGAATCCACATTGGATTTTACCTTACCGAGCCCCTTTATAAGATCCTTATTTCCAACCGCAAATCCGAGCCTCCAGCCTGTCATATTATAGGTTTTGGAATGCGAATAGAGTTCCATACCAATATCCATTGCCCCATCAGCAGCAAGGAAAGAGGGGGCTTCGTACCCATCATAAGTAATCTGGCAGTAAGCATTGTCGTGCACGGCGATGATATTGTGCTTTTTGCAGAACTCAACAACCTTTTCAAAGAACTGCATGTCCGCAGTTGCAGCCGTCGGGTTGTTTGGATAATTGAAGAAAAACAGCTTTGCCCTTTTAAGGACGTCCTCCGGAATCGAGTCCAGGTCAGGCAGGAAATCATTCTCGGCAGTCAGCGGCAGTGGATACGGCTCTCCACCGGCAAAAAGCGCCCCTATTTTATAAACCGGATACCCCGGATCGGTATAAAGCACAACATCCCCCGGATTGACAAAAGCAAGCGGAATGTGTGCAACCGCTTCCTTTGACCCTATAAGGGAAAGCACTTCAGTGGCAGGTTCGAGCTCAATTCCCTTATATTTCTTACACCAGTCCGCTGCCGCCTTCCTGAAATCCGCCATTCCGGCATAAGAAGGATACTGGTGCGTTTTCGGATCACAAACAGCCTCCCGCATAGCCTCTACAATATGCGGATGCGTCGGCATGTCAGGGTCTCCCACGCCAAGGTCGATCACGTCAACTCCCCTGGCAATTAATTCGTCCCTAGCTTCGTCTATAGCCTCAAAAAGGTATGGGGGTAATGCATTGATTCGGTCAGAATACATTGATAAAGTCACCTGAAGATGATTGGCATGAATAGTTTTCATAGTTACGGTAGTGGGAATATTAAAAGGTATGGGATAAGGAATTATAAGTAGTTGAGTGATTTTTTATTTTAGAAAATCAAATTAATTCAAAATTTTAACTTCTAGTGTTTTAATCTGTTTCTAGAAAAATTAGCCGTAAGATTGGTGACCTGGATTGCCCGTATATTTGTGTCTTCTGCATTTAAGGAACTGGAAGAATGCGTAGATAAATTGTTCAATGAGTAAATGGAAAGAACCCAATTTTAATATTCTAACGTTTTGAGCTCTTTTCTTCCTCAGATCTTCTAACCTGACTAATTAAATTTTATATCTCCAAACCCAATATTCTTCTCATGTCATCCTCATTACTTACTCCCCTCGCAATGCCCATAATCGAAGGCATCCGAATTCCCCTGAATTTCTATGTCGTGCTCAAAGAACCTGCACTTCTGGCTGGCATGTCCTATCCAGCCGTGCGCACCCCCTGGGAGAAAATAGGTGATGCGGGTTTCTCAGGCGTTGTATGTCTCTGTGATTCTGAGGTATCTTATGACCCCTATCCTCTCAAAGTACTTTTTTCTGAGGAACTGGAAGACCTGCACTATGGTAATGCTCCGTATGATCCTGATACGCTGGAACGGCTTGTCAGAAAAGCAGCTGGTGTTGTAAGAAGAGAAATGGATGCAGGAAAAGGTGTTGTTGTCCACTGCGTGGGCGGGATAGGCAGGACTGGCACGGTGATTGGGTGTGTGCTCAGAGATCTTGGTTTTCCAGCGGATGAAGTAATAGATTACCTAGACAGGATAAACAAATCAAGGGGTTTCAGAGGATGGCCTGAAACGGAATGGCAGGCTGAAATGGTACGAAGATATTGATCTTATTCTATTCTATTCTATTCTATTCTATTCTATTCTATTCTATTCTATTCTAGTGTCATTCAATCTTTTTATTCAGGCATTGTAGGCATCATAAAGCTGCCAGACCCATATAATCAGCCATATTAAATATCCAATCCCGAAAATGTGCAAGGCGCTGGTAACGACAAAGGCTATCCAGATGCCCAACGCCTTGAGCAAATCTCCTTTTACAAGCTGACCAAGCCCAGGAATGAAAAAAGAAAATAAAGCTGGAATTCCGTGTGTTTTCTTGCAGTAATAGTTCATAGAGCTTACCTTTTTAAACGCTTAATAGGAGTGAAATATAAGTAATTTTAGTAATTCAAACAATTTTAGTAATTCAAACAATTTGAGTAATTAACTTCTTGAAGTAATTTGAGCAATTAACTTGAAAAATCACTCTCCTTTAAAAAAATCCCCTGTAAAACGACTTTCTTGACCTGTTAACTTGTTTCCTCACGCATTACCTGTTTTTCATGCATTATAAGCATCGTATACCTGTGCAATCCACACAACGAGACCCATCAGTAATCCAATTCCTACAATGCTCATAAATGCACAGATTATCAGGGCTCCCCAGATGCCAAAAGCCTTGGCTACATCGCCCTTTACAAGCTGACCCAGACCCGGGACGAAAAAAGAAAATAGGGCAGGAACACCGTGTTTTTGCTTGCAGTGAACGTTCGTGTAATCGCCTCTATAATTCGCCTATTATATGCCTCTATAATTCACCTATTATAATTCCATTCAAAATAATACTATTAGACAGAGCATATAAATAGCTTGACCCTCGGGTTTTTTCTTTTTAACTTTCTGAAAATATATCCCAAAATTAATATATATTATACTATTAAACTACGAGATATATTTTAACTGCAATCCAAAAAAGAAACCAGTGTTTAACCTAGCTTTTCAGGCGAACTTTCCTGAAAAACATTCCAACCTGCTAGCGGTATGGTTAGTTCTAATTTACAGTTTGTGTGGAGTGTGGTTATGGATAAAGAAGACAGTAAAAAATCAATGTGGGATCGTGTAAAATACATATGGTCCTCATTGCCAGAAGCGATAAGATTAGTTGCTACAATTCTGAGCATAGCCATTGCTCTTAAGGCGCTTTTCCCCGCAGCTGCGCTAGAAATCAGCAGTTTTAATGCAGACCCAGAAATTATCGAGCCTGGTGGATCTTCAGTTTTGAGCTGGGAAGTATCAGGAGCGGACAATATCACAATAGAGCCTGATATAGGTCCTGTAAGTTCGAATGGATCCGTATCTGTATCCCCTTCAGAAACTACAGCTTATAAATTGACAGCTACCGATAAAGAAAAGGAAAAAGTGGCTATGTGTACGGTCACGGTTAGTAATGGCTCGGAAGAGCCCTTAATCATTAACTCATTTGATTCAAATCCCGATTCCATCAAACAGGGCGAAAGTGCAGTCCTGAACTGGCACGTTACCGGGGTTTCAAATGTTACCATAGAGCCTGATATCGGAGTTACTGAACCTACAGGGACACTGAACGTAACCCCTGCCAGTACCACTACATACAAGCTTACAGCCTCAAACGGGGATAAAGAAGATGTTGCTTACTGCACCATTGCTGTTGAGGAAAACGCTTCATCCTCCGAGAATGTCCCGTCTTCAGAGCTTCCATCTTCGGAGGAAAGCCTGACCCCTCAGAAAGATACAGCGCCTCAAGAAAATTCGGCATCTGAGAAAAGTCCGGCGCCTGGAGAGAACCCATCATCAGAAAATCCAGTACCAGTAGAGAACTCTGTTTCTCAAGTAAATGCAGGATCTCAGGAAAATCGGGAATCTCAAGAAAACCTGCCATCCATAGACTCTTTTAATGCAGTTCCAGATGCTATCAGGCAGGGAGAAAATTCAGTTCTAACATGGAGTGTATCCAGGGCTTCGAGAGTTTCAATATATCCCGAAATAGGTACTGTAGGTCCCACTGGAAGCCAGCGTATCTCCCCTGGTGAAACCACGACTTATACCCTGACAGCCACAAATGAATTTGGGAGTGTGGATGCAACCAGAGTCGTATCTGTACAGAAGGCTTCTGCACCTGCTTCTGAGGAACAGGTTTCTACGCCCTCTCCTGAGTTCATTTCAAAACCAGAGCAACTTTCGCCTGCTGATGGTACCGTATTTGACGATTCTACATCAGGGATTACACTGGAATGGAAACCTGTTCCAGGCGCGATAAGCTATACGGTAGAAATCGATGAAAATGATCCGAGTTCCGGTTTATGGCTTTCGGAATCAACCGGATCCAGGATAGAATCCGGCATAACAGGAACGAGCTATTCATTTGAACCTCAGTTTAAGGCACAGGGGCGCTGGCGTGTATGGGCTGTCGGTTCTGATGGTCAGGAAAGTGAGAAAAGCAGCTGGTGGAATTTTAACTACACATGAACCCAGATACATAAGCAATATTAAAAATTTTGCCCAGTATGGTTATATAACCTATGCTAAATATATAACCTGCGGGATGCCGGAAATTTAGATACATAATTCCAATAAAAAACATAAGTAAGTAGAAGATCTGCCAGGATATGATTTACAGAAAACAACCCTTAAATTCCCCCGAATGGGACCCCCCTGCCCCTTCAACAGTCTATATCAAAATAAAAAATATTCCATACGAGACATTTAAAATACGGCTTAACGAGGGGCTGGTTACTACGGAGCTTGAACAGATCAGGTATCGGCTGGAAAGGCGAATTTACTGCTGTGGGATCTGTTCCAAGCATGTTAACGGATACTGTGTTATTAGAAACAGGAAAGTTAAGCCTGAATGGATTTGCAAGGCTTTTATGCCGAAAGAGGAATTTATATACCTTGATGTCAGGCCTGGCTCTGAAGAATCACCAGATTTCAGGTACCTTTCGGAAACCAGGCTTTGGAAAAATCGCCCTGAAGACGAAACTCCGGGAGAAAGCTGCCAGGAACGCACAGAAAGTCTCTATGAGGAAGGAGTGGCTCTTTACAGGCAGGGCAGGCTCAGGCTCGCACTTGAGGCTTTCGATACGATTCTTTCCGAAAATCCCAGGCATTTTCCAGCCCTTTTTCATAAAGGAAATACCCTGTTGAAACTCAAACGCTATGAAGAAGCTCTTGAGACATTTGAAAGAGCTTCACTGATAAATCCGAATCATCCGGGTCTCTGGACCAATAAGGGATTTGTATTCTTGAAGCTCGAGCGTTTCAGGCAGGCACTTGATGCTTTCGAGAAATCTATCCTCCTGAATCCGGTACAGAAAAACGCCTTGGAAGGAAAAGACGCCGTGCTTGCCCGGATGCGCCAGTGTGAAGAAGAGTTAAGAGAATCTGAAAAAGCTCTGGAAAAGAATCCTGAGGATGCAGGCATCTGGTTCGAGAAAGGCAAACTGCATTTAAAGCTCGGAGAGCTTGAGAAATCCGGGGAGGCTTTTGAGAAAGCTCTTGAAGAGAAGCCCGGGAATGCAGAAGCCTGGCATCTCAGGGGAAAAGTACTTTTCGAGACCGGCTCGGAAAAAGCAGCCCTGCACGCATTTGAAAAAGCAACCCGACAGAAACCGGATTTTCCAGACGCCTGGTATGAAAAAGGAAGGGTTTTTCTGAAGCTTGATAACCCGAAGGGTGCGGAAAACGCTTTTAAGATCGCAGCTGCTCTGTGGGAGAGCAAGGGAGCCAAAGCAAAGGCTGAAACAGCCCGCACGAAGGCTAAAAGCCTGGCTTTGGGGAAAGATGAATTTTCCAGGAATTGAGAATTATGTATTAGCAAATATTATTATCAATTAACTGATTTTGTATTCAAATATTATTATCCATTGACTGATTTTTATTCACTGATTCTCCATCAACTAGAGGCATTCTGCTTGCCTGTAATCTATAAGTTCTTATCCCAAGTCCGATTAACAAATAAAGAATTGTAGTGATAATTCCGGCTATTGGGGAAATAAGAATTTCTTTTCCTGCTGCAATACTGATGAAACCTGATATAACTAAAGGATTTATTAGCGAATCCTCTACCATATGCAACACAACGCCCGACCAAATCGATTTTGTTACCCTGAAAAGCTCAATAAACATCACTGCCCAGCATACAATTATCATAATCATGAAAACGGGAATTACAGCTCGGCTGCCCGGTAATACTGCCTGGAGATCGGTTTCAGGTAAAAAGACAAGATAATATGGAAGATGCCAGGTTCCCCAGGTACCGCCAACAATGAGATATATTTTCCAATCGTTTTGATTTAATTTTATTAGTTGAGAAGTTAGATAACTATGTAAAGGGGCGCCGTCAAAAATATTTTTAAAGAAATTAAATAATAGTGTACTGGAAAAAACTATGGTTAGAGTCCTGAGGTCGAAAGTCGATAAGTCAATCCACTTTGCTGTAACTCCGATTATCAGAACGAATGCTGTTACAACAGGAAAAATCAAAACAGCAATCAAGTACCATTTTATGTTTCCTTTGATATTAGGCTTGAAACCAAAATCTTTCCAGCTGCCCTTTGAGAAGATAGTGATTACAACTGCAATCAACATGGGCAATACCAGCCATATCCCCATGCCAAGAGAATTGTCATCTGGTTGCTCGGGAAGAATAGAGTCTACAAGAACACCTATCCAGCCACTGAGAAGAACAAGAATAATAAATATGACAGTATTACGAAGAACTTTTCTATCCAAATAAATTTCCCCATTAAGCAAGTTAAATATTTTTATTGCGAAACATCTCACAATTAAAAACTAAATTGTACTAATGTCCTCGTTTTTTATCCTACCAAGCTCACTGAACGGATTTTTCATGTTTTTCTGTTGGCAGCAGTTATAATAACATTAGCCAGCTTAATGCAAGTGCTCTTACCTGAGAGTATATAATTTTTTCTATTGTATATCCAACAAAATCATGCTGATTTTTTAGTGAGACCATTTGTTCAGAGCATTAAAGGCGCAGTTAACTTAATTACAAATATCAGTAATTTATAATAACTCTAATTAATAATATTTATACTGTTTATTAACCGGGTCAACTTCCCAAAATGCTCGTATAAGGAACAGTAGGAAAATAAAAAATAAGTCGTAACCAGTTAAAAAGAAAAAATTCTTGCTTGTTGATTGAACATGGAGGCTTTGCGCCACAGTGAGAAAAAGAGGTTTTAGACCCTGATAAAGAGGAAAAAATTAGTATTGTCTTCATTAAAAAAGGGGTCTGACAATGGGGTACCATATTCTTAAAACATGTATAAAATATATATTATTTATTATATTTTTAATAAGTCTGGTTGGCAATGCGCATGCAAATACAGACCAACTTGTACATTACAACTGGACTGCAGATAATGGAAATACCATAATTGACAATTCGGGGCATGGGAATAACGGAATAAACAATGGCACTACAACCTTTACTTTGCCAACTGGGGGGACAGCCAGACATTTCAACGGACAAAGCAGAATAACAATACCCAACGATGATCAACTGGCATTTACCGATCCGCATATTACATTTGGGGTATTCTTCCGTTATAATTCCAGCAACCCGGCTGGCAATACATATCTGGTTTCCAGAGGAAATACTGCGTTCAGGATCAGCATTGACCATACAAATTCTATGCTGACATATAGTGTTTATGCCGATGGTCATACTATTCACGCCAGAAGTGGAACCCGCATACAGCCCAACAAAGATTATGAAGCTATTGTCACATATGATGGGTCTCATGCTCAATTATACCTCAATGGACTTGCTAACGGGCTAGGGGTAGATTATGCAGCAGCGGCTTTAGGTCCGAGCTATATAACGGAGAACTGGACAATAGGGTCCTCCTCCGACAATACATACGGGCTAAACGGTACAGTATATGCTTTTCATTTATATAACCGAACACTAAATTCGTCAGAGATATTAGATTTATACGCAAAAGACCTCCGCAGTATACAGCATTTGAGACCAGGAGGCATTGCTCTATCCTGGGACGATTCAGGGCATATTCAATCCTGTTATCGATATTTAGAAATTTTCCAGAAGTATAATGCCACGTGCACAATTAATGTAAATGCTATAAGTACTCGGGCTGAGGCTGCCCGTGAGTTAGAAGAACTGGACGCGCTACATTCGGCAGGATGGGAAATAGCTCTGCACGGGTACAATCACAAAGACTCAGTTAGATTTTTAAGTAATAATACTCCTGCAACATGGTTAGATCAGGAGATATTCCCTAATATCGTAGAAATCACTCGTTATGGCTATCCGGTTTACTCCTTCGCATATCCCTATTCTAGCAGAAATGCAGTTACTGATGCATCAATAGCTCCTTATTTCCGGACAATAAGGACGAGAACCCCCACGTTAGTAAACGGCAATATAAATGAAACAACAGAAGCTTACTATAATTGGGATGATACTCAGCTTCTGTATGGCGTAGAGATTGACGACCAAGCTGTTGGTGCCAGCCTGCCGTCTATAGAAAACGGAATAGACTATGCAATAAAAACTGGAAGCGTGCTAGTACTGTTTGGGCATGCGATTACTCCAAATGTCACCGGACCATACCAGGTCTCAACTGCAAGGCTGGAATCAATCCTGAACTATACCTGTCAAAATGGTGGAGTATTTTATCGTATGGGAGATCTTGGAAACTCATCCTGGAAACAGGTGCCTAGGTTTTCTAATGTGACTGCAAATTTCACTGTCTCTAAAAATCGAATATTTGCCGGGGAAAATGTGACGTTTACAGATTACAGTAAAAACCATACAACCGGACTTCTTGATTTCGGGGACAATTCGCCTGCAAGCAGTGTTACAAATGTTACTCACACATATATCACCTGGTATTTACACATCTAATCTAACGGTAGCAAATGACGTTTCCACAGATTCCATGCTCAAGAAAATCACGGTTGTGCAGGCTGCTGCTCCGGTCCCAGATTTCACCAGTAATTGCACAACAGGACCCAGGCCTTTGACTGTGACTTTCAATGATACATCAACAGGACTTCCGGAAACCTGGTCATGGGATTTCGGGGACGGAAATAAGTCAGCGATCCAGAACCCGACTCATGAGTATTCGAAAGCTGGAAACTATTCAGTTACTTTGACCGTAGCAAACAGAATAGGATCGAACTCTATAAAGAAAGTAGATTACATAACAGTATTGCCACAACCCCCTTCATCTAATTTCTGCTCAAATGTAACGAACGGAGTTATTCCATTAACGGTTCAGTTTAATGACACCAGTACAGGATCTCCGACTGCATGGAGATGGGATTTTGGAGATGGAAATGCTTCATTCGAGCAAAATCCAGTGAATACATATTTTTCAGCAGGAACCTACAACGTTAACCTGATAGTTAGTAATATCGATGGAAGCTCTTCAAAAACGGCTACAATAACAGCATTTGGAAGTGATAATTCAGGCGGAGGGAGAAGCAGTTCAGGCGGATGGGGGAGTGGTTCCCCTGAACCTGCAAAGAATATAAAAGTAAAGGAACTTTCCCAGGCTTACATTACAGGCGGAAAGCCTGTAAGGTTTGAGTTCCAAAGGAACGTTACTGCTATTGTTTATTTAAACTTTGATGCAAAGAAGACGGCTGGCAGGACAACGACTATTGTTGAGATGTTGAAAGATAAATCCACGCTTACACCCAACGCACCCGAAGGCGAAGTCTGCGATTACTTTAATATCTGGGTAGGAAATGGTGGATATGGAAGTGATGAAGAAAATTTCGAAAATGCAGTCATATGTTTCAAAGTTGACAAATCCTGGATTCAGGAGAAAGGCATTGACAAGACTTCAATTTCCCTTAATAGGTACGATGACAAAAAATGGAGTGAACTTCCAGCTATCTTGCTTAGAGAAGATAACAGATACCTGTATTTCACAGCCGAAACCCCTGGATTTTCACCTTTTGCAATAACAGGCAAGCTCATAGCAAAAGAACATTCATTTGAAATTCTGTCTGAGCCTGAAACTAAAAATCCAGAATATCATACGCCGAATATAACAGCAGATGCTGAACACGCTCCAGGGAAAAAGGAAAAAATCGCAGGCATTCCTGGGTTTGAATGGATTTACTGTATTATCGGGCTGCTTGCAGGATTTGTGTATATGAGAAAGTAAATAAACAGAAATAGTTTGAATTAGATTGCAAGGATAATAAATCCTGCTGTCTAATTTTACTATTTAACTAATCATTTTTAGGTTATTCAAGTTTGTCAAGGTCTTGTTTTCAAAATCTGCGCAAGAAATTTATCAGCTCTAGCTTTATTATTTATTGTATCAGACAAAGATATGTTTTTCTCGGAAGAAAACCTTGCCTCTCAGGTTAGTTCAGTGGCAATAGATAGTATTGCTTAGTTTAGTATTGTTTAATTCTTTATTTATTGAGCTTGCCCGCAAAATGGAGTAAAGCCAACATGCAAAAAAATGAATTCTCGGCTTAAGATCTTCACTCATGGCAAGATTGTGCTTCATATCTAATCCGAAACAATAACCATCAAGCAACCGTATTGGAGTATTACCGATGCGGCTGCTATCAAGCAACCGTATCAGAGTATTATGTCCGCAGCAGAATGAATCCTCCGGATATTGCTCATCTGACTTCTCAGATCCTTTCTGGCTGCTGCCCGTGCCATAGGATCGGCATCCGCAGGCAAATCGAACGGTATTGCCAGTAAGTGACTCAACCAGCGCTGCCGGAATAGCCTCAGATAATTTATTAGCACATTCTTCTAAAAGCGGATGATATGATAGTTTGATTGATATCTTTCGGATGCTCCTCTAGAGAGTATCCGGCACCAATGTCCTCATTTAAGAAGAGAGGATCTATATAGATATCAGTAGTTGATGTGCAGTTCAAGTAATTACCTGCAAAGTTATTGTATAGACAGTTATTATCCAGCACAATAGTATGTGTTTCAGGGAGATAATTTATTACTCCATACCCTGTTCCGGCAGGATCTTTACTACGCTGTCTGGTGTTTGCGATAATATTATTGCGGACAATTGTTGTATATCCTGTACCTTTAGGTGAGAGGTCAATGTGACCTGAGTTATTATATGTAGGATAAATGTGAGTGCCACCTGTAGGATACATTTGAATAACTGCACCGTGATACACCCCGTCAAAAGTATTATTTTCGATAAGAGTATCGTAAAATCCGCTTGTTACTATACCTCCAACCCAGTCAATAGTCGGATTTGTACCCGTGCTTTTGAACATATTGGAATAAATATGGACATTCTTCGCGTCATCCCTGGGATAAGATTGAAAACAACCTATCAACCAGATTCCAGGCCCATATGTTTTCTGGATAGTATTATTATATACTTCTATATCATTAACAACACCTGTAGTTTTCTCAATCAGAATTCCAGCGCCGCCTGCACTCCAATGATAAAATGAGTCAATCTCATTATCATAGATTTTTACATGGTTTGAGTTTCTTAACCTGAAACCGCTGTCAGTCCTGACGGTTATATTATTGTCCCAGCCATATACGTACTGGCAATTTTCAGCAAAAAGTCCGTTATGCCCCGTCTTGTTTATACGATTTTTATAAAACGTGATATTATAACCATTGTCTACTTTCAATCCTTCTCCATGCCCATCGTGCATATACATATCATGAACCCGAATATCACTGCAATTGCGGAAGTGTATCATATTATAATATCCGTATCCTTTCTTTTTATCCAGATTATTGTCATGATTTCCATCAATTTCAAATCCTTTTACAGTAACATTATGGATTCCTGTACTGTTTATCTGTGTTATCATGGGCTTAAACACCGGCCAATCCGCGTGGTCTATAAGCTTAATTACAGCCGCAGGATCGCCTTCCAGGATCGTTTCATTTCCAACGAAAACAGTATCTGAAAGAACATAAGTATTGGGACCCTTCAAATAAACCGTTGTGAGCTGCGGGTTTTCTGCAACGTAGGCAAGAGCCTGGTTTATTTCCACCTGGTCATCAATTCCATCACATGTGAAGTTTCCACTTCCATCACCAGCTACCCAAACAATCGAGTTTGACGGTACATCTGGAGGATTGGACTGAATCAGGATGTAAACAATAAGTGCATCAAGCGCAATCAAGAAAACGAAAATTATAATGTAAAACTTTCTTTTTTTCCAGTTTTTCCCCTCATCCCTGGAATGTATCCAAGCCATTTTATCACTCACTTTTAGTTAAGGGTCCCCCTGAATCAGTGGGTAAACTAAGGCAGGAATTAAATAGGGCAATAACCGTCTTTATTTAGTAGACAGCCTCGTAAATAGCCACTAGAACATCGTTATAGAAACAGCTAGCCACTTTTTCTACTGTAAGCCGGTTTCTATAATGGCAAGCCATCTTTCTGACTACAGGAGTAAAGCTAGAATTCTGCAGATAGACTCAGCCCACTATTTTCTCCTTAAAAATCCCAACACCCTGCCGTAATTTTATCATCAGATGCTTTTTTTACCTTATTACTATGAGAGAATGGTTTTTCTCAAGTTCCTCTTATCAATACAGCAGTAAACCTTTCTTTTAAGGCTTTAATCCGCTCAAAATCCAATCTGGATTTCCTTTGTATTAATCAACGTTTCTTTCCATTAATAGTTCGTTAATCTATTCCCATCTCATTATTCATTGATATATATAATTCTTCTCAATCCGGCAAGTTCTCTTTGGAGGTGGAATTTGTGAATAGACTATCAACGTTAAAACTATTAAGAAACATACCAAAACATTTGCATAATTGAAAACATATACAAAAAATAAGGAGCTAATTTAATCAAGGGAATTTTCAAAAAATAAGTTGTGCATTACTCTTGCGCATGCTTTGAGTTTTTTGAGGAAACCTATTGTCTCAAAAAACAATTTAAAAAATAGAACTCAAGCTTACAACCTTCATAACAAACCCCACCCATTTACAAATATGCATGTGTCACATAGCGCCGCATCATCCTGTGGCTATTGAAATAATAAGCTATCATGGCTATGGAATTATTCATTAGTTGAACCCAATCGTCCCTGCGTTCGTAATACATTGGAACTATGATGTAATACAGCTTACTGTAAAGATCGCTAAGTTCGGCTGCTCTTGCTTCTTCTTCGGAAAGCTTTTCATCAGGCTGCGGGCCCATTGCCCAGCCTGTCACACCTTCTATCCAGCCTTCTATCCACCAGCCGTCAAGTACACTGAAATTTACAACACCATTATGGGCAGCCTTCATACCACTTGTGCCGGAGGCTTCGTAGGGGCGGGTTGGGGTGTTCAGCCAGAGATCGACTCCAGAAACCATTTTTGCGGCAAGATCCATATCGTAATTTTCTAGAAAAGCAATTTTTATGTCTTCCCTCAGAATTTCCATGCTTTTGAAGATCTCGCGGATAATCTGCTTCCCTGCCTCGTCATGAGGATGAGCTTTTCCTGAAAAAATAAGCTGAATCCTTCCTCGCCGGTTTATTTTTCTGAGCATATCAAGATCGGATAGAACAAGGGTCGGACGCTTATATGCGGTCATGCGCCGTGCAAAGCCAATCGTCAGAGCTTCATAGTCCATACCCACGCCTGTCCTCCGGTTAACCTCATCAATGAGGGCTTTTTTTGCATTCCGGTGAGCTTCCCATATCTCATTGTCTGGGATTCCGTCTACTCTCACCAGAAGTTCAGGCTCATTTGCCCAACCGGGCAGGTAGTGGTCATACAATTTCCTGAAATAAGGAGAAGTCCAGGTATATGAGTGGATGCCGTTTGTAATCGCCTGTATCTGGTAGCCAGGGAAGAGTTCTTTTGAGACACAGCTGTGCCTCTTTGTAACTCCATTGATGTAGTTCGAGAGGTTAAGAGCAAAAAGACTTGTGTTGAAACGATCTGCTCCTCCAAATCTTCTGAGGGTATCCACATCATTTTTATCTTGAATAAGTTCCTCGACAAGCCCGTAATCAAATTTATCGTGCCCGGCTTCTACAGGGGTATGCGTGGTAAAAATGCAGAGTTCTTTAACCTTCACAGGATCTGTGCCGTTGCGCTTCAGGAGTTCCAGAGCAAGCAAGCTAGAATGTCCTTCATTCATATGGTACTTCCGGATTGTGAAACCCAGGGCTTCAAGCATCCGCACTCCCCCTATACCGAGTACTATTTCTTGCTTCAGCCTGTAGCGCTGGTCTCCCCCATAGAGAAAGTCCGTAATTCTGCGGTCTTCCCATTCGTTTCCCTCGACATCAGTATCAAGGAATATTATGGGTACACAGCCTCCTGTAAGGCTTTTGTAATTATACAGCCAGGCTCTAATTTTAACATCCCGATTCTGGATTTTAACGCTTACCTCTTCTGCTAGAAGCGTCATAAAACGGGCAGGGTTCCACTCTTCAGTATGTTCTATCTGATTTCCAAATGGATCAAGAATCTGCCTGAAATAGCCTTTATTGCTAACCAGCGTTACTGCTACCAGCGGAATGTTCAGGTCTGCAGCCGAGCGAATTGTATCTCCTGCAAGTACACCTAATCCACCCGCATAAGTCGGAATTTCACTGCTAAGCCCGATTTCCATAGAAAAATAAGCAATCTTCTGTCCTTTCAATACTCCTTGAAGGTCATCCATATGCTCAAACTCCGATCTTAATTTTTATAAGTATATCTAAAAAATATCATCGATTGCACCAAGCTAATCCCAAATATGCTGCTATAAAAAATTTTAAGATTTGTCAATTAAACCGAAATCTTATTAAAACAATTAAACCGAAAGCTTCTTAAAATATTCATAACATACCATAGTAACTTATAATATATGAAAACTGTGATAAATATTACAATGAATGAAGCTTATTACAATATTTGATAAAATGAAATATAAAAATTATCCACGGTTATTATGCCCTTGATAAATCTGTACTTTCTTACCTTCGAGGCTCTGATTTTAGTTCTCTTTCTGGTCTGTCTGCATAATGCATGTCAACGAGGTTTCTGGGTAGTCTGGCAACTTCTTGCCGGGGTGTTCTTCGGATTGCTTCTCGAATGGGCTACAATCCAGCAGCTCAATGCTTATGAATACGGAAATTTTCTGGCAATGCTCGGGCCTGTCCCTGCAGTGATTGGGGTGGCATGGGGAACTATTATTTATAGCGTTCGCTCCTTTTCCGATAAAACCAACCTTCCAGAATGGGCACGACCTGTGCTTGATGGTCTGATGGCTCTGAACATCGACCTCTCTGTGGACGCAGTAGCCATCCGCCTGGGCATGTGGGATTGGGGAAAAGGGCTTGATTATCAGTACTTCGGCGTTCCTTATAATAACTTCTGGGCATGGTTCTGGGTTGTGTTCTCATTTTCAGCAAGTCTTCGATTGCTATCAAAGCTCCCTGGCCTCTGGGGACGCTGGTTCTCCCCTGCAGGAGCTATTCTCTGCGGCACTGCAGGTGTGCTTATTACCAATGAGCTAATTACCAGCATTCCCAATGAATTGATACATTATGCTACTATTATTGCAGTTTTAGGAAGCGCTCTGATATTGGTTTTAGTATTACGCCCAGAGGTCTCGACCCAGCCCCATGATGCATTTGTCTTTCTTGTGCCTCTAGGATTTCATGCTTATTTCCTGATAGCAGGGTTAGTCTCAAACGCTATCCTTGACCCACCTTTTCTGCTAGTGGTAAGTATGGCTATGTGCATTATAGCACTTTGGCTTCACCGAAACGCCCTAAATAACTGGTATAGGTCTAATGCTGTGGCTCCTGAAGACACAGGCAGTAGCAGGAAGGAGTATAATACTTTTAAAAAGACCTGAAAATTATATTTTTACATTTTAAAAACCGGCAAATTCCGATTTTATTTATATATTTTTCCCTGGTCGGCTATTTTTGTCATAGATTCCTTCTCATATCATCTCCTGCTAGGTTATAGCTTCCGGGCCACTGCATTCCGATCTTTTTGAAAACTCAAATCACAAACTTTTTAATTTATTGCGTATTTCTATGCTTGGGAAGCAAAAAATGTAAATATACGAAACTTTCTCAGGCTTCCTTTGAAAGATTTTAAAAAATGCAGGGATAAAATGTCTAAAGCGTTTTCGAACTCGGCCAGGAATGGGAATGGCAGGCAAAAAGCCTGTAAATACCTCAACGAAGTAGCATTAAGCAATGCTCTGGAAATGGCAAAGGAGCTGATATCCGTAATTAATAAAGTTCCTGTAACAGTTTTCCTCTGGAGACCGGAAAAGTACTGGCCTGCCGAGTTTGTATCAGAAAATATAAAGCAATTTGGATACACTGTAGAAGAATTTACATCCGGAAAACTCCTTTTTGGCAATATTGTACATCCTGATGATTTGGAAAGGGTTGAAAGAGAGCTCTTAAGAAGGATTGATGAGGATTATGTGGATTTTACCCAGGAGTACCGCATCCTGACAAAATCAGGAGAAATACGCTGGGTTGAAGAAAGAACGTTTATTGAAGCTGATGAGAATGGGGTTGTAAAGTACCTTAAGGGAATAATTCTGGATATTACTGAGCGAAAGCGAAAAGAAAAACTGCTCTACATTCAGAGAGACCTTGGCATTGCCCTCAGCACTTCCAGCTCCCTGAACGAGACCCTCGAGACACTGCTGGATTCCTGCCTTCAAATAGATGAAATCAATGCCGGAGGCATTTATCTAATAGATGAAAAAACTGGAGATATGACGCTTACTGCTTACCGCGGGCTTTCACCTAACTTTGTTAAGTATGGCTCCCATTACAGTGCGAATTCGCCGAACACCAGACTTGTTATGATAGGGCAGCCTGTTTACAAACAGCATATAGACCTTCTTCTTACCTCGAGAGATGATGCACTAAGGCATGAAAACCTCAGAGCTGCCGCAATTATCCCTGTGAGCTCAGGAGATAAAATTATTGCAGCTTTTTATCTCGCCTCAAGCCTCGAATACGAGTTTCCGGATAGCGTGCGCACTGTTATCGAAACCATCGCGATTCAATTTGGAGCCTTCATCTCCCGTATCCGCCTTGAGGAAAAACTGAAAGAATGTAAACAGGAGAAAAAGTTTTTAAATAAGAACGCTATTTAACCGTTCAGCTTTTTCGAAAGGCATTATTGTTATTTGATAAACCTTAATCCTTTTAATAACAGCTATTCTTTTTAATTGTCATTTAATTCTCTTTTAATTATCTTTGATTCCTTTTTCTCTTTTAATTATCCTTGATTCTTTTTTCTCTTTTAATTATCCTTGAATCTTTTTTGAAGTATGCCCCAAAAGGAATAATGGTCTACTTGGTTGAATAAAACAAAGGAACTTAAAAAATACAACTGATATAAGCATAGAGACTATCAGGTAATTTCTTTCAGTCGGGGTTCATTATTTTCCTGTTTTATTCACTGGAGAATTACGAAGTTATAATTATTGATATTCCTGCCGACTGAAGATATAAGTAAAATTTATAAATTTTGTCCCTATAAATTGTATGGGGGGAAAGACAGAATAGTGCAATTTTCCCTTTTATAGTACAGAAATGAAGAATCAGGACAACTGGAAAGATTGCACCATGGATTGGTAGATACATCACGGGTCAGGTAGTATTGCTCAGAATTGTAGCAACCTGGCAAACCTGGTGTAAAGAACCCAATCAAAAGGGGTTTCATTGAAAGTTATAAAATTTTGGTGGGGGATTATGGTAAAAGAGCTTAAAGATAAGATTTATGATTACCTTTCAAACCATTACTACCTGAACCTTGCAACAGTAAGCCCGCAGGGAAGGCCAATGGCCCATACAATGGCATACATATCCGAAGGTGCGGTTGTATATGTGACAACCAATAAAAATACCCGAAAAGTCCAGAATATTATGCACAATCCTTATGTGGCATATACCGTAGATGAGGATGACCCCGATTGGTTTGATATGCAGGCTCTTCAGGTTGAAGGCAAAGCAACAATAATTACGGATGAAGAAAAATTGCGAGAAATCGGGGAAATCATGGTAGCCAAATTTCCTGTCGCTGCAGACATGCCGCCTGACCCGGATAGCATCATGATAAAAATCGAGCCAGAAGTCATATATTACCTGGATTACAGCGTTGAGTTCGGGCACAGAGAACAGGTTAATCTCTGAGACCCTTTTTAATTTTCACAAAAAAACGGTTTAAAATAATCGTTAATACCTGATGAGATCATTTTTTTCGCTCTTGCAGGTGATACTAGAGTATCTCCTGCTCAATTGTCTTAGTATTTGTAAGTAGCAGAGCGGAATAAGAGGCTGACCGGTAAACAGAATAAAAGCTAATAGGCAGTAGAAGCTAATAGACAGGGTGAAAATTTTAAAAATGAAATAAAAAGGATGAAAGGGGCAAAACGTATATCGTTTGATTTCTAATCCCAGCTTCTCATTTTCAGATTCCTGAAGGAATCATTACCTGATCAATTCCGTGGATAACTCCATTTTCTGCAGTGATGTCAGGCTCTACAATGGTTGCATTTCCTATCATTATCTTTCCATCAGCAGTGGCATTCACAGCGAGCTCTCCGGTCTCCAGGGAAGTAAGAGAATTCATGTTTTCAAGAGCATGAACCCTGTATTCCCCACGGACTGTATGATAGGTCAGTAAACGGTTTAATTTCTCCCTGTCATTACGAAGGTCATCAAGCATGCCTTCGGGAAGGCTATTAAAAGCTATGTCAGTAGGAGCGAAAACTGTGTAATAACCTCCTTTATTAAATGTATCCTCAAGCCCTGCATCCCTCACAAGTGAAGCAAATGTAGTATATCCCGCCCCTTCTGCAGCCTGAATTATTGTTTGATTATTTCCCTGAGCCCGGTCTTCAGAAAAGGTTTCATTATCCTTTTCGGGTTCCTCTTCGCCCGGAATTGTGACTTCTCCCCCTTCAATTAGGAAGTCTTCTTTGTGACTGGAGATTAACCCTTCTACGTCAGCTCTAACTTCTGGTTCCGTGACATCTTCCACTGCAGCAGGGGTTGCATCTTTTGCTGGAGCTACGCCTTCCTCCGCGGGATCGGTTTCATTGTCCTGAGCATTTTCTGCACAGCCGGAAATAAATAGCATTCCTGCTAAAAGTAAGACTGCAAGAATTCCAGATTTCCTAATATCTCTTCCCCCCAAATATATATTTAAAAGATATACTTATGATGAAATTTTTATATTTCATTATATTTTCTTTTTATATAATCTTATCTGTTTTTGCAGGAAAGCATCTGTAAAAGTGAAGATAGTAAAGCCGCTGAAGATTGATTTTTTTATGCAGCCTAATAAGGCTAATATTCGGTCATTGAGATATTTAAAAGCTTTAAATACGCTCAGAAAATCCTGCTTATCGGGTTGCAGTTCGGAACGGCTAATCTGAAGGAAATTTATAAATTAAAATGCCAATTTACCTGTACCTTTCACAAAAAGTAGCATTTGTTCTTCATAGATTGGTTACAGAATTTTTAAAAAGATGAGATTACATGCAGCGTTTTATCAGAATCTCAAAAAAGTTCATCTGGATCCCTTATATTAGGTAAAACCCCAAAGTTTTCCCTGCTTTACTTAAAGAATTGTAATTGCCTGTTTCCTGAGAGTTACTAAAATACACAAATCCGACCTTCAATACACAATTCTGACGCTTAAATATATAAATCTGTACTGCACAAATTAATTATAGCCTGTAATAATATCTTTGAGCACGCATAGGTATTTGACACGAGAAGAATATGACCGGAAGTGTCGAAATGGTGAAAAATAAGGGAAAGCCTCCTGTTTTTTGTGAAAAGTACTGTATAATCTGCAAGGGTGCAAGAGAGGGAAATAAACTCTGCAAAGCTATCCAGAATATCGAATTGAAAATCTTCGGGAAAAACGGCTGCATTTGGGGAGCAGCAAGGACAAGGTATTACGGAGTCACTCCTGATAAAAAACTCCCTGGAAATTCAATGAAAAAATAACCAAAAGCAGACCGGCAAAAAGAAATAAGGAATCAGAAATAAGTGCAATGCTATAATGAATTACAAATATAATTCAATAATATACTGAAATAATTCTATAATATACTGAAATAATTCTATAATATACTGAAATAATTCTATAATATACTGAAATAATTCTATAATATACTGAAATAATTCTACAATACACTGGATAGGTTATAGCAGCAATTTTCAGAGTATCCTGAATATGCCTGTACTGAGTATAGTTGCCTGCGGAATGCTCGAAGATGAGCTTGTACATGTATTATCAAATGATCGAGAGTTAAAGCAGTTAATTGTTGTGGAAAATCGGAATAGCTCAGGTTTTCTTCGTAAGCTCAGGGCAAGGAACTGCACTCCAAGGCAGGTTTTCCTTGACCGTGTCCCAATGATCCTTCAGGGTCAATTCAGCCCTAATTTCGGAGTTTCTGCAAGGCTTTTTTCACGTTTTCCGTTTTTAGGAAAGATTTGCAGGAAAAGGAAACTCGAGGAAAAAATAAGCGTTGTTGTGAATCTGCTAAGCTTTGACCTTCATGCTGACCTTGAGGTTTTGAAGAGAGAGGTACACAGGAATATTCGTGAGATGGCTCCTTTCTCGGATAGGATCCTGGTTTTTTACGGCACCTGTGGGCATGCACTTGGAAGACTGGAAGAAGATCTGGCAGATCTCAAGTGCTCTCTTTTTTTCCTCAAAGACAAAAATGGGGAAACCGTAGAAGACTGCATCAGTTTGGCACTCGGAGGAAACGAGGCTTATGCCAGAACAATGGCAGAATTCCGGGGAATGGGAACAATTTACCTGACTCCTATGTGGGCTTCAAACTGGAAGCGGCTAGAGAAGAAGACCGGAAGCCGGGATTTGAACAAACATTACCTGAAGAATCCACTCTATTGCCTGGCTGCAAAAATAGACAGTGGGATTTTAAATGATCCAGAATTTGATATAAATGTTAAAGAATTTGCCCACACTTTTGACATGAGAGTTGTAAATCTCAAAGGAAATGTAGAAATTACTGAACGATCATATCTGAACGCCCGGAATGGTATAGCTGGAAAATATTAACGAAGCTGATTTATATTGAAGCCTGTTTAAATTCAAATTAGCTCTTTTGAAGGAATAATGGGGTAAAAATAAAAAGAGCAGGCTTTAATTGGTCTCAACTTGCCTGAAGTGACTGCTAAAATTTATATACTTATTCATCTTTTTAATATACTAATATATTACTTTTGAAATTCTTTCTAATATCTAGATTCTTTGGGGTGTCCAGAATAGATATCAGTAAAAAGGTTTTTTTAGTAACCCTTTTAATTTTTGCAGTTCTTTCGGCTGCTTTTACTTTCATCTATAGCATGCAGCATTCTAAATTTCTGGAACTTGAGCATGAGGACACACTGGAGAATGTAGAGAGAATACAGAATGCGATTTCAACTGAACAGAAATACATTGATCGTACGGCACATGATTGGGCATGCTGGGATGATACATATAAATTTATCAAAGACAGGAATCTGGAATATATATATAAAAACATACAAGACCAGACCCTTGCAGGAATTAAGATTAATGTGATGATTTTTGTAAACGAATCCGGAGATGTGGTCTATGCAAAATCAATAGATGTTAATACCTCAAAAAGAACCAAGCTTCCGGAGGAGCTTCTTAGCCTGGTCGAAGACGGAACTCTTCTCACAAGGACAGAAAATGAAACCATAAGCGGTTTTGTATTACTCAACGAAAGCCCTATGTTTATTGCCTGTCATCCAATCCTTACATCAAATTCAAAGGGACCTGTGAGGGGCACTTTGATTTTCGGAAAATATTTTGATGAGGCACTTCTAGCTTCTTTTGAAGATGCTACCTGCTATTCACTTACAATGTACAGAACTTATGAAGAACTGCCTGCTGACGTCAGATCACAGATTAAAAACTTTTCGGATTTTCCAGATAGACCCATCATTATACCTGAAAACGAGGAGAGAATAACAGGTTTCTTTGAATTAGAAGATATTTCAGGCAAACCTGCCTTTATTATTAAAGCAGATTTCCCCAGAACACTCTATTTAAATGGTGAGAGAATCCTGAACAATATGTATTTTTTCCTTTTACTAACTGGACTTATGACAGGCATGGGAATTAAATTTGCACTTGACAGGCTGTTCGTCTCAAGAATAATACAAATTGACGATTTCGTTACTCGGGTCAGGTCGGATAAAGATTTTTCCAGAAAGCTGCATCTTAAAGATAATGATGAGCTCTTTCGCCTTTCAAAAGAGATCAACGAGATGTTAGATGAAATTAATCTTGCAGAACAGGAATTAAAAGCGCAGGAACGGGAAAAAAAAGTCCTTCTTGACTCCCTGAATGAACTGGTTATTTTCATAAATCCTCAACACAAGATTATCTGGGCGAATAAGGCTGCCCTTGAATATATGAAAACGGACCTTCAAAAGGCAGTTGGAATGTCCCTTAAGGATATTTCCGGTACAAGCAGCCCGTTGTCCGACTCCCTGGAGCTTGAGCAAATTTTCGTAGAAGGCAAAAAGAAATCAGTAGAATTTACTTCTGTGGACGGCAGGGTCTGGCTGGTTCAGGCAATCCCTGTAACCGAAGATAATGGAAAGATAATAGGAATCCTCGAGACCTGCAGAGATATTACAGAAAATAAAGCTACGGAGACACTCCTTAAAGAAAAGCAAATTGCAGAAGCTGCAAACCGTACCAAGAGCGAGTTTCTAGCAAATATGAGCCACGAATTGAGAACCCCGCTTAATTCGATAATAGGATTCGCGGACCTGCTGTATGAACAGGTATACGGTGAATTGAATGAAAAGCAGCTAAAATCTGTAGGAAATATCTATAAGAGCGGAAAACATCTTCTTAATCTGATAAATAGCATCCTGGATCTCTCAAAAGTAGAAGCAGGAAAAATGGAGCTGTATTATAAACAGTTTGAGCTCGCAAACAAGATTAACACAATAAAAAGTCTTGTGTCTCCCATAGCCGATAAAAAAAATATTCAAATTGAAATCGATATAGACAGCGGCCTTTCTACAATCTGTGCAGATGAAGCCAGATTTGCTCAGGTAATGTATAACCTCGTGGATAACGCTATAAAATTCTCCTTTGAAAACGGGCGTGTAAAAATAGGAGCAAGAAGAAAAGGGGATATGGTAGAAATAACAGTCAGCGACACAGGAATTGGCGTTAAACCTGAAGATCAGAACAAACTTTTCAAGCCCTTCAGCCAGGTTGATCCCTTTTTGTCCAAAAAATACGAGGGGACCGGGCTGGGACTTTCGCTGGTTAAGCAAATTGTCAAGCTACATGGCGGGTATGTATGGTTCAGGAGCAAGCCCAGAGAGGGAAGCACCTTTGCTTTCGCAATTCCGATAGAAGGCAAGAGAGACAGTAGTGAAAATACAGATTAATAAAAACAGGACCGAAATACTGCCGAATGTATAAAGCGAAATAGAATAAAAGGCAGGAAAAAATTCAGGTTAAAATAGAAGGCAACTGGAAAAACTGAAACTGGTTACCCTTTTGCCAGCAGGGAAGTTATGTACTGCAAGTATCTGAACTCAATTTTTCCAGCATAAAGTTAAAAAACGGGCTCTTCAACTTTCTGACCAAAATCAATACACAGGCTGGATGTCTCTATCTCGGATTTCTGCATACTCAACAGTTCTTCCAGCGAAAAAGTTGCATATTTATTTTTCCCTCGCCTGCATCTTTCCAGTTGATCATAATCAAAACTGAGATTATCATAGCTAGTTACATGCCTTAACCATTCTATTGGAATTGCAAGCTTTGATAAAAGGGGTATAGCAGTTTCAAAATAAAGCCTGCATGCCTTTTTTTTCGATAATTTACACCAGTTATCTATCGTAAAATTTATACTGTCGTCTTTAATCGTAAAAACTATAGGATAGATCTTACAGAGTATCGGCTTAAAATCCCGACACTCACATACCTCGTCTTCATTTAAAAACGGGCATATCTTTCCTAATTTTAATACCTGTATTTGAGTTCCATCATCCATTTTGAGCATATCCAGATAGCGAATTCTGAAATCCGCTATGCTCATGCCCATTTTCTCAGCCATATACTCTTCCTCACCAGGCAGCAGTGTACCGATTTTGTTATATTCGCAGGCCCCCCCGCATTCCCTGCAGATATCAAAAGTTATTTGGTTACTACCGCTAAATGTTTTATGGAAGTTTTCGTAAATCTGCATGGGTATTTTCTTGAAGATCAAGCTGAAAACCTCTATAATTTAAGCTAGGTACATAAATAATTTTTCACAATTGATATTTACATTTATGCCCAGTTTATGCTCCTTTTGCCAGGATTAAAAAGTAAGAATTATTCAGGCTGTAGAGCAAAGACCATATTTGATTTTTCCTTCGAAAGATGTATATACTATTAAGTTTTTTTTGATATTTATCTTACTTTTCAAACTTTAAGCTATATAAAAAAACTTATTTATTCTGGCGGAACATCGTTTATATTTTTTAGTGAATAACAGGGAACAAAGGTATCGCAAACTTGAACACTTTTTTATTATGTAGCCCAAAAAAACTCAAGATTGTAATAACATTTGCTAACTATTTCTACATGACTCAAGAGGACAGGCTTGCAGAATAATACGGAAAAAAAAGATAGCAATATAATTGAGAGTGAAAAATATCCAGAATTTCTGCAAACAGGAACTGATTCCCATAGGTCCTCATTGCCTCATATCAGATCCTTATAGCTACATATCAGATCCTTATTGCCTCATATCAGATTCTGATTGCCTCATATCGGATCCTTATGCTCCAATCAGGTACAGTCCAATTCAGAGACTGGAGTGTTAAAAATAAATCCTAGGGAAACAGCTCTAATTCTCACTCCCCGGCTCGAGTTTTTTCTCTAATATTAAGCTAACAGGTTATCAGTTAAAGGTTATTCATATCTCAGGGCATCTACAGGTTTCAGCCTGGAAGCCCTGTAAGCTGGAACAGCTCCTGAGACAATGCCTATAACAATGGCAAGGACAAGGCCAAAGAGCATGAGGTGAGGTGAGAGCGAGATGCCTGAGTCCCCCCCGGATCTCATCATGGTCATGCCAAGTAACGGAAATAGAGTTGAGATAAAAGCTCCAAGCATAACTCCAAAAATCCCTCCAACAAAACCAACCATTGCAGAGTTAAAGACAAAGATCATAAGGATATCACGGTTTTTCGCCCCTATCGCTTTCATAGTACCGATCTCTTTTGTTTTCTCAAGGACAGAGGTAAACATCGTATTTGCAATTCCTACAGCTCCTACAATCAGTGATACCGCAGCAATTGCTCCCAGGAAAAGGGTTATGGAGGACGTCATTTCGGTAACAGACTCAGCCATGGATTTTGACGCAGTTACGGAAAAGTCCATTTCATCTTCCCGCATAATATGCCTTGAAACCATGAGCTTATTGGTAATATCTTCCATTACAGTATCTACAATGTCTTCATTCTGTACTTTTACCATGATTGTATCAAAAACGCCTTTTTCTGCATCCTCGATAATGTCTACTGCCCCATCAATAGGCATGTAAATATTTCTGTCCTCAAAACCGCCTTCCTCGGTCAGAATACCAACAACACGCACGGACTTACCATTTATTTTTATTATCTGATTGACCCCTATGTCCCTGTCATAAACTCCGCTGGCAACCTCACTCCCTATTACTGCCACATACCTGTCAGCCGGCTCAAGCAATCTTCCTGACTGCGTCTCCAAGGTAGTCATGTATCTCCAGACCTGAGGATCCACACCCGTTATCGAGAGTGTAGCATTCTCTCCTGCATAATCCACTTCTTCACTGCCTGAAATTTCCCCCGCTATATACTGTATGCCCTCTATACCCTGAAGTGCGTCAAGATCATCTTCTGTCAGTTCGGAATCCTTAACTAAATCCCCTCCTCCAGGTCCGGGCATATTTGACATCGCTCTGGTGTACCCCGGGGTTATAGCTATTTTTGTCAGATCCATCTCGGAAAGTCTGCTCTGAACCTGTTCTTCCATAGCATCCCCCAGGGAAAGAATGCCCACAACAGCCCCGACCCCTATAACAATCCCTATAATGGTCAGCCAGCTTCGCAGTTTGCTGTGCAGAAGCATATTCAGGGCCATCTTCGTGTAAGTAGAATTTCGCATACCGAATCCCTTCCTTTCTCTATCAGATAGCTGCATTTAGTCTCTTGTTGCCCCGGAGTCGTATTTCTGGTCCCCAATTCCTTTGTTTCTGGATTTTTTCTCACCTTTTGCCTGTTTTTTCTTGCGGTATATGAATAGCCCAGTTATTGCAACCAATATTAACACGAAATAGGGTGTGTATGAACCGAGGCTACTACTGAGTGCTCGCGGGCCAGTCTCAGTGGCAGTACCCTCTGGTGCGGACATCTGGACTGCAACAGCCTTATCAACCGTTATTCTTTCCCCTTTTGCATCGGTATACTCAATCTGAACTTTTAGCGGAAGAGAAACGGTTGAAACCGAACTTTCATTATCTTCTACTGCAGCCCCACGTGCTTTTGCAATGCTCGGTGATTTTCCCTCACCTGCAGCCTGTGTGCTCGCAACATTAAAAGACGCAATTGTATAGTCTCCTTTCTCAAGATTTCCGACAATCGATGAAGAACTTCCTGTTACCCTGTAGCCTTCCTGTTCAGGAACGGATACTTTCACGGAATATGCTATATTGTTGCCCACGTTTGCAACTGAGAGAGAAATCTTTCCAGGGTCACTTTCCGAGAAAGAAACATCGAAATCGGTTTCCCCGCCTACAAAGAGCCCTGCAGTTGTCTGGATGCTCTTTGCATTCGACTCATAATCTTCAAAGCTAAGATTCACATCCAGGGTATAAAGTCCAGGGTTAGCGTTTACGTCTGCCATGACTGAGTAAGACACAGTTACAGAATCCCCAGGTTCCAGATATTTGACATATTTTGTATTATCCGAATATACAGGCAGGATAACCCCTTTGGGGTCTTTCCAGGAAATTACCATATTTTTCAGGGGCGAATTTCCAGTATTCGTTATTATGAATTCCAGAGGCTCTTCCTTTGCCAGATCAATATTTGCTTTGTTTATGGTAACAATCTGAGCGTACTCTTTACCCCTTACCTCGAGCTGGATGGTCTTTGTGGTTTTAATCGTTTTTGACGAAGATCCACCCTTTTGGGCAGTTGTGACGATATTGAGGTCATATGTGCCTTCGGAAGCATTGGAATCAGTCATGAGCTTGAATTTAAGAACGGCTGCATCATTATCTTCCTGCCGGGCATTCAGATAGGAGATTTGCTTTTCAAGCGGTTCTCCTGAAACCTTACTGAAAGGGTATTGAGGCTCGATTGCAGCATTAATATTCTTCAGATCATTACTTCCTACGTTCTGTACGCTGACAGTAAGTTCGACCGGTTCCCCTGGGCGTGCAGCATCAGGATTCTGGTTAGTCACGTTTGCCTGAACGGACGAGGAATTTATCAGTCCGCTTGCAGCAAAAGCTGTACCTGCTCCCAGCATCAGCACTGATAAATATAAAATCAAGAGCGTTAACAAAGAAAATTTTTTCATATTATTCCCTCCGGTTTATCTCGCATGCATTCCTCTATTTTTTCTATCTGACCATCCCTGATGTACACAATTCTTGTAGCATACTTTACAAGCTCCAGGTCATGGGTCACAATGATGATTGTCTTACCTTCCTTTTTGTTCAAACCGTCAAGAAACTCCAGAATATAATTCCCTGTCTTGCTGTCCAGATTTCCTGTTGGCTCATCCGCCAGGATTATAGGTGGATTCACTGCAAGGGAGCGAGCTATTGCTACCCTCTGCCTCTGCCCGCCTGAAAGCTGGGAAGGAAGGTTATGCTTTTTGTTTGAGAGCCCTACAATCTCAAGCAGGTATGCAGCTTTTTTGCGGGCTGTATGTGGGTCTTCTTCCTGGAATTCCAGAGGCAGTAGCACATTCTCCAGAGTGTTCAGAGTGGGAATAAGGTTAAAACTCTGGAAAATGAAACCTATCATCTGCCCCCTGATTCTGGCAAGCTCGGATTCCTCAAGTTCCGAGATATCACATGAGTTCAGGAAAACCGTGCCCTTTGAAGGCAAATCCAGGCAGCCTATCAGATTCATAATTGTGCTTTTTCCACTTCCGCTCGGACCAAGGACTACGAGGAACTCTCCTTCATAAATCTCAAGATTTATTCCCCTGAGGGCTGCAAAATCGGACTCTCCCATCGGGTAGATTTTCCATACATCATTCAGTTTGATAAGTGGAACTTTCCTGTTCTCGGAGACATTCTCTGCATCCAGACTTTTGACAGAAGCATTATTGACAAAAGCATTATTGGCAGAAGCACTGCAAGAACTGCTGTAAGGATTGTTTTTTAGAGTCTCCCCCGAGTCGTCCATTTCAGAATCAATATCAGATTCATCGTAGAAATCTGCAGCTTTCTCAAGCGAATTCAGAAGATTTAAGGCATTTAATTTCGTTTTAAATGCCCCTATTATTTCTGTAAGCGTCATTATACTCCTCTAAATCATGTCCTGCCTCATCAGGGCAGCTTAATAATTCGGTTTTCTGTTCAAACTTTGCCTGAATCTCCTGTTTAAAAGCCTCTTCCGATTTTAGCCTGAAACACCCTTACTTTGGTATCCTGCGTTCTTGAGGCTAGCCTGAAATGCTCTTACTGTGATATTCCGCGTTTTTGAGACACCTGCAAATGCAGATGCCTTTTGTTGTGGTGTGTAGGTCTTTTGACTGCTCCTTTTATTCATGTCAGTTTCTTAGGAGAAGGCAGTCAACCCCTTCATTGGCATTTAATAATAAAAGGATACTTAACCACAAAAAGAGAGATTAGAGAATAAATTTATTAATGAAGCTTTTCCAGGAGCTTTAACTCCGTTTCATTCCCTAAAAGCTCTCTAAATTCTTGTTAAATCCCTTCTAAAGGGTTATATTCATATTAAACGTAAATCCGCCTTTCCAAGATCATAAGGTCGGTTTGTTCTTTATGCCAGTTTTTCTGTTAAGAAACTATGAGGCAGTTTGATCTTAACCTGGTTCACGTTTTAATTCAGCCAAAAGCAGGAATATTAACAAAAATAGATATTAAACAAAAACTGTCAGGTCTGGAAAAAAGTAGATACGACAATACAGGAAAGTAAACAAACTAATAGAGAAAAAGTCGGTTATTTAAAAATTCGTGAGTTTTTAAGAGGCTGAAAAAAGTATCCTACCTGAGTTTTAGCGCTCTTCATCTTTCAGGATTACAATGTTTCCTCGCCCACGCTTGAATTTCTCAATCAGCTCTCTTCTTTCCAGGTCTGCAAGCATGAGGCTGACCTTTCCTTCGGAGTATTTCAATCTGCTGCGCAGGTCTTTCTGTGTAATCCTGCCACCCTGACTTCGGATTATGTCCATGACCTCCTGGAGGTCTGCGGGAAGCGAGTGCTTCTTTCTGGGAGCAGAAGTTTCATTTTCAGAGATTACTGAAGGCTTATCCCCAGTTTTCTCAGAGGATATCGCCTGTTTTTCTCCCTGAGGTTCAGATCTTATCGGTTCGGTTTCATTTACCCTGGACTCAACTTTAACTTCTGTTTGTTCTGCAGTCACCTTCTTTTCCGGAATTTCGGGTAATAATTTTTTTAATGGTGATTTTACCGGTTCTCTTACTGGCTCTTTCTCCAGTTCTTTTACCGGTTTTTTTAATGGCTCCTTCGGAGATTGTATTACCGGATCACTCATAGGCTCTATCACAGGATCTGCTACCGATTCTGTTGCAGATATTTTTTCTGAGGGCTTTACATTAGATTCCTGTGCTTGGAAATCCTGGCTTATTCCTAGCTCCAAGTCTTCAGGGGCAGCTTCTATTCCTCCATTTACACTTTTATGGGAAAACTCTGTTCTTTTAGCGGGAGCCTTTGCCGTGAGTTCGACCTTAGCATGCTCGGAGAGATTTTTGGTCGTATGCCTTTTTCTGGGAATATATTCCCCTTCATCAGGCTTATTTTCCTCTATCTTCTTACCCTTTCTAGCAAATCTGTAACCTGTTATAAGCAGGAAAAAAAGTAAAAGAGCTGTCAGCAGATAATTTATACTCAAAGAGCCGGCTCCTCTGGCTGGATCAATATTGCCTGAATTATCTTTACCAGAACCTGTTTGACCTGTGGCTATCTCGGTTACAGGGCTTATATCATTCGAGGACGAGTTTACCGCTCCATTGTTCAGGCCCTTTGAAGATCCATCTACTCCTGAACTGTCCATGAGCTCATCAGAATAGATCGGGAGAAGCAGGAGGTCACGTACATACGTTCCGTCGTCTTTAATTTCAACTGATTCTTCTGCCGAATAAATAAGGGTGCTGTTTTGATAATACCTGGCTTTAATAGTGTAGTCCCCTGGCATCAGATCAAAAGAATACATGCCATACCTTGCCACCATAGACTGCGAGGGCGTGGAATTTACCTCAACCACGGCATTCTCAAGAGGCTCGAAGGTATCCCAGCCGTATACTGCACCGTGGATTGTAGCCGTGCTGTCCGCTAAGACAGGTCCAACTAAAGCAAGTACAGCAGCAATACAAACAATAAAGAGCCTCAGATTCATTTCAGGCAAACCCAGACTTGCATATTAATTTTCTATCTTTCCAGGCGTTTTTAATATTCTTTTTCGAGGTTTATGGGCTCTCTGGAAGAAAGCATCTCCTGCTTTCTGTTCTCCAGATAAGTCCTGCTGGTGTCCGATATTACTTCTTTGCTTGCGCCCGATTATTGTGCCATTGCCTTTCTATCTGGTCCGCGCCCAGTATTGTTATCCTTCCTATCAGGCCCATATTCTTTAATATCATTCTCTTCCTCTATACTGCGTTCTCCATGACCAGGTTCTTCTTCAAAGAGAGGTCTCCCCCAGACCTCTTTCCTTACCGCCCCTTCATTATCCTGAACGCTATATGTACCGTTACCTTGGAAAGCTGCATAACCCTCGCCATCTGCTGTGAGGGTAATGTTTTCATTGATTAACATTATAGTCTTATGAGAGCCGGAGACCTTTACATCGGCAGAATTGACATGATACAGGAGCACCTTATCATGCATATCGGTTTTTTCCTCAAATGTGTAATCCCCTTCGATATCAATTTCTGAGTCGCTGGAAAGATCCCCTATTGCCATGTCTCCTTTTTCCAGGTGCATATTAAGGGTGAAACTGCCCATGAGGATAGCTTTTCCTTCTCCTGCTGCAGTGAGCCTGGATGTGCTGTTAAGTTCCTCACTCCCAGGCATCAGCAGCTGCACCTCATCGAAAATATTTTTGAGAACATAATTAGCCTCAATCATGCTTTCCTGCGACCTTATCAGATACTCCCTTTCCATGTCTTCGGATGAACCATTGTATCCATCAGAACTCTTGACTGAGCTGTTATTTTCATCAGCTGCGGCTGCGGCTGCGAGGGCTTGATATTGCTTTGCTTCTTCTACAAGAAGGTTGTATTCTTCAAGCAATGCTTCAAGTCTGGTAACGTCTTCCCCCTCGGCTTTATATCGCTCAATTACGCTTTTGAGCCGCACTGAGATGATTTCTGCCTTCTGGATATTGCTATCAAGAAGGGATGCCGCATCTCTCAGCTTATGGACAGACCTTGAATGAGGTTCACCTGGAGGAGTATCATGTGGATGCAAACCCAGCATTCCAGGCTCCTCACGATCCAGAAGCCCTGCATAAGGGCAAAAAATAGCCCTGTAAAACTCTTCTGAAGCTCTGGGAGCAGGATGCTGGTTCTCTGCATCAACACAGCCTGAGATAACGATAATCCCTGCAAGTATAAGGAGCAGAGACAGAAATTTGGTTTTCATACTGAGCACGTCCTTTGGAAAGAACTGATTGCTGGACTGTACTTTTTATTCAAGTCCTTATATTTAATGCTGGTTATTTTCAAAGTTTTCTCGGAGTTGATAAAATCTTCCTATAGGATTTTGAATCTATAAATATTTTGAAAAGCTTTCAGAGATATCAACTTGGTGCTGAAGATTGTATGCATATATTTCTTCAATACTTTACCTTTTTTACATGTGTAGTAGAGTAATTTATTCTGAACATACTATAGGCGGATGATATTGCTCGATATCGTGCTAACTGAAGATGCTATATCTGGATTTAAAAATAAAAGGATACTTATCTTCTCAATAGGATTATTGGATTGAGTTTATCATTCAGAGTTAAAGAGAGATTGTTTTTGAATTTAATTCTTTATAACCTGTAATTTCTCGGTTTTTAAGTGTTTACTCCCTTCTTAATAATCTCCAATGGGTAACTTTATCTTATTTTGAAAAATCTTCTCAATTTAAACAGGTCTGTGCTTTTCTAAGTTATAGAGGATAGAAGAATATTTTAGAAACAGAAGAACGCTCAAAAGAGAGGGCACAAAAATAAAGAGAGATTTATACAATTATACAGGGGGATTGTCAGAAAATAAAATAAAGAGATATTTATACAGGGAAAAATTGCCAGAAAACAGAAAAAACCCTGCAAAACAGAAAAGTCTGTAAAGCAGGAAAATTCTAAAATCTTGAGTCTGTCAACTATCTCAGGTCTGTAACCTATGAACAGCCGATGAAACGGCGCTTTTCAACACTTCATTTTCAGTTCCATCCCACAAAAAGGACAGAAATTAGGAGCAATGGGTAGATTCAAATTTCCTGAACAGTAAGGGCAGGTCATCATCCCGGCACCTTTTCTCTTTGCGGGAACGGGGTTTTGATGGGGTCTGGACTTTTCGCTCCCTTTAACAGAAATTGAGAGTTCAAGCTCCTTAAGAGAACCTGTGTTACGAATATTGCCTGAAAGCTTTGAGGTTTTAATCCGAGTTTCAGAATTACAGCCTTTCAGGCAGCCCTTCAGGACAGGCTCCTCATCAGGGATTTCGGCTTTTTCCGTAGCATTTGCCAGTAATGGACTGGATTTATTAATTCTTTCTAGAGCCTTCAATGCAGCCCTTCTTACGCAGGCATCGGAACTTTCACTGGCTCTGACAAGTCCTGAAACTGCCTCAGGGGTACCAATTTTCTCAAGTGATCCAATCGCAGTTTTTTGTATCAGACTTTCAGGATTTTCAACAATCTCTATCAGTTCTGGAACAGCCTGCTGCGCTTTGAGATCCCCAAGTGCTGAAGCCGCAGCTTCTCTAACCGCGATTTTGGGGTCCTTAAGGGCTTTCAAAAGCCCTAATATCGCCTCATTAGTGCCTGCTTTTCTAAGACCCACAACTGCCGATTCCCTTACTGAACTGTCGGGGTCATTAAGAGCTTTCAACAACCCTTCTACGGCTTCAGGGGTCCCGCTTTTTCCAAGGGCACAAGTAATCGCCTTCCTTACAGAGTTCTCATAGATATCGAAAGCTTTAATCAACCCACGGACTGCTTCAGGAGAACCAATATCTCCAAGGGCTTCAGCAGCCCTGCTTCTTAGATACCAGTCCGGATCATCCAGGGCTTTTAAAAGCCCCGAGACCGCCTCAGGCGTTCTTATCTTCCAGAGAGCCTCAATAGAAGCTTTCCTCACATCCCTGCTAGGAGCTTCAAGAGCCTTGATAAGTTCAGGCACCGATGTTGACACATTTATGATCTTACAAAGAGTTTCGGATGCTGCTTCTTGCACAGGCTGCCTCGGGTCCTTGAGGGTCTCCATCAGCTCATCAAGCACATCGGATTTTCCTCTTTTTCCCAGGGTTTTGGATGCATGCTTCCTTACTTTAGTATCTGAGCTTTTAATTGCTTTTACCAGACAGAGAGCAGCTTCATAGGTATCGATTTTTCCGAGAGCTATTATTGAAATTCTTTTCAGAGAATCATCCGGATAATCCAGAGCTTTCTCAAGACCGGAGATTGCTTCTAAGGAACCTATCCTCATCAGAGCTTTCACTGCCTCTTTTTGAACAAATCTGTCCTTGTCCCCGAATCCTTTAACGATACCTGAAATAGCCTCAGGTGTGCCTATTTTCTCAAGGGAGGCAATGGCTGTTTTTTTAACAGGACTTTGAGGGTCATCAAGTGCCTTTACAAGGCTAGGAACAACCTCAGGGACATTGAATTTTCCCAGGGCTTCCGCGGCGGCTGCTCTTACCTTTGGGTTTGAATCATCCAGCGCTTCAATCAGCGCGGGGATAGCACTAGTGTCTCCTAACTTTCCAAGTTCTTCGGCAGCAGCCGCTCTATTTCCTGCAAAAACCGAGCGTTCCAATTTCTTAATCAGATCTTTTATTTTCTCATCCATTCTCCTATTATCCCCCATCAGTGTAAAGCTTCATCCTGAGTTGTGTAAAGTGAGATTTTAATAAAATACAGCCCAATGGACTTGAAATAAATAAAACGTTGTTAGGTCTGCTAATCTAAAACCGACGTTCTTGCCGGATTTTTTTGACATGCTGATTGCATAATTCGGAGACAGCTTAACCCAACTATTGAACTTGGGCTTGAAAAATTGCATATACCCCTCTTGACGCTATAAACCCAACCCTAACATCCTACATTCTTAAATATATTACGTCCTAACATATAAAAACTTTTAGTTTGTCAATATGAATAATATGTAACTGTAGATTGCTATAAGGCTACAGTGCTACTCTAAAAAATGGGAGCTTTGAAGGTAGTGTAAAAAGGGAAAACTTTGATATTAAAAATCACAAAATTAAAAAGTGAGATAAATTAAAAAGAAAAAGATAAGTAAAGAATTTTTACCACAAATCTCAATAAAGAGAGACTGTAAGCGAAGGGAAGTAATAGTGAGCTGCGAGCAGAATTAACAGGCCCGATGCCGGAACTGTGAAATTATCGTCTATATTCTCTATCCTTTCCACAAATGAACAGACAATTCCTGCAAAAATACCGGCAAAACCCATTTTTGCGCCGATAATTACACACAGCACGAGCATGCCTGCAGTGCCTTCCCAGGCTTTTGTCCTCTTGTTATATTTAAGATTCCTTATTATGCCTGTGATCCCATCTCCGTATGCCATGAAAAGCACCGGAATCACTCCAAGCCAGAAGCTCCTGTCAATGAACCAAGTGAAAAATACCACCAATCCCCAGCTCAATGTAAAATCCACATCGTAAAGATTTTCAGGGTCCTGAAACCAGTACATTCTCCTGTTGAGCTTATGAGGCAGATAAGTCATAAGAGCAAGTCCAAAAGCAGTGGCTGCTGGCAATATCGGCTCATGGGCAATAAAAGGAAGCAGCATTGCTGTCAATCCACCTGCCAGGAAATGAATAACTTTTCTTGAGAAGTACATTGAAGAATTAATTGATCTGCCTTTTTTCAAAGCAAATTCATATGCCTTTTTTGAGAGAACCAGAATCACAAACAGGTTCCAAACTGCGAGGACCGCAAATATTGGCAGGTCTGCCCATATAGTTTCCCATGAGATTTGAAACAGAGGGAGCATAACATATCAAATATCTTTTAAATATATATTTTTTTTGAATATTCGAGTGTTTTCCAGCAGAATTATCAGACTCGACTTTAGGATTACAGAGTTTGAGTACAGAATATTACTCTTGACTTTGATAATCACCTGTTTTTATATTTTTATATTTTCCCAAATAAAAATAGAAATGTCTATATATTTCATAATCTTCATACTGTCAATGGAGGAACTCTATGATGTTTAATAAGCAGATCTTTACAATTCTTATCCTTTCTCTTTCACTTGCTCTTGCAGGGAGCGGGTGCATCTCCGAAGGAGCAGAGGATAATGTCGCACAGGAAATAACCGTGGATGAGTTTTCGAATATCAGAGAGAATCCGGTAACACCATGGAATCCCGAACCATCAGCACCTGTGATTGATCCCACAGCCTATATTGACCCCCAGGCTTCAGTCATAGGAGAGGTGACAATAGGTGCCAACGTTATGGTTTCCCCCATGGCATCTATTAGGAGTGACGAAGGAATGCCAATTTTCGTAGGAGACAGAAGCAATGTCCAGGATGGAGTTGTGCTTCATGCCCTTGAGACAATAAATGAAGAAGGCGAACCTATAGAAGACAACATTGTTGAAGTTGATGGCAAGGAATACGCAGTCTATATAGGAAATAATGTTTCGCTTGCTCATCAATCCCAGGTTCATGGTCCGGCGGCAGTAGGCGATGATACATTTATCGGTATGCAGGCTTTCGTTTTCAAGTCAAAGGTAGGGAACAACTGTGTACTTGAGCCGAGATCGGCAGCAATCGGTGTAACCATTCCTGACGGCAGGTATATCCCGGCAGGCATGGTTGTCACTTCGCAGGCCGAAGCCGATAAGCTGCCAGAGGTCACCGATGATTACGCATACAGCCATACTAACGAAGCCGTAGTATATGTAAACGTCCACCTTGCCGAGGGTTATAAAGAAACTTCATAATACGATGAGCTTGAAGCATAGAAGATCCGGATAAAAAATAAACTAATTAAAACAAAGAAAGCAAATTAGCTCAAATAAGGGAAATCAACTGGTAAAAATCAGGACTTTAATTAACCTGATGTTTACCCGGAATTCAGGTATTCTTCCTTTCCGGGTAAATTTCCCTTTTGCTTTCGGATTCTTTCCCCAGACTAACAAAAATAGAATTTTCCGGCTAATTCTCCTAGAATTCGATGTTTAATATATAAACTTAATTCTAAATTCGGTTCAGGATGTATAATATGAACTAGGGTTTCTATATATTATTTAACCGGATATTTATATTGATAAAAGTAATTTTTTTAAGTTAACAGTGATAATTAATGAAAATAATGCGTAGATATCTATCTTGGTTTTTAACTCTTGTACTCCTTACCCTGCCTGCAGATGCAGAACCTATTAACGTATCCGAGTATGGAAATTTTACTGGGGAACCGGGATGGAACACAACACAGAATACTTCACATAATTATTTTTATTCTGATTCGGGTTTAGTTTGCGTTGTTATCGGAGAGGCAGAAGGCATTGGAGAAGAGATCTATGCGGATGACTTTATAGAAAATATTACTTTTCTTACTGACAGCCCGGAATCGGAATTATTCCCTACATGGACTCCCGATGGGAATAATATCATGTATATGGTTCACAGGGATGAAGCCGGAAATAATGAATCGTATGTAATGAAATCAAATGGAAGCGAGATTGAGCGAACAGGAATAGGGGAAGGAAACCTTACTGGCTTTAACGATATAAATCCCAGTGGTACAGAACTAATTATAACAAAAACAATTAATTCCCAGCAAGGGCTCTACCTAGTAAGTCTGGAAAACGGGACAGTAAGCCCTATTGCAGATGATCCTGACAAATCTGAAGGCTGGGGGGCATGGTGTCGCCTGGGAAAGAAAATCGTATATACTCAGAAATCCGGGGATTCCCCTTCACAGCTCTGGATAGTTGATAGGGATGGAAGCAATAAAACTCGGCTCGGGACTTCCGAAAACGTAGGAATGGGAAAAGACTGGTGTCCTCTTGGATTAAAAATCATTTACAGTGCCAGAAACTCAAAAGAAAAGCCTGATCTCTGGGTAATAGATTGGTATGGGACAAACCAGACTCAACTTACCGATACTCCATATGGGGAATGGAATCCCTCCTTTAGCCCTGATGGTAAAAAAATAGTATACGTTTCTGATGAAGGGGGAAAGCCTGAGATCTGGATCCGGGATATAGAGGGAAAATACAGAACCAGACTTACAAACAATATCGGCATAATTGATTCGATTCCCAGATGGAGTCCAGATGGCTCAAAAATCATTTTTACAGCACATAATCTGCAGAATACAACGGATAACTCCATAACAAACGGTTCAGATTTCAATATAGAGAATGTTTCAGATAATTCGATAAACACTGGCTCAGACATTGTTGTTATAGAGCTTGAAAACGCATCCGCGGTCTCTCCTTTGCCGGAAGTTACGAGCATCAAAATCCACTCTCCGAGTACAATCCTGGAAAATAGCGCTGTCAATATTCTCCATAACCGTAAAAAATAAAGGGGGAACTCATGTGAAGCTGGATATCTTTTCCTGACTGCGGAGAGATAAAAAAGCTGGAAGGAACAGGTTGCAGCGTAAAAATTCATCGCAAAGGAAGCCTGATCAAAAAGAATGTCGTGAAAAAATCTAGATTATACGTGTCTATTTCTTTAATTTTCCTTTTCTATGCATTTCGCTTTTATTTCATGCCTATTTTCCGTTTTCTGCTTTTCTCTTTCCTTTTTAATCTATCTTCATTTTAACTTTTAATATTTAACGCATAATTATTCATCAAGCCCTTTTCTTCCGAAAATGTAATTCGCAACCCGAATGGCATCTCTATCTCCTGTTTCCTTTTCAGGAGAATCGCTCAGTTTTACAACAGGAATGCCGTCAATGCTGTGCAACTTTATCACCATGTTAAGAGGAGGGCTTTCCCGGAAGAAATCCGAATTATTGGTAAGGCTTGTGCCAATGCCGAAACTGCAGTTAATTTTGCCTTCACAATATCTTTTAAGCTGAATTGCCATATCCGTATTAAGGGCATCACTGAAAACAATTAACTTTTTCATGGGGTCAATACCCATTTTCCGATAATGTTCTATCACAGCATCCACAAAGTCATAAGGGTCTCCACTGTCGTGCCTGAAACCATCGTAAATTTTTGATAACCTCAGATCCATATCTTTAAAGAAAGCTTTTGAGCCAAATGTATCAGTTAATGCAATTGCCAGGTCACCATTATAGACATTTACCCAGTTATCAAAAGCGAAACGGTTAGCATATCTTAACCCTACAAGCGCTGACGTGCCCATAATCCACTCATGCCCGACTGTACCTATGGGTTTCAGGTTATATTTTTTGGCAAAATATACATTACTTGTTCCTATAAGGGTTTTTATGCCAGCGAGAGTTTTTATCACACGGTCATGAATTTCAGAACTTCTTCTCCTGCGAGTTCCAAATTCTGAAAAGAGGCAGTTGTTTTCTTCAAGGATTTTCCCCATCTCAAAAATCCTGTTCTCATAAGCAGCTAGAACTGATTCGGGAGTGCGACCATCTTCGGAATCCCCTTTCCATGCTTTTTCAATGATCGTGAAATAGAGTTCTGAAACCGCAGCCATAAGTACGATTTCCCAGAGAATTGTACTGTGCCAGGGACCCTTTATGTGGATATCGAGATCTTTTTCTTCGGTAAGGCAGACTTTTACCTCATGCGGCTTGAAGCGGAAATTTTTAAGATATTCAAGGTACATGGGCTTCAGGTAAGGACAGTGTTCAGAAAGCCAGTTGTACTCTTCTTCCGTTAGCGCTAACTTCGGGAGATCTTCGTTTATGACCCTCTTCAGTTCTTCTACGAATTCCGCAGAAAAACGCTGAGTACCTCGGTTTATAAACCGGTATTCGGCTTGTGCTTTAGGAAAAAGTTCAAGCACTGCAAGCTGCATGGTGAATTTATAAAGGTCGTTATCGAGTATGGATTGTATCACTGAAGGTCTTCCTGTAGCGTTTTAGATCACTTATAAAGCAAACTTGTCTTTTTACACTTCTATTAAATTGCATTTTTAGCTGCAAATATATAACCACTTTATTTTTAAAATTTCTGACCCCCGGGTAGTGCCTGAAAATGAAGTAAAGCTTTCTCTATTAAACATGGGAAATTGTGGATACTTCTTACCGCCAAATAGATAATTACCGGAAAAGAAAATACCTATTCCGGAGATTAATTTTGATAGAATTTGGGGAAATGGAAAGGGAAGTAAAATTCGCAATAAAATGTGTACATAATTGCAGACCTCAAACAGGCTCTTGAAGCAATCTAAACCTGCCAGGCAGGACCGCTTTACCTATTTTATTTTCAAAACCAGACAAGGTATATGTGTTGCAGGAACAATCTTTCATCCGCAAATCAATATAAAATTCAATCTGAAAATTAAATCTGTAAATCAAACCTGTAAAATTCTGAAAAATCGAACTGTAATAGATTCGGAAAGTTAAACCTGTAAATTAAATCTGAGAACTAAATCTATAATATTTAAACGCAAGATAAGCTGTAACATTAAACTCGGGGGGAACTCATATGAAAGCACTTATATTCGGAGCCGATGGTTTTGAAGATCTTGAACTTTTCTACCCATATCACCGCCTGAAAGAAGAAGGAATTACAACGCACATAGCCTCAATGAAGAAGGGTCCGATAAAAGGAAAGCAGGGGTATGAAATCAACGCTGATGTCGCCTTTAAGGACGTAAACCCTGCAGATTACGATATTCTCGTGATCTCCGGAGGAAAAGGACCCGAAAAAATGAGGCTTGATGAGAGCGCTCTTGAGATTGTAAGGCATTTTTTCAAAGAAAACAAACCTGTTGCTGCAATCTGCCACGGTCCTCAGGTTCTTATCTCCGCAGGCGTCATAAAAGGCAGGAAAGCAACCTGCTGGATAGGCATAAGGGATGATATTATAGCTGCAGGAGCACTCTATGAAGACAAAGAGGTTGTCATAGACGGTAACTTAGTATCCTCAAGAAGCCCTGCTGACCTTCATGCCTTTGGAAGAGAGATGATTAAACTGTTGAGTAAATAATAGAAATGCTAAGATAAATGGAAAAGAAGTTTTGAGAAATCAAAGCTTTAATTCCAAAAATTTGTCTCAAATTTTACTTTTTTCTATCCTTCTATACCAAACCGTTAATCTGCAACCCTTTTACGAAAAGGCTTGACCGAAAATACTGTTTTTTATCAAACTTTTTCTTAAAAAACTCGGGCAGGGCAGTTATTATTTAAATACCGTGGGTTATATTGTACTATCAGGATGATAGACGAAGCGTTGAGGGCTTTTAAGGAGCTTGACTCAAAGGATTTCAGAATCCTTACTGGTATTGAAACCGGAATGAAGCATTTTGAATGGGTGCCAATTGAAGAACTGAATAAGTACACCAGACTGCCCTTTGAAAAGCTGGAGTACAGGCTAAGGAAACTTGCCCGGTATAAGCTTGTGGTAAGGACTACCCAGCCATATGAAGGTTATCAGATTTACTTCGAAGGATACGATGCACTTGCTCTCAATGCCCTTGTCAAAAGGAAAAGTATCAGTGCGATAGGGGATGAAATCGGAGTAGGAAAGGAATCAGTCATTTATGAAGCGATCCTGCCGCCCGAGCTTGCAATTGGAGAGCCTGTTCCAGTTGTGATCAAATTTCACAGAGAAGGAAGGACCAGTTTCAAGCAGGTAAAGCGGGTGCGTGAACATTTGGGAGACAGAGAGCATTTTTCCTGGATCTATGCAGCCCGGCTTGCTGCCCAGCGGGAGTATGACATTATGGTTATGCTGTATCCCAAAGTTTCAATCCCGAAGCCTATTGACCATAACAGGCATGCTATAGTCATGGAACTTGCAAAGGGTAGCCTGCTCTCAAAAACGAAACTTCTTGACCCCGAATGGTACCTGGATGAAATCCTCAAGCAGGTGAAGATTACCTATTCCCTGGGAGTCATCCACGCCGATTTAAGTGAATACAATATTTTTGCTTCTGAAGATGGGGTCCAGCTTATCGACTGGCCACAATATATCACTCTTGAACACCCTCACGCTGACGAAATCCTCGAAAGGGACGTTTCAAATATACTGGCTCACTTCTTCCGGAAGTACGGAATTAAAAGAGAGCTTGATGAAACAATCAGGGAGATAAAGAACCAGGCAGCCAGATACACAGAAGGCGAAGAAATTAGGGACCTTAGTACTGTAGAGAAGCTTGATCTTGAAGAAGCCCTGGAAGAAGAGTCCTTTGAAGAGAATATTTTTCAGGATGAGGATTTTGAAGTCGAAAATCTCGAGGCAGAAGAATTTGAAGCTGAGGAATTCGAGGCTGAGGAGATTGAAGCCGAGGAAGCTGAAGCCAAGAAAACTGAAGCCGAGAAAACTGAAACAAAAGACTTAAAATAACAGGATTACGAGAAAGCTGCATCAAAAACAACTGAGTTGACGCTTATATCCCTCAGCTAATGGGTCAGGGTTTTACGCCTCGCAATAAACCGATTTTGTTTTCATCAAAACTCAGATTAAAAAACAGATCTGAAGACAGAGAATTCCAGAATGGGCAAACAATAGAGTATATTCTGACTACTTTGTCTTATAAAAAAGCGTGAGATAACTTTAGAAATCAGATAAATAAATAGATTTATATAGTAAAAAGCAGGTACAGTTAAATATATATTCTACAAAAAATAAAATATAGACGCTCATGCAAAAAAGGATTATCTATGGAATTGATATTGCCCGGGGCTCTTCCAGGGCAAAGGAACTTCCCAGATATGCACTTGCTATCCTAAAGGATGGTGAAGTTTCCCATCAAACTATGCTCCGTCGCCAGAAGATCTTAAACATGATCCAGAAGGAAAGGCCGGAGATAATAGCTGTTGATAATATTTTCGAGCTTGCAGCCGATAGGAAAGAGCTCCTTTCCCTTATGGAACGACTGCCTGAAGGAGTTAAACTTGTTCAGGTCACAGGTGGGCTGCATCCTGAACCGCTTATCAGGCTTGCACGAAAACATGGTTTTTCTTTTGATCCTGAAAACCCGAATGAAGAGGCTGAAGCATGTGCCCGCCTTGCGGACATGGGGGTTGGGTATGAGGTTTCCCTTTTTGAAGACATCACAAAGATTAAAGTCAGCAGAGCCCGTTCCCTTGGAAGGGGAGGCTGGAGCCAGAATCGGTACCGTAGGAAGGTACACGGAGCTGTACTGCAAAGGAGCAGAGAGATAGAAAATATCCTGAGAGATTTATCCAGGGAAAAAGGCATCAGATTCGAAGCCGTAAATGTAAAAGGCTTCGGAGGCTATGTCAGGTCTGAATTCACTGTTTATGCAAAACGCGGAGAGATACCAATACATTCAATGGCAAGTAATGATGCTCAGGTAATTGTAAGAAGCGTTGAACGCGATAAAATTCGGTATGTTCCTCTTAAACCGAAGGACACGAGGCGTAAATTTACAATCGTGGGAATTGACCCTGGAACAACCGTAGGTATAGCCATCCTCTCACTTGACGGAGAGCTTCTCTACTTGAAAAGCTTCAGAGGAATAGCACCCGATGAGGTGGTCAAACTGATTGCAGAATATGGAAAACCTGCAGTCATTGCCAGTGATGTAACTCCTATGCCGAGCTCGGTTGAGAAAATTAGAAGGAGTTTCAATGCTGTGCCTGCAAGTCCTGGGATCGAAGTTTCTGCCGAGGAAAAAATTGCACTTGGGAAGACCTTTGGCTACTCCAATGACCACGAAAGGGATGCACTGACTGCGGCTCTCCTTACTTACAGGAGTTACAAGAATATTTTTACCCGGATTGAAAAGAAAGCTCCGCAGAATGCCGATGTCGAGCTGATAAAATTCCACGTAATCCATGGAGTTCCAATAGAGGCTGCAATTGAAAAAGTCCAGGCTTCAGGTGAGCCTGAGAAATCAAAGCCAAAAGAGCGTGCTGAAAAGCCTGAGGAAAAGGCAATTGATGAAACCCTCCTGAAAATGAGGGAAACTATCCAGCGACAGAGCGAACAGATTCAGCATCTGCAGGAATACCTTGAGGAATTAAAAGAAGAACTGATCGCAAAAGACAGGAAAATCTCAAAACTTGAGTCAAGGCTGAATAGCTTCAAAAAGGAAGCCTACAAAGAAATTCGGAAATCAAAAGAAATCCAGAACCGGGATGAGATCATTGAAAGCTTGAAAAAAGAGGTAAGCAAAAAAAACAAAACCATAAAAGAGCTGCGGCGCAGAAGCAATAAACTGCGTAAAATCCAGAAGATGGAAGTCCGCGGCGAAGGTACAGCTGTCAAAGTCATTGCTGCCTTTACGAAGGAATCCATCGCCGAGACAAAGGAAAAATACGGGCTTAAAACAGGTGATGTGGTCTTTCTGGAAAACCCCAGTGGAGGCGGGGCTGCAACAGCTCAGATTCTTGTAGATGCCGGAGTCCGTGCCGTACTCATTCCAGAGGATATTTCACACGCAGCCAGTGAGACCTTCTTCAAAGGGGATGTGCCGGTTTTAAAAGGCATTCCGCTAGAAAGAGCTGAAGACTTCGCAATGGTTGAACCCGAAACCCTAAAAGCTGCAATCGCAGCCTGGGAAAAAGAAGCCGACGAAAAACGACACAAAGCCAAACAGGACGAACTGCAAAGCCTCTTTGAAGAGTATAAAAGTGAAAGGCGCAGAGGCCTGGTTTAAAAATGTCCTTCTTTTAACCTCCAAACCCATTAACCTAAAGCTCTTGTGCTGAAACCGTTGCACCGCTTAACCTCGCCTCCATGCAGTTTTCGATAAAACCTTTTTTCAAAAGGTTTTCGCTCAAGCCTTTTTTGAAAAGGCTTGTAAGCAAACAATATTTACAGCACCTTTTTTAAGTAATAAATTCTATCTGGATCAACATGTCATATCCCGTAAAAAAGCCAGCTGAAAAACCTGACCATACCCCGATTAAAGAACATTTCCAGCTCAAGGAAACCATAGTTACTATTGCGGCTGATGACCAGGCTCATATCGAAGCTGCAAAAGAAGCGATCCGAATCCATAGAGCAGCCCTTGAGACTTACATTCTTTCCGACCCATATTTTCGGCTTACTCTTGAGCCCTATGAATGCCCGAAAAACGCTCCTGAGATTGTAAAGAGAATGGTAAAAGCCGGAAACACTATGGGAATAGGTCCGATGAGTGCGGTTGCAGGTACGATTTCGGCGCTTGCAGTGGAAGCCATGGTTGATGCGGGGGCAAAATATGCAATTGTCGACAACGGAGGAGATATCGCACTTATTAACGACAAGCCTGTGGTGGTAGGGATTTATGCTGGACAATCTCCCATTAAAAATCTAGGTCTAATATTCGAGCCCCGACACTCGATTACAGGAGTATGCACTTCAGCAGGAACGGTTGGACCTTCAATCAGCTTTGGGATGGCGGATGCAGCAGTTGTGCTCTCAGACGATGTTTCCCTTGCAGATGCAGCTGCAACCGCTCTTGGGAATGAGGTAGGCATAGGCAAGGAATCCGTAGAGGCTTCTTTCAGAGTCGTGAAGGAGATTCCGGGATTAAGAGGGGCAGTTGTGATTCAGGGAGAATACATTGGCATGTGGGGTCAGTTGCCAAAAATTACAAGGGCTGATATCAGGTACGAACATATAACTAAAGCGTAAGTATTCTAAAATGGATACTCACATGAAACTTCTCAGGGCTTTTTTTAATTTGATTCTGCAAGAAGCCAGGCAAAAATATTAATACAATATCAGATTTATTTCTAAATAAATATAAATACTAATATAATATCAGATTTATTTATAAATAAATATTAAAATTACAAAGCAGACCGACCCTGTTTTTGTAGGTATTCTATAAAATATTCTGCTAATTTACCCATTCTGCTATTTACAAGTATATCTGAAAAACTGTCTCATCTCAAAAACTAAATTACATGCTAGCAATTAAATAAATATCAAAAGGTTATCATTAATTGTGGGGAAAGATATGGAATGAGTGAAAAACTGAGAAGATCTGGTATTGATATTATTGGAGATCTGCCCTGGGGAATACATTTTTGTCAATTCTATCGGACAAAGGATGATTTGACGGAAGTACTTATTCCTTATTTCAAAGCAGGACTGGGGAGTAATGAATTTTGCCTGTGGATCACAGCAGAACCGCTAAGTGCTGAAGAAGCAGAAGAAGCCTTAAGGAAAGCTGTTCCTGACTTTGATGTTTATCTCAAAAATGGTCAGATAGAAATTATTCCCCACAATTACTGGTATGCAAAAGAAGATATTCTTGACTCGGAGAGAGCTTTAAATGGCTGGGTTGAAAAACTCAGTCAAGCCCAGGAAAATGGCTATGAAGGAGTGAGATTTAGCTGGAACACTTCCTGGCTGAAAAAGGAGGATTGGGGGAATTTTGTTGATTATGAGAGAAAAACGAATGATGTTGTTAGCAACTACCGTATAATATCTTTATGTACCTATTCTCTTGATGCACACGATGTAACAGAAGCCATAGCTATTGCCGCAAATCACCAGTTCAGTCTGGTTAAAAAGGAAGGAAAATGGGAGCAGGTAGATAACTCCGGAAGGAAAAATCTCAACTGGCATAAGAGAATCGAGGATACTTCACCCCAGAATAAGCAGAGTATCAGGTTGAAGCCGGTAAATTTGCTCTCACATGATAAGGAGACGATAAACCTGGAGTTTGCCGATATTATTGATACCCAGGCTATACAGTCTCTTATAGAAGATTTTTATAAACTTATTCACATTCCCATTGGTCTGAACGATCTCAAAGGCAATGTTCTGGTAGGTGTCGGATGGCAGGACATCTGCACGAAATTCCACAGAATTCATCCTGAAACCCGCAAGCACTGCATGGAAAGCGACACAAAACTGTCTTCAGGTGTTTCTCCTGGCGAGTCTAAGATGTATAAGTGCAAGAATAACATGTGGGATATAGTGACTCCCATTATGGTGGGCGGTCAGCATGTAGGTTATGTCTTCTCAGGGCAATTCTTTTTTGAGGATGAGCCTCCTAACTACGAGCTTTTCCGAGCCCAGGCAAGGAAATACGGCTTCAATGAGGAAGAATACCTTGCAGCGCTTGAGAAAGTTCCACGCTTGAGCAGGGAGGCTGTGAAAACAAGCATGTCCTTCCTCATGACGCTTGCCAATATGATCTCGCAGCTAAGCTATAACAATATAAAGCTAGCTAAATCGCTGGCTGTACGCAGTAAGCTTATTGACGCACAGCAGGAAAGTGAGAAACGTGAGCGAGCTCGCTCAGATGAGCTGGCAGTATTACTGGATACTGTCCCTGTAGCTGTGTATATTACACAAGATCCCCAGGCACTTAAGATAACTGGCAACCGGCTCTCCTATGAATGGTTAGGGATTCCTGTGGGTACAAATTTATCCAAATCCGCTCCTGAAGGCGAGAAACCCGAGATGTTTAAGTTATTCAAGAATGGGGTGGAGATCCAGCCTGAAAAAATGCCGTCACAGATGGCAGCTAGAGGAATAGAGATAGACAACTGCGAGCTGGATATCTTATCTTCTGACGGCAAAATACGGCACGTATTGGGCAATGCCAGACCTCTGCGTGACGAGCAGGGAAACCTGCGCGGATCAATTTCTGCATTCATAGATATTACAGAACGCAAAAAAGCAGAAGAAGCACTGGTTAGAAGTGAGAACAAGTTCCGAACGCTGGCTGAGAATTCCCCTGACGTTATTGTTCGCTATGATAGACAAAAGCGCCACATATATGTTAATCCTGCTGCTGAAGAACCTACTGGTTACCCTCCGGAAGAAATCATTGGAAAAACCGGCAGTGAACTGGGAATGGACTCTGAGATAGTAAAATTCTGGGAAGAACATATTGAAAAAGTTTTCATTACAGGTAAACCTGAAGAAATCGAATTCCAATATGAATCACCTGATGGAAAAAAATATTATTTTAATACCAGAATAGTGCCCGAGTTTATTGATGGTGAAGTGATCTCAGCTCTTGCTATCTCGCGGGATATTACAGATATAAAAAAAGCAGAAATCGGGTTGAAAGAAACACTTGATAATCTGGAAAAATTAGTTGAAAAAAGGACTGAAGAACTCGAAAAAGCTTATGTCTCGTTAAAAGAAAGCGAAAAAGGTCTTGCTGAAGCTCAAATGATGGCTCATATAGGAAGCTGGGAATGGAATTTTAAGGCTGATAAAGCATACTGGTCTGAGGAGATGTATCGTATATTCGGGCGAGATCCTGAAAAACTGGCACCGTCTTATAATGAGTATCTAAGTTATATACATCCCGATGATCGAGAATATGTGGATAATACCCTTAGAGAAGCCACAAATTCGAAATTCTCCAGTATTGAGTACAGGATTTTCCGGGACAACGGAGAAGAAAGGATAGTCCAGATGCAGTCTGATGTTATTTTTGATGAGAAAAATGCTCCAATTAAAGTAAAAGGAATAGTTCAGGATATTACTGAACGCAAAAAAGCCGAAAAAGCTCTTTTGAGCCTTGAAATTGCTCGCAAAAAGGAGATTCATCACAGGATTAAAAATAACCTGCAGGTAATCTCTTCTCTCCTGGATCTTCAGGCTGAAAATCTCAGTAACAAGAAATGCGTTGAAGAATCTGATGTTCTTAACGCTTTTCAGGAAAGCCAGGATAGAATAATGTCTATTGCCCTGATTCATGAAGAGCTGCATGAAGGTGGAGGAGACAATACACTGCATTTTTCACAGTACCTTGAAAAGCTCGTTGAGAATCTTTTCCAGACATACAGCCTTGGAAATGCCGATATTAACTTAAAGATTGATCTTGAAGACAATATCTTCTTTGATATGGATATTGCTGTCCCACTGGGAATAATTGTCAATGAGCTTGTTTCCAATTCATTAAAATATGCATTTCCAGACAGGAAGAAAGGAGAAATTCGGATTAAATTATTCAAAGAAGCAGAAGCCGAAAATTCAGCCGACAATAATAAAGAAATTACTGGAAAAGGTGCAGAGTATACCCTGATTATCTCAGATAACGGAGTGGGCATTCCTGAAGAGATTCGTTTGGAAAATTCGGATACTCTTGGTCTACAACTTGTAAATATTCTTGTAGATCAGTTAAACGGCGAAATTGAGTTAAAAAGGGATAATGGTACGGAATTTGACATAAAAATAAAGGTATAGGAAAGATAAGTGTTTTTCTATTACTTTGCAGTCCCGAATGAGCTTCTCAATCCCTGGCAGCTATAGAATTTAAAAGGCTAAGTCTAAGAAAGCTGTACTGCAGTTCCAAAATAGATTTATGTTATTCGTACAGTAATTTACAGATAGAGGAAAAAATACAGATAAGATTGACAAAGAATGAGCCTGGCATGGGGTCAGTAGAAGAAGGTGGAACTTTGAAAGCTCTGGTTATTATAGATATGACTAACGATTTTGTGTATGACACATACGAATATGAAGGGACTTTATATGAGGGAAAACTTGTAGCTCCGATGGGAAAAACGATAGTTGACAATATAGCCAGGCTGGTAATAAAGGCAGTAAAAGGGGGAACAGTCAGCGTCTTCAGGCTTCCGAAAGATCATGCTAGCGCTTTTATGAATCCCGAACTCGAACTGAAAATTGCAGAGCTTGGAATTGATGAAGTCTTCATAACAGGTCTGGTTGATGAAGTCTGCATATACATTAACAGCATGGGTTTCCTTGAGAGGGGCTTTAAAACAAATATTGTAAAAGGGTGTACAGCACCTTTCAATGAAGAAAAAGGGAGAGAAGCCTTCAGGGAACTTACGAAATGCGGTGCAAAAATGGTTGACGATATTCCGGACGACATAAAAGTTATCCTACTTCTTGAGGACGAGCACGATGAAAACTCTGAAGAAATAAAATCAGGAACCTGGCCGCCCCATAATATGAGAGGGACACCAGGTGCCCTGACCGTAAAACCAATTAGGGACGCGCTTGAGGAAAGGATATAAGAGCAATAAAGCCCTTACTGGCTTTTTCTCATTTCTCTTTATACTTTTTCTTCGTATTCGGGTTACCATTTCTTTAAGTATAATTTTTTTCAGGTTTACTCTTCTGCCAGTTTATGCAATTCTTTAATCCTTGACTCGACAACATCCATGGCATCTTCAAAAAGCTGCCTGTTGATTTCGATCCCGAAGTGTTTCCTGAGTTTTGCTTCAGGAGGCATTGTGGAGCCTGCCGAAAGGTACGCTATATAGTTTTTATTGAAAATTTCAGGATCTTTCCTGTACTGTTTGAAGAGAGCGAGGGTTATTGCCTTCGAAACCGCGTAATTGAAGGTATAGTAGTTGCTTGTCAGGTAAATATGGTTGATGTAGGTCCATTCCGCAGAATCTTCAGGGTAATACTCAACTGAAGGGCTCCTGTACTCTTTTGATAGACTTGTCCAGATTGCATTGAGTTCTGCTCCGGTTACGTTTTCTTTTTCTGCACACAGCTTATGCGCTTTATATTCGAATTCCGTGATTAGCGGCTGCCTGGTAAAGAAGTTCTGGTAATCATCGATTTGCTGGGAAAGCACGGCAATTGCGGTAGCCCTATCCGAAGTCTCAACAACGTGATCAACAAAAAGTTCTTCGTTAAAAGTGGAAGGGATCTCCATCTCATAGATCGTGCCTGAGCAGTAAAGGTAATCCACGGAATTGCTCATTAGATAGAAATTAAAAGCGTGCCCCAGCTCATGTGTCAGAGTTTTCTGGTCTTTTAAAAGACCGTCGTAGTTCATAAAGATAAGGGGCGGAGCTTTAAGGGCGCAGGAGTCGGTACAGTAGCCTCCTGGCTGTTTTCCGTGTTCAGGGTCAGGATATACGTCTATGAAGCTGCCTGTTACCATTTTTAAAAAGATTTCTTTAAAACTCGGGTCCATCCTAGAATAGGATTTCTGAACTTCTTTTAAGGCATCTATGTAAGCATACTTTTTCCCGGGCTGATCTGTCAACTGCAACATAAGATCGTATGGTTTTAGCACATCAACCCCTAGTTTTTTCCTCCTGAATTCGTTATAGTCCTCAAATACCCCTTTTTTCTGCTTGAAAACTGTGTTCATGTCATCAATCTGAGCATGGGTGAGATAGGAATTATACAGGGTATAATCATAGTAGTCCGCGTATTTTAGCTCCTTTGCAACAAGATCATCAAGCCGGGATTTCCTTGAATAAAGAGCTGCCATTGAATCGGACTCATTTATCAGGTGATAGAACCTCTTTTCATAACACCTTCTCCTGTTTTCCCGGCTTGGATCGGTTGAAAGCAGGGTATTATAAGACTGAGAATTGATGGAAAATTTCTCTCCGTTCTCAAGTGTTATTTCTCCTGCCTTTGTGACTTTGTTCGTGATTTGAGAAAGAGCCTCTGTCTCAAGTTTCATGCGCTGGTTTTCAAGTTCTGCGAGATACATAGCCTGAGACTCATCCACTGGCCTGTGATCTGCAAACCTCATATAATTGGCTTCAAGATAAGCCCTGTAGAACTCAAGTCCAGGTTCTTCGGAAAAGAGCCTGTCCCATTCCTCCTTCCCGAGCGAGGTCAATTTTACGGCTGAAAAAGCTACAGCTTTCTTGTATTCGGTAAACAGATCCTGTGTACTCCTTACCAAGGAAATAAAAAACGGCTCGTTTACGTTTTTACTGAGTTGAGTATGTGAGTAGGTGTACAGAATCTCTAGTGATTTTGAATACTCCTTTTCACTTTCCAGAAAATTAAGTAAATCGGACCCCGACAGCTTTTCAAATTTTGGACTGAAAGTCTCGTTTATCTCTTGCGGTATCTTTTTCAGTCTCTCAAGCTCTTCCGAAGCATCTTCCCTGCTGCTAAAAAGATACGCATCATCCCATTCCGTTGTAACCTCATCAGGATTAAACTCTTCTGATGCAAATTTTTCATTTGTGATTTCAGAAGATCTTTCTGTCGTTTCCGAAGTCCTGCCTTCCGGAAAAACTGCAAAGGACAGCAATGCTCCGAGAGCGAGGGACCCCTTTAATTTTCCTGAGAATATAAGCCTTTTAATTGAATTCATAAAAATGCAACCCCTGCTGTAATATAGAAAAACTGTTTATTATATCAATTATTAGCATTGATCTGATTTATCGCATGCAATCCTGTAGAGCGTATTAACGGGTTCACTCAGGCGAAAACCCTTTCCTCATAATTTATTACACTCTCGATTTCCTTTTCCGGCGATACCGGCAACGTCAGTTCTTCAGGGACTTTCTTTGGATCGGATTGGATACGAACTATACGCTGCGGTAAAGGAATTTCTATACCATTCTCCTCCAGAGTCTTTTTTATATTCCACAGGACTCTGGTTTTTATCCCGAACCATTCACTCACAGGCGCCCAGATTCTGACAGTAAGATTTACCCAGCTGTCCCCAAGATCACTTACGAAAACCGAAGGAGAGGGATTCAGGAGAGCAAAGGGCTCTTTGTCTATAAGGTCTTTGATAAGAAAGATTGCGGCATCTGCATCGTCACTGTAGCGGATCCTTATTGTATATTCAAACCGCCTGACAGGATGCCCGACAATATTTGTGATATTTGTGGTAAAGACCTGCTGGTTGGGCAAGCGGACAAGGAGCCCATCATAGGTTCTTATAATTGTTGAAATTATACGAATGTCAGTTACAAAGCCTGAGATTCCGCTTATCTCAACCTGATCTCCAATCTTTATTGGTCTTTCGACCATAAGGAAAAACCCCGAGATCAGGTTTCCCACAATGTTCTGGCTTGCAAAACCGAGGATGATACCTGTGACTCCTCCTGCAACCAGGAGAGCTGAGGGACTAATTCCTATTAGCGATAGATTAGAGAGGAAAACAATAGTAATCGTGCCGTAATAAAAAATTTTAACTATAGTCTCACACACATCTTTACTGACCCTGTCTTTGAGAGACCTGCGCAGGTAAAGCGAGAGAACTTTGGCAATGAGTATTGAAAAAGAAAGAATTAGAATAAACTTTAGCACCGATCCCAGAGTTACGTTACCGTTTGAGATAGGGAGGCGGATATCAAGAAAATCGAAATCCGTAATCAATAGCCCCACCCCATGTAAAACTTGGGAGGTACGAAACCAAGTTTCTGAAGACTATAGACTCCAAAAGCTTCTTTTCTGGCTTTAAAATCTCTTAGAGGGCTGCTTTTTAGCTCCCCACTAATATGCTGCAATTCAAAACTCGTTTCAGCTGTGTTCCTGTTGAGAATATCCATACGCGCTCGCATGAAAGCGTCGCCATCGCTTCCATAATAAAGTTTCATACCGTATGCACTGAAAACCGCCATTGAGATGGAAGCCCAATCCGAGGAGGTATTTCGAAGAGTCAATTCCATAACTCCCTCCTGTAGAGAATCGGGAGAAGGAGAAATTGAATACACCTTGCTTTTCCAGTGTTTACATAGAATTCCGTTTGAAACCTCCCCGTAAAGGGTAAATTTCTGCCTTGCCAGTGTCATCACATCCAGAAGCTGAATATTCCTGTCTCCCCTATCCGAGATGAAAACACCTATCTCTATCGGAAAAGTAAGGAAAATTCTTCTTTTTGCTCCACCTGCAAGAAGCAGGGTTTTCTCAAATTCGATAAGCAGGTATGGAGTAATTTCTTTAGGTGTATTCAGGGGTTCTACCGGATTTATTATCAGGCGTTTTCCATCCGCAAGGATGATTTTCTCTACTTTATCGGTTCCAAGCGCCCTCCTGTATATCCAGTGCTCTCCGTTGTTTTCCACAGAGATCGAAATCCCTTCCTGCTCTATTGAGAACGGGGGTTTATAATATCCGTACATAATAATCCGGAATTAAAATTTTGATAATTTCTAAATCTCTTAATATAGACTTACAACATTATAAAAATTTTTGCAGTTAAATCCTTTCCTGAATAATGAGGGGACAAAAGCAAAGAAGAAAAAGCAAGCAGGAGGCAGAAAAGAAGAAAATACCTGATAAGAAACAAAGGAAGAAGGGCTGCTAAGAGAGAAAACTATGAAGGCACGGAGAAGAACAAAAGGAAAAATCAGTATACCCTGGAAAAAAGAAAGTCAAACCCATCTCCTTTTCTTAAAATAAAGAAACATACTGACTCCCAGAATAGTCATTCCAAACATTACTGCCGGATAACCCCACCGCCATTCAAGTTCAGGCATGTATTTGAAATTCATGCCGTAAACGCCTGCTATGAAAGTGAGGGGAATGAAAATCGTTGCTATAACAGTCAGAACCTTCATGACATCGTTCATCCTGTAGCTTAAACTGGAGAGGTAGATATCTACCATTGAAGATAGAATATCCCGGAAATCTTCAACTGAATCAATTACCTGGATTGTATGGTCATAAACATCTCTCAGGTAAATGCGGGTAGTCTCTTTGATAAGATCTGACTCAATCCTCTGCAAGCCACTTATCATCTCTCGGAGGGGCCAGACTGCTTTACGGAGGGTAATCATATCCCTTTTATATTTCTGGATAGTCTTGAGAGTTTCAGGGCTTGGCTCTATTATCAGCTCCTCTTCAAGATCTTCTATCTCGTCCCCGAAGTACTCAAGTATCAAAAAGTAATTATCGACGACTGCATCAATTAAGTTGTAGGCAAGATAATCCACCCCGGTTTTTCGCAGGCGAGAAGCCGGATTTACAAACCTTTCCCGCACAGAGTCAAAAGCATCCCAATGCCTTTCCTGAAAAGAGAGGATATAATTGGGTCCAATGATGATGCTTACCTGATCTATAACGATCTCTTTCTTTTCCTTATCAAAGAGCATCATTTTTAAAATCGTATAAATATACGATCCGTAATCTTCAGTCTTAGGTCGCTGCCCTGTGTTGAGCACATCTTCGAGGGTAAGGGGATGGATATCGAAATAACTCCCAAGCTTTTCTATAATGTCTACTCGGTCCAATCCATCCACATTTATCCATAAATTGAGATTGGGCAGGTTCTTAAACTCCATGCATTCTTCTATGGTCTCCAGCTTTCGTTCAATAAGCGTATCACTGTTATAAGCCAAGACCCGGATCTCTACCTTCTCGACCTTCTTTTCTCCCACATGGACGAGTGTTCCAGGTGCAAGCCCGATTTTTGACCCCCTTCTTTCAAAAGACCCCATGCGTGTTTCTCTGCCCCACATTCTAATAAAATAGATTACTCATTAATTCAAACTTCATTGATTTAAGCTTGTGCACAACTTTTTACTCGAATAATTTTTTTAAACTTTTGAGTTATTCTGTCTTATTTTTGATCCAACAGGATTTTCAACTGTACTAAATTTTATATATGCCTGTAGATAGATATATGTATTATTTATTTAATAGAATAATATGTTAAATATATTCAGATCTTTTCCAATAATTGGGAAATTTGGAAAGATCATCAGTTCTAGAATTGCAACATGGGGTGGTTAATATGGTGGAAACAGAGATTATGGATAGTTTATACGGTATGATCAATCAATTCATAGCATTTATTCCGACATTGGTAGCCATAATTCTTTTAATAATTATAGGAACAGTACTCGGGAAATTCCTTGGAAGGATCGGCGCAAAGATACTGGATAGAATAGGACTGGATGAACTCATTGACAGAACTGTTATAGGTGGGATGCTAAGAAGGTCACAGATGAGTACAGTCGCCTTTTTTGATGCAGTTATCCGGTGGTTTATTTATATCATCTTTGCAATAATCATTCTGGATCTTCTGGATATTGACGTTGTGAATGATTTCGTCAATCTTGTAATATACTACATCCCGCTAATTATCTCGGCTATTGTTGTCCTGCTCATAGGATTGCTAATTGTGGATTTTGTCAGCGATTTGCTCGAGAAGCTGCTTATATCGGCTGGAGTAGACGAGAGATTTGAACAAACTCCTATTGGAGCTTCTCTCAGATCTGGAGGGCTGACAGTCTCAAAGGTAATAGCTGGAGTAGTCAGGATATTCGGATATCTGATTTTCCTTACTGCTGCGTTTGATATCCTGCAACAGACCATGATTACCGATCTGTTGAGAGATATTACTCTGTACCTGCCACGTGTCCTTGTAGCTATCCTGATTCTGGTGATAGGTATTCTTGCTATTGATATAGTGATGGACTACCTGAGCAATACCGTCAGAGGCATGAATATAGAAGGGGCAGATATAATTATTCCACTTCTGAGAGGTTTCCTGCTTCTCATTGTGGTTCTGGTTGCCCTGGATACCATGCTAATTGATACTACCATCGTATACATATTCTTCAGGCCGCTGGCATGGGGAGTTGCAATTGTGGTCGCATTCAAGTATGGAGTTAAAGATGCACTTGTCGCCTATGCGAGAGAAAGGAAGTAACCCTTCCTTTTATTAATTTTTGAACTTTTCTTTTTGCATCCTGATTGTATCAATACAGATTAATTAATACATACAAAAAAATCCTGATTGACCGAAGAAGAACCTGTATGCCTGAAGAGGCTGAATAGCAGAACGAGACATCAGGGGGCTCAACTGAGTAAAATATAAAGAGATTTAATAAGAGACCATAGCAGGAAACAACAATAGAAAATTGAGAAAACAACCTGAGAAAGCCTAAGGAGGAGGTTTTTGATTATGGAACTTCCTTCTTTGGGCTAATGGATACTTTTGAGGGTTTTCAGCTTAATATTTTATAATTTTTTGTTTCATTTTATATATTTTTCAGGGGAGAACCTTCCTTTGCAAACCCACTTTTGTACTGTTTTGATCTTTTTTAAATCAATATTTATTTAAAGCTTCTTGTCAATCACTCAGGACATGGAAACCCCCGAAACCCCTTCCTCTTTCGCAGAAAATATGTCCTATTTTGATAGAGGACTGGAGCAGGCATTTACATGGTTTTCTGACAATCTGGGTACGTTCTTATTCATATTTTTTATTGGCTTGGTCACTATAATTGTTGCAAGGAATGTAAACCGCCTTCTGGACAGCTATTTCAAAAGAGCAAACAGCAAGCTGCATATAGACGCCACCTCTTTCCGAATGTTCAGGCATATTATTGTTGCATTAATCTACTTTATGGGAATAGTTGTTGTAATTTTCAGCATTCCAAGTCTTAGAAGCCTCTCAGTTGCCCTCTTTACAGGGGCAGGAATTGCCGGTATTGTCATCGGTCTTGCAGCCCAGAACACACTGAGCAATATAATAGCAGGGCTTTCCCTTGCCATTTTTCAACCTTTCAGGGTTGGAGACCGGCTGAATATTATGAATGAGTATGGGAAGGTTGCAGACCTTAACCTCAGGCATACTGTAATCATAACCTGGGACAACAGGCGGCTTATAATCCCTAACTCTAGAATTAGCAATGAAGCGATAATTAACTGGACTATAGAAGATCCTGCAGTGATCTGGCCAATAGACGTAAAAATTAGCTATGATGCCGACATTGACCTGGCAAGAAAAATCATGATCGAAGAAGCCAGAAAACATCCCAATGTTATGCCCCCGCATGAAGTTAAATATAACGTGGTCAAACCCGGCTTAATCAAGTCCGATAACCTTAAAATAGGACTCTTTGACTCCCCTGTACTTCGTCCCGTAGATCCGGATTTCAGGGAGAGAGGAGGAATTAAAGTAAGTGTTGTCGAACTGGGAGAATTTTCCGTAAATCTCCGCATGAATGTCTGGTTCAGAGATAGGAGTGTCGCGTACAGTTCAGGCTGCGAAATTCTGGAAGCTATTAAAAAACGCTTTGATAAGGAAGGCATAGAAATTCCATATCCACACAGGACTATTGTGTATAAAACCGATTTTAAGAAAGAAAAAGAAGCTCTCGAAAAATTCCCCCATCCAGAGGGGAATAAAACTGATTGCCCGGTTAAAACCGATTAAATCAGACGACTAGGTAAGCAATAAACCGGCTGGCAAGAAAAGCAAATGAGAGATCGGGGGCGAAAGGAGCAGTAAGAAGCTGGTTGATGAAGTTAAGGATGAAAGGTTAAAAGGGGATTTCACAATTCCCTTTCATCAATTACTCTTTTTGTCTTTTTCATGCTGCGGGGAAGTTCTCCTATCTTTACACCCACAACGTCTACGGTTACACCTATGAAGTCTTTGAAGGCTTTACCTATAGCTTTTTCGGTTTTTTGCTTTATTGAAGGGTCTTCTGCATTTTCGATCTCGACCCTGAAGGTCATGCTATCCCTGCCGTTTTTGCGTGTAAGCAAGATCTGGTATTCACTGCTAACGCCCGGAACTCTATGGATAACATCTTCGATCTGACCAGGGTAGATATTTACAGCCTTAAACTTTATACGGTCATCCGACCTTCCCAGAATCCTGTCAATTCTCGGGAAAGGGCAGCCGCATTTACAGACACCTGGAATAATCCGGGTCAGGTCTCTTGTCCTGTAACGAATGAGAGGAGCCCCCTCTTTTGTGAGGGTTGTAATTACAAGTTCTCCAAGCGTGCCTTCAGGAAGCTGTTCTCCAGTAATAGGATCAATTATCTCAAAGAGCAGATGATCGGACCAGTAATGCATGCCTTCATGGAACGAGCAATCAAGAGCAATGCCAGGTCCATAGATCTCAGTCAGCCCGTAGATGTCGAAAGTCTCTATCCCGAGTTCATTTTCGATGCGGCTGCGCATTTTTTCGCTCCAGCGTTCCGAACCTATAATCCCTACCCTTAAATGGATTTTGTCCTTAAGCCCGCGTTTTTCAATTTCTTCGGCGAGCAAAAGAGCATAGGAAGAGGTGCTTGCAAGAGCTGTTGATTTCAGGTCAATAAGCATTTCAAGCTGTTTTTCGGTATTCCCGGGACCTGTTGGGATAGCCATTGCTCCCAGGCGTTCAGCTCCAAGCTGGAATCCTATCCCTGCAGTCCAGAGTCCGTATCCTGGGGTGATCTGAATCCGGTCCAGGTTGGAAAGCCCTGCCAGCATGTAGCAGCGCATCATCATTTCAGCCCAGACATCCACATCTTTGCGGGTATAAGGGATGATTACAGGTTTACCTGTGGTCCCTGAAGAGGAGTGGATCCTTACGACTTCGGCTTCAGGTACTGCTTTCAGCCCGAGAGGATAAGCATCCCTGAGTTCCTCTTTATACGTGAAGGGTAGAAGTTTCAGGTCTTCGAGTGCCTTTATTTTTTCGATATCGATATTTGCTTCCCTGAACTTTTTCTGATAAAATGGACTGCTTTCAACTGCGCGCTTAAGCAGTGCCTTTAATTTTGCAAAAGTATCTTCTTCCGAAATATTGGGATTATAAAGCTGAACATTGGGATCAAGTTCAGAGTCAATAGATGCTTCATACATAAAATTTCACCTTCTGTTCCCCGCTCAGGTACCGGAGATAAATCTGATACATTTCATTGCGCGTTCGAATGCGGCTCTGTTCACAGCTCTGTATTTTTCAGGGATTTCAGCCTCAAGTACTGCCTTTAAAATTTCTTCAGAAAAGGGCAAAGCCCGCGCACCCACAGCCGCTCCAAGCATTGCAACGTTTGCAGCCCTGTATGTCCCTACATCTCCTGCAAGCTCCGTGAAATCGGAACAGATAATGTCAGGGTAGCATTCACATAAAAAGGAGAGCAAAGATGCAGGGTCATATTCAGGGCTTCCTGGCGGTCTTGATGCCGGCGGGATAGGATGAGTATTTACCAGAACCTTCCCGCCCTTCCTGAGAAAAGGCAGGTTCCGTACGGTTTCTGCGGGTTCCAGACCTAAAAGCAGGTCTGCCTGTCCTATGGGGATAAGTGACCCTAAAAGTTTGTCTCCTATTCTCACATGGCTGCTAACCGAACCTTCCCTCTGAGACATGCCTATAGTCTCGGCAGTGCTTACATGGAATCCGGCTCTCATGGCAGCAAGTGCAAGCAGTCGAGAAGCAAGCACAACACCCTGCCCGCCAACGCCTGCAATTAAAATATCATACTTCACAGCTTTTCCCCTCCTATGCAGATAGCTTCCGACGGGCAGATCTGCGCACAAAGCCCGCAACCAATGCAGCTATCATTTATGACAGGCTTATCTGAATCAAGGTTAATAGCAGGGCAGCCGAGTTCTTTTATACAGAAACCACAGCCTGTGCAGTCCTCAGATTTTATTCTGTAATATCTGTCAGATTTTGTAATCCCTGCACATCTGCCTTTGAATACTATAACGGACGGACCTTTAAAGTTCATGGCTTCCTTTGCGGCTTTTACACAATTTACCAGGCTGTCCGCCTCTAAAGTATTTACAGTCTTTACAAATTCGACCCCGCAACTCCTAACCACATCTGCAATCTCAATGGCTTTTGAAGCACTTCCAAGTGCGGTCAGACCCATGCCAGGATGGGGCTGATGTCCTGTCATTGCAGTTGTCCGGTTGTCAAGTACGGCAAGGGTGATATCGGCTCCGTTATAAACAGCGTTTACCACCGCAGGGATGCCTGAATGGAAGAAGGTTGAATCGCCGATAAAAGCTACATGCTTTGCTTTCGGGTTCGTGCGGAAAAGTCCTCCTGCAATGCTAATTCCGGCTCCCATGCAGAGGCAGGTATCCACCATGTTAAGTGGGTATGCATTTCCGAGAGTATAACAGCCTATATCCCCGGAAAAAATCGTATCAATTTGAGCCTCTTTTTTAAGCTGCTTTGCAGCCTGTTTGAAAGCATAAAAGACGGTTCTGTGCATGCAGCCTGCACAGAGGGTAGGTGCGCGGATCGGGAGGGGAGGAAGTTTCTCCCTCGAGATGGCAGGAGAAGCGTGGGAAAGCCGTAAACTCTCCCCAAAAGCCGCAAGTGAATCGTTTATGCTGTCAATGACAAGATCCACATTATATTCCCCACTTACAGGGAAAAAACCGTTCTTTTTTCCATAAACATCAACAGGCAGGTGTGCTTTTCCTATGAGCTGGAGAACCTGTTCCTCAAGGTAAGGATCAAGCTCTTCAGCCACTATCAGCCTGTCAATTCCTCTCAGGAAAGAAAGGACTGCTTTTTCCGGGAATGGATGTACTATCCCAATCTTGAAAAGTGTGAAAGTTTCTTCAAAATTGCTGACAGTTTCCACTGCTTCCTTTACGTAAAGAGCTGAGACGCCTGAAGCAAGAATCCCGATTCTTCCCGATCCCGAAATTGTATTGAATGGAAGCTCAGAAAAACGCTCGGAAAGCTGTGCCTGTATGCTTTCAAGCCAGGGATGCCGCTCGGCAGTAAGCCTCGGAAAGATCGTCCAGCGCCTGTCCTTTACGAATCCCTCGCCAACAGCTTCGACAGGCTCGGGTTCTGCAACTGCAACCTCAACATCCCCGCAGCTATGGGAAACCCGTGTGGTGGTTCTAAGAATAACAGGAATCTCGAATTCGTGCGAAAGCTCAAAAGCAAGCTTTGTCAGTTCATACGCTTCCTGAGGGGTTGCAGGGTCAAGGACAGGAATATTTGCAAAGTGCCCGAAAACTCGCGTATCCTGTTCGGTCTGGGAAGAATGGGGTCCGGGATCATCGGCAACGAGCAGGACAAGGGCTCCTTTTACCCCTATATAACTCAAGCTCATGAGGGGGTCGGATGCGACATTCAATCCTACCTGCTTCATTGTCACAAGTGCCTTTGCTCCGGAATAAGCAGCCCCTACAGCTGTTTCAAGTGCAACCTTTTCATTGCTGGACCACTCAACATAGATTCCACACCTGTCCGCATACCGGATAACCGTCTCCAGAGCCTCGGTTGAAGGAGTCCCAGGATACCCGGTAACCACCTGGACGCCAGCTTCTAAAGCGCCAAGTGCAATGGCTTCATTACCCATTAACAGTTTTTTTTCAGTCAATAAATCATCTCGAATTGAGGGTAATATTTTAACAATTTGGTAATATTAATAAACTTAGATAAACCTCAAGTAAATAAACTTGAAAAGATTTTGGATTTTTCTGAATTCTTAAGCTATTTATCAAAATTATTTTGAGGACCCTAAACCACTTTAAGGCAGTTAACTGTTTTTGTGCCACGGAAAATATGATGCCCATTTATGTACAATGTTGTGAAAAGAAGTACGTAAAATTCAAATATAAAGTTTTTGTTTTATCCTGAACCAGTTTTGTGAAAAACCAAATTTGAGCTAACAAATTCTTTTGCAGTGCGTATCATTCTCAGCAGCCCCACTCCTGATTGATCACCCTCCTTCTAGAACGTAAGCCATCAAAAGAAATTGATGCCGAAGAAGAGAACAGGAAAAAATATTTTGGAATTTTTAGTATTTTTAGGTGTGGGGACCATAAAAGAGGATTGTATCCAATTTAAAGGGATTCCATTACATACACAAATTCCCCACTACCCATAGAAAATTATGCTAATGTTGTATTTATAATTCACTTCGGAAATTGAATTGTAGATTTTATTTGATATCCCAGGTCAATATTGCTTATTCTTATTCTATTTCTTAAAAAGAAATGCCCGAGATTGCTAATCCGATTTTAATCATAGCCCGAGAGTAATAGCTGATCTGGCTCAGGTAGAAAAATGTTCCTGATCCAGAAGAAGGCACCACAACTTACCGGAAATTATTTTAATATTTTGCAATATTGTAAGACTCATGATTAACGAAGATAAAGTGCCAGGCGGCGCTGACAAGTGCCGAGAGTTCGGAGCAATGGGGGATCTCTTACGTGCACTCCAGAAGGAAGAGATGGAGCAAACGGAGACTTCCCCTGAAAAAACCCCCGAAGCCAGAATAACACAAAGCACAATTGACCTTATGACAGAAATCAATGCAACATTAAAAGAAATAGCTGAAACACAGAAGAGCATACTGGAAGAACTCAGAATGATTAAATAACCACAATAGCAAACTTTTTTCTAAAAAATTTTCAGTTCAAAGTTTGTAATAGAAAAATAACACAAAAACTGAATTAGAAACCGAGAGCTGAAAAAATCCTGAGAATCTTCCTGATTTTTATACCATTAGATTCAGATTTGTAGTTTAAGATTTTATTCTTTAATTCTTTAGTATTCTTTAATTCTTTAGAATACGTGACTTTTTGTAAGTATAGCTCCCGATTTCCTTATTGCCAACTGCCTTATTTCTTATTTTCTCAACGCTGCCTGAACCTTTTTAGTGTTTTCTATAGCTTTTCTCTTTAATTCAATCATTTTTTCCATTTCAGCTATTTTGGCTTCCAGCCAGAGTATCTTCATGTCCATCTTCATTAAAGCGATTTCCTTTTTCTGATCTGCAGGGAGAATTTCCCAGATTTCCTTCATCATTCCTCCGTGACCTTCATGCATGTTTAATTACCCCCTTTTCTCTAGCACTGATTTCACTGACAACTGCCACAACAATAACCTGGGACTGGAAAAAGTCTGCTGGCATCATAAAGAGATTATTATTACTGACATATAATAACTAGAGAAATATAAATTAGAATCCTATAATGATTGAAGCTAGAATTTTAAAAGGAAAGAATGTCAAAGAATGTACTGGTGGTCTTATATTTTGTTCGCAGATTACAGTGGATGTTGATTCAGAGAGAAAAAGTTATGATTCTGTCTGGCAGCCCCATTCTGTGGAAATTATGACTTATTCTGGCTTTGAGATTGGGAAGAATCACAACCTGGAAGAACATTCAGGCACAAGCTCGTAAGGGTCCAGTGAACTTCAAATTATGATCCTTCCAGCATCCAATTCTTAAAATGTTAGTTTGCCTTCTCATTCAATCCTGTGAATTTAAACTCAGATCGATTTCTCCCATCCCTGCCCGAAATCTATCAATGGTCTGACCTCATAGACCTCGAAGGTCAATGCAGCGTGTAATAGCTTCGCAGCTTCCTCGCCTACGAAATTTGCAGCCTGGGTCCGGATCATTTCGAGCAGTTCCCCGGATGTCGTATATTCCTTCAGTTTCATATAAACCCGGATGCCTTTCCAATCCGTAATCGAGTCTGCAGGCTCTATGATAGTATAAGTCGCATAAGGATTCTCCAGGAGGTTTGCAAAGGTACGGTTGTTGGCAGTTGCCGCCAGAACAGTCTTTTCATCAATCATTTGAGGCGAGCCGAAAACAGCAGAATCGACCCGTCCGTCACTGCTTGACGTACTGAGGACGCCAAGCCTTGGAGCTTTATTAAAATATTCAATCAAGTTTGCTGGCATATTTTATCTCCTTTGCATTAGTATTATCACTCATCCTTAAAAAGAAAAGCGAAATATTTCGGAACTTTAGCTTTTCAAAGGCAGTTTTTATTTATTTCGTTTAGCCCAGTTTTATTTTTTAGTCTAGCTTTGGAATTTCTGAGCTGGCGAAGGTTTTAGCCCATTCTGATCTGTTTTTTGATTCAATAAACTTTTGAGATTTATGATTTACAGAAATAGGTACACTGCCTTAGCTACAGGAATACAGATGAACCTGCGTTAATATATTCAATCATAAATAATTATGTTTATTGTGTAATATAATTTAGCAAATATTATATAAAATAAAGAATACTAGTATATTTGTGTGGGGAAAGGTAATATTTTTTATGGCGCTAATTTTTATTAGCGGTTTAATGATCACCACAGCTGGAGCGGTGCCGGTGATCGTAGATTTCAAAGATAAAGCTCACCCGGAGATTGTACAGTTTTATGGAAATGTAACGCACTGCTACAAATATATCCCTGCAGTAGCTGCTGATCTTCCGGAGCAGGCTATTGAAAATCTGAAAAAGAATAACAAAATCGCATACATAGAACTAGACTACGAAGTAAGTACATTAGAAGAGACCGCAACGTGGGGAATAACCAGAATTGGGGCTCCATTGGTACATACAAATGGCAACAAGGGGGCTGGAATCAACGTTGCAATAATAGACACCGGAATTAATTATAATCATCCTGACCTGCATGATAACTATAAAGGAGGATATGATTTCGTAAACGATGATATCGATCCTCTTGATGATAACGGGCATGGGACACATTGTGCTGGTATCATTGCTGCGGCAGATAATGATATAGGAGTTATCGGCGTTGCTCCTGAAGCCAATATCTATTCACTCAAAACGGTTAACAGTACAGGAAGCGGTAGTATCAGCGACTTGATAGCCGCAATTGAATGGGCAATTGAGACTCGTAAGGATGCAGACACCTCAAACGATATTCAGATAATATCTATGAGTCTGGCTTCAAAAAGTGGAGTGACAGCACTGGAAGCAGCGTGCTCACAAGCGTACAATTCCGGAATTCTGCTGATTGCAGCTGCTGGGAATTATGGAAACATCGAAGGAACAGGAGACTCTGTAGTTTATCCGGGAGCCTATAGTTCGGTAATAGCAGTTGCAGCAGTCGACTCCTTTAATAATAGGGCTTCATTCTCAAGCACAGGTCCAGCTGTTGAGCTTACTGCACTGGGCGTTAACATACTCTCAATCTCCTATCAGGATGGCTTGAAGTCGTTAAATGGGACATCTATGGCGTGCCCTCATGTTGCAGGAACTGCAGCACTGGTTCTGGCAGCAAACCCATCTTTCACCAACGATAAAGTAAGAGACAGGCTTGCACAAACAGCTACAGACCTTGGGGCTCCAGGAAGGGACAACCTGTATGGATATGGACTTGTGAATGCAGAGGCTGCTGTGGCTGCCCACACCTTATGAAACTTATACATAAGTTAATATGATAACCTGGCAGGTCGAGGATTCCTCCCCAGAAATGAAAACTACTTCCTTTAATCATAAAGTAAAGGAGCAGGGTATGCTCAAAAGCAAACCCATTCCTTATTTCCATCTTAAGTCAATTTGGGTTTTAATCCGAGTTCTATTCATTTACTCCCTTAGTTATGCAGTTAGATTTTTCTGTTTTCTCCAGCTTCTCTTCCCTTATTTTACCTGTGCCTTCTCCATTCCAGATACTTCGTAAACTCCATGGCTATAAGGGTGGTTGAAGCCAGCGGGATTATCATTGCCCAGTCGGAAAGCGAGAGTGGAACAGTCCTGAAAGCCACTTGCATGAAAGGCACGTAGATTGCAGCAAGCTGCAGGAGTATTGTGCTCAATACTGCATAGATAAGGGACTTATTTGTAAAGATTCCCAGGGAAAATACCGAATATCGTTCCGAACGCCAGTTAAAGGCGTTAAACATAAGTGAAACAACTACTAGGGTAAAGATTAAGGTCTGAATTTTTGGAAGGGGCGTCCCGTTACCGAGAGCCCAGTAAAGAACCCCAAGCGACTGGATTGCAATTAAAAGTCCCAGTCCGAGGCTTGCTATAATCATTCGCTTTGAGACCAGCCCTTCTTTTGCTTTAGCCGGTTTCTGCTTCATAAGCCCCCTGTCAGGAGCTTCCAGGGAAAGCGCCATTGGAGGCAGGCCATCGGTAATAAGGTTGATCCAGAGGATCTGAACCGCAATGACAGGCAGAGTCTGCCAGGCAAGCACTCCGACAAGCACGATAAGTACAAGGCCTATATGACAGGTAAGACCGTATGCAATGAAGTTTTTAATATTCTTCAGGATATTCCGGCCCTCTTCGACTGCCGACACGATGGACGCGAAATTGTCATCGGTCAGGATCATGCTTGAGGCTTCCTTACTGACATCCGTACCTGTAATACCCATAGCTATTCCCATATCTGCTGCTTTCAGGGCAGGAGCGTCATTTACTCCGTCTCCGGTCATTGCAACTATGTATCCCTTCTTCTTGAGTGCCTCAACAACTCTCAGCTTGTGTTCTGGATATACCCTTGCGTAGACCGAGACTTTTTCCACGATTTCTTCGAATTCTTTATTGTCAAGCGCATCCAGTTCGACACCTGTGAGGACAAGATCTCCTTCCCGGAAAATCCCGAGTTCCTTTGCAATCGCAAAAGCCGTGGTCTTGTGGTCGCCCGTAATCATCACGGTCCGGATTCCTGCACTGGTACAGGTAGCAATCGCGGTCTTTACCTCCTCTCTAGGAAGGTCACGCATACCCATAAGCCCTGCAAAAACCATTTCTTTTTCAGCGTCTTCAGCAAGAGTGTCTTCCGAAACCTTGCGGTAGGCAAATCCCATAACCCGAAGTGTCAGATTTGCCATGTCGTTTACTACATTGAGGATTTCCTGCTTTCTTTCGGAGGTTAATTCTTCTTCACGCCCCCCAAGGAAAATTTTCGTGCATGAAGAAAGGATAACCTCAGGAGCTCCTTTGGAATATGCATACGTCCCATCTTCGGAAAAATTGAGAGTGGTCATCATCTTCCTCTCGGAAGAAAAAGGAACTTCTCCTTTGCGCCTGTGTTTTTCCTCAAGGGCGGTTTTCCAGATGCCTTCTTTAGCTGCCACAACTACAAGAGCGCCTTCTGTAGGGTCACCTGTAATATCCCATACTCCATTTTCCTCAAACAGTCCTGCATCGTTACAGAGAGCTCCTGCAATCAGCAGCCTGTGAAGATGCACGTCTTCAGAAACAGGTTTGTCCCCGTTGAAGAAATCCCCTGCAGGTTTATATCCTTCGCCAGTAACACTCAAGAGGGTTCCATTCACGTACACCTTTTCAACAGTCATCTTGTTCTGGGTAAGCGTCCCGGTCTTATCGGTGCAAATAATATTGGTAGAGCCAAGTGTTTCTACTGATGGCAATCTTCTTATAAGTGCGTGCCTCTTTACCATTCTCCGAACACCAAGCGCAAGCCCGACTGTCACAACCGCAGGGAGAGCTTCGGGGATAGCCGCAACCGCAAGGGCAACTCCCCAGAGAAACATCTCAAAAGGATCAAAGCCCTGGAAAATTCCGAGTATAGCCACAAAAGCCACGACTATAAGGGTTGCAGTCCCGAGCCAGCGCCCGAACTGGTCAAGTTTTTCCTGAAGGGGTGTTCTCTCCCTTTCGATTTCACCCAGAAGCCCGGCAAGTTTCCCGAAAGCCGTATTCATGCCGGTTGCCGTAACAACGGCTTTACCCCTGCCGTAGGTGACCGAGGTTCCTGTGTAAACCATGTTTTTCCTGTCAGGCTGTGGGGTTTCGGTAGGAAAGATGTCTGTACATTTTCCCACAGGAATTGATTCTCCGGTGAGTGAGGACTCATCTATCTCCAGGGAGAGGGCTTCAAGAAGCCTTGCATCCGCAGGAATCCGATCTCCTGCCTGCAAAACTAAAATATCGCCCGGAACAAGCAGGGAAGACGGAATTTTCACTTCTTTCCCGTCCCTTATAACAAGAGCTTCTGGGCTGGTAAGTGCCTTCAAAAGTTTTATTGACTCTTCTGCCCTGTATTCCTGAACAAAACCAAGCACGCCAGCAAGGAACACGGTAAACAGGATAACAAAAGCATCAATAAGCTCTCCAAGGAAAGCAGAAACAAGTGCTGCAGCGATCAAAATTATAATAAGGAAACTTTTGAATTGAGAAAGAAAAAGCTTTACAACCGAGGTCTTTTCTTCTTCTTTAAGTTCGTTTTTTCCGTATTTTTCAAGCCGGTTCTTCGCTTCTCCCGAACTCAGTCCGTTTTCGGATGTGTTCAGGGTCTTTAGAACCGCGTCTGCGGCTTCATCATAATACATCCAGTTTTTATCTCCAGTTAAACCCATGCAAACGCATTCAGGTTAACAGCGTTTACAATCTGTCAATTTTAACTTATTTTCGGGAGCGTTAGTAATTCCGTAATAGAATATAGAACTTTGTGTGGAAAGATCCTTAAAATGCTCCTGCAAGTCTTTAACAGGCGCATTGAAAATGAAAATTTATGTTTAATTCTGCTGTAAAACAGGGACTTAATACTTAAAATAAAACAGAGTAAAAGCAGAATAACTTCTGGATCATTTCTTAAGTCTGAGCGATTGGATAAAAATAATTTTAGGAGTTATTATCAGGAATTCACGTTAATTTTCCCCGGATAACCATCAATTCCTCAAAAGAAACCTTTTTTCTTGCCACAACCTCAACCGCAAACCCTAATTTCTCCATTTTACCCTTAACCGCTTCCAGCCCGGTAATAGAGGAGATAAGCACAAGAATTTCCCCTCCTGGCTTGAGATAATTCTTTACTTCATCCAGAAAATGGTTCAGAGTATCTCTTCCACTGGTTCCGCCGTCAAAAGCATAATTTAACCATCCAGGGACTTTTTCCTCTCTTGAGGTGGGCAGATAGGGCGGGTTAAAGAGAATAAGGTCAAAAAGAGTCTCCGGATGCCGGGGTTTTAGCCCTTTGAAAAGGTCGGTGCGGATAACCTCAACCCCATTCATTTTCGCACAGCGTGCAGCGTGCGGGTTAATCTCGGTGGCGATAAGGCGGATGTCTTTCAGGTTTGCAAGGAGTACGGCTGATACGAAACCAGAGCCTGTCCCGATTTCAAGGATGTGCATACCTGGTTTTGCCTCTATCAGGGCTGCATCGGTAAGTAAAAAAGAATCTTCGGCAGGCTCATAGACAAGGTTCGTGTCTCCAAGCCTGATCCTGGCTTTTTTGTATTCGATTTCAACCATAATTCCAGGTTTTTATTGTTCTTTTGTTTCTTCTGCGAGAATTGATTTCTTTAAATCAACTATCTTGTTTGCGACCTGTGCAAGCTCCTCTGGAGTCAGGTTCTCAGCGCGTTTGTTCATTAAATCCTCAGGAAGCCGGGCAACCACTTCTTTAACGCTGGGAATTTTGAGCACATGATTCGTATTCAGGATTGCGTTTCTCAATTTTTTCCGGCGCTGGCTGAAAACTGCAGCCACGAAATCCATGAAAAAAGCCTGGTCTTTGACCTCGAAAGGTGCAGGGCGAGGCACAAGTTTAACAACTGCAGAATCAACCTCTGGTGCCGGCTGGAAAGCGCTCTTCGGGACTTTCATCAAAATAGAAGCGTCAGCGAAATAGCACGTATCAACCGTAAGACGCGAATAGTCCTTACAGTTGGGCTGGGAAACCATCCTGGCTGCAAACTCGTACTGGTACATGAGAATGCCAAGCTTGAATTTATGGCGGAGGAGCTTGAAGGTAATCTCCGAAGAGATGGAGTAGGGAAGGTTTGAAACGACCTTATCGAATTCAGGGAAATCTACTTTAAGAGCATCACCAGCAATGATCTCGATATTTTCAACCCCATCAAAACGGTCATGCAGAATCCTGACTAGAGCAGGGTCAAGTTCAATTACAATTACTTTTTTTGCCTTCCGTGCAAGCCTCTCTGTAAGGTTTCCAATACCTGCACCGATTTCAAGCACAACATCTTCGGGTCTCAGATCAGCAGCAGCTACTATCCTATCCAGATAGTCTGTGTCGACCAGAAAATGCTGATCAAAAGTGCCTCCTTTTATATTATATTTTTTAAGAAGAGAACGAACCAGAGCTGAGACCTCCTGAGTTATTGAATAAAAAATAGAATAGAGAGAGTTCACAGCTCACTCAGCTTTCTGGCGACGTGGAGGAGTTGTGAACAGCCTGTACTTGATGAAATCATCCTTTAGTTCTTCTTCAATCCTGTTGGCGATGACTTTAGCCGGGTCATGCAGGCTTGGAATTCTCTCACGGATATCCTGGAAACTCTTGAATTCTCCTTTTTTGCGCTCATCGATTATAGACCACATGAGTTTTTTGCCTATCCCGGGCAGAAGATCAAGCATATGCAGGCGTGTAGTTATGGAACGGGCTTCGTTAAAAAATTTTACAAAGCGCTCCTCCTGAGACCTGACACATGCCTCAAGGATAAAAGGCAGTTCAAGAATGGCTCCTGCCGTAAGCTCAGAATAACCTATTCTTTGCTTTACGTGATCGATTTCATCCCGATCTCCAGGGCCTATATAGACCCTTGATTGAATCTGAGGAACTACACCGTTTTTGGGAACAAGCTCCATAAGGGTAAATTTTTTGTCTCCTATAGCCTGGACAAGAGGCTTCTTCTGGTATGAAGCGGCGCTATTAACGGACTTCCCATATGGGAGGTAGTCAAGAACCCATGCATATTCCTCTCTTTCCTGCAAAATTTCCTGGGATTTTCCGGATGAGCGTGAAGCTCTCTCTGATTGTCTATTTGATTGCGGTTTGCCTGTTGGACGCCTGCCGCCATAAGAAGGTTTTTCAGCAGCTGACCTGCCAGCGTACGGTCTTTCTGATTGCGACTTCTCTACTCTCATCAGCACACATCCTATCAATAAACGTAAAATCCCATGGGAATCTGTGTTCAGGATGTAACTGATCCTGAGTCACACGAGATTTACTTTCATTCGGTTCGGAACCTATCCCATTAATTGGACTTGTCGAATATTCACAAAATTACGAGTATTCTCAAATTTTTATACTGTCCTAATTCTATACTGTCCTGTAACCGTCATCCCCGGACTCCATCTTCCTAACTCAAAGAGTCCTCTGTGTTCGATTTCAAGATTTCAAATCAAGATATTCCCTAATTTAAAGCACTTTAATTTTCGTAATACTTCCCTTATAAGCAACAAGATGAGAACTGCTATATAGCTTATTCCTTTTTAATCTCAGTTTTATTCAATGGCTTCCAGCACGTAATCGAGAATCTGATCCAATTCCTCGTTGCTCAGGGTATATTTCTCTTTAGCGTAGATTGATCGGATTTCGTCCCTTGACTGAGGCAAAATATCTGCGATCCTGATAGCGATTGAAGGCTTCATTTTTTCAAGCTCTAATAACTTGTTAACCAGTTCTCTTGATTTTTCCCCGCTGATTTTTGAAAACAGTTCAGCATGATGCAGGGCTTTTCTGAAACTGTATCCTATCTCAAGCCCCTGCTCCCTGCGCTCGTCTGCGATCTTGGTAAGTAGTTCTTTAACTTCGGCCAAGGTCAATAATTCTTCACTGAGGACTTCCTTAACTATCATTGAAATACACTCTTTTTGACTTAAAAACTGCTTATGCACGAAATTCGATCGTATTTAGCAATGATCTGAATTACAAATAATGTATTCTAATCTGGCTCAGGTATATGTCTGACAACCGATATATAATTATAGATATCCCCGTATCAGAATAAGAGATAAAATCTTAAAAGCAGCTTCTTCAAACTCCCACTCGCCTTTTAGCAGGCCTTCAGGGGGAGATTGAGTTTCCTATACTTATTTACAGGCAATATTTCCTGGAAGTTTCCATAAATTCCTGGCAGTAGCCCAAGCTACAGTAGAAGCCTGCATACTGTAAACTCAGGAAAAAGGGTTAGGTTTTACAACCTAACTGCCCGGAATCGGAATTAATATTTCTGTGGTTTGAGGTGCTGAGGAAGAGAAATAACTTCCTTAATTGCATTTCCGTTGCGGACTTGAAGAATATACGAACGGCCACGCTGCCCGATTACCTTTCCGGTAGAGCCCTGGAACTTAGGATTGGGCATACCTTTCTGAACGCTTGGGTCGATGTCGATATGAACCATCTGCCCTACTTCGAATTCCTGAATTGCCCTGCTTACAGGGGAAATTCCTCTTTCACGAACTGTCTTCTGTAACTTGTACCTTGTGCAGCGTTTTTCGCCGTGGGAGTTTGTCATCGCATGTTCCTCCTTAGAATGCTCGATTAATTTCTCAATAGTATATACAATTTTTCTCTAGATAAGATGAATATTATTTAAATAAATGTTCAGTAAGGCAATACTCTCCTGACCTGCGCATTAAATAAACCTGACAGATTGAATTTAAATATCAACGTTAATCACATCAAGATCTTCCACAAGCGCAGGAACTCCTAAAAGTTCGCTCAGGCTCGGTTTTGTCCTGCCCTCATCTCCGGAAATAAGCTCTTTTACATACAGTCCGCCTTCGCAATTTACTGTTATGTAAGCGTAGCCCTCATCTGTCAGTTCCTCAAGCCTGATACTATGTACGCGCCTCTTCCTGATAAGGTCGGCTCGTCTGTGAACCACACGCTTTGGAGTTTGCTGGGAGATTTCTGCGCCACTTAAAGCCTCAAGACTGGATTTAAGCTTTTCCTCTGAAACAGGCTCTTTAAATGTAACTTTAAGCTTATAAGTTTTATCCGCCTTTGAGCTTTTCAGGGTCTCAATCATATCTTTTCCAGTGAAGGTAAGCTCGCTTACCTCAACCTTTCCTGCAGCTTTTTCGTTGATATCTCTCATGAGGGCTTCAAGATCTGCGCTGCGTTTTTTAGGGGATTTTGCTTCCACTATAAAAGGCCTTCCACTGCCAAGCATCAGGGCATCGATATCTTCTCTGCCTGAACCGTGAAAAGCCGTATCTACTGCCTGGAAAGCTTCGACTACAGGCCCTTTTATAAGCTCGTCTACGGATTCCGGGTACTGCTTCCCTGTAAAACCGCATCTTTCGCATCCCTTTCCCTTGCATTTCCTGCACGGCCAGCGAGTCTGGGGGATTCCCCTGACCAGTTTGCGATAGCGCCCCAGAATATATACCGAGCGGATCTGGAGTTCAACCTCGTTTCTTGCAAGTTCAAGGGTAATTGTGATGTCAGGGTTCTCAAAATCCACATCTTTCTGGACTTTTTCAGCTATTCTTTTACCCACTTCCCTGTTAAGCTCGCTCTTAAGCTGTTCAGCGTATGCAGTTCCTATCTCTGCCCAGAGTATCTCTTCGTTCTCACTCAGAAGCCCACTAACCTTTGTGCCCACGAGGAATGTTGAGTATTCAAGACCCTCAAGGGCTTTTGCAGCTTTATCAGCCCACTCGTCCAGTTTTTTGAACTGGTCAAGGCAAACCCAGCACTGTTCATCTTCACCCATGATTCCAAGTGTTTTTCTTGCAAGCTCACTGCAAGGGGCAAGCTCCCTAAGAAGAGAATCGTCATTTTCAGTTTTGTAGATTCGGTCCCCTTCCAGGGCAAGGGCTAGTTTCAGTGCCTGCCCACGTTCTCTGTTGCTCAGGCCGGTGGACAGTTTTGCAAACTGGCGACCCAGGCAGTTGTCACATACGGGACCTTCGTGAAGAATCTTTTTTGAGATTTCAAGTACATCCATTTTCTTTCACTTTCTTCAAGCTCTTTGTTCGGGAATAGACCTGAGTGAATAATCAGGAAATGAGGGACAAATACTGGGTGAGGGCAACTGTCTTTAAGACGATATGTTACTGCCAGTCCCTGCAAAGGCAAAACTTAGGAAACATGGATTTCCGGAAAAAGTATTCGGAAAGATTTCTCCAGATAAGTTTCTATTCTGATACAGGGAGGTGGAATATAATTTTTGTGTTGGAATAAATTTAGGGATTTCAACTTAGTTCTCAATCCTGCGTTCGATTTCTCCGGGCAATTCCCCTCTTTGCGCTTCAGCTCTGTCCAGCTCATTATGCACAAGGGTTATGCAGTGATTGGAGTGAAGGGAAAGAGGACCCACCGAGATAATTTTCGCCCCTGCCTTAAGAAGCTGCTTTTCCTCTTCTTCGGTAACCCCTATATGGTCTCCCAAGAAGAAGACAGGGTCCCGAATCTCATTTGCAATTGCCCTGATGTCCTCGCCGTCCTCTCTCAGGTAGAAAAGGGTGCGCCCCTCAAACTTCGAGAGCAGGAAACCAAGGTCTCCCCTGCGAATCCAGACGCCTGGAGTGGAACGAATATCTTGCTCAGTTGCATCCTTTTTAAGGGCTTTCTGGATAAGAGAACCGCTGCTTCGCTCGTCTGGATTGAGATATCTCAGGTGAAGCCCTTCAAACCTGATAATTTTTCCTGGGTCAGGTTCTCCAAGAAGCAGCAAGTGTACATTTACATCCCTGCGCATTCCGAAGGAGAGAAAAAGGGCAGAACTCACACAGCGGCAAAGGATATCCATTCTTCCAGCGGAACCAGGAAGATCGTTTAAAGAAAAATCGCCGTCTGTCTTTGCCTTATGCCCTATAATAACGATATCGCGCATGGGCACTATAATTTACTAAGAGATATAAAAGATGTACGCAAACCTTTTTAGGAAAAAGTTTTATCAAAAACTTTTTAGAAAAAAGTTTTATCAAAAACTTTTTAGAAAAAAGTTTTATCAAAAAATTTTTAGAAAAAAGTTTTATCAAAACCTTTTTAGAAAAAAGATTTATCAAAAAGGCAGCCTTAGGATCTTTTGAATAATTTGAATAACAGGACCGGATAAGGATGAAGATACTGGCTATTTCTGATCCCCATGGGGATTATTCGAAGATAAGGAAAATGATGGAAAAGGCAGGAGATTTCGACCTGGCGGTTATTGTCGGAGATATTACTCATTTCGGACCCGATGAGAAGGTAGAAGAACTGATGGAACTCTTTGATAAGCCCGTGCTGGCAATTCCTGGAAATTGTGATCAGAGAAGTATTTTGAATGCCCTTGACGCCTCAAAGGCTACGAATCTGCACGGGAAGATTGAGCAAATAGGAAATATCAGTTTTATAGGGCTTGGCGGCTCAAATCCCACCCCTTTCAACACACCATTTGAGCTTTCAGAAGAGGAAATTGAGAAAGCCCTTGAAGGAATGGTCTGCTCTGCCGAAAATGCAGGTGAGTGTGGAACCATAGTACTTCTGACTCATGCTCCCCCCCATGGCGCACGAGATGAACTTCCTTTCGGGCACGTGGGCAGTAAGGCTATCCAGAAATTCGTTGACAGGGTAGATCTGATAATCTGCGGGCATATCCATGAGGCAAAAGGTCTGGAGAAAGTTGGAAAAACCGTAGTGCTAAACCCTGGCGAAGCTTCCAAAGGTTCCTGCGCCCTTGTTCACCTTCAAGAACCGGAAGGCAAACCCATTGAGGTCGAATTTGTAGAGGTATAAGATACCCGATTCAATAATGTGAAATGTCAATCTATAATCAGCTTCACCCAGACCTGGCAGGCTTTACCGGGAATTGTATATTGTAGGGAATAGACTATGAAGTTTCCGGGTTAATATTCACCTGAAAAGATTTTTCTCAGGTTTATGAACACCTCAGGAAATCTCACACAGGTTTTTCAATATACACTCAACCTTTTTCTTTTTTCAAGGGCTAAATTCATTACCAGGGACACCCATACTATATAATTATATTTTTGTTTTAGCTCGCTAATCAATCTCATTTGCAGAATCAATATTAACTTTATTCATCTGACTACCCATGATCATTCGTCCTATCAAACTATCATTTGCTTTAGTACTCTCATTTATTTACCTGCAGATTTAACTGGCATAATAACCAGGCACAGGCATATTGAAAATCACTAAGAGAAATGTGAATAATAGGATTGTATGACCGATGCCGGAGCAGATGGATAGAATTTAAATAAGTTAAATTGAGAGTTTAGATAAGGATTTTAAATACCTTAAATATGAATTTCAAATATGGTTTCCTTAAAACCTAATTCTGAACTTTATAGATCGAAAGATAATAGAGGTTGAGCTACGGGTATTATTGAAGATTTAGGTTTCGATCCGGTTTTTATGGATTTCATGACGAAGCTTGCCATATCCTTTCTGATTGGAATAATGGTGGGTATAGAAAGGGAGCATAGAGCAATTGAGCATGAAATCTTTGCCGGTGTGAGAACTTACAGCATAACCTGCATAACAGGCATGTTAACTGCTTACGTAAGCGAGGCAACAGGACAGGGTTTTGTTTACGTAGCTGCGCTTTTCATCGGGGCAGTCTGTTCCATAGTCACTTATTCCAAGATTTTTCTCTTCAAACGGATAGGAGTTACCAGCCCTATCAGCCTCTTCTTCATTTTTGTGGTGGGTGTACTTGTAGGCTATGACTACGGCATGTTTGCTATAGTCTCTTCAATAGTTGTAGCTATTCTTCTGATCCAGAAGAAACCTCTTCACCAGTTTGTAGGAAGCCTGACAAAAGAGGAACTTTACAATGCCATACAGTTTCTGGCTGTGGCTTTTATACTTTATCCTGTGATGCCGGATAGAGAGTTCTTCGGAGTTATAAACTTCAGGTCTGCAATCCTTATTGTAATTCTTGTTTCACTTATCAGTTTTTTAAGCTATGTACTCTTGAGAAAGTTCGGTACAACAAGCGGAATCTGTTATTCTGGCTTTGTAGGTGGCTTTGTGAACAGTGAAGCCACAACAGCTGCACTTGCGGGTCTCTCTAAACGAGCAAAGGAAATGGCCGACCCTGTGCTTACCGGAATCCTGCTCTGCAATATTTCCATGCTCATAAGGAATCTTGTGTTAGCTCTGATAGTTGACCCAACTGGTCAGATTACTTTATCTATGCTTCCTGTCCATACCGTGATAATTCTTGTTTCGATATTAATGGCTCTGAGGTATAATAAGAAATTCTGCTCGATAGGAGGAGAAGAGCTTAAAATCGAATCTCCTTTCTCGCTTGGTCAGGCATTCAAGTTCGGTACTGCTTTTACATTGATCCTTATAATAGGAAGTTTTGCCTATAAAGTTGCAGGAACTGCTGGAATCTACATCACCGCCCTCGGGGCTCTCGTCAGTAGTTCTGGAGTAATTGTCTCTGTAACTTTACTCGCCGTAAGCGGAAATATCTCCTATATAACTGCAGCTAACACTGCGGTGCTTGCAAGCATTATGGGTACGGTTAACAAAATTCTGATTTCGAAAATCTCTGGTTCTTCCAGCCTTTTTACCCTTGCAAGAAATACTTTTGGGATAATTGCAGTTATAGGGACTCTTGCTTTACTTTTATGGAACAGCATATGAACAAAGCTTTGAAGTGGATTTGTTTTCAGTAAAAGTATTTTATGATCTTAGAATTGATACTCCAGATCTCCTGTGATGTCTACACTTGATAAGCAGTGAATGCGATCCTCACAGTTACTGCCCATTAGCGAATATCTTTACACGCGAGCAGTAAATTAAAATTATTTAATAAGTAAGCTAAAGCTGTGGGGTGAAAGCAAGCTTCAAGAGTTTTTGAAAGGAATACTTACTCAAAGTAGTAAGAGCAATTCAAAAAGAGTGAAAAGTATATTTATATGTACGGGTAATCTTGAAAAAGAAAAATCAGATTTGAAATGCCCTTAAAGAAGGGCTGCAATACTATAAAATACCGGGTCTTATAAAGACTAAGGAAGCTAAAAATCTGAATAGTCAAGCATCAAATCAAATATTAGCTTATAATTGCATGGAATTTCGAGCTGAGGTATTAGCTTCGGAAATTTTATAACCGCAAGCGGTGGGGAATAAAATGAAAACAAAATTAATTGTGTTGCTTCTTATATTTGGCGTCGTTTTATTTTCAGGATGCGCAGGGGACGAACAGCCTTCGCCAGATGAAAATGGTACTCCTGTAGAAACTGAAACACCGGAAGAAAATGTAACTGCTGTAGAAACTGAAACACCAGAGGAAAATATAACTGCTGTAGAAACTGAAACACCAGAGGAAAATGTAACTGCCGTAGAAGCTGAAACACCGGAAGAAAATGAAACCGAGGAAACAGGCGGGGTTACAACTTCTGATAGAAGACCGGCTACATATACCATAAGGCTGGATAATAATATGGCACGCCCATCAAGTCTTGAGATTAAGCAAGGAGATAGGGTTGTCTGGTTAAACTGGGAGGACAGCCCGAGAAGGGTTTTTACACTTGTAAGTGAAGAAAATCTCTTTAATAACACAAATCTTGTGTACAAGCGTTCTTTTACCTATACCTTCAATGAGACCGGGGAATACCACTTCAGCGTTGTCGGTCAGCCCAGAATGAATGTTACTGTTAGTGTGGTTGAACCCTAAATAATAGCTATTTATAACTAAAAACAGCTGCCGGGAGACCTCCTGGCAAATCTATTTTTAATACTTTTTAAAGCCGGATTTCCTGAGCACACCTTTTATTTGCATTCTCCAAAATACTTATTGTTTTTTTGTTTCACGGCTCCGGTATATAGGGATTTTACCTGACAGCTAGACTACAGAATTCGTAATACACCTTGCCTTTTCCGCAGTATCGCAGGATAAATACACTGGTAAATCTGAAGCTTGGTGCATTGTCAAAAGAACTGGAAGATTTTCTGGATATCAGGGTTGGAGTTGAAAACTGAGACTTTTAATGCTGCAGTTTCTAAGCAGTATACAAAGTAACACTAAGCTCACTTCAGTATTATGTCATCCATATCAGTACTTATCACTCAGAATCCGTGCCCATATCTCAAGAATAACTCCAGCTTAATGAACTGTTATAAGAAAGCGTTATTATTTATAAACGGCTTATATTAAGTTAGGAATACAAAAGAAGATTACTAAATAAGGGGGAGGCGATTGGGAACAAACAAAATAATTCTACTCCTAATAGTTCTGTCAGTAGTAATTTCAGGCTGCCTGAGTTCGGGGGATGAGGAAAATGAAGAGGAAGATCAGGAGGCAGGCGGCAGTTCAGGAGGCTCACAAAGACCGAGACAAATGACAACACCCCCAGGAACGCAGAAAGAGATGTGGACAGCAGAAGAAACGGAAACTGAAGACGAAATGTGGACAGCGGAAGAAATGGGAACTCCAGCGGAGACGGTAGCACAGGAAGAGCTTGAGACACAGACAGAAACAGAAACTCAGGAAGAACTGGGAACACCGCAAGATACAGCAATTCCAGGAGCTGGGGAAGAAGCTGAGGCAGGGCAAACTGAAGAATGGACGGAAGAAGGAGGACAGGCTGGAGATGTACAGTCAGGTGGAGCCGTCCCAACCACACATCCTGTAAGGCTTAAGGATTATCTTATGATTCCCCCAAGACTGGAAATCAATACTGGAGAAACGGTTATATGGAGAAATTATCAGGAATCCAGTGTGCTTTTCCTTACCAGCAGGGAGTATCTTTTTGAGGATCAAAGGCTTGTTTACGGAGATACCTTTGAGTATACATTCACTGAACCGGGCAGCTATAATTTCAGTGTAAAAGGCTATCCCAAGATGCAGATGACCATTACTGTAAAATAATATCCCAAAGTATAGCAGTCTCAAATGATGTATAAAACTATAGTTGAAGGCACAACAAAGGTTTTAGTTCCAGTACCGCCTCAGGATGCAGCCTTCCCTCCGTCGGCAGCTCCGGTTTTTTATAATCCGGAGATGGAGCTTAACCGCGATATTAACGTTGCAGTTACAGCTGCATTTGTGAAAAGGCTCCTTTCGAGAAAAGAGCTTCTCAGGGAAGAAATCCGTTACGTGGACGCTTTTTCGGCGTCAGGGATAAGGGGACTAAGGATTGCAGGTGAAGTAGGTATCCATGCTACCATGAATGACTGGAATTCAGATGCGTTTGAAACGATAAAAGAAAACATCAAAATTAACGGGCTTGAGGAAAGAACCTTGGCTACCCGCAAGAATGCAAATGTATTGCTTCACGAGCAAAAGTTTCATATCGTGGATATTGATCCATTCGGCACTCCTTCACCTTTCCTGGACGCGGCGTCGGCCTCGGTCAAAAATCTGCTGTCGGTTACGGCAACGGACACAGCCCCGTTATGCGGAGCTCATCTGAGAGCCGGGATAAGAAAATATGCAGCCGTGCCTCTTAACACGGAATACCACAGTGAGATGGGGCTTCGAGTTCTCCTGGGAGCCTGTGCCAGAGAGCTTGCAAAGCACGAAAAAGGAATGTTACCCCTTATTTCCCATGTGACACGTCACTATGTTCGCACTTATCTCAAAGTTCTTCCCGGAACAAAACATACTGATAAAACTCTAGAGTCAATGGGTTTCAGCATTCACTGTCCGACATGTGGGTTTCGAGGGTCAGTGTATGGACTTGCAGTACATATCAAGAATGATTGCCCTGTTTGTGGGTCTTTCACACAGATTGCGGGTCCTTTGTGGCTTGGACCCTTCAGGGAACGGGCATTTTGTGATGAGGTTATCTCCGAACTTGAAGTGCATCCTCTAAACACAAAAGACAAAGCGAAAAAGTTAATTACCTTCTGCAGGGACGAACTCGATATCCCGATGTTCTATGACCAGCATGTAATCTGTAAAGAACTCGGAGTTTCCGCAACTGGAATAGAAACCCTCATAGAAGCCCTTAAGGCTCACGGATTTGAAGCGTCAAGGACTCATTTCAGCGGAACCTCGTTCCGAACCAATGCGCCTATAACGGAAATAAAAAAGATAATCAGGGCGCTTTCTGAATGAATTTTCAAGCAAAAGTTGAGAGGCAAATGAAGGTAGGAAACTCTCCCAGTATTGTATATAAACCACTGAAGAATACTTAAAACCTTTGATTGAGGTCCAGAAGTAATCCGCTAGAAAATTCCAATGTGATATTTATGTCCGATGAAAATGCAGAAAAATTATTCTTGCAGGAAAAGCCCACCCGTGCGCTGCTATTTATTGGCTCGATGGGAAAGACTTATGCATCTGTTATTTCTAAAGAGATAGATTCCACCTTTGCCCATACCACAAGAATCCTCGCGAAAATGGAACAGTGCGGACTTATAAGATTCACATTCGAGGGGCGGATAAAGTTTGTCGAACTTACGGAGTACGGGAGAGAAGTCGAAGCTGCCCTCAAAGAGTTCAGGGATATTATCGCAGAGGAACCTCCGGAAATTCAGGAAGAAAAGTCCCGGGAAACAGGGGTCGAAAAAGAGGAATTTACAGCCGGGGAAGAAGAGAAAGAGCCTGAACAGGTAGAAGAGCTTGATCCTCTGAGTGCAGAGATTCTTGAGAAGGTGAAAAAACTCCGGAGTAAAATAGAGAGCATTCACAGGGAGGCAGTGGAACAGGGAGATAGCAAGGATACGATTTCCCGGAAACTTGGTCCTTACAGTAGGGATATAAAGAAACTCCAGAACCAGATTGAAAGGGCAGAGAGCCCAATTAATGAAATTGTCACCTCAGCCCTGAATGAAAGTGAAGAACTTCTGGAAATGTATCTCAGGAACTGAGGGGATGTCCAGCTCCCGGCAAAAAGTAGAGAATTGGTAGGAAGAATATGATAAAAGTTGTAACTCTCCAGCATATTTATGGGAAGAACCGGGAAAGGATGGCAGAACTTCTAAAAACCCTGGTTGAGAATGAATTGAAGGATCTTGAGGTAAAAGTTGAGATATCCATCACCCCTGAAAACTGGGCTGAGTTTACTCTTGAAGGTGAGGATGAGGAAGTGTCTGCAAATTTGCTGACCTCCAGATACGGGACGCCTGTACAAAAAGCTGAACCTGGGAAGGTATACAGGGGCTTTCTCCAGGCTTTTTTAGAGGATGCTTTTCTGGTCAATATTGGTGTACCTGTCAGGGTTGAAGCCGGGGAACTCAAAGCTCTTGGCAGTGGAAAGCCAAAACAGCTTGCCTCAAGGTTCGGTCTTATACCCCATTTGCCGGTTGAAGTCGAGGTTATTGAGGCAAACAAGGATTTAAAAGCTCGTTTCACTAAAAAACAGCTTGATCTCTGGTGGAGCTGGAAAAAAGCAGCTACTGATAGGGTGACTGTTAACGGAGCAACGCGCTCGGAAATCAAAAGTGCAATTAAAAAAACAGGCCACGGAAGGGATATTTACGAAATCGAGCGCCTGGGGCTGCTGGAACATGCAATCGTGTGCCGGGAAAAAACCGATGGTCCAGGTATAGTTGCAGCAATAGGGCCTCGCCTGAAATCCGAAATGGGAGTTGTAATTGGGGAGGCGCGCTGACAGACTGCCCTTAAGAGAAAGCAGGACGAAGCCCGAAAAAAGAGCTGGCATGGGAAAATTTTGTAAGCCAGTAAATTCTAAGAACGAGATGTAGCTTAAACCCCAAAATACTAATAATACTTGGTATGTAGAACAGCGAATGTAATAAAGGAATTCATATTGTTATCTTGAAAAGACAGTGTTCATGCCCTGTCCCATAACACTCAGTCTCGGTAACTTTATAATCCTTTTCAAGCTTTCCTTTAAGGATCCCTTCAATAATGCCTTCTATTAAAGAGCAGAAAGGTTTCCCAATGACAGGCATTGAACTGGCTTTGAAACTATCTTCAATCTGAAGAGCAATGGGATCCGTGAGTACAGAAACCCGGCATTTTCCATGGAATTCTAGAAAATCCCCAATCTCTTTCAGGAGCTCATCCTGGGTTTCGGATTTGAAAATTGAGGAAACAGATATTCCAAGATCGCTTCCTATAGTTTTTACAACTGGAGCATTGTTAATTCCATATGCTTCAAAACCAAAGCAAAGCGCATGAAACAGGATTTCTGCAAAGCAGAACCTGTCATATCCATTTGCAGGAGCCTTTTCCAATAGTTTCCTGTAGTGCTCGATAAATGGTTCCTGAGAGCAACCCATGTAGCGGGATGTGAGGGAATAAATTTTGCGGCGGCGGTCTTTTGGGTTAAAGCTTTCTTCCACAAGCTCGCACGATCTGAGGTTGTTGAGATGTACGGAAATGGTTGACTTGGCTTTTGCTGTATATTTTACGATTTCATCGAATGACCTGGGCTCTTCCCTGAGCAGGTTGAGAATCTGGAGTTTAACAGGGCTGTCTATTGCTATCAGTCCTTTTTCGTTATAAAAAAATTCTGTTCTACTCTCAGATTTTGCCATAATATCTTTAGATAAGTTGCTCTCAGATTATATAAACCGTTCGCATCGCCACGAAGAATATCATAGTATATATAATTACAAACTTATAAAACCACAGTTTAAAGAGTACACTTAGAAAGAGATAACCCTGATTTAATAAGAGAAAACCTGGTTCGGGAAGAGAAATTTATAGTAAGGATATAGATATGCAAGAGAAATTTATAGTAAGGATATAGATATGCTAATAATATAATTCCAGCGAGAACAGCTAGACTGCAAATATACTGAAGCCTTCTGATAAAGCGTGTGAAAGAACTATAATGGAAGTAATAAAAAAGGATGAAAACCCAGATCGTTCGGCCTGGGAACTTTTAAAAAGCAAAGGGGAAAATATATGGGATTATTAGCGAGAATGGAGACAGTGCTCAAATCAAAGATGAGTAAGCTGCTTAACAAAATGGAAGACCCGCGGGAAACGCTGGATTATTCTTATGAGAGGCAGCTGGAATTGCTCCAGAATGTGAAAAAGGGTGTTGCAGAAGTTGCAACTTCAAAGAAGCGCCTCCAGCTTCAGCGTGCAAAGCTGGTTCAGAACATAGACAAACTGGAAGGTCAGGCAAGGGATGCCATTGCATCTGACAGGGAGGATCTTGCAAGGCTCGCTCTTGAAAGAAAGGCTGCCCTCCAGCAGCAGGTTGAAGAGATTAACCGGGAAATTGCAGAGCTTGACAAGCAGCAGGAGAAGCTGGTGGAAGCAGAAAAGCGCCTTTCAACGAAAGTGGAGATTTTCAGGACTCGAAAAGAGTCGATTAAAGCCCAGTATTCGGCAGCTGAAGCCCAGGTGAAAATCAATGAGTCTGTCACAGGAATAAGCGAAGAGATGGCAGATGTAGGTCTTGCACTTGAAAGGGCTGAAAATAAGACTGAAGAGATGAAGGCACGAGCTGAAGCAATCGACGAGCTTATGGAAGCAGGCACACTTGAAGACCTTACGGGCGGCAGGGACGAAATAGACCGGGAACTTGCAAAAATCAGTGCCAAAACCAGTGTAGAATCCGAACTTGCCAGACTCAAGGCTGAAGCCGGAAAAGAAGGCAAATAAGGAAAAGCAGGGGAGAAGAAGATAAGGAAGGGAATGTAAGGAGGTCTGAGAATTGATAATCAGGATTATGGGTGAAGGCCAGTACAGGGCACCGGAGGCTCTTTGTAACGAGTTGAATCAGATCGATAACAGGATTGTGAAATTGGTAGAGGAAGGAAAAGCCGAGGAATTCCAGAAAGAACTTGCTAAGTTGATTTCCGAGATAAAGAAAAATGGGGAGCCAGTTGGAGCGGAGGAGATAACAGAATCCGATATCATCGTGCCGCCAGCGGACCTGAGCCTTGAGGAAGCAAAAGACATATTTAAAGGTTCTGGAATCTTTAAGGATTAAAGTTGCAGCTTTAAAAAATTTTCCGGCACTGGGGATCAGAATTTCGGGTTAGCAGCCTTCAGTGCCTGTATTTATCGAATAACCATCACCGGTACCTTTGAGTGCCTGACAACGTTCTCTGCCACGCTACCGATCAGGAATTTTTTGATGCCTGTCAGACCATGCGTGCCCATTACTATAAGGTCAATATTGTTTTCATCGGCATATTCAAGGATTTTATCCGCTGGAATACCTTTCGAGTATGCGGGCTTAACTTTAACTCCGACTTGTTCTCCCAGTTTTCTCACGTTTTCAACCGCAACTTCTCCCTTATCTGCAAGATACTCCTCAAAGGCTTCACTCCAGCCCATAACCGTTCGCGTGGTTACTGCATGCTTAGTAGAGATTACATACAGGGCATGCACTTCAGCACCTATTGCCTTTGCGATATTTATTCCATATGAGGCAGCTCTTTCTGCATTCTCTGAACCGTCGGTTGCGATCAGAATTCTTTTGAAAAGACTTCCTTCCATTCTATCAACCCCCCTCTATAATAGAAAAACAAGTCCTTTTTAGGCTCACTATTTTCTTATTTTCTCATCATTTTCTTATTTTCTCACTATTTTCCTATTTTCTCACTATTTTCCTATTTTCTCACTATTTTCCTATTTTCTCACTATTTTCTTATTTTGTAATATCCATGAGAGTTTTTCTTTATTAAAACTCATTCTATTCTTTATTCTATAATTAAAAATATAAGTATTAATATTAACCTCATCTTGGGAGTTAGGTAATGAATTATAGCAGAAGCTGCTCCTTTTAGGCAAACTTATAATTTTTTTCTATATTGTATCAACATCTACATCAAACTCATACGTTTGATATTAAAAGCTTATTATAACGGAATTAAAAATAAGCTCCGAAAATTCATAACTCGAAGAAAGGTTTTAAAAATCAATTTAAGTTAGCATGTTGGTATATAGTCTACAAGCATACCATACATTTAAATAACGGATACCGAAACCAACGGATACCGAAACCAGCAGTTTCTACATCTACTGATACCAGTTAAGACTAAAAACCAGCGAAAAAAACCAGAAAAAAAACCAGAAAACTGGCTTCCTTCACTCCATGGAAGAGAGGGAAAAAATTTCCCCTCTCCTCTTCATCCTGTTTGTATGTCCTGCTTTCCCGGATAGCAACTCTTTCGTTACGGCTTTTCATTTAGTCTTTTTTCTTGATGCATGATAATTTCTGGCAAGTTCACACATCTGTTCCGCAACCTCGATAGGGTCTTTCCCCACGAGAATACATACCGGCTCTTTTCCAACTGCACCGGTCTCGCAAAAGATTCTGGGCATTTTTCCCCCTGCAGCCCTAATAGCTTCCTCGATCATCCAGGAGATAGCTTCTCCCCCCGCATCCTTCATATTCTCAGGTTCTTGACTTCGGTCTACAATAGGGAAATCCCATTCCTTCTCTTCACAGTAAGTTTTCAGAAAGTCGGCAATCTCGGGATTATTTGCAAAATCTATAATAGACCTTATCTCAGGATCTTTTTTCCGGATTTCCAGAAGGACACGTGCCATATAACCTGAAGCCCCAAATTTGATTTTTCCAATAGCTGCCGGAAATCCGTCAACTACGGAGATCCTTCCGTCTACTGCAAGCACATCTTCAGGATCTGTTGCTTCTCTTGATGCATATACAAAATTCGTACGAACCTCAGGGATCAAAGCTGAGAATTCCCCACATCCTTCAATCTGTTCAAGCCCAAGATATAAACGCCCAATCATGTCTGCCTTTTCATTGAGATCCATAGCATCACGGCTTCCCATTCAGTTTATCTTATGAGATCTCTTCTGCATCTGTAACTTATGTTATCTGTCTGTTTGTCAAATGTTTTAAAAGAAGTAGCCTGCCTGCCCTTAATGAATAAATTCTATCCGACGTGCCTGTAAGCGTAAGAGCTTATTCGCTACCGGTATCATTTGTCTCTAACCGATAGAAATGATACTCATATGGTTCCCAGGTATCGTTGATGGTTCCGTCTGTGACAGTTACGGTTCTGTTTTCCCATAAGACTTCATACTTTCCATTTGGCACGCCGGCAATTGTTGCAGTATTTGGTGTACAGTCTGCCTCGGTAAAGTCAAGCATGCTGGACGAAGCTATCAGTTTTTTACCTTCGGAATCAGTAAACATATAGGCAGTAACTGCATCGATTGTGCCACCAGGATCTGAAGTTATACTCTCCCTACCGCTGGTTACGTTTGTTCTCAGAAGTGTTCTGTTGCCATTCATAATCCAGGGCCAGATCTGCTCATATTTCGGCTTGAAATCAGCCCACCCTTCGTAGTTTGGAGTCCCGGCTGCATACTTATAAGCATATGAGAAAACCCCCTGCGCTCCGCCTAAGATTCCCATGACAATCTGGCTCTCGTGACGGTCAGCCACTTTTTGCTCAGTATCCAGATCCGGATCTGAAGGATTCACCTCAGTAGCCTGACCAAAAGCTTCGGTTGTTACGTATACAGTCTTTCCTGCATTCTTCCAATCAGGAGCATTGGCAATAAGATTCCCATATACCCAGGCGTGAGGGCGTTCAGGATGGAATTTTGTATAAGTTGTGAAATAACAGACATCCAGCCCCGGGATGAATTCTCTGTCATCAGGTCCAGTCTGCATATCACCTAAATAATCACCAGCAACAGCATTTGGGAAGTACTTTTTCATAGCTGTACGCATGTTGATAAGTGTAGAAGGATCATCTTCCTCGTCAGGAAGATAAACGCCATAGAAATCATTATCAGTAATTCCCATGTCCCTGACGTTTCTCCAGAAGCTTTCAGACTCCATCTGCGGACCGCTGGTAGCTACCAGATATTTCGAAATACCGAGCTGTTTGCCTCTATTAATATTATTAACAAACTGCTGTGGAGTTATAGAAGTCCTCCATCCTAAATGAACAAGCGTAGCACCCTCGGTTAAAAATTGAGTCCCTGTCTCCCATCCCATCATCCCATATGGTGCAACTGTGCCGCGTGGATATGGAAATTCACTGTTATTCGAAGAGTAATTTTCCGATGTATTTTGTCCGTTTGATGCCAGTGCAGCCGATGAGCCGAGAATTAAAACACAAACCAGGACGACTGCTGATGTCAAGAGTGATAAATATAAACTATCCTTAGTTTTCATCTGTTTCTATTCCCCCATTCCATCTCCCTTCCAGATGTGTGTGAATTACTCCGTGATTATAATAAATTTAGATAATATATATAACTGCAGGAGCATACTTCCTGGCACTCGGTTGATACTGTTTACAAATTAATCAGTTATTTTACGGTATTTTTGGGGGCTATAAAAAACAGCGCCGTTTCAATTCAACTGTGCGAGGTAAGCTGCGAATACTGCTGAAGATTTCTCTATAACTGCGATTTCTCAATTATTATAGTAGCAGCTCAGTCTAAATAAATTCTTATATTTTGGGGGAGATACATTCGTAAGAAATTTAAATATCTGAATTTTGCATGTTTACAAGATAATTTCAAAATTCTTTTTATTTTTAACAATTCAATTATAATTTCCAGAGCTGCTTTCATAGTCTGGAACTTTATAAATTCTATGGGGAGTAAGATTCAAAAATCAAGCTTTGGTTTTAGGGCAAACTTGTTTACAAAATGTATGAAGGGAGGCAAATAAAGGTGGAGAAAGATAATCAAAAAATGAAGACAGAGATCAACATGAAGAAGAATTTCAATATAATAAGCATTCTAAATGTGGGGAAAAAGCTAGTAATCTTCAGTGAACTTCTGATTCTATTTTTTGTTATAGGGTCATCTATAGCGATAGCAGATACAGAACCTTCAGAAATAAACACAGCATCTGAGATTCAGAGTAATGCCCTAAACCAGACTGACAGTCTCCCAGAGCTTAAATATGCACCGGAAAACCCCAAATTTACCAGATACCTTAACAATAAAAATTATACTCAAAGTGCACCTTCCCAAAGTGAGTATCAAACCGGTTTTGTACCCACACCTGTAGATCTCAGTCATCTAAGCGATGTTTCAGCAGGACATGTATCTGCTCCGGCTTACTATGATCTGCGAACTCTGAACAGGGTAACAGATGTGAGAGATCAGGGTCATGAAGGAACTTGCTGGGCATTTGCAACCTATGCGTCTCTGGAATCATACTTACTGCCGGAAGAAAACAGGGATTTCTCAGAAAACAATATGAAAAACCTGCTTTCTTCTGCATATCCAGAAGGTTTTGATTATACTCCGGATGAAGGCGGAAATCATCTCATGTCAACAGCCTATCTGGCTCGCTGGAGCGGACCAGTGGATGAAGCCGATGATCCTTATGATCCTTCTAATTATTCCTCGGTCTATTCACCTACGGGATTACGTGTACAGAAACACATACGAGACGTACTAATTATTCCAGACAGGAAAAGTCCAATGGACAATGATAACATAAAATCTGCAGTCCAGAACTACGGAGCGGTATATACCACAATGTACGTCGATCCTGCCTATTATTCCCCTGATCAACGTTACTATTACTTTAACAATGATATTTCATATCCTAATCATGCTGTGGCTATTGTTGGCTGGAATGACTCGTTTGATAAGAATCAATTTTCCAACGTTCCTCCCGGAAATGGTGCATTTATTGTAAAAAATAGCTGGGGCAAGACCTGGGGGGAGGACGGATATTTCTATGTATCCTACTACGACACAAAACTCGGGTACGATGGAAACGTTGTGTTCACAGCTGAAAACACTGATAATTATGATTCCATATACCAGTATGACCCGCTCGGATGGGTCAACAGTGTTGGATATAGTAATCCCACTTGCTGGTGTGCAAACGTCTTTACTGCAAAATCTTATGAAGTTCTCAAAGCCGTAGGTTTCTATACAACAGACTCAAACTGCAACTATGAAATATATATACACACTGATCCAGAGTTCAGCCCCATAAGTAGAACAGGCTATGTTCTTGCCCAAAGCGGTACAATTCCATTTGCAGGCTACCACACGATTCCCCTGAATTCAGGAGTTAAGCTCAAAGCAGGTCAAAAGTTTTCGGTAGTTCTGAAGCTTACAACTCCTGGATATAACTTCCCGATTGCCTTTGAATATCCAAGATCAGGCTACAGTAGTAAAGCAAGAGCAAACACAGGTGAGAGTTTTATAAGTCCTAATGGAATTAAATGGGAAGACTTAACAGCACACTATCCAAATGCAAATGTCTGTGTCAAGGCATTCACCTATCCAATTTCGTTCCCTGTTGCAAACTTCAGCAGCAATGTAAGCGAAGGTTATGTTCCATTGAATGTGCAGTTTAACGACAGCTCAAGAAATGCAACTGGATGGTACTGGGATTTTGGAGATGGAAACTATTCAACCGAGCAGAATCCTGTGCATGTTTATTCCAGAATAGGAACTTATCCTGTCAACCTGACCGCAAGCAATGATAATGGTACAGATTCAAAACTTGCTACTATCGCTGTTCTCAAGCAGCCTGCTTACGCATACATTGCAAACATGGGTAGCAACACTATCTCAGTAATTGACACAGCAAAAGACATTGTTATCACCACTGTGGAAGCAGGTGCTGGCCCTTATGGAGTTGGAGTAAGTCCGGATGGAAAAAAGGTATATGTAGCGAACAATGACAGCAACACTGTCTCTGCAATTGATACTGCAACAAACACTGTTACAGCCACAATTCCTGTAGGAAGGAAGCCCTGGGGAATTGCAGTCGCCCCCGATGGAACAAAGGTGCATGTGGCGAATAATCTGGATAATACTACATCTGTAATTGATACTGCAACGAACACTGTCATAACTACAGTCCCTGCAGGAATTTATCCTTCTGGAGTTGCAGTTACACCGGATGGAACAAAGGTATATTTTGCGAGTTCACATCACTCTGAAAACTCAACAGGCAGTATTGTTTCTGTAATTGACACTGCCACAAATGGGGTTATAGCCTCTGTGCCTGTGGGAAATGTTTCTACAGGAATTTCAGTCACCCCTGATGGAACAAAGGTGTACGTGTCGAACAGTCTGGACGATACTGTCTCTGTAATTGATACGGCTACAAACACTATAATAGCCACAGTGCCTGTAGGAGACAATCCTCAGGGAAATGCCGTGAGTCCAGAAGGAAAAATGGTATATGTGGCGAACTACGACAGCAATACCATTTCTATAATTGACGCGGTAACAGATACTCTTATAGCCTCTGTGCCTGTAGAAGTCAACCCTATTGGCGTTTCATTCAATCCTGATGAAAATGAGGCATATGTGACGAATAGTGGCAGCAACACTGTTTCTGTTATTGACACTGCCACACACAGGGTAAAAACCACAATGAGTGTAGGAGAATTTCCTGCTGCATTCGGGCAATTTATAAAGCAACCAGTACTTCCTTTTGCAAACTTCAACAGCAATGTGAGCGAGGGTTATGCTCCTCTTTCTGTCCAGTTTACCGACCTCTCGAAAAACGCAATGGAGTGGAGCTGGAATTTTGGAGATGGAAATTATTCAACTGAGCAAAATCCAGTGCATATCTTCTCTGCACCACAAATCCATATCGTTAACCTGACAGTAAGCAATGAAAAAGGAACTGCCTCAAAACTTGCTACAATAACTGTCACACAACAAAGCAGCCCAAGCGGCGGTGGCGATGGAAGCACCGATGGAAGCAGTGGAGGCAGTGGAAGCAGCAAAAGTGGGAGTTCAGGCGGTAAACGTGGTGGCAGCCGTGGCGGCGGTGGCGGTGGGGGTGGTTCCCCAGAGCCTGCAAGAAATGTGGATGTAAAGGAACTTTCACAAGTACGCGTTGTAAGCGGAAATTCTGTGAAATTTGATTTCCCGAAGAATGCCACCTGTGTTGTTTATGTGAGTTTTGATGCAAAGAAGACCGCAGGCAAGACTACAACCATTGTTGAACAGCTCAAAGCAAAATCAACCCTGACTTCAAATCTGTCCTCAGGTGAGGTTTATAAATACTTCAACCTCTGGGTTGGAAATGCAGGTTTCGCAACAGAAAAGAACATTGAGAACCCTGTAGTGTGCTTCAAGGTCGAAAAATCCTGGCTTGAGGATAAGAACATAGACCAGAATTCAATCACGCTTAACAGGTACAGCGATAAAAAATGGTCTGAACTGCCCATAAAGCTGTTGAGAGAAGATAGCAAATATCTGTATTTTACGGCTGATACCCCAGGATTCACTTACTTTGCAATAACAGGGAATACCATAGAGAAAGAATCCGAAAACGAAACTGAACTTGCAACGGATATCCAGGACCCCGGACAGGAGAGTATAGCCCTTGGAAGTAAGGATAAACTGGAAAGTAAGGATAGACTGACATCTGAGACGGGAAAAATTACAAGCATACCCGGATTTAGAGCGGTTTGTGGAGTTGTCAGTTTGCTGGCGATATCGTTCTGTAAAAGAAGATTTAATAACTAAAATAATTAAAGTACTAATGAGCGATAAAGTCTGGTAAAATGGGTGGTTAATCCACCTGATATTTTTTAGATATCTCTCTGTTTTGAGGCTTATCTATTTTTGGGCTTGTAATTTATCGTTGAACAGGCAGGCTATTGGTACTGTTTTCTTCAAGTACATGCTATCACATAACCTGATAAGTGCAACATTAAAGAAAAATTTATTTAGTTATCACCGCATATCTTAGTCCGGTTATATCCCCTTCTTTTCATGTCATAAACTTAGATGTTTTTTACTGATAGTCGAGATCTGGATAACTGTGTATTGAAGATATAATCTGGACTGATGCCTGGTGAACTCCTTGGATAGAAAAATAAAATTTAAAGTAATGAGAACCTCCTGTATTTTTGCAGGTATATTATGCCTTGTTCTCGTCTGCCAGATAGCTGCAGCGGACTCTTCTACTTGTCTGGACAATACAAAAAAGATAGCGGTATATCTTCCTTCAACTGATGTTGTGGCTCATGATCCTATATGCACTGCGATGTTTTTTGAATACAACCTTGATTATCTTACAGACTCTACAATTACATCGAATCTCACTAAAAAGAATTACGAGCTGCTTCTTGTTCCTGATAAGCATATGTCAGACAAAGCTGCTACAGCTGTGAACAAGTACCTGAACAGTGGGGGAAAAGTCTGGTTTTTTGCCGATCCAAGAATGAAACCAGACGGTTCTATATCGGACAATAGAATCAATATATTAGGAAAGCCCAGTGAAATCTGGATTAACCGTAGTAGTAATTTTATTGTAGACAATACCGATCCGATAACAAACGGTTTATCCAGATCATACAGATCCCTGAGCACAGCCAATAAATCCACATACACGAGGTCGTTCAATCCTGACAGCGGCAATATATCGGGATTCAAATACAAAGTCCTGGCATCAGTATGCAAAGATGGGGATGTGCTCATCCGATTTGAAAATACAAAAACAGGAGCTAAAGCCATCTATTCAAATGAGAATATGTTCATCTCGGGCGGCTCGTGCAACTATTTCAATAGAGAGACAGCAACCCGCCTGTTCCAGAACAGTAAAAACTGGATTCTTGGGCTTGATAAAAACACATATGGCATAAGCATCACCTATCCTAGAGGTGATAAACAGATAACTGTAACTATAGATGATGTTATGGGGGCAGATAAAGAAATTCAAAAAACCCGTAACTTCTTCGAGATGGAAAAGAGCAAGAAGCTTGCAAACGTGCAGGACATGAACACTTTCTTCATCGTTCCGGAATCACAAACATCAAAATCCGGGCTTGCCTATTTTTCTAAGTACGGGGATACGCACACGATCCATCCACATAGAATCACTGATTGGAGAGCAGATTTTACAGTAGCTCAGTTCCAGAAGAATATTACAAAGGCTCAATCAATAATGAACAAGGCTGCCGGCGTGCCAAACTATGGTTTTTCATCAATCCGGTTCCCCAATACAGCCGCATCCGTTCCGGCTTATCAGGCTGCATCGAATGCAGGGTTCATAATCGACAGCACCTACGGATACTATACCAGCATGACCGCCCTTGGAGATACGCAGTCAAATAACGTATTTTTCCCGAAGCAGAAGATTCTGTACGGAAAAGAGACAAATACCATAGAGATTGAAGTCCCGGGTTATTTCGATATCAGTCCACGTGATGCAAACGACTTTTACAGGAAAAATGCAGCCTGTCTGAAGCATTTCAAAGGAATCAATTTCCCGGCGAACTTTATTATAGCCGGTCATATTCAGGGTATGATGACAAAACCGGACCTGTTCTCAAATATGTCGAAAACCCTGGATTATATAGGCAAAAACACCGGCTATACTGTATTTTCAACGCTTGACCAGATTGCAAAATATAACGACGCTTTGAAATCCACAAAAATTCAGGCATATAACACCCCAAAAGGAGTTACTGTTGACATTACCACCTCAAAACAAATTGATAACTTTACAATTAAGCTGACAAATGTCAAAAAAGGTGTTAAAGCTCAGTATGACGGGACAGATAACTGTGATGTGATCCACGCAGACGGTGTGTATTATGTGTACCATACAGTTAGTCCGGGAACCCATCAGATAAGTGTGACCACTGCCTAACTGAGTATTGAGACTCAGTTTTTTTTAGAAGACAATATACTGCGTGAAATGATCACAGGAAAGCTTTCAAAAGGCTTAAAAAATTAAGCAAGAAAAGTCCTGTACTGTTTGAGGCAGTCTTCAAGAAAGCTGATGAAATTTGCATCAATCCTCAGCATTACAAAAATCTCAATTATCCTCTGAATAAGTAAATTAGAGTAATATCAACTAAGAAGAAGGATAAAAACTAGTCTCTTCACCAGAATTTCCACCAGGGTTTTTTCTGTATAACTTCCGGCAAGGATTCCATATTTATCTTGCTTTTTACTACATCTTTGTCTATCTCCATACTTATTATCTGATCCCAACGTATGGCTTCATTGTGCATCCTTCATTTAAAATTATTAACGATTCATTGTGTATATCATCAACTTTTCCAGAAATATCTTCCCCATTTGTTTTTATTCGTATGTGAGGAAAATCATCAATATAGAAATCAGTCACCATTTGCTTAAAACGGTTTGTGAAATATTTAATTTCCCTGTACAGAATAACTATAAACCTAAAGTTCACAATAAAAACTGATGCGTAGAAACCTAAAACAATTATTCATAGACTCAAATGTTTTGTTATTAATTTTATAATTATATCATAAACAGAAATAGTAAAAAGTAAAACACCGATGTTAAGTCCAATTATTAATCCTATTGAAAACCAATATGAGTAATAAATATATTTTGAGCACTTTTTTAATGATAACTCCTCTGTAAGCTTGGGCTCAGTGTATCTTTTAAAATTGAAAATATAAAAAAAGAAAGCTATAGTTACTACCATAATTAAAGGAAACAAGTTAAAAGATAGAACTACACTCAGCAGATCAATGTCATTTTGTCCCTCATAAAAAAAAATTATGATATACTGTGAAAAAACCAATTTTATTAATTCCATTTATTTTAGAAAGCGTAATCGACAATAAAAGTAAACAAACGAAAAGAAGAAGACCTAATGGTACCCCTTCAAGAAAAAAAAGGTATTTCATCGTCGTGTCATATTTATATCTATCTAATTTATAAAAAAGATTATCTATAGGTTTTGAATTATCGATTAGAAAATTTCTATATTCGTTTCTCCCTTGTACGTGTAGACCTTTGTTATTGAATTTATTTGAAAAGTATACATTGATTGGAATAACTAAAATAGGAATAATAATCCCAGTAATCCCAGTAACGATAACTTGTGTTACCCAATCAGAATTTATCAACTTTTATCACATATCGTCATTTACGACTTGATATAAATAAACTTTATGAAATTTTCATTATAATATTTATTAAAAACGGTTACCAAAGGAGCCACCACGATTTACGTCCATAATTTCGGGCAAAAGATTGTATTTTAACTTGCTGTTTTCCTGTTTTAGGCTCTATATATGATCTGTCTGTTCTGTGTAACTTCATTAAGCTGGCTTATCTGCTTGTTTTTGTAAGTATCTGCTTAAAAATGCCTATAAATAAAAACTTCTTTAGGGATTAACCTAATCCCAGAAACCAATTTCTTCCAAGCTTTAATTCTCTAAAAAAATTGCTGTTGAGAATAAAAGTTTATCACTTTCTAGCACTTTAAAAGAACATATAGCACATTAATCACTGATTTATCTCTTTGTAACAATCAATGCACAAAGGCTTAGCAAAAGATGTTTTGTTTGCCTTTCCGCAGTAGTGACAATATTTTTCTTGATATTTTTTATCCATATACCTTTGCCATGATTTAAAACAGGCAGGGCAGAGGGGCTTGTTTATATCAAAATTAATGCCTTTACCACACCTTATACAAAAACAGCTATTTGGTATTGCTATTTTGCTAACTTTTTTTAATTTCTTGCTGACCCGAATGGTTTGATTGGCAATGTCACCAAAATTGATCAGTTTCTTCTCATACTTTTTACTGGCACCAAATAATAAAGAAAGGTGCTGTGCAATATCTGCATAAAGAACGAGGCGTTCGATTTATCGATTTTAATTCCCATTTCCCAATTGTTTTCCTGGGGAGTGTTGATACAGGTTCATTGATGTAATAATGGCTGAATCTTCATTTAAGTAACATTTAGCGTGCAAATTGTCGAGTGAATAAATGCTAGCATTATTTAGTTGTTATAAAAGGAAATCCATGTCCCTATCATTGATTTCTCCATTCTTGCCAGAACGATACAGTACTTTAATATCAATGTCAGGCGATTCCTTTTCTGCTTGTTGAATCAGTATTTTTATCTTATCAGACATTTGAAGATATGGGCTTACCAGGTATAGCTTTTCTTTAGATCTTGATATCATTTTACTTAGTTCTGAAGAAGTTGCGTTTGTATCAAGAAATTCAACCATTTTAATCACAATCAAAAATCTTTGTTAATTGCATCAACAAGACTTCTCGACAGCATCTCTCTGAGCCTTCAAAGAGAAATACATATTTCGAACATAATTCTCCAGACCATATTTCCATTCCTTACATTCTGGTGTCTCTTGATTTGATTTATTTTTTAGTTTTCCTCATTATTTTGACCCCCTTATAAATTATAGAAAATGTTTCTATTTTTCTGGCTTTAAAAACATTCCAACTTATGTTAATAATTAATATTGATTGGTAGTATAAACATTTAACTGCAGATGAAATTCTTGTTTATAGTATTCTAAAAATAATATTGATTCGTTTAATTTTGTATACTAGGATTAAAAAGCGAGTTAGTTTATACTTAATGATCGCTTAGTTTTCGCAACCAGATATTTAAGTACATTAGTGCACTGGATGAAAAGTACTATCACCTACTGCAACTTTACAAACGGCATGCCCTGTTTTGCTCCCCTAATTAAAAAGACAAAAGGATGTCGAACCTGTAGACTAGTGTTTTCATTTTAAGATAAAGATAACATCTATTCTTCTTTCTCTTTCCTCTTATATTGATAATGAGCAGTAATATTAATCTAGTTTCCAGTATACATCCTTTATGGGGATAATGTGGGGAACAAAGTAACATATTTAGCAATTATTTTGATTTTTCTCATAAGCTTTACATCAATAGCGAGCGCCGGCAAAGAGACTATGATCGTAGGTGAGAGGCTAACATTGAGTCCATCAATCTATGGCAACATTGTTACATGGGCTGAGACTGCTACTGACAGTGCTGTCATGTATAACTTGACTACTGGAAATATAACAGGGCTAGGAGTACATATAGAAAGTAGCCCATCTATTCAAGGAGATAAAATTACATGGTGTGAAGAGGATAACGTAATTGTGTATAACATTTCCACTGACAAAGAAACTAAAATCATTAACGCAAGCAATCCAACGATCTATGGCGATAATCTTGTATATGTAAGATCAAAATATGCTAACGGTCAGCCTTCCTCTTATCAAGATGTTAAGTGCAACAGTTTATATTTATACAACCTTAGCACCAATAAAGAAGTTCAACTAACTCCATATAAGAATGCTCTTATTGGTGCTTCCATTTATGGGAATAAAATTGTATGGACACTATGGACACAGGCAGATCAAGTAAATTCAAGCGAATGGGAATGGAGTACAAACATTTCCATATACGACATATCCACAAAGAGAGTAAGTGACATCAGCAGAACTGGTACAGCACAAGGCAGTAAAATTTATGGAAACATTGTCGTGTGGATAGAATACCAGAACGGATCAATGAATATCCATATGCGAGATATTGCTAAGCATAAAACACGTCAGATTACTTTTGATGGCAATTCGACCAACCCAGATGTATATGGCGATAGAGTAGTGTGGGAAAGGAGATGCTGGGGAGGTGACAGATGGTTGAGTGACATTTATATGTACAATGTTTCAACTAATGAGACAATTCGTATTACAAATAGCACTTATGCAAGCGACCCTGCAATTTATGACGATAAAATTGTATACCTGGACACACGCAATGACATAGAATATCAGGTAGATAGAGATATATACTTGTATAATCTTTCAGCTTAACTCATAAGGCAAAAGCCTCTTTTTTTTATAGGAAGGAGTATAAAAACCAGAAGGTTCTCAGCTAAAGTGATAATTACAAACACTCACTTTTAACGTGTAAACTCCCTAAAGATGAATTTTCACCTTGAGAACAAAGAAAAAAATATACTTTTTATTACTTATTACCTGCAGGACAAAGCATATTGTCAGTAAACCAGAAACGATTTTTACATCCAGTGCACATATTTTCAGGTCCGCTGTTTATTACATAATTGGCAAACTCAGGGTCGCTAACATTCCCCTGCCCACGGCAACAAATAACCATAAGGAGGCATTACAATTCGATATTTAATGTGTTTCTGCGAATCACACTTCGTCTGTTATCTCGATCATCATATTCTTGGGGGAAGCGCAGCGAGTGAAAGGGAATGCGGGCTCTCAAAATGGAAGCATCCCTTTGTCGACTAAATGCAATTAATCTAAAAATTTATATACTTAGAATACTGTATAAAATTATACAATCTGCCAAGGTGGCGGAGGGGTCACGCAATCGCCAGCAGAGCGATTCAGTCCTGGTTCAAATCCGGACCTTGGCTTTTTCTATTCTTAAAGAATTATTTCTTTTTTAAAATAAATTTTTATATTTCTGTCTTTTTAATATCGTTAAATTATCTATCCTTTACTTCATTTAACGAATTAAAAGCAACTTCTTTTGCCATGAATTAGCCTCTTGAGATAACGAAGTGAATGAAAAGGGTGGCATCTTCCCAAAGGGAATTGGGGTGGAAAAACATTTATCATGCCTGAGATATATAAAAAACGTGAATAACACTTAATCTAATAAAAAAGGGCAGCTGATCTATTGGCAAAAGACAAACGCATTAAGTTTCCATCAGGCTCATATCAGGCTTCATATTATGGCGTCAACTATAGAATAGATCCTGAAAACGATATCGTGGAAATGAGCCAGAGGCTAAAACCCAGGTACAGCCCTGAAAGTAAGGAAGAAGCTATCAATCTTGCAAATAAGCTTGGACCAGAAAAGATTAAAAAAAGAGCCAGGCTATTCTCAATGCTTCTTCTCTTCTCAATATTATTATTCCTGTTTTTGCTGATCTTCCCTATATTTTTCCCTGTACAATCCGAAGGTCTTCTATCAGCCGGAAAATTTCTATCAATTGTCTCAGAAGTAGTTTTTCTTTATATGTTTGGGTATTACCGAGCCATGGCAAATTATTTTACAGATTCTTACTGCGAAAAATGTGGAAAGCATTTCGTTTTTGAGGAGTTTCAAGCTCCGCTCGTAAAAGAAGAAAGCAGAATAGATTCCTACACAAAAACCTTAACACAATACTGGCATTGTATAAACTGCGGGCATGAGGAAATAAAAATCGAACCTCAACCCGTAGATCATCATCAAGAAAAAAAACAGGACAATTTAAAAGAAGATACCTGCGAAGAATGCGGGAAAGAACATGCAATAGTGGAATACAGGAATATGGACGTATTAAATCGTGCTCTTAGAAAGAAAATCAGGTACTTTAAATGCAAAAACTGCGGCTACCATGAAATTAGACTAAATAAAAGGTTCAGAATATTTTAACAAAACCGTTTTACTGCGACCATTGAGCCGAAACCCGTTTACGAAAAGGCTTGACCGAAACCGTTGCGCCGGTTTATCATGCCTCCTTGACGGTTTTCGATAAAACCTTTTTTCAAAAGGTTTTTGATCAAACTTTTTTCTAAAAAGTTTGCGCTCCAGGCTTTTTTTCAAATAAATTGAAGACGAGTCCTCTTAAAAGAGGCTCGCTTTTCTAGCTGCCTGGTTTCAGGCTTGTTTCAGAAGCACTTTCATATCTTCTTCAACGGTTGTGTTGGGTCTGAGATTGAAGTTTTCAACCAGCACTTTAACCACGTTAGGTGAGAGGAAAGCCGGAAGTGTCGGGCCGAGGGTAATATTTTTTATGCCAAGACTCAGGAGGGCAAGCAGAACAAGCACGGCTTTTTGTTCGTACCAGGCTATATTATACGAGACCGGCAGGTCGTTTATGTTCTCAAGCCCGAAAACCTCTGCAAGTTTCTGGGCAATTACCACAAGCGAGTAAGAATCGTTGCACTGTCCGGCATCGATAACCCTCGGAATTCCTTCGATGTCACCGAGGTCGAGTTTATTATACCGGTATTTGGCACAGCCTGCAGTAAGAATTACGGTATCTTTAGGCAGGGCTTTTGCAAAATCGGTATAATAGGCTCTTTCTTTATGCCTGCCGTCACAACCTGCCATAACAATGAACCTGCTTATCTTTCCGCTTTTTACAGCGTCTATAATCTTATCCGCGACCGACAGAGCTGCCTCGTGTGCAAAACCTGCGGTTATAGTTCCGCTTTCGATAGGCTCAGGTGGCTTGCTCGTTTTTGCCTGCTCGATTAGAGGAGAAAAATCCTTAGTACCGTCTTCTTTTTCGTATATGTGGGTAAGCCCTTCAAATCCAACAACACCTGTAGTATAAATCCGATTTTTGTACGACTCTCTTGGCGGGATTATACAGTTTGTAGTCATAAGAATTGGACCGTTAAACTTCTCAAACTCTTCATACTGTTTCCACCATGAATTCCCGTAATTGCCTACGAAGTTATCGTATTTTTTGAAGGCAGGGTAGGCATTTGCAGGCAGCATTTCCCCGTGCGTATAAACATCAATTCCTGTGCCTTTTGTCTGCTCAAGCAGCTGTTCCAGGTCCCGGAGGTCATGTCCGCTAATGAGAATTCCGGGTCTGTCCCTGACTCCAATATTAACCGCTGTCGGCTCCGGGTTTCCATAGGTTTCTGTGTTTGCTTTATCGAGCAGGGCAAGCACGGATACGCCTTTTTTTCCGCATTCCAGAACCATTCCGAGCAGAGTTTCCATATCCAGGCTGTCGTCCGTAGTCGAGACAAGCCCTTTTTCTATGAACTCATAGATTCCTTCATCCTTATATCCCAGAACATACGCATGGTGAGCATAAGCAGCCAGACCTTTCAGTCCAAAGGTCAGAATCTCCCGGAGAGACCTGATATCCTCGTCCTGCGTGGAGTGAACTGCGACATCAAGGCTTCCTATATTCTCCGGAGTAACCGTAGCCACCGCAGGCAGGGATTTCTCAGCAGCTAAAGCTTCAGCTGGCAGTTTTCCTTTGATTTCGTCTCTGAGCTTAAACCCTTTGTTTATAAGAGACTCAAATTCCTGTTTATCAAAATTGGTGTTCGTAAGGGTTGCAAAGTAACTGTCAAGTACAAATCTGTCGGTTGCCTCTTCATTAACGCCTGCAGCCCTTGCTTTCAGGTTATAGAAAGAGATACTTTTGAGTACATAGATCAGCCTGTCCTGGAGATCTGCAACTTCTCCTTTTTTACCGCACACCCCATTTTTTGTACAGCCCTTTACATTAAGCGCTTCCTGACACTGGTTACAGAACATTTCTTCACCTCAACCTGTTTGTTATGAAATTCCTGTTTTCTTTATTTAAAAATCATTGGAAGTTCTTGAGTTTTTAAAATACTTAATATAGCATATCCTCGTGTTGGTATATTTCCTGGCGCTAGTATATTTATTATAATTTAATACACAGTAAATGATATAAACTAATATATACGAAACAGTTTCCAAATAGGTACCTGTTGTTTTCTGTAATTTCTGCAAGGCTTGTTTTTTACTTCCTCCTTTTTATCTGGAATTTCGAATTTTATACTACCTTACACCATCTCTATTTAATGCCAATGTTCACTGACTGTAATTCCGGAACAAGTACAATATGTCAACTTATTGTAAACGGAAATCTTTATCTTTGAGTAAACATATTCTCCGGCACCAGTTTGCATATATTTAATGGTTAACAATAAACTCGTTTACCTGCGCTCCGCTAAAAAAAAGCACAGGTAGTAGCTATATCGAGTTCAATAATCCAATATTGAGTTCAGCAGCTAATCTTCAGGGCTAAGCTTTACACAGTGAGGGTTCTTTTCATGAGCAGTAAAACTGAATTTCCAAAGGTAATGTGTACCCAGCACCCTGATTCGGCATCGAGATATATCGCAACACAGGAAGAACCTGAAGAAGCTATAGAAGCTGCAACGGTCTTCGGTTGTGATGAATACATGCCGGATTACGAAGGAAAGGCGACGCCTTACCATCAGAATGTCCAGATTGTATCAAAACTTATAGAGGAAACTAACCTTGTGCCCGGGAAGGACTTTTTCATCACGCCGAGGGCTCCGAGTGCAGTTCAGGAAAACCGGTTCAGGCAACTCATGGTTATGATGTCGATTGCAGAAGCTAATTACAATGCACATGAGTATCCGGACATCCAAGCAATCAATGAGTTCGTGCATCCCATGACAGACAGCGTCAGGGAAATTCTTGAAGCCCAGCAACATATGGTAGCTGTAAGTGAACTTGCAAAAAAGGAATTCGGGTTCTCAATGAAAGTCCCGCGCATAATTCCTCTTATCGAAGATGCTCCTTCACTGCTATATGCAGCAGAGCTTGTCGAAAACACGATGCATGCCTGGAAAGAACGTTTTGGGGCATCACCGGACAAGTTCAGGGTATTTCTGGGAAAATCGGATTCTGCCCTATCTTTCGGGCATGTTGCAAGCACATTATCCTGCAAATACGCAATAAACGGACTATCCGAGCTAAATTCCGAAATCGACACCCAAATCGGGATTATCTTCGGAGCAGGGACTCTGCCTTTCAGGGGACACCTTGACCTGAAAAACGCAGACAATTTCTTCAGGGAGTACCGGGGGATAGGAACCATTACTCTCCAATCAGCCCTCAGGTATAGCCATAAAAAAGGCGACGCTGAAGCCCTGGTAAATCTTGCAAAGGCAAAACTGCCGGAGACACCTGAACTTTTTTCAGCCGAGGAAAAAAAAGAAATAGTAAATCTCATAGGGATATTTGGAGCAGAATACAGTCGGATTCTCAGGCAGATAGCTCCCATGATAAATCGGATAGCTGATCTTCTCCCCCAGCAGCGAGACCGTCTTATGCATAAAGGAACAGGCGGCTATTCAAGAAATGCTCCTGACATTTCGGGTGTTGTCAAACTCTGCCGCACCGATGTAGGAAAAGAGCTTGAAGCCAGCATGCCTGCCGAAAACCTCCATCTTCCCAGGGCGATCAAGTTCACAGGTGCACTTTATTCCATAGGCCTGCCTCCAGAATTCATAGGCACAGGGCGCGCCCTTCAAAAAGCGCAGGAAAAACTCGGAGAAGCCGCCTGTGAAAATCTACTGACAAAGTACTTTCCTTCCCTAGCAAGCGACCTGAATTTTGCATCCCGGTACCTTGACCTCAATGTAGCTTCGCGCTTCCTGCCCGAAGCATGTCTGAAAGAAATCCGCAAAGACATTGAGATAGTACGTGAGATCTTTGACCTTGAAACCAAACCCGAACCCTCATACCGCATCCTGCTGGAAATGATGCAGCCCGACCTTCTCCAGGCAAAAAGTGCAGAAGAATGCATGGATGAGGAAGTTTCCCAGCTTGTGTGCTCGACCCTGACTAAAATGGGGAAAATCAGGAAGGCTCTCGGTTAAGGAAATTTTTCCTTAACCCCCTAAACCTTTTTGGAATTAAAATGCAATTAACCCACTAAATCAAAAAAGTGAAGATTTATATATACAAATGAATAATTCTTAGTATATAAAAATTAACTGTGATCAGATAGCTATCTGGACACGGATTTTACCTGCTTTGTTGTATCACAGGATTCTTGATTTCGTTTGAATCCTCCTTTACGTTCCAATAAGCGATGAGGCTTCGTAAAACGAATAAGTACTGCAGGGATGCAGTATGAATGACCCATAGATTATATGCAGGTGCTAGTTTGGGGTAGACAGGCTAATATAATTCTGCAACAGGGCAGCTATACTTGAAATATGCATATTTTTCTGAAGCTTCATCCAGGATGAGATATGACTCCATTTAAACTGCTTGAGAGGATTGAGTCTCATTACCTTGATCCCTCAAGAATATACAAAATTATAAGAAGAAAATACCAAACATCACACAGGCATAATATCACTTACCTCTATGCTGCCAGTTCCTCTTTGAACAGGTTCTCTCACCGGACAATGGGAAAAGTTACGACAAAAGTTCCGAAATTTGAAACCCCGGTATTCGGAAAAACGACTTTGAAACTTAAGGAGGATAGGGAATGGTAAGCGATGAAGAAATGAGATCTGGAAATATTGTGAATCTCTTCTTGAAATTCGCGTTCCCTACCGTTGTAGGAGTCATCATTGCTGGAATTCAGGGAATAATTGACGGTTTCTTTATAGGAAATGCTATCGGAAGCCAGGGGCTTGCAGCAGTCACCCTTGCATATCCGGCTTATATGGCTATAATCGCAGTTGGAGTAATTATAGGAATAGGGGCATCCAGTCTTACAGCATTGCAACTTGGGAAAGGAAATCTAAACAGAGCCTTGGATATAGTACATAATGCTTTTTCCCTGTGCCTTCTTACAGGAGCTATCTTTACAGTAGCGGGGCTGGTTTTCTGTAAAACTTCAATCAGCTTACTTGGGACAAGCGGTCCTACCCTGGATTTTGCCCGCGAGTACCTGAGGATTATTTTTATGGGTTCGGTTTTCATGATTCTGGCAATTGCCCTTGATCCGCTAGTAAGAAACGACGGGAAACCCAGGCTCTGTATGAATATCATGATTGCAGGAGTAATTGTAAATCTCGTGCTTGACTACCTTTTTATTATGCGTATGGGCATGGGAATGTCAGGTGCCGCTATTGCCACAATAATCTCCTTTGCCCTCCCGGCGTTACTGCTAATACATTATCTGTTTAGCAGTCAGGCAAAACTCAAACTCAGGCTTAAAGCCATGAGCTTGAAACTGGGAACTCTGCTCCAGATCCTCAGAGCCGGAACCCCGTCTTTCGTAATGCAGATATCAATTGCTTTTGTGCTTTTTGCACATAATTATATGCTGCTCAGGTACGGTTCCGAGCTTGCGGTCTCAGCTTACGGCATTATAGGATATGTTTTCTCAATTTTCTATATGCTTTTCGAAGGAATAGCCCTGGGAGTGCAGCCGATTATAGGCTTCAATTTCGGTGCTGGATACTATGAGAGAGTCTCAAAGACCCTGAAACTTACAATTCTCTCATGTATTCTCGTGGGAGCTCTCGGTTTTGCACTGGTCTACCTCTTTCCGGAGAGAGTTATTCAGATTTTCAGCCAGGACGACACCGAACTTCTGGGAATTACGCTGCGAGGAATGGAGATCTTCATGTTCTCTTTGCTCGTTGAAGGTACTGTGCTCCTCACTGCCATCTACTACCAGTCAATAAACAGGGTCCGAGCAGCACTTTTCATCTATCTGGGAAAAATTTTTGTTTTCCTGCTTCCTCTGCTCTTCATTCTGCCGATCTTCTTCGGCCTCGATGGGGTCTGGTCGGCTTCTCCGGTCACAGAGTACCTCATGATGATAATAGCTCTGGTCATGCTTTCGAAGGAATTTAAGTTTCTCAAGCACAATGCAGTAGAGAATAAACATCCAGCTGGTAAAAATCAGGCGTTAACAGTAATCAGACAGATCGGAAAAACCGAAGTAGAGGAAAATTCCAGGTTTGTTAAATTCAAGCCTGCAGAAAAAAAAGACATCTCGTGAGATGCTTCTCAAGGAAATTCCTCTCCTAGAACTTTAAAAAAGAGGCAGAAATGCCTCTTCATTCTTGCTGCAAAAGCAAAGTTTATAAGGAGAGCCAGTTCATGCTGCTGTTATCTCCACTTTCACTAGAATTCTAGTTTTGAATGTGCGTGGTTACAACTTGTTGAGTCCAGCAATGAGTCCAGCAATATAACTTACTCACTTACGGAGTTAATGACTGCTGTAAAGTGCCGCCAGCGGAAAACAATTCCCTGAAGCTTATATTGCGTGGAAAGTGCTAAAAACTCATACCTGTTCTGTAAATATTTTTTATTCCTAATAATTTAGTGGCGATAGTATTTGAAGAGCATAAGCGCAAGCGCCAGAATAGCCGTTACTAAACTGAAAGATGGTGTGGATGCCGCTGGAGTTGAAGCTTCTGAAACTGGCTTTTCATTAGAAGTGGATTGAGTTTCAGATTCAGGTTGTTCAGGAGTAGAAGTTTCGCCTTCGTAATATTCATTAGAGATAGTGCAGTAGGCAACAGTAAAACCTCCATTAACAAGAGGCTCAGAATCTCCATGAGCAAAAATTGCGTAATATATATCTAGAGGTATCGACCCACCTCTCCATCTTTCAGTCGGTTCTACAGTCCATTCGTATTCTTTAGAAGCATTTGCTTCTAAAATTTCCGGTTTCGAGTATTTTTCTATTCTTTCTGTTTAATCTATGCTTATATAAGCCTTTAATAAAGTAGGAAGCTGACGTTGTGTATAAACACCTTTAGAATAGTTACAGGAGCTAGTTTGAAGTCAAATGGGCTATTAACTTTGCCAGAGATTCCTTTTCATAGCAATGCAGCAGAGTTAGCAGCAAAAGTAAGAAAAAAGTGTCAACCTTTAAACCATGATAGATAAAGGGACAAAAACAAACGACAAATTTATGACAATGTTCAGATAACAAAAACAGGTTATAAGTGCATATAATTACATCTTTATAAAGTGAGCAGTATATTTGAGATGCTATTTCTGAATCAATAATCACAGAAAAAAAGTGCATTGAATTGAAAGTGGAGAACTCTCCACTCGATGATGAGGATATATAGCCTATGACGGAATCTGCAAGAAAAATGAGAATTGATATTCTCAACTTTAAACGTGCACTTTCGCTTGTCTGGCAAAGCGCACCTGGATGGACGCTAATAAGTGCCTTTTTAATAGTGCTGCAAGGTGCTCTGCCATTGGCTTCTCTTTATCTTATGAAATTGATAGTGGACTCTGTAACGACTGGTATCTCCTCATCAAATAAAGAGGCTGCCTTCGGACATATCGTGCTCCTTATCTTCCTAGCAGCTGCGGCAGCATTTTTCACTGTCCTGAACAGTGCAGTTTTAAGTATAGTTAGTGAAGCACAGGCAGCTTTGGTTTCAGACAATATCCTTGATTTACTTCATGATAAATCAATTGAGGCTGACCTAGAATATTATGAGAATCCTAAGTATTACGATACACTCTATAGAGCTCAAAATGATGCTCCTTTCAGGCCAACAAGAATAGTTAACAGCATTTTCCAGGTATGCCAAAATGGTATATCCTTAGTGATTGTATTCGGGTTGATTGCTTCTTTTAGCTGGATTGTAGCTGCATCTCTAACAATTGCAGCCATACCAGTAGCCTTTGTTCGTTTGATATACTCAAACAGAATTTATGAATGGCAATGTTCTTGCACGGCAAAGGAACGAAAAGTATGGTATTTTCACTGGCTGCTTACCAGTAATAGTAGTGTAAAGGAAATCAAACTGTTTAATCTTGGGCCTTTGTTCACGAAAAGGTACCATAACTTACGTAAGAAGCTTCGAAAGGAACGATTAACCATAACAGCTAAACAATCTGTAGCAGACCTAGCTACCCAAACCGTTAGTATTGCAACTATTTTTGTAAGTTTCATATTTATCGCTATGAGAGCTTTTCAGGGAAATATAACCCTTGGTGACCTGGTAATGTACTTTGGAGCTTTACAACAGGGCTATTCATTTCTTTCTAATTTCCTAAATGGTTTTGCAGATCTTTACGAGGACAACCTCTTTATGACAACGCTTTATAAATTTTTAGATCTAAAGCCTGCTTTGAAAGAATCATCAAATACAATACCAGTGCCTGAAAAGATTAAAGATGGGATCTTCTTCGAACATGTTGGATTTAGCTATCCTAACCAAAAAACCAGAGTCCTGAAAGACATCAACCTGCACATAAGTGCTGGAAAGACCATAGCTCTTGTTGGAGACAATGGATCGGGCAAAACTACACTGATAAAACTTCTTTGCAGATTCTATGATCCGACTGAAGGAAGGATACTGATTGACGGAATCGACATCCGCAATTTCAAAATACTAGATTTACGAAAAGAAATTAGTATCGTCTTTCAGGATTATATACATTACAATTTAACTGCTAGAGAAAATATTTGGTTCGGTGATGTAAATAAGCCTGTTGACGAAAAAAATATCCTGCAAGCAGCGGCGTGTTCAGGAGCAAATCGTATTATTGAACAGCTTGATAATGGCTACGAGACTATCCTGGGAAAGTGGCTTGAGGATGGCACAGAATTGAGTATTGGGGAATGGCAGAAAATAGCTATTGCCAGGGCTTTTTTCCGGGATTCCCAGATAATAGTTCTGGACGAGCCTACAAGCTCATTAGATCCGAAGGCTGAAGACGAAGTTTTCAAAAAATTTAAGCAAATTGCTGCAGGTCGAACTGCTATAATAATAAGTCACAGACTCTCAACAGTGAAAATGGCGGATTCCATATATTTCATGAAAGAGGGAAGGATCCTGGAAAGTGGTACTCATGATGAATTGATGGCTCTTGATGGTGAGTATGCACAACTTTTTAGGATTCAATCAAAACATTATAACTAAAGAAAAAAGATCTAAGATTAAGTTCTAATTTATGTTTAGTCATGTTACATTTTGCTTTTTTTCAGGATAGCAGCAGTAAAGGTTTTCAAATTTAGAATTAGTTGTAAAATAACAACTTCCCCTGCATCCACCTCGGCAAATGGCTCCTTTATCACAATCTTTACAACTGCCTGTCAGCATACTAACATCAAAATTTCTGTTGTAAGCAAAATTGCCTTCTTTAAACCAGATTTCGGATAAGGATTCTTCACGCAAATTGCCTTCAATAAACTCATCTGAGTACAGGGATTCACAACCTTTTACATTGCCTATACTATCTATTCCCACTACTCGCAAGCCCGCCTGGCATCCTGACCATTCACAAACTGTCCCTGGCGGACCCCTCAAATATGGTTCATTTTCATCAAAGTATCCGATGTCATCTCCTGCATAGATCGCGATCTTCTTTTCTTCACGCTTTTCTCTAATAAACTTGGTAATCAGCGGCACCTTAGCTGGGTCCAGGATAAGATTCTTTTCATCGGCCATATTTCCCATTGGATTAACTATCTGTATCTGCCAGGCCTTTATGCCCTTCTCCACAAGTAACTCATACATTTGCCATAAATCCTCAAAATTACTATCAACCAGACTGGTTACAACAGCCACAGGTATTTTTTCTCTTTTGAAGATATCAAAAGCTTTCATCACTTTTTCGAATGATGTGTTTACATTTCTCATATTATTATGATTGCTTTCCATTCCATCGAGAGAAATTCCCACATTAGTTAATTTGGCGTATTTGATCTGGGCAATTTGTTCATCTCCAAGTAAAAAGCCATTGGTAATAATATTAACATGAAGACCATTTTCAGATAATTTTCTGGCTATTTTTTCCCATCCCTTGTACAGAAAAACTTCTCCTCCAATGAAAGTTACCTGTTCGCATCCAAGTTCTATTAGCTGTTCGGCGACGTTAAGACATTCATCAACTGTGAGTTCTCTTCCTCTGGCTTTTCCTGCCATAGAGCCGCAGTGTTTGCAATTCATATTACATTTTAGCGTAAGTTCCCATACACAGAATTGAGGTATGTATTCAATTTGATTCATTTGTATTACTCCGTATAAAATGAGAATCTGGCAAAAGATAGATTTGAACATCAGGATGCTACATTAATTTAGGGAGGAATGCATTAATTTAGAGGTCAAATTTTAAATATAGTATGACTTACACAGTTGAAGTGTAAAATCAAGTACAATGTATTCTGCAATTAAAAATATACCATTTAACCAGTTATGGGTTTTTTATTGATTTTTCGGTTAAGCTGTGTAAGTCCTTTAAAGATTTCTTAAAGAAATATGAACTAAACTTTCTATAATCTTATTTCTTTCTTCATATTTCAATTACTTCACTTGGTATCCTCGACTACGATCACCCCGTACATGGGCACTATAGGTGGTACTGGTACTACCCCGTATTTCAGCACAGGACATGGTTTTTTCTTTCGTCTGTTTCTGTCAAATTGATGACACCAAGCAATGTTCATTTCATCAATTGTTCCGTCTGTCATCTCTTCACCACTCCATCTAATTTTTTTATTCTTTCAAAATGTAATTAATTAATAGTTTTTCTATAATTTAAAAACCTTAAAATCATAAAGGTACAATTTTATCATACTTGTTTTTGATATTTTATCACTTGTTTTTGCTCCGATTTTACCTCTTGTTTTTGCTTCAATTTTACCGAGACTACTTCCTTATTTTCCTTTAGTTTAACTTTTACTACAGCAGACTGTTTTTGATTAATTGTTCCATCCGATGTTTGTGCAGCATGCTGTAGTTGGTAAAGGTCAACATTCACACCATTTTCTATCTTTGATATGCCAAAACCTTGTTCAGAGCTAGTGTCTATTTCATTATCGCCGTTATTCGACCACGAATCAACCTGTTGTTCTTCATCCAACCTTGCAACTACTTTTTTTATATTACCATCTTTATCATAAACAACTTTTAAATTATTTTTACTGGCTTGATTTATCTCTCCGTTATCCGTTTGGGCAATCTGAACCTGACCAGAAATATAATTAACTCCATCGCGAGTAACGTTTAATGAGGCTGCTTGAACTTGATCCGCTGAAGATCCAGCTACAGCAGTACCGATACATGTCACCATTAATAATACACATATGAACAGCGAAAATATTTTATTAAAGACTGATTTATCTAATATTTCTTATCCCCCCTTGTGTTTAAAAAAACAAAAATACACTCCTGAATAGTATAGCATTATAATTCAGCTTCACTTAGAAGTAAAGTGTCCACTAAGAGTTTGATCGGAATATACATATGCGGAATTACCAGATGCAGAAGCCTGCGTAACACCTAAAGCAGCCATTCCATTCTTAAGTATTTCCGCCTGTGTATACGCAACTGCACTCGCAGATGAGGGCTTATCTACAGAACTTGCAGTTGCGTATACATAATTGGATACGCTTACAGTACCACGGATAACCTTATCTTTCTTAGGGGCTGCACTTGCTCCTGATACCAGCACTGTGAGAAGAATACACAGCACCAAACCCACTGCTATTAATTTTCTCATTTCGCCACACTCCTATGTTTACTTTAAATATTTGACAAATTTTTGTCATGTATTAATAGACGACCAATGCTTATGGAGTCGTCAAAATTATCATTATTTTCCCCACTAATCCATGAAATTCTTCTTTCCGAAGCTATCAAGCCAGCCGAAAGGGCAGTTCACATTACATCATTTATAGTTCACATTACATCATTTATTTTTGTTGCATGTGCATTATGCCTATCACTTTATCCTTTGGTGTAGATATGATTTTTAAGAAGGCTCTTTGCTCCTGGTAGATATCCCCATCCGACGCTTGACTTTGGCTTAACTTAATTTCCCCACTATCGTCTGTATTAATTGTCTTAACTAAATTTGAGTTTGGTTCCGCAATTGAATTTTTATTATTACTGTCATCCGTAGATGGGACATCAACGCTTTGGATTTCGCTCGCTCTTACAGTTGTGATTTCCACCCCACTTTGAGGGTTAACGAATACTTCTTCACTACCCTGCTGGGCTTGAGTTATTATTCCATCTCCAGATAATATCTCAGCAGATTGTTGCTGATCAACATTATAGCTAATCTTGCCATCATTAACGATCACTTCACCTGTTTGAGACTGATCAGCTGAAGACAAAGCTGAAGCACTATTAATAGAAGTTATCATTAGTGCTGCGCATATCAACAGAAAAGTAATACTTTTAAAAGTCAAACTTGTAAATATATTCACTTTTACCCCCTCCATTTAAAAGTGAACTACACTCCCAGAGAATACAGCTTATTGTTTATACTCCGAAGCAACGCTAATAAGCCCACTAGCCCTACATCTATCCAGAGCCACATGAAAATACCAAGATTTGCATTTTTCATATTGATCTGCTGTAATGATCAAAATCCCTAGTAATAAAAAAATGGCTCTGTTCATAGTGGCATTTTTTTTATATAAAAAGATATTCATATATTAAAAAACTATACAGTTTGAAACTTGATTTTTCTCTTCCCTTACGGTCATTCAGAAGACTGCCAGGGAAAAAAACATTTTATATTTTTTTTGTTAAAAGAGTATAGAAGGTGGTCGATGATGTGAACTTAAAGTACAAAAACATAACATTTTACATTTTGATTTAAATCTAAATCTTGGACAGTTGAAGGTCAAATAACATTGATTTTTCAGCTCAATTATATAAATCTATGATTATTTTTATACCTTTTATAATATCAATTATGAAACCCTTTATATTATAATAGTCCTATTATATTGATATTTATCGTTTTAGGCTATATTAATTTTAATGTTTCTTTTATATTCAAAGAGATATATAAAAAGGATAAATTTATATATTTTAGTCGAATCCTAAGTATTGTGACTTATTCCAGCACAACTATGGTGGAAGGGGATGCTAGCTCAGAGTATGCTGAGCACATTTTGCATACGTCTCAGCCTATGGTTGTGAGGGACATTTTATACAATATTAAGTCACAAGTACTGTAAACTAGTACGGGGTATAAGTACTGTAAACTAGTACGGGGTATAGTTAGATATTACAGTATTGTAAATTTGTATGGGTATAGTTTAATCATCACAGCAGAACTACGGGGTAATTAATTAGTGGGTAATAATTAGTGTTTGATAGCTACCACTATCAATGGATCCCACTAATTAGTAATTAATTAGTGGGTAATAATTAGTGTTTGATAGCTACCACTATCAATGGATCCCACTAATTAGTAATTAATTAGTGGGTAATAATTAGTGTTTGATAGCTACCACTATCAATGGATCCCACTAATTAGTAATTAATTAGTGGGTAATAATTAGTGTTTGATAGCTACCACTATCAATGGATCCCACTAATTAGTAATTAATTAGTGGGTAATAATTAGTGTTTGATAGCTACCACTATCAATGGATCCCACTAATTAGTGTTTGATAGCTACCACTATCAATGGATCCCACTAATTAGTGTTTGATAGCTACCACTATCAGTGGATCCCACTAATTAGTGTTTGATAGCTACCACTATCATTAGATCCCACTAATTAGTGCTACAAAGGTACCTCTAGATTTGTTTGTGATGATATATATGTTTAACTTAGGTTTAGGAAGAGGTGAATAAATGAGAAAACTAATTGGAATATTAATTGCACTGTGTCTCCTCACAGCGTTTGTATCAACAGCCTCAGCTGGGGGCTGTAAGCCAGGTGAAAATTGTTTTGATACAAAGATAAAGAATGTTGATAATGGTCTAGCAAAGTCTACACCAATCAAACTTATCGTTGGCGCTAGCGATTCTGAAGCAGAAGCAGAAGCAGAAGCAGAAGGTGACTGCCCACAAGCATATGCAGAAACTGGCGCTGGTCAGCTTGAAACCGGTACCTTTGCTTACGGCATAGCACAAGCAGATGGATACAAGGCTGAAGCCGAAGCCGAATCAGAAAGCAAAGCATTCTCCGTATTTACTGCTAACAAGAAGAAGTACTAATTAAATCTGCATAGGAATTAGTATTGAAAAATACTAATTCCTTTTTTTGAGAGTTTAAAAAACTGTAATAACAGGTCATTTGCCCCGAAGATAAAAACACTGATGATCTTGTTTCTTTTTATAGATATTTATCGTTGCCGAAAATTGTTCAGAAATTAAAGTAATCCCACCGTTAAGGCGATCTCAATATCCATAAAGAAAAGTCATCCTACGAAATATTCAGCGAAGATGGAACGAAACAACTTTTGGTCAAAAATTAAAATCTATAATTAAAAAAGCAATAATTTCATATTATTAAGTAACTGTTGGATAGTCTTCTTAGCTTACTGACAGTTCTTCTGTTATGCAGTACGTATCAAAAAATCAGTAAAAGAGCTGAAAAGAATGAACTGGAAAAAAAGTTTAATACTTATACTGGTTTTGATCTGTATTCCAGTCGCTGCAATCTCGCTTAATAGTGAAACCACATCACAGAATGGAGATGCTTCTGCGGCTTCAAAAGCTACAAGTCAAGCTACAATAAGCGATGAAGACATTTCTATGGCCTCAACACAGGATGGAGATGTTTCTGTGGCTTCAAAAGCTGCAAGTCAGGCTATAATAAGCAGCGGTGGAGACGTTTCTATGGTCTCAAAATCCACAAGTGAGGTCACTGTAAAACAGGGAGAAAGTTATACTGTTTCTCTAAAAGAAGATACGTCTACGGGCTATAATTGGAAAGTGACTCATTCAGATGGGCTCAAACTTCTATCTGACACGAACTCTGATGGAGAAAGGGAATTAAAGTTTCTTGCAGCTCAAAAAGGAAAACAAACAATAAAAGCGGAATACTACAAATCTGGAGAGGAAAGCCTAAAACTCACTTCTGAGTTTGTATTAAATGTAGTTTAATGCACATAGGATTGTGTACCGAGGACAGATATATGTTATAAAGATATAAAGGCAGCAGTTACGATTTTACGAGGAAATTAAAATTATTATAAATCCAGATTGTCCTTCCTGATCATCGGAATCTGACTGCGCACGCTAATTATCGATCTACTTCGAAAAGGCTAGTAACCATATATTAGATGGAAATATTAAGAAATTCTTTCGCTTCTTTTTCCAGAGATTTATATCTATTACCTGAGTTTATAAGAGAAATATGGGGTTTTCATGAAAAGAGGCTCTAACATAATAATCGTACTATTTTTTATATACCTGTCAATTCTCCTTGTTCCTGTCGTCTCTGCAGACCCAAATCCAGTTATAGTACAATATTTTCATCAAAAAGGCTGCCATTATTGCGAGATGACCGACCCTATTGTTGATAAAATTAAAGCTCAATATGAAAATGATGATGTTGTTATAATTGATATAAACACCAGCACCCCCGATGGTTTATATCAGTGGAATAAATATGGATTTGAAGGAATTCCAGCTATCGTGATAAACAATGAAACAAAGCTTTTCGGCGATGGAGAAATTACTGAAGAAAAACTGAGAACCACAATCGACGGGTATCTTGCAAAAAGTAGAGAAGAAACTGAACATACGACAGAGAACGCAACTGAAAACAAACGGGATAGTGAATATATAAATACGAATCTGAATTTACCAGTTGCTTATTCGCTCGGTCTTTTTGCAGGTTTTTCACCCTGTCTGATGGCCATACTGGGGTTTCTATTAAGCTTTACTGCAGGAACAAGCAATAGCACAAAAAATAGCATGATGCGTGCAACAGTATTTGGATTAGGACTGGTGACTTCTTACATAGTTCTGGGTCTGTGTTTGCTCTCTTTCAGAAAGTCAATTCCCAGTTTGGAAGGCTTTTCTTATGTTGCAGGAATAATCATAATTCTCATTGGATTAAACCTATTGGGGATTTTTAATTCACCTGTTGTTATGGATAATTATTTTCAAAACTCGGCTAGGAAATATGTAGGTACTTTGAGTGGAGTTTTCTTCCTTGGAGTACTATTCTCTTTTGTAAAAGTTCCCTGTACTGCTCCGATGCTTCTTGTACTGATCAGCAAAACCATAACAAATGGAACAGTTAGCAACCTGACCATGTTATTTGCTTTCAGCGCTGGAGTATTGACCCCTTTTATAGGAGTTGGCTTGTTAGGAGGCTATACTCTATCTAAACAAATTCGTTCATACAGGATGTACATAAAAAAAGTTAGTGGAATTGCACTTGTATTAATTGGTCTATGGATGATTTTTTAACTAATTTTTAAAAAACACTCATGAATTTACTCTACTTTTACAATAACATATTAGGATTTACCTGCAGGAAAAGAAGCAGCTTATCTTGATCAATTAGAAGCAGCTTATCTTGATCAATTCCTTCGTTTCATGATTCTTCAGAAACCTGTCTCAAGAATGCCTTTTTTAATTTAATTTTATTAGAATTTTAAAACGTTTTACTCAGAAGAAGAAAAGATAAGAGTAAATGCTATGAATACGATCGGGTTTACAAATTCTTAATTAAGTTGCCATTATTCTTAACAAACAGATGTATCATATAACTTACGAAAAATATATTTACTTTAAGAGAGTAGGTTCAACATTAGAAATCTTAATCCTGAAACTTTAATCCTATAAGAAAAGAGGATATCGGATTCTGATGAAACAAAACGGCAGTATGCGGGAAAAAGCCCTTAAAATAGAGAAGCTTGTGAGCTTTCTTTTGCCAGCGGTTATATTTTCCCTGGCTTTGTGGACTCTGGATAGACAGGTGCGTCACTTACACTCAATGTATATCATCAAAAATATTACCATCACTCCACTGAGCCATATAGAGCTTGCCTTTTTTTTAACTTTTTTGAGTTACCTTGCCTTAACAGGCTACGATTATCTGGCAGTCCGTCATATCAACCACCCTATGCCTTATAAACAGACAGCTCGGGCTTCATTTATCAGCATGTCCATAAGTTATAGTATTGGCTTTAATATCCTGACAGGAAGTTCTTTGCGATACAGATTTTATTCAAGAAATGGACTGGGTTTGCGCGAGATATGTGAGATCATAGTTTTCTGTATTCTCACCTTCTGGCTCGGCTTCTGTTTTGTCGGAGGCTTGCTCTTCACATTCTACCCTGTGAATCTGCCGGATTATATACTCAGGAATCCTGTCTCTTTAAACTTAATTGGAATTTTACTTCTGCTGTCCGTTGCTGTTTATTTCTTTTTCTCGTTCAGGAAGTGGAATTTCAGAATAGGGGAGTACCAGATAAGGGTTCCCGAACCAAAAATAGCTTTTTTCCAGCTTGTTTTATCCTCAGTAGATTATCTGCTTTCTGGAAGCATTATCTATTTCCTTTTGCCCTCAAGCCCACACCTTACCATGCTTCACGTACTTGTATTTTTTGCACTGGCTCAAATCATAGGTCTGATAAGCACTGTCCCTGGAGGGCTCGGAGTTTTTGAGACTCTGATGCTGTTTATGCTAGAACCATATTTCGGCACGGTTGATATAATAAGACCGCTTCTTCTCTTCAGGGCAATTTATTACTTCGTACCTTTCCTGTTTGGATTCCTAGCTCTTATATTGTATGAATATGAAGAGAGAGAAGAATTCCTGAAAAAAATCGGAAAAGCTACCTATTCCAGCCTGTCACAGGTAGTACCTCAGATTTTTTCTATTCTTGTCTTTCTTGGAGGTGTTTCTCTCCTCTTTTCCGGAGCTCTGCCTTCAAATCCCAGATACCTGCATGACCTCACTTACATAGTTCCCTTTCCCCTGATAGAATTTTCCAGGTTTTTCGGAAGCATTATGGGTGTATTGCTCCTTCTCCTGGCAAACGGTCTCTGGAAAAGAATTGACGGAGCTTATATTCTCTCACTTGCTGTGCTTTTGATGGGCGGAATTTTTGCCCTCCTGAAAGACTTTGATTATCATGAAGCGTCTGTTCTTTTTACCCTGTTTTTCTTTTTGCTCCCCTGCAGGAAATACTTTTACAGAAAGTCCTCACTTATGCACCAGTCATTTAGCAGCAAGAACATAATTGCTATAATCCTGGTGCTTGTAAGCTTTGTCTGGCTTGGACTTTTCTCATACCGGAATGTGGAATACTCAAACGAGCTCTGGTGGCAGTTTGGAATTAATTCCCAGGCATCCAGCTTTTTAAGGGCAACAGTTGGAACTTTCTTCCTGCTGCTGGTTTTAGGGATAGCTAAAATGCTGAGCCCCTTTTCCAGGGATATTCATATGCCAGGGGAAGAAGAAATGAAACTTGCAAAAACAATTATTAACCAGAGCAAGGAAACTGCTGGAAACCTGGCGCTTACTGGAGACAAATACTTGCTTTTCGACGATGAAAAGCAGGCATTTTTAATGTATGGAATTTACGGAAAGACCTGGGTTGCAATGGGAGACATTGTAGGAACCAGCAAACGGGCAAAAGAGCTGATTTGGGACTTTTATGAGATGAGTAGACTGAACCAGGGCAGGGCTGCTTTTTATGAGGTAAGTGAAAAGTATATTCCTGTGTATCTTGACCTCGGCATGACCCTGATAAAAATCGGGGAGGAAGCAAAAGTTCCCATTGAGACCTTTACCCTGGAAGGAAGTGCAGGAAAAGATTTCCGCTATACTGTGCGAAATGTGGAAAAAAAGGGATACAGGTTTGAAATTGTCTCCGGAGAAGAGGTTCTCCGCCTTATGCCCGAACTCCGACGTATCTCAGATGCCTGGCTGCAAATGAAAGCAGGAAAAGAAAAGCGATTTTCAATTGGGTTTTTTGACGAAAAATATCTGAGCAACTTCCCGATTGCCCTTGTGAGAAACGACTCCGAGATAGTTGCTTTTGCAAACATATGGACTGGAGCAGAAAAGGAAGAAATCAGTGTCGACCTCATGCGCTACGGTCCCAATGCCCCGTACAGAACAATGGAATACCTTTTTATCAAGCTAATGCTCTGGGGAAAAGAAATGGGGTACAAACACTTTTCTCTCGGGATGGCTCCTCTCTCAGGGCTTGAGAATCGACAATTTGCTCCTATCTGGCATAAAATAGGGTCTTTAATTTTTTCCCACGGAGAACACTTTTATAACTATAGGGGAGTAAGGGAGTTTAAAGAGAAATTCAATCCTGTCTGGAGCCCGAGATATATCGCACTCCCGAAAGGATTCAAACAGGGCCTGGTTTTAAAAGATATAGCAGCCCTGATCTCAGGAGGAGTAAAAGGGATTTTCACAAAGGAAAATAAGCGAGCAATAAGCCATAGAGGGCATCAAACTCCAGAAAAAACGCTGGAATAATGCATCAATTCATTAATTCAAACTTATCCAGTATCAGAAACATGAATTCCTTTGTGCCAACCAGATATTCTCGCTGCCCGAGCATTTCTTGCTTTTTCTGCACAAACGGTCCCTCCGCCAGCCCTTCCCCAAATCGCTCAATCAAAGACCGAATTCTTTCTTCATTCACCTCGGGATGAAACTGAAGCGCCACAACCCTTCCGTTATAAATGAATCCCTGGTTCTTGCAGCCCTCGCTTTCAAAAAGGTGAACAGCTCCTGCCGGCAGGTCAAAAGTCCTGCTGTGCCAGTGAAAAACCGTAATCCTTTCCGACAGCCCCTCAAGAAATTCTGGTTTATTTTTGCCGCCGGATGCCCTTACAGGAAACCATCCCATCTCCATATGCGGGTTTTCATAAACGCGGGCGCCGAGGATGTCAGCAAGCAATTGCGCACCAAGGCAGATTCCAAGTATCGGTTTTCCAGTGTCAACTGCCTGCTTGATAAATGCTTTTTCATCCCTCAGCCAGGGATTTTCTTCATAATCGTAGATTCCCATTGGACCACCCATGATGATAAGAAGATCAAAAGAATCAAGTTCCGGGGGACTTTTTGCCTCGTAAAAACGGGTTGACTCAAGCCTGTGTCCTTTGATTCTTGCATATTCTTCAATGGTGCCCAGGGTGTTTATGGGAGAGTGCTGGAGAACGTGGATTTTCATACAAGATCAGTTTGTAATTTCAAGATTAAATACTACCCTTAATTCATTGAGAATTTCATATATTACTGACAGTTCAATCGAAGAAGCTTTGCCCTCTTTTTCTTTATCAAAGGACATTAATTTTTACCAATCTTTTTTAAAATTAAAAATGTTCAATACAGGGATTTGGCTGAAATAAACTTATATTTCAGGATGAAGTTATAAAGATGATCACAATGAACTCTGATATTTTAATACGCAGTTTCATAATAGCCTGTTTAATAACACTTATAACAGTACTTATAGAAGCCGCTTATTACGGATTGCAGCCTGAAAACGCCTATTTAGCCAGCGACGTTGGTTATTCTGTTACCAGTCCTTTTGTGAATAATTATTCAGACTTAACAAGCCCTGTAAACCGGATAATCCTTGGTATAATATTCATCTCTACTTTTGTAATATCTTTAAAGGAGATATCTAAGAGAGCTAAAAAAGAAAAACCATGCAAAAGATATTACTGAAATCCCGACAAGGATGCAATGCATAAAATCTGACAAAAAGATATTCCTTCCTAAATCAGATTTAAGAATCATCTCTACACCTGTGTAGAGATCTCCGATTTATGTAAAGATACCTGATAAACATTTAGTGTCTCTAATAATACATCTGGTATACAAAGATACAGTTATTTTGTTCTTTAGCTTTTATTTAGCAGTTCCAGGGATAACTCAGAGTGGAAACAAATTTCTTTCAGCAGTCGTCCGTACCACAGATTATGGAAATATATAATGATCTGCAGCCAATCTATTCTTAAATAACATTTAAAGGGCTTAAAACAGATTTTTGACTTTTTCCGTTATTTTTCTCTCTTATTCAGTTAATTTAAATAATATTAGAGCTTTATTTAATTCGGGGAATATAAAACTACAATCCTATGAAACAATGGTTGAGGGATGCATTAAGCGCTAAGGTACTGCATTTTTCCACCGCGTTTCCTGTCATAATTCATGAGTATCATTTGATTGAACTCTAATTTGGGAGAAGCTGTATACCAGCGCACGGGAACTCAGGTTAATAGTGAAAAGTATGATCTTTTCAAGCTTTTTGTCAGTGAATGCCTGAAAAAGTTTTAATAAGAGAATTTTCACAAAATAAAAAACTCACAGCTAAAGCTATGGAAAGCATATTAAAAGCTCTCAAAACCTGATCCGGCAATCGAGAATTTACGCCTAACTATCAGACTTACTGGTTAAAGGCAGGGTAAAAGCATGAGATCAACAAAATCGGTTTGTCCGGAATGCAAAAAGATAATTACGGCTTCAATCTTTGAGGAAAATGGAAAACTGATAATGGAAAAAGGCTGCCCTGAACATGGGAACTTCAGGGATATATACTGGTCAGACGCTGAACTTTACAGGAAGTTTGAAATTCATTCACATACCGGATCAGAGATTTCCCATCTCCAGGATTCTGATTCCACAAATTGCCCATTTGATTGCGGTATCTGTCCTGCTCACCAGACAGGAACTTTGCTTGCAAATATAGACATCACCAACAGATGCAACCTTGCATGCCCTGTCTGTTTTGCAAACGCAAGAGTGACAGGTCTCATTTATGAGCCTAGTTTCGAGGAAATCAGAAAGATGATGGAAACGCTCAGAAACGAGAAACCTGTTCCATGCTATGCCGTTCAGTTTTCTGGCGGAGAGCCGACATTAAGGGATGACCTTCCTGAGATTATTGAACTGGCAGAAGAACTGGGTTTTTTGCAAATCCAGATTGCAAGCAACGGAGTTAAGCTTGCAAAAAGTCCAGAGTACTGCAAAAGACTTAAAGACGCCGGACTTCATACAATTTACCTCTCTTTTGATGGAGTCACACCAGATCCCTATATCAAAACCCGGGGTTTTAATGCCCTGCCCCTAAAGTTAAAAGCTATCAAAAACTGCAGGGATTTTGGACCAGATAGTCTTGTGCTTGTGCCGACGCTTGCAAAAGAGGTTAACGATTTCCAAGTTGGAGGAATCATCCGGTTTGCAGCCGAAAATCTTGACATTGTAAAAGGAGTAAATTTCCAGCCAATTGCTTTTACAGGAAGGGTGGACCAATCTCAGCGAGAAGATAAAAGGATTACCATACCTGATGTGCTGAGACTTGTGGAGGAACAGACCGACGGAGAGATCTCCCGCAACGCCTGGTATCCTGTATCTTCTGTAGTCCCTATAAGCCGGTTTTTATCCGCTATGAGGAAAGTCCCAATTCCTGAATTCACAGTCCACCAGCACTGCGGAGCTGCAACCTATCTATTCTTTGAAGAGGGTCATTTTATCCCGATTACAGATTTTATTGATGTTGATGGTTTTCTTGAGTTTATAAACGAAGTAATCCCTGAGATAAATGGGAAAGGAGGGCGGGTCCGAACCCTTGCAAAAGTCATAAAGGAGATCCCAAGGTACATTGACGAGAGCAGGGGACCGAAATCAATAAACGTAACCCGGATGATTCTTGACGTCCTTAAAGCCGGCGACAAAGAACATACCGCACGCTTCCACAGGAATACCCTATTCGTCGGAGTAATGCATTTTCAGGATCTGTATAACATAGATCTTGAGAGGATCAAAAAGTGCGGAGTTCATTATTCTACACCCGATGGCAGAATAATCCCTTTCTGCACATACAATACACTTTACAGGGAATCGGTTGAGCAACAGTTTTCAATGCCCTATACGCAAACAAATAAATCCGAACGTTAATAATGCAAGACAAAATATTGACCTTAGCAGAACAGTAATGACATAAGATAAAAACAGGAATAAAATCCAATAATAGAATATAAAACCAGAACATCAAATAAATTATTTAAAAAATTACCCCCACATATATTGAGATCTCATGAAAGTGTGGCCTCTAAATTCAAAAATTTTAGAAAATCCAGATTCTGAAAATGCAGATCAGAAAAAAACAGGCTTTAAGAAGTTTCAGGTTCCGCAAAAAGGTGAAGCCGGTTCTTTCTGGGAAAACAGGGGAGATAGATACCATTGCGGAGTTGACCTTTATGCCCCTGAAAAAACCGAGGTCGTCTCGATTGAAAGAGGAGTTGTCACAGAGATAGGGATAATGACCTCGCCTGAAATCCTGCCCTACTGGAATCCGACTTATTATGTAATTATTGAACATAGCAGGGAACTGTTCTGCAAATATGGTGAGCTTGCAGGCTTTACCGTGAAAAAAGGAGACGAAATCGAACCTGGGCAATTGATAGGGCATGTGGGCATGGTGCTGAACCCCAGCAAAATCGATGATTTCTGCCCGCTTTATATCCGGAAGTTAAAAGACAGGAATCCGAGCATGCTTCATTTTGAGTTCTGGAAAAAGCAGCCCATTGTTGCGCACAGGAATTATCTTGGGGGAAACTGGTTTGGCGAAGAAAAGCCGGAAAACTTGATTGATCCTACAGGCTACCTTGAACAACTACTATCGTGACATCCACAAATTAGACCTGACAATCTCACCTGTGCACTTATATAAAAGGAAGCTAATTTTTCTTCACACAAGGGTGCAGGAAAAAGCCTTAGCTTGCTGCCGTCTTACTATCTGGCTGGTGTTCTATGGAAAATCCAAATTTTGAGATCTCTGCAATCAATGAAAAAATAAATCGCCTTGAGAAAACTCAGGTAATCAAAAATTATTATCTGGTTCTGGGAGGGGGAAAAATCGGCACGGATTTCCTTCATTATGCCCGGAAAAACAAGTTCCCCTTCGTTCTCGTTATCGATAAGGACGAAAATGCTCCTGCTTCAGATGAGGCAGACATCAAAACTGAAGCCGAGGTGGTAAATCTCCTGAAAAATAAGGCTTCTGAACCTTCACCGAATAAAGTGCTTAAATCTCCCAGAGTAGCAGGGGCAGTCAAAAGGGAAGATGAAGGAGAGAACGAAAAAGAAGATGGGAAACCTGAGATCTACTTTTGCAAAATGGATCTTAAGCACATCCCTTTTCTTTTAAGCTATGGTATTCCTGAATATATTATTCCTGCTGTTCCCTGTCATGCGGTTGCATATATGCTTTCCGAGCTTCTAAAATTCCCTCTTGAACCTGCAAAGAACGAAAGCCTGGAAAAAATAGAAGATAAAAGCCAGAAAGGAAGCAGCCCTGTAACCGAGCTTATTATCGGACCTGAAAACAAAAGGCTCATGACATTTTTCGAAAAGCTTGCAGCTTCCTTTCCTGCTGATGTAATCGCAGGGCGTTACCCTGAACATGGAATGCTCTTTTTCTCTTATGCCAGGGAAGGAGAAATCTGTCCTGACGGCTGTCCGGGTCCTAGAGACCGCTGCCCCACATTCGGGAGGATAAAACCTGAGACCATTACGGAATATGCAGGGAAACTTCGCCAGAGCCTGCCAGGCTGGGTCTTTGAGAGCCACCAGATGAAGCCAGGTACAGGAGGGCTTAAAGGAAAGGAATTCAAGCAGAATCTACTGGAGATCTTTGAGTTTGTAAGAGCATTTAAAGAAAATAAGAGTGGAGAAAGGCTCGAGAATCCAGAAGATAGGGCATTTTTCATTGCCACTACCTGCACATGCCATGGAGTATTGAACCTGTTTTATGTGCTCTGAGAGTTTATTTTAAATAGCCTGATTGTATATTTTGTTAAACAACTGGACTATATAATCTCAATTATGTAGAAGCGCAGCTGGCAGGTGTAAAGCTATACTTGCAGTGATTGAATTCTTAGCGCCGCCAGCTTCGTTCTATTTTTTCGTACAAGCCAAGTAAATTATTTCGTGTGATTTTGTAATAGGGATGGTCTGGACCGTATTTTTTTTCGATTATATCGAGGGATTTTTCATACAGGTTGATTGCAGTTTCGTATTCGCCCATGCTTTCATGCAAGCCTGCAAGGTTGTTAAGAGTTGTGCCAATATCGGGATGGGTAGGACCTAGAGTTTTTTCATAAATCTGAAGGGCACGAGTATAAAGAGGAAGGGCTTTTTTGTGTTGACCAAGAATCCTATAAAGTTCGCCCAGGTTGTTTAAAGTCTTCGCAACGTCAGGGCTGTCAGGACCCAGGATGCGCTCCCGGATTTCGAGAGCTTGCGTGTATAACTCCAGCGCTTTTTCGTAGCGGCCTTTCTGGATATAGACGCCTGCGAGGTTGTTAAGGGTCGTAGCAAAGCCCGTATGTTCAGTTTTTCCGAAATTTTCCATGATTTCCAGGGATCTTGTATAAAGGATCATGGCTTTTTCATACCTTGTGGTCTGGAAATAGAGCAGGGCAAGATTGTTCAGAGTCTGGGCAACCTGCGGATGCTCAGCACCATATACCTTTTCCTGAAGCTTTAATGCCTGCCCGTAAGTATCCTCAGCTTCATCAAGTTTGCCCATCTCCGCGAGCAAAACGCCCAGGTTATTCAAGGTTCCGGCTTTATACCTCATAACCACATGGTTTTCAGGCTCCTGCTCAAGAAGTTTTTCGAGAAGTTTGAGAGCCTTCCTGAAGTGCTCTTCAGCTTTCTCAGGCTTTTCCATTCCCTTATAAAAAAAAGCCATCCTGTTCAGGGTTCTAACAGCGCCTAGGTTCTGCAGGCTGAGGAATTTCTCCTGAATCTTCAGAGCGCGGGTGTAGTATGAGGCGGCGTCTTCATACCTCTCCATCAGATAGTAGAGAGTACCAAGCTCACTTAGTGTATCCCCAGTTTCAGGTCTGGGTTGATTGGCAAGGTTTTCGCGGATTCTCAAAGCCATTAAAAAAAACTCTAGGGCTTTTTCGTAATTCTCTATATAACGGTAGATTCCTGCAAGCCCATTCAGTACAGATGCAGCCTCCGGACTTTCAGCCCCAATCTCCTTTTCCACAATGCCAAGCAGTTCTTCATAAAGGGGAAGGAGTATTTTCCAGTATCCGGATCTGTAGAAAGGCTCGGCTTTAACTATGAACCAGCTTACCAGTTCTTCCGGTTCAAAAGCCTCCTTTGCATGTATAAATGCTTCCTTTAAGGCGATTTCATCTTCAGGGGTGATAAGCTCTGGATCCAGATCTTTCAGCCTGCTTTCGTACCTTTCAAGCAGATCTCGGTGTTTTTTCGTTTTCTTTTCAATTCCCAACTCTTCTCTCGGGTTTTTATTTGAAATGTCAATAGAGCTGTTTTCTCCAGAATTTCTTCTTTTTCCTGAAACTACTTCTTTTCCTGAGATTTCCTCTTTTTCTGAATCTTTGCTGAAATTAGTCATGGTTTACCCCTCCTGAATAAAAAATAAGATAATAAAAGTCTTTATTTTAAGATATACTATATTTCACTCTAAATCACAGAATGCTTCTATATAAAATAAGTTTGTCCAACAATATATATTGTCAAAATCACTAAATTATATAGGATCTAGGCGGTTGAAACACTTTGCAACTCAGATTAAAACACTTCTTTCAATATAATCAAAAATCTTTGAGTTGAATGATTTCTCACTTTTTGCTTTATTGAGTATACTAAAACCTTCACCTCACTATATTCATATATCAGCTTGTGCCATAGCCACAGTATATGGCGAGCTACAAAGCCCTTGTAAAAGATGTTATCAGAAAAGCTGATGTCCTTCTTGAAATAATAGACGCCAGGTTTCCTGACGAGACCCGGAACAGCGAAGTAGAACGCGATATTATTCGCTTAAACAAACCTCTCATAATAGTAATCAACAAATCTGATCTCGTATCAAAGGAAAAACTTGAGAAGACAAAAGCCCGCCTTTCAAAAATTGCACCTGTAGTTTTTGTCTCCAGCAAGGAAAGGTCAGGAACAACAATGCTCAGGCACCAGATCCTCGCATCTGCCGCTATAAAAGCGGGTATAAAAGGGCGAGATATTCTGGTTGGCACTATCGGCTATCCCAATGTCGGCAAATCCTCCGTAATCAACAGCGTTACAGGCAGGCACAGGGCAAGTACATCTCCTATATCGGGACACACAAAAGGCGTTCAGCACGTATATGCAGGCTCACGCATTATGTTTATAGATACGCCTGGAGTTATCCCCTTTGATGAGAAAGATGAATATCTTCAGGGGCTGCTAGGAATAAAGGATGCAACCCACCTCAAGGACAAGATAGGAGTCGCCTTGAAAATAATCGAAAAAATGCTTGCCGAAAATAAAGCAGCCCTTGAATCATTCTATAACGTTACAATCGAAGACGAAAGTTCTTACGATGTGCTTGAGATGATAGGCAGACAGTGTAATTTCCTGCAGAAAAAAGAGGAGGTGGATGAGACAAGAACCGCTACCAGAATAATCAATGACTGGCAAAACGGGCTGCTTCTTATATAAAAACTCACATGATGTTGTTCCGTAAATCTTCGGTACAGATGCACACATTTACAGATATGTGCATCTAGTGAATCGTGACAGATAAGATGTGAGAAGGATAGGTTTCACCTCATTTCCATGAAGCGGTTTATGATTTTTTCAGGCAGCTCATCCCGGTTCTCCTCATCAACCGTGAATACCTCGAATTCTTTCCTCATCCTTTGAGCCAATTGGTGGCTGCTTGACCGATGCAGCACTGCAAGAACAGGTTTATTGGATTCCAGGACTGCTTCAACTGCCGAAACAAAAGCCTCGGATTTGAGCTCCATTGGCCCAACCTCATCGATAACTATCAGGTCACAATCCAGGGCATTCCTTAGAGCATTTGCCCCAATCCTTTCAAGATCTTTCAGGTTGACGTGATATTTTCCAACTCTAGGACCCTTTCCTCTGATAGAAGCCAGGAGTCCTGTTTTTCCGGTAGCAAGGTCTTTTATTGAGAATCCTTCCCTCTCCCCTTCATTCCGAATTTCGGCAGTCTGGATGCCGCCTATTTTTAAGCCCGACTGGTCGGCAAGTTTTTCAGCAACTTTTGCCACAACTGTTGATTTTCCAATACCTGGACTGCCGGTTACCGCGATTCTTAGCACGGTATTTAAGCCCGACTGGTCGGCAAGTTTTTCAGCAACTTTTGCCACAACTGTTGATTTTCCAATACCTGGACTGCCGGTTACCGCGATTCTTAGCACGGTATTTTCGCCCCCATTATATTCCCATTTCCCAGAATTATCTCATTTCCCTGAAAAATAGATCTTGATTTTATTTAAATCGGCAAGCAATGAAGCTTTACGTTGACTATAAAATGATTGCAGAACATACTGGAGTATACATCAGAAGTATCTATTGGGTTAACTTTAGCAAATATATACGAGGTTGAAAATTGTGACTACAGACCAGGAAATTCTTACCAGACTGCAGGAGATCGAGAAGAGAATAGAAAGAATGGAAGCTTCACTCGAAAGCATTAACAATATCCTGAAGAAAGTGGAGCAAAATACCTATTTTGGGTGTTATATGCCAGAGGGGAAACTGGAATAAAAATAGATAAACGGGAAATATATTTCCAGATTTCCCATACCTTACTTTTTTCGACGCTCCGCTTATTAATCGTTTGATGTTATTCCGAGGCAGCAAAAGAGGTGTCTCAAGGTCGCTTTTGTCCCGCGCTGAGGCGCAGATGGGACTAACCAGCTTTATGAATGAAAATCTAATCTGCTCTGTTTTGGGGAACTCAAGGATAAATCTTGAGAATTTAGTTGCAAAAGACGTTCTCTCAGATTCCTATTTAAATTAATTTTCTGGACTCTAAGTATTATTTACTCCATGTTTTCTTAAAAGGACTTCTTTTTTATATTAATATTCCAATGAGCAAATAAAAACAAAAGTATAAATTTGATAGTTTCTAATTTTTATTACTGAGAAGGTGTTTTTTGTGGACTATTACTCCCTCGACCTGCAAATCTCAAAGGGACCTGAAGGTTCCTACAACCTGTAAACAGCTTCAATTCTAGAAGATGGAGAGACTAAAGCCAGCCGAAATTTTGAACTCCGGCGCGATCTGAAACTTATTCAGATGCTGGATAGGATTGAAGAAAAAATTATTATTCCCAGACCCCAGCCTGAAGAAACAACTCATATTGAATTAGGAAAAATGCTGTACAATATTGTATTTTCAGGTGAACTGGGAGAGTACTTCAACAAACGCTTTAACGAAGTTCAGGATGAAAATTGCGGGCTCAGACTTTCATTGCAGTTCAGTGAAGATGTCCCGGAAATTGCAGCTTTGCCCTGGGAATATCTGCACGATGGAGAAGATTTTTTAATCACCAGAAGGAGCATTTTGCTCTCAAGACTTCCAGCCGGGGTAAAGAAAACCGAATCTAAACCACTTGATTCCGTTCTCCGAATGCTGGTAGTAATCTCAAGTCCAGAAGATCCCAAAATTCCACCATTAAACACCGAAAAAGAGCAGGAAATTATTCTGGAAGCCCTGGATAAGCTTCAGAAAGAACAAAAAATTAAGGTCGATTTCACAGAAGACGCCACCTTTGAAAACGTTCAGGGTTACCTTAACGAGCAAGAATATCACATAGTACATTTCACTGGGCATGGAGTAAGCAGAAACGGCAAAGGATATCTCGTATTTGAAACCGAAGATCGAAAAGCCAGACTAATAGACAATAAAATTCTCACAGACCTTTTTTCAGACATGGGCATGAGGCTTGTTGTGCTCAGTTCCTGCGAGTCAGCTAAAGGCTCGAACAAAGAAGCTTTCAGCGATTTAGCCAGTATGCTCTCAAAACGGAGAATTCCGGCTGTAGTCGCCATGCAGTACTCAGTACTGGATGATGTGGCAATCCAGTTTGCATATACGTTTTATAGAACGATTGCAAGCGGGAAATCAGTTGACATTGCCCTTAAAGAAGCCAGAATTGCAATGAAAAATTCAGAAAAGAGTAATGGATTTGACTTTGCAACGCCTGTGCTGTATCTTTCAGACTGCAATTGCGTTCAGGTAGGAGATATAAAACCCGAGCCTGCCGAATTTGTATTCAAACCTACAATGCTTTCGGATTTGCAGGTCATGAAAACTGGCTTCGTTGCTAGAAAAAAAGAGCTTCGAATTCTGGAAAAAGGATTTAGATCGGATATAAGGCGTGCTGCCATCATTCACGGCTTTGGCGGCATGGGAAAAACAGTACTTGCAACCCGACTTGCACTAAAGATGAACGAGTACTTCGATGGAGTCTTCGGGATGAAGTGCACTTCAACTACCAGACCTGAAGATATCCTGACAAGGATTAACAACTTCCTTATGATGAAAGGGAGGTTTGAACTTAATCAGATTCTTAATCAGCCTGAACCACTTGAAACTAAAACTTTCGTGCTGATAAATACACTTAATCAACTGCGTTTCCTTATAATCCTTGACAACTTTGAAGATTGCCTAGACGAAGACCGAAAAGAGATCGAAAGCCCTGAACTAAAGACATTTCTCCAGCAACTTCTGAATAACACCTACACAGGTACGAAATTCATCATAACAACTCGTTACGATTTTGACCCGCTTGAGGGCAGACTGCCTGAAAGCATAGAACATATTTCCCTTCCTGAACTTCACTTCCCGCAGACTAACTGGTTGATGAACAAGTATACAGAACTTGCAAATCTTGACATTCGGAAAAAGAAGCAGATTTACGATATAATAGGCGGACATCCCTGGACAATAGGGAAGTTTGCAAAACTTTCTTCTGTGCAGGGTGTGGACAGCTTAATGCTGGACTTAAAGCCCTTAAAAAAGGAACTTATGGAGTTTACCCTGCTTGAGAAATCTTTCTCGAAACTGGATTCAGAGGCTAAAAAACTTCTTATTTATGCCTCTATTTATGACGAAGCTGTCCCTGTAGAAGCATTATCATGGATTATTGGAGACGAAAAAGACGAAAGCCCATCTATTGTAGAACCTCTTCAAAAACTCATCCAGTGGGGTTTGATCTCAAAAGAGCAAGAATATGACCAAACCGTTTACATGGAACATACAATAGTCAGAAATTTCGCACAGGATAAGCTGAAAGAAGAAGGACTGGACAAAAAGAAGCTTCTTATCAGGGCTGCCAGATACTATGAAAACCTTGTCTCTCAAACCGGAAGCCTCTGGGATATTCTGAAAGCACGGGACTATTACTTCGAAGCGGAAGATTTTGAAAGTGCAAGCGAAATTGTAGAAAGTACTTCAAACCTCCTGATCCGCTGGGGGCATATTGAACTTGCAATGAACCTTTTGAACGAATCTATCAACTCGACATCAGGCGAAACAAAAACAAATGCCGAGTACACTCTTGCAACTATTTACTTCCACCTTGGAGACTTAAACACAGCATTGAAAATATATAATAACATTAGATATAAATGTGAAGAATGGGGGGACAAAAATGGATTTGCAGGAATACTGCACTCACTTGGAATGATTCATCAGGATCAGGGCAACTACGAAGAAGCCGTAAAACTGTACAACCAGTCCCTGAAAATTGCAGAAGAGCTCGGGAACAAAAGCGGAATTGCACACACACTGCACAATCTTGGAACGATTCATCAGGATCAGGGCAACTATGAAGAAGCCGTAAAACTGTACAACCAGTCCCTGAAAATTGCAGAAGAGCTCGGGAACAAAAGCGGAATTGCATCAACACTGCACCAGCTTGGAATGATTCATCAGAGGCAGGGCAACTATGAAGAAGCCGTAAAACTGTATAATCAGTCCCTGAAAATAAAAGAGGAGCTCGGGGATAAAAATGGATTTGCAATAACACTGCACCAGCTTGGAAGAATAAATGAAGAAGAAGGAGAATATAGTAGTGCTCTCAGAAATTATCTCATTTCTTTTTCAATCTTCGAGCAGTTGAATTCGCCTAATAAAGAAATTGTCGCAAGATCCCTTTTAATATTGCGAGATAAAATGGGAGAAAAGGAATTTGATGCTGAGTTTGAGAGGCTGGTGGGAGAATGATTTGTGAACCTATAAAGTGTCCTCACTGCGGGTATAGATACAGGACTGATGTAGAGAAATTTGTGGAAGATGGAGAAATAGTTGCAATTCGCACGGATTTTTCTGATGTTAAGAGATTATTCAAGAGAAAAACTGCCAAAAGTTTCTTTATAGATCTCAAATGCCCCAATTGCGAAAAAGAATTTGAATGGGAAGTGAAGACGTGACCGGGGGGGAAGCTGAGAGCGAAACCTATGAAGAAATTCCTGTTGAAACGGCAGAACCAAATCCTTTCTGGAAGCAGAATGCCTAAAAGCTTGTTGGGGAATCCATCTCCAGCGTGGAAGACACTGCAAAACAGTTTGTTACCATAACAGGGCTGCTCGAAGGGATTTATTTCCATGCGATAGCGTTTTCGGATGTAAAGAACGTGGAAGGGATTTCAGTCCTGATATACGCGGCTCCTCTTGTTTTATGGCTCGCAAGCCTGATTTTTGCGGTAATGGTGCTTGTCAGGAAAAAATATGGTATAAACATAAATTCAAGCCGGAAATCAAAGGAAACGTTTGAAGAAATTCTGGAAGAGAAATATAAGCATATAAGGATATCCAGTGTGTTTTTGATCCTCAGCTTTGTGGCACTTATTATTGCTCTCCTGCATTACATGGGAATTCTTTCCTACATATTTGAGATGTGGCAGAATTCTTCAGTTCAATTGTTCTAAGAATTGCTTTTCTTCTTTTGAGTTTGGTCTTTATTCATTTTTCAGTTTTCGAAAAGCTGGTCGCAAAGCGAACGGTGAGAGCCCCGTTCAAGAAAAACAATAACCATTCAGCCCGTAAAATGTGAATCCTCATTCTTCTTCAATTGTTGTCTCTGTTATGGATAATTTCATAGCTTACCTTTCCCCTGTCAATGCAGTCCCTGACAAGTTTTTCTCTCGGAGAAAGAGCTCCGGTTTTTCCGGTTTTGACCTCGACAAAGACTACCTTATTCATTTCTCCTTCCGAGAGCCCGTCAAAAACAATGAAATCTACAGGGGTGCCGAGGAAGCGGGCATCTTTAGGGTTGTACTCGAAATCCGGGAAATAGGGGATAAGGTGTTCCGTAACCTTGCCGCGGGTGACGGCTTCACTTTTCTTTACTGCGTCCTGGCGGATTTTTTTCTCCTCTTCCAATTTCCAGGTCCTGAAGAGAGTTTCGGCTCTTTCGGAAACCTGACGGTCCATCTCTCTCGCCTGCCAGGCTTCGAACATCTCCCTGGCACGGGACTCGGTCTTGCCTTTCAGGTCAATATATTTCAGGAGAAGATAAGCAGCAAGCAAGCCAAGTAAAAGGGCAAGAGTTGAAATTATCCAGTAGTCCACGGGTATTTCTCCGGAAAAGGTCAGGGTATATGAAAGGTAGGGTAGTGAAAGGTCAGAGTATATAATGAAATTATGTGAGAAATATGTCTCAAATAATAAATTTAGACTCTATAAATAGCTGAAATTATTTAAAACTTCTAGCAGGGCTTTCTTTAGATCAGGATAAATATGCAGATCAGAATAAATATGTAGATCAGACACAGGAAAATAAAAAGTCGAGATACTGGAAAATAAAAATTAAGACATTCAGGAAAGCAATTAAAAAATTCGTGCTGGCAGGGTATTTCCACTTACCAGACACGGGTGTTTTTCAGAGTTGCCAGAATATTTGTGAACTCATTGCTGAACCTGCACTTCACAAAGTCTGGAGAATTCAGGATGTTTTTCTTTATTTCTTGCAATCCGATCAGGAGATTTATATCGTCGCTGTATTCAAATTCTTCATCGGATGCCGTAATGTTCTCCGCAAGAACATCAAGAAGCTTTGGGTCGAGATCGCTTGTAAAATAAGCATCCAGAATCAGAAGATCTGAAATTCTCTTGTAGAAGTCAATGAGCTCCTGGTAGCCGGGTATAGAGTACTTTTTCGCTATTTGCTTCTGCCTGTTGAGATAAATCAGGTAGCGGGAGATTGTACTTATAATGTTTTCAGTAATCTCTTTTTTAGGGAACGTTATTGGAAACCTTTTCAGCATCTGTGCATTCAGACCGCTTGTGTTCCGTACTCCCTGGCGGCTCCAGATTTCGGGGAAAGCACTTGCTATCGAAGAGTTGAGCACGGCTGTAACATAGTGGTAGAGTGTAGGATCCCCGAGCACGATTCCTACTCCATTTGCAAAAACGTACTTGCCGGTCGGATCGTACGAAGCCTGCAGGCGTAAGTTACTGGTAACAATGATTTTAGGCGTATTAATGTATCTCAGGAAGCTCTCGTCCTCAAGGCGATAGTCAGCCGAATCGAATTCCTGTTTTTCAATTTTTGATTGCTGTTTAATTTCCATTAGATGCCTATAAGCTGCAGGAAACTTTGTTTTCAGTTCTTCGGGCTGGAATATCCTGTATTCTTTCCTTATGCTGTTGTCAAGGATCTCATAAGGCAGCATAAACTGGTACTTAGTTGACTGAACCGCAAATTCGCTTGGGACGGAATCATCCACATAGGGGTGCATGAGCTCCTTTTCTATACTTACCTGTTCTATGCCTACATTTGTGTGTGCATCTCTGCTGATGCAGGATGCATCTGTGCAGTTCTCTCTCGAAAGGTCAGCTCTTTGCAAAAAATCATTCGTTGGGGTAACACCTTCAAAAATTTCTATTGAGATGTCTTCTAGGGTTCTAGGGATTTTGCTCAGCCTTTCAACTATCTTGTCTTTACTCCAGAACATATATTTCACTTCTTTTTTATATATATAGGGAATTCCGGGTAAAATGGCTTCTCTGGTGGTTGGATCTTTAAAAATTCGTTTTTGATTTTGAGGCGCCTGATATTAACTCCTCATAATCTTCGTATTAGATGTTGGATGCACTTCTCGATATAATAATTTATTCTTAATAAAGGTTAACAATTGAAAAAACGGTTTTTCATTAAGGCTCAAAAATAAGAAATTAGCGCCATTAAATCTCACTTTTTTCTCAAATAAAATGAAGCTTTTTATGAATTAAGAAATAAATTTGGAGTTTACAATCCAGAAAAGACTTTTAATGTCATTCTCGCATTTTCCAGCATATTATGGTCGTTATTGAAATAAATATAGACTTTCTCAGGCCCAAATTCACGCATTTTCCTGAAAGTTTCGCTAATTTCTTCCATGGAATAATTATAATTGTACCAACCTTCCCTGCCGTGCATCCTCATATATATTATTTTTCCGGGAAAGATGCGGTTCCTGTAGTCCGGGGAATCTACTGATACCAGAGTAACCTCTTTCATAAGTTCTTCACATGCCTCATCATCACCGAGCAGCCTTCTATTCCTGATCTCCAGGGCGAATCTTTCCCCGAGTTTTGCGGCTTCTGCAAACCTGAGTGCCCTTGCTACATCATTGAAGTTCGGAGGCACCTGAAAGAGGTAAAAATCAATAATATGATCCATGGGTTCAAAAAGCTCCCTGAAATTCTCCCAGATTTCAAGGGAACTCCCACTGAGCTGGCGCCAGTGGGTTATGGATCTATGCACTTTTATGCTCCACCTGAGTCCTGCCCCTTTCGTGCTCCAGGCTTCAATCTGCCTGGGAAAGGGAAATCTATAGAAACTGGCGTTAAGCTCGACGCTGTTCAGGCTGGAATTTTCTATAAACCAGTCAAAGTTCTTCTTTTTGTTCCAATCATAGTACCAGCCGCTCGTTCCTACAAACACATCCATACATTTCCCTTTGGACTATCGGCTTAAAGGCAGAATTATTTCAGGTTCACCGGGTTTAGAAGTAGAAATCCTCACATTTCAGTGAAGCTTGTTCCCAGTATTTTTTATACCTTAATGTTTAATATTTCCCGGTCACTTTTGCAATCGTCCTGTGCACGCCATGTATACTCAACCCGCTTCCGAGATACATCATGGGGCAGTACCCTGTAATGCATTCTAGTTTCAGTTTCTGGCAGGCTTCAAGGGCTTTTTCGGTTTCGGTTCTCCAGTGGAGCCAGATTTTGCTTGCGCCTTTTTCCCTTAGTAGGGGAATTAGATCTCCGGGATCGGATTTTGTTATTCCTATAACTGCATTGGCTATGCCTGAGGGAAGAGAAGTGACATCTGTCAGAGAGTTAGGGTCAGGCTTCCCGGAAAGGTCTACAAGATAAACTTTTTTACCACGGTTTTTAAGTTCGGAAGCAGCCCATTTCATGGCTGGCTTTGTGCGGTCAGTAATTATTGTAAAAGCTTCTGCATCCCAGAATTTTTCCCGGTCTAAACCTGTTGGATCCATGTTAGATTCGCCTTCTTTTATAATCTGGATAAAATATAACTCATAAGTATAAATAAGTTGCAATCCTGTGATCTTTAAATTGATATTTAGAATCCTGTTTATTTTCTGCCTGTTTATCCTGCTTAGGGCTTTTAGAGTCTCTGCCCGCTGCCTGAAGCGCTCCGCCAAGTGCCTTTGCAAGTTCACAGTTTTGATTGCACCCCGAGGCACAGGTGCAGTATTTAGGCACGTTTTTCATCATCTACTGCCCTAGGAAACCGAAGGCTTTTAGTTTATCTTCATTTGCGGTCTGCACGAAGTTGTTTAAGTCCTGAATTCCATGATTTTTCACTCAATATTGTACGTTGTATATATATTACGTTGTATATATTCATATACCAGAGCGTCATAATTATATACCGATTTTTGATTGTACAGAAAAATGACCTTTAATAACAACCTTTATGAAGAATATAAGCTAACACCTAATTAACAGTGTTAATTTTTGAGCCTGGGTATAACAAGAAATTAACTTAAATAGTTTTAATCGGGGATAGTTCAGTTTCAAAAATTTCAGAGGCAAATTAAAAATGGAGACGGCTAATGAGAATTCTGAGATCAATTACAGAAATGAATTGCACTTTATCAAGGAAGAAGTAGCATCCCTGCGGAATGACATTTCACGGTTCTTGCAACGTGCAAACCAGCAGCACATCGAAGGAATAATTGGAGAGATGAGAAAGGACTTCATGAGACCTATGGTAGACTATCTATGTGAGGACGCAAGCGAGAGGATGCGTACCCGGATGACTGCTGACTGCGAGATGCGGGATTTTTGTGAGACCGCTTTCCTGGAGCTTTTACAGGAAACCGCAGGGCTTGTTGGGAAGGGCAGGGTCGAAACTGAAACCATAAAGATGTATCGGAACAGGCTTGAAGAACTAAAAAAGGAAACAAAAAACCTCAGTTGCAGCAGGTGTTTTCTAGAAGCTACGAATCTTTTTGAAAAACAAGTCAAACTCATGCGTTCGCTTCAGATTTATGAAGATCGGGAAGAAGAAGGTAACAAGATAGATATTAGTGAAATCGAGCCTGAGAGACTGGTCTCTGAGATCTGCGAGCCGGTAGCAAACCGACAGCGTCTCCTTATGCTCAAGGCACTTTCCGGGGAGAGTAAAACTTTCTCTGAACTTTCCAAACTTACAGGTCTGCGCGGTGGAAATTTACTCTTCCATCTTCAGAAATTGCTTGAGACGGGAATGATTTTACAGCGAAGTGAGCGAGGGGATTATATCATTACCAGAAAAGGTTATTCCACGCTTCAAGGGCTTTTCAGAATTTATTCCGAAATCGAGAAGGAATAAAAACTGAATAGATATAAAGGAAATTAGAGAAAAATAAAAGAAGTGAAGAAATATAAAGAAAATTAAAAAGGAATTAAGAAAGGAGAATCTTATTTCTCAACAAAACCGCCCTGATCTTATTTCTCAACAAAACCTCCTTGCTCAGGTTTTGTGATTTTATAAAAATAATTTCCCAGTGTCGCGATTAGATAAAAATTATTTCCCAGTATCTCAGGATTCTCTATACGTTCTTTGCCTTTCTGAAGTTTTCCGTGCTCAGGGATCAACAATAAAAACCTTAAATCCCTGTTATCTTTAAGAAGGAAATTTAAAGTTTTGTTATGGTAGAGATTTAACTTACCCTAATTATACCAGCAGATACACCTATTAACTTACTCTAATTATACTAACTGATGTACCTGTTCTGTAAATTATAGCCAACTGACTTATACCAGTTGACAAAAAATAAGGAAATAATGGAATACATTATAACTATTTTTTAACCATCATTTCCTATTGCATTAACAGGGCAAAGTTCCAGTGCCTCTTCACAGAGTTCTCTTTCTTCATCAGTTTCAGGTTGCTTATATACATAAGCGTTGGACTCATCTTCGTTCATCCTGAAGTTCTCTGGTGCGGTATCCACACATAGATGACAGGCTATGCAGCTATAGTCACAATAATAAGGTCCTGGAACATTTTCAGCAACTTTGTCTGCTTTATCAGCTATACTCTACTCCCCCATTGCATTTATTTCTCAATAAGAGTAATTAAGAGGATTTTATATAAAATTTAACATTTGAAAACGTTTTTTAGCGCTTCAAAATCCATGATTAGCTTTAAAATTCTGTAGACCTTAACCTGTAACGAAAAAACAGACTTATATCAACAATTGTCAGAAATTCTCTGTAAATGTTATAATCTTTTCTTATGGAAAGAGACTTGTATATAAATCGGCTTTTAGTCTGCTTCATAAAAATTATCTGTTCTAATAAATATATGTAATGATGGAACGGCGCGTTAAAAGCAGCTATTTTCTTTTAAAGCTCTGATAAAGATATAATCCCGAAATGGGATAGTAAGGATTCTTCTCTGCTCCCGAATATACCCTGAAAAGTTACCTTATTTATTTAATAACTTTCTTCTTTATAAGCAATTATATAAAACCAAATAAGGGGGAACAAGTATGGGAATAAATCTTGGAAACCAGAGCCCTGGAGACATGCCTATGAAACTCAGGCTGCCCGGGCCTGAGGTTTCGGGAATTAGCCAGATTGAAGAGCTCATTGCAAAGCGTAGATCCGTACGAAATTATAAAGACAAAAAACTCTCCGAGTCTGTGATTTCTCGTCTGCTCTGGGCAGCTCAGGGCGTAAGTTCGGAGACCGGCTTAAGAACCTCGCCTTCTGCAGGCGCGCTTTACCCGCTAGAAGTTCATCTCGTTATAGGAGAAAGCGGTGAGCTTGAGCCCGGGGTTTACAGGTACGTTCCTGAAGACCATACCCTTGTTCAGGAAATCTCGGGGGATATAAGGGAGAAGCTTTCAAAAGCTGCACTCTCCCAGCCCATGATTAAGAATGCTCCTGCTTCAATTGTAATCTCTGCAGTCTATGCACGGATAACGAGCAGATACGGAAATAGAGGTATTCGTTATACCCATATGGAAGCTGGGCATGCTGCCCAGAATGTATACCTCCTTGGAATGGAACTTGGGATAGGAACCTGTGCAGTAGGGGCTTTTAAAGATGAGGAGGTAAGAAGTGTGCTTAAGTTGCCGGCAAACCAGGAGCCTCTCTATATACTGCCCCTGGGTTACATATGATGAATTCCTTTCCATTATCGGGTTCTTGAAAGGGCTGTAAGAAGGGATTTAAAAAGGGAGTTTAGAAGAGATTCAGATGTTCCTTTTAAGCTCAGGGCTAATCTCGGAGTTTTCACGTATTAGCTTGCCATCAGAGTAAATGTATATTGCAAGCTCGCTTGTTGAGAACCTGACATCCCTGATATCCTCATCAGAAATCCCTTCTATATATTTAACCAGAGCTCTCAAGCTGCTCTGGTGAGCGCAGACCAGAACTTTTTTTCCTGCCTTTACAGCAGGCAGGATTTTCTCTTTGAAATATGGCACTGCACGTTCATATACAGCTTTGAGGCTTTCTCCTTCAGGCGGGCCAGGCTCAAAGTTCCACCGCCAGGAGGCAAGCTTCTCTGCTCCATATTTCTCTTCCATTTTCTGTTTTTTCCTGCCCTGAAGCCTTCCGTAGTAACGTTCGTTTAAAGCAGGCGTTAAATAAATCGGGATAAGCTTTTTACCGAGCTTTTCAGGATACGAATACCAGTCTACTTTCCCTGTACTATCTCCATCGCCTGACCCTTCGTGGACAACAACTCCTGTCTTCTTCTGCCCGGACAGTATTATGAAAAGAGTTTCCTGTGTCCGGACGAGGTTTGAGGCAAAAGCAAGGTCCAGCTCAAACCTTCCAAGCTCTTCTGCACACTCAAGAGCTTCTTCAATCCCCTTCCTGCTGAGAGGAACATCTACCCAGCCGGCAAGCCTGTCATCAGGCTTTAAGCCGGGTTCTCCATGCCTGACAAGTATAAGAACACCCATATAATTCTACTCCATTAAAAATTAAATTCTTAGGAAAACATTTTTTATAAAAATTACATTTATATAAAAACTATGTTAGGCAGATAAGTTATTATAATCAAGTAAATAAGTTTCAATAGTTGGAAGTCAGTAAATTCTCAGGTTTTATTATCTCTTCGGTGCAGGCTTGAACTCAAGTCTGGTGTCGTAAAGAAGGTGCCAGAGATCGCCTTTTTTTTCAATTCTATCCGCATCGATTACAGCTCCCTGTCCCTCAATCTTGAACCTTATACTGCGCTTCCCGAATGTAACTTTTCCGAGCCTGCTTTCCATCCTGCTGTAATCAAGGGCATCAGCAAGCCTGACAAGGGCAGCCACTCTCAAGGTAAGCTGCTGAAGATCTTCTGGCATTTTTCCGAATTCCTTTCCTTTAAGCTTCTCAAGTTTTTCATTTCCAATCCTTTTTTTATGCAGGAAAGCCGTCCAGTAAATGACTGGCCACAGCCTTTCAGGCACTTCCGATGGCGGGTGCTGGAGCAGAATAAGTCTTCCTGCTTTATGATGATTCTCAAAATCCTTAGCCGCGCCTATATCATGAACAAGCGCCGCTATCTCTACAAGCTTTCTCATCTCAGGACGCAGTCCATGAACAGAACTAAGGATATCAAAAAGCTCAAGAGCATTCCTTGCCACATTATCGGCGTGGCTGCGTTCAATTCCATAAACATGGAAAAGATCTTCTAAACGCAGAGGCTCAGACGAAAAGGCTTTCTCCGAATAGCCAGATTTTGAAGATCCGTCAGTTACACTCAAATTTGACTCCTTTCTTATTTTTCTCTCATTAATATCATAATGTACTGACTTAAACTTATTTTCGATCCTTTCATAAGTTATTTTCACTCAAAGCTTTTCTCAAAAGACTTGCATTGCACCACTTGACCACGCCTCCATGCCGGTTTTTGATCAAACTTTTTCTAAAAAGTTTGTGGTCAAGCTATTTTTCAAAAAAGTTTGCGCTCAAGCTATTTTTTTGAAAAGGCTTGCGGGAATGATAAGTCAATTATTATATATAACGTCCAGGCTCTTAATAAGCAATGATTAAAATTAGTTTCAATCAGGGAACGCTTCTTATAGAGGGAAATGTGAGAGTTCCTAATTCAGTCTGGGATGAAAGAAGCGGAAGTTTCAGGGCTCTTGCCCTTTATTACAGAGATATAATAAATTATCTGAAAAATTCAAAAATTCCTTTTAAAGATGAAGTACTTGACCTTCTTCCCTGTCCTGATCTGGCAGCAGCATACGAAGCTTCGGGAAAGAAACTTAAGTTAAGGGATTACCAGGCTGAGGCTCTCGTGTCCTGGGGGGAAAACGATAGATGGGGAGTGATCGTCCTGCCGACAGGTAGTGGAAAAACTCTTGTTGGGATTCGAGCAATTGCAGGCTGCAATACTCCTACCCTTGTTGTTGCTCCAACGCTTGATCTGCTCGAACAGTGGAGAAGACAACTTGAAGAAGCTTTTTCTATGGAAATCGGAAAGCTTGGAGGCGGGGAGAAGAAAATTCTTCCAATAACGGTTTCCACATATGATTCTGCTTATATCTATGCCGAAACCCTTGGGAACAGGTTCGGTCTGCTTATTTTTGACGAGGTTCACCACCTGCCTGCACCTGGGTACAGAAGCATTGCCGAGTTTTCCGCAGCGCCCTACAGGCTTGGGCTGACTGCTACTTACGAACGTGAAGATGAGTTGCATTCAGAGTTGAACAGGCTTGTAGGGGGAAAAGTTTACGAAAAGCATGTTTCGGAACTTGCAGGCGGTCATCTCGCCCCTTACAGAATTAAGCGTGTAGCTGCTGTACTCACGGATGAGGAGAGGAAGAAATACGATGAATACCATTCCATCTATGTCGATTATCTCAGGAAGACCGGGATAGTAATCCGGGGACCAAGGGATTTTCAGAAGCTGGTTATGAAAAGCGGAAGAGACCCAAAAGCCAGGAGAGCCCTTCTTGCAAGAAACGCTGCAAGAGACCTTGCTTTTAATACCGATTCAAAAATTGAAAAGTTAAAAGAGATCTTGAAAGCACATACGGAAGACAGAATATTCATTTTTACGGAGCATAACCGGCTTGTTCACCGGATTTCCAGGGAATTTCTTATTCCTGCAATTACTTACAGAACATCTGCAAAAGAGAGAAATTCTATCCTCGAGAAATTCAGGAAAGGGGAGTACAGAGCTGTAGTCACCTCAAAGGTACTTGACGAGGGCATTGATGTTCCTGAGGCAAACATAGGAATTATAGCCAGCGGGACAGGGAGCAAATTAGCGTATATACAGCGCCTCGGAAGGATTCTCAGGAAAAAGGAAGGAAAAGAAGCCATACTTTATGAAATAATAACCGTAGAAACGACTGAGGCTGAAACTGCAAGGAGGAGAAAGGAAGCTATTTCAATCCGAAAAAAAGCTGAAAAATCAGGAAGGGAAAGCGGAATGAAAAAAGAAAAAAATCCTGGAGGCGGATCACCTGCTTACATCTGACCTGCTTGTAACCCGCATTTCCGGAGGGAAAATAAAGCCTGTATATGCAGCTTTTAATCCAGAAAACCTGGAACTTGCAAGGCTCCTGATAGAGACTTTTGAGCAGCATGTCGGAAAAACTTATGGCGATCTCCTTGCCGAACTTGAGGGCTATGAGGAGATGAATTATCGTTTTATAAGAGGGCTTTCCCAGCTGCTTGGAAGGCGGGCAGTGATCGAAACGGATGCAGCTATTGATCCATTTCTTGCAAGGGAAACGGTTTTTGAAGCCTGTAGAGGCATGGCACTTTCTCGTGCCGAGAGAGAAGAGGCTCTGCAAAAAGCCGCAAAAAAACTTTCAATTTCGACCGAGGAACTCGAAAAAGCACTATGGGCTGACCTTGAGGAAAATCAGGTCGTAAGAAGCTTTCTTCCCCTTTCACCCGCAGAACTTCTCCAACAGTACAATATTTCTCTGACACAGACCCTCCTTTTTCGTGCAATTGATCTTGACATCTGGACTAAAGGCGATTTTCAGAACTTGCTCTGGAGAATCCACCGCCTGGGGCTAATGTACTCCCTTGAAGATACTGAAGAGTCAAAAGGCGAAATTGATAAGGGAAAAGAAAGATCTGAAGGAGAGCCCGGTGGAAAAAAAGAGGGATTAAGAGCGGTTCACCTGCACCTTGACGGGCCAGCCTCTCTTTTTCGGGTCTCTGAACGCTATGGGAATTCCTTTGCAAAAATCTTTCCTGTCCTGCTAAAATCAAAAGGCTGGAAGCTCAGGGCTGGCATTCTTCACAAAGGTTTCCGGGGAAAGCGAATTCTGGAGTTTACTCTTGATGATTCGGAAGAAGCGTTCAAAGTTATGCCTGAGGCAGCTCCGACCCCTGGGGTTCTCCCTCCAGAAATTCAGATTAAAGAAGAAAAAGGAGAATACCAGGCTGGAACTGAAGAAATCGAAGCTGAAGAGGTAGCCTATGACAGCAAGCTTGAACAGATGTTCGGCAGCCTCAGTCTTGGAAGCTGGGAGATAATAAGGGAACCGACAATTCTTAAAGCCGGAAGACATGCTTTTGTCCCTGACTTTGCCCTGCAGCGGAATGGTATAAAGGTATATCTTGAAATTGTGGGGTTCTGGACACCGGAATACCTTGAAAACAAGGTTAAGAAACTCAGGCAAGTGAAAAAGCCTGTAATTCTCCTGATTGACAGGAAACTCAAGTGTTCTGAAAAAGATTTTCCCTCGCAGGAAGTTATTTTCTTTGATAAAAAAATCCCGGCAAACGAGGTCATGAAGATACTTCGAAGGTACGAGGAAAAAAAGCTTTCAGAAGACCGCTCGAAACTTGGGGAAATAGAACTTTCGCTTTCAGGTGAACTTATAAACCTTGAAGAAATTGCAGCCGAAAAAGGAGTACTGCCTGATGCCCTAAAAGGAGTGGTCGCAGACAGGCTTGCGTTAGGAAAATATCAGGATTACGTGCTCCTTGAAAATTACTTAATTCACAGGCAGCTATTGGAAAGAATTGATAAGGAGTTTGAAAAGCCAGGTGCAGTAGAGACATATGCCGACGCAGTAAAAGTTTTTGAGACTTTCGGGCTTGATCGCAGCCTTTACTATCCTGTGCTCGAGCAGCTCGGGTATAAGGTTATCTGGGCAGGGTTGAGTGAAGAGAGTGCGAAGGTGAAAAAAGCCGATGATTAAATAAACTGTAGAAGTTTAATTAGTTTTGAATCGGAAACAAATAGGTTTAACGGGTTAACTAAACTTTGTTTCACCTTCAAACTTCTCTAAACTTCGTTCTTCAGGTTAATTTTGATTCTTCAGGTTAATTCTTATTCTTCAGGCTAATTCTTATTCTTCAGACTAATTCTGATTTCAGCTCATTCAACATATTCCACGTTCTTTTTTACAGGCTTGAAAAGTTTCATGAACTCATGCACCTCTTGAGGAAAATCTGTGCTTATAGGAAGTCCCAGGGCTTTTGCATCAGCAGCTGAGAGAGGAGTGCTGTGGATCATTTCCCCGCTGACCAGTTTATCGACCACTTCATCGAGCCTGCTTTCACCAGAGGGACCTGGCTGGATTTTGCCTTCGAGAAGCTCTTTTGCGACGTCCCTGGTTAGCTTAAGGGCTTTTCTGGAGATGTCGCTCATAACAAGGGTAGCGTCGTCAGCTTTTTCTTTTTTTGTTTCTGCTGCATAGATCCAGGAAGCGGCGGGGAATGTCCCGCGCATGAAATCTCCTATCTGAGGATCTATAGGTCCGATAACGGCATCTTTATCCATCACGATTTCGTTTGCAGCAAGGGCTATAATTGTGCCTCCTGACATTGAATAGTGCGGGATAATAACCCTTGTGTTTTTAGGGTGCCGCCTTAGGGCACGAGCAATCTGGATGCTGGCATGGAGCTGCCCGCCAGGAGTGTGCAGGATGAGTTCAAGCGGGTAATCCTGGTATTGCCTTATCCAGCGCAGGATTTGCTCGGCATCTTCTTCATCTATGTACTGATAGACAGGCAGCCCGAAAACGGAAATTGCCTCTCGCCTGTGGATCATTGTGAGTATTTTGCAGCCGTGTTGTTTTTCCATAGCTCTCAGTTTTGACATGCGCCTCATGCGAATTTGCTTTAGCTGCGACTGTGGGTAGATTACTGCATAGAGAAACAGAAGTATAAACAGGAGAGTCATCAAATCCCAGAGACTAATTGTAGTATTCTCAAGCGTAGCCAGATTATTCCTCCATAAGCTCCCGAAGGCCACTAAAGTTACTGTAAATTGAAATTAGCCTCCGGGTTTAATTTCAATATAAATAGATGTGCAGGCTTTTAATTTTTAGTGCCCCGTCCTGAAGGAAGTAGCAGTATTAGATGGGGTTTAGCAGTATTAGATGGATTTTTGTCTGCAATTAGGAGAAGGAAAGATAGAAAAAATAAAGAAGAGTAGATAAGAAGGTAGAGAATAAAAACTTACAAAAACTTTACCTGGTTTTATTGAGAAATCAGCCTGAGTCCGACTATTCCTGAGAAGATCAGAAAAATACAGAAAACTCTGGCAAGCTCCAGGGACTCGTTAAAGAGCAGAGATCCTAAAACAGTGGTGCCAATAACTCCTATTCCGGTCCAGATTGCGTAGCTGGTTCCTATTGGCAAGGTTTTCAGGGACTGGGACAGGAAATAAAAGCTAAGAATCATGCAAACAACGGTAAAAATACTGGGATAAAGCCGTGTGAAACCGTCAGTATATTTCAGCCCGATTGCCCAGGCAGCCTCAAAAAGCCCCGCGATAAAAAGAAAAAACCATTCCATTTTTGTTTTACAACCTTTTATTTTACAATGCGTTTAAGTAACTTATAGGATCACCGTGAAGACGGCAATTAAAATGCGTTTAACGTTTTTTTCTTTTTATAACTTTGCCTGCAAGAAAGAACTCTGAAAACCTGTTAAGCATCTAAAAAATGCAATAATAAACAAGTAAAATCAGAGCTAGAAAACAGAAAAAAGTTTGAAATTAGAATTAAAAGTTAAAAAGCAGAACTGAATATCAAAATTGGAGATCAAACTAAAAACCTGAACCGAAAATCTAAATTAAAAACTGAAACTAGAAATCTAAATTAAAAACCGGAACTAAAGATCTGAACAAAAAATCGTAACTGAAAATAAGAACTAAAAATAGGAAGAAGAAAACAATAAGCCTTTAATCCATGCCGGATAATATTTCTTCAATATGGGAGCCCCGAAGTACCTGAAACGTTACTTCAAGGTGCAAAAAAATGAAATGCCTGCCCTCTTCAAGGTAACAGAAAGAGTTCCTGTCGAGTTTGACCCAGGCATGCAGCTTGAAGAACTCAGGAAAATTCATGAGAAGGAAATCGAAGAATACCGAAAACTCAGGGAAAATCTTGAAATCGAAGCCGCAGAAGCTCTTGCTTATAAGGATGCGGCTGAGAGGTTAACGTTTTTTACCGAAAGCTTCCTGGAAATGCCGAAAGCCAGCCCCTCCCTCCTCGACCTTAAAGTTGAAATCGTGGACAGGATGCTGGAGAAATGCCACTGCTGCGGATGGCGCTGTGAGGTTAACAGGAAAACAGGTGAAAAAGGTTTCTGCAGGCTGACAGATCTCTCAAATTATGCCTCCGAGTTCCTGCATATGGGAGAAGAGCCAGAACTTGTGCCCTCTCATACAATATTTTTTACGGGCTGTACCTTCGCCTGCGTATACTGCCAGAACTGGGATATTTCAACCTGCCCTGATTCCGGAACCCGCGTCGAACCCAGGAAACTTGCAAAGTTAATAGACCTGCGGAGAATGCATGGAGCAAGGAATGTAAATTTCGTAACTCCTACCCCGCACACACATACTGTACTGAAAACTATCCGTGAAGTCTCTGTAAACACGCCTGTAATCTGGAACTCAAATATGTACCATTCCCGGGAAATTGCAGAAATGCTCGAAGGGGTTGTGGATGTCTACCTGGGGGATTTCAAGTATGGAAACAATGAATGTGCCCGGAGATACTCAAAGATAAAAAATTATCTTGAAGTCGTACAGCCCAATTTCGAATTTGCCTACAAGACCGCAGAAGTCCTCCTTCGCCACCTGGTTCTCCCCGGTCACCTGGAGTGCTGTACAAAGCCCATTGCAGAATGGGTTGAAAAGAATATCCCGCAAATCAGGTTCAACCTTATGTTTCAATACAGGCCGTGTTACCGGGCTATGGAGTATCCGGATCTAGGACGCCACCTGACCCCGGAAGAAGAAGCCAGGGCAATCGATATTGTAAGAGAAGCAGGAATTGAGGATTTGCTTATTTAACATCGAATGCAAGCTGATTGAATTAATAGCGTTGTAAATAGATTAGATCGCTGTAGAAGAAAAGAAGTAAATTTATTTCGATATTAACTCTTTCGATATAATACTCCACAATGTATAAAATTAGCTATATATAACTAGACACACAAATAGCTGTCTATGGGGAGGGGCAGTGGAACATTTAAATTCGTATTGATAGTTCTTACTTTTTGCCTGCTGATCCAGGGGTGTTATGGGCAAAGCGATGGAAGTACAACAGATTCAGACAATTCGCAAAATACACAGGAACCAATTATAATAGAGAGATATGAGTGGATTCTTTTATTACCGATTATTTATGGGAATCTTCTCTTTTTAAGCTGGGTATCGAGGTTTTTTGACAAAATGAACCTTTGTTTTGTTATTTTTATACTTATAGCACTTCTAGTGTTGATTGTTCTCATTATTTTCTGTCCCCAAGTTGTCTTTCTAGGAACAAATAATTCCTCCGCTATTTTGTCCTGTTCTGAGACGTTCCTGCCGGGAGCAAATAATTCCTCTGCTATTTTGTCCTGTATTGAGAGATTCCCATCAGGAGCAGATAGTTCCTGTATCTTTTTTTACTTCTACTTGCTGATTTTTATCATAGTTTCTTTAATTATTATTGCTGTGTTATATAGTGCCTTCTTTAAAAGAGATAAAGAAGGATACAGCCTGATATTAGACAAAGATAAAGTGAAAATATTAGAAGACTACGCGATAGTAAATATAGAAGGCTTAGAAATTGACGAAAAGAAAGTGAAAAACGATGAATGGAAAAAAGGTGATGATGAAGAAAATACATATAAAGATAGAGTAAAAGTCCACAAAGATAAAGTCAGAATAAATAAAAGTCGCATATTGATAGACGAGAATGAGTTAATAGTCAACCTTCACGATATAGTAAGGAATTTTCTTATAATTTTTATGGGGCTCATGTGGCCTACAATACTTCTTTACTTCCACATCAGGCGGATAGACTATGTTACATTTTATGGGATAGAGAGTCTGGCGTTTCCAGTTTACATAATAGTTGCATCCTCTATTGGCGTACTCTCATACCTTTATTTAAGTATTGAAGATACTTTTTGCCAGCTCATTCCGGAATACAAAAAAATAAGCATTGCCTGGTCATATCTTAGAAGAATTGCTATTGCACCTTTTATAGCACTAATAGGTTTTTATATCCTTAAATACATGCGAAACACGGAAGAAATAACTACCTTAGATGCTTATTCTGTATTCATATTTTCTTTTTTTGCAGGAGTGTTTACTAAAACTATAGAAGAATGGGTTTATGAGTGGGTTCAAAAACTTCTTCCAGGGGATAAGAAGAGTGAGTTTGAAGCCAGGACAGAGTACCAGATCAAAGAATCTGAACTTGTCAAAAAGTTGAGATTAGATGAAGATCTAGCGTATGCACTATACAATGTAAAAGTAAGATCCATAGAAGAACTTGCAGCCTCTGATGCTAAGAACCTGAAAAATAGATTGAATTATGATACCCGAAATCTGGGAGAACATATGGGACTCATACTTACGGAGCAACAAGAGAGATTTGACAGCTATTCTGAAAAGCAGATTAGAATGTATATTGACAGAGCTCAGACCTACATGAGTATTAATAAATCAGAATTTGTCACAAAACTTAATATGGATATGGATCTGGCATTCAAACTTTACTATTTTGCCAGCGTAAAAACTCTTGAAGACCTGAAAAACTGTAAACCAGCTGAAGTAATTGAGAAAATCTGCATCTCCAAAAAAGAAGCAGAAGAAATAGCAAAGAGCAAATCTATTAGCCGTAAAGAAGTTTACAAAGATTTATGTGGATATTCAGAATTAGAAGAAGATATTGAAAAATTCAAGAAAAAAGCAGACTGCATTTGCTATTTTGCCCGCATAAAAACTCTTGAAGATCTGAAAAAACGTGATCCAGCTGAAACGTTTGAGAAAATCTACACCTGTAAAGAAGAAGCTGAAGAACTGGCAAATAGAATGAATATTGATGTCAAAGAACTTTACAAAGCTTCGTGTGAATGTCCAGAAAACACAGCAGTAAACAAGATTGGGCTCCAAAATAAGGGAGAAAATCACTCAGATACAGAAAAATAAAATAAGAAGAATAAGGAAAATAAAATAAAAAGAATAAGAAAAAACTAAGGTTCAGAGCAGGTTTAGTAACCTCTAGTGAACCTTATATAACTAGTAATGTGCTGCCGTTTAAGTCCTGAACATTATTGCATGATATTTATATTCATAATACATTGACTGCACATAGCGCATCTCAAAACCATGCTTATTTGCGATTTCCTGAAGTTTATAAGGGTTATGGGAAAAACCGTAAATGTTTCTTGGGCGATTTTTTAAAGTTGCAGATATTGAATACCAGAGGTCGCACCATATCCTGTATAGAGCTTTCAAGACTCCTGCTTTCGGTGCAAATAACCCTAATTTCCATAATGGATATAATCGGGGATCCAGTACGTCAAAAAAGACTATTTTACCATCGGGATTGAGATATTTTGACGCATTGGCAATAAAGGCATCAATCTCTTGAAATGTTAAGTACTGGATTACTCCGGCTGCAGTTATCCGATCAAAGGGGAATTGCAGATGATCCCAGAGAGTTTCATGGTTTGCAAGGATCAGGTCGATGTTATTGCATCCCTTTTCCTTGATCCTTTTATCTGCTTCTCTGAGCATGGATGGAGAAAAATCAACTCCTACAAGTTTTTCATACTTAGGAGCATAATATGTTAGGAGTTCTGCGGAGCCACATCCAAAGTCGAGAAGGGTTTTGCCTCCATCAAGGTGAAATAATTTTTCCCTGGCTTCCAGGGCAAGAAACTCTTCAGTTGAATACCTGTGCCCTCCGTGTGTCTTATCCTTGAAAAAGTCTTCCCAGATATTTATCGGCTTTACATGAACTTTTTTCATCCTCTCCGTGCTTTCTACTTCCATACCCCTTCTTCCTGTATTTTTTTCTTAAAATTAAATTTTAGGAATATCATTAGTCAATTATATTAGTTGTAATAAAATGACCAGCAAGCTCCGAATTGTTTAATTCAAACCGTAAAATAGTGTGTTCTGCTTTTTCGGGAAGATCTGAGAGCCTTTCTGCTTAAGACCAGTACACTATTTTCTTTACCCACCCTAAATACTTCTAATTAATAATATAATATATATTTAATCTTTGGAAAAATAATGTCACTGTAAAATTCTTAAATCAAAAATAAACCCCTGAGTCTTCAGCCGAGAGGATAAGAGTTTATTTCCTCACATTCTCCGATTAAAGATTCGCCAGTTAAAGACTGAATTTCTTATCTTTATCTAATGTTCTTAAAAAAAGCAGCAAAAACGCTAAAATAGACTAAGTTTGCAGAAAAAGGCTTAAGGTAAGAAACTGACGGAAATATATAAAGCCCCCGCAACAGTTCCCCCGGTTCACCTAAACTCAGAACGGAGTTAGAGGTGAGGCATCGGTGCTATTATAATATTCCAGTTAGAATTTTTGCTTGTTTTTTAATTTCTGGTAGCAAATGAAGGCTGGAAAAATTATTCCAGCATCCATTTCCACACAGGTTTGACCAGAATTATTTTCTTTCCGCTCTTGCTTTCAACTTTTACGATTTCCTCATCATCCATTGTAAGAATAAGCCCTTCCTCAAGGCCGTATTCTTCAAGCGCCTCTGTAAGTCCCTGAATTTCTCTTTCCCTGACTGCTGGGCTTCCGAAACAAACCGAAATCTGAATCGCATCTGAGACTTCCTGGCTGTCCTTTTCCTTAATAATGAAATCACATTCTTTCCTGTTCTGGAAATAAAATACCTGTTTTTCCCTTCTCAGCAGTTCAAGGAATACAAGGTTTTCAAATCTCAGCCCGAGGCTGTCAGGATAATCGGGATATACTGCTTTGAAAAAGCCTGTATCTCCTATGTAAACTTTACAGGGAGTTTCTTCAATACCGACATCTTCCTGAATAACATTAATTTTTGGGACCCTGTACACTAAAAAAATATCTTCCAGATAATCAAGATAGCTGTTTATGATCTCCTCATTCTCAATTTCACTCACTTTTTTTAAGGTATCGAGGGAGTATTCCGAAGCCATGTTTGAGATCAGGAATATGGCGAGCTCTCTTAGCTTCTGGATATCATATCCAGCTACAGCCCCCTGTTGCAGACCTTCTTCAAAGTAGTTCCGGCAAAAACTTATGTCACCATTTTTTACTACATCCGGAAAACCACCATTTTCAAAGTATTGCAGGAACATGCACAATAGTTCATCGCATCTGGAGGGCGTTAAAAAGCCTGGCTCCGGTATTCCTTTACCTTTAATCCGCAGGAATTCTTTAAAAGAGAATGGGAAAAGCCTTAGAACTTTTCCTCTTCCTTCAAACCTTGAGGAGAATTCATTTATTGATTTTAGTTTAGATGAAGTCAGGAAGACTCCTGCTCCCTGTGTGTGCAGCCTGTCAACCCAGTTTTCCCATTCAGGGAGATTATGGATCTCATCAAGGAAGTAGAAAACCCGGGCTGTGCTATCTTCAGTTTCCCTTTTACAAAGCTCTGCTGCAGTTTTCTCAATAGCCTGCAAGCCCTCTGGTCCGATCTGCTGCATCCGACTGTCTTCAAAGTCGATATAGAGTTTTGCTCCATCCACAGAGCCTGCAACCTGACTCAGGAAAGAAGTTTTACCTGCGTGAGAAGGACCTGAGATGAGCTTGATTTCACTGCTTTCCACAGTACAGCGGGGGGAAATGCCACGGGGAACTAATTCTGGTGAATTTTGAAAGAATGTCTGGTGACTGAGTATCAGGGGAAGAAGTTCTAGTTCTTGCATGTTACCAGAATAGTTTTTGAAATGGAAATATATAATTTTTCTGGCATGAATAAATGTCTTCGCCCAATAATAACCCCTGGCATATAAGCTGGGAAAATTGACAAAAGCCGGAAGTGTCTTGCAGCCCCGTGAACCGAGAATTTCCATTTATGGAGAGGGCTTGCTATAAACACTTGTCTGAGTCTGGTGTTAATACAATGGGGCTAAAATAAATTAATAGAAACATATAAATAAAGGAGTCAATATGTTCCCTTTATAAAGTAAAAGTCGAATCAACAGGCAGAAGTCAGCCGACAGGTAAGGGTCAGGTCATTTCCTTGAGACTCTGTTAAAACTTTATTCCTTTTTCGATTCATAAATCGTTTTTGTTTTCCCACAGCGTGTACATACAAAATACTTTTCTTTTACATTCGAGGCGTAAATATTCAAGCCGCCGCTTCTCTTCCATTTATGCAGCCCTATAAAGCATAGGATGTTTTTCCTTTGAGATTTTCCGGAAATCTGGTACGGAGCTCTATACCCCAAGAATTCCACTCCTGCCTGCTCTTCTGGAGTTAAAGGTAATTGGTTTTGAATAAGATGACATATCTCATCGGGTTTTATATCATAATTGTTCTGTTACTTTTATAATCTTATTGTGAGTTTTAAAAATGAGATCTTTATAGGGCTGGATTTTTATAGAGTGTTTTTTCTATTTAACAGGTTTAAAAAGAAAGAACTTTTAAAAATATTAATATTTATATAAAGAATTATATTTTTTAAAATAAAGGATTAATTTTATTAGAAAAACTGTTCTGAAGAACATGGAATAATTAACCATATGAAAAAAATAGAGTCATAATAATTAACCACATGAAAAAAATAGAGTCATCAATTCAAGCACGATATTAACTTGATCTCTGTCATGTGCTTGAATTGATGACTGTCGATATTCTTTCACATATAATGCTTCCTGCGTTCGGCGATGGCGGCTGTCTTTCAGACTTGTCAGGTATTCTTAGCAGCAGCTCTTTCGGAATTTGAAGCGGCGGAATTTGAACTTATTACAGAAGTCAAATCCGCGTCCACAGCCCCAGCCGCCGCCAAAGCTGCCACAGCTGAACCATTTAAAGCGGTCAAAGTCTTTGAATCTACCAAAACATCCTCCACACATTAGATTTTCCTCCTTGATTTTATTTTATATTTGTAATACCTCTTTTGTACCTGGTTTTGAATATCTGAGAAGGTGAAATTTTTTGCATAGGCATGTACGATCTCCGAATCAAGCTTTCTATCAACCCTCTCAGACCACCTATAAAACTCACAGGCAATTATTCCAAAAATCCAGCAAGGGATTTTCATTTAAACAAAAACTTGTTTAAATAAAACTGCCCGTAAGTTCAAATAAACATATAATTTGAAATTATATAATATTACTAGAATAATTTCTCCTTATTTAATAATAGACTTAGAAAATCTGGGCAAACCATTGGCTAAAAAAATAGGTTTAATCTTACATTTAATTTATAAAGTTGATTTCTTATTTTTCCTTGATATAGCCGGAATTTTTTACCTACAACTCAATATTTATGCGAAAATAAAGTTTCTTTGGCATAAAAAATCCATATTATCGGGATAAACACAATTATAAGTTCAAAAAGCTCTGGATTTTATTGAAAAATAATGAATTACTCTTTCTATTTGCATAACACATAACTATGATTCCTTTTTTTATAAGATAAAGACTTTGTATAGCCCATATACTGACATCGAAAGCCGCAGGGTCTTTATTTTCATGATACTTAGACTAAAAATTTTCAAATATTTTAGAAAACGAGTAAGCGTTAGAAAGGATTTACTTGGTTTCCAGATAAAAAGATATGATCTAAAATTACAATTGAATTTTGAGAGAAATAAAAATATATAACCATAATTGAGAGAATTTTCCTGAAACTTATCCATTATTCACTAAAAATGGTTACATATTCTATTTCTCCGATTTCTTTGGCTGAATAATTTTTACTGATGTCTGTTTTTAATCTCATTATACTTAGAATACCCTAGACTTCTGCTATCTGGCTGTAAGATGTTAACAAACATCTAATCAGAAGTCTCAGTTTTTATAGCTCAATCAGCCCCAGTACTTAAAAGAAGTTAAAAGAAAAAGATGAGATAGAGGCTTATCCATTGACCTCTTAATAGATGCCGGTCAACTTTAGAAAAGACCCTCTAATCTGTTCTAAGACCTACGTAATCAAGGTTTTCCAGCTTCTATAGTTCGGAGAAGGACTAGTACGAATAAGCCTCATCGATTTTCCATTATATAGGCTGCTTTTAAATATAGATAGTTTATTTTGATTCTTCACTGTTTAGGCGGGCAATATCTATCTAAACAGCTCAGTCTATGGTGGAAGTCAGCAACAGTGATTGAAATCACATCAGGAGTTTAGTATACAATTTAATATTCAGGCAAAAATAAAACTTCTTTGGCATAAATATGCAATGTTCTATATCTATAACTAAACTAAGCACTAAAAACACATATATTTACAGAAAAAATAGTATTGCTAACGTTATCAACTACTCTATTTTTAAACTTCAATACTTTAATGTATTTATTTAAAAGTTGAGAAAACCTGGTTACTCTTATAAATAACAAATTTCGACCTAACCTATGAGTAAATTAGAGAATCTTTCAATGCACTGGGCTCAAAGCAGCCTGAATGGAAATCCTTCGTCCTCAAACACATGAAGATTGATAGCTACTAACTCATAGGTAAAAAATATATAACCATCAATTCAGGAAAGGAAGATTAATCAGAAGCAATCTTCCCGCTTTGAGATGATGGCTACTATTGTTTCATCTATGTTCAAGTTTTCCAGGGTTCAGTGCTATTCTTAGCACCAACCGCCCCAGCCACAGCGTCCCCAGCGACGCCAACCCCAGTTACGGCAGCCCCAGCCGCCCCAACCACAATTTCCGAACCACATTATATTTACCTCCACTATTTTGCGATTCTATTTATTATTTCATACTTTGCAGGTACTGTAGAGATGGACTGTAGGCTAAAGAATTGCACATTCTAACCAAAAACCTTCAGCACTCCACTCATACTTTCACGGCAACTTTTAGAAATTACGCGACTTTTAGAAATCATTGGAGTTACTTGCTTCCATTGGAGAGGAGCAATTTTGTCATGAAAGTACGATTAAACATAGAATTACAAATTATATAAAAGAAATAGAATAACTGTTTCTTAATATTAATAGTCTTGAGAAAACTGGATAAACCTTCTTTCGATAAAACAAACTCACTTTTTCAGTTATTCCACAATATCTAATTCTATTAAAACTCTCAATAAATCAGGAATAATGATCTGTAAGTAGTCTGCGGTTTACTATTCAAGCAAAAAAAGCAATTTCAAGAATAACTGGGGATATATTCCCTGACTAATTTCAATTTGAAGCCTTAAGAGATTTGCATCTGGTTGGAAAGATTGCAGGACTCTTTTTATTTTTAAACTTTATAACTTCAGTTTTTCCTGCTCTAAGTAAAATATGCGTATAAATGGCAGCTATTCAATAGAATAAGTTTTTTGATTTAATCTATAGATAAAAATAGACGAAATCGTAAGTTTATAATAAACTATTATCTTTAACTGGGTTACTCTGTTTTTAATATTTTACGGTTTCTATTAATTTTTTTGCCCACTTCAACTTCTTTTTTTTATGATGTTTATTCCCGGATCTTCAAAATCAAGTTCAGCAAGTTTGACATTCCCAGCCTTGGACTCCTTTGCAATAAAAAAGGGGCTGTGAGTGCTGAGAATCCAATCCTTTACTGTGATTGCTCAGATCAATAATTTTCCAGATCAGCGGCTTTCCAGATCAAATCCTGTGCATGAAACGGAAAACATCTTCATGCTGTACCTTGACCTCGACTCCAAGGCTCTTTCCCTCGGCATCCATAGCTTCCTGGAAAGCTGCAAGGTCAAAGTTCTCCTGTGGGGCTTCTGCAAACATAATCATGGTAAAGATGCCCTGCAAAATAGTCTGAGTGATATCAACAATGTTTACATTGAAATTTGCCATCACAGTAGTGATCCTGGCAACAATTCCTACTCTATCGCTGCCTATAACCGTAATAATGAAACGACTTGATGCCATTTTATATTCTCCTGCTGCTCGGATCTTTTTCCTGCAGACCGATGCTTAAACGTTTAAATTGATAGAGAAAGGTGAGATTTTGCTCAGATTGAAGACCTGATACCTAATAAATTAAACTACTGTTTTAAAATAAATCAACTCAGAGCACTCCTTATATTTAATTATTCTCAAAGGAAATTTATCTCAGAGGAAGAAGCGTTGCCTGCAACTAAATAAAAAGATTTAACCATAGATCTCAAACCTTGCCTTTACAAACAAGTTCAATAATTTTCTCAGCAATTTCGTTAATATTTTCTTTTCCTTTAAGTTTTATTGAAAAATCAGCATATTTCCGGTACAGCGTCATCCTTTCTTCAAAAAGTTCTTTCAAGCTCCTGTCCCTGAGTCCTACTATCCCTCTTTTTCTTGCATTGGGAAGCCTTCTTATAATACTTCTGAAGGGAGCATCCAGAAAAACTATTTTCGATATCTTCTTCAGATGTTCCATGGCTTTTTCGGAATAAACCACACTCCCGCCAGGGGAAATGATGCAGTTGTCAACCTGACCAAGCTTCAGGATAGCTTCTTCTTCAAGCCTGATAAGAGCTGAGTCCCCTTCATTATCAATCAGGGTCTGAAGGGGCATTCCTATATTTTCCGTGATCAGGCGATCCACATCGATAAAAGTGTAATCAAGGCGTTTTGCAAGTACTCTTCCGACAGTGCTTTTTCCTGCTCCTGCCATCCCGATTAATGTTATGTTCATTGACGCACTCTTCTCAGTTCTAGAAATAAAGGAATCCGCTATTTGAGGTTTTCCTACACAAAGGTCAGAGAAATATAAATCATTCGGACAAGATATGTTCTCCAGCTATATAATGTACAATGGTGCCGTTTATCCGAAAGGATCTTTACTTGCGTATAACCTGCCGGGATATATACCATATCCTGTGGTAAATAAAATTGTAGGCTACAAAGATTCCTGGGTAAAAAAGAAAAAAATAGCTTGCCTGGGCGTTATATTCTGAAAGCTGCCAATAGCCCAGATAGAAATATATATTTAATAACGGTCATAAGGTTTATTAAAAATAAGGACATTATGAAAAAGTATAAGAAACCTTAAAGATTAATTTAGAAGTAGATGGTAGGGTCGAGTCCCTATTCTCGTCCCTACCTGCGATCCAACCCAAAGATTAAGAGGAAACCCTATTACTCTTAATCTATATCCTATAGCGGTGTGGGGCTATATATCATAACCGACCCAAAAAAAAGCTCTTAAGCCTAATTTTTAAGCACATTTTGCATTTTTTCTCTAGCAAAATTTTTAATCACATAAAAATATTTAATCAAAACATGAAATTAAATTAGAATTAAAATATTGATTGTTGACGGCATCAATAAGTGAATTAGCGCTAAACTAAAGACTTAGCGGCTTTCTAAGTCATCCTTTCCTCCATTGAGACAAAGTCATACAGGCTTTTGTTTAAAAATAGAAATAAAGGATTTTTAGATTCAATGACAAGTTTAGAAGAATGATAGGAATCCATTTTCAGTCCGCGGATTCCTATCGATGATCCCAACCCCATAAGATTGAGAGTAAGCTCACAACTCTCAACCTGTACTCCCTGATATACTATTTTGAGATATATATTATAACCTGTCTAAAAAATAATTTCTGATTAAAATTTAGCGAATAGGCAGATATTTTTTGACCCTTTAAAATTTTAAAGAACGGAAAATAATGCAATACAATAAATACATACATTAAATGCATACATAAAAAACAAGTGGTATAATAGAAAAAATAAAAAGGGCTCATAAACCCTTTAAAAATTCCAGTCTTTTGGATCAAGTGCTTTGAATAGTTATTCAAGTAAGATAAGCCCTTAGAGGGGGAAAGCCGTTAAAACTTACAGAACTGTAACTCTGGGTATAGGCACCTGCCGTAAAGATATAAACCCGGTTTCCTTCCCGCATTGTATGAGGAAAAGTATACTTGTAATGTTCATAAAGAATATCCATGCTGTCGCAGGTCGGACCTGCAAGGATTACTTCCTCAGCACAGCCCTTTTTATCGCAGAAGATAGGATATTTGATGCACTCATCAAGGGTTTCTATAAGGCCCCCGAATTTGCCGATATCGAGATACACCCATTTGTACTGGTTAAATCTGGCTTTCTTGGAGATCATCACAATTTCACTTACGATTATTCCGGCATTGGCGACAAGAGAGCGCCCGGGTTCTATTATAATTTCAGGTAGCTCCTCCCCGAAGTCTTCATGCAAAAAGCGCCGGATTTCCCGTGCATAAGTCTCTAGATCATGAGCTCGCGCCTGGTATTTTGCAGGAAAGCCTCCACCAAGGTTGATCATCTTCAGATGTATGCCCTTTTCAGCCACTGCCTCAAAAAGGTACTTGCACTTGGAAATAGCATTGTCCCACTGACCAATGTCCCTTTGCTGGGAGCCAACATGAAAAGAAAGCCCATACGGCTCAAGCCCCAGTTTTTCAGCTTTCAAAATGAGCTTATAAATAAGATCGGGATGCGAACCGAATTTTCTTGAGAGAGGCCAGTCAGCCCCATCACTCTCAGTAAGGATACGGAAAAAGACTCTGGATCCTGGCGCTCTTCTGGCTAGCTTTTTCAAATCGCTCTCAGAATCGGTAACATAAAGTCTCACCCCTTTTTCGTATGCATACGCTATGTCCTTCTCCTTTTTGATAGTATTGCCGTAACTGATCCTTTCAGGCTCTACACCAAGCCTGAGAAGCTGATCAAGTTCGTAGATTGTTGCCACATCAAAATTCGAACCTTTATTCTTCAGGGCAAGCACAACCTCATCCATGGGGTTAGCTTTTACAGCATAATGAATTTTCGCAAAAGGCATTTGCTCTACCAGTTCATCATAGCTTTGCTCTATTCTCTGCAGGTCAACGATTAAAAACGGGGTTTCTTTGTCACGGGAGAATTTTTTAATTCGGTTAAACTCGTCTCTTGAGATGAAATCCTCCAGCGGAAATTCGTAATGCTCTCTTCTCAAATTTACTCCCTCTCTAAATGTAAAATGTTCTTAAATTCATGTAATTACTGGTTAATAATTTTTAGTGTTTCAACTATTTGTAATGATTATTAGGTTTATAATCAATTATTTGAGCAATGCGTGAAATAGAACGATTCAAATAAAATTTGAGGTATATAAAACTAATTGTTAATGAATAAAAAGCATAAAAATAGCTTAATTAATTAAGTATTTAATTTAAGCCGTTATATTGTGAAAAAAAGCCTAATTAAAAGGGTTTTTTATATTAAAGACAGTAAAAATCTTTTTAACTCTGTAGAAGAAACTAAAAATCGTAGACAATTCAGAAATATGCAGAGATAATTTTACCCTTTAAAGAGGATATTAAGAATCTAAAGCCTGATAGAAACATTATTAAGCAGTTAAATACTGTTAAGAGACCTGTATATATGTATTTCCATCAGAAAGCTATTATTAAACCATTTTCACTGATATCAAATTTATGAATTTTCTAAGTAATTTTAATATGTACTGGACAGATGCTTCTTTCGGGTTCTGAGCAGTGCTATCAGTAGAGCGATTCCAGAGATTACGAGTCCGTAAATTATGACCTCCAGGCTTAGCTGGAAAAAAAGAAATACTGCAGAGAGGGCACCAAGAAACGGGAGCAGGGGAAAACGCCCGATATTCAGGGGTACTTTATAAGGACGATTTCTGTCGGGGTCAGTATAACGAAGCTTTATGAGGGAAAGATTGACCATGAAAAAGACAATAAAGATCATGAAATTAGAAATATTTGCAACAACTGCAATATCCCCTAGCAGCACAAACAGGGCTGAGAAACAGACAACCCCAAAAATTGCGACCCATGGAGTATGGTATCTGTGATGCACCCTGGAAAGACTTTCTGGAAGCGACCCTGCATCTGCCATGCCATAAACAATCCTCGACCCTCCAAGCATAACCACAAGTACAGTATTCATAGTGGAAAAAAGGGCAATCCAGGACATAAGGACAAAAGCGTCACTCCCAAGAGAAACAGCAACAACATCAGCAAGCGGAACATTTGAAAGTCCCAGAATACGAAAATCGAGCACGCTTACGGCGGTTACTGCCACACACATATAAAGAAGAACAGTAAAAAATATAGCAATAAGCAGGGCTTTTGGCGTAGTTTTTTCAGCTTCTTTCGTTTCCTGAGACAATCTCACAACATCTTCAAACCCGAGAAACGCAAAAAAAATCAGAGTTGAAGCCTCAAAGACTCCTGCCAGATCAGGAGCCTCAAAATAATTTACCGTCCCAAGGTAGGGGAACCCGGTGTAAATGACAATTAAAAGCCCAGTTACTTCTATGAGACTTATAATACTAGCCAGCCTAGCAGATTCTTTTATCCCATATACCATAATAAAGCTGAGAAAAATAAACAGGCATATTATCCCTAATAAATACTCGATTCCGAAAAGGCTGCTGAAATACCTGCCGAATCCCAGAGCAATCGCAGAGGCTGTTATTACTACATAACAGATAACGAGCAATCCAATAAATAAGCCAGCGCGTTCTCCGAAGGCTCTTTTTACAAATTCATACTCTGCTCCAGCTCTGGGATACATGGAAGAAAGCTCCATATAACTAAGGGCGGAAAGTGCAGCCGCTGCCCCAGCAAAGAGAAAAGAAAACCAGACCATATTGCCTGCAAGCCCTGCAGCTTTTCCCATAAGTACATAAATCCCGGCTCCTAAAATATTACCAATTCCTACCAGAGTAGCCTCCAGCAAACTCAATTCCTTTTTTAGCTCAGATTCCCCTTTCATAAAAACCCCTGCGTCCAGAACTTGGGATTCAGGACAAAGATAATCTAAAAACTGGATAGACCTGTTAGAAAGATTATTTTCTGAAGGTTTATAATCAAGTCTATGTTACCTTTCTTTCCAAACTACCCTTTTATATAATGCTCAAATCCCAATACTTTTATAATGCTCTAATCCCAATAAAAGGCTTAGTTTCCGGAAACAAATTTAGTACAGACATTATGCCTACAGTAAGCTTATGCATAAGTGTAATCCTGAGCTTCAGTAACTTATGTTCCTATTCTCCATTAATTTGTCAGATTTGCATAAAAAGAAAATAAGTTGAGAATCGTAATTTCGATTCCCACCTTAAATGTAGCGCCGTAAATAGTTGCCAAAAAAGGCTGGTAAGGTCTCCAAACTGGATCAAATCCTTTTACGGATGAAAGGAGCCTTACAAGTACACTAAAAAAGGGTTCTCAAGGTCTGAATGCAGAGACTTCTCAGGTTGTTTTCATTTTTTGTGCAAGCTCTCGACCAATATCCTCAATCTTTTTCAAATCTTCTTCTCTAGGCTTGCCCTTCACCTGAAGTGTTCCAACAACTTCCATCTTTGAAGGAACAAGAATATCCCCTGCCTGTTTCAAAGCTCCTCCGCCCCAGCCAAAGGACCCGAGTATAACTCCATACTTTGCAGGTGGATTGAGAGCTTTTACAAGGTAAGTGCCGTAAACGGCAAGAGGGTGCATGCCTGCAAGGACGGTGGGAGCCCCAAGGATAATAGCACGGGAATCGACCAGTTCCCTTGCGATATCTCCTGTATCGGAAACTGCAAGGTCATAAATCCTGACATCTATACCTTCTTTCATCAGCACTTCGGCAATAGTTTTGACCATAAGCTGTGTGGAACCCCACATACTCACATAGACAATAAGGGCTTTATTTTCTGTCTCCCCTGCTGTCCATTTTGCATAGGGCTCAAGTATACGCTGAGGATTTTTATAAATAGGTCCATGGCTCGGGGCAATAATCTCAATATCAAGATCCTTTATTTTTTCAAGAGCCTTTGCTCCCATTTTCCCAAAAGGCATCATTATTTCCCCATAATAGCGTTTTGCAAGAGGAATAAGGTCTTCCAGGTCTTCATCGTAAATGCCCTGGGCTGTGTGAGCCCCGAAGAAATCACATGGGAAAAGTACCCTGTCTTCAGGCAGGTATGTGAACATGGTTTCAGGCCAGTGAAGCCAGGGAGCTTCGATAAAGCGCAGGGTTTTGCCTCCCAGGTCAAGCGTATCTCCTTCGGCAACGACCTTAACCCGACCCTCAGGAAGTTCATGGTACAGGCTTGCCATCTTCACGCCTCTTTCCGTAGTAATAAGCACTGAGGCAGGAGCCCTATCCATGATATAACGAATAGCATTGGCATGATCTGGTTCAGCATGATTCATAATAAGGTAGTCCAGTTTCTCGAGGCTGGAAACCATATTTATCTTATTTTCGAACTCCTCTTCGAAACCTGGGTTCACGGTATCTATGAGAGCTACTTTTTCTTGTCCTTTCACAAGGTAAGCGTTATAGCTCGTGCCCTGAGGCAATGGGATCAAAGCATCAAACATTCGGCGGTTCCAATCTTTTGCCCCAACACAGAATACGTCTTTGGCAATCTCAGGAATACTGTAAGTCTCCATATTTTTCCTCCATCTTCCCAATGCAATAAAATTGGCTCAAAATGGGAAGTAGATAAATCTCCATCCACTTCTTCAATTTGAGAATTGAACTTATTTAATGGTTATATTGTTCTCGTATGATATATTTATTAGGCAAAACCCTTAACTGACGAAACCTCAGCGGAAGGGACTTTAACTGGCATCTCAATTTAATCATTCAATATAATTTATAATTAAGAATAGAGCTATGCTATCTCTGTTCTTTTATTTCTTTTATAAAAACAATAAAGGGAAAACTTTATATAGACAGCAGTAAGTTATCTACTTCCTAGCAGGCAAGAGTTTAAAAAATTATAGCCAATGTGGCTACCCGTGAGCCTGAAAATTATTCGGAATTAACAGGATTTTAGCGCCCGAATATGCAGTAAAAAAGAAGGGATAAGCATGAAACCATCATCTATAAAAATGAATCCTAATAAGCTGGTACAGTATCTCAACAAACCAGCAGATGAATTCACCAAAGAAGACATCATGAAGTTTATCAGGGAGAATGGCATAAAGATGCTCAACTTCCGTTATGCTGGCGGGGATGGGAGACTTAAAGCCTTAAACTTCGTCATAAGGAGTGAAGAGCACCTTGATACAGTACTTTCCACCGGAGAAAGAGTGGACGGTTCCAGCCTATTCAAATACATTGAAGCTGATTCAAGCGACCTTTATGTCGTGCCTAAATACCGCACTGCTTTTGTAAATCCATTTGAAAAGATCCCGACCCTTGACTTACTCTGCTCATTCTTTGACAAAGATGGGAATCCTCTTGCAAGTTCAGCCGAAAATATCATGAAGAAGGCTCACGATGTCCTTAAGGAGAAGACAGGCTACGAGTTAAATGTAATGGCTGAACTCGAGTATTATGTTATTTGCGACAAAAACAAGATTGACACTGACTTCCCGGCTGTTGATCAGAGAGGATATCATGAGGCAGGACCTTTCACAAAATTTGAGCAGCTCAGGAAGGATACCATGCTCGCTATTGCTGAAGCTGGGGGATTAATAAAATACGGGCACTCTGAAGTCGGAAATTTCACTGACGATAAATACTACTACGAACAGAATGAAATCGAATTCGAAACCACAAATATTGAGGACGCTGCTGACCGTCTGCTCATTGCAAAGTGGATGCTCAGAATGATTGCAGCCCAGTATGGAGTCACTGTCAGTTATTCCCCGAAAATTACAGTTGGAAAGGCAGGCAGTGGACTGCATATCCACATGAAGCTCATGAAAGACGGCAAGACCGCAACTGTTGACGATGAAGGAAAGCTGAGTGATCCTGCAAAGAAAGCAATCGCTGGCTGCCTGGATATCGCTTCAGCAATTACCGCCTTTGGGAACACGATCCCGACATCCTACCTGCGCCTTGTACCTCACCAGGAAGCTCCAACAAACATCTGTTGGGGAGACAGAAACCGTTCTGCACTCATTCGCGTACCTCTTGGATGGACCGGTGATGCAAGCAAAATGATTACCATTGCAAACCCGAACTATTCTGAAGATTTCAAGAATTTCCACGGCAGACAGACATATGAATTCCGTGCTGCAGACGGCTCTGCTAACATTTATCTCCTCCTTGCCGGACTTTGTGTTGGTACCCGCCATGGTCTTGAGATGGAGAATGCCCTTGAGCTTTCAAAGAAACTTTACATTAATGTGAATATCTTCAAAGAGGAACACAAAGACAGGCTTGCCGAGCTAGAACACCTGCCTGCGTCCTGTTATGAGTCAGCTCAGGCTCTGAAAGCAAAGAAAGAGATCTTCATGCAATACGATGTATTTACTGAAGGTATGCTTGACGGAATTATCAGCAGCCTTGAAGCTTACAACGACTACCAGCTCAGTGAGAGGCTCTACGGCAAGAACGAAGAAATCAGGAAACTTGTGGATCAGTACATCCACATTGGCTGAGACTGTTTCAGCATTTGAAAAACTTTTCTATCCTGAAAAACACAGATCTCTGCTCCTCAGAAAGCAGGGATCTGCCCAAAACAATTTCTTAAAAATCCATTTTCTATAGTTTCAAGAGACAATCTTTTATTGCTTTTGACATCAGCTTTTTATCGCTTTTGACATCAGTTTTCTTCGTTTTTTAGCCAATCTTTCTTACTACTTTTGACTTCAGACTTCTTCATAACTTTTCACTTAAGGTTTCTTTACCCAGTTCTTACCTGACTCCCATCCAGTGAGTTTATCCATTCTAGTTTTACCCCTTCTGACTTTTTAGCACTGCTTTGCACAGTTCATTCTAGTTTTACCCCTTTTGACTTTTCAGCACTGCTTTGCACAGACGCTTCAGGTTTCACATCCAGAGCTGAAATTCAGGGTTTATTTTATCTATCTTAACGAAATCTATAGGTAGCGTAAAGTGATAAAACCCGAATTAAGTACCCGAATTGATCAGAAATGAAAAATAACAGCAATCCAGAAAAACCCATTAAAAAAGATAGAAACCTCCATGAAAACCCTGTTCCAAAAATAACTATAATCAGCTCTGCTCCCGACCTTGCCAGCCAGAATATTAAAGCCCATCTCCTTAGCCTTGAGGAGTGGGAAATTCTTGAGCTCCCTGAAAATTCTGGATTCTCTGCTGCCTGGGAATCAAGGGATGGAAAATTCAGGCTTATCGAAATCGAAGAGATGCATATTTTTCAGGACGGGCTCGACAGAAGACTCGAGAACATAGGGCTGCCAGCCTCTCTTATAATTTTTGCATCCAAACATCGGAGTAAAGAAGAAATCTCTTCCCTGACTGTACATTGCACAGGAAATCCCTCAGATGAAGCAAGGCTTGGAGGCTGCCCTAAATCCCTTGCGGTTTCCTCCCCGGCTGCCATGAAATCTATTCTTATGGAAATGAAGCGCCTGGCTGAACAAAAAAATCTGAAGTATGATGTCACCCTTGAAGTAACCCATCATGGACCCACAGAACTCTCCGTTCCATCGCTTTATGCCGAAATTGGAAGCACCGAGGTGCAGTGGAAAGATCCTGATGCAGGCGAGGTTGCCGCAAAAGCCATCCTTGCAGTTTCCCTTGAGAAAGTGCCTACTGCTCTCGGTTTCGGAGGCGGGCATTATGCCATACGTCAGACAGGACTTCTGCTTGAAACCGGAATCTCTTTCGGGCATAATTTTCCCAAATACCAGCTGGAATTCGTGGACGAAGCCCTGATAAGGCAGGCTATTGAAAAATCAAAGGCTGATTTTGCTTATTTTGACAGGAAATCCATGAAGAGCGAAGATAGGCACAGGATTTCCGAAATCCTTGATAAATTGGGGCTCAAAGTCCTCAAAGAATCTGAGATCAGGGAACAGTACGGGTATGAGAGTTTACAGTAATAATAAATTATATAGGATAATAAATTATATAGGGTGACTGCTGACTTTAGGGAAAATATTTTAACTGAAAAAGCTATCTTCTGAGGAATAATACTTAGAAAAATAATGGAAAACAGTAGAAAAATGAGCTTAGCGATCCTATATTCTAGAAAACTATCACTAAGCTCTTTTTCCAGTCATTCGCAATGTTTTTACACATCATAAATTTGTCTAAGCTTATTGCTTCAGTTTCATAGGTTCTCCGCAGCATGTTACATCGCCGGTACAGCAGGCTTCTGAGGCGCAGGTAACGTCTCCACATTCTTTTACAACCTCAAGCTCAAAACCACATCTTTCGCAGCGAAGAACCTGCCCCAGTTTCAAATCTCCACAATTCATCTTCATACCACCTCAATTGCTTGATAGAAAAGGTATGTAATTTAGATTCAAGCTGATTTTGAAACAATGTTTCTGAACACTGGTCTGTAAAGCCTGAACCGTAAGGAAGTCAAGGAATAATATGTTGCGAATTATTTGAATGTGAAAAATAATCTGGCAAATTTCTGGCAATAACAGAGATTACTGGATTAAACATAGAGATATTATTTATATAGTTGAGTCATATAGAATTAATATGTTTGACCAGGACCTGATCCGAAAACTGCTGGATGAAGGCACAATTAACCAAGCTCAGGCCGAAAAAATGTGAGCTGACCTTGAGGAATATCAAGCGGAGCACAGGTCAAAAAAGCAAATTATTGCCTTTTCTATAATAGGAGCAATATTGCTTGGGATTGGTGCTTCCTCTTTGTAGCTTCCAACTGGGAAAAGATAGGAGACATTTTCCGAATAATTCTTCTTGCAGGAAGCACTGTAAGAATACATTATGCTGGCTATTACCTGAGATATGAAAATCAGAAATATCCGAAACTGGGTTTTGCCCTGATTTTCCTTTCAGCTCTGTTTTTTGGAGCAAGCCTCTTTTTGATTGCCCAGATTTACAATATCAATGCAAACAACAGTACCCTTGTACTGGTATGGCTTCTTGGGGTTTCTCCACTTATCTAGGGCTACAGGTGTACTGCAGTTGCCGGGCTTTGCTCTTTACATTTTACCTCTGGATAAGCCTTCTGTACAATGAGAGAATTGACCTTCGTGAAATGATAAACATCCTGGGTCTTTACCTTATATCAGGCATTGCCCTCTATTTTACGGGAATTTTGCATGAGCTGTCAGAAAAAGTAAAACATGCTGCAGCAGCGTTTAAGTTCGTGGGGCTACAAGCTGTTCTCCTTCTAATATTTATACAGACTTTTAGATTCTGGGTGTCAAAAGACAAAGAGATTGTTCCCGTAATTCATGTTTTTTTAGGGATTCTTTCCTGGCAGTCCTGCTATTAAAACCGTTCCGATCAAAGCTTAAAGATTTCCAAACAGGCATGAGCATGGCTGCAAGTTTGCGGGAGTGGAACAATAAAAAGCTTCAGTTTGAGCGCCAGAAACTGTAGAATCATAAAAGATACATTGAGAATATGCGGATGAACCAGAAGAAAATCCTTTATTTAACCCTTATTTTCTGGCTCCTGATTTTCTCAGGCTTTATTGCTTATAAAGAATACACCCTCAGGACCGGCACTGAAGTTTTGCTCAAAACCCTGCCTGTAGATCCAAGGGACCTTTTCAGGGGAGACTACGTCACCCTTAATTATGAGATCAGTACCCTGGATATGGAAAGGATTGAGGCTGAGAATTCCTATTTCTACTACAGTGATCCTGTATATCTGTCACTGAAACTGGAAAATGGGTATGGCATACCTAAAAAAATCTACACAACCCCACCAAAGAATGAACTTTACATCAAAGGTAAGGTAAAAGATATCACATATGACTGGGAAGCAGAAGAGAACACCATTAAGGAACTCAGAGTAGATTACGGCATTGAAAGCTATTTCGTTCCTGAAGGCAGGGGAATCGAAATCGAGATAGAACAGCAGACAGGACGAAAACAGATTGATGCAAAAGTTATCATCGATAAATACGGAAATGCAGTAGTTAAAAGTTTATTAATCGATGGAGAAGAAATTGAGTTTTAAGCTTAAACCTTTTAAAAAAGGCAGTCTGCCTAATTCTCTGTAAATTTTCCGTTTTTTGAACTGGAGGGATGTTAATTTAAAAAGAATATCATGGGATATTTTCTTGAGAAAAATCCCCTATCCCGTTATAGTTTTTCCGAAAAAATATAAGTGTTCAAGCTTGCTTTTGAACTTCATTAATTAATTGTGCCGTCATGACTGTGTTTCCAATAGAAAAAAGATATATAATGAACGATAAAAGCCACCCAATTACAGGAACAAAGAGCATTGCAACCGTACATATAGATGTAACCAGTGCTTTTTTATCTTCCGAAACGTACACATATCCCCATCCTGGCACAAGAGATAACAGGAACGCCAGAGCTACAACTTTTTGCCCCTTCTCTTTCTCAATTTCACGACATTCTGGACAGAATGTGCTCCTTTTTCCCGCATATTCTAAAGTTTTAAAACAATTAACACAGTACGAATATTTTGATTTCACAATTCCCACTAATTTTGTCCGTTTATCTTCCCCATAAGTATACATATGCCCCAAGTTAAATACCACCTTTAAATAAAGTATATATAATAAAACTCATGAATGTATAAAAAAGTGATGTACATAAAAAATTATATTCAGAAAGTATCAAACGTTAGTATCATGAGTTTACTGTAAAGTTAAGAGTCGATGTTTTGTATACTGTGTGTAAATTTGTTTTTTGATCTTGGTGAAAGAGCGAAAACCCTGAGCAACATTTCGATGCGCGGTTTATTGAGTGCAGAAGTTCTGGCTAAAGAGGTTTGACCGAAAATTATATAATTAGGTAAATCCTAACTAATAAATCAGATCGAGATGAGGGAGAAAAAAGAGCATTTGTTCATAATTTTTGAAAAATTGATCAAAATTAAAAGCGAATGCTCTTCTCAAATCTTCTCAGAGTGTGGGTTATCGGATCTTACGCTCAAGCAGATCGAATATTTAAGAGCCATAGATGAAAACGAAGAAGTAACATTTAGCAAGCTTGCTAAGATCACAAGCAACTCAAAGCCCACCATTACCGAGATGATTAACAAGTTTGTCAAAATGGAGTGTGTCTATAAGGAGAGATCCAAGGACGATGGTAGAATTTTTTACATCCGTCTTACAGAGAAAGGGCATGCTGTAGCCCATGCTGAGGAGCACGCTTTATCACAGGTTATCGAGAGGATAGCAAATTCGCTGGATGAGAAAGAGATGGACATGCTTATCAAAATTCTTGGAAAGATAAGGTAATTTTTTTTGTCCGCAAAAAAAGTTAGGTAAATTGAAACTAAATATTTGAGATAATAATTGAGACGATTGACGATGTATTCAGAGCAAACTAGAGAAAACCGAGAGAAACTGGTAGTACCCCTTTTTGGAATAGTGGTTTACCCTAAAAGCCGGACAAAACTCATGGCTGACAAAGTTACCGGCGAAATCCTGCTAAATGAGATGAAAAATGCCGAATCCGTGAGTGCCATTGGGCTGACAGTAAAAAGCGGCACAAAAGCTTCGGACCTGTCCGAAGACAGCTTGTATAAAATAGGAAATTTACTTAAAATCACATTTATACAGCCTGCTGATGACGGATATCTTGTTGTCGCAAAGGCTATTCAGAGAGTAGAAGCAGTCTCTATATATAGAAGAGATGGGCTGTTTTATGCGACATACAGTCCTGTCTATGATGTGCCTGACTTCGATGAAGACACTGAAGCCGAAGTTATGGCAAGCATAAAGGAGACAATTTACGAAATAAGCAAGAAGTTCCAGGGTTCGGAGCAGTTTACCCGCCCCATTGAGAAGATGGAATCCATTGACCAGATAATAGGCTTTGTCATGCCGTACATACCTGTGAAACTTGCTGAAAAACAGAGGCTTCTGGAGCTAGCTTCAGTTCGTGAACGGTATCTTTTGTTCCTCCACATTCTGACAAAGCATAAAGAAAATGTTAACTTCCAGATCGAAATGGCAAAAAAAGTTACCGACAGAATAAGCAAGTCGAACAGAGAAGCAATGCTCCGCGAGCAGCTGAAGATTATTCAGGAAGAACTCAATGAAGGAGATGATTCAGCATCAGGTGATGCCGCATACAGGGAAAGGATTGAGAACTCAAAGATGCCTGATGAGGTAAAAAAGAAGGCTCTGTCCGAGCTGAAGAAACTCGAAACTGGAGGCAATCACAATCCTGAAGCCAATATTATAAGGAATTACCTCGACCTCTTGCTCGACCTTCCCTGGGTAACCGAAGAGAAAAAGAGCATTGACATTGCCGAAGCCCGGCGTGTGCTTGAGAGCAACCACTACGGACTTGAAAAGGTCAAGGAGAGAATAATCCAGCACCTGGCAGTAATGAAACTGAAAAAGGAGAAGCAGGGCTCAATTCTACTTCTTGTTGGTCCTCCAGGAACCGGGAAAACAAGCCTTGGAAAAAGCATTGCTGATGCCCTGGGCAGGAAATACGTGCGGGTCAGCCTCGGAGGCGTCAAAGATGAAGCCGAAATCCGTGGTCACAGGCGGACATATATAGGAGCTCTTCCAGGAAGGATTATTCAGGGCATGAGAAAAGCAGGCACCAAAAATCCGGTATTTATCCTTGATGAGGTTGATAAGCTTTCAGCTTCTTACTCTGGAGACCCGGCAAGTGCCCTTCTCGAAGTCCTTGACCCTGAACAGAATAGCACCTTCTCAGATCATTATCTGGAAGTTCCATACGACCTGTCGGATGTGCTGTTCATAGCTACTGCCAACTCTATGGCAAGTATCCCATGGCCGCTTCTGGACAGAATGGAGACGATTGAGATCTCAGGGTATACAAAGAATGAGAAGCTCGCTATCGCAAAAGCCCATCTGCTTCCCTATATCCTGGAGGAACATGGTCTTGATGCGGAAAAACTCAAAATCGAGGATGAAGCTCTGAAGGTAATTATTGATAGGTACACCCGAGAAGCAGGCGTTCGTGGGCTTAAAAAACAACTTGCTAAGATTGCAAGATTCGTATCCGAAAAGATCGTTTCAGGCAAAGCCGACCTTCCTTACGTTGTAAGGGTGGATATGCTTAAAGAAATCCTCGGAAAAGAGATAATTCGGCAGGAAGAAGCCAGAAAAGAGAATGTACCCGGCGTGGTTACAGGACTTGCCTGGACACCTGTAGGAGGAGATATTCTCTTCATAGAAGGCACGTTTATGCCAGGCACTGGAAAGCTTACGCTTACAGGGCAGCTTGGGGATGTTATGAAAGAATCGGCAAAGATATCTCTGAGCCTTGTAAGGTCAAGGCTTGCAAACACTGTAAACAGCTTTGACTTTACTTCAAGCGACATCCACATCCACGTGCCTTCAGGTGCAACCCCAAAAGATGGTCCATCTGCTGGTGTGACCCTTTTCACGGCTCTGACATCCCTGATTACGGGCAAAGCGGTTGACCCGAAACTTGCCATGACAGGAGAGGTAACGCTAAGCGGCGCCGTACTGCCTGTTGGCGGCATAAAAGAGAAAGTCCTTGCAGCCCATAGGGCAGGCATAAAGAAGGTAATCTTGCCGAAAGAGAACGAAAGGGATCTTGAGGATGTGCCTGAGGATGTCAGAAACGAACTTAAGTTCATACCTGTAGAGACCATCGAAGAAGTCCTGAAAGAAGCCCTGGATATTGACCTGCCCAGACCGGTAGCGTCATTTCCAGGAAACACTTTCGCACCTGCACACAATGCATAAGTGTTAAGAATTATGCCTAAGCACTGAAAATAATGCATAAACCTTAACAGGTGCAGAATAGGGGTAACGGCTTTCAAAGCCGCAAATACCCCGTACTTTTCCTAATTTTGCATAATTCTGAAACACCTTTTATTTTTCTTCCCATTTTTTTTCATGATCTGATTTTCTTGCCTAACTTATTCGGAATTCTATCTGATATTTCTATCTGATATATGTCTGGAGGATTCAAAGCACTTCAGTTCTTTTTTATAGCGATTGTGATAGCCGTATCGGAAATAAAATTTCTATTTTATAGACAGCAAATATTATCCTGTTTGGAGATTTATATGAAAACGGAACGTTTGGAGGTAAAATATGAAAGTAATGGCAATAAACGGAAGCCCAAGGAAAAACTGGAACACAGCGACCCTGCTGGAGAAAGCTCTTGAAGGTGCAGCATCAGAAGGCGCAGAAACAGAAATTGTCCATCTCTATGACCTTGAGTTCAAAGGGTGCACAAGCTGCTTTGCCTGCAAATTAAAAGATGGAAAAAGCCTTGCAAGATGCGCGATTAAAGATGAACTGACCCCTGTGCTTGAAAGGCTGGAAGAAGCCGATGCGGTAATCCTCGGATCGCCAATATATCTCGGGAACTTAACGGGAGAAATGAGATCCTTCATGGAACGCTATATATTCCCGTATATTACTTACTCAGTTGATGTTCAGACATTTTATCCGAAAAATATCCCGGTTGGTTTCATCTACACCATGAATATCAAGGAAGAAAACTTTGATATGTTTTGTCTTGATAAGGTTTTTGAACTGAACGAAAGGCTTGCAACAAGAATTTTCGGATATTCTGAATCATTATGGAGTACCGACACATACCAGTTTGATGATTATTCAAAGTACCTCTCATCAATCTTCAATCCCGAAGAGAAGGCAAAAAGGCAAAAAGAAGTTTTCCCACAGGACTGTCAGAAAGCCTTTGAGATGGGAGCAAGGTTCGTGAGAAGGCAAAAAGCTCTGGAAGCAGAGAAGGAGAAATAATAAAAAATTAAAGGAAAAATAATAAAAATTACATGAAAAATAATAAAACTTAAAGAAAAAAATTACTTAAACTCAGGCAGCTTCACCACACCCTTGAAGAGCTTGCAAAAAAGTTAAATCTATCCACAGCTTCAGAAGAAAGCCCCAGTTCTTCAAACATTTCCCTGAAAACTGTCCTGTATTCTTCTTCAGGTATAGTTTCTCCACTGCTTCCTGCAGGCATTATGATTTCTAGTCTGACCTTCCCAGAGGCATCGAGGTCAACTATGTACCTGTTCCCATTATTATAAGTCATTATCCTCGCCTCCGGGACAAAATATCTTACCGAACCCAGCCGGTTTCCGTCCTTAAGAAAAACTTCTTCTATGTCTGAGCCTGCTGTGGAGTACGCATAAATACCCATAGGTGAACTGTAACTGGAATAGTCACTGCTTTCCATGAGATAGGCATATACGCCCGGAAAATCCGGAGATTCATTCACCTGTATTTCAGCGTTCCAGGTCTGGTTTTGTGCTGCTTTTTTCAGAGCCCCAAGATAATTTTCCGAAGCTTCATCATCCAGGCTGAAGAGAAGCCCGAATTTTTCAAGCATCCATGAGTCATCCGGAAATTCCGATATCTGTAAGGGAGATCCGGGGTCGGAGTGGCTGAAGTTCGAAATCGCCACATAGGTTCTGGCTTCCGATTCGTCTTCACAAATGAAAACCGTTAGCTCGGAGTTACTATTATAATTGAACCTTATATCCTGCACACGAGCAGCACCTCCGAAACTTTCCCGGACTTCCGGGACATCACCGGGATCAAAGCCCGAAAAACTTCCGGGCCAGGGCCAGGAGCCTTCCACCTCATAACCAGCTTTCTCCGCTTTTGTAAGTACGGAACTGTAGTCAAAAGACCCGATATCAACTTTCTCCTCAGTATAGTACCAGGAGCTATCAATCAAACCCATTATTAAAAAAGGGCTGTAGAGATACAGTACAAAAAGGAGAGGAAGAATTAATAATAGTATCAGTATGACCTTTTGCTTATTCACGAAACCCTCAACTCCTTGGAAAATATTAGTAGACTGGTGACACTGCCAGTGTTAGAAATTATATAAAATCTTAAAAAGTTCAGAGAGTACAAAATAGCTTTTCGTAACATCACAATATAGTATAAAAATAATAAATAAGTTTGCCTTACTTTGCAAACTGTCAGATCAAAAAAACTAGAGAATTTGCGAATCAGAGAAGCCTGCTCAAAGCAGTTCCAAGATGGAAATATAGGTTGATCTCGAAACAGGAGACTCAGTAAAAATCAAAGAATCGGGACTCTATGTTCAAACAGTCCCTCTGATACCTCTTTTCTGCAAAATGCACCACGCAGCAAGTACAAGGGTTCCGCAGCCTAGAGCAATTGCTCCGAGCACAGGGATCTTATCTCCCCACTCAAGGGAGATAAACCACATACCTATAGCCCCGAGGGTGAAATAGGTGAAAATCAGCAGGGAAGAAGCCGAACCTGTGTCCCTGTCAACCTGTTCCAGAACAAGGTTGTTGCTTGGTGGCCGGCTAATACCGACTGAAAAGGTTATTAGGAACATTGGCAGGGCAAAACTCCAGGGGCCATGCTTCCCGGTTGTGAGAAGAAGGATTCCGCCCAGTAAGATTCCTGCAAAACCCATTGTCATTAGGTGTCCGGAACTGAAGACCTTTCTTAACCGGAGACAGGTAATAGAGCCAACCATAATCGCAAGCGCGTTGAAAGCAAAGAAGTAACTATACTTCTGCTCTGTGAGCCCGAATTCAGTGACATAAATCGTAGAAGAGCCTGCTACGAAACTGTAAAGAGGAAAAAGGCTGATTGACATTACCAGTACCATTATCAGGTAAAGAGGATTGAGCATCAGTCGGCCGTAGGCATGCATTACTCTGGAAAATGGAGTGTTCGATACCGAAGTTAGCGTCTCGGGAAAACGAAGAACTCCAAACATTCCGATCCCTCCCATAACTGCCTGTATAATAAAGATCCAGGGCCAGGAGAAGTCAACAAGGATCCAGCCTCCGATTACAGGAGCAAGCATGGGAGCAATTGCCATTATAACAGCTGTATATGCCAGCACTCTTTCCCTTTCCTGCCCCGAGAAAATATCCCTTGTCATTGCCATTGAGAGAGAAGAGCTTGCGGCAGCTCCTGCCGCCTGGAGCATGCGAGAGAATATTAACATGGATGCGCTTGATGCCAGAGCACAGAGAAAACTCGCAACTATGTATACTGCAAGCCCGAAAAGCAAAGGTTTGCGGCGGCCAAACCTGTCGGAAATCGGTCCATAGAATAGAAGGAAAAAACCATAGGTAACAAAGAAGCAAACCAGGGTCAGGTTGATCACTGAAAGGGGCTGATTCCAGGTTTCGGCAAGAGAAGGAAGAGCAGGGAGCATCATATCTGTTGACATTGCGGGAAAAGCTGTTAAAAGAGCTAACAACGGTATTGTTCCCTTTAGATTATCTCGCAAGTTTCCGTTCTGGTTACCTTTAAAGTTATATTTTCCTTTTCGAAAATGCATAGTGGGTCCTTTTACGTTTTTACTTGTTAAGTATATAATCAAATATAATAATTTGCTAAATCTAATAACTGGCTAAATCCAGAAACTCATTATAACCGGATAAACTGATAATAAAGGACATACTGGTTATGAGAGGACAAACTGGTTGTGATAGAATTCATAATATGTAAACTGCCTAAGGAAGGATAAACTAAGGCAAGTGTGATGAGTATCGAAAATAACAGAAGGATTTATAAAAGTTGTCAGTCTGTCCGGATTAAGAAAGTTAATTTAGTCAAAGACTAAAATTTCGTCAATATCAAGTAAGAGGTTAACCGCGGAGACCATAAAACTACCTATTAAGAGACTATCCGAGAAGTGTTGTGACCTGTGATTATTTAAAATAGGAAAGACAGCCGACAGTTAATATATTCTTAATGAGAAATAACAACTTGTTATTTTATTCTTTTGAAAATTGTAAACACTCTTAATACTCAAAGAATGAAATGTTCTTAATTACACAAAGAATGCCCCATAAATGAAATTTGGTATTCGAGGAAGCAAATATGAGAATTAAGTTAACCAGTGTGTTTGTAGATGATCAGGAAAAGGCTCTTAAGTTTTATACTGAGATTTTAGGCTTCGTTAAGAAAACCGATATACCAGTGGGAGAATTCAGGTGGTTAACTGTTGTCTCTCCCGAGGAACCCGAAGGCACAGAATTACTTCTTGAGCCAAATGACAATCCGGCTGCCAGAGAATTCCAGAAAGCACTTTATAATCAAGGGATACCATTAACAGCTTTTTTCGTGGAAGATATTCAAAAAGAATATGAACGAATGAAAAATCTTGGCGTGAAATTTGCCCAGGAACCAACAAAAATGGAAACCACAACCATCGCCGTATTTGATGACACCTGTGGCAATCTCATACAGATAGTGCAGAATAGTTCTGCTTAAATCTTATTCAAAAACTGTATTTTACACAAAGTTTAGATCAGACAAAATTATCCTTGATAGGACAAAAAATAGCTTGAATAAAAAAAATTTGATGTGCTCTCAATTTACTGATTGGTTTAATAAGTATACTTTCATTTAAAAATTAGACACAGATTATAACATTATGAACTCACCTTTTTATTCCAGCCATTAAAAAAGGAAAAGTGAGCAACTTGATAGAACAGCAGCAGTTAATCTATTTTATTGCAGCCTCTGTGACACTTACGCTTCTTCCGGGTCCCGATATCTTATTCGTACTGACCCAGAGCATTTCCCAGGGCAAGAGAGCAGGAATTGTAACCGCATCCGGACTCTGTACAGGCGTATTTGTCCATACCACTGCAGCAGCACTAGGAATTTCTGCTCTTGTGTATAAATCCGCTCTCGCCTTTGAGATTATAAAATATGCAGGGGCAGCTTATCTGCTCTACCTCGCCTGGCAAGCCTTGCGAGAAAATGGAGAGTTAATCTCTTCTGCACCTGTCCGGGAAACCAGTGCCGCTGCCCTTTACAGGCGAGGAATTTTTATGAATGTCTTAAACCCCAAAGTTGCTCTCTTTTTCCTTGCCTTCCTGCCCCAATTCGTAAATATAGATTCCGGAAATATTCCTGTGCAGATGATATTTCTAGGAATAATCTTTATGGTTCAGGCCTGGCTGATTTTTTCCGCAATCTCAGTCTTTGCCGGATCCATTGGCGAAAAAATAATACAGAAGCCAGGCATTGGCAGGTACATTAACTGGGGAAAAACTGGGATTTTCACATTCATTGGGATTAAGCTTGCTCTATCTCATAAATAAGTAAAGATATTGTTAAAAGTAACCCAGTGAAGAATCATGACTGACTAGCCGGGCTACCTAGTTTTCCCTTCTGTTGTTCTGCAAACTTTTTAAATTCTTCTGCCTCTATCACAGGAAACACATCTACCTGGCACAAGTCGGTGAACGGCAGATTATAAGTTATATAATCTTTGACAGTTTCTACATCATACAGCGTAATCACACGCCCCCCGCCTGCATCAAACCATTGATTAATGACTTTTAAACCATTCGGAAAACCCATTTTTTCCACTTGTTCCCATCGTTTATACAGTTCCATTGTATTTTCAGGATCAAATGTTGTTATATCTAACAATAGCATATTTTTCATTCCTTATTTTATCTGATTACTGAGTATAAAAAATTAGTCTGTTTTTACTAGTATATAGGATGCAAGACTCATAAATGTTTTGTACAAATAAGAGAGCTTGTATCAAAAAAGCTGACTCCCTGCTCTGGAATTGCTTAAAACCCTAAAATGCGATAAAACAATTGATAAATTGCAATCTCCACATTTAACAATTAATAGGTCAGATAACTTTCCATCTCTTGATAGATTTATCTCTGCACCAGATTTTGAATAAGCTTCATTCTATAATGTTTGAAATTGATATTGGGCTGGTGCTGTGAAATGAAATGCCCTGCATGTGGTATAGAAAATCGGAGAAGAAATTCAAGAAAAAGAATGGTTATTTATTAAGAGCATCGATCTTAAAGATCGGTTAGTAATGACATGTTATACTTTTTAATATCATTAATGAGTAAGTCACTTATTCTCTGTCTCTAGTCGGGATTCTAGGTATTCCTTCAGAACTACAGCGTTGTTCAATTTTTCATCTTTTGCAGCATAGAGCAGGGTCAGATCGGTTTCTCTAGCTTTTGCGAGAAGTTGCTGCACATAATCCTCTTTATGCTCAAGCTCTTTAAGGTAGCATTTCCTAAATTCCTCCCATTTTTCAGGATCATGAGAAAACCATTTTCTGAGCCTGTCTTCAGGAGCTATTTCCTTTATCCAGAGATCAAATCTTGCTTCGCTTTTCTTGAGACCTCTGGGCCAGAGTCTATCCACAAGTACCCTGAATCCATCTTGATCGGACGGCTGCTCGTAGACTCTTTTAACTCGGATCAATGGATGCTCCCTCTTAACCAATTTAACTCTTTTAACCAGTTGCTCCATCTAAACAAGTTAATTTATGTTTATGTACATTAATGCTTTATATCTGTTTTTTATACCCAGCTTTCAGATTTGCTTTTTATTCCATTTTTTGATTCAATTTTTACTCTTATCTGTTTGGCTCTGGTTTAGTTTTCCTTTCTAGCATAACCTTCTATTTTTACTTGTAACAATTTTCCTTTTATCCCGACTGGGCTTTTTATATCACGGCACCCAATATAACATGTGTTGTCTGTGAAGAAGAGTGTAAAGTTTTGTAAAAATTTAATAAGAACTATTTAATAAAAGTCCCGTACGTTATATAACTATCAGGGGGAAGCATGAGCCAAGGATATGTAAAAAATCTTGTCACCAGAACAATGAGAGAATGGATGGAAAATGATTCCATGACATACAGTGCTGCACTGGCTTTTTATTTTGTACTGAGTCTTCCTGCACTTTTATTATTTTCGGTATCAATAGGCAGTATTTTTTTGATGTCAAAAAGCATTCAGGAAAACATACTCGGTTATCTAGAAGGGGTAGTTGATGAGAGCATAATCAGCATGATCACCTTACTTTTCGAGCGTATTCCGGACATTAATTCTCTCTCTATAAACGCATTAATAGGGTTTGCAATTCTACTCTGGAGCGCTAGCAATATTTTCAGGCAGTTGAAGAACTTCCTTGAACGAGCCTGGAATATAAAACCCTCTGAACCCAATAATATAATGGACTTTGTAAAGGATGCTATGGTATCTTTTGCTATTGTTATTCTCTTTGGAGGGCTGCTCGTACTGAGCATACTTGTTGAAGGGTTCGTTTATACGATCTCAAGATTCTTCCAGAATTATTTTCCTTTCTCACCTTCCATTGCAGATTATGCAGGTTCTATAGCTAGTTTCCTAATGCTTGTGCTATTCTTTATCCTTGTGTATAAACTTCTTCCGGATAAAAGTTTTAATTTGAAATCTGTTCTTATGGGGTCCCTGATAACAGTAATTATGATAACGATAGGTAAATATGTTATGGCACTTTATTTTCTGTACGCCAATCCTGCAAGTGTATATGGGGCTATAGGGTCGATTATATGGTTATTTCTTCTCATCTATTATTCCTCGATAATGATTACTATCGGTGCGGTATTTACAAAAGTTTATTCTGAAAGCTAAAAGTGTACTAAAGATCCCTGCTTCTGTAAGAAAAATCTGTTTACACAAATCGAGATTCTGGCATGAGAGTGAAAAATGTCAGATTGAAGTCTAAAGCCAGAAACCTTCTGAATTCGAAATCTAAATAAAAAAATAAGAATTGGATTCTTAACTTAAAGATCAGACTTTGCTGTTATAAGTATTCCGTTTTTCACTTTTTCTCCACTTTTTCCTCTTTGAGAACCTTTTTTGCAATAAGGAAAACCGCAAATGCAATAATAATAAAGTTTATTAATTCTGCCAGAAAAGCTCCCCAACTTAATACTACAGACCCCAGTTCAAGAGTAGCCTCCCTCCAGGCTCCTCCGGGAATAAAAGGCGTGATTATTGGCATGATTATATTATCCACAAGGGATTTTACAAGAGCTGTAGATGCGATACCCATGATAAAGGCAACTGCAAGTGGGATTACCTTATATTCGTAGAGAAAATCTTTAAATTCACTTAAAAGCCCCATTTGATCCTCCTGTTAATAGATAACTGAAACAATTGGCAATAAAATTAACAGATATATCTAAATTGTAAATTAAGTTCTTAATAAAATAGGAAACATTATTCAGAATTATATACAGAGTAAATATATAAAGGGTTGCTTGAGAAACTGTTAGAAAAAATAGTTCAGCCCTAAAGCTCAAAGGCACGAATTAGTGCCAGCGTTCCATGTGTCTGGAATGGGTTTCAAGATAGGCGCCTTTCTCATAGAAATGGTCATAGAATTCGAGATCCAGGTGCTGTGCCTGAAGATAGGGCATGACAATAATGCTCGGAACCGTTCCAGGGAATTTCCCGAAACGGTCGTAAATGTACTGGGCCTGTAAAGCAATACATGCCTTAAACTTTTCATCGTGCCGCTTTGCCCTGCTTCGGACTGCCTTTGTATCCTTGTAATAGCCTGGGGTTTCCGGATGGAAGGGACCTCCGGAACCGAATTTTCTTTCAGTCAGGGCATCTACAGCCTGGCGCATGTCCTTGTAGTGAGGAAGCGTATAACCCTCAAACACTCCCGGAAGCCCGGTAGGATTGGGAAGGGACCAGCGTTCATCCGTATCATACCTGAAACCAAGTCCGGGCACGTCGGGGTTCCCACTCGCTCCGAGAACTGCAAAAGGATCCATGCCGTTAAACATCCAGCCGCCCAATCCCATTGCCTGCAGCATAAGCATTCCCGAGTAACAGGCGATTGAAAGTTCTGCAGTGGCTTCCGAGAATGACCATAGTTCAAGAAAACTCAAAGGTAAGGGATTCTCGGTGTCAACAAGCTCGCTAAATTCCTCAAGCCCTTCTATCCTTTGCCCATGCACATCATCATAAAAACATGTCCCATTCTGCGTGTAGTAACAGAGCCCAGCAAGCACGTGCTGGGCAAGGTCAGCAACAGGAATAATAAGTGTTGTGCCCGGCTGGTTGACGACCCAGGTATTGTGGGCTTCGACATATGGAGTCTCAGGAGGGATCTTCAGCCTGCCGTCTGCAATTTTTCTAACTCTTGCTCTGTGTGCCCTGAGCAATTCTTCGGTCTCGAAAGTCCCGTTTTCCGAGCGTCTGGCAAGCTCGGGAGCATCACGAGTCTCGAAGAAATAAACGCCTGTATCGTCTGTGAAAAAAACTTCGCTTGTATGGAAGCCGGCAGCCGATGGAAAAGTACGCCCTCCTGCACTGCATGCATAGTTGGCAAGGTAAGGGGCATATCTCTCCCCGCGCATAATCAGATTGTGCCAGCCGGTATTACCTGCTACTGCCGAAAGCACCAGCACCTGTTCCTCTTCAGTCAAAGGCAGAGGATCATGCTTTGATTTGTACTTGAAATAGCCATCCGGAATTGAAGCCCCCATAAAGAAACGGCGTGCCCTTCTGCCAAAAAGTGCATCCACAAATTTGAAATCAAGAACATCCTTAAAACCAGGTGGAAGATTTTCCCTATCCATGTCCAACACCCCATGACAGATTTTGTTAAAGCATTTATAAGGCTTTTGCCCAGTGGCTGTTTCAAAGATGGCTACATATAAGCTACCTCTATAAATTTAACCGGATGCCTTTGCCCAACTAAAAAATTCAGCTAAACAGAACCTTACAATCTGAATGAAGCAAAGTTATCTTATGTACTCGTCTCTTCGGGGTGAAAATACCTCGATAGCTATGGAATCCTCTAGAGTTTCAACGGCATGAGCTACACCGCCTGAAATGTTCCAGGAATCCCCTGGCTCCACATCAAAAGTTTCTTCCCCGATGGTCAGAATAATTTTACCTGAAATCAGGTAACCGGTATGTTCGTGAATATGGTCATGGGTTGGAAGAATACCGCCATCTTTCAGAAAAAATTCGCTCATCAGAGTCTTTTCTCCATATACTATTGTTTTCATACTAACTCCAGGAAGAATTTCCCTGTAACTATTTGCCTTATTTTTGTAAAACATAATACCCTCAACCTTCTGCTACAAACAGATCTGTAAAAAATAAAAACATAATAAATTCAGAAAGAACTCAACTTTACATATTTTTTCTTCCATTTTAATTTGTCGTAAGCCTGTAAATTTAAGGTTTAGCCTGCATTTCGGGGTTTGACCGAGGATTAAGAGAAAAATCTTGAAATTATAACATCCCCCATTTTTCTTTGCTTGAATTTCATAAAATCGACAAGGTAATATTATAACAATAATTTTATATATTAGGAACACATATTATAGTGTAAGGCATCTGATATAAACGCTTTTCTTATACCCAATTCATTTTTATCCCCCTCCCCCCTCCCAAACTCCCAAACACTCCCAATATCAGATGCCTTCCCCTTTTAATTTTCAGTTTCTCGAGATTTTTACATATTCATTTCTTTAGCCTTTCCATCTTTACATCTTTACAACTTTTTAATAGTATTTAGTTTCTTTTTGTCGCCTATATATCTTAGCCTATGTCTTAGAGACTCTCCAATTTCAACTGCATCTCGTTTATTTCTCTTATAAACTCACAGTCCTGAAAGTATCTTGATATTACTTCATCAAAAAGATTATTTAAAAAATTTGGAAGAAGGAACAACAGCCTATGAGTTTTTAACAGGGAATGCAGATTCTATACTCAGTTTCTGAATGAAAAATTCAGGGAAAAAAGTTTTTACAGAAAATAATTTGAGTACTTCGAAAAATTCCCACAAAATAGCAGTATAAAATCAATTTTATATATTTATGGGTATTATTATACTCTGGGCATCTGTAAACTCTCCTTTTAAACACCCCCCTTCTTTATCCCTGTTCCTCCTTAATAAAAACGGATGCCCTTTTCCTTCTAAAAACCTATTTTCTTCCAAGAACCTGTAGAGCCTTTGCTGGAAATGGAAATATTATAAACGAATTCGCTCTTTTGCTCCCTCCTCTCTTTTGCTTTTTCCTATTTTCTCTTGTTTTCTCCTATTTTCTCTTGCTTCTCCTCTCTTTTGCTTTTTTGAGTCTTTCAATTTTACAGAGGAGGCTTTAAAATTGCTTAATAGGCATATTAATGTAAAAACGTATTAGAGAATAAAACAAAATTACGTAAAGAGAAATGGAGATGATACATTGACAGAAAATCCGTTACAGGTTATTGTGGATCAGGACCCTGAATTATTTAACCTGCTTGAAAATACACGTGAACTTGCATTTGTGGAAGGCGGGATTCCTATCAAATACAAGTTCCTGCTCGCAATGGCTCTGGATGCAGCCGGTGGCTCGGCAGGTGGAGTAAAATCCCTTGCAATCCAGGCAATGCAAGCTGGAGCAACAAAAGAGGAAATAATGCAGGCAGTAAGGATAACCCAGTACATTTGCGGGGCTGGAGCCGTTTATACAGCTTCAGAGGCACTTAAAGATATTTTATGAATTAAGAAAAATCAGCAGCTTTAACAGGTTTGACATTTTAACCCTCCCATATCGAGTACCTGCCTCAGGCAAGCAATACAACCGTGATTGTAGATTCTGAACACATTTTCTCTGCTAATTTATACTATCACTTCATTTATATTAATATCTTTATTTCGCAGATAGATGAGATAAACTCGATAAAGAAACTAAAAACGGAAATTCTCTTCCAGGAACAGGGCAGATGCTGCCGAAATTAGATATAAGATACAATATATTCAGGAATTCAACAAGCCATTCGTGCGGTAATCATCGTCGAAATATACTTTGAATCTTTTGGCGAGGAATTAAAGCTAGAATGGATCACTTTGAAACGGGGAGGGGTTTAACATGGAGGATATTCAGAAACTTATGGAAATGCCTGTTAATGAACTGTTGCAGGAATTAAGAGCCCGTGAAACAAAAACCGGGAAAACTGCTATGGCGGTACCTGCAGAACCAAGTGAAAGTCTCAGAGAGTTCGATGATGCAACAATTGTCGGGGTTCTTAAAGAGAAACAGAGAGTAATTTACGGAATTGATGACCGTATTGATGTGTGTTATCTTCCCGACGGACCAGACAAGGATGATGTGGACAGCGTAGTCGCTCTTTTCAGAGCCTCAAAAGTAATTGATAATGGGGATGGTACCTCTACGTTGCAAACCAGCAACTTCGGTGAATCTAAAAATCTGTGCCCTGGGGAACGCTTCAGAAACCAGCCGACAGGAGCTTTCTGTTCTGGTTTTCTAGTTGCACCTGACATCATCGCTACAGCTGGACATTGTGTCAATGCCGGCAATGTAACAAATGTTCGCTTTGTATTCGGATTCCGTATGCGTGATTCAAACACTGCAGAAACTATCATTGACAATACGGAAATCTACCGCGGTGTAGAACTTATAGGGCGAGAAGAAGCAGGACATGGGGCGGATTGGGCACTTGTACGGATTGACCGTCCGGTAACCAACCATCGTATTGCCCGGATAAGAAGGAATGGTAAAGTAAGTGACACTCAAAAACTGCACGTTATAGGGCATCCAGCCGGCTTGCCCACAAAATTCGCGGGTGGAGCGTCAATTCGCGATAATCAGAAGGGCGCATTTTTCACAGCAAATCTTGATACTTATGGGGGAAACTCGGGATCTCCAGTCTTTAACAGTGAGACTCATGAAGTTGAAGGTATTCTTGTTCGGGGTGAAACCGACTTTGTCAGCCAGGGTACCTGTAATGTCTCTCTTGTTTGCCCGAGTTCAGGATGCAGGGGAGAGGACTGCACCCGGACTACCGAATTTCAGCACCTTGTCCCTGAGCCGTCATCCCTTCAGGAACAGCCAATCCCTCGCTGAGAAGACGACTCAGATAGCAAGTCAATAAGAGTATCTTTCTTGTGGTCAGGCAAACGATAAAGCATCGTTTTATTGATTATCCAATCAGATCGACACCGTATTCCTTTTTCTGTAGGGGAGCTACACTTGCACGGTGTCGATCTATAAGCCTGAGGAATTTCAGTAGCTGGCTATAATAAATGAGCAAAAGCTAAATGAGCAGAAGCGTACACCATGTCTTTCTCAACTGTTGATTTTAAAGCCTTTGAAAAAAAAGCAGCTTCAGCTATTGACAGCGCCGAGTCTCTTGAGGAGATTGAAACATTCCTCAGATCACAGCCTGGCGTAAAGTCTGTGCAGCTGGGAGATTACCTGATGAAATCAAATCCCCCGCAGCGTGAGTTTATAGTAGAGTTCAGCATGCAAGACGGCTCAACGGTCAAGAAGATTGTCAATATTTTTGACCTGGGCAACCAGCGGTTCGAGTTCAACGAGCTGCGTGACGAGTAATAGCTATATTCCCTGAGAAAAAAAGACTAATATATTTGGAAATAGCCTTATTCACACGAATAAAAATCTATTTTTTACATTGAGTAAAAATGTTTTTTGTTCAGTTCAATAAAAATTTTAGATTAGTTTTTTCTATTTTCATACGGTTTGGGTACTTTATTCCATTAATAAAGATACAATAACGTATAATTACGTTAATGACGTCATCCTAAAGGTAGAGAGAATAATGGGAGAAAGAGAGCAAGGGGGGATGTGGATGCTTTACCGAAGGATGCCAAAGACCGGAGACAGGATCTCAATACTGGGTTTCGGGTGCATGCGGTTTTCTGTTAAAGATGGAAAGATTGACAGGGAGAAGGCAAAGCGCCAGGTACGTTATGCAATTGATCATGGAGTGAACTACATCGATACGGCGTGGACATATCATCTTGGAGAGAATGAACCCTTCCTGGGTAAGATCCTTGCTGGCGGATATCGAGAAAAGGTCAAGCTTGCTACAAAACTTCCCTCATGGATAATAAAAAGCAGGAAGGATATGGACAGGATACTGAATGCCCAGCTTGAAAGGCTCAGGACAGACCATATCGATTATTATCTTGCTCACTCACTTATCGGAACTTTATGGGACAGGCTGGAAAGCCTTGGAGTAACCGATTTCCTTGACAGAGCGAAAGCTGACGGTCGAATTAAAAATGCGGGATTTTCTTTTCATGGATCAGTCGGGGATTTCAAGCGAATTGTAAATGCATATCCCTGGACTTTCTACCAGATCCAGTATAATTTCCTTGACCGAAAGAATCAGGCAGGTACTGAAGGGCTTAAGTATACCGCCTCAAAAAACTGGGGGTTATTGTCATGGAGCCCCTGCGCGGAGGTAAACTGACAAGGTTTATACCACCTGAGATCAAAGAGATCTGGAACGAAGCTGAAATAAAACGTACACCTGCGGAATGGGGACTTCGCTGGGTGTGGAACCATCCCGAAGTTACGGCTGTGCTTTCAGGCATGAATGAGGAATCCCATATTAAAGAAAACCTGAGAATCGCAGACGAAGCCTATCCGAACTCCCTGACTGAAGCTGAAATGCAGCTGGTGGATAGGGTTGAGGAGAAATACCGCAAGCTTATGAACACAGGCTGCACAGGCTGCAGATATTGTTTACCCTGTCCTTCAGGCGTGGACATTCCTAGCTGTTTTGAGATATATGACAACGTATACCTCTCGGGCGATGAGGATGAAGGCAAGCTTATGTACGCAGCAAAACCAGGTGGAATAATAAGAGATGATGTCCCTGGCTATGCTTCCCAGTGCGTACAGTGCGGACAATGCCTTGAAAAATGCCCTCAACATCTGGATATACCCGCTTTACTGAAGACCATTGCACAAAAATTCGAAGGCGCCGATCCGGAAATCTGGAAAGATGCTGCAAGAGAAAAGTTCGGTAAGGAACAGGAAGCTAAAAGCCATTTAAATCTGGAATCTACAGAAACAAATTCTACTCTGTTTTGAGCACATCCCCGTTGTACCGGTTTATCACCAACCATCGCGCCGCTTGACCACGCCGTTCTGGGGTTTTCGCTCAAGCCTTTTTTGAAAAGGTTTTTGATCAAACTTTTTTCTAAAAAGTTTGCGTTCAAGCAGTTTTTTGAAAAGGCTTGTGGAAAAAATTAAAAGTCAGGGAGACAACTTAAAAAGAAAGGGTAATGGAAATGTTGTACAGAAAAATTCCAAAGAACGGAGATGAGCTCTCTATACTTGGGTTCGGATGCATGCGCCTTCCTGTGAAAGAAGATGGAAAGATTGATGAAGAAAAGGCTACCCGGCAGGTGCGATATGCAATTGACCACGGGATAAATTATATCGACACAGCCTGGCCATATCACATGGGGGAAAGTGAGCTTTTCCTGGGCAGGGCGCTTGCAGGCGGATATCGGGAAAAGGTCAAGCTTGCTACAAAACTCCCATCCTGGACAATAAAAAATACCGATGATATGGACAGGATCCTGAATTCCCAGCTTGAAAGACTCAGGACAGATCATATTGATTATTATTTAATTCATGGGCTTGTGGGGACTTTATGGGATAAAATGGAAAAGCTTGAGGTTCTGGACTTCCTTGATAGAGCTAAGGCTGATGGCAGAATAATAAATGCGGGATTTTCATTCCACGGGTCAATTGAGGATTTTAAGCAGATTGTGGATGCCTATCCCTGGGTTTTCTGCCAGATCCAGTATAATTATCTGGATGAAAAGAACCAGGCAGGAACGGAAGGACTTGAGTATGCAGCCTCAAAAAACCTAGGAATTATTGTCATGGAGCCGCTGCGTGGGGGCAAACTGACAAATCCTGTGCCTCCTGAGATACAGGAGATCTGGAACGAAGCTGAAATAAAACGTACACCTGCGGAATGGGGACTTCGCTGGGTGTGGAACCATCCCGAAGTTACGGTTGTGCTTTCAGGCATGAATGAGGAAGCCCATATTGAAGAAAACCTGAGAATCGCAGACGAAGCTTATCCGAACTCCCTGACTGAAGCTGAACTGCAGCTTGTAAAGCGAGTTGAGCAAAAATATCGTGAACTTATGAAAGTTGGCTGCACAGGCTGCAGGTACTGTTTACCCTGCCCTTCAGGCGTGGACATTCCTGGCTGTTTTGAGATATATGATAATTTTTCCCTTTCAGGCAATGAGAGAGAAGCAAAGTTGATGTATGCAGCAAAGCCAGGCGGGATAATAAGAGGCGATGTGCCCGGGTATGCTTCCCAGTGTGTACAGTGTGGAGAGTGCGTTGAAAAATGCCCGCAGCATCTTGACATTCCTTCCCTGCTTGAAGCTGTGGCAGAAAAATTTGAGGGAAAAGACCACAAGGGATGGAGACTGATTGCGAAAAAGTCTTTCGGGAAAGAGTAAAATGTGTCAAGAGACGTGTAGATGCGTCAGGGAAAAATAACTGGGCTATATAATGGAGCACTGCTCCTTTTTGCCCTTTATTTAGCCTGTTAATACTAACACTGAAATGTAACTGCCCATTTTATTGCCTTTCAGTTCAGCACTCTCTTCCTATCGAAAAAGCCTTCCCAATATTACACCCAATGCTGTAATAGCTCCGGCTTCCTGTGTCGTATATAATTGGACGGATTTTCTCAATGTCCGGGTTCTTATTTTCATCAAGCACGGATTCTTCGGCTTTAATATCAATAATTTCTCCTACAAAGAGGGTGTGAAGCCCTATTTCAAGGGTATGCAGAAGTTTGCACTCAAGGACAATCGGAAATTCTTCGACGTAAGGGGCAGGCACAACTTCACTCCTAACAGGGGTGAGACAGGCTCCCTCAAACTTGTTTTCATCCCGGCCGCTTGTAATGCCGAGGTAATCGGTTTCTTTTACATACTTTTCTGATGGGATACTTACGGTAAATGCTTTATTTTCTATAATGCCGGCATAACTATAAGTTGCTTTTCTTAAGGATACGCTGACACATGGAGGGTTAGAACAGCAGATCCCTCCCCAGGCTGCAGTCATGGCATTGGGTATCCCGTTCATATCGTAAGTGCCTACTACCCAGGTCGGCGTCGGAAACGCGAGTGGCTTTGCTCCTATTGATTGCTTCATGCTTTTAACTTCTTTTCGATAATACAAAAAGGTTTTTTCGAGCCGGGATCATACGCATTCTGTCTGCTGGTATTCCAGGCATTCTTCAGATACTTTATATAATTGATAGCAGGCAAAGTGATAAATTGTTTATTTAGATAATTTATCTGGCGGCTATTATATATATTATGGTTAATATAATAGAGGTACGCGGCTGAAACATCATCTTTAATTAAAAAATAATAGATGATTTCTTTTCCTGTTCAGGATTAATGAATATCCGTTATCCGGGTAAGCACTGGGTCTTCAAACAGGAAAAAACCCGGAGAGCCGTAAAAACCAGTTATAGAAACTTAAAGTTGCTGTAACTGTATTTGAAGTAAGGGGTTAGCAGAATACAGGGGGTATAGAAATAAGAGAAATAAAAATTAAGAAAATACATGTACTGGGTGGTCTGTTAACAGGAACTGTCGCCGGGGTTGCTGCGGGACTGATTGCTGGACTTGTCATGATGTTTATTTACAACAGATTTATTCATGAGAGAGCAGTGCACAAAAAAGTCATATCTGCTTCTAAGGAGTTCCTTAAACCACATAAATGCATCATATTACAATAAGAAATATAAATTTAAAAAATTTAATGTGTTAAACGTGCTGTCAAATTAAACTAACGTTTAATTTCTTTTCCTGCTCAGGATTGGTAAACGTTTATATTCAGCGAGTATCGATCCTCCAGAATCCATGCCCACGAGAGCATTTAAACGCGACCCGGTTATTACCGATGAAAAAGGTGTTTCCCTTGATGGAAATCATGATGGCAAAGCTGGGGGAGATTTCGAATACAGGTTCAATGTCATGAGGTAACAGAGTTCTCTCTGAAAAATCCTTTTAGTTCTTTTTTTCGCTCTTTTTCGAGTCTTTTTTTAATTTTCTTTTTTGTTCTTCTATTCAGCCCTTTTTTATCCTGAATATCTTCTTTATCCTGAATATCTTCTTTATCCTGAATATCTTCTTTTATCCTGAATATATTCTTTTATCCTGAATATATTCTTTTATCCTGATATATTCTTTTATCCTAATATCTTCCATCCGAACAGGATTGCATCTCTTAAACCAGAAGAACTATTTCCTGTCTGTGTTAAAATTTACTCATCAACTCAGTGTTAATTTTCGAATCAGTTTCTCTTTTCAATTTTCCCTGTGTATGCATTTCCTTTCTGTTACGTCACTATAATATACAAGAAGCTTTGAGGATAGTCTTAAGTTATTTAATATTTTATATAGTTGCCGTTATATAATATGTGAGCTATAGGATAGATACAAGAGCATTAAATTCATTACTTCCCTTTCCGGGCAAGAATTATAAAATAATGGGACTGTCCGACAAGGGAAAATTGAGGGGGTGAATGATTGCTAAACATGAGAAAATACGGTAAGCTAATGCTGAGTGCATATATAATGAAGAATATGAAATCAGGGGGTTCTCTAAGGAGTAAGGGCATCTTGCGTAAGTATGCTAAGCTGGCTCTAGGGGCATATCTTCTTAAAAAATTAAAACCAGAGAAATCTGAAAAAGAAATGAAATTTGAAGTAGAACCTGAAGAAGAGATCATACCAAGTGGAGCAGTTGAGGTTAAGGAAGGTAGGGGGTCTTTAATGAAAATCGGTAAAATAACTCTTGGTGTGCTTGCTGGTGCTGCAATCGTATACGCTCTTAAGAAACAGGTTGCTAAAAAGAGCGGGTACAGGATCGGAATGTAATGAGCTGGAGAGAGTATAACCTGTAAAAAGCGAATAAATGGCGTAAACTCCTGCTGGGCATTTGCAGGAGCTGCCATTATATATACAGCTAAAAAATACATGCTATGACAGGTTCCTTCCAGAAGCATAAAAATCTTTTTCCAATCTTTTCAAGCGTGGACAGTCTCCTCCGAGGGTTAAGTCCATCTATCCTGACAGGCAGAAGTTTGCTTTCAGGCATGATTTTTCTATCTGGATCGAGTTCGACATGCCTATGAATAAAGCAACCATTACGAAAAAAACCGTAATAATTAGAAGTTCTGCATCAAAAAAGCCTGTCGATAGTTTGCTAGATATGAATTGGATTCATAATGGACGAGCGTGATATTGTCCTTGATGGGATGGAGATGGAAAGCTTGGCGGAGACTTTGAATTGAATACACTTATAAGGTAGAATCGAAATATGAATTAAAAAGGCTCTGCCTTCCAAAATAATCCAATATCTCTATTTTGATTTACTCTTTCTTCTTTTTTGTGAGCTTTATTGAGTTGACTCCTGCTTGACTTCTGTTTTACTCTGTTTCCTGTTTACTTTCTCAGGTTCGGACAGTTCGCCATATCCTCCGCCGCCCGGGGTTTCAATTACAAAAAGCTCGCCTGCCTTCAGTGCAATCTCTGCCTGACCTCCAACTTCGAGAACACTGCCGTCCCTGCGGATAAGCAGGTTTCTTCCGCACTTTCCGGGTCTTCCGCCTTTGAGCCCAAAAGGCGGGAATTTTCTGTGGCTTGAGAGAATGGCGACATTCATATCTTTCAGGAACCTGAACTTTCGGATAACCCCGTTTCCACCCCTGAACTTGCCTTCTCCGCCGCTTCCTTCCCGTATGGAAAACTCCTCAAGTAAAACTGGAAATCTTGTCTCAAGGATCTCAGGGTCGGTAATCCTTGAGTTGGTCATATGAGTGTGGACAGCATCCGTTCCTGAAAAGTCTGGACCTGCTCCTGCACCTCCGCAAATGGTTTCATAATACTGGAAATCTGCATTTCCGAAGGTAAAATTGTTCATAGTACCCTGGGAAGCCGCAAGTTTGCCCAGGGCTCCGAAAAGGGCATCAACAATATACTGCGATGTTTCAACATTGCCTGCAACAACAGCAGCAGGCGGCTCTGGTCTCAGCAATGAGCCTTCAGGGATAATAATCTCAAGCGGCCTCAGGCAGCCTGCATTAAGGGGGATATCACTTTTTACAAGCGTCCTGAAAGCGTAGAGTACAGCAGCAATGCAAACCGAAGCTGGAGCATTGAAGTTATTCGGAAGCTGGGGGGAAGTACCTGTAAAATCTATTCTTGCACTCCGATTTTTGCGATCAATTGTAACTTTTACCCGGATGGCACTTCCATCGTCGAGTTTATATGTGAATTCCCCATCAGCAAGCCTGTCAATAACTCTTCTGACCGCTTCCTCGGCGTTATCCTGCACATGACCCATATACGCTTCAACCGTCTCAAGGGAAAACTCCTCAATCATCTTACGCAGTTCAGAAAGCCCTTTTTCATTTGCAGCGATCTGTGCACGAATATCAGCAATATTTTGAGCAGGATTTCTTGCAGGATATTTTCCCGAGCCTAGCCAGGCTTTCAGTCTTTCTTCACAGAAACGACCCTGTTCAACAATTTTCATACCCTCGCTCAAAACTCCTTCTTCCAAGATTGTCCTGCTGTTAGGAGGCACAGAACCGGGACTTATTCCTCCTACATCGGCATGATGACCTCTCGAAGCCAGGTAAAACAGGATTTTCCCGGAATCTCCAAACATCGGGGTAACAACCGTGATATCAGGTAGATGGGTTCCCCCGTTGTATGGGGAATTGATAAGATACACATCTCTTGGTCGCATTCCCTTTAATTGCGTCCGGATAAGGGACTTTACGCATTCTCCCATTGAGCCCAGATGCACAGGGATATGAGGAGCATTTGCTATGAGATTCCCCTGCCCATCGAAAACGGCACAGGAAAAATCCAGCCTTTCCTTTATGTTTACCGAGTGAGCAGTATTCTGCAGGGTGAACCCCATCTGCTCGGCAACCGACATGAACTTGTTATTAAATATCTCAAGCATTACAGGATCGACATCAGTTCCTATAGCTATCTGAGCTGGAAGCAGAGTTTTTCTTTTAAGGAAAAGATGGTTGCGTTTAGTAACCCTCCCTTCCCAACCGGGTTCGAGAATAATTGTTGTGTTTTTCTCTATAAGCATCGCGGGCCCGCTTATGCAGGTTCCGGGTTTGAGCTCGTCCCTATTGAAAACTGATGTCTCGTGAAATTCTCCATTGCTATACATCCTGACTTTAGCAACAGGAGAGATAACCGGATTTTCTTCCTTTTCCAGCACAGGGTCAGTAACCCTCTCATTAATCCCGATAGTTTCTACAGAAACAGCTTCAATAATTATGGGCTTTCCCTCCATTATAAATCCGAAGCATTTCCTGTGGGCTTCCTCGAAGCTTTTCCTTAGAGCATCCTTATCCCCAAAATCGACAACCAGCTGCGTATCCGAGCCTGCATAACGCATATGCACTTTATAGAGTGACATAATTTTATCTTCCTGCACTCCTTGTTCGCGCATGAGCCGACTGCCCTCATTTTCAAGCCCAAGAAACACCGGCTTCAAATCTTCTACCAGCGTATCTGAGAGTTCGCTGCCCACATAGTGCTCTTTTATCAGCCTCTGGTCTGCAAGCCCCATGCCGTATGCCGAGAGCACACCTGCATAAGGATGAATGAAAATGCTTTTGATCCCGAGGCTATCTGCAACCCTGCAGGCGTGCTGGGCAGCAGCACCTCCGAAACAGCAGAGGGTATATTCCTTTATATTGTAGCCCCGCTGGACCGAGATTTTCTTTATGGCGTTTGCCATATTCTCAACCGCAACCGAAAGGAAACCCTCGGCTACCTGCTCAGGTGTCCAGATATTACTGTCATTTTCGCTTTCGCTTTTGCCTTCTTTTTTGCCTTCTCCTGAAATCTTTTCAGCAAGCTCTGTGAACTTCCTGCGCACAAGCTCAGAGTCAAGCGGCTGATCGGCGTTAGGCCCAAAAGTAGCCGGAAAAAATGCAGGCTGAAGTTTTCCAAGCATGACATTGCAGTCAGTAACCGTAAGTGGTCCACCTTTTCTGTAACACACCGGACCCGGGTCCGAACCTGCCGAGTCAGGACCTACCCTGAATCTGCCCCCCTCATAATGAAGTATGGAGCCTCCGCCTGCTGCAACCGTATGGATGCGCATCATGGGAGTACGAAGACGCACCCCTGCAATCTCAGTTTCAAGACTGCGCTCGTACTCCCCGCTGTACTGGGCTACATCCGTAGAAGTGCCTCCCATATCGAAAGTAATTATTTTCTTTACCCCTGCCATTTCTGAGGTAGCAACAGCCCCAACGATTCCCCCAGCCGGACCCGACAGGATGCAGTCCTTACCCTGAAAAGTGTTGGCGTCCGTAAGCCCTCCGCTGGACTGCATGAACATTAACCTGGGAGTTTTTTCAGATTCCTTCTTTTTTCCATCCCCTTCTTCATTTTCCCTATCTCCTGTCTCCCCTCTTCTTTTTTCTATTTCACCTTCATTTTTTTTCTCTTCCCTGCCGTCTTCAAGGGATTTCTGAACCATATCAACATACCTGCGGAGCACAGGTGAGAGATAAGCATCGACTACGGTCGTTTCCCCCCTGCTTACGAGTTTAATTAACGGGCTTGTCTGATGGGAGAGTGACACCTGCGTAAACCCGATTTCCCTGGCAAGCCTGCCGAGTTTAAGCTCATGCTCAGGAAACCTGTACGCATGCATGAGTACAATTGCAACTGAGCAAATTCCGGCTTCAAAAGCCGCTTCAAGCTCTTTTCTTGCATTTTTAAGGTCCAGGGCTGCAATTTCCTCCCCGCTGGCTCCTACCCTGCCGGACACCTCGATAACTCTCTCATAAAGCTGGTCAGGAAGTTCGATCTTCTGAGCAAAAATATCCGGGCGATTCTGATACCCGATTCTCAGGACATCCCTGAACCCCCGGTTTATAACAAGAACAGTCCTTTCCCCTTTCCGTTCAAGCAGAGCATTCGTGCCGACCGTTGTTCCCATTTTCACGGATTCTATAATCTCAGCGGGCAGCGGTGCATCTCCTGGCAGCCCGAGAATCTGCCGAATCCCATGCATGGCTGCATCCTTATAGTGGCACGGATCGTCTGAAAGAAGCTTATGAGTGATTATTTTTCCATCAGGACTGCGAGCAACGATATCAGTAAACGTGCCTCCGCGGTCAATCCAGAACTGCCATCCGGCTTTGGGGGACATGAAAGGAATAATTGTATAAGTTGTATTAATTATTAATCGGGAATTTTTAGGTTTAGCTTGATTTTAGATCAACACAAACCGGTTTTCAGAATACACAGAGTCAAAATTAGGGTTCTGCTAACTCTTCGGGAGATGAAGTATGAAAAATGAGGAGGTTAAGTTAGAGTTTTGATTCCTTTTGAGATAGTTGTGAAAATGGATTAAAAATAGAATATTCAAGCTCGCTCAAGTTTGCTTCAGCCTGTCGTGCTCGCCAAATTATCGGTTGATGGCACTTCACTTCCTTTGAGTTTTACCTCCTGTCCTTTGATATTCTTTTTCTTCTTTTCTTCAAGTATTGGGAGGCATGCCACTATTCCGTCAATTATGGCTTCAGGCCTTGGAGTGCAGCCTGGAACATATACATCTACTGGTATTACCTGATCTACTCCGCCTATTACGTTATAGCACCCGTGGAAAATCCCACCTGTGGATGCACAGGCTCCGACTGCCAGAACAACTTTTGGATCAGGAATCTGATTGTAGATGTTTTTAAGTACGTTTACATTTTTGTAATTTACCGCGCCTGTAACCACCATTATGTCCGCCTGCTTGGGGGTGCCTATGTTTAAAATACCAAACCTTTCAGCGTCATATAAAGGGGTAAGACAGGCTACTACTTCAATATCACAGCCATTACAACTATTACAATTTACGTGTATAATCCATGGAGATTTTGCCAGTGTCATAAACAGTCTCTCTTACATTTTTCCTAATTGGTAATATTACAATTATAGGAACTAATTTTATATAAATTTAATTATATAATTAAGAAGCTATCTGGATTAATTATTCTAAGTAAAAGAAAAGGAAAGGAGAAAGAGAAGAAAAAGGAAGAAAAGGAAAGAAAAAGGAAGAAAAGGAAAGAAAAAATAAGCTGTCTGGGCTGTGTACAGCCTCCGATACGGGCTAAAATATTAGGTTCTGCCAGGAATAACTTTCAGGCTTCCTGTGTTTTATCTATTTCCATAGCTTTCAAAACATCAACATTCGAAGTTGTCTGAATTAAATAGAACTGCTGGCTCACAGACGCAGTTTTCCTCGCTGCTGTTTCCATACAGAGCATGAGGATTTTTACAGCATCTTGAAAAGTGCTTTTTTTCGTCCAGTTATCCTTGAAGCATTTATTGGCTATCTGCTTAGTGAATTCGTTTCCGAGGACTATTAAGGTACTTCCTTTCGCGTGCGAAGTTAAGGTTAATTCGGAATCTCTTATTTCGGCAATCGCGTAATTTCCAGCTGAGGCATAAAGTCTCCTTTTTTTGACAACTCCTCCTTCAATTGATGATACTTCCCCTATCAGAACGCCGTCTCTCTCAAAGATTTTGCTTTTGCAGTCCTTGACCGTTATGCTGACCCCGAATTCTCTGGCTTTTTCTGCAAGTTCGTCATCCGTGACTATTGCCCCACTGTAAAGCTCCTTTTCGAGCTTTTCCCGATCCTGCTTATCTCCTTCGAAGGTTATTTCCCGCAGGTCTCCGGTCATTACTGCACCGTTTTTCCCGATAAAAGCGATAACTAGGGTCATGTGATTAATCTCTCCAGGTTTTTCGTAAAATGAATCATCCAGGCTTTCATAAAACAAATCATAACCATCTTACAGATTTGAAAGGGCTTATTCTTAAAAACACTTATAGAAACACAATATATAAAAAAGGGATAGAAAATATAAATTTAGGTTGCAGAAAAGCTAAAAATAAGGATGCTCGGAATTATTTAACATCCTTTAAACCATTTAAATACGCTTCAAGGTCTTTTAAACCATTTAAACGCGCTTCAAGGTCTGTATTGTATCCCTCAAATTAGATATATAGGCGTAAAGTACTATATCAAGTGAGCTGGATTTCTATTCTCCTTTTTTCTTCAGGGAACAGACATTGTAAATATTGCCAAAAATCATTTTTAACTGGAAATTTCTTTCGATAGGAAACCTTAAATATTCATATATGTTATCTATATCTAACTAAATGTTTGAAATATCGAATAATTTGTGGAAAATAAGCAACAAACCCTTTAAAAAAGACTGAAATCAAATGCGAGACGAATTATGGAAAAGACACACCTGTACAAGCTTATTCTTGGAATAATCCTAATAGCCGTCGGAATCTTATCTGTAGTCTTATTGGAAGTCCTTTTCGATAATGATATGCTGATCCCAATCGTTCTCATCAATATTGGACTGATTATTTTCGCTGCCACGGTTTTCAGACACTTCAGGCGTAGAGACCTTCCTGACAGGGACGAAAGGACAAAAAAGCTGGCAGCGTATGGGATTACTTATTCCTGGCTGCTGACTCTTGTTGTCATTGTGGTGCTTTCCTGGGTTCAGTACTTCGGGTTGGCTGAACTGACTGCAAACGGCGTGCTTGGCATACTTCTTTTCTTTATGATTATCTCCTCAAACGTTTTCAGGTGGTACTTCATGCGGAAGGGTGACATCGAATAAGGCTGGAGGGAAAGCCGTGAAAACAAGGATAAAGGAATTCCGGGCGAGGTATGACCTTACTCAGGAAGCCCTTGCAAAAATGGTAGGAGTACGGAGAGAAACAATAGTCTTCCTTGAGAAAGGAAAATACAACCCCTCTCTCAAGCTTGCGTACAAGATCTCAAAGTGTCTGGGAACCACAATCGATGAATTATTTATCTTTGAAGATTCGGATCTTGAATGAATTCCCTGAAGCACTTTTCTTCTCAGCATCTTAATTAATTCTTAATTAAATCTTTATTTTTAAAAGAATTCTGCCGCTCTTTAATGCTTTTTTATCTTTTTCTTTAACAATTTTATCTTTTTCTAACTACATTATATATTTTTTAATATTTATGTCTACTAATCTGATATCTCTTCCGATTTAAAGAATAGAGAAAATAAACTTTTAAACAATTAGATATATTTACATAAGTAAGTCTTTCAGGAGAGAAATATGGACAATACACTGATTGCCTTTCGGAATGTCTGGAAAATCTATCAGATGGGGGAGGTCAAGGTCAATGCCCTGAGAGCTGTAAGCGTAAAGTTCAGGAAAGGAGAGTTCGCCGCAATAATCGGGCCTTCCGGAAGCGGAAAATCCACAATGATGAATCTTGTGGGCTGTCTGGATATTCCCACAAAAGGCGAGATCTACCTGAAAGGCCGGAACATAGCCTGGCTTAAAGAATCGGAGCTTGCAGTTCTGAGAGGCAGAACAATAGGATTTGTTTTCCAGCAGTATAATCTGATTCCTGGCATGACTGCCCTTGAAAACGTACTTCTGCCACTTGAAATTCAGGAAATTGATGATCGGATAGCAGAAAGAAAGGCAAAAAAGTTGCTTTCACTCGTAGGGCTTTCAGATAAAATCCAGCATAAACCTTCTCAACTTTCAGGCGGTCAGCAACAAAGGGTCTCAATAGCAAGGGCTCTTGCCTGCAATCCAGAAATAATCCTCGCAGATGAGCCAACAGGTGCCCTTGACAGTGTAACAGGAAGGGAATTGCTGGAAATGCTTTACAGGCTCTGGAAAGAAGAAGGCAAAACAATAGTCATGGTTACTCATGACCTGCACCTTGCAAAGTACGCAAGCAGGCACATCGAGCTAAAAGATGGAAAAATTGTCAGAGATGGGATAAACGAAGAGAGGCTTACTCCTGAAACCCATCTTGAAGAACAGGAGACTGAAGCCTGAGAGGAAGGCTATCAACGTTTCCAGGTTTTAAGATGACACTCGGGAAATTATTAGAAGATTTTCTGGATTATTTAGAAATTTTCAAAATTATCAGGACTTTCAAACTTAGAATGCTGTATTCAGATTGTACTCAAATCATCTCAGAATTATTCAAATGTGTTTCGAAGTATGCGCTCGATAAAAACCTTTCAGGTACTTCTTTAGACTTATAAAATTGATAAACTGAGGGATATGGATGGATTGTAAATTTACAGGTTTTATTTGCGTGCTTTTACTGCTCTTCTCACTCGCTCAACCCGTCCTGGCAGAAGACAGTTCTGAGGATAAGAGCACTTCTTATGTAAGTGCGGGGCTTGATAAAGGCTTAACTATCGACCTGCTCAACCAGGATCCTGACCCCGTAAAACCCGGGGATATTCTTGAAGTCAGGCTTTCCGTACAGAACATGGGATATAAGGATCTAGAGGACTGTGTGCTGGAAATCAAGCCCAGTTATCCTTTCAAAGCTCTTGCCGGCGAGAAGCTTGTACAGAACATCGGCACTCTGGGAAAACGTTCTGAAGACAGCCGCAGAAAGGTCGTGAAATTCAAGCTAGGGGTTGAGAACAGCGTCAATGCAGGCAAATATCCCCTGAAAGTGTACGCTTATACGAAAGGAGACGGAAATCGGCTTGCTCTTACAAAAGAACTCAATATAGAAATTGATAGCGAATCAAACGCTGAAATCGAGTATATAAGTGTTGAAAAATTGGTGCCCGGAACAAAGACCACTCTTGTTTTCGGCATAAAGAATGTAGGGAACTCTCCTTTGAAAAATGCAATGTTTTCCTGGGAATGTACAGGGGATGTTATCCTGCCTGTGGGTTCAAGCAATGTCAAGCACATTAATCATATTGACATAGGAGATACCGCAAATGTCAGTTTCGAGGTTCTGACGAACGTCAATACGAAGCCAGGTCTGTATAAGCTGGATATGATACTCACGTATGACGATATTGAAGAACTCAAGACTATCACGGAAGCGGGCACTGTAGAAAACCAGAAGCGAAAAGAGATAAAAAGCAAGGCTGGAATCTATGTTGGAGGCACAACTGAGTTTGATATTGCGTTCATGGAAAGGGGACCAACAGGATCTTACACTTTTTCGGTTTCGAATATAGGGAATAATGGGGCAAACTCAGTTAAGGTTTCTGTTCCCCTGCAGGAGAACTGGACTGTTACGGACGGAAGCAACTCCGTAATGCTTGGAAACCTGCAAAAAGGCGACATGACAGTTGCCGATTTCAATCTTAAGCCAAAAGAGGTAGGGAAAGATCTGCCTATAAAATTTGAGATCAGCTATACCTCAAATGATGGAATCAGGCAGGTCGAGGAAAAACAATTAACCCTTTACTCCTCACCTTTTTCCTCATCAATTGAGCCTGGCATGCCAGAAAAGGGCGGGTCAAGCTCATTTAAATACAAGGCAGGATTCGCTATGCTTGCCTGTGTATTATGCGTTGTAGGTTACAAAAAACACCAGAAAAAGATGGGAATGAAAAATGCACAGGAAAAAGAGTTTAATGAAATAAAATCCGAGGACCCGGACAGGTAAATCAAAAGAACGCGGAAGATGGAGTCTGTGTTCCATGAAAACCGGGAAAATTTTAAAAATTGCCCTGAGTATGGTTAAAGCCAATAAGCTGAGAAGCTGGCTGACAATTATAGGGGTGATAATAGGCATTGCCTCGGTAATGGCAATCGTCACTACAGGAGAGTATTTCGAGAAAGAAGTGACTGAGACACTGGAGGGTTTTGGGGGCGATACTATCACAATAGTAGCCTCAACTCCCTTCCACATAACCGATGAAGAATTTGTAATAGAGGATCTGGAAGATCCGGAAGAGAGCTCTGAATATTCGGAAGTAAGTTCGGGGGTAGTTATAGAAAACGACGAGGGGAAAAGGGAAACCGGGACTGATATGTCCGATTATCTCGAATCTGAGTCAGAAGAAGCTGAACTCACAAAAATGGATGTGTTTGCTCTGCGCAGTATTCCGGCTATTGAATATATTAATGTCAATGTTGAAAAGGATGCAGAACTGAAATTCGGGGGTGAGAGCACCTGGGTCTGGGTCAAAGGTGTAGACCCTGAAGTATGGCCCAAAATCTCAAAGAAAGAACTGGAGCAGGGGCGGATGCTGAAAGCCGGGGATAGGAACGTTGTGATTCTTTCAAACGAGCTTGCAAAGGAGAGTTTTGAGAAGGAAATCAGGCTCAACCAGATGATTCTGTTAAACGGAAGGTCATATCGGGTGATCGGAATCCTGGAAGAAAATGGCGGGCTCCTGGGAGGCTTTACCGGACTTTTCGGGAGCAGTGTCTATATGCCTTACCAGGATGTGTATTCCCTTGCCAGGGATGAGGATCTTCCAGAGAGGGAAACCTACAGCTCAATAGAATTAAAACTTCACAAAGGAGCTGACTATAACTCCGCAATTCAGGAGATTGAGAATAAATTAAGAATTTCAAGAAGAGTTAATGAAGATACCCAGGATTTCTATGTTAATTCCAACAGAGAAGCAATAGAAGGCGTCAGAAAATTGATTAACGGGCTTACAGCTTTCCTGGCGTTTATTGCAGGAATTTCTCTTCTTGTAGGTTCTACAGGGATTGCCAATACCATGTTTACATCTGTACTCGAAAAAACTAAAGAGATCGGGATAATGAAAGCCATAGGAGCGAAAAATAGGGATATAATGCTGATCTTTCTTTGCAACTCCGCGATGATTAGCCTTGTAGGCGGGATTATAGGCATTCTCCTCGGCACGGCTGCAGTGCAGGCAGTCCTTCTCTTTCTCTCAATTAGGATGAATGCTCCCTTCGAGTTCGCCCTCAGCCTTAAAGCTACCTTTGTTGCAACCTTTGTTTCCATACTCGTGGGTTTGATTGCAGGGCTGGTGCCTGCAAAGAACGCCTCAGAACTGAAGCCTGTGGACGCATTGAGATATGAGTAAGGTAATAAAAGTAGCTTTTCCATAGATTGAATCTGGTCAATGAAAAAACGCAGGAAGAGGTAAAGAAAAGGACTACTTTAAATAATTCCTTTACCCTAAAAGTACTGAAATGAAAAATCGTGTTCAAAATTCCGGCATCGGAAGAACAGATATAAGGATAAGCAAAATAAAAGAACCAATAGGTTCTGAACCTGCTATCGGAAAGATCTATGACTGTCTTTTTGCCTTATACGGTCCCCAGGGCTGGTGGCCTTTGACCGATCTTCAAAAGACTGGCTTTGCAGTCCCCTCAAAAACCGGTTCTGTCCAGGGATACCATCCTGCCGACTATACCTATCCTCAAACCCGGAACCAGCAATTTGAAATCATCTGCGGAGCCCTGCTCACCCAGAATACGAGCTGGATACAGGTTGAAAAAGCTCTCTCCAACCTTAAACAGATAAATGCTCTTTGCCCAGAAGCAATTCTTTCCCTTGATCCGGAAGCCCTGAAGGAAGCTATCAGACCGGCAGGTTATTATAACCAGAAAGCAGTGCGCCTGAAAACCCTTGCAGGCTGGTTTTCGGAGCTTGGAGACCGGATTCCTGCGCGGGAAGAGCTTCTTTCGTTAAAAGGCGTGGGTCCCGAAACTGCGGATTCTATCCTGCTGTATGCCTTCAAACAGCTTTCCTTTGTCGTTGATGCCTACACAAAAAGAATAGTAACAAACCTTGGTCTTGTTGATGAAAAAGCAGGTTATAATGAAATCAAAGCCCTGTTTGAAGAAAATTTGCCTCAAGACCTGGCTGTGTATCAGGAGTATCATGCCCTGCTTGTTGAGCATGCCAAAAGGTATTATCAGAAAAAAGGCAATTGGGGTAATGATATTTTACTGAAATGTATATCTTAGGGGATGTAATAATAAAAACGATAGTAATATTAAATTCAAAGAACAGATTATAAACTTCTTTGAATGATATAAAGTGTCTGAGAGAATTGTACCTCAAAAAACTTTTGTGGCTCGCTTGTTTTTCGTACAATTGCTCAGTGCAGCAAATTCGTTTTTAAACAAAAATGGATCATAAGTTGCAAACACTGTCTTTTCTTTAGGTCGTTGCCAGAATTTCTAAATAACTCTTTGAATATATCCCGAATTCTCTTTTCACCCATTAACCTTCACTTTGAGCTGAGATACTGGCTGGAACAATAACTGCAAAGCATATTTGGGGATCGAAACTCAAATTTAATTATTAAAAAAAGTTCAAAACCGTGATTCATTATAAGAACCATTTCAGGTGAATACTTTCACATAGCTCGGGTGCTCCTTTTAACCTATTACTCATTATTTATTTTGAGGTTGGTTAAAATGGATACATCAGAAAAATATATCAAAATGTGCTCATTAGCGAAGGAAGTTCAGAGGAAATGGGTGTTCCAATCCGGAGATTTTGTTTACAATCCTGTTTTTGAAGAAGTTGAAGTTTTATTATATCCAGGAAATAATTCTATTAATTATATCTGGCTACCGAGACAGGATCAACTTCAGGAAATCTGTATCGAGTTCTTTATGAAGAATTTAGAGATATCGAGATTCGAAGCATTCCTGCGATTTTTAGAGTGGTACTCCTGGCGTCTTAAATATGCTTTTGAACATGGACTCAAGAATGGAAACGGTTTCATCGACTCGGGAGAAGAACTTTTGTTAAATCGCGCTATGATAATGATGTACGGGAAAAAATGGGATGGAGAGAACTGGGTAATAGCGCTTAAAGGTTATGAACCGAGATCCGGTTCAAGACTATCCCTGGATCAAAGTTATTAAGGCATGATTGTTGCTTCAGAAAACGGAAAGGAAAAAAGGTTGCAGAAACTGTGGAAAATGCCTTTCAGAAAAAGGTTGGAGACAGTGCTTGTCATTATGCCGTTACTGGGAATTATTCAGAATTAAAAGGTTTAGGGAAAAAGAATAAAGCCCTGCGAAACTTCGAGCGAATTCGTCGCCTGCCGGAGTTTTCGCCTTGATTTGCATATATTTCTTTATCCGATTTGAACACCTGTATCGACGTGCAAATACTTAATCAAGCGGCTACACACCCATAATTCAGGGATATTCAACCCATTAATTATTTTTCAGTTAGCCTTTTATGTCGTCTTGCATTGATTTGTGATTCCACTTCTTAAATTTTTGGCTCGAAACGAAGCAGGTCTCTTAGCGGGCTTCTTATACGAGCTTTATTTCGCACCAGTCCGAGAGTTCTGCATCAAGAATCCCTTCATGGACCATCTTCTCGATCTCGTTTTCAACCTGTCCGTACGTGAACTTATAGTCGTGCGAGATTGCGGAGATGACATCGGGGGTGTGGCAGAATCTGTCCGGGAACGCTTCATTGAATATTGCCAGGTTCTTGAGAATCAGTTCCCTGAGTTTTTCCATTTTTACACCTCTTTCTAATTATATTTACTTTTTTAATCTTAGGTTCGAGATCTCTTCTCAACATACTATATTCGTAGTGCAAGCATATATAGATTTTCCTAATATACTATATAGTTTAGAGGTTTTCGGGCGCTTAATTATTAATATACTTAACGCCAGGATTGCAGTTCCTAAACTTAGTTTCCTCAAAACTAAATATTTGAAGAATGTATTATAAGATGCTTTATGAGTATATTTGGAGAGTGTGGATTTAAGAGGGTACAAAAATCAAGATAGAAGTATAATCAGGGTAGAATAAAAATGGCTGAAAACAAAACCAATAAAAATAGAAACAAAACCAATAAGAATAAAAATAATCAATAAAAAGGCTCTGTTGTGAGCCATATCCGGATCTGGCAAACTTATGGCTCCATGATCCCGAAAAAAGGCGCAGACCTTATGCTTGCCCTTGAGCCAATGGAAGCCGTAAGGTACCTAGATTTCCTGAAAGACGGTGGGATTATTATAGTAAATACCCAGCCTGTAGTTCCTGTAACCGTTACTTCGGGTCAGGCAAAATACCCTGAGGTTTCAGATACCCTTGATGCCCTTGTCTGAAAAATACATAGTAAAAGCCTTCAATGCCGATGAACTGGCGTTTGAAGCCGGGAGCAGGCTTTCAATGAATGTCGTAATGGTAGGGGCAGTTTCAGGCTATCTGCCCATTCCGAAAGAAACCCTGCTTGAGAGCATAAAAGCCCTTGTGCCTCAGAAAATGGTTGAAGTGAATCTCAGGGCTTTTGAAGCAGGAAAACAGAAAGTAGAGGAAAGTTGAGACTTAGAAAATCTAAAACTTTCCTTTTTAGAACTTTTTTTCCTTTTTAGAACTTTTCTTTTTTTTCATTGCCTATGCCCATATATACAGGCTTTTTAACGGGGCAATTTAAATATTCTCGTTTTATACACCTATATAAATATATTACATTTAAGAAGTAAGACTTTAATTAAATAGTAAAAATACATCGTCAATATAAATACATAAATTATAGAGTTAACTTTCATTGAGAACAGATACTTTACCTATGACCCACTACATGTGAAGGGGATACTAAAACATGGAACAAATTAAGAATGATATTGTCGATTATTTGAAGGCTAATTCTTTTATGGACAATAACACTCTCCTGAATGATAATGATTCTCTCGCTCAAAATGGCATAATAGATTCAATTGGTTTGCTTGAACTTATGGATTATATCTGTGAGAAATATTCTATTGATATTCCTGAGGACATGCTCACCCCGGAAAATTTTGATACTCTGGAAGGAATTGCGAATATGATAATTAAGCTGTCGAAGTGACACAGTATGCGGATTGATGCGTATATCAGCGAGTACGCCAGAAAAACCCCTCAAAATATTGCTCTTGAAGAGGGCACAAATTCCATTTCCTATAGCTGCCTTGACACTGATATAAATGCTATTGCTTCACATTTGACAGATTTTAATCACTGTCGGTTTGCAATCCTGGCAGAGTCAAGCATGCGGTATATAAAGATGCTTATGGCAGTATACCGATCAGCTAACATTGCCATTCCTCTGCCAATAGAATTTCCCAGGTTCAGTCTTGAGAAGCTTCTTGACACAGCCCATATCAACAATATCCTCACAACCGATACCCAGTACTCAAGATTTGGAGAGGGATTTTTTGAGCGTTTTGGAACTGTAATAGTTCTTTCCAGGGATACTTCCGTAAACATTCTCCGCAAAAATATCGAGACTGAACGGAATAATCCTGAACTTCGGCTTGTTCTTTATACCTCAGGCACAACAGGTACTCCAAAAGGAGTCATGTTAAGTGACAGAAATCTTGTATCAAATGCAGAATCCATAATCAAGGTACTTCGGCTAACCTCCAGTGATAAAGGAGCGCTTGTAATATCCCCTCATCATGCTTTTGGGAATTCCATAATTAACTCCCACCTGGCGTCTGGGGGTTCGGTCTGTGTTGGGAATATGAATTTCATTGCTTCAGTTTTCAACCTTATAGAATCAGATGTCTCAATATTTTATGGAGTACCCAGCACTTACCGTATACTTCTCAAATATCCTGATAGATTCAAACGATCCTTTGCAAAGGTCAGAACTGCTGCATCGGCAGGTGGAGGAATGGATAAAGCTATTGTGAAAGAAATGAAGGAGTTAGTTCCTGGTCTTGAAATCCTTCCTATGTACGGCCAGACTGAAGCAACTGCTAGACTTGCCTACCTGCCAGCAGAAGACGTGGATGAGTTTGTTGACACTATAGGAAAAGCAATTCCGGGTGTTACACTGGATGTCTTTGACTCCGATTCCAATCCCGCAGACCTTAACACAACAGGAGAACTGGTTGCTACTGGGGATAATATTATGCTGGGTTATCTGGACGACGAGATCGCAACTGAAAAGAGAATTATAAACGGTTGGCTCCATACCGGCGACCTCGCACAGAAACTGCCCAATGGATATATCCGACTCCTCGGGCGCAAAGACGACCTTATAAAAATAGGTGATCATCGTGTTAATCCGAGAGAGATTGAGAAAAATATAGAAGAGAACACCGAAGTCTCCAGGGTTTTTGTTGTACCAGTGCCCCATGAACTTATGGGAACTGCAATCAGTCTCCTGGTCATACCTGCAGAAAGAACAGAAATCGAAAAGCTGTTTTCGTTCTGCCGGAAAAACCTGCCAGGTTACCTGTGCCCAAGAGAAATATTATTCATTAATCATCTACCCTTGAGCGAGAACGGGAAAATATCCAATCGATCCATTATAGAGGAGTACAAACATGTCAAAGCTAATATGTAAAAAGTGTATTCTTGATTCCGATATTCCAGGTATACAGATTAACAAGGAAAGTGGTCTCTGCCATTTCTGTGAGACATATACCCCTCTTACTCCTCAGGAAAGGACTGAGTACCTTACAAGAATTGAAAAGCTTTTTGAACAATACGTGGGGGCAGGAAACTACGATATAATTTATGCACTTTCTGGGGGCAAAGACTCCTCATACACCCTTTATAAACTTAAAAAAGATTACCCCTTTTTGAAAGTTCTGGCTGTTCAGTTCAATAATGGTTTTACTTCCGAGGGTGCAATTAGAAACGCAAAAAAGATGTGCGAGATTACAGGCTGCGATTATTTCCAGTTGACAATGAAAGAAGAAATTCTGCTGGATACATTCCGAAAAGCTGCTGAATCTTATGATGCCTTTCCGAGATTTGCCAAATATCGAGCCAGTGATATCTGTAACGTTTGCATCAGTATCATTAAGCAAAAACTGATTGAAAAAGCCATCACTGAGAAGGCTCCTTTTATTGTATTTGCTTTTACAGCCGGGCAGTCTCCTAATCCTATAATCCCTCTATCCGCTAATTTTATCCAGTGGTCAAGAAACCTGTTTGAAACCCAGCTCCAAAAAATAGGCATCGATGATAAGGATGAACTGTTCCTCCTGAAAAAAGCGGTTCTTGCAAATCTCGGTGAGAACGTTCCGAGTATCCTGCACCCTCTCTGCTTATGGGATTATAATGAAGATATAATACTTGAGACCCTGCTGGAAATCGGTTGGGAACCCCCAGGAATCAATGACAGCAACTCAACTAACTGTACCTTGAATTCCTTTGCCTGTTACAACCACCTGAAAAAATATGGATTCCATCCATACACCTTTGATATTGCAGGGCTTGTTCGAAGCGGGGATATGCCCAGGGAAGAAGGGTTTGAGAAAATTACTCAGGAACTGTCTCAACCCCTGATAATGGAGGCTGCAAAGAAGCTAAATTCCAATTTAAATCGATTTTAAAACTTTTTAACTAAGATTTAACATAAATGGTACATTCATTCCGAGGGTTAAGAAGAGATTAAGTAGACTTAATTATACTCTTAAGAGAAAGAGGGAAGAATATAAAAAATGTAGAGAAGAAAGTTTTTACTCTCTTTTGATAAAATCAAATACGGCTACCAATACATAGTAAAGAAATATTTTTAGTTATCAAAAGAAAGTTTGGAAAAATGCTGTGGGACAGGAAAGTTTTATGGTTAAGTCAAAGAAATAAAAATTAGGCTGTTAATTTTTAATATAATCAAAAAGTGACAGAAATAATTTGCATCAAATTTAGGATATGTACAGAGCCTAAAATACTCTTATTTGTTTCATTCTTCCGGGTTATCCATAATTTTTTCGAGTTTATTTCAATGGAAAAACTTTTCTTTTTTATTCTATTTACTGCTGCCTTTCACCTTCCGTTTTCCAACCGCTTTGTCTATGAGGAAGTGCGGCAAGTGACAGACAGAAACAAATGCAATGCAAAAGATTCATGTTTGCAGGGAAAAAATGAGCAGAACAAATAATGATGCTGTAATACTGGGTGCAAATAGTTTAGCTTCAATGGTGCTGTTTTTTTGGATTTGCTTCTGACTTTTTGACATTTATTATTCTATTTTCTTTTCCGACTTACTTTTTCCCAAAAAACAGTTTAATTGTGGACTTAGGTGTGAAGTTACAGATCGATAGCGTCAGCACAATCATCTTTCATAAATTATTTTGTTGAAAAGTAAATTCATTAACTTTATATAATCTTCTAATGTAACTTCTGTAATATAATGTTATTTGAATCGACTAACATTATATGATAAATCTAAGATTTCCACCAGAAAAACACGCTTAAACTTTTAACAATAGCTTATGTGAAAGATCCCTAATTAAGTGGAGTGCTTATGAGTCCCAAGTGTAGCTGTTTGTGGTGATTATTACACTTGTTCACTCTGTTATTAAATTGTAATATCCAGACAATATCTGTATAAAGACTTCCAAACACCTTGACAATAACGTCTCAACAATAGTCTCAGAAAAGAGGTCCTGAAAATGAGCAGTGAGCTTTGTATGGATAATAGCACTCAGAGCATGATTAAAAATGAAGAACAAATATTCACTGCGATTAAGGCTCCTCAAAATCTAACCGTGATTCTTCCTGCTTACAATGAAGAAGTATCCATTGGAAGCATAGTCCTGCTTTCCAAATTGTATGCAGATAGTGTCATCGTTGTTGATGATGGCAGTTCTGACCGCACAGCTGAAATAGCTAGAAAAGCCGGAGCTGAAGTGATAATCCATGAAGTTAACCGTGGAAAAGGCGGAGCCCTAAAAACCGGCTTTACAGCAGCAGCCTCTCTAGGTGCTGATATAATTGTGACAATGGACTCCGATGGTCAGCATAACCCTGCTGACATTCCGAAGTTAGTTGATCCTATTATCAGAGGCGAGGCTGATATTGTCAATGGTAGCCGTTATATAAATGGTCTGGATAGAAATACTCCTGCATACCGCCGTTTTGGACAAAAAATTCTTGACAGGTTCACCAACCTAAACTCAGGCCTCAAAATTACTGATTCTCTGAGCGGTTTTCGCGCATTTGCAGCTTCTACAAAAGACGCTTTTCGCTTCACTGCCGAGGGTATGGCAATAGAAAGCGAAATGCTCGCAGATGCAGGAAAGGCGGGTTTTAGAACTAAAGAAGTAGAAATTGGTGCCCGTTATGATGTTGAGTGCTCAACTTTAAACCCGATTAAACATGGATTTGAGGTTTTTGCAAAGATTTTAAGGGCTATAGAGCTTGAGAAGCCCCTTTTCTGCTTCACAGTGCCTGGTACGTTACTTGTAATAGCCGGTCTCTGTACAGGAGCTTATTTTCTGCATGTCTTTATCTCAGGAGGAAACCTGTATTTCGGACCTACAATACTTATGGTTCTCCTTACTGTTGTAGGGAGCTTTTTGGCACTGATTGGTATACTATTGCATTCAATGTCCACAATCATTAGGGATATCAAAGGAGTTTAAAGCTCAATAATTGGCTGCAGCATAATATTTTATTTTCGGGCAGAAGAGGCTAATGGTTTCAGAGGGGTTAATAAGATGGATAATGTTCCCAAAGTGTCTGTTGTTGTTTGCTCATATTCTCATGAGAGATATTCGGATACTATCGAGACGATAGAGTCGTTAGTCAAGCAATCTTATCAAAATATTGAAATTATTTTAGTGGTCGATAGAAATCTAGATTTATTTAAAGATTTCAATGAATCCGATTATCTAAAGTCATTAGATAATCTGATAATAGGTTTTTCAAATTTGCCTGGTTTATCGAATGCTCGAAATAAAGGAGTTGAACTCTCATCTGGGAGTATTATCGCATTTATTGATGATGATGCTATCGCAGATACAGACTGGATTTCCAATTTAGCAGTTTTTTATAAGGATCCAAAGGTTGTTAGCGTGGGAGGCCCTATGAAACCATTATGGATATCGGGTGAAGCTAAATGGATTCCAGAAGAGTTTTACTGGACAATGGGTTGTTCGTATAAAAGTCAAAAAGATACGATCCATTGTGTAAGGAGTAATTTCGGTTCTAATATGTCGTTTAGAAGTATGGTATTTAGTAAAGTTGGTCTTTTTAATGATAAATACGGTCTGATAAATAACAATATGAGAACTGGGGAAGAGACCGAATTTGGTATTAGAATTTTGAATACACTAAATAATTCAAAGATAATATATAATCCAGATGCGATTGTTTACCACAAAATATTTGAATTCCGCAAATCTTTTGCGTTCTTAGTGAGGCGGTGCTTTGGGTACGGTTGTGCGATATCAAATATAGGTAGTCAGAAAAAATTAGTAGATAATCAATTACAGTCGACGGAGACAAATTTTTTAAGTTATCTGATAAAATTTTCTTTCCCTGAAAGATTGAAAAATATTATTCATCTGAAAAGCGTCTATACTAACACCGCAAATATTGTTGCACTCTTTACTTTTTGTATGGTTGTTTTTGTAGGTTTTGTCAGCGGTGAATTCATTCAATTGATTAACTCATTTTCAAAAGTTGTTTTACATTTTAATGAAAGTTCGCATAATTATTTTGGCAAAGAGAAAACTGATTAATTTATAACTTACGTACTAAATGTATAAAATTAAATATAATAACCACCATTAATTAAAATTATGCTCTAGAAAATTTAGCAGCTTAATGCTAATATTTTTTCAGTTCAAGTATGTCATACATAATTTTATTTATATAAATTATAGATAAATCCTTCAGTTTTGAAAAAATTTAATAAGTTGCGGTGGGCATTTTGAATAAAAATTTGCTGCGTTCGACTATCCTTACTTTTTCCACTTTTCTATCTGCCCTGTGGATATTTTTTATGCATGTTAACTGGAATTACATACAAGATATAAGGCATTCAGACCCGATCTGGCTTGTTAACGGCGTTTGGCCCTGGATCCATATTATAATTATAATGTATGTATTACTTTTCCTCATAATAGTGAAGTATGATCTAAAGGGAAAAATATTCCATCTTATTTTTATCGCTTATTTAGTATTAGTCATAGACTCAACACCATATTTTTTGTCTACTTTATATCGTTTTCCAGACACTATTAACGTAGTACACGCGTCTGTCTTACTCCCAGAAGTATTATCTGACTCGATTGAGTTGTCCTATCCTGAAAGTTTTCCTGGCTCTTACATGTTGTTTCATATAGTTCATTTACTGGCAGGTATAGATTTATTTGCGTTCTCTCGGTTTATTTTCACGCCTTTAGTTTTGATATCCATGTTTGCCTTCTGGTATTTATTAACAGCACATCTTTTTGATTCAAGAGTTGCCTTTATTTCAACTGTGGTTGCAATTCCAACACAAATTATTGAAATATCACTCACTCCCAATTCCTTAGCTATAATATTAACATTAGTTTGCTTATTTTCATGTTTCTCAGATAAATGGAATGCAAAAATTCTATTTTATATAGTTGCGATTGCACTTGTATCAACCCATGCAATACATCCGATTGTATTGCTAGTGATTCTTGTGTTTTTTTATTTTTATATTCGTATAACCAAGTTAAACATACTGGACATAACTTGGAAAAAAATTTGTTTCGTATTTCTCTCTTGGATCACATGGATATTCTCACCATCCTGTGTTATGGGTGCCGGAATAATTGAAACTCTTCATCGTATGCTGTCTTTGGAAAGCAGAAATTGGAGTCATGCTTCCACGTATACAGTTGGTACTGGAAATCTAGCGGCGGATTATGTATGGATACAAAATCTTACGATGTTTAAATATGAGCTGTATGCACTGGTTTTGGCAGTTATAATCGTATGCGATCTTTACTTTATAGGTTTTTATGCCTTCACTACTAACAATATAAATATGTTAAAAGAGCCCAAACTTATTATGAAATATTTTATGCTGCTACTAGGTGTGATTTTCTCAACCATTACTTTAGGTAATTTGATTTTAGGGGGATCAGATACTCAGAATATTATTAGCCGAACATTAAATTATTCACTACTATTTGTTTCGATATTTATAGCTTCATCATTCAGCTCTTTAAATATTCCATCCAAATCTTTACGTAAAACCATTAAGGGTTTCTTTATTGTTTTTCTATTGATTGCCTTTGCAACATATCCATTTTATTCTTACGGCAGAGATTCTTATATCAATTATCCTATGTCCCAGGAAGTCGGATCTAATTTTTTCAGGGATCATGCACCTGATGATAATCTAAATGCAGTTTCATCATACACTAAAGCAGAATATTTCTATCAAATGATGGAAGGTAGAGATGAAGAGGAGGATAACGTGAGGAGATCTACTGTGTATGTTAACGGGTGGTATTCTATGAATTACCAAACTGAAGTCAGTCATGATGTTAGTAATGAGATGACATCAAGTTTTGGATGAGTTGTAAAGTTTTAATAAGTTATTTAAATAACTTTTGAAAGTTTACCTAAGAATTATTCCAAAAAGTATTATATTTCAATTTATTATCATTTGAGTAATGATAAAGCTGAAAATTATGTCGTTTGTGAGATTCTTAATAAAGTGGATAAAAATAGAATTTTAATTACAATCGACAGAAAAGCAGCCTGAAAATAATTAGAAATATGGAGCTCATCTCAAAATCATTTATTTCCATAATGATAAACTCTTGAGATTATTTGGCTAATTCGGAAATCAATTGATTGTCCCAAATTGAGATTTATTTGAAATTTAGAATCTATCTGAGTTTTGTTATGTTTTCAATATTAATCTCAGATAGATTTATGCATAAAGGATAAGATTTTCCTGATGTTTGGAATGCGATAGAAGAATACAGCTATAATATGCATAAAGCAGTTACGTTGAAAGGAAAAAGATAGGGTTAAATAAGTAAGGTAAAAGGTGCTTTAAGTGGGCTTATCTGTTTTTAATTATTTCTGGCTCGTTGTGAGTTTTATTTATGGTAAAGTATTCCATGAAAAAATGAGTGAAGGAGTTACTCATTTCTTCAAAAATTTATCATATGTGGGATTTGGAACATTCATTGGAACTGCCTTTTTATTTACTTTCAATGTGCTCGTCGGCAGGCTACTTGGACCTCTAGAGTACGGAAAATTCAGTCTAGTCCAATCAATTTCAATGTTTTTGTATGTTCCTATGCTTATGGGGTATCATAATGCAATGGTAAAATATAATGCTGAAGAAGAAAAATATGACAGACAGAAAAATGTAATCTCAACGACCTATATTTTAGTGCTTATTTTTACAACAATATCAGTAATTATATATTTATTTATTCCACAAAAAATATTAGAATACTTCTCTGTATCTAATGAAATATTTGATTTATGTATTCTTTTTTCTGTATTATATGCAGTTTATATGCTCCTAACAGCCACAGTTAATGGATTACATAAAATGAAAGCATTTGCAATGATTACTCCAATATATAGCACTATATTATTATTTACTTTTTTAAGCATTGCTTATATAAAGCCCCTTTCATATAAATTAGCTATATTTTCAATGCTTTTTTCATATCTAATAACATCTTGTTTAATACTAATTTATATTCGTAAATACCTTACATATGAGTTTGATAGAAAATGGGCGCATACGTTGACAAATTTTGCAATATACTCAATAATAGGAAGCATGACTTTCGTATTATACCCTAATATAAATCAAATACTAATAAACATGTATATGAGTACTGAAAATTTAGGGCTCTATAATGCTTACAGTTTCGCCTCAGTAAATATTGCGTCGTTAATTTTTAATATTTTCAATGGAGTATTCTTCCCGGTTGCATCAAAATGTAAAGATAAGACTGTTATTCTAAAAAGAATCAATAGAATTGCACCTTATTTAATTATATTCGGAACTATTTTTATAATTATTGTCGAATTTATTATTTTAAATATTTATGGTAGTAAATATACAATAAAAATCCCATTATTGTTTTCATTTGCAATTCTCAGTATTTTAATTGTTTACTATGGAACTTATAACTGGACTTTCTCTTCAGAAGGATTGGATGGTGTTAAATTAGTTAATAAAACTTCAATACTTATAGCTATTATCAATGTAATTTTGGCTATGTTTTTTATACCTTATCTAGGATTAATCGGAGCCACAATATCAACTTCTATTGCACTGGTTATAGGAGTATATTTCTTATTAAGTAAAGGAAAATATTTCAAATATGATAAAATTTAGCCTTGTTTCTAAAATAGTTTATGAAACTCTGAAAAATATGTATTCCATTATGAAAATTAAAAAATTATATTTATATTAGCCAATCGATAGGATTGATGCTTCCAGTTAAATTCTATTAACAAAAGTTTTAATTTTCATACTTATACAGCTATATCTAGCTAATTTAAAGAAATTGATGACCGGATAAATTGATCAAGAAATCACCAAGTATTCACTGAAAAAATGCTGCCTTATTTATTCATACTATATTTAAAATAAATTATTTGACTACGAATGTATAATAAAAGAAGTGAAGGTATGAATTTAATATATTTTTATCCCAAAGAAGACAATGCACCTGCAAATTTAGCACGTGAGTTGTACTTAGCCATTAAAATTAAAAAAGATTTAAATTTATGTATCAGTCCTTATCCTTGCAGTGATCTGTATCCTATGGATTCATACAGCTTAAAAGATTTATTTTTTGGTTCTAACGAATTTGTTGGGGTTCATATGACTACAAGTCCTTTTTTTGCTCCAACAAAACGATTTTTATTGCATCTAATAGCTGTATTAAAAAGAATACCTATTATTTTAAATTATCATGGTGATATTCGAATTGAAACCATGAATCAGCTTAAAAATAAAAGCTGGGTCAACTTCCTTAAATATATTCCAAGCTATCTTTTTGTTTCCCGATTCCTGAAAAATGCAGAAAAAGTAATTGTAAACTCATACAATATGAAATCTCTTGTTGAGAGGAAATATAATGTATCAAATGTTTATGTTATACCAAACGCGATAAATGATTTCTGGTTTTCTGAAAGCAAATCAAAAATTCACTTGGAAGGTTGTCCTTCAATTTTCTATCATGGCAGACTTTCTTATGAAAAAGGGGTTGATCTTCTTATTAAAGGTCTTGCAAAGAGCAAGAGATCAGATGTGATTTTATATATTTCAGGCATTGGTGATCAATTAGATTATTTGAAGTCTATTGCTGCAGAAGAAGGAATTAGTGATAACGTAAAGTTTTTAGGTAAAATTACAAACGATGAACTGAAGATGTATCTATCAAGTGTTGATCTGGCAATATATCCTTCTAGATACGAACCTTTTTCCCTTGCTATTTTAGAGGCTTTTGCTACACTAAACGGTATTGTATTCTATTCTAATAAGGCAGGGATAAATGACTTTGTAAATAATATGAATTTTGAGCTGAAATCTTTTGAACCCACTGTTGACGAAATTGCGAATATTATTCGGAGTCACTATTCTGCCGAAGAAGTGGATCACATTGTATCAATGCAAAAGAAATTTGCAAAATTTTTTACATGGGATTCAGTTTCTGCTCAATATATTCAAGTTTACAATGAATTGAAAAAAAATAAGTAAAATTTTTACCTTTGGATGATGAACTTATGTAATTTATAATTTTATTGATAGTGTGCCTAATTTACTGTAAAATTCGCTCTATCCTTTTACTCTTTTTTGATTTATTCTATTATACACTTATATCTTGTAATCCTCTCTTCACTAATATTACAGTATTGGACCACAAGTCTCGATACTAACTCTTGATTAGAGAATACTCCCATTCACTACTTTGCTTCTTCTTCTTTTTATCTCCTTGTTAGTTCTCTCCATAGCATTTGTTGTCCTTATTCCTTCCAGTGATTCTTTGGAATATAGAGTCAATCATATTTTACAGAAAATTTGGTAAGCTATTGAAGGCTCAGAAAAAGTTAGTAAGAGTAAATTTTATAGCTACATATTTTTGCCGTATTATTTATTTAATTATAGAATTACAATATTATTCTATAGTTATAATTTTCGTAAGTGGCATTACACTTACTTTTATCATTAGATTTTGGAATTAAGTCTTCGGTTTACTAGGATCAATAATTGAAATTAAGTATTGCTGGTGCTTGTAACTCTTATTTTAGCCCTTCCTGGACTCTTTGTGGCGCATCCGTATTCCTCTCTTGAATACCGATCATGATAAAGGAACTTTTTTAGCTTGTAGTTTAAAGTAATTGGTATAAACAAGTGGATTATAAAAAGTACTAGAGCAAATACAGTTTAATACATTATTAATTCTTACGAATCATAAGATTAAGGTATGGTTTAGTAAAAGCTGGGTTTATATTTGGCATTATTTTTTTCAATATTTTTTCATACTTGCGATTCAATCCTTTCGAGGCTAACAACTCATAAATATATTGGCATTTACCATAAATCCCAAAATCGCTGAGATTACTTATAATGTCCAAGCTTTCGATTGGCCCCATAGTAAGCTCGAGCTCGTGGTAACTGACTCCTCTCCCCCATCGGGATAATTTGACCAAATCTTTTGGAACACTATCTGGAAGCTCATTGAACTCATATCTCTTGCTAAAGGAGGCATAATCGTATGCTATGTCGTCTGGCAGCCAATAATAAAACGGCAGAAGCGATGTGTGAGAGTCATAATACCATAACCTATTTGGCGTATCTATGACTGCCCAGATATTTCCCGGCTTTAACATTTCCCATGTTTTTTTATGGAGATCAGCCTTTCCTGTATGGTCATATGTTCCAAGCTGGCGAAAAATATTATAAAATCAAAATCGCTACCAGAGAGTTTGCTTGCAATTTCGGTTGCATTGCACTCAATAAACTGTGCGTTTACACCATGTAGTTCACAGCGTTTTTTCGCAACGGCCAAAGAATCGGCGTCTACATCGACTCCCACAACATTTGCACCTTGCTCAGCTAACGCTACGGTAGAAGAACCCGTACCACATCCTATTTCGAGAATTCGAGCGTTTTTTATGGGTTTTGCACTATCAAGCCAGGGAATTACTGAGTGTCGATCATAATCAAGCCTCTTAATGAGCTGGTTCTCCATGTCCCTCTTTCCTTCTTCCGATTCGAGAAAACTGGTTTCCACATCTCGGTAGAGGTTATACCTTAAACATTCTTTAAGTTCCAGAGCTTTATCATTATTAATCTCAGTAAAGTTTTTTTTTATGCTTTTTGGAACCGAAAAATTAGCAATTGTTTTCTCTGCTAAGGATATGAGGTTTCTATGTATATTCATAATGTGAATGTAAAAACACATGACTATATTAATGTTTTTATAACTTTGCAAAACCTTCAATTTCAGTCAAGATAAACCTGCATTTTTTGTTATGTTATTATACTAACAGTTCTACTTTTACTTCTTTTACTGGTTTTAAAATTTCTACTTAAGATAATTTTCTAAACTTTTTATTACTAATATTATTATTTCAATGATTATTTTACAACGTGAGCGTAGAGGGTCACGAATACCCCGTCCTTTAGGACGGAGATGAAGTAAACCCCTGCCTCTTCGTTTTTCTCTTTAAATCTTTAGACCATAGCTTCCTTGTATAGAGAGTAAATCAGATCGGAAATCAAGGTTGAAATTTCGGCTTTATTCTAAAAGAACAGGGAAGCTCCGCCGGAGCTTCCTGAAAGCTTCAATATCAGTAGACACAATAAAAAAGGTAATAATAGGATGGAAAATTAGCCAAAAAACATATCATGGGATTAAGCATGTAAGTACTTTGATAAAGAAATCAAATAGGTCAAGAAAGTCTCAATGTTATGTGATGGATAATGGATATGATTCCGAAGAAATTCATACTCTAATAAGAAATGAGATAAAAGCAGATTCAATAGTACCTTTAAGAGAAAGAAAAAGAATGAGAATAAACGGAAAATATAGAAAGCAGTAACACGTAGGGTTTGACATAATCACATACAATAGAAGGAATATAGTAAAGACAATAATATATGTAGTAAAAAGGAAATTTGGAGAAACATTAAAAGCAAGAAAGGTTAAAAATCAAGTAAAAGGGGTAAAAGTTAAACTAATAGTTTATAATATAAACGAAAAAGTAGTAGAATTATTATGGATTAAATTAAGGATTTCTACAGAGCGAATAAAAATGAAAAATAAAACAATATAAAGTAAAAAATCAAGATAATATATTATAAAAAACTAGTATAAACGAGAGACACGTCTTTAGAGTAAAAAAAGGGGACAAAGAAAAAAGTCACAGATTTAATTTGCTCCATTGGTGGCAAGATTATATCTGGCTCTGAACTCAGAGTTTTAAAACTCGGCAGCTCTAATTTTAAATCCACATCTGCGGAATATGCAGGTTTTTAAAGGGAGCAGTTTGAAGAGAAAAACATGAGGAATGGAAGTGGAAAAGTTTGTTTCTCAGTGTCCTTATCCCATGCTGAGGATAGGAAAGGATGGAAAGGTTATCTATTCGAATCGGGCAGCAGAGCTCTTCCTTCACGAATGGGGCATAAAAATAGGAGAGAAAGTCCCCTCATCTATTGGAAATACCGTAAAGAGAGTAATTTTCCGAGTAAATCCTGAGACAATAGAAATGAAATTTAGAAAAAAGGTTTACCTTGTCTCATTTCACCCACTTGAAGGGGAAGATCAGGTTAACGCTTACGGATTTGATATAACCAGCCAAAAAAAACTGAAAGAAAAACTTCGGATCAAAGAGCGGCAGAGCGATGCACTCCATAAAATAGGAAGGATGGCTCTCAGGCGCGAAAGCCTGCAGGCTTTTATGGATGAAAGTGTAAAACTGGTTGCAAGGACTCTTGGTGTCGAATACAGTAAAATTATGGAACTTTGTCCTGATGGAAATTTTCTGCTCAGAGCAAGTGAAGGTTGGGAGCCAGAATTTGTAGGAAAGGTTATCGTCAGCGGGAGTAAAGAATACCAGGCAGGGTACACTATATACTCAAAAGTTGCGGTAATTGTAAGAGATTTTAAAAAGGAAAAACGTTTTAGCGCTTCACCTTTTCTGAAAGAGCATGATATAGCCAGCGGGATAAGTGTCACTATAGGAAAGATAGAGAAGCCTTTTGGAGTATTGAGTGTCCACTCAAAGAGACCAAAAAGATTTACTGCGGATGATACGTTTTTCCTCAACTCGGTCGCTGTTCTAATTTCTGAAGTAATCGAACGCAGGCATGCTGAAGAAGAACTCCGCCAGTACAAGGAACAGCTTGAAGAACTGGTTAAACAGAGAACCTCAGAACTTATAAGAATAAACGAGAGGCTTACCGAGGAAATCGCAGGACGCAAGCAGGTTGAGAAAGCCCTTCAGAATAATGTGTATTTTTTGGAAACTTTCCTTGATGCCATCCCCTCGCCAGTCTTTTACAGGAATCTGGAGGGAATCTACCAGGGATGCAACGAAAGATTTGCCCAAGAAATGCTTGGTCTTCCAAAAGAAAAGGTAATAGGGCATTCAATGTTTGAGCCCACTTTCCGCACTATTTTTTCACATATAATATTTTTCGTATTTTTCTCCCATCAATCTCAGTACTTTAATGGTTTCCTCATCCAGATTTAATACTTTCTTTATCCTCTTTCCCTCAATTTCGATCTCTAACTCTGTTATTCTTCTAAACAGGAAGAATATCCATTTCATTGTTGGAGTCTGTGTTTCCTTCTTAACCTGGTTTCTAATAGCCTCTTTTGTTTCTTCCAATCTTGTTCTCAGTTTCCACTCAGCTATTGAATACAACAATAAGCATAGAACCATTACCATTGCAAGTGCTTCTATTCTGGATTCTTTTTTCAGGTATACCTCAGACACTCTGAAACTCTTATCTTTCAGGAACCTGAATCCCCTTTCAACCGTTCCCTGTTCCTTATAGTATTCCAGGAGTTGATCTGGAGTCAACTCCAGATCATTGGTTGCAAGAATGAACCTTCCCAACTTTGCTCTTCTTTCTTTTACTTTCTCCTGATCATGTTTTATCTCCGCTTCTATCAGGTAGAAAGTCTGTACCTCTTCATTTTTCCTTGGTCTTCCTTTCTTGTTTTCAAGTCTGCGAACCTTAGTTGTTATTTCAAGTTTCGTGAACTCATATGATTCATTCTCTTTCAACCATTGTTCAGCAGCCATTCTTGCGTCAGCTTCACAGGCAAATTCACGATTAGAAAGCTTTTTAAGGGATTTTTCTGCTGCTTCAAGCTCCTTAAGAATCTTTTCATCAAATGTCTTCTCTTCCTTCTTTTTCATTTCCTCTGAGCAGAATACACCCCATAACTGTTCTATTCCACCATAGCAGGATTTTGCAGCATAACAAGAATAACGTTCATCAGAGCATGTTTCCAGAATTAAGTCTGCCATCAAGAGTTCCTTTGCTTCATTGATGGTTGCCGGAACTCTCGATATAAAAAAAGCGTTAGTTCCTATCTCTTTTACATTATCTTCAGTATAAAATGCGCTGTCTGCAACATGGTAGACTCTTTCATCGAGATTCAGGTTCTGTGTTAATTCTTTTATGGTTTTGATGAGAACTTTCTTATCTGAACTGTTGCCGTCTAATGCTCTTACAAAAAGAGGAATTCCTTTCTGGTCAGTAACCATGGAAATGGTAAAACGAAGTAAGTCGACTCTTTTGTCTTTAGGATGACCATAAGTAATGTTGATAGTTTTGCCATCATTATCGTATTCATAGTCACCATGAACACTGAAATTTGTAGTATCTGTATGGCAAAAACGGGGGTTAATAGGAACGTGTTTCATAGCTTGCAAAATAATGTGGTTGAAGAGTTCGGTTGCTCCGCATTCCTGGATTTTGTCCAGAGTTCTGCCAAAAACATCATCATTAAGGTGTTCTGGGAGAACACCTTCTCCCAGTAACCTTTCAGTGGGTAAGTTTTCAAAAAAAGCAGGAAACAGGTAAAGACGACGTTCAGTAAACCCTAAACCATTGATACACATTGCCTTAAGAACAGTAGAATGAGGGATGTTATGGCCACTTTTCTTGGGGAGAAGAGTGTCAATCAAATCTGAAATGCCAAGTTCGTCAAATACGCCAGCAATAAGGCCATAATGACCAAGATGAGTTGTGGATTCAGAGCTAGGGGAGAGAGTCATCAAGGTAAAATGGGAAGAGATTTTATAAAAAGTATTGGAAGAATTTAAAAAATATAAAATTAAGAAATTTTACTGCGGAAAGTGGGTTTGAGTTCAGGAAGCAGTTTTCGGATAAAACCTTCGAAGTCTCTACCTATTATGACAGGATTCTTCTTGAGGAAGGCAAAAGCATACCTCATGAAGTGAAAATAATATGCGCCATAAATGGAAAGGAAAGAATTTTTCTTGCCCACAAGGCTACTTACAGCAGTGTATCTGGGGAAATAATCGGAATCGTTGGTGTGATGCTTGATATTACTGAACTTAAAAAAGCCGAGCAAGCTCTTCTGAAGACTGAAGAAATCCGGAAAAAAGAAATTCACCATAGAATCAAAAACAACCTGCAGGTGATCTCATCCTTATTAAGCCTTCAGGCTGAACATTTCAGCGACAGGGAGGTAAGGGAGTCCTTCCATGACAGCCAGAACCGGGTTATATCGATGTCTCAAATTCATGAAGAGCTCTATAAAACAGGAGAAACCGGAAACTTTGAGACCTTTGATTTTAAACCATACCTCCAGAAACTTGCAAATGAGCTCTTCAGTTCATATGTTGTTGGCGATCAGGATATTCACTTAGAACTTGACCTCGAAAGTGTGTTTCTCGGAATGGATACCGGAATTCCTCTCGGGATTATAATTAACGAACTTGTATCCAACTCACTAAAACATGCTTTTCCCAACGGAAAGGGAGAAATCCAGATAAAATTGCACAGAATAGGCAGCGGCAAAATAGAGGATGAAGATAGAGGCACTGACAGGCGTGAACCCCCTGAATATTTACTGGTTGTCTCGGATAATGGAATAGGGCTTCCGGATGAAATCGATTTCAGGCATACTACTTCTCTCGGGCTTCAACTTGTAAATCTCCTCGTGGAACAGATCGAAGGCAGCATTGAGCTTATAAAAGGAGCAGGGACCGAATTCAGGATAAAATTCAGAGAAAATGCCTGCGAAGCATGAAAACAGATTAAAGAAGTACAATATTCTGAAAAAAATATTCTTGAAAAACAATATTCCTGAAAAACGGCATACTCGAATACTAAAAGTTCTGAATCTACACTCTGGTTTATGGAAACTTTAGCATTTCAGGAATTAAAGAGACAGATGTTTTAACGAACCAGAACGCAAAAACCAGAATTACAATATAAGTAATTGCTTCGGCTAACTTACTCATAAAGTTATGGTTGAACTTATAATACATAAGATTTTTTATTATACAGTGGATCTAGCATTTCAGCTTCCTTTTATACTTTTCCAGCAGCTCACAGTGTTATCTAATTAATTTCTTTTTGATTTATTTTATATCTTGAATTAAAATACATGGACAGCAGATGCCTTAAAATACAACCAGATATTGGTTCCTACAGAAAGACTAAGCTCATTGAGAGATTCGCGCGTTATAAACACAGTGATTAACTCTCCAGTATCTACTAGCAATTTTATAAATGATCCTGTATCAATTATTTTATAAATTTTACCTTGAATTGTATTTCTGGCGCTTGTTTGAAACTTTTCCCTGGATACTGTTATCTCATCAGGTCGTATAGTAAAATGAACTTTACCTTTTTTTCCTGATAAAGCAAATACTGTTATGAAATCTGTTTTGATTTTTACGAGACCATCTGAACTATCCTCAATTTGACCGCTCATTAGATTTTCAATACCAATAAAGTCAGCCACAAATCTGTTTTTGGGTTTTCTAAATATTCTATCAGGTGTTCCAGACTGCAGGATCTGACCATTATAGAGTATAATCATTCTATCTGCAAGCTTTTGACCCTGTGAGAGGTCATGAGTAGTCATTATAATGGTTGTTTCAGATTCACGGTTAATTCTCAGGATCAGTTTTTCCATTTTCTTTTTAGATATAGGATCAAGATTTGCAGTCGGTTCATCAAGTAAGAGTAACCTGGGATCTGTAATCATTGCCCGTGCAAGGGCAAGCCTTTGAGTCTCACCACCTGATAACTTAAGCGCATTTCTATTCTCATAGCCTGGAAGACCAATCAACTCAAGGATTTCTTTGATCTTCTTATCCATATTCTCTTTTTTACCCCTGACTTTCAAGCCATAAGCGATATTATCATAAACGCTGGCTTTAAAAGCAAGCGGCTTTTGAAAAACCATTCCAATTTGCCTTCTTATATTCAGCCGAATATCATTCGATTCGTTAGCATTCGTACCTTCAAAATATATAGTCCCAGATGAAGGTTTTTCCAGTAAATCAATTAATCTAAGAAGCACAGTTTTTCCAGATCCAGTTGGACCAACAAGCGCAGTACTGGTCCCCCTTCTAAATTGTAAGTTAATATTCTTGAGAACCTGGAGGTCTCCATAGTTTTTGTAAACTTCTTCCAACTCTACTATGTTCATCCTTACACCTGACCTATTGAATTAATCTTTACCCTGCAGATAATTCAATACTAAATTGATTAGTAGAGCCAGGGAGAGAAGTATGAATCCCAAAGCAATTGAAAGCACCAGATTACCTCTGGATGTCTCAAGAGATATGGCAGTGGTAAAATTCCTTGTAAAGCCTCTGATATTACCCCCTATGAGTATGGCAACTCCTACTTCTGATATAGCCCTACCAAACCCAAGTATTACAGCACTCATTATAGCATAACGAGCTTCCTTTATGATGGTAATTATTGTTTGATAAGTACTGGCTCCCAGAGAGATTGCTAATTCTCTTATCTGGATGCTGACTCCAACAAGAGCAGTGATAGTAAATCCAATAAGAATAGGCAGTATGAGCAGCGTCTGCCCTATTATCATTCCAGTGGGAGTAAAAAGAAGATTTAGAAATCCGAAAGGGCCCTGTTGAGATATCAGGAGGAAAAGAAAAAGCCCCACTAAAACTGTGGGAACGCTGTAAAGGGTTTGAATAAGATTTATCAAGGTTCGTTTTCCTCGAAACTCATAGAAGTAAATTATTCCACCAATAGGAATTGATATTAAGGAAGCTATGAGTGTTGCAGTTAATGAGACATAAAGGCTTAATCTGGTTATTCCTATTAATTCGGGATCGCGCTCTATTATTAATTCTACTGCCTGTAGAATAGCGCTGATAATTTCATTCAAAAAACCACCTGAATCTGGTACGCCCTGAAATTTAGCAATTTTATAGTTTATGAGTGAATGTATCAGTTTTTTAAGTTACACTGACTAAAAAAGATGGTTTAAACCATCTTCATGATGGTAAACCCTGAGATATTGGAATGAAAAGAGGCTGCCCATATTCTTCTCTACCAAAATTCTGGATTATTTCCTGTCCATCCGGAGAAACAAGGAAGTTCACAAAGTTTTGAGCTCCTTCATAATTAACATTCGGATGTCTTTCTGGATTTACAGGCATTGCTGCATAAACATTAAGCAGTTCATCTCCTGTCGTCACTAATGGTACAATCCGGATTCTTCCCTCGTTTGTATATGCAAGAAATGTTCCAGAATCAGTTAAAGTATAAGCATTCTGCTCACTGGCAAGCAAAAGAGTTTCCCCCATACCTCTACCACTTTCAATGTACCATGCACCCGAGCCACTAACTTCCTCATAGCTTACTCCAGTTCTTTCCCAGATTTGTTTCTCCCTTGCATGTGTGCCCGAATCGTCCCCACGCGATGCAAATTTAACCTCATCAGGATTGTTTTGACCTTCTTCCATTATTTTGCTAAAGGCTTCTGTAGCGTTAAGACCTCTTATTCCAGCCGGGTCATTTTCAGGTCCCACAATCCAGAAATAATTATATGCTATTTCTGTACGATTTGTGCCGAATCCACTTTCAATAAATTCCTCTTCTCGATTTTTATCATGAGTAAGAAGAACGTCAGCATCTCCTCTTTCACCATACTTTAAGGCTATACCTGTACCCCCAGATATAACAGACACATCTACTCCGGGATATTTATCTTCAAATGCCGTTTCTATCTCTTCTAAAAGCCCGGTGTCCTCTAAACTGGTCGTGGTAGAAACGATTAATCGTGTTGTCTCCGGTTGTGTAGACGTATTATATGCATATATGCCGGCGCCCACAATCAATATAGCCAGTATGCCGATAATAAGAAAGACTCTGCGATTCATTCTATTCCCCCAATTAATTAAAATATTCTATCAAAATTTAGTACGATTTGTTCACTCAACTATATCAATTATAACTTTCAGCTAATTCTAGTAACGCATTACTACAAAAATTATTATGTGATGTGAAAAAATTATTATGTGGTTATGAAAAATAGGATTATTCTTAAAGAACAAATTAAAATTTTGAGAATTGTTAATGAAAATACAATTAACTCTTTATTTTTATATTTCATAAGAGAAGAACCGAGTGCTTTAGCATTAACTCAGACGGACTGGAGATATTTATTAAACAGGCTCGATGAATAACAAATTGCAAAATAGAAATTATGTTTATAAAAATTTAATATTTTAGTGCGGGAGAAGGGATTCGAACCCCTGAACGCCTGCGCGAAACGATCTTGAGTCGTTCACCGTTGACCGCTTGGTTACTCCCGCTTGGTGCTGAGTTATTTTTGGTTTATATTTACATGGATTTCCTGATTATATCTTGTTTACTACCATCAACCGCTTAGATTACTTCGCTTTTTCAGGAATCCAATAAGGTAACGATAGAACTAGAATATAAAGCTAATCCTGTAAATAAACGATTTGAAAAAAATTTTAAGTTAATTTTAAGTTAATTTTAAGTTAAATCTAAGTTAATTCTAAGTTATTTTAAGTTAATTTTAAATTGATTTTAAGCTAGTTTTAAGTTAATTTAAAATTAACTTAAAGTAGGAATATTGGGACTATTGATCTGAATTTTTTCTGGCTCAGCTTTTCCGACCTTAGATTTTCGATGTTTAGTCCTGCCTGTTTTTCAGGTTTCTTCGCCTGAGCTATTAACACGGACCCAATCAAGATACTCCTTTTCTCCTTCAATTCCCCAGAATTCAATTGCAGGCAGCTCATATGTGTGTAACGACCTTACAAGCTTTGTGATCTCTTCAAAACGTGAAGAATCGGTTTTTACGAACATGGCAATCTCATTGTCTTCTTCAAGCTTTTCCTTCCATCGGTAAACCGAAGATACTGGAAACATATTTACGCAGGCTGCAAGCCTCCTTGAGACAAGCTCTCTTGCAATCTTCGACGCATTCTCCATATTCCCGGCAGTAATATATACAATTCCAAGCATGAGCAGACACCTCACAGAAACCTGATATTATCACAATTGATGCAAGGGACATTACTCCTATGTGACTAGTATCTATCGCATCTCCACGGAAATTAATTTTCCCAGGATATGCCGTATCTATGAATTTAACATGCTTTAACATGATCTAGATATTATATCTTCCATAGGTCGCCACATAATTCCATATATATTTTTATATAATTATGATGTATATAACTATGTACCTTTTTCTGGATATGAGTCTTCTTGAAAAAAGGTGGCAGTATTATATTGATTTAAAATAAATAGTAAAGCATACTATAACATTTTTATACCATATTGAGTACTAAAGCTCTCAACATAATGAACAAATTGGCGTAGAATGCCATACGCAGAGTTATATATCAACGGTATTAAATTTTATTATATATGCTCTCAACAGCTATATATTTACAGCCTTATTAAAAATTCACTTTAAGCCAGCCTGTTATAAATCAGGCTGGCGTAATTCATAACTGATTATGCTTAATTCACAATCGGTTAGCTTAATAGTTTCGGAGAATTTCCTTGAGTGGCACAAGCATTGCACTGGGTATTATTTTATTGTACTGGTTCCTCGTTTCCGTCCTCGATAGAAAGGGGATTCTGGAGAAGTATAACATAAGCACATTCGGGCCGCTTCCCATCCTCATGATAAGGACAACGAGGGGGCTTAAATTTCTGGATGTACTCGCCCGCCCGAAGCTTTACTGGAGGAGCTTTGCGAACCTCGGGATACTGCTGATGTTTGCAGGCATGATTGCAATGTTCCTGGTCATAGCTCTCTCGGACCTCGCGCTGTATACTTCATTCCTTAACGGAAACGTACCAGAACCAGGAAAATACAATGCTCCAAGAAATATCCTGCTTATCCCGGGCGTAAACGAGTTTATTCCTTTTACCTGGGGTGTTATTGCACTCATAGTTACGCTTGTTGTGCACGAATTTTCACATGCAATCCTCTGCAGGGTTGAAGGCATCAGAGTCAAATCAATGGGCATCCTGTATGCTCTAGTTCCTGTAGGGGGTTTTGCTGAGCCTGATGATGAACAGCTTTTCGGGCCAAAGAATACAGAAAAGGAACCTCCTCTCACAGCCACGATCGAAGAAATCGAGGAATGGGAAAAGAGAAAGAAAGCAAGACAAGAAAGTGAGGGATCAGGGCTTAAGGAATTGAAGCAAGAAGAGTCAGGTTCCGGTCCCGTAACAGGCGCCACAAGGACTCAGAGAGCCCGGATTCTTGCAGCAGGCGTTATGGCAAATTTCAGCGTTGCTTTTGTAGCTTTATTACTTTTCTTTGGGCCTGTACTGGGAGCAATTGCTCCCTTAAGCGATGCAATGGTTCTAACCGTAAACGAAAGTTCGCCGGCTGACCTTGCAGGGCTTGAGGAAGGTATGATAATAACACAAATTAATGATACAGATATCACAACAGCCGTAGATCTGCAAACCTATCTCGAGACAACGAGCCCTGGGGACACCGTCCGCATCTATGCCGAGAAAAATGATACTGTTTCCACACACGATTTACAGATTGCTCCAGTCCCTTCGGACTACATTGGTGGAGTGATCGTGGGTGGGGTAGTTCCGGGAAGCCCTGCAGCAGAAGCAGGGATTGAAACCGGAATGACAATGATCAGGATCAACGATACGAAAATGCAAAACGTTGCAGCTTTCATAAACTTTATGGAGACCACACGGGCAAACCAGACCGTAGAAGTAGAGTTACTTCCCCATGAGAATTATACAGGCAACCTTACAGAAAATGGCACTGTAGTTTTCGATGTGAAGCTGTCTTCCAGTTCTGAGGATGATCGCGGTTTCCTTGGAATTGTCTACGGAAATAACGGAGTTGTTGCATTCCCTATGCTGGGGATTTCTGTATGGATGCCGCAGGCAAAAGTATATCTTGATGCCCTTAAGCAAATTCCATCCCTGCTAACCGTGCCTGCAGGCTGGCTTATTCTCTTTGGACTTCCTATTTATGGATTTGCAGGTGAGGGATTCCGTGGCTTCTCAGGTACAATAATACAGTTTTATCAGCCTGTGGGCTGGGCAGAGCCTCTGGGAATAGGGATTTTCTGGATCGCAAATACCCTGCTCTGGATTGGCTGGCTGAACTTTTATGTCGGGCTGTTCAACTGCTTGCCTGCCGTGCCTCTGGACGGAGGTCATGTGTTTAAAGATTATATTTATTCTTTTGTATATCGGCTTACAAGGAGCGATTCGGTCTCAGAAAAGGTCTCAAATTCGATCACAGCAAGCTTTTCGATGTTGATCCTGTTCTCATTTATCTTTATGATATTGGGACCTTTCGTCGGGCAATGGATCTGATTGACCTCAAAATTTCAGACAGATCCCTTACCTTTAAAAAACATAAATCTTCGGGTTTACTACTTTATCTGTACTTTATTCAAGCCGATTATTCTTAATTTTCCTTTTCATTTTTTAAATCTTTTAGAAAGATACGGAAAGCACAGATTAATTGTACCCCTTACTTCTTTTGTTCCGTGTTTTCTGTGCTCTCCGTGTTTAACTTTTCACTTGAGATTGGTTAAGAAGTTTTAGTCATTGATTATAATTCTATTTTAGAACTTAATTAATTTTTTGGCAAAGATTATATCACTTAAGAGATGTTATAATAACTATGAAAATTATCTGCTATTGAGGTGTGGTTATATGGAAAGTTTATCTACAGGAATAGAGGAGCTGGATATACTGATAGATGGAGGTTATCCTAAAGGAAAAAGCATTCTGATTACAGGTCCTCCGGGCTCGGGGAAGACTATTCTCGGGATTCACTTCCTTCACAGGAACTGCAAGGAAGGCAAGAAATGCATATTAATCCTTACAAGGGAACTTACGGAAGATATTCTCAACCAGTCCCATAGCCTCAACCTTGATCTCAAGCCTTTTCTGGAGAATGGGCAGCTTACAATCAAGAACATCTTTGAAGACAAAATGAATAAAATCAAGAGCGCTTCCAAATTCGGGAAAGGGCTCTGTGCTGTGAACACCGATATAATCGAGTATCTCAGCTCCATATCCTCGGAAGTTGATGTCGTGGTTATTGACAATATAGGGGTAATGGCTATAAATCACGATATAAGAGAGTTTGCCGATGAGTTTAGTTCAATCAGTATTATTCTTCTAAAAAATGGATGCACGACCCTTTTTATAATGGATGAGGACTCTTACAATCTCACCCACAGGCTTACCGGCTATATGGTCTTTGGGCTGATTCGGTTAACTTTACAGGAGAATTTTAAATCTGGAAAAACAAAAAAATATCTCTACATTGAAAAGATGAGGGATAAAGCCGTGCCTGTCAAATATTCCTTATTTGATATTACCTCTGAAGGAGTACAAATAATCACAGGCATAAGATGAACTTTTACAGGCTTAACTAAAAACAGAGCTTTGCCTTCCTCTTATAAGGAATTCACAGCAATCATTCCTGTTTCCTATAGTCTTAAGTGCTTCAACACTGAAATCTGGGTCTACTTTCAAAGTTATGATTGAGAATATTTTCCTGGTCAAAGTGCATAGAATAGGGTTTCTTCGGGCTTCTTCCCCCTTCCAGGGGCATTTTGTTCCCTTTACTATGCACGAGCTATCTTTTTCACCCATTTCAGAACAGAAGTCTCCACCCAGCTGGTTCATAATCTCGGCGCAAACCTCGCCTGCATAAGCGAAATCCATCTTCCTGCTTTCAAGATGGTACATCTCAAGCAGGGTATTCTCGACCATGCCTGTCATCTGGTTAATTATTATCTTCTTTTCCTCATTTGAAACAAACTGGAGCAGAGTAGGAATGACTGCGGTCAGGATACCCTGTACCCGGTTTTTTATCTCAAGGCTGTCGCGGTCAGCCACCAGCCTATCATGGAGGTATTTTACCCTGAGTAGAGATTTTACTCTGGTTTTGAGCTCAAGCCTGTTTATGGGTTTTGTAAGAAAATCATCAGCTCCAGCTTCAATTCCTTTGATCCTATCTTCAATCTGGGAAAGCGCAGTAAGCATCAAAACCGGGATAAATTGATTTTTAGGATCGCTTTTGACGATTTTACACACATCATAACCGCTGATCTCAGGCATCATGACATCCAGGAGAATCATATCAGGTTTTTCTTCCTCTAATTTCTGAATAGCTTCTTTCCCGCTGCTGGCAGTAATGACATCATATGGTTCTACTGAAAGATAAGCTTCAATAAGCTCTACGTTTTCAAGCATGTCATCTACAATAAGAATTTTCGGTCTGCTTTTTTTATTCCACAAGGTTTCCTCCCCCGGACTCGCGAATCTTTATCCCTTCAGATGTGATTTCAAAAATAGACATCTCAGGAGAAACAGGAGTGCTGCGCATCTTGGGTATACTCAGGTAGCGCTCCATTTTTCCAAGGTAAGAATTTTCCCTTACCAGCAGGCGAATAGACCCGTAAACCGAATATTCAGCAAGCTGGTGGGTTATGTTGTGTGCGGACTCATCCATGATTAAAAGCGCAGTACAGCCTTTTTTCCTTACCAGGTAATTCAGCGCATCAAACTGGTCTCTGAGCCTTTTTATGGACACCCTAAGAACAAAGGTACCTATATTGTCTATTACAAGGCATTCCGTTCCTTCACGTATTAATTCTACAAGATTGGGAATTTCAATATCCAGACTTTCAGGCTTGAACCCATACCTGGTCTGTCCTATAATTTCGGAACGGTTCTCGAAGATATTTTCTATAATAAGCTGTCCGCTTTCATAGTACGGGGTAAGATCGCGCCCTAAAAGGCTTGCCTGGTAGAGGATATCCTCAGGGGTCTCTTCAGTAGCAATTATCATGCATTTTCTGCCTTCAAGACAGTTTTTATAAATAAAATGAATTCCGAAGATTGTTTTCCCACTCCCTGCTATGCCTGTTATAAGGGTTACTTTGTTTACAGGGTAACCCCCACTTAGCTTCCTGTCAAGCTCCTCTATACCTGTTGAAAGCCTGTCCATTTTTATAGACCCTCTTACTTTCTGTATTCTATCTTTATAGTCTTCCCGTACTCTGAAATTATAGAATCATTAGCCTGCATGATAGAGCGATCTCCTGCAAACTCTGAATTTAGAATTGTTTATAAAGAGACTTGTTCCATTCAACTCCGCATTATATAGACAAAGCCTTCAAACCTTGTTGCCCAATCTTAATCCAACTGTCTTACCGTGCCGTAGAACTTTTGCCTATCAGGTTTTCGTCATTTCAAATTTTTATGAATATTACTTGTTCCACTCTTTTTATTATTGCGCATTCTTATTCTGTCACACTTTCTATATATTTTTATTCACTCATAGATTATCCATATCCAGTTGGGCACTTTATATCAAGATTTCAGGCTGGTCTTTTCCCAGTTAGCGCTTTTTTAACTTAATGATCCTGAATTCTGTCTTTACCAGTTCTGAGATTTCTTCATCATCCTTTTATCTCTTTCATTTTACCCTTTTGGCCTCTTTCTGCTCTTTTTTACCCCAATCTTCTTCGGTCAGATTTCTTTTTGCCTCAATATTCCTGATGTCTTAATTTTGAGAGAAAAGTTTAATATGGATAGCTTCTATCAATAGTGCTACACTGCGGGCTCGTGGGGTAGCCAGGATATCCTAATGGGCTTCGAAGTAAGATTCTTACGAAGATACCCATTGACTCGTGTTCGAATCGCGGCGGGCCCGCTAACTTATTTTTTCCATCCTTCCTGACGTTGTAAAGGAAGCTTATCCTTTTCTGGATTATTTCTTTCAGAGCTGAAAACAGATAATTGGCACTCTTATGCAGATATCCCACAGGATCTAAAAATATAGCAAGTCAATTTAATATATTATTATTAATATACTTCTTCATGGGAAAGGGGGATAAACAGGAAAGAATTTGCTGGCAGAACAGGGGCTTATAAATCAATATAACAACTTGGCGAGAAAGACATTACCTGAAAATTGATTCATTTCTATGTTTTTTTGACATCTTTTGTCACTGAGAGCTCATAGTAGGTTGGTTTGAACTTTCATTATCACCCTTGATTCTTACCAGTCGTCCCAGAAAAAAAATACTCAGTAATAAAAACGGTACGATGCAGCTAAGAAGAAGCTGTTAAAGGTCAATATGGAGAGTAAAAATAGTACCCTGAACCTTGGCACGGTTATTTCGGTCCGCGGCAGCATTGTAGACGTATTTTTCGAGAAGCATTTGCCGCCTGTATACACGTTGCTGCGTACAGGAAAAGAAAACCAGATTGCTATTGAGGTTTTGACCCAGCTTGATGCTCACCGTCTCCGCGGAATCGCTCTGACTCCTACCGAAGGTCTTGCTCGAGGCATGAAAGTGATAGATACAGGTGGACCTTTGAAGGCGCCTGTTGGTAAGGGAATCCTCTCACGAATGTTCGATGTATTTGGAAATGCCATAGACGGCAAGGAGCAGCCATCCGATATTCAATGGCGTTCTATACATCAGGCTCCGCCGCCACTCTCACGTCGGTCTACAATTTCTGAGGTCTTCGAGACTGGCATCAAGATTATAGATGTGCTGGCACCTCTTGAACGCGGTAGCAAGACTGGGCTCTTCGGGGGAGCAGGGGTTGGCAAAACTGTCCTGCTAACAGAAATGATTCACAATATGGTCAAGCATCATCAGGGAGTAAGCATATTTTGCGGCATAGGCGAACGCAGCCGCGAAGGGGAAGAGCTTTATCGTGACATGAAAGCTGCAGGGGTGCTCCCCAATATGGTCATGGTTTTCGGACAGATGAACGAACCTCCAGGCGCTCGTTTCCGGGTAGGTCATACGGCTCTGACAATGGCAGAATATTTCCGGGACGATGAGCATCGCGATGTGCTGCTGCTAATAGATAACATTTTCCGGTTTATCCAGGCTGGTTCTGAGGTATCCGGCTTGATGGGACAGATGCCTTCACGCCTTGGTTACCAGCCGACACTGGGCACTGAGCTGTCAGAACTTGAAGAACGCATTTCCAATACAGACGCTGGAGCCATTATGTCAATTCAAGCCGTGTATGTGCCGGCTGATGACTTTACGGACCCTGCGGCTGTGCATACATTCTCGCATCTTTCTGCTTCGCTTGTTCTTTCGCGCAAAAGAGCAAGCGAAGGACTCTATCCAGCTATTGATCCTTTGCAGTCAAATTCCAAAATATCTACACCTGGCGTTATAGGCGAAAGGCATTATCGTCTGGCTCAGGAAATCCGGCAGACACTTGCACAATACGCCGAACTCAAGGACATTATATCTATGCTTGGCTTGGAGCAGCTGTCGCAGGAAGACCGCAACGTGGTAGCCCGTGCCCGCCGACTGGAACGTTTCCTTACACAGCCGTTTTTCACTACAGAACAATTCACAGGCTATAAAGGCAAATTTGTCGCCCTTTCCGATGCGCTCGAGGGCTGTGAGCGTATTTTGCGCGATGAATTCAAAGAATATGCTGAAAGCGATCTTTACATGATTGGAACAATTGACGAAGCAGTAGCCAAAAAATCAAGCAGGGAAAGATCATGAACTCAGCACTCATGGATCTTAAAATTCTCCTGCCTTTCAAGGTCTTCGCAGATAAGAAAGGCGTATTACGCATAGTTGCCGAAACTCGTGCGGGTTCACTTGGACTTCTGCCACATCGACTTGATTGTGTTGCAGCTCTGGAGCCCGGAATCCTTACCTACGAAACCGAGGCTGAAGGCGAGATTTATGTTGCAGTCGATGAGGGAGTACTGGTAAAAACCGGTCCAAATGTGCTGGTTTCTGTGCGCAATGCCGTTGCCGGAACAGATCTGAGCCAGTTGAAAGAAACCGTAGAGAATGAGTTTTTGGCTGTAGATGAGACCGAGCAAAAAGTCCGTTCAGTGATGACAAAGCTGGAAATCGGGCTTATACGTCGCTTAGCAGAGTTTCGAAGTGGTTGACAGAATGGCAGAAAAACCTTCAAAAGACGAACCCCGTCTGGTCCGCCAGGTTGGGGCAAAGGCTGAACGCAAGCTCAGAGCACAGAGCCAGGTGAACCGGACTATCTGGCTTGGTTTAGGTATGATGGGGCTTATAGGCTGGTCAGTGGCAGTTCCAACCCTGCTTGGTGCTGCACTTGGGCTCTGGCTGGATGAACATTATCCAGCAAGCTATTCCTGGACGCTCACCATGCTGATTATTGGCTTATTCATCGGCTGCCTGAATGCATGGTACTGGGTAAGCAGGGAGCATAGGGAAATGCAACAGAACGAGGAGGATAACAATGAATGATGCTTTAAATCTCGTCTCGGCGCTGGCAGCTGGTTTTTTGCTAGGAGCTTTTTTCTTCGGAGGTCTCTGGTGGACGGTTCAGAGGGGGCTTTCATCCAGACGACCTGCATTGTGGTTTCTCGGCAGCCTGCTGCTGCGTACTGGCATTTCTGTTGCTGGATTTTACCTAGCTTCAGGAGGTCACTTGGAGAGGCTGTTAATATGCTTATTCGGGTTTTTCGCTATGCGCAGTGTTGTGCTCAGAATCACCAGACTCCAGGAGGAAGAACCGAATCAGTTAATAAAGGAGGCCAGTCATGCGAATTAGCCCTGATGAGCTGATTTTCTGGCAGTACGGATTTATCAAGCTCAACGCTACCATTGTGTACACCTGGGGACTGATGCTTTTAATGGCAGTCGGCTCAAAAATCGTTACAGACAAACTTTCCACAGGTCTGAAACGTTCTCGCTGGCAGAATGTTCTGGAAATTATTGTCACGGGTATTTTGAAGCAGATTGAAGACGTCGGCCTGGATAAGCCGCGAAAGTATCTGGACTTTCTGGGTACACTCTTTCTGTTCATTGCCGTAGCTAACCTCTGTATTATTATTCCAGGCTATGAACCACCTACCGGCTCTCTTTCAACCACTGCTGCGCTTGCATTATGCGTGTTTGTAGCTGTGCCGCTCTTCGGGATTGAAGAGCAGGGAGCTGGCAACTACCTGAGGTCGTATACAGAACCCACGATTATTATGCTGCCGTTTAATATAATCAGCGAGGTATCCCGCACCATATCTCTGGCAATTCGTCTGTTTGGTAATATTATGAGTGGCACGATGATCGTTGCCATTTTGCTGACCATTGCGCCGTTCATCTTCCCGGAGCTCATGATTGCTCTAGGTCTGCTCATTGGAATGGTGCAGGCCTACATTTTCAGTATCCTGGCTACAGTTTATATTGCTGCTGCCACCCGAACCAGCAAATCCAGGCGTGAAACTGGGGAATAAGAATGAAATGAAAAATCTAAGAACAGAAGGGGGATATTATGGCTTTAGATAATTATACAACTATAATCGCAGTAGCGTCAATTGTCACCTCTGGCATCACTATAGGTATTGGGGTTCTAGGACCTGCAATCGGTGAAGGGCGAGCTGTTGCTACAGCTCTGAGCTCACTGGCACAGCAACCTGACGCTTCGGCAACCATTACCCGGACCCTGTTCGTTGGCCTTGCTATGATCGAGTCCCTTTCTATCTATTGTTTCGTTATCTCGATTATTCTGATCTTTGCCAACCCATTCTGGAATAGAGCAATTACCTGAGTTGCTGAGGAAAATAGCTTATGCTGATCGATTGGTTCACGGTTATTGCACAGGTACTCAACTTCCTAATACTTGTGTGGTTGCTGAAGCGCTTTCTTTATAAACCCATTCTCAACGCTATTGATGCGCGTGAGAAAAAGGTGGCAGATGAACTTGCGAGTGCCGATGCAAAAGAGGCAGAAGCACAAAGAGAGAAAGAAGAGTTCAAGCGTAAGAACGAGGAATTTGACCAAGAGCGCGCCGAACTCCTCAAAAGGGCACAGGATGAAGCAAGAGCAGAACGCCAGCGGCTTCTAGAGGAAGCACGGAGAGAAGCTTTGGATTTGAAGGCAAAACAGCTGGAAGCATTAAGGATTGACAGAGAGAACTTAAATCGGGAAATAAGCTTCCGGACTCAAAAGGAAGTTTTTGCCATAGCTAGAAAGGTTCTGAGAGATCTGGCTGGAGCAAGCCTCGAAGAAAGTGCTGTTGAAGTGTTTGCTCGAAGGCTTCACGAGTTAAAAGATGAAGAGAAGGAGCAACTGACCTCAGCTATTAGTGCGTCACCAGGTTCCGTGAATATACGCACCGCGTTCGATCTTCCACAAACACAGCGCGACCTGATAAAAAAGACAATTAAGGAAGCACTTGGTGTAGAAATTCAACCAAAATTCGAAACTACTCCGGATCTGGTCAGTGGTATTGAGTTAACAACAAACGGACAAAAAGTGGCGTGGAGTATTAAAGATTATCTCACATCTCTGGAAACAAGTATTGACGAGCTTCTGAAAGAACAGCCCGGAAGCGGGACCAAACCAGAGCCTGAACAGGATGAATCAAGGTCAAAAACCGGATCTTGAGCCGTAACCAGGCATGAAGCCACATCTAATATCTAAACCTGAACAGGAATCCGGGAACGAGCAGGAGTCTGAGAATGAACCCTAATTTTTACTGAACAAAGCGTCACTCCTGAACCAAAATCCACATAAAGGGTCGATGGACATGGAAGCTACAAGCCTGAAAGATATTTTAGATAGGGCTTTCAATGAGATCAGCGAGGTACGTGAGTCATTCACTCCAAGGCTTACTCCAAGGGAGATTGGCACTATAAAGACAGTCTCTACAGGTATTGCCAATGTCTCCGGTCTTCCTGGTGTGGGTTTTGAGGAACTGATAAAGTTTCCCGGCGATGTGTTTGGGATTGCTTTTAACGTGGACGAAGATGAAATCGGTGTTGTCCTGCTCGGCGAACACTATCATCTGAATGCAGGGGATCAGGTTGAACGTACTGGCAGGGTTATGGACGTAGCTGTAGGTGAGGGTTTGTTGGGGCGAGTAATCGATCCTCTGGGTCGGCCATTGGACGGCAAAGGACCTGTAATATCCAGTAAGCGCTTGCCTATTGAACGCCCCAGTCCAGCAATTGTGAACCGTTCTCCTGTCAGCGTGCCTCTTCAGACAGGTATCAAAGTTATTGATGCGTTGATTCCAATAGGACGCGGCCAGAGAGAGTTAATTTTAGGAGACCGTCAGACTGGAAAAACTTCAATTGCAATTGATACAATCCTCAATCAGCGCGATTATAATGTTCTGTGTGTTTATTGTGCAATTGGTCAGCGTGCGTCAGCAGTTGCCAGGGCAGTAGCAATCTTGCGCGAAAAAGGGGCAATGGATTATACTGTCGTTGTGGTGACTGAGGGCAGCGATCCCCCAGGACTAACCTATATTGCTCCTTATTCTGCTACTAGCATTGCAGAATATTTTATGGAAGCTGGTCGGGATGTGCTGATTGTTTATGACGACCTGACCAATCATGTGCGTGCTTATCGCGAACTTTCCCTCTTGCTTCGCCGCCCTCCTGGACGTGAAGCGTATCCTGGCGATATTTTTTATATCCACTCACGGTTATTGGAGCGAGCTACCCACCTGCTCGAAAAGCTCGGCGGTGGCTCACTTACTGCTCTCCCCATTATTGAAACCGAAGCACAGAATATTTCAGCTTATATTCCAACCAATTTGATTTCAATTACTGACGGGCAGATTTATCTCTCACCTTCATTGTTTGAGCTGGGAGTACTGCCTGCAGTTGATGTTGGCAAATCTGTTTCTCGCGTAGGTGGTAAAGCACAGCTTGCAGCCTACCGCGAAGTAGCTGGATATCTGAAGCTAGCCTACTCGCAGTTTGAAGAACTCGAAGCTTTTACCCGGTTTGGTGCCAGGCTGGATGAAAACACACGCAGGATAATAGAGCATGGCAGGCGTATCCGTGCCCTTCTCAAGCAGCCGGAATCCTCTCCTTTGCCCGTACTCGATCAAATTGTTCTTCTGCTTGCTTTAAATGCTAAACTTTTCGACAGCGTGCCACTTGACCGGATGGAAGAGGCTGAAGCATCCCTACGCAGAGCAGTAGTTGATATTCCTGCAGAGGTGCGCGAACATCTCAAAGCTGATGCAGAATTGACCGACAATGACCGAAAAGCAATCCTTGAGATCGCGCGTAAAGCACTGGAACATTTTCAGCCCAGCTAAAACTGAGAATGAGTCAGAAGCTAAAGCTGGAAAAAAATTCGTGCCTGAATCTCAAACATGTGATGAAACAGGGCAGGAAGCTCAAACTGAAGGAAAACCCGAACCGGAGGCTGATGAGAAACAATGAGCGAAACTCTGGCAAGTCTGCGCCTAAAAATCGATAGAGCAAAAGATCTTCAATCTGTCGTTCGAACAATGAAAGCTCTGGCAGCCTCAAATGTAGGACAATATGAAAAATCAGTCAGTGCATTGTCTGATTACTATCGTACAGTTGAGTTAGGACTGAGAACATGTTTCCGGGAAATAGGAACCTCAGTTACTCCTTCAAAACGAAAAAAACAAATGGGTACTGGCACGGTAGGTGCTGTTGTATTTGGTTCAGATCAGGGGCTGGTAGGTCAGTTTAATGATATTATTACGGATTACGCCGTCAAGAAGCTGGCAGCTTTCCCTGGCAAAGTTCAGGTTTGGGGTGTAGGTGAACGTGTTTATTCACGTTTGGCAGAAGCGGGTTTGCCACTTGTAGGGTTGTTTGCGGTACCAAACTCCGTCAAAGCTATTACTCCGCTTATAGGGCAGATCCTTTTGGAGAGCGAAAAACTTCGCAGCCAGGACGAAGATGCTGAACTCTATCTTTTTTATAACCGCCACAAAACCAGGATTACTTATGAGCCTGTCAGTCAGCGATTGCTGCCACTGGACGAGACCTGGCAAAGTGACCTGGCTAAACTCTCCTGGCCAACTAAGAACCTGCCTGAAGTCATAGGGAACAGCGAAGAAACTACGCGAGCGATGATCAGTGAATATCTTTTCGTCTCACTTTTTCGGGCTTGCGCCGAATCCCTGGCAAGTGAAAATTCGAGCAGGCTGGCAGCAATGCAGCGTGCAGACAAAAATATTGAGGATTTGCTTGAGAACCTTAGTGGAGAATTTTACCGTGTGCGGCAGAGTGGCATCGACGAAGAGCTCTTTGAGGTTATCTCAGGCTACGAAGCTTTGTCCAGATCTCGCAGTTCTGATCACCGCAAAGACGATGACTGAGCACAAACTCTGGATAAAACGAGAAACTGATAAATAAGTTCTCTATCTAGACCTGAGAGGATACTGAATTTTTGAGAAGTCACTGAATTTTTGAGAGGCTACTGAATTCTGAGAGGTTATTGAATTTCGGAGAGGTTATTAAATTTCCGAGAGATTATTGAATTTCTGAAGAGGTTACTGAATTTCTGAGAAGATTACTGGTTCTGAAAAGATCGCTGGATTCTGAAAATTATTTGCTCAGAAATAAATTTTAATGTATGGAGACCTTTACATTTATTTGAGAATTCTCAAATCTGACTTTCCAGATAATTATTTATCATCTTAGCAAAATTCTATATCATGAGCTGGTACGGAATAGAAGCAATAAATAGAGCTATCTCAAGAACAAGAAAAGCTCTTTTTGAACCTTTTGACTTCTGGAAATGGGCAAAACTCGCAATAATCATCCTGTTAGGTGGGGCTGGGTCGGGTTATGGGAGTTCGACCAATTACAGTACAGAGACGCAAGACTTAGGAAACAATTTTCCGATTATTGAGCTCCCGGAAACTTTGTTAACTCCCATGATTTTAATAGTAGTATTATTTCTTATTCTAGTTTTGATTCTTTCGTATATTTCCAGTGTCATGGAGTTTGTTTTTGTGGAATCCCTTGTTAGAAACGAAGTAAAGTTCTGGGCTTATTCACGAAGGTTCCTTGGAAAAGGATTCAATCTCCTGCTGGTGCGCTTAGCCATAGGGCTTATATTTCTGGTGCTCCTTGGAATAGCCTTTCTCCCCATTATCCTCGAAAGTCCTTCTGATTTTGCCTTGCCTGAATTGCTTGGAGAGATTTTCTGGCTTGTGGGATTATTTATCTTATTAGCTCTGCTTGCGATTGTAATAGAATCCTTTATCAGTCTTGCAATCCCAGTTTCCATTTACCGGGATAAAGGCATACTTTCAGCTTTCCGCATGATTTATGGAAATTTCAGGAAAAGCTGGAAGGAAGTTATAGTTTACTGGCTTACCAGATTCGTGCTCACGATAGGGACGAGCATTATTGTAATTATTTTCTCCGTGCTGATGACGCTGGTTCTGGGGCTTGGTTTCCTTATTTTTGACGTGGCTCTGTACTTCCTTTTTTCTCAGCTTGTATCGGAATCTCTCACCTGGATACTCCTGATCCCCTTTATCGTCATAGAACTATTTTTAATTCTGGTAATCCTTATTTTCCTTAGCGTTCCCTTTGTGGTTTTCATGAAATATCATCTGCTGAGCTTCCTCGAAGCTTGGTTTGCAGAAGCAGAAATTCCTTTCTTTGATGTTCCTGTAGTAGAACCTGAAACCGGGTTTAATAAGCCTGAGCCAGAATTTTAAACTAATTTAAGAAAGTTCAGGTCCCTGATCTTCCCCTGGCATGTATGGGAAAAGCTCAGGACTCTGAACCATTATATAAATTTATTTCTAGGCATCCAAGTCAGCTTTAAAGGCAAATTCGATATAAAGGATTCTTTAACAAACCGTTGCTCTGCAACCCTTTTACTAAAGGCTTGACCGCAAACTTTTTGAAAAAAGTTTGATCAAAAACCGGCATGATGGCGTGATAAACCGACGCAACGGTTTCTCTCAAGCTTTTTTTTAAAAGGCTTGCGCTCAAGCTTTATTAAAAAAGGCTTGGTTATAACAAAGCTTAAATCAAGAATAGCAATTACTGAATAAATTGATTGGCATGCGGAAGGTCCGTTTCTTTCAGAATAGGCAACGGCTTTCTTTCCCGAAAACGGATATTGTGTTCGTTAAATACTTATTTGAAGTTTAATATATAAGCGGCCGGTAGTAAAGTTTTCCAACAGTTCACCGGTTAAAAGTTAATAGTAACGCCTATCAGGCGGCTGCAAAATAGGATTTGCACTGACCGCACTTTCACTTTAGATAATCTTTCTTCAGGGAGACCCCTATATGATAAAAGAAATCACTGCCAAATATAATGCAGAGCAAATCGAAAAGAAGGTAACGCAGCTCTGGGAAGATAGCGAAGCTTATCAAAAAACCCGGGAGCACCGCAAGACCGGAAAAAAGCTTTTTTTTGTTGATGGACCCCCATATACGACTGGACATATCCACCTTGGGACTGCCTGGAATAAGATCATTAAAGACTCCATTCTTCGCTATTATTCCATGAATAACTATAATATCCTCGAGCGCCCGGGCTGGGATATGCACGGCTTGCCAATCGAGGTCAAAGTCGAAGGTGTGCTAGGCTTCAAATCGAAAAAGGACATAGAGAGCTTTGGGGTAGAGAATTTCATTGAAAAATGTAAAGAATTCGCTCTCACCCAGAAACAAGCAATGACTGAACAGTTCCAGAGGCTTGGGGTCTGGATGAACTGGGAAGACCCCTACATGACCTTAAAAGACAACTACATCGAGGCTGCCTGGTGGACCCTAAAGCAGGCAAGCGAAAAAGACCTGCTTGAGGTTGGCAAGCGCTCAGTCAACTGGTGCCCTCGCTGTGAGACGGCAATTGCGGATTCAGAGGTTGAATATTCCGAAAGAACCGACCCTTCCATTTATGTGAAATTCAAGGTCAAAGGTGAGGAAAACACCTTCATAGTCATCTGGACAACAACCCCCTGGACAATTCCAGCAAACGTAGCTGTAGCCGTACATCCGGACTTTGAATACTCGAAATTCAGGGCTATCAAGCAGGACGGTTCCGAAGAAATTTTGATTACGGCTACAGACCTGATCAAAAATGTCCTTAAACAGGGGAGATATGTTGACTACGAAGTACTTGAAACGATGCGCGGAGACGAACTCACGAAACTTGAGTACGAAAGCCCTATCGGGGATCTTGTGCCCATCCAGAATGAGATAAGGCACGGAGTTTATCTTGCCGATTTCGTAGCTGTAGAAAACACAGGCTGTGTACATATCGCCCCTGGACACGGTATGGATGACTTTAACCTTGGTGTGAAGTATAACCTTCCAATTCTCTGCCCTGTGGGCCCGAACGGCTCCTATACTGAGGAAGCCGGAGAATATGCAGGCAAGAATGTAAGGGAAGCAAACCCGATTGTAATTGAAGATCTCAGGGAACGCAACAGGCTGCTTGCGGAAGGGACAATCACGCACAGGTACGGACACTGCTGGCGCTGCAAAACGCCCATTATCTATCTGGCAACCGAGCAGTGGTTCCTCAAAGTTACCGAGATAAAGGATAAGATGCTTGAGGAAATCGATGCTGTAGATTGGTACCCAGATTGGGCAGGTTCAGCCCGTTTCAGAACCTGGGTGGAAGGCGCCCGGGACTGGTGTATCTCTAGGCAGCGTTATTGGGGAATTCCCATACCGGTCTGGAAGTGTAAAAAGTGTGGAAAGCTTGAGGTAATAGGAACCAAAGCCGAACTGCTGGAAAAATCAGGAACAGCCGGCGATATCGAACTTCACCGACCCTATGTAGATAAAATCACTATCCCCTGTGAGTGCGGCGGAGAGAAGAAGCGCGTAGAAGATGTTTTCGATGTCTGGTTTGATTCAGCTGTAGCGTCATGGGCTACCTTGCAGTTCCCGCAGACACGGGAGCAGTTCGATGAATGGTGGCCTGCTGACTTTATCACTGAGGGACATGACCAGACCCGTGGCTGGTTCTACTCTCAACTGGGAGCAAGCATGGTAAGCTTCGGACGGGCGCCGTATAAGAGTGTGCTCATGCACGGCTTTACGCTTGATGCGGGCGGAAAGAAAATGTCCAAGAGCCTTGGAAACGTGGTTTCACCTATAGATATCGTTGACAGGTTCGGGGCTGATACCCTGCGTGCCTATGTGCTTTCTTCAAGTGCGCCCTGGGACGACCTGAAATTCAACCTTGAAGAAGTAGAAAATATCCACCGCTCAATCAATATTCTCTGGAATGTTTTCAGGTTCCCTCTGCCATATATGGCTCTCGACAATTTTGACCCGCTGAAAATTAGCCTTGATTCCGTAAAAGACGCGCTCAGGGAAGAGGACAGGTGGATTCTCTCAAGAGTCCAATCCGTTATCAAAACCGTGGACGAAGCGATGAGCGGATATCAACTGCATAAAGCCGTGCGCGAAATCATGGAGTTTATTCTGGAAGACCTCTCCCGCTGGTATATCCAGCTTATCCGCCCAAGAACCTGGACCGAGGCTGAGGATCCCGACAAGCTTGCAGCTTATTGCGTGCTTTATGAAGTTTATGTAACCCTTACGAAGCTGATCTCGCCTTTCATGCCTTACCTGGCTGAAGAGATGTACCAGAACCTGATCCGGAACGCAGATCCGAACGCATTGGAATCGGTTCATATGTGCGATTGGCCGACAGTCAATGAAGCTTATCTCGATCCTGAACTTGAGTCAGCAATGGATACTGTGCGTTCTATTGTGGAAGCCGCCTCAAATGCCCGCCAGAAAGCAGGAAGAAAGCTCAGATGGCCTGTATCCCGAATAATTGTTTCCCCTAAAAATGAGGATGTAGCAAAAGCTGTCGAGAACTTGCGCTCAGTCCTTATGGATCAGACTAATTCCAAGTCAATTGTGCTGACGCCTGTAGGTAAGAGCTGGGATGAACTCGGGCTTGAAGTGATTCCAGATCCGGGCAAAATAGGCCCTGTTTTCAAGAAAGACGCAGGAAAAGTCATTTCTGTCCTGCAGAAAGTTGACGGCTTTGCCCTTAAGAAAGCTTTCTCTGAGGCTGGAGAGTTTGAACTTTCCCTTGCAGACGGAACAAGGGTTACAGTAACCTCGAACATGGCAAACTTCAAAGAGACCCTGCCCGAAGGTACAGCAAGTGCAGAATCCGATGCAGGCATTGTCTATGTAGATGCGAACCTGAATCCCGAACTGGAAGCTGAAGGATATGCAAGAGAAGTAATTCGCAGACTTCAGGATATGCGAAAGGAACTTGACCTTGTGGTGGATGAAAATATCCGCGCTCTGGTTAGGATCGAAGACGAAAGGGTCTTAAAGCTAGTTGAAACCCTGAAGGATCTGATCGCAGAAGAAGTAAGAGCCGATATCTTTGAGCTTGGCAGCGATATTAATGTTACCGGAGCCCTTGTAAAGGACTGGGATGTCGAAGGCATTGCCATGAAGATGGGTATCGCAAAAAAGTAAGCCCTGAAGAGGATTGGAGATCAGAGAGGTTTGGAGATCAGAGAGAAGATTGAAAATCTGAGAGAGTTAGAAGCCAAACTATAAAATGGGAAAGGATTGACTGAAATGAATTTTGCTGCCTGGGAGCCGATTTACGAACAAATACTTGAGGATTTTGGATTCGATCGTGCCGGTGATGAAGAAGCAGCCCAATTCCTTTCCCGCAAGCTGACAGAGGAAAATACTGTCAGCCTGTCCGAACTTAAAGCTCTGATCTCTGGAAAGCCTGTCCTGGTATGCGGAAATGCTCCCAAACTCAGGAGAGAGCTTTCAGAAATCAATTTTTCGGATTTTACGGTAATTGCAGCCGACGGGGCAGCCGCAGTTCTTATGGACATGGGCATTGTACCTGAGATTATCTGCACCGACCTTGACGGCAATTCAGAAGCTGATATTGAGAAAGAGATTCTTGCCTGTGAAAAGGGTTCCATTGTCCTGATCCATGCACACGGGGACAATATTGATAAACTCGAAAAATATGTACCTCGCTTTAAGAGATTTATTGCGACTACTCAGGCAAAACCTTTTGATAAGGTGTATAATTTTGGAGGATTTAGCGACGGAGATCGATGCTTTTTCTTAGCAAGGGAGTTCGGAGCAAAAAATATCAAGCTTGCAGGGTTTGATTTTGAAGATCCAGGAGTTAACACCATTAAAAAAAAGAAGTTAAAGTGGGCAAAAAAATTAATAGGTATGGTAGACTATTAAAGAGAAAGTAGTCCATTTAAAGATAATACTATATCATAAGCTTGCCGTTGTGCTTATTTTCATACATGGATTGAATCAAAAAACTTATCCTATTGAATAGCCGTCATTTATATACATATTTTACATAAAACAGGAATGATTGAAGTTATAAAGTTTAAAAATAAAAAGAGTCTTTCAATTTTTCCAACTAGATACAGGTCTCTTAAGGCTTTAAATTGAAATTAGCCAGAAAATAGAACCTAGGTTATTCTTGAGATTACTTTTTTTGCTTGAATAGTGAAATCGCAGATTATCTACAGATCATTATTCCTGATTTATTGAAAGTTTTAATAGAATTAGATATTGTGGAATAAATGCAAAAGTGAGTTTGTTTTATTGACAGAGGGTTTATCCATTTTTCTTAAGACTATTAATATTAAGAAACAGTTATTCTAGATCTTTTATATAATTTATAATTATATTTTTAATCGTACTTTCATGGCAAAATTATTCCTCTCCAACGGAAGCACGTAACTCCGATGATTTCTAAAAGTTGCCGTGAAAGTATGAGTAGGGTATTGAGGACTTCGGTTAGAGAGTGTAATTTTCCAGTGTAGCTCTCTGATCCGAAAGTCCACCTCTAAGCATCTGAAAAGCATAGAGTAACAAATAGCATAAAATAACAAATAAAACTGCAAAATCGTGGAGGTAAATATAATGTGGTGGTTTGGACATTGCGGCTGGGGTTGTCGTAACTGGTTCTGGCGCAAATGGCGCCGCTGTGGTTGGTGCTAAGAATTACTACTGAAACCTGGAACTATTGAACATGGATGAGACTACAGCAGCCATCATCTCAAAGCGGGAGATTGCTTCTGATTAATCGTCCTGTTCTGAGTTGATGGCTACATATTTTTGATATATATTTTTACCTGTTATTTCTGGAATATTACTTTCTAGCCTTCCTGCAGGTGAAGCAGTATTAGCAGCACCAATTCTTTTCTGCAGCTGACCAAGAAGTATACTGCCTGTCTGAGATAAAACTTTGACTTCCGGAAAATTGCAAAACCAAACTAAAAAACGGGGATTCAATATAGCTAACTGAGTCAACGTTTTGATTTCAATGAATACATAACGGACTTCAAGCGAGTAAGAAGAGGGGCTAGCTCATCCTTTTTTTTCATCAGGGATTCAAAGAGAGAAAATAAGACAAATGGCTAAAGAAAGACAAATGGCTAAAGGTGTGCTTTTGATCTCTGGAACAAACCGTCAGCTTCATGTATTCCATAGCGAATTTCATATGGGGAAGGGATTATAACTTGAGAAGCTGAACAGGGTGAGATGCAGAGAATGTCATGCACAATCTGTATTTATCTATGAACAGTTGCCGAACATCATTCTAACCTGCTTCCCTGGCTTAGATTACATCAAAAAGGCGTAGTGATAACCGTTATTAATCCCAATCTTGGTAAGATCGGGAGATCACTGTTGTACCCCTTCAATGAGATACCTTGGGATAAAAAATGGTACTGTGAAGGTAAGCCTTTATCTGTATATCTGTATGACACTTTGGAAGAGATTGACTTACTCCTTGAAATAATTAAAGAGATAGCACGCATGGTGTAAGCATGTTCAAGATTGTTCCCTGTATAAAATACGACAATCGATCAATGACTCCTTCATCACATGATGTTGTTATTGAAGTACCTCTTTCTGTATTTGTCAATGGCCGCCATGCTCTAACTGCAATGATAAGTCCGGTAATGCTTGAAGAATTTATCACAGGTTTTCTATACACAGAAAGGATAATCCGCAAACTGGAAGATATCGACTCCTTGCGTATAGAAGAAAAGGATACTGCTGCCCCTAGTGCAGGTGTTCTGACAAAAAATCCTTTTTCGATAATGGTTTCGAGTAAAACTGTTCTTTCTGGATGCGGCGGCGATACATCATACCTTGATCCTGACAGGCTTCCAAAAATCCAGTCTGATATGCTCATAGAGCCTTCTACAATAAGCAAAATAATGAAGGAAACTCTAGTTTCAGATCTTCACACTAGAACAGGAGGAATTCATATTGTAGGACTTTTTGGACCTAATGGAAAAATCTGCATAATAGAGGACATAGGCAGACACAATGCTCTTGACAAGGTAATAGGTTATGGATTAAAACATGATGTGGATTTTTCCAGAACAATTGTGACCTGTTCGGGAAGACTCTCTTCAGAAATGGTAAGAAAATGCCTGATAGCCAATATTCCTGTTATCGCATCAAGAGGTGCAACAACTACCCTTGCCATAAATATGGGAAAGCAGTCAGGGCTTACTATTATTGGTTTTGTCCGAGGTCACAAGATGATCATATACACAGGTGTGGAAAGAATAATAAGTCAAGAACCTGTTTGATCGCACTAAATCATTTGTTTCAGTCTGGAAACGCAGAATTATCAGGTAGCCCTCAGTTGTTTTATATTAATCGTTTTTTGATGTTTTTCCATCTCATTTTTTATTTTAAATCCTGTCCCAAACTAATATATGTTGAAATTATGAATCTAGCATGAAATTATAAGTCTAACACTATATTCTTCTTCCATGAAATTGATGACATTCTAGGAACTCTATGGATCATATCTCCTCACAGAAACCAATAAAAAAGGCTTCGTGCAGAGACAAGAAAGTTAATGCTAGATTTAGAGCTTGAGTCAATAGAGCCTGCAAATCAAGTATTTAGTTGGAGATCTTAACCAGCCATGAAGCATAAAAATTCAAGAAAAGACTTTGAAGAAAGCCCAACAGAATCTCTTGTAGACCCTTACGGACGAAAGGTGACTGGGCTTCGAATATCCATCACCAATAGGTGTAACTTTTCATGCATGTACTGCCATCGTGAAGGCGAAGATAGCTGCACCTGTGGCCCAGCTGGGCTAGAAATGAAACCTGAGTTGATCTGTGAGATTGTCAGAGTAGCTGCAAAATTTGGAATCCAAAAAGTTAAATTTTCAGGAGGCGAACCTCTAATCCGAAAAGACTTTGAGGAGATTCTTGCCTGCCTTCCTCCATTAAAAGAGGTTTCTGTAACCACAAACGGTTTACAACTTGAAGAACGTGCAAAATCCCTGAAGGCTGCGGGTTTGGATAGAATAAATATAAGTCTCGATACTCTTATTCCCGAAAAATATGAGGAGATTACCGGAGCTCCGCCGGGTTCTCTTGAGAAGGTTATCAGGGGCATTGATAGCGCAGTTGAAGCTGGACTGATCCCTGTAAAGTTGAATATGGTACTCCTGAAAGGTATAAACGATAATGAAATCGATTCCATGATGGAATTTATCCGGCAGTATAAAGGGAAGGTAATTTTGCAACTCATAGAGCTTATGAATATTGACCCAAAGCTTTCAAAATACATGATTGATACGAAAGCCCTTGAGAAAAGCCTGACTGATAGGGCAAGTGATGTTATTGTCAGGCAGTTACACCATCGGAAAAAATATATTATCGACGGGATTGAAGTAGAATTTGTGCACCCTATGGATAACTCGGAATTTTGCGCCTACTGCAGCAGGTTGAGAATTACAGCCGATGGAAAATTTAAACCCTGCCTGCTTGTAAATAAGAATCTTGTAGATTTCCGGGAAGCCAAAAATCCTAAAGAAATAGAAAAGCTCCTCAAGCTTGCTGTAAGTAGACGGAGACCATATTATTCTCCTGTTAATATCTCTAAGTAGAAGAATTGTTAAAAATAAAATAATTACGAAAAAAACATCTTTTTTGAATCAAAATTGAGAAATTAGCGTTTTTCTATTATTAAAATCTCCTTCGCAGTAAAAGTCATACTGATTTTGATTTCAATTTTTGATAAATTGTGGAAAATCTCAAAGAAGATCATTAAAGTCCTGCTCTTTCAACCAATAAGTCTGCAACCTGCTTTGCATCTTTGAATGGGAAATCTTTGTCAGTTATAAGACATCTTGCCTCTGCTGCAGTAACTTCAACATCACCAATTTTACATGTTGTATCCAGCCCCTCAGGTAAAGCAGCAATCAGTTCTTCCAGTGTATTGATTGGAAACTTTGCATCTTTAAGTATTTCTATAATCTGTTCATAAACTTCTTCTCTTACGCTCATCCTTTTTCTCCGATTATATTTTTCTTTTAATAAGAGGATTATCAAAAAATTTAGTGTCTGGTTTTTCTTACGAGAAAAGATAAAGTGATCAAGAAAGTTGCCCAGTAATATTCTTAATAGCACCTATATAAGCCAAAATAATATTATAAGAGGCTGTATCTATTGATACTAAGTATAGATTTAACAATATAGTTGCAAATATGTATGAAGTCGGCAATGAGATGATTGCTGAACGAACATCTCATTGCAATTTTTACAACACTGTATACGCTTTTTCTGCCGGACTGGAACTTCTACGTCTACAAGTTTCCAGGAATACACTTTTTCTCCTGCCTCCAGAAGAATGGGTACAACCTCCTCATGGGGAAGCTTTTCAGTGTTCAGGTACCAGGCATGGAGTTTGGGATAGGCTTTTGTTTTCTCTGGATCAAGGATTATTCTGACACCTTTTATGCTGCGTACTCCTTCAGGTGCCTGTTTGTTTACAGTAACCGCCGTCTTCCCCAGGTTTTTAATCTTCAACCCTCCATTTCCGATTGTAGCACCAGCAAGGATCTGGAATGGGTCAGGCATGCAGCTTTGAGTCTCGGAGGCCACATATATGCGCTCCCCCTCGCTGACATCGAGTGCTTTTTTTGCAATATTGAGATCTGAATGCCAATTAATGCTCCAAAGGTGAGGAAGCCGTGAAAAGGAATGACTTTTTCAATCTGTGAAAGCAGCTCAGGATCTTTTATCTGCTTCATGATTGCTTCTATATTTTCTTTCTCTAATTGCGAGTTTTTATGCAATAAGTACCCCCACAGGTCTAACTGTTATTATTATGAAATATGAATATATGATAATATTTGTGGTCACGATTATATAATTTCTATAATATTTATTGTTAAAATGATTATATATCTAAATAAAATCGTCCCAATAGTCGTAGAAAATCATACTTTTTTTTGTCCCCACAAAAAAAGACCTCGGATTTTTTTAAATAATTTACTTGGAAGTTCAGGCACTTTTAGAGACTTATCTTTTATTTTCTCCAGATCCAATATTATTCTGGATAATAGAGCTCTGCCAAAGTACTGTGGCAACGATTTGAGCCCCTGAACCTGCGAGACTACTTGAATTATGTGATACTTTTTTTCAAAGGAATAGATTTTAAAACTAAAAGATATTCCCAACTTAATGATTATAAATAGAAGATTATTAATATGACAACAATTATTATGTAATAATATGTAATTACATTTATTTTTATAATGAAACTTTATATTATATTCAAATATTTAAAAATTAATGGTTAGAGGCTCCATTAATTCCAATAGCGGGTCAATAAAATCATATGGCAGCCTAAAATCTTCTTTTTGATTACTGTTCAGATAAAGCATTAAAAATGTCGCAGGTGTTTTACTTTGTGGAGATTTAAAAATGGATTTGTAGCGCTGGTTGTAACCTTCCTCGTAGTGATGGCAGGTTTTGGTATAGGTTCTGCAGTTGCAGATAGCTCAATTGACGGTAATTCTACTATTGATTATACTCCCGTCAGTTCTGATTCCATAGCTGATACAACTGTAGACAATAGTGTAGATAAAAATGTAGATAAAATTACAGATGAGACTGCAGATAAAACTACAGATAAAAAAATAGTTGAAAATGTAGATAAAACTACAGAAAAAACTGCAGATGATACAACTGTAGATAATAATGTAGATGAAAATGCAGGTAAAACTACAGATGATACAACTGTAAATAAGAATGTAGATAAGACTACAGATAAAACTGCGGATGATACAGCTGTAGATAAGAATGTAGATAAGAATGTAGACAAAACTACAGATGACAAAACTACAGATGATACAACTGTAGATAAGAATGTAGATAAGACTACAGATAAAACTACAGATGATACAGCTGTAGATAAGAATGTAGATAAGAATGTAGATAAGACTACAGATAAAACTGCAGATGATACATCTGTAAATAAGAATGTAGATAAAACTACAGATAAAACTGCAGACAAGAATGTAGATAACATAGTTGCAGACAACTCAAATGATCAGAAAAGTAAGAATGAAAAAATAATTGATGAGGAAGATGAAGAAGTAGTATGTGAAACTCCAGAGGAAGTAGAAGAAGTCTGCGAAGAAGCTCCAGAAAAAGAAGTTGTATGTAAAACTCCAACAAAAGACGTTAAATGTGTAGAGACAAGCCCGCAAGCTGTTGATCTATGTGTAAATAACACTACCGAACAAGCGAATATATCAGGTACTGATGAGCCAAAAGAAAATATACTGAATAATTTTATTAAAAGTATTCTCAATATATTTAATGGGAATAACTCTTCCGAAACAACTCTGGAACAGACAACTGTCCAAAATACCAGTACTCCAGCAGACAAGAACCTGACCATACATTTCCTTGATGTTGGACAGGGCGACTCTATTCTGATAGAATTTAATAATAGCACTATGCTAATAGATGCAGGGGAAAGTGGTCAAGAAGACTTTATTTTAGACTACCTGCAAAACCAGGGAATTTCCACGCTGAACTATGTAGTTGCAACCCATCCGCATTCTGACCACATCGGCGGTATGGATGATATTCTTAATAATTTCCAGGTTGACAATTTCATTGACAGTGGTTATCCTCATACAACTCAGACATATGAAGATATGCTGACCATAATTGACCAGAAAGACATTCCTTTTGAAGTGGCTCAGGCTGGTCAGACAATTGATTTTGATCCTGCTGTTGATATTGAAGTCATGAGCCCTGGGACTACATATTCAGATGACCTGAACGAAAATTCCGTAGTCCTAAAAATAACTTATGGGGATACTTCTTTCCTGCTCATGGGCGACGCAGGTTTGGAGACTGAAGAAAACATAATGAAAGCTGGTTACGATGTGGATTCTGATATTCTCAAAGTAGGACATCATGGAAGCCAATCTGGAAGCGGAGAAGCCTTTATTTCAGCTGTAAGTCCTGAAGTAAGTGTTATTGAAGTTGGAGCAGAAAATGATTACGGACATCCTGATCCCGAGATTCTTGAGAGATTACAGAAGGTTTCGAAAGTTTACAGAACAGACCTAGATGGTACAGTTACTGTCACAACAGATGGGTCTACCTATACTGTAACTACTCAGAAATCCGATACTCCATATGTAAGTCCTGATCCAGTATTGACAGAAATAAATGAAGTAATACCGACAGAAACATCAACATCTATAAATGAAGTAACATCTGCACAAACATCAACATCTGAACCGGTAAAGGCTCGAGTTGCAATATCAGATACAACTGACGCAAGCATTGAAAACGATGAAAACTCGAAATCTGCATCTACAACGGCGGCATCGAACACAATTGATAAGGATAGCAAGTTATTATATGCAAGTTTAAAATCTGATGTATATCATTCAGCAGGGTGCCAATTCGTCAAACGAATAAAACCGGAAAATCTCATTACATTTAACAGCCAAAAAGAAGCAGAAGCTGCTGGTTACAGAGCATGTAAAGTGTGCGGCGGTAAATAACTGCTCTAAAACAAGCTTAAATTAACAGCATAAACAAATAATCCTTAGTAATGACCCTTGTACAAGTTAATAATCGCAAAATAACCTGCAGGGTCATTTACTAAACATTTTATTTTTTTACACTTTATTTTTCTGAGGATCTCTCCCAAAAATCAAAATTCGCTTTTCTAGGTCTCGCACTTTAAGTGGACAATCATGTTTCTGATCATGAAAGAAATCTTTCTTTTCTTAATAAATCCAATATGTATCAAAAATCAGAGACTATTTTACTTATTTAATTAAATATTGGGATCTCCATATATAAATTTTAAACTCATTCTAATAATGAAAATATGACAATAAGCACAATCAAATTAATAAAAGTAATTCTCAACGTATTATTACCTGAATAATAAAACTATCTAAATGGATACTATTTTTGAAGATAAAATCAGTGGGGGGAGTATATTGAAGAGTAAGATCCTATTTACAGTTTTCATTTTGATTTTCCTGATGGGAGTAATGCCTACAGTATCGGCAAAAGATATTATAGTGGGCTATGGGAGTGGATCAGATTATACAATACAGGAAGCTATAGATAATGCAGAAGCTGGAGATGTAATACTAATAAAGCCTGGAACTTATTTTGAAAATATAAATGTCTCAAAAACAGGACTGACTATTAAACCAGAAACAAGCGGTGTAGTCATACAACCAACGGATAATTCAAATGAAACTGTCACTATAAGCGAGTCAGGTGTAACATTAACTGGTCTTAATATATACGGAGATGTGCTTGTAAGTTTATGGGCTTTTGATAGAAGCTTTGAATACCAAAATGACAACCCTACCTATGTAACAAACAACGTTATCGAGAATGGCGGTATTAGAGTAGGATCAGAGAGTTCTTCTGTTACCATATCTGGGAATCGAGTTTCAGGTAATGGTATAGATGTCTCTTGTTGTGGTTCATATAACGCAATAGTGAATAATGAAGTTTCGAACAGTGTAACAGGTATATCCGTATATGACGAGAGATATATGCCGCCAATTAGAGGTAATAAAATAAGTAACTGTAGCGTAGGAATACATGTTTCAGGGGTAACTTATGATGTTATAAACAACGAGATAACAAATTGTGGAAAAGGCATAGTTGCAGGAGAAACTGGTGGAGCTACGTTAATTGGAAACAAAATAACGTACTGTACCGATTGTGGAGTTGAAGCGATTGGATATTTAGGTATTAACTATAATAACTACTTCAATAACACCGTGAATGTAAAAATTGATGAGTACAGTAATATAAAAGGCTGGAATACTACACTTACCAGCGGTACAAACATTATTGGTGGACCATATATAGGAGGTAACTATTGGGCAAAACCAGATGGGACTGGTTTCTCCCAAACCGCTATTGATGCAAACGGAGACGGAATTGCAGACTCAGCTTATGTTATTGACGAAAATAATATTGACTATTTACCCCTCACAGCTAAGTATAACTCAGTACCACCTGCTTCCGACTTCAAAGCCAATGTAACTTCTGGAGCTGCACCTTTAGTTGTGTTATTCACTGACACCAGCACTGGTGGATCTCCAACTTCCTGGCTATGGGACTTTGGAGACGGTATCACTTCAAAACATGCCATGAATGCAACCCACACGTTTACAAAACCAGGAAATTATACAATCAGCCTGACTGTTGAAAACGCCGCCGGGAATAGTACAGCAACAAAGCCTAATTACATAGTTGTCACTGATTTCACTGATTTAAATGTTCCAATCGCAAATTACAGTAGCAATGTCACAAAGGGTTATGCTCCCCTGACAGTGCAGTTTTATGATCTCTCCCGGAATGCAGTTTCAAGGGTGTGGGACTTCAATAACGACGGAATACCTGATTCCAGTGAACCTAATCCCGTTTATGTGTATACAGCCCCGGGAACGTACTTTGTAAACCTGACAATATACAATGCAAAAGGAGTTTCCTCAAAGGGTACTACAATAACTGTACTGGAAAGCAGTCCCAGCAGTGATAGCAACTCAAACAGTGATAGCAACTCAAACAGTGATGGGAATAGTGGAGAAAGCAAAAAGAGTGGAGGCAGCAGCCGTGGCGGAGGTGGCGGTGGGGGCGGTTCCCCAGAGCCTGCAAGAAATGTGGATGTAAAGGAACTTTCACAAGTACGCGTTGTAAGCGGAAATTCTGTGAAATTTGATTTCCCGAAGAATGCCACCTGTGTTGTTTATGTGAGTTTTGATGCAAAGAAGACCGCAGGCAAGACCACAACCATTGCCGAGCAGCTCAAAGCAAAATCAACCCTGACTTCAAATCTGTCCTCAGGTGAGGTTTATAAATACTTCAACCTCTGGGTCGGAAATGCAGGGTTTGCAACGGAAAAGAATATTGAAAACCCTGTAGTGTGCTTCAAGGTTGAAAAATCCTGGCTTGAGGATAAGAACATTGACCAGAATTCAATCACGCTTAACAGGTACAGCGATAAAAAATGGTCTGAACTGCCCGTAAAGCTGTTGAGAGAAGATAGCAAATATCTGTACTTCAAGGCAGACACCCCAGGCTTCACCCACTTTGCAATAACAGGGAATACCATAGAGAAAGAAGAAGTTGCTGAGACAAAACATGAGTCTGGGATTGAAAATCTAAGAAATAATACTGAAAATGTAACAGTAAGTATCGAGCAAACTTCTGATCAAAACGAAAGTGCAAGTATCCCTGGCTTCAAAATAATTTACGGAATAATCGGGCTTATTGGACTGTTCCTGTGCAAAAGTAGACGATAACGAGTTTTAAACTCGTTTTAAAACGAATTTTAAAGTTATTCTTAGCAGGATTGAGGATAAAAATTGCGGTTTTGATTGTGAGGGATAAAAAACAATTAAAATTAATATCCCTCTCTTTTTATTACCTCATGAGAGCAGAGAAGGAAACATTCTGAATATTATCACTTCCAGACATGAAAGGAGACAGAAACTGCAAAAGAAAGAATATCCAGTTTGCTGAGCGGCTTAAGAACAAAGATATAGGCTGAACTGAATTCTCCAGATAAGGTACACTCAAAAAATCAAGTCTGAAGTCTCCAGATAAAGTTCACTCAAAAGATCAAGTTCTGATATATTATTTTAGAAATTTCCTGACCGGTATTTTATTTCTCTTCCTGGTGATTTCCGAATATTGTTTAACAACTCTCTTTTGCACAAAGGTATAATTATCCAGGGAATCAGATAATCATAAACATCGTCGTCGGAAAAGCCATCCAATTTTTGTTATTCGTATCACACCATTCAACAAAGTGTTTAATAGTATGATTAGTTAGAAATAGTGACTTCTGACTGAGTCCATCAGTCCGATATTTCCTTAAATATCTTGTAATAAACTCATCGTTTTCTTAATAGGGAGATAACATTCATGTCATTTAAACATAGTGGGTTTTATTCGCCTTCCAACAACGAAATTCTGGAGACAATCCAGATGGTCAGGATGGAACATCTAGACATAAGAACCGTAACAATGGGTATCAACCTCAGGGATTGCAGCCATCCTGATATTGAAGTTTTCAATGAGAATATTTACGAAAAAATAACCACACGCGCAAAAGATCTTGTGCGCACAACAGACGAGATCCAGCGCCTCTATGGAATTCCGATAATCAATAAACGAATCTCAGTAACCCCTATAGCCATAGCAGCCGAAAGTTGCAGGTCTAACGATTTCGTATCCATTGCAAAGACCATGGATGAGGCTGCAAAAGATGTACAGGTGGATTTTATAGGAGGTTTTAGTGCCCTTGTCCATAAAGGCGTAACTGCTGGAGACCTGAAGCTTATCAATTCCATTCCGGAAGCCCTCGCAGATACGGAAAAGGTCTGCTCGTCTGTAAACCTTGCTACTACACGCACCGGTATTAATATGGATGCAGTCGGTCTGATGGGCGGCATAATAAAAGAGACTGCGGAGCTGACTGCGGATAAAGATGGGATAGGCTGTGCTAAACTTGTAACCTTTGCAAATGCCCCGGAAGATAATCCCTTTATGGCAGGAGCTTTTCATGGAGTAGGTGAACCCGAGTGCGTCATCAATGTTGGGGTCAGTGGGCCTGGCGTTGTGAATGCTGCAATTAACGAGCTTGAAAACCCGAATCTTACTGAGATTTCCGAGACCATCAAAAAGACAGCCTTTAAAATAACCCGTATGGGCGAAATGGTAGGCAGGGAAGTTTCACGAAGGCTTGGAGTTGAATTCGGGATTCTTGACCTTTCCCTTGCCCCGACACCCGAAATAGGGGACAGTGTTGCTGCAATTCTTGAGGCAATGGGACTTGAGCGATGCGGAGCCCATGGAACGACTGCAGCCCTTGCCCTCCTGAACGATGCCGTGAAAAAAGGCGGGGCAATGGCTTCTTCTTCGGTAGGCGGCCTGAGTGGGGCTTTTATTCCTGTCAGTGAAGACGCAGGTATGATTGAAGCCGTCAGGGCAGGAGCCCTCAGCCTGGAGAAGCTTGAAGCCATGACCAGTATCTGCTCAGTTGGTCTTGATATGATCGCAGTCCCAGGTGACACTCCTGCTTCCACCATATCGGCTATTATTGCCGATGAGATGGCAATAGGAGTAATAAATAGAAAGACCACCGCAGTCAGGATTATCCCTGCACCCGGGAAAGGAGTTGGGGATTCTGTTGAGTTCGGCGGGCTGCTTGGAAATGCCCCTATTATGCCAGTAAGCACTTTCAGTTCTGAGGTTTTCGTAAAACGGGGAGGAAGAATTCCAGCTCCAATCCAGTCACTTACGAACTGAAACAATGGACTGAAAGGTTTTCAAGGACACTGATACTTTCTCAAGAATATCGGATCATATCCGCGAATCTGGCAATTAATTTTTCATGAAGAAGGGTCAATTCACTCCCTGAAGAGCTCTTCAGCCACTGAAATTGCTGGGCTCTTCAAAATAAAAACTTGTAAAAAGAATTTAGGCTTAAAATTTTATGTTAAAATATAATATTTGCCTGGAAACAATTTTTTGTATAATTAATTTAAAATAATTTTATGTTATTCGATATTTTTGAGTAGGGGAATAAGTGGAGCATCATCAGGTCTAGAGTAGGGGAATAAGTGGAGCATCATCAGGCAAACAAACTGGACAAATAAACCGAGAGCGCTGATCTATCTCTTCGAATAAATGTGTTTGGGGGGAGCACGATATCTTCGAAGAGGCTGCATTGGGGGATGCAGTAAACGGATTCAGCGCCTCTGGACTTCTTCCTGCTGTCCATTTGATTCGTTATTCCTCTTAATTAAAGTCTTTAGTTTTCATTTGATGAAGAAACGCAGGGCGATTGAAGAATTAATACAATTATGAGATCCGGAGTTCAGATCGAAAGCCGGCTTCTTTAACCTTACGGAGGTACAGTAATGAAAAGAACTGCACCGAAATCTTATATTACTTCGGGACACAGTGCCTGTCCGGGCTGCTGTGATATTTTTGCTGCAAAATTCACACTCATGGGAGCAGGTCCCAACACCATTATTGTTAACCCGACAGGCTGCCTGGAGGTTACAACTACGCCATACCCATTGACATCATGGCAGGTTCCCTGGATCCATTCGCTTTTTGAGAATGCAGCTGCAGTAGCCTCAGGTATCGAAGCTGGTTTAAAAGCTCTCGGTAAAAAGAAAGATATTAAAGTTATAGCTATTGCAGGTGACGGTGCTACAATGGATATAGGTTTTGGGGCAATTTCTGGTGCGTTTGAGCGAGGACACGACTTCACCTACATCTGTATGGACAATGAAGCCTATATGAACACCGGAGCCCAGCGCAGCAGTGGGACCCCCTATGATGCCAGCACACCGACCACTCCAGCCGGGAAAGCTTCCTTTGGAAACCCATTCCCCAAAAAGAATATGCCTGCCATAATGGCAGCCCACGGCTCTCCGTATGTAGCCACAACCTCGATAGGCTACCCGAGGGACATGATGCGTAAGGTCAAGAAAGCTACCGAAATCGTTGGTCCTACCTACATCCACGCACACGCCCCCTGTACAACAGGCTGGGGTTTTGACACCTCAAAGACCCTTGAGATCGCCAAACTAGCAGTCGAAACCTGCCTCTGGCCCCTCTATGAGATGGAAAATGGGGAAATTACACAGGTCAGAAAAATCAAAGATCCGAGACCGGTAGAGGAATATCTTAAAACTCAGAAGAGGTTTAAACACCTTTTCGTAATGGAAGGTGGAGAAGAGGAGATCAGGAAGATTCAGGCGATAGCAGACTGGAACATAAAGCATTTCGGGCTTCAGTGAAAACAGGGGTTTTAATTGAACGTTTTTACTTTCTCACTTTCAGGTTCTTCAAGCCTGCAGGCGTTTTAAGTTTCATATCCGAGATTTTTTATTTACAGGCATAAGGATTTTTTATTTCGAATCTATCCAGAGCGTCCTCATCATTTCCCTTATTGCTTCTATCTTTTTTATGTTTGCTTCACCGTTTATTATATTAAGCTCATTGAAAGATTCAAGGGCAAGCTTGGCTGCAATTGATGTGTCGTTCAGATACTTGTTTTCTGTATTACTCATAATGGTCTGAAGAGCTGAAGCTGCCTGGAGAATCGCATTTTCCATATTTTCCTCTTCAGCATTTTTTCTAATATCTTCAATAGAGCTTGCTATCTTTCTTACTGTATCCTGAAGGTTTTCTTGCATGGCTGCAGCAGCCATTTCCTGAAGCATAAGCTTTACTCCAACTGCAGCTTCTTCAAGGCTCTTTTGAGCCGTAAGTTTTCCAATATCCCCAAGGCATGAGATGCATATTGCAGCATTTTCAGAATTATCAGGAAACTCCATCCTGGCAACCGCTTTTCCGATTTCTCCAAGACCTATTGCTACTGCTATGGTTTCTCGTTCCTGGTTAAGAAGAGCTGCTGTATTCCCGCTCTTCCCCAGCACTGAGGCTGCGAGCCTGGCTACCATTTCCATCTGCTGTTCAGCAGCTATTTTTCCTATAGCTCCAAATGAAAGCAGTACCCGAACCGTTATGCTTTGCATATTCTGCTGCGTGGAACATTGTAGCAGCCTTTCGAGGCTGCGGATAGCGCTGATTGCAGCTTCTTCCATTCCCTGAACAGCGGCAGCTTTTCCTATCTCCTTTATGGAAATTATCGTTTTTTCAGCTTCTTGCTCCTTTCCTTCACTCAAATAACCTGTGCCGATTTCGGTAAGAATATTAAGAGCCTGACTCACACCTTCTTCAAGCCCTTCATTAACCGAAGTGAACCCTAAACTTACTACCTTGTCTTCATCCTCTGAGAACATCGCGCAGGACTCCTTTTTGAGGCTACTTTTCATTAAATGAGACTGCTAAAAAAGCACAGTATGTAGTAATCAAGAATTCCTTAACCTCTTCAACACCCACTCAATCTATTTTTACAATTATTTCATGTGCTCTTAATTTATGTCTCCCTTGACTCAAATATTTTCAGGTAACAACGTAAGCTTTCAGACGGATTAATAAGCCATTGAATCCATAATTCGTTAGATAAAATTAACAAATTCATTAGATTAAACTGATGAATTATTAGATTAATCTAATAATTCATCAGGAAAAGATGTTACCTTCTTTTATCAAGTATGCGTCATATGGTATACTTACAGGCTAAGAGACAGGTAGCAGAAGGCGATTTATCCGATGCTGGAAAAGAAAATGCAGGCTCAGCAGCCCCGGTGCCAGGCAGAAAATGATTCATTCAGGTGTGAGCTTATAAGCTTTAATGAAGTCCTGCGGCTCTCAAAAATTCTGGCGCGAAAAATCAAAGCTTCAGGTTATAAGCCTGACCTGATTGTAGCAATCGGGAGAGGAGGTTATGTTCCCGGAAGGCTAATTTCCGATTTTTTGCTTTTTGATGATTTAACCTCATTGAAGATCGAGCATTACACACGAGCTGCAAACATACGGGAAGAGGTAAGGATAAAATTCCCTATTCCTGTAGATATAACCGGAAAAAAATCCTGATTGTCGATGATGTAACCGATACCGGCGAGACTCTCAACCTTGCAGTAAGTTACGCTCTGAGCCTGAAACCCACAAGTGTCATGACTGCAGTTCTTCAGCATAAAACCTGCTCAGCTTTCACACCTGATTTTTACGCCCAAAAAATCATTAAATGGCGCTGGATCATTTACCCCTGGGCAAGATATGAAGATTTAGCAGGGTTTGCAGAAAAATCATCCAGGACAGAACCCTTGACTCTCTCAAATCATTAATGAGTTTAGGTGCAGGTACAGACTGGAAATCAAAAAAGCCGAACTCATTGAAATTCTGGATGATCTAACCGAGAGGGGAGAAATCAAAAAAATTAGAAGCGAGCCCCCTGCATGGCAGGTCTCGAAAGATTGATTATACCTATAAGCAGCAGATGTAAAATTACATTACCGTTTCAGTAACCAGCTCCAGATCTCCCTTTGAGAAAACTCTGGATACCCTGACTTTCCAGTCTCCATCTGAACTCTCGCTGTCAGCCTGGATCAGGTTATAACACTGCGTGGTCTTTCCTCTGATTTTGGAGGAACAGAACGTGCCTGCGTTTACCACAAGCATATTATTGAGATTCCAGACCCAGGGAATGTGGCAGTGCCCGCAGAGGACAAGATTAACCTTACATCGATTCAGAAGTTCAAGAATGTCTCCTGCATCTACAAGGACGGTATTTTCCCTGCCTGCAAGAGGTATGGGCACAAGATGATGGTGCAGGGCAAAAATCTTGAAGTCTTTGCCTGTAGTAAAAGCTTCCTTGATCCAGCCGTAGTTTTCCCTGCCGATGTGCCCTTCGTCAAGGTCAGGCTGTGAAGAGTCAGCTCCTACGACAGTAACGTTTCTGAAACTCCGTGAAAAGAACCGATCCTTAAAAAGATCTTCAAAGTGGAGGTACCCTGCGTTCTTCGAATCATGGTTACCAGGGACAAGGATTTTATTTTCGCATTCAATCCTGTCAATGAATTGCTTTACTCCATCATATTCCGCAGAAAATCCATTCTCAGTCAGGTCGCCTGTAATCACAACGAAATCCGGTCCTAACCGGTTTATGCTGTCAACCATAGAATCTGCGATTCCCGGGACAAAATACGCATCTGAATAGTGAATATCCGAAAGATGTACAATCTGTATAATTTTTACTTCCTCTTTTTATTAATTTCAAATATATCAAATTAATTATATTCGAGCACTGGAATTCTGTAGCATTATATATAGTTATCTGTCAAATTTACATATTTACAAATATCTAATTATAATTCATTAAAAAAGAAGACTTACATTAAGAAACCTGTGAAGATGCTATAAATATTTATTTCACATTTATTAGTAGAGAATATCTATAAATTGTAAAGCATTGCAAGCCAAATCTTTATATAGCAAACCTCAGCCTATTTTTTCCCTTCCGACGCGCGGCAAGTCTGTCCTGTCACTTCGTTTTCGATAAAACCTTTTTTGAAAAAGTGTTCGATAAAACCCTTTTTGAAAAGGTTTTCACTTAAACGAGTGAAACGAGTAAAACTGATAGCGCAGTGTATAGGTTTAGAGCAAAGCTTTGACCATCCTCCCGAGACGGGACTCGGGCAACAAATAAATTAATAATGAGTTAGGACTATTCACCTACGTTTCAGCTTCGTCATTATATTTTCATTTAATTTACCCTCAATTTAAGGTGAATTTATGTCATTAGCAAAACTAAGAACACATTATACAGCCGATATCAAGCCTGGAAAGGTTGATAACGGTCAGAAAATTACTCTGGCTGGGTGGGTCCACGAGGTAAGAGACCTCGGAGGGATCTGTTTTGTAGTGCTCCGAGACCGGGAAGGAAAGGCACAGGTCACCCTTGTAAAGAAGAAAGTTGATAAAGAGCTGTTTAACGCTGCAAGAAGGCTTGTTCGCGAATCAGTGATTTCAGTAACTGGCTCAGTTAAATTTGAAGAAAAGGCTCCAAACGGATATGAGCTGCTTCCTGACGAGATCACTGTCCTGAATGTTGCAGATTCTCCCCTGCCAATGGATACTACAGGCAAGGTGGAGGCTGAGCTTGATACCAGGCTGGATTCAAGATTTATCGACCTGAGAAGAGCCGAAACAACTGCAATCTTCAAGATAAGACACCAGGCTCTCCAGGCAATCAGGAAATACTTTGTAGAAAACGGATTTATCGAGACCGCAACCCCCAAGGTCGTAGCGACTGCGACTGAGGGTGGTACAGCACTTTTCCCTATTACCTACTTTGATAGGGAAGCTTTTTTGAACCAAAGTCCCCAGCTCTTCAAGCAAATTCTTATGAGCGGCGGTCTTGATAGGGTCTTTGAGATTGGTCCCATTTTCAGGGCAGAAGAACATGATACCCGCAGGCACCTGAACGAGGCTACTTCTATCGATATAGAGGTCAGTTTCGCAGACCATTTCGATGTAATGGAAATTTTAGAGAACCTTGTAGCTTATGTTTACACTCAGGTTATTGAGAAGTGTACGTCCTCCCTTGAGACACTTGAGGTTGAACTGAAAGTTCCGAAAACTCCTTTCCTCAAGCTTACTTATGATGAAGTAATCGAGATTGTAAATGCCCGCTCGGAAGAGAAAATGCATTGGGGAGATGATCTCAGCACGCTCGGAGAGCATGTTGTGGGTGATTATGTTTACGAAACCACAGAGGAATCACACTATTTCATTATTGACTGGCCAACTGAGATTAAACCATTCTATGCCATGCCTTATGAAGACAGACCAGAGTACAGCAAGTCTTTTGATATGATGCACCGAACAATGGAACTGTCTTCAGGAGCCCAGCGTATCCATATCCCTGACCTGCTTAAGATCCGAATAGAATCACAGGGTCTGAATCCTGAGGGTTTCGAGTTCTACCTGAAGGCTTTCAGATACGGAATGCCTCCACATGCAGGCTGGGGTATGGGCTGTGAAAGGTTTATCATGACCATGCTCGGAACCGAAAATATCAGGGATACCGTACTCTTCCCCAGGGATAGAAGAAGACTTTCTCCCTGAAATTCCCTTATTTTTGGTGTTTAAACAATTTCAGTTAGTCTCCAGTTAATCTCCAGTTTAATAATCATATTATCTTTTCCCAAGATTTGAGCCGGAAGGAAATATATATGGCAGTAAGAAACATTTCCACCGATTCCCCGGAAAAACGTGCAGCAGGTGTTGCTGCTTCCAGGATAGTGGAATCGAGAATGGTTGTGGGGCTTGGAACAGGCTCGACAGTTGCATATACTATAAAAGAACTTGGCAGGAGGATCAGGGAAGAGGGGCTTGAAATTCTGGGTGTTGTCACCTCATACCAGTCGGAGATGCTTGCTATAGAAGCTGGCATCCCTCTAACAACCCTTGCCCAGCACCCTGAACTGGATATTGCTATTGACGGAGTAGATCAGATCGATTCCAGGCTTTACGCAATCAAGGGTGGAGGAGCTGCTCACACCCGGGAAAAAATAGTATCGTCATCTTCAAAACGTTTCGTGGTCGTAGCCGATGAGTCAAAAACAAGTAAGCAGCTTGATAAAACCGTACCTATCGAGGTTTTACCTTTTGCAAAGACCCTTGTGGTTAAGAAGATAAAGGAACTGGGAGGAAAACCCGAGCTGAGGTCTGCTTTAAGAAAAGATGGACCCGTGATAACCGATAATGGAAACTTTATACTTGATGTTGATTTCGGTGTAATAAACGATCCTGAAAACCTTGCTCTCCAACTATCTTCAATTCCTGGAGTTGTAGAACATGGGATATTTTCTAATGTGGATGAACTCTATATCGGGAAAAAAGACGAATCAGTGGAGATAATAAGGAGATAATAGGGATCTGGAATTCAGGAAATAATAGTCTGGAAGCAGTTCAAAATTGTTACAAACAAGGTAAGATTCAGTTAAATATAGCCCAGGCGTAAGCTTTCCTCAGCTTCAATAAAAATCCCCTGAGAGAATAAGAACAACAAAATGACTGCCTTTCGGGCTTCATTTCCGGAGTCTTATGCGAAAATAAAGTTTTACCCTCAAGAATTAACACACACCCGGTATGTTTTTATAGAAGTATTATCAGTAATTTTGTGATCAAATAATACTGCTTCAGATTAGGCAACTGATTAAATTACATTTCCAGGCTGATATTGGGCTAAAGTGGCTGTAAGCCAGGACAATATCAAAATTTTGAGTAACTGTCTTCGACACCTATATTTCATTTTAAGGAGGTTTTGGTTCAGATGGAAAGAAGTGGCCAGCCAATCATAATAGTAGATCCTAGAAAAGAGCGAACAAAGGGAAGAGAAGCGCTCAGCATGAATATTGCGGCTGCAAAGGCAGTGGCCAGTATAGTCAGGAGCACACTCGGACCGAGAGGAATGGACAAGATGCTTATCAATCCCATCGGGGATATAACAATTACAAACGACGGTGCAACTATTTTACACGATATGTCCATTGAGCATCCGGCAGCCAAGATGGTGGTGGAAGTTGCTGAATCACTTGAAAGCTCAGCCGGGGATGGGACTACAAGTGCTGTCGTGCTCACAGGCAGTCTGCTGGAAAAGGCAGAGAGCCTTATTGAGAGTGGAGTGCACCCGACAGCTGTTATTAAAGGATACAGGCTTGCAGCCGAGAAAGCTATCGAGCTTTTTGATAACATGGCGATCCCAGTTGACGAGAGCAAAAAAGACTTGCTTATAGAGGTTGCCAGAACTTCTATTACGGGGAAAGCTTCTGAAAAATATAAACGCATGATTGCGGAACTTTGTGTGAATGCCGCACTCGCTATTCGCGAGAGAGGAATAATCGACCTCAAAGACGTCATTATTGCAAAAGATGTTGGCGGCAAAATTGAAGAAACCGAGTTTGTCGAAGGCATTGTAATAGATAAGGTTGCTCTGGACAGAGAATTCCCTCTGAAGATAGAGAATCCAAAGATTGCCCTCATCGATACATCAATGGAAATTGCCAAGACCGCAAACAAAGCAAAAATTCAGATAAACACGTATAGCGATATTGAGAATTTCGTAAAGCAGGAAGAAGAATCTCTATACGAAATGGCAGACCATATTATTCAAGCAGGCGCAAATGCGGTTTTCTGTTCCAAGGGCATGGATGACAAGGTCGCAGCCTATCTACAAAACCGGGGAGTTTATGCAACCCGCAGGGTTAAGAATGAGGATATGCAGCACCTTGTAGATGCTACAGGCGGAAAACCTGTCCGCAATATCAAGGAACTGACCGAAAAAGAACTTGGTCACGCAGGGCTTCTTGAACAGGTCAGGGATGGCGACCAGGGTAAAACCTACCTAAGGGACTGCAAGGGTGCAAAATCTGTATCGATTGTCATCAGGGGTGCTACCGAGCATGTAGTTGATAACCTTGAACGCGCAATTGATGACGCCCTCTGGGTAGTGAAATGTGCGGTAGAAGATGGCAAGGTTGTTGCAGGCGGCGGTGCATCTGAGGTCGAAGTTGCACTCGGGCTTCGCGCATATGCCTCCAGCATCGGCGGGCGGGAACAGATGGCAGTAAAGGCTTTTGCCGACGCTCTTGAAGAAATCCCCAGGACAATTGCCAGAAACGCAGGTTTGGACACTATCAACGCAATAATAAACCTCAGGGCAAAGCACGCCGAAAACAAAAACGCTGGTCTGAACGTCAATACAGGTGCTGCCGAAGATATGCTCGAAAAAGGCATAATTGATCCTCTAAGGGTTAAGATCAACGCCGTCAAAGCCGGATCAGAAGCCGCAGAAATGGTACTGCGTGTTGATGATATGCTCCGAGCCCAGCGCTCTGAAATGCCTGAAGTCAAACCCGAACACAGGGCAAGCACCTACGACGGCATGACACCCCCGCAGATTGACATGCGCAGGTAAAGACAAGTTAGATAAATACTGGAAGTACTCAGAAAATTTCAAGAAGGAAAGCTGCAGATCCCATTCAGCAACCTTCTTATTTTAATTCTCTTTTGTTTTTTTACATGTTTTTATTGTTCTATTTTTGTTCGAACTATCCTTAAATCCCTTTTTACTTTCTGAATGATTATTATATATTCGCATAAATAAATATAGTGCTAAATTAATATATCCATTGGACTTCAGGACTAAATAGAGGGGTATAAGCTTATTAATGGAGAAGTTAGTGTGACTCCTGAGGACTTCTTTATACAGTTAGTTAATTCACTTCCATTTCCATATAACTTACTTGCAATTTTTATTATAACAATATATATTTTTTTAGCCAAGATTTATTATACGCAGAATAAAAGTAAGGTCAATGAACTTTTAGGATGTCATTTTAAACATATTACTGTTGGTCTAATCCTAATTATAATATCAACAGCCTTTTTGGCTGCCATTTATTTTGTACACGAAAGCTTTTTCTTTCCTGAGCCTCCAGAAGACCGATTTATAGTTGCAATCTCGCCTTTTTATGCGGTTAGTCCCCAGGGTTACTCAGGTAGATATGTATACTCCGGGTAAAATTAAGGACGAAATTGAAAAAGTTGAGGGGAATACAATAAATGTTATAATTCTGGATTCACCTCCAATAACTGATGATAAAGACGCAGTACAGAAAGGGAAAAAAACTGGAGCCCATCTTGTTATTTACGGAGGGGATCATAGGGTTGTTACAGGTGAAACCATTACAGAATTTTATATAATATCCACAAATACATCTTCTACAACACCATTATTCCTGGATGTTAATAGTAGTAAAAAAGCAATTCCTATCTTATATTCCGACAAATCAATTCGGCTTGAATCAGTAAAGCAAAATGTATCCTCTGCCGTATATACAGCTCTTGCATTCGAATACTATAGAAAATCTCAATATGCATCTGCAATTAAAATGTTTAAACACATTGTAAATTATGAAAATGAAAAAACTATTTTATTTTATATTGGGAACTGTTATTGTGAGCTTAGTAATTTTGATGGAAGCGTACCTAATAAATTCCTGATTAATGAAAGTCTGCTAAATGAGAGCTTAGTATACTATTATAAAACTATTGAAATTGATTGCAATTATTCACTTGCTTGGAATAACATAGGATATGTTCTTGAAGAGTTGGGCAATCATGATGAAGCACTAAAAGCCTATGATAAAGCCATTCAGCTTGATCCTAACAATTCAATTGCTTGGGATAACAAAGGATGCACTCTCGATAGCTTAAGTAGGTATGATGAAGCAATAAATGCCTTTGATAAAGCCATTCAGCTTGATCCGAGCAATTCATTTGCTTGGAATAATAAAGGAAGCGCTCTCTATAGTTTAGGTAAGTATGATGAAGCAATAGATGCCTATGATAAAGCCATTCAGCTTGATCCTAACAATTCAATTGCTTGGTATAAGCGAGCATGTGTTTTTTCACTTATCAATGACAAGGAGCAAGCAATGTCTGATTTAAAGTACGCAATTGAGCTTAACTCATCGTACAAAGAAATCTCAAGAAACGATAGTTATTTTGAAAAATTATGGACAGATGAAGAGTTCAAAAAACTAGTGAATAACACTAAATAATCTAGTTAGTATTACTGAATTTAAAAAAAAGACAATAATGATTTGATTAATAGTTGATAATAGCTTGATACCTTTTTAAGGTACTATATTCACCTTTATTTTAAATATTTTCAAAGCCAGCTCAAATTTCCCCGTAAAACTGCCTGTAATCCTCAATTGCTTTTTTAGCCTGTGCAGGAAATTCTTTTTTCATAAATTCTATAAACTCATCTCTTGATTGAATTTCCTTCAGGATTTCAAGCATGCGGGCGGCAAATTTCATCGATTCAACACTTCCTTTCTGTAATTCAAGAGAGAGACAGAGGGCTTCTTTTGGAAAGTACTTCCTCCTGATCCATGGAGAAACCGAGCCAAGAAGCACGCCGTCTTTCAGAATGCTGTAGGCAGGCACCCCTATGAGTTCAAGTCTGTTTTTTCCAGCAAGCTTTTCAAGGTTCTGGCTGGAATATGAGTGAAGTTCAAGATAGATCTCGGGTTTCAGTTCTTCAATAGCCTTGAGGATTTTCTTTCCGGGCCCTGTATAATAACCCGAGGTCAGGGTTGAGACGTACTTTCCACGGTTTACAACTGGAATTAAGGCAAGAGTGCCAGTTTTTGGAGGTTTTATATTCTCCAGGAGTTCAGCTGTATCTTTCCACTCGTTCCCGTGCAGACCCGCAACAAAGAGCCTGACTGGCTTTCCGCTGCCGTAAATTCTAATCTCGGCATCCGGGTGCGAGTCTGGCGTTTTTATATATTCGCGCTTTGCAGGAAAGGGATCTTCTGAACCCTCTATTCCATTAAAAGTCATTCGCTTCAGTACCTCTGTATTGCTTTTATTCGGACTGCCTATTTTCTTCTTCAGATAGGTTTTTTTCTTCAGACAGCTTTTTTTATTCAGACATCTTTTCTTCTTCGGGTAGGGGCTTTCTTGCGATTACATAAATCTCCTGTTTTTCGGAATTGATGACCTGCTGAATTTCAAGCCCGAGATTCTCTATTTTACTAAGGATGGGTTTTGGGTCCTTTCGCTTTGGGATTTTGATAACCTGAAGCAGCTTTCCTCCGGGTCTCAGCAGAGGCAGCACTCTCGAAAGAGCCTTGACCGAATCTTCAGGTTCAAGGGTCATATCTGAAAGAATAACATCCACAGGTTCTTCTGAGAATAAGTTCAGAGGCATAGTAAAAACATCTCCGAATGTCACCTCGACATTTTCCCTCTCGTGTGCGATTTTCCCAAGCTCACTCCTGAAATTCCTGCTGAACTCAATGCCTTTCACGTTTCCAGCAATTTCCGAAGCATAGAGGAGAAATCCACCTGCGCTGGACCCAAGATCAAGCACCCTATCCCCGGGTTTAAGAATCCCGCTTTTCTCCTGAATAAACTTGAGCTTGAAATATCCCTGAGGCTGATCCAGCCCCTCGGTAACCTCAATAACATCCTCAGTAGAAACATCTCTGGAGACCTTTGTTACCACCGTTCCATTAACCTTAACATTTCCGGCAATGATAGCAGCTTTGGCTCTCCCCCTTGATTTGAAATAGCCCATATCCACAAGGTATGCATCCAGTCTCATGGGGCATTGTATCGGCAGAGCCTGTATATATAGCAAGCCGGTGTATAGCAAACTAGAGAAAGCATTTTCAACTGTTGGTTAATTCAAAAAGCATATTAAATTTCAGAATCTTCTCATAATTCGTCTGCTGAGCCAATTTAAGCTTGCATTTCTCAAAAATAGCCCTTCCTGAAAACTGGAATAGACCTGGCATCATGAGTTCAGTCATAAACGAGGTCACAAAGCAGAGCGTGTACATTGAGTTTAGTAAAAAAGAAGGTGGGCAGGCTGGTGGAACTGCCCATGCTTGCCTGTATACTAAACATCAGGGAAACAGGATCCTCAGCGGTGCTGCTAAAATTCGCCACCTGAGACTCCTGTTCGGATTATATTACTTTCTGAGGTTTAATTGTTATTTCATTTAGGTTTAATTGTTATTTCTTTTTAGGTTTAATGGTTATCTCTTTCTTGATGCCTCCCACGTCTATCTTGAAATTCCCGGCTGGGGCAGCTGTTGTATCATAGAAGTAATTGAAGCCCCCATTCGAATCAACTTTTACCTGCTGGAAAGCCGTAATATTCAAATCAACCTTTGAGACCTTTTTTTCAGCATCTCCATCGATTTTTATCTTATAGGTTCCGGGAGGAACGTTTGACTGAGATACTATTGCACTATTCCCTGAAGCATCTGAGCTTTTTGTTAACCAGATAACCTTTTTTACCCTCACATTGAGGTTTTTGGCTCCCTCGGCTTCCACCGTAAAGAAGTTGTTAAGACCTTCAGGGATTTTTATTTCATCAATAGTATATTCAAATTTTCCTTTTGAGACAGGAACAATCTTCTCGAAATTTACAGATATGTCGACTTTTTCTCCCGGAAAATACCCCCTTTTATATTGAGTACATCCCCGGAAGCAGGTTCCTTAGGGGAAAAATCCCATTGGCTAACAGGTTTTTCCAGAACCGTTATGTTTGCGATCATTGAACTTGTGCCGTTTTCATTAACTGCAGTTAGATTAACAGTATAGTTTCCTGCTGCAAAATAAGTATGCACTGGATTTTGCTCGGTTGAATAATTTCCGTCTCCAAAGTCCCAATTTACAGAAGTCGCATTTTCTGACAGATCTGTAAACTGTACCGATAGAGAAACATAACCCTCTGTGACATTGCTGCTGAAGTTTGCTACAGGCAGCACTTGCTCTACCAGAGCAGAACCTATAAACTGCCCAAAGGAACATGGGTAACTTCCCGCACTGACATTGGCTATAACAGTATCTATTACTGTGTCAATTATATGAACAGTAGAAGTATCGGAATTAGTAATGATATGTATATGGTCCTGTCGCCGAGGAATTCTGATATATATCCGGTCCTATGATTGAAGAGTTTTGATGCTCATCTTGCCATATAGTCGAAGAATTATTTGCTGAAACAACTGATGTTGTAGATAAAATCAAAACCAATAATAAAAAATGGGCTGCTAAACCAAAAAATACCGAAAACCTTGTCTCGGTTTTTATATGTATTACCTTCTTTTTTTCTCGATATCAATAATAAAAATAAAAAATTTCATAAATATCAGTTAACAAAAGATTTAAAAGTTTTTCTAGAAATCTCACTTTTATAAAAATATGAGAATCATATTCCAAAATAAATTATAATTTTATTATTAATCGTAGAGAAAAGAATATATTTTTATATAATCTTACTATTTTTATAGCAAAGCTCATACTGAATTCTTTATTCTAACATTAGTTCTCCTGGCATTTCAAAAGAACATAGTCATGTTTGTAATGTGCAAACCTTTGCGCATTCATTTACTGAAATTCAGATTTACTTCCTGTCCGATAAGTCGAGCAAGCCGTTTTATCCTGCAAGCCTGGTGAGATAGTGTATCAAGAGATTCTTAAAAAATTTACCTCATTGTTCCCCCTATGGGCAGTACTTTTGTCTGCTGTTGCATACGTTTATCCTGAGTACTTTGCTCCCCATCAGGGGCTTATTGTGCCTTTTCTGAGCCTTATTATGCTAGGGATGGGGGTTACCCTCTCGGTGAACAGTTTCCTTGCAGTATTGAAGAAGCCGTCAGTGGTTATACTGGGCACTTTAATGCAGTACACCCTCATGCCTCTTGCAGCCTGGATAGTCTGCACGGTTTTGAAGTTGCCTCCCGACCTGGCTATTGGTGTTATTGTGCTTGGGTGCTGCCCGGGCGGCACGGCTTCGAATGTGATTTCTTATTTAGCAAAGGCTGACGTGGCTCTTTCAATAGTCCTTACGTCGGTCTCCACGTTACTTGCTTTTCTTGCAACTCCTTTCCTTACCTGGATTTTCATAGGTCAGACTGTAGAGGTCGATGTCACAGGCATGCTGGTCAGTGTTGTAAATATGGTAATCGTGCCTGTAGTGTTAGGGCTTGCAATCAACCATTTCTTTGAGAAACAAATAAGCACGGTCAAGGAAGTTTTTCCAGCAATTTCAGCCGCAGCTATAGTAATCATTATTGCAATAATAATAGGGACAAATAGCGCAAACCTGGAACAGAGCGGACCACTGATCCTGCTCGCAGTGATCCTGCACAATGGGCTTGGGCTTGCTGGAGGCTACTGGTTTTCAAAAGCTCTGAAACTAAGTGAAATCGAAGCCCGGACTATCGCAATTGAGGTTGGAATGCAGAACTCCGGTCTGAGTGTCGCACTTGCTATAAAGCATTTCACGGCAACAGCCGCACTTCCAGGTGCGATCTTTAGCATCTGGCATAACCTGTCAGGGGCTCTCCTGGCTGGACACTGGTCAAAACAAAGTCCACAGGCTGCTGATAATAATGAGAGGCGCTGGAAAAAAGTTAAGCAAAAAAATTGAGGCAAAAAACTGAGAATCTCAAAAAAGACTAAGATAATGGCTATAGATAATGGTTAACGTCTTCTGCCTCGCCTGATCCGTGAGGCAGTTGTTTTTATTTTTGGTTTTGATTTGCTTCCGGTATCATGAGTTAATGAATTCTCATCTATTTTTTCTGCTGTTTCTGTCGGATTGGAGTTATAAGAAAGGGTTCTTGTCTACAATCTTTATTCAAATCTATTAAAATATTCTAATGTAGATAATTATTTATATAATAGATATAATCTAGCCATCCGTTATATGAATAAAAGCTTAAATCTCGCTTTTCCTGCAGTTTTTCTATGTTTTTTTCTCGTTATTTTTAAGGATAAACTCCTGGCTTAACAGGCTTATTCATGCTGTTTATAGAAAAAAGTCATTAATCCGGGCTGAAAGTATTGAAAGCAAACAGTTTTAGAATTAAAAATAAGAAATCATGCAATTCACCATCGGTAAACCTTACTCATTGAATCTAAATTCGAAGAGCCAGTTATTTGTTGATTAATACTTTCACTTTGCTATATTACTCTATTAATAACAAGTCTGCATTCTGCTGTATGTATCGAAAAATGGGTTGAAAACGGGTTGTATAAATCGGAAAATTGCCATCCGTAGTTTGGATAAATCAATATCAATCAATTATAACTAATTATTTATAATAATATATCGAATTATCTGTCGGAATGAACAACTTGATAAGAAAACGTAAATATTAAGCTTTTCAAAAAGTTCCTGAGAATCATAACATAACATATTAATTCATATTATTTCTGGGTTTTTAGAGTTCAAGGTAAAATCCAGACTTGATTCAGACTTTACTCTTACCTTAAAACTGTCATAAATTAAAATCTGTAAACTAAAATTCTCATCTAATTAATTCAACTGGATAAAACCCGGGAGAAGAAAAATGAAAAATATTATTATTAAAGGGGCACGGGAACACAACCTGAAAGATATCACTGTGGAACTCCCGCGGGACAAATTTATTGTTATTACAGGAGTTTCGGGTTCAGGAAAATCTACTCTGGCTTTTGATACAATTTATGCCGAAGGGCAGCGGCGCTATGTGGAGTCACTCTCGGCTTATGCGCGGCAATTCCTCGGGCTTATGAACAAGCCGGATGTAGACAGCATTGAGGGATTATCTCCTGCGATCTCCATTGAACAGAAAACTACATCAAAAAACCCTCGAAGTACGGTCGGGACTGTTACGGAAATTTATGACTATCTGAGGCTGCTTTTCGCAAGGATAGGCACGCCTTACTGCCCGACTCACAATATTAAAATCGAGTCCCAGTCCCCCGAAAAGATTGCGGACAGCTTGAGCAGGGAATGCGAGGGCATGATTACTATTCTCGCACCTGTGGTTCGGCAAAAGAAAGGGACTTACCAGCATCTTTTCAGGGAACTGAATAATGAGGGTTTCTCCCGGATTAGGGTAAATGGCGAGATCTACAGGACTGACGATGAGATCACCCTCGACCGCTACAAAAAACATGATATTGAAGTTGTAATTGATCGGCTGGATCCCTCTGAAGACCGCTCAAGGCTAGTAGAAGCCTGTGAAAACGCCCTCAAGAAAGGTGACGGGCTTTTAATCGTGGTTGATTCGGAAGGAAAAGACCACCTTTATTCCTCAAATATGGCATGTCCGATCTGCGGAATGGCTTTTGAAGAACTCCAGCCCAGGATGTTTTCCTTCAACAGTCCCTTTGGAGCCTGTGAAGCCTGTAACGGGCTCGGATTCAAGATGGAATTTGACCCGGATCTTATTATTCCGAATAAAAAACTCTGTATTGCGGACGGGGCTGTTGCTCTTTACAGGAATTACCTGGACAGTTACCGGAGTCAGCATCTGAGAGCTGTTGCAAAGCACTTTGGGTTCGATATTTTTACCCCAATTGAGGATCTCACAGATGAGCAGTACAATGTGCTTATGTACGGTTCGAACGAACGAATGCAGTTCGAGATGAGCATGAAGAACGGAGATGCTCACTGGTCACATAAAGGAACGTGGGAAGGACTGATTCCTCAGTCTGAGAGGCTGTACAGCCAGACAAAATCCGAATACAGGCGCAAGGAACTTGAGAAATTCATGCAGGTCAAGCCCTGCCCGAAATGTGAAGGCAGGCGTCTGAAGGAAAAAGTGCTTGCAGTAAAGCTGGGTGGAAAATCCATTGTTGACATAACCGATCTTTCAATTCGGGAATGCATCCAATTTTTCGAAAACCTTGATCTCTCGGAAAAGGAAAGGGAGATAGCAAAGCAGGTTTTAAAGGAAATTCGATCCAGGCTTGGTTTCCTTGAGCATGTGGGACTCGATTATCTCACGCTTTCCCGCAGCTCAGGCACTCTCTCAGGCGGAGAAGCACAGCGGATCCGGCTGGCTACCCAGATAGGTTCAAACCTCATGGGCGTGCTCTATGTGCTGGACGAACCTTCAATAGGGCTGCATCAGAGAGACAATGAAAGGCTTATCCAAACTCTCCAGACCCTGCGGGACCTTGGAAATACCCTGATAGTCGTGGAACACGATGAAGATACCATCCGGGCTGCGGATTATGTACTCGATATAGGACCAGGGGCAGGCATTCACGGAGGTTACGTGGTAGCCGAAGGTACGCCTGAAGAAATTGAAAGGAACAAGGAATCCCTGACAGGACAGTACCTCTCGGGAGAAAAACAGATAAAGCTGCCAGCTTTTCGAAGGCGGAGCGATTCGTTCATCAGGCTTAAAGGGTGCAGGGCAAACAACCTTAAAAACATAGATGTGAATATCCCGATAGGAGTCCTGACCGTGGTTACAGGGGTTTCGGGATCTGGAAAATCCACACTTATTTACGATACACTGTACAAAGCCCTGACAAAGAAAATAAACAAATCAAATGTAACTCCAGGGGAGTATGACGAGCTGATTTTTGATTCCGAGATTGACAAGGTAATCGTTATTGACCAGAGCCCTATCGGCAGGACTCCTCGTTCAAACCCTGCAACCTATACCAAAGTCTTTGATGCTATCAGGCAGGCTTTTGCCGAGACAAAGGAAGCCAAAATCCGGGGCTATAAGAACGGACGCTTCTCTTTCAACGTAAAAGGAGGGCGCTGCGAAGCCTGCCAGGGAGACGGGATGATAAAAATAGAGATGAACTTCCTGCCTGATGTATACATTGAATGTGAGGAGTGTAAAGGTACGCGCTACAACCGGGAAACCCTCGAAGTAAAATACAGGGGCAAATCTATTGCTGAAGTCCTGGATATGACTGTAGAAGAAGCTGCCGAACATTTCGAGAATATACCTGCAATCAAAAGCAAACTCGATACCCTGATAAGGGTCGGGCTTGGTTATATCAAACTTGGGCAGAGTTCAACAACGCTTTCTGGTGGGGAAGCCCAAAGAATTAAACTGACAAGGGAGCTTTCTAAAAAGGGCACCGGAAGGACAATTTACCTCCTTGATGAACCCACAACAGGGCTCCACTTCCATGACGTCAAGAAACTAATTGCAGTCCTTAACAGGCTTGTAGCAAAAGGAAATACCGTGGTTATAATCGAGCACAACATGGACATAATCAAATCAGCAGACTATATCATCGACCTTGGCCCTGAAGGTGGAGATGCAGGCGGAGAGATCATTGCCGAAGGAACCCCAGAAGAGGTGGCTCTGGTTCAGGGAAGCTATACTGCACGCTTCCTTGCACCCAAACTCTCAGACTCATACCAGAGCATGTCAGAAGCAAAGCCTGTTGAGGCAGTTTTCGAAGAAGGAGAAGCGTTTGAGGTTGATTTTGAAGAGTTTGAAGAGGATCTGAGTGATGAGTCCGAAGGATTTGAAGAAAATTCTGAAGAAGACCTTGAAGACAATTCCAGAGGTTTCAGGCACTGCAAACACAGAACCGATAAAGCGCTTGAAGAACAGTTAATTTAAAGTCGATATCAGGTCGATTTAAAGCTGATTTAAAGCCGTTTAAAAGAAAAAACTAATTTAAATCAATTTTAAACTTTGTGTAACGGCTAAAAAATTGGATATGAGGTTTAAAAATGATTGACCTGGAAGCTCTTCCTCACCTCCCTGGCTGTTACCTCTTTAAAAACGAAGAAGGGACTGTGCTGTATGTGGGCAAGGCAAAAGACCTTAAAAAGCGGGTGAGCAGCTACTTCCAGAAACGAGACCATGACCCGAAAACCGAGAGCCTTGTACAAGCTGCTCGAGACCTTGATTTCATTGTCACGAATACGGAAGTAGAGGCTTTACTCCTTGAGAACACTCTGATCAAAAAACACTGGCCGCGATACAATATTGCTCTCAAGGACTCAAAGCGGTATGCCTGCATTCACTTAACCGAAGAAAAGTTTCCAAGGATCAGGCTCTCCAGGAAGAGAAGTGAAAACGGGATCTCTTTTGGACCCTTTATATCGGCAAAGGAAAGAGATTACATTTTTGAGGTTGTAAGAAAGACCTTCCAGCTAAGAACCTGCAAGCAGATGCCAAAGCGTGCCTGCCTGAGATACCACATGGCAGCATGTAGCGGACCCTGCATAGGTGCAATTTCTCCTGAAAAATATGCCGAAAAAGTGAAAAAAGCCAGTTCTGTCCTGAAAGGCAATATCAGAGAACTCATAGAGTCCATGGAGAAGGAGATGAGAGAACTGGCATCAAGGCAGCAGTTCGAGCAGGCTATGGCTCTCAGGGACGAAATTGCAGCTCTTGAATATCTTCAGGAAAAACAGAATGTGGAGAGGCAGAAAAAGCATAACGAGGATATCCTGAGCTATATTGTCAGGGACAACACCGTTTATCTTATGCTTTTCAAGGTTTACAAAGGCACTCTTGAGGACAAACAGGACTATGTTTTTGCTTACGGGGAGAATTTCCTGGAAGAATTCCTGGTACAGTATTACTCCGAGAACGAACCACCTGAAGAACTCATCCTGCCTGAACCTCTTGATGACTCGCTTGTAGATTTTCTTTCACACGTAAAGGGAATTAAGGTGAAAGTTACAGTTCCAAAGCAGGGAGAGAAAAAGGAACTTCTCGACCTTGCCCTGAAAAATGTGGAAATCGGCTTCTTCGGAGACCGGAAAAAGCTCGAAGCCCTGCAAAGTAAACTCTCTCTTCCAAAACTTCCGAATGTTATAGAATGCTTCGATATATCGCATCTCTCAGGCACGGCTACGGTTGGCTCCATGGTGCAGTTTCGCGGAGGCAGACCTGATAAACACAATTACCGCCGTTTCCGGATCGAGGGTGTTGAGGGAATTGATGATTTCGCTTCCATTGCCGAGGTTGTTCGGAGGCGTTACTCCCGCCTGCTTGAGGACAAACATGACCTGCCAGACCTGATCATAATAGATGGGGGAAAAGGTCAGCTTTCCTCAGCTTTTGAAGAACTCCGGAAATTAAAGCTCCGGATTCCTATTATTTCCATAGCCAAGCGGGAAGAAGAGATCTATGTGCCTGGACTTAAGTCTCCGCTTCCAATTAAAAAAGACGACAAAGCCTCGTTATTTATTCAGGAAATCCGGGATGAAGCTCACAGGTTTGCAATCAACTACAACCGCTTGCTAAGGCAGAAATCCCTTATTCCTAAAAATTCCTGATTCTTAAAACTGTATTATTATATAATTTATATATTTAGAATCTCATTATAGGTCTTGATTTTATGAATTCTTCAGATCAAACCTCCCAGACAGTATCTCAAAAATTTTCCGAAACAGCACATAATGCCCGATATCAGGACAGCCCGCAGTTCAAGCTGGTTTCCGATTTTGAGCCCAAGGGTTCCCAGCCGCAGGCAATTAAAAGTCTTGTGGAGGGGTTGAAAAAAGGAGAGCGTTTCCAGACCCTTCTAGGGGTAACCGGGTCAGGGAAAACCTATACCATTGCAAATGTAATAAACCAGATAAAGAAACCCACCCTTGTTATTGCCCATAATAAAACACTTGCTGCCCAGCTCTACAATGAATTCAGGGAATTCTTCCCTGAAAACCGGGTGGAGTATTTCGTCTCCTATTACGATTATTACCAGCCAGAGTCCTATCTTCCTGCCAAAGACCAGTATATTGAAAAAGATGCCATGATTAACCCGAAAATCGAGCAGATGAGGCTTGCTGCAACTGCTTCCCTGATGTCGCGCCAGGACGTTATTGTCGTGGCGTCCGTATCCTGCATTTACGGGCTTGGCAATCCTGAGAACTTCCAGAACATGGGATTTGAATTAAAGGTTGGGGATAGGGTTCAGAGGAAAGAAATCCTGCAAAAGCTCATTGAAATCCAGTTCGAGCGAAACGACCTTGAGCTTATGCCCGGGCGATTCAGGGTAAAAGGGGATACCATTGACATTATTCCCGGTTATTTTGATAACATTATCCGGATTGAGCTTTTCGGGAACGAGATTGATCGGATCTCCGAGGTGGACAAGCAGACCGGACAGCGAACTGAAGACATGGATTATTTCTTCGTCTACCCAGCCAGGCACTATGTCATCCCTGAAGAAGAGCAGAAAAGTGCGATTCAGTCCATTCTTGAAGAGCTTGAGGCTCGTCTTCCTGAACTCGGGCTGCTTGAGTCCCACAGACTGAAACAGCGCACGATTTATGATATAGAAATGATTCAGGAGACCGGAAGTTGCAAAGGCATTGAAAATTATTCGAGGCACTTTGACCACCGCAAGCCCGGAGAGAAACCTTTCTGCCTGCTTGACTATTTCCCTGAGGACTTCCTGATGGTCATTGATGAAAGCCACCAGACCATACCGCAGCTTCACGGGATGTATAACGGGGACCGTTCAAGAAAGAAGAACCTTGTTGACTACGGGTTCAGGCTGCCCAGTGCCTACGATAACAGACCCCTGAAGTTCGATGAATTCGAGAAATACATGAAAAATGTGATCTTTGTCTCAGCAACCCCTGGAGATTACGAAAAAGAGCACTCATCCCGGATCGTGGAACAGATTATCCGCCCAACAGGCCTTGTCGACCCTGAAGTGGAAGTTCGCCCTCTTGAAGGGCAGGTCAGGGACGTTATGCAGGAAGTCAGGAAGGTTGTGGAAAGGGGAGATCGTGCCCTTGTGACCACGCTGACAAAGAAGCTTGCTGAAGAACTTACCGAATACCTTGCAAGGAACGAGATCAAAGCTCGCTATCTGCACTCGGATATCAAAACTATTGAAAGGACTGAGATCATCCGCGAGCTCCGGCTTGGCAAATTCGATGTTCTTGTCGGAATCAATTTGCTAAGGGAAGGGCTTGATATTCCGGAAGTGGGTTTCATAGGCATTCTCGATGCTGATAAAGAAGGTTTCCTGAGAGATTCAAAAAGTTTGATCCAGATAATCGGCAGAGCAGCTCGGAACGCCAATTCAAAGGTTGTCCTGTATGCCGACAATATAACCGATTCCATCAAAACAGCCGTTAACGAGACTGAACGCCGCCGCTCCATGCAGATTGCTTACAATAAAGAACACGGCATAGTCCCGACAACCATCAGGAAACCCATAAGGGAGAAGGTTGTGGATATCACCGACACAAAACACATCCCGAAAACCGATATCCCCAAAATGATCATCGAACTGGAAGCCAAGATGAAAGAAGCAGCCGACAGGCTGGATTTCGAGCGGGCAATCCAGCTAAGGGAAATGATAAAGAAACTGGAGAAAGAGATAAAAGTAGCCTGAGAGGGTTAGAAAGTCTCCATTTTCTTTCTTACCTTTCTACTTTCTACTTTCTTTTGCTTTTTTTACATTTTTTACCTTTTTACCTTCTTTTGCCATTTTTTACATTTTTTTAGCTTTTTTACCTTCTTTCTTTTTTACTTTATTTCTACAAGGTTTCCTTCTACGACAGTATTTTTCTCTTGCCCGCCAGTTTTTTGATCTATGTGTTGATCCACAATTCTTTTAAACTGTAAGTTTGAACCCTGATCAAACCGGATAAAACTACAGAATTCGGATAAAACTACAGAATTATATGTAATACTCAACGTAGAAACGGTAAGCAACCTGAAGTTCTTCCAGCTCCCTGGGCTCCAGTTCAAAATCAGGCTGACCGGCTTTGTAGATTTTTTTCCCTAGATTTTTGAAGGTAGCCTCGCACCTAATATTTTCGGGAAGTTGAGCTTCAAAACTGTCACATTTGTTACAGATTTCCAGGACAAGCTTTTCTATTTCTTCAGAACTGAAGACTTTTTTATTTTCAGGGATGTAATTTACCTCAACTACAAGTTCTTCCTTACTCAACAGATCTGCCCAGAAACCTGAAAATTCAGTTCCTTCTATCCTGTAATCCTGAAGCTCAAAGCTTCTTGTAATTGTATTCTTGATTTTACCGTCCTCCATGTGCTTGTTTTAGGAAGTGGATGTATATAAACTATCTCAAAATAAAACGGACCCTTGAAGGTATTCGATTTTTTAAAACATCGGATTCTCAGAAGCTTTACTCGATGAGAACTTTAACTTATGAGGATCTTCCATAAGAGAATGAACTTTAAAGTACCCTCTAAGGTTCATTGAAACGGATTTTATTTTGGAAAGAAATATTTATATCCACGATTTCAGAATAGCTGCCAATCCGGATAGGAGGACCCCATGTACCGAAACCTGAGGTGACAATTATCTGGAAGTCTCCTTTCTTTGAATAGCCCCAGCTATTTTCAAACACATGCCTGGAAATTAAAGTGTTGGGGAAAAACTGTCCAGCGTGTGTATGTCCGGATAACTGCAAATCAACCCCATTTTGCTGTCCTTCTCCAAGGCTTACTGGCTGGTGATCCAGAAGAATAATCGGTAAGTTACGGTCGATATCCTTTAAAAGCTCGGAAAGCTCGATGCGGGTTTTTCCTGCCATATGGGCTGCCATGCGGTCATCCCGACCAACTATGTAAAACTGGTTGTTTACTTTCACACATTCATCAACCAGGACATTAACTCCAGCCTGTCTGAGGTACTCAATTGCCTGCTTACTCCTGCCTCCAATATATTCATGGTTCCCGAGGACCGCATATACTCCGCACCTGGGCTGTAATTTTTTCAATATTTCCGGCATTTTGTTGCTGATAAAGAATCTCACGTCTTCATCAATGGTGTCTCCAACAAGGAATACAATATCCGGGTCAAGTTCATTGATTTTCTTAACCATTGATTCAAGGTGTTTATTATCAATCACCGGTCCAAGGTGAATATCGGATACCATGACTGCATGGAGTTCTGGCAGTTCAGGCACTGCTTTTTTAATAAAAACATCGTAATGTGTTACACGTGGATGATTTGCATTCCAGGTACCATATATTAAGAGAAGAGATACCATGGATAAAACTGCAAGTCCCCAGTATAATGACGGATAATTAGTCATCTGAGCCCCAGGGAAGGCGAAATTGATCAGGAAGTGAATAATATCCACATCTATCCATATAAGAAGCGAATAATAGACAGCAGCCAGCCAGTAATCTCCAGTTATTGTGGCGAGGTAATTGACAGATCCGGGATAAATTCTCTTTCCTAACTTGACTGCAAAGAGCGAGATTGCAAGGAACAGATAGCCTATCCAGTAGAGAAAAGAGTAAGGCTCAATAAAATTTTGAATTGATTGGAAAAAGCGTAAGCCAACATAATAGTTGCCTGCAAAATAGATCGAGATAAAAATAATAAAAACACAGAGGAAGAGAAAATTCGTTCTTCGGATTACTATTCCATCCCTTTTGTTTACTCCTTCATTTATTTCCCCGGAATCTTCTCTTTTATCTGCCTTCACTTTTATCTGTCTTCATATTTTTATTCAATGTTGCATTTTATCTAATGTTACACTTATCGAATATTATAGTTTTATTATATTTTATATAATATTATTTTTATCATCATTCCTGTTTTCAGAGTTTTTTAAGCATAATTGACATTATGCCCGATCTGGAAGGCTTTGTTGAATGAGGCTGGAACATCATATTTTCCATCATTCCAGAAGACCCGAACATTTCCTCATTGACGCGGTCGTTTATCTCGTCGAAAATCATTTTGTAGGCTGGGCAGTGGGGATCAACGCCTTCTATTTTTCCGTCTGAAGGCACCAGCGCATTGTATGGGCATCCACCTCTGCAATACTTTATATGGGCGCATTTGCTGCATGCCGTGTCCACATATTCTTTATACTGGAACATTTGCTTCCAGGCTTCGGATTGAGCAAGGTCTGCCATTGTCGGGCGGTCATAAACATTACCCATTACATATTCGGGCATGCCTACAAAGCGATAGCAGGGGTATATGCTTCCCTCAGGACCAACCGCAAAGGTATCTCCCATACAGTCAACATAAGTACAGACAGCACCTTTTCCTGTAAATACGCCTTTACACAGATGGTCAATATTCATAACTTCTATTCTGCCCAGATTTTCAAGGTATTTGTCAAGAAGATAAATTAGGAGTTCTCCATACTCTTCAGGTTCAAGGGTCCACTGGTTGGGGTTATCGCCTTTTAAAGAAGGCAAGCAAGGATGGAATTTAAGTGTCAGTCCATTCTCAAGATAAAAGTTGAAAATTTCTTCCCTTGACTTTACAGAATGCGAAGTAAAAGTAGTAATGAATCTAACTTCAAGCCCATGAGCTCTTGCAATTTCATAACCTTTCATGGTTTTATCGAAGTATCCTTTTCCCCTCTGCGAATCATTAAGTTCCTTCGGGCCGTCAAGGCTTGAACCTATTGGAACATTGTATTCGGCAAAAATCTCGGCGATCTCATGGGTCATTTTCCAGAGGTTTGTCTGTATTGCAAAAGCTATATGCCTGGTGCTTAAACCCTCAGCTAGAAGCGGAAGTGCTTCCCTGTAGAATTCCGCGCCTGCCAGGAGCGGTTCCCCGCCATGAAAAGTAAAAGTAACTGAATCTCCCCTGAAAACCTTAAGCCACTCAACCACTTCTTTTATGGTTTCAATTTTCATTATCGGGGATTTCTCTTCGGAACTCCAGCAATAACTGCAGTTAGCAGGACAACCAAGGGTAGGGATCAGCATGACATGAAAAGGCATATTTTAAGCACCCTTTTTTTAAGCTTCCTTAAATTATTAGTACTTTTCTAAGTTGTTCTCAGAAGGAAAAGAAGGTAAAGAGCAACTAAAAAAACCAGCTAAGTAAAAACTGGCTAAATAAGCCAGAGATATAATAGCAAAGAAGGCTACCTCAAAGGTATCATTCTGAAATCAAGTAATATTAATTGAATTCCTTAAACTCAATTCCTTCAAACCTGCATTTTGTAAGTTTTCCCTCGCGAAAAATATACAGGAAAACTTTGAAAAGGGCATAAAGCCTGAAATAATAAGCGAGCAGGACAGAAGAACGAAACCCGCTGATATATATAATTCTCTTATCATCCTTCATAGAATTGTCCAGGAATTTTACTACCCCATCAAAGGTTTCTCTTTCAAGTGTGCTTCCTTTCGGCAGGCGAGGTCCAATCACTATCACGTCTTTCTCCATACCGTCAGCACTTTTCGTTCCTTCTACAAAACCGTAGTTGAAAATTGTTGGCAGCGGAGAGAAGAAAACCTTTTCATAGCCTTTTTTTGTCTTATTATATTTCCAGAAACTGTATTTTGGAGTCTCTATAATAATTTTCATGGGAAATAGTCCTGTTGTAGTCGGGGAGTAACTTTTAAGAGTTTCCTTAGCCTCATGTTTTCCATTTGTCAATTGTGCGTTTTTTAACTCTTTAGCCTTACGTGCCTTTATTACGTGATTTCAATTTCTCAGCCTATGTTTTTCCATGCTTTTAGCCTTTCCTGCAAGCCAAAAAGCATATATTAAAATAGTTCTTCAAAGGCGAATGAATCTGAAAGAATGAAAAATCTGTATCCTGACAATATCTGACAGCAGAGGCACACAAGATGAGTTTTCGAAATAGAGTGAGTTTGCGAGATGCAATGAGAGGTATAATTGAAGAACCCCTGCTTCAGATGGTTCCAAAACGTTTTGATTATATAGGTGATGTGGCTATAATTTCGATCCCTCCAGAGCTTGAGGCTTATAAAGCAACTATTGCTTCAAAGCTGCTTTCCATGCGGGGCAATACGCGGGCTGTGCTTAATAAGGTAAGCAAACTCGAAGGCGAGCACAGGGTTGCGGACTTTGAACTTCTGTTAGGGGAATCAACGGAAACTATTCACAGGGAAAACGGCTATAAATATAAACTGGATGTCAAAAAAGTCTTTTTTAATCCCCGCCTGTACTCGGAAAGAGGAAGGATAGCCTCGAAGATTACGTCTGGAGAGCGTATTATAATTCCTTTCGCAGGAGTAGGTCCTTTTGTGCTTCCTGCCGCAGGAAAAGGGGCGAAAGTATATGCTATTGAGATAAACCCAGATGCCTGTGCCTGCCTCAAGGAAAATATTCGGATTAACAGGCTCGAAGGACAGGTAACCGTTATTCAGGAGGATTTTAAGAAACTTTTCCAGCCTGAGAAAATTTTTCCGATTCTTAACCCTTCGAAAGCCAGTGAAAAACCAGAAACTGGTAAAAATGACGAAAATTGCATTTTTGACAGGGCTATTGTACCGACCCCTTACGGCATGGATCTCGTCCTTGAAAGGATCATAAAGTTTGTAAGAGTAGGCGGATACATTCATTTTTACACCTTTAAAGCCGAATCCCAGATTTCGGAACTAATTGAAGATTATAAAGAAATGGGTCTTGAGGTAGAATTTTACAGGCGCGCCGGAAATGTTGCCCCTGGCATCAGCAGGTGGGTTTTTGATCTTATTAAAAAATAGGTGTGAAAAGGTGTAGAGATTTTTCACTCATCAGCGGCAGAAACCTTCAGTCCTCAAGCCCGATATGCTTCAGGACATGGTGATAATGTTCAGGCGGCAGCCGCGAAAAAAATGCTCCCGTTACAACTTCGCTAAGGGAGGGATGAATATCCATCGCCCGCATGATCGGCGCAGGGCTTCTCAATTCAGTATACATAAGAGGAATTATCTGGTGGATCAGGACTGAGGCATGTGGGCCTATTATATGGGCTCCCAGGATTTTATCTTCCTCCGCATCCAGAATCACCTTTACGAAATAGTCCCTGGCTTCCATAGCCGCTCCTTTAGCAGTATCTTCAAAAAACTTGAGACCTATGACGATTCTTTCCTCTCCGTACCTTTCCACGGCTTTCTGCTCTCCCATGCCTACTCCGGCAATCTCGGGATAGGAAAAAACAGCATGAGGCACGGCGTGGTAGTCTGCCTTTACTTTTTCTTTCATGATGGCATTGAGATAAACTATCCCGGATTCATAGTTTCCCACATGCTTTAGCAGATATTTTCCATTTGCGTCTCCTAACGCCCAGATATTCGGCTGTGAGGTCTCAAGATACTCGTTCACCAGAATCCATCCATTTTTATCGGTTTTGATTCCGGCTCGTTCGGGGTGGAGGATATCGGTATTCGGTACTCTTCCTGTTGCCACGAGGATCTCATCTACAATGATTCTTACTTCCTGTCCCGAATTTCTCTCCTTCGCAATAACAGCTTTCTGTCCGTTTTCTTCTTTCCTGACCTCTACAGCTTCATGGTTCGTAATAATCCGCATATATTCTGACATCTTCATCAAAGCAAGCCTTGAGATCTCGGGCTCTTCCTGCGGAAGAAATTGGGGATTTCTCCCTATAACCGTGACTTCGGCTCCCATAGCTGAGAAAAAGTGCCCGTATTCAGCTGCAATATAACCTCCTCCGAGAATCGCAAGCCTTTTTGGGCATTCCACGAGTCCAAGCACTGTATCGCTCGTGAGGTATCCTGCTTCTTCCAAACCTTTAACAGACGGGATTGCAGGTCTTGAGCCGGTACAAAGGAAGATCATTTCAGAGTGCAGGATTTTGTCACCGACTTTAAGGGTATAAGGAGAAACGAACTCCGCGCTTTCATGATAGTAGTCAAAATACCTGTTTCCGGTCAGACTCTTTTTTATTGCCTCTATATCCTCTCCTATTTTCCTGCGCATCCTTTCCATAATCCCAAGAAAATCGATGCCCTCTATTTTTATCTTAATTCCGAAATTGGTTGCTGTTTCCACTTCCCTGATAAGCTCGGCAGGATAGAGCAGGGTTTTTGAAGGGATGCATCCTCTTGTAAGACAGATCCCGCCAGGTTCGTCTTTGTCGATAACGGCAATTCTCATTTCAGGGTTAAAATCAATAATTTGGTTTATATAATTCATTGCAGAGCCTGTACCTATAATGATAAGATCATAATTCTCCATACTCCTCCCCTCACAGCCGAATACGGCTTGCATCTTTGTCGATTATACTATATTTTATCTCTGGTTATACTTATGGATCAAAATTCTTATTAGATTTCTATATTTTATCTCTGGTTATACTTATGGATCAAAATTCTTATTAGATTTCGTGTATACGCCTGGAGATGAATCAGTGTTATTTTGAGGATTCTGAAAAACAAATGAGAGGCAAAAGTTATTTTATCAACTGGATTATCTCTAAAAAGCTTAAAGATTTGCTAAGAATTTGCGTAAATTTCTCCGACCACAATATCTAAAACAGATATTTTTAAATTTTAATCCGTATTTTTAAATTATCTCTGAAGGAGAAAAACGACTATCTATTTATAAAGATAAGCCTATTCTATGTAACTTCCCACAAAGAGAAAAAACAAAAGATGTACCATAATGAACAGAGCTGCCCCATCTTTTAAAAACAGGAATTCTCTCCAGGGAACTCCTGTAATGCATATCCTTTATCTCCTGCTTATCCTTATAGCTCCTTTTGCAGGGGTGAATATCCTTTTTCTCCTGTCTATCGCACTTTTTGTGAGAATCCGGTTTTCAGGAAGGGTCTTTTCTTATAACAGAAGCGCTATCAGCCTTATATTTTCCCTAGTTCTAATGCTTTTTGTTTCCGTAATTTCAGGAGGCTCTTCTTTTACCTATCCTTTCTACATAGTACTTGCCGCTTTTGCAATTGCAGTTGTAGGAGACCATGGGACTTATTTTTCCGATACCGATCCTGTGCCTGATTTTACTACAAGGAGGAGCAGGATAAAAAAGAGGAGTTTTTCAACACTCTGGAGTTCGGCTTTCCTGGCACTTCGGATTGTTGCCGCATTCCTTGCCGCAAGCTGGATCATCTACTGGCAGGGGCTTTTAGTCTCATACAACCTGGTATTTTTCATAGCTGTAATTGGGGCAGTTACAGGTTCACTTTTCGAGTCAATCCCCTCTAAGATCGATAAGAATATTTCGGTGCCCCTTGGCTCAGGAATGACAATGTGGATTTTTGAGGAGTTCAGATACTGGGTGCCTCCTGAAGAAATAGTTGTAGCACTTGCCTTCTCATTTTTCCTGGGCGTGCTGGCTTACAGGGCGAAAATTGCTGATGTTTCTGCCCTTCTGAGTGCCGCACTTCTGGGAGTCCTGATAATCGTTTTTAGCGGTCTTTCCTGGTTCCTGCTCCTGCTCACGTTCTTTATCCTCGGAGGCGGGTTTACGAGATACAAATATGCTTACAAAGAGTCCATAGGGATTGCCCAGGCTAAAGACGGAATACGGAGTTACGAAAATGTATTTTCAAATAGTACGGCAGCCCTTGTCCTGGCGGTAGCATATGGGGTTTTTCCTGAGCACAGCCTTCCTATTATCTATGCTTATATGGGCACGGTCGCAACAGCTACCGGAGATACCCTTGCAAGTGAAATAGGCACAACTGCAAAAGGAAGACCAAGAATGATAACGACCTTGAAGCCTTCTGAGCCCGGGGCTGATGGGGCAGTGTCACTACTCGGTGAATTTGCTGCAATCCTGGGCTCTGCAGTGATAGGGATTCTTGCATACTTACTGGGAGTCTCGGACAATTTTATATTAACGGTTCTTATAACGACAGCAGGAGGCTTTTTCGGGACAAATATTGATAGTCTCCTTGGAGCTACTCTTCAGAAAAGAGGGGTACTCTCAAACAGCGGAGTAAACTTCGTAGCAACATTTACAGGGGCAGGAATTTCCGCAGCACTGTACTATCTCATAGCCTGAAATATTCATTTATATTTTCAGGCACATATCCTTAAGAAAAAGGGTCATGAGGTATTTTGTTTCTCATTTATTCTAATTTTATTTTGAAGCGTACAGGGAGGTAACCAGATGACTGAAACCGAACATACAGGCAAGAAAGTCCTGCTTGTAATCGCTCAGGAAGAGTTCAGGGATGAGGAATGTTTTATTCCGAAACAGCTTTTTGAGGCAGCGGGAGTAGAAGTTACTGTTGCAGCCGAATCTATGGAAACAGCTAAAGGGATGCTGGGAGGCACAATCAAGCCTGATATAAAAATCTCAGAAGCCAGAATTGACGAATATGATGCAATAGTAATCTCAGGAGGGTCAGGCTCAAGAAAATACTTGTGGGATAACAAAGCGTTGCAAAACCTCGTAAAAGAAGCCGATGCCCTTAAAAAGGTGATTTCTGCGATTTGCATCTCCCCTGTTGTGCTGGCAAGAACAGGTATCCTGAAGGGTAAAGAGAGCACGGTTTTCAAAAGCCCGGATACAGTACGCGAACTTGAGGAACATGGAGCTGTCTATCTGGACCGTGATGTGGTGGTTTCAGGGCGCGTGGTTACAGGGCGAGACCCAGCAAGTGCTGATGCATTTGGTAAAGCCGTACTTGAAGCCCTGAAGAAAGTTTAATTCCTTTCTGAAGCCCTGAGAAAAGGTCAATATCTCATTAAGATCTTATACACAGTCTACTTTGCCAAAAAAAGCAATCTGAGATTTTATTTATTCAATTATTGATGTGCTTGCTATGACAGAGGAACTTGAAGCTATACTGGCTTATCACCAGGCAAGTAAACATAACTTCAAAGCTTATGCGCCTGGGCCTCACCGCCTTGATATGCAGATCATGCCAGATCCCTTCCTAAACTATTATGGAACTCGACTTTTAAATCTGGATTTGTGGAGTGATGAGCAGATAAAAACTGAGATTTTTCCTGCTTATGAACAGGCTTTCTCACCAGAGAAACTCAGGGCAGCAGAACTGAGTAAAAAATCGATTTCCCAGCTTTTTTTCGACAGCTTTGCTATTTCAGCCTGGAAGGCTGCAGGAGGTATGAAATGGCCTCTCCGCGTCAATCCTTCAAGCGGAAACCTGCATCCTACCGAGGTATACCTGATTTCCGGTCCTGTAAAAGGGTTACTTAAAAACCCTTCGGTCTGCCATTATGCCCCTCTGCCTCATGCCCTTGAACTCAGAGCCGAATTCTCCCAGGAGACCTGGGAAATGCTAAGGTCAGGCTTTCCTGATGGCACTATTTTCGTGGGTTTGACTTCAATATACTGGCGGGCTTCCTGGAAATATGGGCTCAGAGCCTTCAGATATGCACAGCATGATATAGGACATGCGATTTCTGCCCTGACATTTGCTGCTGCCGGTCTTGGCTGGAAAACGAGCATTCTTGCAGATATGGGTTCAAAAGAGATAGCAGCACTTCTCGGTATATCCGGGGACAAAGGTCACGAAAAGCAGGAACCTGCCTGTATGCTCGCGGTCTATCCGGCAGGAAAAACCTGCACTAGAGGCAGGCTTTCTTCCGAGGTTATCTCAGCTTTTAAAAACCTTTCCTGGGAAGGCATTCCTAACCGTTTGAGCCCGAAGCATGTTGAATGGGTAGGTATTGAAAAAGCGGCTCTGGCAACTCAAAAGAATGGAACCGATTACCTGGAGAAAAAAGGGGAAATGGAATCTGGTACACGGACCGTTCCACCCCTTAAACCCGACAATTTTGAGGCTCATTCTGATTTTGAGACTGTTCCCCTGCGCAGCATTATTCGCGGAAGGAGAAGCGCTATAGAAATGGATAACAGCGCATACATGGAAAAAGAGACATTTTATGCGATGCTGCAAAAAACCCTTCCTCAGAATAGCCCGATTTTCAATCCTCTCGCCTTTGGTCCTTTCACTCACCTTCTACTTTTCGTAAACCGAGTAAAAGGTCTTTTTCCGGGACTTTATATCTTCCTTCGCAAACCCGAAGAAAAGGAAAGACTTAAAGCTGCTATCATGCCGGATTTTTTATGGGAAAAACCGAAAGATTGTCCATCTGAGCTTGAGCTCTATATGCTAATGGAAGAAACCTTACATTATTTTGCAGCCCAGCTTTCCTGCGCCCAGCGAAAAGCTGCAGATGCCTGTTTCACTGCCTGCATGCTTTCGGAATTCGAAAAGCCTCTGAACAGGTTTGGTGCCTGGATATATCCATACCTTTTCTGGGAATGCGGATTTCTGGGGCAGCTTCTTTACCTTGAAGCCGAAGCAAATGGTCTGAGAGGCTGCGGGATAGGGTGTTTCTTTGATGATCCTTTACATGAAACCATAGGGCTTAAAGGGCTTGAATATCAGGATCTTTATCACTTCGCCGTAGGTTATCCGCTTCAGGAAATAGGCGTTATAACCCTTCCAGCATATGAAGAGTAACTTTTTTAACTCTCCAACCTCGTCATTCCTTTCCCTGTTCTTTGCCTTCTTTGCTTCTTCTTCTCAAGCTTCTTCTTCTTACAATTCCTGGCTGAGAAGGTGGGACAGGTATCTCACATCCTGATGTCAGATCACATTCTATTACAATTCCGCGCAGCAGTCGACCCAGAATATCCGAACCAGTTATAATCCTTTTTTCCTCGCCCCAGTAAAGAATAAGATCCTGATCGATTACATCATCTTCAGGATACTGCGGATATACCTTAAACTGGCGGATCACTTTTTCAAGTCTGGTCTTCGGGGATTTTACCACAACCGGGAAATGGCAATAAGAAAGCGGGATGAATGGACCTTTCTTGTAGACCGCATCCCTCAGGAAACCATCCGCATCAAGCACCATGACAGGCTCATTCTGCGGGTTGGTAATTATTACCCATTTCTTCCCGGATGCTTCGATTTTTTGTAGAAAAGGATCATTCGGTTCCCTTTTGAAAGCAGGAAACACCGGACGGTTGTTTTCGACAGGGAGAGAAATTATGCTTCTCTCGTCTATTATTGAACCCTCATCGGAAATGCTGACGTCATCTATGGAAAGAAAGTTCAGGGCTCCTATTCCTTCAAATTTGCCTATATCTGTCCTTCCTGACTCGATATGTTTTTCGAGCATAATCCGCATAGCTTGCTCCTTGAAGAGTTCAAGCTTTTCCCTACCCAACCACCAGTCAAGAATAAGCGCTGTAGGCTTGGCTACGGGATAGAGCAGCATCTGGTAGAATCGGATTAGAGGGGTCAGCTTTGCTCCCAATGATAGAGCATTTCGGGAAAAATAAGCCTGAGGTGCAATCTCTCCGAAACTGGTAATTACGAAAGTAGAGAAGAGAAATGCCGAAGCCCCTGTCAGCACGGAATCCGTAAGCAGGGCAATCAGGACATTTACGCCTACGTTGCCCCAAAGCAATGTCGTAAGCAGGAAATTTGAATCTCTTCGGATCTGCAGAATTTTGATAGCGTCTTCATTGCCAGCTTCAGCCTCTATCTCAAGCCTGAGTCTTCCAAGTCCAAAAGTTCCAATTGTCATACCGGAAAAAATAGCGGATTGAGTTATGAAGATTAAAATCGCTATCCAGATAAATATTTCATTCATTGTGAGTCTATAACCTCTATAAGCTTCATGCAGAAGTAATTCTGAAACTTAATCTGTTGCCGTTTAACATTTAATTGTAATTGTTCAATGGGTTAATCTGTCAGTGATTAATTGTTTAACATATTAATAACTTTAATAGGGACATAATTCAATAACCAGTCCCTCATTCATTCCATTATATACCATTTTAACTGATTAATTCCTAATTTTATATATTTAACCTGATCGCCGTTATCCTCTAATTTTGATCTATGGCTTTGCATTACTTTACTTTTTTGTAAGTTTAGCCTTACTTTCTTACCTAGTCTGAACCATTAAATTCCTGTAAATTTGATGCATTTTGACAGACTGCCGAAACCGTAAGTTATACTGAATCATCGATCGGTCAAACATGCTGAGGAAAAGTATTATAAGGAGTATTAACCTGAAAAACCTTATCCTTTACAGAATAGATTATGATATTCCTGACCCTGCAGGCTGCAATAATTACTCTTTTGATCAGTGATATACATGAAAAAAGAAACAAATAACGTCAGATCACTTTCTGAAGTCCCCGAGATCTGCCACACCCCTGATGTTCCTGTTGTCGGCACGGAAAAGCGGATTGTACTCCTTATTGCGATACTTGCAGGATTTATCACTCCTTTTGACGGTTCGGCAGTAAATATTGCCCTGCCTGTACTGGGAGCCGAATTTCACATGGATGCTATTGCTCTCTCCTGGGTTGCGACAGCATACCTCCTTTCATCAGCACTGTTTCTTGTCCCGTTCGGAAAAATCGCAGATATTTACGGAAGGAAAAAAATTTTTCTCTATGGTATCGCGGTTTTCAGCCTATCATCTTTAATTATGACCATGGTCTCCTCTACTGAAATGCTGATCGGAGTGCGGGTTTTCCAGGGTATAGGAAGTGCCATGATTTTCGGGACAGGCGTCGCTATAATTACCTCGGTCTTTCCGCCAGGTGAGCGCGGAAAAGCTATTGGTATCTATGTTACTGCAGTTTACATCGGGCTTTCAATAGGTCCCTTACTGGGAGGAGCGATGACACAGTATCTTGGCTGGAGAAGCATCTTTTTCGTAAATGTCCCTATAGGCATTATAACAATTCTGCTGATCCTCTGGAAAATTAAGGGCGAATGGGCGGAGTGTAAAGGAGAAAAATTCGACCTCATAGGATCAGTCATATATGGTGCAGCGATAGTTGCGCTCATGTACGGTTTCTCTGCTCTCCCTGACTTTCAAGGAGCTGCCCTGATAGCCGCAGGAATTCTTGGAATTATAATTTTTGCCCTGTACGAGATGAGAATACCTTCTCCCGTTCTTGATATTTCTCTCCTGACAAAAAACCGAATCTTTGCCTTTTCGAACCTATCTGCGCTCATCAATTATAGCGCGACCTTCGCAGTAACCTTTCTCCTGAGCCTCGACCTGCAGTACACTAAAGGTTTTACTCCTGCCCATGCCGGGACTATCCTGATAGTGCAGCCAGTTGTCATGGCTATGGTTTCACCAATTGCCGGTCGGCTCTCGGACAGGATTGAGCCTCGCATTGTTGCATCGGTAGGAATGACATTTACCGCAATTGGGCTCTTTCTTCTTATTTTCCTTACAGATGTGACTCCTATCTGGTACCTGATTGTCATTCTGATTGTCCTGGGTATAGGTTTCGGGCTCTTTTCGTCCCCAAATACAAATGCAATCATGAGCTCGGTAGATAAAAGATATTATGGCGTCGCATCAGGGATGAACGGGACTATGCGGCTCCTTGGTCAGATGCTCTCAATGGGTATTGCGATGATGATCTTTGCAATTGTTATCGGTCCTGTAGAGATTACCCCCGAATATTACTCCCAGTTCATTTTAAGCCTGCACTATGCGTTTATCCTGTTTACAGCTTTCTGCATTATTGGTATATTCACATCCCTTGTAAGAGGAAAGAGAAAGCCTGTAACTCATGCCGGCATACCTGAGAAGAGCAAAAGATAATAGGTAATCCCTTCTAATTCACTAATTAAGGTGATAATCATGAAGGTTCTTGGAATTAGTGCAAGTCCCAGAGGAAGTGAGAGCAACACCCTTCAACTGGTAAAGTCTGTGATCAAAGGTGCTGAATCCGAAGGTGCGGAAGTCGAACTGATAGACCTCTACACACTTAAGATAGAATACTGCACAGGGTGCGGAGCCTGTTATGCGACAGGAGAGTGCCCCCTGATCGACGATTTTGAGGAGCTTCTTGACAGAATCATGAATGCCGATGGAATTGTTTTTGGGGCTCCGAATTATATTAACTCGGTTCCGGCGCCTATGAAAGCCTTCTTCGATCGGCTTTCAGACGTTATCCACTGTCAGATGCTATCCGGAAAGTTCGGTTGCTCAGTATCCACTGGAGGAGGTACTGCGGATGTGGTCGTAGATTACATGAATAGTGTGCTCATGACTCTTGGAGTTACTGTTGTCGGAGGGCTTGGCGTTGTAATGGCAGGAAACCCGGCTGCACCCCAGCAGGCTGCAGGATCTGCTGAGGAGCTTGGTAAGAAGCTGGTAAAGTCAATCCGCGGAGAAATAAAATATCCGGAGCAGGAGGAACAGCATCGTCAGAATGTCGAATATTTCTGCCGGCTTGCCCAATCCAATAAAGAGCGTTTTGCCCATGACTACGACTGGTACGTACGGATGGGTCTTATAAAGTAAGAATCAGCAGGATGTCTGCGTACCCCACGCCTGAATCTTACTGGAAGTCGGCGTTTAAGTCTGAGTCCGAAGAAATGAAAATTAGCATTAAAAAGAATGAAAAATTAGCATTAAATCATCTCTAAATTTGAAAAGCAGGCAGAGAATCTACCTGCTTTCCTGTTACTTTTAATGTTCAAAATAGAAAAAATCTGCATTTTTCAGACTGATCAGGAATTATCATTTTTCAGATTGATCAGGAATTATCATTTGTTTTATTCGGTGTATAATTCCTTGCTGGTTATCTACTCTACCGTTATCTACTCTTCCGTAAATTTCCTGTTATGTTCTTAATTTCTGCTTTATTGCTAACTTTCTGTTTTACAATTTGACTGCATCACTATTATAGTATGTCCAAATTTTATATACTTTAGTCTATATTTTCTCATAAGCAATTTACAAAACCTGCAATATTTACAAAAACCTGCAGTTTGTTATGGCTTAACTGCCAGCAGGCGGTGAAAAAGATTCGCTTTGAGGCAAAGTACTCATAGGCGTACTGCCATAACTTTATTGTAGCCGGGGGTTTTTTAATGGATGTATCTAATCTAAGCAAGGAACAAGGAGAACACATTCCTGGAATCGACAGGGGTAAGGTTGTAATGTACGGTCTCAGTACCTGTGTGTGGTGCAAGAAAACAAAGAAACTGCTTACCGATCTTGGTGTGGAATTTGAATTTATATACGTGGATAAGCTTGAGGGAGAGCAGGAAGAACAGGCTGTCGAGGAAGTAAAACGCTTCAATCCTTCAGCTTCCTTCCCAACAACTGTTATAAACGGGAAGAAAGCTATCGTGGGTTTTAAAGAAAAAGAAATCCGCGAAGCCCTTGGCTTTTAAGGAGGAAGTTAGCTGAAACAGAGCTAAAAAAGTCTTTGATAAAACTTTTTTAGAAAAGCTTCATTAAAATCTATTGGTTTTCCAAGAAATTTTAATTATAAGGGGATGTTGGGCTGAAAAAGGAAGAAGCTGCCGAGGAAGGTATAACAGATGAGCTTGTGGACAAAGTCTACAGGCATTTGAATAAGCAGGTAGAAGCGTCGGGATATCACCTCAATCCTGATGTCGAGTTTACAAAAGAGCTTATATGGGGGCTGCTCGTCAACGAGCGGCGGTACGGCTATTGGTCCTGCCCGTGCCGGCTCTCTGCCAATAATCTGGAAGAAGACCTGGACATTGTCTGTCCATGCTACTATCGAGATCCCGATCTGAATGACTATGGAGCCTGTTACTGTGCGCTCTATGTTTCGGACGAGGTCATCCGGGGAGAAAGAAGCGTGGAACCGGTTCCAGAAAGGCGCCCTCCCAAAGAGCAGAGAGATATTGAAAGAGAAGAAGAAAAGAAAAGAGCCGAGATGATAGAAAATATGGAATTCACAGGAAAACTTTCAAAGCCAGTATGGAGATGCAAGGTTTGCGGATACCTCTCTGCCATGGACGAACCACCTGGGGTCTGTCCGATTTGTAAAGCCAGAAAGGAAAGATTTGAACGGTTTATGTAAGGTTCAGTAAATTTTTCCTTTATTATTTTCCATTTTTGCAACTTTTTTATTCTAATTTTGATTCTACTTGATAAATTGAGTTCATACTTAAAGAAATCGAAGGATTAAACGAAGGCGTATAAAACTAACAGGTCAGGTTCAATTATAATTATTGGAAAAATGATCAAATGCTGCCTAATAAGAATAAAGGTACTCGACGCTGTCGATGTGGAATATTTTTGACTCTAAAAAACTTCTGTAAGCCTGTAAATTTATAAGGTGAATCTAACCAAATTATATGCATTGAAAATTATATATCCATTTAATTAACAATTATTAACCGGGAAGTCAAGCTGTTATAAAGACATTAGCAGCCATGGGATTTCATGGAAACGATGTTTTCAATTATTTTAATGGGGGTTATCCAGCAGAGGAGAAATCAGGCAGGCTGAAGAACAATACTTCTAGAATCCACACTAATTCGTGGCAACTGTCTGGAATTGATTGAAGCACCTGAGAAAAATTAGTGTTCCATCCAGCTTCAAGTTGGAAAGCTTTTATCTGTTACTGGAATGAATCTAAAATACTGAGAAGCTGTTTAAGCTATATCCGTGTTAATTTTCACTGGAGCTTTCTTAACTTTTATGTTTCAAGTTGAATTTTATGCTAAACCTTTCATAATTTCTGGGAATCTTCTTTGATAAACAGGGCAATTATATGGGAACTAAGAAGTACTTTAGTAAAGGGGGATGATTTATGAGAAAATCACTGGTACCAGGTCTTATTTTATTTATAATTCTTTTTGCTGCACTGCCTTACTCAGCAGGGGCTGTCGATGAAGATCTTCTTAAATATACAAGCTCAGGAAACGCTTTTGGGGGTGGAGATAACCTTCAGATTGACGAGGACATCCAGGGAGATCTGGTGCTTGCAGGCTCCCGGCTTGAAATAAACGGGGATATTGGAGACGATTTCATAGGTGCAGGCGGGCAGTTAATTGTTAACGGCAACGTTTCGGGAAATATTATCGCAGCTGGAGGCTCAATCCGGATTAACGGGAATGTAGGCGGAGATGTAGCAGCCGCAGGCGGTCAGATTTTTCTTTCCCGGGATAGCGTTGTCGAGGGGGATCTTCTACTTGGCGGAGGAGAAATAACGCTTGATGGAATCGTTAACGGAAATGGGGATATCTCAGCAGGTACTTTAAGAGCCGGTGACGACTTCGAGCTTAGAGGGGATCTAAAACTGCAAGCTGAGAATTATCCCCCTGATCTGGATGATAAAGTAGGCGGAAACCTCAATATTACTCAGGTAAATGCAACCGAAGAGCAATATGCAGGTGCCGCCAGAGGGTTTAACGTTTTATCATTTATTATAGGGTTGCTTGCAGCCCTGATCCTGGGTCTGGTTCTTATATATCTTTTCCCGGGTTTCGTAAGAGGGGTTGCAGATCTTGTAAAAGATTCACCTTTGAAAACTGCACTACTGGGCCTTCTGGCTTTGATTTTCCTCCCTGTACTTGCGTTAATCCTGCTTATTACCATATTCGGGTGGAGCCTCTCGGTCCTGATAATCCTGCTTCTGGCACTTGCGGTTCTCATTGCGACAATACCTGTCAAATTGCTTGCAGGTGAGCTAATCTATAATAAAATCTTAAAAAAGGAAGCCGGAGAAATAGCGTATTATCTTGTCGGTGCAGTTGTGTTTGCAATTTTATATGAAATTCCCATTGTGGGATGGCTAATAGGTTTTATTGCACTCATTATCGGGCTGGGGGCGATAATAGCCTGGCTTGGGATTCGCGCCAGGTCGACAGGTTAAATGTGCTAGTTAAACTGGCAGACTTTTTAAGCAGGGGAAAAATTGGAGATCTGGAAAATTAAGAAAACTGGAATTCAGGAGAAAATTAAAAATGGGAAGGAATTTTCAGGAAAGGACTTCCTTCCTGTACTTTTCCATTCCCATCCTTTCAAGAAGATCTCCGAGCCTCTCACCGTCAAGCCCTTCTCTCCTGTAATACTCAAAGGTTTTTTCAAGGACTGAAAATACCTGCTCCTCATCTGCAAGTTCAAGAAGTTTAATCCCTTGCATGGGCTGGAGTCCTGCCTTTCCTCCAACAAAAATCGTGCATCCGATTTTTCCTGCCCTCAGGGCATCTTTCCGGCAGGCAGCAATACAAGCTCCGCAGAGAATACATTTTTTAGTATTTATAAAGGCTTTATCTTCCAGGACTTTTATTGCTCCAACCTTACACGCTTTCTCGCAGAGCTTACAACCGACACAATTCTCTCCAAGAATTTCAGGTTTCACATTGCCCATGATTCCAAAATCGTTTTCCTGAGGTCTTACACAGGCTGAAGGGCAGCCTGTTACTGCAATCTTTAACTTTTTAGGGACAGCTTCTCCAAAGTATTTTTCATCTATCTTGCATGCCAGGTTCTCGCAGTCGATCAAGCCGTTTCTGCAGACCCTATTTCCCTGACAGGCGACAACTGCTCTTACCCTTTTTCCGGCAGAGCCTGCTGAAATGCCCTGTTTCTCAAGTTCATTTCTTGCTGCTTCAGTATCTTCAAGTTTAACAAAAGGGATCTCAATCTGTTGCCTTGATGTTATGTGAATATAGCCAGAACCATATTTTTCAGCTGCATCTGCAATTGCCCGTAGTTTTTTGGCGTCCAGATTCCCACTCACTACCTTCAGCCGCATTGAAAACATATTTTCCTGCCTCTGAGGTAGAAATCCCTTGCTTTTAAGTAAGGACACATCTATTTTTTTTCCACTCATATAGAATCACTTATTACAAAAGCAACTCTTCTTGATGTATATAAGTATTTTTGTATATCATCTGTTTTTTATTAGATTGCAGCTTTTGCCCGAATTCGTAATCTGGGAAATTTGGAAGCATATCTAACCCGAGAAAACAAATTATTTGGATTGGGTAAGTCAAGATAACTTGATCATTAATAAAAGGGTAAAGTAAGAGAAAGAAAAAACATTGAACTGCAAAGGTATTACATAAAATCCGACCCCTATGAAGATACTGAGTATGGCATTTTTTTCCTAAAGTGCAGCCCGACAACAGGCCTATGATAAATAGTTCAGGAATCCCATACGGAGCTGAGAACCGTTTCACATCTTTCAGGCAGTAGATTACAAGCAACAGGAGAATTATAGAGGAAGATTTTCCTCAACGACTGGGAGCATTTCTGGCGGTTCTCTTGAGCTGAAAAACAGGAATTGAAGGGCTTTCGTTGCAAAGGGTGTAAGCGCTATGACCGCAATTGTTACAGGTAAGCCTGTAAAATGCATGCCTGAGATAATACCGGTTGAGGAATTGAGCAATTTTCACAAGTACTGTCTTAGTAAATCTGTCTTCGTAAATTATACTTTCGTCAAGCTCTTCGGGCTGAGTAAATGCAGCCATTATCAGTATCAGGCAAAGCAATATACTTGAAGCCTCAGCCGGCTTTTTTCAGGGTTACTCCCGGGAAGTTCCTCGCTTTTTCTCCAGAAGTGCCCATAATTTTTCACATTCATTTGCTGTAAGCCCGATATGTTTGATAAGGTATTCTTCCGTTTTCTCATTCCTTACCGTACCTTTTATCAAATGGCTTATCGTATCTCTGTGGTGCCCTGTTATTCGTTCAATACTTCGTATCCCATTTTTTTCCAGAAAAAGCCGATATATTAACCTTATTTCATCTGCAGGCAGATGTTTACGGTAAACGGGGGTGCCTACTGTATCCATAAAAAATCTTCCGCAATGTTTACAGTAGTATCTCTGATGTCCGGTCTTATACTTTCCCCGTTTTATAACAGCCTTTCCTTCCGCTCTTTGGTAATATTCACATTCGGGATTTGGGCATAGAACCTCATTCAAGTTTTCAACTGACATAATATAATCAATAAGTTGTAACTTCTATAATATATTTATTTTGCTTGCTTGATTTCAGATGCTATATTCCACGCAGATTATTAAGCACAAAGGCAATCGTTATTCAAAAAATTACTATCGGATAACGGTATGGTACATACCAATATTCTCACATCATATTTATTATTTATGAGAAGCCCGGACTTGCTGCTCCTGCAATTATCTGTCCCAGAGCATCAAGATAACTTTCTTGACCGAAGTCTGCCTGTTCCAGCGATCAAGCCTTTTTCCCGCAAGTGTCCAAATGGCAGGAGATATTCCCTTCTTTTGCATGTTCATCGACTACTGGGATCATCTGCCGAATAAATCCCTATAATCCCGAGACTACCTGTTGGGTTGACCAACCTTACGAGATCATTTATTACCAGGGTCGGGTTTTCTTTTGAGGGATCTTCTTGGTCTCCTGCCTGATAGCCAACCGCATCTATACCTTACATGACACCTTTCACTTTTTTCCCGCCAGGCAGGAGTGACTGCACAATTGCCGGGTTCATAGTCCTTATCATCTGGATCATGGCTACAGGATCACTTACGATAAAAAATCCAGTTAGATTTAGCACCTGAACTCATGCCTTAAATTGAATATTTACCGGGCATTGCATCTGCTGAGAGAATTAAATCAAAAGAAATATACACTTTAAGTAGTAACACAGGACAGATGAAGTCCCTTAAATGACGCATAAATAATCTGCAAATAATATGTAAAAAATTTAATCAGTCGTTACAAATATCAGAATTAAAACAATACCGATAACTGAAATGGTCACAATAATTAGAATATTTATGCTGTTTAAGAAAAATAAATGTGAATATTTAAGTAGTAAAAATTTGCCGAGGGAAGTTGATTGGTAAGCCAAGCATATAAAAACTTACTCAGATTGTTTGAAAGCTTAGAGAATAGGCGTCCATATGACAGATTAAAAAGAATGTTAATTATTTCACTAGCTATCTTTTTCATAGCAGGGCTAACAGTAGCAATAGCAGTATTTTGGGGTGTAAAAACTCCAGGATACCAGCGGGGCTATATAGACGGTTATCGGGAAAGCTACAAGGCTGCTCTCGAAGGTGAACATTACAATGTCAAAGCTGGTCTCCTGAATGAAAGCCGCGGCTTCTACAACGATGGCTACCGAGACGGCTATGATGAAGGCTATCCTGAAGGGCAAATAGACCGGGTAATCTACTTGGAACATGAAGCTGCGAAGAGATACGAAGATAGCCAGCACTCAGAGACCAGCCAGAATAATGAAACCAGTCTGAGTCATGAGACTGACAACGATCATGAAACTATTCAGGGCAACGAGACCAGCCAAAACAGCAGAACCAGCAGACCCCGTGAAATCAACTACCTGAGCGATGATTAAGGTTAATAACATTATAACTCAGAAAAGAAGTGCCTATGCCTTTTTCCGTATTTCACTTAATTTATACCCTTTAAAAACGTGCAACCCCAGAGAAAGCTATAACCCAGTATGTTTTTTTGTATAAGACTAAAAGGATTTATTAATCTCACTTACTAATATTGTTTCCATGCCTGTAGAAACAAGGGAAATATGCGACAGAGAACAATAAAGAAAGTTTTGTGAGGTTTCGGAAATCTACAAGTAAAGGTTATGCTCCAATGGCTGTAATGCGCTTCTCAAAGACGTCATTAGTAGGATTCCTTATATGGGTGTAGATGTTGCCAAGCTCTTTGAGGCCAAAAAGATTGGCTGCATGATTCGTATCCCGGAAGACATATGACGTTATCTGGTATATGGGTACTGTTCGTGCTCCTGTAACCGGGTCCGGACTCTGCCCAGAGTGAAGTGCAAGCGTCCCTAGCTTATAGTTCTCTGTTGTCATTTGAATTATCCTCCCTCTTTACTTGAAGATTATATTTGTCAGCAATATCCTGAAAAGTATCTATTACATAGCGAACTTTCTCCCATGAGAGTCCGTATGTATTGAGTTTCCAGACGCGTGTGGCTCCTGCAAATTCTCCGACAATACCCTTACTTGAGAGTTCATCTGTAAGGAAGAAACCTCTCCGCTTATGTTTCTGTGCTATAACATCAAAACTTTCGGTAGTGTCGATTTTAGATAGTGTATGTTTACGTGGGTACTCAGAGACAACTTTACTGCCTTTTATAGCAAGTAAACCATCAATTAGATAGTTTGATTTTCTCAACTCATCTTCCCAGTTTTTTACTCTCTCCTTAACTGTAGGAAATGAAGCCATCATACCCAGCAATGTTGAGCCCATAAGTGTGCATCCTAGCATTTCGACTTCTTTAACGCCAAACTTGCGTCCGGTAAGATCACCCGTCATCTGTGTTGTGCGGAATATTTTCGGAGCCCATTCCTCAGTCGTTGCCAGTACCCCTGACGGTGCAGGCGATGCCATACTTTTGTGACCTGAGCCCACAACAAAATCCGCGCCAATATCCTTTCCATCCACAGGCATAACCCCAACAGTATATGCACCGTTGTACAGAAGAGGAATATCATACTGATGTGCAACTTTTGCTATGCCCTTTACATCGTGTTCGTTGGCATACTGGTAATCAAAGTGATCTATCATTACCAGCACAGGCAGCTTTCCTGTTTCTTGCTTTACTGCTTCGATCCTTTCAGCAGTAGCATCTGCTGTTACGATATTGTGCTCGTTTAAGGGCACTTCTCTTACTATTCCTCCTGCTTCTTCTACTGCCAGGAACTCTGTATAATGAGCCAGAGCTGAAACAATAACAGAGTCACCTTTATCAACCAGAGTGGAAGCCACTGCCTGAAAGCCGCGCCTTGCACCAGGAACTACACGAGCAACATCCATGTTAACGAAACTTGCGAGTTGTTCATGAAATGGTGCTATGGGCGGACTGCTTATTTTGTCCAGCCTGAAGGGTTTTCGGCAGGCGTCACAGGTGGAGTAGCCGTCACCGTATGCTATGAGAGCTTTTCGGGCTTCAGGTGTAAGCCTTCCTGCTGCCTGAATTGGCTGTATATTGATATAGTTCTCTTCTCTGGACCGGATATCAATATTATTAGCTATTTTCCTGATTTCCGGGACCCCAGTACTGTTCTCTATATCATCCAGAATTTTTCTGACTCTGTCCACTCCTTTTCTAATGGAATGTTCTTCTTCTGGAGTTATAGTATCTGGAAGTCTTTGTCTAAGTATCTCCCGAATATCCTCAAGGGCAAAAAGTGCCTCAAACGTTTTTTGTGTTCTTATATCCATAATATCCCTAAGCTAAGACCCGGAATCGAACCGGGATGAATGGATCTGCAGTCCATTGCGTAACCTTTCCGCCATCTCAGCATTCATATAAATTTAGTTTTGCTTATACGCCCGAGATTCCACAGGCGTACACAGTTATTGCATCTGTGGATTCCTGCGGAAAACGGGCTATTCAAAAGATTGTGGGTTATAGCTGTTTTTTGTCTGTTCATCTACGACTTGGTATTCATACAGGGCGTTAGGTAGATTTTGATTCGCTGCAGGCACTTCACAATTGTGAAGTCTGGATTTTAATCCATTTTCGGCTTTGCTTGCTTTGTTAAAACCTCCTTCATGCTAAAAAATGCATTAAATTTTTTCTGTTAAAAGTTTTCTCATGATAGAAAAAACTTTTAAGCCAGAGTCTGGAATCTAACCGGGATAAATGGATCTGCAGTCCACTACATAGCATTTCCGCCACCAGGCAAATCTAATTCACAATTGTGAACTGATAACATAACATATTCATTATTAATATTTAAAACTATTTTTTAGGGCAAAAAATGCCTTAAGTCAATTAAGTATGGTATAGAAGAATGGTTCGAATAACAGATCATAATCATCTTTAATATTATCTATATATGAAGGCAAAAAGTACCTGAAGATCATCTGTATCCGTAGATTAAGGATGAAAATTGCCTTGTTGGCAGATATAAAACAGCTGTACAAGCCCTGCTGCTAAAAATAAAATTTTATTCATTTTAGCAATTAAATAAAAATTTGTTTTATTTAATTGTAAGCAGCTTATATATTAACGAGGTATTTCTTACAAAAAAGGGTATATCCATAGTTAAGAATTAAGAATTAGCAAATAAAGATGCGAAACTTGTAATTATAAATCCTCCTTTATTCTTGAGTGCTCGGCTAATTAAATGACTCCTGTACCTTCCCTTTGCTTTCCAGATTTATTTTTTAAAACCTCCTCATTTTCACACTAACAGCAAATCTGTAAAAATAAACCCGGTTTTATGTTATGTCGCAATTTTGTATAAAGCCTTCAGAATTGAGTACCTTTTATTCTCCAAGGTTACACTATAGTAAGGTACCAGTTTCGGAGAAAATGCAATAATAAAGTTCGCAAATCTGGGAACATTTCCTGCCATAACATTCGTATACTCAAAATTTCTGGACTGGAGGTCAAGAAACTTATTGTAGTAAAGAAGAGCAATGGATCCCCTCAAGCTAAAAGCCGGGTCCCGGGCGGAAGACCAGGAGACCGTACTTTTCTTTCCGTAAAGAGTCAGATGTGCTGCGACTGCTTCTCCTTCGGGAGTTTCGGATACAAGCATGTAACCGATATTCTTTTTCCGAATCAGGTCAAAAACTTTCCCAAAAAAACCTCTTAGGCAACGGGGGTTTCAGTTCAGTCTCTCATAAACTTTGGAAAACAAATCGTAATAGATTTCAGGATCATATTGCATATCCCGATCCTGAGCCCTGCTTTAACTGCGGATTTAAGGTCTTTCCGGATTGTTCTGGAAATGTTCTTATCTACATTTTCCTTCAGATCCAGGTGGTGGGTATAGTGAACCTTGGAGTCCCAGCTGTTCTAGATAAATGGTCTGATATCCTCGATTCCGGGAGAAAACTTCAGGTGGATACTATCAAGCCCTGCTTTGAAAGGAATTTACTGAGTACATCAAGGATTTCGTGGATCTCCTGTACTTGTTTGCTTGTTCTGGAGCTGGAATTTTCCTTTATAAGAGGTCCGCAATAGTCAGTCGAATTGCAGGTCGAAGATACTATTTTCAGGATTCCCTTGATATTTTTAACAAAAAGGAGGTATCCCCCACAAGCTCACTGTTTTTGAAACAGCCATAGATTCTCACATCCCTGGCAAGTACATCCCTGTAGATCTCAAGCCAGTCACTGGTATGAAAAACTGTCAGAAACTGCCAGAAATAGTAAAGTTTGAAAAAGCTTAAAGAGATTTAATTTGGTTCTATAGCTTTTTCGTGTGCAGTTACCACGTCATCGAGTTTCATGGTTATCTTATCTTCTGAAATTGTGTAAGGAATGCTCTCTTTTGGAAATGCTACACAACCTCCTCCGATACCCGTACCTGTCTCAGCATCAAAGACAGTACCGCAAGAATCACACACAAGAGTACCGTTCTCAAGCGTAAATCCTATTGAATTGCATGGAGGGCATACATTGGACCTGACAAAGACCTTGTCATCAAACCGGTAATCCATGACTACAATTTCGCCTATGTCAGTATTCACTTTAAAGAGAACGTTTGTATTTTCAACCACCGAGCTGGCTTGGAATGGATACCTGATCTGCACTTGCCTGTGCAGTGACCCAGGTAGCTTTTGCAGAACCTGTATCATTTTCACCTGTTGTAGAACCGGTTCCTGCGAATCCGGCTGCTACTAAAGATATTGCGAGTACTAGCAAACTCCAAAAATCAATTTTTTATTCATGTTTTTCATTCCGCGACATTTCCTCTTTTAAATATATGATGCGGTCAGAATACGCTGCAAGTTCTCCATTATGGGTGACCATTACTACGGTCATTTCTCCAGCCAGGGATTTCAGCAAAGAGATTATCATGAATCGTAGCTGCATCAAATGCCCCTGTTGGTTCATCTGCAAGCAGAAACGAAGTATGGCATAGTCGCCATAATAATAAGACTCTTTTCTTAAGGCAACTGTCACTTATGACTTTTACAAAAAAACCGTTCAGAGACTGAACTCGAGCTCCTTGCTGATGCATTTGCAGGCAAAATTGCTGGCGAAGCAGCAGTAGAATCTGCAAGGGGAAAGCTACAATAAAAATCCCTTCACTTCGAGTTTTAATATTCTTTTTCTTCTATTAATCGGAATTGATCATAACCTTTTTAAGCTCACAATAGTTACCATTAATCTATTCACAATTGTTAACATCTTAAAAATACTGATGTTAATGAATTTAATTTCACCATTGAAAACTTCCTGCTGGTAAACAAGAACCAAACTTAGCAAATACACCATCGCAATATGCTTCTTTAAAGGGTATAACCATGGACGCTGAACTTAATGCATTTATAAAAGCATACCTGATAAGTATTGGAAGTGTTCGGGTAGACAGCTCGCTTCTTCCTGACCAGCATAGTAGTATGGCTACAGCTGGACCAGGGGCAGGATGCTCCTCAGTTTTTCTCAGGTCAGGAGACAAACGGGTCAGGCTAGCAATTAATGATTCTTCTCCTTTGTGTATAATGCCTGAAGATGAACATGTTGTCGTTGTTAAAGGTGAAGAAGTAATTGCTAGGGGTGTAGCCGTTTCGCCGGAGAAAGAGGTCAGAAGGGCGGCAGAAATTGTAAAGCAGCTTACACGTGAGTATGACCTTCCTATAGGTGTCTCACTGTATCCCACAAAGACCTCATCCGAAGAACTTTATTCGGCAGGCGCATGCGAGATAAAGTACAATGTCGAGACCATGGATCCTGTACTTTTCCGCCGCTTCTGCCCGGATCTTTCACTGGATTCTGTGCTTGATTCTCTTGATACAGCAGTGGATGTATTCGGCCGAAATCGGGTATCTTCGAACTTCATAATTGGCCTTGGGGAAAGTGACGAGACCGTCCGAAGAGGTATTAAACAGCTTACTGAGCGATGCATAATTCCTATTCTCAGGCCTATATCCCCTCATCCTCTCAGAAAAGATGTAAAAAATATTACCAGACCGGATGCTGCACGGCTTCTAAAACTTGGGAATATGTTGAGGGATATGCTTGATCGCAACTCTCTCTGTGCAGATAAAGCGCAGACAATGTGCCTGTTGTGTACAGGCTGCGACCTTACACCTCATAGAGACCTTTGAAACTGTACTTATGCAGCTCTATTATGTGCTGAATGATAATGATAGCGTATTGATAGAGTATTAATAGCGTACTGATAGCATACTGATCTAATAATAGCGTACTGATAGCATACTGATCTAATTGCAGTCCCCATAACTCTCTGAAGAGTCTTACAAATTCAGATTAGTTTATCTTTTCTATTTTTCCGATATTTCCAATATAATATCCTTATTAGGATATAATTCAGTCAAGAATTGTCTATTTAGGTTAGAAATATCTATTTTTGTGGAAAGCCTTATAAAAACTGGAGCTAAACTCTTGAGCATATGACTCAACAGTTCACTCTTACCATCCAAGCTGGAAAAAACAAGTTCGGAGAACTGGAGGGATTTGACAGCATAGAGATAAGGGCAGGAGACACCTTGTCAATTGTAGGTCCTACCGGCTCGGGAAAATCCGCTTTAATAAATGATATTGAGACCCTTGCACAGGGGGATAGTGTAACAGGCAGGCGGATTCTTATTAATGGAGAAGAGCCTCCCGAAGCTTTTGTACGCGAACCTGCTTTCAAACCGATTTCCCTCATAACCCAGAACACGCGCTGTCTGGCAGATCTCTCGGTCGAAGCATTCCTGCTGATGCATATAAAGGCACGAAAACCTGGCAGGGAAGACTTGCTTGATGAGACAATAAAGCTTGCAAACACATTTACGGGCGAAGCTATCAGCCCTAAAAGCCGGATGAGCGGCTTATCAGGGGGTCAGACCCGATCACTTATGATTGCCGATGCTCTTGTAATCGGGGATACCCCAATACTTTTGCTCGACGAGATCGAGAACGCAGGCATTTTTAAAGACCGGGTAATCGAGTCGCTTCAGGGAAGAAACAAGGCTGTTATCCTTGTAACTCACGATCCTTATCTTGCCCTTAAGGCAAGCCGGCGCATAGTGATGAAACACGGGGGAGTTTCCTCTGTTATCGAGCCAATGGGCAGGGAAAGACACCTTATCGAAGAACTTGCCTTAGTCGAAGACCAGCTTCATAAAATCCGTGAGAAAATAAGGCTGGGAGCTGCTTTCCCATCAAACTCTAGGGAGGTTTTTCCAGAGACATTGATGGCTGCGGTTGAACAGGAGGTAAGCTACAGATGAAACTTCTTATAATTGCAGGCCCTCCAAGCGGAGGAAAAACAGCTGTGATCCGCCAGGTTATAAAAAACCTCCCAGAGGGAGCACTTCCTGCGTTCCTGAAGATTGACGTGGTGCATGCAACTGAAGACGAAGAGCTTGCAGAAGAGTTTGACATTCCTGTCAAAAAGATATATTCCGGAGATGTGTGTCCCGACCACATGGGAATCCTTGTGCTTGAAGATGCATTGCACTGGGCTGCGAGCCTTTCAAGAAATCTTCTGATAGTTGAGAGTGCGGGTCTCTGCCTCAGGTGTACGCCTTATACAACAGATTCACTCGGGATTGCGGTTGTAAGTTCGATGTCAGGCACAAACTCTCCTTTTAAAATGGCGCCCCTGCTTGCACTTGCGGATGTGGCAGTCGTTACCAAGACCGATCTTGTTTCACAGGCTGAAAAAGAGGTTTTCAGGGAAAATATCCGAAAAGTAGTCCCAGGTATTGATATTGTGGAAACAAATGCAATCCAGGGAACCGGGCTGAGGTATCTCATGAGGCGGATTGCCAACCAGCCTGAGATAGGCACGGAACCTGTAGTGCTAAGGGGATCTCCTCCGCTTGGTGTATGTACGGTATGTATCGGCAAAAAGGAGATAGGATGGAAAAACCACTTTGGGATTATCCGTCCGCTCGATATGTCGGAGCCCGTATATAGGGGTGACTGAAGATGAATAAATGGACTCCGCCTGGTAAAAACTGTGGAGCTTGCGGTTCCCAGACCTGCTCTGGCTTTGTTGACCGGCTTGAAGGAGGTTTGGCAGAACCAAGTCTCTGCCCCTTTTACAGTAAAGAGAAAACAAGAAGCCAGGAAAACATCATGAGCTTGGGAAACACTCCAAACCTGAGAAATTTTGTATCCCAGGCTAAAGATTTTACTTACTCGGGAATAGATGTTGTAGGGAAGGAATATGATTTTGTTCTACTCCCGTTTCCGGATGAGCCGTCAGCCAGGAAGTTTATAGTGCCTTTCAGGGCCGATCTTGTTGAAGTATGGGGAATAAAAAAAGGAGACCTTGTAACTGGCCGTCCTGCAGGTCCTGGGTGCCCGGTCTACCATGCTCTTAGAGTTCTGAGTGCAAATCCGGTTACGGGCGTAATCGAGTGTCATACTGTGGGCCCAATGGAAGCACGAAAAGAAGATGTTCATGATGTACAGGCATATCACGTCCATGCTTTTGAAGGAGTTGCCAGTCCTGTAAAAAAGCCTCCTGTTTTTGGAACACGTCAGTATTTCCTGCCTGGCAACTGCATGATAGGGCTTGCACACACTGCTCTTGTGAATATGGTTTTCCAGAAATCCTTCGGAACTCACGTCCGGCTTGAAGATATCAGGATACTATGAAAACGATTGAGGAAATTAACGAGACAGGGTACTATGAAAACGATTGAGGAAATTAACGAGAGAATTGCCTGCAATGATGCGATAGTCCTGACTGCAGCAGAATTTAAGTCCATGGTTCGCAACGGTCAGAAAGTGACTGTCGATGATGTGGATGTGGTCACAACCGGAACATTTGGCGTAATGTCCGGCACGATGGCTGTTATGATGGTACCCGTAGCCGGGAAGTGCAGTTTTGAAAGGGCGGACGCTGTATGGTTAAACGGCGTACCTGCCCAGCCCGGTCCCTGCCCTAACGAACGACTTGGGGTTGTAGATCTTGTGATTAACGGGACAGCCCATGCCGATGATCGTTATGGCGGAGGGCATCTTTTCCGGGATCTTGTAAAAGGAAAAACTATTGATGTGCTGGTGGAGGCACATGGGAGGAGTTACGAAAATCAGGTTACGCTTGATGAGATTGAACTCGCCCGAATAATCACTACAAGACTTGCGTTCAAAAATTATCACGCACTGATAAACCCCACCTCTTCCACGATAAGCTCTATCTTCTCTGTGACAGGACTTACAGGTCCTTTTACGGAAGCGACAGTATCAGGGTGCGGGGAGATAAACCCTCTGCATAATGACCCCTCCCACAGATCGATAGGTGTGGGCACAAGAGTGCTTTTAAACGGTGCACCGGGTTATATCATGGGAAAAGGTACCAGGGCTAGTCCTGATAAGCCAAACGTCTCAGCCTATGCAGATATGAAAGGTATGGACCCTACCATGATGGGCGGGATGAAAACCGCACACGGTCCTGAATGTCTGACCTCGCTTGCAGTCCCTATCCCTGTTCTTGACGAAGAGATCCTTGAGGGGTTAAAAATTCTGGACCGGGATATCCCATTACCGGTATCGGATGTAAACGGGCGTACTGCACATGCAAAAGTAAACTATGGGCATATATGGGAAGGCACTGACAAAGTTATCCGCGTTGAGGAAAGTAAATGTCTGCACCATCCGAACTGTGCTGCAATGCGCACATGTCCAACAGAAGCAATCTCAAATGATTGCGTTATCAACAGAGACCTGTGTATTAACTGTGGAACCTGTACACTCCAGTGCCGTGAAGGAGTATTCCGTGCAAGGCTTGGGTCCATAGAACTGGCTGAAGGAAATGTCCCCATATCCCTGAGGCAGTCAGACAGGGCAAGGGCAGAAAGGCTTTGTACAATGCTTAAGAACCGTATACTAAAGCAGGAGTTCGTACTCACAAAGATGCTGGAACCTCTCTGACCGATTCCGAATTTATGAAATACTCCTGGAATCGCAATACTGCTATCACGTCAACTCTATAATGTTACAGATAACAGGTTGCACTAATAAGTCCAAATTATTGGATAAGTTTATTAGAATTTTCGGAATTGACGTGATATCTATCACTCAGTTAGAAAGATGATTTTATTTTTTTGAAGTGCTGGATTTCTGGGTCATTCATTGATACATAGCTGGTGTTCTTATAGTGAAAGAAAAAATTGAGTTTGACAGTCATACTCATGAAGAAAACAAAGGGATCTCAAAAAATTGTGCAGGGAATTGCGGCAATGCTGGATTCGAGAGATATTCCATATTCCCAGATACGGCGGGAATGGGGAAGGATATTCATAGAGACCACGGCTGCCCGACTTCGATGACCTTCCCATCTGTTACAATTACTCTTGTTTTTCCAAGCAATTCTATTATATGAGGCATTATTAAACCTATTAACTGATTTTAAACTGATCAATATATTAAAAGGGGTAAGATTTTGAAACTCTTTCTTGTGTATTATGTAAATAACTCAGGACTTGGCAAACGACATTCACTAGATTTTAAATTTTTGCGCAGTATTCACTCAAACTTTTTTCAGAACTCGTTACAGTTTCCTAGATGATGTTTCAATCTGCCCAAAACTCGGATTGGGTTGCCCGTACTGCTGTAACATACGGGCAATTTGCAGGAAATTCACAATTGTGAATTCGTCTTATGTTAAATATAGTTATCGAGAAGTTTCTATTATTTAGAAAACTGCGCTTAAAAATCAAAGGAACACAATGAAAAGATATAGAAAAAAGACAAAGAAACTTATAAAAATCGGTATTATGCCTCAGTTCTTCTTAGTCTTACGCTTTATCTTCCGGTATGCATTCCTTTTCATTATCGGCTTGCTCTTCCGGACCACATATACTGCTGCACCTCATTTCAATCCCCCGGGCACTCACGCAGATCTCACAGATCCGTTATACATCGTCAGAAACCATATTGTCGATCAGATCCTGAGCAAGCTTTTCAATTAATTCCTTCGTCTCGCCCTGAAATTCGATCCTGTATCCTCTTTTTCCCGAGATATACTGAGAAGCTGCAGACAGGGCAATCCCAAGCAACTTTGCCACTATTGTCTGTAATTGTCCTTTTTTTACAAGTTCGATTGCAAGGCTGGCTCTTATTGCGGGAACCAGATCCCACACAATCTTCTGACAGGGAGTTTCCATAATTACCTCACTTTTTAAGGTTTACAATTGAGAACAATATAACTTCAGTATATATATTTATTATTAGTAGAAAATAATAGTAAGACTGTTTGAAAAGGAGAAGGTAGAAGTAATATATATCTAGAGAGTGGCTTGATTTAACAGTTTTCAGAATTTCCGAAAAAACCTATGGTTCTCCTGAACACTTATCTTTTCCGTATATTTTACAATAAAACTTAAATAGTCACAATTGTTATGATTATTCACAATTGTGAAGGCGACAATGTGATTGTTGATGATAAGGCAGTTTACATTGACAACTCGGCTACAACTCCTATAAGAAAAGAAGTTGTCGAAGCGATGTTTGCCTATATGAAAGAGAATTTTGGGAACCCTTCTTCCATCTATGAGATTGGAAAGATCTCAAAACATGTAATAGACAGAGCAAGGAAAAGGTTGCCGATGCGCCCGAGGCTGAAGAAAACGAGATCTATTTTACAAATATATACATTGAGACCCGGAGTACAATAAATGGAGAAATATATAGCAGAAAAATATGTCAGACAGATAATGCTTTTTGGAGAAGAAGGCCAGAAAAAATTAAGAAAAGCAAAAATTTTCGTTGCTGGGGCAGGAGGGCTTGGATCTCCGATCTCTACCTATCTTGCCATTGCAGGTATCGGGAAAATAATACTTGCAGATTTTGATTCGGTCGAACTCAGCAATCTCAACAGGCAGTTTCTCCATCATGAAAAAGATGTAGGGAGAGAGAAGATCAAATCCGCAGAGGAAAAACTCCTCTCCCTGAACCCAGAAATAAAAATCGAAACGATCAGAGAAAGAATTACCGAAGAAAACGCAGATTCGGTAGTTCCTTCCTGTGACCTCATAATAGATGCGCTGGACAACTTTGATACAAGGCATGTGCTAAACAGGCTTGCTGTGGAACGGAACATACCCCTGGTTCATGGAGCGGTTTCGGGATACAGGGGGCAGGTAACGACTGTAATTCCGGGAAAAACTCCATGCCTTTACTGTATTTTTCCTACGTCCTTAAAAAAAGAGGTATTTCCGGTACTTGGAACAACTCCAGGGGTAATAGGTACCATCCAGGCTAATGAAGCGATTAAATATATAACAGGGCAAGGAAAGCTTCTGGAAGGACGCCTCCTGTTATGGGACGGGCTTTCATGCTCTTTTAGTGAGCTGAAGATTAATAAAACTGAAAATTGTCCGATCTGCAGAGCTAATAAAGAGTTATGAAGCTCTCTCTGAATTCCTTTTTCATCAGTTCGTCGTTTATTTCTTAATTTATTATTTCATCGTTTATTTCTCAAACCTATTACCTGTTCATAATTTGTGCTTTAAATTTAAACACAAGTCCTGCACCCAACCTTGAGCAACAGAACATCAACTAAGGCAGAAAACTGACTGATGAATAAAGGGAATACTACTAGTAAAAAGGGTTTTCTTCTACACTGGCTCCTTTTTATGATACTGTAGTTATGCCTTTTTCCGGTGTAATGGATAAAGTGGTAAATACTACAAATGCCAAAAAAGGTTCCAAAATATTAGACATTGCCACAGGAACTGGACAGCAGATCGTATATATTAATTTTGATAGGATTGAGAAGGTAAGAAAAATTGTGCTGCAAATTATAGGGGAATTTTAAAAGCTTTTTGTTTCTTAAAAAAGAGACCCTTTAGGGGATTTTTTATTAAAATTTTCGAAAATGTTTATTTCCTTAAAAGAGCAATGTTTAGAGCCGATCTGATTCTAATTTTTCATACGTTTCCCAGGCTGCGGAGAACTTTAGAAGAAATCGCAATTCCCATGCAACTGTCAAGCATTATCGAGGATAGAAGCCCTATTACCTTTCCTTCCTGCAGGATAGGGGAGCCGCTGTCTCCGGGTTTCGGCATATCAAGACACCTAAAGCCCAGATAAAGCAGTGAAGCTCCGGCATTGACCACCCTGCACCGGACAATATGAATATCATTGACAAGAAAAGCTTCCTCCAGTTCAGTTGCACTGCCAAGTTCGGTTATTTTAACAGGATGTTCATAAGGAAGCTTTATCAGGGCAAGATCATAAGCTTTCAGAACACTGGTAACAGCAACTTCCATCCCATTCACTATCAAATTATCTCCTTCCCCCCGGAAGATATGGGATGCTGTGACCATATAAGGCAGCCCTTTGATTAAAATAACGGCGCCAACAATACACCGTTTTCCCTTATAGAAAAAAGAACTGCCTGCTTTTATCATAGATCTTTCATTAATCAACTGATTTTGATTAGATTTATTAATGGCACTTATCATATTTATGTTAAATCACGCTCTATTTACGTTTAAGGAACTCTAGAAGCCTGTATTCTCAAAAATAAGACATGAAGTGCGTATTTCCTGGAGAAATTATCTTCAAAAGTATCGCATCTTGTCTGGCTTATATTTATTATTCAGCTTGTCTCCAGCCTCCCGAATGAAGAGTTTGATCTTAATTTCCCCCTTGATTCGGTATGGAAATGCATATTTTAAAAAATTAGCTGATCCAGTCTGGAAATGCATACTTTAAAGAATTAGAAACAAGTTCATTGACAATCAACCCAAAAGGCACTGCCGTATGCATATCAAAGAAAATATTCTTTCAAGTTCCATGCTTAAGCTGATACTGGAATCTCCAAGCCTGTAAGTCTGGAAAAAAGATTTCAACAAGGTTCTCCAGATATAGAGAGAAGTTCAGCCTATTGATTTCTCCACCTTCGTGCAGTTCTTCATGGATAAGTGCCATAGATAGGACTCTATTCTGGCTTACCCTGGAGGTTTCAAGGGTTTCCGAGTCCTCAACATATCCCCGGTTATTGAAGCTTTCAGCCTGGAGATTGATGTTACAAAATGAGACTTTGGAAATGAGACTTTAGTAATCACAGAGCTATGTTGTTCCTTAAAATTAGCTGAGAAGTAGATGGTAGGGTCGAGTCCCTATTCTCGTCCCTACCTGCAATCCAACCCAAAGATTAAGAGGAACCCTATTACTCTTAATCTGGAAATTAATATAGTGATATAATTATATATCATTTTTGGCGTGAAAAATTAGCTTCATTTTAAATTTTAATGATATTGAAAATTATAATGTAATAAAAAAATTCAATCATAGAATATTTTTTTATATGAAACTATTTTTTGCGTCATAAATTTAAAATAAAATACAATACTAAGTAGATTCCGGAGTGGAGGACTAAGGGAATAAAGTGGGGGATAGCGTCAATATAAAAGATTGCCTGGAGGTTACTGATATATCTTCGAACAAGCGGCAAGGGAGATAATTTCGGAGAAACTGTATATGGGGGAGTACAGTGAAAGAATGAAATACCTCCAGGCAATTTCTTAATGACTGTTTTTCTCTGTTTTCTATCTTTTAGTTTTCTGTTTTAACCTGTGTTGAGACCAATATTTTTATTAAATATTTTAAAGATACAGAGCTTTCCTTGATAAGCCGAATTTACTTTTACTAGTGATTTTTTTTACAAAGACTTTCTGACTCGCAGAAAATTCAATTCCTGACAATAAAGATACGTTTCCTGATTATCATCCTCTTTAGAAAGAAATAGAAAATGATTTAAGGAACATTCTTTTTAGAAAGAAATAGAAAATGAGATAAGAAATATAAAAAGAGATATTAAATGAGAAGCTTAATAGCAAAAAAGTAAACGGAGAGCCTTTTCAAATTTGTTAGCTCTCGTATGTTGCGCCGAATGTCAGAAAAGCTGTTCTATTTTTTAGTCGATTTTATTGAATTTGGAAGAAGCTGCTCCGCAAATTGGACAGTTTCCCTGAGGTTCGCCTTCTAAAGTATATCCACAGACACTGCAGACGTAGTAATCAACCTCTTCATTCTGCCCAATTTCGTTCAAGGCTTTCTCAAATAGTGCGGCATGAATTCTTTCCACTTTGTTTGCCACTTCAAAGCTCCAGAGGGCTCTTTTGTCCTCTTCCTTCTTCGCCTCCTCTATAAATTCAGGGTACATCTTCGTAAATTCATACGTTTCGCCGCTAATAGCATCTTTGAGATTATCCATTGTGGTTCCAACCCCTCCCATCCGCTGAAAATGATTGAGAGCATGGACTGTTTCAGCAGCAGCAGCGGCTCTGAAGAGCTTAGCTATCTGATGATAGCCTTCTTCATCGGCTCTTTTCGCAAAGGCAAGGTATGTTCTGTTTGCCATCGATTCGCCGGTAAATGCGGCTTTAAGATTATCTTTAGAACTCATACATATCTCCCCTTACTAATTAAGATCTTTTCTCATCTTATTTACTATATCATGTAATATCAGTTTAGCGCCCGAACGGGCTGGTATTAAACCGAGATCTGTTGTGCTATGCAATATTATAGTCATTTGCAAAAGTATCTGAATATATTCAGGTATTCTACAAAGCCAATTTTTTGTAAAAAGTATAATAAATTGTATTCTTAATCATCTTTTGACTAAGAGATTATCTTTTGACTAAGAGTATCCTTTTAAAAAAATATTTTTTATATAACTCTTACAATTGCGCTGTTTTATTGATATTATTTAGTCCTGCAAAATAGATCTTAAGTTTGAGTAAGTCCTGCTCTATAATGAACCTGAAATATTTTGCGTTAAACAATTTTTTGCTTTGATAGAATTTTTGATATCATTTATTTAATATATTTTTATGATATCCTATGTGTTGGAGTTGGAATAAAGCAAAAGAATTTCCCGTAGAATACTACCTAGAATTTTAAGGAGTTTTATTCATGAAATATCTAAAAACATGTCCAAAATGCAGGGGTAACCTGGAATTACATTCAGATGGTGAGACCCAGTATTGTAATATTTGCAGTTACTGGACAAAAACCGGTACTGCAAGGCTCGATTCAATAATGATTTATGGATAAGAAATCTACATAAAAAATCATAAAATGAGGGGGAGAAATATGGAATACGAACTTGAGGAAGTCGAAAGAGATTACATCGAATTTAGAAAAGAAATGGGAGAGGAGTAAACACTCTCCATTTTATTACTTCACCATATACTCATGTATTTATTCAAGAGTATACTCTACTTTTATGAAGAAGATTTAACATAGACCTGTTAAAAACAGTTAAATGGTTAATTCCTGCAAATATTCAAAAAGTATCTTTATTCCTTATCTAAAAGTATCTTTATTCCTTATCTAAAAGGATCTTTTATTCCTTATCTAAAGGTATCTTTTATTCCTTATCTAAAAGAACCTTTTATTCCTTATTTATTATGAGTTCCAAGAAAAACTAAAATTGTGAATTCGTATTTAAGAGCAAATTTATTTCTAGTGCAGGACTTATTCATTTTTTTAAAGATTATTAATATTAAGAATAAGTTATTCTGTAGATTTTATATTATTAAATGCTGCATATCGTTCCATTACGTGTTTTTGACCAATACAGAAACAGATCAAACACAATCCGATGAAGGCACAAAAACAGCACTTATTCCTGGTACATGACCATAAAATGAATCTTTCGCAAACTTAGCTGTGTACTATAACAATCAACCTGCTGATCTATGGAACTCATTCAGGGTAGCAAACAGGTTAAAAAGTGATTTTCAGCAATAAGCGGAAAGAAAGAGGCGTGTAAAGGTCATCAATATCGAAGGCAGGTCTCATATGGTACAGAATTGGACGATGACATGAAGAAGGTCGTTTCCGACAACAAATTGAAAGGAGATATTTATGTCACAGGAAAATAATTATCATGCACTTTCAGACGACAAAATTGGGAAAAATTATTCAGAAGAAAACCTGAAATCCTTTCCCATTCAGCAGAATTCAACACCTGCTGAGCTGGTCGATGCGCTCAATCTGGTTTTCGGCAAGCAAACCTATGGCCGCGCAGTCCATGCGAAAGGTATAGTGATGAGGGGAAGGTTTCTTCCCAGCCAGCAGGCATCAACTTTGAGCAAGGCACCGCACTTTCAGGATATCGCAGTTCCCATAACCGTCAGATTTTCCGACTTTGCCGGCATACTCACGATCTCGGATACCGATCCTCTTTCAAGCCCACGCGGTCTTGCATTGAAATTCCACCTGCCGGATGGGACGGAAACGGATCTGATAACGCATTCGTTCAATGGATTCCCCGTCGCCACAATTGATGAGTTCAAGGAACTCTTGATCGCGCTTGGTTCAAGTGGACCTAGTGTTGCTGCGCCTACACCGGCTGATATTTACCTGGCTGCACATCCGATTGCGAAGTCGTTTCTTGAGTCGCAACTGCCACCTCCAGTAAGCTATGCAACACTCACTTATTATGCTGTCAATAGTTTCAAATTCACCAATGCACAGGGTGAGACCAGTTTTGGGCGCTACCAAATAGTTCCTCAGGCAGGCAATCAGTTTTTATCTGAGGAGGAAATTGCGAGAGCATCCCCCAATTACCTTGCTGATGAAATCCGTCAGCGAGTAGCTGACTCTCCTATAAGGTTTAATTTCCGCGTCCAGCTTCCGGAGCCAGGAGATGAAATAGATAATCCTTCAATTGCATGGCCAGATACACGCAAAACTATCGATATCGGTGTTATTGAAATTACGGAAGCAGTCCATGATAGTGCTACAGTGGAGCGTGATCTGCTCTTTCTGCCATCCCGATTACCAGCAGGAATCGAGCCAGCCGACCCGATGGTCTATCGCAGTCCAGCCTATATAATATCATACCAGCGTCGTCATCAATAAATCGAGAGAAAGTTAGGCTGGGACACTCAGCTATCTGAGGTACCTGGCGAATATCAGAGATCCTGGCAGCAGCAGATACAGATTCTTAACCAGATTACCTACAACCCAAGAAACTGCTATTGCAAGTAAGAGCCCTCCAACTAGAGGAGCTATCCCGCGAGGCAAGTTTCCTGTAAAATATGACCATTCAAAACAAGGTTTCAAAGTATACTGATAATGGACTGTAAATACGGTTAATGCATTAGCAATACACTGGTAGTATACTGGCAATTATACTTTTTTATTTTAAAAATTAGATTCTTGTTTAAATTAGTGTTTAGTTGCTATAGCACGTTTGATGTAGCTCATTTGAATAATTTATTATATATTGTAAAAATCGCATTTGATAGATAGTTTTGTGTTATATTTCCTGCACTGATAGGTCTGAAGATGCTGGCTAATTGGTTATAGAAAACCTTGGATAATTTTATACCCCTCATATCAACATACCTGTAAAACAGATAGCTCAGGGGTATTATTACTAACACAGACAGGACACAGGAAATCAGGACAGCTGCACCATAGGGTAATACCGGATGCAGGACGAGGAATAGTGCACAGGTGAGAGTGCTTATTACCAGGAAATGTACCAGGTACAGAGAATAGGATATTTTTCCGAGAAAGACCAGTACCGGAGAAGAAAATATTTTTTGCATCCGTTGACTGTTAAGTAAGACATACATTAACATGCCTGCACCAAGAATATGGTAAGCATACTTTGGTGTCTGGAAGAAACCGTTATCGAGAAACGCGTATAACGAATCAGCTGTCACGGTGCCTACAGGGTATGAACCTAAAAAAAGTCCCGAAGCCAGTACAATAGACAATATTACTTTATTGCTTGTTTTAAATATTGATGTCTTACCGTTGAATACGTCGGCGAGCCCCATTCCTATAATGAAAGCCAGATAGTAAGTGTTGAGGAAGAGCACGACTGCGGCAAGGTAAAATGTCCAGCGGGCACGCAGGGACCCGAAAAATAGAGCCATTGCAAAAACAAGCATCGATCCATAAAATTCTACTGACATGGTCCACAAAACAGGGTTATAGGTATCATCACCTGCGAAAAAAGTCCCCCAAGCCGCCTGTTTAATTGCTTCGGCAAGATCTGGTGTAAAAGTCCAGTAATTGGCATAATTATTGTTTCCTGAGATCATTACAGCTTCAATAAAGTAATGGTACATTTCGGTTGATGCCAGTAAGAATGATAACATTGTAGCTGCAAATACTGGAACAAATAATCTTATATATCGGCGTACTGCACCGCTTATTATTATGCTCCTGTCTTTTGTTTTAAAATATTTTTGAGTTAATACGTAGCCGCTAAGAACGAAGAAGATACAGACCGAAAAGTTCCCTGCGCCTATTAATCCCAGTGGTGTACTTGTAAATATCTTTTCAAGATTTCCGAGATGTGACGGCATCCGATCACTATAGATCATTGCCGGGAGTAATACTATAAAAAAGTGCATTAACATAACATTAATCGCAGCTACACCGCGCAGCCCATCAAGATAGCCAATCTTTTCGGTCATACTTATTGCTCAAGGAGGATTTCATTCAATGGTTTATACAGCTAGTCCTGCTGGAATTTAATGAATTATTCTGCCACCACTGCCCTTATTCTGTCTCAGTTCTGTTTCAGTGCTAGCTTTAGTGGGCATTGATCCTGAATAACGATAGTTACAGATAAAATAAGTCTTTCCATTTGTTCCAATTATGTTTTATTTGTATCGCTCACTAAGCAGAATTATGCTAGAAAAAATTGTTGACTAAGTGGAATTATATTAGAAAAAATTGCTTGACTTAGCAGAATTATGTTAGAAAAAATTGTGTGTAACAGGATAGAAGGCTCTAAATTAGATAGGATAGAAGGCCCTAAATTAGCTTTGATTATAAAAATTCTATTAATGGGGTTTCTATATTTACATAAAAAGTGTTATTACATCATAGAATTTTCATATCAATTCACTAAAAAAATTCCAAAGAATGGATTCGGGAGAATCCAGTTAATCTCCACTGATTTTTACTGTTAATTGAACTTCAGTCTTTCAGGACGGTGCCTCCATCCTCACAATTAGCTATAAACACTCCGTTATTAAGGACGCCGCCGGGAACATTAATGATTCCGTCTTCTATCCAGACTCTATAATTCTCAGAGATTAAACATCCTTCATCCTTTTGGAATATTGAGGAGTGCTTATAGTAGTTCAATCGTATAGTATCTGGGGTTTCCTCATAGAGTCCACATTCTTTGAATTTTTTATTTATGTAGACGTCAAACGTGCCATCATCGTGGAGAATAAAGTGGGTTGTTCTGTTAGTGTATTTTCTGGGCATAGGGATCACACTGGTTTTAATAAGTTAAGATATGAAATTTATTTTTCAGTTTAATCTATAGGGTTTTATTATAGGGTTTTATTTTTGATGCTGTTCGGCTTCATATACAGTTTCACATATTTATATATATTTACTTTTATTTATCATTTTTTAGGGTTTTCAACAGCATCTATAACAGCATTAAATTAGAATAATATAAGTTTTGTCTCTTTAAAACTCATTTTTATTCGGGTTGCTTAAACAGAAATTCGCGCTGGAAATTCTATTGTTGCCTTAGTGAGTTTTTGTTACAGGATATGTTTTTTGTTTACAGGATAGCAAAGATGTGTTGCTGTGGGGCTATTATCTAATCCTTGCCACTTGCTGCTCTTTCTTTTTTACATTAATTCCAACGATTCTTCCAGTTTGGTATAAATATAAAAAGACCCCGACAATTGACATTATTTCTAAAATTGTAAAGTAAATCATTTGTGAACTATCACCCAAATTATAATTATGCCAGATAAATAAAAGATAACCGAAGCAATAAATCATATTGGCATAATACGCTTTATTGACCATAACCATGTATGATGCTATTAAGTTAGGTACGATTATCCAAATAGTTTCTATCATTTTTCCTATCCATTTTTATTATGCGAGTCTCTAAGAACACATAATAATAGTATTATATAAAAGTTATGATAAAAATAAAATTATGCGGTCCTTTCTTACAATAACCGGACAACTTTTGTTTAAAATAAACCAGTTTATATAAAAATATTAGCAGATGTTAAGTTTGATAGTACAATTCATGGAACTGTTTTGCTGCGAATTTGGATAAGTACAGACTAAAAACTCCTGCACAAAATTACCCCAATCCTTGTTTTAGTGGATCTTGCATTCGAATAAGCGTACGGTTCACCGGTTGCTTTGGATGGAATATGTTTCAATCCTTGTTTTAGTGGATCTTGCATTCGAATTCGAAGACAACAGGAGCCGGGCAGGAGTCTTTAAACGGTTTCAATCCTTGTTTTAGTGGATCTTGCATTCGAATCCGCCTACCCATGCTAAACGGTTATCCCCACATCCAGTTTCAATCCTTGTTTTAGTGGATCTTGCATTCGAATGTTTCCCCACCCTGAAAGAGACCTGAGACGAAAGAGTTTCAATCCTTGTTTTAGTGGATCTTGCATTCGAATGTTTCCCCACCCTGAAAGAGACCTGAGACGAAAGAGTTTCAATCCTTGTTTTAGTGGATCTTGCATTCGAATATGTAGATGGGATTGCCTAACCACTCACTTGTAAGTTTCAATCCTTGTTTTAGTGGATCTTGCATTCGAATTCGTAAATGCCGAGGATCACGAAACGTTTGTAGAATTGTTTCAATCCTTGTTTTAGTGGATCTTGCATTCGAATAGAATTCTTCAGTTCATCCCTGATAGGTCTTTCACCCGGTTTCAATCCTTGTTTTAGTGGATCTTGCATTCGAATGTTCTCACCGGACATGGTCGAGGATGGTATGACTAGTTTCAATCCTTGTTTTAGTGGATCTTGCATTCGAATCCATTTTGATTTTATTTTTTTCGTTTGATCTAACGGTTTCAATCCTTGTTTTAGTGGATCTTGCATTCGAATCTTAATTTAATCAGGCTTATAACTGAACTCCCCGACTGTTTCAATCCTTGTTTTAGTGGATCTTGCATTCGAATTTCAGACAAAAAAGAACGCAACTGTGGAGAAGGTATAGTTTCAATCCTTGTTTTAGTGGATCTTGCATTCGAATGATATTGTACGCGGGTGCAGTCGATTGTCCTTGAAAGGTTTCAATCCTTGTTTTAGTGGATCTTGCATTCGAATAAGTATCCGGTACGAACGCTCAGCTGTACATAGGCGGTTTCAATCCTTGTTTTAGTGGATCTTGCATTCGAATAAGTATTGGATGAGTACGAAGAGATGAAAAAGGAAAGTTTCAATCCTTGTTTTAGTGGATCTTGCATTCGAATTGGTCTTCCCGCTGTGCCCTCTGCACTCCCAGGAGAGTTTCAATCCTTGTTTTAGTGGATCTTGCATTCGAATTTCTAACGAGAAACAGGTAAGTTCTTGTCCAAATTGGTTTCAATCCTTGTTTTAGTGGATCTTGCATTCGAATAAAAGGAACTGCTGGAAGGTTATCTATACGAGCCATGTTTCAATCCTTGTTTTAGTGGATCTTGCATTCGAATAATTATGCAAGCGGAGGAACGGTATAGGAACCGCAGCAGTTTCAATCCTTGTTTTAGTGGATCTTGCATTCGAATATGGTTGAAATTACCTTCCCGCTTGGATTCTTCAGTGGTTTCAATCCTTGTTTTAGTGGATCTTGCATTCGAATGGGCTTGATGTCTTGCCAATGGATACAAAGAAGATATGTTTCAATCCTTGTTTTAGTGGATCTTGCATTCGAATAGCAGTCGAAAAGATTTTGAATGTCAGAGAAGAACGTTTCAATCCTTGTTTTAGTGGATCTTGCATTCGAATCAATCGACGACAAGATTACCTTTATTTACGGTACTGGTTTCAATCCTTGTTTTAGTGGATCTTGCATTCGAATGGATCGTCAGATGCTTTTGTGGAAAGAACTGTACGCGTTTCAATCCTTGTTTTAGTGGATCTTGCATTCGAATGAGCTGGATGTAATTCTCATCCTGGCTGCACTACGATGTTTCAATCCTTGTTTTAGTGGATCTTGCATTCGAATAGTTTTATATCAGTTTTGACGATTTCGGGAATATCAAGTTTCAATCCTTGTTTTAGTGGATCTTGCATTCGAATCAAGATTAAAGTTTTGTAGTAAAGCCCAAAGCCTAGTTTCAATCCTTGTTTTAGTGGATCTTGCATTCGAATATATTAAAACAGTTGACTGCCTACGCAAAAGAACACTGGTTTCAATCCTTGTTTTAGTGGATCTTGCATTCGAATGAGGTGGAAATGTCGAATGTCGAATTATGATACACAGTTTCAATCCTTGTTTTAGTGGATCTTGCATTCGAATCCGTCAATTTTTCAGGATCGAATGACCCATTTATAGTTTCAATCCTTGTTTTAGTGGATCTTGCATTCGAATTCAACCGCTACCGAATTTTCGTTTTTGAATACTTGGTTTCAATCCTTGTTTTAGTGGATCTTGCATTCGAATTCCGGGGGTTGAAGGTTGGCGGCCTTCAATCTCTACTGTTTCAATCCTTGTTTTAGTGGATCTTGCATTCGAATCTTTAATCTTGTCTTCTCTGCTCTCTCAATCTCAGTGTTTCAATCCTTGTTTTAGTGGATCTTGCATTCGAATCCAGTGTATGATAAAATGTACTGTCTGAAAGGGAAAAGCGGTTTCAATCCTTGTTTTAGTGGATCTTGCATTCGAATTTTTTTTCCCGTTTTCATCGAGAGAATTCCTCATGGTTTCAATCCTTGTTTTAGTGGATCTTGCATTCGAATCATCAAAAAATACCTCTTGAGTAGTGCCATCTTTAGTTTCAATCCTTGTTTTAGTGGATCTTGCATTCGAATTGGGATAAATGACGAGGTTGAGATTCAGGCAGCTAGTTTCAATCCTTGTTTTAGTGGATCTTGCATTCGAATCTAATCAACAAAAAAATTGAGGGAAACAATAATGAAGTTTCAATCCTTGTTTTAGTGGATCTTGCATTCGAATATATTTTATCTAAGAAGGCGAGAAATATTTACCTGTTTCAATCCTTGTTTTAGTGGATCTTGCATTCGAATTTTATACCAGTTTGCAAAATCCCAGTTTCCAGCTCTGGTTTCAATCCTTGTTTTAGTGGATCTTGCATTCGAATTAGTCAATCCCCAGGACGTCCAGGACCTCGATGAATTGTTTCAATCCTTGTTTTAGTGGATCTTGCATTCGAATATGGATATTCTTCTGTACGCTGTTCTGCTCGTTTTGGGTTTCAATCCTTGTTTTAGTGGATCTTGCATTCGAATGTGCTTAAGCTGTCTGGGAGGGTTGGGGCTGAAGATAGTTTCAATCCTTGTTTTAGTGGATCTTGCATTCGAATGTCGTTCAAGGTTCATCGTGGGGTAGTTGACATAAGTTTCAATCCTTGTTTTAGTGGATCTTGCATTCGAATTCTTAATGCAGAGATGGAGAATGCTGGAGTTCTGAGTGAGTTTCAATCCTTGTTTTAGTGGATCTTGCATTCGAATGTTAATGGTTGCAGGTGGAGCTGCAGCAGGAGCAGGTTTCAATCCTTGTTTTAGTGGATCTTGCATTCGAATGTATAACGAGGTAATCAGGGAAAGGCTAAAACAAAGTTTCAATCCTTGTTTTAGTGGATCTTGCATTCGAATCTGTCCCATACACATCTGAAAATTTCGTACCATTTGCGTTTCAATCCTTGTTTTAGTGGATCTTGCATTCGAATCTGTCAATAGCTCGGCATACGGTCCTTTCGGCAAAGTTTCAATCCTTGTTTTAGTGGATCTTGCATTCGAATAAATAGTACCCCAATCAATAGTCTTTTTATTGACCAGTTTCAATCCTTGTTTTAGTGGATCTTGCATTCGAATTGGTATGTCGTCATGTTCTGTCCTCAATGTCTATAGAGTTTCAATCCTTGTTTTAGTGGATCTTGCATTCGAATGATGGGGAAAGCTGCTCGGTCGCTGGACTTGTGGAGCAGTTTCAATCCTTGTTTTAGTGGATCTTGCATTCGAATGGGATGAAGAAACCACGCTCTTCGTAGATTTTCCGGGTTTCAATCCTTGTTTTAGTGGATCTTGCATTCGAATAATTAACTCGGATAATTTAGTTCTGAAGGGCAAAACGTTTCAATCCTTGTTTTAGTGGATCTTGCATTCGAATCTTTATTTGTACGGGGTGTACGGGGTATTTTTGAAAAAGTTTCAATCCTTGTTTTAGTGGATCTTGCATTCGAATGCCGAGAACCGAGGAATAGACCTCTGTGTAATAAACATGTTTCAATCCTTGTTTTAGTGGATCTTGCATTCGAATTGATGATTTGGATTTATAACAGGATATTTTGAGGGAGTTTCAATCCTTGTTTTAGTGGATCTTGCATTCGAATAGGCGTTGTAGATGTTTAACAGGGTCGAATAAGTAGTTTCAATCCTTGTTTTAGTGGATCTTGCATTCGAATTGAGAGGCTACAGGAGTTATCCTTCGAGGGAGTAAAAAGTTTCAATCCTTGTTTTAGTGGATCTTGCATTCGAATAGACTAGGATGTCAGCTGAGATATTCATCCGAGCCGGTTTCAATCCTTGTTTTAGTGGATCTTGCATTCGAATTCTTAGGTTGTACAATATACTATACAACCTATTACTATAGTTTCAATCCTTGTTTTAGTGGATCTTGCATTCGAATTTGAATCATTGGTGAGTTTTCAAACGGCTACCTTTGTTTCAATCCTTGTTTTAGTGGATCTTGCATTCGAATGTCACAGAGCGCATGATATGCCACATACGTAATCTAGTTTCAATCCTTGTTTTAGTGGATCTTGCATTCGAATCGGATATTATATGTGTGGATACAATCAGAAGGAATAGTTTCAATCCTTGTTTTAGTGGATCTTGCATTCGAATTAGGGATATCACACGTTCATTTCGCGTGAGGCCGTCGGTTTCAATCCTTGTTTTAGTGGATCTTGCATTCGAATTCCTCGCACTCATCCGACTCTGGAAAATATCCGCAAGTTTCAATCCTTGTTTTAGTGGATCTTGCATTCGAATATCACGGAAAAAGGCAGCACAGCCGAGCGTGAAGCCAGTTTCAATCCTTGTTTTAGTGGATCTTGCATTCGAATATGTTTGCAACGGCATAATCTCCCGAAGGCGAATATGGTTTCAATCCTTGTTTTAGTGGATCTTGCATTCGAATTTAAAAATTTAGTAAGTGAACCTTCAATAGACTCCTCGTTTCAATCCTTGTTTTAGTGGATCTTGCATTCGAATAAAAAGAACTAATTCGGAGGAAAAGAAAATGATATGTTTCAATCCTTGTTTTAGTGGATCTTGCATTCGAATAGTATATCCTGTTTTTCAAAGTATGGTCATGCAGGGTTTCAATCCTTGTTTTAGTGGATCTTGCATTCGAATTGTAAAAAAATATAAACACCTATAATAATATAGGAAAGTTTCAATCCTTGTTTTAGTGGATCTTGCATTCGAATTCGGTTAGAATTTGCACTTAAACCGGGGTGAAGAGGTTTCAATCCTTGTTTTAGTGGATCTTGCATTCGAATAGGGGAAAATTTTCTTTTATTTGGCTAGAAAAAGCCTGAAATTGGTCCTATATTAAAACTAAATTTCTTGTTGGGATATTATCAAACCCTTTATAAATACAAGAAATATAATGCTTTCATGGTTTTTGGCTATTATGTATATGCTATTCTACTTATTAAAATCTTGGTTTATTCTTTAACCAGCAATATTTTCTACAGCACAAGTCAATTTCCTAAGTCTGCAGCCAGAAGATTATTGTTTAAGCTTATAACGGTATTTGTATAAAATCGAATATTTTTTACTCTTTTTTAAAATTATAGCTTAACTTACCACTTCACATACAAAAATCTTTAGCGAATTTACATTCACGGCATACCCCTGCGCTGCTGTTTTTTCAATATTAACAAGCTATCAAATTTCTTTCGTCCTTTTGTTGATCTCTGCGATTTTTTCCCAGAACTGTGTAAATTTTTGTGTCAAAAATTTAATATACTACTGTGTATAAAATAGTATCAAGTTAGATGAAGATAAGGGGGAGCTTTCGAATTTTTTAAATTTATTTTTGTTAAGTTCTGGGCGATCCTTATTAAAAAACTTTATAAGTAGGCAAATACTTTAAAAATGGAAGGGACCAAATTATAATAATAATGGGTGGTAATAGTGGGAAACTCCTTCGAGTATGGTCAATACGCAACAATTTCTGGAAGACACTCTGAACCTGTAAGCGGTATAATCAAAGTTGACCTGTATAGAGACGAACAAGAAATTTTACAGGGGTTTGTGCGTAGTAAAGCTGAACAGAAAACAAAATATTATAGCAACAGAATAGCTGAAATGAATCGGAAATACGGCATGGATTACTCAACTTTTCAAAACAGGGTTTATTTAAGAGCAGCCGAGATAGATCTTGAGGAGTGGAATGACCTCGTACTATGGGGAGGTTACGTCAAAGCATATCGATACTGGGCACAGTTCTGCTGAGCTCAGGTTTAAATGCTGGAAACCTGCCGTTCTAGATACTTCATATATTAAGCTCTTGCACAACGAGGAAGAATTAAATATATTTTTTCCGCAATCGAAAAGAGAATAGCATTTATAAGTTATTTCTAACTTTTTTCGGCATCCATAGCTACAGGCTTTATCTTAATTGAAAAACGGAAGAACCTGTGAAGTTATAGAATTTTTATACTATTTCTCATGAACTAACTGGGTAATGTAATGGGCTATTTAATATATCAATTCTCTAAAACTCTTGACTCAATATAAATTGTCTCCACATTCTTTTTTTATAGGTTCACTGTGAATTTAAGCTTATATTTTACTTAATTGCTGAACTTTCCTGCCCTTAGAAACTCCCTTAAAGCTAAGTAGTTAAAAAAATCTAAAAAGATTAATTGAAAAGGGGTTTAAAAGGTTAGTTAAAAAAAGGTTAAAAAGGTTAATTGAAAAGAGGCTAAAAAGGTTAATTGAAAAACAGGAGAAAATTAACCTTCTAATTTTAGTTTTAGCCTATCAATTTAAATTCATTAATCAGGTCTGTCATGTCAAGCTCAAATCCAACAACTGCATACCCCAGGGTAAAATTGCTTATAACCTCAGGATGGAATTCTCCAAAAACCCCAATTTTTTTGCCCTTAATATAGACATCAGCCCGCCTGCCTTCAAGAAAAGCAGGGTCTTCGGATTCCTTCACCTCATAGGGGAGCATCATTTCCCTCATGAAGGCATCCACTACCTCATAAACCTCGGTGAAGTTTGCCTGCGGGTGAATTGAAACTGCAGCTACGTGCTGTCTTGTTATTTCGTTGCGTACAACCTCCCCGAACTCGAAGATTTTTTGAGGAAGTTCCCTGTGCTGGTTTAATGCAAGGATCTCAAGGAGGTTGGGAAGCAAAGCTGTCCTGACCATTGTCTGGTCTTCGCTAATCGAGTGAAGGACATGCGTGACATCATCCGTCTTTTGCCTGCGCATGTTCTCAAAATTGATTTTTTCACTGGTGAGCGTAAAGGGCATGACCTCATAGTAGCCAAGACCAACCATTATTTCATTTATAGGAGAGCGAATCAAAGAAATCGGATGTGCCTTTCCTGCAGTATAGGTCTCGGGAATCCTTAGTTTGATATTCTCATACCCATAACCTTTGCCTATATCCTCGATAAGGTCGTAGTTATGAAGAATGTCAGCCCTGTAAGCCGGAACTTTCACCTCAACAATTTCTTCGTCAAGAACTTCTGCTCCAAAACGCATCCTCTCAAGCTGTTTAACTATTTCTTCCAGCGAGAGTTCCATGCCGAGAAGGGATTTTACCTCAGACTTTGTAAGGAGCCTGCTCTTCGGCTCAAGGTCAGGCAGGATTAACTCTTCGCAGTCGGGTCTGATAACCTTTACAGACTCTATCCGCCCGCCCCTTTCCGCAAGCGCGGTAACTACAATATTCAGGGCAGTGTATACGGCTTCTCCTAGCCCTGTGACATCGATGAAAAGGTCGGTAGTTTTCTCAGTCACGCTTGTAAGTGTCCCGTTAATAATAGGCGGGAAGGACAGCACATTGTCGTCAGCATCCAGAATGATAGGATATTTATCAAAGTCCCTGACAAGATGGGCAAACCTTTTACCTTTGGGATGCTTTTCCAGGATTTCGGTCATGCTCATTTTTTCAGTGTAATCCAGAGGCACGAACTCGAAACTCGGGTCAATAGCCATATACCTGAAAGGCGGCTTTACGTTTGAGAGGTCGTGCACGCCTATTGATACTTTTTTCCTGTTTCTTCCAAGCCCCCAGTGTAGATCTTCCTGAAGATCCATAAGGGATTTTATGGAAGAGGATGTGAACTTTACGCCTCTTACAACTGCACTCCCGAGAAAAGGCCTGATTCTCAGGATATCCTGGCTGACAAAAATCGAAACGTTTGACGGATGTACCTCATACTCGGGCAGCCCGGTCTCAATATCCAGGAAACCTCGCATTGCCCTGGCTACCCCTTCCACACTATAAAGATCAGGTCTATCAGGGAAGAATTCGATATCGATAGACTCTTCTTCAATCCTTTCGATGTCGGCTCCTATCATGGGCACCCTATTTATTATAGTTTCCTTATCGGTTCCTGTGAGTTTCTCGAGGTCGTCATACTGCAAGGTAATTACTGGCATTGGAAATTCATCTCGTGCATGGTGTGGAAAATATATTTTTTAAATATACATCTAATTAGAAAGAATAAGATATATTGTCTTAGAAAATGCTAAGAGATTCTCTCTTTAAGGTATAATTCTTTTGTGAATAACTACAACTTAACTTCCAAAATACTCAACTTTAGATTTAACGTTTTTGTTTGAGGCGGTGTTTGAAGAACTTCAAAAAAAATTGAAAATCTGGAAAGCCTGGAAAACACAGCTCTGGGAGCGAGTTTGTGCTAGAGTCTCAAATTTAAACTGGCTTTTCGCTATTTTGAGTGGGTAATTTACATCCATTTCCTGAGTATTGAAGCAACATGTTCAAAATTTAGAAAGTTTTATTATTTAAAATCAAATTCGAGCTCATTGTTTTTCCCCTTGATCGAATAACTGTATAGTTAATGAATTATTTTTTCAACGCATAAAAAACGGCGAAGAGTTTTTAAATTGTAATTCGTTGAGGCAGGAAATATATTTAAACAATAAACTCAGATTTATTCAAAATAATATATTAAAATATTTGTATAGTTCTAGAGCTATCACAAAACCAATCTTATTCCCAAATCATAACTTTTCAGAAAGATTTCCATAATCAGAAATCGATTGATTATTCAGAATCGGGATTTAGAGAAGTGATATTGAATTTTGGGATAAGTTCATAGTCAAAAATTTCACTGAGGGCAATTAATGAATACTTCATGCCTATGTTCAGGTTCAATATTCTTAGTTAAAATGTTCAGACACTTAAATACCTCTGCCCTAGCTCCAGAGGAGTAAAATAAATGATAACATCTTTACTGGCACATATTGACGTACTTCTTGGCTTTGGCATTTTAATTCTTACTATATTCTACAGATTTGACTTCCCTCCTGTACTGGGTTATCTTGTAACAGGTATGCTGATAGGACCTTATGGGATCGGCATTATAAATGGAGGAGAGATTGTAGATTTAAATTCCGAGCTTGGTGTGATCTTCCTTCTTTTTACAATAGGAGTTGACCTTTCCTTAGGGGAACTCTGGAAAATGAGAAGGGATGTACTGCTTGGGGGAACTCTCCATTTGCTCTTTACAACAGCATTAATTTTTGTTGTATGTTCCGCTTTAGGCTTTAGTCCAGCGACATCTGTCTTTCTCGGTTTGTTAATTTCACTTAGCAGTACCGCAATAGTAATCAAGATTTTTCAGGACAGAAATGAAGTCAATACTGCTCATGGGAAAACTTCGCTTGCAATTCTGATATTTCAGGATCTTGCAATTGTACCTCTGATGTTGATCACTCCGATACTTGCAGGAAATTCTGTAAGTTTTGACGGAGCCCTTCCAGGTATGTTGCTCAAAGGTTCGCTCATTATCCTGGTTTTCATTCTGAGCGACAAATTTCTGTTTCCCTGGATATTTTAGTAGGTAAGACCGGAAGCAAACAATTGTTTCTAGCCAGTGTTGTATTCATCTGTTTATCATCAGCGGTCTTTACCTCGAGTATCGGGCTGTCAACAGCTTTTGGAGCTCTCTTAGCTGGAGTCATTATGTCTGATTCCCAGTACAGTAAACAGGCAATGGGTAATATTTTACCTTTGAAAGACGCGTTTATGTGTTTCTTTTTTGTGTCTGTAGGCATGCTTCTGGATATTAACTATTTACTTGATAACCTCCAGATTCTCGTATTTGCAACACTCGCCTTAATTATCGTAAAATCAATAGCTGGAGTTGTTGCAAATCTCTTTCTTGGGGCTCCTCTCCGTACAACTATATTGACAGGACTTGCACTTTCACAGGTAGGAGAATTCTCTTTTGTTCTTTCCAGATTAGGAGTAGAATATTCACTCCTGACAGAAGAGACTTACCAGGCATTTCTGGCGGTTTCAATCCTTACTATGGGTGCTGCGCCTTTTTTGATTAATGCTGCCTACAAGCCTGTTGACTTTATTGTCAGAAAGGTTTCAGAGACTCCTCTCGGCATGAAAATTGTAAATGGTTTCTATTCAAGCTCTCTTCAAGAGGAAACCGATGTTGAACCTGACATAAAAGACCACATTATAATCGTAGGCTTCGGTTTTTCCGGGAAGGCAATTTCAAATGCTGCAAAAACTGCAGGTATCCCTTATATCATCGTGGAATCAGACCCTGAAACTGTCAAACAGGAAAAAATGAAAGGAGAAAGTATACAATATGGGGATGCGGTATTTGGGGCTGTACTGGAACATGCGGGAATAAAAAATGCAAGAGTTCTTGTAATTGCGATTTCAGATGAAGCCTCTACAAGGAGAATAGTCGAGAAGGCAAAAGAGTTGAACCCTAATGTCTGCATTATTACCAGGGTATGGGATTTACAGGAAATGGAATATCTCAATGACCTCGGTGCAGATGAAATTATCCCCGAAGAATACGAAACTTCAGTAGAGATCTTTTTCCGCATACTGAGAAAGTATCTGGTGCCACAGGAAGATATTGAAAAGTTGGTTAACGACCTGCGATCTAACGGCTATTTAATGATGCGAAAATTGTCTGTCGATACAAGTACAGAATTTAACAGCGAATTCAGTCTAAAGGATGGGCTTCCAGGAGTAGATATTCAGGTGGTTAAAGTAGAAGAAGGCTCTAATTTTGACGGAAAAACCCTGGCAGATCTGGAATTAAGGAAAAAATATAGAGTGACAGTACTTTCTATTCGTAGGGATTCAGAAATGATCTATGTTCCTGATGGGAACTCCCTCATCCAGGCAAAAGACGTCTGCGTTATTTTGGGAGAACCCAAGGATCTTTTCAATATAAGAAAGTTCTTTGAAAATGTTCACGAATAAGCGTCATTTTCTTTGCAACTTTTTAGAGAATAAACTATGCCTTACCCTACTTTTATAAGTAATAAAAAAGCTCTCTTCCCTAAATAAGGAGCAGCCGAAAAATGATGATCGCAGGAATTGATGAAGCCGGAAAAGGTCCTGTAATCGGACCCATGTGCGTAGGAGGCATAAAAATAGAGGAGTCGAGAGCCCATATTCTCAAAGTTCTCGGGGTTGCAGATTCCAAGAAACTGACGCCGAAAAAACGGGAGCATCTTGCAGCCCAGATAAAAAAATATGCGGACGACTTTTTTATTCTGGAGGTCAGCCCTTCTCAGATTGACGAACTCAGGAAGATCATGAGCATGAACGAGATTATGGTTGTCTGTTTCTCGAAGGTGCTCGAATATCTGAAACCAGATGTAGTTTTTGCCGATGCAGCTGATGTTAAAGCCGAGCGTTTTGCATACAACCTCCGCAGACAATATGCAAAAACCAACCCTGCCCATGCAGAGGAAATCGAAATAATCTGCGAACATCAGGCAGATATGATCTATCCCGTTGTTTCGGCTGCTTCAATTATTGCAAAGGTGCGCAGGGACGAGCTTATAAAGGAACTCAAGCAGGAATGGGGCGATTTCGGCAGCGGTTACCCCTCAGACCCCAAGACAAAAGAATTCCTGCTGAAATGGGGAAAAGAGCACTCAGGAGAGTTTCCCAGTATAGTCAGGCAGTCCTGGCAGACTCTAGTAAATATCAGGGAAGAACTGAAAAAGGATGAACTTAAGTGAAAAATCGGAAATTGTAAAAAGAGAGAAAGTTCATAAAAATGAAAAGAATTTCGAAATATAAAAATTCTTTTCACTCGAAATTCCAGTAGATTTTACACTAGCAATAAATCATTATACTTACATATCTATGTTATTCTCATTCATATTTTCCAGGGTTTCTTCTGAGGAAACATTCTCGACAAGAGGCATGTAATCTATATTTCCGGTTGTCTCGTTGACAACGTAAGGCGTGTCTCCTATACCGTTTCCATCAGCATCTGTTCCGTTATAATCATTCCATGTATTGCCTGCTGAACTGCTGTTCCATGTGTTCGTTCCTTCATCTTCAGCATTGAAGAAGTTGAAGAAGTCATTCAGGTAAATCGTGTTACCGGATGATCCGCTGGAATATATCCCAATTCCATTCATGTATATGCTGTTATTAGTCAGGAAATTGGATTCAGCCGTATTGTCAAGCACAATTCCATTATCGTTTCTTAAAACGAAGTTATTTTCAAGTGTGTTCATTCTTGATGTGGACAGTAAGATTCCTATCTCATTTGATTCTACAGTGTTGCCCATAAGGGTATTGTTAGTAGAATTGTCTATGTGAATTCCGTGGTTGTTAATTGTAGCCACATTATTTGACAACTCATTTTCGTTAGATTGGGTCAGGTAAATTCCGCTGGCTCCAAAACCTATAAGGTTGTTGTCAAGGTGGTTAAAATGGGAATTGCTGAGGCCAATGCCAATATCATTCAATATCAGCGTATTGTTACTTATTAAGCAGTTTTGCACGCCTTCAAGGGAAATCCCGACCTCTCTGTCCATATCCATTCCTGAAGGGCCTCCTGCAATATAGAAGCCACTTATTGTCACGTTGTTTGACCTTATGGTGAATACATCCTCAGCCGGAATTGCACCAATTACATAGGTGCGATTCATCATGTCACCCGAAAGGTCGGTGCTCGAGATAATTGAAATTTCCTTATTTACGTTTACATTTTCTCTGTATACGCCAGGGCTTACGAGGATTGTATCTCCATTCTGTGCATTATTAATAGCTTCCTGGATCGAAGTATAGTTTCCTTCCCCATTACTGCCTACGGTGAAAACAGCAGCATCTGCCTGAGTAGATGCCACCCCGAGCACAAGAAGAAGGGCTATGCAAATACTCTGGATCGGTTTTCCTTTCATAGACTGATACTCCCCCTATTAATTATATAGCTAGAAAGATAATTCCTGTCTTTATAATAATTCATAAGAATAATTATCTGAGTTAATAAAAAGATTTTGAAATATATATTCTGAAAAATAAACCTGAACTTATATTTATAAATGCTTTCAATAATTAATTGTAATCGGAAATCTCAGTCAGCACAGGAAACTTGATTTGTATAGCCCGGTAAGAGATCACCAAGAAAGAGAGAAATTTGTCGCAAGAATACCGAAATAGATAAAAGCGTTTAATATAATTAACAGGCACTAATTGCCAGATTAAACTTCCAGATTAAATTGCTAGATCCAACTGTCAGATTAAATTGCAGATTCAACTAGATGAAATTGCCAGATTAAACTACCAGATATGGAAGTAACAGGACTCTCAAAATAAAAACGACAAAACAAAAATATTGATAAATAGAATTAATAACCATATAACTTAGCAGATAAATTAAAATAGTAAATAAATTAAAGTGACAAAAAATTAAAGTGGCAAAATAATTAAAGTCACAGCATAAATTAAAGAGCAAAAGCGGACTAATCAGAAATTTTCCGTGATATAATCCATCATTGACTCGAATACCCGCAGGCCATCGTCTGAGCCCAAAATTGCCTCGGAGGCTCTTTCCGGATGGGGCATGAGACCTAAAATGTTTCTTGAAGAGTTTACTATTCCTGCAATATTCTCAAGAGACCCGTTAGGGTTAGATGCTTCTGTTACTTTTCCGTTTTCATCAACATACCTGAAGACAACCTGCTCGTTCTCGTCAAGCTCTGCCAGGCTTTTCTCTTCGGCATAGAACTGCCCTTCCATATGAGCTATGGGCATCCTGACAATCTCGCCTTTCCTGAACTTCGAGGTAAAAGGCGTATCAACAGTCTCTACCCTTAGGTTTGTCCAGTGGCATCTGAATTTAGGATACTGGTTAGTTGTCAGGGCTCCCTCCAGCAGGCGGGCTTCGGTGAGAATCTGGAAGCCGTTGCAGATCCCCAGGATAGGCTTGCCTTCGGCTGCAAGTTTTTTCACTGAATTCATAATTGGGGTGAGGGCTGCAATCGCTCCTGCCCTGAGATAGTCTCCGTAGGAGAAACCACCAGGTACAACTACTCCGTCAAAACCAGTAAGATCCTCCTGTTTGTACCAGACAGTCTCGGCGTTCACACCCACAACATCTTTAAGGACATGCAGAACGTCAAGGTCGCAGTTTGTGCCTCCGAACTGAAGTATGGCAATTTTCATTTTTTCCCCTCAAGTTTCAAAGTTTTAGTTTTTCTGACCTCAATCGTCTTTCCACAATAGTTCATTTAAGTTCCTTGAGCTCGACTGTATAATTGTGGATGATTGGGTTTGCAATAAGCTTCTGGCACATCTCGTCAACTTTCTGCGCTGCAAGCTCTGCAGATTCAGCTTCAAGCACGATTTCGTACAGCCTTGCGGTTTTTACGCTATCAACCTGGTAGCCAAGTTGTCCGAGAGCCCTTTTTATGGTTGTGCCTTCAGGATCAAGCATACCTGCTTTCTGTTCAATTCTAACTGTTGCCTGGTACTGCATCTTTATAAGCCTCAATTTTAAATTTTGAAATTAAACGAAAATCCCGCTTTTAGAAGTCCGATAATGGATTAAAAGTGAGGGATCAAGTGTAAGGTCATGTAATTTGAAAGTAAACAATTATGGTTTTGAATCAAATAATTAGAAGGCATTTTATTATTCTAGCGATCTTTCTTATTCACTTTTCAATGCTGGCTTGTTTTTAACTTGCCTTGCCAGCACTGATTTCAAGGGAAATAAGGATAAAAGCTATTTAATCTTATGGGTCTTAGAGAATAAAAAGTACATTTTTATTTCTTTTGCTTTAAATTCTTGGTTTGTTGCTAGAGCCTTACGCTTGTCAAGACTGTAGAGCATTCCGAAAATAGCCTTTCAGTAAACTGTTCCGAAAATAGTTTAAAGAATGCTCACGGACTTCTGAGGAAAGCAGGTTCATTTTATGTTTTTGAAATTTTCAACGTCATTAAATATTTCGCCGATCTCAAAAATAAATGCCTTGAACAAAACTTATGTCATGAATTGTTTTTTAGGTCGATTATGATATATATCCCTATCCTTATAAGACTAGTAGATTGAGAGTTCTAGGGTTTCCTCTCAATCTCTGGGTTGGATCGCAGGTAGGGACGAGAATAGGGACTCGAACCCTACCATCTACTTATAGAATGAGATTAAGAGCAATGGGGTTTCCTCTTAATCTCCGGGTTGGATCGCAGGTAGGGACGAGAATAGGGACTCGGACCTACCATCTACTTCTAGACCAATAAATTACTTTTAAAATAATACTGCCTTTTAGCAAGCACTTTTAAAAGCAATTTTTAAAAGCCTCTCTTTTTCTTACAATGTCATTCGGCGTTAATAAAGCTTATGATTGACTCCAGATTCAAACCTTTTAAATATACCTCTTTTATCAATCAATTGTAGTGCCTGTATTAAATTCTTGAGATCATGTCTCCCAATAGTGATTATCCATTCAGACTACTCTGAAAGTTAGCAGGATATTCAAGGGATTAAAGAGCAGCCTGATTAATAGAAAAATACTGAGTAGTCAAAAAAATTGCTGGCTGCTTAAAAATTACTGAAAACCACCTGAAAGCCGCTACAAAATTATTTTGAGAATCCTTAGAGAAAGGTAAAAAACACCATAGGCAGAGAAGCCTCTTCTCCACCCGTCTTTTCCACAACGCAGTTTTTCAAAACTCAATTTTTTTTCATGCCTTAAAATCTTCAGATTTTCACGTTTTCTCTTGCCCACTGCACTCCGGCTTCGAGAACCATCTGGTTGAACTCAATAACTTTAGGCTTCCCTGCGAAGTTTTCAGCAAGAGCTTCCTTGAAGACTTCCTCTTCCAGACCTGTTGCGTTAAGACCAGCGAGGACTCCAAGCATGAATGAGTTGGCAGCCTTTTCTGAACCAGCTTCCTTGGCTTTTTCGGTTGCAGGGACTGAAATGGCTCTGGCATGTGCAGGCGTTTCGACCTCGCCAATAGAGGAATCATAGAGGATAAGCCCTCCTTCACGGACTGTCCCTTTGAACCTTTCAAGGGAAGGACGGTTCATAGCTATCAGGATGTCAGGGGTATAAACCGTAGGAGAGCCTATGGGCTGTCCTGAAATAACAACCGAACAGTTTGATGTGCCCCCTCTCTGCTCCGGACCATAGGATGGGAACCATGATGCATTGAGGTTTGCCTTTACTCCAGCCTGGGCAAGGATAATGCCCATGCTGAGGACACCCTGCCCTCCAAAACCTGCAATTTTGGTCTGGATCGGGGCAAAATCCGTTCTGGCAGGTTTCTCTTCAGCAGCCGCCTCAATGCCGTACAGCTTCTCAAGGGTTTCAGTTGTAAAGTCACTGACTCCGCGGTGGAGAGGTTCGACTTCTTCGGATCTGTCTCTGAAGTTCTTGACTGGGAATTCTTTTTCCATTTCCTCATTTATGAAACGGACAGCCTGTTCCGCATTCATTCTGAGGTTAGTCGGGCAGGCAGCAAGAACCTCAACAAAAGCATATCCTTTGCCATCACGCTGGATCTCAAGCGCCTTCCTTATGGCTTTTCTGGCTTTTCTTATGTGGGAAATATCCGAAACTGAGACCCTCTCAATAAAAACCGGAGCTTTAAGGTTGTCCAGTAACTCGCACATATGGAGAGGATAGCCTGCAAACCTGGGATCTCTGCCCTCAGGACATGTTGTGGTTTTTTCACCCACAAGGGTTGTAGGTGCCATTTGTCCTCCTGTCATTCCGTAAACGGTATTGTTTACAAAAAAGACTGCGAGCTTTTCACCCCGATTTGCAGCCTGAAGAGTCTCATTCAGGCCTATGGAAGCAAGGTCTCCATCTCCCTGGTAAGAAATAACCACGGCATTTTCTTCGGCTCTGGAAACCCCTGTTCCTACCGCAGGCGCCCGTCCATGGGCAACCTGAATATTGCCTGTATCGAAATAATAGTAAGCAAAGACCGCACAGCCCACAGGGCTGATCATAATGGTTCTGTCCTGAATCCCGAGATCGTCAATTGCCTCGGCAATAAGCTTGTGCAAAACCCCATGCCCACAGCCAGGGCAGTAGTGAGTGGCTGTTGAAGCTGCCCCTCCTTTGCGAGGGTAATCCGCATACAGGGCTTTTGGCCTTCCAATAACTTTTTCTCCATTAATAATTTCTGCTGCCATTTTCATGCCTCCCCTGCAATTTTCCTGATTTTATCCATAATCTGGTCAAGGGTGATCAGGTTTCCTCCCATACGGTTTACGAGTTCCACAGGCTGTGAGCAGCTAATTGCAAGCTTGATGTCGTCTTTCATCTGTCCGTTGCTCATTTCCACGGAAATAAAGGAGCAACCCTTGTCTGCCAGAGCTTTCAACGGCGCTTCAGGGAATGGGAAGAGCGTTTTTGGTCTGAAAAGCCCTACTTTGATACCCTCCTGCCTTGAAAGATCCACAGCTGACCTGCAAATCCTGCTGCTGATCCCGTAAGAGACAAGGACAATAGAAGCATCCTCGGTCAGGTATTCCTCATAATCGACTTCGTTCTGCCTTATAAGCTCGTACTTTGCCTGCAGTTTTTCATTAAATCTTCCAAGCTCATTAAAGTCCAGGAAGATCGAGGTTATCAGGTTATGTCGGGTTTCGGCTGTACCGTTGACAGCCCAGGTGGTATCGATTTCAGGAACAATAGCTTGCTTTGGGAACTCAAGGGACTCAATCATCTGCCCGAGCACACCATCTGCAAGTACCACAACGGGGTTTCTGTACTTGAAAGCAAGCTCAAAAGCTTTCATAGTAAAGTCGCACATCTCCTGCACTGAATTCGGGGCAAGCACTATATTTTTGTAGTTTCCGTGCCCCCCGCCTTTTACCACCTGATTATAGTCCGCCTGTTCAGGTCCTATGTTCCCCAAGCCTGGACCTGCCCTCATAACATCTACAAGTACGCAGGGAAGCTCGGCACCGGCAAGGTAGGAAAGCCCTTCCTGCATCAGGCTAATTCCAGGGCCTGAAGAAGCTGTCATAACCCTGTGCCCTGCTGACGCCCCTCCGTAGACCATGTTAATGGCCGACTCTTCGGATTCAGCCTGAACGAATTTCCTGCCTACTTTAGGGAAATATTTGGACGCATCATGCAGAATTTCACTTGCCGGAGTAATCGGGTATCCGAAGAAACAATCACATCCTGCATAGAGTGCCCCGACGATTACTGCGGAGTTACCTTTCATGAGTCGTGTTGCCATATTTTTCCTCCTTTTCTGCCTTATTCCGCTTCCTCAATTTTCAGGGGGATATGAATCTCGATTGCAAGCGGTTCTGGGCAGGTATAATAACAATTCGCGCAGCCTGAGCAGCCCTCTCCTTTGTATTCCACATAATGGTAGCCCCGTGAGTTCAGGTTTTCACTCATGAAAAGCACATCTTTCGGGCAGGCTAGAAGGCAGCGCCCACAGGCTTTACACTCCAGAGTATTAATAACAGGGTATGCTTCTTTTTTATCATCCTTTGGCATATGAATCCTCATTTTATTCCTTTTTCAGTTGCCCTTTGGGCTCTTCTCAGCTTTCAGGTCCATTTTCGGATCTGGGACCATCCGGAGTTTTATTTTTTCCCCGAACTTTTTAAGTCCGTGATTTTTTATCCGGTTTCTGTGACAGAATGAAAGCCTTGAATTATCAATTTATTTTTTACAATCTAAACCATAAGTCTGCTAATCCCGTATGTAGCATGAATAGTCGTTGTATTCCGTAAATTAAAATTTCTTAAATTAACGGGAATAATTAATTGCAAAATGAATCCGAAATCAGATTTCTCAGAGTAAACTTTTCACAAGGTTTAAGATACTTATTTCTTTCTTTTCTTTTTCTTTTTTTAATCTGATCCGAGACTTATTGATTCCAGGGTCAAAATGGACAGAATTAAATCTGATCCTGTTTATACTAATTGGATCCGATCCTCCGTAGCTAAATTTTCCAGTTTTTCTTCAGACTATTCTCAGGATCATTCCTGGCTTTCTAAACCCTGGTCTTTGTGCCGGATCTCAACCCTGCGGATTTTTCCGCTGATGGTCTTTGGAAGTTCCTCAACAAAATCTATAATGCGTGGATACTTGTAAGGGGCAGTGACTCTTTTTACGTGCTCCTGAAGTTCCTTTTTAAGCGCGTCTCCGGGTGTGTACCCTTTTGTGAGCACAACAGTTGCCTTGATAACCTGGCCTCTTATAGGGTCAGGAGCACCTGTAATTGCGCATTCAAGCACCGCAGGATGCTGGATAAGGGCACTTTCTACTTCGAAGGGTCCGACTTTGTATCCTGAGGTCTTTATGATATCGTCAGCCCTTCCCACAAACCACAGGTAGCCGTCTTCGTCCTTCCAGGCCATATCTCCTGTGTGGTAATAGCCATCGTGCCAGGTTTCCTTAGTTTTCTCAGGATCTTTTCCGTAGTGAACAAAGAGCCCTACAGGCTTTCCTTCCATTGTATTGATGACGATTTCTCCCTCTTCCCCGACTTCACAGATCCTGCCGTCCCTGTCCATCAATTCGATTTTAAAACCAGGAGATGGCTTCCCTATTGATCCGGGCTTAGGTTCCATCCAGGGATAGGTCGCAATGGTCACAACAGTTTCAGTTTGCCCGAAGCCTTCCATAAGCTTTATTCCGGTGAATTCCAGAAATCGGTTGTATACCTCAGGGTTAAGAGGTTCACCTGCAACAACCGCGTATTTCAGGGTACCGAAATCATATTTTGAGAGGTCTTCCTTAATCAGGAAGCGATAGATTGTAGGCGGGGCACAGAAAGTTGTAACCCCGTGTCTCGAGGCTTTTTCAAGCAAGTTTTTGGCATCAAAACGGTCATAGTCATAGACAAAAACCGCACAACCTGCGATCCATTGCCCATAGAGTTTTCCCCATACGCATTTTCCCCAGCCGCTGTCTGCAACCGTATAGTGAAGCCCGTCATCTTCCACATTCTGCCAGTATTTTGCAGTGAGAATGTGTCCTAGAGGGTAGGTAAAGTCATGTTCTACCATTTTCGGGAAACCAGCAGTCCCTGAGGAGAAATAAGCGAGGGAAATATCGCTGTTTTTTGTAGCAGCCTCGCCTGTAGGACGTTCAAAATCTGCTGAAGCCTCTTCAAGTTCTTTCCTGAAATCAATCCAGCCTTCTCGAGCTTTTCCTCCAACTACTGCTTTTTTGAGTGGGATATTCCCACACTGGGAATGTGCTTCGTCTACCTGTTCGGGAACTCCATCTTCCGCTATGCAAACAATCATCTTTAGTCCGGCTTTTTCGATCCGGTATACAATATCCCGCGTCTTGAGCATATGTGTTGCAGGTACGGCAATGGCTCCCAGTTTATGCAGTGCAAGGATACAAAACCAGAACTCATACCTGCTCTTTAAGGTGAGCATTACATAGTCGCCTTTCCCTATTCCATGCTTTGCAAAGAAATTCGCGGCTTTATCGCTGTAGTACTTCATATCTTTGAAAGTAAAGCGCCTCTCTTCCCCTTCATCATTACACCAGACCATAGCAAGCTTTTCAGGGGAATCTCTCGCATAGACATCGACTACGTCATAGGCAAAGTTGAAGTTTTCAGGAACAAGGATTTTAAAATTCTCTTTGAAATCCTCATAGGAATCAAAATCGGTTTTGGAAACAAATTTATTGAGCAAAGAGGTCATTTGGACACCCGTTTTATCTGCTTATTTCATAGCTTGTATGTTTTTGAGGGCTTCAGTGCCTGATTCTAATCCTGATTTTGCCCTGCTTCTCGATTTTTCTGCCAGTTTGAGACCAAACATAAATCAGATCAGGTTAAATGCAGGTCAAGTTGACTGCGTTAAATCAGATATTATCAAACCGAATATCCTCAAGCAAATTATCATTGAGTCGTATTATCAAACCGAGCTGTATTGTATTATTACATTATAGCTGCCAGGAATCTGGCTGTTTCTCCATTCAGAGCTTCCATGGCGTGCTTATAAGAGGAATCAAAGTAAATAGAATCTCCTTTATTCAGGATAATCTCATTATTGTGGATATAGACCTTCAGGCTTCCTTCCAGTACATAGTTAAATTCCTGCCCAGGGTGGGAATTGGTTTCAGGTTTTGCTCCGGGCGGTTTGGGCTCGACTGTCACTATAAAAAATTCAGCTTTCTTGTGAATAAATTTTTCAGCCAGGTTCTGGTACTTGTACTGCTTCCTTCTCTCAACGCTAACTCCTTTTCCATCCCGTGTGACTGTAAAAATATTCATGCGCGGCTCTTCTCCTGTCAGGAGGGTAGCCATATCCACGCGCAACTTCTGTGCGATCTCAAAAAGTATACTTGCCGGAATATCCTCGCTTCCGTTTTCATATTTCTCATAAGTCTCTTCGGATACCTGCAGATACTCTGCCATATCTCTGACCGTGAAATCCGATAGCTCACGCAGTTCACGTACTCGATCTGCGATCTCTTTTATTTTTTCCTGCATGATATGTCTTCTCCAGCTGGATTTTTCAAGAATAACTTAAGATCTGCTTAAAAACCTTTGGCTTTGCAGATTTGACTGAATACTTGAAAAGGGAAACTTTTCTTTAAGAATTATTGTGGGTTATTTTTCAGAATTATTGTGGGTTATTTTCCAGAATTATTGTAATTATTTTTTCAGAGTTATGTAATCATTTTTTTAGAATCGTGTTAATTTTCCTTTTGGTATTAATAAGAATTATAATTAATATACATTATCATTAAAGTTCTATCAGGTCATACTATTAACAGGGAATTGCAGGAAGCATAAGAACAAACATAGTAGAACTAAGTCTGAAACATAGTAGAACTAAGTCTGCGCTTTAAAGCAAACAATTTCTCGGATTTAGAAAACAACCCAAATATATAATTATATTTCTAAGAGCAGATTTTTAAACTTAACCAAGCCAGTCTTTATTTCTCAGAATTTGCTGCAGGATATTAATTTAATCCGATAATTGAAATTTAGAGAAGGTTAATAGTAAGACACTATTTTATAATTGTGCTCCAAATTTTTATATTGGGTATTTTTGCAGGCAAATAAGCCTGAGAAAGATATTCTGGATATTTTTTTCTAACAAAGTCTTTAAATAGACTTTAATTTTAAATTCTGTTTTCTAATATTCTTTTTAAATCAATAATTTTATATGCTATCCTTTTAAAAAATAATTCTATAAATTTCTTGGTCGATATGCTGGTTAAAATGTCAAAATATCTAACTTTCAGATGGGTCTTCTTACTTGCAATATCTCTAGTGCTGCTCCCAATTTCAGAAACCGGAGCAGTGGAAAATATTTATGTGTCCCCGGGAGAATCAATCCAGGCTGCAGTAGATAACGCCTCCCATGGCGATATTATTATCGTAGAGCCCGGAGAATATAATGAAAGCATTCAAATCGACCAGGATAATCTGACAATTATCTCAGATTCAAAAGTTCCTTCTGACACGGTTATAAGCGCAGAGAACGCAGACAGCAATGTATTCAAGGTAGTTGCCAGCAACGTAACAATTAGCGGCTTCTCAATAGTTGACAGCAAATGCGGGATTTACCTGAGTAGTGTTCAAAACTGTATCATAAATAACAACAACATCTCTGGAAATAAGATTGGAATCTGCCTGTTTAAATCTGAAAATAACACTCTGTACAATAATCTCGTATATTCAAACACTAACTGCGGCATCAGGTCACTTACTTCTTCAGGAAATACGATATACAGCAATTATTTCAATAATACGAATAATGCCAGGGATGATAAATTCAATGTCTGGAACCTGACCTCAGGCAATTGTTGGAGTGATTACACAGGCAAGGATGAGGATGGAGATGGTATCGGCGACATGGCTTATGTCGTCAACCGCCGGACAAAGAGTATGGATTACAGACCGTTAATGGCTTTCGTTCCACAGCCTCCTATACTGCCGAAAGCGATTTTCACTTCCAATGTTACAATTGGGTATGCCCCTCTCACAGTCGAATTCACGGAATTATCTAAGAATGCCAGCTCACATTTATGGAGTCTTGGAAACCTGAGCCTTTCAAACACATCGGATTTTTTGCATACTTTTACCGATGAAGGCGATTACACGGTTACCCTGACCGTTACTAACGAGAACGGCAGCGACTCGACCAGTATGACCATAAATGTTTTGAAAGCTCCGGACCCTTCGGTTCCGATACTCCCTGAGGCTAAATTTATTACCAATGTTACAGAAGGGTATGTTCCTCTTACGGTACAGTTTTTTGATACTTCCAAAAATGCAGCCTCACTATGCTGGAACTTTGGAGACGGGAAGAGTTCTTACTGCCCAGACCCCATACATACTTTTTGCTGCCCTGGAAATTATACCGTCTGGCTTACAGCAAGAAATGATAATGGCAGTTCTACAACTGGTATCGTTATTACGGTTCTTAAGCCGATAAACCAATCCATCGCTGAAGACAATGATCCGGAGGGCATTGAAGATCAGGGCTTAGGTCGTAGAAACATAGGTAAAAGGATAGATGGAGTTCTGAACAGGGAAAACCTTGATTCTGCTGGTGACTTTATCCTATCCTTTACCGGAACCCGATCTGCTGCGGAACTTGCGCTGTTAGTAGAGCAAGAAATCTTCAGAACTGCAGATCTCATTAAAGATCTGACAGCGGATTCGGTACCCGAAATTGAGTTAAGAGATATTTCCATGCGTGAGTTATTTTTGGGTTTTCTGGGAATAGCTCTGGTACTCTCCATTTTTAGAAGAAAGAGAAAATAATCAATAACTATAAAAATTCATTTTCAATTGAATAGACTGCTTTTAAGCAAGTTTTCCTATCAAATATCATTTTATCTCCGGAATCTTAATTTGAAGCGTGAAAGAGCTTCAATAAATGCTTACGCCTTTGACCGAGGGTAACTTAAGGATTTTGTCCACGAGCTCTCCAGGTACTTTCTTGTCGGTAATTATGGTAAGTCTTGGATTATCAGTTAGATAGGGATCATCTGAGACTGCCTGCCGGATGCTTACATTGCTCTCAGCAATCAGACCTGCAACCTCTGCAAGGATACCAACGTGAGATGCATCTTCGGGAATAATAATGATCACTCCCAAGCCAAGAGAAGGGGCTACGTCTCTAAGGAAAGGGATGGAATGTACATTTTTAAAAATCGTGCTTAGAAGTTCGTCTGAAATAATAGTCTTTGTAGTTGCGTCAACCACCCGCCGGTCAACACCTGCCTCCTTTGCAAGCTGAGTATGTGCTATCTCAATGCCTCCGGAGGTGACCTTTCCTTCTTCGTTTACCTGGAATCCTCGCTCAAAAAGCAATTTAAGCACTTTTGCCTGTGCAGGATATTTTTCAAATTTTTTGAGTAATGTCTGCCACATACACACAAAGTTTAAACCTAGTTCCCTGATATATAGTTTCTTATTGCATTTAATTAAAAACCGCTGTACTGCAAGCGCTGTGCCGCAAGCCTTTTCAAAAAAGGCTTGAGCGAAAACGCTGTTTTTGATCAAACTTTTTCTAAAAAAGTTTGTGCCGCAAGCCTTTTCAAAAAAGGCTTGAGCGAAACCGTTGCGCCGGTTTATCACCAAGCGTTGCGCCGCTTGACCACGCCGCCACGCCATTTTTGATCAAACTTTTTTCTAAAAAGTTTGTGATCAAATATTTTTTCCAAAAAGCTTGCGATAATTCAAATATTTTGGCGTTAACTGTCGCTTGCGTTAATTTGATGTACTAGCAGGAGACGACTCACTAATATGGAAGCATCCAGCACAGGCAGTAAGCAGGAATCCAGAAAAACTGACTATCAGCTCCTTCTTATTGCTGGTCTCAAGAAAGAAATAGAAATGGCTCATAAACTTGACCCTGAACAGCTTGCAGCTGAAATCAGAAGAATCGGCTTCTATTGCCAGCGTTGTGGAAAATGCTGTCGGCGGGCTTTCGGGGACAACAGGGTAGCGGTAATTCCTTCCGAGATCGAGAGAATTCGAGAGCATACAGGTCTGTCAAAATTAGAGGTTGCAGAACCATTTATACCTGAAATTCCTATCCCGAATGAAAACCAGGAAGATGAGGAAAACCACCCCGAGCCTTCTTTCAGGCAGTCAGAGGAAAATGAAGAGCAACTCTCTCCTGAATCCCTTGAGTCTCTTCAGGAGTGTATTGATCTTGAGGGCAAGATTCATGCTTTTGGATGGATACTCAGGCGAAAGAAAAATGGGGATTGTATTTTTATCGAGAAAGATACCCACAGGTGCCAGATATATCCGGTTCGCCCTATGCTCTGCAGCACTTATCCCTTTTATATTGAAGGATTGAGATTGCACACTTGCGAATGTGAGGGGCTCGGGTATCCAATCTCGATCGAGGACAGCCGAAAACTGGCTGAAGATCTCCTCATGAGGTATATTTCGGAACTTGAGGACACCCTTGTCATGTATGAAAAGTTTGTAGATTTCAGGAGAGATAAAAAGGGTCTTGAGATTGCAAAAATGAGCCTGATGAGCCGCACATGTACCTGTATAGTTCACGACAGCCTGGGAAGTACTGAATTATTGGTTAACAGCCAGGACTAACAGAAACTCAGGATTTGCAGGCTAAACTTATCTATTTTTAAAAAAGCTTCGTCTCTTTATGAGCTTGAAAGACTTTTGACTTTTTGCTATAGTACACCATCAATTAAATTTATTTATTAGAAAGAGCCAGTTATTCCCCATGACCGGAATGTCTGCTAATGAAAATCGTCCGATGACCGTTTCGGAAAAGATCTTTTCGAAGGCCTCCGGAAGTCCCGTAAAGGCCGGAGATTTCGTGCTGGCAAATATAGACCTGGCAATGACGCATGACATTACAGGTCCGCTGGCAGTCAAAGGCTTTTACGAGATAATGAAAGACAGAGAAGAGAAAAAAGTCTGGGACCCTACGAAAATAGTGATCGTGTTTGACCACCAAGTTCCTGCGGATTCTATCAACGCCACAGCAAACCATATTATGCTTCGGGAATTTGCTGAGGAACAGGGCATTTTAAATTATGATGTATACGAAGGAGTTTGCCATCAGGTTCTTCCTGAGAAAGGGCATGTGCTGCCAGGAGATCTAATAGTTGGCTCGGACTCGCATACGTGTGCATATGGCGCACTGGGGGCGTTTTCTACGGGCATAGGGTCTACTGATATGGCAGCGGTCTTTGCTACTGGCAAGCTCTGGTTCAGGGTACCTGAAACTTTCCGCTTTGAAGTTGAAGGCAGCCTGCCAGAAAGGGTTTACTCAAAAGACCTTATTCTTCACCTAATAGGCGATGTAGGAGTAGAAGGAGTCAGGTATATGGCTGCTGAGTTTGGAGGCTCAACAATTCGTTCTCTTTCTATTCCTGAGCGCATGACCATGTCCAATATGGCAATCGAGATGGGAGGAAAGGCAGGAATTATCGAAGCAGATGAAGTGACTGCAGACTACCTCAAAGAGAGAATCCTATACTATGAATTTGACCCATACTGGAAATCCGATGAGGGCGCAGAATATGTAGGAGTTAGGCACTACGATGTATCGGACCTTGAGCCCCAGGTTGCCTGCCCTCACAATGTGGATAACGTGAAACCCGTAACCGAAGTTGAAGGCACAAAACTTGACCAGATCTTTGTAGGTTCCTGCACGAATGGCAGGTTTGAGGATATCAAAATCATGGCTGATATTATGGGCGATGAGCCAGTAGCAAAGGGCGTTCGCCTGATTGTTGTTCCCGCATCACGGACCGAGTATATAAAGCTCCTGAAAGCTGGATATATAGAAAAACTTATAAATGCAGGTGCAATCGTAGAATTCCCCTGCTGCGGACCCTGTATGGGTGGCTCTTTCGGCTTGCTTGGGGCTGGAGAAGTGGGCCTTGCAACCTCGAATCGCAACTTTAAAGGCAGAGAAGGAAGTCCTGAATCCTTTGTGTATCTATCTTCCCCTGCAACTGCAGGAGCGTCAGCTCTTACCGGAGAAATTACTGACCCAAGGAAGGTTTGAAAAATCTCCTGTTTTTACTTTTTTGAGATTTCTGGCTTTTGACTTTTTGAATGTTTGTCTAATTAACAGGTGTTAGAATGACGGATACCGATTTATCAATTTTGAACAGGGTATATGAGATCATCTTGGATCGAAAACAGAATTATGACGAGTGCTCATATGTCTGCAAGCTCCTGAATCACCCTAAAGGAATGAATAAGATTCTTGAGAAAGTAGGAGAAGAATCAATTGAAACTATTCTTGCAGTCAGGAACGAAGACCATGACGAGATTGTTTCGGAAAGTTCAGACCTGATCTTTCATCTTCTTATACTGCTTGCTGCAAACAACATTACCCTGGATGAAATTGCAGCCGAACTTAGTGCCAGGCATGAAAGAATGAAAAGGGACTGAAGATTTGGAGGTTTTTACCTCCCGGTTTGAGCATGGAAATAATCCATAACCTAAAAGAATTTAGGAATTCCAGGTTTTCGGCTGCTTCAGGAAACTCTTATGAAAGCTTTCAGGAAGCCGCAAAAAATTCTGCTTTTCAATATACTGCCAGTTCGTTCAGAACATCGGTTTTCGACAGCGTGCCTTTGGGTACACCGTTAATGGTTACGATAAGCCTTCCAACATTATACTTATGGAAGAGTTTTACCACATCGTAGAGTTGCATATCTCCGTCAACTGTGATGAGTTCCTTTGTCATAATATCTTTGACTTTTACGTTCGTTTTTCCCTGGGCAATAGCATGGGCAATATCAGTATAGGTAACAATTCCCACTATCTTTCCTTTGTCTTCTACAGGAGCGCCGTGAACATTGTTCCTGATGAAAAGTCGGGTTGCTTCCTGGATACTTGCATTCAGGTTCACAAGCAGAGGAGGATATTTCATATAATGTTTGACATGTTTTTTAGGGAGAGAGATCATTTCAGTAATATTGAAAAGAATAGAGTTGTTAGTATCATCCCTTCCTATGACTTCTCCACGAATTATCAGGCGGTTTACAGGCGTGGGACCTACCTGAATTTTGTCGTCCATAACGAAGTCTTTTGTGTTTCCTATTACGCGGATGACTCCATTGCATACATCAGGGTTCCTGACAGTCGTAAAACTAATCTCTGAAGCCGTAGCTCCCTCAACTAACACATTGTTTCTGTAGATGGGAACCACTGATTCATTTTTCAATTGCTGTATCCGTAATGCGTCGTATGCTGCTCCTGTGGGTTTATATCCTCCCTTTGGTCCGGGTACTCCTTCCACAAGCCCCAGGGCTTTTAATAACTGCATCTGATTGCGGATAGTCCCAGGATTACGCTGGATGACCTCGGCTATTTCTTCCCCTTTGATTGCCCGGTCTTTTTGCCGCTGAAGGTTGATTAATGCTATAAGAATATCTTTTTGAATCGGAGTGAGTTCCATACTACCACCATTAATTTCATATACCTTTATAAGGATGATGTATAAAACCTATACATCAATAATGTAAGTTAACGCAGATATTTACATAATTAATGATTACAAATAATTACACATTACTATTACAAATATAAAAAGAGTCCGGTTCTGCTTTGAATATCCTCCTGGTTCTTCACTTTACATTGAAGTTGTCACCAGGATTTATAATTACAAATATAAAACCTGAAAATAAATTCCCTCTCAGGGGATCGCCTTCAGGAATCTCTGCAAGACTTTTACTTGCGTGTTTGTTTTGTTAAAACTTTTCATCCATAATAAGGTTTATATGCTCAGCAGAGCCCCAGAGGGTTAGAACATGATGATCTTTGAGAAAATACGTACAGTTCCTACTTCCGATGAATTAATTAATAAAGCCTTCAAGCGGTCAGCACGAGCTATGGCTGGGAAAACTATTGATAGCAGGGAGAGTCGGTTCAGAGCAAATGAATCCATGCTGCTGACCGCTGCAAACATTCTCACGGATAACCTTGCGAATATAGTCAGGAGATTCCCGAGTTTTGAAAGCTTACCCAGATTCTATTATGAGCTTACAGACATTTTGGTAGGTGTAGAAAAGCTCAAGATGTCTCTTGCATCTGTGGACTGGGCAAGCAGGAAGATCCATGAGGTTGCAAGGAGTTATGTTGGGAAAATCCGGGCTTCGGAGGTTCCTGAGCCTGTCCGGAAAGAGGCTTTCGGAAGGCTTGCCTCAATTATCAAATCCATCAGCAAAGACCTTCTTTTCCTCAACGAAGCCAGAAATATTTTGAGGAAGCTTCCTGACGTCCAGGACGAATCTACAATTGTGGTTGCCGGCTATCCGAATGTTGGGAAGTCAAGTTTCGTTTCGAAAATTACAGGTGCAAGCCCAGAGGTAGCTCCCTATCCTTTCACAACAAAAGGAGTAACAATCGGGCACTTTACACGCGATGGGGTGCGCTACCAGGTTATGGATACTCCGGGCCTGCTTGACCGCCCGATGTCCGAAAGAAACGATATTGAAAGACAGGCAATTACCGCAATTCGTTACCTTGATGCAGTCGTAATGTTCATAATTGACCCCAGTGAAAGCTGCGGATACGCAATCGAGGAGCAGAAACGCCTGCTTGCCGAAATTCGAGAGAACTTCAAGCTTCCTATTCTTGTGGTTGCAAATAAAGCTGACAGACCTGAGTTCCAGGAACTTGATGAGGCAGAGTTTAATATTTCTACGGTTACTGGGGAAGGGATTACAGAAGTCATGGACAGACTTCTGGAGATGATTGAAGAAAAGCGCCTATCCTCTCCTTCCGAAGAACCTGATACTGAGCCTGCAATCTGATGCTCGAGTCCCATCTCGGGAGACGGCTCAGATTTTTTAAACTTTTGCGCGATATTTCATCTTAAATTATTCCAAATTGCATGAGGAGGGCAACAGAAATAAGTATAAAGCCGGTTGTCAGTCTGATCTCTACTCTCCATCTTTCCCTGAATTCTGTTACTTTGTTTGGGCTGAGTCCGGAGGCAAGAAGGAGACCCAGGGCAATTACAGGAAGCAGAAGCCCCAGATTATAAATACCCATGTATAATGTTCCCCTTACAATGTCGGTTTTTGTTGCCAGAATACTCAGGAGTGAGAGAAAGATAGCTCCTACGCAGGGGGCTTTAACTAGAGAAAACATGCTTCCGGAGAGGAAGGACAGCAGCAGAAGGTTGTTTTTGTCCATTTTTGCCATGAACCGTTTCAGTGGTTCAGGAGTCCTGAAAGTAGTTTTTGCATGCTTTTTCAGCCAGTAGGCATCAAAGATATGCCAGAAACCGAGCAGGGCAATGAGCAGGATTGAAGCGTCTATAAAACTTTCCTGGATTTCAGGCAGGAAATTAACAACACTGAGTATGCCCAATCCTGCAAGCATATACATTGTAAAGATCCCTATCGAAAACCCAAGTGTGATTTCGAGCATTTCTCTTCTTCTTCCATGCTGGGCAAGGGTGACTGAAGCAAGAAAAGCCATTACTGCGAGTAGACAGGGGTTAAAGCCTGCCATAACGCCTGCTGTCAGAAGCAAGAAGGGGCTGATCCTCTCTATATGTTTACTTTTCCCTTCCCGACTTCCTGTAGTAAGGGAAAGCATAAGATCCTGGGTAATAAGTAAAGGAAATGCCTGGGCTTCGGTCAGAAAAATTCCTGTCGGGCTCTGGGATGTTCCATAAAAGGAGTACTTTAGCCAGCTCTCAGGCATGGAGGCTGAGCCGGAAGCAGGGCTCAGCAATAAAAGAATACAGGTAAGAGCAAATATTCCTTTATTTAAAGACAGCAAACGCACAGATTTCTTTTTCATATGTTTTTCCAGGATTATTTTATGAGGATATTCTAAATTCTCAAGATCAACGGATAAATAATCTTTTCTGAGATCCCGATTTCTGCTTGTTGATGGTTTCTTTCTTATGAGCAGAGAGAATCCGTGTTCGGATCAGTTATCCATTTTTAACTTTCCTGTTTTTATAATGAAAAAAAGTTATGTACTGATAGCAATTATCTCTTTCGTTTTTGTTAATTAATATGATGTATTTAGCTTCAATTATGTATCTGTAATCTAGCTTCAGTTATGTATCTGTATATAATAGAGGTCTCATAAATTTTGTAGAGAATCACCTCAGCTTGCTGAGAGTGAGTATAAATCTATACTCTTCTAATAAACTCAGTAATTTAGCAATTTCAAGCTAAATTGGCTGAAGTAATTGGCTGAAGTGCTGCTATGAAAGATAGCAGCAGAATATTTGACAAAAAAATCCTGATCTGAGAAATCTGAGAAATATATTTCTCAGAATATTTCTCAGAGTATTATTCTTTGGATAGTTTCTCAGAGCACCTTTTCCATGATGCTCAGCGCTCTTTCGATATCTTTCATCGATGCCGCATAGGATATCCGGATGTAGCCTTCTCCTTCGCTTCCGAAAGCTGTACCGGGAACGACAATAATGCCGTTTGATATCATTTTCGAGGCGATCTCTGTGGAATTCGAAACTTTCGGGAAAGCATAGAAAGCGCCTTTTGGAGGGGCACATTCCATTCCAAGCTCGCTCAAGCCTTTTACAAGCACGTCCCTGCGTTTTCTGAACTCCTCGCGCATGGCATTGACAGAATCTTTGGGCCCTGTCACGGCAGCATAAGCGGCTTTCTGAGCGATTGAGTTAGCGCATGCCTGTATGTACTGGTGCACCTTCAGCATCTGGTCAATGTAATCTTTTCTGGCTGCCACATACCCTAGTCTCCAGCCTGTCATAGCATAGCTCTTTGAGGTAGCATTTACCGTAATCACATTATCCGAGTAGCTGGCAGGGCTTACGTGCTCTCCTTCATAAATAAAGTATTCATAGACCTCGTCAGAAATAATAGTTATATTGTGGTCATCAGCAATTTCAGCAAGGGCTTTTATATCTGCCCTGCTTGCAACTGCACCTGTGGGATTTGAAGGGGAATTCAGGACAATGGCTCTCGTTTTCGGGGTAATTTTCTCAAGCACAGTACCAGGCTTCATAGTGAGGTCTTCGGCAAGCGGTACACTCACAGCTTTGCCGTTAAGGATCTCAGTCAGTGCATTATAAGAAACAAAGCCAGGATTTGAAATGAGGACTTCATCCCCGGGATTTAGAAGAGCTGCAAGGGCAATTGTAAGCCCCTCGGATGCTCCCGAAGTTACAATTATTTCTTCCGGGGAAACAGAAAACCCGTTTTCCTCCCTGAACTTGGTACTCAAGGCTTCTCTCAACTCCGGGATTCCAGTACCTACAGTATAACCCGTAAAGCCCTCGTTTATGGCTTTTATTGCGGCAGCTTTGATATGCTCCGGGGTATCAAAATCCGGCTGCCCAAGCCCAAGGTTAATTGCATCCGACCCTGCAGCTTCGAAAATCTTTCTAATCCCAGACGTGTCTATCCTGGTGACGTTTTCAGAAAATTTTATTCCTTTCAAATTGAGCCCTCCTGTATCCCTGCAAATAACTGTTCTGAATATACCCACTGTTTTCCGACAATTTATGGACTATTTTTATTCAATGTTTGTGTGCCTTGACTTAAGTTCGGCTTCCGATGCACCTGTAAGCGTTATCAGCTGCGCGATTATAGAATCAAGGAAAATTAACGAGGTAATTTCGAAAGATGTGCCCAGAGGAGGCATGTTTTTGTAATCCCCACGTAAATTTCTTTCAAGGTAGCCGCCTGCATCAAGGTCGTTTTTGGTCTTGCTCGGAAGGATCATAACTATATCCGAGATTCTACCAAGTGTAGATTCTTTTTTGGAAGTTACCGTTATGAGGGTCGAGCCAATATCTTTTACTATTTTTCCGAGGTCTGCTATAGAGCGGGTTTCCCCTGACCCTGAGATAGCAATTACAACATCCTCTGGCTTAACAGCAGGAGTTATGGTTTCGCCTACCACATACACGCTGAATCCAAGGTGCATAAGCCTCATTGCAAAAGCCTTGGCAACAAGCCCTGACCTTCCGGCTCCCATCAAAAAGATTCTTTCGCCTTCAAGAATTTTCTGGATCATAGCCTTTATGGCTTTTCTGTCAAGTACATCAATTACCTCATTGAGGGTCTCTGCAATCATTCTCATTGATAATAATACTTCTTCGCAGTCGTTTACCTGAACTTTTTCCACATGAGTTACTTTTTCCATATGAGTTCTCCAAAACACATTGGGTTAAATACCTAATTCACTAAATAGATTAAAGTTTTATCTACCTGACTGCATCAATAATTGAAAGCCTGCGTCAAAAATGACATTTATTCTGAAGCGCTTTTTCAAAAGCCTGCTCCACTCCCTTTAAGTTTATGATGTGGATTTTAGGATAAGTTTTTGGAAACTTTCCTTTTATCCTGCCGCAGCACCAGCGCAGGTTTTTACTTGCTTGTTTGCGGGTCGGTCTTGTAATTAATAGCTTTCAATTCCCAATTTTCAATATTGTTCTTAAATTCGTGATAAAGCCTCTGTATATCGCAGTCACTCCCATTCCAGTAAAAGTCCTTACGTGCATCTCCTTTCTTGAGTTCTTCAAGTATAAATTTTGATAAGTGGAAAAGAGCTTTTTTATTGGAGAAAGGAATACTATAGTTTACGCGATAGCCGCCGGCTGTTTTTCCATAGGACACGAGCGTGTACCCTTTACTCTCATATTCCGTGATCTCATCAAAGCTGCAGATTATCTCAAACTCATGAACCGTAGACTGATCGATTTTTGAAATCCCTAGGAGTATCTGCGCTATAATGTGATCAGGAACCTTCCGTCCAAACCATACTGCGATTTTCCCATAAGTACAGGTTACATTAACGTCATTCCTGCCCATCTCAAAGGAGCCGAGGGACTGGGGAGGGAAGATTATAGCTTCCGAGTCTTGGGTCTTCTGGGCACACATTGCTTCCACTTCGTTTATTTACTTGTAGAGACAAGTGCACTTATGAGGTTCCTATCTTTCTTAAGGGTTTTTAGCTGGTTTGCAGGTCCTATTACTGTAAGTCGTTTACTGCTCTGTTTTTTGAACAATTTTCCCAGCAGCGAACCCTCAGAGTTTGCAGGATAACTTTGCATTTCAATACCTGAAAACACATCAGGCTGGATTGCTGACATTGTCATTTCTATAAGCTTTGCTTCCTCCATAGGGTTCAGGCCCTTTTCAAGCACCAGTATTTTACCTTTCCTTACCTCATCGATTATATATCGGACTTTTTCCATTGAAGCCATCTGAGAAATTCGGGCTTCGGATATTAGATCAAGCTGAATTCCCTGCATGTAGATCACCCGAACTGTTTTGCCAGAGCTTCATAAAACGAATCCATTCCAATTCCTTCAAGTGCTGAAACTGGCACCATGGGGTGCTGGGGAAAGGCTTCCTTTATGACGGCTGGGTCGGCATCAGGAAGGTCTATTTTGTTTGCCACAATAAGAAGTGGAAGGTTCCTGGCTTCCATATTCCCTATTACCGTTACATTTACCTGGGTATAAGGATTTTCGGTGGAATCCATAACCAGTATGACACCATCGAGGTCATCCAGCCATTTGACAGCTTCGATTACCCCTTCTGTTGCTTCTTTGGACCGCTTCTTGGACTCGGCATCACTCATTCCCTGCTCCATGAAGTCGTGGAAATCGATTTTTGTAGCAAGCCCGGGCGTGTCTACGATATCAAGGTTGATGGTATGCCCGTTTGCCTCGATAACTATTCCATTCCTTCGTTTGGCATGCCTGGTCTCATGGGCGATATGAGAAACAGAACCCATTGTTTCGTCGCCTCCTACCCAGTCCTTGAGGATCCGGTTGCTGAGGGTTGTCTTGCCGGCATTGGGGGGACCGTAGATTCCTATGCATGCTCCTTTTTTCTTGAAGAGCTTACTGAATATTTTTGAAAAGCTTACCTTAAATCGTTTTATCATATTCATAGCTTCCCTCCTTTGGGAAAAGCACAGCACCTAAGGATTTCTCGGATTGCTTTCCTGTATGGGTTGGTAATTATAGTAAATTTTTGATTTATTGATCCATGCATATAAGTAATTTCCATTTGTTTGTAGTGAGAGGATCAGAGGAAATTGGAGATATTCCTTTCCCTTTCCGGCACATCCAGGTATAAACAGGGGGTTTCGGATCCTTTCTACGGTAAAATAGAAAGTGCCTCCGTGGAAATAACATCAGAATATAAATAAATTGCTTTTATTGCCTTATTCCCTCACCACAATGATAAAAGCTTTTTATTTTGAATAAAAAGCTTTTTATTCAAGAGATATTATTTCTCCTGAAATTCTTTTATTTGTATTAAATTTTTGTATGTGCACTGATGTTCTGCACATTCCTTTATATTTTTTCCTATTTTTATTCATTCAACCTTAAAAATATAAATCATTTATATCAGAATATCTTCCGATATCCACCTGATTTAATGTTAAATACCAGCTTTTACAGCTCAGTTTTCCTCTAGATATTTCAAGATATCTTTTAAAAATTAAGATTATTTTTATAAATTACAGTATATTTTTTTGTATAGCTCAGGGCATTGAAAGGTAAATCTCCCTCGAGTTTAAGATCTTAGCTATATATCTAATTTTTTTATTACTTCAAGCATATTTTACTAAAAACAGCAATACCTTTACCTTTCAGGTGAGGAACATTTCTCATTCCTCAGACAGGGTTTTGCTCATCTGTTCCAGATTTGGCTTTCATCAGTGCAAGGTAATAATCAATAATTTTTAAGCGCCCTTACAGCGACCTTTCGGGTTAAATCTGATAAATTTGAGATCAGGAATATTTATTCATAATTTTATAGTACTTCCTGGTAACAAAGCACTTTTTCTATACACCGCTCAATCTAACTATTTATATATGGGGATTCCCGCTTTCTTGATGAATCTTGAGTCCTGTCTTTGGGCAGCATAATCAGGTTCTATGAAGAAATACAGCAAAAAATATTAAAGAACAGCGCATTCTGAACTTGATGACATTTCAAGGGAATGCCTGCGCATCAGGGGCAGGAACCATAATAAATGCCATAGCAACATGGAAGGGCGCTGCATTTGGAATTGACTTACTGACCTTTGCAGAAGTCGAACTTTCAGAAGATGAGAGAGGAATCTCAGGTTTTATCGAGGAAATGCCTGAAGGGGATACCCGTCTTATTGAGCAGTGTGTCGAAATGACCCTGGAGCGGTTCGGGCTTGAGATGGGAGGTACAGTAAAGACAAGAAGTGAGATCCCTCTGGCAGGCGGGCTCAAGAGCAGCAGTGCCGCAGCAAATGCCTCAGTCCTTGCAACCCTTCGTGCAGTTGGGAAGACTTTACCGCCTCTTGAGATAGTAAAACTGGGGGTGGCGGCTGCAAAAAAAGTAGGGGTTACTATAACAGGCGCCTTTGATGATGCGTGTGCTTCTTTTTTTGGGGGAATTGTGGTTACCGATAACCGTAAAATGGAACTTCTCAGGCGTGAGGAGTTTAATTCAAAAGTCCTGATATTTGCGCCTGCCAAGAAAGCTTTCAGTGCGGATACAGATGTAAAGCGCTCAAGACTTATAGCCCCGTACGTGGAAATTGCTTACGAACTTGCCCTAAAAGGTGAATATGAACGAGCCATGACGCTCAATGGTTTCCTCTATTGCGGAACTCTTGGCTTTGGCACGGAACATATGCTTCGAGCACTTGAGCTCGGGGTAAAAGGAGTAAGCCTATCCGGAACAGGACCCTCATATGCGGCACTTGTCCGAGCTGAACAGGTAAAAGAACTGAGATCAGCCTGGGAAAGCTGTGGAGTAGAAGGTAGGGTTATAGAAACCTCTATAAATAACAGAGATGCAATGTCTTTATAAAGCGAGGGGTTCACTTGAGCGAACTTGAGGCTGTCCGCAAAGAAATTGAAGAAATTGATAGGGAAATTCTTGCCCTTATTAATAAAAGAGTAAACTTGGCTGAGAAGGTACTTGAATCAAAAAGAATAAATGGAACTTCGATAAATGACCAAAGACAAAATGAGGTTGTAATAAACAGGGCTTTAAATGCTGCAACCGAGCTCAATCTTGATCTGGGGTCCATAAAGGCTATTTTTGAGATCCTTATCAAGATGAGTATTGAACGCCAGAACGAGTTGAGTGGCAAGGGAAGTCTGCCCTGATGCTGAGGAGAAAGAAAAATGGTTGATATCTCAATAATCATGGGTTCCGAATCCGATAGGTCTGTCGCCAATCGTGCGGTAGCCGTGCTGGAAAAAAGTAAATACACATATGAAGTAATGGTTATTTCCGCTCACAGGAACCCTGACGAACTTGACAGCTACATCTCAAGCACAGATGCAAAGGTCTTTATTACAATTGCAGGTTTATCAGCAGCCCTTCCAGGAGTCGTGGCTTCCAAAACAAAAAAACCTGTAATAGGAGTTCCTGTTAGTGCAAAACTTGGAGGGCTTGATGCCCTGCTTTCCATTGCCCAGATGCCTCCAGGTGTACCTGTCGGAAGTGTAGGAATAGATAACGGAGCAAATGGTGCACATCTTGCCCTGAGAATCCTAGACTTGATAGATACCGTAAAAACTTAAAAATTCTGTTAACTAAGAGTCTGTTAACTAAGAATCCTGTTAACTGAGAATCCGTTAAAAGCCTTCACTACAGGTTTAAAAACACATAGATTATTTCCTCTATGGATTTTGCCACGAGAATTTCTTTTTTTAAACTGTCTTATTATTTGCTTTTGATCTTTATTATCTATTCTGTTTTTATTATCCATTTTTATATCTGTATAGGAATTAAAAAAAAGATAATTAGAGAACAAGCATTAGAAAACAAGTATTAGAAAACAAGCATTAGAAGACAGTATTAGTGGATTATATTGGGGATGGGCATCTGAGTATTGGGAATGTGGGGAGTTGGGGGTAAAAATGTTGGCTGAGGTTTAAAACAGAATAAGGTTTTTCTCAGATGCCTCACATACAAAAATATGTATCATATTATATAAAAATAGGGATATACTGCTATTTATATCAAATTTTTTGCAGTACCTTAATTTTTTAAAGAATCCTTTAAACGGAAATTTATGTTGACAGTTTAGATTAAGTCTCAAAAAGCCATTGGGAGAGGCTATAAAGATAATAAACTTAAAAACACATGCAAGTATCAGACATTAAGAATAATAAGAAAGAAAATTTTACTCAATTTTTGTCAACAAGTTTTGCTTCGAGGATCTTTAGAGTGCCAGTGTCGCCTTGCCATTCAACCTCACTTTTCACAATCTCAATGCGTTTTTTGAAGAAGGGAGCATCAAGTACAACAGTCTCGTACTCTCCACCTTCACCTGCCATGTGAACCATGTACCTTTTGTTCAGGGCTTTCAGATGTTCAATAGAGTTTACGTTTATAGGGCGACCCAGCCAGGATTTATCAAGACCGTCAGCTGCAACCCTGACAATTCGAATATCAAGCACTTTAGACATTTCGGTGAGCAATTCCTCAGGGTCTCTGTGCCAGAGGGGGGCATAGACCTTAAGTCCCAGGGAGTCGCAGATCTTCTGTACTCTGCCTGCCTGGTACTGGGATTCAATCGCGCCTATGACTACACCATCTACATCCACTTTCTTGAGGGCAAGGGTCAAGTCATCAAGCTCGAGCTCCTTTATTCCACTTGATTCTTGCTGAATCAGCGGGATCTCAGAGGCGGCAGAGATTAATTCTACCATGTGGAGGTTTATTGAGTGGTACATATAGGAATCGTCCCTTGCGGGAATTATATTTATCAGGTGGGTGACTTCATGCCCTTCCAGGAGGGCTTTATATATGGCAAAAATCGAGTCCTTGCCACCGGAAACCAGTGCTGCGAGTCTCATCTGCATTCCTTTTTTTGTTACTTTTTTTCCTTATTTCGGGGAATTATAATGCGTGATCATTATAATATATACTTTTTGAATTTTCATCATCCTGTCTTTGATATTCACAATCTCAGCATCCTTTCTCAAGTTTTCCGAAATTAGCCTCATAGCGGGTCTTCATTTCTTCCCATGTGGGGAGACCTGTCTGGCAACCCCGGGTCTCTACAACAAAGGAGGCTACAGTCGACCCGATTTTTCCGCATGTTGAAAGTGAATACCCTCTGGTGAAAGCCAGCAAAAAACCAGCCCTGTAGGCGTCTCCCGCGCCTGTAGGATCTACAGCTCTGACAGGAATCACAGGTATTATAAGTTCTTCTTCATCTGTATAGACCCTGCTGCCCTCGGCATCATATGTCACCACGATAATATCAATAGCAGCCTTAAGCTCAGAGAAGCTTTTTCCAGTTATCTCTAAGACCCGCCTGATTTCGTGCCGGTTAGCAAAAAGGATATCAGCATGGGCAAGTATAAGCTCAAGGTTTTCTTTCGAATATGTAACAAGATCCTGTCCGGGATCAAAGGAGACGAAGCCGGCAATCTGTGCGATTTTTGAATTGTAGATAGAGTCTGCAGTTGCAAGATGGACAAAATCTACCGGTTCGGGCTCCAAATCTTTGAATTTTGAAGAGGCTCCCCAATAAAAATAGGTTGCCTGGTTGCCTTCCCTGTCCGTGAAAATAAATGCCTTGGAGATTTTCTGATCCTTAAGCCTGTATAGTCTGGAGAGGTCAACACGGGCTTCTGTAAGGAGTTTTTCATATCCTGAGCTTTCAAAATCCATCCCTACAGGAGAAATTAGCTGGCTTTTTCCCCCAAGCCTTGCGATGGCAACTGCAATATTGGCAGCTCCTCCTCCAGGATATTCTTCGTAGTCAATAACAGGGGACGACTCATTTTTTCCTGCGATTTTCTCAACATTTACTATGTAATCAAGGGCAGTATGCCCTACAACCGAAATTACTCTGTCCATGTAGTGTCCTCTTTTCTTATGAGCTGTGAAAATACCCAGAGTCTTTGTGCTGGATATGATTTAAAAAACCAAGTCTGACGGAATGGTAAAACTTGTTTTTGCTGGCTTCAATTAAATGATAAAACTCATTTCTTACCAGAAGTTTCTTCTCGACCGTAAATCTATTCAAGCCAGTAATATAAAAACCAGGGGCATAACTAACCGCAGCATAATATTTCTCTTATCCTTACAGGTTCCGGAAAAACTGTTTATTTGCCTGCTTTGCTCTTCTGCTGCTGTTCGCCTTTCTCGGTTGATCTTTCAAATTCGGTCACTTCAATAACTCTCAACGGAATGTCCCTGAGGGATTTCCCTATGACAGATTTTGCAATCCTTTCCGCATGTTCGGCAGACTCGGCATCAAAAACCTTCATCTCAAAAATAAGACCTACAAGAGCTGTGTTCGCTGCTATGAAAACACTGCTGAAAGGTTCGCCGCACACCGGGCAGGATGTAGTTCCTACGTCAACCTCTACAAAATCCAGTTTAGGGTTCAGGCGTTTTCCAGCCTCAGAAATCGCAACCCCTATAGCATCATCAGCCGTCTTTACATCTCTAACCAACCAAGCTGCTTCAAGTACCACATGAAAGTTCTTCATTCTGTCCACCATGCTTATTTATATAAATTTTTCAGGAAGATCTCCAGATAAGTTAAAGATTTTTACAGGATTTAAGGAATAGAATAAAGTATATAAATTGTTTCTGTTTCGGATATAATATGCTATCCTTTCTCCCTGGTATCAGGGCTCAGTTATTTTTTGACTTTTCTCTCCTTTTTATGCTCACTTACCCATTTATATAGTAAAAAGCGTTTCATCATCGACTGCAAAAACCCCGAGTTTTGCTCCCGCATCAAGCCAGGCATGACCATAGCTGAAAGATGCGAGGGCGTTTACAGGGTCGTTATTTTCCAGGAAATAAACCCCATCTTTATAATAGGCTTCTGCCATCGTATAATAATCCTTTGCAACAGCATACATATGAGAGGCTGGTATTGGGAAGTATTTTGCTTTCTGAAGTGCCCTTTTTAACATATCTTCGTACCTTTTGACTTTTTCATCCAGATCTGCAGGCATTCTAATCACCGCGAGCTTTGCTAGAATATTAATTTTTGTTATTATTTGCGTGTGTTGTTCTCCTTACTCTGCTTCTTTCATGAATCCAATAGGGGCTCCTGCAAGTTTCACAAGTGCTTCAGCCTCAAGAAAGTGCAGTTTCCCGGGAATCACAAGGATATGGAGAGGTTTTCCAAAATCGAAGTCTTTTAAGTTTTCCACGTAGTCTGCTTTTACAACAGGTTTTTCCGAGCCTGCCCTGGCTATTCCTACTGCTGCAGCTCCGCTTATAACCCCTTCTCCTCTTTTTTCCTCAACCTCCAGGAGAAGCTCAAGTGCGGTGTTTACAGTCATATAACCTTTCTCCTGGTCTATATCCAGAAAGACCAAGGTGTGCAGGCCAAGTTCTAAGTTTTGTTTTATAATGTCATAAGGAGTTTCCGAGATTACTCTTGTGCCTCTCCCGCTTTCATAGGGATGAGGAATGCTTGCGGATCTCCCAAAGCGATAGTTCTGCAATCCCGTAAGCCCTGAGACAGCTGAGGCAATTGAAGCCCCGTGAATCAGGCGGGTTTCTATTCCCAGTTTTTCAGCTCTCAGGCGTAAATCTACATGGGTTGTGGAAACCATTGTATCTCCGCCTGTCAGGAAACATAGCTTCTTGTTCCTTGCCTCGCTGAGCCAGTCAGGATGCTGTTCTACATCCTCTCTTGAAAGCAGAAAAACTTTTTTTCCATAAAGCTTCTCCATTCTTTCAAGGCTTGTCCCCATAAGACAGGACGTGTAAAACTCTGCATAAACGAGGTCAGCTTCCCTGATAGCTTCAAGTCCCTTTAAAGAAATGTCATATTCGTCAAAAAGACCCAGACCTATAAATGTAAGCATAGCCCGTTTTAGGAATCCTCTTTGTTTAAAGCTTTTTGTTCGGAGCGACCAGGACGATAAAAATTCATTGTTTCCTATGTTTACGGGCACGATTAACTTATTTATATTTGGAAATTAATACTACAATGGGTTTATAACTGCAGTTTTTAAAGGGGTTTTAATAATGGTTAAAGTTACACTTATTCATGCCAGCTGGTGTACTGCCTGCCCGGCAACTCGTAGATTCTGGAAAGATCTGAAATCTGAATACAACTTTGAATACGAAGAAATAGATGTGGAAACTCCGGAGGGTCAGGCATTGATTGATAAATATGGCATAATTGGGGTTCCTACGACTATTATTGATGGGGAGGTAGCTTTTACGGGTCTTCCGAAAAAAGCCGAAGCGATTGCTCGTATTAGCTGAATTTTAGACTTAAAATGCACATTTTTTGAGACATTCTTCTTAATTTGGAGGAAGCATGTACGACCTAATAATTGTAGGAGGGGGCCCCGCAGGGCTCACAGCCGGTATTTATGCTGTACGTTTCGGGCTTAACACTCTGATTCTTGAAAGAAGCGAGATCAGCGGCCAGATCGCGCTTGCAGATATAGTGGAAAATTACCCTGGCTTTCCATCGATTTCAGGGCTTGAACTGATGGAAAATTATAAAAAGCATGCTCAGGAAGTAGGGGTAGAAACAAAAATAACTGAAGTTCTTTCTGTTCGCACGGAGGGGGATAAGAAAATAGTCTCCACAGACGGCGGAGACCTCGAATCAAAGGCTGTTATAATTGCCACTGGCGCAAATCCCAAGCCTCTGAATGTGCCCGGGGAAAAAGAATTCATTAGTAAAGGAGTATCCTATTGCGCCACATGTGACGGACCATTTTTCAAGAATAAAACGGTTGTAATAGTCGGAGGCGGCAATTCGGCAGTTACGGATGCTCTTTTCCTTTCAAAGATTGCCCGGAAAGTCTATCTTATTCACAGAAGAGACCAGTTGAGAGCTGCAAAAGTCCTTAAGGACAGAGCCTTCGCAACTCCGAATATTGAGTTCATTTTTAATACCCTTGTTCTTGAAATAATAGGCAGCAGCGGAGAAATTCGAAGAGTCGAAAAAGTAATAATTAAAAATCTCAAAAGTGGAGAACAGCGTGAGCTGGCTACAGACGGTGTTTTTATTTACGTAGGCATTCACCCTAACACTGAAATCATTGATGTGGATAAGGATGAGGAAGGCTTTATCAAGACTGACCGTTTCCTTGAGACTTCACAGAAAGGAATTTATGCTGCGGGAGACTGCCGAGACACACCTATCTGGCAACTTGTGGCAGCTGTTAGAGATGGAGCGCTCGCAGCCACTTCTGCAAATGCGTACATAGAAAGCCTAAAAAAGGATGTTACATAAAAAATTATCCGAATAAGGGTCTTCCCAGTCGAAACTGTCTTAAAGTTTATCATCAGTAAATTTTAAAAAACGGAGCAGTAAACCTATTCTGCCCCCTTGTTTTCAATTTTTCGCACATAGCTTTTTTCGGGCTTATTTCAGTATCTGATTGATTTTATTATAGAAATCTATTATCAGGCGTGTTGCTTCGCTGTCCATGTTGAGCTGAAAAGTCCGGATTTGCTTTCCAAGTGGTTTTTCTATAACAATGCCTGATTCAATCAAGGGAGTAATAACCCTTGAGACACTGGAGTGAGACAGACCAGTTTCTTCAGCAATTCCCGAAAGGTAAGTTGATTCATTCTGGTGCTCGATCAAATTTTTGAGAACTGTCATTTGTGCAGTTTTTCCGAAGATTTTTTCCATTGGATCCATTGTTATCATCTCAGAGGTGGCTGTTCTCAGTAAGTAATTCTTATTTCCAATATTAACTTGCTATTTACCGTTATAAACTTATCTGCTTATTGGTTAAGCCGGCGATACATAAAAATTCTTCTAAATATTTGGGTAACTCTGCTTTCTTTAAACTGTATTAAGTTTGTATCAATATCAATTCCAAAAAAATTGGAAAATATTTAATACCTAAGAAAATGTATAATGTATGGTGATGGAGGGTATGAATAATAAAAATCTTGACCATGAGATTTTAAAATTGATTGAAGCGCATCCTGAAATAACTGAAAAGGATATAGCCTCGTCTCTTTCAGTCTCGGAAGAACTGGTAAAAACTCGCATTGAGAGTTTTAAAGATACAAGGCAAAAAATCCTGATTATGGGTGAAGGGAGCAGTACTCCAAATATTAAGACTGCGCTTGAAGCTGAAAACTATAATGTTGTCAAGTTTTCTGGTGGCTCTTCAGCACTTGAAGCCGTGAAAACTGAGAGACCCGACCTTGTATTGCTGGATACCGGACTTGCCGACATTGATAGCTTTAAAATATGCGAGCAACTTAGAAGCAGTTCAAATTACTGGTGGATCCCGGTAATGGTGCTCAGCGAGAGAGGTGGGGCGAAAAATTGGATTAAAGCTTTTGAATCAGGTGTAGATGACTATGTTACTGCGCCTTTCAACCCGGTGGAACTTAGAGCGAGAGTGGGAATGGTATTAAGGCGTGCTCAGGTTTAACTCGAAAGCCAGATAGCAGGAAAGAGCTCCTTCTTTCGCAAGGGCATTGCAAGCGGAAAACGGTTCTGAAAAGACCGATCTTTAGGGCATCCCATCGAAAAATTTTATCTTTTCAGGAATATCCGAAACATTCTAAGGCGTTTTTATTAATTCTTGTACCAAACGTTTTTATTAAATATCCTGTTAAAAATATATGTCACTTCTATAGTGGCTTCCTGAACTTAATTGGTTAATTTATGACATCTGCCACAATTCCCAGTATAATCATATCCAATATTTGTGTAAAGATCTTTGGAATACACTTTTAGAAGATTAAAAGCTGTGAAAGGAAGATTTCCCGTTCTAATTTGAAACTAAGGTCTCAAGTTCAGTCTCCTGAATTTAGAGAGATTCTCATATTCCCAATAGAAACGCTAATAATCAAACTGTTAAAATGCCGTGAGAGAAGGAAATTCCAACTTTTGTCAGAATTGAACTTGTCTTATTTTTCCGTTTTTATTTTATAGGTCTACTTTTTTCATGTCAGGGCAAAAACGTGGAGGAAATAGAAAAAAGTCGGAAAAATCTGAGACTAAAATCAATATATTTTATTAATTTTAATAATAATTTGAAAGAGCTCGATATAAAATTATTTAAGCCTATCTAATTCTTATCCATGACTTTTAAATTATATTTTTAAAATAATAAAACCTCAGAAATATTTCAAAATCCTTAAAAAATAGCAAAACATAGGTTATCATGCGCAACTGTAAATATGTCGTCAGGGCGTAAATCATGGTGTGAGGCGTGAATATCTCCTTATTTTTGATACGGAACTAAAGTACAAAATCGATTTAACGCTCTGAAGGCATATACTATTATTGCTGGAGTTTATGTGACAGATGTGGAAAAACGTAATCGAAAAAAGGTGTGGTTGAGTGATGACTTCGAATGAGTGGTACAATAAAGGCGTTGCACTCCATGAGCTTGGACGATTTCAGGAAGCTCTGGATGCATACAACAAAGCTCTGGAAGCAAGCCCTGACAATGCAAAAATCCTGCTTAACAAAGGGATGGTTCTGAGAAGTCTTTTCAGATATGAAGAGGCTCTCGATGCCCTTAACAGGTCCCTTGAGATCAATCCTGCGGATGCGAAAACCTGGTACACCAAAGCTGAACTGCTTATGGATCTGATGCAGTATAGAGAGGCTCTGGATGCTTACCATCGGGCTATATATCTCGCTCCTGAAGACCCTGAAGCCTGGTACAGGCGAGGAATGGCTCTGAGGGAAATGAAGGCATATGAAGAAGCTATGGATGATTTTGAGAAGGCTATCCGTCTTTATGAAAAGAAATGTGATATGAGTTCCATGAGTGCAAGCGAATGGTGCAAGAAAGGCATGGGGCTCTGCAAGATAAAGAGTTATGAAGAAGCTATTAATGCGTTTGACAAGGCACTTGAATTAAACCCTGCTAACGGAAAGGCTCTTTATAACAAAGGTTTAGCTCTCCGCTGGCTTGGAAAACATGAAGAAGCAAGACTTTATACAGAAAAGGCTGTGGAGGTTTTTGAGAGCAAGATAAAAGCAAATCCTGAAAATGCCCGGTTCTGGTATAATAAAGGAATTGCCCTGAGGGATCTGGAGAGATATAACGAGGCACTTCAGGCTTTTGAGAAGGCTATCGATATCAACCCAAGTTTTACAAAAGCCTGGATTGGTAAAGGTATTGTATACGACAGGATTAAGAAACACCAGAAAGCAATAGAAGCCTATGAGAGAGCAGTCGATATAAACCCAGTTTATTCCGATCTCCTTTGAGTAGCCCGACTTCAGGTTTTTACATAATGTCAAAGCCCAGAGCTAAAAAAAGCCGTTAGCCGAAAATCCTTTTCGGATTTCCAGACTGGCGGCTAAATGTTTACTTTTCTCTGAAATTATTCTATAGCTTGACGTACCTGACTTACAGATCTTGTGTTTAACTTCAACCTGCTCAAGTCTAGTTATAAAATACTAAAATAATTTGTTATTTAATAATAACCTTATTTGTTATTTTGTCAAGTAATAATAACACATCAATTAAGCCAGTCCAAAAGTATACTTTAATCTGTACTCTTTTATTGGATATCGAGCGTAAATGCACTCTCAGCACTGTCCCATTCACCGGTTTATGGATTACAGGTACATCTTGGAGACTTTGCATAGAGGTTCCCAGTGAATCCATAAGCCCAGGGTCTGCAATTCAATTAAAAATATTTTTGTGAATTTACATTAGCCTTATTTTTGTTTAGACTCCGGAATCTCAAGCAAATCCGAAAAGGTACTGAGTCTAAAATCAAAAAATTGATCCATTTCTTCTCCGGGCCTCCAATCTCCATAAGAGGCGTATGCAGTTCTTAATCCTAGTTTGCGGGCAGGCACAATATCCCTTTTAATGCTGTCTCCTACTACCAGAGTTTCATCAGGTTTTGTCCCGAGAGCCTCAAGTGCAAAAAGAAAATGCGCAGGATCTGGCTTTTTTGTTCCAGTCATATCTGCCGCCACGAGGAGATCGAAGTATTTCAGGAGCCCAACTCTTGTAAGCCTTGCCAGTGCATGACGTCTATCGGCATCTGTTATGATTGCAAGTTTTAAACCTAACTCCCTAAGCTTATCAAGAGTGTCCGTTACAGCTGGATAGAGTTCAAGATTTCTTAGTTTTTCCCTCTCATAAATCTCACAACACTCCCTGTAACCCTGAACCGTAAAAAGATTTCTTTCCTGCATGTAGTCACGAATGTTTTCGTAATCTTCAAAACCATAAATTCCCCTCAGAAAATACCTGAAAAGTTCCGAAGGTTCCCCGATAGTGTCTCCTTTTTCCTTCCCAAGATGTGAGATTATCTCCCTGCAGGCTCTGAGTTTTGCGGCTATGAAGTCAAAAAGGGTATTGTCCATATCAAAAAGAATGGCTTTCAGAGTCCCTCGATAAACCTCTTCTGTGTTCTTCTGAACTCTTTTTCTGTTCTTCTCATCTTCTTCCATTTTCTGCCTGCCTTTTTCTGAATTTTGAGTACATTGCTTTTATTTTTCCTTATTCACCTTTCCTGTACTTTTTCCAGAGTTTTTAGGGGAGAGGCTATAAAAGCCATAAAGGACAGATGTATAGATCATAAAGACAACAGATTTAAGTAAATACCTAACGCGGCACTTAAGAGTCCGCAGGATTTACTATAAAAGTCAGAACAGGATATTTTGATATGAACTCCGATGAACCAAATGACAAAGCCTTCACAAAAGAAGGCAGGAAAGAAAAATCTGAAGAAAAACCTGTTTCCGAAGACACGTATATTCTCAATGATACGGGGGATGTGGGGAAGCAGGAAGTTACCGACGAGATCCTTGCAGCCGAACTTAACGAATGCGGACTTGACTTTCTCAGGCTTGGGAAATTTAATGAGGCAATTGTATCTTTTGACAAGGCAATTAGCATAGATCCGAATAACATATACCTTTTAAACAATAAGGCTGCAGTCCTTGAGACCCTTGGAAGATATGAAGAAGCCATTGAGCTTTATAAAAAAGCTATAAAGATCAATCCTGAGGATCCTGATCTCTGGAACAATATAGCTTTTTCCTTTTCCCAGGCTGGAGAGTACAAAGAAGCTATCGAAGCCTATGAAAAAGCTCTTGAGATAAGACCTGACTATCCCAACGCGTGGTATGGAAAAGCCCTGAACCTGAGCCAGGTTGGAGAATACGAGGCGGCTATCGAAGCCTATGAAAAGGTACTTGAGGAAGATCCCGATTATAAAGAAGCCTGGGTAGGAAAAGGAATAGCTCTCGGGCAAATGGGCAACTATGATGAGGCAATTATCGCTTACGACAGGGCATTAGAAATTGATCCTGATTTCCTTGAAGCCTGGTACTATAAAGGTGTGGATCTGGACAGTCTTGGAAGTTACAGGCAGGCACTCAAAGCATATAAAAAATCTGTGGAACTTGATCCTGAGAACGATGATGCCTGGAATAATATGGGAATAGACCTCGAGAATCTCGAAGAATATGATGAAGCAATTAAAGCTTTTGACAAAGCAATTGAAATTAACGCTGAAAATGCCGATGTCTGGTACAACAAAGGTTTTACCCTGAGCCAGATGCAGAGATTTGAAGAAGCCGTAGAGACATACAGGAAAGCAATAGAGCTTGACCCTGAGTATTTCGAAGCTTATTCCAGTCTGGGTTTCGTGCTCGTCCAGCTCAAGCGTTTTGAGGAAGCTCTGGAGATTTATGAGAAGGCGCTCCAGCTTAATCCTGAGGCTGCAGACTCCTGGTTTGGGAAGGCTGTCTGCCTGAGCTTCCTCGGACGGGAAGAAGAGGCTGAAGAAGCATACATAAAAGCTGTAGAAATCGATCCCAGATATGCTGAGGTAGGAGGAGACACACAGTAACCGAACTTTCAAATCAAAGAGCCTGTTCTTATCCAGGACTCTTTTTCATTTGCTCTCTATCTTTTATTTTTTCTCGGATATAGCGGTCTGAAAGAAAGGACGGTCTGAAGGAAAGGATTTAGCATAAAAATAAAAAAATTCTATCGTAGGAAAAAATTGTATACAATATGCCGTCTTGTGGAGGCAGGAAAAAGGAGAAGGCATACGATTCAGATAATTGAGACAATCTTTATCTTTGTTTTTATTCCTTCTCCTTAAATCAAAGTCTTCACTCCGCTTCTTCCTGAACTACCACAGTTCCTCTCATATCTGGATGGATCGAGCAGTAATAATCGTAGCTGCCTGCATTGGTAAACAGGAACTCGTATGAATCTCCCTGGTTCAGAACCTCAGATCTAAAATTGGTCCCTGTACCTACCACGGTATGAGAAGCTGTGTCAAGATTAGTCCATTTTACGGTGTCACCTGTGGAGATATTGACTGTAGCTGGGTTAAAGGCGTTATCTTCTATTGCTACTTCTACAGTCTCGCCGTCACCTATCGGAAGCCCAGACGTTTCTCCCTCTACCGGGGCCGCCGGTTCTTCTGCTGGAGCAGCAGGTGTTTCAGCTGGTGTTATCCGTTCTTCGCTTGCTCCGCCTTCACCTGCTTCCGGTGTTCTTTCTCCTTCCTCAGCCGGAGTTACTCCTTCCTCGATCCCACCTTCTTCACCAGTGTCAGCACATCCTATTGCGAAGAATATGCTGAGTAAAATTATAAAAACTGCAAGTTCTCTTCTCATTCTTTTCCCCCCAAAATAAGGTGGTTTATAATTAATATTCTGATTTTATAATAGTTCCTACCAGATTCTAAACATAGTTTCTTCCAAAATTAAGCTGGCATTATTGTGCTTTAAAGAATGAGACTGAAATAGACCCTCGAATTCCTCATTTTTAATTCATCTTTTTCTCTTATTCAGAGGTAAAATACTTTAAATGTATAAAATAGGTACTTTAAAATGGGTTTAAGGTGTACACAGTATCTTTCATACGGTTAAAGGTATATACAGTGACTTTAACACAAAAAACACTGCCGTCAGTAAAAAGCGATTCAATGGGTTAAGAGCATTTATTTATTTTTGAAGAAGTAGAAAATATTTAAAAGCTCTTTCTTCTAAGCTAAACTCTCAGGCAACCCTGATATATCTTCTAGAGAGGACGCGGGTATGGATATTTAATCCAGTACTTCTATTCAATTACTTTTCTTCCTGCTGCATCTGGAGTGCAACAGCTAAGCTGGTAATATTTAAAGTTTCTGTTAGAACTGTACTTAAATAGTTTTGCATTAGGGGCAATGCATTATGGGCAGGTTCCTGAGCACGGCTGATTATCATAATAATTCAGCCTTGCTAACAGTTGCTGGATTGCCTGCCCATACTGGTATTAATTTAAGTTTATTCAGCTACCGCCTGTGCGGGGAGTTACTCTGATTACTCCACCATTCTCGTCTGCAGTGCCCGTAACGTTTCTGGCTGGAGTCTCTTCTTCAGTTACATTCTCCATTTCAGTTTCAGCTGGGGTGCCTTCTTCAGCCGGAGTTACTGCTACAACTGGAGTTTCTGCTACAACTGGAGTCTCTGCCACTACTTCTTCAACCGGAGTTACAACTTCAACTTCAGTTACAGCCTCAACCTCAGTTACAACCTGCGCTGGAGTCCCTTCTTCAGCTGGAGTTACACCCTCCACTTCTTCAGCTGGAGTTCCTGCTTCCGGAGCCTCTCCCTCTTCACCAGCGCATCCAATTGCGAGGAAAACGCCTAACAATACTATCAACATGATAAGTGCTTTTCTCATACCTTCCCTCCACTTAATCCGTGCGTTTTATAAAATGCTTTATAATAGATATTGAGGTTTTATAATAATTACTGCTAGATTCTGAACATTATTCCTTTTAAGATTCTAATTAGACTCTAAATTTGACTCGCAGGCTTCATAGAGAAATCGTGTTCGATTAACCAATACATTCCTTTTTAAATTATATTTATTTTAAATAGTTACTAAAAATATGTTTATAGAGGGAGTTAGATCTCTATTAGAACCTAAAAAATCCTGGTTCATTAGAAAGAAAAAGAATTAAAAAATAAACTAATAAATATATTCAAATGCTGACCATTAAAAATACCTGGCAGTTGATCATCACTTCAGTTAACCATCATTTTATTGTTATGTCAACCCTAAACTTAATACATTTTACCGGAAAAGAAATTATTTGGCTAACTGTATTTCTTTCCCGGTAAACTGTGATTTCATTGTTTTATCTGACTCTCACCTGCTTTTTTGATTAAACCCAGAAATCTGCTATTAATTGCAAATTTAGAGCAGAAATACAAAGTACAATAAAAAATCTGAGTTTTAGGTGATTGTTTTTACAGATCAGCTTTATCCAGAATTTTTATTCACTTTAGACATACCAGCAGGATCAGACTCTTACCAGTAGGGGCGGACTCTTACCGGTAAAACCGAACTCGTCTGCTTACAATCCTTCTGGATAAATTTATTCACCTTTGCTGGGAGTTACTCTGATTACTCTACCTCCAGTCTGATTTTCAGCGGCGGTCTCTTCCTCCTCAGCTATTTGCTCTTCTTCCTGTGCACCTCCTTCTGGTGTTACATCCTCCACTGCTTCAGCTGGAGTTACATCTTCTACTGCTTCAGCTGGAGTGCCTTCTTCAACTGTAGCTCCTTCTTCAGCCGGAGTTACTGCCACAACTGGAGTTTCTGCTACAACTGGAGTTTCTGCCACTACTTCTTCAACCGGAGTTACAACCTCAACTTCAGTTACAGCCTCAACCTCAGTTACAGCCTGTGCTGGAGTCCCTTCTTCAGCTGGAGTTACATCCTCCACTTCTTCAGCTGGAGTTCCTGCTTCCGGAGCCTCTCCCTCCTCACCAGCGCATCCAATTGCGAGGAAAACGCCTAACAATACTATCAACATGATAAGTGCTTTTCTCATATATTTTCCCCCACATAGTTGTGTGTTTATAACAGATGATCTGTAATAGATGTTGAGGTTTTATAATGATTACTGCTAGATTCTGAACATAATTTCTGCTCAAATCAAGAAATCCGGTTATTTAAGGAGATTTCTCTCTATCGGAGCTTCTATGCAGCATCATTCCGAATAAATTTAAACTGAAAGCTTTATTTTCTCGCCAATTTCTTTAAGTTATAATATTTGGAATTCTAATATTGTAATGCTTTTAAATGACTTTTCGGGGGGAAGTCATGAAGATCAAATCCATTAATCCTTATACAGAAGAGGTAAACTGGGTATATGACTCGTTTTCTTTCGCAGAGTGCGAGGCTAAAATTGGAAAATCCAGGGCTGCTTTTTCCGGATGGAGTTCATTGCCTGTGGAGGAAAGGGCAAAGCATTTCACACGGGTCTCCAGTGTCCTTCGGCAAAATACTGAGATCTATGCCGAAATTATTACTAAGGAGATGGGAAAACCTATCAGGCAGTCAAGGGGCGAGATTGAAAAATGCGCCTGGCTTTGCGATTATTACGCAGAAAATGCAGCAGAATTTCTGAAAGACGAGATTGTGGATACGGGAGCTGAGAAAAGTTATGTAACTTTTGAGCCACTCGGGGTAATTTTTGGGATAATGCCCTGGAATTTTCCATTCTGGCAGGTCTTCAGGTTTGCAGTGCCCGCAATATGTGCAGGAAATGTATGCGTTATCAAACATGCATCAAATGTGCCAAGGTCGGCAATGGAGATTGAGAAAGTTTTTATTGAAGCCGGGTTTCCGGAAAACGTTTTTAGTTCCCTGTTAATTGACGCGAAGACTGCAAGGGAAATTATTGAAAAAGAAATGGTAGATGGAGTTTCGCTTACCGGCAGCGTAGGTGCAGGCTCGGAGATAGGGGAACTTGCCGGAAAACTGATCAAGCCTGTTGTGCTGGAACTGGGAGGTTCAGATCCTTTTATAGTACTTGAGGATGCTGACATCGAGAGGGCTGCGCAGGTAGCTGTAGAATCTCGATTTCTTAATACCGGACAGAGCTGTATTGCTGCCAAGCGCTTTATTGTTATTGAAGACGTTGTGGTTGACTTCATCGAGGCATTTGAGCTTGAAATGCAGGAACTGAAGATCGGGAATCCTATGGATGAGGAGACCGATATAGGACCGATTGCGAAGAAAGAATTTCTCGATAGTCTTGAGAAGGTTTTGAAAGACGCGAAAAAGAAAGGTGCAGAACCTCACATCTATGGAGAAGAGCAGAGTAAGGGTTTCTTCTTTAGACCGACCCTTATCCCTGCAGCAAGTACAGATATGAAGGTCTGCAATGTCGAGGTTTTCGGGCCCATTGCCCCTGTTATCACGGCAAAGGACGAGGATGAAGCCGTAAAAATTGCAAACTCAACAGAATTCGGGCTTGGAGCCGAGATCTGGTCAAGAGACCTTGAAAGAGCCCAGAGGCTGGCAAAAAGAATAAAATCCGGATTTGTAGCAATTAATGGAATGGTCAAATCCGACCCGAGGCTGCCTTTTGGTGGGGTAAAGAAGTCTGGAGTCGGGAGAGAACTTTCCCATTATGGGCTCAAAGAATTTGTGAATATAAAAACAGTTGTTGTCAACAGGTAAAATATCTGAACTGCAAACTTAATTTAAGCTTAAATAGCTTAGTCAGAACTTAATAAGCAAACATGAGTTAGTTATACCCAGTTCGGATAAAAGCCAGATAACTTATTTGAGGTTTTTCATGAAGGCTTCAGATCTTTTCGTTGCCCAGCTTAAGGAGGAAGGTGTAGAATATATCTTCGGGCTGCCAGGCGAAGAAAATCTTGACCTGCTTGAATCCCTTAGGACTTCCGGAATCAAACTTATAGTAACAAGGCATGAACAGGCTGCAGCATTTATGGCTGCAACATATGGGAGGCTGACAGGTAAACCAGGAGTTTGTTTTTCAACGCTTGGTCCAGGGGCTACCAATCTTGTCACAGGTGTTGCCCAGGCACAGCTTATAGGAGCCCCTCTTATTTCCATATCCGGTCAGAAGGCTCTGATCGATAACTGGCAAGCTCGCTTCCAGCTTGTAAATGTTGTCAGGATGATGGAACCTCTCTGCAAAAACGCTGTGTCCATTACAGATCCCGGAATGATTCCCACAGTTATTCGCAACGCCTTCAAACATGCGGAAGCTGAAAGACCAGGAGCTGTACATATCGAGCTTCCTGAAGACGTGGCTGGAGCAGAAACTGAAGCTGTGGTGCAGAAGCGAAGCGAGATTAAAATCCCTCACCCTGATCCCGAAGCTGTAAAAAAAGCCGCAGCCATGATCTGTGAGGCTAAAAATCCGCTGATCATAGTTTCTTCAGGTGCAAACAGGAAAGCGGTCAGTGAAGAGCTCGAGGACTTTGTCCAGCGGACAGGCATCTACCTTGTGCATACCCAGATGGGAAAAGGTGTCGTTCCAGATGACTGCCCTCAGAGTCTCTTTGCCACCGGAATTCATGCCCGAGACTATGTTAACTGCGGAATTGACATAGCTGACCTTATTATTACTATTGGGTACGATATAGTTGAATATCCTCCCTATCTGTGGAACAGGGCACTGGACAAGCAGATTATAAATATTGATTTTGTGGAGTCCGTACCTGACAGGTATTTTAACCCGACTGTAGAAATAATCGGGGATATCGCCTTTTCAATCCGAGAACTTGCCGCATGTATACCGGGAAGACGAGAATTTCCGGTTTTTGAGCAAACTAAAAGTTTCATTGAAGAGAAGATAAACACTGTCGCCAGGAAGAGTTATCCTCCTCTCCCACAGGCGGTAGTCCAGAGTGTCAGGAAGGTGCTCGGGAGAAAAGACATAATCACGCTTGACAACGGGATTTATAAACTCTGGTTTGCTCGCCTTTATAAGACATATGCCCCAAATACCGTGCTCCTTGACAATGCGCTTGCAACTATGGGCGCAGGGCTTCCGTCAGGAATTGCCGCAAAACTTCTTAATCCAGAGCGCCGGGTACTTGCAATCTGTGGGGATGGAGGGTTTATGATGAACTGCCAGGAACTTGAGACTGCAGTCCGATATGGAATCCCTGTTGTCGTCCTTATCCTTAATGACAATGGTTTTGGATTCATTAAATGGAAACAGAAAAAATTGAATTTTACGGATTATGGGCTAGATTATGGAAATCCTGATTTCCCTAGCTTTGCTAGGAGCTTTGGAGCTGAGGGATTCAAGGTTAGGGAAGATGATGACCTTGAAGAGGTTCTCGAGCGAGCTTTTGCCCTTAATAAGGTGGCAGTTATCGAATGTCCTATTGATTATTCTGTAAACTATGAGACTTTCTCGATAGAACTGGGAAAGCTCACATGTAAGTTCTGATCTGAAAATAAAAATTTTGGCTGCAAATAGGGTTTGCGGATTAAATCCATGCAAGCCCCAGATTTTAGAATTAAGCCCTGAGGGGGGGACTAATGGAAGGCAAAGAAAATGAGGCTGGATATCCTGTACACTCACATGATGTAGTTATAGTCGGTGCCGGAATTACAGGGCTTAGGGCGGCGATTGAAACCGTAGATCAGGGGCTCAATACAGCCGTTATTTCTAAGGTGCATCCTCTCCGCTCCCACTCCGTAGCAGCCCAGGGAGGGATAAATGCAGCTTTAGGAAATGCCGTAGCCAGTGATTCCTGGGAAGCACATGCCTTTGATACAGTAAGGGGGTCGGATTATCTGGCTGACCAGGATGCCGTGGAAATCCTGTGTAAAAACGCACCTGAAGCAGTGATAGAGCTTGAGCATTTCGGAACTGTTTTTTCCAGGCTTCCTGACGGCAGGATTGCTCAGAGACCCTTTGGAGGAGGTATGTTCCCAAGAACCTGCTACGCTGCAGATCGGACAGGGCATAATATTCTGCATTCACTCTATGAACAACTTGTTGGCAGGCAGAGAAAAGAAAGTGAAAACTGTGAAAACCGGAAGCCGAGCAAACTTAGCTTTTACGAAGAATTTTTTGTAACCTCCCTTGTAAAGTCAGGAGAAAGCCTGTCTGAGAAAGGCTCGAAGAAAGAAGAAAGATGTGTAGGCTGTACTGCTCTGAATATCGCTGATGGGAACTTGCATGGTTTTACCTGCCATTCTCTTTTACTTGCAACCGGCGGTTTTGGGCGACTTTTTGACCGTTCCACAAACGCCCTGATTAATACAGGGGACGGTGCATCCCTGGCGCTTCGGGCAGGTGTGCCTTTAAAGGACATGGAATTCGTGCAGTTCCATCCAACTACCCTTTACGGCACAAACATCCTGATCACAGAAGGTGCAAGAGGAGAAGGTGGGTATCTCCTGAATAACAGGAATGAGCGTTTTATGGAGAGATATGCCCCTGCCTCCATGGAGCTTGCCCCAAGAGATATTGTTGCGAGAGCCATCCAGCAGGAAATTGAAGAAAGCAGGGGATTTGAGGGCGGTTACGTCCTCCTTGACCTGAGGCACCTGAAAGAGGAGAGAATTACAGAACGCCTGCCCGGGATAAGGCTCATCTGTCTGAACTTTGCAGGCATTGATCCTGTTAAATCTCCAATCCCGGTACAGCCAGGTCAGCATTATTCAATGGGAGGAATTTCGGTAGGCAACTCCCTGGAAACCGAACTCCCAGGGCTGTATGCGGCAGGAGAATGCGCCTGCATAAGCGTGCATGGGGCAAATCGGCTAGGAGGCAATTCTCTGCTTGAAACTGTGGTTTTCGGCAAGCTTGCAGGGCAGGAGATAGGAAAAGCTTTCCTGGCTTCTGGATATGATAGAAAGGAGGCTAAAAAGGCTGTCCTTGAGAGCCTGCATAGGGAAAACGAGCGTATAAAAACCCTGCTCGCCAGAAAATCCGGAGTAAAAATGCACAGCCTCAGGGATGAACTGAGAAAAACAATGTTTGAATATTTCGGAGTTTTTCGGGAAGGGAAAAAGATGGAAAAAGGTTTGGAAAAACTCCTCCAGCTTAAAAACCGCTTTAGCGATGTTTATATTAATAATAAATCCAGAGAATTTAATTATGCACTTATCTATGCTCTCGAACTTGAGGGATTGTTTGATATTGGAGAAGCCGTTGCAAGAGGAGCTATTGCCAGGAAGGAAAGCAGGGGTTCCCATTCAAGGGTTGATTACCCGCAGAGGGACGACAATAACTTCCTTCATCACACTCTGTACAGGCTAAAAAAAGGAAACCCTGTGCTTGAATCCCTACCTGTAAGGATCAGGAAGTTTCCTGTTAAGGAGCGTGTATATTGATGAAATTGAAGGTATTTCGATTTGACAGGAAAGATGGGAAGTCCCGTTATGATACTTTTGAAATCGAGCCCTCTGCAGGAATGACAGTCCTTTCCGCGTTATTCAAAATCCAGGAAGAATTTGATGATTCCCTTGCTTTCCGCTACTCCTGCAGAGGCGCGGTTTGCGGAAGCTGTGCAATGCTGATTAATAAAATACCTTCGCTTGCCTGTCAGACCCGGATAGAATCCCTGCTTAAAGGTGAAAGAAGAGTAAAGTTGCGCCCCTTTCCTGGAATGGAAGAGAATATTTCCTGGGATCCCGAAAATGAGGTACTTGTAGAGCCCCTTCCTTCTCTGCCGAAAATTAAAGACCTTATAGTGGATATGGATAAGTTTTTCGAATTTTACAGAGCAATCGAGCCGACTTTAAAACCGGCTCCAAAACCGCCCGAGAAGGAGCATCTCATGCAGCCTGATCCTGTAAAAGAGCTTGAGAAATACACAAACTGCATACTCTGTGCAGCCTGCGTGAGTGCCTGCCCTGTCTCGGGAAAGGAAAAAGATTTTCTAGGTCCTGCAGCTCTTGCAAAACTGTACAGGTTCTATATAGATCCCCGCGAAGCGAATAATGAATTGCGGCTCATGCTCGCCAACAGCAAATCAGGCTGGTGGGGTTGTGAATTCCATGCCAACTGCAGGGCTGTCTGCCCAAAAGGTGTTCCACCTATTGAGGGCATCGGAAAAGCCAGGAGGCAAATCAAAAAATCTGGGATGGAACCTGTACAAAAATTCTGAGATTCTCAAAGGAGATCTTCTGGGGTGATCTATTACTTTGAATAGTCGGATTGAGAAAGATTCTCTTGGGGAAATGGAAGTTCCAGCTGATGCTTATTATGGCATTCAGACCCAGCGTGCTATCTGTAATTTCCCTGTAAGCGGGCACAGGGCGAGCCCGGAGTTTATCAGGGCATATATTCTTGTAAAAAAGGCAGCAGCACTTACCAATCTGGAGCTTGGAGTGCTTGACAGGGTGAGAGGAGATGCCATTGTAGCTGCAGCCGATGAAGTGCTTTCCGGGCTTTCAGGAAAGTATTCAGACCAGTTTCCTGTGGATATCTTCCAAGCAGGGGCAGGCACTTCTTTTAATATGAACGTTAACGAGGTACTTGCAAACCGGGCTCTGGAAATCCTGGGCCGGAACCGGGGAGATTACAGCTTCCTGAGCCCTAACGACCATGTAAATATGTCTCAATCAACCAATGATACCTTTCCGACCGCCTCAAGCATAGCTGTAATTTTTGCGGCTGACAGGCTTATTGATGTGCTTGCCTCTCTTGCGGAAGCTTTTCAGGCAAAAGCACTGGAATTCTCGAGAATCCCTAAATCTGGCCGGACACACCTTATGGACGCCTTGCCTGTGACTCTTGGCGATGAATTCGGAGCTTATGCGGCTGCGCTGCTGAGGGCTTCAGGCAGGATAAAAGAGCGAAGAAATGATCTGCTTGAACTTCCTTTAGGAGGGACTGCAACCGGGACAGGGGCTAATACCGATCCGAAATATCGCGAGCTTGTAATTTCGAAACTTTCCGAGCTCTGTAAATTACCTTTTCGAAAGGCAAGCAATAGTTTTGAAGCCCTGCAGAGCCGTTCCCAGCTTGCTGCTTTTTCAGGAGCCCTTCGGGAATTAGCACTTGAACTTATAAGAATAGCCAATGATTTGAGGCTCCTTAACGCCGGTCCAACTTCTGGAATTTCTGAAATTGAGCTTCCTGCTGTGCAGCCTGGCTCGTCCATGATGCCGGGAAAATACAACCCTGTAATGGCTGAATGCCTGGATATGATAGGGTTCCAGATTGTAGGCAATGACACTGCAGTGGCTTTTGCAACTCAGGCTGGGCAGCTCGAGCTCAATGTTATGACCCCTGTTATAACCTCCAATATTCTTATGTCAGTTTCCCTTCTCACAAACTATCTGCCGATTTTTCAGACTCGCTGCGTGGAAGGGATAAAAGCGAATGAAGATAGGTGCAGAGCCTACCTTGAGTTGAATCCTACCCTTGTAACCTTCCTTGCCCCAAAGTTAGGGTATCTTAATGCTGCCGAGATTGCAAAAGAGGTGCTGGATAAGAGAATACCTGTAAAGGAAGTCCTGGTAATGAGGGGGTTTTTGAGCAAAGAGGAAGCCGATGAACTACTTAAAATTGAAAACCTGCTACAATTCCCTGGCTCAGAAAAAAGTAAAACGAGCTTGAAAGAGTAAAACGAGATTAGAAAGTAAATGAGATTAAGAGCATTAAGTTAGATTAAAAGCTTTTAAATGAAATTGAGAGTATAAAATTAGATCAAAAGCTTCTTTTATTAGTTTTCAAAACCATGGGTTAACTGCGGTTAATTAAGCGTAGGCTAAGACAATCTGTGTAAAATGAATGAAGGTTTTAAGGCATCCTCAGTTAAGATACCCTTTTCTTTCAAGCCATTCGACCTGAGGCCTTGTATATTTCCAGGTAACATCGGCTTTGGAATCCTGAATTTCCCAGGGGTTCGCTATTACTATATCACCTTCGCGTATCCACATTCTCTTTTTTTTGGACCCAGGAATCCGGCCCATTCGGACGACTCCGTCCATACATTGTAATGTGACCCTTTTTGAACCAAGTAAACCTGATACAGTTGCAAGAACCTCGTTTCTGTCCTTACGGGGAGTACGTACCCTTGTTACTTCCGGGGCATCTCCTGTACCTACAGGCTTATTTGATCCTGCATTTCTCTTTTTCATAATGCTTCTATAATTAGCCAAATTATTCCTCCGATTTTTGTCTCTTATTCGATAGTTTTAATCTCGGATAGTTTTTTCTTGCTTTTACCCTTAATTCGCCTGTTTTTACTTCTTTCCGGATATCTTTACAGGTCTTCACCGTCTAATGCTGTTAACTTTCTCAGAAAGACCTGTAGAACGATTGTTTCCTGGTCCCCAAAAACCCCTGAACAAAAGGTAAAAAGCAAAGCGACTCAAGACAAATAATGAAAATGAATTGAGCATTAATCCTAGCTAAGCCATAAAGCTGGCTAAATCTTTAAAATTAATACCCAACGCAGATCGTTTTTAGAATTTCCTGTGGTTAGGCAGGCAGTCTCTACAGTAAACCGGTCTTCCTTCGGTCGGTTTGAATGGAACTTCAGTCTCAATACCGCAGTCAGAACAGGTAACTCTGGTCATTTCCCTGGGGCTGCTGTTGCCGCCTCTGAATCCTCCGTGGTTTCTGTCTCTGTTGCCACCACGGTAAGAATTTCCTCTGTCATTAAAACCCATTTTCGTTTCACCTCCGTTATAAACGGATAACAATAAGGCAAAAATAAGATTGTATAAAATTTATTGATTAAAAACAAAAATGGAGTTTTTAATAACAGATTATACGTCTCTTTATTTTCAACCACCTCTACATAGTTATTTGATTATATAAATCTTTCTATCAATCATCTTAGAAATCTGCACACTTAATGGAAATTATAAAATCGATCTTGTTGATAGATCTAGAATTTACCTATAAATTTAGAGATTTTATATCTGTTCAGATAGATTATAAAAGAGATTAAATTCCGTAGTTGAATATGAAAAGGAGATTGATGACTCAATAAGAAGAAAAGACTATGAACTTTCAATAAAACATTCTATCCGGTATAATCAATACTATCCGATATGATCATTATAAAAGAAGGGAGTCCGTTTGACCTGCCCAAGCTAACGAAACGGACATAATCTGTTATTAAAATTTTTTGAACAAACCTGGCACGTTAATACCTGTTTTCTCTGGGTTTCCTGTGGTTAGGAAGGCATTCTCTACAGTAGACTGGTCTGTCAGGGTCAGGTCTGAATGGTACCTGAGTTTCAGAGCCACAATCCGAACAGGTTGCGTTGTGCATTTCCCTTAGACCTCCGAACCCTCCGCGGTTGCTGTCCCTTCCCCTGAAGGGATTTCTGTTATTAAAAACCATTTTATTTTCACCTCCGCTTACAGCGGATAGTCATTTGTTTAAAAATAAGACTGTATATTGCTCTTTGATTAAAAACAGGAACTAGTTTTTAATAACAGAATATACATTTCTTTATTTTTAATACTCTTAATATGCAATCAAATTATATAAATCTTACCTATAAAAAGCATACTCATGCAGAAAAGTGCTTTTGCTTCAGAAAATTATAGTAAGTTAATGGAATAACCTCAGAAATTACAGGGAAGTGTTTGAAGAAGAAACATGGGAAGGAGAGAAGGGTTTAACCGAGAGCTGGTTAAAACCGGAGTGATGGGGGAATACAGTTTTATCGAGTTTACTGCATTATTTCGGGTGCTCACTTGAGGTATCCTTTTCTTTCAAGCCATTCGACCTGATGCTTTGTGTATTTCCAGATTACATCGGCTTTGGAATCCTGAATATCCCAGGGGGTGACGATTACTACATCTCCCTCGTGGATCCACATTTTCTTGTTCTTGGATCCTGGAATCCGCCCCATCCGGACTACACCGTCCATACACTGCAATTTCACCCTTTTTGAACCTAAAAGGCTTCCTACGGTTGCCAGGACTTCGTGGTTTTCTTTGCGCGGAGTGCGTACCCTTGTTACTTCCTGCGTGGAGGGTGTAGCGCCCCCAGCCCCTGCTTTTCTTTTTCTTATATTGCTTCTATAATTCGCCAGATTAACTCCTCTTTGATTATCAGTTTGGTTTATTTTATTATGATTTGCTACTTTCTTGTCAACTTATCAAACATTCTATACTAAGCGATGCTTCAGGTACTTTAACGTGAGGGTTCATAAACGGATAGGAATTAAAGAACCTCTAAAAACCTGAATCTTTGAAAGCTCCTGAACCTCAAGAATTTCCACATATCAAAGATATTTAAAGATCCTTCACTGTTCCCCAGCCCAGAGATCCCATCAAACGGTTCTATTATCCCATGAATAAGTAAATTAAAGCATTAATAAAAGTTCGGGATTATAAGATCCCTAGCCTGCTATAAGGTAAAAACTTAGAACAAAAAGAAAGCAGGTGTTGATAATTTTAAAATCAGCACTCACCTTAATTTTAATTTAAAAGCTTTTAAATTAGAATTTCCTATGATTAGACAGGCAATCTCTACAGTAAACTGGTCTTCCTTCAGCCGGCTTGAATGGAACCTGGGTCTCTACACCACAGTCAGAACAAACTGCAGGATACATTTCCCTAGGACCGTTGTTGCTGCCTCTGAAAGCTCCGCGGTTGTCTCTGTTTCCCCGGCTGCTGTCTCTTCCCCTGAAAGAGCTCCCTCTGTTATTAAAACTCATTTTCGTTTCACCTCCGCTTACAGCGGATACAGTCTAAGTTGCCATAAAAATAAGATCTATACATTCTTTTATTAAAAACAAAATGAGTTTTTAATAACAGAGTATATGACTCTTTATTTTTACTGCGATTATGTCCGTGGCTTTTATACTATATAAATGTATCTGAAAAATATCTCTATTACAATAATAAAAACCTGATAACGAAAGAAAGCTTTTCGAGTCATCAATCGTGGTTTTTAACTGAAGAAAGCAAATAAGAGTAGATTTAGAAGGGGAAATAATATTAAATAAAAAATAAATGAAAGAGAAGATAAAAATAAAGAGACGAAAAATAATTAATTAATGAACTCTCATTATCTGCTCTTACTGGCAATTTTATTTGAAGTCTGCGGAACTACATGCATGAAACTTTCCCAGGGATTCTCAAAAATTCTTCCTTCTATACTAATTTTTGTTTTTTATGCGGTGAGCTTTTTCCTATTTACCCTGGCCCTTAAGGGTATGGATGTAAGCATTGCATATGCAGTATGGGCAGGATTAGGTACAGCTCTGATTACTATTATCGGGATTTTATGGTTCAGGGAACCTGTCAATTCTGTGAAAATGATTTCTCTTTTCATTGTCGTGGTAGGGTTAATTGGGCTTAACCTCAGCGACAGAATAACCTGAAAAAACCTGAGCAACCCTGAAACAATAGTCTCAAATATGAAGTCTACCAGCAAACAGATAGTTCTTTCTTGAAAATATTTATATCCTGAGATAAGGACTAGATAAGGACTAAAAATAAGAAAGATATTTCAGGCAGCCCCTGAAATCCGCCCTATCAGGAACTGTCTGAAAGGCTCTTCGCGTAAGGATTTAATCCTAATACATACGGTAGCCGACACCGTCTTGCTACCGATGTAGTTAGGTTCTCATCCCACAGCTGAAATTGCAGGTCTGCCTGCATGCCTGAATCCCTACAGAGAAATGTGGCTATTTCTGCTGCATTCACAACCTTCCTGAAACTTATCAGTCACAGGACAGGTTGCCTGTATGGGACTCATAAGCGGCCTCTGCTGCAATTGCACCGGAAGGGATCAGAGTGTGTGTGACGATATTACAAGAGAGCAGAGGTCGCATTTTCCGTTCGAACTCCCTAAAGTTCATTTTTTTCAGTTTTTCCAGTGTTTATCCATTTTTTGAATTTTCTTTCTTATTTTTAAGATCTTTATTTTTTTCAATTCTAAAGATCTTTAAGCTCCCATTTTGTTACATCCCAACTTTTGACTTTATTTCTCGGGAGGCAAGTTGGGACTAATTCTAAAATTGTAAAATTAAAATATAAGTATACTTTCTTCAACAGTCCAGTAATTTCTCTGGTTGAAGGCTTTTAAAGCTTGATAATACTTTATCTCCCTTTATGAAAGATGAGAAAAATTCAGAATTGTAAAATATTACAGATCAACTCACATATAATTAAATTAGGAGTTGAAAGCCTAAAATAAGAATTTCAATTATTTAATATTCTTATTATTCTCGGTTACATCTGTTAATATTTCTGAAAAAACAAAAAATCCCAGAAATTTTTTTCTATAGCTTCCATTATGGTATACAATCCGAAAATTTCATAACAGGCATGGGATAAGCTCCAGATACCAATTTAGATCTGGAGAAACAGTTAAAGTCGGGCACATCTCTTTCTCTATCTTTCTTCTCTGAAACTCGGGGATGATCAGGAGATTTCGGCGCATTTACGGTTACCCTACTTGCTTAGGCTATTTTTGCAAAAAACTCAGGGACGATCAGGAAATACAGTTACCTTACCCTTGCTTGAGCTATTTTTGCAAGAGCACATACCTGTGCTACCGAAGGAAATGTATTCGCGGCAAATGCCTACCTTGCTTATTCCACAAACTCGCCCATAGTCCCACTAAGGCGGCGCTTTATTGCAAGTTAGCTCTCTATTTTCGGTTTTATTTTATGTTGTATATTGTAAAAAAATGTAAAAGGTAATTAATAGACGTTATAAAATTAATTGGACAGTTAATATATAAATTATTAATTTAATCTGTATATTAACAAATTATGGTCATTATAACAATGAGTATCGGTTCAAACTTATCTTGTCTTGAACCGGAGGGTTAATGTAATTCTGGAGGGTAAGTTTTGAAAATCATGCTTATCGGAGACTGCCGTAACCGGCAGAGGTTCAGTGCCGCATTTTTTGTCATCTTATTTCTATTCTCATCATATGTAGGAAGTGCAGAGGTTATTTATGTAGAACCCGGAAACTCAATCCAAGCTGCAGTAAATAATTCTACATCCGGGGATATTGTAATTGTGAAAGCAGGAGAGTATCAGGAGAACGTGCTTGTCAATGTATCTGGAATAAAGATCAGTTCGGAATCTAATAGCTCTGGAGCTGTGCTTATAAAAGCCAGGGACGGAAATTCAAGCGTATTCCGGGTTAAAGCTGATAACGTGACTATCAGTGGTTTCAATATAACTGGAACAGGGGAAATTACTGCCGCTCCTGAGGCTTCAAATTCCATAAATACCTCTGACCACGGCAATAATTCCAGTAATCTCAGCGATACAGGAGAAAATCCGGTTACAGATCAGGCTCCTGATTCCGAATCGAATGCGTCTGTCTATTTATGGGATGAGATAAGCTGCCCTCCGGCAGGGATCTGTCTTGAGCAGGTAAATAACTGCACAATCGAGAATAATACATTTTTCGAAAATCAGTACGGAGTTTACCTCCAGAACTCCAGAAACTGTACACTCCTGAAAAACACTTTTCTCCGAAACGGCATCTGGCTCGATGAGGGATGTGGGAAGAACTTGCTGCTAAATAATACCATTGAGGGGAGTAATCTCATTATTGGAGCCCATTGCTGGGACAATATAATGTTCCAGAATCGTGTCTTGAATGGCAATGGGATAAGCATTGCCTGCTGCGGTGGAAACAATCTAGTCTCATGGAATGAAATCGTAAACTGCAGTACCGGCATCGATATTTATGACGTTCAGGCAAGAACTGTGCTTCGTGACAATCTGATTACAGGTTGCAGGGAAGGAATTTATTTGACCTTCGTCTTCGATTCCAGAATATATAACAACACGATTTCAAATGGCAGCACAGGCATCCTTCTAAAAGAAGACTGCCACGACAACGAGCTGTCTGACAACAAAATAACAGCAAATAATGAATCTGGCATCTACCTGCTGGATCACAGTGCAAATAACCGAATTTACAATAATTGTTTCAATAATAGCATAAATGTGAAAACAGAAAATGCTGAAGGAAATATCTGGAATACTACGCAGTCTGTTGGGACAAATATAATTGGGGGACCAAACCTGGGAGGAAATTTCTGGGCAAATCCGAATGGTTCGGGTTTTAGCCAGAAATGTACGGACCTAGATAAGGATGGAATCTGTGATTCCCCTTATGAGGTTAATGGCAGTGAATTTGATCACCTGCCACTTTGTTCTGTCTCTTAAAGGATATTGAATATAACTTAATCTGTTCTGGCTTTTCGATTAGCCAGGACTAGATTCCTTTTTCCACTGTAAACTCTGGGAAAAAATTCATTTGGGTTAAACTCCTTCATTATAATTATTATGAGACAGTTGGCGGGAATATGGTTGTTTATAGCACTGGGTTTGTCCTTCGGCCTGTTTGCAGATTTGGGAGCTGCGGACCCAGTTATCCCGAATAATGGGAACGTAAATCTTTCGGAACTCAGGGCTTTTAATCTGCTCTGTAAGTGTGAAACCGGACACATAGTTAATGCGGTTTCTCTCTCTTCCGGGGGGAATTTTCTTGCAACAGGGGGCTTTGATCATAATGTTTCTCTTTTCAATTCTGAGGGAAAAAAACTCTGGAGCTATACTACAGGAGATGTTGTTTATACAGTATCGATTTCTTCGGATGGGACCCGTGTAGCTGCAGGTAGCAACGATAATAAGGTATACTGTTTTGCACGGAATGGTAATCTGCTCTGGGATTATGAAACCGGGGGCAGTCTGAATAGTGTGGCGGTCTCTTACGACGGTTCCTATGTGGCAGCAGGCAGTGAGGACGGCAAGCTATACTTCTTTAGCAGGGAAGGCAAGCTTTTATGGAATTTCGATTCAAGAGATCCCATCCGAAGTGTAGCTATCTCAAGAGATGGTTCCTATGTTGCAGCCGGGGGTTACAATAAGTATATTTACCTTTTTGACAGCAAAGGAAAAAAAATCTGGGAAAGGAAGACAGGCAGTGTAATCAATAGCGTATGCATGACTCCACAAGCTCACTATGTGGCTGCTGGTGGATCCAATTATAATGTGTATCTTCTTTCCCAGAAAGGGGAGTTTTCCTGGATGCATAATCCTGCTTACTGGATCAGCAGCGTTTCACTAACAAGCAACGGCTCACACCTGGCAGCCGGAAGTTTTGACGATAGAGTCTATCTATTTAACAATACAGGCACAAAACTCTGGGACTATAAGGCAAAGGACGATATTTACAGCGTTGCAATTTCCCCAGATGCGTCATTTATTGCAGCCGGAAGCTGGGATGATACGCTTTACGTCCTCGATATGGAGGGAAAAGAATTCTGGAACACCAGTTGTGGAGGAAATATTAACTGCGTGTCTATTTCTCTTGACAGCTCAACTCTTGCCGCGGCAAGTGACGACGGATCAGCGTACCTTTTTGAGCGAAACTCCACGGTTTTTGCACGGCTCTTTGGAGATAGTTTCCTTTACAGTAAAGAGATCAGAGAATCCGACCTTGATAAGGAAGGGGAAACCGGAATACCGCTAAATGAGGGTACTGCAACGACTGAAGGTATTGAAAACGTAGTTGAGATTGCATCGGCTTCTTCAGGTGAAAACTCGGCTGATATAAATAATAAAGCCGATTTGGGCACAGAGAATTACGGCTTTTTGGGGGACTCCTCAGAGCTTTCCGGACTGCTTAATTTCTTTAAGTTTCCTATAGTTCTTTTACTGGCAGTCATGATAGTAGCCATCTTCCTGAAAAACAAAACCTTCAAACGAGCCCAAGAGGAGGACCCTGACGACTTTGAAAACCTTGATGATGAAAAACACATTCCTGAAAATTAAGAAGAAAATCCGAAAATCTGAAATTTACAGAACTGAAGGTATTGAAGGTATAAATCTCCAGTTCTGAAAATTTCCTTTCTATAAATCTTAATCCGTAAATCTCAATTCTGTAAATTTCAATTCTTAAAATCTCAATTCTGAGATTTTAATTCTTTAAATTTTAGTTCTGTAAATCTTAATCCTTTAAACTTCAGTTTCGCAAATTTTAATTCTTTAAATCCCAGTACTGCAAATTTCAATACTATTAATCTCAGTACTGTTAATCTCTATCCCATAAATAATAATCATATAGTTATGAGATCTTATTTTTACTGGAAGTATGTATTTCTCAGCTATGTAGCTTTCAATTATAAGCTGATTTACATCTGTAGAATCTTGTAGAGTCTTAAACAGCTCAATTTTTTAAATATCTGGATCTCTGGCAGTTTTCAAATCTTTGCTTGCAGCTTTGGATAAAGCCCTTACATGGAAATCCACATCGAGCTCCTTGGCAAGCTTTCTACACTCTTCTATGTCTATTTCGGACACTTCAACTACTGTAACTCTTGTATTGATTCCTGCCTGTTTTGCTCCTCTTATAAAATCGAGTACTGCACCATAAGCGTTTTTGTGAACTGGTCTGCAGAGTTTGTTATACTTTTCTTCGGACTCGGCGTTCAAACTTACGGAAATTGAGTCTATACCTGCAGATTTCAACTCCGAAATCACGTCTCTTCTCGGATTTATCAGGGCTGCCTGTCCGTTGGTATCAAGCCTGACCCGGATATTTTGACTTTTTAGCCAGCGGGTTATTGCAAGCACTGTGTCAAACCTGAGAGTGGGTTCTCCAAGTCCTGTGAATACAATCTCTCGATATTTTGAAAGATCCAGTCCTTTCAGGGCTTCAATGACTTCTTCAGTTGTCGGTTCTTTCGAGAGCCTAAGGTTATATCCGTAAACCCCGTCTGCAAAATTGCGGATGCAGAAGACACAATCCGCACTGCATCGGTTTGTAAGGTTAAGATAGAGATTTTTGTGAGCTTCATAGTAGATTGTGTCCATGTGATCAAAATTTCTTACATTCCTTATAACCATGACGTGTTAACTCGGTTTTTCATCCGGGAACTGAAATAACCTTATATATAAGAATTTCTTATTACTCTACTTCTGCCTTTCGTTTATGACTAACGTTTTCAAGCAGAAAGTTTATAGGTGATCATGTACTTCTAAGGTTCGATCTGCGGCATTTAGCTAGCAGTATCTAGTTTCAACTCATTTACTCTCCGCATTGAAGTATCTCAGGCTTTATTAAAAATCTGAAGCTCAATGTTGATAGATGTGTGTTAAAAAACCTATGATTGATGAAAAATTGCGAGTACCGCAATTTCGAAGGAGAAATTTAAATGGCACAATTAGCTAAATTCGATGTTCCAGAAGAACTTACAAACAAAGCACTTGAAGCTCTGGAGCTTGCCAGAGACACTGGAAAGATCAAAAAAGGCACCAATGAAGCCACAAAAGCAATCGAGAGAGGCAATGCAAAGCTCGTTCTCATTGCAGAAGACATAGAGCCTCCCGAGATCGTTGCTCATATCGCTCCTCTTTCCGAAGAAAAGAAAACACCTTACATTTTCGTCAAAAACCAGAAGGAACTGGGTGCAGCCAGCGGGCTTAGTGTGTCCTGTGCAACTGTCGCAATTGTGGATGCAGGAAAAGCAGCTGAAATGGTTCAGGACATTGCCCAGAAGCTTGAAGCTCTTAAATAATCCTGATAATAGGAGGTGCTGATTATGGTTGACGAAAGCACAACCGGCGGCTTTGCTGCTGAGGTCATTGACGTTATCGGGAATACGGGTATGCATGGTGAAGCCAGCCAGATCCAGTGCAGGGTTCTGGAAGGCAGGGACAAGGGTCGTGTTATTACAAGAAACTGCGTAGGCCCTGTGCGCGTTGGCGACATCCTGATGCTTCTTGAAACTTCAAGAGAAGCAAAGAAACTGACCACCAGATAAGAAAGCGGTGAGACGGATGGAACAGAGGAAATGCTATTTTTGTGGGAAGATGCTGGAGCCCGGGACCGGTAAGCTCTACGTCAAGAAAGACGGCTCTACCTACTATATGCACTCTTCCAAGTGCATGAACAACTTCAACCTGGGTAGACTGCCAAGGCGTACCGAGTGGACCGAGAAAGGCAGAATCCAGTTGAAGAAAGCATAAGAATAGAGTTGGCAGTTTATTCGAATTATTAAGGTGTGTACATGGAACAGACATACGTTATGGTAAAGCCTGACGGAGTCCAGCGCGGGCTGATCGGAGAGGTAATTTCCAGAATCGAGAAGCGGGGTTTGAAAATCGTCGCTCTCAAGATGAACGTTATCAGTGAAGATACTGCAAAAGAACACTATGCTGAACATGCAGCAAAACCTTTCTTCTCTGGTCTTGTAGAATTCATCACGTCGGGCCCTTCAGTTTCAATGGTAGTTGAAGGAAAAGACGCAATCCGGGTCATGAGGGCTATAAACGGGGCTACAAACCCTGTAGATGCGGCTCCCGGAACAATCCGTGGTGACTTCGCTCTGGATGTGGGCAGAAATGTAGTTCATGCATCCGATTCCCCCGACGCTGCAGCAAGGGAAATCGCAATTCACTTTAAGGACTCCGAGATAGGGAAATATTCCAGGATTGACGAGGTCTGTCTGTACGAATAAAGCAGGTACTCAAAGCCTTTTTCCGTGTTTCTGAGACTTCAGGACACTACTCCAGGCTTTCTGTTTATCCGGTACGGTACCTGCAATATGGGTCCATAGGGGAAACCCGGACCCTTCTGGACCTGCAGCAAATAAGACGCGGGAATGAGAGAGGTTTTGCATATGGCTGACAAGAAAAATTTAAGGACTCCCATAGTCTGCGTGATGGGGCACGTCGACCACGGGAAAACGACTTTGCTGGACAAGATCAGGGGCACTGCAATTGCTAGTGGAGAAGCCGGCGCTATCACACAGCATATAGGGGCAACTGAAGTCCCAATAGACGTGATTGTCAGCAAGCTCAGAGATCCGAAGCTTCGAGACAGGTTTATAGTGCCAGGACTGCTCTTTATTGATACCCCAGGACACCATGCCTTTACAACTTTAAGAAGCAGGGGAGGCGCTCTAGCCGATCTTGCAGTTGTAGTTGTGGATATAAACGAAGGTTTCAAGCCCCAGACCTATGAGAGTCTGCAGATTTTAAAGCGTTTTAGAACTCCTTTTGTTGTTGTTGCCAATAAGATCGACAAAATTGGCGGCTGGGTTCCACATAAAGACCTGCCTTTTGCAGCCACTTTCAAAAAACAGTCCGGGGATGTCCAGGCTCGGCTTGAGACAAAACTCTACGAAGTAATAGGCGAGCTGTACAATCAAGGTTTTTCAGCAGATCGTTATGACCGGGTTACAAACTTCCAGAAAACCCTGGGTGTTGTGCCTGTAAGTGCTTTTACGGGTGAAGGAATTCCTGATGTCCTTATGGTGCTTCTGGGCCTGGCTCAGAAATTCCTAGAGGCAAACCTGCGGTACAGCGCTACAGGTCCTGGAGTCGGCACTGTGCTAGAAGTCAAGGAAGAGAAAGGACTGGGTACAACCCTTGATATTATTCTCTATGACGGCACTCTGAAAAAGGGCGATACTGTTGTTATCGGAAGCCTGGGAGAACCCATCCAAACAAAGGTCCGTGCGCTTTTAAAACCCAGGGAACTTTCTGAAATCCATTACGAGAGCAAGTTCAAACAGGTGAGTAAGGTCACTGCTGCTGCTGGTGTAAAAATTTCGGCTCCCGGGCTCGAAGGTGCCCTTGCAGGCTCTCCGATAAGGGTTGCTACCGAAGAAACTCTTGATGAGATTGTAGCCCAGATAAAATCCGAGATCGATGAGGTAAGGATTGATACTGATTCGGAAGGTATCATGATCAAAGCCGATACTCTTGGCTCCCTTGAGGCTCTTGTCCATGAGTTTCAGAAAGATGAGATTCCTATCAGGAAAGCCGAAGTAGGAGACATCTCACACCGGGATGCGGTTGAGGCGTCGACTGTCGAAGACCCGATTTATTCCGTGATTGTCGGTTTCAATGTCAAGGTTCACCCTGACGCTAGAGATTTTCTGCAGGAAAGCAATGTGAAGGTATTCACAAGTGATGTGATCTACCGCCTGGTTGAAGATTACCAGAAATATGTGAAAGAACAGCAGGAACAAGCTGAAAAGAAGATTTTTGAAACGATAATCCGTCCCGGAAAATTCAAAATCCTTCCGGGCTGTGTATTCCGCCAGAGCAAGCCTGCAGTTGTCGGCGTAAGAGTGCTTGGTGGAGTCGTGCGGACAAATGTCGATGTTATGCTTGAAAACGGAAACGTTGTAGGCAAGATTAAGGGACTGCAGTCCGAAGGCGAGAACATTCCGTCGGCAGGGGTAGGCAAAGAGGTTGCAATGGCAATTGAAGGCGCAACCGTAGGCAGGCAGATTAAAGAAGAAGACGTGCTCTACATTAATGTGCCTGAGAAGCATGCTAAAATTCTTGAGCACGAGATTTATGATTCCCTTTCAACCGATGAGAAAGAAACTCTTGATGCTTTCCTTTCCCTGAAAAGGAAAGACAATCCTTTCTGGGCAAAATAATGCTTATAAGTGTAGATTACGTTCAGAAGTTATCTCAGGCTGCAAATAAGGTTCAGGTGAAAATTCAGGAAAAATCCGGTTAAAGTTTCGGATGAAAAGGCAAAGGAATTATTAAAAAATAAAATCAGATATTGGAGGATTTCACATGGCTAGTTTCAAAGTTGTAATTTCTGACCCAAAGGAAGGGCGCGCTTACCAGGTCGATGTAAAAGACCCTGAAGCAAACGCATTAATCGGAAAATCAATAGGCGATGTTGTTGACGGCGGCATTTTTGGTCTTACCGGATACAAAATCCAGATCACTGGCGGCTGCGACGGCAGCGGTTTCGTTATGAAACCCGACCTCCCAGGTCCCAGAAGGCAGAGAATCCTGCTTGCAGTCGGCGTGGGCTATTCCCCTAAACTCCCCGGACAGCGCAGGAGAAAGATGATGCGCGGCAAGGAAATTGCCCCTGACATCGTCCAGATCAATGCAAAAGTCGTTGAATACGGAAGCAAATCCATAAGAGCCCTTCTCGGCCTCGAAGCTCCGGCAGAAGCACCAGCAGAAGCTCCAGCAGAGTAATTTCTAAAAGTTCCGCCTGCAGGCGGGCTTTAAAACACTTTTCACTTTATTTTTAGTCCTGGTTCGTTTTTATTTGACCTATTTTGATATTGTTTTTTCTTATTTGGTTTTGTTTTGACTTATTTCATTTGCTATTGATTTTAGTGTTCTTTTTCTACTTCTTGTTTCCTTCTCTCTCGTCTTTTTACAAGTATATTCCCTATAACGAACCCAATTCCCATGAAAATTCCAGTACGTGTTCCATTCATTAAATCATTAGACAGGTACCCTAATAATGTGCATACGATAAGAATAATAATAAAATGCAAAAAATTTGCCATGTCACTATTGAGAGAATGAAGGTTGTGGTTACCAATTTTGAGCATGACGATAACAGTTCATAGTGGTTGAAAACAGATTTCAGATATTCATCAAAATTCCTTTCCCTTCGTTAAATACGTACCACACTAGATAGATAACTCCTACCAGGGCAACAATATTTCCTATCGCTTTAAGGACTAGTATATCTGTGATATCCATAAAAGCAACTCCGATCAGAATATCTGCAACCGCAAATAGAAATGTTCCTTTATCATGTTATTTCCTCCCTAAGTATATTCAGTGTTTAGCATAATCTATTGTAAAAACTATAAGAGCTATAAACCCAAAAATCAGAAAATACTGATTTTGTGTGAGGATTGCCTGCGAAACAAGTGCTAAAACGATACATAGACCAACCACAAATCACAGTATTGGTAAATCTCTTTTTTCACGCATTTTAATAGATGAGAATAATGCTGCAAAGCCCACTAATATAATAAATATAGAGTAATTGCTAGAGTTCATAAAAAATCTATTGTACCAAATAAAATTAGCAGAAAAGAGACTATGAGAGAAATATCACCCCATCTATTCTTATCGGTCTCAGTGATTTGAATATTACCATCTTCCTTTTCTATTTATTTCATCTAAAAGGCAAGAAACAAACTTTAAAACAACTTTAAAATCTATTTCTTGCCCTCAGATATGCAGGATTTAGAGTTGCTCTTAAAACTACTAGATCCTGCAAAACTTTCTCACTTCACAAGTTTAAAATAAATATTGATAAGTTTTTCTGTCAAAATATTCGCCAATTAGCCGTATAGTTTTATGAAAATTTATTACAAAAAATAATATTCACAAAAAGACATCACAATACCGTTTACTGAAATATTTTATCAAAAAGAGAAGTAATGAGAATGATTTTTCATCCTCAGTGTCAGAAAAAAAGTATAAGTTTTTATGCGACTTATAAACGCTTTTAGAGAAGTCTCTTTCCTGGCTCTGCGAAGGCTTTGCACTCATAAACTTCAGTAATTTTCATAACTACAAGGGCTTTTGCAGGGAACTTATCGGATTTAGCTTTAACCTCTTTATACATTTTCTCGTAATCTTCACCTTCGGTCTTTATCTCAATATCCCCTTTTATCTGGTAACAGCCCTCGATGTCCGGACCCCAGACATAAAGTGCTCCTCTCGGATTTTCATCAAGGTTCTTGCGGGTCTTTAGGAAATAATTGTCCGTAATCCAGATAGTTTCCCCATCTTCCTGCAATTTGCACATGCCTATCGGTATTACGTTCGGTTCTCCGCTTTTAGATGCGGTTGCAAACGGAAAAATTTTCATCTTTGCAAAATCATTCTTCATTTCTTCTGTTAATTTTACCATTTATTTTTACCCCTTATTGAATTGGTTTTTATTAATATGGCTGCAATCCGTATATAACTTTCAAGGTATTAAAAACAAAAGAAGTTATAACACTTTTTATTCAGCCTTTTATATTTATAACTTAGCATGCCTTAAGAGGCAGGAAAGCGTGTAGAAAATAAGATAGTATAAATATATATAAATTTCTTAAAAAATATTTAGTAAAAAACGCAATATAAGTTTATAAAGCTTAATACAAAAATCACAAAAATTTGTAATAAAGAAAACAGCCGGAAATAAAACTAGAAATCCTTCTGTTTTAACAGTTAAACACTTTATCCAGGAAATATTGATGAATCCGTAAATCGTCGGTCAATTCCGGATGGAAAGCAAGCGCCAGCACATTTCTCTGCTCTGCGGCAATAATCAGGTCATCAAGCCTGGAAAGTACGCGAACCTCAGGTCCGCAGCTTACAATTCCGGGAGCTCTGATAAACACGCCGGTGAAAGGAGAATCAAGGACCTCAACTTCGAGTTCAGCTTCAAAAGAATCCCTCTGCCGACCAAAAGCGTTCCTGTTAACTCTGGTATCCATAATTCCGAGCAGCTCCTGCCTGGTTTTCTCAACCTGCTCATCCCCTTCCTTCGCAACTACAATCAAACCTGCACAGGTTCCGAGAATTGGAACGCCTCTTGCAGCCGCATCCTTAATCTCTTCTGCAATCCCCTCGCGGGCAAGCAGCCTGCAAAGCGTTGTACTCTCCCCGCCGGGAATCACAATCCCGCTGCACTCCGGGACAATGCCTTTATGCTTTATAGCAACTACCTCTGCATCTGCCCTTCTTTCCCTGAGGGCTCTCCTCAAAGCATCAACATGCTCAGAAACCGCTCCCTGAATAGCGATTACACCTATTTTCATGAAGAACACCATTTTCCAGAAGTAATTTTACCTGTTAATCCAAAAATAAAAAATGAAGAATTTATTCTTACAGCCCGTAAGAAAAAATCCATTTTTAAAAATAAAATTCTAAACCCCGTTTTGTGTGAAACTGAACGCCAGTTTTTCTAAATTGCCGCTTAAGCGAATTAATAATTGTTTTACTTGTCCATAAATTATTCCGCTTGAGGGAGCGTAGCGACCGAAACGGAGGCTTGCTGTTGCGATTACATCGCAACTCCCAGAAAATCTTCGATTTTCTGTGCTCCCGAAGCGAAATTCGGGGTTACCAGCCACGTTCCTGAAGTGCTTCCTCAGCAGGGATCGTACTTGCGCTGATACCTTTCATGCCAGAACCGACGCCTTTTGAAATCTCCGCAAGTTTTGCAGGGTTGTCAAAGTTGTTTACGGCTTCAACGATGGCTTTTGCCATCTTCTCGGGTTTCTCGGCTTTGAAAATGCCTGAACCCACAAAGACTCCATCTGCTCCAAGGCGCATCATCAGTGCTGCATCTGCAGGGGTCGCAATTCCGCCGGCTGCAAAGTTTACCACAGGCAAGCGCTGCATTTTTGAAGTTTCGACTACAAGCTCGATAGGAGCTTCGATTTCCCTGGAAACCATAATCAGTTCTTCTTTAGTCTTCCCGGCAAGTGCACGGATCTCGCCCTGAATCTGCTTCATGTGTTTAACTGCCTGGCTGACATCTCCGGTTCCGGCTTCCCCTTTCGTCCGGATCATGGCTGCCCCTTCGTTAATTCTCCGGAGGGCTTCCCCAAGGTTTCGGGCTCCGCAGACAAAAGGCACGGTAAACTGCGTTTTGTCTATGTGGTAATAAGGGTCGGCAGGGGTCAGAACCTCGGACTCATCTATCATGTCAACACCAAGAGCTTCCAGGATTTCTGCTTCTACGAAGTGACCTATCCTGACTTTTGCCATTACAGGGATTGTAACCGTATCAATTATCTGCTGGATTATTTCAGGATCGGCCATACGCGCAACTCCGCCTGCTTTCCTGATGTCGGCAGGAACAGCCTGGAGAGCCATAACAGCAACTGCTCCGGCTTCTTCTGCGATCCTGGCCTGCTCAGGAGTTGTAACATCCATAATCACACCCCCTTTCTGCATTCTTGCAAAGCCCCGCTTAATAAGCTCGGTTCCGTGTCTTAACTTTTCAAAGTCCATGAATGTCTTCCTCTCTGTTTTGGTATAATTATAAGTCTTATGCCGTGGGAAACCCTCTCCACGGTGAAATGACTCTCAGGTTTTTTCCATTGTTGCAACCGATAGGTTGCGATTTTCGGTTAGTTATATCTCAGGTGAATTGTGAATACGCTCAATAGTTAAAAGCATTATTTAAGTTATTCCTTGTGAATAATTACAGAACAAATTAGATTATAATGATATACGACCTTTCCCTTTTTTCCACAAGAGTAAAATTTTATTAATCCTGTACGGTTCGCTCAATTCTGTACGGTTCATTCCCTCTTTAGCAAGTGCATTACAGAGCCTTACTGCAATCTTTTAATATATTTTTGTTTATAATTTAAGGCTATTAACACTATTTCAGTCTTCATATAATATTATGATCCCCTACCGATTATAAGATATAAAGTTTTCTCAAGATACAGGGCAAATAGGATTCGAAGAATTTCTCGGTAACCCTGAATAATTCAATATTTCTTATTCAATTCTATAGGCTTCAGCGGATTTTGACAACCACAGCATAAGACTATAAAATCCAGTTCTCAGAAACTTTATTAAAATTCCACGAATCTTATTAATCTTAATAACTCTTCCCAGACTTTTCCAATGATCTCCTGTCCAGTTCACTCTCCTGAGCGCCTGCAATCTCCCTTCTATAGAGATTGAGTTTTATGCAGGCGACTGCAGATATCCATATTGTAGATGCAGGGACGAAAGCTTCCAGGAATTCTATGAGTTTAAAGCTGAGAAAGCCTGCAGCTCCGATGGCATCAAACCCGACAGCAAGAACAAAGCAGGAGACTCCAAACAGCAGAAGGGCGATAAATACCCTCAAAACTCTCTGTTCCGCACTTCCAGTATCATCAGGGAGCCCTTTTCGTATAATCAGAATGTATGCTACATTTGTGCCAAGGAAAAATCCTGCTGCTTCAGCACTTACCAGAGATAGAGCTGCAAATGCAGGAAGGAGAACTAAAATAACGGAGTAAAAAATGATATTCTGCCACCTGAATGCAAGTTCGAAGTTCTCTTTCCTGAAAAACTCATCTTTCAGAGGGCTTTTAAGAAATAGGGTAAAAGCGGTCAGTAAAGTTAAGCCTATTGCCGTTCCTCCCAGCACATCTCCCAGGAAATGTCTTCCAAGGTACATCCTCGAAAACGCTACAAGTAATACCATTATTGGAGTCATGATTTTAATTATTCTGCTGCAGAAAATCGCATAACTTCCTCCCCAGAGTGCAGTCGTAAGTGAAGCATGCCCTGAAGGAAAACCAAAACATGAGTGGGTAAGTGATTCATCATGACGAAACGCTTCAAGAACTTCCTTGTCTGGAAGTGCGAACACACCATCAGGTCCATCCCCACTAAAAGGCGAGGTACTCTTTACTCCTGATTCAAGGTTAATCACTCTATTATCTACAAAATCCGGCCTTGGAAAAGCGACTATTGTCTTAAGAATCTCAGTAATCAGCCCTGTCCAGATTAAGAGCTGAAACAGAAGAAAACCTTTCCTGAAACTAATCCCGAAAGTGATGCATATTACTGCGGCAGCTAAGAAGGCTGACGATCCCATTTTAGTTATCAGGATCATCAGAAGGGTAAACCACTCATTTCCAAGGGATTGCAAATAAATTATAGGCTCGGTCTGAAACAAAGGTTCCGTCTCCTAATCAGATAATTGCTGCGGTATCCAGCTTTCCTCAAAAAGACTGGGTAAAGCCAGATATCAGAGAATCTATGAAATTTCTTACTGATTCAGGGCAGATAAATTATTTTAACTTTACTGATTTATTTCCGCACTGGATAATCCGTTTCAGCGTTGCAGGCACAATACCTGTATAACGGGCTTCTTCCAGGGCTGTCTTTCTCCATCTTGCAATGTTTTCAACACCTGCGATGTGGAATACTACTATAAATTTTGCCTGGATTCCGGGATTCTATTTAAGAGGGCAGAAGATTTGTTTAACATATATACAGAAGGCAAAGTTATATCAGAAATATGCGCTAAAGGCTTTTCGGAAGTACAAATCGAAATTCTATGTTAAAAAATGTCGGAAATGAACAAAGGAAATATCAGGATTTTTCCTTTAAAGAAATAATAATCTGTATGGTTTATATCCCTTAGCATATAATTTTCTATTAATATATCTGGGAATTATCCTGTTATATGAAGTATGTCAGGCTCATACATAGACAGGTTTTCAGAGCCTCCCGGAACCTCATGTATTCCGGAAAAGGACATCCAGATTGCAGGATAGTTCCCAGTGTATATAATTTTGGGGGGTAATAAATTCCATGAACAAATTAGTTATATTCTTGCTCATAGCGAGCCTGCTTAGCGCTTTAGGGGGTGCGGCTGCCTTCTATTGCAATTCAGAGGTTTTAGATGTTTCCGAAAAAGCCTGCAATAATACCGAGAGCAAGCACTTAGCTTCACCACAGGATAACTGTAATGAGACCAGAAATAATTCATCCCTGATAGAGACTGAAATTGTAAATATTACAAGCGGGTCTAAGGTTTATCCGGCTTATACAGCAGTTCCGGCTGAAGAAGGAAATTACCCGGCTATAGTACTTATTCACTCATTCAGAGGTTTCGAGCCCGGCTATCAGACTATGGTAGACAGAATGGCTGAAGACGGATATTTTGTGATTGCTCCTTTCTGGCAGACCCACTCCGAAGCTCCTTCGGACGCCGAAGTGGAAGCCCTTATCAGGAACAGCACAGCTTACCTTGAGACAAGGGACGAGGTAGACCCCGAGAAATTAGGGCTTACGGGCTTCTGTGCTGGCGGCAGGTATACCATGCTTTTCCTGCCCCAGATGGATGAGTTCGAATCTGGGGTAGCCTGGTATGGTTTCCCTTACATGGGCGGAACTGAAACCCAGCCCGGCATACCGGCAAACATGACAGACCAGCTTGATGCGCCTATGCTTATAATACACGGCACAAGGGACCAGTATAGCAATATTACCGATATTTACAGGTATGCCAGTGAACTGGACGCAGCTGATAAGTATTTTGAGCTGAAGGTTTACCAGGGCGAACTTCATGGTTTTATGCTTACAGAAGATGGAGAACTTTCTGAAAGCTTTGTTGCACAGGACGCATATGAAGAGATGATAACCTTCTTTGACAGAACATTGAATAATTCGAGCCCGTAAGAACATCTAACAATTCAACGCTGTAAGAACACCAATAGTTCGACATAGTAATTTGAGAGGGGCTGTCCTCTCGTTAACAAATTTTATTTTTAATAAGAGACAAACATTTCCTTTTTATAAAAAACGGCTTCTCGTTTTACCTGCAATCCTGAAGAGTTGCTTTTAATGCCTAACTTTTGTTTCCATTATTCTCAAAAGTAAAGACAACTTTGCAACTCTCGCACACGATTTTTCAAAAAGAAATAATATATCTTTTATTTTCTATATTATATTATAAAAATCCGCGCAGGAATAAGGGGTTATGGTAAACGTAATTTCCCATATGGGAGTGGGTCTACTCATAGGTCTGGCTTTAGGCCTGAAAGGAGACAAGTTGAGAGCCGTAGTGTTATTATCCGTGCTTCCTGATCTGGATTACATCCTGTACTCTGCATTTGTCTTTACCGAAATCAGTCTGAGCCCTGAGGCTAGAAACCAGCTTTTCTATCTGATCGGGCACAGGGAATTCACGCATTCCGTACTCTTCATTGTCATGGTTACACTTTTTATCTGGTTTAAGACAAAAGACTGGCTTTTTACTGTCGGAGGATTCCAGTCCCTTTTCTTCCACTCCTACCTGGATTACGTTACAAGCTGGAAAATGCGTCCTCTCTATCCCTTCAGTACAGATACGTCTATTATGAGAGCCGTTTATTTCTTTGACCCCCTGTTAAATTTACTTCCTCTCCTGCCTCCCTTCATTGTGATTATGGGAAGTTTGAGCAACATGAAAAAAATCAACGGGAAAATAAGAAGCTTCTGCACGTTAATATCAAATATCGATGATAAGCTCTATTCCTCTCTAATTCTTCTGTTACTAGTCTGGCTAACCTTCATGCCGATTTCAAAAGCTTTCCTGATCAACCATATTTCCGAGATCGAAGAAGCCGAAATAAGCTACCAGAGTACCTATCCCGAATCCGTGGATAAGTTCCTGACAGCGTACTCATATAACTCTACACATTATAAAGTCCTCAGAGTAGGTTATCTCTCAGGGATCGAGGAAAGCTTCTACGTTGAAAAGGTTTCCGTGGAGGGAAACATCTCGGATTTTGAGGATTACATAAAAAGAGCGGAGAATCTGTACAGGGAAGGTGTATCTGATGAAATCGATTATCCTGTTTACAGCGTTTCGGGAGATAATAATACGGTAACGGTTACCCTCAGTGATGCAAGAAATCCGTATCTTGAAGAACTGGCTTATTTTAAGTCGTTTTACAGGTTTATTTTTGACAGGAACAGTACAGAGTATGAAGTCTACGCAGGTATGTATGGGGGACAGGAAGAGAGGCTGGGCAAGAACTGGTATGGATGAGCTTCTCAGTCATTACCCTCAAGTAAATAGCCTATGAAAGAATACCATGAGAATCATAGTGTCTTGCCTTCTGTACAGCAGATATCCAAAAGCGTGTCCTAGTTTCCCTTTATACCTGATTGATATTACTGTTCTGATTTACCTTTATACCTGATCGGATTATTATTCTGATTTCCTTTTACACCTATCGAATTACTATTTATCAATTCTTTTATATAATATCAGGCGAATATTATAGATGCTTTCTCAGCAAACTATCAAAAAGAGATTACTCAAACTAAATCAGAAAGAGTGCTTGGAGTACGACATAAAAATCCATGATTTAGATACGCAGTTGGAGAACTGTTAAAATCTGTTAAGAATTATTAGAAAAATTATAGAGATATTACCAAAAACATTAAAATTTGGCTAAAAAATTTACACAGACGGTAAATTTATGGTAAATACACTTTCCCATCTTGGAGTCGGTCTGCTCCTTTCCTATGCTCTGGGTCTTAAAGGAAGGAAGAGACTGGTTTTACTCTTTCTTTCTTTACTTCCAGATCTTGACTACTTCACATATTCGGTATTTACGCTCATCAGCGGCAGTGTAAGCCATGAGGCTCGGAACCAGCTATTCTACCTGCTTGGTCACAGGGAGTTTACACACTCGATTTTTTTTGCTTTCCTTGTCGCACTTCTGATCTGGTTCAGTACTAAAGACAGACGCTTTACTTTCGGAGGGCTTCAGGCTGTTTTCCTTCATATTTTGCTCGATTATACAACAAGTGCAAAAATGCGCCCCTTCTATCCGTTCAGTACCGAGGAGTCAGCTCTCAGAGCCATTTATCCCTTCGACCCAATTCTAAACCTTCTCCCGCTGCTGCCTCTGTATATAGTGGCTTCAGAATTTGTTAAAAACAGCTGGAGTACTAAAGACAGGGATACTTGGAACAGGAAGCTTAATGGGTTAAACAGGTTCCATAGTCTTGTGAACAGAAACGAGAAGAAATTCTATGCCTCCGTAATCCTGGTTCTCCTGCTCTGGATCGTGGTTTTTCCGGTTGCAAAAATCTCCCTGATCAGGCATGTTTCCGATACTGAAGGGACCGAGATAAGCTACAGGAACACTTATCCAATATCCATCGGCAAATTCCTTGCAGCCTACTCGTACAGTGATACCCATTACAAGCTGATAAAAGTCAGCTACTGGTCAGGAGTTGAGAAGAGCTTTTATGTCGAAAAAGTCTCAGTAACAGGCAATGTCCCTGACGCCCAGGCATATGCCGAAAGGGCAGGAAAACTTTACAGTGCTTCAGTACCCCAGGCAATTGATTATCCCGTGTATTCAGTCTCCGAAGAAAACGGGTTAGTAACCGTGGTTTTGAGCGATGCCAGAAATCCGTACGTTGACAAATGGCCTTACTTCGATACAGTCTACAGATTCGTTTTTGATAGAGAGAGCGGAGAATATGAGGTATATGAGAGCCATTATGGAAGACCGGAAAAGAAGCTCGATAAAAATTACTTTGAATAACTCAAATAAATAAAACTGCTTTGAGTGAAGTTGCTTTTAGTGAAGCTGCTTGAGTGAGGCTGCTTCGAGTGAGGCTGCTTTGAGTGAAACTGCTTTGGGTAAAGCTGTTTTGAGTGAAACTGCTTTGAGTGCTCAAATAAATATAAACTTGCTTTTGATAGAAAAAAGCCTTATTTCCAATTACCCTTAAAATAAAAAGGTAATTGGAAAAATTTAATCAGAATGGAACAGACATTTTAAAGACAATTTTTAGACTAGATTTTTCGATTATTTTCTCACTTTCATGAAGTATTTGTCAATTTCTTCCCAGTTGATTATATTCCAGAATCCTTCTATGAACTTGCCCCTATCATTCTTGTAATCAATATAGTAAGCATGTTCCCACACATCAAGGTCCATGATAATCGGATAATCGGGCACAAGATTTACGTTGTGCTTCTCGATCTGCAAAATCATGAGCCTTTCCGTATCCTTACAGTAGGTCAAGGCTGCCCATCCGGAACCTTCAACACTTAATGCGACCTGAGAAAACTCCTTTTTAAACCTGTCAAAGCTTCCGAAATTTTCTTTGATCACTTCAGCCAGTTCGCCGACAGGCTCTTTACTTGAGTTGCTCTCTGGGGTCATCTCCCACCAGAAAAAGTCATGAAGGACATGCCCGCCGAGATTGAATGTCAGAGCTTTTGCGGCGGCTTTATAATCAAAATCCGTTCCTTCTTTCCTTGCCTTGTCCATCATCTCTATAAGTGAGTTTGCATTGGTCACATAAGCCTGATGATGCTTGTCGTGGTGAATGCGTAGCTGTTCTTCGGAAATGTAAGGTTCAAGGTCTGAATAGCCATATTTCAAATCTGGTAACTTGTATAACCCTTTAGCCATGTTGTTATCCCCTATTCCTGATCAAATACATACTAAATCGCCAGATGGCAATTCCAATGCAGAATATAGTTATACGCCGCATCTATTTAAAGGTAAAAGATGCAAACTATGAAAGATTCTTGTAGAAACCTATCTGGATTAGTATTAACTCTCTGGATATTATAAGAATATATAAGAATTCGAACTATTTTTATCTTCTGTTATTATATCTTCCGCTCATGCCATCTTTTTTCTTTTTGGTTTCCTCTGTTTCTCCAAACCTTTCAATTAAAAATATATATTTTCACAGTTATTTTCTTTAACTAAGGGATAAAGAAAATGGTAAACACACTCTCCCACCTGGGAATTGGCTTATTGATCGCTCTTGTCCTCGGCTTCAAAGGAAAAAAGCGAAATGAAGTAGCTTTCATGTCAATTCTTCCGGATCTGGATTTTATACCATATGCGGTATTTGCCCTCATTGCCGGCAGTTTAAGCCATGAGGCTAGAAACCAGCTTTTCTACCTTTTCGGGCACAGGGAATTCATGCACTCCATCCTTTTCATCCTGTTTGTAACGCTTTTGATCTGGCTCAAAACAAAAGACCGCCTGTTCACGGTTGCCGGGCTTGCAGCCATCCTTTCCCACGTCTACCTCGATTACGCGACAAGCTGGAAGATGCGCCCCTTTTATCCGTTCAGCACTGAAACATCCACTCTCGGAGCCGTTCACTTTTTCGACCCGCTGGCAAACCTCATTCCTCTGCTGCCCATTTTTATAGTACTCGTGAGCTACCTGAAAAACCGGGGAAAATGGAGCGGGAAATTCGAGAATTTCTGTGCCTTTGTCACGAGCAACCGCAGCAAATTCTATACAACCCTCGCAGTCGTGCTTGTAATCTGGCTTGTTGCATTCCTGCCTGCGGCAAAACTATTTCTTGTGAATTATATTTCTGGCGCGGAAGGAGCAAAAATCAGCTATCAGAATACCTATCCCTCATCCTTCGGGAAATTCATTACCGCATATCCCTATAACGCCACCCATTACAAAATCATGGAAGTGAGCTACTGGTCAGGCATCGAAAGAAGTGATTATATCGAGAAAATTAACGTGACCGGCAACGTTTCCGATGCCGCCGCCTATGCCGAGAGAGCCGGAAAACTCTACAGCACAGCCGTTCCGCAGGAAATCGATTATCCTGTCTACAGCGTTTCGGAAGGAAATGGATCGGTAACTGTCACGCTGAGCGATGCCAGAAATCCGTACGTTAAGTACTGGGCTTATTTCAAGAAGGTTTACAGGTTCGTTTTTGATAGGGAAAGCGGAGAGTATGTTGCGTATGCGAGCGATAGGCAGGGAGAGAGGGAGGAGAGATTGGAGGAAAATTGGTTTAGAGATATTTCATCTCTCAAAATCAGTTAACTCATAATTCCAGAACCAAGGAAAGTCATCAAATGAAAAACCGATAAAGTCTTCATCATGAGAAATAACCCCTAAGTCTTTTGCCTCTTCCCAGTATTGTTCTACTGCTTCATAGAACTCATGGAATATTTCTGGGTAATACTTGAGAACTCCAATTAACATGTAATTGATATTACTACTTATCTGTAGTTTATAATTAGGTCTAAAAGATGAAAAATATAATCTACTATATAGATATGATAAACATTCTTCCAGATAATTGGTTAACTTATATATTGCCTTTTTAGAAGCTTCATTTTGGGTTCTCCGCCGTTTAGAAGTCTTGCAAATAGTGGATGAGAAGCGTTGTAAATTACTTCTGTGTCAGCCGCTTTATAGAAGCCTGGAGGATGTACAAAAATTGGTGCTTTTCCTATTGAACCAATATGTATTTGCTGTATAAACTTGTTATATTTTCTAAAAACAATATTTTCATCACTTTTTTTAGTATTATAAAATGTTTTGATTACTACTCCTGGTATCGAAGTAATATAAATTTCTGAAGAATCTCCTAAGATTTCATTTAAGAAACTATTTCGCTCCTCTTCACCTTCTTCTTGCATAAGAAGAATGGTTCTTGGGCCAATAAGACTCTTAGTTTCTTCCAATATTTTAGCGTCAGTTATTTTCTCTGGAAGGTCATTAGCGCCAGTAATTGCCAAATTTGTTATATTATCCAGTTCCTTCAAAGTTTTATATTTTCTTTGTCCATCGTCAGAAATAGTTAACAATGGTACATAATTTAAAAAGATTTTTACCAGAGTATTCTTAGATTTTTCACAATAATATAAGCCTTTATATAATAATGATCCCGATAAACTCAGGATCTCATCTTCTAATAGTTCATTAACTTTTTCGATATACTGTTCAACTGAACTTGAATCATTAGTAGTCTTCAAATATTTCTCGAGTCCCTCTAAAATATTTTGCTCTATTTTACCAATAAATTCATAATATTTCTCATCCATAATTACATGTGATCTACTGGGAGATAATGATAATTTAGACTGGCCGGAGATGTTTATTGATGCTTGAATGGCTGCCTTGTAAGATAGCCGTCCAAGTGGGAATTCGCTACTGGGGATTGCAAATCCCCTTTGAGCGATAATACTTAGAACAGTAGGTTTTAAAAAATTAGGTTTAACAACGTATAGTTTTCCCTCTATGCCCTCCTTTTTATCATCGAATGAAACTTCAAAGTGTTCTTTCACGACGTTTTTACTTCTTATTTTTTCCCCTGGTAAAAGAGGTTCATATTTGCTCTTTCCTTTGTCAGTATTAATTTCTATCTGATATTCTATGAAAGGAGCTATTTCTGAAATTGTCTTTACTAATGTCTCGGCGGAAAATGGATGATTGGGTTTTAAATACAAAGTTATCTTTGTTCCATACTTAGAACGATTAGATTGCTTTCTTATAAAATAATCATAAGCTGTTGGAATCTCAAAATATATTGGTTCAGAGGGATTAAACTCTTCTTCAAACGTTTTCCTTCTACTCTCAACAGTAAACTTATCGGCAACCATAAAGACTGATAAAATACCTATTCCGAATTCACTTACTGGATCTACATCTACATTCTTTTGCCGAAACTCTGGACTCTGGTAGTAACTTCTACCGACTCTCATGAAATAATTCTTAAATATTTTTTCATCCATCCCTATGCCATTGTCTTCAATAATCAATTCGTTATTTCTCAAAGAGACTTCTATAGAAGGTTTATATCCATTTCCTTCTCTTTTTTCTAGAGACTCTCTATAACGTACGGCATCTACAGAGTTCTGTAGAAGCTCTCTAAGTGCTACAATCGGATTTCTATAGAGTCCTTCTCCCATCAATAAGTCAAGTACTCTACGATAATCAAGTTCAAAACGGAAATCACAGTATTCATAGCCAATAGAATGAATCTCTGCATCAACTGGCTCAGAAAGTTTAAGTATATACTTATCCTCTAAATTGTCTCTGTAACTTGAGACTAATCGATAGCTATCTTCAATTTCCTTATCGATTTCTTTTATGAATTTTCTAAGTGTTCGTTCCTGTTCTGGATGTTTACAATTAGCTACAATTTTTATCTTCTCAGGTGTAATTTGAAATCCGGTTATAGAGAGATGTTTTTTCCACTCTTTGATACTAACCTCGTCTTTTGGATTTATGTAGTAGAATAAATGTCTCGGAGTTCTCTCGGGATCTACATCCAAAATATCAGCCAATCGAAATATTACAGCTAAATACTGAACATTTACTAGTTTATTCAGTACGACAGTATCATTTGGCCAAGATTTAGTATTATACAAAGCTTTTACTGGAAGCTCATGACTGTCACATACCGCCCTTACCAAGTTACCATATGGAATGTTTTTCCATGAAATTTCAGAATCCAATTTATATTCATCGATTATTTTGTGTGCGCGTTGAACGTGATTTTTTCGAAGAAAATCAGTAAAAGCTTTGTTTTCAATAGCAAGCACTACTTCATAATCACTATTGTTTTTCGCTTCCTCCAACTTTCTGTATAGTTCTTCATTTGAGGTTAAATGTTTTTTAAATTCACTAGTTTTAACTATCTGCTTCCGCTCATCAGAAGATGAGATCATTCCTATATCATGAAGATAGGCAGCATAAATAAGTATGGAAATCTCAATAGTGTTTAATTGTTTAAGAGTTTCACAAGGTATTATTTTGTCCATATTTTCAATTACATGAACGCTGTGATTAGCATTATGCAATGTGAATTCAGGCATGTTTTCTGGAACTCTTTCTAGCAAAGGAGCAGCCTTGCGAACAACTGAAATTATATTTTGTGAAATCTCATAATCTTCGAATGAGGTCTCTTTCGATTCTTCTTTCTCTTTCTCACGAAGCTTTTTAAACAGAACAGTTTGTTTTAACCTGAGAATCGCATCTTCAGACATTTATCTGCTCCTTTTCTGCTTGCAAATCCTTTAAACATATAACCTGATTTATTTTTTGTTTTTATCTTTGTATATTAGTTCAATACTTTCACTTCTTTTCGGTCTCCGTCGCCTGCTCTGCAGGCGTGTACCAACCCTGTTTTAAGAATCGCCAAATCTTAAACCGACACTGAATAATGAATATTCTGAAAAATCATTCCTTTAACGCCTTATTATTAGAAGTGTTTCAAAGTAGTTCGTTTTCTGGAAAAATTTAATCTATGTGTACAAACATTTAAACTAATATGGAAGTGTTAATGTGAATTATTTTACTGTATTTACGGATGTAATACTGAAACCTTCAGAGTTTTTCAAAAAAATGCCTCGTGAGGATAGTTTCGTTCATCCTTTGATTTTCAGCATAATATTTCTATTACTTACAGTATTAACTGGACATTTTTTTGATAGTATTTACCTAAATAAATACATTGAAATCCCTGGACCTGTCTTTATTACTGAACTTTTGCAAATTTTCTTTTCTTATGCATGTGTCTCAATAGGATGTGTTTTGTCTTTTAAATTTCTTGCAAATAAAGAAAATTATGAAGAATCTTTTAAAATAGTTGCTTACTCGTTTGCAGTTTTACCTTTTCAATTTATTCCTTTTTCTCTGATACCAATAATAGCCAGTATATATTGGATACATATTTGCATTCGAGGAGGGCAGTTTGTTTATAATCTGAGTTATTGGAAGTCATGCTTTATTGTATTGATAGGATCATTAGTCTTTCCTATTCTGCTAGCTTTTCTAATAATTGACATCACTTTATATCTATGAAACTGAGAATATTCAATCAATTTTCACTTTGGTGAAGGCTGAATGATTTTTCTCAGAAATTACAGGTAAAGGCAGATGATAAAAACCATATTCTCTTTTAAATCTTACAACATAATTTCACATTTATTTATAGACACTAGTAAAATGCCACGAAAATTATATACATAAACTTTTAGACCCGTAGCATAAGGTTCTGAGAATTCTAAAAACTATACCTTCCGGCACCCAATATTCAAAAAATCGATTCAAAAAACTCACCTCGAAAAATAAGTCCCCCGTCCGGCTCCCCTCCGGACAAAAACCCCGCCGCCGGAAATCAATTCCCCAAAAAAATAATTCCAGCAGCATTTGAGTGAAGAATTATTCTTCTTCACCCGCGTATGTTATTCAGTCTTCTCAACCTCTTCGGGCTCGTCTTTATCAGCGTCTTCAGGTTCTTCGGCTTCTTCGTCAGCGGCTTCGAGGTCTTCAAACTCTTCAGCCTCTTCAAAGTCTTCTTCGGCTTCGTCTTCCTGAAGATTGGTTTCATTGCCGGCTGAAGCTGCTTCTGCGGCTTGCCGGGATCTGGTGGCTTTGGATTTCAGTTCTTCTTCGGTTTTACCGTTCTGGATCCTTGCCACGCCTGCGACTGTGTCACCGGGTTTGAGGTTAATGAGCCTTACGCCCTGAGTGTTTCTACCATGGATTGGGATATCTTTGACCGGGATGCGGATTATTATGCCATCTGCGCTGGTGAAGATAAGCTCGTCATCCTGAGCTACGGACCTAACTCTCGAAACCGGGCCGTTTCTCGCGCTGGTGACTATCGTTTTCACACCTTTTCCGCCGCGGCGGTGCAGAGGATACTGGGAGTACTCAGTTCTTTTACCAAAACCATTTTCAGTAACGGTTAGGAGGGTTGCGTTCTCGTCAACAAGATCCACGCTTACAACCTCGTCTTCGGGACCGTCAAGGGTCATACCGCGGACGCCTCTTGCGGTTCTGCCCATCGGGCGGACATCTTCTTCCGAGAAGCGGATAGCTTTTCCTTTTCTGGATACCATGACCACTTCCTTATTCCCGTCAGTCAGCAGAACCTTCACAAGCTCATCGCCTTCGTCAAGGGTGACTGCGATTATGCCTGCTTTTCTTGGGTTCCTGAACTCGGAGAGAGGCGTCTTTTTGACAATGCCTGCCCGTGTTGCCATAAGCAGATAATGGTTTTCGTCAAACTCTTTTACCGGGATCATGGCATTGATCATTTCGCCTTCATGGAGTTCAAGGAGGTTTACTATGGCTTTGCCTCTCGACTGGCGGGGACCTTCCGGGATCTCATAAACTTTCTGCCAGTAGATCCTTCCCAGGTTTGTAAAGAACAGGATATAATCGTGGGTTGAAGCAATGAAAAGATTTTCCACAAAATCTTCTTCCTTTGTCTCCATGCCGATTATACCCCGCCCTCCTCGGCGCTGCATGGTATAAGTGCTGAGAGGTAGACGTTTTATATAGCCTCCGTTCGTAATCGTGACCACAACTTCTTCTTCGGGAATGAGATCCTCTTCCCTGACCTCAGCAACTGCAGGCAAGATTTTTGTCCTGCGGGCATCGCCATATTTTTCCTTGAGCTCCAGGAGTTCATTCCTGATTATCTCGTATTTGAGCTCATCACTTTCAATAATTTTCTCTAGTTCGCCAATCAGCTTTATAAGACTCTCAAGTTCCTCAATGACCTTTTGAGTCTCAAGCCCTGTCAGGCGCTGTAACCTCATATCAAGGATAGCTTTTGACTGTATCTCATCAAGGGCGAAATTCTCCATCAAGCCTCGCTTTGCTTCATCCGCATTTGCCGAGCCCTTTATAAGAGCAACAACGGCATCTATGTTATCCAGAGCAATTTTCAGCCCTTCAAGGATATGGGCTCGCTCCTCGCTCTTTCTGAGGTCATAAAGCGTCCGCTTCTGGATAATCTCCATCCTGTATTCCAGGTAGATCTCAAGAAGCTCTTTCAGGTTCAACTCCTTTGGCTTTCCGTCAACAAGAGCCAGGTTAATTATCCCAAAAGTGGTTTCCATTTGTGTGTGCTTATAAAGCTGGTTTAAAACGACTTTTGGATTTGTGCCTCGGGAAAGCTCAATAACAATCCTGATTCCTTCCCTATCAGACTCGTCCCGAAGGTCTGAAATTCCAACGATTGTTTTTTCCCGAACTAACTGGGCAATATTTTCAATCATCTTGGCTTTGTTTACCTGGTAGGGAATCTCAGTTACGATAATCTGCTGCCTGTCTTTCTTTAACTCCTGAATATCGGCAACTGCCCGAACCTTTACAGTGCCACGCCCTGTCATATACGCCGATTTTATGCCTGCAGTTCCGATAATATTAGCCCCAGTTGGGAAATCCGGTCCTTTGATCACAGTCATGAGTTCAGGAATAGTGGCGGTTGGGTTTTCGATAAGCATCAGGGCTCCATCAACTACCTCTCCTAAATTGTGGGGAGCCATATTCGTCGCCATCCCGACTGCGATACCCGTGGATCCATTAATAAGGAGGTTCGGAAGCTTTGCAGGAAGGACTTCGGGCTCTTCCAGTGACCCGTCATAATTGGGTCTGAAAGGTACGGTCTCCTTGTCGATGTCAGCCAGCATTTCCTCTGCTATCTTGTCCATACGGACTTCGGTGTAACGCATGGCAGCAGCGGAATCACCATCTATTGACCCGAAGTTTCCCTGTCCATCAATTAAAGGATAGCGGAGGGAGAAATCCTGAACCATACGCACGATGGTGTCATAAACTGCAGCGTCTCCGTGCGGGTGGTATTTACCGAGCACGTCTCCCACCACACGGGCAGATTTTTTATATGGCTTGTCGTATGTGATTCCTGCTTCCTTCATGGCAAAAAGAATCCTGCGATGGACAGGTTTTAAACCGTCGCGAGCATCGGGAAGAGCTCTTCCAACAATGACACTCATCGCATAATTGATATAGGAGCGCTTCATCTCGTCATCAATAAGGACGGAAGTAACTCCCACTCTTCCGGGTTCAGGCTCCTCGTCCTCGGGCTCTCCGTTTTTCGGCTCCTCAGGTACAGGATCTGGTAGGGTTATCTCGGTGTTTTCATCCAGCTCCTCTGGTATGGAGTAGGGTGCAGTTTCCTGTTCTTCTGCTTCCGGCTCTTCGTCCGGCTCGTCAGGGATAAGCGTAGATTGATAAAATTTTTTCATTTTAGATTCCGATTTATTCTCTTCTTGGTCATTTGCCATTTTTAGCCACCTCAGATATCCAGATCCACAACTTCTTTTGCATGCGCTTCTATGAAGTTCCGACGTGGCTCAACTTCGTCTCCCATAAGGATCCGGAAGATCTCATCAGCCCGGATTGCATCATCCAGGGTTACCTGTAAAAGGGTTCGGCTTTCAGGATTCATTGTGGTTTCCCAGAGCTGTTCAGGGTTCATTTCTCCGAGACCCTTATAGCGCTGGATGGTAAGTCCTTTTTCCCCAAGTTCTTTCTTCTTTTCATCCAGTTCCCGGTCTGAGTACACATAGTATTCTGCCTTTCCCTTCTTTATGCGGTAAAGAGGAGGCTGGGCTATGTACACGTACCCGGCATCGATTAAAGGCCGCATGTACCGGAAGAACAGTGTCAAGAGAAGAGTTCTTATATGCGCTCCGTCAACATCGGCATCAGTCATGATGATTATTTTGTGGTAACGTGCACTATCAAGATCAAAGTCCTCACTGACGCCTGTGCCTATGGCTGTAATCAGGGAAACAACCTCGCTGTTTTTCAGGATCTTTGCAAGCCTGGCTTTCTCCACATTCAGGATCTTTCCCCGCAGAGGAAGAATTGCCTGGAAACTCCTGTCTCTGCCCTGTTTTGCTGAGCCGCCTGCTGAATCTCCTTCCACAATATAGATCTCACAGACTGCGGGATTTTTTTCCGAACAGTCCGCAAGTTTTCCCGGAAGGGTACTGACCTCAAGAGCACTCTTTCTTCGGGTCAGTTCTCTTGCTTTTTTTGCAGCTTCCCTGGCTTTCTGAGCAAGGAGTGCTTTTTCAAGGATAACATTTGCAACCTTTGGATTCTCCTCAAAGTACTCGGCAAGCCCATCAGTTACAAGGGAGTCTACTATGCCTTTGACATCGCTATTTCCTAGCTTTGTCTTGGTCTGCCCCTCGAACTGTGGTTCCAGGAGTTTGACACTGATGATTGCAGTCAGTCCTTCCCTCACATCGTCGCCTGTAAGTTTTACATCCTCTTTTGAGAGCTTATTGGCTTTGATGTAGTCGTTTGCAACCCGTGTTAGAGCGGTCTTGAAACCAATAATGTGGGTTCCGCCTTCGTGAGTATTTATGTTGTTTGCAAAGGAGTACACATTCTCAGTATAGCTATTTGTGTACTGCATTGCAATTTCGACTACCATGTCGTCTCTCTTCCGTTCGAAATAGATCGGTTTTTCATGGAGAGGCTGCTTTTTCCTGTTCAGGTACTCAACGAATTCTACTATTCCGCCGTTATAATTGAAGGTATCAGACTGCCCATCGGGGGTTCTTAAATCCTTGAGGCTGATGGTAAGGCCCCTATTCAGGAAAGCAAGTTCCCTTAATCTGTTTGAGAGTATCTCGTAATTGAAATCCGTTGTTTCGAAAATTTTTGCATCTGGTTTAAAAGTGGTTTTTGTGCCTGTAGTCTTGGATGTCCCGATTTCCTGGACGCCAGTTTCGGGTTTTCCACGGGCATAGCGCTGGAAGTACTTCTTGCCCTCTCTTGATACCTCTACTTCAAGCCATTCCGAAAGTGCATTTACAACAGAAACCCCTACTCCATGCAGTCCCCCTGAGACTTTATAGGTGCTCTTGTCGAATTTCCCTCCTGCATGCAGAATCGTCATTACGACTTCAAGTGCGGATTTCTTGTAAAATGGATGGGGATCGATAGGGATTCCTCTCCCATTGTCCAGAACTGTCACACTTCCGTCCTGATTGATTGTGACATCTATCCTGGTACAGAAGCCTGCAAGAGCTTCATCAATACTGTTATCTACTACCTCATAGACTAGGTGGTGGAGCCCGCGGCTATCCGTGCTTCCTATGTACATGCTGGGTCGTTTCCGGACAGCTTCCAGGCCTTCCAGCACCTGGATGCGCGAGGCGTCGTATACCTGTTTATCACTCATCTTGGTTTATTCTCCATAAAAATCTAATAAGTTATAGGAACTATGTATCATTTCAATTTTTTTAAAAAATTCGCGGGAAAACTTTTATCAAAATAGGACTTTAGGAATCGTGTCAAGTCTATAAGCCTTCAATTTTTATTGAACAATTTTTATATTTAATTCTTATCTTTTCTACCACGAACCAAATTCAATATGCGCTCATACATTTTAAGCCTTTAGATCCCCTGAAAATTCAGCAAGATTTTTTGGCATAAATCCTCTTAAAACAAGCGATTTTTAGCATAATTTTGCAGCCGAATATGCGCTTTTCATACTAATTTTTTAGCACGTCTTTAGTTTAAATAAATATTTTCTGTTTCGTTCACAAAGAAATCTCTCTCACAGCAAGTCATGGCAGGAGTCGCGGCACTTATACAGTCCTTCAGTAAAGTATTACACGTTTAATTTCACTATATTTTCCAACAGTCTAAAAAGTAATTCCCGAATAAAAACCAGCTTGGAGTAAATACTGTTCATCACGATGCATATTAATATTAGCTATGTCAGCCAGAAGGATTCGCCCGCAGTTTACACTAAGTCAAAACTCCAGCCAATAAATTTGAATGTAACTATATAAATTTAACCATGCCGTTGACTCTAGACCGTTGAGCTGAAACCGTTGCGCCGGTTTATCACCAAGCGTTGCGCCGCTTAACCACGCCGTTGCTTGGGGTTTTCGCTCAAGCCTTTTTTGAAAAGGCTTGTGATCAAACTTTTTTCTAAAAAGTTTGCGCTCAAGCTCTTTTTTCAAAAGGCTTGCGCTCCAAAATCTTTTTTCAAAAGATTTTGTGAAAAGGCTTGCAGGATGCAAGCTTTAAAGCATACCCAGTTCTTTTAACCGGTTCGGAAGATAAACCTCGGTTACGAAATCGAGACCTTTGCCTGCGAAAGCCTGCTGTTCAGCTTTTTTACCTATATCGAGCTGAAGCTGAATCTGTTCTTGCCAGTAATCGGATTCGAAACGGGGATCGGATAGCTCACTCCGCAGTGCGCTTATGTCCTGTTCTGTAAGCTTGTCGGTTGAGAGTTCATATTCGACTATATCTGAAGGCTGTAGACCGAGGAACTTAGCTGATGGAGTTGCCATAAATTCAGAGAGATGGGCACTTTTTATGGCTCCGTAGGCAACCGAGGCATAGATCCTGTAGGACCAGGGGTCGCCGTCCGTAAAAACGGCTACAGGGAGGTCTAGCTCCTCGTTCATACGTTTGATAATCCTGCGGGTTGACCTTGCAGGCTGTCCTTTTAAATGGACAAGGATCGCATTGTAAGCTTCGTCAAAGCCATTTTCCATAAGACGCGCGTACATACCACCAGTTTCTATGGCAATTATCATGCTTGCATCGTGGTCTTTGAATTCAATATTTTCCACATTGAAAGGAATCTGGTATCCGCCTTCACCCACGTCCTTCTGGCAGTGAATAATCCGTTCTCCTCTTTTTGTCTGCTCGGTAATCTCAATGGGTCCAAACATTGTAGCCCCGTCCTCCTCAGGGCGCATATGGAAAAATTCCCTCTGGAGATTGGTAAGGAGCTCAAGATCTTCGATCAGGCGGTCGCTCTCAGCCTGTTCTTTGAACTTCGCAGCAACCCAGCCCTCTGAAATATAGTAGAGTTCTCGAAGCGTTGATCCGCGATTATGGGCGAGATGTTCGTTTATAAGGAAGTCTGTCGCGTAAACGGTTTTCAGGAGCTGGAATGCCCCTTTTACGGTTTTTGCGCTCCTTTCGCTTTCTCTGTCTCCGTAGACCCAGACATCACTCTCATCGGAATATTCTATATTCGCTTTTGTCCGGCTTGGAAGGCTGACGCTTGGGATAACCTCATTCTCAAACTGGTTATAGATCCTTTCTACAAGTTCAAGCAGCTTTTCCCTTGCCAGGGCATCTCCCTTAGACATTTTGTTATTTGTTTCTCTAGCCATTTTTATGCCCCCTTGAAGGCTTTTGCCCCGGTTACAAGCTCTTCTTCGAGCCCTTCCACAATAAGGTCGGGAAGTTTTTCGAGTTCTTTATCAGTCACACTTTCTATCCTGTAGCTGAGTACCTTTGAAGATCCAACTGCTGCCGAGATATCCCATACGTAATCATAGTCGTTGCCCAGGGTCACAACCTTTGGTTCTGGCTTTGCCCTGCTTATTGTCCATGGCAGCATCTCATGAACTCTGAACGCGTATGAAGAAGTTCCGAAATTCTTAACCTTAATTACAATATCTGCGGACCCATCCTCATTCTTTTTAACTTTTCTGTGTACGAGCAGATTCCCCATAATCTTTGCAACAACAGGGTTAATGTCAGGGACATCCTTTTCCAGGATATTTGCTACCTTTGAAGCCATCTGCGGGAGTACCTTTGTAATTATAATCTCTTTCTCCCGGCGCTTCTTAAGGTTGCTCTGTTTACTAAGATAGTGCTTGAGTTTTCGTGCAACCTCCTTGATTGCAAGATCAATCTCATCTTTGATTACGGGAATATCGGCAATTGCATCCTTTGATTCTGAGGTAAAAGGTACGTTAATAGATGCCACATGAACAAGCAGGATAGCCGGGCCTACAGGAAGTCCCCCTCCAGGCTGGTTTAAGCCGTACTGCTTCCATTTGATGTCTTCTACTGCATGTGTGATCACGCAGCCTCCCTGCTGGTAAAGCAGAGGCACCCGATTAGCAAAACGCATTATGCTGATCTTGTCTTCTTTCGGAAGGTCCCCCCCATAGGCGAGCCCGACTTCAACTACAAAAGGGTTTCCGGAATATACTGCAGGTTTTCGCGTGCTTGTGGCAATGAAATCCACGTTTGTTTCTTTTTCAAGCCCTCTGTAGATCAGCTCTTCCCCGATCGGGGAAAGACAGTCTGTCGGAGGAGCCATGATCTTTACCTTTTCAAAAGCTTCGATTAACTTTCTTGCTTCATGGCGTCCCAGGGTTTTTGGGTCGACTTCGGGATCAAGCCCCGCAGCTTTGCAAATCTCTTCGGCAGTCAGCAAACCTATTTTACAGAATGAGTATCGGAGGAATGGGGCGAGTTTCTGGCGCTCGGTGTAATGGAGCATTTTCATAAGAGTGCCAAGCTCTATACCTTCAGGATGGGGCAGGATTTCCTGGGCTGGCTCAGGCATCTTATCCGTGGCTCTTTCAAAGACCACCTCGTTACCGTCAGGCTCTATAAGGGTAATTCTTGCATGTGGATTCACAATTGCAGTAGCTTTGAGGTACTCGTAAACTGACTGCCTTCTTCCTTTTACATAGGCAGCCTTCATCTCCAGCTCGATCTGAGTCCCGTGCGGGCGGAACCAGTCTCTGATTTCATCTTTCAGAATGTCAGGCTCATTCGTGCTGGTATTGATCATAAGCTCGTAATAGTGGGCAGGGGAATTGGGACCGGTTTTGGACAGAATTTTCGTATGCCTGCCCGCAGTCATCTGGGCATAGAGTACGGCTGCAGAAATCCCTATTCCCTGCTGTCCCCGGCTCTGCTTGAGGGCATGGAACCTTGAACCGTAGAGAAGCTTTGCAAAAACCTTTGGAATTTGTTCTTTTACAATTCCAGGCCCGTTGTCTTCTACAATGACAGTTACGTAGTCCTGTCCGGTTCTTTCGATCTGGACAAGGATGTCAGGCAAAATACCTGCTTCTTCGCAGGCATCAAGGGCATTATCAACAGCTTCTTTTACGGTTGTTATAAGGCTTCGAGGCGCCGAGTCAAAACCCAGGATCTGCCTGTTCTTCTCGAAAAACTCTGCGACACTTATTGATTTTTGATGCTTTGCAAGTTCTTCTGCAACGGTGAATTCCATGAAATTTTACCTCTGGTGAGAATGTAATGTAACTTTATATTATTTTACAAATGACTAAACTAAGAATTAAAGTAAGAATTTATGCTTCTTTCAGCAGCAATTTTTAGTCTTATATTTTCTTAGAACATCCTTCAACACATGAGAAATAGTTCGCAGCCTGAAAAACATTTTTACAATAAGAAAAATAGTCTCACAATATAAAAAAATATCTTTATATACAGCAAAAGAGCATAAAATCAGAAAATTTTCATTTACGTTTTTATTTTAAGCAGGTTTAATTAAAACCTTTAAGCAGCTGATTCTGACGATTTCCATTTTTCATAAAAAGTCAGGGTAGTCCGCACCTGCTAGAAAATATAAATTATTCATTTTGTCTCGTGATAGAATCCTGTTGATTTCGACTCTGGCAGTTTAAAGTTCTGCCCCGATAATTGTCTTGGTCGTTTTTACGGTTTCCTGTTGTCTGATTATATCTACCACATCGTTAAGAGTGTACAGATCTTCAACATCTATAATTACTACAAAATCAAATTCCCCAAAGACATGATAAACGTCCTTAATCCCTTCAATGTTCTTGAGTTCCCTGTATGCCGCCTTTTCATAACCTGGCAGCACGTTTATCATTGATATACCGAAAATGGCATCACAACCTTAAAATTTATTATGCTATTAATGAGGTAGGATCTATGGTAAAACAGAGGTATTATTTTGAAAAGCTTGTTTGATAAATGGCTTGGAGCAGTTGCAAAGTCAGATAACACAAAAAGAAATTACTCGCATGCTATTAAAGCATTTTGTGAATTTGTAGATAAAGCTCCTGATCAACTCATTATTGAAGCTGAAAAAGAAATCAAAGAAGGTTTGCTAACGCGTGAAAGATCTGTTTCTGATTATGTACCAGACTTCATAGAGCATTTGGAAAGCAAGAACCTTGCTCCTAATACCATTCGCGGATATATAATGGCTATTCAGTCGTTTTACAATTACTATGATATTCAATTTCCTAAACAGAGAAACCTTGAATCTATAGTATTAGAAAGTAACGTTGAAATACCTTCAAAAAATGACGTTCAAAAAATATTAAAAGTATGTGATCCTTTGGAGAAGGCAATTGTTCTTGTTGGTGCTTCAGGTGGATTAAGCTCTAATGAGATTATTAATCTAAAAGTTGGTACTTTTAAGGATGGATATGATTCTACAACAGGAATAACGACCTTAAAAATACGTAGAGGCAAAACTAAGACCGATTTTATCACATTTCTCACTCCTGAAGCTAGTCAGGCAGTTAATGATTACCTAGAGTTCAGAGATAGAAAATCTGATTCAACCGATATTAGGAAACAAAGACAATTACAGAAGCAGCATGTTTATTCTGATAACGATTATCTTTTTATTGGTAGGACAATACCGAATGAATGGCTTGAGAAAAGAGATGAGCGACTCAGGAAGCTTGAAAGAAATTCCTTCCTCAAGATATACCGGATGCTGAATGAAAAAGCCCGTAAGTCAACTCCTAAAGGGACATGGAATATCATCCGAAGTCACAACCTGAGAAAATACTATGACTCTGCTTTGTTAAATGCTGGTTGCGACTCTTTCTTTGTTGAGTTTACAATGGGACATAAAATTGATAGAACTAAAGCCGCTTATTTTCGATCTGATCCAACCTCTTTAGCAAAGATATATGGAAAATATGTGCCTTATCTCACAATTCAAAAAGAGGCAGATATTTCAGAAAGTCCTGAATACCTGCGGATCAAACAGGAGAATCAGATCTTGCAAGCTGAGACAGCCCGACATGTTGTGGAAAGATCAGAGCTGCAAGAACTAAAGGCAGAGATAGAAAGGATAAAGGAATCCCAAGAAATTACCGAGATTACACTAGAACTGCAGAAAAAAGATCCTGAGTTCTTAAATGCTGTTATGGAGGCTCTTAAAGCTATGAAAAATTAATTTTCTAGTTTCCTTATATAAAATTTTAATTATTTTTATGAAAAGATCCAGCACTTAAAATATTGAAGGACATTTGCTACCCCAATTGTGATAGGATGTTATTATACTAATGTTTTTTTATTGTTTAGTAGCAACTAATATAGACAGATATATAAAGAGATTAACCGTTCACAATTATGAACGGTTAATAATTATTAACCGTTTATCGGTAGCAGGCTCATAGTTTGACCATTATCTTTTTATATAAGAGAACTGTACAATACTTTACAGTAAAGTAAAAAAATTGGTGGAGATTAATAACAGACTGATATAAAACATACAAAAAAACGTTAAATTAAGATTTAACGGCACTAGAGGTTATTTTACTATTACAGTATAAATTCAACAACATAGTTCACTTAAAATGGAGAATAAAATGGAATATCCACAACTATACGGAGGCAAAGTACCTGTCGTAATGTATGTTGAGAAAGATGTCTTTGCAAAAATCGAAGCAAAGCGTGGTAAAGAGTCTAGAAATTCATTCTTAAACAGAGTACTTGAAAAGGCATTAAAAACGGGAGTCCGTTAAATCTGCCTTCTCTGCGTCTGGTCCACACAGAGAAATTAGGCAGTCAACGACTTATCGAATATAGCGAGATTGTGTATTACAATAAGATTGCATTTGTACTACACAGCGTAGTATTGTGTAAAAGGATGTATATATACTTTTACAAATACGGACTTCTGTTTTTGATTGCCTTTTGCAGTTTTTCGGCTCTAGGAGCTTAAATGCTGAATATCGAACAGTTGCAACCCTACACAGTTGAGACTTTGAAAAAAATTTGTGCAGATCGAAGAGATACCATCGAGCATATGCAAAAATTCGGAACCACCTTTGAAAAAGCTGTAGCACTCGTGATCCTTACAGCCGGAGGCGAGAAAAGTGCAGTATAAAAACAGATGTACAGATGGTTCACAACATCTGCAATATGTTTCAGGCCAAACTTTGGACTATATGCCACCCTCTAAGAGAATAGATTACTCTTTCAATCGTCTAAGAAACTTTTCTAAGCATCAGTGGCTAGATACTAAACGCTTGCAGGATAATAAGCCTGAAAAATTGCACGAAGAGGAGCAGAGCGGGAGGACTTATTAATGTCCCTTCCTGTCATTTCTAAAAAAACCCTTAATGAGGGAATTTTGGATCATTGCAGGAAGGCTGCGAACTTAGACAAATTCGTTAAGTTATATGATAAAGGTGATTGGAGAGCCTTTAAATATCCCTCTTAGTCCAAGGCAGATTACGCACTATGCTTTATTATTGCCTTCCATACTCAAAATAAAAGGCAAATTGACAGGTTTTTTAGAAAAGGAGCGCTTTACGGGAAGATTAGAACCGGACTTGTAAGCATACAGGGTGTTTAAATGGTTCAACTTACCCTTACACAAAATCCTCGAATGAGCCAGGATAAGCGGATAGGAATTGCCAATCAAATCTATGACCAGTTCGTATCTGGGCCCTGTATTATTTACAAAACTACTAGGGCTGGAGCTACGATTTCACTACTAGCAGAATCCATGAATAGAAACGAAAAGTTTGTTTGTTTAGTCCCTACTAATAGGATTGCAACTAACACAGTAATAAAAGACTCTAAAAAGTACTCAGATTTGGATAATGCTGTAGTTATTCGTGTTCCTGCGAACAAAGAATGCCTAAAAAATGAGCTTCTCTGTGAAAAATACCCAGATCTAAGGCAACTTCCTGTACTACCTATTGCAGATTCATGTTTTGAATGCGATGAGTTTGATAAATGCTTGATTACAGCAGTTGTAAGAAAACCTGATGCAAATGGTATTGTATTGACTTACAAAAAAATAGCAGCTCTCCAGCTTGCTTCTCATTTAAGACCTAATACATATGCAGAAGAGGTTTTAAAGGTACTTGAGAAGTCAAAAAATCTGATACTAGATGAAATCCACGAAATACAGTTCGGAGATATAACTTCAGTTACAGTGTACAATGACACATCTTTCGATATTGTAAATCTGGAGAAATATATCTCCATAATGACTGATTTTGATTATCTACGCCGAGTAATTACTCAGTTTTCCTTAATAATGAAAGATAATACGGCTCTGTAGAAATCCTTAATTTAATCCATAATAATTGTATTACTTTTTTGTTTATATTATAGACTATTAGTTTAACTTTTACTTCTTTTACTTGATTTCTAACCTTTCTTGCTCTTAATGTTTCTCCAAATTTTCTTTTTACAACAGATATTATTGTCTCTACTATATTCCTTCTATTGTATTTGATCTTATCAAAGTCTTTGTTTAATTGTTTTCTATATTTTCCGTTTATTCTCTTTCTTTTTCTTTCTCTCAAAGGTACTATTGAATCTGCTTTTATCTCTTCTCTTATTAGAGTATGAATTTCTTCGGAATCATATCCTTTATCCATCACATAACATTGAGACTTTCTTGACTTGTTTGATTGTCTTATCAGAGTCTTTGCATGCTTGACATCATGATCTGTTTTTTGGCTAATTTTCCATCCTAATATTACTTTTTTAATAGTGTCTACTGATATTGAAGTTTTAAGGAAGCTCCTTCGGAGCTTCCCTGTTCTCTTAGAATAATAATGACTTGCATAAGAACTCGTAAATCCTGTTGCATCAATTGCCGTAATGAGAACTTTTTCTCCATGTGAGTAAAATAGTTTTAGAGTTTTTGACAAAATTAGGTTAAACAATGAAGAGGGAATTCTGGACACAAACTTTTGAAGAGTAGTGTAATGAGGAACCTTATCAAGGTCAAGTTTTTCCTTTATACTGTTCATGAGGTCAACAAGTTCTACAAAGTCACGGTAGTCTGTACTTATATACTCCTTCAATAAAACAAGAACAAGAAGCTGATGTTGAGTATAAACACGTTTGGAATATTTGCAGGAGTAAAGGTTCAGTCTGGAAGACTGAACCGTTTTAAGACTGAGATCAATAAATTTAATATACTTATTTGATGACAATAGCAATTGCTCCTTTGTTTTTTGTGTGGACAAAAAAATTAAGGAGCATTTTTACAATTTTATTTTTATAATTTTTGGGTAAAAACAGAATTTAGAGGATTTCTACAGAGCCGATAATACCATAAAGACTTCTGTTCATGAAGTTTTAGGTGGTGCTCAGGAGGAGGACTACTGGAAGCATCATCTTACCAAATCAATTCCGAACCCGAGCACTGGAGTAGCCGATGACGGAGAAAACGAGACTAAAGTCACATTAGGTGCATATAAAGAAATTATAGAACTAACAAAGAAAAGGAGAAATTATGACCTTGAAATGGGTAATATTCTAGATCTCTACAAAATGATATCAATTGTTACGAGTAAAGTCATCTCTATCAATGGTATACGAGATAAAGGAACTATAAAAATAAATCTATCTGCAGTTGATCAGTTAACCACCAAAATGATTCAGTCTTATACGAAGAGAATGCAAAGCAGGAATAGGCGTATCTTATTGACCTCTGCAACAATTTGCAGTTATGATTATGGGCAACTGTTTTCAGGTGGAGTCAAACTTAAAAAAATAACATTTGGGATCAATGGGGATCCAGTGAACAATAACTCTAAAATGCTTATTCTGTCCGATTCCAAAAAGTATGACGCCTTCGGTAGAAACTCACGATCAAATAAGAGAGACGAGATCGTATCTAAGATAATAAGCATTTTAGAAATATATGGAGATGAGGACTGCATAATTGTAACTATCAGCGAGAGAGAAGCTTCAAGTTTAGAGGCTGCATTGAAGGCTGCAGGACACCCGTATGAAGTAACTTATTACAAAGATCCTAAAATGATGGGGATATCTGCAAGTCAGAGGATTATGATTGCTGTAGGGGTTGCAAACAAGCCTTCAAATGCTTTTGACGTGGTTACAACAGACACTGAATCCTCTAAGAGAATGTTATATGAGTCTATCCATTGTGATACATGGCAGGCCTGGAGTAGAGTAAAAGATCCTAATAGTGAAGTTCCAAGTATTGTGTTCGCTTTAGGATGTACTGTAGAGGAATGTGAGGGTTTAACAACATGGGGATTTGATCGAAGTATAGAGATTGCTCCTTATATTGAAAGGCAGAAAAAACGGATTACAGTTTCGTGTGACAAAGGATTAATTTCGAAGCCACAAATAAAAAAATGTAAGAATTTTGATGAGATGATGAAGGAGGCTAGTTTACATAAACGGTCTAAAAAAACACTGAAAAATACTGAAAATCTCCTTATTTATAATAATATAAGGAGATTTTGCTATAAATACCCTAAAATTTTACACAGTAGCGAAGAGATTGTAAAACTCATTATCAATCGTAACGATGCTTATGCCATGCAGAAATCTGACGGGTCATACATAAAGTTTTCTACTCAAGTTACGGACGAAACTATTAGAAAGCATTTGAAAGGGATCATTACAATTGGTGCTTATCAATTCAATCAGGAGAATAAAGTTAAATGGATCTGTTTCGACATAGATTCTCATCCACCTAAAAATAGAATTGAAAGCGAAGAAGATATTAGAAAAAGAGATGAAAAAGCAGAGTACAACCGAGAGAGAATGTGTAATTTCCTGAAAAACGCCAATATACCTTTTCTTCTGGAAAAATCAGGTTCGCCTCACTCTTATCATATATGGGTGTTTCTTCGCCCTGTAGATGGAAAGAAGGCAAAACAATTTGCAACGATAATAAAAAAAGAAAGCGGAATTAATTGTGAAGTATTTCCAAAGCAGGAAGGAATAGGGAAAAACAGCTATGGTAATCTTGTTAAGGTTCCTTTGGCAACTCATCAAAAGCATAAAACTCAGTCTCACATAATGGTTAATGGTAAATTTGTAAGAGAATTTACTGATTTGGAAGTCGAAGTTTTAGATATTAGTGGTTTTGAAGCTCCAGAAGAAAAAACAGTTGAGAAGAAAATAAGGCCTGAAAAACACTTAGTTCGAGTAAATGGTCAGATTAAGACTAAAATAAGACCTTGTATCAGGAATGCTCTAAAAATGCAGTTAACAGGTGATTCTGGCAACTTCATGCGTGTAGCTATTTGCAGGGAACATTACAACGCTGGAGTACACAATCCTGAAGAATTAACTAATCTTTTTAGGACTCAATCTGACTTCTCTTATAGAAAAACGAAATACTACATTCATAAGGTACTTGAAAAACTATTACCTAATGTAAAATGTGAGACTTTACGAGTGAAGGGAGGTGAATTTGTAAACTGTGCAGGTTGCCCCTGCACGGAAGTAACTTTTCTTACTCATCATATAAAGGATGATTTTAAAATAACCTAATTACTTCACAATTGTGAAGTTATGGTGTTCAGTGTATATGTGCAATTATATCCTAAAAACCCTTTTTGATACGAATTGTCTTGTACTAATTATATTAATATGCAAATATATTAAATATGTTGCTATGTAATTTTTTCGAAAAATACAATGAGATTGAAGGGATACCCGTATTTTTTCAAACACCAGATTGGGTTTTGATCTTAATTCGATTCTCTATAGGAGATAAAACTGTAATAGACATTCCATGTGAACTGGCTCCAATAGCTAAAGTAACGTTATATGTAGAGTGCTTAGTATTAATCTCATGAATAACACTTGAAGAATACAAACAGGATAACTGGATATTAGAAGACTTGTTCCTTGGTTTAGAAATCAAAGGTGTTGAGCATCCAAACTGGCAAGAAGAAATGAAAAAAATAGTAAGTAAGATCAGTGTGAAGAGGAATGAAAGACATGAATAACGAAAACGAGTCAATAAAAGCAAATAAACTTTCTCGGTTATCGTCTTCCAGCCGTAAAACGTACGACTTAAACGAGGAAATAATTCAGTGTAACAGGTTATTGAATGATCCTTATATAACTAAACGTGATAAAGCAGAATATCTCGAATGGAAACAGACGTTAGAAGACAAGGTTATTGAATGGTGGGATATCAATACCGAATGCCTGCAAGAGAGAAACCCTGAAAGCTGGGTTCTTGAGCTTGACAGGAAAGCTTTTGAAGTAATGCTAAAAAATATTCATAACGGCGAAGAGACTGATATTTTTGATTTACTGTTTGATAAGCATAGAATCCATATTGAGTGTTTCCCTAGGGACCTCGGAAGCGGTGAGTTTGGGATGCAGTTCTATTGTCCAATTTGTGAAGACTGGCATTTACATGGAATAGGAGAAGGGCATAGGGTAGCCCATTGCAGGTTTGATGGCTTTCATAGGTACGGAGAAAAAATGCCCAGAGACAACCCGCTTCAAGAGCATGGCTATGTAATAAAAATGATGAACGAAGAAGATCTGCGGAGAATTCGAGATGAGATCGACGCTTATCTAACATATACAGAGAGCAAAGGACCGCATAATAACCACGGCAATTTTAAGTGTGACCGAGTTCAGAAGGGTATATATAAAGTAACCAAAGAAGTTGACGGAAAGGAATAAACAAGGTTAGATGAGATACCTATAGAATACCAGTATAGTGTAAATTCACTCCAGGAGTTCTACAAGGCTCAAGGCTCGTTAAAAAGTTTTTCTGTTATCCCGATTGTTATTGGCAATTGCAAAGTCCTTCTTTTCCTCGGGAGGAGTATAATGACTACATTTACAATTTTTCGGCTTTGTAAGCCGGCTTTAAATTTATTCGTAAAAGATGTTCTTTCTATCGTCTATCCTTTCTTTGACTTCTTAAAGTGAATATATTCTCAAATAATGTGTTTAAGACTATACGCTTTATAGGTTATGGAGATGAGAATAACAACGCTTTCAGAATCAGACGAGACTCAGAAGAACGAGTATAAAGAAGCTAATCAGGGAAGGAATAACAACACGACCTGTTTATTTCGAAATAGGAACCTAGAACCTGATATAGTGATGATGAAACATACAGGGATTTGGAGAAAGCAATCTCTAGGAGATAGTTAGGAGGCATATACTGCAGGATCATAACTAGGCCAAATTGTTGTTTATATAAAGACTGGCTCTAATCAGATGTAGCACCGAAATAAGATGCTTAAAGTTGGCAGAGAAATTGATACCTCAAAACAAATGCGGAGTGTGGGATTCGAACTCCAAAATCCCTCGATACCATACTTAGCATATTAATATTATATACTATTTTTCAATCCCTAGTATTCCTTATGAGTTAAAATGATGACCATACAAACCTACACATAGAGTTGTCAAAATAATCTACTCTACTTTCCGCAGAGATATACAAAAATCACCTATTTTCTCAATTGGGGCGTAAAGTAAAAGCCGTCCTGCTTTTAACTAATAATATTGGGCAAATCAATAAATTGTCTTTATATCTATGTACTCTATGGAATATAGGTTACATAAAATTCCTGCAATAATTTCTTCAGCAATAATATCTTCCACTTCAGCAGGTCTTCTGTTATTTCAGTATGTCTTCGGTTATTTCAGCAAAAATTTTTCTTATTTTCCTAATCTTTACTGATACAATTCATATTGCTTCGACTACAACTTATACTCCAATAGTTTCTGTAAGTACTCTTGAAGTAAAAGTTTTTTTGATATTTACTGCACCATAAAAGAATGAATGCTATTATTTTTAGATTAGCGCTCTATATTGGTAATTTTGGAACGATTCTTTATATACATGGAGCGCATACTATGTTTAATGACATATATAAATCTATACGATGATTTTTTGTATCATGATAAGACTTGCAAAATTACTAAGGAAGAACTGAATGAGTTATTCCCTCAATATAAAGAACGCTGGGATGAATTACTAGGAGATTCTAATGGTTGGAGGAGAATTAAAATTGTAACTGCAGCATTTGCAGATATCGGAGAGGAAGGGGGCATATCGATGTTAGTTACCCCAACCATAGATGGTGAATTTCCAGTCAAAACCGAGGAAACCTTCGAAGAACAGGCACAAAAGTATGATAAAATTGTAGGTAGTGTTCATGAATTTGGCACCTGCAAATCCGATCTTTCCGAAGAATGTAAATATCCACTTGCACAAATGTATGTAGCTGATCCAGATGCTAAAATAGAAAAGTTCAATGAATTTAAACTAAAATACGGAACTGTTGAAGAAAAAAGGGAGATTATTAAAGAAATTGAAAGAGAAAAAGAAATTGGAACATATTATTCCCTTGATCTAGGTATATGGGAGCCTGTAAAAATGGATAGAGGCGAGTATAAAGGTATGGACCCAGTAGTTACAAGTCAAGGAAATGTAGCAGTTGGTAGAAAGTATGCTGGACAAAGTGTAAAAGTTTTTGTAAGGAAGCAGTGAAAATTAACTTAAACTTATTTCTTTTTTGAAACCATATCTTTGTCGGGGACTATGCAGCAAAGTTCCCGCACAATTGTTACTTTAATCCCAACTTCATTCTATCCACAACTTTTCCAACTTTAAAGGTGAATTCCTTCCTCCTAACTATTGGATTATTCTTTCTCATTATGGAAAAACTAAGATCTACTCAAATTTGTTGTTTATCGGATTATTTCCTAACTATGGTTCAAACACGCGAAGTATGCATTGAATTTCTAAGTCGAGCTTTCTACAGAAGTAGAAAATAGGAGAAAAGAGATAGTAAGAAATTAATTGTCTTCTGGTATATGGATGATTACTGTTAATTCTTGACCCTCTAATTCCTTGCCCACAGAAGACAGGCGTCCATTATTCCCAAAAACGCCAGTAAATACACGGTCATCAGGCGTAACCATAAGGTTATTTCGTTCCTTATGTCCGACTATAATAGTTACTTCTTTGTTTGCGTATGCTGTTTTTTTAGGCATAGGGTATCCCTTAGAATCCACTTTGAAATATTCTACTTCATCATGTCTATTCGGGATCAGCACCATACTGCACATTATTTTCATGGGTACAGTATTAGACGGCCTATTAGGTTCTCCAGTCATATTCTTTATATAGTAGACTTAAACTTTATAAACTTTATGACGCAAAAAAGGGATTAATCAACTTCTTTTATCTCTTTCGCAGTTACGTTCTCTTCCCAATGTACAGAAAAAGGGGATCATTTAGATCACCCCATGTCTCGCAAGAATCTGCCTTCCTATCTGCCATTGTTGTGCTATTCTGCAGGCTTCCTCATTTGTCAGGTTGAAAGGCTCAAGAATTAAGTAAGCTTCGGATATTGTTGTTGCTCTTTCGAGTGCTTTCTGAATTTTATGCCATTTTGTTGCTTTTCCTCTTCTCTGAATCATTCTACTACTCCTTTTATCTTATCTGGTCTTTCTTATTCAATACTAAAATTAGGCTTAAAGTATATATAGTTTATGACTAAAAAACTGATTTAATTCACCATAACCCCATATTCTTAATGCTCCATTTGTCTCCTATTTATGTTTTGACCTATGCTCCACTAAAAGGAATAAAGTTTATATACTTTAAGCCTAATCACTTTATTGTAGTAACATACAAGGAGCGCAACAAATGAGAATTCAAGACCTTAAAATTGGAATGGCTGTCAGATACGAAAACCAGAAGTGGAAAGGCATAGTAACAGGCATTAGAGCTTCATACAATGAAGCAGTTGTAGTCTTTGAAGGAGACGGAGCAGATGAGTTTATAGAAATCGATTATCTGAGGCCCTTCTAATCAGGCCTTCTGATTCTTTTCATGTTGTGCTCGGGAGAAGGTGAATGAAAATGAGAAGAACGACTTATGAGATGATTTTCGCAAGACTTCAGCAAATGGGAATTATTGACGAATACGGAGAGATGCAAGCTGACTATATGAAGTTTGCAAGCTCCGGTTTAATGCCTTTAAACGTGGATAAGCTCACATCTAATACAATCGCGTTAGCACACAACGGAAAGCAAAACGGGGATGTAATGGCTGACCCTGATATGGAAGTGAGGGTTTATCCAGAATTGAAAATGGCTGAAGCTCTTTCATTTAGAAATGATTACATGGGGATCTATCAAGAAGTATATCCAGAGCCTGGAAAATACTATCCGAAACTCAAGAAGGAGCTCAACAATTTTCTGAACAACTGGCTTAAAACTATGATTGAAATGCAGGATTATCAATTAGCAGCATAAGAAATGGAGAAAGTATACTCGGAACTGGCTTATCCATGAAGCTGGAAGAGTACCATGGGCTTTCTGTGGAGATCTCTCCAGAAGATGAGGTGTTTCTCATTCCAGATAAGTTCAATTGGTGCTCCATCTTCCGTGGGATTGGAATCGCTGAAAAAGGATGTTACCATTACATAAATGAAAGTGAAAACAGTAAATGGGACATTTACTGAGTTTTACAGTTATCAAGTATCCCCTTTGTCAATGTTTTAACTAACTCTGTATACTGTTCAAAAGAGTTGGTTCTTCCTTAACCCTTTCTGTGTATTTTATATAATGTTTGATCCCATATGATAATCTCTGAGAATTATCGACTCATTAGTAATCCATCAAGCTGATCTAGAATGCATCAAGAATAATTGATACTCGCCCTCTGGATTTTTAAAACTTTAATCTCTATTTTAATTATAGTCTTTAAATGTCCAATGTAAAAGGGGATTGAATATGAGTAAAGGGAATGATGCAATGTTGGAAGAAGAGAATCCTGAAAGTGACTCAAAAGATGAGGAAGAAGATTTACTGTATACTCATAAGTCTGAAGATAGAGGAAGTAGTATGCAATGGAACTCTGCCTTCTGCAGAAGACCAGGCCATTAAAAACGAATAAAACGCCTAAAACTTCGTGACTCCTGAATGATTTTAACTGTAATAATATTTCTTTAAAATGGAGGTATTAGCATGTCATTTTTTAACGAAACATTGCCTGAAACTGCGGAAGCTTTCGGACAGATGAGAAATTCCATTTTTAAAGACGCTTTTCTTGACCTTAAAACAAAAGAATTAATTGCTGTCGCTTCTTCAGTCCTTATGCGCTGTCAGTTCTGCGTTGATACTCATTCCCAAAGAGCCATTGCTGCAGGAGCAGCAAAGGAGGAGATCGCAGAAGCCATTTCAGTCGCAATGTTTGTTGCTGCGGGTCCACAAATAGGATGGACTAATATCTATAAAGAAAACATATACGATAAAATCTTTGAAAAGGATATTAAAGAAGAAGATGACTGTAACTGTTGCTGTGGCGACTGAATACCTAATTTTATTATCTAAATTTTCATAACTTTACCTGATTTATTCTAATTTTATTCCTTTACTACAAGGACAGAACTTTTGGAGTGCCTTATCACCTTATTGGTTACACTTCCAAGCAAAAATCTTTCTAACCCACCTTTACCAAGAGTTCCCATTATTATCAGATTTACTTTTTTCTGCTCAGCAAATTCTAGGATTGCATTGGCGGGGTTACCTTCAATAACTACACTTTCAAAGCCTATTCCCTTATTCCTTGCAACATCTCTTGCGTATTGAATAGCATCCTTTCCTTCTTGACGCAGAGTTTCCTCTACGACATCCCAGTTAGAGCCTAGATAAATTGGTGTCTCCAACGTAGGCAGAGTATATGCATTTTTGTCCAGAACATAAAGGACATAGACCTTTGCGCCCACTAATTTTGCAAGTTCCATTCCTTGAAGCACGGCATTTTGACTAAACTTAGAACCATCTGTTGCAATCAGAATTGTCTGGTAAGTATTGTTAAGAGTCACTAATCTCCCCCAGTTCCAATAGTTATTGAATTGCGTTGATAAAACTAAATAAAAACAAGTTATTACAATATTATTTGAAATACAAGTAAATGAAATTATGGTAGCTGTTTATACAGCCTTTGATATTATGTAAGAGATGAGTTCTCATGTTTACTTAGTTTGGAGGGGCTTTATCTTTGAGATAACGTTTAGAATATCTCTGAATTCTGGGTTCAGCCTGTAAAACTTCCATTTAGAGACGTTGTAAGCTTCGATAATTCCACATTTTCTCATAATAGTCAGATGGTGAGAAACTAGGTTCTGCCTCTCATTTAACTTGAATATAAGTTCGCATACACAATGGTCTCTCTGAGAGAGAAAGTATGCAATTTTTAATCTTATAGGATGCCCGAGAGCACTGAATATTTCACTCGCTTTTTTAATCTCATTGTCCAGAAAATCTATTTCCTGGATCATTTTTTCTTCCCATTCCTTTTTTTTCTCAGGGTCCGCAGGACAGCAGTAACTCATGAACAAAAGAAGTTAACTGTTCTAAATAAGAGTTTTCATATCAATTTCGTTTGATATTAAACTTATTACTTTTTATACTTGGCAGTTTTTTCCCCATTCTCATACTCTGAGATTGCATGTCAATGTATGTTGATATGGAAATGTTCATTTTTTATCAACTGGAATCCCGAATTTAATTGAAGGAACTGATGCGTGTTTATTGAATGCAATTTACTTAATATTTATAACTGTAATATAATTTTTTGGTCATGTCGCCTATTTGGCATCAATTAGATTCTTAAAATCTTTTTGCTCTTTTGTAATCTGGGTAAAATATTTATATCATTCATTATACTTGAATATATCAACATATTTTGATTCTTAGAATCGTTTGTAGCAAAAACGTAACTGCTGATTTGGGAGAATTATAATGAAACGACTAAATAAAATACAGGATAAAGAGCGAATTTATTCATTTCCTTTCTTTTTAAAAAAGCCGCTCTATGTTTTAGCTATTTTTTGCTTAGTTTTCTTCAGCTTGGGCTGCACTGATATTAATGATTCTGGTGATAAAACAGGGACTGTTGAAACTACAGCTGATGTTAATAATTCTGCTAGTAAAGCAGAATTGATTGAAGTCACGAACCTTAGTCAGATTGACGAGGCTCTAATAAAAGGTCCCGTTGTGCTGAAGCTTGGATCTAAGGGCTGTATCCCCTGTAAGGAGCAAGAAGATATACTTTCAGAGATTCTTCCAATGTATCAGGGCTCTGCTTCAATCATGCTTATTGATATCAAAGAGTATCCAGAATTTGCGACAACATTTGGAGTAAGAGTAATTCCAGATACCTGTATAATTACAGGCATCGAGGACGGCAAATATATGTATATACGACAGGACGGAAGCAAAAGTTCAGAAAGATCAAGTGCAAGGTTCCTGGGTGTTGTTGATAAAGAAACTCTTTCAATGACACTTGAGAAAGCTATTGACTCCAGAAACACAAAGGAGTAAATCTATGTTTTCCGACTTTCTTCCGGTTGCTGCTTTTTTTGCAGGAGTAGTGAGTGTACTCTCCCCCTGCATCCTTCCTGTAATTCCGGCAGTCTTTGCTTATTCAACTGAAAAAGGAAAGTTCAGGCCCCTTGCAATCGTACTGGGGCTGTCCATTTCCTTTACCAGCATGGGGATTGTCACTTCCCTTTTTGGAGCAACACTTACAGCCTATTTAGATCTACTTTATGTCTTTGCCGAGGCTCTTCTTATCACGATGGGTGTTTCACTACTCTTTGACCTCAATATCTTCAATTTTTTTGGAAATTTTTCTTCACTTGCAAATTCCAGAAAGGAAGGTCTTTTTGGAGGCCTTTTACTTGGTCTCTCCCTTGGGATTGTCTGGCTTCCTTGTGTTGGCTCAGTACTTGGTACCATCCTTACAATGGTTGCAGTTTCAGGTAAAGTTGCGTATGGAGCTCTAATGCTTTTCATATATTCCATAGGCTTTTCCATTCCCATGCTTCTCGTTGCTTATTCTGCGAACTTTTCCTCCGCGAGACTTCAGAAAGTTTCAAAATATGGGTTTCCTTTAAAAAAGATTGCAGGCCTTATTGTTTTGGGTGTCGGCTTTTATATGGTTTACCAGAACCATTTTAGTAGTTTCTGAGCTTTTAGGTACTTCCAGAAACTTATTTTTCAGATCCTGGAAGATATTGAAAATAGAGCACCCAGTATACTGATATTCTACAGCAGTTTGAAGTTGTTTTTTGTCTAACAATAAGTAACTCTAGAATCTTCAATCCTTTTTGATTAGACATTACTTTTAAAAATGAGTTCAAGAACTAAAGGATTTAGAACTAATAACCATAAATATATATGGATATATGCCCATATACTCATATAACCATGCTTGATAGTAAAGTGAAGTTCTTTAAAGCTCTCGGAGATGAGACAAGGCTTACTATCCTGTCTTACTTGCTGGAGCACAGTTACTGTGCCTGTGATTTCTCTTCTCTTACAAGAAAGGATCAAACTACGGTCTCAAAACACCTTAAGGTTCTTGTTGAGGCTGGTATTTTGAAGTACGAAAAACAGGGAAGAAACATCATCTATAGCATTAAAAACGAGGAGATTGGGGCTTTGCTTCTATCTCTTGGGATTAAGGATGTAAAGCCCTGTTGTGATGGACAGCAGGTCTCAGGAGTATGTCCTATGTGCAAAACTGAACACAGAACTAATACTGTTAATGAGACTGTTGATAACAGGGTTGAGAAATAAAGCTAAGGATAACTGAAAGTAAGCTAAAGGTAGAATAGAAAAATATCAACTAAGGAATGGGTAGGACAATGGATGCAAATGAAAAAAAGGAAGTTATCAAAAAGAAGTATCAGGACATTGCAGTCTTCGGAGGTTCCTGCTGTCCTGGCGGTTCCTGCTGTGGAGAGACAAGTCCGGTAGACCTTTCCAAGTCTCTCGGCTATTCCGAATCTGATGTTCAGGCTGTTCCGGATGCAAACCTGGGACTTGGATGTGGCAACCCTACTGCTTTTGCAGATCTGAAACCGGGAGATATCGTTCTGGACCTGGGTTCTGGTGCGGGATTCGATTGCTTCCTTGCTGCACAAAAAGTCGGAAGCTCAGGAAAGGTTATCGGAGTCGATATGACTCTGGAGATGATTGAAAAAGCGCAGGCTAACGCTCAAAAATATGGATATTCAAACGTTGAATTCCGCCATGGAGATATTGAAGCTCTTCCGGTTGAAGACAGTTCGGTAGATATTATTATCAGCAACTGTGTGATTAACCTGGCACCTAATAAAGAAAAGGTTTTCAGGGAGGCTTTCCGTGTCCTGAAACCAGAGGGCAGGATGTATATTTCGGATATGGTTCTCCTTGAAGATTTACCTGAAGAGCTTAAAGATGACACTGGTCTGCTCGCAGGCTGTATCGCTGGTGCCGTTTTAAAAGAGGAATATTTGAAGTTTCTGAAAAAAGCAGGGTTCTCAATAGAGATTCTAAATGAAGATTTGGATATCAGCAAAAGGCAATACGGAGATTTGCCAGTTGAGAGCCTGAAATTAAAAGCCTGGGTGTAAAAAGAAGACAGGGCAAATATGGGAAAAAGCATGAGTGAATATCATCAGTTCCTGATGGTTTCTTCACTGATCCCCAATTTTCTTTTATTATTTAAAGAATCTGTACTTATTATACCTGATTTTTAATGCTTTATAAAAGGATTAATAACCGTCACAATGCTAATTAATTGTTGTATTCAATAACAATTAATGGTACCAAATACAAGATTACAGGAAAAAAAGAAAATTCTTTTTCTATGCACTCACAACTCAGCCAGGTCTCAGATGGCGGAAGGTCTTTTGAGGGCTATCTATGGAGATCGATACGAGGCTTACAGTGCTGGGGTCAGTGCCACAGCTGTAAATCCCTATGCTGTTCAGGTTATGAAGGAGATAGGTATCGATATCTCCAGTCAGTACTCAAAAACTCCCAAAGAATTCCGGGATATCATTTTTGATATGGCAGTCACAGTATGTGATCGGGCTAGAGTTTCCTGTCCTATATGCAGTACGAACCTGGAAATTCAGACCGAATACCCCAAAGCAAGAGAAGTAATTCATAAAAGTTTTGAGGATCCTGCTGCAGCTTTGGGATCAGAAGAAGAGAAGCTAAAGGTTTTCCGCCAGGTCAGAGATGAGATAAAAGACTGGATCTCCCAGGTATTTGGGAAATAATGTCTGGTCTTTGATCTGCTTGCCTGGCATCATTCCTTAACTTTTTTGAAGATTTTCACAATGTCAGCATATTTGCAAGATATCCTGCAATCACAGCTATTGAAAAAACCGTCACCACGAAGGCTGTCAGTAGTCTTCTCTTGAATATTGATGATAGAAGTGTCAGCTCAGGTATGCTGGCTCCTGCACCGCCGATTATCAGTGCCAGAACAGCTCCCACACTCATTCCCTTCTCAATGAGTGCCAGTCCAATAGGAATCATAGTTTCAGCCCGGATATAGATAGGGACACCGATAATTGCAGCAACAGGAACTGCTAGAGGATTGTCCGGCCCGGCTAGGCGGGAAATGATATCCGTGGGCACGAAACCGTGAATGAATGCTCCGATTCCTGCTCCCAAGAGCAGATAAGGCATAAGCTGACGGAAAAGGCTAAATGCGAATACTGCAGACCGCTGTATTCTGGACTTCGCATTCGTTTCCTGCTCACAGTCACAGCGGTTTCGTACAACAGCAACTGGCTTAATCTGACTGGAAAAGCCTAACCCATCAAGTAAGAGACCTATAACAATTGTAGATACGAAGACAACGACAAAATAGAGAGCAGCTATCTTCCAGCCCAATAGTATGATAAATAGAGATATTATTACCGGGTTTAGCAAAGGTGACGAGAAAAGAAATGCCATTGCTGCAGCAAAAGGTACACCAGCCTTAAGCATCCCCAGGAGAAGCGGTACGGTTGAACAGGAGCAGAAGGGAGTAAGTGCACCAAATCCTGCCCCAAGAATACTGCCTACAACTTTATTTCTTCCCCCCAGAGCTTTTTTTATGGTTTCATCAGGGACATACTCCTGAATCAGTCCCACTAGAAAGGTTATTCCAATAAATAAAACAGTAAGTTCTACAGCTATCTCAATAAAGAACTTGGCCGCCACAATTAAATTATCCCAGAACATTTTGATCATCCTTCAAAATTATTTTTTTCTTCAAATAATCGAAAGCTACAGCTCTTTGAAACTTGAAAGCGACACATATCCTCTCAGAAACCCGACTTTTTTGAGGTTTAGACCGTTTTTGAGAGGTTCAACTTCGTCCCTAAATACTACTTTCAAAAAGAGAACTTTCTGGAAGCTCATTTATCATAAAGTAGTTTTGCCTGGTTAAGTATTTCAATAACTGCTCCTTCCGAGAGACGAAAGTAAGACCATTTCCCTTCTTTCCGTTCTTTGATCAGGCATGCACTCTTCAAAACTGAAAGATGGTGAGAAACAGTCGATTGAGAGTTTGAAAGGGCAATAGTTAATTCGCAGGCACAGAGTTCTCCTTCTTTTAATAGTTTTATAATTTTGAGACGATTGGGATCTGAAAGGGCTTTAAAAATCCTAGCTTCCGAATGTAGTGCTTCTTCATCCAGTTCATTTACCAGAGAACTGAGCTTCTGCGTTCTTACCTCTAACTGATCCCTGTCAAAAATAAAACGTTCCAATCTTCCAATTTCTACTTCACGCTTACTTTTATTCACATCTAATTTTCTTTCAGCTTCCATGAGTTTACCTACAGCAGCTGCCTCCACCTTCTAAAGGAAGTAGCATCTTTTTGCTCTGTTCTTTTGACCAGCACTTCACACACAGTTTTATAATTCCTAAGTCCCTGTGATTGGCTCGGAGTAACGAATCTTCCTCTTTTCCGCAAATTGAGCATGTGAGATTCATTTCCATCGACTCACAACAAAATTCTTGTCAGTAAATGGCAACACTACATATTCATATACGTAGATATAATTACTTTCTTTTCCCCTGCCAGTATGTCTCATATTCCTTAAGTACTGCGACTTTGAGTTTCTCCAGTTCTTCTTCGGGAATTTCATTTATTTTTGTAAGGTTTCGGACAAGTTCTTCTATGTCTATATTTTCCGGTGCCTTGCCTGCAGAAAAATGCTTTTCGAATTCCTCATCCAATCCGGCAATTTCCATATCTTTGTTGTCAACTTTTATTTTTTTGATGCTTACAATAGAAGGACCGCAGCAACAGCAACTTTTGTCGCTTCCAACCAATTTTCCAAGCAAATTTTTTCCAAGTTTGCCCATCTAAGAACATCTCCATTAGAGATCTATAAGATATATCAAGAATTATTGATATTTATGTCTGTCGATATGATATAAAAAGATAACGACTTCAAAAATAGAAGCCTCAATGATGGGAATAAAATAGGCATATGTGGCTTTCCATATATTCGAACGAAACTACTTATTGGCCGATTTCAAGGATGACAACTATATTGTAATCTCTAAGTTAGGGACCAAGAATAACAAGGGCAGAAATAAGGATTATAAGCGATTAAGATCTTGGAAATTCATAAGGGTAATTCAGAGTTAACTTCTGTCTTTAGAAAAGTATATATACCTTCTACATTCAATGTATGTTGATATGATTAATGAAGAAAATCTACAACTATTTAAGGCCCTTAGCGAAGATACAAGGTATAGAATTATCAAGGCTTTAATTGAATCTGAGTGTAAATGTGGGGAAAATAAACATGGTAATAAAGGAGAAATATGTGCGTGTGAGATCCCAGAAATTATCGGCAAGACTCAATCCAACACCTCAATGCACCTTGCAAAACTACAGGATTGGGGGATAATTAAAGTAAGAAAAGACGGCAAAAAGAGATTATATTCTATACAAAATGAAAAAATCAGGAAAATCTTGGAAGTCCTTGAAGAATAAGATTTTGTAATAATTATTGAAAACTTAAGAGTTATGAAGAGTTGTGTTTTCATCAGCTCATTTATTTACATCTCAAGTTTCAGGGAATCTTTTTCTATATTCCACCTCTTTTCTCATTCATCAAATCTGCGGATTTTTTTCTCTGAAAACATGTCGGGGAATCTGCTGATATCAGTAAATCTGTAAGAATTCAAAATGAATAAAGTGTTTCGAGGCCTATGGGAATATTTATATAGTATGCAATGTATCAATGTATGTTGATATATTTGAGAATTGAGAAATCAGTGAAGAAATGATGGATATAAAGGAGGAGCCAAAATGGTTGACGTGTTTTATCCTCTTCAATGGATTGCTGACCAACTGACATACGAGGTGTTAGGAATTGCACCTGATACGCGCCTCGCTGCCAGTGTTAATTTTGTTATCTATGATGTAATGAAAATTTTCGTTCTTCTGGCTGTAATGATCTTTATCGTTTCCTACATGAGGACATATATCACTCCTGAAAGAACAAGACAGGTTCTTGGAAGCAAGCAAGGAATCAGATATTATGTTCTTGCGTCTCTTATTGGAACAGTGACTCCTTTCTGTTCGTGTTCATCAGTTCCGATCTTTATAGGATTTGTGGAAGCTGGAGTGCCTCTGGGAGTCACTTTCGCTTTTCTGATCACTTCTCCTCTTATAAACGAAGCTGCTGTAGCTGCTCTATGGGCAACTCTCGGCCTTAAGGCTACAGTGATGTATGTTATATCAGGAGTTGCACTGGGTGTTCTGGGTGGTTATCTAATTGGTCATTTGAAACTTGAAAGATATGTAGAAGACTTTGTGTATAAGATGAAAGTGGGAAAACAGAGTACTGAAGATCAAAAACTAACAATTAAGGAAAGAGTAGATTTTGCTTTTGAGAGCGTAAAGGAAATTGTGGGTAGAGTATGGCTCTATGTAATAATTGGAGTCACTATAGGAGGCATTTTTCATGGATATGCGCCTGAAGGTATACTCGAAAAGTATGCAGGGGAAGACAATCTTCTTGCAGTGCCAATTGCTGTACTTATCGGAGTGCCCCTTTACTCGAACGTTATGGCAATGATACCTATTGTTGAAAGCCTGATAGGAAAAGGACTTCCAGTAGGAACTGCCCTGGCATTTCTCATGTCTGTTACAGCCGTGTCTCTGCCTGAGATGATTATCCTTAGAAAGGTACTGAAAAAAGAACTGATAGCGATCTTTGTTTCAATTGTAGCAGTTTCGATAATCTTTACAGGTTATCTATTCAATATGTTGTTGTAAACCTGCTACCTTCTGAAATTTGAGAGCATTAAAAATTAGTAAATATAATCGAAGTAGAGTTCAACTAATGAAAAAGGAGGAAAATGTATGAAAATAGAAATTCTCGGAACAGGATGCGCCAAATGCAAAAAAACAAAAGAAACGATTGAAAAAGTACTGAAACAAACTGGCGTTGAAGCTGAAGTAATTAAAGTTGAGGATATTGAAAAAATTATGAGCTACGGCGTTATGGTTACACCTGCAGTTGTTATCGATGGAGACGTAAAACTTGCGGGCAAAGTTCCAGACGAAAAAGACATTCGAAAATGGATTGCAAAATAACCGAGAAATATGTGCTTTTTGTAAAAAGATTCAAAATTAAACGAGGATCTGAAGGAGAGAAAAAAAATGGCAGAAGAAACTAATGTTCATGCGGCTCGGCAAACGTTGCACTTTTCCCCTGCGCAGGGGCAGCCAATGTTGGACAGATCTCAAACAAAATCGCTATTGCGCTTGAAGAGCAGGGAATTGGAAATCTTATGTGCACTGTTGGAATAGGAGCCAGAGCTCCAGGACTCATGAAATCCGCTGAATCTTCTGACAGGATTATTGCAATTGACGGCTGTCCGGTAAACTGTGCCAGCAAGACTCTCGAACTTGCAGGTTTTAAAGTTGGCCGCCAGATAGTAATTTCAGAATTAGGGATTAAGAAAACAAAGGATAGAAACCCAAAGAATGAAGAAGTAGACGAGATTCTCGAAAAGGTCATTGGGATACTGCAATCGGAGTGATTTAGGTTCCAATTAACATCTATTCAGTGCTAAAACTATCTTTCTTAATGACCAAAAACTTAAGTGACCAAAATTAAGGGTGACAAATTGGCTGAATTTACTGTAAATTCTACTATCTGTGGTTTTGTCCACAAAGTACATGGAAGCAAAAAAGGAAATAAAATTATTGTTGACATAGAAACCCCATGTGAAAAGATAAAGAAATTTTCTCACATGGAAGTTCCCATGATGGAAATTCTGGATATAAAGAATAACTACGTGATTGATAGAGCACAGGAAGCCCAGTGTTCCTCAAATTGCCTTGTACCCTGTGCAGTGCTCAATCTTTGCAGAATGGAAAGTGGTTTCCTTGCAAAATCTCTGGTAAAAAAGGCAGGTGGCATCAGTATAGATTTTAATGAAGTTTAAAAAAGGAAAATTTTTCCTTTTTTCATTTAATATAATATTTTAAGAGCTTACCCTTTCTTAATCTTGGACATTACATTCTGCTTTACTTCATTTTCATATTTCTTCCAGCTGTGTTCATGAATCTCGGGCATGGAAAGTTCCGGGGCTTCACTCCTTTCCTTTCCGCTGCAGGAATCGATTGCCTGTTGAATGGCTTTAGGGTCGGTTGTCCCTACAAGGTCAATGAGTTCAATTTCCCGGAGAAAGCGAGAGATTGCAGTAGCCGGAATTTCGTCAAGATAAGGTATCACTCCTTCCGAACCGATAATCTTTTTTGACCCTCCGAAAGTCGAAACCCCATTCTCGACAAGTGCCAGCAAGGATTGCCCGGCAAAATGGTCACTTTCCTTTCCGCAGACTATCAGGCAACTGATATTGGGGTTCGAGAGCACATTAACTATCACCTTCTCAATCCCAAAATTTTCCGTAAAACAGGTTCCGCAGATAGCGTAGTTTTTCAGGTTCAGGCTTTGATAATCAGAAGCGAGGGTTACTACTGCTGCATGAGATTTTGGGTCTCCTACTATATAATCACCGGGAGTTACAGGCCATTCCATGTAAAAGCACCTTTTCTTAGTAATTCTTCAAGTTAAAAGTTTTTCCTAAGTTCATTTTTAATAACTTGCAATTTTCTCTTAATTTGTTATTAAATGAGATATCAATTTCTGTTTGACTTTATGAAGTTGAGTTATGTGTGAGTCTACATTTTCGATGTTACCGATGCTTCTTTCTGTTGTTTTATACTCTTCTTTTTATTTTTCAAAAGTGCAATTCTCTCATCCCTACTCCAACAACTAGTAAATTTGTTTCCATAGGAGGATGATTCCAGCCATCAGGAGAAACAGTTTTTTTCTCAATTGAGATCTCAACCTGGTTGCCACTTAGTCCACAATCTCTCATATAGTCTTCAACAAGTTTTTTTCCAATATCGGTTGCCGTCTCCAGAGCTTCTGAGTAAGTATCAAATCTCAGCCTACTGCCTGGAGCAAATATAAGGAAATCCTTGTCTGGAGACATGAGACTTGCTGGCCTTATGAGAATTTCAGCTCTTTTGATTCCTTTTCCTACAAGTGCTCCAACTGCATTTCCTACCTCAGCATGTTCTGGAACTAAGATATCCGCGTCTATAAACTCTTCCAATTCCTTTCTGTGCGCTCTAACAGGTCCCCCAAGCAGGACAACAGGAACTTGCAGTTTGAATTTAGCAGGATAGTTCCCATCCAGAATCTTCTCAATGGATTCATATGGAACTCCTGTCAGGATATATGAGAGAAGTTGAAGTGCCATGTTTCGTGCAACTTTCTTTTTTATGGCAGTACAGAGTTCTCCCGGTGTCATGCGCATAAGTCTTGCAAGTCTTTCTGCACCTATACGTGAAGCTTCTTCACTCCAGGCTGTATATTCTCCTAACACATGAAGAGCGTCGGTAGGTGTGAAGCCAATTGCCTGAACAAGGCGTTTTTTGATGAGACAGTCTAGAGTCTGAGGATGAACATCTTTTCTTATAAGGGCTGAGATTTCAAACACAGAAACAGGTTCTTCCCCTATTACCTCCAGTACTTCAGCTTCGGCTTTACTTAGTTCTCCTGCAGCATATTCAGATCTTACAAAGAACTTTGTGGGTTGGATGTTCTCACAGAGATCTTCTCTGGCAGGCATGGGCGTTCTTTTGAGGTTATTTAAAAAATTTGGATACTTTATTGCAGCGACTGCAAGTGGTATGACTCGCCTGGGCCCGAGGAAGAGTTCCCTGTTTACAGCCCAGATATGGCTATCTCCGCCTGTAGCTGTGGTTTCCATCCTGATCGCCCTTACGCGGGTCTTCCATCCACCTACAACAGCTCCCTCGTCGCTCAAGTCAGGAACACCCATACAGATTGAAGAGATATCCGTACTTGTGCCTCCTACATCAATTACGGCACAGGTCTCAAGTCCGGAGAGATAGGAAGCTCCAACAAGACTTGCTGCCGGACCTGAGAAAATAGTTTCTATTGGCTTTTGAAGTGCATCTTTGATTCCGACCACTGAGCCATCACATTTGAGCATAAGGAGCCGAGCATTAATTCCTCGTTCTTTAATATCTTTTATTATGGACTGAACGAACTGTCTTGTTATGGGGATTAGCTGTGCATTCAGAAAAGCTGTTACTGCCCTTTCGTAAGCCCCCAATTCTTGAGAAAGCTCGTGTCCACAAACGACAGGCAGCCCCGTAAGCTCAAGGATTCGGTCCTTTGCTTTAAGTTCATGTTCCGGGTTCCTCGTGCTGAAATAGGATGATATGGCAAAAGCTGAAACCCTGTCCTTAACCTGCAGGGCAAATTTCTCAATAGACTTCAAGTCTAGAGAAGCTTTTTCTTCTCCATTGTGGTCATGTCCACCTGTAACAAAAAGTACGTGTTCAGTTGGTAATTCCCGTTCAAGAGGATGATCTCCTATAAGAATCATGGCTACTGGAAAACCGGTACCCTCAAGAATAGTATTGGTAGAAAGAGTTGTAGAAACCGAAACTAGCTTTATGTTTTTAAGATAATCAGGATTCAGGCCGTCTATTACGTTTTTGATGCCAATGTGTAGATCTGGGTAGGTAGTAAGTGCCTTATTCGAATCTACAATGACGCCATCCGAGTCTCTAACAAGCACTGCATCGGTGTATGTGCCTCCTGCGTCAATCCCCAAGCTATACTGCATGTTAAAACAACTCCTTTTTTGCTATTTTGAGGAAATTATGATATTCTTTTATTTTGTCTATACTCTTGAATATGTTGTGATATGTCTTTTAGCAAGAAAGGCAACAAAACAAGAAGAGGCTAAATCCTCCAAAATAAGGATATGCCTCATGTGTACAGCTTTAATTGATTGTAAAAACTATACTGCACAGACTATTTCGTTGTTACCTCAGGCGCGGTTAAATTCTTAATAATCAGCAAAATGTGAGATTTATTATTCTCCACACATTTTGAAGGAAATACAGTATTTATTTCTCCAGTAAAGCGCGACATTTACAAGTCCTATCATAACTGGCACTTCAATCAGAGGACCTACTACAGCTGCAAATGCCTGTCCGGAATCAATGCCGAAAACCGCTACTGCTACTGCAATTGCAAGTTCGAAGTTATTGCTGGCTGCTGTAAATGAAAGAGATGTTGTCTGTCCGTAATTTACTCCCAGTTTCATAGAGATAAAAAACGAAACTGCAAACATAACAACGAAATAGATTAAGAGGGGAATTGCGATCCTTACAACATCTAACGGTAGGGTAACAATGTATTCTCCTTTTAAAGAGAACATCACAACAATAGTAAACAGTAGAGCATAAAGTGAGATACGGCCTGCTTTGGGAACGAATTTTTCATCATACCATTTGGCTCCTTTTGAGGGGCGCAGGAAATAACGGGTTAAAAAGCCAGCTGCGAAAGGAATTCCAAGGTAGATCGCAACACTCTGGGCAACTTCTCCCATAGAGACATCTATTTCCATGCCACTAAATCCAAGCCACTCAGGCAGCACGGTTATGAAGAAGTAGGCAAAGATAGAGTAGAATACTAGCTGAAAGATAGAGTTGAAAGCGACTAGAGCAGCAGCATACTCATTGTCTCCATCTGCCAGAGTGTTCCAGACAATCACCATGGCAATACATCTTGCAAGCCCAATTAGAATCACACCTACCATATACTCGGGATAATCTCTCAAAAATACAATGGCAAGTATAAACATCAAAATAGGACCAATGATCCAGTTTTGCAGTAAGGACAAACCCAATACTTTGTGATTCTTGAAAACCTTGCCTAATTCTTCGTATTTAACTCGTGCCAGTGGAGGATACATCATAACTATCAAACCAATGGCGATAGGAATCGATGTAGTACCAATAGATAGACTCTGCAAAAATTCTGCAAAGCCAGGGAAAACGAAACCTAGAGCTATACCGATAAACATAGCTAGAAAAATCCAAACAGTTAAATAACGATTGAGAAACGATAATTTTGATACAACGGACTCTTCCATAATGATCATCCTCTGTTTTAACCAAATAATTATTTAGTTAGCTGCAAGATCTTCCGCTTGTTTTGAGTTTTTCCAATAAAGATAAGTCTTTTTTACAAATGCCAATTTTTTCGATTTCATTGTTGATAATGATCGAGAGAAATGGATATTGTAGAAAAATTTCGTCATTAAGTCGGTAATAAACCCACTGAGATTTTTTTTCGGAGACGATAATTCTAGCTATTTTCAATTTATTAAGATGCCGGGAAACATTGGATTGTTTAATTCTCAGAACTGCTTCAATATCACAGACACACAATTCACCGTTTCTTAAAAGATTAAGTATCCGTAGTCTGTTTTCATCAGCCAATGCCTTAAATATCTGTACAATATCCGTGGCATCACCACCATTATATGAGTATATGCAATTATACTCATATATGTTAAATATACTTATTTATATTTTACTACTGATTGTTAATCCGGAATAGGTTGGTTGCTGAGATCATCTAGTCTAGAATTTGTCACCTCGTATCGATATTTATTTTTACAATTATCCATTTTGTTTAAATTTATAAAGCACATAAAGTTCGATATCAACGAAATTTGATATCTCCTAGAGACTTGACATTACTATTCACTCTCACTAAGTTCTAAATAAAAAAATGATAAGGAAAACTTGCAGGACTAAAAAATAAAAGGTAAGGCATTGACTGAAATTACTGAAAATTCCACTAGCTGTGATTTTGTTCACACAATCAGCGGAAGCAAAAAGGAAGTAAAATTATTATTAACATAGAAACCTAGTGTGAAAGGATAAAGAAATTTTCTCACATGAAAATCCATGAAGGAGATTCTGAATAGTAAAAATAGTCATGTTATTCATAAGGCATAGGAAGCTAAATGCTGCTCAAACTGTATCGTACCCTGCGCAGTACTCAATCTTTACAAACTGGAAAGTGGCTTACTTGCAAAATCTCTGATCAAAAGGCAGGCAGCATCAGTATTGAATTTTAGGATGTTTGAAACTGTAAAGTACCGGAGAGTAATGATAAAAATAACAGTTTGATTGTATGGGTTGGTTTTTTAAATTTTTACGCTTTTACTTCTTCTACCTTAAAATCACTGCCAACGATTTTTTCCATCAAATATCCTATAAGTATAAACAGTGGGAGGGAAATTAGAGTCCTTACAACTGTAAATTTTATTCCCAAATAACCGATCTCTATTCCTAACATAGGTAACTTCATGGATGAAAAAGCTCCTAAATAAATGAAAATGTTCCTCACGGAGGCACCTTTTTTTGATAAAATGTAAGCAACCGGGAAAGCACCATAAAGCGGGCCTGCCTGAAGCATTGCTAACAAAATAACTATAAAAATGCCTTTAACTCCAGATTCTTTACCTACATGTTTTTCAAGTATCTCTTTTGGAACCCATACATCAAAAAGTCCGATTATTATGAACAGAAATGGAACAAATGAAATCATTTCTATAAAGAATTCAGTAAAATTAGAATATATACTAAGACCAGGCTTAAATCCCATCAGGTATGAACTTACTGAAAAGAGGACAAACAGTATAACCCACGTATAGTTTTTCAGATATTTCTTCACATTAACCAGCCCACAAAAATGCCTATTATTACTGCTGCAATGAGATTCAAGATATTCCTCGTTATTGCTGCTTTCTTCCCAAAGTATTTGATTTCAAGAGGCATCGTGACAACTCCGACCATTATAAGAGTAGTGATAAAAACCGCAATAACAGAGTAAGTTGCACCTTGCTTAAGTAAAGTTGCAGCCAGAGGATATGAGATAAATCCGGGTATCAGTGTTATTGACCCAATACATGCAGCTATTCCAAAACCAGACCAGCCAGAATTTGCTCCGAGATAATGCACAATTACAGAATCTGGAATAAAGAAAAGGACTATGCTTATAAGGATTAAAATATTAAGAAAAGGGTGGAAAATATTGAAAAACATTTTTCCTCCTTTCTTCAGGCCGAGAAATGTCTTATCTTTATCCAGAATAAGAGAAATTAGTAAGCTTATACCAGTCAGCAATCCAAAGATAAATGTATTGTTAAATACCATTTCTCTCCGACCATTTTGAGAGTTGCCTAATTTCGCTAAGAAGAGAGAAAATAACTTTAGGATATCAAATGTGTTATAAATCCTTAAATTGACCTTTTAAGATTCAAGGTTTCAATTCAATCTCAGTCCTCATAACGTTATCCACTTGGTCTTCCGATTCTTTAGGTTTTTCTTCCCAGAAGATAGGACCATACTCATTTCCACCATATATATCCATCCAGCAGAACTGTGAACTCTCAGGTATCCTAAGAACTTCAGAAAGAATACTCTCCTTTATATACACGAAATTTTCCTTATCCTTCTGCTCTCTTTTAATTGTAAGGCGAGTCCCAATTACGCTTCTAATTTCATTAAAACTTAAAACATCCCTTTCTTTTGTCTTTTTTTGACAAGAATATTTATTTTCAAAATACAGTGCAATAGTTACTGCTACTATTACAGCAGCTATAAAAACTTCAATAAAGGCGTGCATTATGCCTTGCTTAGTTAAAGTACAAGCCATGGGATGCAATAATAAACCGGGTATTTGGATGATTGACCCCGAAAATGCAGAAGTTCCAAAATTATTCCAGCAAGGATTAGCTCCAAGATAATGCACAATTAAGGCATCAGGGATTAAGTACAGTATTATTTTTGTAAGGGTTAAAGTATTGAAGGAATAAAGAAAAATTTTAAAGATTATTTTTTCTAATTTGTTCAAGCTAAGTAGTGCTTTATCTCTCCCCAAAACAAAAGAAAGAAATGAACTTCTCTCATTCAAAAATCCAAAGATAGAAATATTACTAAACATTATTCCTCTCAATTATTTGGAAATGGTTCTGATTTTGCTCTTCAAGCGCATAACTCCTATTGTTATTTCAAATAAATTTGAAACAATATATAGATATTCCTATCTCAAAAAACGCACATGGTATTCTTCAAATAACATGCCCAAAAAATGAGAGCACTTGAGAGCACTTTCATGCTAAACAAAACAAGCATCTTAAATTTTAATTTAATGAAAAAGATGCAGAAATATCGCTTGGTTTTCAGTATACTTATTTCCCTGATGCTTTCTGTACTTCTTTTGTTATCTCTTTCATCATCTCTCCCACAAGTGTTGCTTTTTCGCAGTGGGAAGCTTCTTTCGGGCTGCAGTTTAGGAGAATACTCATTAACCTATCCGCTGTCCTGTAAAATTTCATATCCTCAACCTTTACCAGGAATGAGGATAAACCTTCGCTAAACTCCCTGCATTTCTCGTGATCGCAGACTGCCTGTTCATGAAGCCGACTCACACGTTCCAATTCCTTAATAAATTCAGGTGGGAGCTTTTCGACCATATATAAGACTGTCCTATCAAGCGATTATTAATCTATTATTTTTACTTTCATTCAAAATGTATATGTACATCTGCAATTTTCCATCATATCCTCTATGAAAACAGAATAAAAGTTGTCCGGAATTATAACCTTCTCTCTGCTGTTTATAGCTCTAGCCTCGAGATCTTCCTGACATGCATAAACTAAACACCCTGGTATTTCCTGTATACCGGAAAGCAGGTGATAGACTCCATCTCCCGCAAGGTAAAGCCTAGCATTTCCGGAACGAACTATCAGTTTAAGACAAAGTTCCGATCGCAGGTTGAATGGAGGTTTTGTCAGTAGGAATACATCATACTCTTCTTGCATACTATTACCCCTTTTTTAAAATAAGATAACGGAGTCTGAGTTTTCCATCTCTTCTAGAAAATCCTCTTCATCTACAAGTTCTATGGTCTCTATAAGAATTTCACCAAAAAGACCCCTTTCAATCAGTGAGGGTTCATGCACAATTACTCTTAACTCTCCATATGAGTAAAGGATGTCTGAGAGGTTTGGCATTCCAAGATTTGTGCTGTCCTGGTCAGCAGCTGCAAGATAAACTCCATCTCCATAAAGGCCGAGAGTTACGTTCATTCCCATAAGACTTACTGCAGCTGCATTTAATGCTCCAAAGGCTTTTTCAGTGCCGTATGGGGCAGTGTCCAGCAGATAGAAAACTGAGTTCATAGTTCAGACCTCGTTTCTGGAGTTTATCTTGACAGTGATATTACTCTATCACTCTTTTTCAGCATTTCTGCGAGTTCGTAAAGACTGGAGATCTTTATTCCGGGAAGGTAGTCTTTGCAGTTACTTCCTTTCAAAGTATTCTCTTCTGCGATATAACCTCGTGCAGCAGCACATCTTGCACATGCCCTGATAACAGCGCCTTTCTCTGCCAGTCCGGTGAAGAGTTCACCTGCGCTGGCAAAAAAGGATGGGTTCTGGCCTCTTTTGGGTATGTGCACTGCATCCAGGTAAAGGAATATGTTCACATGATATCGTTTAAGTGCTTCTTCAGCTAGTTTGCAGGCTATTTCGGTATATTCTGAAATATAAGGGCCATCGGTAAGTACTATAGTAAGCGTCTTCAAAGTTTCCTCCAAACAAACTATATTTTATTAATATTTTAGATGTAATTAACCAAAACCTCAAGATGCTCTTGATTATTTACGTACTCCGGCTCTTTAAGGGGTGTGCACAATTCCAGAGCTGCCTGTCTAGCCATAAGCTTGATGGCAAAGCTGTAACATCCCTGCTCGCCACATCTGCCACAGTTGGTTTGGGGCAGGTGTTTATATATCTCCATAAGATTAACCTTTACCTTTTCTCTGGGAGCTGGAGCTTCGCCTTTTGCAATAGCCTCATTGATAGTACTCTTCAATCTTTCAAGTTCTTGTTTAGCTTCGTTTTCGTTTTTGACCATTCTGATGGAAACTTTCCCGCTACCGTAAATAGTTGTGATGATTTCTCCTTTTTGAATTATCAAGCTATCTTTTCTATCTGAATAACTACTTCTTTGAAAGAGAGTTACAAGGAGTTTCAAAACTCTACCAAGTGGTGGAGTTATATTTGCACTTATCCTGAGTCTTGAGGCATCAGCTATGCAGGGCAAAACCTGTCTGATACTTGCAATCTCTATTGGCTTTGCCTGTGAGAAATCAGTGATTTCCTCAGGATTTGACTCTTTTTTACCTTTCAGGAAATTCCTTCCGTACTCACTTAACTTTACAGCTTCTTCTTCTAGCTCGATAAGGCCCGCATCTTTGAGAATCTTGAGATGGAAATTAAGAGATGACTTTCCAACTATCTCTTCGATTTCCCTGGTACTTCTATCGCCGTTTCCCAAGAAATTAATTATTTTCCTCCGAGTACCATTTGCTACAGCGAAATTTACCAGTTTTGTTTCACTCGCGTTTTCTGGCACGTTTAACACCTACTCAAAAGTTAAAGGTCAGGTTTTCTAATCCTATTCACAGAATCAGAAACCTTTGTTATGAGCGAAATTAACCTCTTCAAGACCAATTTATCCAGTAAATGATCTATGAATTGGTTTTATAAAAACCCGAAAGTTAAATATCAAGAAAGGCTGATATTGAAACTGTTTGATCAGTTTATTGTATAAAAAAGTGGATAATGGACATTAATGAAGTAAGGTAAACAAAATTTATTCAGCTCCTCCTTTTAATATATAGTTCTTTTCTTAACGTCTCTAATTACATAGATCATATTTTTATAGACATCATTGGATCAGATATAAGCAGTTAAGACCTGCAAATGCTCCTGATTGAGTGCATATTGCGACTCTTTAAGTGGTGTACATTTCTCTAGAGAAGCTTCACCACTCATCAGCTTTATTGCAAAAGTATAGCAGCTCTGTTCACCGCACTTTCCACAGTTAGTCTGAGGCAGATATTTGTAGATCTCCATAGGTTCTACCCTGACTTTTTCCCTGGGAGCTGGAGCTACGCCTTTTACAATAGCATCATTGATGGTGCTCTTCAAGTTCTGGAGAGATTCTTTGGCTTCACCCTCACTTTTTATCATTGTCATGGTTACTTTTCCAGTGCCGTAAATAGTTGTAATAATCTCTCCTTTTTGAATTATCAGAGCGTTTATTTTGTCAGAATATTTACCTCTAGGAAAGAGTGGCTCAAAAACCTTAAGGGTTCCACCTAGGGGAGGAGCTATGTTTGCAATTACCCTGAACTTTGAAGAATCAGCTATACAGGGTAAAAGCTGCCTGACTTCGGTAACATCTATCGATTTTACCTGAGAAAGATCTGCAGTTTTATCCATACTTTTCTCTTCTTTTTCTTTAAGGAAATTTCTGCCATATTCGCTTAGCTTTACAGTCCCTTCTCCCATCTCAATTAAACTTGCCTGCTGAAGAAGCTTAAGATGGAAATCAAGCATGGACTTCCCTACCTCTCCTCCAACTTCTTCAGTACTTTTGTCTCCTGTCGATAAGAAGTTCATTATCTTCCGTCGGGTAACATTAGACATCGCATTGTTTACCAGTTTTATCTCATTGGGATTTCCAGGCATCTTTACCACCTACAAGAGTTATAGAAGTTTAATTAATTTTCAGAAGTAAAAATATCAAGTATTTTTTATCTCAAAAACAAAAATTCGATTCCCTTAATCGATATGAATTTAGTTCATAAAAACCCCCAAGACAGGTATCAAAAAAGATTGATATGAAATGCTGGAGTTTAGCTTATTCATTTAATCTTTCAAGATCTAATTCTGACAAGTACCTTTTCTGTCAGTTATGCCAAACTCATCAAAATAAGAGTGGAAGGTTAAGAGTAATAATTACTTAAATGTAAGGGATGGATGTAGTAACTTTAACACAGCTTCTTGGTGTACTAAAGTTTTTGTGGAAAGTGTGAGATCTAATATTTTCCTTTTATTTTTTTCTCAATAAATATTTTATACGCAAACCTAAATGCAGTTGAAAAGATCTCAAGAAAACCTTGTATTCAATTTTTCTATCGAGTATATGATTTACTTATGACAGTTGAGAAATGACTGTAACGTTATTAGAACGGTTTATCAATTTAGGCACTTATTTTTATACAGCCAAGAAAATAGGCAGCATTATACCTGTTAATAGATCTTCGGTATTAAAATAATGAATTATAAAATTATTTTACGGCGTGTTTAAATATTTGTTGGTTACTATTACAATAAGCCGATGCTCTAAAATCATATTCTCTAACTATTATAATTACTTATATTTACATATCTCGCAAAATTTATATTATTGTGCTTCCTTATACACATTCACAATTATCATTGTGACTCCTATTACCATAAATACCAAGTATGAGGTAACGGCTGCAAGTTATTTATCTTTTTTCCGGGAATCCGAAAAACTGATTGGAATAGTTGAGTTAACCGTATCTTTAGCTTATTTCTAATACAGTCCAGAAATTTTTCTAATCAATAATTTTTATAAAGAATCCTTTTTCTAAGGTTGGGGATTATTTTAATATTATCAGTGTATAATACAAGCGCATGCCCCCAGAGTCTCAAAGGGATGAAGATATTTTCGAGTCCCAGTATATTGATAAATACCTCAGCGAGTACGCTAGTGTTTCGTCAATAGTACGTGAGGCGCTACCCTTTGAACTTATTGCCACTGTAGGGGGAGTTATAGCAGGGATAATCTTTTCGGGGATGACAGCCGAACTTGAGATGATTCCTGGACTGCTTGTGATTTATCCCGGCGTGCTGGGGCTTCGAGGAAATATTTCATCTACTCTTGGCTCAAGGCTTGGCAGTGCAATCCACCTTGGGCTGATTACAGACCTTGACAGGCGTAATCCCGAACTCATGAATAATATCTATGGCTCCCTTATCCTGAGTGTTATTATTGCCATAGTTCTCGGAGTTCTGGGGCACTATGTGACCCTTGCCTTGGGCTTCGAAAGTGCAGGTGTCCTTAAACTTACCCTTATCTGTGTGATTTCAGCCTTTACATCCGGGATAATTCTCTCGATTATTGCGGCTCTGCTGGCTATAGGAATGTTCAGGTTCGGCTTTGATCCTGACAACGTTGTAACGCCTTCGATTGCAACCCTGGGAGATATTGTCTCCATGCTCATGCTTTTCATCTCGGCAAAACTGGTGGTGATGCTTTGACGAAAGAAGAACATCAGACTCCGTATTATACGATAGAGGGCATCATTCAGCGTGGGCTTCCTGTACTTATCATCACATGTATAATGTCAATTCTCGTAGGGCAGATTCTGAACTCAAGAGAAGAAAGCCTTATATCCATGCCAGCGATACTGATTCTTATTCCATCCCTTATCAAGATCGGGGGAGATACCGGCAGCATGCTTGGGGCAAGGCTCTCATCGGCTCTCCATATGGGGCTTGGGGATAATCTTAGAAGTAACCCAGTTGTACGCAACAGCGTAATTGCTGCTTCAATTGTAGGGTTTATTTCATCGATTTCTGTCAGCATACTGGTCTTTCTGGCAAGCAGCTTGTTTGGCTTCGGAATGCCTCTTCTCACCCTCCTGCAAATCAGCCTGATAGCTGTTGCTATAGAGCTTGCAGTTGTTTATTCCGCAACGGTAGCCATCGCCTTTGCCTCCCACCGATTTGGGATCGATCCGGATGATACAGTTATACCTTTCATAGCAAGCCTTGGAGACCTGGTCGGCGTTGCAGGAATTTTAATAGCCCTGAATCTGTTAGAAATTTTATAAACAATGTTTTAATTAAAAGCTAGTTATACTATTATTCAATTTTATTATATTCCATCCAGGCTCTTGAGCGCCTGAATAATTCAAAAATTAATAATTACTATGAAGTATATACTCATAGATACCAACATAAGGTAGAGTTGATATAGAGACTATGTTCCCTAAAGAATTCAGATACAGTCCAAAGAATATCAAAGATCTTTTGACTGAGATGAAGGATACTTCCGAACTCATGGTAGATCTTGCATACACTGCAATGATCTATGATGACGAGGATATTGCACAAGAGGTACTCAATCTTGAAGACAAGATGGATACCCTCGATTACCATATAAAAATGGCTGCGATGTTAAGCACACGCAGGGTTGACGAAGCCGAAGGGCTCCTTGGTGTTTTACAGGTTGCTGCGTGTTCAGAAAATATCGCAAATGCCGCTGGGGATATTGCGAAAATTGTGCTCATGAATATGGGCATTCCGATGGAGCTGAAAGTTGCTCTCAGGGAAGCAGAAGAAACCGTAGTCAGGGCAACAATCGCCGAGGAATCTGTAATGGCAGGACGTACACTTGGCGATCTCGAGCTTGACCTTGAGACAGGCATGTGGGTCATTGCTATTCGGAGAAATGAAGACTGGATTTATGATCCTGACAAGGAAACTCGCCTGCGCCAGGGTGACGTTCTGATTGCCAGAGGGCATGATGAAGGAGTCCCTCTTTTCTTCGAAATGGCCACGACAAGGAAATTTATCCCGAAAGAAATCGAGCATGATAAGATCTTAAAAGATCTTGAGCATGCCGTGGATATTATCGTGGATATGAAGAATATGTCCGAACTGTCTGTAGGGCTTGCATACTCAGCTATTCTCTTTGACAATGAAGACATAGCATATGAGGTCAGTGCCCTGGAATCCGAAATGGACTCCATGAAATACGAACTCCAGCACTGGGTACTTGAGACTGCAAAGCATGTTGAGGATGTAAACATTCTCAGGGGAATTCTGCACCTTGCAAGTGCTTCAGAAGCGATTTCTGACGCTGCCTACGAAATTGCGGATACCGTACTTAGGGATATTGAACTCCACCCAATTATTACTCTCGCAGTCAGGAATTCCGAAGAGGTTATAACCAGGCTCCAGGTTGAGAAATGTTCTCCCATAGTCGGAAAGACTTTCTATGAGCTGAAGCTTGAGACGGAAACCGGACTTCATGTAATGGCAATCAAGAGAGATGACCGCTGGGTCTATGCTCCAAAAGGGAATACTGTTATCCAGGCAGGAGATATGCTCATTGCACGAGGCTCAAGAATTGGCGAAGGGGCACTTATAGAGATGTGTGAGTGCAAACTGGACCAGTAACTTCACCCCTAACCCTAAAATTCGCCGTAGCAAACCCTCTCATACAGGTTAATTAAGGACAGTTTACAGGAGGTATAACTGAGATATAGCTTCCAGGCTGTCTTATAACTTCTCGTAATCTCACAATAGCACATTCCATCGGGCTGTTGTGGGCTTGTCTCTGTAAAGTACTCCAGAACAGCAGGCTTCGAACCATTCTCTAACTTTTTTTGAAAGCTTGCAATATTCTTAACTTTTATACAACTGGTTGCATATTACTATGTGGGAGTTTTGAGTATGGTAGTTGTAGGTCTTTCAAGAAATAAAGATACTCTGGAGTCAGTAAGAGAGGCAGTTGAGCTCGCAGGAGGGCTTGGAATAGAAGAAGGATCCACTGTACTGATCCGCCCTAACGCAAACACCGCAGACCTGCCTCCTGGCTCTACAAATCCAGAAGTACTGAAGGGAGCTATACGGGAAGCAAAGAAATGCAATCCGGGAAAAATTATTGTTGCCGAAAAGTCGATGACCACGCTGGATACTGAGATGGTACTCAGGAAGCTTGGGCTCTGGCAGGCGGCTGAAGCCGAAGGAGTGGATGAGATTCTTACCTTTGACCACATGAAACGCTCACATGTGAAACCTGAAGGCGCTTTTTCCTGGCCCGAGGGATTTTACGTTCCTGAGTTTCTGGCTTCTGTGGATTACGTGATTGCACTTCCTGTTATCAAGACCCACTGGACTGCAACATTTACCATGGGCTTGAAATCCCAGATCAGCATAACTGCAGATCGTGACAGGAGACAGCTTCCTCACGGTCAGCACAAATACGTGCTTTTCGGGAACATGATTGCCGAATCAAACCTTGTCTACAAACCTGACTTTTACATCTCAGACGCCACGAAATGTTTTGTGACTGGCGGACCTGACATGGGAACCCTTAAAGAGCCTGGCATTGTAATGGCATGCTCTGATGTAATTGCAAATGATGTTGTAGGGCTTGCTCTGCTGAAAACCCTTGGGACTGTTCCGAAAATTCAGGAACACTCGGTATGGGCTCAGCCCCAGATCAGAAGAGCAGTAGAACTTGGACTGGGGATACGCAGCAGAGAAGAAATAACAATAAAAAGCTCAGGAATTGAGGAGATTGAAGAAATTCTTGCTAATCTTACCTGACAACGCGGTCTGGAAGTTTTAAAAGGAAGCTATAGATTGACAGGTCACAAGAAGTCTGATTTCCGTTTTTTCTCCAATTTAAAATTTTTGCTTTTCAGAACAGAAATTTTAACAATCCTTAAAAAAGAATATTCAGGTAAGTGTTTACAGAATAAAAGTCCTCATATATAAAATTAACAGAGCCTAGCAATTTTTTAGCAATTTTACAGGGGTTTAGAGTAACTTTATCATGTTCAATTTTCGAATTTCTTTGCTTTTACTTCTCTTTTTTTCAAGACTGTGGAAATATGCTTACATGTCACCATAATTTATTTATTTTCGACTTTCCCATAGATTATTGGGGAATTTTCAATGAAATGTGAAGCTTGTGGAGTAGAAAGTGAGGAAAAGTACTGCATGGAATGTGGCAAAGTAATGAACGAAGTTGTAAGACGGGTAGGAGAAGCCCGCTGGGCTGCAATAGATGATTGTTCGTTTATCTATCCGCTTGTCCAGCGTGTAGCTAAAGGAGAGGCTACAGTCAATGACATAATTCAGGCTCTTGAAGTAGAAGACTGATTCCGGTTCTCAAGGAATATCAGCTTACGGCTTCTTGAGACAGCTGTTGGGTTTTTTAAATTTACCTTCCAGCAGGCATCATGTTAGCTGAGAGAGCTTGACTGATGCCTGCCGGATTGCAGCTGGGGGTACAAGCATGCCTGAGTTAAGCCTTAAATCAAACCTCAAAATTGACTTTAAGGCTCAATCTTTTGAGATTAAATCTTAGTGCATGCCACGTGGCCTAGCCTTAAGATTATATCTCTTTAGCTTTAATATTACATTGTTGAGCAGTCTTCCTGCTGTCAGGAGCTGATGCCATATATGAACAGAAAAGCCGGTACAGTTATTCTGATATTCTTGCTTGCAGGAGTGCTCTTTACATCGGGATGTGTTCAAAATGAGAAGGCAGAGTCACCTGTAAAGGCAGAGACACCTGTAAATAATGAATCTGCCGAAGCCGGCAAAGGGGACGAAAACATGAATATTAAAAGTATAAAGGTTTTTAGCAGCGCATTTGCAGCTAATGGTAGTATTCCAGGAAAGTATACCTGTGACGGAATAAATGTAAACCCGCCTCTGGAATTTGAAGGTATTCCTGAAGAAGCCGAAAGTTTGGTGCTTATAGTAGACGACCCTGATGCTCCCATGAAAACTTTTACACACTGGATTGTCTGGAATATTGAACCTGTGGCAAAAATAGAGGAAGACAGCATACCTGGGGTTGAAGGAATAAATGATTTCAAAAAAATAGGATATGGCGGACCATGTCCATCCTCGGGCACACACAGGTATTTCTTCCGGGTTTATGCTCTGGACAAGCAGCTCGACCTTAAAGCAGGTGCAGGGAGAAAAGAGCTTGAGAATGAAATGATAGGACATATTATTGCCGAAGGGGAATTAATGGGGAAATACAGCAAAAAATAATCTTTCTTAAGGGGGGAAGAGAGTGGAAGAAAATCAAACCGCTGAAACGAATCCTGATTTCTTCGAGAATCCCGGGGGCGGTCTGGAAAAAGCAACCTTTGCTGCCGGCTGCTTCTGGGGCGTTGAAGAAGCTTTCCGACAGGTTAAAGGGGTAGTTGCAACTGCGGTTGGTTTCAGCGGCGGGCACTTTGAACACCCGACCTATGAACAGGTTTGTAACCTTGACACCGGTCACGCCGAAGCAGTTCGGGTCATTTTCGACCCGAAAGTGGTGTCTTACGAGACTCTGCTTGATGTCTTCTGGAAAATCCATGACCCTACAACAAAGGACAGGCAGGGTCCCGATATAGGTAAACAATACCGTTCAGTCATCTTTTACCATAACGAGGAACAAAAGGCTGCCGCTCTGGCTTCAAAAGAAAAGCTTGAAAAATCAGGGGCTTTCAAAAATCCCATAGTGACCGAGATTGTGCCGATTTCGGAGTTCTATATGGCTGAGGAATATCATCAGCAGTACTATGAAAAAAAGGGTTTTCTGAAAAATGTGTTCAGAAGCTTTAAGAAATGATTACCCTAAGTAAATGTGCTCTGCAGCTCCTCATATTGGAAACACAATTATCAGAAAGATTCTTTTGGTGAAATAGCGCTTAAACCGACATTACCTGTTACATCATGCCGTATTTTTAATTTCTATAAATCATAATTTATATTAAATCCGCGTTCAAAGGAAACTATTCAATAACCCTGGAGTTACCATCTTTTCACCGGAAATAAGCGCCGATCTTGAACGCAAAGTTCACTTTTATTTAAAATCCGGGATAATTATTTACCTTCCCATATCCTATTTTTTCTCATGATTTTTGACCCTATCACTGTCTGTAACCTGGAGCTCCAGAACCGTTTTGTAAGGTCTGCAACACACGAATTTCTGGCTGAGGAAGACGGGACGCCAACCTCAAGGCTTGGAGATGTTTATGAAGAGCTTGCCAAAAACGAGGTCGGGCTTATAATAACCGGCTATTCCTATGTGCTCCCTGGCGGGCAGAGTGATATTTTACAACAAGGGATCTATGATGACCGTTTTATTGAACCTTACAGGAAGATAACCGAAAGGGTTCACAGGTACAGAAGCAAAATCGTTCTCCAGATCGTGCATGGAGGGCGGCAGGCAAATGTTTCGGACGAATATCCGGTTCCTATCGCTCCTTCGGCAGTAAAAGACGGACACTCAGCGGTTGTACCAAGAGAAATGACCGAAGATGAAATCCTGGAGATGATCGAAGCTTTTACAAAAGCGGCTGTCAGGGCAAAAAAAGCAGGTTTTGACGGAGTGCAGCTCCACTGTGCCCACGGCTTCCTCTTGAGTAACTTTATCTCCCCCTACACCAACAGGCGGACTGACAGATGGGGAGGCTCGGTGGAAAACCGAACAAGGATAATCACGGAAATTGTCAGGCGCATAAAAGAAGAAACAGGAAATTCTTTTCCCATTCTAGTCAAACTGAATGCAACTGACGGCTTCCAGCCCGGCTGCTCAAAAAAGGCTGAAATCGGACTCGATATTACGCAGGCGGTAGAAATCGCAAAACTGCTTGAGAAAGCCGGAGTCTGTGCGATAGAGGTCAGTGGAGGAATAGGGGAGACAGCTGGGGTAACTATAAGAACCGCAATCAATGCCCCTGCCAAAGAAGCATATTTCAAGGATTGTTCAAAAGCAATAAAGGATGCAGTAAATATCCCGGTCATTCTTGTAGGCGGGATCAGGTCGCTTCAGGTTATTAATTACCTTCTTGAAAACGGATTTGCAGATCTTGTTTCAATGAGCAGGGTGTTTATAAGCGAACCTGATATTGTTCTGAAATTCAAATCAGGGCAGGTAAAAAAAGCAAGATGCGTTTCCTGTAATCTTTGTTTTGATCCAGAAGGCATAAGCTGCAACTTTGAATTTGAGTAAGGGATTACATTTTGCTTCCGCATTCCAGAAGATGACATTAGAATCCCACTTGAGTAAAGGATTAAATCCAGTCCTCAATTTGAGTAAGCTCCTGAATTCCTTCTTCTTTTACCATTCATTCATATTATAATTCTCTTCTGCCTGTTTTCATCTCTTTTTATCCATCATTTATCTCTTTTCTACCTGTTTCATAATTTTTATTCTGGTTGTTTGTATTACATGAGATATTTAAAAGCGTACTTTAACGTACATTTTTTATAATAGAGTGGTGCAAAAGAGATAAGCCTTCAAAGTTATCTACAGGATTCGGGTATTTATTTTTCTGCCGGGTCCGCTATCCCAGAGAATTTGTGAGGAAATCGAATAATGTTAGAAGAGAACCGTGTCGGTAGTAAAATACGCCAGCTTAGAGAAGCCAAGGAAATGACCATTGAAGAACTGGCTGAAGCCAGTCAGAGCAGCGCGGAATTAATCCGGCAGCTAGAAGATGGAGCCCTGATTCCGTCTTTAACGCCTCTTATAAAGATTGCCCGGGCTTTAGGCGTCCGCCTCGGTACTTTTCTGGACGATATGCCCCAGAGTGGGCCTGTAATTGTCAGGGCAGGGCGATCCGAGAAAGTAGTCCGTTTTTCGGGAAAAACTGAGAAACCCAAAGAGAGTGCTCTTGAGTTCTACTCTCTTGCCTCGGATAAAGCAGACCGCCACATGGAACCTTTTATTATTGACATCCACCCTTCCCCCAACGAAAGCCACCCGCTCTCTTCTCACGAAGGAGAGGAATTCATCTATGTCCTGTCAGGAGAAATCGAGATTTTTTACGGAAAGGACGTTCAGAGGCTGAGCGCAGGAGACAGCATTTATTATGACTCCATTGTCCCGCATGATGTTCACGCAGCAGGCGAAGGGGATGCAAAAATTCTGGCTGTAATCTATGCTCCCCTGTAAAATTACAGTCAGGTAGAGAAAAAGTAAGAACTTAGCTTAACTGGTGAGAAGTTCTGGATTTAAAAGTTAGATTTAAAAACTAAGTACAAGTATCTCAGAGTCAGGTAATCCAAAATGTTCAGTACAATTGTTAGTCCGCGATTTGGGGACATAGACGGGCTTGGGCATGTAAATAACACTGTCCTCCCTGTCTGGTTCGAAATTGGAAGAAACCCGATATTCCGGCTGTTTTCACCGGATCTTGATCTCAGTCCTGATGTATGGCATTTGATTCTGGTCAGAACAGAGTTTGATTTTCTACGCCAGATGTATTTCAGATCTGATGTGGAAATAAGAACTTATATTACAAAGATCGGAAACAGTTCTTTCACTGTCGGGCATGAAGCCTGGCAGGAAGGAGAGCTTAAGGTCAGGGGTCAGGCAGTGCTGGTCTATTATGACTTCAAGCTCCAGAAAGCAATCCCTCTTCCGGATTCGATCAGAGAGATCCTAAAAGAACATATGCTCCCTGCAATGGACAGCACTGAAATGGGTACGGATACGGATTCTCCCTGCTCGATATGAATATACTTGCCTCCAGTAAACGAGCTTTGAGATTTAATATCTCGGCTCGTAAGCTAATGATTTCTAAAAAATAGATAATGCAAGTGAGAGGCTGAAATTATGGATCTTATAGAAGACTCCCTCGGTCAATACTTTGAAAAACAGGTGGCTGTAGATCCTGATCATGAATTTATTGTTTACCCTGATAGGAATCTCCGTTTTACTTATGGGCAATTTAACGAAAGGGTCAATAACCTTGCAAAAGGGCTGCTAGCTATAGGAATAAAAAAAGGAGATCATGTAGGAATCTGGGCAAAAAACGTTCCTGACTGGCTTACATTCATGTTTGCAACAGCTAAGATAGGGGCAGTACTTGTTACTGTAAATACTGCCTACAAAAGCCATGAAGTTGAGTACGTAATAAAGCAGTCTGATATGAAAGCCCTGGCTCTTATTGATGGTTTCAGGGATGTTGATTATCTTGAAATAATCTATGGACTAGTTCCCGAACTAAAGAGTTCTGAGAGAGGGCGACTGAAAAGCAAAAATTTCCCGTATCTAAAGAGCGTAATTTACATTGGGCAGGAAAAGCATAGGGGTATGTATAATACCAATGAGCTCATGCTGCTTGGCAGTCACTATCCCGACGACAAGCTCAGGGAAATCCTGGCGAGTGTAACCGCAGATGATGTCGTAAATATGCAGTACACCTCTGGAACTACGGGCTTCCCGAAAGGAGTTATGCTTACCAGCAAAAACATTCTAAATAACGGGCTCTCCATAGGCGACCGCCAGAAATTCACCCATGAAGACCGTCTCTGTCTGCCTGTACCTCTTTTCCACTGTTTTGGAATAGTGCTAGGAGTCATGGCGGTTCTGACGCACAGGGCAACGCTTGTTATGCTTGAGGTTTTTGACCCCCTGCTTGTGCTTGCAGCAGTTCAGAAAGAGAAGTGTACAGCTCTCTACGGCGTGCCTACAATGTTTATTGCCGAGTATACGCACCCCATGTTCGATATGTTTGACCTTTCCTCCTTGAGAACCGGGATTATGGCTGGCTCTACCTGCCCCATAGAAGCTATGAAAAAGGTTGTAAACGATATGCACTGTTATCAGATTACAAGTGTGTACGGGCTGACTGAAGCTTCTCCTGGCATGACTCAGACCACAGTTGACGACCCTCTCGAGCTCAGAGTAGAGACAGTAGGGAAACATTTCCCTGGAGTTGAGGTCAGGATAGTAGACCCAAATACAAATGAACCTCTACCTCCGAATACAGTTGGAGAAATTTGCTGCCGCGGATATAATGTAATGAAAGGCTACTATAAAATGCCTGAAGAAACGAGAAAAGTGATTGATGAGGACGGCTGGCTGCACAGCGGGGATCTTGGGACCTGTGACGAGAACGGCTATTTCAGGATCACAGGCAGGATTAAAGACATGATCATCCGGGGAGGTGAAAACATATACCCAAGGGAAATTGAAGAATTCCTTCACACCATGCCCGGAATAAAAGATGCCCAGGTTGTGGGGATTCCTGACGAGAAATACGGAGAAATTGTAGGAGCTTTTGTAATTCTCGAAAAGGGCGCAGACCTTACCGAAGCTGACATAAGGGATTATGCTATAGGCAAGATCGCCCGTTATAAGGTTCCCAAGCATGTCTTCATCGTGGACGAATATCCCCTGACAGCAAGCGGGAAGATTCAAAAGTACAAACTAAGGGAGCTGGCTGTAGAGCTTCTTAAAAAGAAGAGTGAAAACACCGCTTAATAAAAAACAGCTGGCTAAGACAACAATTGATTAAAAACAGAAGCTAATCAGTATAATTAGCTGTAAGGCAGTGCATACCAGTATAATTAGCCATAAGGCAGCATATCGGCCTTTCAGGCCGGTTTACCTTTTTGTTAAATTTTAAGTCATTGATTTTTTTCGCTTTAAAATTTAAAGCTATTAAAAAATAAGGTGCCAGCATATTTTAGGAATCAATTATATTTTTGGAACATATCGTAAATTATTCTAATATCCAAAACTTTATAGTGATTTAAAAACGGCAGGCAATTGAATATTTGCCATAATTTATTATATATACAATTTCAGCATTAGAAGGATTTAGTTGTAAGAGAAGCGTAACAGTGTACTATAGCATAGCGTATGGGGAGCTTTTCACAGGGGTTTCATCGATTGAGAGCTCAGGGATCCGAAAGGAGCTCTCAATCAATCACCAATTTCAGATAATTGATTTCTACACTGTTTCTCTTGCAACTGTGGGAGAATATGGAATTATTCTCCAGGGGGGGGTTTCATCGATTGAGAGTCCGGGTCACCAAACAGGGACTCTCAATCAATTACCAATCTTTAACTTTTAACTGAATACTTTTTTAATTCGGCGTTAGCATAGCTTATAACTTTTAACATTATTTTGCAGCTTATTAACATTATTTTGCGGCTTAAACACACTTGTGAAATTAAGCATCACTTATTAACTTAGATATATTTATGAAATTTTAGCACAACTTATTGACTCAGTAAATTGCATGAATAATCGAATTTTTCTCTTTTTTAGAGTTAAGCCTGTTAGAGTTAAGTTTTTGAGTTTCCCCAAACTGACCTTTAGTAAATCTTTCAAACAATCAATACTGTGCTATCCTATTTAAGTCCTTTGATGAGTCACTTTTTATTTGTATGAATACTAACAAAAACTGATTCATCGCGTCATAATAATGTTTTTATTCTATAAATTTTTTTTCAATGATTGCCGCAAAACCGAACAGGTAAAGAGTTCTGAACCTTAATATTTTTAAAAATCTTTGTAATATTATCATTTTATGCACATAACACTGCAGAGACAGAAACCATTTCACATGTGAAGCGTTCAGGTGTTAAACTCAGCTGGCTGTTACTGCTGCATCTGGAGATGCAATGATATCGATCGGCTCAAAGATACTTCACAGCACCAGTTAAAAACAAATTACTGGACTGGGCAAAAATACATAAAATTGCGATTACATCGTAACTAAAAGAAAAATCAAAGATTCTCCTGGTCCCAAAACATAATTCGAACCGTTCTTCCGAGAAAGAATTCGGACAACAGTAAAATTAATAAAAAAAGAACCTATAATAACTGTGTAATTTTTGGTGGTCAAACTCATAAGCCTGAGAAGAGGGGATTTATAATACTATTGGTGGATTTTATCCGGACTTGTGTCCTGAGTTAATTCACTGAGGGGAAAATCAAACCATGTAGACGTGATTTTAGAGGGGATTATGAGAGACTACGTTTATGAAAAAATGGAAGAATTGATCAATGATGAAAACGGGTGAAGGAATGGATCGAATAAAAATTCTGGTTGTTGAAGACCAGACTATTGTGGCTCTTAATATTAAAAATAAATTGAAAAATCTGGGCTATGACGTACCATGTACCGCAGTTTCAGGGGAGGAGGCTATAAAAGAAGCCGAACTTAAGAAGGTTGACCTCGTGTTAATGGATATTATGCTAAAAGGAAACATGGATGGAATTGAAGCTGCCCGGATTATTAAATCACGCTTTGGAATACCTGTAATCTACCTTACTGCCTGCACAGATTGCGAGACACTTGAGCGAGCTAAGGCAACAGAACCAGAGGGTTATATTTCGAAGCCTTTTAAAGAAGAGGATCTCTGTGAGACTATAGAAGCCGCTCTTCTTAAAAACCGATTAATAAGGAAAACATGAGAAGGCTTTTGAAGCTCCATGCCATGTGACGGTATTCTCAAAGCTCAAAATCTCTTGAACTGATAGAGTGATTAAAAAGCCTGAAATACCTTGGCATTAGCATTTACTAAAAATTAAATATTATTATAAGTTAAATTAAAAGAATTAAAGCCAATTTTATAGTTTAATGACTTTTGCGGCTTTCATAGCATTGGAAACCATTGTATCGATATCCATTTTTCTTTCTTCATGCACAATAAGGTCATAGTTTGCTCCTATTTCAGGTCGCTCCGGCACGGCAGTGCAAGTGCCTGCGGGCCGGCTGGAGATATCATACGTTCCGATTTTGCGGGCAATATCTATAATCTCGGTCTTATCAAAGGCAATTAAAGGATGATAAATAGGAATAGCAAGCTGATAGATTTCGGCATACATGTTGGCAGCGGTCTGGGAGGCTACCTGTCCAAGGGAAGAGCCGGTAATAATTCCGCTTGCGCCCTCTTTTTTCATAACCTCGTAAGCTTCCCGATACATCATGCGTTTGCATAAGAGACAGGTATTTTTCCGGCTGCAGAGGTCGATAAAAGCCCGGAGGTTCGGACCATGAGGGATCTCATAAGTCTTAAACTGATGTCCAGGAGCCCATTTCTGGAGCTGGCGAATACAATCAAAAGCACGTTCTCTTGCGGCATTCTCGGCATAAGGGGAATTATTGCAATAGACAGGAATAATCGTAACTCCGCGCCTCATCATAAGCCAGGCTGCAACCGGAGAATCAAGCCCACCTGACATCAAAACTACCATACTGCCCTGCGTGCCGAGAGGAAGCCCACCAACTCCTTTAAACGTTCTCAGGTAAACATAAGCCAGATTCTGACGCATCTCAACAAAAATTTCCTTATCAGGAGAACTCAGGTCAACCCTTGGATGTTTCCCTTCTTTTTCCAGTGTGCTCCAGACAGCATCTCCGCAGACCCTGCCGATGTCCGCTGAAGAGAAGGAATGTGTTCCACTTCTTCTTGCCCTGATGGCAAAAGACTCCCCTTCTAAAACCAGATCCTTTGCAAGGGCAGCACATACAGCGGATACACTCTCAAGAGTAGGCTCTGTTGACAATGCAGGGGAAGTTGAGACAACTCCAAAAACATCAGCAGCAGCTTCAGCCGCGCGGGCATCCACAGTCTCGATAAATATCCTTCCCCACTCCCGCCGTATCTGGGAATATGGAATGCCTCTCGAGTCGAGCATTGCCGCAATATTAGTCATAAGGATTTTCTCATACCAGTTCCGAATTCCTGCGCTTTTAAGGGCGAGTTCCCCATAGCGTACTATGACTACGTCAGATTGAGTTTCATGCCCGGAAGAAGAAGGGTCGGAGCTATATTTTTTCATTTTTTCAGTATGACTTTCCGAAATATTCCTGATTTTTCTTTTTCCCGAAGTATTGATATCAGCCTCGGTCTGTGCTTCTGATTTACTGGAATTGTCTGTCATGGGTATTACGATAAGGACGGCATGAAGTTTAAAGTTTTCAGGAAAAAGAATTTTGTTTATAGAAATAGTAAAAGTAAATAAGCCCAAAGCAAAAAACAATAAGAAGAAAATAAATACCGACGGCAGCCAAAAAAACTTGAAAAAATTGTGCCAGTGTGCAGTAATGCACACTGAGCTTCTGAGTTCCAATATTCTGGAATTCAAACTTCAGCCGGCTTCCGGAATACGCCATTCTTCGTTATTATTTGCTTTTCCCCCATCAGGCTCTGGCACATACCAGTCACCTGAATCCTGGTTTCCCTTCTCTTCACCGAACTCCGAAGTATAGTTATTGGTATTGTTTTCCAGATTATCAGAAGATTCCCGGGTAAAGTTGCTGGTATTATTTTCCAGATTGTCAGAGGATTTCTGGATATCTCCTGATAGGGGAGTTTTGGTCATGTTCTTACTTATGTTTCCTGATGCGTTTTCCTCTCCTCCGTACCATCTTGAGGGCAGCGTGTAATTCAAAGTGCTGTCGTAAGTCTCAGGAAGGAAGAATCGAGTTCCTTTATTCTGCAGGGCATCTACAAAACCGGGATCGATCTCATCGAGTTTTTTCTTACACTCTTCAGCCTCATCTAGCTCCTTAATGGTGTAAAGAGCAAACCTTTTATTGTAAAGGACCGAAGGTGAGTTCGGATCAATTGCAAGAGCACTGTCGTAGCATGAAATTGCCTCTTCAGTGTTTCCCATCATGTTGTTGATGAACCCCTTATTATACCATGCCGTGATACAGTCAGGCTTAAGCTGGACTACCCTGTCGAAACAATTCAGTGCAGCTTTATTGCTGCTTATCGTGAGATAAGCACATCCCTGCAAATACAGGGTTGAAGCATTATCCGAATCGTATTCAAGTGCTTTGTTGTAGCAGTCAATCGCCTGCTGATACTTCTCCAGTTTGTAGAGTGCAAAACCTTTGTGGTTGTAAGCATCCACATCCTCGGGATTCAACTCAAGAATCCTGTCGTAACAACCTATTGCTCCCTCAAAGTTTCCGTTCTTCTCCAGGGCTTTTCCCTGCATGTAAATTATCTCCGTGTTATCTGGCGAGATTTCAAGCATTCTTTCATAACATGCAGCAGCTTCCTCATACCTTCCAAGTTCCTCAAATAAAGAAGCTTTCTCAGCCAGGATCTGGGTATTATCAGGCTCAAGCTCAATTATTCTATCGTAGTCCGCAAGCGCATCCTCGGATTTATTAGATTTTGACAGAGCAATAGCACGATTCCTGAGAGCCTCGCGATTTTCAGGCTCAGAATCCAGGATAGTGGTATAACAGGAGACTGCCTCCTCATACCGGCCCAGGTTAGCAAGGGCAATACCTTTCCCAAGAAGAGCCTCGGTATTGCTGGAGTTCAGAGCAAGCACCTGGTCATAGTAACTGATTGCTTCTTCCAGCCTTCCAAGATCACTTACGGTAGAGGCAACTCCGTACCATGCCGCACTTGACTGAGGATCAAGATCCAGAGCTTTCTGGTAGCATTCCACAGCTTCCTCATTTCTATTAAGCTTTTCAAATATCAAACCCTTTTGATACCAGGCATCAGAACTTGAGGGATTGATTTTTAGTACCATATCGTAGCAGGTAAGGGCATCTTCATACATTCCAAGTTTACTATAGATGGCAGCCTTCCCGGACCATGGCGCGTCATAACCGAACTCCGGGCTGAGGGAACTAAGATCTTCCGAGAGTTCGGATTCATCATTTGAATTTGCATATTTATGATTCAGAAGATAAGACCAGAAACCTCCAGAAAGCGCCTGGGCAGGATTCGCATCCACACTAATATTTTTAACAGATTCAGACACTGAAGCTTCTGTTGAATTCTTTCCTAGATTTTCATTCAGTTTAAAACGGGCAGCAGAATAATCGGGGTCTATCTGAAGTGTCCTGTTATAACAATCTGAAGCTTCGGCATGTCTTCCGAGTTCATCGAGAATAAGACCTTTATTGTACCAGACATCAGCACTGTCTGGAACGGCATCAAGGACTTTATTGTAGCACTTGAGCGAGCTTTCGTATTCTCCAAGCTTTGCAAGAGCAAAAGCCTTACCATACCATGCAAGCGTATAGTTTTCATCGATTTTAAGGGCTTTATCGTAGCTTTTTACCGCGCTGTCATAATCTTTTATCTTTGAAGCATCGAGACCTTTCTTGTACCATACTTTAGCATACCTGGAATCCAGTTTCAGGGCTCGGTCATAGCACTCAATGGCTTCTTTATACCTACCAAGTTTGTCAAGGTCAAGACCCTTCATATACCAGACAACAGCGTGTTCTGGCTCGGTCTCAAGAACCTCATCATAGCATTCAATTGCAGCTTCGTATTTCCCAAGCTTATCAAGAGAAAGGGCTTTCTCGTACCAGATCTTGATTACAGGAGACTCAAACTCAGGAGTTTCGGAATAACCTGGAAGGGAAGCTTCGTAAACACTCAGCTTTTCGAGCAGTTCACCTCCGATTTCCTTAACCGGAATCCCTGTATCCGGATTAAGCGCCTTATCATAACAGGCTATTGCAGCATCGTATTGACCGGCTTTATTAAGCAAAGAACCTTTGCTGTACCATGCCTCGGAATTGCCAGGGTTATAGGTCAAAATCTCATCATAGCACTTCAAAGCCTCATCAATTCTCCCGAGATTTTCGAGGCATAAACCCTTTCCTTTCAAGGCTTCAAGGTTTTCAGGCTCAGAAAGGAGAACAAAATCATAGCAGGCAAGAGCCTCTTCGTATGCTCCCATCCTTTCAAGGTTAACACCTTTCTTGTGCCAGGCGTTTACCATATCAGGATTATAAGAAATTGCTTTGTCATAACAGTCTACTGCAGCTTCATAATCCCCTAACTTGTCAAGAATTTCTCCTTTCTGGTACCATAGTTCAGAATTGTCAGGAGTGATATTAAGAGCTCTATCAAAAGCCTCCATTGCCTCTTTATATTGTTCAAGTCCGAGGTAAGCCATTCCCTGCATCTGCAGCGCCCTAGAAGAATTGGAATTTAATTCAATGGATTTATTATAAGCAGCCAGAGCTTCCTCATCAAGCCCCATCTTCTCGGAAGCAAGAGCTTTTTGGTACCAGACAGTGGAAACATAGGTGTCAGCAGCAAAGCTTTTATCATAACAGTTAATTGCATCAACATATTTTTTTAGTTTAAAGAATTCATCCCCTTTTTCAGACCAGCTCCCTGAAGAAACTGGAAAGGTCGAAAGAGCCTTCTCATAACAGTTTATTGCTTCTTCATATTCTCCCAGTTCAGCCAGAGAGCAGCCTTTCCCATACCAGGCAAGTGATGAATTGGGGTCTATATCCAGTGCATCGTTATAGCAGTCTATAGAAAGATTATATTCTCGAAGAGAATGCAGTGCATGTCCCTTATCAATAAGACCTTCTACAGAAGTTGGACGCTGCGAGATTACCTTATCAAGGTCAGGAGTAATTTTAGCTCCTGTATTTTCATTACCCTTTACAATCCGTCCTTGGTCTGTAATAGCTCCTGCTACAGGTGAAAAACCTGAAAAATATAATGTCAAAGCAAGGAGAATAAATAAATTAACAATTAATTTATTTTTTTTCACTGAGCTCATTAAACACCCCTATTTATTTTAATGAGTTCCTAAAGAAACTTTTCATAAAGAGTCTTCCACTATCGTTTTATTTCACTATTCTATACTGTTCAATAACCACGTAAGCGAGAACAATAAAAGAATAATAATAACTAAATAAATTCCTTTTGCCCCTCCCGAAGATAGTTTACCCAGTTTATGACCATTCCCTTGATTGATACTTAGTTTTAGGAGTACCTCCATATAAAATTTTTGCAGTTTAAAAAGAATGTTCAGGCTTCTTCTATATTTAACCCGATAATATATTATTGTTACAGAAATAATAAATAGTAAAATAAAAACGCATAATAAGGGAAATAAAAATTATTAGTATAAGTATAGCCTCTAGACCTTCGAAAACATGCGGAAGTCTTATACATTGAGGCTCCTATTGAAGTATGCATATGGAAAGAAGAGCTGGAACTCCTGAGAAAGTGGTTTTTGGATTATATAGATTAATTTTCTTCTCCTGAGACTTTTGTAAAGGAAAACATAAATCTGAAAAATAAAACATACGGCTGGTAGAGTCTGTGAAAATATTCTTTTACTGACCGAACTAAAAAAACTGGAGAGGATGGTTGCAGGTTCGCCAAAGCAACAGCCCAGTTTCATGACCTGGGCCGTTTTGAGCATTTTAAAAAATACAGGATGTTTAGAGACTCTGAATCTGAAAACCACTCTCTACTTGGAGAAAAAAATTCTCCAAAATACAGACGTTCTTTCCCGTCTTCCCTGTGGGAAAAAACTTTAATTCTGAAAACTGTGGAATGTCATAACCTCATGAGAATTCCCGAATGTGAAGAAAATTCTAGAAAATTTCTTTTTATTCAAGGACCCACCAGGAGATCATTCCATATATCTTCTACGATTTTCGCTGCCCAGGCTGCGGCGATAATCCGAACGAATCTGGCTTCTTGACTGCTCTACAAGCATTAATTCCAGGGAATCCTCTGTATATTCTTCGAGTTTATTTTGATCTTCTTCCTCTATTTTGTGTTTACTTCTATCCATTTCCTCTATTTCCTTTTTATTCTGATCCCTTTCTTCTGTTTCCAGCCTGTTGCAATTTTTTTTCTCGATCATATCAAATCACCCGTGCGTTGACCAAGGGTAAAAACATGCTTTATCTCACATATATCTCATATACTATTACATAGCCTACTGTTCAATGGTCTAAAATTAAACTCGTTTTAAACGGAAGTCTATTCTAAATGGAACTTATTTTAATTAGATTTTATTTTAATAGAGTTTAATAGAACTTATTTTAATTAGGTTTATATTAATAGAGTTTAATAGAACTTATTTTAATTAGAGCTTATTTCTAATAGGGCTTATTTTCAAATCACCCGTGCGTTGACCAAGGGTAAAAACATGCTTTATCTCACATATATCTCATATACTATTACATAGCCTACTGTTCAATGGTCTAAAATTAAACTCGTTTTAAACGGAAGTCTATTCTAAATGGAACTTATTTTAATTAGATTTTATTTTAATAGAGTTTAATAGAACTTATTTTAATTAGGTTTATATTAATAGAGTTTAATAGAACTTATTTTAATTAGAGCTTATTTCTAATAGGGCTTATTTTAACCGGGGTTTTGTTTTAATTACAGTTTCTCAGATGCTTCTTCTCAGGATCGGATCCCCGAAAGGTGCTTCAAGATTTATCAATAACCTTGAGTCCTGAAGGCTGTTCAATAAATTTCACCTCGAGACCGGGAACTTCAGCCAGCCGGGAACACAGAGCCTCCATACCCGGATTCTCCGTAGCATAGTGAGTGGCGTCAATCAGGCAGAGATCTCCATAAGCACGGAGAATATTATGCTTGAGTTCGGAAGATATGAAAGCATCAACTCCATTTGCCCTGGCAAGCTCTAGGAATTCGGTTGAGAACCCGCTGCCTCCAACGACCATCACCCGTTTTATCTCTTCTTTTTCTCCGGCATACATTACAGGAGTTTTAAGGACATCAGAGACACAGGATGCAAGTTCAGCCAGGGAACACGGTTCGATATCCCCTATCCTGCCTATCTCCACGGTTTTGATATTCCTGAGCCCGAGCTTTGAGGCAAGCACATCGTTGATGCCTCCTTCAGCCCTATCGTAATTTGTGTGCATGCTGTAAAGGGATATTTCATTCTCAAGAGCAAGCTTCAGACATTTCGCCAGAGGCTTTGAAATTTTGTTTATGGGATGGAAAATAAGGGTATGGTGGGTAACCAGCAGATCTGCTTTCATTTCTGCAGCTTTCTCAAGCACATAAATGGTAGCATCAAGGGAGACCGCAACCCTTTTTATATCATTATCCAGGTCGAGAATTAGCCCAATCCTGCCTTCATCAAATTCGTCAGCAAGCTCGGGTGGTGCAATTTTTTCGAGAATTTCCACAACTTTTGCAAGTTTCATAAAACACCTCCGATATACGCCTGAAGCTGTTACCTCTTGATAGCATTTGAAAATTTCCAATTCTACCTTGCCAGGGTATGAGCTTTAAAATGAAAACATCTCTAATATTAGAAGTTTATTAAGATTCTAAACTCTACAAAAAATTAAAATACCTGTCATTAAGATAGTTTATAGGGTCATAATTACAGAGTTAAAACAAAATTTACAGAGTTAAGATAAATCTGTTAAAAAATTGCTTTAGAATTTAACAATATAAATCTAACAGCATAGGCGATTTAAAAATTATAAATCATAGGGGAATGCTGGGGCAAAAAACAATGCATTGGATTATAATACGGCCGTATTACTGTAAATAAACATTTAATATTTATTTATATTCTGAAAGTAAAGATATTTAGGTAGCTGTAATTGTTGCAACAATCCAGAATGCATGCTTCCAGTGCGCAGATTGTTATAAAAGTGAAATCAAGGAAGGTAACTATGGATAAGAAGCTTGCACTGATTGCATTATTTGCCGTTTTCTTCTTTCTGGCTGTCTCAATGACCACCCTGGCGGCAGAAGATATCGAGTGGGTAGAAGAACGTGATGGAACTACACTGCACTGGGGGAAAACGATAACAGTCGGCGACTATGTTATAAAAGCAGAAGACTTTAATGAAAACAAGCAAGTATTCGTCTCAATTTCAAAGGAGGGGGAAAAATTAAAGACTGCTCCTCTTTCCGCAGGCCTGGAAGTAGTATATGATGACAAAATAAAAGTTTATGCTCGGGAAGTAGATCCAAATTATGAGATTATAAAGAGAGATGGAAAGGAGTTCAGGACAGGGAACTGGAATCCTTATGCTAAACTGGATATATTTCTAAAGGGAGAGCCGAATTTTGACATAGGCGTTGAAACTAAAAAGGATACATATGACTCCAAATCTACTGGGGACAGCGCAATCGATGTATCAATAAAGATTAAAAATGACGGAAAAGCAAAAGCTAAGGATACCGTTCTAACCATTGATACGGCTGGAATGGAGGTTCTTAAAGGAAAAACAACATACAAACTTGGGGAAGTTCTTAAAGGCGAGACTCTTGAGCCTGTAAATATTACGCTAAAAACTCCAACTCCCTGGGTCGATACTGACCTTAACATAACTGCAAAAACTACATGTGTGGATGTGAGGGGCGATAAATATGAAAACGTGGGTTCGAAAGTTATAAAAGTAGAGAAAAAATGGGGTCTTGTTATCTCAAAGATTGTTACGAAAAATAATCATATGGGAAAGCCTGTACATGTCACTGTCAACGTCCGAAATGAAGGGGTCTGTGATCTGAATAATATAGTGCTCAAGGATTCAATTGCTCCTGAAACTCACCTCCAGAACCCTGTAACTCTTGAGAAGACCTTTTCGCTTAAATCTGGAGAAACAAGTGAAAAAGTTTTTGAGTATAACCTGATTCCTGACAAGCCAGGAGAATTTACTTTCCCGCAAGCTATAGCTACTTTTACTCTTCCCAATGGGCAGAACGGAGAGGCTGCTTCTAATAACTCGGAGAAAGTAAAAATTTATGGGCCTGAAATAACAGTTACGAAAAACATAAACAGGCAACAGCTTAATCAGGGAGATGAGCTGACTGTTACTGTCACTGCAAAAAATACGGGGAATGTTGATGCAAGTGTAACGTTGACCGATATAATACCTCCTGAAGCTAAATTTATAAGCGGGGAAACCAGATTCAAACAAGTTCTCGAAAGTGATGGGGGCTCAAGACAAATAAAATACATCCTGCAAATGAATAAAGAAGGAGAAATCCACCTTCCTGCATGTAAAGCAACTTTTCTCGATCTTGATGGGTATTCAGGAGAGGTCATCTCGGATGCTCCTGTTATTTATGTAGGAGTAGGCCTTCCTCTTGAAGAAAGCAGCCCACAACCCGAAGGGATAACGGGATCCAGCCATGAAAAAAATGACTCTTTAAGCAGCCTCAAAGAACAGGATAACGGAGAAACTCCCGGATTCAGTGTTATTCTTGCTGCAGCAGGACTTCTAGCTGCTACAGGTTTACTGGGAAAAAGACGACCGTGAAGGAAATTAAAGATCTAAACTGAAGATAACAGAATAAGGTAAACATAGATACACTTTCTTTTATATTTTCCATGTTTACCTTATTCCGTAATTAAAGTTCTGGCTGAGTATTTCCCTGCTATGCAGTAGAACAAAAAATCAGTATAAACACTTAAGATTCTGATGTATATTATATTTTAGCCCTTTTTTGGTTGTTCTTTTTCGATCTATTCCTTTTTTTCTATCTGCTCTTGTATTTTCTTGCCATCCCCGAGAATAGAATATTAAAACGAACCTTTTTTTAACTTAGGAACATCTGGATAAAAAATAAAATAAATTTAGTAGCAGAACGCTAATATCGCGGTGATCTTCCGAAAGTGAAAAAAGGAGAGAAAAATGAAAGAACTGCAGAGCCGGCTTAAAACAAAAACTCTAGTGCTTACCCATGGGGACTCGGATGGAATCTGTTCGGGTGCGATTGCAAAAACTGCTTATCCGGATGCTTATGTATATTTTACAAGTCCAGTTAACCTTCTTGAGAAGTTAAGGCTTATTGAGGATGTGAGAAACCTAATTATCTGCGATATCGCAATAGATGAGAGGAACTGCTCTGAGCTTTATACAATGCTTTGCAGGTTTGCAAAAAAATGCAACCTTTACTATATTGACCATCACCCTCTCCCGAAGAGCTGTATAAAAGAAAGCTGGTTTTACCATGAGTCTGAAGCCTGTTCCTCAGAACTAACCTACAGGCTTTTTGAAAAGCGCCTGAACAGGGATATGCGGAGAGTAGCCATATATGGAGCTATAGGGGACTTTTGCGACAACACCGAGCATGTAAAAAGCTGGATTAAAGACTGGGATAAAAGAAACCTTTACTTCCAAGCTGGAACTCTGACCCAGGCTATCCTTTATAAAGGAAAAGAGTACGAATTCAAAAGAAGCCTGATCGAACCCCTCTCAAAGGATATTATTCCCTCAAATGTCCCTGAACTGCTTGAGCTCGCAAGGGAAGCTGCTATCAATGAGGAGAAGATAAGGCTTTTTGTTAAGGAAAACGTGAAGACCCTGAGAAATTGTGCGTATATTGTAAATAGCAATAATTCCATTTCAAAAGCAGCAATTTACGCAGCCTCCTATGGCAGGCGTAATGTTGGGATTGCTGCTGAATACCGTGAGAGAAAGGAAGCTTACGACCTGAGCATCCGCTCGCGGGGAGAGGTCGATGTAAACCGTATTCTCCGCTCAGTCGCTCCCAAGTTCGGGGGAAGCGGTGGAGGTCACCCTCTTGCGGCAGGTGCTCGAATCCCGGAAAATTCCCTTTACATATTCCTCAGAGCTTTTGATAAGGAACTCGGAGAGGCAAATGAAGCAGAAGACAATGGAAATAAGTAAAATCGCAGCTGAAAGCGGAATAAGCTTTGAGATAATTTTTGTGGGCCGCTCAAACGTGGGCAAATCCTCCCTGCTTAGGGAACTCTTCGGGGCGAAGGTAAGGGTTGGAAAGCGCCCTGGGGTTACCCTTCGCCCTGCACATATCCAGATTTCGGACCTGCTTATCACGGATATGCCGGGCTTCGGCTTCATGAGCGGAGTAAAAGACCGGAAACAAGACATCATAAAAGATAAAACTGTGCATTATATTGAAGACAACGCCGAAAGAATAAAACTCGGGGTACTTGTAATAGACGGTCCTGCTCTCCCGCAGATTGTGGATCGCTGGGATTCAAGAAACCAGATCCCAATAGACGTCGAGATGTTCGATTTCCTGAGGGAAGTCGGGATTGACACCATTATCGCAGCAAACAAGATGGACAAAGTAAAAGAAAACGAGTACGATCCTCTCCTTGACGAGATTGCATTTTGGCTCGGGCTTGAGCCGCCCTGGCAGAACTGGAAGCATATAATAGCCCCGATAAGCGCGAAAAAAGGAGACCTGAAAGCCTTAAAGGGCTTGCTTCGGGACAGGCTGCACGAAATGAAAAGGGATGACCTCTTCAAGTATGTTTGATTTTTGAGAAATTTTCATCCTTAGTATAATTATATGTAAACTCGCTCAGAAACGAATTTTACAACACTCAATTTTAAGCTTAAAAAGCCATTCATTTCCTGTCGCCGCATTCACAGATATTTTTCTTACTTTCTTATTGAATTTTTCTAACACAATATATTATTTTATCTTCTGTCGGGCGTGTATATTGGTGTCATTTTTGCTAATTTTGTTGTTTAGCGAAGGAAAAAGTATTAAAATTATTTGTAAAAGTAAAGTCGAATTTTTGGTGTCAATTAGAACTCGAAGACTTTTACGTTTCTATTAAAACCTGACCGGTTTAATGAATGTTTAATTAAACTCATGAAAATTCACCTGCATAATTTTACATAATAAATTTATATCCGAAGATTGAAACCTTATTTAGTTTCAGAGTTCAAAGAAGACTATAGGTGGAAATTTTTTCATGAAGAAAAAATCAATTTATAAAAAATTGATTATCGCTGCCATTATTGTTTTTCTGATTCTAGTAATACCCCTGGTACTGTTTGCTTCAACACATGTTGAGCCAAATATGTCAGTTGACAAGGAAAATCCAGATGGTATATGGACTGCAAATGATACTAATGATTCAGCTAATACTAATGACTCAATCGATACGAAAACTCCAGTTAAAGAACTGCAAGTAGGAGGTTTAACCATTCAATTTGAAGAAGGAGTTACTAAACCCGAAGTTAAAGCTATTCTTGAAAACTGCAACCTGACCATGTATAGGCTGAATTATGATGTAGATGATTACGCAGACAAATATTACATAAAGGTAGATGAAAATAAAAGAGATGAATTGAAAAAAGAGGAGAATTGGAATGATCCTGTATATCCTGAAATCCCTGAACCTAGATTCCCTGAAATCAAAAAGGGAAATTATTATTACATTCTTGTATCCGAAGAAGGTCTTGAGGATGAAAGTGTTCTTAAGGTGGTGGAAAAATATAATCTTCAGATTAAAAAGTTTGTTTGGTGTTATCTTCACCTTGGCGATGAGTCTAAGTATTGGATTCCAGAGAAAGATGCACTTAGAATGAAAAATGAGCTTGAAAAGAATGAAACGGTTTTGAACGTATTCCCTGAATATCTTGAAGGGTAAAATGTGCTGCAATGACAATTTATTGCAGAAGTGTTAATGAAATTATCGTGAAGTTACAAACAGAATGTTAGAATGTGACTATTCAGCCTGGGTAAAACAATACCAACAATGAACAAATTTCGGTAAGTTAGTTCTCTTTAATTGTTGACTATTGATTGCGTTTTTAAATTGTTTTGTGCAGGATTAAGTCCTGCATTTTATTTTGTTATGTATTTGGAGAGAGAGTATGGAAACAAAAACAAAACCCTTAATCGCAGCTTTTCTTGCGGTTTTAGCAATATTTCTAGTCTTCTTTTTAATGATTTATCAGCCTGGTGCAGGTATGTATATTAGGGCAGATAAATTTCAGGATCCACCAGAGAGATACATAGAGTTCAGTTTAGAAGATCTTGAGAAATATCCCTGTGTTAAAGAAGCGGTGATGAATCCAGGAAAAAATATAATAGTACCTTCCAACTACCATGAAAATATATCGGAGTTTGGGAAAATCTCATCCAATAATGGAACTAATTATATAAAAGTTAATAATGAGTATTATGACATGCATTATGAATCTGCTGACTAATCGATGATATACATATGAAATTTTGATATTGAGCCCATCCTACTAACGGAAGGCTTACTTACGTTCCAAAACTTCTGTTTATATGTAAAATTAATCTCCGAAAAATGTCCTGTCGTTGACTAAGAAAATATTTATTTCCAGCCGAAAAAGACAAAGGATTTAAACTGTTTCAAAAAAGAGTAATCAAAAGGTCATGTGATTGCCGCAAAAAGAAAACGGCAGCCGCTCCCCCTTTTTACAGCCTTTTCAACTGCTGGCTGTATACCTTTTCTATCCTCTGTATTGTATCGGCTTCTTCCGGGTCTTTATCGTCCCGGATGCGGATAAAGCGCGGGAAACGCAATGCAAAGCCTGAGTTATAATTGGGGCTTTTCTGGATTTCCTCAAAGGCGATCTCAAGGACGATTTTTGGGCGTACTGCAAATACTCCGCCTGCCTCTCCGCCTTCCATGAGGTCAGAGAGCATCTCTGTGAGCTCCTTTAGCTGATCGTCAGTCAGACCCGTGCCCACTTTGCCTACCTGGAGAAAACGACCGGTTTCTGGATCATAACAGGCAACAGTATAAGAGCCTATAAGGTTTGCACGCCTGCCAAAGCCCCATTCCGCTCCCACAATTACAAGGTCGAGGGTTTCCATAAGAGGTTTTTTCTTAATCCAGTTTTTGCCGCGTTTGCCAGGAGAATAGACCGAATTCGGGTTTTTGACCATAAGACCTTCATGCCCGGCTTTTAAAGCCTCCTTGTAGATCTGTTCTATAAGTTCGAGGTCTCCGGTTATCACCTGTTTGGCTACGCAGATTGATTTTGAGTCCTCAGTTGAGCTTTCAACACAGGACTCAAGCGCTTTTCTCCTTTCAATGAGAGGCAGGTCTATCAGGGTTTTTCCGTTTAAGTACATGATGTCAAAAAGGTTGAGTTGAATAGGGATGCCGAGGGCTTTTTCTTCCACATGGTACTTGCGCCTGAAACGCTTGAGAATTTCCTGAAATGCCCTGGGCTTGCCGTTTTTGTCCACAGCCACGGCTTCCCCATCAAGGATTGCCGACTCAGCTTTTACGTGCTTGCGAATTATCTCCACAAGGTCGGGAAGGGAATTCGTAACATTTTCGAGTTTGCGTGAAAAAAGCGTAACCGAATCTCCAGCCTTATGGATCTGGAGTCTTGCCCCATCAAACTTCCATTCAATTGCAGCCTCCCCCATTTCCCTGATGTCGGCAGCTATATCAGGACTGATCTGGGAAAGCATCATTCTAATCGGGCGATTGATTTCGATTCCCAGGCGTTCAAGGGCTTCTATTCCGCCTTCCTTTGCAGTTGCAGCAACTATCCCGAGGTCGTTTGTGACCATAAAGGCATGCTCGACCACGTCCACAGGCACAGAGAAAGCTTTTGCAATCGCGTCCCTTACAACGCCTTCACCGACGCCGATCCTGAGTTCCTCAAGGGCAAGTCTGGCGATATATTTTGCTTCCCTGGGGGTTGAGGAGTTGAAGAGAAACTGAAGATTTTTTATCTTGATATCCTGTGAGCCTTTCCCCGAAGCTTCTGAGGCGATTTTGAAACGGTTATAAACCTCCGTTATTGAGAGTTCGGGCTGCTCTTCGAAGAAAGAAGAGAAAGTAACCTGATTTTTCCTCTTTTCCTTAAGGATAAGCAGGGTTGTGTCCCCTATATCTCCAGTAGTCCGTAGAAGAGATTCTATGCTTTTCACAGACATTCCCGAAGCTCTGGAAAGGGCGGCATACAGCAGGCTTATTCCGATTCCCAGCTGCTTTCCACTCCAGGCAGGAAAAACCTCACTCATAATAAAATGAGTTGCAATGGGCAGTTCTTCTACATCGACCTTTTTAAGAAAATCCGCAACTCTATTTGTAGTATCAATAGTACTTGAGATCTTCTCAATCGCCTGGCAGGTCTCTGAAAATTCCCTGAAGCTTGTCATGATCCACGCAAATTTTTATTTTATCCAAATAGATAGATCCGAACTTTTTGTTTATCCGTTTCCATAAATTGCGACCAGATCGCTGAGAATTGCACTTGCGGTCTCGATCGGACCTGCACCCTTCCCCGTAACCGTAATTTCTCCTGCAAGCTCGGTATCTATCGATGCCACGTTCAGAGTTCCTCCCACTGCAAGGGGATGGTTGATAGGTACAAGCCTTGGAGCTACATGAATCCTTTCCCTGCTGACTTCACCTACGAGTTTGATCACATGCCCTCTTTCATAAGCCATTTCGAGGGCTTCAGGCGTGACTTTTGTAATCCCTGTAACTTCAACGTCGTTATAAGTTACATCAAGCCCGAAAATCGAATTGGCGAGAATAACAAGTTTGCAAGCTGTATCGATTCCCTCCACATCATACGTGGGATCGGTTTCAGCAATGCCAAGCTGCATGGATTCGGTTAGAATGTCATTATAGCTTGCCCTCTCCTCAAGCATTCTTGTCAGGATATAATTGCAGGTCCCATTCAGAATTCCTTTGATGCTTTTAATCTTGTTGCCTGCAAGCACCTCATTTGCCAGGTTGATAATAGGCATTGAACCGCCGACGGTCGCCTCAAACCTGAAATGCGAGCCTGCTGCCTTTGCGGCTTCCATGAGTTCCCTGTACTTGAGGGTAAGGGGTCCCTTATTGGAGGTAATAACATCTTTTCCGGTCTGGAAGGCTGCAAGCATATTCTGCAGCCCTACTCCACCGGTTCGTATATCCGTAGGAGTAGTTTCAATCACCAGATTATGCGGTATGGACCGGATAACCTCAACTCCGGAGATAGGTTCAATAGCTACCGTTCCATCTTTCATCTTCCTGGAAAGGCAGTCGGCAAGATCCACGCCCTCAGGATTAACGGTTGCGCCCTTTGAGTCCACAACAGCAACAACTTTTACCTCCAGCCCGATACTTTCAAGATATTCTTTTTTCATAAGGAGTACTTCAGCCACACCTTGCCCAATTGCCCCGAACCCGAGAATGGAACAGTAAACAGTTTTCATTTTTCATATCTCCTATAATTTTTTTCAGGCCTGAACATCTATTGGAAGAACCATAAGCAGGTCTTTCTTTGCCGAGACTTCTTTGAGGATGGAAAGTGCCTTTTGCATATCCTCTTTACTAATAGCATTAATTTTCATTAGAGCTGAAGAAAGCATATTGATACCGGGCATGGAAAGGGAGAGATCCACAACTTCAGCAAAGCCAGTTTTGTCAATCTCATCAATCGTATCCTGGATCCCTGTATGAACCACATGTCCGATGAGCACTACGTTTACGCTCTCCCTGAAACGGTGTTCTCCGACTCTTACCACTCGAATTCCGTTCTCTTCCAGCTTTGCCTTTATTATCTCAATGTTTTCAGGCTTTGTTTCAAGTACAAGCTTTACAGGCACTGTTTTTCTGGGGGTTCTCCTCTGGTGGTGATGTACTACTGTTATCAGGTTAGCCTTACATTCCGAAAGAGGCTGGAGGGCTAAAAGCATCTGCCCGGGTACATCTTTTAACTCAATGTCCATGGAAACTCGCATGTTGTCCCTCGTAGGTTTTTTAATAATCCCTTGTGCAATCTAAATAGTGATCTGTCAAATATTGTATTAGCAGCTTACTATCAGGGTTGAGATGATATATCGGAGTATCTGGTTCTGATCCAGCCATCTAGCTCCTTAAATCTGATTTTTATAATTTGATATTCTGTTAAATGCTTTTCAGATCCGTTCCCGCGAAGCAGAACCCTGTTACTCCGATTTGTTATTAACGCAGTTATATCAGGCAAGCAGTTTCCGAGCATAAGAAATTAAAAAGGATATTCAAATATACCGCGTATTCCAAACATTGTTAACCCTTTCTGCTGCTTAGTAGATGAATTAAGTTATATAGTTTACTGTTTATGTCCCTTCAAAAAAGAATTCAAAGGGTACAATATTTGCTTACTCCTTCTTTTTTCTAAGTTCTGCTTGTTTGGAGATATGAACATCAGGAATGCGGATTATATTTCCCCTTCCTCTTTTGAATTTCTCAATGAGCCCACGCTCTTCAAGGTCCGAGAGCATAAGGCTGACTTTGGACTCCGAATAAGGAGATTTTTTCCTCAGTTCTCTCTGGCTGATCCGGTTTCCGCTGGCACGAACTAGCTCCAAAATTTCTTTTAGATCATCTGGGAGATTAATTTTTGAATGTTTCGCGGACTCCGAACTCGATTTACCGGGCTCCTCTTCCTTAAGAAGAGAGTCCTGAGCCTCTTCTTCAGACTCGGTTCTCTGCTGTAAAACCTCACCAGTTTCAGGTATCTCTTCGGACTCCAGATTAGGCTGAGCAGAGTTAGTTTCTGAATTTTTTACAATGTTTTCTGCTGTATTGATTTTAGCTTCTTTAGAGAATACTGCATCCTTTATGGGTTCTTCAGGCTCCAGCAGGTATGGCTGTCGGTTTTCCTCGGGAAAATGGGTGTATGCCGGTTTATCAAGGCTCTTCTTTAAAAAGTAGCCAGCCAGCATAAGGACTATGAGAGCGAGGAGAGCCGAACCTAAAAAGGTATACTGAGAGCCTGGTGGTGGGGATACAGGTCCCATCTCCTCATAATCCAGAACAGGTGCTTCTAATTCATCCTGATTCAGAAGCTCCTCATTAGAGGGGGGGAACAGGAGAAGATCATGCACATACTCTCCATCATCTGAAATTACAACCTCTTCCGTAGCTGTATAAACAATCCTGTTTCCTTCAAGATAGTTTGCAGTTATTGTATAGGTGCCAGGGGTGAGGTTGAAAGAATAATGTGAATCCGTTGCAATGAAGTTCTGTTCTGGGGTGGAATTAATTTCTACAATTGAGTTGTTAAGAGGCTTGAAAGTGTACCATTCGTAAACTGTTCCTTGAATCTTGGCCGCTGTTGCATCTCCCTGAAGGACTATAATCAGGAAGAGGACAAGTGCAAACCTGCAGAGCTTTCTAAAATTCACACAAGGTTAATCGATTTTTTAACATAAATCTTTTACTTTTCCTTACAAAGAGATGCAAAAAAAATAAATGCGTATTAAAGCTTTATCAAGGGAATAGACAGCTCATCAAGCTTAAAAGCTCATATCTTCCTGTTAATATGATCCTTTTGAAAAAGAGTGCTTATATTTACCTTGATCTATATAACAGCATAACAACTTGTAAACGGAGGCAGTCAGATGAAAAAATCGAGAGTATTACACTATCTGGCTTGTTTTACGATAGTATTAACATTACTCAGTTTGCTGTCAGGAGACTCCTTCGCTGCCAGAGATTCTTCAGAACATGAAAACGACAATCCGAATCAGTACATGCGTGAAGATCCCCACGGTTCATATATGAATGGGACTGACAGCATAAATGGGGCAAGCAGTACTGAATCTGATGTGAAACAAGAACAAAAGAATCTCAGCTCAAAAAATAGAAATGAAATTTCCGAGCATAAACAGGGAATAAAACAATTACAGGAAGAACTCCAGTTTCATAAGCAAGAGTACCGTAAAGCAAAAGAAGATTTTCTCAAGATCAGGAATAGTATTCAGAGAGAAGAACTTGACCTTGATTCCGAAGAGGCTCTAAATGCCACAAAGTTCTACCTTAACTCAAGTATTGAATATATGATAGCTCACCTTTCATACGTAAAGAGCAACATAGAATACTCAAAAGGGAGCGGAACAGAAGAAAAAATTGTTGACATCGATAAAAATATAAAACTGCTTGAGATCGAGAGGACAAATATTGCAAAAGCATCAAGCCATGAAGAACTTGTTGTTGTGGTTAGGTCTGTACGCGAAATATGGAATAATGCCGAGAAAACCAGCCTTTCAAGCGCAGGGGAGACTGTCAGTGAGAAAATAGGAGAATCTCTTAAGAAATCCGAAAACCTCTCTGAAAATCTTAGTATAAAAGTAGAGGACATGAAAAAAACGGGCGTTAACACCGCTGAGCTTGAAACTGAACTTGCCAGTTATATATCATATATAAAATCCGCACAGGAAAAGAAAGAAGCGGCAGATTCTATCTATAGTAGTGAGAATACCACTCGGGAGGATCTGCAAAAGGCGAATAATTACCTTCGTCAATCCCTCAATGATATTAGTAAGGCGAATAAGATACTCAGGAAAATGTTCGGCGAATTGAAGAATTATGAAATCGAGAGAGACAAAGGATCTGAAGTTAATATAACATAATTTAGCTCGGAAACTTAACAAAACCCAAATTAAAAATATAAAGAATTTAAATTAGAAAAGGCATTGAATTAACTTGAGAACAGCCTGAAACTGCAGATAGAAAAAATTTGCTCAGGGGATGAGACTGGAAGAACCTACTGAAAGAAAAATTACATGATAAAGGAGACAGAAAATGGTTAAATTCACTCACCTGCTCGTACTGTCAGCCTTAATTATCTGGCTTGCAGGATCCGGTTGTCTAGGAAACGATACATCTGAAATGGAAAAGTCAGAGGCAGATCCAAACGCCGCTGAGGCAGGAAACGGGATATCCGCTGAAGATCTGGAAATAGAACTTACGCAAGCCGAAATCCAGAGTCTTGATTCTGATATGGCAGAACTCGAAGGTTTGCTTGAGAATGCAAGCCCTGAAGAAGAGATAGTAATTGAAGAATTAGAGATGTAAAGGAAAGAAGTGAAAAACCATGGAATAATCGGTTTCACTTAAAAAACATCTTTTCCTTGTTTTTGATTCTCTGAATTTCTTCTTCTAGTTTCTGTATCCTGGATTCAAGCTCATTCATGTCTTTTTTAGTAAAAATATCGATTTTCGAGATTGACTCCTGAATTTTCTCTGAGATTTTCTTCTCAAGATCGAGCTTCTGTCTTTTTCTTTCTTCCAGCATTTCCTGGACAACTTTTTTACCTTCTTCTTTATTGATGTCTCCTTTATCAACAAGTTCCTTTACAAGTTCATTTATCCTGTCCTCGGTTATTGCCCAGAGGCCGGCTCCTATAAGCCCCAGTTTTCTTACGGATTCTCTCATGTACAAACACTCGCTGTTAATCTCAATCTGAAAAGAATATATTAAAAAACCTTACGTAAAAATATTTTATGTAAAAATAATTAATTAATATGATCTCTAAAGATGTATTAAAGTTCCCCCCATATTGAAGAATATAGACATAATTTGTTTTTATTTATTTTTCCATAAGCTTATTAATTTAAGAGTTAAAATGAATGAAATTGCAGTCATTTTAACGTTAACAGATTACTTAACCGAAAGAAAATATATAAATACATTAATTGATGATGTTATTTGGGGGTAATTTAATGGCAGATATGACAAAAGTTTCACCATCTATATGCGCATATCCTGACGAAAAGTATGAGAATCTTGAAATTGAGGTCATCCTTCCGGGGGTAGAAAAGAAAGATATTACTTTTAAGATCACAGAAGACGGCTTTTATGTGAGAGCTACCAAGGAAGGAGTCGAATATGTGGACAGCTATGCAATCTGCTGTCCGGTTGTCCCGGAAAAAGCGACAGCCAAGTACTCAAACGGTATACTTAAAGTTACCGTACCTTATCAGCAGCCTTTTGAAAACGCCATTGATGTAAAAATTGAGTAAGGTAATCGGGGACTTATGCAGTTGAGTCGGGAAAATCAGCAACAGACCTTCTCATTTTAATGTTGTTTCTCAACTGCTTAAGTCCTGAATATATGTATAATTGGATTTTTAAAGAAGAGGTTTTCAAATGAAAAAAATGACAGAGCAGCATCTTATCAATGCATTCGGAGGAGAAAGCCAGGCTCATATGAGATACTTACATTTTGGAAATCAGGCGGAAAAAGAGAAATTCAGTAACGTAGCCCGTTTATTTCGCGCGATTGCCCATGCTGAATATGTACATGCAGGAGACCATTACAGGGAACTAAGACATCTCGATGGGGGATTTGTCGCAAACAGCATGGGAGCCTTTGGTCCAGGGGATACAGTAAAAAACCTTAAACTGGCAATTGCTGGGGAGACATTTGAGATTGAGGAAATGTATCCTTCATATATAGAAGTTGCAAAATTCCAGGGAGAAAAAGGCGCGCAGAGAAGTTTTGAATGGTCATATGCCAGTGAAAAATTGCATAAACAGCTTTTCGAAAGAGCACTGGAGCAGGTGAGCTCAGGAAAGGACATAGAGCTTGGTCCTGTCCAGATCTGTGAAGTATGCGGATACACTCTTGAGGGAGAAGCCCCGGACGTGTGCCCAGTATGTGGAGCGCTTAAGGACAAATTTACCGCGTTTGAATAATTGCTTAATTTTCCGGAGTGACTCCCTATTTATTTTTTACTGGATCTTATAGATTCAGGAATATACTCCCTGTCTAAAACAGCTCTGCCCGAAGAAATCATGCTGAGGCTTTATTGCGATCTTCCCTCTCTTCAAGCCTATCCGCTACTCTGGGCCATAGAGACAGCGAAATTATCATAGAAATAACAAAAACAAAAATAGAACCCGCAGCCATGTCTACTCGGGTGTAGGCTATTTCTCCTCTTGATATATTGGTTAAAAGAGATCCTGAAAGGAAAAGAACAACAAGCAGTATTGAAGTGGCAAGACTTAACAAAAAAACTATTCTTTGCTTGTTTTCCGCGGATCCAAAATATACCATATAATTCTCCCGATTACCTATCCTGATTTTTATTTTAAATTGCTCTCTTAATTATTTATTAATTTACTATTTTGATTACTTTCCTAATTATTTATTAATTTATTATTTTGATTACTTCCCTGATTATTTATCTCAATTTACTGTTTTGATTACTCCTCTGCTTAACCATCCTATTTATACATCTTTGCTAAGCACCGAAAGCATTCTCTGATTCATTTAAGTTTGCTTCTTTTCATTAGCAGGGAATTGGTAGTCACCGAGACTGAGCTCAAAGCCATAAAGGCAGCAGCAAGTTCTGGTGTAATCAATATTCGATTAAAAACAGGATAAAGAATCCCGGCTGCAATAGGAATACCTATCGAATTATATCCAAAAGCCCAGAACAGGTTCTGTTTGATCTTGCGGATAGTAAGCCGGCTCAGCTTAAGAGCCACGACCACATCTCTGGGGTCGTTCTTTATAAGTACGATTTCTGCGGACTCCATTGCTACATCAGTGCCCGCTCCCATTGCAATTCCCACATCAGACTGGATCAATGCAGGAGCGTCATTAATGCCGTCACCTACCATCCCGACAAGCTTTCCTTCATCCTGAAGTTTTTTAATTTCATTTGCCTTATCCTCAGGAAGCACCTCAGCAAGCACTCTTGAGATACCTAATTGTCTGGATATCGCACCTGCTGTAATGGCATTGTCTCCTGTAATCATAGCTACCTCGATTCCCATTTTTTTCAGGGTCTCAACTGCTTCCCTGGAGGTCTCCTTAAGGGTATCGGCAACTGCAACAATGCCCATGATTTTTTTCTCATACGCCACGAGCATCGCAGTTTTTCCATCTTCCTCAAATGCACGCATTTCAGGCTCAAGGATCTCAAAGGAGATCCCGTACTCTTCCATAAGTTTACGTGTGCCGAGCAGGATTTGCTTTCCCTCAAAATAAGCTTCAACACCCTTTCCCGGAATTGAACGGAAATTTTCTGCTTTTCCGGGGCTGATCTTCATCTCCTCAGCTCCCTTTACAATAGCTTCTCCCAGGGGATGTTCCGATCCCTTTTCAGCCGTTGCAGCTATAAAAAGCACCTGTTCCTTTTCATTACCAGGGGCTGCAAACACATCTGTGAGTTTTGGAGTGCCTTCCGTAAGAGTTCCGGTTTTGTCGAAAACTATAGTATCAAGCTTATGTGCCCTCTCGAGGGCTTCCCCACCTTTTATGAGGATCCCGTTTTCCGCTCCCCGACCAGTGCCCACCATGATGGCTGCAGGAGTTGCAAGCCCAACCGCGCATGGGCATGAGATCACAAGGATTGTAATGCCTATAAGCAGGGAAAAGAGGAAGGGGCTGATTCCTCCCATAGATGTGGATACATCAAAGCGCCAGTAGCCTACGAAGAACCAGAAGAAAAAGGCGAGAAGGGTAAGAATATGCACCGCTATTATGAAGTTGCCAGCAAAGACATCCGCAACCCTCTGGATTGGGGCTTTAGAGGTCTGAGTATTTTCAACAAGCCTGATTATCTGGGCAAGAGCGGTATCAGCCCCAACTTTAGTAGCCCGGAAATTAAAAGTTCCTGTTTTATTTAGCGTAGCCCCGATAACCGTGCTGCCTGGGCTTTTCTCTACAGGAATACTCTCACCGGTAAGCATTGACTCATCCACTGCCGAACTGCCTTCAACTACAACCCCGTCAACCGGAATTTTCTCTCCTGGGCGAACAACAACAATGTCGCCAACCACGACATCTTCTACAGGAACCTCTTTCTCCACACCATCCACAAGAATTCGGGAGGTCTTTGCCCTGAGTCCCATCAATTTTCTTATTGCTTCCGAAGTCCGGCTCCTTGCCCTGGCTTCGAGATACCTACCAAGCACGATGAAAAGTATAAGGAGAGCTACCGTATCGTAATAGAGAGTATCATACCCGGGTCCGAGATCAAAAAATGTTGCTGCTACGCTGATTATGTAGGCAGACCCTGTCCCTCCGGCAATCAGCAGATCCATATCGGTTACGCCGTGCCTGAAACCTTTAAAAGTCCCGACAAAAAACTGCCTGCCAGGGAAGATAAGGATGAGGGTTGACAATATAAAAAGCACTACTGGGTCGAAGAGGAAGGAAGGAATAAACCCCATAAGAGAAGGAAACAGCATACCCATATTCCCGATAGCAACCGGAATTCCAAGCACAGCAGCAATAATCAGGTTATTTTTCTGCTTTTGGATCTCAGCCTCCCTTGATATCTGCTCTCTGTCTTCATATTCCACAGCTTCAGTCCGGACTGATGCCCCATAACCAATTCTCCGTACCGCAGCAATAATCTCTCTTACGGAAATCTGGGCTGAGTCGAATTCCACAACTGCCTTTTCAAGTGGGAAATTTACTGAAGCCGAAATCACGCCGTCGGTCTTATTAAGAACTCTCTCGATATTTGCAGCGCAGGAGGCGCAACTCATACCTTCGAGGTTAAGAGTTACCGTATCCTTCTCTACCTTATATCCGATTGATTCGATAGTATCTTCAATCTCCTTAGGAGAGATAAGCGAGGGATCAAAACCGACTTTTGCCCTTCCAAGTTCCAGATTGACAACTACTGAACTCACTCCTGCTTTCTTTTTTAATACTCTCTCAATATTTGCGACGCAGGCTGAGCAGGTCATGCCAGAAACTCCTAGCGTGATTTCTTTTAAACCGGTTTTCGGCTCTGAGACTTGCGAGGCTTCTCCTGCTGGCAGCTCACAGGTTAGATCCTGGGGACAGGCTTGAGGAGCCTCTTCTGATCCCTCTGGTTCCGTCAAGGTCCTTTCCTCAGCCTCTGTTTCTGTCCCCGCCGCTTCTGCTGCCCCAAAAAATTCCGCCTGTGATTCTTCCTGTGTTTTTTCGCGTTCTGTTGAGTATCCCGCCTTCCGGATAGCTGCCTTTATGTCTTCCAGGGTTATTTTTTCAGGATCAAAGCTAAATGTGGCGTATTCGGATTCGAGATTTACATCAACGGATTCTATTCCCTCAAGAGAAGAAATGGCATCCGCTACTCTTTTCTGGCAGTGACCACAGGTCATGCCGTAAACTCCAATGGTAACTTCCATCAAATGTGCCGCCTGTTCAGTTTTTCAGGATTACCCGGCATTCAGTGAACTCTTCTGGGCTCTTCTATGGTTTTGTAGCCAGCTTTAAGCAGGGTCATCTGTATGACATATGCATCAGTTACCCGGCTGTCATAGGCTACATTTACGGTTCTTTCAGGAATATTGATATCTACTCTGGAAACCCCATTAATAGAGGTAATGAGCTTTGTGACCATGTCCTTGCAGTACCTGCATACAAGGTCGTCTACTATGAATGTTGTCTCCCCGATATGTTCACCCCCCGCAGCATAACTGTTTTTCTAGTTGCTTTATCCAAATAGTTAATCTAGTAAAAATCTGTATTTTTAGTATATAATAAATTCTTTGAAAATGCTATATGGAGTGACATATCACAGAGGTTCATATCCGGTTTCTCTGATTGCAGCCTTGACATCTTCGAGATTTACCTTTCCTTCTTCATATTCAATAGTTACCTGTTTAGTCTGAAGATTTACGTCCGCCCTCTTCACACCCTCTACGGCTTCAACGGCTTTTTTAACCCTCAACTGGCAATGCATGCAGGACATGCCTTCGACTTTTATGATTTCCTGAGCCATGTTTTCAATCTCCGTTTAATTTTATTTAAGGATTATATCATAATAATTTTCTGGAATACTTCAGGATTAAATAGGTATATGTCACGTTTGTCACAAATTCTTTGCGCAGAATCAGGTTAATGTAACTGATCCAAATGTTCTTTTTAGTTTTGGTCTTTTTGAATATTCTCTAAGCACAATCAGAGTCTATTACTTTTTTGGCATTTTTATTATCCACTGCTATAATATCCACTGCTATAAACTTCAGGATAATGCTGGCAGTCTGCTTCAGGGAAATACCAGCTCTATTTCAGTTTTATTGATAAAAATTCGGTTTTCCCGCGGGCTTTAGCTGAAAAAAATAGCTGATCTAGAGAATACTCTTGCTTTCAGAAAAGACAATATTGACAGATCCTCAGAGATTACCTATAAAAATTAATAATGCCTGCACAGGCACTAAAAAATAAAAGCAGGCAAAATCTAAGATTTTATTATAATTTACTCTGCTTACAGGCATTATAGACTATTTTATCCACTGAATGAGTTCTGCTCACTTTCTTATGCTCACTTTCTTACATTGACAAATAATGCATAACATGGATTGACGTGAGCTTAACCTGTGTTTTGATCCATTCAAGCCGGGCAGCAGCTTTCATTATTGCCCGTGTAATTTTTCATCATACAGGGCATCATAGCAGCATTGTCTGCATGATCTTTCATCATACAGGGCATCATAGTTGCGTTCTCTGAAAGATTCCCTTTCATACAGTGCATCATACAACACATCATAGTTTTGTTCATTGAATCGTTGCCCATCATAGAATTATTTCCCATCATGCAATGCATGCAGTGGTGCATACAGTAGGGCATCTTGATATCATTCATTGAGTCATTATCCATCATACAGGGCATCATGGTGTCATTCATTGAGTCGTTATCCATCATACAGGGCATCGTAGTGTCATTCATTGAGTCGTTATCCATCATACAGGGCATCACGGTCTTGTTCATTGAATCGGCACACATCATTGAATTATTTCCCATCATGCAATGCATGCAGTGGTGCATACAGTAGAGCATCTTGATGTCCTTCATTGAGTAGTTACCCATCATACAGGGCATCATGGTGTCATTCATTGAGTCATTATCCATCATACAGGGCATCGTAGTGTCATTCATTGAGTCGTTATCCATCATACAGGGCATCACGGTCTTGTTGCAATAATCCTTTTCACAATCCATGGTGGTATTGTTGCCATAATCTGTTTCGCAGCCCATCAAGCAACGATTGTATGCCTGTTCACAGTTATATACGCAACAATCATAGCCCTCTTTACAGTCCATAGTATCATTGCAGTAGTCTTCTCCACAATCCAATAAACAACAAGTGTAGTTTTCTACACATTTCATGGTAACATTGTTGCAGTAATCTTTTTCACAATCCATGGTGGTATTGTTGGAGTATTCCTTACAAACACAGACCTGTCCGCTGGATTTTCCTTTATCTGCAGCTCCTGCAACCGGCTGCACCAGTCCGGCTATTATCAATCCTATAGATACCAGCAGTAACACTGACTTTGTGATTCCAGACTTAACCATCTCTGTTACTCCCCCCGTTATATCCAAGTTGTATGTTTAATATACCAGCACGCTTAGCATGCCGGTTAATATTTATGTACCAAGTAAATATAAAAGCATTATTATATTAGAAATAATTCCTTCTAAGTTCCCCTTATATGTGCTTTTGTAGCAAGCGATCTTTTTAGATTTATTACGCTACTGATAATGAAACTAACATTGTGTTTAAAAAATTATAAGTCCTGACAACATAAAACATAACAGATGATAAACTTAGTAAACTGGAGCTAGATTTGCAACCCTTAATTAATACAATAAAAGAAATGATTAAAAAATACTAATATTATTGAAAAGGAGAGATGTAACTGACTGCGTGTGCGTGTAGAATATTGGAGTAAATCCATTTATTGTCTGCACCTTGAGATCAGTTAAGCACATCAGAAAATAAAGAAAAGAGAGAAACAGAATTATAAAGGCTCGTACCCTGCTTCCCGCACGGCAGCCTTGATTTCTTCCAGGTCGGTTCTGGTCTCCTCGAATTCCACAACAGCTTCTTTTGTTTTCGGATTTACATCAACCACAGTTACACCCTGGACGGAAGCAATAGTTCTCCCAACCCTTAAGATGCAGTGATTACACTCTATCCCCTCAATTTTTAAGGTCTCCTGTGTCAGAGATCCAACCCCCCGTTAGTAAGTTCTGGATTTTTTACCTGTAATTTTTACCTGTAATCTTTTACCCGTAATCTTTTACCCGTAATTTTTTAATCCCCATTTTTATATTATTATATGGTTTGAATTGAATTTAAGCTTTATTTTACCTATTTCTGTTTTTGTGTTTCACAGGTTTTATTATGGAATTTTTGCTCACCCAGCCCTTTACAGATTAAATATACCCTCAATCTCCCCGAATTGTAGCAACAAGGACTATCAAGATAGATGCTCCGATTCCAGCCAACCCAACCCAGGAAAAAGTACCACCATTTAACAGGATATACGCTGAGATAATAAGCAGGACAGCAAGGTAGAGTTCTTTCGAAAAAACCGTTTTCCTGCTTTCTTCCTGCTTTAAAGAAAGGAATCTATCCCCCATTTCTTCCAATTTATCGGCAACTTCCCGAATTGTTGCCCTTATTTCAGCCTTTTCGTCCACAGGTTCAGTGGAAAATTCGATGTGGATAGCATGCCCTTTCGGCTCATTAAGCTTTTTATAAGCTTCCATGAGAACAGGAATTGCAATAGTTTTAATATTGTATCTCGGATCCAGTTCCAGACAGACCCCTTCTATAAGCAGGATCGCTCTCTGCAGGGTTGAAAATTCCCCGGGCAGCCGGATATTATATTTCAGACCGAGTTTTGCGTAATTGTCGCTTTGTCTGCCTTCAAGCCCATAGTTCTGGTTTGCAATCAGGCTGTCCATATCTTTCCTGAGCCTGCGGATGTCAACATCCCGTGCATTCGCACCCCCAATTTTCAGGAAACCCTGGGTTGCCCCTTCCACGTCCCTGTTGTGGATGGCATAGTAAAACTCCAGCATGTGCTTCTGAAGCTCTTTATCAATACTGCCCACAGCCCCGAAATCGATAAAAGCTATGGTATCGTTTTCCTGAACCAGCATATTGCCCCCATGAGGGTCAGCATGGTAAAAGCCGTCGATATAGACCTGCTTTAGGTAACTTCTGGTAATGGTACGTGTATATTCCGATTTCTTGCTTTGAGGCACAGGCATATTAATTATGTCTTTAATCTGGGTTCCGTGGATGTATTCCATTGTAAGGACATTGGCTGAACAATAATCCGGATAAACTTTGGGTACAGATACATTTTTCACGTTCTTGAAATTGTCTTCAAAACGCCGCATATTAATGGCTTCAGTTCTCAGGTCGACCTCGCGGGTAAGCATCTCCCGAATCTCCAGTAAGAAGGCATCAATATCGAAATTGCCCCCCAATCCAAGCACCTTTCGCATTACAGGCTTGAAATCATCCAGAATAGAGAGGTCGATGTTTATAATGTCAATGAGGTTTGGGCGGAGAATCTTGACGGCAACCGGTTTGCCTTTCAAAATCCCTTTGTAGACCTGCGCAATCGAGCCGCTAGCAATCGGTTCCGGGTCAAAGCTGTCAAAGATTTCAATAAAAGCTTTTGCTTTTCTTTCCCGTGAAGCCTTAAGCTCCTCTTCCGTCTTTTTCCGATTTCGCTCCGCAAGCGTCTGGTATTCACAAACACAGGCAAGATCAAGAGATTCAGCCATCTCTTCAAAAGGTAGCGGCTTAACCTTGTCCTGAAGGTTTGCCATTTCTATGACATAAGGCTGTGGAACAAGATCAGGTCGCTTGCTCATTGTCTGTCCAATTTTGATGAAAGTCGGCCCAAGCTCTTCGAAAGCCTGTCTGAGCTTTACAGCCGTATTTCTGATCTCGAGATCAAAAGCACAGGCACAATCGGGATTCGAAATGTAATTGGTGTGCAAATCCCGGTAAAGTTCAGGAATAAGATTGTACTTTAAAAAAACTCTGGTAACCTCAAGGTACCGCTTTGTTTTTTCCAGCATCCATTTATTAATTGTTCATTATTGCTTAAGAGAATTTTCTTTAAGATTGCCAGATGGGTTTTTGAAGAACTGGATAAAATTAAGATACTGCTTCATCGCTTGAAAATATCTGGTTAAAAATTTATCAATCTAAGATTATTTGAAAACTTTGTCGATTGAGGATGCATAAATTGAATTAATTATTGAAAGTTTTTATTAAATCTTTTAGAAAAATTAATAAAGCATGTTACAAGAATAATGTCAAATGTTACTGGACGCCTTTGTGGACTCGGTTGAGTATCTTTTAAAAACGGGTCCCTCAATAATCCTGGGGGTTATCCTTGCAGAACTTCTTGTAAGCCTAGGCTGGTTCTATAAATTTGATTTTCTGGTAAGCCCGATCACAAACTACGCCCATCTCAGAAAAGAATGCGGTGTGGGCTTCCTTACAGCTTTTGCATCCACATCGTCAGCAAATGCTTCGCTTAAAAGCATGTACGACGGAGGAATGATAAAAGAAGACGAACTGGTAATAGCCGCGGTTCTTAACTCCTTCCCTGCCATTGTCATGCACTGGAGAACCCTGATCCCAATACTTGTGCCCCTGCTCGGCACAACCGGGATTATCTACGTGGGACTGATAACTCTCGTTGGCTTTGTAAAAACCCTGATAGTACTTATCGCCGGTCATTTCCTGCTTAAAGGAGAGAAAGTATATTTCGATGAGTTTGAGAAGAAAGAAGCCCCAGAATTAAAAATAGCCTTTAAGGAAAGCCTGAAAACCTCAAAGAAAACCATAACCAGAATTTTCAAAGTGATGGTGCCCGTAACCATCCTTGTTTTTATCCTGACAGACCTGGGAGTGTTTGATTCCCTCGGCTCGTTTCTTAAACCTATTTCGGAGTACCTTCCCGTGCCTGTGGAAGGGCTCCCGGTAATTGCAGCCCTTTTTGCAAGCCATCTTGCAGCCTACACGCTAGCAGCAAGCCTCATGGAACAGGGAATCCTGAGCGGCATTGAAGTCATAATTGTCCTGCTGGTAGGCAATATTATAACAAGCCTCGGAACCCTGAGAATCTATATCCCGCATTACGTGGGAATCTTCGGTCCCAAGATAGGGATGAAAACTATCCTGATTTCTCAGGTTCTAAGGCTGCTCGTTCTGATTGGGATCACAGGAATAGTTATAATGATTTATTAAGGTGAAAATAAATTTAGTAATTTAATTAAACTCACGATTTAGCAACTGTTATTGTGTCTATCTTAAATTTCTCAAGTTCCTGTACTAGATTGCTTGGGAGTTCGCTTATTTTATACTCCTTGCCTTCAGTTTTATTATTCAAAGCTTCGAGGAATAAGTCAAAATATTTCTCATCATTTTTGCCTTTCGACAACGATATAAATTTTGCTAATTGCTCATTATCCATTTTCCACATTCGGAAAATCAGAATCGCATTCCAGAAACAGGAAAATAATTTAATGTATCCGTCACAAGTATCTTATTGAGATGACGCCGCATTTCGAAAGTCTTGATTATATCAAAAATTCGTATAGCTCGCGAATTTGCCAGATAGCACAGGAAAAAAAGCCGGAAAGAAGATAGTTGGGACTTTATGCCTGTTTGTGCCTGATGAGATCATCTTTGCAGCAGGTGCTGACCGTGTTATTCTCTGTAGGGGTAAAAACGATACCGTAGCCATAGCAGAGCAGTATTTGCCAAGAAACATCTGTCCTCTTGTCAAATCTTCCTTTGGATCAATTGTTAATGACGGCTGCTCGGGTGTAAAATCCTGCTCTCATTTCAGCCTTGTAGATATGATCGTCGCTGAGAATACCTGTGATAGTAAAAAAAAGATGTATGAATTACTGGGAAATTATATCCCTACCTATGTACTCGATCTCCCGCAGAGACCTGATAGCCCGGAAGCTATAAAATATTTTTTGGGAGAGCTTAACAGATTCAAGGGCGTAATGGAACAGTTGACTGGTAATAAGGTCACTGATGAGCAGTTAAAAAAGGAAATAAAATCCCTGAACGAGACAAGACAGCTACTTCACAGGCTTTATGACCTGAGAAAAGCAGACCCTCCATTGATTAGTGACCTTGATGTCCTGAAGATAATGCAGAAACAGTACTTCCTCTCGCCTGAGGAATTTAAAAAATCTCTTCTCATGCTTATCAATGAAGCGAAACATGTTAAGGTGAATTTGCCACAAAAACCCAGAATAATGATATCCGGTTGTCCGATGGCTGGCGGCAACACAAAAGTGTCGGAAATAATAGAGAACAGGGGCGGCGTTATAGTTGTGGAGGAAAGCTGTACAGGCACAAGATCTTTCTGGGACCTGGTTGACGAAAACAAAGATCCGATGACTGCACTGGCTGAACGCTACCTCAAAATACCCTGCTCCTGTATGACGCCCAACGATAGACGTATAGATAATATTCTGGAGCTTGCAAAAGATTTTAAAGTCGATGGTGTGGTGTATTATACTCTGCAGTTCTGCCATGGCTATAACATCGAGAAGTATAAGGTACAGCAGGCGCTGAAGAAAACAGGGATACCAATGCTTTCTATCGAAACTGACTATAGCAGTTCGGATATTGAACAGATCGGACTTCGGGTAGACGCTTTTATGGAGATGCTTTCATGATCTCAGCAGGAATAGATTCAGGTTCAGCCACCACAAAAGCCGTCCTTCTTAACGACGTTAAGATAGTCGCCAGCGTGGTATTACCAACCACATTTGATTTGTTATCCGCTGCAGAAAATGCATATAAAAAAGCGCTTGCTGATGCAGGAATTGATAGAAATTCTGTGAGCGGAGTGTATGCGACCGGATATGGAAGGAATAGCATAAAATTTGCCGACAAAACCATAAGCGAAATTACTGCTCATGCAATGGGTGCTCACTATCTTTATCCTGATGTCAGCGGAATTATTGACATTGGAGGTCAGGATAGCAAGGTTATTCTGGTTAACGATGGCAAAGTGACCGATTTTTTAATGAACGACAAGTGCGCGGCTGGCACAGGTAAATTCTTAGAGTACACTGCAAAGGCTCTTGAGGTTCCTTTAGAGGAATTGGGGCCCCTTGCGCTAGCCTCAGAAAAACCCGCCAGTATAACAAGCATGTGTACTGTATTTGCCGAGTCCGAGGTTATATCTCTCCGAGCGAGAGGATTTAAAAAAGAGGATATTGCTGCCGGACTAATTGAAAGCATAGCTAGAAGAGTTGCTACCATGGCACGACAGATTGGATTAAAGCAGAACCTGGCTTTCGTAGGAGGTGTGGCAAAGAACGCCGGGATTAAGGTATTTCTGGAAAAAGAGCTGGGCACCTCACTCTATGTACCCCCTGAGCCGCAGATAACGGGAGCACTTGGGGCTGCACTTTACGGCATCAGTTAAAGCCAAGAGGTCTATCTTTTGTTTCACATATGCCAGATTTAAGACTATGGTTTTGCTCGAATCTTCCTGAAAACATCCCTGAAAGCCAGGCTTTTCTCTTCCTTAATCGTGAATCCGGCTTTTTTGATATTCCTCACAGTATCTCGTGTAGTATGATCTCCAAGCAGGAAAAATAGAACCGGATTAATCAAATGTTCCATAAGATCAAAAAAAGGGGAACTGCTGTGTACGTGTTCAAGTGCTATCAGTTCCCCGGATGGTTTTAGAACGCGCTTCATTTCCTTAAGAGCTTTTACAGGGTCAGGGATTGTGCAGAGCACGAAAGTCGTTACCACGTAATCGAAGCTGTTGTCCGGGAAATCAAGCTGTTCGGCATCCATAGGATAAAGAGTGACGTTTTTCATGGTTTTCGCTTTTTCCCGGGCTTTCCTGAGCATTTTTTCGCTTTTATCAATTCCTATCACCCGGCAGCCTGCTGGATAATAAATCAGGTTTCTTCCCGTGCCAACCCCGACATCCAGAACTTTTCCGCTCAGGTTTGAAAGAGCTTCTTTTCTCCATTTCCGGAAAAAGAAAAGCTCCAGAGGCAGGTCTATCAGCTCATATATTGGTGCGATTCGGTTATACTTTGAGACAAAGGACATTAGACAAATTTACGCTTTCCTTATGATTAGCTTTTTGGGATACCGGAAGAAAAAAGTATTTATCAGGTACTGTCCGCCTGCTATCATTGTCCTGCATGAGAACTTCGGGAAACCGATTCATATTTAAGCGTTAGAATTAATACCACGCTACAAAGCTTACACTAAATATAACATTAAATTTTACATTAAGTCCCTCACTAAATTTCACATTAAATCGTGAATTAGACTCATAGATAATATCGAATTAGAAATTATTACTTACAGGCGTTGAGACAAATTCCCAAACATTGTTACTCCTAAAGAAATTGTACTCTTACCGATTAATTTCACAAGAACCAGAAAGAGGAAAACCCTATGAGCAATATTTTACGCAGAGGCAGGCTGGAAGCCGCCCAGGATGAAGAAATCTTACGCTACACATCCTCTATGGAAGCTGACAGGTGGATATTTGATGCTGATATAGTGGTGGATCTTGCCCACACGGTAATGCTGAGAGAGCAGGGCATTATAAACCGGGAAGACTGCAGCAAAATTCTTAACGGACTTTTGAAAATCAGGGAAGAAGGAATGGAAAAGCTCGATTTCAACTATGAAGACATTCATATATCTCTTGAGTCGAGACTCATCGATCTGGTCGGGGAAGATGTAGGAGGCAGGATGCACTCGGGACGTTCAAGAAATGATGAGGTTGCAACCTGTATCAGACTCGTGCTAAGGGAGGAACTGATAGGGTTGCTTGAAGAAATCCATGAGCTGAGGCAAACCCTTCTAACCCTTGCAGAAAAACATACTGATACGCTCATGCCTGGTTTCACTCACCTGCAGCATGCCCAGCCGACAACACTTGCCCATCACCTCTGCGCCCACGAAGCTGCTCTTGGCAGAGATTTCGACAGAATTCTGGGCGCTTATTCAAGAGTAAATCTCTGCCCGCTTGGGGCTGCAGCTTTTGCTTCCACTGGTTTTAACCTGAACAGGAGAAGAACCCAGGAACTCCTGGGCTTTGCAGGTCTGCTTGAGAACTCAATGGATGCGGTCAGCAGCCGTGACTTTCTTATTGAATGCTCCTCGAGCTTTACAAATCTCATGATAAACCTGAGCCGCATGGCAGAAGAGCTTGTAATCTGGTCCTCTTCCGAATTTAATTTCATAGAACTGGACGATATGTACGCTTCTACCTCCTCGATTATGCCGCAGAAGAAAAACCCGGATACCGTCGAACTTATGCGCGGGAAAACAGGAGTAGCCGTGGGAGCACTTATGTCCCTGATTACGATCTGCAAGGGGCTTCCCCTGAGTTATAACCGTGACCTGCAGGAAGCAACCCCGAATATCTGGCGGTCCGTAGAAACGGTAAGGGCTTCAGTAAGGATAATGGAAGGAATAATAAAAACCATGAAAATCCGTACTGAAGTGCTCGCTGCCCAATCAGTCACAGGTTTTACGACAGCTACCGAACTTGCAGATACCTTTGTCCGGGAAACCGGAATTCCTTTCAGGACTGCTCACCAGATCGTAGGCATGCTTGCAAGAGAAATGGAAAAGCCCACTCTGGAAAAGATTGATTCTGTAGCCGAAATTGTGCTGGGTGAATCGCTTTCAAGCCGTGGGCTCACGGAAAAGATGGTAAAAGAAGCCCTTAATCCGGTATCAAACATAAAGCGAAGAAATATTGCTGGGGGACCTGCTCCCGAAGAGATGCAAAGGTATCTCTCAAGAAGGCGTACTGAACTCGAACTTAACAGGCAGGAAATTGCAACCCTGCGAGATGTCACAGATTCGGCTTTTGAGAACCTGCTTGCAGTTGTTAATGAGTACAGGAAAGTTTGAGCTGTGGTAGAGCAAACCAGTAATTAATACGCTTTATATTAATTAATATAAAGTTAATGTTAATAAGGTATATACAGCATGTATTAGCACATTCAGTATTAATAAATTGATATTAGCACGCCTAGTATGATGAACTGATATTAGCACGCTTAGTAATGATAAGCTGATATTAGCACCAATATTGTTTAACTCAGCATTTTAAAAATTATCGCAAGGGATTATTTATGGAATTCAAACAGGGCGACAGGGTACGCATTGAAAAGAACGGCACTGTATATGAAGGCAGAGTAATGCCGTCTATGGAAGGATATATAACAATAAAAATGGACAACGGTTATAATGCCGGATTTTCCACAGACAGGGTAAAGATAACACTTCTGGAAGGTAATGGAGAAAGCACAAACGGAGGCGAAAACAGCGCGAAAGAATCCAGGGAGACGGGAGAGGAAGTCACAAAGCCTGGAAAAAAGCTTCCAAAGGTTGCTATCCTTTCCACAGGCGGAACTATTGCTAGCAAAGTCGACTATCGGACAGGCGCAGTAACATCACAGTTTACAGCTGATGATATTCTTGCAGCTATCCCTGAACTTAAAGAGATAGCCGATTTTAAAGGCAGGGTAATCTCAAGTATCCTCTCAGAGAATATGGATGTCGGAGCCTGGGAAAAACTTGCCAGCGCTGTCGTAGAAGAAATAAAAGACGGTGCTGATGGTATAATTATAACCCACGGGACAGACACCATGATGTACACGGCTGCTGCCCTCTCCTTCATGATCGAGACACCTGTACCCATTGTCCTAGTAGGTTCCCAGAGAAGTGCAGACCGTCCCAGCAGTGATAGTGCCATGAATGCAATCTGTGCAGCCCGTGTTGCAGTAAGCGATATTGCTGAGGTTTCGGTTGTCATGCACGGAACAACCTCGGACGATTACTGTGAGATCCACCGCGGAACCAAAGTCAGGAAAATGCATACTTCCCGCAGGGATGCTTTCAAGTCCATAAATTCCCTTCCTATAGGAACTGTGGATTATAATACAGGGGAAATAAAAACTTTCACTAATTATATAAAACGTGGAGAGAGACCTCTCAAATTTAAGCCAGGTATGGAGCCTAAATGTGCCCTTGTTAAATTTACACCGGATGCAGACCCTGATATTCTTGACTATTATATCAGAGGCGGATACAGAGGACTGGTTCTTGAAGGTACGGGTCTCGGGCACGTTTCTACTAAGTGGGTTCCCCTTATCCAGAAAGCCACGGATTCAAAGATACCTGTTGTAGTAACATCCCAGTGCCTTAATGGCAGAGTTTGTGACCGCGTTTATAATACAGGCCGTGATATGCTGAAAGCCGGTGCAATCGAAGGTGAAGATACCCTGCCCGAAACCGCCCTTGTTAAACTTATGTGGGTACTTGGACAGACCGATGAGTACAATGAAGCTATTAGCATGCTCAGGGAAAATCTCAGTGGAGAGATCACCGAGTGCTGTTTTAAGTAAAAGAAGTCAAAAAAATTCAGAGAATCATGCTAAGAAGAAAAAAACTAACCCCTTCAGGGGTTAATTTTCAATTTTTAAAAGGAATGAGTCCTTTAAGGATTAGATCTGTAATTTCCGTCTTTCATTATAATTTTTTTATGTATCCAGCCATGATGCAATGGTTTATTAAAATCTGTAATTAAGATCTGTAATTAAGATCTGTAATTAAGATCTGTAATTAAGATCTGTAATTAAGATCTGTAATTAAGATCTGTAATTAAGATCTGTATATGGATTCAGAATACTGGTTTCATCCAAGCTAGATTTACCGCTATTTCCAGCCTGTGAGTTCAATTATTAAATGATAGAACCTGTTGATATGCTATGATTTACGATGTCACTTTATACCGTAATTTTCTTTACTCAATATATTTAAATAACAAAAAGCATTAATGTACAATGCTAACAAGTGTCATGTTAGCTATTATCAAGTTAATGTCATCAGGAAATTCAGGAAGGTGCTATAGATGCTCGGAATAAATGATCCATTTATCTGGCTTGGGTATCTTGCCAGTATATTAAGTGCACTCTTGTGCCTGGTTTATGGAGCCTACCACTGGAGAGGCGGAGACGAGGAACAGATGGTAAAGAGCAGCGCTAAAAAGGTAGCGACCCAGGATCAATAAAACTGGAGACAGAATTAAGATTGATATAAAAGCTCAGGTTAAATCGGATTTTTGAAAAAACCTGAGAAAAACAGTATTAGAATTATTCTGGAATGATCTCATCATGGCAGTCAGTATTTCAGTTCTTCTCCCCTTTCTTATCGTATATCTTGGAGCCACTTTCTATGTCGCTTACCTTGGATACAGGAAGAATTCCAAGACCGAAGGGTATATGCTCGCCGGTCGGCAGGTGCATCCTGCAGTTATGGCGCTCTCCTACGGAGCTGCATTTATCAGCACCTCTGCAATTATAGGATTCGGTGGAGTAGCTGCGTCTCTAGGAATGGGACTCTTATGGCTCGTGTTTATGAACATCTTTTTTGGGATCTTCATCGCCTTCGTGGTTTTTGGGCCCCGAACCCGGCGCATGGGACTCAATCTGGGAGCTATAACCTATCCTGAGTTTATTGGAAAGCGTTTCCAGTCAAAGTTCATTCAGGCATTTTCCGGACTTCTGATCGGAATCTTCATGCCCCTCTACGCATCAAGCGTTATAATAGGAGCCGGAAGATTCCTTGAGACAACCCTTGGAATTAATTATAACATTGCTCTTATAATATTCACTGTTATCATTGCCTCTTATGTGATTAAAGGCGGACTGCTCTCAGTAATGTACGTGGATGCCATGCAGGCTGTCCTGATGTTGTTTGGAATGGGTTTCCTGCTTATTTACACTTACAGCATGCTTGGAGGAGTTACTGAAGCCCACCAAGCTCTTACAGATATGGCACACCTTGTACCTCCTGCCCTTGCAGCCCAGGGACACAGGGGCTGGACTTCAATGCCGGCTTTTGGCTCCCCTATCTGGTGGACAATGGTTTCCACAATTATAATGGGTGTGGGAATAGGAGTACTTGCACAGCCGCAGCTTGCAGTGAGGTTCATGACTGTAAAAGACGACCGCTCCCTGAAAAGAGCAGTTGCCGTGGGAGGTCCTTTCCTCCTTATGATGGTAGGAGTTGCATACGCTATAGGGGCACTTTCCAACGTATATTTCTACAGAACAACGGGCGTGATTGCGCTTCAGGCAGTTCCGGACGGGAATACCGATCTTATAATGCCTGCTTTCCTTAACCATGCAATGCCTGAAATGTTTGTTACGCTCTTTATGCTCTGCCTGCTTTCAGCCGCAATGTCTACAGCAGCAGCCCAGTTCCATACAATGGGCACGGCAATAGGGTACGATGTATACCAGCAGAGTATAATGAAAGGCAAATCCAGAGCAACAGTCCACGTTACAAGAATAGGAATTGCCTTTACCATTCTTGTAGCAGTAATTCTGGCATATATCCTTCCGGGAAGCATTATCGCCAGAGCGACTGCGATGTTCATGGGCTTATGCACGTCCGCTTTCCTGCCCCTGTTTATCGGAGCACTTTTCTGGAAGCGCACAACAAAAGCCGGAGCAATTGCAAGCCTGGTAATAGGGTCTTTAAGCAGCCTCTTCTGGCTGACTTTCGTGCATGAAAAAGAAGCAATACCTCTAGGAATCTGCCAGGCGATCTTCGGCAAGGAAACCTTACTTACAGGCACCTGGCCTCTTGTAGACCCGATCCTGATCGCAACTCCACTGTCCTTGATCGCCCTGGTTGTTGTAAGCCTTATGACACCCCAATTTTCACCCGAATTCCTGAAGAAAGTTTTCAGGTTCAGGTTTGAAGATGAGAAAGAAGAAAGCTCAGAAAAAGTAACAAGTGGTGCAGCAGATTCAATAGGCGTTTAAGCCTGCAACCCTGTCTCCACCTTTACATGTTTTATTTCTTCTTTCAATTTCATTTTTTATACTTCATTGATTAGCTTTCTTGTTTTCCTTTTCCTTCTTTTCTGACCGGCAGCGTCTGCCCCCCATGTGGCATAAGGTGGATTTTTGCATCAGGGTTTTCCGAAAACACCTCAGATAAGGCATCATTTACACTTGCCATCGGAGTGAAGAAAGCAGATCTTATTTGTTCATCCTGGAGTTTAGAAACCAGATAAAGCTTAAATTTTTTTGAAATTTTAGCAATTATTGCAGTTTTGTGCCCACCGAACTCGAAACATTGTTTGAAACGCTCGATTGCATCATCTGGGCTCCGACATTCCCTGTTCCAGCATTCATACACCTGATTTCCAATTCCTTCGGCGCATTCAGCCACAAGGATAATGGAGCCGCCTGTTTTCACAGCCTGGGTTGCATTGTCAAGGGCTTTACTTGCCTGGAAAAGGTTGATATCTTTCGGGAAACCCCCGCAGGAAACTATAACTGCATTTGCGGGCTCTACAGGCACCTTATACATGGAATCCACTACCTCCACGCCTTTCCTGTGAGCCTCGATAAAATCCCCGGCAACGGCAGCAACGATTTCTTTTTTACTGTCAAGCACTACATTCAGGATAAAGTCAAGACCGGCAATTTTTGCAGCTTCTTCCATGTCCTGCCGCACAGGACCATCGACCCTTCCGGAAACAGCCTTTTCATCAATCATCATTTTGTGGTTTGCTATTACTGCCTCTTTTGAGCTTACCCCAGGCAGCACTGACTTTGCTCCTCCGCTGTACCCTGCGTAATAATGGAATTCGATGCTTCCAGTACCTATAACAAGATCTGCATCCAGAACATTTTCAAAGATTTCAACCGGGGTTCCTCGTGAGGTTGTGCCAATATATCTGCACCTGCTGGTATCGTGCTGGATGCAGCGAATTTTCTTATAAATCTCTTCTCCTACCAGTCTTCTGGATTCTTCTTCAGTCTGGTTTCGATGGAGTCCGAGGGCAAAGATAATAGTGATATTCTCAGCTTTTGTCCCTCCAAGATAAAGCTCTTCGAGTAGAGGAGGGAGAATTTTTCCAGTCGGAGTTGGTCTTGTAATATCACTGACTATAATTGCAATTTTGGAATTAGGGTTTACAATCTCAGATAGCCTTTTACTTTTTATAGGATTTTCAAGGGCTTTTTTAATTAAAAAATCTCCTCTTTCTTTTATTTCAGGTTCAGAAGGCAGAATAATACTGGATATGTTTCGTTTAGGAATATCCAGCTCAAGTGACATATTTCCAAAAGCCAGTGATATTGTTTTTGTGTTTGCAGCATTATATGGCATTTTAATTGCCTTTTTTTATGTTTTTTTATATAACTGTATTATTTTGGGGCTATTTTCTTTTATAATCTTCTCCTTTATGCCACCTTTTATTTTATTACAGGTAAAGTCCACCCACCATTGGGCATAACATGGATTTTAGCCTTCGGGTTTTCGGAAATAATTTTTTCAAGCGCTTCTTCTACACTTGTAACAGGAATAAAGAAGGCACTTCTGCTCTCAGTTTCTGGAAGCTTTGAGACAAGGTAAAGCTTGAATTCTTTTGCAGCCCTTCCGACAATGGCAGCTTTATGTCCGCCGAACTCAAAATGTTTTCTGAATTTTTGTACCGCTTTATCGGGAGTTTTGCATTCTCTACTCCAGCGCTCATATGTACTATCCCCGATTCCTTCAGCACATTCGGCTACAAGCACTATTGAGCCTCCTTTTTTCACGGCTTGGGTTGAATTCTCAAGGGATTTTGTCGCCTGGAAGAGGTTAATATCCTTTGGAAATCCCCCGCAGGAAACAACGACCGCATCTGCAGGATCTACAGGCACCTTATACATAGAATCCACAATCTCGGCTCCTTTCCTGTGAGCTTTTATAAAGTCTCCAGCAACAGCAGCAACTATTCTTTTTTTACTGTCAAGCACAACGTTAAGGATAAAATCAAGACCTGCAATCCTTGCAGCTTCCTCTATATTCTGTCTTGCCGGATTATCGGCTCTACCTGAGAGAAGCTCACCTTCAAAGAGTTTGCTGTAAAAACTATGATAAGAAAGTATGGAGTTTTCCGAACTGACTCCTGGAAGGATGGATTTTCCTCCTCCGCCATATCCTGCATAATAGTGAAATTCCACTGTGCCTGTGCTTATAATAACATCAGAGTCAACTACTTCTTCGAAAACCTCAACTGGAGTTCCAAAACTCGTTTCTCCAAGATACCTGCACCTTTTCCTGTCATGCTGGATGCACCTAATTTTTTCATAGATTTCCTCCCCTACAAGATGGCGGCATTCTTCTTCAGTCTGGTTTCGATGGAGCCCGAGTGCAAAGACAATAGTGATATTCTCAGCTTTTGCCCCTCCAAGATAAAGCTCTTCGAGCAGAGGAGGGAGGATTTTTTTAGTTGGAGTTGGTCTTGTAATATCACTGACTATAATTGCAACCTTAGAATCAGGGTTTACAATCTCAGAAAGCCTTTTACTTTTTATAGGATTTTCAAGCGATTTTTTGATCAAAGAGAAAGGGTCTTCCTTTATTTCAGGTTCCAAAGGTAAAATTATACTTGCAAGGTTTCTTTCCGGAATTTCAAACTCAACTCCCGTGCTTCCGAAAGAAAGTGATATTTTTTTTATGTTTGCAGTCATAGTTATGCCGATACTTTATCTGATGCCATTTTTCTTTGTTGTAAAATAATAGGGATAAACAGGTATAAAAAGAACTATAATAATTTCAAAGGCAATTCAAAATTTTATTTTTATTTATAATCTTCTTTGGCGTTTTACAGGTAAAGTCCACCCTCCCTCAGGCATGATGTGGACTTTAGCATCGGAATTTTCGGAAAATACTTTCCCAAGTGCCTCTTCTATGCTTTTTACAGGCGTGAAAAAGGCTTTTTCACTTTCTGCATCCGGAAGCTTTGAAACAAGGTAGAGCTTGAATTCTTTTGCAGCCCTCCCGACAATAGCAGCTTTGTGCCCGCCGAACTCAAAACATTTTTTGAAGCGTTCAACTGCCTCTTCAGGACCCCTGCATTCCCTGTTCCAGCATTCGTAAACTTTGTTTCCAATTCCTTCTGCACATTCGGCTACCAGGATGATCGAGCCTCCTTCTTTTACGGCAGGAATGGCGTGTTCAAGCGATTTTATTGCCTGGTAAAGATTGATGTCTTTTGGGAAACCACCGCAGGAAACAATGACTGCATCCGCAGGCTCTACGGGCACTTTATACATGGCATCAACGTGTTCTGCACCTTTCCTGTGGGCTTCGATGAAATCCCCGGCAACGGCAGCAACAATCTCTTTTTTGCTGTTTATTACAACATTTAAGATGAAATCAAGACCTGCAATCCTTGCAGCTTCTTCTATATTCTGTCTTGCCGGGCTGTCGGCTCTGCCTGAGAGGGGATCCCCTTCAAAGAGTTTGCTATAAAAACTGTGAAACGAGAGTATGGATTCTTCCGAACTGACCCCAGGAAGGATGGATTTTCCTCCTCCTCCATACCCTGCATAATAGTGAAATTCCACTGTGCCTGTGCTTATAATAACATCAGAGTCGACTACTTCTTCGAAAACTTCAACAGGAGTTCCAAAACTCGTTTCTCCAAGATACCTGCACCTTTTCCTGTCATGCTGGATGCATCTAATTTTTTCATAGATTTCCTCCCCTACAAGATGGCGACACTCTTCTTCAGTCTGTAAGCGATGGAGTCCGAGGGCAAAGACAATAGTGATATTCTCAGCTTTTGCTCCTCCAAGATAAAGCTCTTCGAGCAGAGGAGGAAGAATTTTTCCAGTCGGAGTTGGTCTTGTAATATCACTGACTATAATTGCAACCTTGGAATCAGGGTTTACAATCTCAGATAGCCTTTTACTTTTTATAGGATTTTCAAGCGCTTTTTTGACCAAAGAAAAAGGATCTTCCTTTATTTCTGATTCCGAAGGCAGAATGATACTGGACATGTTTTTCTCAGGTATACTCAACTCAAAAATTCCATTCCCAAACGCGAGTGAAATCGTTTTTATATTCTCAGTCATAATCATTCCGATGTCTTCGTACTAATTATATAAAATCGTATAGGTAAACAATGAGAATTAAATTTAAATCTGGTTTCAAACTCCAGGCTAAACTGGCAGCTAAAATTAGATTTGTATTCTAACAATATATTTATTATTTTAATAATATATTTTACCTTTTAATAATATATTTTACCTTTTAATAATATATTTGTTATTTTAATAGTTTTCCCATCCTGAGTTCCGCTTCTAGGTGATGGGTTTGTTTCGCTCCCCGAGTCCAGTCTCGGAAGCCGAGTCCAGGCTCTGGAGGACGGAGCTCTTTTCGATATGCTGCGCTCCGCTCAAGATGACTATACAAGAAGTAAAAAAATCATAATTAGTTAGCTAAAAAGAGATAAAACTAGAAAAGAAATATATTAAGTTTAAAGTTCGATTGACTCACCTGGCTTCATTATAATCACTTTTGTGCTGGTTTTTGATTCAACGGACTGCTGGAATTCAAGAGGGTCCTGGCTGATTACATCGAAGGTGTTATAGTGCATGGGGATTGCGATTTTGGGGCGGATGAGTTCTACAGCTTTTACGGCTTCTTTTATGCCCATTGTGAAATGACCACCTATGGGCAGGAGGGCTATTTCAGGTTCGTAGAGTTCGCCTATAAGCTGCATGTCGCCGAAAACCCCAGTGTCTCCGGCGTGGTAGATAGTACGTCCGTTGATCTGTATAATGAAGCCTGCCGGGGAGCCGCCATCGAAACTGAAGCCGGAGGCATCGATTGAGGAGGAGTGGAGCGCATTGGTCATGGTTAGCTTTATGCCTTCAACGTTCATTGTGCCGCCTTTATTCATGCCTTCTGCAAAAACTCCTTTGGATTTGATATAGTTTGCAACCTCGTGAATGGAAATTATTCTGCACCCGGTTCGTTTTCCGATTTCTATCGCATCTCCGAGATGGTCTTGATGCCCGTGAGTTATGACTAATACGTCGGGGTTCAGTTCCTCAGGAGTACATGGAGCCATTGGATTTCCTGAAATAAAAGGATCGATCAGTAATCTCTTTTCAGCTTCCAATAAAAAAGCCGAATGCCCGAGCCAGGTGATTTTTATGCCAGCCATTTCTTTCCCTCACAGTCAGTCATTTTTTATTAAAACGTAATAATGCGTAATGTAATTTTCGATGATAACCCGATATTTTTGAATTTCGATAATAGTTGGATGGTTTACAAAAAAAAGTTATGTTAATATGTAACTTTCAATAATAAAGTCAGGAACAGGATGAAAATTAGCGTTGTGATCCACGGACCCGAGATTATCGACTCTGGAGAAGCAAAAATAGTTTTAGAAAAACTTTCCCGTCTCGGTGAGGTAAAAGCAGAGCTTGGCGGAACTATGGGAAGAACAGCCGTCCTTGATGCAGGGCTCGAAAAAATTATAGATATAACCCGGAATCTCAAGCCTAGTGCCTGCATAGAAGCTTCTTTTGAAACAGCAGACCTTATTTGCCTCCTGAACCGAGGAAAAACTTTCGAAACCGGCAAAATTTTCGGGTCAAAGGTTGCTTCTCGCCTGAAAGACTGTGAAAAGAAACCAGTAATCCAGATCGAGAGCCCCGGCTGTTCCTTTGGGAGAATAATCCCCCTGAATAAAAAAGCCGAAAACTGCATCGAAAAACTCTCCGAAACCCTTGGTATTCCTGTAGAGAAACCCCTGCCTTTTCATAATTCAGTTTTCATAGAAAACTGCCCGAAAACCGGGAAAACCCAAGTAATCCGCGAGATCTCAGGCGTTCTTCCCGGCGAAAATATCTTTGTAAACGGAATCGTAATTGGAAAAGCCCTATCTTCGAAAATCAGGATAATCTCCGAAAATGGCTTCATTACTGCAATCGAAGGCGGAGAAATAAAAGAGCATGGGCTTGAGAAGCTCCATAATTACGAAAAAAGAGAGCCTGTAGACCTTGCCAACGCCTGGATAAAAAGTGGGGATATCCGGAGAAGCACCTCCTTACTGCCGGACGCCAGGAAACAAAGCGCCTGTGCCCGAAAATCAAGATTCATTTCCAGAGCCGGAGCTGGAAAAGTTGTGCCCGGAAAGGTTGTACTTATAGACCATATAGCAGAACGCACTTTCGAACTGACAACCAGTGCCGAACTTGCCGTTACAGTCGGAGATGATACCACTGATATAGCGGGAGATATTCTTTTCAGGTTAGGAATTCCTATTCTCGGAATCACGGACGGGGACTGCGATGAAGTTGCTTGCCAGACTGAATTTTATCCGGGTTCGGTCGTGCTGAGGCTGACAGCAGGAAATGATGATATTCTGGGCAAGAAAATAAAACAGGAACTTTTAAGGGGAAAGAGTTCTGCGGTTTTAGAGGATATATGCGCTTTTAAAGAAGATGTGCTGAAACTTGCAGAGCCTTTGATTGAAGATGTTTTTGAGTATTGATACTAAAAAGTTCATGATTCGAAATCCTAAATTCTGACCTCTACAACGTCATTCGTCACACTGTGTTGTGCTTGCCACGCTCGACGCAGGAGAGCGGCTTTTCAGAAAAAAGAAGAGAAAATATCAAAATTTTGACTATGAATATAAAGCTTTTTAAATCATTTTAGTTTGATAGCTAGACGCTAAGAACCGTTTTTCGGAACGGGACTAATGGTCCGTTTTTAATGATCCGTTTTTAATGGGCTGTTTTTAATGAGCTGTTTTTCGGGTTGGTTAACAAAGAAATGAGAATATGTTCCCGTTCCTAAAGTACAATAATAACAGTGTCATTTATTTAAATAAAATTGAGAAAATAATAGCACTAACATAATCATTTTATGAATTCTATAAGTAAAGAATCAGAGATGAATATGAACAACTCGATGTACAATAGATAGCCAGAATGAAAAATATACCTGTCAATTTGGGGAACGAGCTGGCATTTAGCCTAGCGTCATATGCAAAAATTCAGACGTTTATGATGAAAACGCCAATGTATTAATTGGTTTTAAGTTACTTAATTTTATTATCAGTCAATTGTAATCAGCACTCTGATTTAAAGAATTATTCCTAACTATTTAGAAAAGAGGTAGATGGGCGAGTGAAACAGCCCCGCTCTAGGCTTGAGAGAACAGGAAGAAACAGCTAAACTTGCTCCAGACATGATTGTAGATCCCAGCTAATTGGTCTACAGAATATTACTTTTTATATTAATTTTTATATGAATACATGAATATTTTCAAGTATATTACTCTATTTTTATTCTGATCCCGCTTGCTCTGATAGCTCTCCTGCCTGCGTTTACTAGAGTCTCCGACATCTGTCGAAAATTTTTAATACATTCAAAGATAAATTCTGAAGTTAGCTGGGAAATGGGGACTCAAACTTGAAAATAAAAGCAAAATTTCAGGATGCTGTCAATGTCCATAATTATGGTGGACTTTTCACAACGGATAAAAAGGAAGAGGAAATATGCCCGTATAGGATAAAGCAGACAAAAATTCGGAAAATCATTACTATAAATTGCAGAGAATGTAAAGCGGAATCTTCGCTCAATGATATACATTGCAGAAAAAATATTTTTAGAATTTTACAAAAAGAGGTTAAGGCTGACTGCCTGGTACTCTCAAGACTTTATGAGCGAGACTACGAAGGGCAAGCCCTGTCAACACTTTATACTCTCGCAAGTTTTGAAGAGACAATTAAAGCGTACAAAAGTGCAGAGAAAGTTCTGGGAAGCTGTACTTTGCCTGAAAGGAAAAACTGTGAGCTGGAAAGGAAAAAAATAATTGCCTCTTTTGCTGAAACCGTGGAAACCGATCCTCTAAAAGCCAAGTTGAAAATAAAAAATTTTATTCAGGGCAAAAAACTGAAAAGAAATTCAGATAAGATTTCAGAAAGAGGATTTAAGGCTTTATCTGCTTGTGAACCTTGTTTTGAACATTTCTATCATATGCTTAACGAAATTGATGAAAAATTATCCTGTTTTCCTGAAATTCCTGTGATTAAAAAATCCAAAACTCGAAATTCTCCAGCCACGTCGGTAGACAATTCTGGTAAAGAAACTGAAAAGACCATGAGAAAGACAGCAGGAAGCCTGATAAAAGATAAATCAGGAGAAGTTACCCTGGCAGAAATATTCAAGTATCTTCCGTTTCTTGCGCCTGCTAGACGAGGAGAAAAGCATAAGAAAAGTAAAAGTTTCACAGATGAAATTTTCGACTACGAATGTGGGATTAAGCCGCATGTAAGGCCGCCTTTTTCCAGTTCAAGAGTTTATGCGGAGGCGCCTGAGAATACCGAATTTCTCGAGTGCTACGATATAAACGGCAGGGAAGGGAGGAAGCTTGAAGTTTCAATTTACCAGTACACCGACAGACCGGAAAAACTTTACATGATCCGACCTCCTGAGTACAATCTCAGGGAGGAAGAACTCAGACTGCTTGAGAAAATCCGGATGCGGATGATCCAGCACAGACCAAAAGATATTGCTTTTACAGATCCTGTGGTTGCAAGGGAATACTTCAGGCGCATGGCGAAAACGCTTCTGGAAGAAGAATTGCTCACCAGCGAGGAAGCTTGCAATCCTGAAGAACTTGAAAGCTATGCCGACCTTCTTGCGAGATATACGAACGGGCTCGGGATAGTTGAAGACTTGCTCTCTGATTCAAGAATTACGGACATTTATATCAATGCCCCTGCCGATAAAAATCCTGTCCATGTTGTGCTGGATGGAGAGGAATGCATAAGTAATGTTTTTCTCTCGCAGGAGGATCTTGATGCCCTAGTATCCAGGTTCAGGATCATTAGCGGCAGACCGTTTGGAGAGGCGGTTCCTGTGCTTGAACTTAATCTTGAGGCTTTCGGGGTAAGAGTTTCAGTAATTGGAGACCCTCTCAGTGCAAGCGGGCTTGCTTATGCCTTCCGAAAGCATTCCCTCTCTCCCTGGACCCTGCCTAAACTGATCAATACAGGTTCAATTTCTCCTTATGCAGCTGGATTTTTAAGTTTCCTCATGGACGGGCAGGCTTCAGTCCTGGTCGCAGGAGAAGTCGGAGCCGGAAAAACTTCCCTGCTGTCAGCCATGCTGCTTGAGATTCCGCAGAAATACAGGATTCTGACAATTGAAGACACACACGAACTCCCTATAGAAAAACTCCAGAGTCTGGGCTGGAAGGTTCAAGGCATGAGTTCACAGTCCTCTGTCCTGAAATCAGGAGCTGAGATGAGCCCTGAGACCGCGTTACGTGCAGCTCTGCGTCTTGGGAATTCCGCCCTTGTTCTGGGAGAAATCCGAGGGTCAGAAGTTAAAGTGCTTTACGAAGCCATGCAGGTAGGAAAAGCTGGAAATTCAGTTATAGGGACTATCCACGGCTCATCCATGGAAAACGTGTATGAGAGAATAGTCCACACCCTGGGGGTTCCCCCGGCTTCTTTCAAAGCTACGGACGCCGTAATTATTTGCTCAACCATAAGGCTTGAAGGGAGCATGAAAAAACTAAAGCGGGTGAGCCGAATCGCAGAAGTTACAGGCGCTGTAATTGAAAATCCGGAGCCATCGGATATCTTTACAGACATAATGGTTTACGATGCCACTCAGGACTGCCTGCTTGCAGGAAAAGCCCTGGAGCAGGGGCAGTCCGAACTTATAGAAAAAATTGCCAGAAGGTGGGGAATTTCCATAGATAGGGCTTTGAAGGATATAGAGCTTCGGACAAAAATAAAAGAAAAAATTGCGGCTGAAGGGATGAAGAAGCCTTTTCTGCTGGAAGCTGAAGCTGTCAGTCAGGCAAACAATATATTCTGGCTGCTTGCAGAGTCCATGAAGAAGAGCACAATATACGGAAACGGATATGCAAATGAGCCTGCAAACGATTGGGAAACCGGCACTGGGAATGATCTGGAAGCCCTTTACAGGCAGTGGGAAGCCTGGTTTGAGAAATTCGCTGGGAAAGATCTGGATACAGGAAAATAAATATCCGAGGGAGAAACATGACCGAAGAAGGCAACTGGTATGTGCGAGCCTGCAAAAGCACAACAAAGCAATGGATCTGGGCTGTTCCTGACCCCGTTGCCTTCCACAGGCAATGTGAAAGAAGCGTCAGCCAGGAGTACAGAGATGCCCTTCGGTTTACTGGTTTTGACCTTGAAGCTTTTGAGACTGTGCTCTTTTCCTATGTAGGAACCTTTTCAATCCTTATCCTGCTCCTTGGAATAGATCTTTTCCTGCTCCTGTCAAGAAATTTTGATGCCAGAACACTTTATATAATGGGGATACTAACCCTTGTGATTCCCCTGATTGTACTCTGTTACCTTAGCGAATACGTGAAGATAAAGGCAGGGTTTATGAAAATATCCTCGCTCGGAGACATTCCTGAAATCCTGAGCTATATAGTTATGTCAATGAAACTCGTTCCCAACCTGGAACATGCCGTACTTTTTGCAGCCAGGAATTCCGAAAGACCGCTTGCAAAAGACCTGAAAAAACTTGCCTGGGACCTGAACCTCAGGATTTACAGCAGTATGGACGATGCTCTTCTTTCTTTTGCCGACCTGTGGGGAAGGAACAGCGAATATTTCAAGCGTTCTCTTCATCTCATTAAAAGCTCAACAGCCGAGCCTGACGAAGCACAGAGAATTATAACCCTGAATCGCGCCCTGGATATAAGCCTCGAAGGCACAGAAAGCCTCATGGATATTTTTGCAGCAAAACTCAAGACCCCGAGTTATATTCTTTACTCGATCTTCATTCTGATCCCGCTTGCCCTGGTAGCTCTCCTGCCTGCGGTTACAGTCGTTGGAATGAAACCTGAATTGATAGACCTTGTCTTCCTCTATGACCTGATTTTTCCGGCGCTTGCAGCCCTTTACTCCGAATACATTCTAATGCAAAGACCTGTTGCATTTATTCCCAGGCAAATTCCGGATTCTCACCCTGAGCTTGCAAATATAAAGCAGAAAAAACGCTTTGCCTTAATGCTTTCAATCCTGGTACTCTTCCTTATAGCTCCTCTTGGATATATTCTGCTTAGATTCGGAAATCCGGGTGAAATTATCGCAACCGCACCCCTTGAAGGGTATTTTTCACCCACCCTCCCGCTCATTATAGGCGGAACGGTAGCATTTTCGGTTTACCTGTACTTCTCGGCTGTCCCTTACAAGAAAATAAGAGACAGGATAAAAGTGATGGAACAGGAATTTGCAGATTCCCTTTTCGTGCTCGGGCGCAGGATTTCTGAAGGTAAAGCCCCAGAAGAAGCTTTTGCCCACACTGCGCGGACTATGGATGGTTCAAAAATTGGGGAAGCCTTCGAGGAAATCTCAATGAACCTGCTCAGCATGAGGACGAATCTCAAAGCTGCGATTTTTGATCCGGATTTCGGAGCTTTCAGGCACATATATTCGGAAAGAATCAGGAATACAATGCTTCTTTTTACGGAAAGCGTCCATAAAAACCATGAAGCGGCAGGTGCTTCGATTATAAAGCTCGCAGACCATTTGAAAGAGCTTGGTGAAGTGGAGGAACGAATCCGGCGCTCACTTTATGACGTCACCTCAACCATGCGCTCAACCGCTGTGATATTTGCACCTCTTATTGCAGGGATTACCCTTGCCCTTTCCGAGGTTATTACAAAAATCCTCAACCAGATAGCTGAAAGAGTAAACCGAATCCCTGCTGACCTATCCGGTATGCCTGTCGAAATCGGTCAGGCAGCTTTTTCCCAGTCCATTTCCCCGGATCATTTCCTGCTCGCAATAGGGGTTTATGTTGTCCTGATCAGCGCCATCCTTACCCGTTTTGCAGGCTCGATAGAATACGGAGGCGACCGAGCTCAGTTGAAATATGATCTTGCCTGCATGCTTCCGGTTTCGATTGCAATATTTGCAGTCTCTACAGCGACTTCAAGAATTATCTTCAGGGGGCTTGTATGAGATTAGTAAAAAGGGATAAAAATATAGAAAAAAAGTGGGATGAGAAAGTGAGAGGCTAGCCTTCTCATCCGGTATTTCCACATTGAATTCGGTAATTACTTTTTATTTCCGTATGTAAAGGTAAAGGAATAACCCGAGGATACAGAAAATTCCCAGTCCCGCTGCAAATCCGGGTGTACTCGGGATTCCTTTTTGTTCAGTTTTCAAATCATTATTTAGATTTTTATTAGTATTTTCATTGTCCATGTTAAGCTGTGTTTCTGCCACAACTTCCTCAGAAGCCCCTTTTGCATTGCCGGTTATTGCAAAAGAAGAAGCATCAGAAGCTTTTGCTGTGAAATACAGGAACTTATCATCTTCTCCTGATGGTTCTACTGGAAGTTGCTCCCATTTTTTCTCGACATATCCCCTAAGGGTAATGGAATCCGGATCAATTTTTTTATCCTGTACCCAGGCTTTTTCGACTTTGAAGCAGACAGTCTGGTTTTCTATATTCTTTGAGGTGGCTACTCCGCCACTCCCAATCCATATATTAAAGGATTTGTACAGTTCTCCTGACGGCAATTCAGAGACGAGGGCTGATTTCCCTTTGAGTTGTTCAGCAATAGTTGTAGTTTTTCCCAGAGTTTTTTTCACATCAAAACTCACATACATAACACAGGTTGCGTTCTTTGCAAATTCAAACTTTACAGGTTTCCCGCTTTTAATGTAAGCCTGAGAAAGTTCTTTTACTTCAACATTTTTTGCAGGTTCAGGGGAACCGCCCCCACCGCCACCGCCGCCACGGCTGCTGCCTCCACTCTTTTTGCTTTCTCCACTATTCCCATAACTGTTTGAGTTGCTATCACTGTTTGAGTTGCTATCACTGCTGGAACTGCCTTCCAGTACAGTTATTGTAGTACCCTTTGAGGAAACTCCGTTTGCATTGTATATTGTCAGGTTTACAAGGTATGTTCCCGGGGCTGTATACACATAAACGGGATTGAGTTCACTGGAGTCAGGTATTCCGTCGTTATTGAAGTCCCACACCCTTGAAACTGCATTCTGGGAGAGATCATAAAACTGCACTGTCAGGGGAGCATAACCCTTTGTAACATTGCTACTGTAATTTGCAATTGGAATTCCAAAGTCTGGAATGACTGAATCTGTGACCCTTATATAACCCCGTTTTTCTATAGAAACGTTGCCAGTCTCACCAATTACTTTTAGAGTAATATCATATGTGCCGGGATTAGTAAATGTGTGCGTGACATCCATAGCACGTTCTGAACTAGTTCCGTCCCCAAAATCCCAGAGCCATGAAGCAGACTCAATATCAATTCCAGTTGCAGTAAATAAAACATCTAAAGGTGCTGCACCGAATGTTACGTTTGCAGTAAAAGTTGCTTTAGGTATTTCAAATTCATTTGTAAGGTCACACAAATAGATGTCTGTACTGCTGGTACCAGAACCGAAGGTAGAGTCAAATCCCCAAACAACTATATCACCATACACATCTGGTGTTGTTCGAGTTCCCTCTGGATAAATACAAATCGGAGTGCTTTTTGCAGAAGGAATGTCATAAACATATACACCCGCATAACCAAACTGGTCATTACCGGATTTTGAATATACGATTTTGTCACCATGGATATTGGGGTGAGTGCCAGTGTCAGCTCCAGCATCAGCATAATCAGATCCGTATAAAGTATTACCTGTATGGTCACTGGTAACATCTATAGTCTTTTTAGTATCAAGGTCATACATCTGGATGTATCCATCTCTGTTAAAGAAGTCTGACCATATCACTTTATTACCATATATATGCGGACTGAATACCTGATCAGAATAGTGTATATTTATGGTCTCCTTAGTATTAACATCATAAACAACAATGTTTCGCCCATAGTCACCATCATAACCATACGCTATCTTGGTCTCGTATATATCAGGACTATTGCCCTCCGCAATTTTAGTCAGTGTAGAAGTTGACATATCCCACATGTATACATTATAATTGTAGCTTGTCTCGTTGTAATCCGCACTCCACACGATTCTGTCGCCGTAAATAGCAGGTTTGCTGTATTGGTCTACATTCTGAGTTATGTAATCTTTTGTAGCTGTAGGAATATCGTACATCGCAAGCTTTGGTGTCCCGCTACTCATATCATGCCACACTATTTTATTTCCATAGATAGCTGGATGAGATGCTGCAGAAGAGTCAACTGCAGTGTCTGTTCTGGCGGTCAGGTCATAAACATGAATAACACCGTTGTCTGTCCATACCACTTTGTTCCCATGAACGGCAGGATCAGTCCCATTGCCAATTTTTATTATCTGCGCCGCTGACGCTACGGTTGGAAATAAAATAGAAAACAGAAAAAAGAAAATTGTTAAAGTTAGAGCTCCCGAATATAGTTTCCCCTTAACTTTCACTTATTTACCCCCGATAACGACATCTTCCAAATTGAGTTGCAGTTCATATAACCTGTATGATTTTATAAAATCATACATAATTTTACGTAATTTGTACATCTTCACACGCTAGCTATTATATTAACATAAATTAAGCAAATAATATAATAATCGTGTGAATTTATATTAAATTTCGAGTTAATTGGAAAATATCAAACAAGTTATAATGAATACATATTATATTATTATACAAGTAAAATATCTTCTAATCTTTGCTACTTGTTAAATTTTAGGAGCCGTGACTTTTAAATAAAAATCTGTTATATCCAATCATGATAATTATAAATGTAAGTTAAGTAAATGGCAGCCTGAAGTTACATAAAAATTATAAAAAAGGGAAAATGACTAAAAAATAATTTTTATCACTTTAAGGCATAACTTTAACATAATTTAGCTTTTTACCTTAACACTGCCTGCAATATTATTTATTATTAAAACGATATTATAAAAACCAGGGTCAGTAAACCTATGGGCTGCATTCATGGGATGTTTTGAGCTTATACCATCCCCGAAATTCTAGAGCCAGGAAGTAGGTGCAAAACCAGTACTTGTACCAGTGAATAAGACAACAAAAGATGTTGTGCCAGAAGTCTCACTCAGGATAAAATATATACACCTGGCAGAATGAGTGAATGTGTACACATTACTGCATAGCGTAAGTTCAAATCACTGCTCCGGTGGTTCAAACACTCAGTAGCAGTCGATCTGAAGATTAAAGAATATTCTGATTTTTTTTGCTAGAATATAAAGATATTCTACTTTTTTACCCTTGCCAATTCAAAAATATAGATGTTTTCCAGTAAAATATTGTGGTGGATTTTCACCACTCACCTTAGTATGAGATTTTAAGGTTACTCTGAAAAGTTGTATGAAAGATTGCATAAATAGATATCATTATTTTCTGCACCATCAACGTAATTCTTGTCCATCCCCCATACAATAATGTTATTGTGTACTTCTGGTGTTGTATAAACGTCATTAGAGTAGCCATATATCAGCGTGCTTTGTCCTTCAGTTATATTATATAAATATACTCCGGGTTTGCCTTCGTAATCATCAACACATTTGTTATATACAATTTTGTCATCCTGTATGGCAATGTGTGTCCCTGTACTGGCGCCGTATTCATTCCCATTTGGATCGGTGCCAAGTGGATGTGTGACTTCTGTGGTTCCTTTTGTTAACATATCGTACATCACGATATATCCCTGATGGTTATACACATCAGACCAGATGATTTTAGAACCCCATATACGAGGAATATTTGGATAGCCATATGAACTTACAGTTACTTTTTCCTTCGTATTGATGTCATACATTCTGATAATCATATCTGCTTCTGGATCTTCGGTATATGAATAATACACCACTTTTGTGTCATATATGTCGGGGTCACTGCCGCTTCCGATAACAGTCTGCGTGGACGTAGACATATCCATCAGATACACGCTGTCATTTGCACTCCAGACTATTTTGTCGCCGTAAATAGCAGGCTTGCTATATTGGTCTACATTCTGCGTTATGTAAGTTTTTGTAGCTGTAGGAATATCGTACACCGCAAGCTTTGGTGTTCCGCTACTCATATCATGCCAGACTACTTTGTTTTCGTAAATATCTGGACTGGATGCTCCAGAAGAGCTAATTACAGTGTCTGTTCCGTCGATCAGATTGTATAGATGAATAACAACCCCATCTGTCCATACTACCTCATTACCATAGACAGCAGGATCGTATCCTGTGCCAATTTTTGTAACTTGAGCCGCTGAAGCTGAAGTTAAGGTTAAAAACAAAAAAACAAAAACCAGGAATGCCGAAGCTAAAGCTGTTGAACACAGCTTCCCCATATCTTTCATTTATTTACCCCCAAGTAGCTTTATTTTTCAAAGTTAATGTATACCCATAGACGGATATTTTTTAGGTTTGTAGTTATATCTGGATCATATATTAAAAAAGCCACGGTAATATAAAAAATCTGATATTTCAAAATCGGAAACGGCAGATAATAGCATAATTATAAGTCTGCCCTAAGATATCCTCCGAATATACAGAATCATATATTTATGAATAGGTTTGAGAACTGTTCCTACGCTTACGTTTTTCAGCGATTATCCTAACAGAACCTAAAATATGTTGTCATTTTTGCCATAAAAGATAGCAGAAATAAAGCGCGGATGAGATATTTTAATGTAAGGTAAAATAAGAAGATTGAAGCCATGAACTCAAAAATTATTTTCTCTTTGACACAAAAGACGTCCCAATAACGATTATTAAAGCAACCACGCCTATGACAAAAATAATCGTTCCAATGCGAAAAATTACATTGTATCTCATCAGATTATATTCGATATAATCAGGAGGCATTTCATCTACAAAAGATATCTCTCTACTATCATGTAAGAAAGTTATGTCTCTACTCGCTACATATAACTTATTTCCATCCGGAGTGACTGCAACTCCAGAAGGATTGCCTTCTATGTTCATTATGGCTATAACAGTATCAGTAGCTGTATCAATTACAGAGACTGTGCCATCATTTTTTCATAGAGCCTACCACCAATTTTTTCGTCGATGTTGCCCTCATTAGCCACATATACCTTTTTACCATCCGGACTGAATGCAACTCCCCATGGATTAATTTCTATTTCCACCGTATCTATAACTTTATTTGTTGCAGTGTCAATTACAAAGACGGTGCCACTCCGAAAGGTTAGACTTGTACATCTACATTTTGCGTCGCATCTGCAATATCTGCATCTTGCGTCGCATCTGCAATACCCATCAGCATTAAGAGTGCCAGTAATATAACTCCTAACGCTTTTATGAGGATGTGTTCTCTAAATATTTTATTAGATGTTATATCTTTCATCTTAAAATTCTAGATAGATTCGTATATTTATGAGTTTATCCATGGTCGATTTGATTCTCAAATCAGTAAAGTTACAGAATTTTTTTCCGTAATCAGAAGCTCATTGATTATCCCAACTCAAGATTCAGAGAAGTAGTTTAGAGTTATGGAATAGGCTCATAGAGCATGATATGAGAAGAAAGTATAATACCTTAGAAATATAGTTTCTGAGCTATAATTAATAAAATTGAGCACTATCCACAGGGTATTCTTGTGCAAACTTGGAAAAGAGTGGAAAAAGAAATTACACATTAAATAATTTCTGCGATCTTCCTCGCAGATGCTTTTAATACCTCTCTTGCCTTTGCTTCGGTAAGCCCGGCTCCCATTGCAATTCTCAGGGCAGCTTCATCTGTGATAAGGTTTTCAGGAGCATGTGTATCTGTATTCACTAAAAGCGTTGCACCGGCTTGAAGAGCGAGCCTTGCAACATGGCCGTTGGTCCGGTTGTGCCCATTTCGGGCGGTAATCTCAAGGCAGACATTGTTCTCTTTAGCAGTCTCAACATCTTCCTCGGAGATCAACCCCGGATGAGCCAGGATATCAACATATTCGCAGGCGACCGCTGCTGCGTTTGTTCCAGGGGCAACCGGCTCGGCTATGGTTTCCCCGTGAACGACCACGATTTCTGCGCCCAGTTCTTTTGCTTTCTTTGCAAGGGGAGCGATCTGGCGGGGAGGGACATGCGTCAGCTCAACACCCGACAGAACACGGATATCCCATTCGCTTTCAAGGTATTTTGCTTTCTTTGCAGCTTCTATAAGCTGTTCGAGATTAGTGTAATCGGCATGGTCGGTAAGTGCAATAGCCTTATAGCCGTGAATGACAGCCCGCCGAATAAGTTCGCTGGGGATAAGTTCCCCGTCACTGAAAATCGTGTGAGTATGAAGATCAATCAACCGGATCACCGTGTTTAGAAAATATTATGCTTTTTACTTTTTGACTTTTAGGCTTTTTATTACTTAATTCTACAGTTCACTTTATTAATGAACATTTAATCAATTTTTAATTAAGCATTTAATAAATTAACCAGATTTTTCGGTTTTCAATCAGATTTCTCGGTTTTTCCAAGCCTTTCTGCGACACCAGCAAAAGCGAAGTTCGGCTTCACATCTGTTATTTTAATCCTGACTTTTTCTCCTATCTCGACATCCTTTACGAAGACAACAAAACCCTCAATAAGCACAGCCCCGTCTCCACTTGAACCCAGCTTCTCGATATCTACAACGAATTCATTTCCTTTCCTGAGCGGAGCTGTAAGGAATTTCTTTCCTATAACATAAATTTCCGCGCTCTGGGAGCGTGAGGCTTTAGGAGAATAAGCTGTTGTCCGGACAAAATTATCCCTTACCTTTTGCATATAGTCGCCAAACATATCTCCCTGGAAGACCTTCACAACGAAGTTTCCTTTAGGCTTGAGAATTTTTTTTGCACATTCCAGAGCCGAAGTTGCAAGCTCGATTGACCTTGCATGGTCATAGGACCAGTTTCCTGACAGGTTAGGGGCTGCATCACAGAGCACCACATCGGCTCCTTTTGGACCAACAATTTGAATAATCTTTTTAATTGTGGACTCGGCATTTATATTGCCCTGAATTGTCTCAACTCCCTCAATAGGCTGAATTCTTTGCAAATCCACGCCAAGAACTTTTCCCCCGGATAATTCCTTTGCAACCTGAAGCCACCCGCCCGGAGCTGCCCCCAGATCGACAACTGTGTCTCCCCGCTTGAGAACTTTATGTTTTTCATTAATCTGTTTAAGTTTGAAGGAAGCCCTGGATCGGTACCCTTCCTCTTTTGCCTGATGATAATAATAATCTCTTCTGTCTCTTGCCATTGTTACTTTCCCTGCACTGAGAGCTGATATAAGTTACGGAAAAATCGTCTAGTTCCTCATCTTAATTTCTTGTCAATAATCCATGAATCTTTTCTCAATATCCATTGACCATTTATCAGTAATTTATGTGTCTTTGTCAGATAATCCATTGATTATCTCTTATTAAACCCCTGAGCCTTTAGCATCAATACGAACATTCTTACTCTTGTATTCGTCTGTGCTGAGCAATATTACAGGGCAAATTAGCACAATTACAGTAACCCACACTGCTTTAACCCCAATAAATGAGGTAAGCAAGCCTCCCAGAATAGCTCCTGCTAAAAACGAGAGGTTAATCACAGAAAAACGGACTGCTTGAAAAGCCGATTTATAGTCTTTTCTTGTGACAGCAAGATAGGCTTCCTGGGTAGCGGATCGTAGATTTCCGGTAATCGCGATTGTGTTGTACGGAGAACCGTCAAGTTTGCGAAATACAGAGAACTGGAGAGCAGCTACAAATGAGATTGCAACAGTTACCATCATATCAGGACCTGTATAAGGTATAAAACCTACAATAAAAAGGACTGCAATCTCAAGAATTAAAACTGCTCTTTCGGTATCCGGTATTAACAGTCGCATTGAAGGTTTTTTGATTGTCTCGGCAACTACTACTCCCACAATAAATGCCAGAATAGGTACTGCATAAAGTACTGCCTTTTCCCATTCTCCTGCTGCAGCTTCTATACCCATGAGCACAACATTTCCAGTCTGCGCATTGGCGAAAACCCCGCCTCTCCCTACGAATGTGTAAGCATCAAGAAATCCCCCTACCAGTGTAAGAAGTATACCAAGTTCTACAGACTCAGATGTTAATTTTTTAAAATTTATTTTATTTTCATTCTTTATTTGCATTTTTATCATTCAAAATTCTAGAAATCATCTTAATTGTAACAAACCTTTCTGCTTTGCACCTAACCTGCTGGGACTGCACCTAAAAGTAAGAAATAACTAAACTAATCTCTAGCAAATCATAGAACAAAAATTTAAATTATGAGCCAATCCCAAAACTTCCTTTGATCTAATTATTGCTGTTAAGATTACAATCCCAAATTTAATTTTCTATTCCGTAAAAAGGAGGATTGACAGGTCGATAATGCGGTATTGATAGCGTATTCATTATCAATTTAGGGGGTTTAAAGGAGGAAATTTTTCATGTAATAAGTAGACCGATCGACCTGCGAGAGTTAAATAAAAGCAATAGTATAAAAAACTATCGATAATTATTATTCAGTAACTTTCTTACGGATTGTCCGTGAATGGTCATCCTGCTGTCATTTTTCAGGTAGAAAAGTCTCTTCTCCACATAATTTAAAATTTTTTGACGCAGAAATTATGTTCTTCTCAAAATTTCAACTCTCATTGGAAAAGGTTAGAGTTTTCTAAGAGAACTTTGCATTACATGAAACAAAAAGCTAAGCCGGATAAACTTTTTAATCTTAACTCTCATGTTCTGAAAAGGGTCAAGTATATCTCCCACTGTCGTCTTGACCTCAGCTCTTATAGCAAACATACCTTCAATATTTCACAGCAAATACCTTCTTGAGCTCAAGACCGTTCTTAGTATTTCTTCACCGCCTGTTTTTTCGACCCTGATGTCAGACGGCTTTTCAATTACCTCAAGATTAAGTGGAAGGCGCTTCCGGATTTCCCCAATTAGCTGAAAATCCCCGCTCAGAATGACGAAGTCAATAGACCTGTTTTCTTCAAGAACCCTGTCCAGAGCCTCGACGACTTTATCGACATGATGCGCGATATCCTCTTCCCTCAGGCGCTCGAAGCGGCGCTGGCTGAAACCTCCTTTACTGTGCTTTTCCTTTACACTGCTGCGGATTAGCTCCCTGATGTCAAAAACCCGCGCATCGGGAGTAAAGCCTATGAAGGATTCACCTGCATGCAGGATAAGGATAAGTATTCGGTAGTCCTTACTCAAACTTTCCTCAAGCAAAGCAACCTCAAAATTGTCTCCGAGCTGCCAAGTAGGGGAAGCAATCGGGAGAGGGGGAGCTATAGCTTCACAAATCATGCGGTGAAAATCATAGAAAAGCACAACGCCGGTTTCGGATTCAAGCCTGTCAAGAAGCGTACGGTTTCCCTCTTCTACACGCTCAAGTATTTTTTCACTCATTATTTCTGATAGCCTGGTACCCGAAGGCAGGTAAACAGTGAGCAGGTCATCTGCAGGGGCGTGGAAGGATTTGAGTCTGGAAAGATAAGCCTGAACCGCTTGCGGGCTCAAAGTCTCAATTCCCCGAAACTTCAGTTTGCCCTCGGACTCAGACCTGAGGGTTTCAAGCTCGTGGGAGAGGGTCTGAGTCCGAATACGTTCCTGGTTTAAAAGGGCTTCAGCCTCCTGCCTGTCCGCAACTGCCTGCCTTGCGAGAGCCTCTTTCTTTTCAAGCTGGCTTTTTGCACTCTGCAGGTCGAGCTCCAATCTAACGATCTGAGATTTGAGCCGGGCTATCTCAAGCTCAAGCTGCTCTTTTCCTGAAATCTTCCCTATAAGTGTACCCAAGCCCTTTTTTGTGATTTCCGAGGTTTCTTTTTTTGCTTTCTTGTCGTTCATTTTGCCTTCCCGAACATTCTCCGGCGTCAATCAGAATCAATATAATCCTGTGGCTGGTATTTAATTCATAACAGCCAAGATTTAGCTCTCTATTTCATAACTCAGACTTATTAAGAAATTAAAGCATCTCTATAAAGCTTCTCTATTAATTTTAATCGTTTGTATTTCGAAAGTTTTAAGAATATCGTATTAAATGTCACTTTGCTTTCAGGAATGTTTTCTGAAAAGCAAATCGATTTAAGAAATTATTGCCCAGTTTACTAGCTTAGTTTATTAGCTTTATAGATTACTCCGGTGCCTGAATGAAAACCCCATTGGAAGACACTCAAAACCTAGCGGATCAGAAGGAACCGAACAGGGAAAATCCCGGTCAAAAAGAACCGGATCGAGTAGATGAAAAGGATAAACAGGACAGGCAAAAGCCTTCCAGGCGCAAACCCGAAAATTTCCATCCAACACTCTGGATCCAGGGACAGAAAAGCTCATCTCTTGCTGGGAAAACCATAGTTATTGGAGTTACAGGGAGCATTGGGGCGGTAAGAACCGTTGAGCTTGCAAGAGAACTGATAAGAAATGGAGCTGAAGTTCATGCTGTCATGACAGAGGCTGCCACGCGAATACTGCACCCTGATGCCCTGCACTATGCTACAGGAAACCCTGTAATTACCGAACTTGGAGGCAGGGTTGAGCATGTGGAGTTTTGCGGACTCAAGGGAAGAGCAGACCTTCTCCTTATAGCCCCTGCAACAGCAAACACTGTGGGAAAAATTGCATTCGGGATAGATGATACCCCTGTAACCTCGTTTGCAACAACTGCACTTGGCTCTGGTGTACCTGTGATGGTAGTTCCTGCGATGCATGAATCTATGTTCAGGCATCCGGCTGTAGCTGAGAATCTGGTGAAACTGAGAAGCTGGGGTATCCAGATCGTCGGTCCCAGGCTGGAAGAAGGCATCGCAAAAATTGCAGCAAATGAAGAAATCGTGCTTGAAGTAGAAAGGGTGCTGGGAAGCAAAACCCTTGAGAACCGGAAGATAATCATCACAAGCGGCTCAACAGCCGAAAGCATAGATCCTATCCGCATTCTGACGAACCGGGCTTCAGGCAAAACAGGAAAAGAACTTGCCCTTGAGGCTTACCGCAACGGAGCTGATGTAACCCTTGTTCATCGGGATAGGCTCGGATTTTCGGGAATCAGGGAAATTTTTGCAGAAAGCGCTGCTGAGATGACTGAGGCTGTACTCCTGGAGCTTGAAAGCGGATACGATGTCCTTATAAGTTCGGCAGCGATTGCGGATTATACAGTCGAGCCTTCTCCCGAAAAGATCAAATCGGGAGGAGAACTTGTTTTGAGATTGAAACCTACTCGCAAGCTGATAAAAGAATGCCGTGAAAAATACCCTGACCTTATAATTGTAGGCTTCAAGGCTGAAACCGGGGTTGAAAAGCAGGAACTTTTAAGAAGAGCAAGCTCAACCCTTAAAGCCTCAAAACTTGACCTGATTGCAGCAAACGACGTTGCAAAAGGCGGAATGGGCACCGAGGAAAATGAACTGTACCTGGTTAGAAGGGAAAAAAGCGAACCCAGGCACGTAAGCGGGAATAAACGCAAACTTGCAGCCTATATCCTTGAAGAGGTAGCTGAACTGTTAAAACAAAAACTCTCGTGAAGTAAATGCTCTGATAAAAAACAAGCATCTCAGGTATTGCCGAGTACTCCGGAATATTTCACAAAGATCCGGATATTCTGCAAAGCACTATGCAAAACAGGAACGAACTTTGAAAAAATGATTAAAATTGTAAAAAAGGCGCTTTCCATGTATACATATGAAAGTGAAGGAGCAAACTTTCTGGCAAAAGCCTATGCTCCGGGACACATTACAGGTTTTTTCCAGATACATGAACACGAAAATCCTCATCGTAAGGGTTCTACAGGCTGCGGAATCGTCCTGAACGGAGGCGTTACCACTGAAGTAGAGGTAGGGAGGTCTGTAGAAGAGACCGAGATTTTCCTTAACGGAAAAAGGGTTGAAGGCAAAACCAGCCGTACAGTCGCAGAGATGATGACTGACATGCCTGTAAAGATAAAGAGCTGGGCAGAAATTCCAACCGGGTGCGGATTCGGAGCATCAGGTGCAGGAGCTCTCGGTACAGCCTATGCCCTCAACAGAGCACTTTCCCTTAACCAGACCGTAAAGAGCCTGACTGAGTATGCCCATGTAGCTGAGGTTGTCAACCACAGTGGGCTTGGAGATATTGCTGCCCAGTCCAGCGGTGGAGTGGTAATCAGGCTGCAACCGGGTGGGCCCGAGTACGGGCTTGTAGACAGGATTCCGGCTCCTGAAGCCAGGGTTTTCTGTATTGTACTTGGCGAGATTTCTACCGATCTGGTTCTGAGAGACGAAGCCGCAACCGCAAGAATTAACAGTGCAGGGAAAACAGCCATGTCCGAGCTGCTTAAAAAGCCTACACTTGAGAATTTCATGCAACAGGCTAAAACGTTTGCCAGTAAAACAGGTCTTATGAGCAGCAGAGCAAAAGATGTTATCGAAGCTGCAAACGCAAGTGGAGGGCTTGCTTCCCAGGCAATGCTTGGGGATACGGTTTTTGCAATTGCTCCTCACCCCCATGAATTCTCTCTCTACGAATCCCTTCAGGAATTCGGGGAGGTGCTGGAATACAGCATAAGTACCTGTGTGCCGAAGTTAATGAATGAGTGAACCCAGGAAAAGCAGTTTCATGCAGATCAGGAAAATCTAAAATCTTTACACAAAAATATTCGCAAAAAAGAATTTACAGAAAATCTACTGCTTAATTAATCCTCCTACAGCTTAAATAGAATAGAAATAGAAAGAAAATCTGGATCAAATAGATGACACGCAGTTCTGAAGGCTTAATTAGAATAAATATTTGCCTATACTGAATTTAAATTGATTTGCATAAACTAAAATAAGAAAGGTAAGCGACCGTTATGACAGAGATACCTAAAGACCACCCTAGGTATGAGTCCCTGATCGCCCGTGAAAAGGTTGCAGCCGGGGTAAAAATGGGGATTACAAGCATTCAGGGGCTGATTGCCCAGGGAAGAGGTGAAAGCTTTGATTACCTCATAGGCGAGCGAAGTACCAAGTCTGCACTGTATGCTGAAAGGGCGGCAGTTGCAGCCATGCTTCTGGCAAAGAACCCTGTAATTTCTGTAAACGGTAATGTCGCAGCTCTTGCTCCTGATAAAGTTGTAGCTCTTGCGGATGTTATGGGGGCAAAACTTGAGGTGAATCTCTTTCACAGGACAGAGACGAGGGTGCGCCTTATTATAGAACAGCTTAAAGCCAATGGGGCTTCCGAAGTACTCGGGAAAAATCCGGACGCTACCCTTGAACTCTCTCACGATAGGCGGCTGGTAGAGAGCAGGGGGATTTATTCCGCAGATGTGGTGCTCGTCCCGCTGGAAGACGGAGACCGATGCGAGAAACTCGTGGAAATGGGAAAGACCGTTATAGCCATCGACCTGAACCCTCTCTCACGAACTTCAAGGACAGCTACAATCTCGATAGTTGACAATCTCACGCGGGCACTTGATAACATGATCAAGCTAGGAGTAGAACTGAAAAAGGAGAGGAAAGAAGAACTTGTGGAATTAATCACGACCTATGACAATAAAAGAGCCCTCTCCGAGGCGGTTTCCGAGATCCAGGAAAACCTCAAAGCCATTGCTGCAGAATTGGAATACTGAATATGGACCTGATAGAAAAAACGAGGGAATTTGTGGCTTCTTTTCTTGAAGGAGAGCCCAGTTCCCACGATATGTCACATATAAACCGGGTAGAAGCCCTTTGCCTTGAGATCCAGAAAGTAGAAGGGGGAAATCCTCTCGTCCTTCAGCTTGCAGCTCTTCTCCATGATGTCGGCGTAATTAAAGAACATGAAGAAGGAGGGGACCATGCCGTATATAGTGCTGAGATAGCCTCAGAATTCCTCTCAAAAGCAGGGCTGAGAAAAGAGGTTATTGAAGCCGTTAAGAACTGCATCTTGACTCACCGCTTCAGTTCAGGAGAGATTCCGGAGTCTCTCGAAGCCCGGATCTTGCAGGACGCTGACCGCCTTGACGCTCTCGGAGCAGTAGGAATTTTCAGGGCTGTTCTTTCTATGGGCGCTCTGAGAATGCTGAAACACACAACAGGGCTGGATAAGGGGAGTTCGAAAAGAACTGTATATATTGAAGACCCGATTGAAGGCTTTAATGAATACATGAAGTATAAACCTTTCACAATTCCTGAGAAGCTGAATACCGATACGGCAAAGAAGATTGCTGAAGAAAGGCTGAAAATCATGCGCCTTTATCTTGAAGCGCTGAAACTTGAAACCGGAATGATAAATCTGGAATCTAAGCAGGGATCGGACTTTAATAAACTTAAATAAATTATCGTAAAATGCTGATAAAAACGATTATAACCATTTAGAGTTATCAATCCTAAAGGGCTGGCGCTGCGCTGGTCACAAACCCTTTAAAGAGAATCATGCATATATTCTCAGAATGACCTCCAGAGGCACTGTAGATCGGCGGATGAGAAGGTGTATCCTTGAAACAAAGCAGGTAATCCATCCCTTCGAATCACCGGCTGCAAGATTGCCAGTATTAAACAGAACAATCGTCGAACATCAGGAAGACGTATTCACACAATTAAAATTTAAAGGAAGACCTTTTTTAATCTCATCACTGGAAGAAATTAGCTCATCTACCTCCCCAACGCTTGTTTACCGTGATGATATTTACTTCAATAAAGAAATAGTCCTGGAGTTTTTAAACAGGGCTTCAGCAACCGGAAAACCTGCACGATTAGCATTCTAAGATACTGACCCCTGTTTTAGTGAGCATATCTCATCCCTGCAGCATAGTATGGAACATGTGGGAAATTTGTATATGGGTGATTTTTTCTTTTTTCCCGCTGGAACACAGGAGAAAGATTTCTTACCCATAGTAATAGATACGGAAAGTATCTCTATTCCCTGTTTCTCCTTGCCCTCACCAGAATTAGGAAAAGGGCAAAAATTATCAGGTAATTTACCTATTACGCTCCCCCCATTTCACTTACAAGTACCAAGGCTATCTTATATCGCTATCAAACACTGGATACATCTGCTTTTTGCCAATTTTACGTGGGGCATTCATTCCCAGGAACGCCAGCGAAATACAGGTTTTATAAACTGGTATGCGAGATTTAGAAAAATACTATCCTGTCTACCATATGCACCAGAAAACTGTGGTACAGTTAAGATTGGAAAAGGTTGTCAAACAGATCCAACAGCAACTATAATAGGTCCAACTACTATTGGTGACGGAGCTGTTATTGGACCAAATGTAACTATCGCAGTGGGGCATATTGGTGATCATGCTGTTCTTGAGCCGAGTTGTACGGTCCGGTTTGGAGTTTTGGGAGCACGAAGTAGTCTTCTTGCCAGCAGAAATCTTATTATGAGCTGTGTTATGAATAATTCAGTTATTAACACCGATATTCGTTATTCTATAGTTGGAAACCATTCTTTTCTTGGCGCTGGGTCACTTATTACGGATTGTATTTTGAAGAATGCTGATGAGGGCGATCCCAAGATTAATCTACACATGGTGAAAGTTCTCGCCGGTAAGGAGATAGTTAATTCCGGGTATTACATCCTGGGCCCGGCTATGGGTAATAGAGTTAAAATCGGATCTGGAGTAATCATATATCCCGGGCGGGTGATAAAATCCGGCAGCATAATTCTTCCTGATCAAGGGTACAATATTATTGACAGGTAGTTGAGCGTATTTACAAAAAACGACACTGGGAAGTCCCGGTTTTCAGGGGCTTATGAATTCTTTTTTTACAGGATTTTAATATAATTCCAGTATTCTCAGAAATTTCAGTAATTTCAGGACAGCTTTTTTTAGTATAACCTCCTATTCCAGTTACCTCTTAATTCAAGTTAACCTCTTAATTCAAGTTACTTTTTAGTTACATTACTCAAAATCAGAAAATGCTCTTTAAAACGTGTTTAAGCTAATAACTTGATTTCATTACCTAACGGATCTGATCAGATGGCTGATATAATTATAAAAAATGCTTATGTTCTGACTATGGACCCTGAAAAGGGAGACCTCAAAAACGGAACCATTGTCATTGAAGACGGAAAGATTACTGAAATCGGGGAAAAGACAAGCGAAAGTGCTGATACCGTAATTGATGCGAAACATTCCGTAGTAATGCCCGGGCTTGTAAATACGCATACTCACGCTGCAATGACACTTTTTAGGGGTTATGCTGATGATTTGCAGCTTGCAGACTGGCTTGAGGGGCATATCTGGCCTGCCGAGGCGAAGCTAACTGCAGAAGATGTTTATAAAGGCAGCCTGCTTGCCTGTCTGGAGATGATCAGGTCGGGAACAACAGCTTTTGCAGACATGTATTTCTATATGGATGAAACCGCAAAAGCTGTTGAGATATCAGGGCTTCGGGCTTCACTCTGTCACGGGTTAATAGAGCTCTGGAACGAAGAAAAAGGAGAAACCGACCTTAAGGAAGGTAAGCGTTTTGTTCGAGCCTGGCAGGGAGCTGCTGACGGCAGGATAAAAACCATGTATGGACCCCATGCTCCGAACACCTGTTCCGAGGAATTTCTTGCAAAGGTCAGAGAGGAAGCCAGCAAGGACAGAGCAGGCATTCATATTCATCTCCTTGAGACGGAAGCCGAGCTCCTTGCCATGAAAGAAAGGTACGGAAAATGTTCGGTGCACCTTCTGGAGGACATAGGGTTTTTCGGACCTGATGTGCTTGCTGCCCACTGTGTCTGGCTTTCGGATGGGGACATAGAGATTCTGGGAAAAAGAGGAGTGAATGTCTCCCATAACGTTATAAGTAATATGAAACTGGCTTCAGGGATTGCACCTGTGCATAAAATGCTCGAAAAAGGGGTAAATGTAAGCCTTGGCACGGACGGCTGCGCCTCAAATAACAACCTTGACCTATTCGAGGAAATGAAAACTGCTGCCCTCCTGCATAAAGTCAACACTTTCAGTCCGACTGTCCTTCCTGCACGGCAGGTACTTGAGATGGGTACTGTGAATGGGGCAAAAGCCCTCGGCATTGAAGCCGGCATGTTGAAAGTTGGAAAGAAAGCGGACCTGATTGTTGTGGATATGAGAAAACCGCATCTTACTCCCTGCTTTGATATTCATTCCCATCTTGTGTACTCTGCAAGAGGCAGTGATGTAAGGACAACAATTGTAGATGGAAAACTCCTTATGGACGATTACAGGGTACTGGCTTTCGATGAGCAGAAGGTGCTGGAAGAGGCTCAAAAAGCCGCAGAAGAGCTTATCGCAAGGGCAAATGCCTGAGAAACTCGTATTCAGGGAAATGATTTTAATTATGCGGAAAGGTAATACCTGAGACCACGAGAATAAATTGACCTTATATTGAACTTTATATTCATCCTGATAAAAATCGAATTTAATCGCCTATCTATAATATTACGGGATCACCATGAATGAAAAAGAACTAATAGAATCCGGAAACATGAAAATGGACTGGGCAAGAAACCACATGCCTGTGCTTGCTATTATAAGGGAAAAGTTTGAGGAAGAAAAACCCCTGAAAGGGCTGAAAGTAGGAATGGCACTGCATGTAGAAGCGAAAACTGCAGTCCTTGTAGAGACCCTGGCAGCTGGCGGTGCGGAGGTATCAATTACAGGCTGCAATCCCCTGAGCACGCAGGACGACGTAGCCCTTGCACTTAACATACGCAAGAATATAAGCTGTTTTGCAAGATACGGGGTAGGAAGCCAGGAATATTATGAAGCGATTGACCGTGTTCTGGATTCCAGACCCGATATCACCATTGATGATGGGGCAGATCTCATATTTAAATTACACAAGGAAAGAACCGACCTGCTTCCGAATATCCTTGGCGGCTGCGAGGAAACAACTACCGGTGTGCACAGGCTTCATGCTATGGAAAAGGAAGGAGCCCTGAAAATGCCGGTAATTGCAGTAAACGATGCCATGACCAAGTACCTTTTTGACAACCGCTACGGGACAGGGCAGTCAGCCTGGGATGGTATTAACAGGACTACAAACCTCCTGGTTGCAGGCAAAAACGTTGTTGTTGCAGGCTACGGCTGGTGCGGACGTGGAGTTGCAATGCGGGCAGCAGGTCTCGGGGCAAGCGTAATCGTTACCGAAGTTGATCCCATAAGAGCCCTTGAAGCCAGAATGGACGGCTACAGGGTCATGAAAATGTCTGACGCCGCGAAAATAGGAGAAATCTTTGTAACCACTACCGGAAACCGCGATATCCTCACAGCCGAGCACTTCAAATCCATGCCTGACGGAGCAATCCTTGCAAACTCTGGTCATTTCAATGTGGAAATTGATATGGAAGCCCTTAATTCCCTCGCAAAGACCGTCCGAACAGTAAGAAACAACATAAAAGAATACGATATCGGCGGCAAGCGCATCAATGTCATAGCCGAAGGCAGACTGGTTAACCTCGCTGCCGGCGACGGCCACCCTGCTGAGGTCATGGATATGAGCTTTGCAAACCAGGCTCTCTGTGTACGCTATATTGCCGAAAACAAACTCCCGAACGGAGTCCACAGGGTACCCCAGGAACTCGATAATTATGTTGCCAGAATGAAACTCGAATCAATGGGCATAAGCATCGACGAGCTTACAGAAGCGCAGAGATCCTACATGAGCGGCTGGGAGTGCGGAACGTAATTTGAAAAGAAAAAAGAGTAATTTCTACAAATTTTCTTCAATAGTATAACTACGGTGCTAAAAATGCAGTAACTCACACTGCATTTTATTTTCTAATTTCGTTTTACTTTTGGCTGCACGTCTTTTTAGAAAATAATAATTTTTGTGAAACTTAACAATTACTTATTTTCCTTTCTTTTGTTGGCTGCGCTTTATTCTCAAGAACTTCTGATGAAAAATATATATACGTTTAAATATTTATTATAGACAGTTTATAACTCAAAAAATCACAAAGGATATATTAGTACAAGTTCATCTTATAGACATGTAGTACAAATTCATCTTATAGACGTATTTAAACAAAAATCAATTTGTTATTTTATAGAATGCCTGAATCCACTTTTAATGAAAAACTATATTAAATTAAGTTACAGGGCTTATAAAGTTTCCCAGGCGTTTGCGATACGATTTATATGGTTTAGAAAATAATGGGGACATGGTATACAAAAATTACAGAGGCTAAAATCTCTTCCAGGGATAAAATAAAAAGTTGAGTATAACAAATAGGAGATTTTGATATCAGGTTCTGGAACCTGAGAAAGCTTACAAGTATGGATTTTTAAAATTAGTTTTAATAACGGGAAGAGGGTTGGAATGAAAAAAGGCTTGAGAAAATCCGGAATTGACGTTGTTGGTGAAGTGCCTTGGGGGACACACTTCTGCCAGTTTTACCAGACAAAACAGGATTTGATTGACATACTTGTTCCTTACTTCAAAGCAGGGCTGGAAAATAATGAATTTTGTATGTGGGTTACTTCACATCCCCTTGAAGCTGAAGAGGCAAAAGAAGCTCTTGGAAGGTCCGTTCCTGATATTGATGTTTACCTGGCGAAAGGGCAGATTGAAATTATTCCCTATGATAGATGGTATATAATAGACGGGGTTTTCGACTCTCAAAGAGTGCTTAATGGCTGGATTGAAAAACTTGACAAAGCTCTTGCTAAAGGTTATGACGGTCTGAGATTGAATGGAAACTTATCTTGGCTGGAAAGAGGAGAATGGAACGAGTTTATCGAGTATGAAGAACAGGTAGATAATATAATTGGCAACCACCAGATGATGGCTCTATGCGCTTATCCTCTCGATAAATGCACCGCAATCGACATCATTGACGTAGTCGTCAATCATCAGTTTGCTCTTGTTAAAAAGGAAGGAAAATGGGAACAGATTGAGAGTTCCAGACGCAAAAAGGAAGAAGAAAGAGCCTTTCAAGCCACGCAGCACTGGGGATCTACTTTTGATACCCTGCCAGACCCCATATCCATACTTGATAATGAATACAGGATTATTCGTGCAAACCAGGCAATGGCAAAAAGATTGGGGATGGCTCCGGAAGAGTGTAAAGGCTTAACCTGCTATCAGGCAGTGCATGGGACAGATAAGCCGCCTTCTTTTTGTCCTCACAGGCGGCTGCTTGAGGATGGACTTGAACATACAGTTGAGCTTTATGAAGACAACCTGGGTGGTTATTTTATAGTTAGCGTCTCGCCACTTCACAACTCAGAAGGAAAAATTATAGGAAGCGTACATGTTGCCCGTGACATCAATGAACGCAAGCAGGCTGAGGAGACTTTGCGTGACGCATACGAGAATCTCCAGATGCAATCGGAGGAGCTGGAAGCTCAGACCGAAGAGCTTCAGAAGGCTTATGAAGCATTGAATGAAAGTGAAAAGCAATATAGGATGCTTTTCACAAACATGACCGAGGGTTTCGTCCTTGGAGAGCCTATTTATGATAAGGATGGTAAGCCTTGTGACTATCGTTTCCTTGATGTAAATCCTGCTTTTGAGCTTCAAACAGGTTTAAAAAGGGAAGAGATATTGGGCAGGACTATACGGGAAACACTATATAACCCAAACTACCTGCTTATCGAAAAGTGTGGTGAAGTAGCGCTCTCAGGTGAGCCAACACATATTGAGATTTTTAGCCAGGAGCTGGATAGATATCTTGACAGTTACATATTCAGCCCTGAGAAAGGAAAGTTTGCAGTAATCTTAAGAGATATTACAAAACGCAAGCAGGCCGAGGAGGCACTGCGCGAGATTGAAGCACGTCGTAAGGTTGCCGAGGCTGTGCAGGTTGAACGGGAGCGATTGAATAATGTGCTGGACATGCTACCGGCTTACGTGGCACTAATCTCACCAGATTACCACGTGCGGTTTGCAAATCGTTTCTTCGAGGAGCGCTTCGGCAAATCTGAGGGGCGGCGTTGTTACGAATATCTTTTCCAGCGTACCGAGCCCTGTGAGAACTGCGAAACCTGCAAGGTGTTCAAAACAGGTGCGCCTCATCACTGGGAGTGGACCGGTCCGGATGGCCGCAATTACGACGTCTACGACTATCCGTTCAAGGATTTCGATGGTTCTACACTCGTTATGGAGATGGGCATTGATATAACCGAAATCAAACAGGCTCAAGCGGCAGCTCAGGCAGAGCGACAGCGATTCTTTGAAGTACTTGAGACTCTGCCAGCACTGATATCCCTGATGACACCTGACTATCACGTCGCCTTTGCCAATCGTAGCTTCCGTGAAAAGTTTGGGGAATCCAACAACCAGCACTGCTACGAGTATTGTTATGGGCGCACTGATCCCTGTGAATTCTGCGAAATATATAAAGTGATTGAAACCGGTCAGCCCCATCATTGGGAAAGCAACATCCCTGACGGGAGCGTAGGTGATTGCCATGCCTTTCCATTCACCGACATTGACGGTTCGCCCATGATTCTCTTGATGAACATTGATATTACCGAGCAGAAACGTGCTGAAGCAGAGCTAAAAAAGCATAAGGAGCAGCTCGAGAAAGCTTATAAATTATTGAAAGAGAGTGAAGAAGATCTTGCTGAAGCTCAGAGAATGGCTCACCTTGGAAACTGGAGCTGGAATATAGAAAATAACGAATTATACTGGTCTGATGAGGTTTACCGAATTTTTGGACTCACCCCTCAGGAGTTTAGAGCAACTTACGATTCATTTTTGAGTTATATACATCCAGAGGACAGGGAGTATGTAGATAATGCTGTTAAAGAAGCTTTAAACGGAAAACCCTACAGTATTGATCACCGGATTATCCTAGATAATGGAGAAGAGCGTATATTACATGAGCAGGCTGAAGTTATTTTTAACGAAGAGCATATTCCTGTTCGGATGAGGGGAACAGTTCAGGATATTACTGAGCAGAAAAAAGCTGAAGAAGCGTTAAAATTAGCTAATGCCTATAATCGTAGCCTTATAGAAGCCAGTATAGATCCCTTTGTAACTATTAGTCCGGATGGTAAAATTACTGATGTGAATCATTCCACAGAGATCGTTACAGGCTATTCCCGTAAAGAGTTAATTGGAACAGATTTTTCGGACTATTTCACCGAGCCTGAAAAAGCCAGGGAAGGTTATCAGCGGGTTTTCCAGGAAGGATCGGTGCGAGATTATCCACTGGAAATTCGGCATAGAAACGGAAAGATAACGCCAGTTCTGTATAATGCATCGGTTTATCGGAACGAGGCTGGTGAGGTTGTTGGGATTTTTGCAGCTGCACGTGATATTACTGAACAGAAGAAAGCAGAAGAAGCTCTGAGGCTATCAAATATGTACAACCGCAGCCTTCTTGAAGCCAGTCTGGATCCTCTTGTCACTATCGGGGCAGACGGAAAAATAACCGATGTGAACAGAGCTACAGAACTGGTTACAGGGTATTCCAGGAACGAGTTAATCGGAACAGACTTCTCGGACTATTTCACTGACCCTGAAAAAGCCAGTGAAGGGTACAGGCAGGTATTCAGAGAAGGGCTGGTACTGGATTATGAGCTTGCGATTCAGCACAGGACTGGAAATGTTACACCGGTTCTGTATAATGCGTCAGTTTACCGAAATGAGGCTGGTGAAGTTATTGGTGTTTTTGCTGCAGCCCGTAACATTACAGAGCTAAAAAAGGCAGAACAATTGCTAAAATTGAAATTAGAAGAACTTGCTCGCTCAAATGCAGAACTGGAACAATTTGCATATGTATCTTCCCATGATCTGCAGGAACCCTTGAGAATGATAGCAAGCTACCTGCAGCTTTTGCAGAGAAAATACCAGGGAAAACTCGATGAGAAGGCGGATAAATACATTTATTTTGCCGTTGACGGGGCTTCCCGCATGCAAAACCTGATTAATGACCTTCTGGAGTTCTCAAGAGTGACCACCAGAGCCAAAGAATTCGAACCCACAGACTGCGAATCTATTCTGGATCAGGTAATTTCTGATTTAGAGATACCCATAAAAGAAAATGAAGCCAGTATATCTTATGGTAAACTACCTGTGGTAATGGCGGACTCTACCCAGTTAACTCAGGTATTCCAGAACCTCATCAGCAACGCTATAAAGTTTCGCAGCGAAAAAGCCCCTGAAATCGAGATTTCTGCAAAGAAAAAAGACAATGAATGGTTATTTGCAGTAAAAGATAACGGAATCGGAATTGAGTCCAAATTCTCGGAGAGAATCTTTGAGGTTTTTAAAAGACTTAATAAAAGAGAAGAATATCCAGGAACAGGCATAGGTCTTTCAATCTGTAAAAAAATTGTAGAGAGGCATGGAGGACGTATTTGGGTAGAATCTGTTCCAGGTGAAGGTTCAGTCTTTTACTTCACTCTGCCCATAATTCCTGTGAAATCTCATGATAAAGACTCTATAACAGAAAAATGAAATTTAGAATAACTTTTGAGCCTCAAAAGTCTTGTTCAAAACTTAAAACATTTTAAGGAAATTTGAATCTATATTCATAGCCAGGAAGGTCATAAAAAATGAGAACCCGGACCATGTCTAAATCCGTAGAAATCCTCTTAGTGGAAGACAGTAAAGGAGATGTAGGCTTAATTGAAGAAGTTTTCGAAGATGCGAAAATCGGGAATACTCTTCATATTGTAGAAGATGGAGAAGAGGCAATCGCTTTTTTACGCGGCGAAGGACAATTCTCAGACGCTCCACGCCCGGATATAATTCTTCTGGATTTAAATTTACCAAAAAAAGATGGGCGCGAGGTTCTTGAGGAAGTAAAAAGCGACGATGAGCTTAAGAACATACCTGTTGTGATTTTAACGACTTCAAAAGCCGAAGAGGACATACTGAAATCTTATAATCTCCATGCCAATGCATACATTACCAAACCTGTTGACTTTGATCAATTTATAAAAGTAGTTAAATCCATAGAAAGCTTTTGGCTTGAGATTGTAAAACTGCCGTCGAAATGAGATTAAATTAACCCCTGATAGGTCGCTTGGATATGGATAAGAAGATTGAAATCTTACTTATTGAGGACAACCCCGGGGATGCAGCTCTAATTGAAGATATGCTCGAAGAATTCTCTAGCTTTCCGTATGAGCTTAAAAATGCTGCAACCCTGAATGAAGGTTTGAATCTTCTTAAGGAAAATTCGTTTGATGTAATACTAGCCGACCTGGGATTACCGGACAGCGATGGCATTGACACTTTTCTTGAGATTCATGCAAGGAACTCGCGAATTCCCATCATAATCCTGACAGGTATGACTGATGAAAGGCTCGGAATCAATGCCGTAAAGCAAGGTGCTCAAGACTACTTGGTCAAAGGGCAGGTAGACGGAAAATTACTGATACGTTCTATCCAGTATTCCATTGAACGTAAAAAATCCGAGGAAAAAATCCAGAACTTAGCAAATGTTGTGGAATCATCAAATGATGCTATTATAACAAAATCGCTTGACGGAATTATTACAAGCTGGAATAAAGGGGCAGAGCAGATCTATGGGTATTCGGCTGAGGAAGCTCTGGGCAAGCCCGCAGATTTCTTAATACCATCTGAATTGAATAATGAATCAAAAAGATTACTTGAGATGGTTAAACGGGGAGAAAAGGTTCACCAGTATGAAACCTCACGGGTAAGAAAAGACGGCAGGATTATAGACGTGTCAATGACCCTTTCCCCGATTTTTGACATCTCCGGAGAACTTGCAGCAGTCTCGATAATTGCCAGAGATATAACCGAGAGCAAAAAAGCCGAAGAGAGGCTTCAGAGAAGTGAGGAAAGGTATCGTATAATTGCGGAGCAGACAGGGCAGCTCATATACGAATACGATATTGAGGATGGTAAAATTTACTGGGCAGGTGCCATAGAAAAGGTCACGGGATATACTCAGGAAGAACTGACGAATATCGGGATTGAACTATGGATAAATAATGTCCACCCTGACGACCAGGTAAGAGTCTGGAACCAGAAAATGAATGATTACATCCAGAACACAAAAAACGCTGAAAGTAAGAGAAATTGCCACCTGGAATATCGTTTTAGAAGGAAGGATGGAGAATATATTTATATCGAGGAGCATGTTGTTTGCCTTCAAAAAGGAAATTATCTCACAAATAAAGTCTTCGGGATAATGAAAGATATCACGGAAAAGAAAAAGGCTGAAAATGTGCTAAAAAGGATTGAAGAAGCTCGTAAAAAAGAAATCCACCATCGGATAAAAAATAACCTTCAGGTCATCTCATCCCTGCTTGATCTTCAGGCTGAGAAATTCGCTGGTAGTGACAGTTATGACCCTTCAAAAGTCCTTGCAGCATTCAAGGACAGCCAGAACAGGGTTATTTCTATGGCTCTTATTCATGAGGAGCTGTATGGATCGCGAGAGGTCAGCACACTTAATTTTGGAGCATACCTGCAGAAGCTGACCGAGGATCTCTTAAGGTGTTATAATGTCGGAGCCTCAGGAATCAATCTGCGTCTGGAAATCGAGGAAAATACTTTTTTTGACATGGATACCGCAGTTCCTTTAGGAATGGTTGTCAACGAACTTGTATCAAACTCCCTCAAACACGCATTTCCAGACAAAAAATCTGGAGAAATTCGGATTAAGCTTTCCAGGGAAGAAAATCGAAAATTCAAGAACGATAAGCTCAAAGGCAAAAATGAAGGGCGCAAATGTAAAAATTACACGCTAACCATTTCAGACAACGGAACAGGTATACCTGAGAGCCTTAATATAGAAGATTCCGACACATTAGGGATACAGCTGGTAACTATCCTGGTAGACCAGCTAGATGGAGTACTCGAATTGAACAGGAACTCCGGAACTGAGTTTATTATTGAGTTCTCGGTAGAAGAGAAGCAGCAGGAAACTTATCAGGAGCCTTTGGAATCTCCAGAAACTTTACTTTTCTAACCTGATTATGGTCAAACTTTCTTTACGGCTGGCAAGTCAATTACCAATTTCTCCAGGCTTATTTTTGCTACATACTGTATCAGGATACTCATTATTTGTCAGAATTGCTTTAAACTGGCAGAGAAAGATTATATAAAGAAAAAAATTAATAATGTTGAAAGTCTAATGTTATTGTGCTTACATTTTACATCATTACCATGTGTAAAATTATGCCTTTCATGTAATGATGTTGCATTATTTAGTTCACTGATTTTTGAACTGAGCAGGTTATTGTGGAAAAAAACTCTATAGTTCAGAAATTGGTAAAACCACAAGGGGGGAACATATTTCAAAGAAAATCCTTATCTTAACAGGGGATTGCGCTGAGGATTATGAGGTTAAGGTACCTCAGCAATCACTCCAGATGCTGGGCTACAAGGTGGATATATCGGCACCCAATAAAAAAGTCGGTGACATGCTGCAACTGGTCGTACATGACTTTACTACGCTCGATACCTATATTGAGCTTCCCGGGCATCATATCTCGGTAGATATCCCCGCTTCCGAAGTAAATGTGAATGAATATGAAGGTCTTGTTGTTCCGGGTGGCAGAGCTCCTGAATACATCCGTATGTATGATGATACTCTTAAACTCGTACAGGACTTCTTTAAGGCTGGCAAGCCTGTAGCAGTCATTTGCCACGGCTTGCAACTTCTGGCAGCCGCTAAGGTTCTGGAAGGATATCGGGTAACATCATATCCGGCATGTGCTGCAGAATGCCGGCTAGCAGGTGCTGATTGGCAGTCTGAACCCGTAATTACGGATAAAAATCTGGTAACAGCTCAAGCCTGGCCAAACCACCCTGCCTGGTTAAGAGCCTTTGTCGAACTGCTTGGCGCAAAGATAAAGGTTTAAAGAGGGCACTAAAGTCTCACCAATGAATCATGTTACCCAAAACCAAGCCTCCTCATCGTTTTCGCTCAAGCACAACCATTGTGCGGGTTGATCACCAACTTTCACAACACTTGACCATGCAGTCACGCCGGTTTTTGATCAAACTTTTTTCTAAAAAGTTTGTGATTAAACATTTTTTAAAGAGTTTGCTCTCAAGCAGTTTTTTGAAAAGGCTTGCGCTCAAGCATTTTTTGAAAAGGTTTGTGGGACTCAGGCAGCAGAGCCAGGAATTAATTTATTATTAAGAATTAATTATTCTACTTAAGTTTTTTAAAATTGTTTAGTTTTAAAAACATTAATTTAAGTCTAATGACTTTATTTTTGAAGTCTAATGACTTTATTTTTGGAAAGGGAAAGGTTGACTGACGGGAAATCGGGGCGTTATTCAGAATCGGGGCAAATTTCAGAATTGGGGCAAATATCCCCGTTTACCCGCATTTATTGAGAGGTAAATTAGTTTTTGGCCTTACTCTTAAAAAAATGAAAATTATCGTACATATAGATTTCCAGCAAAATCAGGAAAAAATCTCGAAAAATCCTGAAAGTAGGAAAGAAATTTAGCATAAATTCATAAAAATTGAGGAAGAAAAAATTATCTCACCAGAAACTATTTATAGAATAGCTGTAATTAGAGGGTTGCATCGGTGTGAGAGGTGCTCCCTGAGGCAGCGGGGCAGCAGGATGGCACGAAAAATCATCTGGTGTAAATTAGTAAAGTAGAAAAGCAACTGGGCCCGTAGCTCAGTCAGGCAGAGCGACTGGCTTTTAACCAGTCGGCCTAGGGTTCAAATCCCTACGGGCCCGCCATATTCTTTATTATACCCGGCGGAAGGCCATTAGCTGGAGAGTTTAACTAAATTTTTTTAATACTTTATTTTTGGAGGAAAGGATTTGACAAAATTCAGCCTGCTCGACCATGAGTTGGTCCCGAAACATGAAATCATGTCTGAGGGAGAGTTAAAGTCTATTTTAAGCAAGTATTCCATTGAAAAGGAACAACTTCCGAAAATCAAAGCACAGGATCCTGTTGTTAAAGAAATAGGAGCTGTCGTCGGAGACGTAGTGAAAATCACAAGAAAAAGTCAAACTGCGGGGGAGGCAGAGTATTACAGACTTGTGATCGAGTAAGCGGAGGGGAGTAGACCGCTTGCATGATCTCATGTATTCTTTAAGGAATGTTTTTTTGAATTTTATGCACCATCATACAGAAAAATTTAACAACTGCATACCGATCAGAAGATCACAACTCCTTAATTCTCATAATAACAAAGCAAAGAGGGTGCTATCATCGTAATAGATACTAATGTACTGTCGCAGGCTTATTTTACACGGGACAAAATAGTGCAGCATCATATAGACTCATTTAATAAGTTTATAGATTACGGGCTGCAAAAGATCATAGATGAACAAAGAATAATAGAAACCGATATCGAAGACACCTACCTGAAACTCGGCAAAATACGGGTAGAGCATCCTGTGGTAAAGGAAGCTGACGGGGCAATTGAAAAACTTTATCCCAATGAGGCAAGGCTCAGGAACCTCTCGTACTCAGGCCCTCTTTATCTTGAGATGAGCGTGGTAAAAGACGGGGTTGAATCCGAGGTAATGGAGGCAAAAATAGGGCAGCTTCCGATCATGGTCAAATCCAAGGTCTGTAACCTTCCAGGACTTAGCGAAAGCGAAAAAATCCGCTATGGGGAAGATCCTCTTGACCCAGGGGGATACTTCATTATCGGCGGTACCGAAAGAGTGGTTATGACCCTTGAGGACCTCGCTCCTAATAAGATTCTTGTAGAGTATGGTGAAAGGTACGGCGACACTATAGAGGTTGCAAAAGTTTTCTCCCAGAGACGCGGATACAGGGCACTCGTAATTGTGGAAAGGGGAAGAAAATCCTTGCTTGAGGTTTCTTTCCCTTCTATCTCAGGCAGGGTATATTTTGTTACCCTTATGAGAGCGCTTGGGATAGTAACTGACGAAGATATCGTAAATGCTGTTTCGAGTGATCCCGAAATTATCAAGTTTATGCTGGAGAACCTGGAAGAAGCCGAAGTCGAAACCCAGGAGGAAGCAATCGAAAAAATAGGAGCAAGGGTTGCTGCAGGCCAAGCAAAGGAATACCAGATAAAAAGGGCAAATTACGTTATTGACAGGTACCTGTTCCCGCATCTTGGGAACGATATAAGGGACCGGATCTCCAAAGCTCACTTCCTGGCAAGAATGGCTGAATCCTGTTTTGAGCTGGCACTTGGCAAGCGTGCGGAAGACGACAAAGACCACTATGCAAACAAAAGATTAAAACTCGCAGGTGATCTGATGGAAGATCTTTTCAGAGTATCTTTCAACAGACTTGCAAGAGACATAAAGTACCAGCTAGAGCGCGCAAACATGAGGAAAAGAGAACTCAACGTCGCCACAATAGTAAGGGCAGATGTGCTCACTGACCGCCTGCAACATCCTCTTGCAACCGGAAACTGGGTTGGAGGAAGAACAGGTGTATCCCAGCTCCTTGATAGGAACGACTATATCTCAACGCTCTCCCACCTGCGCCGTGTAATATCTCCGCTTTCACGTGCCCAGCCTCACTTCGAGGCAAGAGACCTTCACGCAACCCAGTGGGGGAGGCTCTGTCCCTCGGAAACTCCTGAAGGCCCGAACTGTGGACTGGTGAAAAACTTTGCCGAAATGGTTGAGCTTTCAACAGGAATAGAGGATACCGATAGCTTGAAGAAAATACTCTACGACCTGAATGTCGAGCCTGTGGTTGTAAAAGTACCCGAACTTCCACCCAAACTGAAGGAAACCCTGCTTGACGAGTTCGGAGAAGAGATTATAGAAGAGTTTGAAGAGCCTTCAGAAATTGAAACCAAATATAAAGATGATGAATTCTACGATTATTCAGATATGGATGATCTCGGATCTATGTACGATGATTGAGGGGTCGATGTCAGATGGCTAAAGCAAAAGTATTCATAAACGGGGAGCTTGTCGGAACCCATGATAACCCTGCAGAGCTTGTAGAAGAGCTCAGAAAAATGAGGCGTCAGGGATTCATATCCAGACAGGTAAATGTCGCTCTTAACGATAACACAAGAGAAGTAATTATAAACTCCGATATGGGCAGAGCAAGAAGGCCCCTCTTAGTTGTGGAGAACGGAGCTCTGAAAATAACCCCTGATCACATAGAGAGACTTAAGAACAAGGAAATCACTTTTGATGACCTGGTAAAAGAGGGCTGTATAGAGTATCTCGATGCCGAAGAAGAAGAAAATGCCTATATTGCGCTCTATGAGGCTGACATTACTCCAAAGCACACGCACATGGAGATCGATCCCGAACTTATATTAGGGATTTCTACAGGAATGGTGCCTTATCCGGAACACAATTCATCTCCGCGTAACACTATGGGTGCAGCCATGATCAAGCAGTGTATCGGGGTTGCAACTGCTAACCAGAAACTCAGACCTGATACCCGCGCCCATATCCTTCACTATCCTCAAAAGGCACTTACCACTACCAGAACCTCGGATGCAATAGGCTTTGACGATAGACCCGCAGGGCAGAACTTCGTGGTTGCAGTCCTGTCTTATGAAGGATATAATATTGAAGATGCCCTGGTTATTAACAAAGGCTCAATCGAAAGAGGTCTTGGGAGAAGTCACTTCCTCAGAACTTTCGAAGGTGAAGAAAGAAGGTATCCTGGCGGACAGGAAGATAAGTTTGAGATTCCCGATTCCGAATACCGTGGAGCTCGCAGCGCAGAAGCGTATGCTAATCTGGATGTCGATGGGCTTGTAAACCCAGAGACCCCAGTCGGACCTAACGACGTGCTGATCGGGAAGACCAGCCCTCCAAGATTCCTTGAAGAACCGTCAGATTTCGGGATTGCGGTTGAGCAGAGGAGAGAAAGCTCTGTCACCATGCGGTCCAACGAAAAAGGAATTGTTGATACAGTTATTTTAACCGAGTCCATTAACAGAACGAGACTTGCAAAGGTAAAGGTAAGAGACGAAAGAATTCCAGATATAGGAGATAAATTCGCCTCAAGACACGGACAAAAAGGTGTTATAGGTCTTAAAGTTCCGATTGCAGATATGCCGTTTACAGAATCCGGTCTAACCCCTGACCTGATTATTAACCCGCATGCAATTCCTTCCCGTATGACTGTAGGTCACGTTCTGGAAATGATTGGCGGGAAAGTAGCTTCCATGGAAGGCCGAAGAGTAAATGCGACAGCTTTCTCCGGAGAAAAAGAAGAAGACCTTAGAGAAGCCCTGAAAAGGCATGGGTTTGCCCATACCGGAAAAGAGATTTTCTACGATGGAGCGACAGGCAGAATGATTCCGGCAGATGTCTTTGTTGGGGTTATTCTCTACCAGAAACTGCACCATATGGTCACTTCCAAGATGCATGCAAGGTCACGCGGGCCTGTACAAGTGCTTACTCGCCAGCCAACTGAAGGTCGAGCCAGAGAAGGTGGTCTCAGATTCGGAGAAATGGAGCGTGATGTGCTGGTAGGGCACGGAGCTGCCATGTCGTTGAAAGAGAGGCTGCTTGATGAATCGGATAAAGTTGTGGAACTTGTCTGCTCTCACTGTGGAATGATTGCAACGTATGACAAGCAGCGGAATATTTCATTCTGCTCAGCCTGCGGGGCTGACACGGACATATATCCTGTGGAAATGAGCTACGCATTCAAACTGCTGCTTGACGAAATAAAATCCCTGGGAGTCGCACCCAGGCTTAATCTTGAAGATGCGGTATGAGGTGAGGTAGATATGGCAAACATACCTCCTATTCCGAAAAGAATTGCTTCTATTAAATTTGGCTTAATGTCCCCTAAGGAAATCCGTAGGATGAGCGCAACGCCAATTATCACAGCTGACACGTATGACGATGACGGATTCCCAATTGACATGGGGCTTATGGACACGAGACTCGGGGTTATTGACCCCGGGCTTCGCTGCAAAACTTGCTCAGGGAGAGCAGGCGAATGTCCAGGACACTTCGGACATATTGAACTTGTTGCTCCAGTAGTCCATGTAGGTTTCAACAAAGTAATCCGAAAACTCCTCAGGGCAACCTGCAGGAAATGCAGCAGGCTTCTCCTTGAGCCTGCACAGAAACAGTACTTTCTGGAGCACCTTTCAGGTATTGAGGAAATCGGGCATATGCCTGATGACCTGATCAATGAGGCATACAAGGAAGCCAGCAAAGTAAAGGTCTGTCCTTACTGCAATGAGGAACAGCTCGAAATTAAATTCGAAAAACCCACTGAATACCTTGAGAATGGGGAGAAGCTGACACCTACTGAAATAAGGGACCGCTTCGAGAACATTCCTGACGAGGATATTCAGGTTATCGGAATGGATCCGAAGAATGCAAGACCTGAATGGATGATTCTTACAGTTCTGCCTGTACCTCCTGTTACGGTTCGTCCTTCAATTACCCTTGAATCCGGGCAGCGCAGTGAAGACGACCTGACACACAAGCTGGTAGACATTATCAGGATAAACCAGCGCTTCCAGGAAAACAGGGAAGCAGGCGCCCCTCAGCTCATTATTGAGGATCTCTGGGAACTCCTTCAGTATCACGTTACAACCTTCTTTGACAATTCCGTTTCAGGAATACCTCCGGCAAGGCACAGGTCAGGCAGACCTTTAAAAACCCTTTCCCAACGTTTGAAGGGTAAGGAAGGACGTTTCAGAGGAAGTCTATCAGGTAAACGTGTTAACTTCTCCGCCCGTACCGTAATCTCTCCAGGTCCCAACCTTAGCATTAATGAGGTAGGGGTTCCTCTGCCCATTGCGCGTACCCTGACACTGCCCGTTATGGTAACACCAAGGAACATAGAGCAGCTCAAGATTTACGTGCGCAATGGTGAGGATATACACCCCGGAGCAAATTATGTACTGCGTCCTGACGGCAGGCGTATAAAAGTCACCAATATGAATAAAGAAGACCTTGCCGAAAAACTGGAGTTCGGATGGATAGTTGAACGACAGTTGAAGGATGGGGATACTGTTCTCTTTAACAGGCAGCCCTCTCTGCACAAGATGAGCATTATGGCTCATTCTGTAAAGGTGCTTCCGGATAAAACATTCAGGCTGAACCCTGCAGTATGCCCTCCGTATAACGCTGACTTTGATGGGGATGAGATGAACCTGCATGCCTTACAGACTGAAGAGTCCAGAGCTGAGGCAAAGATTCTCATGCAGGTTCAGGAAAATATTCTTTCCCCACGTTTCGGAGGTCCCATTATAGGCGGGATTCACGACCATATTTCAGGGCTTTTCCTGCTGACACGCTTTGAAAACCACATCTCCAAGCATGACGCTTACGATCTTCTTCGGAAGAGCAGTGTCCGAACTCTGCCAGAGCCTGCAGGGTATGATCCTGATGGAGAACCCTACTGGACAGGAAAGCAGATCTTCAGCCAGATCCTGCCCGAAAGCCTGAATTTGAAGTTTACAGCTCAGGTCTGCTCACACTGTGACACCTGTAAAAAGGAAGAATGTCCGAACGATGCCTATGTGGTAATCCGGAACGGGAAGCTCATCACTGGCACAATAGATGAGGCAGCTATAGGAGCATTTAAAGGAAAGATCCAGGATCGCATTGTCAAGGAGATAGGCCCTGAGGCCGGAGCCCGCTTTGTGGATGATATGACAAGACTTGCAATTCGAGCTCTCATGCGGACAGGCCTGAGTTTCGGAATAGCTGATGAAGACATTCCGAGAGAAGCGAAGATCCAGATCAATGAAGTTCTCGAAAAAGCTGAGGAGACTGTGCAGAATCTCATTAAATCTTACCAGAACAAGGAACTTGAACCCCTTCCAGGAAGAACCCTTGATGAAACGATTGAAATGAGCATTATGCAGAAGCTCGGGAAAGCCAGGGACGATACCGGTAACATAGCAGACAGTCACATGGGACTTGAAAACCCTGCTGTTATTATGGCACGTTCAGGAGCCAGAGGTTCCATCCTGAACCTTACCCAGATGGCAGCCTGTGTTGGACAGCAAGCCGTGCGTGGTGAACGTATCCGCAGAGGATATACAGGCAGGACATTGCCCCATTTCGAAAAGGGAGACCTTGGTTCAGAAGCTCATGGGTTCGTAAAGTCAAGCTACAAGAGCGGGCTTAACCCTACTGAATACTTCTTCCACGCAATTGGTGGTAGGGAAGGGCTTGTAGACACTGCGGTCAGAACATCACAGTCAGGGTACCTGCAGAGAAGGCTTGTCAACGCTCTTCAGGACCTGGAAGTTCAGTATGACCTTACAGTAAGGGATACAAGAGGCGTGCTCGTACAGTTCAAGTTTGGAGAAGACGGGATTAACCCCACGAAAAGCGATTTTAGCAAACCCGAGACGGTCCACAGGATTGTCAACTCGGTAGTAAACAAGGAGGTGGCCTGATGAGTATCAGTGAAGCTACAATCGATAGCATGATAAAAGATCTGCCTCTTCCTTCAAATATCCTTAATACGCTTAGGGAAGACGCCATTAAAGCGGGTGTAAGCAAGAAGGAAATGGAAGAGATTATAGAAAGGTTGATGGAAGAGTATCAGGCCTCATGCATTGAGCCCTGTGATGCTGCCGGTGTGGTTGCAGCCCAGTCTATAGGAGAGCCGGGTACCCAGATGACGATGCGTACCTTCCACTATGCTGGTGTCGCCGAGATTAACGTTACTCTCGGTCTGCCCCGTCTTATCGAAATCGTGGACGCAAGGAAAATTCCGAGTACTCCTATGATGACAATTGCCCTTTCCAAAGAACATCCAGATGACTATGCTTACAACAGGGAGAAAACAAGAGCTCTTGCCTGGGAAATTGAAGCGACCAAGGTAGATCACATTGCTGATGTGACAACCGATCTTTCCCAGATGCAGCTGATAATAGACCTGCATGAAAAAGCAATGGAAAGCAGGAACATTACTATAGACCAGGTAAAGGAAAAGTTAAGCGATGAACTGAATGCGAAGGTTACCATTTCCCCGGATATAGACAACCAGATTATTATTGCCCCTGGAGAGCCTTCTTACAGGGAACTTCTCCAGCTTGCAAAGAGCATCCACAACGTCACTCTGAAAGGCGTTGAAGGAATCAAGCGCGTAGTGGTTCGTAAGGAAGGGGAAGAATATACCCTCTATACCGAAGGCTCGGCCCTGCGTGAAGTTCTTCAGTTTGAAGGTGTAGATAAAACAAGGACAAGCACGAATAATATCAATGAGATCTATGAAGTGCTTGGGATAGAAGCTGCAAGAAATGCGATTATTAAGGAAGCAACCGATACCCTGCGCGAACAGGGTCTTACTGTGGATATTCGCCACATTATGCTTGTGGCTGACCTCATGACCTGCGATGGAGAAGTAAAGCAGATAGGAAGGCACGGAATCTCAGGTGAGAAGGCAAGTGTATTTGCCCGTGCAGCTTTTGAGGTTACAGTAAATCACCTGCTGGATGCAGGGATGCGTGGGGACGTAGACCAGCTTCAGGGTGTTACGGAAAACATTATTGTCGGTCAGCCTATCCGTATGGGTACCGGGGACGTACACCTGATAAGCCGAAGAAAAAGCGAAGTTGAAGCTGAGTAAGGTGAAGTTTCGGTTTTTGACCTGAAACTCAACCTATAATTATTTAAACGTGTAGCCTGATAGAAGACCAGTCCAGATCAGGCATACATTAACCTTTATAAGACTCAAAGAATCCTGCTACAAAAACTTGAGTCCGCGAGGCTCTTAACCAGAAAATAAATATAAGGCATCAGGTATTTAGAGTACCATATATTCACCGAGATTGGAAAATCTTTATTAAGAAAGAGGTCGAGTAGACGAGCTCATTTGAGACAGAGTTGATGAAAATGAAGATCAATGTTGATAAATCTCTTATCAAGGCTGTGAAAACAGGAAAAGTAATTATTGGAGCCAACCGAACCATAGAAGCAGCTGCAGAAGGCAAAGCAAAAATGGTAGTTTTGGCATCAAACTGCCCGGAAGACATTAAACAGAAAGTTCAGGCAACAAATGTCCCTGTTCTGGAGTATGAAGGCACAAGTGTAGAACTCGGCCCCGTATGTGGCAAGCCTTTTACGATTGCAGCCATGGCAATTCTCGATGTAGGAGAATCTGATATCCTGGCAGCTACAGTTTGATAGAAGGAGTTGGCAACGTTTTGGGTGAAATAAGACTTACTGCAGAAAGCATCCAGTACATTGCGTTATTTGAAAATATGACACGAGCCAAAATTCTCGACTGTATCCCTGAAGAGGAAAGGCTCGTTTATGTCGTAAAACAGGGTGATATGGGGCTTGCTATAGGCAAAAATGGAGAAAATATAAACCGTGTTAAAAAAGCCCTGGATAAACCCATAGAACTTGTGGAATATTCAGATGACCCTGTAGCCTTCTTGAAGAACGCTTTCGGACCAGTGTCCGTGAGTTCGGTAAACATTATAAACAAAAATGGCAAGCGTTTAGCTTATGTAGAGGTACCCAATAAAGAGAAGGGTCTTGCTATAGGCCGCAACGGGAAGAACATCGAAAAAGTAAAGATGCTTGCCCGTCGCCATCATAACATAGAAGATGTAATCTTGCAGTAATCGATCATAATTTACGTTGATCCATTAATCCGGCGTTGAAAGACTGTTTGGCATCAAGTATGCCTCTAGAAAACTGAGATCAATTTTTAACTTGGAGAAATTAATAATGGCTAAAGGAAAATATGCAGCTAATATCCTCAAACAGACCAGGAAGAATGCCCGCTGGAAAGATACAAACTACAGCAGGCGTATGCTTGGGCTGAACGTGAAAGCCGATCCATTAGGTGGTGCACCACAGGGTCGGGGTATTGTATTAGAGAAAGTGGGAGTTGAAGCCAAGCAGCCAAACTCAGCTATCCGCAAATGCGTAAGAATCCAGCTCATCAAAAATGGGCGTCAGGTAACTGCTTTCTGTCCAGGGGACGGCGCAGTGAATTTCATCGATGAACACGATGAAGTGACCGTAGAAAGGATTGGAGGCCGCATGGGTGGTGCTATGGGTGATATTCCAGGTGTACGCTTCAAAGTGATTGCCGTAAATAACGTGTCCCTGAAAGAGCTGGTCATCGGTAGAATGGAAAAACCCAGGAGATGATAATCCTTGTACAAAATATTCGGTAAATGGGACCCGACTGAAGTTGAAGTCAGAGACCTCGGAATTAAGCGTTATGTCAATCTTACTCCTGTCATTGTTCCACACAGCAGCGGAAAGCATGCAAGGCAGCAGTTTAACAAATCCGAGATTTCCATTGTGGAACGTCTGGCAAACAACCTGATGAGGAAGGAAGCAAACACTGGAAAGAAGCAGAGGACTCTTCGCATAATTGAAGAGGCTTTTGATATCGTGAACAGGAAGACTCAGCAGAACCCTATCCAGGTACTTGTGGACGCCATTGCCAACGCAGGCCCAAGGGAAGAAGTAGTGAGGCTGAAGTATGGCGGAATCTCCGTGCCAAAAGCAGTAGACACTGCACCCCAGAGGCGTGTGGATACAGCTCTGCGCTATATCAGTATGGGAGCTAATAACGCGGCCTTTAAATCCAAGCGTTCGATCGCAGAATGTCTGGCAACGGAATTGATAGGCGCTGCAAATTATGACACGAAAACCTTCTCTATCAACAGAAAAGATGCAAAGGAAAGAGTTGCAAAGGCAGCACGCTAATCGTTTATGTGGGTTGCCCGATTTAAAAGTGATTATATAACAAATTACGTGGGTTGCCCGATTTAAAAATTGATTATATGACAAATTACATTTGATTAGAAAGGTATTAGCATGGGACGAAGAAAGAAGATGGTCGAGCGCGTAATAACGCTCATGAATGAGCCGACAAAAATTAGAAATATCGGTATCGTTGCGCATATTGACCATGGAAAAACTACATTATCGGACAACCTGTTAGCCGGCGCCGGCATGATTTCAAAGGAACTTGCTGGCAGACAGTTGTTCATGGACTCCGATGAAGAAGAACAGGCAAGAGGTATCACAATTGACGCCTCTAACGTTTCAATGGTTCACACTTTTGACAATGAAGATTACCTGATCAACCTGATCGACACCCCAGGGCACGTTGACTTCGGTGGGGACGTTACCCGTGCCATGAGAGCTGTGGATGGGGCAGTCGTGGTCGTGGATGCAGTCGAAGGTACAATGCCCCAGACTGAGACCGTACTGAGACAGGCTCTCAGGGAACACGTCAAACCCGTACTTTTCGTTAATAAAGTAGACAGGCTGATCAATGAGCTGCAGGTCGATGCTCAGGAAATGCAGGTCCGTCTTGGAAAGGTCATTGATCACGTGAACAATCTCATTAAAAACATGAACCCTGAAAAGTACAAGGCAGGCTGGAAAGTTGACGCTGCAGTCGGAACTGTTGCTTTCGGGTCCGCACTTTACAACTGGGCAATCAGTGTGCCTATGATGAAGAAAACAGGGATCTCCTTTAAGGAAGTATTCGACTACTGTAAAGCTGGAGACATGAAGTCCCTGGCTGAGAAGTGCCCGCTGCACGAAGCTGTGCTTGATATGGTCATTCACTTCCTGCCAAACCCGATTGAAGCCCAGAAGGAAAGGGTACCTATTATATGGCATGGGGATACGAAATCTGAGATCGGACAGTCTATGATCAACGCAAATGCAGACGGAGAGCTCGCATTCATGGTGACTGACATTTCCGTTGATCCTCATGCAGGTGAGGTTGCAACTGGAAGGTTATTCAGTGGCTCTCTTACTCGTGGCATGGAAGTCTACACCTCAGGCAGTATAAAGAAGAGCAGGGTCCAGCAGGTGGGTATCTTCATGGGTCCCGAAAGGCTTGAAGTGGACAAGATTCCTGCAGGAAACATTGCTGCAGTTACCGGTCTTAAAGAAGCAATCGTGGGTTCCACCGTAACAACCCTTGAAGGTATGACACCTTTCGAGAGCATAAGGCACGTAAGCGAGCCCGTGGTGACTGTAGCTGTAGAAGCCAAGCACACCAAGGACCTGCCCAAACTGATTGAGGTTCTCAGACAGGTTGCAAAGGAAGACCCGACCCTTCAGATCACTCTTGACGAGGAAACCGGGGAGCACCTTATGGCAGGTATGGGAGAACTTCACCTTGAGGTTATTGCCCACAGGATCGAAAGGGACAAAAACGTGGAAATCACCACGAGCAAGCCAATTGTCGTTTACAGGGAAACCGTTAAGAAGAAGATCGAACCTGTAGAAGGAAAATCTCCGAACAGGCACAACAGGTTCTATATCTATGTTGAGCCTCTTGACCCTGAGATTGTCAATGCTATCAAAGCCGGCGACATTACCATGGAAATGCCCGAACTTGAACGCAGGCAGAAGCTCATTGAACTCGGGATGGACAAAGAAGAGGCAAAAGGCATTGTTGGGATCTTCAATTCCAATATCTTCATTGATATGACCAAAGGTATCCAGTACCTGAATGAGACAATGGAACTCGTGCTTGACGGATTTGAAGAAGTTATGCGTGCAGGCCCGCTCACAAGGGAGCCAGTTGCAAATGTAAAATGCGTGCTCGTAGATGCCAAGCTTCACGAGGATGCAATCCACAGAGGTCCGGCTCAGGTTATTCCTGCTGCAAGGCAGGCAATCCAGGCAGGTATGCTTATGGCTGACGACACCCTGCTCGAGCCTTACCAGAAGGTCTTTGTCCAGGTGCCCCAGCTTTTAATGGGTGGTGCAACAAAAGAACTGCAGGGCCGCCGTGGGGTTATTCTTAATATGACCACGGAAGGAGACCTGGCAATCATTGAGGCCAGAGTGCCTGTAGCTGAGATGTTCGGATTTGCAGGTGAGATCAGGTCTGCAACTGAGGGGCGCGCAATGTGGAGCACAGAGTTTGGAGGCTTTGACTTTGTGCCTTCCAGCCTCCAGAATGAAATTGTTGGCCAGATTAGAGAAAGGAAAGGACTGAAGAAGGAACTGCCCAAACCTTCCGACTTCCTTTCAATGTAAGCGGATTTTCCGCTTTACCTTAATATTTTTAGGTTATACCTGTCTTCCAGCAGGATAGAAAAAGTACCTGACTGATCTCGAAGGGAAGAGAATCCCTATCGATCTGGAAATACGGTCAATCGGAAAGCTTTAAGATAAGGTATGCCTATATTGGGGAAAACGTCCAGGCCACTGAAAAATTCAGAGAGCAGCGGTTCACGAAGAAGTTCGGAAAAAGATGCTGAAAAATTGATCAAGTATTAATATTGATCAAATATTGATGAGACGTAAAAACATAGAAACGTGTGAATCAATATTGGGATCCGCCCTAATCTTAATATAGTAAATATTTGATATACCATTGAAACTCATCCAGAATTACAGGAGAATTTTAATATGGCAGCAGAAAAACCACACTTGAACTTAGCAGTGATTGGTCACATCGACCATGGAAAATCAACATTTGTAGGACGCTTAATGTATGATGCAGGAGCTGTACCTCCACACATCATTGAAAAATACAAGGAAGAAGCAAAGCAGAAGGGTAAAGAATCTTTCGCCTTTGCATGGGTTATGGACTCTCTTAAGGAAGAGCGTGAAAGAGGTATTACAATTGACATCGCTCACAAGAGATTCGACACCGAAAAGTACTACTTCACAGTTGTAGACTGCCCTGGTCACCGTGACTTCGTTAAGAACATGATCACAGGTGCCTCCCAGGCTGATGCAGCTGTCCTTGTCGTTGCAGCTCCCGATGGCGTAATGGCTCAGACCAAGGAACACATTTTCCTTTCCAGAACCCTCGGTATCAACCAGCTTATTGTCGCAATCAACAAAATGGATGCAGCAAATTACGACGAGAAGAGATATAAGGAAGTAGTCGAGCAGGTTTCCGGTATCCTTAAGATGATCGGGTACAAGCCAAACGAAATTCCCTTCATTCCAATCTCCGCATTCTTCGGTGACAACGTTCTTAATCGCAGCGACAAGACCCCCTGGTACAATGGTCCAACCATGATGGAAGCTCTTAACAACCTTAAAGAGCCAGAAAAACCATCCAACCTTCCACTCAGGATCCCTGTCGAAGATGCATACACCATTTCAGGTATCGGAACTGTACCAGTAGGCAGAGTTGAAACCGGTGTCATGAAGAAGGGTGACAAGGTCATCTTCATGCCTGGCGGAGCATCCGGTGAGGTTAAGTCCATTGAGATGCACCACGAAGAAATTCCACAGGCAGTCCCCGGAGACAACATAGGCTGGAACGTCCGTGGTATCGGCAAGAACGATGTCCGCAGAGGAGACGTTTGTGGTCATGTTGACAACCCACCAAAGGTTGCCGATGAGTTTGTAGGACAGATTGTTGTTCTGCAGCACCCCTCCGCAATCACTGCCGGATACACTCCAGTATTCCACGCCCACACCGCCCAGATCGCATGCCAGCTAATTCAACTTAACAAGAAGCTGGACCCGAAGACCGGGCAGGTTAAGGAAGAAAACCCAACCTTCCTCAAAGCAGGAGATGCAGCAATCGTTACAATCAAACCGACAAAGCCGATGGTTATTGAGCCCGTAAAAGAAATTCCACAGCTCGGCAGGTTCGCTATCCGTGATATGGGTATGACCATTGCTGCCGGCATGTGCATGAGTGTTAAACAGAAATAACACTCTCCTTTTTCATTTTTTTGAGGAGAAAAAAGGTATGCAAAAAGCTAGAATAAGACTGTCAGGCATCAGTCCCAAAGATCTGGACGGAGTCTGCGACCAGGTAAAATCTATTGCGGAAAGGACAGGAGTTAGTATTTCGGGACCTGTTCCGCTTCCCACAAAGAAACTTGTAGTTCCTACAAGAAAGAGCCCGAGCGGTGATGGAACTGCAACCTGGGATCCCTGGGAGATGCGCGTACACAAGCGCCTCATCGATATTGCTGCTGATGAGAGGGCACTCCGTCAGCTTATGAGAATTCAGGTCCCTAAAGATATCAATATCGAGATCGTACTCGAAGGGTAACCGAGAAAAAAGACAGGCTACAGAAATTCTCTGTACCCGGTCTTGCAAACATCTTTTTCACTTCTTTATTCCAGAATGTCATATTCCTCTTAATATAAATTTGAGAAGATTGCCGGCGACCGTCGAATCAGACGTTTTTCTCGCCAGCTTCTCTGCAAACTATAAATCTCTTCATTATCTTCTTGCGTTCTTACGCTCTTCTTGCGTTCTCCTTTTATCATTATATCCTCAGAAACGGCGTTCTACTGTATAAGTGACAAGTTTCGTCCCTCTGGCAGGCACCGTTACTCTGAATTCTATCGTAAAGGCATTGATTTCTTCATAACTGTCTGAACTTTCCAGGATTTCCCATTCCCCGTAGAGGTGCTCCACAATCGTGACGGGCTGATCCTCAGATTTACTGTTATTAATTTCGATCTGATAGGTGACCCGCTCTACATTATCGCTTATGCGCTGGTAATCGGTTTCATTCCGCCTGGCTGTCAGATCGAAAGCTGAGCCCACACTCACTCTTAACTCCTCGCCTTCAGGAGTGTGTTTTATCCGGTCTTCCCCAAGGAACTGGAGCTCTCCTGAAGAATCAGTACTGTAAATTCTCATAACTCCTGCTGGAACAGGCATCCCAAGCCCGCTTTCGTTTGTGTTTTGAAGCGTAAGATAAGCCAGGATTCTCTCACTCACAGAACTATCATAGATCAGCTTCTTTTCTATGGGCACTGAATTGGCAGACAGCAGAGAAATCTGCTTTGCCTGGTTATTTTCCAGGGTTACCGGGTTTTCAAGGGTATATAGATGGTACTCAAAAAGAGGCTCCTGGACAAAGGGTGTTTGCGTTGCTCTTTCGTCAGCAACGGCTCTTTCTTCCATAACCGGAGTCGCTGCTTCAGAAACACGATTTATCTGGCCTGAAACTAGCTTCAGAACTGCATTTTCAAAGGTTATTCCTGCCCTGTTGTCAATGTTAGCCCATCCTCTAATATCTGCCTCGGTATTCTCCGCATTGCTCATCAGGATATAAGCCGCCTTCCAGTTCATTCCGCTCGTCAGGTAGGAAATTAAAAGTTCCCTCGCCCCGGATACAGGAGAATAAATCTGCCATATGAGAGCGGGTCTTATAGAAAGCCCGGACGAATCTGCAAGTTCGACTTTTGAGAAGTCCTCAATTACCACGACCTGTTCTGCTTCGGTTTTAAGAACTATGCTGTTGCCTGAATGACTTAACAATGTGCCGGTATACATTTCACCGTTCCTGTCGGTTACATTGACTTCTCTGCCAAGGTATTTTTCAAGCAGATTCGAACTGTCCAAAACGTCATACTCGTAGTTCTGCTCAAGTACAGCAGTATCCTCATATTCCGCATCCTCGATGATAACAGAAGTCGGGTCTATTCCGGAAGGAATATCCGTGTACTCAACCTGATTGACCCCACTTTGCAGCTCGATCTCTCGCCTTTCCTTCACAAGGGCAATTCCCTGTTCATAAATCGTAATCTCAGAATTTTCCACAACCCCTCCACCCGCTTCTGAGGTTAAATTTATCGAAGTGTCTGAGGTCAGGTTTCCTGCGATCCTTGGTGACCTGATCACGGATTCAATGCCAGCACCTGTGTTAATTGCGGTCGTATTATTTGCAGGCTCGTATTCCTGAGCTATAACTCCCATACTCAGGGGAACCAGGTTTGAAAAAAGCAGCATTCCCCCAAAGAATCCCAATATAAGCCAGAAGAGAAGTTTCTTCACTCCCATACTATTAAATGTAATTTAATTTTATATATATGTGCTTTATTGAGAATTCGGGGGAAGTTACACTTAAAAACTCAAATTCTGAATAGATATTCTTCAAAAAAATACAGAATGAGCTTATTAAAAGAGGGAAAATAAAAAATAAGGCATTATTAGAGAAGTTTTATATCACTCTGTATAATACCTCAATTGCCATTAATTGAATAAGGCACTCAGGAACTCTCTATAAAACGAATAATTGATTACTTTAGCAACTTCAATGCATCCCTGCAAGCTGCTACAGCAGGTGCCCCTGAGGTTATGAATATAACATCCATAAGCCCCATTATTTCTTCTTTTGTAGCTCCGTTGTTGAGTGCACTCTGCATCTGCACAACTGTGCATCTTTCACATTGCTTGGATGCAACAACAGCAAGTGCTACAAGGATTTTTGTTTTTGCAGATAGAGCTCCGTCTGACAGTAACTTTTTATTGCATCGATTATACTTTTTAAGAAATTCACTGTCAAGCTCTCCAACGATCTCAAGAATGTGTGGTGTGAAACCCAGCTTCTCGCTCATGCTTTCCAGTAACTCTTCATGTTCAAGATCTTCCTGTTCTTCCCGACGAACGCCGCCGCAACATCCTTCCCCATATTCTTCCATATTTATCAATCCCCACTGAAATTCAACTGAATATATTAGATATCAGCTATTAATTTAGTATTATTGTATCTGTATGTATATTATTTATCTATTCCTGAAGCTCCTTAACTCGTCTCCAGATGATTTGTCAAGATCAAATATTTCTCCCCCATTCCACAGGAGCTCAAATTCCTTACCCAGACTCGTTGCAAGCCCTGTATCCCAGATTTTTATAACCGAAAGAATACGGTCACTATCGTGGGGTGAAGCTGAGATAGCACCACAGCACTCTCATCAATAATACCGAAACAGGAGTTAAGATTCTTGGTAAACCTTATATCGACGCCTTTTTTAAACATGCCAAAATTTTCTTCTCCCTGCATTGAAAGCAAAGAAGAAAGCGGTGTAAAACGATGGGATACAAGCAGCCTGATTTTGACCCCGCGGTCAATAGCTCTCAAAACTTCGGGCAGCAAGCTGGCAATTATGGACATGCCAAAGGCAGGAGGAATTAAACATAATGACTTTTTTTACCTCGCTATAAACCGAAATGGCAAACTTCCTGATTTCAGACTCAGTTACGGCAGTCGTCCAGAAAATCTCATCCTTTTGCTTTTGAACAGGAACGTTTTTAAGAACCTGTTTTGCCTCTTCAACAGAGCCTTTTCAAGCTTCGATATCTCTTTCTGCCTCAAATTTTCGCTTCTCAAAAAAGGAATTTAAAGCTATTTCAGGATCAACTGCCCTGAATTTTTTTGGTCTTGAGACCTGGATTTCTACAAAACCCTTTCCTGCAAGAGATTCAAGCACAGTATATATCTTCCCATAGGGTACGTCGGCGTCTTTACAAATAGAATTTGCTCCAGAAACCCCGAATTTTAAAAGAGAAAGGTATGCGGCTGCTTCATAAGCCGTCAACCGATATCCTGAAGTAGCCTTTTCTTTTACAAAGGTGATTTAACAGTTAGAAACTTAAAAAATATTCCTAAAAAATAAGCTCCAATAAAAAATCTCCATTTTATTTTCAAAGTCTCCAAATAATTTTAAGTACCTTTCCTCCCCAAATTCATATATTAACGATAATATAGTTCTTACTATAGTTTTTACACCCGATTGGAATTGAGTCAGTATTAACTTTTATCAGAAAAAGGAAAGAAGAAAACATGTACACAGAAGAGAACAAAGCAATAGTTCGTCAATTTTTCGAAGTAGGACCTTGTAAGGGGGATATAAATGCTGTTAATGAACTGTTATCACCTGATTTCACTATGCATGTTCCCCTACCTGCTCCAGCGGGAATTGAAGGAATAAAGGAAGTAATTACTACATGCAGGTCAGCCTTCGAGCACCTCAATGTTACAATTGAGGATATGGTTGCTGAAGGTGATAAAGTGGTCGCCCGTTTTACAGCTCGAGGCATACATAGCGGCGATTTCATGAATTTACCGGCTACAGGCAAGCCTATAACCATAACTGGTATAGAGATTTTCCGCATTAAAGATGGTAAGATTGCAGAGTTATGGGGTGAGGTTAACCTACTTGGGCTCATGCAGCAGCTAGGAATTTTCTCTTCACCCTGACCATCAGGGGTTAATCTGATCAGATATTCCAGACAGTTTGAGCAGGATATGGGGTAAAAATAGAAGGATACACAAGAAAGGAAATGTATAAGCTCAGAGATGAAGTATTTTTCTAATATAAGGGGAGTAAGATGAGACCTACAGTTGACCTAAAAGAGGAACACAAAGCTGTTAAACTGATGCTGAGAATCCTTGATGGAATGTGCACAAATATAGAATCCGGGAAAAGTGTTGAGCAGGAGCATCTTGACGGACTGATAGAATTTATGAGAGTATTTGTTGATAGATGCCACCACACAAAGGAGGAAGCTTACCTTTTTCCTGAAATGGAAAAAGCAGGAATTTCCGGTTCAGGAGAGTTAATAGCCTCACTTAAAAAAGAACATGAAGAGGCAAGGCAGTATGTCAACAGAATAGAAAAAGCAGCTTCAGAAAAGGGCAATAGAGAATTTTCAGCTATAGTTGAGAATTCGAGAGCCTATATTCAACTTCTAAATCCGCATATTGAAAAAGAAGACAATAAGCTTTTCCCGATGGCTGACACGCACCTTTCAGAGACTGTTCAGAAAGATTTGCTGGAACGTTTTGAAGCTGTGGAAATTGAAATAATAGGTCCCGGAAAGCATGAGGAATTCCACAGATGGCTACACGCTATGAGAGATATTTACATTAAACCCAAGTAAGCCGTAGAGCCGCAAACCTTTTAGAAAAAACTGCTTGAGCGCAAGCCTTTTCAAAAAAGGCTTGAGCGAAAACGACGTAACCTTTGGATTTGAGAAACTTATCCCTTAGCCCTAAAAGGGTTGCAGAGCAACGGTTTTGATCAAGAGATTGAAAAAATTAACCGTGGATCAGCTTAGGAAGGCAGCGGGTGCAGACCCACAGGCTTTGCATGTTGTGCCTGATAGGAAGGAGGTAGCTGATATCTTCACCGGCACCGCAGGAGAAACACTGGATTGAGATATCTCTTTTCTTGGGCTGAGCCTCTGCTTTCTCCCGGTCAAACTCGACAGTGTGTCTCTCTTCGATCGATATTGCGCCTTCTGGACAGACCCCTATGCAGAAACCCATACCGTCGCAAAGTTCTTCAGATATGACTTTTGCTTTCCCATTAATGATTTCAATAGCACCTTCGGCGCAGGGCGCAACACATTTTCCGCAACCTGTACATTTTTTTTCGTCAATTTTTATTATCATTCGTTTTACCATTAAATCGATCCTCTCTCAGGATTTTTCTGTTAAAAATTGTTTGATATGTATATCTAAAGACAGGACTCAAATGTCGTCCATCGATAGTTGCATTCTGAGGTCCGGCAAATAGCCTTCCCTGTGCAGCAATTTTTTATAATCGTTAACTAATTTGCACATTTTACGGGTATAATCTATGAGATCCGTACCTGTTCCCCCCTTGAATAATAACTTCTCAGTTTTTTCCAGAAGCTCCGGATAAATAAGTACCAGTTCTTCTTTTGTGTGTAACAGCAGGGCTGAGAAGTCCCTGTGAATACTCATGCTTCTCTGGAGAAGTTCCAGATCCAGAGTGTTCTGGGAAAGATAGTCTCTGAATTTTGTATAAGCGTAAAAGTTTGCAATATTATGGTTTAAAGAACTTAGAATTGAATATAGGATATTTCCCGTATTTGGAAGGGGAATATCCCGAAGTTCAAGGTCTGCACCTTCGTAGTTCTCATCATCTTCAATTCTCCGATCCCCAGTGATATCACGGCTCATATTATCGACCTTGGCATATTTCGGCGGATTCTATTCACAAGTTAATTTTTTAAACTTGTTTAATTTCGTTAAAAGATAGTTTATTTTTAAAAAGCAATGTTCGCAATGCGTTCCCCTAAAAACTATATCTGCAAAAAGCTTCACTCTAGGTGAACCCCATGTTTCAGTCTCGAAATTACTTAATTTACAGGAACTCAGGGCGCAGAATAGTTTTTATCCACAATAGTTTTATCTTTACTCCCCTGCGTTGTCTTCTAGTAAGCATGCGTGCTGCTAGTTGTATATTATGTTGCTAGTTGCATATTAGTAGATTATTAATAGGTAAATCAATTTTCAATGATGTGTGCCTTCAACAATTTCTATGCCTGCGTCTTTGATCGTTTTTCTGATACTATCAAGGTTTGGGCATTTAGGGTAACTATCTTCCATAAGCATACAGGAGCTGAGATGCACAGCATTTAGCCCATATTTTTTCAGGGTGTTCACCAGCCGGTAAACTCTCCTGCCCGAGCAGCCCCCACATGTGAAAAATGCTATCATCTGCGTATCCGCATCATAACCCTCAAAGCTGGATTTTCTTTCATTGAAAGCTTTGAAGCAGCCCACTCCGGGGCAGGTCTCCGAGACCAGTTCACAGCGGACAACAGCTATCTTTTTCGGTTTTGTTTTTTCGGTCATCTTTACACATTCCAGTTGTCTTACAGCAGGCGCGAAGCCTCGGTTTGCCTTGGAGCTTTAACAACCAGCACTCTGAAAACCTCATTTCCAGGATTCACAAGGCGGTGAGGAATTTTAGCAGGACTTTCAATCAACATATCCCTGCTGACTTCCTCTGTTTCATCCCCAATCTCAACTATTCCTTTTCCTTCAAGCACGTAAAAAAATACATCTACTGGTGTTATGTGTTTCTTTAACGCTTCTCCAGGCTTGAGTTCTATATGTACTGCCTGCGCGTTTTCGGTATCATAAAGCATCCGGACGCTCACATTGTGGGGGTTCGGCTTTTCAGGTGAAGATTTCATCTCAGTAATTTTCATCTATTTTCCCCTTTTGACCATAATTTGTATTTCCCAGCATTAAATCAAGATAGCCTGCACCAGATTTTCAGGCTAATTTTTGATTACTTATCACTTTTATTGCTATATTACTTATCAATTGCTCTTTTTCCCAGCATATCCAATTCTAATATCTGCCCATATATGCCTGGACATAGGCTTTCATATTACCTCAGAACTTCATATTACTCCAAGAGCCAATTTTGGAGAACTGGTAACAATTTTTGCCCCTAGAACCCCGGATAAGATCTGGGGTTAAGGGTGCTTACATAAGGAACATTTTAACTGGAGCATTCCGTTCTTCTAAAGACGGCGAGAAGCAATTTAAGCGATATAGAAGTTAATGAATGCTGGGTTTACAAGCCTACCTGGGTTTTGAAATTCTCAAGACCTATATCTTCAATGAACCTCCCAAGTCTCTTTTTCGTACCGGAGCTCTTATAGAAGTTAATAATTCTATCAATTGTCTCAAGAACCTCTTCTTCTGACAGTTCCTTTGCGACAACCTCAGCAAGCCGTGGAGTCGCGGCTGCAGAGCCTCCAACCATTAAAGTATATCCTTTAGCAGTGCCCATTACCCCTATATCTTTGATGGCAGGCTCGGCACAGGAATTAGGACAGCCGGAAACAGCCATTTTCATTTTGGAAGGCATGGGCATTCCGTGGTACTTCTCATCCAGTTTAAGACCCAGACTTACAGAGTCCTGTTTTGCCTGCTTGCAGAAAGTCGTTCCCGGACAGAACTTCACGCTTCTTACACAAAGCCCTATAGCTGCGCCGGGCTTCATATCAAGCTCAGCCCACACATTGTCAAGGTCTTCTTCTTTAAGCCCCACGATTGCAATCCTCTGGGCGGAGGTCACCTTGAGGGCAGCAGCCCCATATTTTTCCGCAACTTTAGCGATTTTCATGAGGGTTTCCGGCTCCACAATTCCTCCTGGAAGGTGGGGAGCGATTGCATATGTTTCACGGTCTCTCTGAACGATTGCACCTTTTTCCGGTAAATTGTCTTTCATGGCTGATCTTTCCGAACTTTATGGATTTTTCTGATATATTATATAGACAGATTTTATAAAATGTCAATTATAATAGTATCTTTTTGATACCAGTATATTAGAGATACTAATTTATATATAAGGCAGTTTCTATGTTTATACTATGAAAGACTGCACAGTCTACAAGACTATGAATATCATCGGGAAAAGATGGACTATCCATATCCTTCTGGAACTGCACAAAGGAGAAAAAAAGGAAAAGCGCTTTAATGAGCTCAAAAGGAAACTCGGCTACATAACCCCTAAAATCCTTTCAGAAAGGCTGACCGAACTGGAAATCGAGGGCTTGGTTGCAAAGAGAGTTGACGACTCAACAAAGCCTCCGAAATCCGAATATTACCTGACCGAAAGCGGGATGGATTTCGTGAAAATAATACAGGCGATTAAACGCTGGGGGCTTAAGTGGAAGTTCCAGAATGAAGAGTGCGAGAAAGCCATTTGCATGTACTGTGACCACTGAGCCAGGGTTGCTGAAAAATAAATGAAGATGGAAATTTGTATATCTTCTATCTTTTGGAAGGAAATAAAAATAGGAAACACAGAAAGATAGAAGACTGAGAAAGATAAAAGGAACAGAAAGATAGAAGGAACAGAAAAAGAGAAGACACAAAAAGATAGAAGATATACAAAGATAGAAGACACAGAAAAAATGGGAATAGAGATTCCATGCTTTAAGTTTTTTCTGATTTCAGTCCTTTAAGGTTCTGCAACGAGTTTTTCCTTGCCTTCTTGCACTTACCATGCTTTCCCTGTTTTCAAGGATTATGGAGCCAAAATTTATAGGTGCAAGTATTTAAGCTCAGAGCTATAATCTGCATATGATATGCAATTATTCGGAAGGGCGTAAATGACCACTAAAGAAAATATTGGTTTTTTCTTCAAGCCCGAGAGCATAGCCCTGATAGGAGCGTCACCGAATCCTGAGAAGCTTTCCTATACAATCCTGGAAAATCTCCTGAATATGGGATTTCAGGGAAAGATATATCCCATAAATCCAGGCTACCAGGAGATCAGGGGACTTAAATGTTATCCAAATCCTGGGGAGATAGAGGACAGAATCGATATAGCAATTTTTGCAGTACCTGCATCTATTGTTCTTGAGATTCTTGACGGACCTGTTGAGAATATAAAAGGCGCCATAATTATCAGTTCCGGGTTTCGGGAAATTGGACCCGAAGGAAAGGAAATGGAAACTCGCCTGAAAGAAATTTTAGATAAGAAAGGTATTCGGGCTATGGGACCAAATTGCCTTGGGATCTACGATACAGTTTCAAATGTAGACACATTTTTTATAAAAAGCGATAAGGTCGAAAGACCTGCCAGGGGTGGGGTCTCCGTGCTTACTCAGAGTGGGTCCTTTGCCGCTATGATTATGGACGAGCTGGCAAACGAAGGAGCAGGGGTCGCAAGGGTGGTAAGCTATGGAAATAAAGTTGATGTGGATGAAAGTGACTGCATCGAATTCCTGACAGACGACGAAGCAACAAAAGCCATTGCACTCTACATCGAGTCTGTAGGAAACGGACGCAAGTTCCTTGCTGCTGCTTCCAGATGTGTGCAAAAAAAGCCAGTGGTAGCTCTCAAAGTAGGAAGGAAGGAACCAGGTGCAAGAGCAGCCAGTTCCCATACTGGCGCTGTCAGTGGGAGATATGAAGCCTATGAAGCCGCTTTCAGAAAAGCAGGTATAATAGAAGTGGAGAGTTATGAGGAGTTAAAAGACGCCTGCAAAGTACTGAACAGGTATTCTCTGGCTGAAGGAAAAAGAGTCCTCATTATAACTGACGGGGGAGGAATAGGAATTTCCATTGCCGATGCATGTGAGGAGGCAGGGCTCAGGGTTCCCGAAATCCCAGACGAAGCTGTAAAGAGGTTAAAAGAGAAGCTTCCTGTTTTTGCTTCCGTAAAAAACCCTATAGACCTGACAGGCAGTGTAAGGGATGAACATTACATTTATGCTCTTCAGGAAGCTTTCAGGGAAGGTTACGACCTTGCAATCGTTAGCCTGCTCTGGGGTCCCCCTCTTCTTACCCCAAAGATTGCGGAGAAAATTCGGGACTTTGCGGATAGCTGCGGAAAACCAATCCTTATCTGTTCTCCAGGCGGGAAGTTCAGCCGGGAAATGGCTTCAGCTCTTACTGCCACCGGAATGCCAGTCTTTTTTACCCCGGATAGTGCAGTCAGGGCAGCAAAGGTGTTGTGCGGAGGAATAAAGTAAGTTAAGCCCGATTTGAGCCGAAAAATCCTGAACAACCGGGGACTTAAAAAGTTAAAGGATGAGAATAGAACTACATGGCGGTTACGAAAAATCCGGAGCCGAAGAAAAGATCGACCACCGCCTGTATTCCATGGCTTGCTTAACTCTTTCCACAGCAAGCTGGACTGCAGCTTCCCTTGGCAGGATTCCTTTTGTTTTTGCAGCTTCCAACACCTGAGCCGTATTGTTCCTCACTTTCTCTTCAATTGCCTCAAAAGCTGCGTGCCGGGTAGCTCCCTGATACTCAGACGCCGCACAGATTACGCCGCCTGCGTTTGCGATAAAGTCCGGGACATAAAGAATACCGGCTTCATAGAGGAGTTTTTCAGCTCCTTCTGTAATCGGTATGTTTGCTCCTTCAATAATCAGTTTAGTATTCAGAAGATGGACATTGCTCTCATTGATTATATCTGGACGGGCTGCAGGAATCCATATGTCACAGGGGATGGAGATAACTGCATCTCTGTCAAGCTTTCTCCCTTCAGGATAGTCATGTACACTTTTTCCTTCATTCTTAAGCCTTATAAGGGCATCTACGTCAAGCCCGTCTGGGTTGTAAACTGAGCCGCGGGAATCGGCAACTCCTACCAGAACAGCTCCACTACTGGTAAGGAAACGAGCAGCGTGCATCCCAACTGCCCCAAAACCCTGAATAACTAAACGAGCTCCATTTAGCTCAAAATCACAGTATTGAAGCGCTACCTCGGTAGATTTTGCAAGCCCCCAGCCTGTAGCCCCCACTTCATCAAGAGGAATTCCTCCAGCCCCACAAGGAAGCCCTACTGCCCTTCCGATCTCATCTTTTATGCATGCCATACAGAACTCGTCAGTTCCCATATCAGGGGCGAAAATGTATTCCTTCGTGTATCTTAAGGCACTGGCAAGCGTTCGAAGTTTCTGGATTTTCTTTTCCTGCGGCATCCGGGGGTCACCATAAATGACAAGTTTACCGCCCCCGAAAGGAATGTCTGCAGCTGCATTCTTAAGGGTCATGGCTCTTGCAAGCCTGAAACATTCTTCAGCACTCACATCAGGAGCCATACGGACCCCTCCAAGAGCAGGTCCCCGGGCGATGTTATCCACTACAAGAATCGCTCTAAGGTCAACTGATGGTTCATAGATATGGATGATTTTAAATGGTCCAAGCTCATCCGCAAATCGGAACATGTCTTCCATTTTAATTTTATCTCCTGTTTTCTCAGTCTTAATTTCCTTTTACTTATGATCTTCTTACTTTTTTAATACTTTACTAATTATTCATTACTAAATTACTTACGTTCGCTGCCTGTATCTAGAAGACAATACTATAATTAAAGCTAAAAGTTCTGTAAATGATCGCACGAATGTATAGAAAGCTGATTTCTGTAGATATCAGAATTTATATAGCCTTTTTACTATAGTTATTAAATTTTTCTATGAGGTTTATAGCATCTTTTACTATAGTTATTAAATTTTCCGACAGTAGGTCAGGACTTGGTCTCAGGACAAATGTTTCAATAACTGAATAAAGTAACGTGAGATTGGTAATATTAAATATATTTTTCAAGAGAGACTGTAAGAAGATTTAATCATCTTTATCTTTACTCAATTGCAGTCATCTGCAGGTGAAATGGGGAAAAATCGGAAGAAAGGGGGTTACCGGTATGGAAATATCATTTAGTAGATCGAAGTTCTCCTGGGCAGAATATTTTTCGGATAAGAAAAAAGGAGGCCATAGATATTCTACCGATGAATTCCTATATAAGGAAGCTAAGGAGAACTTTTCCACCTCAGTGGAGGTAAATCTCTTCTCGATTTTGGGTGCGGCGCCGGAGAGCTCTTGATATATTACGTGCCTTATTACGAAAGGGTGGTAGGTGTTGACTTCTCACGCTCGATGCTTTTTGAAGCTGAGAAGAAAATCTGGGAGAAAAATTATAAAAATGTAGACTTATTCCTTGCCGATGACAAAACAGTATGGGACAAGTTGAATTCTTCGTTTGACCGGATCACGGCATCACAGGTTGTCCAGTACTTGACCCCTGAGCAAATAGATGCTTTTGTCAATAACGCCTGTAGTCATCTAAATGAAGGAGGCAAGATAATCTTTTTTGACATAATTGATCCAAGGCTTTATCCCCTGTGGAAAATGGGATGGTTTTCACAGAATTTCAAACTCTGGAAAACATTACCTAAAGCTGGTATCGGGAGCATCAAGCAGTTATCGGCTATCCTGAGAAACCGCCCCAGGGATATAATTGGGAATTCTCATAGCCCCCTACCTGATTGAAAAAATTGCCAAGAATAACGGTTTCACTATGGAATATATAAAATCAATGTACTACGAGTACAGGTATCATGCAATATTATCAAGGACATCTTGATATTTTTCAGATCGCAATCGCAGTATAAGACTCCTCAAATCATGTTCACATGAAGAACTTTATCGCATTATAACCTGAAATTTAGGGGAATGATTCTGGCTTTTACTGTTTATGATCTAATTGCAATTTTTTTCAGAGAGAATTGTAAAAAGTATGTGATTTAAAATTGAGCCTTGAGAGAGCCTTGAGATTCATTCCCTGTCAATAAGAGTTAAAATTGAGCCTGAGATTCGTTCCCTGTCAATCTTAAACACTTGTAGGAAACTTACTGCAGGGATAAATTTCCTGTCCTTATCCCAGGCATTTTATTTTCGTGCACTAAAACCAGTCTCTTATGAGATATTTTTCCATATAACTGGGAAATCAGAAAATTGCCAGGGCTACCTTCTTTAAAAGTATCATTATTTTCTTTTCCAATGCCGCCAATTCTATTTTCCGATGTGAGGGCAACTCGAAGCGAGCCATGCAGGCTATGATTGCAGGCGGAGTCCTGAACGTCATTCTGGATTCCATATTCATCTATACCCTTAACATGGGAATCAAAAATACAATTAAAACACAGGAATATCAGGTGAAAAATAATATTGATATATTAAATTATACTCTTCATCTAAAATTATTGTAATATGTAAGTAAAATTTTGAAGATATTAACAAAAAAGCCGAAAGTAAATTAAACTAAAAATGCTCAATATCTGCTGAAAAATATTGATTCAAAGCAAATTCTGTAATAAATCAATCGGAAATTTTGAAAAACATTTCAAAAAGCTATTGTACAGGTAATTAAATACCCCTAAATACCCCTAAAAGGAGGTATATAAGTTGAAAAAATATTTGCCCATACTGGTGATGTCGATTTTTGTTTTTGGGGCTGTGTTAACAGGTGCGGTTGCAAGTGCAGCCGATAACCCATTAGTAAATGATACGGCATCAAAGATTTTAAACACAAATGAATCCGCTAATCAATCCGTAAATAAATCTGTTAATCAATCCGCCACCAATAAATCCGTTAATCAACCCGCCAATAAATCCGCTAATCAATCCATGCCCCTGAATGAGACCAGCCTTACCAATGTAACCGAAAGTGAAGCAGCAGTTCCTGTAGCAGAACAGAAATTCAGAGTAGGTCCGACAGTCACTCTGAGACCGGTTAATGATGTTATAACTGAAAACGAAGACGGCATTGTTGAACTTTATATCGATAACCCTTCCCTTAATGATGTGACTCTGAATGTAGACGCAAGGATCAGCGTACCTGCTGGAATTCACGTATACGGGCAGGGTTTTGCTCAGACAGGTGCTGCAGGTACAGTCTATGGAACATTTTCCGTGCCTCCTGGAAGCGCCCGAACAATCTACATCAACATTAAAGGAGAGAAAGTAGGTACTTTCACTGTACACTTCAGCGGTCTGTACTGGCCTGGAGATAACAAAGACGATTACAACCCGATTTCACTCAGCCACCCCTTTATAGTTGAGCAGGCTTCCAAAAATCCCGGAGAAGCCCCCAACTTTGAGGAGAGCAACCCCGAAGAAGCTTCCAGCTCTGAAGAGAGCGGAGGAATAAAAGCCGAAGGAGAAGGCTCATTTAGTGCTCCAGGATTCGAGATATTAATTGCGGCTATAGGACTGCTAGGAGTTTATGCTGCCAAGAGGAAGTAAGTCAGGTTAAAAAAATATAAGCACGATTTCAGGAAAAATACATGCATTTTTCCTGTTTTATTATTTCAATAAGCTAGGAAAGGCACCAATAACTTCGAAAAGCTTTTCAGCTAAGTTGACCGGACGTTTAAAGATCGCAGCCCAAAAAGGTGGTAGAATGTCTCAAAGGGCTATATTAAAAACACTAATAATCTGCTTTTTAGTCGCTTGTTTCCTTGTAAGCAACCTTTCGTATGTATATGCGTCAGAGAGTTCAGCAGATTCTAACGAAAATAAATCAAAGCCTTCAGAAGAAAGAATGCAGCCTTCACGTGAGGCACAGTATCTCGAAGAGCAGTCACAGCCCCCAGAAGATACAGACACACAATCCTCAAAAAACGATGAGACCCAAAATGAAGGCGTAAAGCCTTTGGAGGGGGAAGAAAGTCAATCCTTGGAAAATACCCAATCAGAGTCTGCTGAGAAGACCGAAACAAATTCCGAGGGAAATCCTGAACTACCGACTGAAGAAACAAAAACTGATCCCCAGGAAGAACCGGAATTAGAACCGGCTGAAGAAACCGAAGCAAATTCCCAGGAAAGTAAGGAAGCAGTATCATCAGAGAATACGGAAACTCAGCCCTCGGGGGGCACGAAAATAAAAACTGAGGATACAGGAACGCAAACCTCAGAAGAAACAGAAATTTCAGAGGATACCGAGAGCGAATCTTCGCGTAGTAAAGGAGACTCGTACCATATAATACGCTCAGAATATACTAAAATTGAGAATAACAACTACATACAGCCTGAGCCTGCACAAAAAACAGCTCCAGAGAACACAAAATCAGCCGGGAACTCCAAACCTGCACCCCCCTCTGCAAGTGTCAGTCTCCATGGTGAAAAGACCTGGGTTATTGCTGGGGAAGACATTCTGCTCAAACTGTCAGCTGTCAATCTTATCACAAAACCTGTAATGCATGTGCAGGTTATTATTATTCCACCGTCAGGAATGAGTGTCTCTTCCTCGGAGTTTGTCCAGTCGGGTGCAGGTCAGTATACGACAACATATGAACTTGAGCCTGGACAGGGCAGGGATATTGAAGTAAGAATTGAGACTAACCAGCCTGGAGATTTTACTGTCAAAGGCAGAGTAATATATTATTTCGGCGAAGATACTGAGAACGTGGAAGATTATACGCTTGACCTTCCTATACACGTGGAAGAAAAGCCGTATGCTGTAGAAGAAAGCCTGCCCGGATTCAAACTGGTGAGCCTGGTATGCATATTAGGGGCTGTATTTTTCTTTAAAAGACGCTCGTTATTGTGAGAACATAAAATCAAAGTTGCCTGTCCTGCAGGCAACTGATGAATAAATCAGGTAAGGTCATAAATCAGGTAAGGTCATATAAATATCAGATAAGATCCATAAGATGGACTGTGGATTCGTGGATCAGGTAATCGGCTTCGGTAGAATTCAACCTGCATTCAGCTCTCGTTTTATTAACGAAAGCATTAAAAGTGCTAATTTTCTTTATAGCTTTAGCATCATTTCCTTTTTGAAGATGACAGAGTATGTTGTTGACTTTTACGTTGAGGGCAGTTTTAGTTGAGTCATCAGCGCAGTCAAGCTCATCCACGAAGCTGCTTACGACGGGGTATCCTGCGTCTATCCAGACTTTGATCCCTTCATTCATGTTATAAACATTGCTGTAACCGGCGTTTACCACGACTTTGCTTGCATTGGTGCTTCGTGTCCCGGTTTTACAATAAATAAGTATTTTTGTATTACAATCATCCGGCAACTCATCCGTTCGATTTGCCAGCAGATATTCATAAGACAAAATCGGCTCTCCGGGCGGATTCTTGAGGCTCGTGACCGGTATCAATACCGCTCCTTTGATATGCGCTGCATGGAATTCATCAGGGGTACGTACATCGAGAATGAAGACATTACCTTCTTCAATCATATTCTTGGCATCATTAACACTTACATTTGTGTATGTGCTGCCCTCGGCTCCTGCAACACCTGGTGCGATTATGAGAAAAGCAAAGAGAATTGCAGCAAGATATGGTAAATACTGCTTATCCAATCAGATCCCTCCATTTTATCCAGTTCTACACACCTGAATTTTGAATTTTTTGGATAATTATTCAAAGCGTACTGACGCCCAAACCTGAGTAATCATCCAGAATGAACTATTTATTCATACAGTTTGTTCAGATATCTTATCTAAGATGGGTAATCTTTAGATAGTACTTCAACTTATATCATCTTTTTTAATTTTATTTAGGACTGAAGGCCCATTGTACTTTTCCATTTTTACATTTCGAACCTTGTCATAACTCCGTGAAGCTCGTCGGTAGGGAGCCTGTAAAACTGGACAAATGAAGGTGACAATTTCTTAATTACGGAAAATATTCTCCAGACTATATTACTGGTAAATATATCTTCTACTCCGTAGAAAATTGCTTTTTCATAAATGCCCTGGTCTTTCAAAATCTGTTCGACGTCAACAATTTCCATATATCCTGCTCTTATTTCAAAAACTTTTAATCCTTTTGCCGGTTCTGCTGTAAACGAGCTTTCTACTCCAAAAGGACTGTCAGACTTAATAATTGAAATAAAAATATTATTTTCATAAATGATGTTATTTTTAAACATTACATGGGAAATATATTGGGGAATTCTGGTTATATCCCGTGTAAAGAAAAGTGCAGTTCCACTGATTTTATTTTCAGCAGCATATAGATGATTATATTTTTCAAGGAAATCATCGATTTTTACAGGCTTCAGCACTTCGTAAAGTCTCTTCTGCCCCGATGTGTATATCACAATAAGAGAGAAGATAAAGAGTGCTATGATAATTGACCAGTAGCCTCCATGCGGGATTTTGTAAGTATTTGAGAGAAGGAATATAAAGTCAACAAATGTTATGAACAGCGAGATTATAGTCTTCGATATATCTTTTTTGTAATAGAATATTGAGGCCATCAGTATGCCTGTAATTGTCATGTTCCCTGTAACCGCCAATCCATATGCGGCTGCAAGATTGCTCGATTCCTGAAACACAAGCATCATAAATAATACAGCGATTAGAAGCATCCAGTTTACTGCCCCTATATATATCTGTGATCTCAATTGCCCGGAGGTATAATCAATCTTTAGCATTGGCATTACTCGGGTTGTTATTCCCTGATATACTATTGAAAACACACCGCTAATCATAGCCTGCGAAGCAATAATCGTTGCAACGATGCTCAGGACAAGAAATGGTATATAGATAATGCTGGCTTGTTGAGACACCATCTCAAATAATACATTTGTTGAGTCTGGATTTCTAATAAGGAATGATCCCTGCCCAAGATAATTCAAAACCAATGCTGCAAATACCAGTTTCCAGGCATTTAAAATGGGCTTTCTCCCCAGATGGCCCATATCGGCATATAATGCTTCACCCCCGGTTGCGCATAGAATCACTTCGGATAGTACAAAAAATCCCGCAATTCCACTATCCAGAAGAAAGCTGATGGCATAATAAGGGTTGATGGCTTTAATTACGCCTGGCGCATAAAATATTGAAGAAATTCCAAAAAATGCAAGGGATGCAAACCATAAAAACATTATCGGGCCAAATACCCATGTAATCTTTTCTATTCCCTTACTCTGGACTGAAAAAAGGATTATAGCAATTATACCGGCAATTAAGATCAGAACACTCTGTCCTGTATTTTCAAAACCAGAAACGATGCGTACTCCCTCAACGGCACTGAGTATGCTTATTGCAGGCGTAATAACGCCGTCTCCAATAAGGAATGAAATACCTATATAGGCTAATATTGTGACTAAATAAACCTTTCTGCCTGACCTTAAAAGGGGAATAAGTATTTCTTTTAAGACAATAGTTCCTCCTTCACCCTTTTTACTAAGGCTCATGGCAAGCCAGGCGTATTCCATAGTCACGATAATGATAAGTGTCCAGATAATTAGAGATAAAACTCCTATTACATGAGTTTCAGTCGGTTTTGTAAGAAGAAAGATAACTGTCAGGGTATAAATGGGACTGGTCCCGATATCACCAAAAACCAGACCCATAGACTTCACTGCTTCCCTGAGTTCTGTTTTGGATAACATAGTTCTTCACCTTATTTTCCAGAAATCCGGGCAAAAACATAATTTGAAATAAAAGTTTTATGCATTCAAATCCTAAGACCAAAAATCAAGATTTTCTTCTGCCCTATAAGAGAAAGAGGTATGAAATTTATTGAATCCCTGGATTCAAGATCCACTGTTTCATATGACTTGTCTCTATGATTCAAGATTCACTGTTTCATATGACTTGTCTCTATCTGCGAGTCTTTATTTGTTATCTGTGGTTTGTAATTTAGTTCTCAATAATATAAGAACGGATTTTATTCTAACAATTGGTAACCCCGAGAATTACTTTTTCGTATATAAAGGCTGTGACCCTTTGTACCTGTGGGACTGGAATTAATACATATTATGCCAGTCTAATGCCAGTCAATCTATTCCAGTTTTGTTTCACAAGAAATGTTAAGAGTATATCTTAGTTAACATCCATATTAACACACATACAGCTATCAATAAAATTGCATAAAATAAGTAAACGGTAATGGTAGAAGACGGAATGATAAAAAATTGTACTCAACAATCAACGAAGATATATACAGAAAAGAAGCAGAGGAAAAAAGGAAAGCCGTAAAAAAATGAGAGGAGTTTTTTGGTCGAAGAAAAAGGTTTTCTTGTGCATAAAGAGACAACAGAAGGAGTAAATATTCTTCTCGGTGACCCCCAGAAAGCCGTTATCAAGCTATCAATTCCTATAATAGTTGCAATGTCTGTGCAAACAATATACAACCTTACAGACACCTTCTGGGTTGCGGGGCTGGGAGCTGATGCTCTGGCTGCTATGGGATTTGCATTTCCTTTTTTCCTTATCCAGATGGCACTTACAGGCGGGTTGGGAGTTGGAGGAGGGTCTGCAATTTCCAGGCGGATCGGAGCCAGAGATAAAACAGGCGTAGATAACGTTGCCCTGCATACCTTTGTGATAATGCTCACCCTGACAGCTGTACTGACCGTGCTTGGATTAGCTTTTGTGGAAGATCTTTTCGTATACAGTGGAGCCGCCGGAAGAACGACGGAGCTCGGAATCAGTTATGCCAGGGTGTTTTTCGGGGGCAGTTTTATATTCTTCTTTACTAATGTTGCAAACTCCATCCTGAGAAGTGAAGGGGATTCAAAAAGGGCTATGCAGTCAATGATTCTTGGCTCAGTCCTGAACGTAATACTCGATCCCATATTTATATATACTCTGGGGTTGGGAATTGCAGGAGCCGCCCTAGCAACCGTTGTCGCTTATGCCAGTTCCGGACTGCTGATGTTTTACTGGTTTTTCATCAAAAAAGATACCTATGTAGCTTTCAGGTTCAGTTCCTTCAAATTCGATAAAGCGATAGTAAAAGATATTTTCAGGGTCGGAATACCCTCCTCAGTTGAGCAGCTTGCCCTGGCGCTGACCGCACTTATAATGAATATTATAATCACGGATATCAGCAGTACAGATGGAGTTGCGGTCTATGCCACAGCCTGGAGAGTGACAGGCATAGCAGTTACGCCCCTGATAGGAATTTCAATCGCTATGGTCTCAATTGGAGGAGCTGCTTTTGGGGAAAAGGATTTTAAAAAAGCCCAGAATGCTCTTTTTTACGCAGTTAAAATCGGATTTCTGGTCGAAGCCGTAATTGCGGTTTTCGTATTCGTTTTTGCTCCAGAAATTGCTGCTGTCTTTACACAGACCGAAGACGCTGCCCGGATTGCACCAGAACTCACGAGACTCCTTAAGATCATGACAGTGTTCTATCCGGCAGTCGCCTTTGGGATGCTTTCCGCTTCTTTCTTCCAGGGAGCAGGAAAAGGCACCAACGCTCTTATAGCTACGCTTTTGCGCAGCCTGATTATGACCCCTCTCTTTGCCTTAATTTTTGCTTTCGAATTCAACTGGGGGCTTTCTGGCGTCTGGTGGGGGCTTGTTGCGGGGACAGTAATTGGTTCACTGATTACTTTCATCTGGGCACATACATACCTGAAATGTCTAATTCGTACGGATATGAGTTTAAAGAAATACTAACATTATGAAGTATTGAACCCTGTATCACAAAGTATAAATACAATTTAGATTGAATTAGTAAGAAATCAAACAATTAAATAAACGAACAGTAAGAATATGAACTATCAATTTGAAAGATGAGCTGAAAAACAGGCATAATTTTTCACTATAAGTTCTATTTAAAGGCTTATTGAGAAACTCTTTCAATTTAACATCCGAATTAGAAAACTTCTGGCTGTGGATATCAATGAAAGAAAAAAAAATAAAAGAAGCAGTAAAACTGCAGTTTGAGATGTTTCATCTGTTTCATAAAAACTTTGCCAGAATCTTTCACCAAACTGGAAACGGGCCTTATAACCTGAATAAAAACCAGAACCGGGCTATCATGATTATCGGGGCAGTAGATAATATAATGCCTACAACCCTGGGAAAGTGCCTTGATCTTCAGAAAGGAAGCCTGACAAGCATGATTGATGCCCTGGAAAAAGAGGGACTTGTCTACAGGAAAGGAGATCCCGAGGACAGAAGAAAAACACTTATTTCTCTTACTGAAGAGGGGATAGCTTACAGGGAATGGTTTATGGAGGAACTCGAAAAAAAAGCCTCCGAGATCCTCAGAAGGCTGGGTGAAGAGGATATCCTTGCATACCAGGAAAGCCTGAAGACAATACTTGCAATGCTCAAGAAGCTTGATAGGCTGCCTGAATAAAAGAATCTTGAGGAGGCCTTCAATGCGCACCGAACTTATAGACAAGTTAAAGAAACTGGGGTTTACGGAGAATGAGGCAAAAGTTTATGTCGGACTCCTGAGCTTGAATGAAGCTACAGCAAGGGAAATTCATGAATTTACTCATGTGCCCAGGCCAAAGATTTACTCTGTGCTGGAAAGGATGGTAAAAAAGGGGTACGTGGAAGTTATAGAAGGAACTCCTGCCATTTTCAGAAGCATAGACCCTGAGCAATTGACCGAAAAGCTCAAAAATGAATTCCTCCTCTCCCTGAATGAGACCTTAAAAGAACTTAATTTCACAGAAAACCGGAAGAAAGAACTTAATTTTCACAGGAAATCGGAAAAAGGATCTTAATTTCACAGAAAACAGGAAGACAGATGCTATAAAGTTGGAGTCTGCTTTTTGAAGTGGAATGAAAAATCCTAGAGTATGGGGGCTCTGTAAAATCCACGTCGTCTGGAGTTTCACAAACTTTTGCAGGAAGAAGAATCCACACCCCTGCTTTGAAAATACTTTAAGAAGAATAAGAGCTATATGAGGAATTATATACCTGCAACTTCTGGTAATTTAAAATGAAACTGCTAACCGTATACGAAGAAATACAGCCCTATATTACAAAAGATGGTTCAATTATTCGTGAACTCATGCATCCTTCTATCCACGGCAACTGCAGCCAGAGCCTTGCTGAAGCTACCGTGCCAGTCGGTGGAAAAACTCTCCTTCATAAACACCGCCTGACCGAAGAAATTTATCATGTTACGGAAGGCAGCGGAATAATGACTCTCGGCTCTGAAGAATTTGAGGTCAAAAAAGGAGATTCAATTTGTATTTCTCCAGGCACTCCGCATAGAATTCAAAATACAGGAGACACAGCGCTGAAAATTCTCTGCTGCTGTGCGCCGGCTTATTCACATGAGGATACGGAATTGCTGGAATGAGCGAATAAAGTCACAAAATCAGGTTTTTAAAAACTTTTCATCATTAAATAAGACAACTTTTGATCTCTCTTCTTTCTCGATATCATATAGGATTTCAAATGCGGTATTAACTGAAAATTCATTGTCTGATTTCAGCAGGTCTTCCAGCTGCTTTTTATGTTTAACAGTACAAATTTTTCCAAGTGCTGCTGCCGCACTCATCCGCACATCTGAATCTTCATTTTCTAGGACTTCAATAACTATGCTTATCCCGGTGACTCCAATCCTTTCTAGACTTTTGATAGAATTTATTTTATCCAGTCTATACCTGGAATCAATTTTATCGGCAAGTAACGCACACAGTTTTTCCTTTGTTTTTTCACTTGCATTATTTACACACTTTGAAGCCAGGAAAAGCTCATCTTTTGAAATCATCGAATCCACAAATTCGTCAATAGAATCTGAATCCAGCATTTCAGAGGCGAATATCACAACTTCTTCCCATTTTGGATGATTAAAAGCCTCTGATACATCAAATCCACTTTCAAAAAGCTCTTTTAGCTTTATAGCTGCAAAATATTCCTGAAAAGATTGGTGAATTCCGTATGATACATAATTATCATTTCTATTAAGTATCCCAAGTTTGAAACAATCTTCAAGAATTACCTGCGGGCTGATTTTTCTGAATAAAGGATCTTCAGAGCTTCTCTTGACAAATTTGAGAGCTTCAGAATATTTACATGAAACTTCATTCCTGCACTGAAGTTTAAAATACAGGTCAGTCAGAGAGTTCTCGATTTGTGTTCTGTCTGCGCAGAGATATTTTCCTTTTTTTTCTTGATGACTGAAAAGAGTAGAAATAAAAGCTTCGTACAACTTAGAGCGGTTTGAAGGTAATAAGTCGCCAGCTTTGTCTTTTTGCTCCATAGCAACTTTGATGGCAATGTAAAGCATCATCGGGTTTGAGAGTATGGATTTTAGCTGTTGATTTTTAAAGATTTTGTCTTTGAGAGTATTTGCTAGTTCTTTATTTGAAATGCGGCGATTTATGAATATCCCTATTTTCTCATCGGTTAATTCTTCTAATTCCGAGACTTTGAAACTGCTTTTTATACTCTCAAAAAAGCCTGGTCTTGAAGAAATAACAAATCTGCAATTGTTGTAATCGGTGATGAAATTTGAGATCTTATCATGGGGATAAAACTCATCAGTAGGTGAAAGTAAGTCAAAGCCGTCGAGGAGAATAGTTGCTTTCCCTTTTAATATCGTTCTTAGAGTTTCCTCTGAGATTCCTTTCCCTTTGGCTTTCATAGTGACGTATGCGTCAAAAGGTTCCTTTATAAACCGCTCTTCAGCGATGTAAGAATTTAATTCAATGTACAGCGGAACGTTTTCGCTTTTTCCCTCAAGATAACTTTTAGCAAGAATGTAATTTAACCATCTAAGTGTAGTCGTTTTTCCAGAACCCGATTCCCCGGAAATAATAAGCTTCTCTTCTTTCTCAACAAGTTCAAGCACTTCAAATTCTTGTGGTTTATTGTTTTCTCTATCACGAAATTTGAGAGTTATTGGCAGAATCTCTCTGGCTGAAAGTTCTGTATAGACATCACTGATTCCGTTTTTTCCTTCTTCGTCTAATATTTTGTTCAAGTATTTTTCTAATGATTTTTCGAAGTCTGCATCTAATTCTTTTCTACTCTGATCAGCTTTACTTTCATTTACCACTTCCTTTATTTCTTGAACTGTCTGAGAGATTTCTTGAACTGTTTTATCTGTTCGTTTTGCTAAGTTGAGTATAAGATAATCTCTAAGTTCAGGTTCTTTTTCTATTTCGGCGTCTATTATCACAAAAAAGGAATTTAGGATTAGATCTGCATCTTCACGGGAGAAATCTTCCTCGCTGAATACTTCAAAAAACTCTTGAATTAAAACATTTGAACAATCAAGTTTATCCGGGTTCATCAGGTATTCTCTGATTGCGTTTTCCACATTTTTCTGATGAAAAAAAGTATCAATCTGTATTCCATTTAATTTACATTTCTTATTCGAAAACTCTTCAATCGCCTTGTAATATACTTTCGAATATGTATCAAAAATTTCTCCAGGGATTCTCTTGGAAGAATCATATATTAGGTTAGCAAGATAGCCCAAAGCTAATTCTGAAAAAACCATCGTATCCCTGCTGTCAAAAGAATTTCTTCTCAGTTTCTCTATCAACTTCCTTATTAAAACCATCTAAATTAATTCTTTCTATTATATTCGGGAAAACGGGAAAAGCCGCTCGCTGGCAAGCGTGACGAGAACGATCAGGATACAGCTAATAAGGTTGTTCTGCCTTATTTTTCCCTTTAATTTTCTTTTTATGCCTTTTTTCAGGCTTTAAGCAGTAAAAGTGAGAAAAGCATCCTTTTTAGAAACAAAAATTTTATTTTTTTATCAGCTACCACTGAAAAAAGTGTCCTCTGGACACTCCCACAAATGGGTCTTTAAGATTTCATTCATCTCGATGCCCTCAAGGATCTCAAAAGCAAGGTTTGCCACGAATTCATTTTCTGAGTCAAGTAAAGCCTTCAACTTCACTTCATCCTCTTTAGTACAGATCCTTTTTAGAGCCCCTGCCGCTTCGGCTTTTACAAAGCGGTTCCAGTCGTAAAGGGTATTTATAAGAGGTTCGATAGACCTTTTCGGTTTTATCCTGCCGAGAGCTTTTGCGGCAGCCAGCCGGGTAAAATCGTCCGGATCCTCAAGAGCAGCAATAAGCTGATCCACCGCATTTGAGGCTTTAATCCTGCCAAGAGCTTCGGCTGCTCCCGATCTTCCTTCATTGTTTCTATCCATCAGTGCGTCAATAAGGGGTTCTACAGCTTTTTTGGATTTTATTTTTCCGAGGGATTTTGCAGCTTCCTCTTTTACGGAGCCGTTGTCATCAAAAACCAGAACCTCTATAAGGGGCTGCAGGGCTTCTTTTGACCTTATCCGACCCAGGGTTACGGCTGCAAATCTGCGTACAGTTGCATCTCTGGATTTGAGTGCATTGATTAACGGGGAAACCGCCATCTCACAATCAAAAAATGGCAGTGACTCGGCTGCAAGCCTCCTGACTTCATCATCTCCACTATCAAGGGCGCGGATCAGGGACTCAAAAGCTCTTTTGAGCCTGCTTTCCGACAGATTTTGCAGGGCTTTTGCGGCTTCCCTCCGCACAAGCTTATCTTCGTCTTTGATCGCATGATCAATGAAATCAAAGATTCTATCCGATATCCAGTCAGGGATGCCGTCAGGATTTATCTTGCCCAAAGCTCTTACTGCCCCCTGCCTTGTAAGATTATTCCCTGACTTAAAAATCCGAATGAGCGGTTCAAAGACTTCCTGCGATTCAAACTGCCCGAGTGCGTTTGCCGCTTCCTTCCTGACAAAACGGTTTTCATCTCCCAATGCAAAAAGAAGTGGAACAATAGCTTTGCGGACCTTCATTGCGCCCAGAGCTTTTGCAGCTTCCAGTCGGACTAAATGGCTCTCATCATGGAGTTTATTTATCAGGGTTTTAGCCGCCATTTCAGACCCTATTTCCCCTAAGGACTCTGCGGCTGTCTTCCTTACAAACTCATCCTCGTCCCAGAGCGCGGACACAAGGGGATCGAGGGCTCTTTCCGACCCTACCATGCCAAGTCCCTTCGCGGCTTCCCGACGGACAAAGCGGCTTTTATCCCCAAGCATATCAACAAATGTGCCTGATATTTTATCTGATCTTATTTCTCCAAGTGCTTTTGTGGCGATCCAGCGTACAAATTCATCCTCATCCTTCAGGGCATTTATAAACAATTCAACCGCTTTTTCCGATCTCATCTGACCAAGAGCCTCGGCAGCGCCCATCTGGACAAGCTTGTCTTCTTCCTTAAATGCTTTTATAAGAGCTTCTGCAGCTTTCCTGGAATTTGTCCTGCCAAGCGCACCTACAGCCCCTATACGGACGAAATCATCATTAGCCCCAAGTGCGGAAATAAGGATTTCCAGAGCCTTCTCTGATCCTATCTGCATCAAAGCTTCCACAGCCTGCAGACGGACAGTCCGGTTCTTATCTTCAAACATACTCCTGAGCAGTTCGATAGCTCTATCGGAACCTATCATCCCAAGAGACTTTACAGCCTCTATACGCACAGAGTAATCCTCATCTTTTATTGCAGCCTCAAGCGGAGCGAGCGCTGCCTCAGACCTTGTTTCCCCAAGCACCTTTGCAGTTTCTCTTTTTATCCCTATGTCCTTATCTTCAAGAGCTCCTAAATTGGCTATGATTCCACAGGTACCCAGCCTCCCCAGACTTTGAACCGCCCTTACTTTCTCTCCGATGTATTTACTGTCAAGTTTCCTGGAAAGCAACTCGCACAGTTTCTCTTTTGTCTTAGCACTGGCTCTCAAAGTACATTTTGAGGCTAAATCTAGGTTTCCACTTGAGATTATTGAGTTTACAAGTTCATCTCCTGACTCGACTAACTCCGAGGTAAGTACTATTACGTTATCCCATCTCGGATTCCTGAACGTCTTTGAGATGTCCATTCCGCTTTCAAGGCACGCTTTCAGCTTTAACGCCGCAAAATATTCTTGAAAAGATCGATTTATTCCGAACCTTATTTCGGATCTCTTTCTTATAAGGAGTCCGATCCCCATGCAGGATTGAAGAAGCTTTCTGGCTCTTGCTCTTCCAGACCTGCCGCACTCAATATACCTTTCTGCCACTTCAAGAGCGTAGCTATACTTACATGAGATCCTGTTCCTGCACTGGAGTTCAAACGACAGATTCATCAGGAAATTTTCGATGTTTGTTTTTCCAGTACTCAGTTCCTGAGAATCTATTCTTCCACGAGGAATTTTTTTATGATTCGTTCTATCAGAACTTATCTTTAGATGAAATTGGTTTCGAGATTTGAAAAACTCCTCTCTTAACCTGCTATTCTCAAAAAGCTCAGAAACGAAAGCCTGATAGATTTCCGTATCGTTCGAGGGAACAGAACCTTCAAGGGTAAAGCATTGAGCGCCTACAGCCTTTTCCTTTGTTTCCATATGTACTGTTGAGAGTTTGATCCAGATATAAAGCAGCAGAGGGTTTCGAAGGACTGGTTTCGAATGGACCTCACTCAAACTCCTGGCTGTCAAAAGCTTTGCCTGTCTCTTATTGGGGACATTCTTTGCTATAAACAACCTGATTTTCTCATCAGTTAATTTTTCAAGCTCCGACAGTGCAAATGTACTTTTCAAACTGTCAAAAGGCTCGGGTCTCGAAGCAACAACGTATCTGCAGTCTTCATACTCGGAAATAAAATCAGAAACCTCATCAAAAGGTGAAAATTCATCCGAAAGTGTGAGCAGGTCAAGCCCATCTAACAGCAGCAGGGCTTTTCCTTCGAGCAATTTCTTAAAATCTGCCTCAGAAATGCCTTTTTCCTTTACTTTCTTTTTTAAGTAGTTGTAGAAAGAACCCTTAACGTAGGAATCAAGTGCGACATAGATCGGGACAAATCCTTCCTTTCTCAGGAGGTACTGCCTGGCATAGACAGTACTCAGCCATTTGAGGGTTATTGTCTTTCCCGAACCTGCACCTCCGTAAATTATCAGATGCTTCTCTTTTTCTACAATTTGTGAGATTTCAAAGTCGTAGGCAAGAGAGACCTTTTCTTCGAAAAGCCTGCGGGTAATTGGTAATATCTCTCTGGCAGATAATTCTACATAATTACAGATTTTATCCTTATCTTCCAGTATTATGTTTTTGAGGTACTTTCCCAGGTCTCCGTTTAAGCCGCTTTCAGTTACAGATATAGACATAAAGCCCCCACAATTTATAAATGGCATTCCCTATCCCGGTTCTATTCTTTTTGTCAGGGGACCCTCTTTATATTTACTCTTATTCGGTATGCATCCGGAAGCATCTCGAGGTTGTCAGTAACCGATTTACAGGTTGCTTAATACAGCTGAGATAGAATACGCATGATATATCTATAAAGACTGAGTATCTGGCATGGGCGCATTTAGAAATTCTTCAATCATCGGAACCAGCCAATCAGCACGATCTGTTACCCCTTATGCCCCTTTATATCACTCCTGAGGCACAACAGCAATAGCGTCCATTTCCACAAGGAAATCAGGATTTGACAGTCCCGACACAAACATAAAGGTGATTGCAGGCGGATTGGGCCTGTTACCCCATACCTGCTGGAATACCTCAAAACCCGGCTGTAAAGGTTGCCCCTGAACAATATACACATTCCACTTAATAATGTGCTCCAGTTTAGCGCCAGCAGCTTTCAGTGCTGTTTGCAGGTTGGCTAAAACTTGCTCAGTCTGCTGTCTAATATCGCCTTTTCCAACAATTTTCCCGGAGGCATCAACCGCATCTTGCCCCCCGATGTAAATCGTTTTTACCTTACCGGTTACAACAATCACATTAGTGAATGCCGGGTTTTTAGGCAAACCATCTGGATTTATGTACTGGATCTGTCCCTGAGTAGAATTATTCATACTTAAACCCCTCCCCATTATCTAATTCCTTTGACCTTCTGCTCTGAGTGAGTCGAGAATAACATTGTCCCATTATTATAGTACAGCATCCTGCAAAAAGCTACTCTCAGGGAAGAGATTACAGGCATCTATTAACAAAGGTTTATAAGAAGCTTGAGAATTTATTGCCTACCCCTCGATGAAACCAATTCCATTATAAATTGAGTAGATCATCGAGGATTTATTTTCGCCTTTCATGGAAAAAGTAAATTTCAGATTTTTGAGCTGAAATCTGAATAGATATATTAACTTTTTAAAGTTATTTATACATAACCCCTTATTTTTTTCCTATAAGTTCAAGGACATCACATAATTTTTTTGTGGTCTCAAGCACAGTTTGCATTCCAAGGTTGTCCTCTTCTACCGGGTTCCAGGTGATTCCTCCAAAGTGGGCATTATCACCAACAACTATCATCCCGTGAATGTGCATCCAGTCATGAATTGATTGAATTGTTTTTTCCTGCCCTCCATTCCTTGAGCCTCCGACTGAAAGGGCTGCTCCGACTTTATTCTTGAGCGCCATATCTTTACGGCGGAGGAGAACAGAACGGTCAAAAAGGGCTTTTAGCTGGGCAGGGTAATTTCCCATATACACTGGAGCTGCTACGACTATGCCGTCTGAACTCCTCATTTTTTCATAAACTTCTTCCATATCGTCATCAATTATACAGGAATCTTGTTCTCTGCAGGCTCCACAGGCTTTACAGGGGGCGACTTCTAAATTGGAGATAAAAACAGTGTCGGTCTCAAAGCCCCTTTCATTTGCAACTTTAAGGACGGCTTCGATCATTTTCTCACAATTTTGGCCCTTTCGTGGGCTACCTGAAATTCCCAGTATCTTCATTGAAATCATTCCGGTATTCTTTTATATCAATTTATCATTTATATTCAGTAATATTGTCTTAAGTATTGCGTACGTGATATAAAAATAATCCAGATTGTTATATATTTCGGGAAAAGGAGTTGTACATAAAAATTTGCTGGCAGTCTGAGATATATATTTTTTATTTTTATATATATATATCACTATACCTTTTACGTAAATTTATATATCAAGACCCAGCTAACTTAAACTACTCTAATTATAGAGGAGGTTGGTTGATTGGTAACATTTTTAGAAAAAATCAGTGAAAGAGCAAAGAAACTTAACAAGACAATCGCTTTACCTGAAACTGAAGATATAAGAACCCTCCAAGCAGCTGCCAAGGTCCTTGAAAGAGGTATTGCAAATGTTGTCCTTATCGGTAAGGAGAAGGACATCAAAGAACTCTCAGGAGATCTTGACCTCTCAAAAGCAAGGATTGTAGATCCCGAGACTTATGAGAGAAAAGACGAATATGTTAAGACCTTTTATGAGCTGAGAAAGCACAAGGGTGTCACCCTCGACAGCGCAGCTGAAATTATGAAGGACTACGTTTACTTCGCTGTTATGATGGCAAAACTCGGCGAAGTTGACGGTGTCGTATCAGGTGCTGTTCACTCTTCTTCTGACACTCTTAGACCTGCTGTCCAGATCGTTAAAACCGCCCCAGATTCAGCTCTGGCATCTGCGTTCTTCATTATTTCCGTACCTGACTGTGAATATGGATCCAATGGAACGTTCCTCTTCGCTGACTCGGGCATGGTAGAGATGCCAACTGTAGAAGAGCTGGCACACATTGCCGTAACCTCTGCAAAGACCTTCGAGCTTCTGGTTCAGGACACCCCATATGTCGCAATGCTTTCTTACTCCACTAAGGGAAGCGCTCACAGCAAGCTGACTGAGGCAACAGTCGCTGCAACAAAACGTGCACAGGAACTTGCCCCAGATATAGCAATCGATGGTGAACTTCAGGTAGATGCAGCAATTGTTCCCAAAGTTGCAGCTTCAAAAGCACCGGGAAGCCCTGTCGCAGGTAAGGCAAATGTTCTTATTTTCCCTGACCTTAACGCCGGAAACATCGCATATAAGATTGCCCATAGGCTTGCCAAGGCTGAGGCTTATGGCCCTATAACCCAGGGACTTGCCAAGCCTATTAATGACCTCTCCAGAGGTTGCAGCGACGAAGACATTGTTGGCGCTGTTGCAATTACCTGTGTTCAGGCCGCAGCTCAGCAAAAATAAATATGAATGTTTGATTAATTACGAACAATTTAGGAAGCTTTTTATTAACTCTCATATATAATATTATCTAACGTAAAATCCTAATGTAGATAGAAGCAATGTATGAACTGGGGTTTGAACATGAAAGTACTTGTTATAAATGCGGGCAGCTCGTCCCTCAAATACCAATTAATTGACATGACCACCGAATCAGCTCTTGCAGTAGGTCTCTGTGAAAGGATAGGTATTACAGACTCAATTATTACCCAGAAGAGATTTGATGGCAAGAAACTGGAAAAGACTACTGACTTCCCCAACCACAAAGTAGCTATGGAAGAGGTTGTCAAAAGTCTTACCGATCCGGAATTTGGTGTCATAAAGGACATGAGTGAGATTAACGCTGTAGGGCACAGGGTTGTGCATGGTGGCGAGAAATTTACTTCTTCGGCTTTAATTGACGAAGATGTAGAGAAGTCTATAGAGGAATGTTTTGATCTGGCTCCTCTCCACAACCCTCCAAACATGATGGGTATCAAAGCCTGTCAGGAACTCATGCCTGGAGTCCCAATGGTTGCCGTGTTTGACACAGCATTCCACATGACAATACCAAAATATGCCTACATGTATGCTCTGCCATACGAACTGTACGAAAAATACGGGATCAGGAAATACGGTTTCCATGGAACCTCCCATATGTATGTTTCTAGAAGAGCTATTGCTATGCTTGGAAAACCCGCAGAGGAAACTAAAATTATCACCTGTCACCTCGGGAATGGTTCAAGCATTACAGCTGTCAAAGGCGGAAAATCTGTTGATACAACAATGGGCTTTACTCCGCTCGAGGGAGTTTGCATGGGTACCAGATGTGGTTCAATTGACCCTGCAGTCGTCCCCTTCATAATGGAGAAAGAAAACCTCTCTACCAGAGAAATCGACACCCTTATGAACAAGAAGTCGGGTGTGCTCGGAATCTCAGGAGTCAGCAACGACTTTAGAGACCTTGACGAAGCAGCCTCCAAAGGCAATGAAAGAGCAAATCTTGCCCTCGAAATCTTCGCCTACAAGGTTAAGAAAGTTATTGGTGAATACACAGCTGTTCTCGACGGCGTCGATGCAATAGTTTTCACCGCAGGCATTGGAGAAAACAGTGCAAGCATCAGAAAGAGAATCCTTTCGGGTCTTGAGAACTTTGGAATAAAGATTGACGAAGAAAAGAATAAGATAAGGGGACAGGAAATCGACATCTCCACCCCAGATTCAAAAGTCCGGGTCTTTGTTATCCCGACCAATGAAGAGCTTACCATTGCAAGGGACACAAAGGAAATTGTTGAGACCGAAGCTAAACTGCGCAGCTCTATACCTGTCTGAAGTCAGTTCAGTATCTGTCTGAAGTAAAGGAGCCTTTTCTCCTTTACCTTTCCTTTTTTTAAGTTAAAACAATACTTTCTGCTGAAATTTTTAAATATTATTTTCTTTTAAATTAAGCTTTGTTCCTAATATTTTATTCCTGATATTTTTGTTCCTGATATTTTTGTTCCTGATATTTCTGTTCTAATATCCTTATTCCTGATATTTTTGTTCCTGATATTTCTGTTCTAATATCTTTATTCCTGATATTTTTGTTCCAGATATTTTGTTCCTAATTCCTTGTTCCTATATACCTTTGTTCCGAATCTCTTTTCTTCTGTCCGTCTGCGTTTTCCCACATTTTCGAAAGTTAACTTTCAGCTTTTTAGAACTGCTATATTATCAAAAAATTAATACTCTTAAAGAATAACTGTCCATAAGGTATGGTATAATTATGGAACAGGCAAGTATTGTTCCCAGGATATCCGGGACAGATAGGGTCGCGGCAGCAAGGATTATTGAAGCTGCCCGGGCAGAAGATCGGCGTATGCTTGGCATTGAAGCTTTTGACATTCTGAAAGCTTACGGCATTCCTGTAGTAAATACCAGATTTGCAAAAACTGTTGAAGAAGCCGTAAATGCTGCAGAAGATATAGGCTATCCCCTTGTAATGAAGGTCGTATCTCCGCAGATCTCCCATAAATCCGATATTGGAGGAATAAGACTTCCCCTTCATAACTCTGCCGAAGTCAAGGCTGCCTACTATGATATGATGGAAAGCATCTCAAAGAAAATGCCGGAAGCGTCCCTGGAAGGCGTCCAGTTGCAGCCAATGCTCTCAGGCGGAAGGGAGGTAATTCTAGGAATGGTGCACGATCCTACTTTCGGGCCCATGCTGATGTTCGGGCTCGGAGGAATATACGTAGAAATCCTCAAGGACGTAAGGTTTGCAATCGCCCCGGTTGATGAAAGAGAAGCTCGAGATCTTATTACTGGAATTAAAACCTATCCGCTTCTTGCCGGAGTCAGGGGGGCAAAAGCTTCGGATATTAATGCGCTTGTTGATATAATTCTAAGGGTTTCAGAGTTTGTTTGCGACTTTCCGGAGATTGAGGAATTCGAGATCAACCCCATGATGGTTTTTGAAGAAGGAAAAGGTGCTCTTGCTGTGGATATGAGGCTGGTATTGAAATGGTGAATCGAGCCTGCGGTTTAAAATCCTCTTCTCCAGAAAATCCTTATTCTTTAACTGATTTGTTCTCCGAAAGCCTTAAAAGTCCCGGTATTCTACCAGTCAATTCTGGAAGCCTTAAAAGTTCCGGTATTCTACCAGTCAATTCTGTTTAAGTTTTATTTTAGCTAAATTCTGGTTAAATTTTATTTTAGCTAGACTTTATTCTTAATTTAATCTTCAATAAGCTCAATAGCATCTTCCGGGCAAGCATCCACGCAGTATCCACACTCTATGCAGTTTTCAGGGCGGGCTACAACTGCCCTCTTTACTCGATCAATTTCTTCGATATCAAAAACTTCTGCAGGACAAACCTCATAGCAGGCAAGAGCTCCGGTACATTTATTATAATCGATTACTGGATGCATTTCTTCCTCCGCCTTATCCATTCCCATCTACTTTATTCGTTTCTCATACATCTTATCCATTTTTCATCTAGCTTATCCATTTCTCACCACATTGCCCATTTTCCAGGTTAAAAAACCCAATCCGCAGCGTTAATAATACTACAGCGATTTGTTATTACTCTATATAGCAATCTATTATTCCGGCCTCTTACTGGATTTCAACATTTACAACCTCAGAGGATTCCATGTAAGGCACTATAACAATGAGTTTCCCCTCACAGTATCTTGCGACTGCCTTTTCAGGGACAACTGGACAGCAGAATGCATAAGTTCCTGCATATTCAACTCCTGTTTCTTCTCTTTTTGCTCTTATAAAAAAGCCTTCCGCAACCATTTTTAATTCGATATCCTCTTTCTTTACCCCCGGCAGATTGATTTGGATTTCCAAATTTCCCTTATCATCAGAACACGAAAATACATCAGGCGTCATTTTTACCATTGCCATACTACCTCTCCCAAAGAATCTTCTCCCGGTAAATAATAATTAATTCTAGTATATTCGGGAATCTGGTATCAGGCGTTAAGGCATCTACATTCCAGGCATTTACTGCAGTACTGGATGATACCCGAACGACACCGGATACTCCGATTTTAGATGCGCTGACCGTTTTTGTGAATTATTACCCCTGACAGCCACACAGACCCCAATATTAGAGTAAGGATCTCGATATTTATAATTTATGAATCGATATATGATTCACAAACTCCGGGAGTAAAGATGAGAAATGCAGCCAGGGTAACAAAACTTGATTCCAAGACTCTCTAAGTAAGGGATTGCGAACGGTTATTCACAGTCTTGTAAGTTTCTAGCACTTTTTTGGAAGGGTGCGATGCCATCCAGACCATTCAGCTCCATAACTCACGATTTCTGTCGATAAAAGCATACTGGGTTTCTATCTTTGAGCGAGTGTAAATCAGAGCAGCAGGGTGATAGAGTTTCAAGACGGTTTTTCCTTCGTGTTCTACAGGCACTCCCCATTCGAGTTTTCTTCCGGGGCAGAAAGATCTCTCGGCTGTATTGCCAAGAAGAATTATAATTCTCGGGTTAAGCAGGATTATCTGGGAAAGAAGGAATGGTTTACAGCATTCTATTTCATTAATTTTAGGCTTTCTATTCCCAGAGGGATGGCATTTGACCGTATTTGTTACCATCCAGTCTTCTTCGGAAAGTCCCATATATTCAATCATTTTGTCGAGTTGCTTTCCCGCCCTTCCATAGAATGGTATTCCAGTTTTGTTTTCACTGTCACCAGGTGCTTCTCCTATGAAGAAAACTTTCGGGTGGCACGATCCCTTTCCAATCACCCGTTTTATTGCACTTTTATGGAGCGGGCAACGTGTGCATTTGATTATCTCCCTTGCAACAGTCTCATACCCAGCTTCCACCATCATTCTTATTCTTTCTTCGAAATCTTTACGATTATCTTTTTCATATGTCGTCCCGCTCTACCCCCTATAATAACTTACCCTGTAGTTCGATAGATTCTTAAATTATACAGCTCTTTTTTGCTACTGGCATTTACACAAAATTTATAATCAATCTCATGAGACCTGGCTACAAACAAACTTATTTATGGAAAAAAATCCCATGACAAAGATAACCACTATATAATGAAAAGAAATTCTTTAAAATTTATCTTTAAATTTATTCTTCAATATATATAAAATCTTATTCACAAAGGTGCGCTGAGGGTATGACTTCTAGAGACTTTCTTACAATCGATGACTTTGACACATATGGAAAGACAATTCTTGTAAGGGTTGACCTGAACTCTCCTATGGATCCACAGGGTAATATTCTGGATGATATGCGGATCCGAAGCCATATTACTACCTTGAAGGATCTTGAGGACGCAAAGGTTGTTTTGCTTGCGCACCAGAGCAGGCCCGGGAAAAAGGACTTTACTACAATGAAGCCCCATGCCAATTTGATGTCTAAATATCTGGGCAAGCAGGTTCTTTACGTGGATGATATCTTTGGAACTTACGCGAAGACCAGGATTGCTTCGATGGAAAATGGAGAAGTTATCCTGCTTGAAAATGTAAGGTTCTATTCCGAAGAAACCCTTGAAAGAACCTCAAAAGAACATGCGAATACATTTCCGGTTAAAAAGCTAGCACCCTTTGTGGATATTTTCCTCAATGACGCTTTTGCTGTGTCCCACAGGTCTCATCTTTCCGTAGTCGGATTTACTGAGGTTCTCCCGACCGGAGCTGGAAGAGTTATGGAAAAAGAGCTCACAGCTCTGGATCGAGGGCTTAAAGGAAGGGAAAAACCAACGATATTCGTGCTCGGAGGAGCAAAAGTTGATGACTCTCTCCAAGTGGCGGAAAATGTGCTTTCAAGCGGGGGAGCTGACCGTGTACTCTTTACAGGGGTAGTGGCAAATGTAGCACTTGCTGCTTCAGGTGTAGATATCGGGAAAGCCAATATGGACTTTATCAAATCCCAGGGATACGCAGACCAGATTGAGAAAGCAAAAGACATACTTGCAAAATTCAAAGATAAAGTCGGTCTCCCCAAGGACGTGGCTTTGAATGATGATAAAAAGCGAGTTGAAGTACCTGTTTCGGAACTTAACTCAGAATCTCTTCCCATAAACGATATTGGCCTTGAAACCATTGTAGATTATACCAGTGAGATTGAGAATGCAAAGACTGTTATCTTAAATGGGCCAGCAGGAATTTCCGAAGTTGATGATTTTGCTCTTGGGACGCATGAGATTATAAAAGCTGCCATCAAATCAGAATTTTCGATTATCGGCGGCGGACATATCTCGGCAGAAGTCGAACATCTCGGGCTTGCACACCGTTTCTCTCATATCAGCACAGGTGGAGGGGCATTGATTGATTATCTCTCGGGAGTAAAACTTCCTGGTGTCGAGTCTCTAAAGGCTGCAGCCAAAAGATATCAGGAAGCTAAGACACTATAATTGTCTGATTCCTGAGAAACGGCGTTATTAACAGCAAGTTTTATCTATTCGGCAGAATTCTTCTGCCGAATCTTTTAATATCCCTTTAAGAAAAACTTTTCTTGTCTTTTATTCCTTTTTTATTCCTGAAACCTGAAGTTCCGGATATATTCTTTAACCAGCTCCAATAGACATACTGTTATACTAGCTTCCACGTACTTATACCATAATAACAGGATACATGGCTGGCATTTGCAGCTAATACTGGCAATGCTGATAATACTTAGAAACTTGCGCTGGTTAAGTTTACACGGAATAAAGAGAGCAAAGTTGAGGTGTTGGTTCAAATATGCTAACAGATATCGAAGGTAGAGCTGCAGTTAAACTTGCAAGGAAAACGATTGAATTATTTTTATCGGAAGGAAGGCTCCCAGAGTCTCAGGAACTGGATTTTGAGCTTTCGCCGGTTTTCGAGGAAAAAAGGGGAGTTTTTGTAACGCTTACGGAAGATGGGCTTCTTAGAGGTTGTATAGGGCACCCTTATCCGGACTCCACGCTTCGGGACGCAATTATGGATTCTGCAATATCTGCGGCAACTCGTGATCCACGCTTTCCGCCTGTTGCAAAAGATGAAATTGAGAATATAGTTGTCGAGGTAACGATTCTTACCCCACCTGAAAAAATTAATGCTCCTCCGGAAGAGCTTCCTGAGCGTGTAGAAATAGGGAAGCATGGACTGATTGTAAAACAGGGTTATTGTCAGGGACTGCTGCTTCCCCAGGTCGCTCCTGAACACAATATGGATGCCATCGAGTTTCTTGGTCACACCTGCCTGAAGGCTGGACTTTCGCCTGACGCCTGGCTTAAAGGAGCAGAGGTTTCCTGTTTCGAAGGACAAATTTTCAAGGAAAAAGAACCACAGGGCGAGGTTATTGAGGAAAGGTATTCAGGTGAATGAGGCACTTCTGGCTTCTGAATACTTTTGAGACTCTTAGGAATCGTATTAGGGAGGGCAATATACGACCCTAGAGATCTTATGAACGATGATCTAATTCACTTGAATGACCTGATATATTTTTTCCTATTTTCAAAAGACAAAGTTTCTTCACTAATCTCAATGGAAGGTTAACCACGGAAAACATGGAAAATTCCCGACAATTGTACCCTTATTTCCTTTATTCCATACTTCTCGTGCTTTCCGTGGGTATGAAGTAAGTGAATACTTACCTTAAAAACTTTAGTTTTAGCCTTTTGGAGCTACCTTAGAGACCTTAGTTTAGCCTTTTGGGGCTGATTTTGAGAGACTTCCTTATAGAGCCCAATATACTCCAAATGAGAAAGCAAATAAAAATAATTCACTTTTTAGAATTCATAAGCAAAGTGAGCTTAATTTGTAAAAAAGGGTAAAATGAGGAAAATTGAGTTTTATTTCAGGAAGCCTGCAAGCTTTCAAAAACTGTTTTTTAAGCCAGGGTCCGATTTCTGCATCTGCCTGCAGACTTCCTGAACTTCACAACTTGATGACGTTTTACTAATTTGGATTCTTTTTACGACTATCTTACGGCTAATTACTCAATTTGAATCCTTTTTGTGGTTTCAGATTTTGTTTTCGGCAGGGTGACGGTTAAGACCCCGTTTTTGAGCTGAGCAACTGCCCCTTCATCGGTTACATTGTCTGGAAGGGGAATTTCACGATAATAACGCATGAAAGCCCTTTCTTTTCTCAGGTAACCTTCTTTTTCGGTCTCCTCTTCTTTCCCTTTCCCTGCACTGATTACGAGAACATTATCCCTGAGATCGAGTTCAACGTTTTCCTTGTCAACTCCGGGCAGGTCAGTTGTCACAATTACCTTATCATCTTCTTCGGCAACATCAGTCAGCGGGGAAAAAGTTGCTGCCCCGAACCGGCTTTCCAGCATAGGGAAATTCCTGAACATCTGTTCCAAATAATCATGCATTCTTCTGATTTCTTCAAATGGATTCCAGTTTCTGATCTCATCAAATGGGTCCCAGTAATATACATCACGGTCTGATCTCTTTACTGGCAGTCTCATATACAGAGTCCTCCTTATCCGATACCAAGATTCTTTCATCTCAAGCCTTTATGATTTTAGAGACCCTGATTTCAGGATTTTCTCATTTCAGGATCTCCTCATTTCAGGCTTGTATCTCACGTTTTTCCTGGCTTTTGTCTGGTTTTATGGTGATTAATGATCTGTAAATCTGGCACTTGTCCAGAACAGTTATTCCCTTCTCCGTAGGGCACTGCCTGAAAGGCAGGATAACTGGGTATGAGAGCTCAAGACTCTCATGCTTTTTCCGGAGGAGGAAATAAGTCCGTTTTTTAAAGACGATAGAGGATACGCTTTTGGTCTGTTCGCAGATTATTTGTAAAGTAACTGATTGGCAGCAGTACAGTCTATATTTAATATACCTGTACGCTGGTTATTGTTTCTCAGTTACTATCCTATAGTTAGGATTACTAATATTTAAATTTTTTGTTTGTTTTGAATTCAGCAATTATTAAAACAGATACTTTTTTCGGGAAAACTGCAAAATCTTCAGGCAAGAAGAAGTTCTTTATTGATTTATAATTATAAAATTTATTGAAGTAGTCCAGCCCAAGATAAAATTAAGCTAAATGGAAGTACAGAGGAGGCAAGCCTGAAGTTAAACTGAAAAATTATGTTGCGGAAAAACCGGCATCTCTGCACAGAAGTTCAGCCTGCTTGAGGACATTGTCTGTAGCAAGTTTCTGTTTGTCTGGAGGATATCCGTACTTCTTTAGAAGTCGTTTCACACTGACCTTTATTTTTGCCTGGATATTCTTCCGGAGAGTCCAATCAACGCCTGCGTTTTGCCTTATAATCCTGACAAGTTCCGCTGCCATTAGCCTTAATGTCTCATTGCCGAGGATTTCCAGAGCACTTTCATTGTCAGCTAGAGCATCATAAAAAGCAATTTCTTCTTCACTCAGGCCAAGTCTTTCGCCTCTTTTGTCAGCGTCACTGATCTTCTTTGCAAGCGCAAGGAGTTCTTCTATAACCTGCAAGGTGTCAATTCCCCGGTTCTTATATTCATTTATTGCCCGCTCAAGCATCTCGGCAAAAGATTTACCCTGAATCAAATTTCTGCGAGATCTGATCTTTATCTCGTCGTAAAGCAGTTTTTTTCAGGACTTCATAAGCAAGATTCTTTTGTGGCAGATCACGGACTTCAGCAAGGAATTCCTCTGAAAGGATTGAAATCTCCGGTTTTTTTATTCCAACCGCATCAAAAACATCAATTATCTCCTCGGTTGTAATCGACTTTGACACCAGTTCTTTTATTGCCGAGTTCATTTCATACTTTGATTTTGCGGGTCTCCTTTCTAGCTTTACAAGAATTGCCTTTACAGCCTGGAAGTATGCAAGCTCATCCCTAATTCTCTCGGCTTCAGGATCGGGCACCGAAAGTGCAAAGGCTTTGGAAAGCTCGGTTACATGCTGAATTAGACGCTTCTTTTCCTGAGCTCTCTCATCTTCGGTACGCCCTAGCGAGAGAATGAAATCCGCCCCTTCCCTGACAATTCCCAGCTTTTCCTTTGGAGAAGCAGAAAAGATTCGCATGTAGTCAAAACCATAGAAAAGATCCTGAACAATCTCGTATTTTTCGAGCATTAATGCAACAGCCTGGTCCTTATAATCCGCTGGATTGCCCCGGCCTCCGTTGCGAGTATAGTTTGCCATAGCATACTTCAGATCATAAAGAAGTCCCACATAATCAACAATAAGCCCTCCAGGTTTATCCCGGAAAACACGGTTCACACGGGCTATCGCTTGCATGAGATTATGCCCCTGAAGCCATTTCAGGAAATACATGGTGTGCAGGCAGGGAGCGTCGAAGCCGGTAAGCCACATATCACAGACTATAACGAGTTTCAGTGGATCGTTCGGATCCTGCATTCTGTCCCGGATCTTCATTCTGCGGCCTTTGTTCCGAATATGAGGCTGTAGAGGTTCGTCATCGGCTGCACTGCCGGTCATAATCACTTTTATCTGGCCTCTCAGGTCGTCATCATCATGCCATTCCGGGCGAAGGGCTATGATCTCATTGTAAAGATCGACACACATCTGCCTGGTCATGCAGACAATCATACCTTTGCCGTCCATAGCATCTTCAAGTCTTTTTTCGAAATGGGACACAATGTCAGCTGCAAGTTTTTTCAGGTTATCTTTACTCCCTACCACGGCTTCAAGCCGCGACCAGCGAGACTTAAGTTTTTCTGCCTCATATAAATCCCAATCCCTGGTTATCTGTGAAAAATCAGCATCCAGTGTCTCCCTGGCTTCTTTAACCAGATCGAGCTTCGAAAGGCGGCTCTCATAGAAGATCCGCACCGTGACCCCGTCGTTTACAGCCTGCTCAATGTCGTAAATATCGATATAATCCCCAAAAACCGCAGGCGTGCTCCTATCATTGAGTTCAATGGGCGTGCCGGTAAATCCAATAAAAGGTGCATTCGGTAGAGCATCCCGCATGTGCTTTGCAAAGCCGTAGGAGATCTCTGTAACTTTTTCGCCTTCGACCTCCCTTTCCCGGAATTTTGCATCAAAACCGTACTGGCTGCGGTGAGCCTCGTCAGCAATTACGATGATGTTTCTCCTTTCGGATAGGATAGGAAACTTGCCTTCCTCACTTTCGGGCGAGAATTTCTGAATTGTTGTAAATACAATCCCACCAGAGGCAACTGAGAGAAGTTCCCTCAGATGAGCCCTCGATTCTGCCTGAACGGGCTGCTGGCGCAGAATTTCGCTGCATCGGGCAAAGTTGTCAAAAAGCTGCCCATCAAGGTCGTTTCTGTCAGTAAGCACGACGATTGTAGGATTGTCAAGCTCAAGTGCAAGTTTCCCCGCATAAAAGATCATTGAGAGGCTTTTTCCTGAGCCCTGTGTATGCCAGACAACCCCGCACTTCCTATCCCCATCTGGCATGCAGGCAAGTTTTGTCTTCTCTACAGCCCTGTTAACTGCATGGTACTGGTGATATCTGGCAAGCTTCTTGATAACCTTTCCATGGTCATCTTCAAAAACAATAAAGTGCCTGGTAAGGTCGAGAAGGATTTCCGGCTTGCACATCCCCCTTAGTAGCACCTCCATAGGGGGAATCTTAAAATCTGCGATTTTCTTCCCGTCAATTGTTTTCCAGGGTACAAACCACTCCCTGTTCGAGGTAATTGTCCCTGCCATTGCATCCTGCCCGTCACTTATCAGCAGGAAAGCGTTATACCGGAAAAGTCCGGGAATCTCTCTCTTGTAGGTCTGAAGCTGCTTATAAGCATCCCAGATAATCTCGTCATCTTCAAACCTGGAATCTTCATCCGGTCGTTTTAACTCAATAACAACAAGCGGAAGCCCGTTTACAAAAAGTATAATGTCCGGTCTCCTCGTGTTTCCATCTTCTATAACGGTAAATTGGTTGACCGCAAGAAATTCGTTTTCCGCTGGTTTCGCAAAGTCAAAAAGCCAGACCTTATCATAAACCGTTTCCCCGTCCTGACCCCGATATTCCACATCAACCCCGTTTACAAGCATATTTTGAAAAGCCCGGTTATTATGCACAAGATCCTGGCTTTCAGCCCGAAGCACTTTTTTTTACTGCTTCTTCCCTTGCTCCTGCCACAACTCCGGGGTTCAGTTTATCAACAGCAGCCCTGAGCCGGCGCGGCAGAATAACGGTTCCGAAATCTTCCCTTTCAGCATCTTCCGTTTCCGGCGCAATATCCGGACCGTAAAGGTAATCATAGCCAAGCTCAGAAAGAATTTCAAGGGCTGCTTCTTCAACTTCGGATTCGGGGATGAAGGCGGGAATAAATACCTCTCCTTTTTCATTTGTCTGTTCTTTTTCATTTGTCTGTTCTTTTTCGTTTGTCTGCTTTCTTTTTTGTCAAATTTGTGCGAACTCACTTTTATGGAGGCAGATTTTCGTTTAAATGAGAGCTTTGCTCATTAAAGCGAGAAAATAAAAATTATAAATGTGTATCCCGGTAAATTTATTTAAGCATAACTATTTTGTTAACGAATTATAATTTGCCTGATAGCCTGTTAAAGAACATCCCTGCCATAAGGTTGACGAAATGACTATCTCAATGCAAATGTATAAATATCTTAATATATGACATTACTTTGGGGGTAATACCATGGCGGAAACATTAAGACTATCACCAGTAATTAGTGTATTTCCTGACGACAAATACGAAAACCTCCTGATTGAAGTAATCCTTCCGGGAGTGGAAAAGAAAGACGTTTCTTTCAAGCTTACAACTGACAGCTTTTATGTGAGCAGTAAAAAAGAAGGAGTAACGTATCTGGACAGCTATCCAACCGACTGCCCTGTTGTCCCAGAAAAAGCGACAGCCAAGTACTCAAACGGTATACTTAAAGTTACAGTACCTTATCAAAAGCCTTTAGAGAAATTAGTTGATGTGAAAATCGAGTAAAACAGCTGTCGCATAGCAAACTTCTTTAGAGGAAAGACAGTTAAGAAAAATCGGGAGTCCAAAACCGGCAAAATTTTAAAAACCGTCACTTTTCTCAGTTATAAAATTCCCGATTTTCACACTTTTTATAACTTATCAGGAATAACCTTATTCGCTGTCTCATGTCGTTCTTGTCACGCTCGACGCAGGAGAGCGGCTATTTCGAAATTTTAAGGAAATAACGAAAATAGCCACAAAAGAAAGATATTAGGTCTTTTACTCAATAAATCTGTTGATTCCAGCAGCGTTAGCTGTCAAATTCTTGATCAACTGCATATCCTCATCAGACAAAGGCTCTTTATTTAATTCATTTACCAACCAGAGCCCACTCGTGTTTATTTTTTCTCTGGGGGAAAACAACCCCAGCCAGCTAGGCGAAGGACTGCATTCCTTACATCGGGAAATTGTGGAGATAATTTTTGATTCAAGTTCAAGCCTTTTTTCCTTTTCTTCAACTTCAATCACAACAAAATTAAAATTTGCCTGTATATATTGGCTTACGTTCTTTTCTACTTCTTTCTGTTTCTCAACGTCAATCAAAACAGAATATTCTTCTTTTGCCCTCCTGCTGGTCAAATCTAATTCCCACTGATCCAGAAACGGATCTTTATCCCTGTTCAGTAAAGCTCTACCTATATTCTTCCTGAAAATGCTCCGATCCTTATTTTCTTTAATGAAATGCTGCTTTAGCCGCGATCTTAACTGGTTTTTACCTGTATGAGTCCCTATTCGAACAATTCTGTCCGTGTTGTGGGCAGTTTCTCCTTTTTCAAATAAAATGTAAATTCCATTATGAAGAATCTTCTTATCATCAAATGGAAAATTCATCTTTTCCAGATTATTGAACCATCGATGCAGTTGTTTACAATTTTCACTCATTTTGACATCTCATTTTAAGATAATGGAGCTGCTTTCCAATTCCTAGTCCTTTTAGAGGAATCTGGTAATTTGAAATATGAGGCAGTAAATATTTCCTGTATCTTTCGCCCGCAAGGAAAATAAATTCATCTTCTTTCAGATCGGCTTCCTTTTTGATCTGGTCTATTACGCGATCTGCCCATTCCTTTGTTTCCTTAAAAGACATATTGGTCAAACATTTATCATAAGGCTCAATTTCCGCCTCCGAATCTACCAGACCGTATTTTGCAGAAAAAATGAAGATCTTGTCAGGGTTCAAAGATTCAGCGTAATCAAGGCTATATTTGAAAAGTGTACTGATATACAGATCTCTTGCCTTTGCTTTATATGGCAGTTTCTTTTTCACGCAAGATACCAAACAATCTTCACCATCTCAACATTCAACCCTGATTTTTCCTGACATGAGTTTTGGGAAAAGAGAGTCACGAATAGAACTAAAGTTTTGAGACTCTTCAAGATTAGATAATATTTTAGTCATTAAACTATAAATATTTTCAAAAGATTTGATAGCACTGGTTGGAGGTAAAATAGTTTAAATCGGTCTAAATGTTTTTGTTGAATCTAACTAAATGTTTTTGTTGTAATTGTATTAGAAACAGTATCATATGAATTTTGCTTCATATCTTGAATTAAATTCAGAAATGTAAAGAATAAGAAAAAATCTCCATAATCAAACTTACTTTTCAATCCGTATCTTCCCTTAAAACAGATTTTACTAAGAATTTACTAAAAATAAACCATGAATATGCTAAAAGTTTTACTAAGAACACGCTAAGAATTTTACTAAGAAAACGCTAAAAATTTACTAAAAATACCAGTTTTTAATCTTGGCGCCTTGCAGATCTGAATCTGCTCATCTTCCTTCCCATTCCATCAAAATCTGCACGCAGCCCGTATATTCATCGACCTCTTCGCCAGTTGCCGTAAACCCATGCTTCTTATAAAAGCTGAAAGCTCTTTTGTTTTCCCTGTAGACTTTAAGGGAGAGCCTGCCTCTCAGGGTTTTTGCATGTTCGAGAAGAGCAGTGCCGATCCCTCTGCCCTGCATTTCGGGCGCAATAAAGAGGGCGCAGATTCTTTCTCCAACAAGGGAAATGAATCCTGCAAGCTTCCCATTCTCTTCTAAAACAAAATTTTCGGTAAGTGGAAGGTATGTCTCCTTCATTGCACTCTTCTGCAAAGCCCAGAAAGAAGCAGGGACGAAGGAATGGGCTGTAACAGAAGCCTCATACCAGATCCTCACCATTTCTTCAAGATCGGTTTTTCTATAACTCCGAATCAAATTATCGGTTTCCTTTTTTCAGGTTTTTTTAAGTTCTTTTGTTTGTCTATACTTAAAATTACCCTCATAAATTCAGAATTGAATGCACTAGGTCTGGCTGAGACTAATTGAATGTTAAAGGTTTGGCTGAGACTAATTGAGCCTTATTTAGCATAAAAATTCTGTTGCAAAAACTGTATATAAAAAGTTATGACAAGAGTAAGGTATATATAGAAAAAAAATAGTCTAAAAAACGCCAGACCGAAAAGCTTCGGTCTGAAAAGGGACTTCATCAAGATGGGTCCGAATTAAAAAAAATATCGGAAAAAATTTAAAAATTTTTATCTTTTCACTCCATTGACTCGATCTGGCGGATCAGGTCAGTGGTGTATCTTTCAGAGAACTTCACATGTGGGCTGCATGGAACGATCTTTACCAGTTTCCCGTATCTGGACACGTAAATGTCAGTCCCATGTGAAGTTTTAACTTTTGTAAAAGCATATCCTTCTACAAAGGTCATTATTTTAACCTCCAGTAGTTATTATGTCGGGCATTCTATATTAAAATTTTTTTACTAAATAATCGTTATAAATTCAGGCTTCTGTTCCCGAATTGACCATCAAACTATCTCAATCGAGATATAATAATATAATTAGTAAAAAAAGAATTTTATAAAGAGTTTAAAAGCTGAGGTCATTTTTGAAACTCGTTAACAGAAACTGAACAACAGAAACTTTCGAGTGCATATCTTTTAAAAGAAACCAGTTGACATTTATCTCAACCTTTTTCTTGTTTAAAAACTATCTTACTAAATATTACCTAATAGATCTGATCCAGAATTGCGTTCTGGTGAATTAAAGTGATGAATTTAAAAGCAATTCAGAGCCAAAAATTGAGGACAAAAATTGAGGATAAAAATTGAGAATAAAAATTGAAGATAATTGAGATAATAATTGAAGATAATTGAGAATAATTGAAGACAATAATCGAGAATAATCGAGATAATAATTGAGAATAATTGAAGATAATAACCGAGAATAAAAATAACCCGGGTTAAAGATAGTTGAAACTAAAAGAATTCGAGGTATGAAATAACCAGGCAGCATTCAGAGGTTATCTAAACCTTTCCATTGTTTTTAATAGCTCATTCTCGTCCCTTGCAAGGGCGACTATAGCCATCTCTACCATCAGGTTAACAACCCCATCCGAGAGAGATCTGAAATCAGTTCGAAGCCCTATAACAGGTTTTTCCTTTGCGTAAGCATAACCGATCTCCCAGGCAGTTCCAGAATCTACATCTGCTCCATCAAGCACTGCTACTACAATATCGGAATTATCCAAACCTTCTACACATTTTCTGAAAATATGCTCCTGATTCTGTTTTTCGCGTTCTTCTGTGCAATCCTCTGCATCTTCCTGGGGCAAAAAAACTAAAAAACCTTTATTGAGCAGCAAATCCCTCAGTTTACGGTTATATTCTAATTCCGCATGGCTGAAAAGAGGGCCTGCAAGGTAGATTTTCTTTTTTCTGTCCATGTCTTTTCTTCCTGCCGCTTCAGAAGGCGTCTAAACAGATTTTCTCATAGTATCAGAGCTTCTAAAGGTAAAAAGTTTATCTGTGACACCTTCTATTCCAGCGCGAAGAACCCCAGTTCCCCTTGTGGAATATACTTATATATTTAAAAATTTAAGTTTTACTGATTTAAAATTAAAAATATGACTCGCTTCCTGTAAAAATCGCAGGTAAAAGGATAAGTCGATTAGCCTTCTGAATAAATGGGGTCAGTTTGGTCAAAGAAATTTCCTGAGCGAGCAGAATTTCCTACCAGTTGCTTTCCAGGAACAAATTTAATTATCCTTTATTGACATTACACAGACAGTGACACTTATGATCAAGGCTGGAATAATAGGAGCATCGGGATACACAGGAGGAGAACTCCTTCGCTTGCTCGTCAACCACCCCAATGTAAAGCTGGAACTGGCAACTTCCCGAAGCCTTGCCGGGAAACCTGTAACAAGCACGCACAAGCACCTTGAAGGTTTCCTGAACCTGAAATACGAGAATCCTGATCCTGAAGACATCAGGAAGCGCTGTGATGTTGTATTTCTTGCAGTGCCTCATGGATCTGCCATGAATTATGTACCTGAGCTGCTTGACGGCGACACCAGGGTTATTGACCTTAGCGCGGACTACAGGCTTAAGACTTCGGAGTTTGAAAAAATCTACGGATTAAAACACACTGACCCGAGGAATGCCGTATACGGTCTCGTAGAACTTCATCCAGAGGTTTCAGAAGAGAGTCTCGTTGCAAACCCAGGATGTTTTCCTACAGGTGCAATCCTTGCAGCAGCTCCTCTTGCGGCAGCCAAGCTTCTCGATATTGCAGTTTTTGATTCCAAGACAGGAATCTCAGGAGCTGGCATCTCACCAACCGAGACCTCACATTACCCGAACCTTGCAGAAAATATCATCCCATACAAACTTACATCTCACAGGCATAGAGCTGAGATCATCCAGGAACTGACGGCACTCGATGGAAAACTCCAGAGCATCAGTTTCACTCCCCACGTAATCCCTTCTATTAGAGGGATCTTAACAACGGCTCACCTCTTTACAAAGGAGCCTCTCTCCACGGATGACTTAAAGACAATCTATGAAGAATTCTACAGGGACAAGCCATTTATCAGGTTCCCTTCAGGAGTTCCTTCCCTTACCGCAGTCAGAGGCTCTAACTTCTGTGATATAAGCTTTGAGGCGGATAAGGAAAATAACAGAGTTGTGGTGCTCTCGGCAATCGATAACCTTGTCAAAGGGGCTTCAGGTCAGGCTATCCAGAACATGAACCTCATGTTCGGGCTGGATGAAACATGTGGACTCTGGCTGCCTGCGGCGGCTCCATAACAAGCCAAGGCAAGAGAATATAACTCTTGACGGATTAAAGTAAAAAATGGAATTTGTCTCAAGGGGTACAGTCAGATGAAAGTAAAAGATGTCATGAACCCGAACGTTATTTTCTGCAAGCCTGACAATACAGTCCGGGAAGCGGCAAAAATCTTGAAGGAAAACAATATCAGTGGGGCTCCTATTCTTGAAGGGGAAAAGCTTGTGGGAATAATAAGCGAAGCGGATCTGCTGAGACTGCTCATTGTCCCCAAAAAAGGGGATCTCTGGCTTCCGAGCCCCTTTGAGGTTATAGAGATCCCTATCAGAGAACTCATTAGCTGGGAGGAAACAAAAAGAATGCTTTCTGATGTGGGTTCCACAAAGCTAGAAGAGATCATGACAAAGGATGTACACACAATCTCTTCTAAGGCGTCCATAGAAGAAGCTTCTGAGCATATGATAAGGCACAGGATCAACAGGCTTCCTGTAACTGAGGACAACCGTGTAGTTGGGATTGTTACACGCGGCGATATAATAAAAGGTCTTGCAAAGCTCTGAGGAAATGGAGAGTCTCTCATGAAGCAAATAGAAGGTGGAATCTGTGCAGTAAGGGGGGTATCCGCAAACGGGATTAAAACTGAAAAAATGGGGTTGGCTGTCATTGTTGCGGAAGGCCCTGCAGCTGGCGTCTTTACAAAGAATAAGGTGGTTGCAGCTCCGGTTACCCTGAGTAAAGGAATAATTGAGACCAAACACCATCTTTCAGCCTTAATTGTAAATAGCGGTAATGCCAACGCCTTTACAGGTGATGACGGCTTTCTGGATGCTGTGGAAATGGCAACAATGCTTGCCCGAGAACTTGACGTTAAACCTGAAACCGTTGCAGTTGCGTCAACAGGTGTAATTGGCAGAAGGCTTGATGTTTCCCTGATAAGAGAACTCCTTCCTGAAGTCCTTAAAGGGCTGGGTAGTTCTCCTGAATGCAGCCGGGAAGCTGCAAAGGCGATCATGACCACGGATAAGGCTATAAAAGAAGTTGCTATTGAAATGGACTGCGGGATAAGAATTGGGGCGATTGCCAAAGGTTCGGGGATGATTTGTCCCAATATGGGAACTATGCTCTGTTTTGCGTATACCGATGCAAAAGTGCCTGCTGACGTTCTGGATGCAGCTCTGAAAATAGCCGTGGATAAAACTTTCAATATGGTCGTGGTGGACGGAGATACAAGCACTAACGATATGGTACTCCTTACCTCCACCTGCAAATCCGGGATCAAGCCCTGCATGGACTGCCTGGATGATTTTGAGGAAGGATTGATTTACGTATTTACAGAGCTTGCAAAGAAAATAGCAAAAGACGGAGAAGGCGCTACAAAACTCATTGAAGCCAGGGTAGTAGGCGCAAAAACACAGGAAGATGCTAAATGTGCTGCAAAAGCCATTGTACGTTCCCCATTGGTTAAATCCGCAATTTTCGGAGAGGATCCTAACTGGGGAAGGGTTGTAGCTGCTGCAGGATACTCTGGTGCGGAACTTGAACAGGAAAGGCTCTCTCTCTCTTTTTCTGGAGGAGGGTCAGAGGTCGAAATTATAAAGTCAGGTGAAATTTCCAGTTCTTACGATCTCGAACTTCTGAAAAGAATAATGGCAAATGATGAAATTGTCATTACTCTTGACCTCAGTATGGGAAATGAACAGGCAACTGCCTGGGGCTGTGACCTGACTTATGACTATGTCAGAATCAATGCTGAATATACGACTTAATCAGTGTAAATTTGGGAGGAAATAGAGGAAAACAAGCGAGATCATTTACACCAAGATAACTTATAAGTAAAACCATATTAAGAAAATGGATACGGGTTTTTCCCTATTCCTGAAAATTATTTTTAAATCAGATATGCATTTCCAGGGGGCATATTAAGTGGATATACAAGAATGGGAACAGCGCCACACCGACGCTTTTTACAATGTAAAAAGATCCCTTCCTTATCTGGATGGTATGTTTGTGGCTTACAACAGTAATATCGATGTTATTAAACACCTTACAGATAAAGATCTGCGCAAGCTTACGGAACTCTTTGACGAAGCTGAGATTCAGAAAAGAGTTGAAACTTATCCGAGGGAAATAAAAGAGCCTCTGGATTTCATGGCTCGCCTGATTATTTCTATGCGAGAGGGAAAAGCCGCAGAGATCCCAACCCATACCTCGAGTACTCATGAGTGGTTGAAAGCTAACCTGGGTTTTGACTATGCGCGTATGGGAGGCCAGGCAGGAATTATTTCAAACCTTCTTGCCCGCCTTGGACTTAAGAAAGTGGTTGCATACATTCCCTGGCTTTCCGAAGAACAGACAGAGTATTTTGTAGCTTCTGACAATCTTCTGCACCCGAAGGTAGAAAACGGGAATGTCGTGCTCAAGCCCCCGAGGGAGGCATTCAAACCAGGGATAGAATCAAAAGTCAACTGGATCTTTGAATACTCAAAAGGTCTGGAAGTAACCTGTAATGGAAACTTCACAGTGCCAAGAGATAATCGCCTGATAATCTCCTCCCGTCCGAAATGGATTCGTCTGGATATGGACAGGGAAGTTTATGAGCACCTTGACACAATTTTCCCGATTGACGGTGCAATGCTTTCAGGTTACCAGATGATAAAAGAAGAGTATGAAGATGGATCTACGTATAAGGATTATGTCTTACATGCTGTTAAAGTTATTGACAAACTTAAGGCTTTAAATCCCCAACTGCGCATCCATGTAGAACTTACATCCATCCAGAATCGGGTTATAAGAAAGGCTATTCTTGCTGAAATCGTTGCCAACCATGTCCATTCCCTGGGTCTTGATACTGTGGAAGTGGCAAATGCCCTCAACGTCCTGGGACATGAAGAACTTTCTTATTCTGTCATAAGAAAAGAAGAATACGGGATAACCTCGCTTTATCACGGTGCTGTTCAGCTTTTAAAGGATCTATCGCTTGAGAGAGTCCATGTGCATTCTCTTGGGTATTATATCTGTGTCCTTGCAAAAGGTCACCCACTTACACTTAAAGAACATAGAGATGCCCTGCTCTTTTCCTCAACCCTTGCTGCCGCCAAGGCTCTCACAGGAGATATTGAAAGTTTTGAGTCGGCAGCCGCAGGGCTAGAAGTTCCGGTTTCAGACAAAGGCATTGAAGATCTGGAGAATTTCAAGGTTTATTGTGTAGGGAAGAAACTCTGTACTCCTGACGAGTTTGAATATGGATATATTTACGGGGCAGATCATAATGCAGTTATCATTCCTACCAAAGTGGTCGAGCAACCGCAATCGACAGTGGGAATAGGTGACACTATCTCGGCAGGAGCTTTTGCAGCTATGCTTGCAGAAATGAAGCAAAAGCAGGCAGGAAAATAAATACTCCTTACTTAATCCGAAGCCTCCCCATTCTGTAAGGAACTGGTAAGATGAATATACTCTGCGGATATAATGTCAACATAGACTCAGTATACAGGATCACTGGGGCTGAGATTTCGGAACTGCTGAGTGCCTTCGAAGCTGCTGAAATCCTTGAGAAAATCGAAAACCCCCCTGGAAAAATAATTTCTGAATCGGATTTTGTAGCAGGGCTTGCCTATTGTATGAAAGAGGGATGTGGAGCTGAATGGCTTGTATATGAGGATTCTGTTTTCGAGTTTCTTAAAAACCGTTATTTTGAAAAATCCCTGATAAGAATGGGCGGAAACGCAGGAATAATGGCAAATGCCCTTTCCCAGCTGGGCGCTTCCAGAGTAATTCCAAATGTTGCAGTACCTTCAGAAACACAGCTTTCTCTTTTCTCAAAAAAAGCAATCTACCTGCCGGAGGCTTTCACACAGCAAGAGAAAAACGCAGGGATTTTGCCTGAGAAAAGCGAGGAAGATCTTTCCAGCAATCAGGAACCGATACATTTCGTGTTTGATTTTTCTGAAGGGGAGACTTTTTCCCTTTATGGGACAGAAGTTAGGGTTCCGAGGGAAAACCGCTTCATAGCGACCTGTGATCATCTTAATTTCAGGCTTTATACCAATCCTGCGTTTAAGCAGTATGCCCTTCAACATGCCTGTGAGCTTGATGGCATACTCATATCGGGTTTTCATCTCCTGATTGAGAACTATCCCGATGGCACCACTTATAAAACAATTCTCGATAATTCTTTTTCCGAGCTCACAAGCTGGAAATCCAGAAACGACAAACTCCAGATTCACCTGGAACTCGGGCATTTCGCGAGTAGAGAAATTGGAAATTCAGTTTTTCTTAAGTTCTCAGGGCTTTCTGACAGCTTTGGAATGAACGAAGACGAGCTTTCAATGTTTTATAACCTGCATGGAGTGCCTGGAGAAAAACTCCTTCATATGGAAGCTAAAGCCGTAGCTGATGCGGCATGCAGGCTGGCTTCGAGGAACGAGCTTAAGAAGCTCTTTATTCACACAAGGGAATTTGTACTGAGTGTATTTAAGCCAGAATTTAATCCTAATTCTGAACAGGATTTGCAGAGGGTATCCGGAGAAAAACTTGAAGCCCTGGAATTTGGAGTTAAATGCGCAGGCGTGTATGCCGCTTCAGGCAAGCTTGATGGGCGGGAATTCGTGGAAGAGGAAGCATTGAAACTTCAGGAAAGTGAGTTTGGACGAAAACAGATCGAAGTTTTCCTTAAAGCCTTCAATGGAAAAGCTCTCCGGCAGGGCGCTTATGCTTTCAGGGGAGGTTATGTTATCTGCATGCTTCCCACAATGCTTTCCCAATCTCCCGTAACTATGGTCGGGCTTGGGGACACGTTAACCGCAGCGGTCTTCCTGAGGGGGCTTGAACTGGATGTACAGGCTTAAACCCTATCTTTTTAACCTTAATTATACCCTCGACTGCGGACAGGTCTTCCGCTGGGAACGGGAAGGGAACTGGTGGACAGGAGTTGTCGGAGATCACGTTATCCGACTTTCTCAGGAAAACGGACAATTGATTATCGATTCAACCCTGACGCCTGAATTTTTTTCACATTATTTTCGCTTTGATGACGACCTGCCCTCGATCTATGAAAGTATAAACCGTGACCTGCTCATCGATCGGGCAATCCGCAAATACCAGGGTCTGCGCCTGATCCGGCAGGATCCCTGGGAATGCCTTATCTCCTATATGCTCGCAACCGCCTCAAGCATCCCCACAATCCAGAGACGGATCTACCTTCTCAGCCGAACTTTCGGGCAGGAAATCGAACCCGGATATTTCACCTTCCCAGACCCTGAAACCCTTGCAAATGCCGATCCAGCCGCGCTTGAACGATGTAAACTGGGCTTCAGAGCCCCGAGCATAAAAGCCGCAGCCGAAGAAGTGGCTTCTGGAGAACTGGACCTCAATGTTCTTTTCCGCCTGGAGTATAAATATGCGCGAGAACGTCTCATGAGGCTTCGCGGCATTGGGGAAAAGGTTGCCGACTGTGTTCTCCTGTTTGCCTTCGGGAAATTGGAAGCCTTCCCGGTAGATACCCATATCAAGCAGATCATCCAGCATTATCACATAGATGACAATTACTTTGAAACCTGCACAAGCATGAGCTGTATGGGAGACTGGGGAAGGAAGTATTTCGGGCAATATTGCGGGTATGCGCAGGAGTATTTGTATTATCAGAAAAGGGTTGAAGGACTTGTGAGTCTTTATTGAACTCTATTCGCCAGTTCCTTTTAAAACGACTTTTGAGTTTGAATCTAAATCATATATCTCTTGATGAAAAGGAAGCTAAAAAGTGTATTAGGGGACGATTTATGTTTAATGGTAAATTTACATCCATCCCCTCAAAAAGACTCTGAAATCAGTATCCTTTAACCTGCAAATCCCTGCATCCTCTATAATTTCAAACCCTTCACTCACGCTCTTGCACACACTCTTCCCAAGCGAGCACGTCATAAGCCGCTCCTCTAGAAGCCCTTTTGCAGTCGGATATTTGCGCTGGATTTCAAAGACGTATTTTCCATTTTCGATATAGCCTCCGAAAACGCCGTCTGCCCCCTTGTATTTTTCCTTGAATTTCTCGGCGTGGGTTTTGACCCAGACGGGGGGACCGATGTGCTTTTTTATGTTGGGGAGGGTGCCGGAGATGAGTTCAAGCAGGACTGCGGTTTCGGATTTGCCTGACCAGACGCCGGTTTTCATAACAGTAAAATCATATTCTTTCAGAAGGGCAGCGACAGCTTGCTCCATTTTATAGAGCTGAGGGTAGAGAACGTCTTCTACCACATCAGGGGTTTTGAAGACGACTGCAAGCTGGGTGCTCTTTCGGGCTTCAAGTTTTTCAAGGATTTCGCTGTCCTTCAGGGGGAGGGGGGAGGCAGGGAAGAAGAATCTGAGTTCCGGGCTTTTTAAAAATTCCCGGCAGTGGTCTATGAACATGCAGAATTTGTCAAGGGAAAGGGCTGCTGCCACATTCCGCCTGGGGTCGGTTGGGTCGACCACTACGAGAGGTTCGTCGTGTTCGATTTCTGAATGCTGCATAATATCGATTTTCTGACCGGGTTTCCAGGAGCAAGCTGCATGAACTGTGTTCTCGAAGGAACCGTAGTGAATTATCAGGAGTTCGGTAAGGTAGCCTGAAAAGCCCTGGGTTTTCAGTTCTGAACCGTAAACTCCACCCCCACGCATAAATTGTTTCAGGAGCAGGACTTCGTCTTCGAGTCCTTTTACGCGGGGTTTGACAAAATCGTTATGAAAAGGTGTCCTGTCAACTGCGGATTTGATTTGGGAAGCCGAGGCAACCCTGAAACAAGGGACAAGATCCACGTCAAAGCCTTTGTATATAATATTCAGGTAGGGATGCTCAGCATGGCGATCCTCGGCATGTTCGGCATGTTTTGCAACTTCCCTTGCAATTGCCATACCCATGGTTTCCAGTTTTTCTCTGGGTGTCTCTTCAGGAAAGCTTATGAAAACATCAATATCATGAGTACCTGAAAGCCAGGTGCCTCTGGCAGCTGAGCCCACCATTCTCACAAGCACATCCGGGATGCCAAGCTTTTCAGCTGCTGTTTTTACCTTTGAGGCAAGCTCTTCCTGAATCGTCAGAAGTTTTTCTCTCTCAAGTTCAGTGGGTCTTATTTTCTCAAGGACTTCAAGCTTTAATTTTTCGGGAATGTCTGTATTTTCCATGCCAGAAACGGCTCCATATTCCATATTATACTCAGTTTTACCATGTAGAATAAATCTGAGTTTATCTGATTTTCTGTTTATAAGTGTCAGAAATCGCCTCTTCAAACTTATAACTTGTGGATCACCCTAGTTTCACTTCAGGAAGAGGGTTCTAGTCCCGCTTTGGGATCACAGAAAATCGAAGATTTTCTGGGAGTTGCATTGCAAGTGCAACAATACAGTCCATTTCGTTCACCTCGTTTATTCAAAAACCTTTTGAGAAGATGTTTTATCGCAAACTTTTTGAAAAAAAAGTTTGATCACAAGCCTTTTCAAAAAAGGCTTGAGCGAAAACCCCAAGCAACGGTGGTCAAGCGGCTCAATGCTTGGTGATAAACACAAACTTTTTAAGAAAAAGTTTGATCAAAAACAGCATTTTCGGTCAAGCCCTTTAGTAAAAGGGTTACAGTGCAACGGTTTCGGTCAAGCCTTTTTGTAAAAGGGTTGCAGACCAATGGTTTTAGAGCAGTGCGAGTTTTTTCAAAGAGGCTGATCGAAAAGCCCTGGTAGCTTCTCTGGTTTTTCTTTGTTCTCATCCTGATAATTATTATTTCTTAATTTGTTACATTTTTTAAAAAAGTTGTTTATAAAGGATTCTAAGGCATCCATGTCATAAAATTCTCTTTTAATCTTCATTTTCTTTCTTTAATTCTCCAAAAAAATTATCTAATATCCAAAAATTTTTTATTTGATGCCTGAGATATTAGAAAATGTACATAGTTGAATACCTTAAGATAAAACTCAGATTGATGGGAGTATTCTTGTTGGGAACATAATCCGGACATTGAGGAAATTATTTTTTTCCCCTGTCTTTTTCGGAGACCTGAAAATTCTACTCCCACCTGACAACTATAGAGGAGGCCTTATTTGGGGATTAAAACCTACACGAAGATTTTATGTTTGTTTCTGTTACTCGGGCTGCTGTCTGTAAATGTAGCTGCCCAGGTTTCAGATTCGGCAGGCAACCGTATCTGGGATGAGAATGCAAACCAGAACCTTACCTATACCTGGACACCTCAGACATATTCGGGTTTTTACTATGACCTTGATACTGGAGAAGGTTCCGAGAATCTGACAGTTCAGCTCAGTGAGGGCAGTAGGACAATTGGAGAAGGGAACCTGCGGTATGAAACCGTGCCCATACAAACGGCTTTTGAATACACCGATTGGGGTTCTTATGAGGTTATAGGATTTATGGCAGAGCGCTACTTTGCAGGGTACAATGCAAACTCAAGCTTTGCAGATGGTGAGATCAGCGTTATCTCTGATGGACAACTTTCAAAGATTCTGATCGATTCCGATGATAGGAGATCGCTATACACAGGTTCTTCTCTCATTCTTGAGGAAGGATATTCCCTGAACATAGTTGAGGTTGATATAAACGGAGATACTGTATGGGTACAGCTTGAAAAGGACGGCAACATAATCGATAATGCTTTCCTGTCTTCCAATGACGATTATGTGTATACTACTGAACTAGGGGATGTAGAAGATGTGCCCATAATTGCAGTCCATTTCGACCAGATTTTCAGCGGCAGAGAAACCAATGCGGTTTTCGTGGAAGGGATTTTCCAGATCTCTGACCAGTATGTGCAAATCCGGAATGGAGATGAGTTCGGAAAAATGGAGGTAAGTTCCACCTCAAGCTCAGGCATAAGAATGAGAAACAGTGACTCTATCACACTTAGAAGGGGTGATACCATTGATATCATGGGTAAACTGAGCTTTGTTGTCGCTGATGCCGATGATCTTCGTTTTGCCCCAATTGTCGAAATCTCAGAGCCCGGAACCTATGAGTTAAGGGGAACAGTACACGATGACAGGTTTAACACTATGGCCTGGACGCCTTTTAACTTCGAAGGTTTCTACTATAATATCGACGAAAATGTCTCAACTGAAAGCCTTGTCATTGAAGAACTCGATGGCAGGACAATTGATGACGGAGCTCTCGTCTATTCTACAAGACCAGCACGCGTTGAGTTTGAATATGAAAACTGGGGGAGCTATGAAGTTATCGGCTTCATGGCAGAGAAGTATTTTGCAGGATATCCTGAAGACACTCTTGGTAACTCAAACAGCGTAAGTATACTTTCTGAAAATATCCTTTCAAAGGTTCTTATTGACGATGATGATAAAAGATCCCTGTTTACTGGTTCTTCTTTAGTCCTTGAAAACGGTTATTCCCTCGAAGCAGCTGAGGTTGACGTTAACGGGAAAAGAGTACTCTTCAACCTTTATAAGGACGGAGAACTGCTGGACTCGGGAATAATTCCCTCAAACGGGGATTATATCTATGAAGCCGATATCGGAGGCGCTGAAAATGTCCCTATCATTGCAGCCCATGTAAGCACAGTCTTCCGTTCCCGTGAGACCGATGCCGTGTTTGTGGAAGGGATATTCCAGATCTCGGACGATTATATCGAAATTTCCGAGGGTGACTCCTTCGGCGAAATGGAGATAAGCTCAATTTCCGATTCTGGCATTACAATGAGAAACGAGAACCCAATCTCCCTTTCAAGAGATAAGGTTGTTGATCTGATGGGCAATGTCAAATTCAGGGTCGCTGATGCTTCAGTCCTGCGCTTTTACCCCTTTGTTGAAGTCGAGATCGAGGAAGGAGATCAACTGAATATCGAAATGCCAGATGTCCTTGAGGTCGGGAGACAAGCTAATATCACGGTAACTGCGAGAAACGTGTCTGTCGGTGATGTTGAAGTCTTTGTCGGAAATGAAAGAATAGGCACTACCGGCGATGATGGCAATCTGACTTTTACGCCGAGCAGAGAAGGCAGCTTCACTGTGACAGCAAATCGGGAAGGGTATGTTTCCGGGAGTAAGGATATTGATGTTGTCGCACAGGGAGTCCTGAAACTTCTGATTTCAGTCTCACCTGAAACTGTCCGGGAAGGAGATCAGATCAGCATAATGGTTACGGACTCCGTAGAAAACCAGCCTGTTGCAGGAGCGGATGTCTTCTTCGGCGGGCAAAGAATAGCTGAACAGACAAATTCAAACGGTACCGTATCTTACTGGGTTACTGCTCCGGGCACGTACATGATAAATGCTACGAAAGAAGGGTATGAAGAAGGAGAGATTGTTATCGAGGTAATAGAAAATGCACCACAGTTTACCTTCTCGAATCTCACAGTAGAGCCGGCTTCGGTTGAGGCAGGTAATCCGGTAAATATCAGGGTGGATGTCACAAATACCGGAAATGTGGCAGGAGAAACTCAGGTGGATTTACTGGTTAATAACGAACCGGTTGACTCCGAAAACATAACCCTTAGCCCGAATGAGAGTACAGCAGTAGAATTCTCACACACCGAGGATGAACCAGGAACATATACCATTGAGGTAGGAGGGCAGACTGAAAGTTATGAGGTGACCGAAGAGGCTCCTTTCTTGAGTGGGATAGCTACGCTTGGAATACTTGCCACAGCATTTGTTGTCCTCAGGAAAAGAAGGAAGTAATTAAGAACTGATGGGCACTTCTGGCTCTGTGTTAAAACTGCACAGACCGATGCAAAAATATGGAAATGAACTTCTCGGGATTAAAAATTAAGCAGCAGAAACTGGACATCAGATTCATGATTTCCAGCTTTCTGTTTTTTTTCTACGATTCTTATTATTTTCTATAATTTACTGTTATTCTTCTATCACTTTTTTGTCACCTTATTTTGTTAGTATTTTTATCATCTTTTATAATTTTTTATCATTTTTATAATTATTATACCATTTTTACAATTTTTACCATCTTTCACAATTTTTACCATCTTTTACAATTTTATATCATTTTTATTGTTTTTCTTTCCTTATCCAGACTGACTTCCTTTCACTCTTACCAGATCCCATTCCAGGAGTTCCCACGAAAATCTCATTCCCAAAGTTCCCACGAATTAATGTTTGAGACGACAGCTTAAAATAGTGAACTACGATTGTTGATTATAATGCTTGAAGCCTTGACTTCCTTTCTTGCCGATTACGGTTATCTCAATCTCTTTGTGCTGAGCTTTCTGGCTTCCACAATTTTGCCTTTAGGGTCGGAAGCGCTCATAATAGCTCTCATTTATCAGGGCTTCAATCCTTTCGCTGTCGTTATGGTAGCGACTTCAGGCAATTTCCTCGGATCCTGTACGACTTACTATCTCGGATTAAAAGGACGTCCAGTACTTGAGAAATACCTATCTCCTCCCCCTGAGAAGCTTGAGAAAAGTGAAAAATTTTTTAAAAAATATGGTCTTTATACCCTGCTTTTCACCTGGGTGCCGGGTATAGGAGATGTAATTACAATGGTTGCCGGGCTTATGAAGCTCCCTTTCCGGTACTTTTCTGTCATGGTTTTTCTTGGTAAATTTGGGCGTTATTTTGCAGTTGCATATCTAACAGCTTTTTTTAGCAACTGATTTGCGGTTTTCTAGATAAGTTCAGGTAATTTGTTTAATTTTATAAATTTAAATAATTCTTTTAAATTCATCTTCTCAAGTAAATTCCTTAAAATTCATTTATTCTATCGAATTTTTCATGAAACTTTATCTTTTTCCTAATTTTAGAGACAATCTTTCACATATTTCAAAAATTATTTCAAACAGGAAAAAACAGATATGTTTATGTAGTACGAGGTACAATACTAATTCGTTAAAGCAAATTTAGTTGATATCCATTGCTTTAATTTGTTCTTTCTTGCCCATCTTCCAGGGATTTAAAACGGAACCCGTATTTGATTATAACCTCCATTTTTTCTATTTTTTTCCATTTCTTTTTCTATTATTTTTCTGTTCTTTACTCAACCTAGCTTTTCATATCCAGGACTATCCTGTCTTTTGAACTAACAAATCTAATTTTTCACTTTTGTTCTCTCCCCAACCTCATATAATATCCTTAAATATTATTAAAAATTGGGCATAATTATCTACCTTGTTTATATCGAATAATGATTCAAGTTTACTTGTTCTACTCTACACTTTCCAAATTTCAAGAGTATTATTTACCTTTAGATTAATTTAGTAAGCTCTCATGCACTTGCTTCTGCCTCACCGTAACCTTTATCTATAAACGAACTCAATTTAACTTGCCTTAAGTCCAATAATGTTTACTTGATATCACACGGTGATCCTATGCATATAATGGAAGGTTTTTTAGACGCCCCGTGGTGGCAGTTATGGTTTATAGTATCCGTACCGGTGATACTGTACGGGATTTATAAAATGAACAGGCTTGTAAATGAAAAACGAGAGATATTGCCTCTTCTGGCTGTTGCAGGTGCGTTTATTTTCGTGTTATCCTCTCTTAAACTGCCGTCTGTGACCGGAAGCTGCTCTCACCCCACAGGAACCGGGATTGCAGCTATCATGTTCGGACCGGCGATTTCTGCAGTGCTTGGGACCATCGTGCTTCTTTACCAGGCTCTATTCCTTGCCCATGGCGGATTGACAACTCTTGGAGCAAATGTATTCTCTATGGGAATAGCAGGTCCTCTGGCAGCATATATTGTTTATAAGGCAGGAATGAAAGCCAAAATTAATTTTTATTTCGTAGTCTTCCTTGCTACAGCTATTGGAGATTGGGCAACTTATGGCGTAACTTCTGTACAGCTTGCGCTTGCCTATCCAGAAGGAAATGTCCTTACCTTAGGAGGATTTCTGACCCAACTTAAGATGTTTGGGGCTATCTTTGGACTTACTCAGGTGCCTCTGGCAATTATAGAAGGTGCAGTCAGTGCTCTGCTCTTCAAGTACGTGGTCAACGTAAAAAGTGATATCCTTGTGGAAATGAAAGTAATTGAAGCTGCAGTTGTTCGAAAACTTAGAGGGAGCTCAGCATGAGCAAAAAACTGGAAATTATTGTGCTTGCCATCATCCTGATTTTTGCTATTCAGTTTGTCTATATGTCTATGACAACAGATGCCGAATATACAGGAGCCGACGGGCAGGCTGAAGACGCAATAATGGAAGTCACTGGCGGAACCTATGAGCCTATAGCAGAACCCTTCTGGGAACCTCCTAGCAGTGAGATCGAAAGCCTGCTCTTTGGGCTTCAGGCTGCTATAGGTGCAGGCATCCTCGGATATTTCTTCGGATATTACAGAGCCAAAAAGAGATATGAAAGCGACCTTGCCTACGGAGAAAAAAGTAAGTCCGAAGGGGATAGCCAGTCCGTGTAATCTATTCATTTATTTTTCTCCATGTTTCCTTCCTCTCAGGTAGGAAGGTTTTTATCTTTTGTCTTTTATTTTTAACCTTTAATTTTCAGGTTTCATCTACCTATCTCCAGGTTTTAATATGACAAATATCCTTGATGACTATGCCCTTATTAGCCCTCTAAGGCACCGAAATAACTGGCTAAAACTGGCAATAGTGCTATTCGGTTTGCTTGCAGGAGTTTCTTCCAGGTCTCCTATCCCTCCCTTTTTCATAGCTTTGTGCATGAGCTTTGCAACAGTTACCTTTGGCAAAGCACCCCTCTCTCTGTATGTAAAACTTCTGCTGGCTCCTATGGGCTTTGCAGTTATCGGAGTTTTTATTATAGCCTTTTTTTCAGGTACAGGACCTGAACTTCTGTCTTTTGAACTCCTGGGTTATCCCCTCTCTGTAAGGGCAGATGGGTTTGAGCTTGCCCTGCTTGTACTTGCAAGATCAATAAGCGGGATGTGCTGCCTTTACTTTCTGGCACTGACAACTCCCATGATCGAGCTCTTTGCAGTGCTTAAAGCCTCCAGGCTCCCAGAGTCCTTTATAGAACTCTCCATGTTGATTTATCGTTATATATTTGTCTTCCTTGATATTGCACTCTCTATCAAGTACGCCCAAACCGTGAGACTGGGATACTCAAGTTTCAGGCGGTCTATTCGTTCCCTGGGCATGCTTGGGAGCACACTTTTCGTCCGTTCCTGGGAACAGGGGGATAAACTCTTCCTAGCCATGAACTCAAGATGTTATGATGGAAAAATGGCACTTTTCGAAGTGCACAGACCTGTAAGAGCACCTGAAATGCTCCTTACTTCAGCCTATTTTCTCCTGACTCTCGCACTTCTTTATCTAACAAAAAACGCATCTATTGTCTGAGGTAAAAACTTATGATAATTCTTGAGACCAGGAACCTTAAGTATACTTACCCTGATGGAACCGTGGCTATTCAGGATCTGAATATTGAAATTATGAAAGGAAAGAAAATTGCCTTTGTAGGGCAGAACGGCTCCGGTAAGTCCACCCTTTTCCTGCTCCTTAATGGTACCCTTAAGCCGAGCCAGGGTGAAATCCTGTTCCGCGGTGTTCCTTTCAAGTATGATTCAAAATCTCTCCGGGAAATTCGGAAATCCATAGGGATAGTCTTTCAGAATTCCGATGACCAGATTTTTGCTCCCACGGTATTTCAGGATGTAGCTTTTGGACCTTCAAACCTCGGTTATTCGAAAGAAAAGATCAATACCTGCGTTCAGCTTGCCCTTGAGCAGGTGGGTCTTTCCCGGTTTAAAGACAAACCCCCTCATCATCTAAGCGGAGGACAGAAGAAAAGGGTCGCAATTGCCGGTGTAATGGCAATGGAACCCGAAGTGATTATCCTCGATGAACCTCTCTCAAATCTTGACCCAGTCAGCGCAGATGAAATCATGGACTTAATTAACGAGTTTAACCACTTTGGGAGCACTATTATTATTTCAACGCATGATGTGGATCTTGCATACCGCTGGGCTGATTATGTATTCCTCATGTCAAATAGCAGAATAATAGGACAGGGTACTCCGGTAGAGGTTTTTAAAGATTCCGAGCTGCTCAAGAAAGCTGGGCTAAAGCAGCCAACAACCCTTGAGATCTATCATGAGATAGAAAGAAGAGGACTTGCATACGGCAGGCACTCCCCGAAAACCATACCCGAGCTTGTCAATACCTTAAAACCCCTTGAACTAATGTGGGTCGAGGTTCCTCCTGGTGTAAAAGAAGGGGATAACCTGAACCTTGGGGTGATGTATGGGGAATATGCAACCCAGTCGCCTTACGAAGCCATTAATGCTACTGTGCTGCATATTCATTCAGATGGAAGAGCTGTTGTTGAGTTAAAGCGCAAAGGGATTAAAGCGGGCGGAATTCTGCTTTACGATACTGAAAACTATTCCCTGCCTGAAATAAAGCAGATTCTCAAGAAAGGAGAGATTACCTTCGTAGGAGCTATGGGCAAGAAAAGTAAAATCCTTGCTGAGCAGGACGGAATCCAGCTGGATGTTACCTCAGGCGTTATAGACAAATCTATCCTTATGGCGCTTTGTGGAAAACGCTGTCTTATTCTTACAGCCGGCGGGATGGTTGACCATGCCCTTAAAAGAATAAAAGAATACGTGGAAAAAAGTGGGATAGAATTTACGGTTGGAGTTGTTAACAGGGAAGAAGACTGTCAGTGGCTTAAAGAGAGCAGGAGCAGCCCTGAGACTCTAAAGATATAATTTCCTTTCTTTTCTTCTTCTCTTCAGATCTCACTATACTTAGCCCTTCTATATACATTGAAATTAATAATCTGGAAAGTAATTAATATTCTGGAAATTTATCTCATTTTACGCCAGGTTGCAATGTTGAGGAATAGTTTCATAATATCTTAGCTACAACACTGTTTACTATAACAAATGATAAGACCATCCGAAAACCTGGAGTTTTTCCACTCCGGGAAAAGGGATCTGTCATTTGTGAATGCTCTGTCTTTGTGGGGAGGTATGAGAAAGATGCATGAAATGCATAATAAGGATAGTCTGTATATTCCGTTTAAAGTGCTAACAATAATAGGTGCAATTAACTGGGGATTTGTAGGTCTCCTGAACTTCGATCTGGTAGCGGCTATATTTGGAAAGAAGTCCTTTATCACGCGGCTAATCTACACCCTTGTGGGCCTGGCTGGAGTCTTCCTGATAATGAAACACAGGGAAAAGTTAGCTATGAGAATTCGCGAGAAGGAAATAAAGGGCGAGAAACGTTACAGTGGTAAGCAGTACAGCTGGAGTGGAATCCAATAAAATTAGGAAATTGGATTCTCATGGGATTTGCTTAGAGCCTGTTTTTGAATAGCTTGACAACAGCTAGACAATAACTAGACAATAGCTAGACGATAGCCTGAATATATGTGCTTGTTATGGCAAGTACATATTAACCTTTTTTAATTTTATTAATCTTTTATTTTTAGTAAGCTATTTATAAAAAGCTTCAGCAAAAAACAAGATATAAGTTTTTACCTGATTATGAATAGCTAATTTATGGGCAGCCAATGTATGTTTAAAACGAAATTATAAAATTAAAATCATATCTCATTGTAAAGTTGCTTCAACATAAGTGCGTCCTGCTCAAGAATAGGGCTCTCAATTATTACCCGCCCTCTGGTTTTGAATTCTTTCAAAGTTTTCATAAGTATGGGGTAATTAAAGTCTGATTCTTTAAGGTTCAGATGCTTCTTTTCCCCATTCTTGCCGTATTCCACGCCTGAGATATGCATGTGCATATTTGAAAGCCCTTCTTTTCCGAGGCATTCCTCGACTCGGGAGAGAATTTTCGTAAACTCCTGGTAGGAGTTCTCCTTTCCTTCCCTTGCGTGCAAATGGCAAAAATCAATGCAGGGCATAACTCCTTCGATTTCTGCACTTAGCTCAAGCACTTCTTCGAGTGTTCCAAATTGGGTACGCTTGCCCATAGTTTCAGGGCGCAGGACTGCAGGAATTCCTTCATCCTGAAGCTGCCTGGTAAGTATTCTCAGGGCTTTTGAGACGCTCTCAAAGGTTTGTTTTTTGCTGCTTTTCTGATAGAAACCTGCGTGCAACACAATGGATTCTGCCCCGCATAGGCTGCCTATCCTTGCAGCCTGGTAGATCCTCTCAAGGCTTGCTTTTAATTTTTCTTCTTCGTAAGAGTTCAGGTTGATATAGTAAGGGGCATGGACACTCAAGGCTACTTCTTCTTTTATTGCCGCTTCCAGAACATTTTTTGCCCCATTTTCGCTCATGCGCACGCCCTGAACGAATTCAAGCTCCATACAGTCAAGATCAAGTTCTCTTATCCGTTTAATTCCCAAGACGCTGCTTGTTCCTTTTGTGCTTCTTGGAATCCCTCCGGTACCGAAAAGTAGCTGTTTTGAGGACATTTTCAGCTATCCTTTTAGAAGACTCCTACGAAGTCCTTTAGCTTCTTTGCCCTTTCAGGAGACAGCTTTTCTGCAACTACTGCAGCCAGCTCTTCAAAGTCTTCGCCCAGGGACTGGACGTCTTCCTTTCCCTCCAGCGCAAGCCCTACAAGGTAATCAAGTTCATCGGGACTCAACCTCTCCAGCCTTTCTCTGAAATCTTCAGGCGACTCGGCAAACTTATGTGAGACCGGACGCAAGATAAAAGGATACTTGTGTCCTGCTTCCCTGGAAGTCAATGTGCCCCCGGCTTCAGGGGCAAGTTTGTTAAAAATCTCAATATCTTTTCGTGTAAATTCTCTGAGCATACTATCACTTTAGTTTCTGTCCTGATTTATATCTGTTTGGATATAAATAATGCCGAGTGGGTTTATTCAGTGCTTTATGTCTTTTTTCAGCCTGCCGTGCCTGTCAATCTCCCCTTCTGCAATCCGTGTTGAGGAGATCGGGATTCCATCCTCAGCCAGTACATATTCAACGTATACAATTTCCAGAGGCTTCTTTCCTTTTTCCTCCCTGATGCGATTGATTTTAAGAGCGACCGGATAGGTTTCAGGAGAGACAATTATATAGTCGAAATCTTCCTCCAGTGTAGGACCATAAGGATCATTTAGCTTTGTAATCTCATACCTGTCGTCCGGAAACCCCATTTCTTTTATAAATTGAAGCAACTGGTTTCTTCTTTTTTTATAACTATCGATGCTGTGGCTTTTACTCACCATCTCGTCCGATGTAAGTCCTATGTAGACTTTTCCATCTCCCGCAATCTCAAATGCTTTTTCAATCAGTTTGGCATGGCCGTCATGAAAATACTGAAACGTACCGCCTACTGCGACCTTTGGCATGATGGGTGATAATCTACCAAGTAAAAAGAAGTTTTGGTTTTTCCCCAGATTTCAGGGAATCTCACGTTTTTTCTCTTCTATTTTTTCCACGCTCTTTTCACTTTCTTTTAGCTTTCTTCTCTGCTTTTTTTAAATGTAAGTGTCAGAAAAAAACTTCTCGGTTTTTGCCTGATTTGCCATATCCCCTGGCTATACTTCCGTGTTTACAGCCACTTCAGAATACTTTCACCGAGCCTCCTCTAGTTATATATACTCGCAAAACTATTGTGGAGCAACTGTTATGCACCTTATACAAACATGTGCATCTTAGGAGAATTAGTAATGAGCGAAATAGCACTCGAAGAGTTGCCCGGAGTTGGCCCTGCAACCGCAGAAAAACTCAAAGAAGCCGGATTTAATACCATTGAAGCAGTGGCTGTAGCCTCTCCTTCTGAACTTGCAACAACAGCTGAAATCGGGGAATCGACGGCTGCAAAGATTATCAATGCTGCAAGACAAGCTGCTGATATTGGAGGCTTTGAGACTGGAGACGTCGTGCTTGAAAGGCGGAAACTTGTAGGCAAGCTGACGACCGGTTGTACGGAATTTGATGAGATTATGGGTGGGGGCATAGAAACCCAGGCAATTACCGAACTGTACGGAGAATTCGGTTCAGGAAAGACTCAACTTGCCCACCAGCTTGCAGTCAATGTCCAGATGGACAGGGAACACGGAGGGCTTAATGGTTCGGTTATTATTATAGACACTGAGAACACTTTCAGACCTGAAAGAATTGCTCAGATGGTAAAAGGGCTTTCCGAGAAATATGGCATGGATCTTGATCCACAAGAGTTCCTCCAGAATATCCATGTCGCCAGAGCATATAACTCCAATCACCAGATGCTCCTTGTTGAATCTGCAACAGACCTGGCAAATGAGCTCAAGGAAATGGGCAAACCCGTTCGCCTGCTGATCGTTGACTCACTTCTGGCTCACTTCAGGGCTGAATACGTAGGAAGGGGAACCCTTGCCGACAGGCAGCAGAAGCTCAACAAGCACATGCACAGCCTGCTCCGTTTCGGAGACCTGTTCAATGCCTGTGTGGTCGTAACAAACCAGGTTATGGCAAAACCCGATGCCTTCTTTGGCGACCCCACAAGACCTGTCGGAGGGCACGTTGTAGGGCACACAGCAACCTTCAGGCTCTACCTGCGAAAATCCAAGGGTGATAAAAGGATCGTCCGTCTTGTAGACTCACCTAATCTGCCCGAAGGAGAAGCTGTTATCGCAGTTACAACTGCCGGGCTTACAGACGGTTAAAAAGCCGCAGGCAAGTGAACTTGAGAAACTGCAAATTGTTAAATCAAGAGACAAACAACGTTGTGATAAATTTACCAGAAGTAACAGATATAAACGGTAAATAAATTCAAAGCTGGGTAGGGAAATGTTTTATCTACCCATCTCCAATCTTTTTTTAATGAAATTCAAAGCCATTGTTGCCGATATTGACGGGACAATCACCTGCGAGAAAAGGGAACTTCATCTGGAGGCTGTCAAAAAGATCCGCACTCTTAAACTTCCTTTCGTGCTTGCCACAGGGAATATTCTCTGTTACGCAAGGACGGCATCAAGGCTTATAGGCCTTGAGGGTGCTGTGATCGCGGAAAACGGTGGAGCTGTAGCTGTTCGCTTCGATTTGCAGGGTACATATGAGGAAAGCATGGAAGAATGCGAGAAAGCCTATTCATTTCTTTCCCAATATTTTAACCTCACCAAACTCGACCCTCACTACCGAAAAACCGAAATTGCCCTCAGGCGAGACTTTGACCTTGAAAAAGCCCGATCTCTTCTTAAAACCCTGAATCTGGACGTCGAAATGGTTGATACTAAATATGCTATACATATCAAAAGCAAGAAAGTCAACAAAGGTGTCGGTCTTAAGAAACTTGCAAACATGATGGGGCTAAAAGCCAGAGATTTTGTAGCCATAGGGGACTCTGCAAACGACGTAGAGATGTTTGAGGTTTCAGGTTTCGGAATCGCTGTCGGGAACGGGGACGAAATAATAAAGGAAGCCGCAGATTATGTAACAGAAGCCACCTATGGCGATGGAGCCATAGAAGCCATCGAATTTCTTGAGGAGAAAGGCTGGATTTAAAAACCTCAAATTAAAAACAGAGCAACAGCGGCTTCCCTAACGCTCCCCAATTAATTTTTAATCTTGAAATAAATCTCTCAGCCCGAGTTCCCATTGCATCCATAATTCTTCCATGTTATTACTTTTCTTTAATATTTCAACAACAGTAGGATTAGGGTCTGCAAATATTATGTGGCTATCTTCTTCCCCAAACTCTTTGCGGGCTGGTTTTGCAATCTTTTCTTCGAGTATGGAAAACTGAGCGTCTATGCCTGGCTTGTTACCTCTTGCATCCAATCTTATCCATTTATCCAGATCTTTCAAATATACAGCGTTTAAGCCGTGCAGGAACTTCCTGTTAACATCGCGACTTGAGGAAAGTTTCTGATAGCAGAATCCGACTGGAACCCCGAAAAATCTCAGCATGGCTGCAAGCAAGTGAGCTTTAGCACAGCATATCCCGTGACCCGCCTCCAGAACCTCTGATGCTGTACAGTTAACTTCCTGTGCCCCTATATCGCCGGAGTGATGAATCTCATCCCGAACGAATTCATAAACCTTTTTAATCAGGCTGATCTCGTCGCCTGTGCCTTTCTGCAGTTCAAGGCACTTCTCAACAATCAGCCTGTGGTCATAGTTTATGACTTCACTCTTTTTGAGGTAGTCCTGAAGGTTATCGCTTTCAGTGTACATCTTATTCATCTGCCAGCAAACCCTACAAAGCTTATTAAATTTAAGTTTAATACGGATTTCTTTTTATTGACTCACTTTATTGACTCACATATATAAATATGGATAAACGGTAATTTGAAAGATTTATTGAATTCAAAAGACATACTTTAAAAGATTTGTTAAATTCAAAAAATTTACTTTAAAAGACTTATTATATTGAAAAGATTTGCTGAAGTGAGGATTTTTTATTAGTTTTATCTTAAAAATTTACTAATCTATAACTTATTTTGTTACTAAACTTAAAAATTATGTTAATATTTAATACATTTTAATACAATAATGCTAAGTCTTATATAGTATTATCATAATATTCATACTGACAAAAGAAGTACAGCTTCTTTCAAGAGGCTTTAATCAGCATTAATTTCCTGCAAAGCAGGAAGGTTCTGTTAAGCGTTAAGGAGGAGAGAACGCTAGAAACAACATTTTGCTGGCAGAGCCTTGTAATTCAGCAAAAGGAGTATGTAAATGCCTCAAATGCTTTCAGGGAATTTAATAGAAATTAAACAAGAGTAAAGGGGAAATACTATGGGAAAAGAGACTAAAAGCGAATTTATTGTAGAACTTCCTATGGGAGCTCAGAAGATATTACAGAGTATGGATTTTCCTGTAAAAAGGAACGAGATTATTGCCCAGGCAAAGAAGAGTGGAGCACTCCCGGACATTCTTCGGGAACTCGGCCTGCTACCGGACAAGCAATATAATAGCGCTGAGGAAGTCGCCGAAGAGCTTCATATGATTTATATGGGGGTTCCTTCCTGAAAACGTAATTTACTCTTTTTCATTCAGCCCAATACCCCCGCAGCAAGCTGCCGGGGTGAAAATCTTCTTTTCTCTTCCTTATGCCACCCTACAAGATAAACTATTCAGTTATCCTTAATACTCCACAGGAAATTGATTGTCTATAATTCAATCAATTTCCTTAATTTTTCATTAATAGACCTTTTACCTGGATTCGGTTGGTAAGAATCAAGCTATCTGTTTTGACTTCCACGCATACCAGATAATCAATGCCGAAGCCGCGACTGCTGAAAACGTCATTAGTGCCCCGCCCCAATATGCAGATTGTACTGCATCAACTACGCCAACTAACCAGATGACAGCAAATATTGCGCCCACGATAATGTTTAGGCGGCGGTTTATCGAATCTTTCAAGGTCAGGGATAGGAAAGCCATCAACATCGGAATTAGCATTAAGATTGCAAATAACAGTATCAACTCAGGCACTATTTTCTGACCTTCTGCTTCTCCCGCCATTAGATTTGCTATTATACCCGGCTCCATAAGCAACAGTATCTGATGAGCCAGAAAGGCAATTGACGCAAAGAGCCAGAGCACAGAAACCTTTATTTTCCAATCTTCCAGAACTTCTGCCCCCCAGGGTGTATATAAACCATACCATTAATTGGATAGCTGGGAATGTTAAATCTAATAATTAGATTACTATCCTAATTGTGTGACTATCTTATTTTAAGACAAGCTCTTAGAGTTGGAGAATGTCGGGTATTTCCAATTGATGAAACAGAAGAGGAAATTACTGCCACTGACACAAATTATGTATTCGTCAAATTGCTGATCTGATTCCATTTATTCTTCATAAATTCAGGAAAATCTCCGTGTCCAGAAAAATCCGAAAAAATAAAAATTAAGTCTCAAAGCTTCTTCACAGCTTAGTAGCTATTATTGAGACAAGATTAAAGTAATTCCCACCTTCGGCTTCCATCATTCCAATATCCCTGCGGGCGTAGTCATTGTCACATGAAAGCCAATCCTGCCAGGCTTCCTCAAAACAATTTAGCTCCTTGCACTCCTGAATGCTTACTGAATCGGATTTTTTCCATAAATTGTACCACCAGTCGAGTGAGTGGAGAGTTAAATCCATATCTTCACACCAGTATGGCTGTAATTCTTCCGGAACCCCGTCTGTAAATTCCTTTTTCAGCCCGGGGACTGCAACTGCAATTTGCCCTCCTTTCTTTACAAGCGGGGCAAGATGCTCTGTCAGGTAATTTTCCTCAATCCCGAAATAGTGATAGGCATCCACACATACGGCAAGGTCAAAAAATTCATTGGCAAACGGCAGGTCGTGCGCCTCGGCATGTATTGGGATTATTTTATCTTCCAGCCCCATTGACCTTATTCTCTCATAATTATCCGTTGCACTGATCCAGAGGTCGGTTGCAAAAACAGTAACGTCATATTCTTTTGCCAGGAAGATTGAGGTCAGTGCCCGCCCGCAGCCAAGATCAAGTACTCGCATGCCTTTCTCAAACTTTAAAGACTCTGCCATTTCTTCAAGCATTTTCATCGAGTTTGGACCCATCATATTTTCTTTAACAAAATCAGTATCATACTTGCTGCTTTTCTTAAAAGTCAACCGACCACCTTTCATCAGTTTGTTTATTTTCCTATTGCTCTATACTGTCTGACTTTATAAACTAATCGAATTATCCTCAGAAGCAATTCGAGAAGAAAATATAAATTAAAACAGGTCCACCTGTGTGAGCGAAGCAAGCGAAACTGAATCTCCACTCTCAAAGCAGAGCTAGGGAATATAGGAAGAGATCCTCTACTCTGAAATAAACACAGAATAAAAAAACAAAATATGAGAAGAGAGGGAACTTCCTCTCTTTGTTTTAATTTACGCTTTTGCTTTCATCTTGTCGATTATTATGTAGTCTTTTATTGCACTAACGGAATCGAAAGGAATCAGGATAAAATTATCCTCCTTCCTGTATCTCGTTGTGTCAAAATTGGGATTAGGGGTAACCATCATGTCAATAATGTTTCCTCCCCTGATCTCAACTACGATATTGCTCAGTACTCCTATCTCGGTTCCGTCGGTAGCCATTACCTGTTTATTAAAGAGGTTTTTTGCAAATTCCTTTGACATTTTTTATCGTATCTCCGTAGCAGCGTGTTATGAGGGTCTGGGTAAAGCTTGCTTTTTCACTTTAAACATTTTATTTCATTTGAAACCAGGTTCTTTAAAACTTTTTCCTTTTAAAAGTTGTTCATTTAAAGTATTACACGTTCAAACTCTTACCTGTACCCGATATAACTAGCTGGCTCCGTAAGTTTCTGGCCACCTTTGAACTGTGCCTCGATCTTCTCATAGAACTGAGCAATGTTCTCTGTAATGGTGGGTTTCACCTTCTTGAGAGCTTCTCTAAAGTGCCGCATTTCCACATATTCCGTGTCAAAATTTTCTCTAAGGGCAATCATTACGGCTTCCCTGCACACAGATTCTATATCGGCACCCACGTAACCCTCGGTTATATCGGCAAGGGTTTCAAGGTCCACGTCGTCAGCAAGAGGTGTTTTACTTGTGTGGATTTTGAAGATCTTGAGCCTGCCTTTCCGATCAGGGGGACCAATATAGACCAGCCGGTCAAAGCGCCCTGGACGCAGGATTGCAGGGTCCAGCAGGTTAGGGCGGTTAGTTGCGGCAATTACTACAACATCCCTGAGGGATTCAAGCCCATCCATTTCGGTCAGGAGCTGGTTCAATACCCTTTCAGAGGTTCGGCTGTCCGTGGATTCCATGCCTGGCATCGCAGCAACCGAATCAATCTCGTCAAAGAAAATCACACAGGGAGCAACCTGCCTGGCTTTTCTGAAGGTTTCCCGAATGGCTTTTTCCGATTCACCAAGCCATTTTGAGAACATTTCAGGTCCTTTGACGCTTATGAAGTTGGCATTAGACTCCCTGGAAACCGCCTGGGCTATCAGGGTTTTTCCGGTACCTGGCGGACCGTAAAGCAGGATCCCCTTTGGAGCTTTTATCCCCATCCTAGCGAACTTTTCCGGATTTTTAATAGGCCACTCCACTGCCTCGATAATGGCTTGCTTTGCTTCCTCCAGTCCACCCACATCATCCCAGGTAACTGTAGGCATTTCTACATAAATCTCTCTGAGAGCTGAGGGTTCAGCCTCCATCAGGGCATCTTCAAAGTGTTTTCTGGTTACAACGATCTTCTCCAGTCTTTCAGGCGGAATCGCATCTTTTTCCAGATCTAGGTCAGGTAGATTTTCTCTGAGGCACCGCATGGCTGCTTCCTGAACCAGAGCCAGCAGGTCTGCGCCCACGAAGCCCTGAGTCCTTTCAGCCAGATACATCAGAAATTTATCTACCTTTTCTTTTCTTTCTCTTTCCGAAGCCTCACCAGCTCCAATTTCAGCTTCACCAGCCTCCTCAGTCTCTTCATATCCCTCTATTGGCATGCCTCTTGTATGGATCTGCAGGATTTCGTACCTATCCTTTGTATCAGGTACACCTATATGGATTTCCCTGTCAAAGCGGCCTGGTCTCCTGAGTGCTGGATCAATTGCATCTACACGGTTGGTAGCACCTATAACAACAACCTGTCCCCTCTCTACCATCCCGTCAAGCAGGGTAAGAAGCTGGGCAACCACACGCCTTTCCACTTCCCCTGTCACGTTTTCCCGTTTCGGGGCGATGGAATCTATTTCATCAATGAAAATGACTGATGGCGCATCCTGGGTTGCCTCTTCAAAGATTTTCCTGAGCCTCTCTTCACTTTCTCCGTAGAACTTCCCTACAATTTCAGGACCGGCAATGTAATGGAAACTTGCCCCAGACTCATTGGCTACGGCTTTTGCAATCAGAGTTTTTCCGGTTCCTGGTGGACCGTAGAGAATAACTCCTTTCGGTGGCTCGATATTGAGGTGAGCGAAAAGCTCAGGATGCTTCATGGGCAGCTCTATCATTTCCCGGACACGCATAATCTCTTCCCCGAGACCTCCTATGTCCTCATAGGTAGTTACGCCCCGGGTTGCTTTTTCGTACCCTTGTACCGGCTTTTTGCGAAGCTCGATAAGCGTGGCCTCCGTGATGAGAACAATTGTGTTTGAAGGTTCGGTCTCAACCGCGACCAGAGGAATTACCTGGCTTGTTGTCAGGGACTCAGTCATTGGCTGCGACATCGAATTTATTATAGGAATAATGTCTCCCCTGAAGACTGGCCTTTTGAGGATATGCCTCTTTATAATTTCATTTGCATGTTCCCCAAACTGAAGTTCAGGCCCCCCCTGCGTCATGCTTTCCGGAAGTGCCAGAACAAGTTTCTTTGCCTCCGGAGCTTCAACCTTTCTAATAGTAACTTTCTCCCCTATGGAGACGCCTGCATTTTGCCGGATGAAGTTATCAATTCTCACGAGTCCCTGATCCCAGTCCTGCCTGTCAGCTCTCCATACTTTTGCTGTGGTCTTTTTCTTTCCCCTTATTTCAACAATATCGCCTGGCGAGAGCTGGAGTTTCAGTAAGGTTGTAGGGTCAAGTCGTATAATTCCTCTTCCAAGGTCGATAGGATATGCCTTTTCAACCTTCAACTGTATTTCTTCCATAGATCATCCCGAAAATAGTTGTGTCTTTTTGATTGTAACTTCTATTCAATAATTATAAAATGAACAGATTTTTCCGGACTGCGTATTACGGAACTACCTGTTTTCTATATTAGTTGTCTTTTTATTTCAATGCCTTTGATAAGGGAAGCTTTTATCCCGGAGGGTTTGTTGCGGAACATTCTGGGCTTTGAATTTTCTGTCCAGGCTTCCTATTTTTAATACACCCCCTTTTTTAGCCTGTACCCTGTCAGGACAATAATTTTATCGGTTAGAGGTACATTTGGTAATTAATTATTTATATTATATTGCCTGGGATATATTACTCCCTATCTCTTCCATTTATTAAATAAGTTTACCCTATATCCGTTTTTCTCTGAGAATTTTTATATCTGAAGCTTCTGTGTATAAAATTATTTAATTACCAGATCAGTTCTTAAACCTGATAGCTTTCGAATCTGCTTCTGTTATGTCCTAAATTCTCAGGAGCTTGAATTATCAGGAGATCTAGATTGTCTCGAATCTAATCTTATGAATACCACGGAATTGACAGCATGAACCTCGAAATCGCGCAGAACAGAATTATTGACTTTATTCTCAACGAAACTCGTAAAGCAGGAGTAGATGGAGCTGTTATAGGCATAAGTGGAGGAATAGATTCAGCCCTCGCCGTAACACTCGCCGTAAGAGCTCTGGGAAAAGATCATGTACTCGGAATCCATATGCCCGAGTCTGGTCTTACCCCTGCTGAAGACAGCAAAGATGCAAAAGCCCTTGCAGACTGGCTGGGAATCGAATTTCAGGTAATTGATATTTCAGGCATTATTTCAGCTTTCATGGCTGCAGTCCCTGAGAGTAAATCTGCGGACCGACTCTCCATGGGAAACCTGAAAGCAAGGATCAGGATGTCCCTCCTCTATTTCCACGCAAACCGGCTGAACCGTATGGTAATAGGCACAGGCAATAAAACTGAGATCTTGCTTGGATATTTCACGAAATATGGAGATGGGGGCGTTGATCTCGAACCTATAGGTGGACTTTACAAAACTGAAGTATGGGAGCTTTCTCGCAGACTTGGGATTCCAGATTCTCTTATCACCAAAAAGCCTTCTGCAGGGCTCTGGGCAGGTCAGACTGATGAAGCCGAACTCGGGATTTCCTACATAAAATTGGATGAAGTGCTCAGAAAACTTGAGCAAAACGAAGATCCTGAAACCATCCTGAATACGCTCGGAATTTCCGAAGAACAGCTGAACTCAGTTATGAGCCGCATCGAGAGAAGCGAGCATAAAAGAAATCCCCCTCCTGTGCCCCAAATCTTTTGAAAAAAGGCTTGAGCGAAAACCCCAAGCAACGGCGTGGTCAAGCGGCACAACGCTTGGTGATAAACCGGCGCAACGGTTTCAGCACAATGGTTTCTTCTTAGCGGGCAGGGAAGATGTTTACGTTAGATTTTTGTTCCCTTACCAGGGGCTTTGCAAGATGTCTGCGGGCGCAGGGCGGGACTTCATATAGTCCTGCGACAAGGTCTCTTTTTATCTCACAGGTGATTTTTGAGACGGCATGGGTTCCACATTTTTTACAGCGGAAACCCTGAGCCCTGCCTGAAGATTTCATGTGTTTTCCGCAGTTCGGACATATAGGATTTTCTTCTTTGTAAAGAGGAGTGAGTGTTTTTATTTCAATTTTTTCGATATTAAGGGTTCTGGAACTGACACTTCCTGACAGTTCAACCTTATCTCCGGGCCTGAGTTTCCTTATAAGCAACCGGAAGTTCTTTGTGGGCTCGAAGGCTGCACAGTCGATTTCATTTCCTTCCTCATCCCTGATTGGAAATATAACATGTCCCCCAGTAATTGTCCTCGGAATTGCCTGGACTGTGCCCTCAAGCCTATAAGAATGCATATCCTGGATTTCAGCGAAACTTGTTACAGAAAGCAGATGCATATCCGTACCCTGATTTGTCCTGTATACGGCAAAACGTTCGATAGGTTCGGCTCTGATCAGGGATGCAGCTTCAGCAACTATGGCAGGATTTTCTCCTCTTATTCCGAAAAGCACGGGATCACCCGAGTGGGGTACGCAGACAACTTGCCTGCTTTTAAGGTCCACAGTGTCCCAGGTGCCAGGGTACGTCTTCCTGTCAGCCTCAAAGAAACTTTCCTTCTCGACCTCACGTGGGGTCCCCCAGCTTTCCTTTTGCCTGTATGCAAGGTACTCAAAGGTGTGATCCCATGCTTCAAGGTTCAGCATAGCCCCGCATGCTGCAAGAGATCCTATCAATCCTCTCCCGTTCTTAAAACCCTTTGAGGGAATCCCAAGTTCCGAGATGAGCGTTTTTGCCTCCTGTATTTCGATAACATCCTTTACAGCTTTCTCAAAAAAGTTTCCGAGAACAGGTTTGAGCCTATCATAATCATTTTCCGGAATAAAAACTACTCCAGGATTGGTTTTCTCGCATTCCATGTGCGCGAGTTCTTCTATTCTGGACACAACATGGGCAGTTACCTTTTCCGGGCAGTCAGTCCTGATCTTCAGGGCTACTGCAGCATTTCCTCTTGTTTTGTAAGGGATGGTAGGATTCAGGCGTATTAGGAGTGGAAGAGTCTCCAGAGTACCATAAGCCTGAAGTTCGTCCAGCAGCAAAGCTCCCAGATAAGTTGTGCACATTCCATCGTTTGAGTCAGTATCATCAATTCCGATAATCATTTTTAGATTCCAGTTTTTACCTTTATTTTCCCAGATGCACTACCATTAAATACATTTTTCGCTACTCTCCGACGTATTTTCATACTGTCAGGATTATCAGAAGTAAAGAAAAATATATATAGATGATTAAACAGAGATTGGTATCGGAATGGCAAAAGAAGTACTCATACATCAAATAATTGATGTATTGACACGTGCAGGTTTTGTAATTTCCGATCGATGCAATATACGTCCAAGAAGTTTTGATATTGCCGCACGGAAAGGCGAGATACTATTACTTTGCAAGGTTTTATTTAATATTGACGGTCTGAATGAAGAGACCGCCAGAGAGATGAAGTACCTGGCCGAATATCTTGGAGGTTCTGCTATTGTTGTGGGGGCAAAGACAAGAGATCAGATGCTTGAGGATAGCGTTGTTTACATGCGCTACGACATCATTGCCCTAAATGTGCAAACACTCCACGATTACTTTATTGAAAATGTTCCTCCTCTGGTTGCAGCAGCACCTGGCGGGCTGTATGTCTCCATAGAAGGGGATATCCTCAAAAAAGCCAGGATGAGTCAGTCAATGTCTCTTGGGACCCTTGCTGCCATGGTAGGTGTCTCAAGGAGGACAATTAGTAAGTACGAAGAAGAGGGCATGGACGCATCGATAGACGTCGTGCTCCAGCTGGAAGAAATTTTAGGGGTTGAACTCGCTAAGCCCATTGATATCCTGAAATCCTGCAGAAGCAGAAAGCCCAGGAAGAAGGTAGAACCCAGAATTGAAGAGAAGAAAAAGCCTTCCGCCCTTTTGCCCGAAGATCTTGTCCTTAATACACTTTCAATGCTAGGATATGACGTTCTTCCTACCTCACAGGCTCCTTTCAAGGCAATTTCACGGGACAAATCTTCAGTTATCCTTACTGGAGTCAGCGAATTCAATACTACCGTAATCAAAAGGGCTCATCTTATGAGCAGTATTTCCTGCGTTACTGAAACTCAATCCGTATTCATTATCAACGGACGTACCAAGGTAAAATCCGTAGAAAACACGGTAATGGTCGAGAAAAATGAGCTTGACAGGATGAGTGATTCTCAGGAATTCCTTAACCTCATAGAAGAACGTAAGGAAAATCATAGCAGGGTGTAACTCAAGCTTTTTAGAAAAAATTTGGATCACAAGCCTTTTCAAAAAGCTGCTTGAGCGCAAGCCTTTTTTCAAAAGGCTTGAGCGAAAACCCCAATCAACGGCGTGGTCAAGCGGCGCAACTCTTGGTGATAAACCGGCACAAGGGTTTCTTCGGTAAATACGTTTAGCAAGCTTTTGATTTTAGTTTATGGAATTGGGCAAAAATTAGGTGGTTAGTTAGGGCATAATTCCAAAAAACTAATATAACACTGTTTCAATCTAGAAGCTTCGATGACGGTAAAGATTGCAGTGCTGGTTTCTGGAAGGGGCTCAAATCTCCAGGCGATTATAGACAGCATTGAAAAGGGTTACATAAAGAATGCGGAAATTAATGTGGTTATCTCAAATAAGGCAAATGCCTATGCACTCGAACGTGCAAGAATTCATGGAATAAGCACAGTTTTCCTTGACCCCGAAAAATATGACCGGGATGAATACGATAAGGCGATTCTGAATATTCTGAACCAGTACGATACGGATCTTCTTCTGCTTGCAGGTTATTTCCGGATTTTAGGAAATGAGATAATTGAAGCCTACAGGAACAGGATTATGAATATTCATCCTTCTCTTCTTCCGGCATTTAAAGGACTTCACGCCCAGAGGCAAGCATTTGAATATGGGGTGAAGGTCGCAGGCTGTACAGTGCATTTTGTAGATGAAGGGCTGGATTCAGGACCAATAATTCTCCAGAAGTGCGTGCCTGTGATTCCAGGGGATACGGAAGAGACGCTTACTAATAGAATTCTGGAACAGGAACATATAATCTACCCTGAAGCAGTCAAGCTCTTTACCGAAGGTAAACTTAAAATTGAGGGTAGAAATGTAGTAATCCTGGATTGAGCAAGCACTTAGAAAATACTTAAAATTATGCAAAACCGGAATAAATTCTACCGAGTAACAACTAATTAACCCCTGATAATTATAAATAACCCTAAATTATAGGTATTCACCACGAAATCTTACAGGCTATAAGGGCTTTTAAGGTTTCGAAATTTCCTATCTTCAAAATATTCAGGAGTCTTTTGCCGAGAGTTCTGAAATTTCAATATGAAAATCCCCCATCAGGAAGGTATATAGCCTGAATTATGTTCCCATTTATCCGGTGATTCTTACCGTTAAATGCCCCTGCGTCTTGAGATTTTCCAGGCTGTCAGGCAACTCCTGCATACATGCACATGTTAGCTTTAATGATACACAACCCAATCCATAAAAAACCTTGATTTTGAATTTTAAATGAACAGGTGACAGTAATGTCTTATATTGAAAAAATTGATCCGGAACTGTCCGAGGCTATCAATAAAGAAGCCGAGCGCCAAGAATACAAATTGAATCTTATCGCATCCGAAAACTACGCGAGCAAAGCTGTTATGGAAGCTCAGGGCTCGATCCTGACCAATAAATATGCCGAAGGATATTCAGGTAAACGTTACTATGGCGGCTGCGATTTCGTAGACGTTGCTGAAGACCTTGCAATTGCCAGGGCAAAGGAGATTTTTAACGCAAAATACGTTAACGTCCAACCTCACTCGGGTTCAGGAGCAAATATGGCTGTCTATTTTTCAGTCTTGCAGCCCGGAGACACTATTATGTCAATGGATCTGTCCCACGGCGGGCATCTTTCCCACGGCAGCCCGGTGAGCTTTTCCGGAAAGCTCTATAATGTTGTGCCGTATGGGGTCAGTAAAGAGACTGAAATGCTGGATTATTCCGAGCTTCTGGAAAAAGCAAAGAAATGTAAGCCACAATTGATTGTTTGCGGAGCCTCAGCTTATCCTCGTGAGATTGATTTCAAGCAGTTCCGTGAAATCGCTGATGAAGTTGGAGCGTACTTGCTTGCAGATATTGCCCACATTGCAGGGCTTGTAGTTGCAGGTGTGCACCAGAGCCCTGTACCTTATGCGGACTTTGTTACCAGCACAACCCATAAAACCTTGCGAGGCCCGAGAGGCGGAATGATTATCTCCAGAACAGAGGAACTTGCAGCCAAAGTCGACAAAGCGGTTTTCCCAGGCATCCAGGGCGGTCCCCTCATGCACATTATAGCTGGAAAGGCTGTGGCTTTTAAGGAGGCTATGAGTGATCAGTTCAAACGTGATCAGGTGCAAACCGTGAAGAATGCAAAAACCCTCTGTAAATGCCTAAAAGAGAAGGGCTTTAATATCGTTTCTGGCGGTACGGACAACCATCTTATGCTTGTAAACCTAAACAATATGAATATAACAGGCAAGGACGCAGAAGCCGCCCTGAGCAAAGCCGGGATTATTGCAAACAAAAACACGGTGCCCTTCGAGACCCGCAGCCCATTTGTCACGAGCGGAGTAAGGTTCGGAACCCCTGCCTGTACCACAAGGGGCATGAAGGAAAAAGAAATGGAAATAATTGCCGACTATATCGAGATTGCGATCAAAAATGCAGAAAACGATAATCTCCTGTCGGAAATAAGCGGTAAGGTCAGGGAACTTTGCTCAAAATTCCCAGTTTATCGCTAATCTAAGAGGTTGGGGTGCTTTTATCAATGTCAGTTGAAGGCTACGAATCACGAATTATAGATGGTAAAGCTCTTGCAAGGCAGATTGAAGATGAAGTAAAGTCAGAACTTGAAGCTCTGGAAAGCGGCCGAGGCATTACTCCTGGACTTGCCACAATCCTCGTAGGCGACGACCCTGCATCTAGAATGTATGTCCGAATTAAGCATAGAGCCTGCGAACGTGTGGGCATCCGGGCAGAAGACCATATTCTTCCGGCAGAAACCAGTCAGGAGGAACTTATCTCTCTGATCGATAGCCTTAACAAAAACAGGGATGTGCACGCAATTTTGCTCCAGCTTCCGCTTCCGAAACATCTTTCCCCTCAGGAAGCAATGGAAGCCATTGCGCCTGAGAAAGATGCAGATGGCTTTCATCCCTACAATATGGGAAAACTGATGATCGGGGACGAAGGGCTTGTTCCCTGCACTCCACATGGGATCATCCGGGCGCTTGAAGAGTACAATGTGCCTGTCAAAGGCAAAAACGTGGTTGTTGTAGGGCACAGCAATGTTGTTGGAAAACCTATGGCAGCAATGTTCCTTAACCGGAACGCAACCATTTCGGTTTGCCACGTGTTCACCGACGACCTTAAGAGATATACTCTTGGTGCGGATATCCTTGTAGTTGCAGCTGGAGTGAAACACCTTATCAAAGCCGACATGATAAAGGAAGAGGCAGTGATCTTTGACGTTGGAATTACGCAGGAAAAAGACGGCGTATATGGAGACGTTGATTTTGAGAATGTAATCAAGAAAGCATCCCTCATCACACCTGTCCCTGGCGGCGTAGGTCCTGTCACCGTTGCCATGCTGATGAAGCATGTACTTAAATGTGCAGAAAAAAACTTTTAAAGCTACTTTATTAAGGCTTTTTTACCGGGTCTGTTAATCTTCTTTTTTATTTTTTCAGAAAAAAATAAATGCGGTATGAATGTTCAAGTTAAAGCAATGAGTTATTATAAAGCATCGAGTACAGACTAAGGGCTGGATTATAAGGCTGAGGCACGGATTGTAAAGCTAAGGCGGCAGGTTGCGGATTTGAGGCATTGTTTCCTGTCTTACTCAATTCACACTAAAACAAGAAAAGTTGTTTTTCCCAATTGTGTCATATTTGAAAAATCCAGCATTATCTCTCCTATCTTGCCAGCCTACATTAATAATAGCTGGTTTTCATAGCCGATTTCTTAATTAATGCACAATATTGCTATCCCAATTGTGCCAGACTGTTTCTACACATCAATATTTTTATGTATTATTGAAGCCTATTTTATTACAATAAAGTTTACCACCAGTAAAATTCGAAATAATTATTGGGTCCAATTTTATAGGTTTGATGCTATAAAATAATCGGCTGGTAGAGTAAGTTCCACTGTAAGTCTTAGTGCCCGTTTAAACATGCCTTCAGCATGTCTTAATCAAATCTACCTGATAAATCAAGCTGATATGAATTAATTAATATATCATTACAGTGATTATTCAATTATCCTGATAATAATCATCAATAAATTCCCCCTGCCCGGAAGCTTCTGGTAATGGAATAAAAGGTTCTTTTTTCACAGGATTTCCTGGAAACGAAATAAAATGTATCTCCCGATTCAAGAGCATGTCCTTGAAATCTTCCATGGCTGAAAAAAGCCTTTATGAACCTGGCTTCCGCCAATGCCTGTTTACCAGTGTTTATTAAGCGCCGGCTGACGTTAAATCGTTTAAAACCCATATAGTCTGGTTGTCAAAAATGGTTGTTGATACTGATATCTGCGGTATGAAAGTAGGAGACCAGTACCCTTCACATGTAATGGGTATAATTAACCTGAGTCCAGAATCATTTTACGAAAACTCGGTCGTAAACCCGGACTCTGCGCTCGAGATAGCTCAGAAAATGGTTAAGGATGGAGCAACCTTCATTGATATTGGAGCACGTTCAACCTGGCGCTTCTCCGAACCTATAAGTAGGAAAGAAGAACTCAAACGGCTTCTGCCAGTGCTTGAAACTCTGGAGGGTAATGTGGATGCTGTGATCTCAGTAGACACAATGTTTTCCGAAATCGCAGAAGAAGCTCTCAAAAAAGGAGCTCAGGTAATTAATGATGTCTCCGGGTTCACCGCAGACCCCAGAATGGTTAAAGTAGTAGCGGATTACGGATGCCCCGCTATTGTTATGGCATCAAATAAAGTTCCGGGTGACCCTCTCGGAATGGATTCTATTATTGAATCGCTTGATTCCATTATACAAACTGCAGAAACAGGAGGCATAGATCCGAAAAATCTTATACTTGACCCTGCAATAGGTAGGTGGACCGAAGAAAAGCTTACTATTTATGACCTAGAGACCCTTGATAATTTTGACCGCCTTAAGATTTTTGAGAAACCTTTACTGGCAGCCCTCTCAAGAAAATCTTTCATAGGAGATGTACTGGGAAAACCTGCTACTGAAAGATTCTACGGCAGCCTGGCAGCAGCAGCTATTGCAGTCTACAAAGGTGCTCATATTATCCGTACACATGATGTGCCTGAGACTTTCGATGTTGTAAAGCTCTCAAGGGCTGTAAGGAGCCGACCAAGTGTAGTAAAAGAGGGCAGGTATGAGGCTTCTGTGGTTGAGGTAAAAGTCCCGCAGGACGCAGCCATTGTAATGCGGAGACTTGGGGTAACCAGGACAGGCTCACAGATAATGCAGGACAAAAGCGTTCATCTTGTGCTGAAAATTCGCAATCTTACGACTACAGAGGCTTTGATAATAAAGCAGGAAATGCTTGCCCGAGGAGGGGATGCAGCCCTGGCAAGAGATGCGGTTTCCCATGAAACAGAAATGACTGATGTGCTTGTAATGGGCACTCTGCTTCAGCTTGGTCGCCTTGCCAAGAAACTTGAAGGGCAGGTGCGTTCTCTACCACTTATTGCCGAAATGATCCGCGAATGTATTGCAAACCGGAGCGATCTGGAATATCGATATTTGAGGTAATTATGATCATAACTTCAGCAAAACCCCTTGAAGAAATCCTGGCTCTGTTAAAAGACGAAGACTATATCTTCATTATCGGATGCAATGTCTGTGCTGCAAAATTGAAGACAGGTGGAGAACCAGAAGTGCTTGAGATGTGCAGACAGCTTGAGAAAAGCGGAAAGCATGTAGTAGGCTGGGCTCTCCCCACTGCAGCCTGCAGCGTCCGGTCTTTTGATTCTCTGGTCCAGAAAAACGAAAAAATAACCGAGGCACGCTGCATCCTGGTAATGGGATGCGGTAGTGGAGTCTCAACGGTTGCCAGTGTAACGGAAGTGCCTGTATTTGGCTCAAATGACACTCTCTCTTTGGGCGGTGCGAGTCAAGGAAAGCTGCTCTCTGACCAGTGTATAATGTGCGGGAAATGCACAATTGGTGAATTCGGGGGGCTCTGCCCTAAAGCGCAGTGTCCCAAAGGACTTCTGAATGGACCCTGCGGAGGGGTTGTTGACGGGATGTGTGAAGTCAATAGAGAGAATGAGTGTGTTTGGACCCTAATTTATAATAGGCTGAAAAAAATCAACAGGCTTGAACTCCTTTATACAATTCATGCTCCTCAGGAGCATGGAGTTAAATAATTTCTTTTTAACCTTTTATTTAATAAATCATATTTTTGTTTTATCTTATTTGATTTTCATCCACAAAAAGCAACTGCATTATCTTTTATCTTAGTGTTTGAGATTAGTCAAGAGATCTGGTCTTCCTTGTGTTGTTATATCTCACAGGAGCATGGTTTAAATAATTTCATTCCTAATATTCTTACCAATGCTTACTAATTTTCGCGAAAAACTGAATTCCGGCAAATTTCTGGTTACTGCTGAAGTTTCCCCCCCTAAGGGCACAAGATTTTCAGGCTCCCTGGAAGATGCTCGCTATCTCAAAGGCATTGCAGATGCTTTAAATGTTACGGATAACCAGTGCTCGATTATGCACATGAGTTCCCTGGCTTTTAGCAAGCTTCTGCTTGATGAAGGGCATGAGCCTATTATGCAGCTCACCTGCAGGGACAGGAACAGGATCGGACTTCAGTCAGATCTTCTGGGAGCGTATGCTCTGGGTATCCGAAATGTCTGCTTGATGACAGGGGATTATCCTTCGTGCGGAGATCACCCTGGTTCAAAGCCTGTATACGACCTCGATTCCGTACAGCTTCTTCAACTTGTCCGGAAGCTAGATTCAGGCATAGACTTTGCAGGGAACAAGCTGGACGGGGGAACTTCCTTCTGTGCAGGTGCTGTAACTGGAATAGACCCCGGAAAAACAATCCAGCTCATAAAGCTTGAAAAGAAAGTCAGGTGCGGAGCTGAATTTATTCAGACTCAGGCTGTCTATGATGTGGGCATGTTTGAGGAGTTTATGGAGGTTACAAGCCACCTTGAAGTACCTATTATTGCCGGGCTGATCCCACTCAAGTCCTTTAGTATGGCGCAATTCATGAATAAGTATATTTCAGGAATCAGTGTGCCTGAGGAAATTATGTCCCGAATAAAAGATGCACCTGACCCGGTTGAAGAAGGACTTTCCATAGCTTCGGAGACCATAAAAGAGCTTATGAAACTATCAAGAGGAGTCCACATTATGCCTGTAGGCTCTCATAAAAATACTCCGAGACTGCTTTCTATGGCTGGGATTCTGGGAAATGATTAAGATGAGAGTTTAAAAATATGCCTGTACTGTAAAAACCTCTTTTTCCACCTTTTCGGCGGCAAGGTTCTGTATCTCCTCGTTTTCCACATAGAATCTTTTATTCTCCGCAGAACCTTTTGTTCTCCTGTTCTTCTTGAGCACTCTGTTTACATATTCCTTGCTCTTCTCTGCAACCATTGGATACATTTATCAATATCCTGCAGTATTTTACGCTTTGGTTTACATCTATTTTTGATTCAGCAAAACAGGCTAATCATTAATTCTAAAGGCAACAAAATATGAGTTCAGAAAACGTTTCCATCCAGATGTTCGGGATTAAGACCCCTATTATCCGCGAAGGGGATGATATAGTACAGATTCTAGAAAAGGCTCTGGAGGAATCAGGAATTGTTCCTGTTGACGGGGATATTTTCGTGATTGCCGAATCCGCGGTTGGCACTGCAGAAAGAAGAGTCGTCAAGCTTGCAGATATCACTCCATGTAAAAGAGCAAAGGAGCTTGGGGAAAAATACGGTATCGACCCCAGGGAAATGGAACTTGTGCTTCAGGAATGCGATGAGATTTTTGGGGGCGTGCCAGGCGCTGCTCTTACAATTACAAAAGGTGTCCTGGCTCCTAATGCAGGTATTGATTCTTCCAATTCCCCTGAAGGCTATGTAACTCTGCTTCCCAAAGACCCGCGGAAAAGTTCCGAAAACATCAGGCATAGGCTTGAACAGCATTACTCCTGCAGGCTTGGAGTAATCATAGGGGATAGCAGAACCCAACCTCTCAGGCTTGGTTGCTCGGGAATCGCGCTTGGAGTCTCAGGTTTTGTGCCTGTAGAGGACGTTCGTGGAACCCATGACATTTATGGGAAACCTCTCCGCCTTACTTATAAGGCTGTAGCAGATAACCTTGTCTCAGCTGCAGAACTTATTATGGGAGAAGCCGGAGAAAGAGTGCCCTGCGTGCTTATTAGGGGTGCTCCTGTGATTATGGTAAATGAGTCTCCGGAAATGCCAACTATCCCTATGGAAGGCTGCATGTATTTCGGTAACGTTATTAGATGCAAAGCCGAGAATAAATGTACTAGTGACAAAGCCGACAATAAATGTACTAGTGGTAAAGCCGATAATAAATGTACTGGAAAAAACGACTGATTTCTCAACCTGTTCAGGCCTATTGAGGCTTTCTCTTACGAATATATTTACAGTAAAACCATAAGCTTGAGATAAGCGTTATATATTCTCGAAGATAATACATACAATTATTAAGTCCCGACCCTGTATTTGGTAAATCCAGCTATCAGGTCGCCTATCATCAGGATTGGGTCTCCGGCAGCTTTGTCGTATATGCCTTTATAGGCAGTATACGGTTCTTCCATGCGCTTTCCGGAGTGAATTAAATTAAAAACAGAGAAGGTTTCAGACGTTTCAAGATATTCAGGTGATTTTATGAAGCCGATATTATTGGACTTTTCAGCAACATGGTGTGGACCTTGCAGGATGCAAAAACCGATTCTTGAAGAGCTCGAGAAAAAGTACGGGGATAAGGTTGAGTTCAAGATTATCGATGTAGACGAAAACCAGGAACTGGCCTCCAAATATGGCATACATGCCGTCCCAACTCTAATCATTCAGAAAGACGGAACCGAAGTAAAACGCTTTATGGGGGTAACCCAGGGCAGCGTTATTGCGTCAGAGCTAGATAAGCTCCTCTGACCCTAAATTCTTCTGATAAAGATCGTCCGGGGTTCAAGAAACCTGGGGCTAGTTTTTTTCCATACGGTCTTTGAGCTTTTTCTATACTTGTTAAGCCAAAAATCGGACTGCAAATATTAGCTACGTCTATTTTTGCACAACCCTTCACTTTTTTTGGAGATGTGTTTTATTTCTTTTGAAAGTGAATTTAATTTCTTTTAAACGTAAATATTTGATGTCATTTCATATGTTCTTTATATTAAACCACTAATAATTCTCTAAAATCATTCGCCTTTAATCGAATTTTTTCTGCTCAGGGAGTATAAGTTTTATTGGAATTACCCACTAAAGAGATATTAGAGGTTTCATAATTTCATAATAATTATATCAGTTTTTATAAAAAAATTAAATAAGTGGGGATGAAAAAAATCGAATCCAAATAGAAGACAATTTGCAATAATAGTGGTCGTTTATTTTTCCTTGCCTTCACCTGCATATCTAAGAAATATTTTGTGAATCAAGAATCGAGAATACTATCTAAATAATGTTAGTTGAATAGGATAAATATTTATAGTCAGTATATCCTAATATATCAATGTAAAATTTAAAAAATTTGCAGTGGGATGAGAAAAACATGAGAATCCGAGTGGTTAGTTCAAGAGAAGAAATCTTTACACTTAATCCTAATGAGCGTGTTGTTCACCTGGCTTTCAGGCCGTCGAACAAGGATATTTTGGGACTGGTTGAAACTTGCCCGAAGCTTGAGGTAATTCAATTACCTAAATCCTATATGGCTACAGTTTCAAAATCTATAGAAATGTTTCTTGAGATGCAGAGAATCCAGCTCATCGAAGGTGATGTATGGGGTCACAGAAAGGATATAAACGAATACTACACCATTCCATCCTCAGTTACTGAGAAAATAAGAGAGATGAGAATAGAAGGTAAATCCAAGGAGGATATTGAAGCAAGGATTTCAAGGGAAAATAAGCTTAATCCCGAACTGGTCGCTTATATTATTGCTAAAGAAGCTTCTATCTGATCAGGGCAGAGTAAGGTATGCTGTCAGAGGTTTTACTGGAGATTGAATCGTAAGGTCCGAATCTTTCGAGCTCTGCAGATCCGATCTCCGGCTTGAATCTCTTTTTTAGAAGCTTATGTAAAGAGGAAGTAGAAAACTGTAAAATATAATTGAGGTGTACTTTTCAAGATAACAAAAAGATTCTTTATTTCTTAAGTTAATTTATTGTACTTCTCAAAAGATTTATAATCTGAGAAGGTTCCGAGATCCAGGGAGTTGATATCGAAGTTACTATCAAAACTAATTAGAAAACAAACTTTACGATCTCTTTGGCTGGGATAATCTTATTTTTAACTTCTTTTCCAATGGATTTTTCAGGATGCTAAAACTTCGTCAGTATTGATTCTTCCTTTCAAAATACTGTTTTTTTAAAAATGAACCTAATTGGGCTTCAATGCCAATTGTTTTTATATAAAACTACTATATTACGAATCTACAGCTTTTCCCTAAGCTTAAATATTTTAAGTATTATTTTCCTCAAGGATTTACGTGATTTCTAAAAAACTGATTGATCTTGGTGTGCTGGTGCTCAGGCAACGTAATTCGCGCGGAACTTTTAAACCGCATCTTTCTCTCCGGTTCAGGGATAATGCCGGAGATTTGCGCACCTTTTCTATTGACACTACTCGCACACCTGGAAAACATCTCCAGCCCGATGCCTATCTTATTACTCATGCCCACTCTGACCATCATGGAAAATCAGCTATGCTCTCCCCCAATGCTGTATGTTCGGAAAAGACCGCAATGGCGCTTGAAATCAGGCATGACAGGAGATTTGCGGGCAGTATGTTCAAGCTCGGGAGTGAAATCGATATAATGGGTACAAAAGTAAAGACCTTCCCTACGGAGCATACAGCAGGTGCAACGGCTTTTTACTGGGAAAACGAAGTAGGGACAAGGATTCTGGTTACAGGGGATGTGAAAGATGCAAGCAGGCTTCCTCCCTGTGACGTCCTTATTACTGAGGCTAACTATGGTGACCCTGCCGATCCTGCCTGCCATTTTGCAGATGACCTCGAAGGCATGAAATCTGCACTTTTTGAAAATGGTTCGGTTGCCTTTGGAGCATATGAATTTGGAAAAGCCCAGCGCGCAGTCAGACTCATAAGAAGCTTCGGATATGACGGTGCAATCCGCATGGAGGCAAGGACAAGGGCTCTTACCCGCAGCATGCTTGAGAATGCTGGGGAACTTGCAGGACTTGATTCCAAAGATGGGGTTTTTATTGTTCCTCCCTGGGATCTTGACAAACTTCCCTGGAACATGAAAAAATATGTACTCAGCTGCCGCATGGACTACCCATATCCAATAATCCGGATAAGCGATCATCTTGACGCCTGCGGACTTGAGAACATGGTCAGGAGACTTTCGCCTGAGGTCACACTTGTCTATCATCCGGGAGGGCACAGGCCCTCAAAATTTTCAAAACATTTAAATTCAATAGGAATGGATTCGATATCCATAGATCAGATCGGTAATGTTTTAAACGATGGATTTATTTAATTATCTCTTCCAGCAACTGGATTTCATTATCCAGCTCAATAACCCATAAAACAGTTTAGTACCAGAGTCTTATTTCAATAATTTAATTCTAATAATTTAAATACAATGATCTTAATCTGATAGCTCAGATCTGCGAGTTCAGATCATAATATTCAGGTCTAATTCTAACTGAGATTAGATCCTGACCACTATCGCATCCCGGGAATGTTAATTGCCGTTCAGGAGAGTATACAGTTTGAGTAAGCAAAACCCTAAGTCAAAGTACAGAAAGGAACCCGCAAAAACTACAGGACGTGCTGCAGAAAAGCCCGTAGCTAAGGTTGAAACTCCGGAGAAGAAGAGCTTTATTAAGGAAAGGACGCCTGAAGAAAAGAGAAAGGAACACAGGGACGGAATTATAAAAACGGTAGTAGCCGCAGTACTTGGTATAATCGCAGGAGTTATATGTTTCAGCCTTTATGGGACCGGGGAAGATAGGCAATGGTATGCAATACTTATGATTGTTATCGGGCTTACATATTTCATACAGAAGCTCATCTATCCCCCAATCAAGATCGACATAAAAGAGTTCAAATTCAAGGACTGGTTCTACGTAGAGTTTGTAATTATTGATTTCTTCCTTGTTACCTGGACTCTACTCCTGAATTAAAATCTTCTTTAAATCGTCTTTCCTGAACTGCAAAAAGGCTTTCAATTTATGAAAGCCTTTTATATATGTTTGCTGCTACAGGTATCTAATTTCAGGATTTACAGGATTTTTATTACGGGATTTTCTGGTTTGATTTGCCGGATTCCTGTAAGATTGATTTTTTTCAGCAAGATTAATTTATCCGTTTATTTATGAAATTCGCTCTTTATCCTGTTAGATTCCTGGGCGGTTCTTACGCCCGTGTTCGTCCAACGATTCATATACTAGAGAAGGCATTTCATAACCGATACTGCTGTATATGTACAATAAATTCTCAGTAGAGCGCCCTTATATTGTCATATTGCTCTGCTATATTAATTGGTTTTTACTATAGCAAGCCAATACTTTATGTGCCTTGCCTGAGAAATTAAGACAGACATGCCATTCCATTTTAACTGATAAATCAATAAAAAAACGTAATTTTCGGGGACTATCATGAGAATAGCTATACTTGATAAAGATAGATGTCAGCCCAGACGGTGCAGCAAGGAGTGCGAGAAATATTGCCCGAGGGTCCGGACAGGGGATGAGACAATTGTTTTTGAGGAAGGCGGAAAACCCGTCATTTCCGAAGAACTCTGTGTAGGTTGTGGGATTTGTGTAAATAAATGTCCTTTTAAGGCTATTATGATTATAGGGCTTCCTGAAGCTCTGAAAGAGCCAACTCACAGGTATGGACCGAATGGATTTGTCCTCTTTGGGCTGCCTGTACCCAGGGTAGGAAAAGTAACAGGAATTCTAGGACCTAATGGTATAGGGAAAAGTACATCCGTACAGATTCTCTCAGGAGCTTTGATCCCTAACTTCGGAGAAGAGAAAGGCGACTGGGATACCGTGCTTGAACATTATGCCGGAACTGCGCTTTACGACTATTTCAAAGCTGTTATAGATGGGAAGGTCCGGGTTTCCCAAAAGCCCCAGTATGTGGATCTTATCCCTAAAGCCTTCAAAGGAAAAACCTCAGAACTGCTTGGAAAAACTGATGAGAGAGGCATACTTGATGAACTTATAGACTATCTTGACTTAAAAAATGTAGTCGACAGGAAGATTTCAGAACTGAGCGGTGGAGAACTGCAGCGCGTGGCAATTGCAGCCTGTGCGGCAAAGGATGCTCAATTCTATTTCTTTGACGAGATCAGCCCTTACCTTGACATCTACCAGAGGATTAACGTTGCACGCCTTATCCAGAAAATCTCAAAGGATAGGTCAGTACTTGTGGTAGAGCACGATCTTGCAATCCTGGATATGCTTACCGATGTAATTCACATTGCTTATGGAGAACCAGCAGCCTTCGGTGTAATCACTCTCCCAAAGAGTGTACGTGTGGGGATTAACCAGTACCTTAAAGGATACCTCCCTGAAGAAAACATACGAATCCGACCTGAAGCCATTAAATTTGAGGTTCATCCCCCGAGAGAAGATTACCAGTTAAGGTCAATGGTCACGTTTGGCAGTTTTTCAAAGAAATTCGGTGACGGCTTCACCCTGAAAGCTGCAGGCGGCAGCCTTAGGGAAGGTGAAGTGCTTGGAATAGTTGGTCCGAATGGTATAGGTAAGTCCACCTTTGTAAAAATCTTAGCAGGCGAAATCAAACCTGATGAAGGCGACCCCGGCATAGATGTCAAGATCTCTTACAAGCCGCAGTACATTAAAGCCGATATCCCTGTGCGTGTACAGGACTTCCTGCGCGGGATCACAAGGCAGTTCGGAACCAGTTACTATGATGTAGAGATAGCGAACCCTCTCCAGCTTGATAGGATCTATGACAGCTTGCTTACGGATCTCAGCGGCGGAGAGCTGCAAAGGGTTGCAATTGCAGCCTGTCTTTCTCAGGAAGCCGACCTCTATATTCTGGATGAACCCAGTGCCCATCTGGACGTGGAACAACGTTCCATGGTTACTAAGGTCATTAGCCGTTTTGCCGAGAACAACCAGAAGACAGCTCTTGTTGTAGACCACGATATCTACATGATAGACATGTTGAGCCAGCGCCTCATGGTTTTTGAAGGCAAGCCGTCTGTGTACGGTGAGGCGCACGGTCCGTTCAGCATGAAAGAAGGTATGAACAGATTCCTGAAAAATCTGGGGATAACCTTCCGCCGGGATGAGGAAACAAAACGCCCGCGTGTAAATAATCTAGGCTCAAGGCTTGACCGGGAACAGAAGGAAAGTGGAAATTACTACTACTCGGCTAGTAGTTAAATTCGCCAGACCAACCGTTGATTCAATTAGAGATATAATAGATTAAGAATCAGTTCGGAAAATCTTAGAATTGGGTTCCATTAACCGGGAACCCGGATTTTTGCAGAGCTTTTGAATAAGTTTTTGGGAAGCTCTGTGAATAAAAAATTTTTTGACACTGCTGTGAAGTTTCAAAATAGTTATTTATCCAATGTGTGAGTTTCTGATTTTCAATGAAGATAGAAAGTCTCGATCTGCCCGATGAAGTAAAACAGTTTTATCTTGACTCTGGGATTCTCGAACTTTATCCCCCTCAGGCTGAAGCTGTGGAAAAAGGGCTGCTTGAAGGAAGAAACCTGCTTGCTGCGATCCCTACAGCTTCAGGGAAGACTCTCCTTGCAGAGCTTGCAATGTTGAAATCCATTCTTAATGGAGGAAAGGCTCTCTACATTGTGCCTCTTAGAGCTCTGGCTTCCGAGAAATTCAAAAGGTTTCGGGAATTTTCGAAACTTGGAATCAGAGTAGGGATCTCTACAGGGGACTATGACCTGCGGGATGAAGGGCTCGGGGTAAATGACATTATAGTTGCGACCTCTGAGAAAACCGATTCATTGCTCAGGAATGAGACTGTCTGGATGCAAGAAATTTCCGTGGTCGTAGCCGATGAAGTACATCTCATCGATTCTCCGGATAGGGGTCCCACGCTTGAGATCACCCTTGCAAAACTTCGGAAAATGAACCCTTCCTGTCAAATCCTAGCGCTATCTGCAACTATCGGAAATGCTGACGAACTTGCAGCCTGGCTGGAAGCCGGGCTTGTATTAAGCGAATGGAGACCTACCGAACTTCGGGAAGGGGTATTCTTTAACGGGACTTTTTATTGCAAAGATAGGGAAAAGTCTATTGAACAGTCTACAAAAGACGAAGCCGTTAATCTTGTGCTGGATACTCTCAGAGAAGATGGGCAGTGTCTCGTTTTCGAAAACAGCAGAAAAAACTGCATGGCTTTCGCAAAAAAGGCGTCTTCAGCTGTTAAAAAAATCCTCTCTGCAGAAGACAAGGAAGCTCTAGCAGAAATTGCAGACGAAGTTCTGGAAAACAGTGAAACCGATACCTCGGCAGCTCTTGCAGCCTGTATCCGCTCAGGCACGGCTTTTCACCATGCGGGGCTTACCACTCCTTTAAGGGAACTTGTTGAGGATGGCTTCAGGGCTGGAAAGATAAAACTGATTTCAAGTACTCCTACTCTAGCAGCTGGGCTCAACCTGCCTGCACGGCGTGTAGTTATCCGGAGTTACCGACGCTATTCTTCTGAAGACGGAATGCAGCCTATTCCTGTAATTGAGTACAAACAGATGGCAGGCAGGGCAGGCAGGCCGAGGCTTGACCCCTATGGAGAAGCCGTGCTTGTTGCAAAATCATATGAGGAATTTGTTTTCCTCTTTAGGAACTATATCGAAGCCGATGCCGAAGATATCTGGTCCAAGTTGGGGACCGAAAATGCCCTTAGGACACATGTACTCTCCACAATTTCCAATGGTTTTGCGCGGACAAAAGAAGAGCTCATGGAATTTCTGGAGGCGACCTTTTTCGCTTTCCAGTACTCGAATTTCGGGCTTTCTACGGTTGTGGATGAATGCCTGAACTTTTTGCGCCAGGAAGAGATGCTTGAGAAAACCGACACCCTTATTTCTACAAGTTTCGGGAAACTTGTCTCAAAGCTCTATATTGACCCTCTCTCAGCTGCCCGAATTGTAAAGGGGCTTAAAGAAGCAAAGATCCTTACCGAGCTTACCCTGCTTCATCTAGTGTGCAGCACGCCTGATATGCGCCTGCTTTATATGCGGAACCAAGACTATCAGGACATCAATGATTATGTAATTGCTCATGCAGATGAGTTCGTAAGAGTGCCCAGCCCCTTTAATTATACAGAATATGAGTGGTTCCTGGGAGAAGTCAAGACTTCCCTTCTTCTGGTTGACTGGATACATGAAAAATCCGAAAATGAAATCTGTTTAAAGTTTGGCATAGGGGAAGGAGACATCCATGCAATTGCAGATATTGCAGAATGGTTAATGCATGTCACTGCCCAGCTTGCAAGGCTCCTTGAGCTCAAAGGGGCAAAAGAGGCTGCAGAACTGGAGAAAAGAATCCACTATGGAGCATCTCCCGAACTTATGGATCTGCTTGATATAAGAGGCATAGGACGCATGAGGGCAAGGAAACTTTACGAGTCAGGTTTCAGGTCTTCAGCAGAGCTTGCTGGGGCTGACCCTGTGAAAGTGGCTGCACTTTTAGGACCGAAAATTGCAGACAGGATTTTTAAGCAGATCGGCAGAAGAGAGGTGCTCCCCGAAATTGCTGAGCCCACACTTCCTGAGAAAAGTCCTTCTTCGGGACAAAAAACGATCAACGATTATTGATTCTATCTGTTCCATTCTTTTTATCTTCTGCCATTTCACGTCTATTATAATTTTTTCTACTGATGGACTCAGTAAGGGATGTAAGGGATAAAATATTAAATGAGAGCAGGGATTTAATGGGATTGGAGTATCAAGTTAACAATTTATCCCATTAACCAGTTATTCAATTATCAGGTTAACCGGCTCTCTGGTTGTCTGAGGATCAGATTATCTATTATCTATTCTCAGATTAATTGATTATCTGATTCTCAGATTAACTGATTATCTGATTCTCAGATTAACCTATTATTGATTTATATCAAACTTGCCAGTCTATATAAAATTCCCAGATTCCAGGCTTATCAATCTGTCATATTCTTTCAGAGATGGTCATGATGTTATTAAAAAAATTGTCTGATGTTTCGAAAACTGAAATGCAGAAATTGCTCTCCCGGGGGTCCGGGCTTGAGGATGTAGAGAAAATGGTTTCAGCCGTGCTTCTGGATGTGCGCACTAAAGGAGATGCCGCGCTCAGGGAATATACGGCTAAATTCGACAAGGTCGAGCTTGAAAACTTTGAGGTGAGCGAAGAAGAATTTGAAAAGGCTCTTTCCAGCATAAGTCCCGAACTCCTGAATCACCTTAAGTCCGCAGCCGAAAATATAAGGGCTTTCCATGAGGCTCAGCTTCCGGAGACTACCTGGTTTATGGAGCTAAAACCAGGTATTGTGCTGGGTCAAAAGGCAACGCCGCTGGAAAGTGTGGGTGCGTATGCTCCTGGAGGGCGAGCCTCCTATCCTTCAACCGTCCTTATGACTGTAATCCCTGCCAGGGTTGCAGGCGTTGAACAGGTCATAGTTTGTACGCCACCTAGACAGGATGGCTCAATACACCCGCTTACGCTTACTGCTGCAAAGATTGCAGGAGCAGATAAAGTTTTCAAACTCGGCGGCGTACAGGCTATTGGGGCAATGGCTTATGGGACTGAAACGGTTCCGAAGGTGGATAAAATTGTAGGACCTGGAAATGTTTTTGTCACATCTGCCAAAATGCAGATAAGGGGTGTTGCAGAGATCGACTTCCCGGCAGGTCCAAGCGAGGTTCTCATTATTGCAGACGAGTCGGCAGATGCCGTTATGGTCGCATCGGATATTATAGCTCAGGCTGAACATGATCCAAGTGCGGTCTCGATACTTATCACATGTTCGGATACTCTGGCAGAAGGTGTAAAAAGAGAAGTGCTTGCTCAGGCTGAACAGGCTGCAAGAAGCAGTATTGTAAAGGCTTCTCTTGAAAATGCTGCAATTCTCACGGCTGATTCCCTGGAACAATGTATTGACTTCAGCAATAGGTTTGCTCCCGAACACCTTGAGATTATGGTTTCGGAGCCGGATTTCGTGCTTGACAAAATTAAAAATGCAGGATCAATTTTTATAGGAAACTATGCTCCGGTTCCTGTAGGGGATTATGCCTCAGGGACAAATCACGTGCTCCCCACCTCTGGATACGCAAAACTTTACTCAGGTCTGAATATTAATCACTTCATTAAGTACTCGAGTATTCAGAAGATCAGCAAGAGTGGGCTTGAAAGTCTGAAAGAAACTATAATCGCATTAGCCGAGGAAGAGGGTCTACAGGCACATGCTGATGCTATTAGAACTCGCTTTGGGTACAAACCTTGTAAATAATATTTCTGCTAATCGATATGTATATAAAATGTAAATGCGTAAACAAAATTTGACTTTTAAATAAATGAAAAATTAATTCTCAAATAAAGAGTGGGGGATGCATATGAAAATCAGAGTAGTTAGTTCACGGGAGGAAATTCCTACCCTAAATCCGAACGAGAAGGTTATCCATCTTGCTTTTAGACCATCTAACAAAGATGTATTTATGCTTGCAGAGACATGTCCAAAAATTGAAGCGATACAGCTTCCTAAATCCTACAGAAGGACTGTTTCCAAGTCAATTGAGATGTTCCTGGAGATGCAAAAGATAAATCTTCTGGAAGGAGATGTTTGGGGGCACAGAAAAGACATAAATGAATATTATAATGTCTCTCAGAATGTTCTGGAGAGAATTCAGGAATTAAAAGCCGAACGCTTCTCCAATGAGGCTATTGCCGAAAAGCTCTCAAGGGAAAGCAAACTGAACTCAGACATGATTCTTTATATCCTGAGCAAGAAAGTTGTGGATTAATCAGTCAATTCTTCAGGCATCTCCCGGACATACCTGAGTATAAGCCTTATTTCAGGCGATGTCTACGGGGAATGACGGCGAACAGGGATAAACAGACAAATAGAACAGAATAAATGGATATCTCTTCAAACAGGGAAAATCGAAATAGTATCTTTAAAGGAATCCTGGAAGTTTTCCAAAAGCTTTTCCCTAAAATACAAATCCTTATTTTCAGGATGGAACTCCATCCTGGAACTTCCATCTAATGTATACTTTTCTTAAGCTTCTTGGGTTTTACATTTCTATTTTATATTTCTCGTATCTTTTTATTCTTCAGGTCATTCTATTCTTTCTCGCAGTATACTTCTATCTATTTTTTCTCTGAACACACTTCTACTCGATCAATATACTTCTACCCGATCAGCAAACATCTACCCACAACTCACTTCTACTCGATCAACACACTTTTACCCGAGCATACACTATAAAATTTCCTGCAAAACTTTCTTTTTATATTTATTAAGAAAAATCTAATTAATTTAAAAATTTTTAAAAAGTATTATTCCAGTTTTTTCTTGGTTATTTTATTTCTGCTATTTCATATGCCTTTTTTTTACCTTTTTTTCAGGTATCTAAAATTACAGGGGATAAAACTGGCAGGTATACTAGTAAATTATTTAAATAAAGTCGTGTAACTTACTTTATTAATTGTTTAATTAATTTTTGGGTCGGGGGATCTTATGAAAATAAGAGTTGTTAGTACAAGAAATGAAATTCTATCACTGAATCCTAATGAGAAAGTTGTTCACCTTGCATTCAGGCCATCAAATAAAGATGTTTTTCTGCTTGTCGAAACCTGTCCAAAACTGGAGGTGATCCAGCTTCCAAAATCATATAGAAGGACAGTCTCGAGAGCTATAGAGATGTTTTTGGAAATACAAAAAGTTGAACTCCTTGAAGGGGATGTATGGGGGCACAGGAAAGATATTAACGAGTACTTTATTATTCCTTCTTCCGTAATTTCAAAAATAAGAAGCATGAAGGCTCAAGGCACTCCCGCTGAAAGGATTGTCGAGAAGATAGCACAGGAGAGCAAGCTTGATCCTAAAATGGTTTCTTACATAATGAGCAGGAAGGATTTAGAATAAATTAGAGTAGAACTGCCCGAGTCCTCTCTTAGAGGGCGTCCGAATTGTGATCTAAGACTATGCAACACGAATTCCTTCTCGCCAGAATCCCGTTTCGCCCTAATCCCGTCTCGGAAGGACAGCCCGAATTGCGCCTCAGGAGGATAGTCCTGACTTCGAAATTTGAGGATGCTTTAAAGGCATCCCCAAAATTCTGAATTGATTTTTACTCTTTTTTCAGGGTTCAGGAGAGTTCTTTGTTGAAGTATTTATCATAGGATGTCATGTCGAAATGTCCGTGCCCGCTGAGGTTGAAGAGGATTGTTTTTTCTTCCCCGGTTTTTCTGCATTTGAGGGCTTCATCGATTGCACATCGGATAGCATGAGAGGACTCCGGGGCAGGGACTATGCCTTCAGTCCGTGCGAACTGCACACCGGCATCAAATACTGGGTACTGATCGTATGAAACGGCTTCAATAAGCCTTTCAGCGTAGAGTTTACTTATGATTGGGGAGTCCCCATGATAGCGTAGACCGCCTGCATGGATGGCAGGAGGCACATGCTTGTGTCCCAGGGTATACATTTTCAGAAGCGGAGTCATCTCTGCTGTGTCTCCGTAGTCGTACCTGTACTCACCTTTGGTCAGGGTAGGACATGCCGAAGGTTCGACTGCGATTACTCTTGCATTGCCCTTTCCTTCAAGCCTGTCTTTAATAAATTCAAGGGAAATTCCAGCAAGGTTACTTCCTCCTCCGCAGCAGCCTATGACTATATCAGGATAGGTCTCAACTTTCTCAAGCTGCTTTTTGCATTCAGACCCGATTATTGTCTGGTGAAGTATAACATGGTTAAGCACGCTTCCAAGAGAGTATTTGGTGTTATCGTGCGCGATTGCGTCTTCTACGGCTTCACTGATCGCGATTCCCAGGCTCCCCGGGGTATCTGGCTGCTCTTCAAGAATTTTTCTCCCAAATTCCGTATCCGGGCTGGGTGAGGGCACAACATTACCTCCCCACACTGTCATCATGGATTTCCTATAGGGCTTCTGGTAATAGCTGGAACGGACCATATACACTTTGCACTCGAGCTCAAAGTAATTGCAGGCAAGAGCTAATGCACTTCCCCACTGCCCTGCCCCGGTCTCGGTTGTCATTCTCTCAGTTCCTTCTTTCATGTTATAGTAGGCCTGGGCAATTGAGGTATTTGTTTTGTGGCTGCCGGCAGGACTCACCCCTTCATATTTATAGTATATTTTTGCAGGAGTTTTTAGAGCTTTTTCCAGCCTGTGAGCCCTGTAAAGAGGGCTGGGTCTCCAGAGTTTGTAGATCTCGTGAACCTCCTTAGGGATGTCGATAAACCTTTCATCGCTCATTTCCTGCTTGATAAGGGCTTTTGCAAAGATCAGCTCAAGAGCTTCTGGACTTACAGGCTCCCAGGTTCTGGGATCAAGAGGTGGCTCAATAGGAGAAGATAAATCTGAAAGGACATTATACCATTGTCTGGGCATCTCATTCTCGTCAAGGGTTATCTTGGTCTGTTCCATAGGTTTACTCCCTCATTCTTTTATGCACAAAATTGTGCTTTGATGTATTTAAGTGTTACTTAATTTACATTTGAGGTATCCATATTCCATCTATGTACTTTAGTGAAAAATCAGAAAGTCCGGAGGGGAACTGTCTCTCAAATCCATGAAGCAAAAAGAAAAACAGTTCAGTGGAGAAACTGGGGAAAAATAAAGCGACTAAAAACAGAAATTGGAAAAAAAATGGACAGAACCAGAGCCTGACTTTAAGAAACTCCACTCAATTCCGGGAGTCCTATTGGATTCTGGAACGATCGTACAGATACATGAAGTACCCGGTTTTAGCGGGATGTACCCGGTTTTAACGGGATTTTTGCCGTATCCTTTCAGCAAGCTTCACAGCAAGTTCTGCCACTTCAGTTGCACCTGTACCGAGCAGGCGTATCATTGGTTCTTTTCCTGGGCCGCCTTTATCATAGATGACTTTCGGCACACCGCCATATTTTTTGATTGCTTCAGCTGTGCCCCAGTCCATAGTTCGGGTGTTTTTCGGTTCTTCAGCCCTGTCAAATGAGGAAATTCCAAGCTTCATTTCTCTGCAGGCTTCAAGGGCTTCTTCTGAATATTTTATATTGATTGCTGCCCTTATTTGAGAATTATAGCGAAGGGAAGCAAGGATAATTCTTGCTACATGTCTGCTGGCTCCGAAATCCACACAGCCTACCGCAACTGCCCGCCCGCGACATCTCACGATTCGACCTTCAACTGCTGCAACATCCTCGTAACTGTCAGCTTCTGGAATAGCCATTCCTATATTACAGCCTACCTCAGGAATAAGATCTGGAAAATTAGGATTGCTTTCAAGGATTAAAACAGCTTCTTTTAGCTCCCTTAAAACCAAATAGCGCTCTTTTTCTTCAAGGATCGCACCAAGCTGGTTTACAGGGTGGACTCCCTTTCCTGCAGGAAGGCTCCTAAGGATTGCCTGCTCAACAAACTTCTTTGCTTTCCTTGCAGCTCCTTCAAGACTCTCTCCTGAGGCTAAAAAGGCTGTCAATGAGGCAGAATAGGTGCATCCTGAACCGTGTGTTCCCCCTTTAACGAAAGTGCCCGGAACGAGAGTAAAAGTCTCAGAGGCAGCCTCATAAATCAAGTCCGTGGCATCCAGGTGCCCTCCAGTGATAATGACAGCTTCGGCACCCAGGTCCGCGATTTTTCTGGCTGCGATCTTTGCATCTTCAGGGGTTTTGACTTCCATGCCGGCAAGTGCGCCTGCTTCTGACGCATTGGGTGTTGTAACCTTGCAGGTGGGCAGCAGATCCTCAATAAGGACAGAGAGAGCTTCTTTTCGCAGCAAGTCGCCTCCTGCTTCCGCAGCCATAACAGGATCCAGCACAAGGAAAAGTTTCTGTTTCCTTACTTCTTTTGCAACCTCTCTTATGATTTCCGATGAGGAAAGCATGCCAGTTTTTGCCCATTTGACTTCCATATCGGAACAGACAGCCTCTATCTGGCTGGCTATGGTTTCAGGAGCGAGATCAAATGTTTCTAGGACGCCTGTAGTATTCTGGGCAGTAACCGACGTGATGGCGCAGGTTCCGTGCACTCCAAGGGCGGCAAAGGTTTTCAAATCCGCAGCAATCCCGGCTCCTCCTCCGGAGTCCGAGCCTGCAATAGTCATAACAATGGGAGTTCTTATTTTAGAGGGTTTTTCTGTCATGTATTTCTCACTTTTATTCTCATATTCCCAAGCTTTTCTCTGGCAATGAGGTTAATCAATTTAACATTGTGCACTCAAAGAAAATTTTGTCAGGTTTTGATGGAATTGTTGTAAAAATCTTCTCAGTATACTTGAACAGCCATTCATTTCTCCCTGAAGGTATTCTTTATGAGAATATCTTCTCATATCATGATATTTTTGAGGAGAATCTCTCAGTGAGAGTATTTTTGAAGAATGCCTCACTCAGATAAGGGTGTTTTTTTATATGAAAACTTAAAAAATGATATATTGCTTCGATACATTTATATATTGTATTTGCGACTTTGATGCAAATAATCAAATTTAAGCGTAACGACCAGTTTAAAATCGGAATTAACTATTTATACTGATATGGATAATGACTTAATTTATAATGTTTTAAGGGGATTGTAAGGATGGCAAACCGACCTCTGGATATTTTGAACAACGCACTGGATACACCTGTAATCGTTAGATTGAAAGGCGCACGCGAGTTTAGAGGCGAGCTGAAAGGATACGATATTCACATGAACCTTGTGCTTGACAATGCTGAAGAGCTTAGAGAAGGAGAAGTTGTAAGCAAGTTCAGCAGTGTCGTTATTCGCGGTGACAACGTGGTATACGTATCTCCGTAATCTATATCAAGCACTTCACCTATTATCGTTCAAACCTCGGTGAGCAACAGGGCTATATTGTAGCTGGCCGCAGGAAGTAAATCCAGAAAAACAGAACCGCTTGAGATTATAGAATATTTTAGATTATAGAATACTGTTTAGATTATAGAATATTTCTCTAATAATTGATTTTTTAGCAGGAGATTTATAAATGAGTAAAGGTACAGCATCAATGGGAAAAAGGCAGAAACGCACGCACGTCAAATGCAGACGCTGCGGCAGTGTTTCTTTAAACGTGCATACAAAACAGTGTACTTCATGCGGCTTTGGAAAAACATCTCGCATGAGATCTTACAAGTGGCAGGCAAAGTGTAAGTATTGAAACCTGTCTGTTCCACTTTACCTATTTTTTACCTGCACCGGAGGTCAAAATTGAAAGAAGAATGCGGTGTTGCAGGCTTAATTCTACCAGAAGACAGGTCTCTATCCAATACCGTTGCATTCAAATTGTATTACGCCCTGTATGCTCTCCAGCATAGAGGACAGGAATCCACCGGAATAATGGTATATGACGGTACAGCCCCTCATTCCATCAAAGGCATGGGTCTTGTTCCTGATGTGTATAGCAAAGAATCTTTGGGACGTTTAATCGGGAACGTAGGAGTAGGGCACGTCCGCTACTCAACATCCGGAGGATCAAAAATCGAAAACTGTCAGCCCTTTATTCTGAACTTCAAAGGCGGAACAGTTGCAATATCCCATAATGGGAATCTGGTTAATGCCAAAGCCCTCAAGGACGAGCTGGAGTGCGAAGGTCGTATCTTTATCAGCGATTCCGATACTGAGGTTATTGGTCATCTTCTCGTAAAGGAGCTGATAAGGCACAAGCCTGTAGAATCAATCCGTAACGTCATGCGCAAACTTGTAGGCTCTTATTCCCTGGTAATCCATATCAATGGGATTCTCTATGCTGTGCGGGATCCTTTCGGATTCAAGCCGCTCTGTTTCGGAGAAGTCGATGGTGGATATGGAGTTTTCTCTGAAAGTGTAGCCATTGATACTCTCAATGGTACGCTTATCAGAGATGTGCATCCAGGCGAGGTGATAGTCTTTACTGGTGACGGCTTTGAGAGCCACCAGATAGGATGTGAGCCTCATCCTGCGCATTGCGTGTTTGAGTTTATTTACTTTGCAAGGCCCGATTCCGTGATTGACGGCAAACTTGTCTATAAAGTTCGGGAAAATATTGGGCGCGAACTTGCCAGAGAACATCCGGTAGACGCTGATATTGTTTCTCCAGTTCCGGACTCTGGGATTACATCGGCAATCGGCTATGCCAGGGAATCAGGTACCAAATACCTTGAATGCCTGATGAAAAACCGTTACATTGGACGCACGTTTATCCTGCCTGGTCAGGAATTGCGTGAAACCGCAGTCCGGCTAAAAATGAACGCTATCCACGATAACATTAAAGGCAAACGTGTGGTTCTGGTTGACGATAGCATTGTCCGGGGTACAACCTCAAGGCGGATTATAGATATGGTCCGCAGATCAGGAGCATCAGAAGTTCATGCGCGGGTAGGAAGTCCTGCAATTATTGCTCCCTGCTACCTGGGTATAGATATGGCTACCAGACAGGAACTTATCGCATCATATAAGACTATAAAAGAGGTCGAAAGTCTAATTAATGCAGATTCTCTTGGATATCTGAGTATTGACGGGCTCATGCGTGCTCTGGAATGCGATAAGAACGACATGTGCATTGGCTGCCTCACGGGTGAGTACCCAGTAGAAATCCCTGGAGAAAATTGCAGAAGGAAGCAAATGCGTCTGGATGATTTCAATAATATGGAAGATTCAAGAATAGCTTCAAGCAATTCGTAAGAATCTTCTACTCTTTTTGATTACTGCTTGTTCTTTAAGGCATTAAGCCCTTAGAAGCGTAATATTTACAGTTCTGGTTCTTGGTCCGTCCATTTCGGCAAAGAAAATTCTCTGCCAGGTGCCCAGCTTAAGCTTTCCTTCTGAAATAGGCAGAGACTCGCTTGCACCAAGCAGTACTGCCCTGAGATGGGAATCGGCATTGTTATCTATACGATCGTGCTTGTATCCTGCGCAAGGAGGCACCAGCTTATTTAGGAGATCCAGGATATCTTCTTTTAGCCCAGTTTCATTTTCGTTTACTATTATGCCTGCGGTAGTGTGCTGTGTACTGATAAGGCAGATGCCTTCAGGTATTTCGCTTTTTCTTACTTCTTCCTGAACTTCTGAAGTGATATCTACAAGCTCAACACGTTTGGAAGTCTTGATTTTGAGTTGCAAGGTTATCCCTCTAAAGCTCTCAGGTTTTATTCTCAGGCTTTTCTCCTTTGTTTAGTAGTATATACAGGCTTCTTCATCCTGTGTGTGATAAATAGTTATTTAAAGAAGATAAAAATGTCACAAACTAATTATGAATATTAGATATTAGTCCTCAAATAATTTTAAAGAGGGGACCAAGACTCGTCTTCCTGAAAAAGTTCGGAAAATAGCATTGAGCAGTCCGGGATTTCTTCAATATTTAGCATAATCAAATTGATGTAATAAGGTCCTCCACGTTTAATGTCTACATGAGAAGGATCAACGAATTCCCAGGTATCTACAGGATTATTGAGGTAAACAGTCTCAAGCTCAGGGTTGTTCGAATACTTTCTGGAAGGGAAGCCTATTGCATGGATTCTGGAGTCTAAAAGGGATTCTGTTTCCATATCCAGGACAAATGCAAAAAAGTAGTATTCCCCGTGAGGAAGATCAAGCATGAACTTGATGTCCGTACGAAGTTGGGATAATAGAAGGTTCTGCATACCTTTCCTGTATACCATAAGAAGCAGTGCCCTGTCTTTAAAAAGGAGTTCCTGAACCGTATCCGGCAGGAAGAGATCCCCGAAGACCAGCTCAAATTGCTCATAATTCGGAGCCTTAAAATCATTTCTTATGAACAGCAGACCATCCTGGCTCAAAAGTGAATAACCAAGATTACCTTCGTAATCGATTATAGGATAATTTCCTCTAGAGACTTCTCCCCAGAACCTGTTAAGAGCCTCATTATCCATTCTGGACAACAGGCGTACACATGTTCCCACAGCAATATCTTTCAGAGTCTAAACCCCCTCAAATGCAATAGCAGCTTTACATCAAAGAAACACAGGCAAGAAATCTTTTAGCAAAGCTGCAATACAGGTCATATTCCGGATTCAAATGACCTGTCATTTTATGCAAATTCACAGACCATTATTCCGGATTCACAGGTTACTTTACTCAAATTGCACGTTATTATTATCTAAAGTTTAGATACAAAGGATATTATATAAATGATAACCTGCGAAAAAAGAATATGAAACTCCAAATCTGATACTTTTTATCTCAAAAAATAAAAAATCTAAGGCTGAAATAACATACAGCTGAAAAAAGTTAAATACAGATGTCTGGTTGATAAATTTTCCAGAAGAATAATAGATTTTGCAGGAATTACTTACCAGCTCAGCGTATTGATCGAATGTCCGTGGGAAATATCACCAGGATCTCAGAATAATGAATTAATGTTCAGATTTTACCGAAAGTTTATATTTCCTCATTTCAAGGGGTGTAATCGCCTCCTGTTTACTCTGAAGATCCACAAGTGTCTCTTCTACCTTAGCCCAGATTTTCCTTATCTGGTTTGCAAACTCACTTACATTTGCGTACTCATTTGCATACTCATTATTTTTAGTATATTCAATTATGGTTTGCTTATGAAGCATAGCCTTTGTTGCAATGTCATTATATGGAAGCCTGCCAAGCACTTGAATGCCAGTCTTGGTACAGAATTCTTCGATCAGGCGGGTATTCTCTTCATTTATATCGTATTTATTAATGCAGACAAAAGCCGGGATCGTGAAATGTGCAACAAGTTCAAGGACTCTTTTCATATCATGGATTCCGGAAACTGTTGGTTCGACTATCACCATAACTAGGTCTGTCCCTGTAATAGCTGCAATAGCTGAGCAGCCTGTTCCGGGAGGTCCATCAATAATAATCAAATTCTTATGGTACTTCTCCGCAAGTTTCTTTGCGTTGCTTCGAACTACACTTACAAGTTTTCCGCTTGTCTCTTCCCCTATATCGAGCCTTGCGTGAGCCATTGGTCCAAGACAGGTTTCGGAATAAAAAGCCTGACCTGAGATTCTCTTTTCCATGGAAATTGCTCTTTCAGGACAAACAATACTGCAGACCGCGCAGCCTTCACATCTGTAATGGTCGATTCCAAAGTCTTTATTTATAGCCCCATACCTGCAAGATTCTCTGCATACTCCGCATTTAGTACAGAGTTCCGGATTAATCATAGAAACCTCAAGACCGCAGTAGTCTTCTTTTTCAAGAATCCTGGGCTCCAGAATAAGATGCATATCAGCTGCATCCACATCGCAATCAGCAATAACGGCACTTCCTGCAAGTGAGGCAAAGGCTGCCGTAAGGGTTGTCTTTCCAGTCCCCCCCTTTCCGCTTATCACAGTGAGCTGTATCATATTCCTGCTTCCTCCTTACCTGCAAGCTGGAGTTTTATTGCCTCGAACACGCTAAGAAACCTCTCATTCCATTCAGGCATTTCTCGAACAAAAGGAATGCCTTTAGAATAGAGCTCTGCAATCTTTCGATCATTTGGGATCTTGAGGAGAACAGGAATTCCTTCGGCTTTGCAGTATTCCTCAACCCTTGAGTCTCCTAATCCATAGCGGTTAATGATAACTCCAAAGGGAACTTTAATTGCTCTTACAACATCTACTGCAAGCCTGAGGTCATAGAAACCGAATGGGGTTGATTCCGTCACAAGCACACAGTAATTCATGCCTTCAATAGAGGTGACTACTGGACAGGCAGTTCCAGGCGGCGCATCAAGAATTGCAATCTTCCGGTCATCAATATGTTTCTTGAGTGCTTTGATGACAGCCGATGTCATTGTTTCCCCGATATTCAAAAGCCCCCTGTAAAACTCCGGAGAACTCTCTCCTTTTGCCTTTTCGATCACCCCAAGTGATCTCTGGGATTCCTGGATTGCTTTTTCCGGACAGAGGATAGTACATCCCCCACATCCGTGGCAGAGGGAAGGGAAAAACAGAACTCTGTCAGGTAGTGCAGCAAGGGCGTTATAACGGCAAAAGTCCGAACACTGCCAGCAGATGCTACATCTTTCCTGATTGATTACAGGCACCGAGCAGACGACATCTTCCACTTTCTCAAGCTCAAAGCCAAGGAAAAGATTACAGTTAGGCTCTTCAACATCACAGTCAAAAAGCTGTACATCTGAAAGAGCGAGGGCAAGATTTAAGGAAACCGTGGTCTTTCCTGTTCCTCCTTTTCCGCTTGCAATTACAATTTTCATATTCGATCTCCGTGTTATTCCATAGGAGCTGTGATTTCTTCAAGATCCTGGAATCTGTCAAGGACATCTCTTACAGTGGCTGCCCCTTCAGGGATTCTCAGTATTTTTATAAAATTATCCCGGAGCATATAGAAGGGGACTTTTGCAACTGTTTTTACCGCAATGGCGTTTGCCTTTTCCCTGATAACTAAGTCTACAGCTTTCACACCTCTTTTCTTCTCGGAATTGGAAAACAGGTTTTCAAGGATTTGCCAATCTCCTACCCTACCTTCTTCAAGCTCTACAAAGAGAAAATAAGGGGATTTTCCGATATGTTCCGAAAGCTCTGCTTGAAAACCGTTCCTATCAAGAACTGGAAGGGCTAGCTTTAAGTTCTTCCTGCGTACGGGCTTTAAATTGACAACAATATGCTCCAGGTTTTCCACTTCTTTTTTAACAGCCGTTTTAATATCTTCTGATAGCAATTCCACCCTTTTCAGGTCGGTCTCGCCCTCTATTTCGACAGTGGCTTCCCCGAAAACCACAAGCCCGGATTTTCGGAGTTTCAGGTCTTCGAGCTCTATCAAGCCAGGGATATTGTATATATTTTTTTTAATCCTCTCACTTTTCTCTTCATCAAGCCAGGCATCCATCAACGTGAGCACTGCATCCCTTGCACTTTCGATCCCCATTTTGAAGATCAAAAGAGAAATTAAAATAACGCCCAGGTTGTTAAGTTCCGAGAACCCCAGTATGGAGCCAAGAACTGCCACAACCACAACCATCGATGAAAAGACATCCGTATAAGAGTGTCTTGCATCAGTTATCAGAGCCTGGGAATTAATCTTGGTCCCTACATTTCGTTTATATACTGAAAGCCCATAGATTACAAGCACGGAAAAAACAGCTGTTGCAAGAGCAAGCCCCTGGAACTCAAGTTTGGAAGCAGTACTCACGCCTGTAAAGCCCTCTTTTAGCAACTCAAAACCGGAAAACAGGATCAACAGAGAAACAAAGAGAGCTACAATATTTTCTGCTTTATAATAACCGTAAGGGAAATGCTTCCCGCTGCTTTTAAGGCTTATTTTGAGTCCAATCAAGACTGCCAGCGAAGCGAAAATATCCAGTCCCGTATGGACTGCGTCCGCAAGCAAAACCATGCTTCCGGAATAAATACCTACAGCCCCTTTAAGAAAAGCGAGGAGTGCAAGCGCTAGAGTCGAGTTTCTTGAGGCTTTTACCCCGAGTTTTAAGTTATCCTGTGAATTCATTTGAAGACCGCTTAAACATGTGTTATCGCTTTATTCCATAATTTAAAATACAGAGGCTATAGAAATCAAAATATCTCTGGCACTGGGAGTAAAACTCACGATTTCAGTGCTGGTGATGCTCCTCATTCCCGTGCTCGGAACAGGAATTCTCAGCAGTTGCGTTCTGGAGCTTTCCTGCTTTCCAGGCTTCAAACGTCTCCCTGACTGTGCCTCCAGCTCCTACAAAAACCTTAATTCCATATGACTCGAACATACGAACAGCCTTGAACCCTAGCCCGCCACAAAGCATGACGTCCACTCCATTTTGATTAAGGTATTCAGGAGGGAGCCCGACACCTCCCATGTGCTCACTGGTATTGGGAATTACCATGACCTGATCAGTCTCAGTGTCAATTATGGTGTAAGTGGGAGCTTTTCCAAAATGCTGTTCAACAATTCCCTCCAGACCATTTTCATCTCTTGTAGGAATACTTACTCTCATAGAATCACCTGCATTTTTTATCACCCTTATTAATCAGTAGCTTTATTGTTGCACTGATCTTTTTTCTCGTAAGATCATAATTATATAAATTTTTAGAAAGAAAAAAATATACCGTTTTTCATACATGGAGGAATGTGTCTAATATCACAGATTCTGTTCTTAATCATGGATTCTATTTTACTTAGCTAGCAAGTTTTGTCTTACATGCCTCTGCCCATCCCCCTTCCCATACCACCTCCTTTCATTCCCCTTCCCTTACCATTTCCCTTTCTCATACCAAAACCAGGAGTGCTATTGGGACTGCGGATTGGCTGCAGTTCTCCAGCTTCATACTGGCTAATAGCCTCCCTAACTGTACCCTTTGCTCCAACCAGAACATCGATACCAAGCTCTCCAAAAATAGAAAAAGCATTGGGACCTAAACCGCCTGTTAAGAGTACAGCGACCCCCGCATTTGCAATAATTTCGGCTGCTTTAATACCAGCACCGCCAGAAGCTGCTGCACTCGCGTTTGATATGGATTTTACAGATCTGGTCTCAGTGTCATAAATTATAAAATGGCTGCATCTCCCAAACCTTGGGTCCACTTCGGAGTCGAGCCCTTCACTGGTGGCTGTTATACAAATTTTCATTCTATTAACCCCGTATTTTTTTCTTTGTGACTGATTATACCCGAAAGTTCTGAAACCTTATTTTCTCACATATGAGTGAAAGTATTTATATGTTACTATTTGAAGATGAGGTTGTTATATTTACCTGTATTGAGTAAATTAGCTGCCAAAAAGAGACACAGAGCAAGTTTAGATTTTTAATTCTTTTTGAAAAAAGCCGGATACCAGGAGCTGAAACTATTAGAAATAGCAGGAGTTAAAATTATCAGAAATCCCTCTGCTGAACCTGAATTTGTGCTTCTGTCCGGGCATAAGTTAAAGTATTCAAGTTCTTAGATTTTGGACTTTGATTAAAAAATAAGTCTTCCAGCAGAGGTTTTCGTAGCAGATCAATTGTCAACCAGTTTGCCGAGGAAATAACCGGGCTTTGCAGCAACGATTTCCACATCAACATATTGACCGGGTTTCAGGTTCGAGCCTCTTATCACGACAGGACGGTAGGAATCCGTGCGGGTGAGAACATCTCCTGTTTGCGTATATTTAGAAACAAAAACCCGGCCTTTCCAGCCTACCATAGCCTGCTTTGATTCAAGTTTAATCTGTTCACAGATTTTGTGTAAATCGTGAGAACGCTTGACTGAAATCCGGGAATCGAGGTTCCTGAAGGAAAAAGCTTTCGTGTGCGGGCGAGGAGAATATCTTGAAATATTGACCTTTTCAGGGCGGTATTTCTGTATCCATTCGACAGTCTCCCTGAAGTCTTCATCAGTTTCATCGCAAAAGCCAACGATTATGTCGGTGAAAAGAGAAAGGTCTTCGAAACGGTTACGGAATTTTTTTATGATAGTATCCACTGTGTCCATTTTATACGAGCGGTTCATTCTTTTCAGGACTGAGTGGGAAGCAGACTGAATAGGGAGATGAAGGAGCTTGAAAACTTTGTCTGATTCAAAAGCATCTACAAGATCATCGAGAATAGGAAAGACAGTGAAGGGATTCATCATACCTATTCTCACTTTAAAGTCTCCCGGAATTTCCGAGATCATGCGCAGGAGTTCCGGAAGTCTGACACCTGTATCCATTCCGTACTGGCTGTCGTCCTGGGAAGTAAGCCAGATCTCCTTGCATCCATCTGCAACAGCTGCACGAATGTCTTCCACAATCTCATCCGGCGGAAAAGAGTGCAATTTGCCTCTTGCATGTTTTACAATGCAGTAAGAGCAGGCAAAATTGCATCCCTGGGAGATCTGGCAGATATGAATATTCGGATTGTAACGCTCGCGAGGAACATTGAGAAAACCCAGGGGCTCGGAAGTTCTGAGCTCAAGGCGTGTTCCTCCTGACAGACCTTCCTTTTTTCTCTGCTCAAGTGAGGAAAGAAGCTCACCAAGCCGGGAAATCGCATTTACTCCCAGGATATGGGCTTCGGGATTTGCGTGGAGAATATCTTCAAGCTGCACTTCGGGCATGCATCCAGAAACGATTACCTGCACGCCTCGTTCACCCATCCTGCGGAGCTTGTAGAGTATCTTTTGTTCTGTGGTGTATTTTACTGTACAGGAGTTACAGATGTAGACCTCTGCCTGGTCGGCAGTGCCCGGACTCAGTAGCTCATGCCCGAGCCTTTCAATGCTTGCCTTCATGATCTCGGCTGATGCCTGGCTTGCCGAGCAGCCAAAACTTTCAAGATAGACCTTCATATTCTGACTCTAATACCGTGTTTTTTTAATTATGTTCTCTTAAATCCGTGTTTTAAAAAAGGATGAAAAAGGAAAGAATAAAGGATTTACAGACGGAGAGGAGTGGCCCGCTTATCCTTTATATAGATGCTGTCTGTAAACCTGACAGCTCCGGATGAACCCATGGAAATTGTATGCAATCTTGCATCTCCGCCACCAAACAGATTAACTTCACGCAGAAAATGGCCTGGAGTTACAGCAGTTGCTGAAAAGATAACGTCATTCCCGGGTACAAGCTTATTTGTGTCAAGCACATCATTGAAGTTTTCAAGGGTAATTCCCATTTTCTCAAGCCTGGGCATCTTTTCCTCGATTTCCTCATCGATCTTACTCTGAGACTTTCCATTTGCAACCGAGGGAAGCACAAGCCTTGCCAGAATCTTTCCGCCAAGGATCTTGATTGCAGCTGCTGTAAGTACAGCTTCGCCTGAGCCGCCTGCACCCATTACCACATGAATGCCTGACCCACGGATTGCAGTCGAAACCCCTGGCATAAGGTCTCCATCACTGACTAGCTTTACACGGGCTCCAGCTTCCCGAATCTCGGTTATTTTCTGAGCATGCCTTGGCCGGTCAAGAATTACAACAACGAGTTCTTCGACACTTCTATCAAGGGCTTTTGCGACAATCTCCAGGTTATGTCTGACAGGAGCATCCAGATCAATTCTTTCACCGGGATGTTCTTCTTCATATCGCACCACATCCGGTCCGACAACAATTTTATCCATGTAAATGTCAGGCCCGTGGAAAATTCCCCCCCTTTCCGCCATTGCCATGACTGAAACAGAGCCAGGGACGCCATCTGCGGTAAGGTTCGTTCCTTCAAGAGGATCGACAGCAATATCGACCTCCAGGTTTCCCTTTCCCGTGCCTACCTGCTCCCCTATATAAAGCATGGGAGCTTCATCCCTTTCTCCTTCCCCTATCTTGATTATGCCTTTCATATCAAGCTTATTCAGCATCCTCCTCATAGCAGCGACTGCTACCTGATCAGCAAAATGTTTGTTCCCGCGTCCCATCTGGTAGGCTGCGGCAATGGCAGCAGCTTCGGTCACCTGAATAAGCCTGGGCAATAACTCACACTCAATTGGTCCCGCACGATCAATTATTCTTTCTACGGTCTTCGGATACGATATGGCAATCAACTCCCATTTTCTGCTTGATATAATCTGCTTCCTGATAACGGAAAGAAATTCCGCTATCATATTCTGGATGTTTATGTGATCTCTTAATTCAATACTATATTAAAGAATCTATTGGACAAACCGGAGTCAGGTATTTATCTCCCAAAGCGGGAAAACTCCTTCCAGGGGCAATCCGGCTTACCGGATTGGACAGGTGGGAGATAAGAGCGTCAACTTCCCCACAATTCGAAGATAATGAGTTCGTACAATTTCGTATAGTTACAAAGCGTATATAACACTTATGAAGGAGGAAGATGACACCGTATTTACCCTGATAGAGAAGAGAAATGAGAAATCGGATATTGTAGGCGTAGCCTGAGATAGATTTTTACTTTACAAAATCTGCCAGTGCTACTCTTTCAATAACAAGTTCAGGAATATGTTCTTCCCCTGAGGCTTCTATTTCGGCGTTACTTATGCCAAACTGGGAAAGAATTTTCTCCTTTTTGGAATTCGAATAAGCAAGCAACTCGGAACAGGGTTTTTCGAGAATCAGTTTTCGGAGTGCAGAGAGGGCGAGGACCAGATTATCCATTTTTCCAAGCAGTACGAATACGGCATTATTTTCCCCTTTATGCAGCCCTATCGAAAAACTCCTCTCAATCTGCCTTTCCCCGGATGCGTACCGCATAATCTCGATTCCGGGATCTTTAGCTATGTTTCTGCCCGCGGCAATCGCTTTAAGAGCCTTTCCCAGTGCATAATGAAGGTGCCTCTCACCTGCAATCAGATCTGCATTTAAACCCTGGATAATGACATCATTTTCGGAAGCTATCGAATTTATTGTTTTTAGAAAGTCAGAAAGCTTAGGGATACTTACAGTCCCACAGATTACCTGGATTTCTCTTTGCATTTCCATAGTCCTGCCATAGCGCTGCCTTTACGATAAGGGTTTCGGTTGTGGAAAATTAGTGAGTCTATTTCAGGCACTCTAAGCTTGAATGTCAGGTTACAAGCAGAATGAAAAGATGATGTATACTCTAATCCATTGCTATATTGAACAAATAGCTACTTTTTCTAGTTGTCAGTGGAATGTGAGAAAGAAGTATAGAAAAATAATATTATTAAAGATATATTAACAAAAACTTGACTAAATAATTTTACCTTTCAGTTAATATTGGTTACTTATTTATATTTCTCTAATTATTATATTCCTTAAATTATAAAATCATGGTAGTATTTGAGACCACTTTCATCGGCAATATTCATCTGCATATAAAATGAAGATCGAAAAAGTTACCAATACTTATACCCTTCCAGAAATGAATCTGGATGGTTAACTAGAAAAAACAAAACTTATTTGATGCATCTACCGATTGGAAGTGAATTAAAAATCAACAGCCTTCAAATTGTATCAAACTAAATAATAATTGGGAGTGTAGACAAATGGGAAAACAAATATCTGGCAGAACTAAGAAGATACTGAGTATTTCTATCCTAGTTTTGCTTGTAATGTCAATGATGGTCGCGGCAGTGAGCGCACAACCTACAAGGGGGCGAGATGGCGATCGAGATGGTGATCAAGATCGCTGGAGAGATGGCGGTCGGAATTGCAGGTGGGTCTGTGATGACTGGGATCGACAGCGGTTCTGTAAAGACTGGGGCGGCTGGGGCAGAAATCGGTTCTGTAAAGACTGGGATTGGAGATGTTTTGGGCGAAGATAAGAACTGTTCAGGAATGAAGAATAAACATAAAGAAAGAGGTAGTAAGAGACAGAGCACAATTCATGCTCTTGTTCCTCAGTCACATTGCGTAAGTCCTAGAAACGTTTGCATCTAAAAAACTAAATTAAATACTTGGCATAGGAACTTACCCTCTAAATTCTCTATTTTTCTATTAATTAACTGTCTGGTTTACTATATTCAATGTTTTTTTCGTTCCTTTTGGCTCGCATTCTTCAATCACCTTGACAAATGCCTATCTGTCAGATTCTCTTTGTCGGACTAGAAAATTACCTTGCATGCTTCCAGATATCCGGGTCTAATTCAAGAGCTCATGCATAGAACACGAGGTTAAAGACAAAAAACAGACGGCAAGCAGTTCAATAAGCGGATTAGTCCTAAAGCTTTAATGTTAAACATAAGCAAAGTAAACATAAGCAAAGTTTAGAGTATAGAAGAAACAAGGAAAAATAATGAGACAAACGAATAAATTAAAGAATTAAATAAAAGAAAAGCCGAGAATCCTCAAATAGGGCCCTTAATTACCAAACATTTGAGAACAACCTCAACCACAGTTAACCAGAGCACTACCACTGAAAAAAGAATCAAGAGGTTGAGGATGATCTGGCTGAGTTTTGCCCGAACTGCCGCCAGTTCGTACATCCTTATTCCCATATATAAATAAGAATGGGCGGTATATAATCGTTTTTAAAATATATACACATATCAACATTTATGCTGGAGTTTATATTTCTGCTGCCGGAATTTATTGTCAGTGCTCTCCTGCCACCCCCTTTTGCTCATCCTCCTCAATTACTTTGACAAAATGCCTGTCTGAGAGATCTTCTTTTCCAGACCAGAAGATCGCCTTATGATATTTCCAGGCATTCGGATCAAACTCAATTATTCCTACATGGATAATAAGCTCAAGGACAAACCAGTAGGCTGCAAGCAAGTGTAAAAAGCGGAGCAGTGCCAGACCGTTTACATTAATCAGGGATGCAAAATACCAAGCTACAGAGAGTATCCATTCTGAGATTGGAATTCCAAACGGAGCCCAGGTAAGACTATAAAGTACAATCCCAGTGACTGCCACCAGAAAAATTGCCAGGCTTTCAAAAACCAGCAAAATCTTCATTGCAGGATGAAGTTTCGTGATATAACGTTCACTACGCTCGTCATAAATTGTATAAGCCGGATACCTGCCTTTTCCAAAGAAATTTTTGATTGTATCGATAAGGCGCTCTGCATCGTCTCTCCCAAATATGTAAGACTCTTTGAAATGTCCTATACGGTCCCTGATGCTGCATTTTTCTCCTTTGCAGGAAAATATGTTATAAGGAACCAGAAGCCAGTTTGCAACCAGGAAAAAAGGAACAGCGATCATATGCCATGTTCTGGCTGCCTCAAAGGACATGAAATCCCAGCCCGCATAAATTTTAAATCCTGTAATAAGCAGGACAAACATGGAAATAAGGTGCACTAGATGAGTAACCCTCTCAAGCCAGGTATAGCGCTCAACAACCTTTCTTCTGGAAGCAGGTCTTTCGGCTGATCGTACCATGTTCCAACCTCCTTTAAACTACCCTGATAATGCGATTCGGATTCTTTCCGGTTATATCAATTGTATGAATTGCGCAGGCAAGGCAAGGATCATAGGAACGAGCTGTATGCAGGATTCCCAGTGGATTTGCATAATCCACTCCAAGGGCATTTTCGGCAGCCGAAATCTTTGTCCCTATAAGAGCCTGCTCAACAGGACCTGGAATCCCCTGCCCATTCCGCGGAGCAAGGTTCCAGGTGCTTGGAACTACAGCCTGGTACAGGGTTGTCATGGAATTCGAATCTGTAGCTACCCAGTGCCCAAGGGCACCGCGCGGGGCTTCCCACAGTCCCATTCCTTCGGAATCCCTTGCCATAGAAAGCTCTGTGTGTACTGCAACCTTTCCGCCTGCTTCAAGATCCTGACTGAGCCATTTCAACAGTTCGGGAATCACTACCAGAATCTCCTGCATTCTTGCAAGCATACGAGTATAGTTGTTTGCAGGAGAGTAGCCGTTTTCCTGGAAAGTTCTTGCAAGACCCGTAACAAGAGGTTCTCCCATAATCAGAAGTCGGGCAAGCGGACCTACTTCACAGGGAATACCGCCATAATTAGGAGCCTTTACCCAGGAGTAACGGCTTTCCGAACCTCTGGTATAATCGATTTCATCAGGATTATCCTCAGGGATTGTAACCCCATTCCAGGGAGGACGGTCTGCCACTTCATCGATATAGAACGCATGAGTGATATTTTCTGAAATCTTCCTGTGATCAAATTTTTCAAGTTGCAAATTCCCGTTCATATAACCTGATGGAATAACTTTGTCTTCCGCGGGGCTTGTCGGATCGTAACCGTCCCCGTTTTCAGGCTTGAAAAAAACTCCGTAAGAAAGGAAACCGATTGTGTTAGGATCCTTATAGCCCCCTGAACGGTCAAGTTTCAGGCTAACTGGCAAGCCGAGCATAGTCTCTCCAATCAGTTCCGAACCGAAAGCTGCAAAAAGCGGAACATCTCCCCAGCCTGAAGCATGTGAAAAGTCATTGTTGTTAAGAGAATTGTCAAGAAGCTCCTGCAGGCGCTCAATAACAAAATTCACAGCACTTTCCGGGGAAGAAGCCCTGTAAGTATTCTCAATCCAGGTTTCCGGAGGTACCCCAAGTGTAAAGTTCTCAACAAATCTTGCAGTCTGTGAAACATACGAGATAAGTTTCTGAATATCTGCAACCGTTGGAGAGTAAACTACCCCTCCGACATGCTGCAGCACGGGATGAGGCATTTTGCCTGCAATAAGAGCAATACCTTCGTGAAGGCGGCGGAACTCCCTGAGGGCAGCAACATAGGAAGAACCGGCAGGATAACGGGTACCTCCCTCCTGATTTACAAGAGGCATAAAACGTCCGGATAACTCTCCCCATACAGCATTTCCAAGATCTCCATGTTGTGTGAGGATATCTCGGTAAGCGGGATTTGCAAGATCCGGACCCCAGAGCACATAAATATGAGCCGCATGACTGGCTATAAAATTCATTGCTTGATGAACATTCCGCATAACAAGGGCATTTTTGGGAACCTGGTCTGCAACCCCGAAAAGATCATCCAGAGCATTTGCTGCAGTTATACTGTGACAAACCGGACAGACCCCGCAGATTCTCATGGTAAAGAGAGCTGCATCCCTGGGATCATGGTGTTGAAGAGCCCTCTCAAAACCCCTGAAAACCAGACCATTGCTCTGAGCGTCAGTAATCACGCCGTCCTCACTGACCTCAGTATTAATCCTGTAATGCCCTTCAATTCTTGAGAGCGGATCTACGGTTACCTCTACCATTATTTTTCACCTCCTGTCCTCTCTAATGCACTTTCTTCAGTGGTGCCTTCCTTTTCCTCTGGCTTTCTCAAAACTGTCCTTCTTAAGGCATGGGCACCCGCAGCAATAAGCCCCCCTGCTATTGCTACTCCTGCTATGGTATCGAGGTTAGTATTGACGATTCCGGCGTCTTCGATTTCCACATAGAAAGGCCTGGTACTATCCGGAAAACCCGGCTGTACGCAGCCTATGCATGGAGAGCCAGCCTGCGGACAGAAATTGACATGGCCGTTCCAGTGGCGTAAGGCACAGTCTGCGTGAGAGTAAGGTCCCTTGCATCCAAGTTTCCAGAGACATTTTGGTCCGCCTACTGTAGTTTCAAATTCTCCACGGTCATAAAACCCACGCCGAGGGCAGTTATCATGCACTGTGTGGTCTGGGGGGTAGAAAACCTTGGGACGATACCACCTATCCAGTACTTCAGGTAAATCGTCAGGCACCCTGATTTTCCCAAGGGCGATTGCGCCTATGGTTAAAAATACCCAGTCTGGGTGGGCAGGGCATCCGTTAATATTGACAACGGGCGTATCTATCCCTAACAGGTCTACAATTCCTTTTGACGGGTCTTCCAGAGTAAAAGCAACTCCACGATGATCCATGAGATCACTGATCTCACTTTCAGCGGCATTTACTCCGCTGTTGGTTGCACACTGCCCGATTGCAACAATTACTGAGGCGTTTCTCGCAGCTCTTTCGAAAACATCCTTGTAGATCTTTCCTCCGAGAACCATGTATTTCCCGGAACCATGAGGTCCGTTTGCGATTGCACCTTCTGCAATAAGCACATAGCCTCTTTCGTTTTCCAGAATTTCTTCCAGCAGGACTTCAGAATTCAGATCACTCGTATTTGCAAGTTGTCCATCTACGAAAATTCCCTGCTGCATCATCAGCACTTCATGATAAAGCAGGTTGAGATTAAAAAGCTGGAGAAATTCCAGTATGTCCGGATTCTCTCCATCCAGCATTGAGATGCTGCATCCCGAGTCCATTACCCCATGAAGCCAAAGTACTTTGGTTTCAGGCAGCCCATTAAAGGCTTTGGCGATATCGCTTTTATAGGTTTGAAGAAATAGCGAAGCTCCCAGCGCCCCTACCGCCTTTATAAATGTCCGTCGATCCATTTTTATAAAATCGAGATTTTTAAACTCTTCAAGTAAACCTTCATTATTCACTCCACTTCCCCCCATGTCGCAAATAATTTTATATAAGATATATAAAAAAAGGAATCCAATATATTAAAGACTATCACATCTTCAGAACTCACTCCACAAGTAATTTTTTTATATCGCAGCCAGGGCATTGTTCAGGGCAAGTTCAAAAATAGAAAGGCAAAGTTTGAACGAAAACCTCTCTTTATCAAGTTTCTATAAAATCCTCTAAAAGGGAAATCTGTTCTGAGAAATTTCAAACATATCCGGATAAAGCAAAGATGTCCTCCAAAATGGTTTTTAATACATTTAATTTATAAAAATAATCGAGGTACACTTAAAATAAATATAGCTTTTCTAAAAAACTTATATATTTTAATATCACTATTTATTTATTGAAATTTTAAGGTTAGTAACATTTAGTATTAATGCTGCATCTTTAAGGGAATAAAGTTTGTAGCAAAGTTGGGGGGATAGAATATGACTATTGGGGATGGTCACGACTTAAGATCGCCGAGATTTGCAGGCGATGAGGTTCTGGAGGCTTGTTATGACAACGAAAGAGTTCTCCAGAGAGGGGATAGCGGTTCAGCAGTAAGAAAAGTTCAGGAGGCTCTTATATTCCTGGGTATTCCTGTTCCCGAAACTGGAGCCAGCGGGAATTTTGATGAAGAAACCGAACTGGCAGTCAGAAGCTACCAAGAAGCACGCGGACTAAGGGTTGACGGTATTGTGGGACCAGAGACTATAGGAAGTCTGGATGAAGAGTTTGTCACAGGCACATCTGAGACTTTATTATCAACCGAGCCAAAGGTATCGGATGTACCGACTCCTTTGTTCCCGGAATCTCCGGTTCGGACACCAAGGGCGTCTCCAGTTGGACCAGCAAGGGCACCTGAAGTCCCACCAGTAGAGGCGCCCAAAGTTCCTCGAGTATCGGCGCCTGAGGTTAAAATACCTCAAGCTCCTGAAGTACCGGTAGCTGAACCTCCACTGATGGCAACGCAGGCAGTTCCGATCGATCAACCCCAGGTTCATGTAACTAAACCGATTACTCCACCTATGACCCAACTACCCCATACAGTTGATAGTCAGGGGCGCAAATTCCATAGTGCAGGAACCTGGAGAGGGAGCAACTATTCTTTTGAAGCTGAAGCCGGCAAATCAATACGCCTTGAGTTGAGAAACCTCAAGACCACTGAATCAAACATCCGGGTAAAAACGAATACAGGGGAGATCAGAGAGTCTGTACTTCTACCTGACACCCTCGTGAATTTAGAATTTTCTGCAGTAAGTGAACCCATTATATGGAGATTTTACTTTGAAGCAGACAAGAAGGATTCTTTAATCGAGTGGAAGCTTTACAGCAACTGGATACCGGGAGAATCCAAATAATCCGTAGAGGGGGAAGAGAGTGCATTAACCCTGAAGGGGATTAAAAATTTGCATATTCCCTTCAGGCAGATTCTTAAAATAGCCGTTATATCCAGTAAAATTTTAAATTTAGCCTATTTGCATGCAGAGGTTCAGAACTGGCTCGTTTTGCTTGCTCAACGCACTCTTTAAGAGCCATATTCATTCTGTTAAAGCTTTGTTCAGTATTATAAAGCAGAAAACCTGAACAAAACCTGAATCAAAATAAGGTAACAAAAACAGAATTAAAGCGAGGAATAGACTTCTTCTTTGATAAGCAGTATGGATTTATCCACGCCATTAAGCACATCGGGACTTATTTCCTGTGTAAACTCAGAAGCGGGAGAACCGATCTCAATTCCAATAACTACGACTTCCGGAAGCGATTGGACCTGTTCTCCTATTTTCAATACATCAGTAATTGTAAGGTCATGTATGGAAACCAGAGGATGAAGCTCGGTACCTCCTTCCAGTAAGTCCTTTCCTTCTATACGATGAACTGTACCAGGAGGGTTGTCTGCCAGAATCGCATCCACTATAATGACTTTCCTGGCACCTTCGAGCAGGTTTAAAAGATCAAGCCCGCAGACACCTGCATCCACGATATCAAGGTCTTTGAGGTCTTTAAGTTCGGTTCTGTGAAGGGCCTCAATTACTTTGAGACCAACACCGTCATTTCCCATTAGTGGGCTTCCGCATCCTAGGATGCGGACTGGAGCATGTAATATAGGCATATTCTCACTTAATTAAAAGGTGTACAGGTTTTTCGAATATGCCTATATTACCTTTTCCAGTTAAGGTTTTTCTTTAGCAATTTTCAGTGTTTTGAGTGTTCCTTGGCATCAAACTTTGAATATTTCTCTACGAACTCGGAGTAGTGAGTATCTGAGAAATCTTCTTTTCCTGACCAGAAGATAGCTTTATAGTACTTCCAGACATGAGGGTCAAACTCCAGAATACCCACATGCACTACCAGTTCAAAGATAAACCAGTAAGTCATTGCCAGGTGGAGTATTCTATAGAATTGGATAGCAGTCAAATCGAAGAGAGGCGCAATTAAATTTCCGACTGAAAGAATCCATGACCCTATTGGCAGCCCGAAGACTGACCAGTCAAGCTTGTACAGTACAACGCCTGAAACCGCAATCAGGAAGAGTGCTGTACCTTCAAGTACAATCAGGATCTTCATTACGGGATGAAGTTTGGTCTCGTAGTGACCTTTTTCTTCATCGTAGATGGAATATGCAGGATACCTGCCCTTCCTGAAGAAGTTTTTAATTATACCACCCAGGCGCATTGCATCCTTGGGACCAAAAATATAGTGATCCGTAAAATGCGAGATCTTTCCGAATAACCCGTGACCTTCGGAAAATATGTTGTAGGGGATAAGGATCCAGTTCACTGCAAGCAGGAACGGAACCATTATCATGTGAAGGGCACGAGCACTACTGAAACTCATAAAGTCCCATCCCGTATAGATCTTTAACCCGGTAATGATGAGCACTATCATCGCAATAGCATGGACAGTATGGGCTATCCTGTCAGTTATTGTATAGCGCTCAACAACCAGCGACCGGTTGTTGTTAGATTTCATTGTGAGTCATCTCCTTGTATATACTTAAAGTATTCTTAGAGTATTTGGAGCATGCTTCCCGGTCAGGTCAATGGTGTGGACTGCACACGAGATGCAAGGATCATAGGATCTGCCCATATGGTAGATACCAATTGGGTTGGTATAATCGAGATTTCCGACGGGGTTGATTTTTGAGCCAATGAGGGCTTGTTCAAGCGGACCAGGAATGCCTTTGCTGTCTCTTGGGGACATTAACCAGGTACCCGGAACTATACACTGATAGTTAGTGACCTTTCCATCGCTGCCAGCAGAGACCCAGTGACCGAGAGCTCCGCGAGGTGCTTCCCATAAGCCCATTCCCTGGTTATTCTTGGCTGCATTAAGGTCTATAGGCACGGAGATCTTTCCTCCTGGCTCATAGTCAACTGTCACCCAATTAAGCAGTTCATACGCGAGAATTGCTGTTTCCTGCATACGAGCCAGCACTCTGGTGAAAACATTAGCTGCAGAGTAGCCATTCTCAGCGAAGGTCAAAGCCAAACCGGTTACAAGCGGCTCTTTTATATTCAGCATGCGCGCAAGAGGTCCAACTTCACCTGGAATTCCGTCGTATCTCGGAGCCTTATCCCAGCTGTACTGGCTATCCGAGCCTCCTGTGAAGACAATTTTATCGGGATCTGTAAACGGAACGGTTTCGCCTTTTGTTGGTGGGAGGTCGTTACTACTATTGCTGTAGAAGGAGTGAGCAGTACTCTCCGTAATCTTGTCCGGATCAAATTTCAGATATTCGAGATTACCTGTTACCACACCTGAGGTGAAAATACGGTCTCCTGCCGGGCTCCTCGGGTCGTATCCGTCTTTGGGCTTATAATATCCACCATATGAAACAAAGCAGATCTTTGAGGGATCCTTGTACCCACCGATTGTATCAAGTTTAAGGCTTGCTGGAAGACCAAGAAGTTTTTCTCCTACAAGTTCTGAACCAAAAGCTGCGAAAAATTCCACGTCTCCCCAACCTGCCTCTTTGGAGAAATCATTGGATGTGGTTGATTTGTCAACAAGACTCTGGAGGTGTTCAGTGACAAAGCTTACTGCTTTCTGAGGAGAGCTTGCCTTATAGGTATTTTCAATCCAGGTATTGAAATCAACTTTCAGAGTATGCTTGGATACGAAGTCCATGACTTCCAGATAGTAGGTAGAAAGTTTGGTTATATCTGCGACAGTAGCCGGGTAGGTATATCCACCTGGATAAAGGGATGCAGCACCGGGCATTCTACCGGCAATAAGTGCAATAGCCTCCTGAAGACGCTTCTTCTCAGGAATTGCTGCCAGATATGAACTTCCCGCAGGTACAGCCACGCCATCCATCTTGTAGCTAATTGGGGCAAACCTTCCAACCATTTCTTTCCAGACTGCATTTCCGGTGTCTCCCAGAGTTGTAAGAACATCTCTATATGCTGGGTTTGCGAGGTCAGGACCGAAGAGGACATATATATGAGTTGCATGGCTTGCAACCATGTTCAGACCCTGGAGTATGTTCCTCATTACAAGAGCATCTTTTGGAACGTGTTCAGCGACGCCATAAAGGTCGTCAAGGGCGTTAGTGGCTGCCATTCCATGTGAAATTGGACAGACACCACAAATTCTCTGGGTAAGAAAAGCTGCGTCTCTTGGGTCGTGTTTCTGCAAAATGCGCTCAAAACCTCTGAATATGAGGGAAGATGACTGGGCATCAGTTATGACACCATTAGCATCTACTTCAGCAGATATGCGCTGGTGTCCTTCAATTCTGGTTAAGGGATCGACTGTAACGTTTACCATTTTTCACTCACTCTCCTTTCATTCTCCTTACAGCATGCACACCTGCAACAACTGCGGCTCCTACTACTGCACCTTTAGCTATTGTATCAATGTTTGTTCCGGCAATTCCCACATCTTCACGCTCAACATACAACGGCCTTGCAATGTCTGGCCATCCAGGTTCTACACAGGCAATACAGGGGCCGCCTGCCTGGGTACACATGCTTACTGAGCCATTCCATCTGCGAATTCCGCAGTCTGCGTGAGAATAAGGAGCCTTACAGCCTAATTTCCACAGGCACTTTTCTCCTCCTACTTCTACATCGAATTCTCCACGGTCATAGTACCCGCGGCGTGGGCAGTTTTCATGCACTGTGTGGTCTGGGGGATAGAAGACTTTCGGCCTACCGAACTCATCCACAACTTTTGGAATATCATCAAGTTTAATTTTTCCAAGGATTACCGCTCCCAGGGTAAGAAGAATCCAGTCGGGATGAGCAGGGCAACCAGGAATGTTAATTACTGGTTTATCAATTCCAAGCTCCTGAAGCATACCTTTGTTTTTGTCGGTCTTTGCGAAAGCAACTCCTCTATAGTCTGTGTCCTTGGCAACATCGCTATCTGCAGAGGTGATTCCTCCCCAGCAGGCACAGGCTCCGACTGCAATGACAGCAATTGCGTTCTTTGCAGCCTCTCCAAGGGTTTCCTTGAAAGTCTTGTTTCCAATAACAAGGTAACGTCCTGAGCCATTTGGACCATTCGGGATTGAGCCTTCAACGACCAGGAAATAATTGCCTTCTTTATAAGTCTCTTCGAGAAGAAGCTCAGAGTTAAGCTCGGGGGTGTTTACAAGCTTACCATCATTCCAGATTCCCTGCTGTGCGCAAATAGTCTCATGGAAAACAAGATTGACATTGAGCTTTTGTAATGCCTGTAGAATGTCAGGATTGCCTGCATTTAAGAGCGATTCTGAACAGCCAGTGCATTCTGAACCATGCAACCAGACAAGCTTGGTTTCTGCGAGTTCAAGCGCCTTCACAATGTCAGCCTTATAGGTGCCCAGGAATGCAGATGCTCCCATTAAGCCTACTGCTTTCATGAAAGTACGGCGGTCCATTTTTAAGAAATCCACACTGTCCAGTGTACGGACAAGATTTTTCATTCCAGTACTCATCTCTACCACATCTTGATTTTACCCAAATTATACCTACGAAGAAAATTTGAATAATTATCCATCGTAATTATATAAATATATACATAAATTTACAGTTAATGTTTTCAATGAGGGAATAGTATTTAAGGTTTTTTACACGATACGATAATTATATTAATTGGTTGCATTGCAGGCTTATAATTCAGCGAAAAGTATAATGAAATTTCTAAATAAATAAGACATATAATGTACAATAATCAACAATATAGTACAAATAAGTGGAATTAAATCATTTTGAAGAAGAAAAGAGATTCAAAAGAATAAACTTAATTGCAAAAGTTAAAAGTTGCCAATGAGATAGTAATTCATACCTAGAAATTTGCCTGTATTATGACAAAACGCATAAAAACAGAGTAAAGTGCAGAAAGATTTTAAAAGGCAAAGGAATAGTCATTCTATTTGCAGGGAATGTTTAATACCCTGAATTATCTCATTCGGGACAGAGGTGCCGCTGCACGAATTCATAGAATCTCTGCTGATCTCGTTTTAAATCTAAGGAAACCTGAACAATTCTATCCCTGAAAAAAGAGGTAAAGATTTAATTTTAGATTTCCTAGAAATTTTCTCGTTATTATAACCTTTAGTGCTCTAAAAAAGGTTTTTAAGGAAAAACTAAGATTAAAAAGTGCTAAAAAAAGTTTATTGCACTGCATGAAGCTAAAGAAGAAATAATACTCAAGTTCGAATTATTCATACAATTTAAAACCTATGGAATTCATGCTCAAATAAAATAATTTTAGTACTTTACTCAAAAATCTTCTAAAACAAGTTCAATAGTAGGGGGAAGACATCTTTAAATTATGCACGTGAAGTGAAAAAGCAAAAAGAATATAATATAGAACCATAGAATTTTAAAAAACAATTTTCGATAATATACATATTTAAAACGTAGAATTCAGCTCCTGTTTGCGAAACCTCCGTTCTTCTATTTGCGGCAAGTGGAAAAAGGAAAAACCTGTGGTTAAAAGCAGCACTATAGAAGTAAAAAAGGAGAAGGGGATGCGGGCTATTTAACCAGTTAAGGAAGTAAACTGGATAGGTTTTTTGCCCGGTTAAAACCTGTAAATATATATACTATACAAATATATATCTCTTGTAAAATAATTCTTATAAATACTGATACAGGAATTTATATCATTCTGATACAGGAAATTATATCATGAAAAAAATAATTACAATAAATTAATATAATTTTGAAAGAAAATATTTCGAGGTAACATGTGTATAGCTATTCCTGGAAAAATAGTTTCTGTCGTAGATGAAAGCACTGCAACTGTCGATATGGGCGGAGTTCGCAGAAACGTAAATATGGATTTGCTGGGAGGTGCCAGTGAGTCCGTAATCGGAAAGCATGTCCTTGTCCATGTGGGATATGCAATTGCGGAAATCTCCGAAGAAGAAAGTGAAGAAACAATGCGCCTTCTCAAACAGATTGCAGGGCTTGAAGAAATTGACACCTTAGAAAGTGAATCCCCCTGAAAAACGGATGCTGATAATAATGGAAAACGGGAATTCTTCTTCAAAGCCAGACATTCCTGAGTTTGAGAAAAAGCTACTGGAGAGAATCAGGAGCTCAAAAATACCGCTCCGCATAATGCATGTCTGTGGAACGCATGAGAGAACCATAGCAAAATACGGGTTAAGGAGTGTCCTTCCAGATAATATCGAGGTAATAAGCGGTCCCGGATGTCCTGTCTGTGTTACTCCTGAAGAGGATATAAATATCGCAATCGCCCTTGCGAAAAGCGGAGCAACTGTTATCACCTTCGGAGATATGATGCGAGTTCCCGGTTCGGCTGAAAGCTTGCTGGATGCAAAGTCTGAAGGGGCAGATGTGAGGATGGTTTATAGCATTGACGATGCAGTTGCCCTTGCAGAAAAAAAGCCAGAACTTGAGGTAGTCTTTTTTGGAATAGGCTTTGAGACCACAGTTCCTGCAAATGCGGCTGCCCTCTTAAGAGAGACTCCTGAGAATTTCAGCCTTCTTACCTCCCAGAAGAAAACTCCTCCTGCAATCGAACTCCTTGCCAGGGATGCAAATGTTGATGCATTTATAGCTCCAGGGCATGTGGCGACCATAATAGGCACAAAACCTTTTGAGCCGCTCGCAGAAAAGGGTTTTCCTGTCGTTGTTAGTGGATTTGAGGTAGGAGACATCCTCCTTGGTATAAGCCTGCTGCAGGCGCAGATAGAGGAGGGCATCTCAAGAGTAGACAACGGTTACCCCAGAGCTGTGAAACCTGAAGGAAACCAGATTGCCCTGAAAATGATGGAAAAGGTATTCGAAACTTCAGATTCGGAGTGGCGAGGTATAGGAAAAATTGCAAATTCAGGGCTTGTGTTAAGGAAAGAGTTTGAGGAAAAAGACGCAGCAAAGAAGCACGAAGACCTGTATGCATCTGCTCTTGAGGAAGTCCGAAAGAAAGTTGGGAAAAAAGATAAGAAACGCTGTATCTGTGCAGCTATCCTTACAGGAAAAGCAAAGCCCTCTCAATGTCCGAACTTCGGGAAGAACTGCTCCCCGAAAAATCCAGCAGGTCCATGTATGGTCAGCCAGGAAGGCATGTGCTACAACTGGTTCAGATACTCCAGAGAAGGAGGCGGCAAGCTTGCATGAATTTTCTATAGCTTATGAGATTTTTGATCAGGTAATCAATACTGCCAATGCCCACGGAGCAACGGAAGTTAAGAAATTAATTCTCCAAATGGGAAGGTTGAGCCATACAAATCCCGAACAGCTCAGTTTCTGTTTCAATGTTCTTGCAGAGGGAAGCATTGCAGAAAATGCGGATTTTGTTGTAGAAATGGTGTCACCTACCCTTGAGTGCGAGTGCGGGTATGAGGGAGAGATAGACGAAAAACAGATACGGGAGAGCAGTGCACTTAGAAGCGAACTTCTTGCTTATGTGGCAGCTATGGAGTGCCCTATCTGTGGAAAACAGGCAAATATTAAAGGCGGCAGAGAACTGATAATCAAAAGTATCGAAATCGAAACCGAAGAAGATCGAACCGCAGAGTAATAATAAGTAATTCCCCCAAGTGATGTTTATGTTAATGCATGTAATCCATATGGGACATGATGTCTACAAAGCAAATGATAAAGTTGCTGAAAAAAACAGAAAGAAACTTGACAAGCATAAGGTTTTTTCAGTAAATGTTATGGGAGCTATCGGCTCAGGAAAGACCACTCTTATTGAAGAGGCAATCAGTCATCTCAAAGAAAAGTATAGAATAGCTGTGATTGCAGGGGACGTAATAGCAGAGATGGATTCCTCCCGTTTCAGGAAACTTGATGTTCCCACTATCCCCGTAAATACCGGAAAAGAATGCCACCTGGATGCAAAACTGGTGGAAAAAGCCCTGGATGAAATCGACCTCGATAACACAGATCTCCTGCTAATTGAGAACGTAGGCAACCTGATCTGCCCCGTGGACTTCAAACTGGGGGAGCACCTGAGGGTTGTAGTTGTGAGCGTGACCGAGGGAGATGACATTATCCTCAAGCACCCAATGATTTTTAAGACCGCAGAGCTTGCGATCATAAATAAAGTTGACATTGCCCATGCGGTTGATGTCGATGCCGAGAAAATGCGAGAAGACATCCTTTCCTTGAACCCGAGTGTGCCAGTTCTCCTAACCTCGAAGCATGACTGGGAAAGCCTGGAAACCTGGATTGACTTTATTGAGCATGGGGTTAAAGAAACTCTGAAGAAATAAAACCTGTTAAAAGGAATATAAGAAAGCAGAAGCGGTCAAGGAAAAATTAAAACAGAAGCCAGGTTAAGGGATTAAGATAAACCCATGAATATAAAGAAGTTAAATCGGATTGAGAAGACCCAGAGGAGTTAAAAGGAGACCCATATGAAATCCAATACTATTTCTCTTGAACACGGTGCAGGCGGAGAGGTCATGCAGGCACTTATAGGAGAAATAATTCTTAAAAATTTTCACAATAAAAGTGCAGGCTCGATAGGGCTTGAATCTCTTGATGACGGCTCCACCATCAGGCTTGAGGGTCTAAACTCGGAATACGAACTCGTACTGACCACTGACAGCCACGTGATAACGCCTGCCTTTTTCCCGAATACTAATATAGGAAGGCTTGCAGTTGCAGGCACTATCAATGACCTCACTGTTATGGGAGCAAAGCCGCTTGCTCTTACCTGTGCGGTCGTAGTCCCTGAAGGTTTTCCACTCACTGAATTTGAGGAAATAATCAAGACAATGGACGAAACGGCTGCAGAAGCCGGAGTGCCCATAATAACAGGTGATACGAAAACCGTGGAGAAAACCGCACTTGATTCAATTATCCTGAACACAGCAGGGCTAGGGATTACAGATAGCCCGGTCAGGGACTCAGGGCTTCAGGTGGGAGATAAAATCCTGGTCACAGGCACTATTGGCGACCATGGTATCTCGCTTATGGCTCACAGGGAAGGTTTTGATTTTGATACTGACCTTGTCTCGGACTCAGCCCCACTCTGGAGGCTAATAGAACCTCTCCTTAAACTCAGAACCCCTGACGGGAAACCTGTCATTACAGCAATGAAAGACCCGACACGCGGAGGGCTTGCAAACGCCCTGAACGAGATGGCAAAAAAGTCAGGAACAGGGATTCTTATTGAAGAAGACTGGATTCCTTTCAAGCCAGCCGTTTCTGCAGCCTGTGAGATGCTGGGCCTTGATCCCCTTGAGGTTGCAAACGAAGGAAAGGCAGTCATCGGAGTAAGATCCGGTTTTGAAGAAGAAGTGCTTTCAATCTTAAGGCAGCACCCATACGGCAGGGACGCGGCTGTTATAGGAGAAGTTACTCCAGACAATAAAGGAGAGGTAATCCTGAGAAACCGCTTTGGCGGTATGCGTTATGTCGATATACCTGCTGGAGACCCAATTCCGAGAGTGTGCTAAGGTCATCTTCAGGTCATAAGGAACTTTATAAAGACCTGCTTTGAAAATCCGATCTTATGCAATGAACGGATAATTCTGCTTTCATGCACTTGAGTAGATTTACTTTTTCATTTATTTACTCTAATTCTTCTTTTTAATTGCGTTAATAATTTGATTTTCCAATTTTTAATTATTTTGATTTTTTAATTAAACTATTTTTTAATTATTCTAATTTTTTGTTCATTTTATCATTTTTCTGTTATTTTGATTTCTTACGCTCATTCAAATTTTCATAATTTTCTATAGATTATCTTTAAACAAGCTATATGGATTAAGAATCCATTAAATCTGCATTTATCTGGCTTATTAGAGAGCAATATCACTATCATAATTATTATATTCAGCTATATTGAAATTTTTGGCTTCTCTCATATATTTAATATCCGAAATCCATTTTCTTTTGTTTTCATATATTATCAATCTCATACTATTTATTAAAAATTATAAAAATGACAATTTAAAACGTTATATTTTACGGAAATTTGTGATCTCAAAAGTGGATTCTTTAAAGACTGCTTTAAAAAATGAATTGTTTAAAACCGATTTTAAAGGTTATTTAAAAATATCTTTAAAACTGCCAGATACTCAAGAAAAAACGTAAATAGGGAGTGGGATAGCTGTGACCAAAGCAGTAATTGTTGAATTGAGAGCACCTTTCGGTTCTTCCATAGAATCATATAATGGTCTCAACGGATATTGCCAAGATACCGGGTTTTGAGATTGATCCTGAGTATATGCCAGTACCGGTCAAACCTACAGAGGAAACTGCAAGGGCTCTTGCAGCTGTAAATGAGGAATATATGGACTGATGCTCCCATCGAGCCTTTTGTAATAGATTGCGATTCTGCCACTCCAAAGGGGACAATTCAGGATGTGGCAAAATATCTCGGTTGTGACCGACTGTGGGATATGGGTGTTAAAGGACAGAGAATTGTGATAGGAATCTGTGATAGTGGGGTCGATAAATCGAAGATTCCTGCTGTTATAGGCGGCTGGTCTTCCATGTCTAGCTCTCCTCCGGGAACAGCTACTATAGAGCACGGAATGATGTGTGCCACAGATGCACTTGGTATGTGTCCGGAAGCAAAAATATACGATCTCGGGATTACAAAGAAACCAACAGCTTTCGGTAAGATTTCCGATGCTATAGCTGCTTACGAGTGGGCGATCGAACAGCATAGAAGGGACGGGACCCCGCATATACTGTCCAATAGCTGGGGGATATACCAAAAGTCCTGGGCACCCGGTTACGCTACGAACCCTGAACATCCCTTTACCAGAAAAGCCGTAGAAGCAATTGATACCGGGATCATTGTAGTCTTTTCGGCTGGGAATTGCGGAATAAAGTGTCCTTATGATAAATGTGGTTCGGACACCGGGCCCGGGAAGAGTATTTGGGGAGCCAACGGGCATCCAAGAGTGATAACTGCAGGCGCAGCCAATATATTGGAGGAGTGGATAGGATGCACCAGTCAGGGGCCGGCAGCCCTTGATCCCAGGAAACCGGATTTCTGTGCTCCGAGCCATTTTAAAGGGTACTTTAATGTAGATGATGGGACATCAGCAGCTACTCCTGTTTGCGCAGGAGTTATCGGGCTCCTGAAATCTTTTGATCTCACATTAACCCATGATGAAATTAAAGGGATCCTGCAGAAGACTGCAAAGGACTTCTGCGGCAATGGTTGGAACGCGAACTCTGGTCATGGAATGATTCAAGCAGAGCTGCCTTCAATAAGGTAGCCGAAAGATCACCATCCATCCTCCGTGGAGCATGATAAAACCAGAGGTCTGAGTTAAGAGGTCAAACCAGCCGGGAAACTAATCAGGCTAAGAGGAAATGGATTATGGCTAAAAGTGTTATTGTCGAGCTGAGAGCACCGGCTAACTTTTCTATGCAGGAAGCCCTTGATTCGGATGTTGCAAAGCTCCCTGGCTTCAAAATCGACCCGGAATGCGGACCTGTTCCTGTTAGCCCATCGAAAGAGACAGTTAAGAATCTGGAAATCGAGAATGAGAAAGTATTTTTGATACGGGGAACTGTTGAGGAGGAAAAAGAGGAAGAACTAAAACGGCTTCCTGATGTGCTTAAAGTCTGGAACGATACTCAAATAGAACCTTTTTAATAATTTTTCCCCCCCTTCAACACGGCAAACTCCCGATCTCATTATGGGCAAGCTGTATTAGTACACTGCATCCAATATTAATGCGATTATAATACCCTACTAAGACAGCTCATCGCTCTATTAAACAGATACAAAATGATCTATAGAGCCATTGCAATGCCCAAGAAGGGATCTGGAGGAGCTTTCTTAATGAGTCTGGCAGAGTGACCTGGGCAGCTCTGACAGAGCGATCTTAGCAAATCCAATATAAATTGGAAAGATGGAGATATATTTATGATAATGAATTTTAAAGGCAAGAGCCCGAAAATTTCAGAAACTGCTTTTATTGCCCCTTCAGCAGACATTATAGGGGATGTTGAAGTCGGGGGCTTTTCAAGCATATGGTTTAATGCCGTGCTTCGTGGAGACAGGAATAAAATAAAAATCGGTAATCGTACAAGTATCCAGGATAATGTGGTAATTCATGCAAACCCTGAGAATGGAGTTCAGATAGGAAATGAGGTAAGTGTCGGGCACGGAGCTGTACTTCACGGGTGCCGAATAGAAGACAATGTGATTATAGGAATGAACTCTACAGTATTAAACGGAGCTGAAATAGGAAAAAACTCCATAGTAGGTGCGAACGCACTTATTCCAGAGGGAAAGAAATTTCCTGAAAAAAGCCTGATTATTGGAGTTCCGGGCAAGGTTAAGAGGAAAATCGAGACATCCGAAATTGAAGCCATAGCAAAAAACGCTGCAGAATATGTTGAGTTTGTCAGGGAGTACAGAGAAGAAGTAAAAGCAAGGAATCGTTGAGTAAATAGGTTTTGTCAGACGCCTGTTCTGGATATAGGTCATCCACCAAAAAACCAGTGCTTATGCATAGAAGAGATGAAAAATAATGCCACAATCCAGATCTCTTTAGTTCCCTCTTTAATACTTTAAGGTGCATACAGAACAGTACGATTAGACATGGAGATGGAACAGAAATGAAAAATATAAATATTATATATTATGGAAAAGTTAAGCAGGCAAACATATACGAAAGCATGTTTGAATATGTAAAATCTTCTGCCCCTGTGGATTGTGAGACAGATTACATTGAAGGTTTGCCTGAATATTTTGTGGGAGAGTGGGAGGCAGCAACGGATAGCGTTGCGTTTTTTGGGTATGACCCTATGAAAGATGCAGGAGAAATCGAGATCGATGGGCAAAGTTATACCCGTATAAGCCGGGGGGAAGACGAAATCAGTTATGTACCCACTGATAGCCTGTCAGAGACTCTGTATGTTATTTACCACCGCAACCACAATACTCGAAGCTGTAGCTGCACCGGTGAAATCTTCCAGACAAAAGAAGAAGCTGAGAAGAGAGCAAATGAGCTTGTAGGAAAAAGCGGTCTCTCCTGACCTTTCTTACTACTGAAAATTTAAAAGTAAAACCTGACTTAAAAGTAAAACCAGAATATATCCTGTAATTCTACTAGTTTCGGAATAAAATTAAAAAAAGTTTATACGTTTCCTGAAACTGCATTCCGCAGGCAGGTTTCCCAGTCTTCAGGATGATCTATATTATCACACTGCCACTCAAACTCACGCCTTGCAAGCCTGATGGTTGCGCGTGCCCTTTTGAGCGGAACCAGCTCTTTTCCTACATCACCTATACCACCAACATCAAGGCAGCTTACGATGTCAATCAAAAACATTTCCAGGCTTTCCGGTGGTATCGGTTCATTTCTTGCATGGATTTCTGCACATTTTGCGAGATATTCTGCAAGTACGCTTATCAGTTTCGCGTCACGCATATTCTAACTCCTTCATACGATAAGTGTCAACTCACCTTGTCACACAGGGTTTCAGACTTTTTTCACAATCACAATGACAGGATATTTGTAAAAATGCAGACATATCTTCCTGAATTCAGCCCAGGATATCATTTAATTCTGATTTTCCAGGGACAGCACCTTAAACAGCAATTAAAAATATGTGTTTTCGGATGCTTAAAGTTTTCTAAATAATCGTATTTGGGAGAAACTATAAACGTTCGAGTTCCAGCCGGATGCTTGCAAGATCATATAGAATACTCTTTCAATTACTGTAACATTCAGCCATATTCACATATCCTGCTCTTTAATCGACTGCTCCATTACAAATCTCTCCTTTTACTGTGTAGCTGTCTGCATTGCCCGGACACCTGATACCTGAGCGTTTAGACACTTGATGTACTTGAGCGTTTAAATTCATCTATATATCAATTCATCTGTATATTTAACCTGCAGCACGAAGCAAGAATATCGCGTACTATGGGCACAGGCTGGATAGAGCTATGCAAAGCATTTTAGGATATGATCAGAGAAAGAACACACCCGGAGTTGTAATGTTAGCAGCAGTAATCAAACTTAATCAAGTTCAGGGGTAGACACAACGGAGATTGAATATTGTTCAAATAATCATAGAACAAACCTTTTGCTTTTTTGTATATTTTCTTTAATATTCTATAATTATTAAATCTAAGGAAAATTTATTCTATTAGGATTATATAGGCTCTGAGAATTAAATAAATTCGCAATTATTAACAAATATTATCTTCGACTTGAAAATAAAAGTGTAAATTCTCTATAATTTTGGCGTTTAAAGAGGCTGGAATGTTAACTGAGAGTGAAATTTTTGCCAACGAGACTTATATAATCGATCTTTTGAGGAAGACAAAAAGAGAAGGAATTAGAGATTATATTCATTATCTCAAAAACTCGGACTTCTTTATTGCCCCCGCAAGTACAAAATATCACAGGAATTATCCTGGCGGGCTTGCAGAACATTGCTTAAACTTATTGGAGCCCCTTAAATTATCTAACTCTCGCCTGAAAAGGGATGAGCAGCTTCCTGAAGACTCTCTAGTAATCACTGCTTTATGTCATGATGTTTGCAAGGAAGGGTTATACATTGGAGAATATGGAAACTATAGAACGCTAGAAGGACATCCAGCTAATAACAAACATTCGACTCTATCTATTGAAAGAATTAAGAGGTACATAAGACTCACACGCATAGAGAGGGATGTAATCCTGTATCATATGGGGCTTTTCTCATGTTACGAGTATGGTATGGAGTATACCCCGGAAGATTTGATGAAAGCTATTAAAAGACATCCTCTCGTACAGATTTTTGCGGCTATTGACATGGAAGAAACCCACTGGCAAAGGTGAAATGAATGCATCCATCTTTATCAGGATAAGCTTTTCTTTTGAGGATTAGACCCTCTTCTATACACAAAGTATTACGTTGACCCCCAGCCACTAAGTTCTCAAACAATGATAAAATTCGCAGTTCTAACCTGATCCGCAATACCTGAAGAATCTTCTTTTAGCAAAGATTTGGTTTGTATTCTTTTTATTATATTAGAGTAATAATGTATCAAAGGTGGGCAATTAAATTGGATAAAGCGATAAGCATTAGAATCAAGCATTTAAAATCCGGAAAATAACCTGCTAACACAGGAGTAAAACACCACCTGATGCCAGCAAGGAATTCCAGAAAAAGGATCAAGCATGGGGGAGGAAGGTTATGCAAGCAAGTGATACTGAAGTCCAGAGCATTTTAGGAAATGTGAAATACCCTGCAAATAAGAAGCAAATTATCGAGGAAGCCAGAAAGCAGAATATCAGTGGCGACACAATGCTGACTCTTGAAAACATTCCAAATCGCGAATATTCCAGCTCTGATGATGTCATCCATGAATTCGAAGGCTTTCAAAAAGCTGTAGAGGTTTTCCATACCAGGAAATATCCTGCATCGAAGCAGGAGCTTATCAACGAAGCCAGAAATCTTCATGTCCGTGGCGCAATATTAAGGGCTCTTGAGGCAGCCCTGACAAAGAATACTCCAGTCCCACTGAGGTACTCAACGAATGCAGAGCCAGGCTTCAGAGCAGGAAATCTGGCTTAGAATAAAACCACACGAAAAATAATAAGGAAGAAAGGAGAAGAAGTGAAAAGAAAAACCGTAATTTAAGCTCAGATCAGCCAGTATCCTGAAGTTTTGAGGGTGATTTCCCTCGAATTCTCTCTAAAAATATGTAAATATATTAAAAAAACTAATTATCTGCGCTGATTAAATAGCCGATTTTTTACTTTCTTTTCAAACAATGTTCTTTTTCATCTTGTCAAACAATATTTTTATCTTCTTGTCAATAATGATTTTTCATCTTCCTGTCAAGCATTTATTCTTCATCGTCTTGTCAAATAATGACTCTTCATCTTCTTGTCAAACAATTGATTTTTCATCTTCTTGTCAAACGATGAATCTTGACTCTTCATCGTCTCTTATCAAATAATTGATTCTTTGCCAAGTTTACGAAGGATAGAATTCTTGAGATTTAAAGCACTTTTGTCGTTAGCATTGATTCTTAAGGCGTTGTCTACTGCAGAGAGTGCTTGCTGGTATCTTCCGAGTTCAAAAAAGATAGATGCCTTATTAAACCAGGTCTCAAGCTTGTTGGGATTCTTTCGTAGCGCTTTATCAAGTGCTTTTAGGGCTTTTTCAGGCATACCAAGCATATAAAGGGTAGAACCTTTGAAGCTCCAAACATCTTCATTTTTAGGATTAATTTCCAGGGACTTATCAAATGCCTCCAGTGCTTCAGCATACCTGCCAAGCATATAAAGTGCAGAGCCCCGATACCACCAGATGTCCGCATCCTGAGGGTTAATCTCAAGGCTCTTATCAAGTTTTTCAAGCGCTCTGGCATATTTATCTGGTTCATAAGCCTGCTGGTCTCCACGCTCCCAGGTACCGGATTTTTCGGGATAGAGATATGGGAGATTGTTCAACTCTTTAATCAGGCTTTCATTTTCAAGTGTAGATATTACAGTTTTATATTCCTGAATCTCCATATCATCTGGATAAACTGCCAGGATCTCATTAAGTACATCCAGTCCCTCTTTGTATTTTCCAAGCCTGAATAGGGCAAAAGCCTTGAGTTTCAGTGCATACTTATAGTTTATATTATCACTTTCTGTCCATAGAGACAAGTTTTCCCCGGGGATCTCCTTTGGTATAGTTTCCAGAGCTCGGTCAAAGGTTTCTATCGCAATATTATATTTGCCAGTTTTGTAAAGAAGCGTACCTTTAATCAGCAATGCTTCGGTAAAGTTCTGGTTTTCATCTATTTCTCTGTCAAGAAATGATAATATTTTATTAATGGTAAAACTGCTCTCGTTTTCTAACGAGAATGCTTCATCCTTCATAAAAGACCCGATCATGTCAATGATTTCCTGATCATTTTTCCTACTTTCACTTACCCCTGACCCGGGAAATTCTTCATAGTACAACGAGCTTTTCTCTGACTGCTTGAATTCATGATTTTTATCTATCTCAGTCATAATACCAGAACCTGACAATTTAGATATAAGTAGTCACTACAATCCCACACCGAACTGGATTCACTGGCTTTAAACCTGCATTAATTCCCTTTAACCCTCACAATCTCTCTTTAACCCAATAATCTCCCATGAATATATATCTGCAATGTAATACACAAAGATACTTTTTGAAAAGAGACATTGGGAAAAGTAGACTTTCATGGCCAAAAGGGTTAGATCCATCCAATTAACGAATATAAATATATTTATATCATCTTTTTCTTTATACCTGAGTTCTATCTCCCATTCACCATAAAGTATTGGTGAAGAAGCCCGGAATCCTGCATTGTTCACGAGATTTCCCTATCAGTCTCTTCATTTATGCTCCCCAAGCATACTGATTTAAAGAAAGATCAGAAACCTCCAGACATTTTTCCAGGCATTCATTTGAGAGATGGGACCACCAACTACGAAGCATAGTATATTAGAACCTATTTTAAATTATTTATATCAAAAGTTAGTTTCGAGTAAAAAACACTTTGATATGAAGTACTTTAAGCCCATTGTAAGCTTTTCATATATTTACTTTTTTTATAAATCGATTATTTTTAATAACATTAAAATTTTTAATATTATATAATTTTTCAATTACATCAAAAATTCAAATCTGAAACAATGTTTCGTATCGATTATGATATATATAACTGGCTCATTATAAAGGTACAGATTAAGAGTAATAGGGTTTCCTCTTAATCCTTGGGTTGGATCGCAGGTAGGATCTGAGAATAGGGACTCAGACCCTACCATCTACTTCTAGATTGATTTTACAGAAATATTTGCTCATTTTATAATATACCTGTTTGAGTCTCATGTTTTAGTGTTGCTTAAAGGCTTTACTCATCATAAATTCATATGAAAAACAAAGTGAGTGAAGCTTTAGTGAATATAGGAGCACAGATTAATCCTGCTGATTATTGTTCAAAAGCACAGGTTCTTGTTAACTCTACTAACATAACTCTACTAACATTGAACCTTATTTTGAGTTCCGTGCCTTTACATCTTTTTTGATCGCTCGTAGAACATTGTCGCATGAAATGAAAGATGGTCAAGTTATGCAAACCAGAGTTGAATATACATCTCCTTGCAATCCGGTCACATGTATTAATGGCTTTTGAGACTAATCGTTAAAGTTTAGGATTAATGGTTAAAGTTTAGAACTAATTGTTAAAATTAGAATAGAAAAATTAAATAGAAGAGTATAAACAGATGCGAGGGGTGCGATTCGAACGCACGAACTCCTACGAGACTAGGCCCTCAACCTAGCGCCTTTGACCTGGCTGGGCAACCCTCGCATAACGGTTATGAAATAAAGAATCTGAAAAATTTTTTACAAAAGTATATAGAAGATATGTAAAAAATCGATTCTTTAAGATTAGCTGATTTTGAAATTAATAGTTACAAGATTAACAGATTAAAATATTTAGTGCGAGGGGTGCGATTCGAACGCACGAACTCCTACGAGACTAGGCCCTCAACCTAGCGCCTTTGACCTGGCTGGGCAACCCTCGCATCTAGTTTTAATTCTGTTATCAAAGCAATTTTATTCTGGTAATCCGGCGCGCTTTACGCCTTGCACTCCCTCACAATATCATGGATAATATATAAACATTTCGAGTCGTATAAGTCATTCTGCGTAAGTTATAGACTTTAGTAAAGCAGATGGTCCTTTTTTATTCAGTTGCAATGCACAGCGGCATAGAAAGATCAAATAAATCAGGCGCAAAAGCCCTAAGAAGCCCGTATATTGAAATGTTTATGACTCTACAAAGCCTCAGTAAAAAGTTAAGTTTTGGGCCCGTCCGAGTTGCAGCTCAGAACTGGTTCAGAATGCCCAGGATTTCTTCGGCTTTGCCTTTGATCACATTTGCCGCATTAAGTGCGAGATCTTTGGCTGTATAAGAACCATCGGACTCCATTGTAAATACAAAAGCGCTTTCGTCGTAGCCAATCTTTATCGCATGAATATCACAGACCTGCTCACAGAGCCTGCAAAGTGAGCATTTGAGAATATCTTCCTCAGAAACTCTAGCACCTGATTCCTCAAGCTGTATAATGCCTTTCGGGCACTCAGCTGCACAGTGTCCACATGCATCACAATTCTGAATGTTGATAATAGGCACATTCTTGTAGCCGCAAGCGATCCCTGCCTGCCATCTAGCGCTGTCCCTGCCGTAACCCATGTGAGCAATAGCTTCAAGCACAAGCTTTTGCCCCTTTTTCAGCTCGACAATCGGTATATTTAGATCAGCTGGCTGTATCTTCGGGTCAGAAGAGATAAGGTCCCGTGAATAAACCACGCCAGGACCCTCTGCACTGAGGGTTAAGGAAACCTCGCAGGCAGGACAGCCTTCTCCTCCGCAGACATCGCATTCTGCCTGTGGCACATACGCCTCCAAATCCGTTACAAGCGGGATTAAGGACAGGCGTAGAGCCAGCTGCTCATCATAGAGTACCGAGGTATTGTCATAAATGTTCACATACTCGATCGCAAGCGTTGGCACATCTGCGATCATGGCACGCCGAATGCCGTTGGCAAAAGCGGTGCTAACTCTTGAGAGCACGAATTTTGCAGATCTGTCCGATAACTCCAGAATGTCTACTTCCATCGTCATATACCTTAATTTCCCTTATAGTTTAATGCATTCAAAAGAGAGAATTTTAGGAAAATTCCCTGAAAATTTCTCTTATACACGTCTTCCGCCTTTCGGTCTAGTACCATCATGCGGGACAGGAGTAACATCTTCAATCCTGCCAATTCGAATTCCTGCTCTTGCAAAAGCTCGGATTGCAGCCTGAGCGCCAGGACCGGGGCTTCTCTGCTTGTTTCCACCTGGGGCTCTTACCTTGATATGGATGCCATTGATACCCTTATCCCTGAGCTGATCAGCAAGCTGGCTTGCCATCTGCATGGCAGTATAAGGAGAGCTCTCGTCTCTTGCAGCTTTTACAATCATACCACCTGAGGACTTTGCAATGGTCTCAGCCCCTGTGATATCGGTTACAGTAATAATTGTGTTGTTAAACGAAGATTTGATGTGAGCTACAGCCCATTTCATGTCTGCCATGGTTATTTCCTCCCTCCTTTCTTCTTCTTTCCGCCGCCTCTTTCAGAGGCTCTCTCTTTAGCCTGTCTTGCTTCGGCTGCAGCCTTTAAAGTTGTGGTCTCTGCAAGGGCAGACGCCACCTGCACAGGTCTTTCAGGGTGAGATTCGCTAGCAAGCGGAGAGGTCCCATAATATCCTATATGCATCTCATCTTCCTTAGAGACAAGCATTCCTGGCACAGTAGCTCTTCTGCCGTTTATTGCGATGTGTCCATGAGTGATAAACTGGCGCGCCTGGATAATGGTTCTGGCGAGCCCGAGGCGGAGAACCTGGGTCTGGAGTCTCCTTTCAAGGATATTTTCAGTTTTTAAGGAGAGGATGTCGTCAATTTCTGCATCCGGTTTGATAATACCATAGCGGATAAGTTTTGAAAGAATTTCTTCAGACTGAGTCTTCTGATGTCCTTCAAGTCCTCTTTCCTGAGCGTTTGCAGCGCTTGCAAGTAATTTCCTGGCTTCGGTCCTGTACATTCTGAGCATACTGGCTGCTTTCCAGACTTCTCTCTTATTTCTGAGGCCGTATGCCTTTATAAGCTGGACTTCGGATGCCATCCTGGCTTCCTGCCAGGGGTGCCTTGGAGTCTCGTAACTTTTACTTTTCTTACCTGGATATGCCATTAAAAACCACCTCAACCAGAAAATCACTTCTTCCTGCTGACACCGACAGTTGCTCCGCGGCGACCAGTGGATTTTGTCCTCTGTCCTCTGACCTTAAGGCCCCTTTCGTGCCTGAGACCTCTGTATGCACGAATCTTTTTAAGGATGTTAATATCTTCCCTGAAGGTCAATAAAATGTCCGTTCCCAGCAGGTGCTTATCCTGTCCTGTTGCCAGATCTTTCCGCCTGTTCAACATCCAGGAAGGAACGATTTCCTCAATTCTCCCGATTGCATCGTCAAGTTTTGCCACTTCTTCTTCTGGCAGATATCCAAGTGTAGCAGTAGGGTCTACCCCTGCGCCCTTTGCAATAAGTCTAGCAGTGCGCCTCCCTATTCCCGGGATGCCTGTAAGGGCGTACTCTACAGGTTTTGCCCCCTGCAGGTCGGTATTCATAATCCGAACAAGATGCCTTAATTCTTCATTATTCTTTTCTTCTACCATATACTCTCTCCTGAGGAATGCATACAGCATCCTGTAGCCCCTGATCGAATACCCTTAAAGAATACGCGAAAAAGTCAGGAGCAGCTCTCTCTATAGGAGCTTCTTTACAGCATATACTGATGAGTCACTTTACATGCATTTACCATTATATAAGGGTATCTGCACTGGATCTATTACTGGATATGATCTTCTGCCTGGATAAAAAACCTACAGACAATTTCCATAGAAAAACAATGGAATATAGAAAGAAAAATCCAGAGAAACTTAAGAATACGAAAGTAAGAATAGTAAGACGCCGAGGGGGAGATTCGAACTCCCGAGGGGCAAAGCCCCACAAGCTCTCCAGGCTTGCGCCCTACCACTAGACTACCTCGGCATAGAGGTTAATAAGCAACTTAATTTTAACACAACTTTAACTTATTAAACGACTTATACCATAACGGAATAGTGATATATAAACTTTATTCTAAGAAAGGAGTGTTTAAAAAGAGTTTTAGAGGTCAGGGCTTAAACATTATCTCCTTTTTTAACCCAACCTTTCGGGTAAGTTCCGGTTTCCATTATAACTCGGATCGAGGTTGCTGCAAACCCTGTAGAGGCTTTAAGAATATCCTCTGTACTCATTTCAGCTTTTGCAAGGGCAACGAGTTCACCTTTAAGCGTAAATAGTGCTGTAAGATTCCCTTTTTTAAGGTTTGCATCAAGGCTTGTGATGCCAGGAACTGCCAGAGCGGCGCCGGAGCAGACGGCATCCACTGCACTGTCCCGCATGACGATTTTGGGAAGGTGGGCTACAGCGGTTTCCATTGGCATGATTACCCGTCGGAGTTCAGACTCGTCACCATCTTCTTTCCAGAATACGTATGCATCTTTCAGATCCTGAAGCGTTATAAGTGTCTCCTCAGTAAAAGGTCCTGCCTTTGTTCTCCTGAGTTCCTGCATATGCCCGCCGCAGCCAAGAGCAAGCCCTATATCATGGCAGAGTTTCCTGATATAAGTCCCGGCTTCGCAGCCTACGCGAAAGAGCACTGAACTGCCTTCAATCTCAAGCACCTCGAGATAATAAATCGTCCTTATCCTGATAACTCTCTTGACAGCGGATTTAACAGGAGGCATCTGGTAGATAGGTCCCGTGAATTCCTCACAGACTTCCCTTATCCGTTTTTGAGGCATTTCCTTATGAAGCTTCAGAAGGCAGATATATTCCTTTCCTGAAAGGCGCAGAGCAGGGACTGCCTTTGTAGCCTTTCCGAGTAAAATAGGCAAAAGCCCCGTAACCTTGGGATCAAGCGAGCCTGCATGCCCTGCCGTGCTCACACCAAGAATAGCCTTTACCCAGGCTGCAACTTCATGGCTTGTCGGTCCAGCTGGTTTATCGATATTTACAACGCCTTTCTCAATGTATTCGAGGATTGGGCGTTTCTCAGGATAGGAACCATAAGATGGATTCGTCCAGGCACGGGACTTCTGGATCAGAATTCTTTCAGCTTCGGATGGCAATTTGCCGGCAGATGACATAGTTTTTCAAAAACTCCTGAATTGGATGAATAAATGTAAAACATCATTATGCTGAATACTCATAATCGCTTTAATATATCAAGTTATATCAGGTTCCGGCAAATAAAACTCTACGCTTTATATAAAAATCCAGCCTTTGATAGAGCCCGCAGGAAATTATTCTGGTCCCATAAGAGAATCGATAGCTGTCCTGAGAATGTCAAAAATCTGGTACTGGTTCCATTTCTCGGAGTCAATAATGATATCATAAATCGAAAGGTCACTTATATCAATATTATAATAATTCATATAACGGAGAGCTTCGGATTTTTCTCTCTCGACTGTTTTTTTAAGCTCTTCATCAAAAGATGAGGCTTTCTCCCGCTTCAGGATACGTTTTACTCTGACATGTAATGGAGCCTTTATCCAGATTTTGAGCACATTAGGGACGTCTTTAGCCATGTGACCGGCAAGCCTGCTTTCGAGAATCAGATTTTCCTGACTGTGGATAACAGCTCTCTGATTCTTATCAATAGCCAGGTCAATTGAAGGATCTTTTTCAGCCATAGCTCCGAATTCTGCCAGGCTGATCCCTTTTTCCTTTGCAATTTTCCTGAAAACCTCACCTGAGGAGATCAGCTCAAGCTCATAGTATTCGGCAAGAAGTCTTGAGATTGTTGTCGTCCCACTTCCAGGAAGCCCACTAACTGTTATCCGCATCAGACCCCACCGATATTCAGTGCCTTTCTGATAAGCTGGCTAACCCCTAGAGAAGAGATAAAGTACCAGTATATCCAGTGCTGGAAGACCCAGAAAGCCTGAGAAGTCAGCAGCTGTTCACCCCAGAAAGGAAAAACCATAGTAGCATTCCCATGCCCGCTAATGTAGTAATAAGCCCACATGAAAAGAGGAAGGGAAATGATACTGATATAAGCCATTGGCTTGAACTGCTGCTTGGACATTTTCATCTGATCTTCCATCATTTCCTTACGCTGTTCATCAAGTTTTTTCAGCATATAGGTATTCTGGGAAAGTTGTGCCTCCCTGAATTCCTTCTGGAAAACCTTCACGCGTTCCTGAGTACTCCTCATGAGTTCCCAGTCAATTGTATACTTCTGGATAAGGGATGCATAAACAGCAGTAATAGCCGCCATTACAAAAAGAATTAGATGAAAATTCTCCTCTCCGACCAGAGCAAGTATGGGATTCATTAAAATCCCGACAAATTCCCCGACAGCTGTCCTGAAACCCTGTCCGAGAACCATAATTCCAATCATAAGGGAAAAACCTAGAGCCAGCAGAAACCGGTCTATTTGATTTTTTAGTGCCTCTGAAACCAAGATGTCCTCACCATTCAGGTTCAATAATTATTCTGAGATCTTCAAACATAGAAGAATTCCATTAAATAAAGCTCGACAAGCTTAGATTATTGTAAAGTTCTGATAAATCAGCTCGATTACGGAGCCGGTTTTAAATGATAACGCAAATTGTTCTGCTTAATAAGGATCGATGTATATATAAGTTATACTATTCTAGAAATTCAATTGACCCGACACTGTTCTATGAAATCCAATTAACATGATACTGTTGACCTGAAAGCGTGGAATCGCTCGATTAAAAGCGCTGAGCTGAAACCGTTGCACTGCAACCCTTTTACGAAAAGGCTCGACCGAAAACTTTTTTCTAAAAATTTTGATCAAAAATCGACATGACAGCGTGATAAACCGGCGCAACGGTTTCGCTCAAGCATTTTTTCAAAAGGCTTGTGATCAAACTTTTTTCCAAAAAGTTTGTGGTCAAGCAGTTTTTTGAAAAGGATTGCTGTGAAAAGGATTTTGGGGCAGAGGGTATCTTCGAATATTCTCATAAATTACCATAAATACATTCAACTTGAGAACAAGAGATTGAATTTAAGTATATTACAGGAAAGCGGGACCAGAGAGCTTCAGAACCCTGAAAATCCAGAGTAAAAAGATTTTCCGGATTAGTTACATTTTTACTAGAATTCTAATTTTATATGCTGTACATATTCTGTTAGGTACTTTCGACAGGTATCTATGCAGCAGGAGATATTCCACTTCCAGCAATTAAAGATACGTGCCGTCAAGTTTTTCCAGAACTTTTTTTCCTTCACTTGTCAGCGTGTATTTTTTCCATGTGGTCTTATCAGGAGTTAAACACTGGATTAAGCCTTTACTCTCAAGTTCCTTTAAAGCATGGCTGATATTCTGTGTAGATCGGCTCGCCTCATGGGCAATACTCGAAGCACGAACAAAAGTATGCCTTTTCATGGAATCCATAAGAATCAAACGGCGGTCAACACTGATAACCCAGTTAACCAGTTCATCGATTGAGTTTTCAGTCATATTACAGCTTCTCCGTCGTATAGTTCTTGTTGACATAAACAGCCGCATATTATTTAAATACTAATTGTTTGAATCAAAAGGAGAAGAAAGAAGCGGAGGCTTTTTATTTGACATGCCTAGTGAAGAAAAAATAGAAAAGCTAAGGACTTAATAAAAGAAAAAGAAAAGGGAAATGAAGGCTTCATGCAAATTTCGCAAGGATTGCCTTTATATCTTCAAAAACCTCATCTATGCCTTTGGTGCCATCAAGAGATACCAGGAGACTCTTTTTTGCGTAATAATCAATAAGCGGCTGAGTCTGCCTTTTATAAACAGTAAGGCGATTCTTGACAGCCTCTTCTTTGTCATCGTCCCGCTGGAAAAGTTCACCGCCGCAAACATCACAGATACCCTCCTTTCTCGGTGGGTTGAAGGTTCTGTGATAGCTCGCGCCGCAGTTACCGCACATAAGACGGCCGCTTACTCTCTCGACAAGTTCTTCATCAGGCACTTCAAGGTTGAGGACAACATCTATAGGCTTGTTGATCTCATCAAGGATGGTTGCAAGAGCATCAGCCTGGGGTATAGTCCTTGGATATCCATCAAGGATGAAGCCTTTTTCACAATCCTTTTCCTTCAGACGGTTCTTAATAATCCCTATAAGCACCTCATCAGGAACAAGTTCTCCTTTATCCATATATTCCTTTGCTGCAAGCCCAAGCTCGGTTCCTTCCCTAACATTCGCCCGCAAAATATCCCCTGTGGAGATCTGCGGGATTCCGTAGAAATCAACCATTTTTTTGGCCTGGGTACCTTTTCCGGCACCCGGGGGCCCAAAGATTATTATATTCATTCGAAAATCCCTGTGTCCGTATCCTTTTTAGTTTATTACTTTACACCTAACTCGATTCCTTTTCAAACTCAAAAGACCCTTACTGCTCCCCGAAGAAGGAACGGATCATCGGGTGCATTTCCATCATCTGCTCGGATGCTATATCCTCGTACAGTCTATACACGATACTCACAGTAAGCAGCAGCCCTGTACCGCCAGCACCTCCAATGGTACCTAGCAGACTTGCAACCAGCGTAAGAATTCCTATGAAAGCTCCACCTATTACGGTTACTTTCGGGATATAACGCTGCATGACCTTTTCAATACTGCCGATGTTCCGCCTGAAGCCTGGGATCTGCATGCCAGAATTAAATATCTTCTGGGCTGTAGGCTTTGCACCCATGCCTGTAGTCTCTATCCAGAAGAGGGCAAAGACAATCCCGCCTCCAATAAGGAAAAGCGCATCTATGAAAACATGAAGTGCAATCTGCCAAGTAGCAGGCGCAGCAACCCCATAGCTTGCAAAGGACTCCCGCACGAGAGATGGAATCCAGTCATAGGGGCTGTTTATTGGAGCAAGATAATACATAATCCCGTTAAGCGGTGTTGACCCACTGAACTCACCAAGGAAATTAATTCCCCGACTTGAGAGAATAATCCCTACCATCTGGATATTAGCTTGAAGAGCGCGGACAAGGATCATTGGCAGCACTGAGGAATATATAAGCTTGACAGGGAAGCGCCCCCTTGCACCTCTTACTGCGCTGTGAGCGAGAGGGATTTCAATCCTCGTACTCTCAACATATACCACAAGCAGGAAAATAGCAACCGTGCTCAGAAGCGCCAGAATTCCTCCTCTGATCAGCATGAACATCACGCCTTCTCCAGAAAAGAGATAATCTGCCCCGACATTCTGGGCGATGTAAACCCATTTAGGAATCAGCCCTATGGGGAGCCCTGTTTCATCAGGTTGCCAGTTTAATATTCCTGTAACAATCTGCTGGGAGATCCCCGCAACAATGAAAAGCCCGACTCCTGACCCGATACCCCACTTAGAAACCACCTCATCCATGAATAGGATCAGTGCACCTCCAATAAAGATCTGGACAAGGAGCAGGAAGGTGATTACTCCCAGGCCTACACCAAGAACAGAAGCAAGCCCTGGATCTGGCTGGATATACCCACCAAGTAGCTGCGGCAGAGCCTCCAGCACGATCATAACAAACACAAGGAACTTCTGAGCTCCCTGGAAGAATGCCTGGTCTCTGGGATCCGACAGGTCCAATTTAATAATTTCTGCTCCAACAAGAAGTTGCAGGACAATCGAAGCCGTGACAATGGGCCCGATACCTAGAAGAATAAGGGATCCAGACGCACCTGCAAAGAAGGCACGGTAAGATTCAAAAAGGTCAACCGAATCCTGGGACATCCCAAAGAGCGGTACATTTGCCAGAGCAAAGTACAGCATAAGGACTCCCAGAGTCCACCAGAGCTTATCCTTAAAATGGACATGTTTTTCCGGACTTGCTACTGCAGGTAACTTGTTAAAAAACGGTTCTAACGTATCCCTGAGAGTCATCGATTACACCATTCAAAATACAATTTACTTATAATTTTTAAAATGTTAGATTACGTTTTACCGTAAGTCAATGCTAATATAGTACATCTAATATGAAAAAGTTACCAAAAGAATTAAAATAAGTAATGTCAGAGTGACACTACTTATTTGGCATCTATGCAACTTCCGCCGGCATTCTCAATTTTTTCGCGAGCAGATGCGGAGAATTCTTCCGAAGTAACCACAAGTCTCTTCGTAACACGTCCGCTTCCGAGCACTTTTTCAATTCCGAGGTTCTCAAGGTTAATGTGGTATGCTCCATCCCTGACTTCTGCAAACCCTTCCTCAGCAAGATAAGGGGCAAGCTCGTCAAGTTCTCCCACATTTACTATGGAGACATCTCTGGAAATCTCAGCAGGGCGCTTGAAACCATGCTTTCCGTAGCTGTATCCCCTTAAGATAGCTCTTACAAAGTGGTGTTTACAGCCACCGGCTTTCCCACGCCCTCCGCGGTTTCCAGCTCCACGCCTGTTTTTGTGAGTCCCGCCTCCGCAGGTCCTGGATCCTCTGAACTTCTTTATATCCATTCAAACCACCTTATCTCATTTTGTGCAGGAGCGCATTGATATTCTCACCATGATCTCCGAGCGTGCCGCCCTGCTGTACGGTCCTTTTAATCCCAGCATGCCCTTTTCTTGGAGGGTGAAGCCTGAAAACAGGTTTCAGCTTGGGAACAGCCTTAAGGGTAGTTTCTCCTGCAATTACAGCCTCTGCAAATGCCTGAATAGAATCATAGGCTGTGTTTTCCCGTATATATTCCTCGGTCAGGCGGGTGTTGCCTTCGAGTCTCCCACGCTTTTTGAGGATCTCTGCGAGGGTTTTTGCGTCAACTTTCCCATAGGCGACGTAATCCTTAACCTTCTGAATCATACCTTTGTAGTGAGGAGTCTCGGGCACAACCACACAGTGGTTAACTTTGTGCAGGCGAAGCATCTTCATGGTATCCTCAATGGTATACCGGACGTTTACCGGGCCTCTCAACCTTACAACTGCATACATCTCAGGCTTCCTCCTTACAGTATACTGGCAGACTCATGACATTGACCTGGTTAAGGGCATCGAAGGTTGCCTTTGCGAAATTGAGGGTAGTCCGCGTAGTTCCGAAGGTCTTGGTCCATACATCTTTGATACCGGCTTTTTCCAGCACCTTGGTTGCAGTATTCCCTGCAGCTATTCCAAGACCTCTTGGAGCCGGAATAAGAGTTACGCTTACACTTCCTGATTTTCCTGTGACTTCGTAAGGAACTGTATGAGGCAGTCCGCAGGCACATTCCCAGGATCCGCAGCCTCTGCGGATGTAGGTAATATTGAGCTTTGCAGCATCAATTGCCTTGCGGATTGCGGGTCCTACCTGCACGTCTTTTGCCTGCCCGAGTCCTACGTAGCCGTTTCTGTTCCCTACAATTACGGTTGCTCTGAATTTCACACGGCGTCCTGAGTCAGTCATCCTCTGGACCATGTTAATATCGAGCACCTCATCTTCCAGGTCAGGAAGCAGCATATCAATTATCTGGGGTTCCCTGATAGGCAGGCCTGATTTAATTGCCTCTTCCATAGAAGCAACCTGTCCTTCTACGACTAATTTTCCAAGCCTGGTTTTCGGAACCCAATCTTCATCGAATGCCATTTAATCACCTTAACTAAATTCAGCAAAGATTTTCTCTTTGGTTGCTTCAAACTGCTCTGGCAGGTCTGAGCTCTCTTCTCTGTATTCAGCAATGTGTTCTCCCCGAATTCTCTCATCCGAAGGGAAAACTTCAGGGTTGCAGGGGACGTCAAAACCAGAATCTATTATGCCTTTAAGCGCAGCATAAACCCTGGAGCCTGCAGAGGAAGCCTGAAGTCCTATATCCAGAATGCCTCCCTCATATCCCTTTTTCAAACTCTTCAGTCCGAAAAGGAGCCCTGTAAGATACGCAGCCGTGGTATTTCCGGTAGCTCCTGTGTAACCGTACCTGGCAAGCTCACTCGAGATGGCTGAGGAATAAGTTATATCCCCGTCTGGGGTTGGAGCTATTAACTGGATCTGAATGTTTCTTGCACTCTTCCTGACAACCACACGGTCCCGCTTTGAGAGCAGTAACTTGAGCCGCAGGTGATAATTAGTGCGACCTTCTCTTCTTCTTCTAAAAGGAACCTTATATCTTGGTCCTGTTGCCATATTTAGCTCCTCCAGTTTATTTCTTTAACATTTTTTCGGACTCAAGGTGGGAATTCAGGTGGGCAACACTTCTATATTCGCCGCCTTTTGCTTTCCTGTAAAGTCTGCAGTACACAGACTTATCAATTGTGCCATCTGCACGCAATTCCTTGAGCCTTCTTCTAAGAGCCCGGATCTTTTTGATCCACAGTTCTTTCTTGGGGGTACGGGCTCCTTTCTTACCTTTTCTTGAACCGTGACCCTTGCGGTGTCCATACTTACGCTTGGCGGCAAGAGCTCTGGCTCGGCCTCTGCTGACTCCTTTTATTGGTTTTGCCTTAATAGTACCTTTCTCGATGAGCCCGCGGATATCTTCCCTGGTAATTGCGGACGCGATCTCTTCGGAGGCGTCAGGATTAAGCCATACCCTGTCAAGACCGCATTCGAGGATTTTGGAGGCTAACCTTCTCTGATTGGCCAAATCTGTCATATTTATTCACTCCTTCCAGGGTTCAATATCTTGATTCCGAGTTCTTCGGCTTTTGCTATAATAATAGCTTTTTTTCTTGCGCCTACTGTAGAAGCTATCCTGATAGCCTCATAAGAAGGATCAATAAGCTCAAGTTCATCAACACTGGAAATAAGCACATCCGAATACCCGGACGGATGCAGACCTTTTACTGCAACCGGGCTTCCATATCCTACCTGGGCGAGCGCACCTTTAGATACATATTTTCTGCGCTGTTTGCCTTGAGTACCTCTTGGACGCCTCCAGTTGCTATCAAGTCTTTTGAATTTGTGACAGGCTGCTCTTTTAAACTGGGGTTTCTTTCCCTTCAGAACCTTTCTCACATTGAATAAACGCCTGGATTCAGAGTCCATATCAAGAGTACCTTCTGATTTGAATTCTTCTGCCATCACAACCACCTCAGGGTTTCTGCACGATGTAGATTCCATCCTGGAAAACCCTCGGGTCGAATCTCCTGATCTTCGTCTTCTGTTCAATGTTTGCGGCAGTCTGCCCGACGTCTTCCTTGTTTATTCCGGTGATAGTTACCTCGTTTCCGGATACCTTAACCTTTGTTTCGCCAAGGATTTTTGCAACTCTCGGCTTCTTTTCTCCAAGGAAGTTTCCGATTATGAAGGACTTACCATCAACTTTTACTTGCATGGGGAAGTGAGAGTACACAATAGACATTTTGCACTCAAATCCTTCATTTACGCCTTTGATCATGTTTTTGATGTGGGAAGTAAAGGTGCCTACCATTGCTTTCTGTTCTTTCCTGGAGGATACTGCATCCACCACTACTTCGCCCTCTCTGACGTCGATCTTGACCCCTGGGTACCAGAGCTTTCTTTCGACAGTTCCCAGGGGACCCTTCACTGTAAGCACATCCTGAGAGAAAGAGACGGAAATTCCTTCAGGAATCTCTATTGTTCTTGCAATTTCCTTAACCATTTCCTGTTTCCTCCAGCTCAGTACACATAAGCAAGAAGCTGCCCACCAATCTTCTTCTCACGGGCTTCGTACTGGGACATAACCCCGCTTGAAGTGGTAACTATAAGGGCGCCAAAGTTCTTTGCCGGCAGGAACTGCTTTTCCCAGCGTTCAAAACTGCCAGTTCCCACAGAATACCGCGGCTTGATTGCACCGCATTTGTTGATTCTTCCCACAAGGGTAACATTGTAGATTCCGGCTTTTCCGTCATCGATAAACTCGAATTCTCCAATGTATCCGAGATCTTGCATAACCTTCAGTACATTGCCGATAGTTTTGGAAGCAGGCCTGATGACACAGGCGCTCTTCCCGACATCTTCGGCGTTTTTAATTACAGAAAGGGCATTTGCAAGAGGATCAAGTAATACCATTTGAATCACCTTACGAATATTTCTCAAAACCCATCTGGTGGGCGATCTCCCTGAAACAGTGCCTGCAGAGGTAGATATCGTATTTACGGACAAGACCCTGCTTTCTTCCGCAGCGCTTGCATACATTTACTCCTCTTCCGGACTTGTCTATAGTATCTGCCATTTACATGACCTCCACGCCATAGTTCTCGCTAAGGAAAGCAACTGCATCCTCAACTGTAACCCTGTGGTTTGTCGGGATCTTCTTTTTTGCGATCCTTCTCTTGCAGATTCTTTCTCCGGGGCGTTTGATAACAACTGTTACATCCATTCCGAAAACCCCGATATTCGGGTCATATTTCATGCCCGGAAAATCCGTGTGTTCTTCAATTCCGAAAGAGACGTTTCCAAGGGAATCAAACTGGGACCTGACCAGAGTTTTGCCAACTATGCCCAGAGCTGTCTCAAGGAATTCCTGGGCTTTCTGGCCTCTCAGGGTCACCTTGCAGCCAATGGGTTCTTTCTTTTTAATCGAGAAAGCCGGAAGAGTCTTTTTGGCAAAGCACCTGACAACTTCCTGTCCTGTGATAGTCCTGAGGATCTCCTCGGCATTTACAAGACGCTGCCCACTTTCTCCAACACCCATGTGGACAATAACCTTTTCAACAGTTGGAGCGCGCATAGGATTACTCAATTGCCTCACCACCGAGCCTGATCTCAGGTTTGTCTTCACCAATTACAAACACGTAATCTTCAATAGTCTCGAAATCGGTTTCCCCGGAAATCGCGACTGTATTGTGCCTAGAACTCTTAACTTCCTTGATTTCTTTAATTGTTCCGATTTCTCCGGAGTGCTGTCCGCCTACCACCATTGCCAGGTTGCCGACCTTGAACTTAAGGTGCTTTATTATCTTCTTGTCAGGCACGGAAAGAATCAGAGAATCCTTTGTGCTATATTCGTTAGAGCCAAGAATATTGGCCCCATCATTCAGGTTAAGCTGCACCTTTCCTCCTTTGAGGATAGTCTTGTTGTTAATCCTGCACAGCTTGTTAACGTTTGTCTCGCTCAGTTTGTAAAGGGTAAGACGCCCCTTTTCATCCTGGAGCACTCTGTATGTTTCATTTATGAGCGGGAGCGAAATTACATCAAAAAGCCCTACAGGGAACCTGAGGTCTTTCCTGGGAATGCCGTCCACAAGAACTTTACCTTCCGAAAGAATTCTCTTACCTTCTCTACTGTTATCTACGAGCTTGAGAATGTCGCGAATAATGATTCCTAGCGGAAGACTGCGTGCCTTGCTGTGAGGCCCCGGGCGGGTGGTGGAGACCCACTTATAACCTTTTTTCCCGACCTTCCAGCTTTTTGGAATTGCTAATCTTTTCTGGTGTGTCACAAAAAATCACCTGGCTCACTTCTTAATGCTTGATGCTCTGCGCCCGTCCTTCATTTCCAGTTTTATGATCATAACATTGGAGGGGTAGATAGGTCTTGGGACTTCGGTGCCATCCACCTTGGTGGAAATAACCCCGTCCACAGTAATAGTGCCGTCCTTAAGAGAAACACTCTGAACCTTTCCTTCAGTACCCTTAAAGTCTCCACGCATGACCTTCACGGTATCTCCCGCGATGACTGGGGCGCTTCTTGTGCCGTATTCCTTGGAGAGCGATTCACTGAGCCTTGCACCCATGAATTTCTGTCTGATATGCAGAGGTGCGTTATATCTTGCTTTTCTCTGCTTCCTTGGCTGTTTGGATACCATGCTCGCCACCTCAGATAATAATAGATGCCGTGGTTCCAATCTTTGGGTATCTCTCAGCTACTTCTCTTGCGATAGGACCTTTTATGTCCGTGCCTTTAGGAACCCCTTCTTCGTCTGTGATTACCATGGCATTGTCCTCAAAGGATACACGCAGCCCATCCGGACGGCGGAATTCCTTTTTCTGGCGAACCACTACTGCGTAGACAATCTGCTTCCTCATTTCAGGGGTGCCTTTCTTCACCGAGACGACACACATATCCCCGATTCCTGCGCAAGGCATTCTGTTCTTGACTCCTCTGTACTTCTTGACAGAGATGATCTCAACTACCTTGGCTCCAGTGTTGTCTACACAAGGAACATTGGCACCTGCATTAAGAGCCCTTGGGATGTTAGAACGTATACCTTTCATTTTGGCACCTCCGCTTTAACTACCACAAAGGACTTGGTTTTGCTTATAGGCCTGCATTCCGCAATCGTAACGATATCCCCGACTTTTGCTGAAATGCAAGGCGGGTTGTGTGCGTGAAGCTTCGAGCGTCTCTTCTCGTATCTCTGATATTTTGGCACCATTTTCATGTATTGCCTTTCAATAACTACTGTATTGTCCATCTTATTGCTGACCACGGTGCCCACAAGTATTTGACCCCTTACTGGGAGTGTGCCGTGGAAGGGACAGTATGAATCATCACATTCTTCTGATGGCGCCGGTATGTTTAATCCAATATCTCTTGCCATGAGTTTAGCCCCATTTGCGTAACTTTTTAATGTTCTTGATCCGATTTTCGGGTTGTGAGAGCAGCAGGTTTCCCTGAATTTTAACAAATGTATCGGATCTGCGGCCTTTTTCTGAGAGCTCGGCAGGGATCCGGAAGACAAATTCCGAACCCGCCTTTGGAATCTTCAGTTCCCGCGACTTCGAGTTTTCTATTATTAACATATTTTTTGTCTCGTCAATTACCCTGCCGCGGATTCCTATCAATGCTGGATTAGTGGAATGAATCACCAGAACCTCGAGCCCTATCAGTTCATGGTAGATAAGGGTCGAAGGTAGAATTTCCACTTTAGATTTCATTTAATTCATGCTGAATTGTCTTTATCCGGGCAATTGTTCTCCTGATTTCTCCGATCCGTCCCGGGTTCTCAGGAGCTCCGCCTGCGGAGGTAAGGGCGCGTTCCCTGACCAGTTCATTTTTCAGATTCTCAAGTTCATCAGCCCGTTCCTCGGGTGTCATAGCCCGGATTTCGCTGGTTCTGAGGATTGCCATTATTCCTTTGCCTCCTTGTGAACCCGTGCCATTGGGTGCCAGTAATCATAACCTTCGTGCTTGTGCTGCCAGACTCCATTGACCTGCCTTCGGAGTTCTTCAGAACCTTCGACCTGAATAACCTCAACCTCTTCCTCTTCTGCGGTCTCAGCCTGAGGTTCTTCCTCGGCTTCTTCAGGCTCTGCGACTTCAGCTTCCTCTACAGATTCTGCAGGTGCAGCTGCAGGACGGGGTTTTGCCGCGCCTTCCTTCTTAGGGGCTTCAGCAGGTTCCTCAACCGGCTTTTCGGCAGGCTTTTCAACCGGTTCAACAAGTTCACCTGTTTCCTTAACTCTGTAGGAGTCAGGCAGGACAACGCCCGGCTGAATGATTCTGACTTTACAGCCAAGGGTTCCGAGCTTTTTGATCGCTACTGCAAACCCTTCATCAACAACATGTTCTACGGGATTTCCGGAGTGTTTTATGTACCCATCAACGAATTTTTCAACTCTTGACCTGGCACCTGTAAGTTTTCCAGAGATAACAACCTCACAGCCGAGTGCACCTGCATTCATGATCGCTCTTAAGGTGTTGTGCCCGGCTTTTCTGAAGTACCAGCCTCTCTCAATTGAAGCTGCAAGCCTGGATGCCATCATCTGAGCGTTAAGTTCAGGTTTTTTGACTTCCTGAGCGTCAATCTGTGGATTTTCGAGGTTATACTTAGTTGCTACATCCCTGGTAAGCTTTCTGATGACCTTCCCGGCTTTCCCGATTACCATTCCAGGCTTTTCGGAGTAAATAATGATCTGGGTGCCCATTGGGGTCCTGTTAAGCTCCATACCGCCGTATCCAGCTCTGCTCAGCTGCTCTGCGAAGTACTCGTTCATGGAGGCTTTAACGTACCCATCATTGACGAATTTTCTCTCTATTGCCATTCAGCGCACCTCGGAAAGAATCATCTCGATATTTACAGTTTCTGTGTCTTTAGGAGTGGCTCTTCCTCTTGCCCTTGGCATGAACCCGCGAATTGTCCTTCCGCGCTGGATAGCAGCGTGGGATATGACCATGTTTGCGGGCTCAAGACCCTTATATTCGGCATTGCTTTCTGCATTCTTCAGAACCTTGAGGATCTCTTTGGAAGCATTGACAGGGTACCTGCCTGCAGCCATCGGACCTTTTCTGTGTCCTGCTCCATCATGGTGCCTCTTGAAGGGTACAGCCTGTTTTAAAGCAATTACATCTTCTAAAAACTTTCTTGCTTCGGGGACTTTCATGCCCTTAATTTTGCAGCAGATTTCACGGGACTTTTTAGGCGAAATATGTAGTTCAGAACCCATAGCCTTAGAGGTGGTCTCAGGGTCTGCCTTAACTGAATAATCAATTCTTGCCATTCCCTCTCACCTCATTTCAGCGGCACGAACTTGCTTGAACGGGTTGCTCCCACACCGGCACTACCGTGTACAACTCTTGATCTTGTGGGTGCGAATTCCCCAAAGCGGTGCCCGATCATCTCAGGCTGGAGATCCACACTTACGAAGGTTTTCCCATTGTGGATTTCAATAGTCTGTCCAATCATTTCCGGAAGGACAATCATGTCTCTGTGATGAGTTCTGATCTTCTTTCCTTCCTTGAACTTGTGCAGGACTTTTTTCTGTCCTTCCGTGAACCCGCGTTTGATGCTCCTGCGTTCTCTTGAGGGCAGGAGTTCTGCAAACTCTTCAAGACTCATTTCCTGAAGTTCTGAGATGGTTTTCCCGCGGTAAGTATATTCACCCTTTCTCTTTGGTAATTTTGATGATGATTTTTTAGCCATAACGAATACCCCTCATCAGCGCTTCATTCCGGTTCTTCTGGCTGCAATCAGTCCGACCTTTCTTCCGGGCGGAGCATTTCTGCTAACCGTTATGGGCTTGCCCGGGTGCTTCCAGGCACCTCCACCGAACGGGTGGTCGCGCGGGTTCATGGCAATACCTGAAACCCTGGGATACTTTGCAGCTCTTGTTTTCAGTTTATGGTATTTCTTTCCAGCTTTAAGCCATGGTCTATCAACCCTGCCACCGCCTGCAACAATACCAACAACTGCTCTGCACTTTGGATTAAGCCATTTAATGGTACCTGAGGGCATTGCCACTGCAGTCCTGTTAGGCTCATGAGTCACGACAGTTGCGTATACTCCTGACGAGCGTACGAATTTACCGCCATCATTTGGCTTTGACTCGATATTGCAGATAAAGAAACCTTCAGGCACATTCCCGATAGGAACTATGTTTCCAGGCTTAATCTCGGCATCGTCTCCACACTTTATTGTGTCCCCTAATGCTATCCCTTCGGGAGCCAGCATGAGAAGCTCTTCTCCATTTTCAAAGCGAACTTTTGCAATCGGAGCTGAGCGAGCAGGGTCATGCTCGATATCAATGACTTTCCCCTGGATCGATGTGTTTTCATCAACACGGGGATGCTTCAGTTCTGCCTTGTATTTGTGAGAAGGAGCTCTGTAGGTTGGAGTGCCTCTGCCCCTGTTCTGTGATATTAATCTTTTACCCATACCTCACACCTCACATAAGTCCTATCCGGGTTGCAATCTCGTGTGCCGATTCGGGATCTTCGAATGTCAGGATTGCTTTTTTCGTACCCTTCATGGTAGTCATCGTCCGCACGGATTTTACTTTGAATCCGTACAGTTTCTCAACGTCTTCTGCGATCTGCTTTTTGTTTGACCTGGGATCCACGATAAACTGAAGCTTGTTTTGATCAAGCAGCATCATCGCTTTTTCAGTAACAAAAGGATAGAAAATTGAACTCATTGGAATGCACCTTCCAGTTTCTTAATTGCGGATTCTGTCCAGATAGTAAGGCGCCCTGCATGTGTACCAGGTGCGAGCAGCTCGGCATTCAGTGAGTCCACAGTTGTAACGTCTACTCCTGCAAGGTTTCTTGCAGCCTTCAGGATAGGGGCATCTTCCCCTGCAACAATAAGGATACTCTTTTTATTCTTGTATTTCCTGCCTCTGAGTTTTCCACGACCTGCACGGATATGCTTTCCGTATTTTGCCCTGAGCACATCGTCATAGACTCCGATAGCCTGCAGGAATTCTATTACCTGCTTTGTCTTTTCAAGGTCTTCGAAAGCGTTTTCTGCAACGATCGGAAGCTCGGCATCAAAGATGTGACCTCTAAGGCTTACGAGGGTTGGGTCTCTGGTTGCTGCGATTGCAGAGCGGATTGCATAGCGGCGTTCCTTGATATTGATTTTCTCACTCCTGTCAGCCTCAGGCTTTGGTGGGTGGGCTCTTCTTCCACCTCTTGCTTGCGGAACTCTTGCAGCTCTGCTGCTGTTTACAAGCCTTGGTACCTGGGCAACTCCACGTCCTGAACCCCAGGATCTTGCAGAAGTGTCCATTCCTGCATAGAGACGGGGACCGTAGGGCTGAAGCCTGTTTGCCTGTGCCGCAAGCACTGCCTTTTTGATCAGATCAGGGCGGTAGTCCACATCAAACACATCAGGCAGCTCGATTTCCCTGATAACCTTTCCTGTAAGGTCTAATGTTTTTGCTGTAGCCATCTTGTTCACCCCTGCTTGGATTCCCTGCTTATGTGAAGTATGTTCGGTTCGCCAAGGTCGGCTTTCTTTGCCCTGATTGGGTCTCTGAGTCTGATAAGCCTCTTTGATGGTCCGGGTACACTGCCTTTAATGAGCACATAGTCTCCACGGACAATACCGTAATTTATGAAACCGCCTTCAGGAGTAACTTCTTCCCCATCTGATCCGATCTTGAGAATACGCTTGTTGAACTCGGTTCTCTGGTGGTACCCCATCTGACCCATCTGAGGAACTCTCCACGAGACCCGGGCAGGATGCCATGGACCAAGGGTACCAACCTGCCTGAGGCTGCCCTGTCTGGAGTGCTTGCTTTTCATAAGCTGAATGCCCCAGCGTTTGACAGGACCCTGAGTACCTTTACCGGTGGTGATAGCAGCTGTATCTACAAGTGTTCCGGCTTTGAAAACGTCAGTAACGCTTACAAGAGTGCCGAGGATTGACTTTGCGTACTCGAATTTGGTTTTGAGATCTCTGGCACTGATTCCGGATTCCATAATGTCAGGCTTCTTTTTGGGAACCCCGGTAATGTTCTTTGGCAGGGTGTAAGTAATTGCTCTGATATCGCTTATCTTGCCTTCTTCGATCATTTTTTCAATTTTCTCAAGATTTTCAGCCATGTTTCCAGCTGCTGGTACAGGGATCCTGCGCTTGAGTTCAGGGTCAAGGTCTGCTGCCCATGCCTCAGCGACTGCCTTTTCTCCGGTGCTGTCTTCTGCATATGCCCGGATGGCTGCGACCCTTATTGCAGGAGTTTCAATGACAGTTACAGGTACGGATATTTCCATACCCTGGGTAAGGCTGTTCTTTGTGTCATCAATCATGATCACGTGGGTCATGCCCACCTTGTACCCTGCAAAACTCTGTAGCCTTGGTTCACCTGTAGCTTCCGGCCAGGCTCTGAACCGTGGAATGTGGCTCTTTGCCCTTTTGCGCGGGCTGAATGCGAGGGAACCTCGTTTTGGTCGGTGTATGCTTGCCATATTTCTACTCCGTAAATTTCAATTGAAATACCAGTCCCTCCGGTCGGCTCAATATGAGTGTCAAAAGAAAAATGCACTGGATTCCCCGAACGCTACCAGGTGAGGAGGGACGTCTTTTAGACCTGCCTGGCAGTTTACGCCTCGAGCAGACCAGAGCTTTATAGCTCCCGGTACCCTACATTCCTTCAGGCATCTACAATATCCGATCCTCTTCCCAGCTTGTCTAGCAGGAGCATACTCTTAAAGGATCGATTTTTCGATCCTGGCAGACCCAAATCCAGGCATCTGGCCTTGATTTGAAACATTCGTAGCCTGATTTGAAACTTCAGTATTCGGTAACCTGATTTTGAATTCAGCTCCCTGATTTGAAACTTCAGTGTTCAGTGACTGCAACCGCGACTCATCGAAAACCTGAACAGTTTCGTGCGATTTTAGGCGTCGGTTCGACCCTAAAAGCGGGCGTTTCAAAGCATTGGCCCTTTGACACTCATGTTGATCCGACTTTTCTCACTGGATTTATCTTCAATGCAGGAAATCTCCCGTAAAGCACGGCAGAAAATCCTATTTCCCGAACACTTTCGGGAAGAAGCATTAAGCATCACATTGATCTGATTAGATAATTTCAAACAATAAATGCCTGAAATTTCCATCTTGGACGTACTTTGCCTTTAAGGGTATATCTAATATATAAAGCCTTTGCAGGCGAGAAGATAATTGAAAAAGAAGAATCAACTTCAGGGAAGATATAATCAAATAAATTAAAAAGACCGAATTGATATCTCTTCGATAAAAACTTTGAGTAATGGAATCTCAATTGAAAAAATACCAGTTCTACTTTTCGACTTATGGATCAGCAAGAGCTTAGACAAGTTTACAAATGTGATATCAACCGACCCGTAGATATTTACATGTATGGTTATCCCATAGACCCGTAGATATATTATAGATATAGCCCACCTGTAAATGTGTTATCCGCCTGAATGTATTATTATGTACCCATCTGCAAGTTACACATAAGTTTGAAGTTTGTATTATATTATGTTTGAAGTTTGTATATTACACATATTATACATATATTATATATAGCTAGCCGCAGGAATATTTGAAACCAGACATACTCTGTTAATCGGAGCTTTATTCTGGATATTCTGATTAATATTAAGCTCTGACCATATTCTGATTATCTTTAGACTCTCCAGAGTTCTTTGTTTAGATCCTGTTCAGAATTCTTCTCAAGCTTCTTTTTATACTTCGAACTTGGGTTATCTAACTTCGAATTTGGGCTATCTAAATCTGGTTATCTGGAGAATTCACAAAATAATCAATCTCTTAACTTGCTACTCGATATAAAAATATTACTACCTAAAAAATAATAACATGAGAAAACTATTTTTAGAAATCTACATTTATTTACTCCTGCCCGCAAACTGGGATTATAAACCACAAACCTGCAGCCTGTAGAAAGTCTAGCTTAAGAGATAAAATCTCTTTAGAGAGTAGCCCCAATCCGAAGAAAGATTCTTAAAAGGAAAAACTGAATAAAAAAAGAAGATTTTTCAGTAATGAAACATCAGGAGATATAGATAGACGGGCTTTAACCTGAATATTATTACTTTTGCTTTACTTAAAGAGAAAAACATTGAAAAGAATCAGACTTGATGGGCAAAAATAACATTAAGTTAAAATCTATGAGAGTCCCGGTCAGGCAGGAAAGAGGATAATCAGGGGTGCAGTGATTGAAGAAAAAAACAGAGAGATATAACAAATCATACGGCAGAAAATGGAAATCTGTATTGGTTATTTTAATTCTTGTTTTCTCAATAATCTCAGTACCAGCCGCAGGAGAAGAGGATAACACAGGAAATGGGACAAGTATCGGACTGAGTCCAGAGCGAATAATCACCGAAAATGACAGCTCAGATAGTTCAGAAAATACTGGAATGAGCCTGACAAATGAAACTGAGGAAATTGGAGATACGGACAGCAAGAAAAATGCGGAGCCGGGGCAGGAATCAACCGTAGAATCGGGTAATGGGTCAGAAGAGGAAGAGAATAAAATAGAAACACTTGAGCCGGGAATCGAGGCTAATAGTGACACACAAAATAATGATGCAATAATTCCAGAGAGCCCGGAAAATGAACCGGAGCCACAAGAGGAAACAAATAACAGCTCAGGTGATCAGGAAAATACGGACAAAGGGCAGGAGCCAGATATAGGATTAAATAACAAGACAGGTAACGGAGAAAACGAAGCTGGAAACCCTGAATCAAATACCGAAACAGGTAAAGGGACTCAATACGGACAAAGCAAGTATGATGACCAGGAACCGAAAATTGTAGAAGAGAATAACACGGAAAACCAGAAGACTAGGAAAGAAAATTCAGATTCGCAAACAGGACAGAATAACAGTGCAAAAACTCAAGAAACCGGGAAAAAAGCTTCAGATCCAGAGACAGAGCAGAATAATGATGCAAAAACTCAGGAAACCGGGAGAACTAAGGAAACCGGGAAAGAAAGTTCAGATCTACAAACAGAACAGCATGACAACACAGAAAACCGGAAAAATACCACGCACAAGCCTGTACCAGACACAGAAGTTGAAAAAGGGATAGAAAACCCGCCAGGAGAAGAGGTAAATCCTGAGCAGAAACAGGAGGCAGGAAACAACATAGCCAGCTCGGAAGACGGCGAAGCAAACGTAAAATTAAAAGAAAAAGTAGAAAATGGAACGGATAATAAAAAGAGTGACCTAGGAAGAACCGACCCAGATGTAAGAGTATACAACAGAGCAGAAAGCCCAAAAGTCGCAGGAATAGAGGAGAGACCGGAAACTAGGGTATGCAATTGCACAAAGACTCCTGAAAGTAAGAAATTGAAACCTGAGATAAAAATAATACAATGTAACTGGACAGGAAATCTGGAAAATAAAGGAGTGAAACCTGAGATAAAAGTTTGTTACCTGGCAAACAATACTGGGAATATCACAGGAGATGAAATTGTAATACCTGAGATAGAACAGAAGGGAAGTAGCTGGAATAATCTGAAATTCATACTGCCATACCGCTATTCTTTTCGTTCGTTTTATACCGTAAATGAGAGCGTGAAGATAAGCTATCAAGGATCTGAGACCCTCAGTCATGAAAAGGTGAATATATATCTTGTCAAGGCATACGATCCTGGTTTTCCTGAAAAAACCATTTTAAATGGCACGGATGGTAACGAAGATAGCCTGGAGGAAATTCTCAGTAACAATACTGAATTTTACGTCCAGATCCCTGCAGTTCTGAACGGCAACGGGGATCTGCCTCCCCTGACCCTTGGTCCTCTTTCTGCCGGAAGCTACCAGGTTCTTATAACTCTTGCAGGAAATGAGACTGATAAACCTGACAAGGAAGAAGAGATTCTTTTAGCAAATTATTTTGATGTTCTGGAGTACAGAATGGAAGCTAAAGTTCCGTATACCATTGAGGAAGGCGAAAATCTTGAGGTCAACCTGAACCTGAGGAATGCACCTGCCAGGACAGGTTACACGTATTGGGCTGTACTTGTAAGAGCAGATACATTCGAAACGAATGAGAATATCCCAGCACGGGCGGCAGTATTGGCAAGACCTGTGGTAAATGGAGTTGACATTATAAGGAGCCTGGAAACTGGTCTTACAGGAAACGAGTCAGGAGCTGGAAAAGACAAGATTAGGAACGAGATCCAGAATTTAATAGGAAAAGAAAGCGGCACAATAAGCATAGGCGAGGAAGACCAGAGTACACTTTCCCTGACAGGCATAGATCTCCCTCCAGGAGACTATATCCTCTTTGCAGGAGCCCACGAGAAAGGCAGGGGACTCGCAGGCCTAGTACAGAAAGAACTGAGAATCTCATCCAGAGACTCACCCGGCGCGAGCCTGAGTTCCCTTTCGGGAACTTATCTTGGCAATATTTCTTCATTGAAAAGTCAACACTCTCCTTTTATGGGACTCAGTTCCGTTTTCGGAATTCCAGATACGTTCATATCTGAAGAAATCAAGCCTCACATTCAGACAAAAGCAATTGCTCATGTCATAAGAAATCCACCAAAGATCCCATCCTTCCTACTAGGCTTTACAGGAACACTCCTTATAGGGCTTGCTGTATTGAGGAAAAGGAAGTAAGGCAGAGAAATAAGCTCAAGAAAGCAGGCAGGAGAATCCTCATTCAGCCTTTACAACAAAGAAAAATTTGGGAAAAAAATCGAGAGAAAGGATGTAGAGAGTTACAATCCTTTCTCCTATTACTGAATGCTAAAACCACATACAGAGAGATTTTTTGCCTCTGACAGCGCAGAAGGCTAAAAAATACACGAAAAAAGTAAAATACATAAGCCAGTTTTATGTATCTATTTCTATATCTGTCTGCAGTTTTTATAATTATTCGTTTCATAAGTACGAGCTTCTTTCAATATTTAGTCTGATGAAGATTAGATTGTTACAGACGAAAAATCCAAGAGGAGAGATTAAACAAATTGTCTTCTAAGAGATTTAATTTAGTAAGTCCAGTTTTTACATCTATCCTACCTTCCAGGAATAAAGGGAATTTGGGATTTCTGCTTTTGCTTTCTATGCTCCTGTGCATTATTTTATCTCATGGAGCAGTTGCTTCAGGCAGCTGGGAACTTATCCCTGCGAATCCAGTTGTTGGGGATGTAATAGAAATAAGAGGAACCGGTTTTGAGGGAGAGAGTGTCGACGTGCTGATAACTTTTGAAAAGGAAGTACAGGTTGTGGACGGCAGATATGAGTATTTGCTTGAAGATGTGAGAATTCCCTCCGGTTTTGATAATAGATTTACCGTGCAGGCAACAGGGGTAGATGACCTGAATGTGAGAGTAAAAATGCTTCTGTGGATTACTAAAACTGCAGAAGCAAAGGACGGAGTTGCTACTGTTTCCCAGGCAGGTGTCCCTCCTGGAACCTATAAGATCAGGATTGATGGGAAGTCGGATGCTCCAAGTGTCAAACTAAAAATCACGGCTTTTCAGGAAATGGAGGTAGATTCTGAAGGGAGCTTCAGCTACACATATGATTCTAAGTCTATGCCGTCAGGCAGTTTTGAGGTAAATGTTGGGAGCATTGCAAAACAGGTAGAATTACAGCCAGCAGCAGGAAACATCGAAGGGGACGCTGAGAAGGATTTCAAATCGGAAAAGATGTGGGTAGCAGGAATTCTAGCCGTATTAATCTTGTTCGTGGCTTATTTGAGGAGGAGAAAATCATAAAAAAGCATATGGAGTTTAAATTAACTTATCTGAAATTAATTATAAGTATTTTGACAGGTTATAAAAATATTTTTATTAAAATATTTTTAAAATAGAGGATATAACGTAATTAATAATCTAATAAGATCTGATTAAAAAAATTAATGAGTGGAAACTTAATGACTAATAAAATGAATATTAAACAAAAGAAAAAAAGTAGTAATAAAATTGAGGTAAAATATTGAATGTTTATATAAGGGGTGTGATGATTGAATAAGAAAACAGGAATGAGTGAAATAAATTGTAGAAAATGGATATTGAGCCTGGTGGTTTTGATCTGCATTTTCTCACTTATTTCCGTGTCAACAGCATTTTCGGAAAAAGAATCCGGAATTGTAAGTATTGAGAAGAAAGGAGAAAGCGTCGTTTTAGCAGACCACAGTGAGAGCCCTACTGAAGGCGGCTGGATTACGCTTAGCGGAGGAAAAGAAATCCAGCTCCCACAGCCTCTTAATTTTACTTATTATGGAGTAAAGAAGCTGGATGGAGAGGGAGCAAAAATTAAAATAAAACAGTCAAATCCAAAATTAAAGAAAGGAAACAATACTGAACTGACATTTACGTATCCATATTCCACACATCCTTTTTACACTGAAGACCAGAGCGTAATAATGAGCTTTAACGGCTCTTCAGATTTCAAGAAGCAGGATGTGGAGATTTACCTTATTAAGGGATTTAATGTACGTTCCACTGGAGAGATCCTTATTGATCTTGCGGATAATAAAACAATGAGCCTGGAAGAAGCTTTTAACAAAGGCACGAATTTCTCTACCCCAATAAGTGCAACCCTAGATAAAAACGGAGACCTAGCTGAGCCCCTTACTTTTGATTCCCTTGAGCCAGGGTGCTACGGCATCCTCATAACGCTTGCTGATGATAAGAACAAAAAGGACAAATTTGAGAAAGGAGAGAAATACAAGAAAGGAGAAAAAACTGAGAAGGAAAAAAAATCCAAGATGAAAAAAGTGATCCTCTCCGCAACCTGCTTTGAAGTTCTTGACTACGAACTAGAAATGGATGCAGCAGACACACTTGAAAAAGGTGAAGATCTTGAGGTTAACCTGAGCCTCAAAGGTGCGCCTGTCGATGGGAACTTCACATACGGTGCTGCACTTATAAAGAAAGAAGCTTATAGAGCTGATATAAACCTCAGCACCAATGGAACAAGAGCCGGGACCGATGTTTTCATTAACGAAATCGGCATTGCCAGGGATCTGGGTATCAACTCCACAAACTATGAGTCCAAACTCAATAGAGATGAGCTCTCAAATAATATCCAGACCCTGATTGGGGAAGGCAACGGCACAATAAGCATAGGCGAGGAAAACCAGAGTACCCTTTCCCTGATGACCTACGATCTCCTGCCTGGAGACTACCTGCTATTTACAGGCGCTTATGAACCGGGCAAAGGCATTGTTAGCATTGATCAAAAAGAACTGACCATATTTGCAGCAGGAACTTCCCAGACAGAGCCTGACCAGGATTCTGAAAAAGAGCTGAACTCAAAACCTGACAGTAGTTCAGGTCTCTGGAAAAATTTACAAGACCGATTTTGATCAGCAGTAAATAATAGCATAAAAGAGTTAAAGACTTGAGAAGAAGGGTTTGTTTACATAACTGCCTTCTCTTCGGTCTTCTTTTTTATTTCTTCATTTTATTATCCGATTTTCCACTGACAGTTATTTTTCTATCAATACTTTTGCCCAGACTGCTTTGCAAAAAAATTATTATTGAGAAGGAGAACTGGAAATAGAAAACCGTTATTGAAAGGAGCAATTAATTAAAGTTCTGGTGTTCGGAAAAATTATTTTGAAGTTGGCGGTTTTCTTGTAAGTGCTTGAATAAACCCGAGATTGCATGAAGTAAAATTCCGGTAAAGGTCATCCCCATTCCCAGAATACTTAGCAGGACCATCAGAACCGTCGGTCCGAAGGGAAGTCTTCCACCAAGGTAATAATTCTGTAACAAATAGAAGCCTGTGTATAACCCACCTGAACAGAAAACAAAACCTGGTAGCACAAACCAGTATAGAGGATTAAACTCCATTTTTTTTAAGTTATTAAGTCGAACAGCCAGACTACTTTTCAAACTATTTTTTGTTGAATTGCCCGTATTATAAAACTGGAATATATATTTAAACGTAAACTAACCTCCATACAGTTAGTTATACCCAAAGTATAAATAGATGGGCTAATCCTTGATAAGAAAATTTCAAAATATAAAAACGTTTCTAAAAATGTGAACAAACTTATATAAATTAGAAAAGGAAGGAACTATAGAATTTTTTATTCTAAAGGGTTAAAAGCCATAGAGCTTACTCCCAGTCAGCAGTAGGCGGTTTCAAACATACAGGTCAAAGATTCTGGCTCTTTGAGGAACCTGAGAGCCTGCAAATTTTCTACCAGCTCATACATGTCTTCTCCTTTCGAAAGCCCGAGCAGTTCAGCTCCTTTTGGTTCAAGCCTCCTGATTTCCGGCACAAAACAATAATTTGGATTCCTGACAAACCCTTCCTCAAGCAGAAAATAAGCCCCTCCTCCAAACTGCCGGACAGGCTCGTAGAGCGAGGAAAAATCCCTACTGACCCAGTTTGCCATTTTTAAAACTTTTTCCGACCTGTTAATCGTGATATGTCCGTAATCAGGAGGGATAAAAACAATATCTCCTTTTTGAGCTTCAACAGCGATTACATCTGCAATTTTTAAGCCCCCTCCTGCCTTCTGGAGAATATATACTGCAGACCCTTCCAGCACCTGATAAATCTCTGAATAAGAGATGTCCGCCTTCGGGATCTTTGGATGATAGTGTCCTGCAGTCTTGATGTACTCCTTCCCAAGCTTTGCTGGCGGAATGACAGTAATATCATAGCGCAGTCCGAACTCCTGCATAAGTTCAAGCTCCTCTTTACTTCGGGCAAGCTCCCTGTACATATAATATAGCTCGAAATTCTCAGCCGTCTTAAGCCATTGCTTGTCTGCAATGACTTCTCTCATGTCATAAAGAGTTCTTACATCTGGAACACGGGTGGTTTCCCCAAAAATTAATGGTTTCACATTTCTCACTCAGTTTAGCAGGTTCTAGATGAGTATATAAGATCTCTACCAAACTATTTAAAAATATTTGAGAATTATATGTGATTTAGAACTACAATTTCTTTTTTGAGATTATAAAATAAGAAATATAATTAAACCCGTTCTGGGGAAAAATAAGATTAATAAGATATAAACACAAACCAAATACTTTAAATAATTACAAAATGTAATTCAATAAAAAATTAATATAATCAAAGAGTCACGACAATCGGCCTGAGAATTAATGAAGAGGCAAACGAGATGAATCTGATAAAAACCAAAATAGAAGATCTCGTGATAATAGAACCAAAGATATTCACAGACGACCGCGGCTATTTTTTTGAGAGTTACAATAAGAAAAAGCTGGAGGTGTTAACGGGAAAACAGTATAACTTCGTTCAGGACAATGAATCCAAATCTTCGTATGGAGTTATCCGGGGACTTCACTACCAGTTAGCCCCTTACAGCCAGGCAAAACTTGTGAGAGTTCTCAAAGGAAAAGTTTATGACGTTGCCGTAGACCTGAGAAAAAATTCACCTACTTTTGGAGAATGGGTAGGGGTAGAACTTTCCGCAGAGAACAAAAGACAATTTTTAATCCCAAAAGGCTTTGCTCACGGTTTTTCCGTCCTAAGCGAAACTGCAGTTTTTACGTACAAATGTGATGAATACTATCACCCTGAAGCTGAAGCTGGCATAATTTACAATGATTCTTCCTTAAGAATTGACTGGAAAGTCCCTGAGAAAGACATAAAACTTTCAGAGAAAGACAAACTCCTGCCAGAATTTGGAAATGCTAAAATGAATTTTTAATATTTAAAGTTTTCAACTAAGTTCTATAACCAACCATAGGATAAAAACAGATATAATAAATGCACGTGACAAAAAGGTGACTAAATTGAAACTGTTGGTTACTGGCGGCTGCGGATTCATAGGCAGTAATTTTATCCGTTACATGCTGGAAAAATATCCGGATTATCAAATTATAAATCTTGATAAACTGACATATGCAGGAAACCCAGCCAACCTAAAAGATGTTGAAAATAACCCAAATTATTCTTTTGTCAAAGGTGATATCTGCGACCCTCTTATAGTCAATGAAGTAATGAAAGAAGCAGATCAGGTTGTCCATTTCGCAGCTGAAAGCCATGTTGACCGCTCAATAGAGGACGGCTCAGTTTTTGTCAGAACAAATGTGCTTGGGACAAATACCCTCCTCCAGAGCGCCCTTGCAAATAACATAAAAAAGTTCATTCATATTTCAACTGATGAAGTGTATGGAAGCATAGCAGAGGGTTCCTATACCGAAACCGATAATCTGAATCCTTCAAGCCCCTATTCTTCAAGCAAAGCAGGCTCAGATCTTCTTGCAATGTCCTACTATACAACCTATGGTCTGCCCGTTTGCATAACCCGATGCACAAACAACTTTGGGCCCTATCAGTATCCTGAAAAATTAATTCCTTTTTTCATTAGTAGATTAATGGATGGGAAAAAAGTCCCTGTTTACGGAACAGGCATGAACATTAGGGACTGGATCTATGTCGAAGATCACTGTTCTGCAGTCGACTTTGTCCTCCACAACGGCAGCAGCGGAGAAATCTACAACATAAGAGGTGGAAACGAACTTACAAACCTCGAAATTACTTACCGCCTTCTTAAAATGCTTGATAAAGACGAATCCTCAATCGAGTATGTTGAAGACCGGAAAGGTCACGATTTTAGATATTCGCTCGACGGCAGCAAACTGGAGAAAATGGGTTGGAAACCCAGATATGATTTTGATGCAGCTCTGGAACAGACGGTCAAATGGTATGTAGAAAATCGATGGTGGTGGGAACCATTAAAACACTAATTCTTGGTGCCGGCGGGATGCTTGGCTCAGATCTTTGCAAAGCTTTTCCTGAAGCAGTTAAGTTTACTCACAAAGATCTCGATATCACAAGCCGGAAGCAGGTTCTGGAAGCTATCAGGGAAATCAATCCGGATGTTGTGATCAATGCTGCCGCCTACACTGATGTAGACGGCTGCGAGGATAACCAGGAACTGGCGTATGAAGTAAATGGAGATGGACCCGGAAATATTGCAGAAGCCTGTTCTATTGTCGGAGCTAAACTGGTTCATTTCAGTACTGACTATGTTTTTGACGGATCTAAGAAGGAGTATACAGAATCCGCCACTCCAAACCCGATTAATGTCTATGGATATTCAAAACTTCTTGGTGAAAAGAAAATAACTGAAAATGTGGACGATTTCAGGATTATTAGAATTTCCTGGCTTTTTGGCACCCATGGCAAAAATTTCGTTGATACCATGCTGAAGCTATCCAGAGAAATGGATACTGTAAAAGTAGTCAATGACCAGTTCGGCAAACCTACCTACACAGTAGACCTTGCTGCAAAAGTAAAAGAGATAATTGGACTCGAACCAGGGATTTACCATATTACAAACGATGGGATCTGTTCCTGGTACGAATTTGCCTCTTCGATTATTGATAACGTAATTCCCTGTACAAGTGAAGAATTCCCGAGAAAAGCAAAAAGACCGAAGTACTCAGTTCTTGCAAATACTAAAACTGAACCCATGAGGCACTGGAAAGAAGCACTTAAAGACTATCTAAAGGAGAGAAGCGCATGAAAGGCGTAATACTTGCAGGCGGCACAGGCAGCAGACTGTATCCTCTAACCAAGGTTACAAACAAGCACCTTTTGCCAGTTTATAACAAACCAATGATTTACTACCCGCTTGAGACCCTGATAAATGCCGGAATAAAAGACATAATGATAGTTTCAGGTAGAGGGCACGCAGGACATTTTCTTGAACTATTGGGATCCGGGGTAGATTTTGGAGTGCATTTTACATATGAAATCCAAGAACAAGCTGGAGGGATTGCCCAGGCACTCTATCTAGCAAAAGATTTTGTTGATGGAGACAACGTAACTGTTATTTTAGGTGACAATATCTTCCAGGACAATGTCAAAGATGATGTAAAAAATTTCAAAACTGGTGCTAAAATTTTCCTGAAAGAAGTGCCTGACGCTCACAGGTTTGGAGTTGCAGAACTAAAGGGTAAGAAAGTAATAGGCATCGAAGAAAAACCAAAAGTGCCAAAAACCAACTTTGCAGTTACAGGGCTCTATATTTATGACTCTGAAGTTTTTGACGTGATCAGGACATTAAAGCCTTCTGGAAGAGGAGAACTTGAGATAACAGATGTAAATAATTACTATGTAAATAAGGGAGCTATGGAATACACAGTGCTTGAAGGATTCTGGAGTGATGCAGGAACTTTTGAGAGTTTGTTAAGGGCTGGAATGTTAGTAAGGCAAAGCATGCAAAGAGATCTCTTAAAGGAATATACTGAGATATTAGATTCTGTCCAAGAATATTAACTGTGTGGATGAAATGTTATCAAAGTAGAACTTAGATTCGTAAGTTGAACTGAGAATACTTTCCTACAAGGATGTGGTAAATATGAACGATTGCAATTGTTCTCGGTACAAGGCCTGAGATTATAAAAATGAGCCCTATTATGAGAGAATGTGAAGAATAGGCATCAATTATATTATATTCTCCACACAGGCCAGCATTACAGTTACGAAATGGACAAAGTCTCTTTTGAACAATTAATTTAAAGAATGGATTCAGAAAAACTGTCACACAGAATAAAAAATAGGAATATTGTAGATATAAGAAACATCATTGACAAAAGTTTATGGAAGAAATCAAGATATGAAATAAAAATTATTGAGATAGAGAAAAATTAAAATAGTTCTTGTAGAGGCCTTGCTCCAAAATCTGATAATTTTTGAGCGTTTATCATCTAAACATTGGATTAAAGAAAATCTAGGTCTTTAATCAAAAGTCTTTCTGATTACCTTGGAAAGAAAAAAGATGGTTAAGCCGGAAAGTTCGCTAATTAGGAATTCATATAAAAGGAATTACAAGTGTAGTGAGGAAAGCAATAGTAACAAAATATTATCTAATTGTGTAAAAGTAGCACTTAAGTTATATTCTCTGAAATATGGTCACGTTCAAATAGAAAAATCTGTGTATACAGATAGCTAAAAACTTTCAACCGAAATTTGGACAAAAAAATATATTTAAGCACCAAATTAAAAGCTAAGCTGCAAATTTGACTCATTGGTCAAGATCAGTATTGAAAAACATAGAAAGTATAAATTATTAAGAGTTGTAAAAGATTAGCAAACTTCTTAATTTATATATTCCATGCAAGAAATAAATTTTTAAAGATAGAAATTTTTCGAAATTGTTATCGATATTATTAATACCTGGATAATTAAGAGATAAGTATGACACTAAGAGTTCTAAAAGTTCTAAAAAGATCCAACTCTAAAAAGTTTCTTTAAGGTACTAGCTATGGACGAAGTAATAGAAAAGAAAAAAAGACTGTCCAAAGATGTAAAGATAACAGGTTTTATATCTGATGTACTGACACTCGTCGGAGGAACAGCCTTTGCTCAAATTCTTACTATTCTGTCTGCCCCTGTCTTAACCCGCCTGTATAAACCTGAAGATTTCGGGATTTGGGCTTTATATATCTCTATCACCAGCATTATAAGTATTATTGCATGCATGAGGTATGAATATTCTATAATGCTGCCTGAATCGAATGAAGAAGCTGTAAACCTATTAGGGCTGAGTTTTCTAGCGGCATTGATTATAAGTGGTTTAACCATTCCATTCATATGGTATTTTAAAGAATCTATAGTTAACATCTTGAATTCTCCGCAGATCGGAAGTTATCTCTGGCTTGTACCTCCATTTATTTTTGTAAATGGGTTATTTCTTGCCCTGAATAATTGGAATTCAAGAACAAAACTTTTCAAAAGGCTTTCCATCTCAAGGATTTGCAGTTCAGTTTCGACTTTAGCAGCGCAGATTGGTATGGGACTCACAGTAAACACACCAAGCGCAGGAGGCTTGATTGGTGGCAGTATTGCTGGTCAGTATGTGGCAACATTTGTGCTTGGATGTCAGATATGGAGGGATGACAAAAAGCTTATCAAAAAAAGCATTCGATGGGAAAAGATATGTGAAGGGTTTAAGAGATATCGTAGCTTTCCACTTATAGATAGTTGGTCTGCTCTCATGAATATAATTTCTTGGCAACTCCCAACCTTCCTCCTTGCAGCTTTCTTCACTCCTGCAGTAGTCGGCTTCTATTCCCTTGGGTTTCGCCTTTTACAACTACCAATGAGTTTCATTGGCAGTTCAATCTCACAAGTATTTTTCCAAAGGGCTTCAAAGGCTAAATCTGAAGGTACCCTCGATTATCTTGTGGAAAGCGTCTTTAGACTTCTTGTAATCATAGGAATGTTTCCTATGTTAATTATAACAATTATTGGAAGTGATATTTTTACTTTAATTTTCGGGAATGATTGGACAGAAGCGGGTGTTTACGCTCAAATCCTAAGTTTATGGGCCTTCATATGGTTAATTTCATCCCCTTTAAGTACTATATATATAGTAATGGAAAAACAACAATTCGGTTTTCAGTATAGTTTTTTTAACTTAATTACACGCATACTATCTCTTTATATTGGTGGACTTCTTGGAAATGCTCGCTTAGCATTAATACTATTCTCCATATCAGGAATTCTTGTATATAGCTATCTATGCCTAAAAATGTTGTTTTACTCAGGAATAGAAAATTCAAAAGTGATAAAAATATTATATTCTAACTTTTGTTTATTCATTCCAGTGGGAATTATCCTTATAGCCCTGAAAATCGCTCAAGTGAATCATATTATAATAGTTCTATGTTCTTGCGTAGCTATTATTATATATTATATATATATAATGAATACAGATATGCAATTAAAGCAAATTATAAGCCAATTTATACCCAACAGGATTATTAATTAGTTTGATTTAAAACCCGGCTTTGTAGAAATTCTATTATCGATTTATAAAAAAGATGTAAAATTAAGTGCTTCTTCCACTTTCCTCCACAAAACATAGGAGTACATAAATGAGTTAACGCAAAATAAGCATCAATGACAATCATATTAAGTTTATTGTAGTTAGTTGAAGACTGCTCAGTCTACTAAAGTGAATCTTTATTTCCTGTAAATTTTCAAAAAAGAACTATAATCAACACTAACATTTGTCTTGCTCAACTAGAGAAATATATTGGAACAGGTTATGGTGGCGTTATTGAGATAGCTGATCTTATGAACAAGAATGTTCCGCCGTCTATTATAAGCTTAAGACATGTCTTCAACCATATCTTAAAAGCATATTTATAATTAAGTTCACCCTAAACCCCTTAAACCCTCTTCTATTCTCAAACCAGTAAGTTTTGGAATTATTCCTTGATAAGGAATTAATTAACTCTTCGAATACAAGGCTCATAAATGTAATTTCAACTAGGGATAAGTTTACCATAATTTAAACAGTTTTTTGATATATTGACAGTTCTTTTTTGATTCTTTTTTCCCAGCTTCTTTTTTCTATAATTGTTTTTCTTGCATTTCTGCCCATTTTAAGTCTTAAATCAGGTTTATTATATAATAACACCAGCGATTCTACAAAATCATCAATGTTTCCAGAATCTATTAAAATTCCATTTTCCATATTTTCAATCAGATTCGACATATTTCCATTATTATCAAATACAATAACCGGTTTTTCACAAGCCATAGCCTCTTGAATCGCACGTCCATTGTTACTATTCATTGAAGTCCCAATAACCACGGAACTATTGTTTATACAATTAATAAGTTCATCTCCTGAAAGTTCGTTCAGAAATTGGACGTTATTTTCAATACCTTCTTTCCTAGCAAGTTCTATTAACTCTTCTGACTGGCTTGCACTTAGATATAATAGAGAAACACTATAGTCGTTTATTCTGTTCAAGAATTTTTTAAATATATTCATAGCAATGTCAGGTCTTTTTATTGGGATTGGCCTATGTGGGAATAAAACATTAAAAGAATTAGAGGAAATTGAATTTTCAGCAGGTTTAAAGAGATCAGTATCAATTCCATGATATACTATATCCCAAGGAATATTTTTTTTATTTAAAATTGATTGGAGCTCACATATTTGACTCCCATCATTCAATATGAAGTATTTATTAGGAGGAAATAAAGGAATTAATTTATTTCCGAAATAATATGATATTCCAAACCTCTCATCTTTTTTACCAGGCCACCCGTGAGCCATTACAAAAATCTTCACGTGCTTATCATATGCTCTTATATGAGGAATAAAATACGAAGCTAATATAGGGGAATGAAAATGTATTATATTAATATTATTATCTTTAATAATTTGCAAAACCGTTTTAATTACATAGAATGAGTAGAACATATTTTGTATAATTGGAACTCCAAAGTCACAAAACTTTGGTATCTTTTGCCTTATTACTTGGATTGGAAAAGTTTTATCAAATGCCTCACAACCTTCAATATATGGAGCAAAAATGATCTGTTTTTGTAAGAAAGGATCAATTTTTCTTGACAATTCAGAAATATGTGTTACTGAACCCCCAATTTTTGGAGGAAATTCCCATACTATTCTTAAAACGGAGAAACTTTTGTGATTTTTATCTGACAATGACACTACCATCCTAGTAAGAATAAAGTTAGAAGATTTCGTAGACAAACATGAATAACTATGTGTAAAATATAGATATATATGTACTACTATAAATTTTATTTTTCTTACTTAGTTCTAAATTCAATTTTTTCCATTCTGAAAGATCATCTTTTGTTAAATAAAATCTAGAACTTGGATCTAAATTCAGACCTCTTTCACTGAAAGCTTCGTTGTTTAATATAAAATAACCATTAGAGTTTACAATATCTATAGATCTAATTGTTTGTGCATTATAAAAAGGAAAACCAAGTTTATCTGAATCATTGAACTCTTTTTGACAAAAATATCTTTTTATATAATAATCAGAATATAAACTAGAGTTGTTGGGAACATATTTTAGTACATAACTTAGACCATCTAACTCTTCAGATGTAAAATACTTTCTGTCCGTATTTGAACTTACTTCAGGATTATTGTAAGCTAAGGGAGGAATGATAAAAATCATTAAAAGAATAACAATTAATAAGCTACTATATAAAGATTTAACTTGTTTGGTTTTCAAAAAATTATAAAAGAAGAAAACACCTGATGCCATTGAAAAAGCTACAAAAGGGCTAGTCAATAGCATAAATCTGTTAAACTGTAACAAAGTCATTGCTTGCCACAGAGTTTGCAAAGGATTAGGCAAATACAGTGGAAGAAAAAGCAAAGCAGCTAAGGCAAAGACTGATGAATAATTATTAGAATATCTCCAGAGGGTAACCCCAATCCCAATCAAGACAAAAAATGTTAGAACTAAAACATCAGTATTACTATATAGAAATATCCATTCGTTTCCAGACACGACTGATCTTTCCATTTGAATTGAATCGCTTATGAACGAATCAAATGTAGTCGTCAATACCATATTAGTAAACGAATAAGCCAGATAAATCCAATATCCTAGGAAGATTACTACAAATAAAAGTACATATGTGGAACTCCAGTATTTTTCTTTGAGATTAGTAAAATGCCATATAAATTTTTCAGATAATAATAATATTAAAATTACAAAAAGTATTTGCGGACTTGATACTTGATGAACAAGCACTATGAATGTAGTAAGTAATATACCAATATACTTGAAAGCAATTTTATTTTTAGTTCCACTTTTATTTTTTGAAATAATATATAACAACATGACGAATCCAATAAATGCTACAGTTCTCGTTATTACATACATTCCGTAGTAAACTACAACACTTAAATTAGAATACAAAATAACTGTAAGTAAAGACAATTTTACGTTTTCAATAGTGCCCAAAAAAAAGAGATAAACAAAAAAAACAGATAAGGCAAATATTGGAGCGCTTATTAAAAAATAAGAGGTCTTTATATCCAAACCCAATAGATAAGAAGTCTGAGATATCAAAATATGAAATAAAGGAAAATTTGCATAACCGATACTTAATTCTTCGGGAATTATATGACCAGAAATATATGTGACTTGTGACATGAAAATGTGAGCCAATATATCTGTTCCACCAAAATATAAAGGATATTTAAAAGTGACACTATAAATCAAATTAAGCATGCAAAGAATAATTTGAAGCAAAATGAATCTGGAATTAAAGCCAGTAGAAAAAATTTGAAGCAAAATTGTGAGGTAAAGTAATGAAATTAAGGATAGATATAACCAGGTTCGAGTTGAAGAAATAAAAACGACAGTTAAACTTGAAAAGTAAACGATAAAAAATAGATATGCTAATTGTTTTTGAGTTAAACCAAGAGAAACATTAATATTTTCAAATTTATTTTTATTTTTATAAATATTACATAATATTATTGCCGACGCAATGGAGGGAACCGCAATGATCAAACCTCTAATAGCAAGATCGAGTCTACCAATTATACCCGCAATAAGGAAACCAATTAAGATAACAGTTGCTAAGAGAAATGGTAAACTAAGAGCGAGCTTGCTAGGAATATTTCCTACCTGTAAACGTTTAAACTGATTTGTTTTCATGTTAACCTTATAATATATTGATGCATTGAACTATCTATTCTTATCTGAAATTTCATAGGACACTCAATCAAATTGGTAGCTAGGTTTTTTTGCTTGATTGATCTGGAATAAAACTCATAGTTAGAATTTTCAAGTAATATAATTCAGTTTTGTAACAGATGACAATAAATTTGCTGAATTTCCTCTGCTATATTTTTCCATTTATATTTCTCTGCATAATTTACTATTTTTTTTCCATCCCATTTTTTATCCAAAGCAGTTTTAATTTTCTCAGCAAGCTTATGAGAGTTCCCAGCATCAGTAAGCAATCCATGATCGTTAGATTTAATGATCTCTGGAACACCACCTACATTGGTTCCTATAAATGGTTTACCACAACCTAAACACTCGAACATAACTGTAGGGTTTCCTTCATTTAAACTGGGAAGAACAAACAAGTCACAAGCATTAATCCAAATAGGAATCTCGCTATGTGGTCTTCTTCCAACAAGCTTGATAAATTTGCTTAACCCGTTGTTATTAATTTGCCTTTGAAGTGTGTTTCTTAACTTACCTTCACCTATTATGATACAAAGAACATCTTTTCTAAATTTTACAATTTCTTTCATCGCTTCAATAAGATATTTATGACCTTTAACTTCAGATAAATTCCCGACATTTAAAATTATCTTATTATTAAGAGGTAAATTAAGTTTACGCTTACATTGAAGTTGATTCATAGGATAAAACAGATCATCTTTATAACCATTAGGTAAAATTTTAACAGGTGTATTAACATTTAATTTGTTAATACAATCTAAATTATTTTTGCTGACTGTAATTATATAATCTGCAGAGTTGAGAACATATTGAATTTTTTGTTGCCAATCCATATCTTTAAATGGCAATTTATAAATATCAAATCCGTGTGCGGTAATAACCAGTGGTACATTATATTTTTCCCTTAGTTTTGCACCGACATATCCACATGGCCATGTGAAATGGGAATGAATTAAATCGAATTCAATATTGTTTTCTTCAATAACTTTCTCTACTGATTTTAAATGTTTATTTCCAAGAGCCTTATATTGAGAATCAAAAGGCATATAAAATATAGGAGTTAAAAAAACATTAATATTTGGAGGTTTATTAGTTAGATCGATCTTATTCTTAGAATTGTGTTGAATCAGGGCGGGAAGTGAAATATATCTAGAAATCTCAGCTATTGGATTGTATTTAACAAAGACTGAGATATTATTAAAGTGATTTGCCAATAAATCAATAGGATCTTTTTGGAAATTGGTATATGTTTCACATATTAGGAGTAGATTATTTTTTCCCATGTACTATATCATTCCTCATATTTAGTCGTTGACTATATGCTAGATTCATTTTGGAATCTTACTCTGAAGCATTAAAATTTTATGTGAGTTCTCTCCATCATACCAATAATTCTACTGATATCATTAAATTGTAATTTAGAGATAACAAAAAATTAAATTGACTTTTGGGATAAACATTTATTGAAACTTTGAGGAAATTCCTCAATAAACCACTCCATAAACAAACTTGAATCAATTTTATCATTTAGCAAAATTTCTTTTTTATGTTCCCATTCTTTTTTCAGATTTGGTCTATTAATTAGTTCTTTCGCTTTTGCGATTGCTAACTCTGGATCATCATAAGTATAAATTAGATCATACTTACTTGATAACTCAACGAAAATTCCTAAATCATTAGCTCCTGCATTAGTGCTAAATCTAACTGCAGGGGTACCTAAGACAGCTGCCTCAATAACCATCGTTCCTGTGTCCGCCACAACTAAGTCAGCATAATATAAAGCATCATGAATTCTATGTTTAGGTATATTTATTGAAAACTCTTTTAAGTCCTGAGGAAGCTTTGATTCAGAGGAGATAAAAACTTTAGCATGCTTAGATAATATATCAACGAGTTTTCTCTTTTCATCTACAGAAAAACCCGTCACGCCTCCTAGATCGTGAACAGAATCAAAAGCATTAAAACGAAGCACAATGAACCTTTCATCTTCAGTTAACCCTAATAGATCATAAATAGAACTGTCCGGTACGAAATGATTTGGATGGAGGTAAGCAAGTTCTTTATAAGAGTTTATCATAATGTGCTTTGGTCCCAAAGACTTTTTTGGAGAGTTTGGGGTTACTACAGAAGCTGGGGATATGATTGCACTCATAAAAGGCTTGCATAATAAAAATTGACTTTTTACATAAATGGATTCATTAAGTGGCATTGAGTCAGTAAATAGGATAGATTTTGAGTTTAATAACAAAGCAGTATATACACATTCAATACCTGCACCAACCAATAGATCCGGTTTGTATTTTTTTAAAAAATTATATGATTTTAACACATTATAAGGAAGGGTATAAATTTTACGATATATACTACAGTTTGACACATCCGTATAAATAAAATAATTGAATTTAAAATATTTTAAAAGAGGGATAGTATCTCCATATTCTCTTGCCAAAATTAACACTTTATGGCCTTTTGACTCAAGGCCTTTAATAATATTTTTAAAGAAATGCGCTTGAGCAGGCGTATTTATAAAGAAAGCTATTATCATATTATCCGCCTTTAAATTATAATTTATTGAATAAACGAACTCAACCCAAAACTTGATTTGACTTCAGATAGCTACCAACATTAATCTCTGAATAGACTCTACATAAAAATATATCACAATCCTAACCTTTTGTATTAGACTATTCTTCTTATTACTTTCATATTCAATGCATAAAAAGAATTGAAAATAATATCAGTCGTTCTTTTCATTATATGATTTTCAATTATCTGCTCAAAAGGAATACTCCAATCTAACAGTCCGAAGAACTCTTTGTCAGAGATTATTTTTTTAGAAAGAGTTTCTTCTCTTTTTATTAAAATAGTTCTAATATGCTTTATTATCCATAAATAAGCCATTAATTTACTTTTTATGTATTTGGGACCATTTAAAATAGCATGACCCATTGTTACAATTTCAGTTATTGCAAGTGCAGGCGTTAACAATATCAATGTTTTCGTATTAAGATTTTTCAGCAAAATTAGGTAACGGTTTCTTTCAAGGTAGAACTCTTTAAAGGGAGCTATTGACAAGCTGAATTTGTGATATATTACAGACTTTGGGACGTACATTATTTTACCTCCAGCAAAACGTATTCTCCAGGAAAGATCTGTATCCTCCAGATAAAGGAAAAAATCAGGATCAAATCCATTTATCTTCTTTAGCATATCACTTCTTATTGCGAATGAACAACCAGAGACTGCACCTACTGCCTGGAAGTTGCTGAATTCGTCAGCAGACTTATTAAGTCCTCTACAAAAGGTAAGTCCTGTAAGGTGGCTTGTGTTTGCACATGTATTAATTTTGTCTTTCTGGTAATATATTAGAACCTTTGAAGTGGTAGCTGCAATTGTAGGGTCATTTTTGAGGGGTTTTATAAGTTCAGCAAGCCATTCTGGATCTGCAACAGTATCTGGATTCACAACTACAATATATTCACCTTCTGCAACCTCAAAGCCTGCGTTATTACCTGCAGGGTATCCAAGGTTTTTTCCTGTCTGAACTACTTTTATCATGGGATAGTTGGTTCTTATGAATTCTTCACTGCCGTCCATAGATGCATTGTCCACTACAATAATCTCAAAATCTTGATATGTTTGAGACATTAAAGAAGGGATGCATTCTTCCAAGTCTTCCCTGTTGTTGTATGAAAGAATGACTATGCTTACAGATTTCTTTCGAGGCATTAAGATCGAACCTTCTCAAGAGTTGGTTTAGTTCTTAGATAGACTTTAGAAGAAATATTAAATCTCAGAGATTAAAGCCATTTTAAATATTTAACCCTTCAGCGCATCCCTCAGAATCGTAGATACCGAATGCAGCATAATACCCATCAAAGCCATAAACATCCCCACAACAATACACAGAACCATGAGCATGGTAGGCCCAAAGTACAGGCCTTTTCCCAGTGTGAAATCGTGAAGGAAAATGGCACCCATAATAAGCCCGATAATTCCAAGAATTGATCCAGGTAATGTCAGGTAGTAAAGAGGCCTATTGAATTCGATATCTTTCAGAACCATCATAAGAACCCCAAGACCGTGTTTTATTGGGTTTTCTGTTGATCCGTCAACATCGTAACGGACGCCGATTTCGACTTCGGTTATGCGAAGGCCGTGGCGACCGGCGTCGGCTAGCATTTCGCTTTCAATTGCCATGCCTTTGGCAGTGAAGCGAAAAATGTCTTTTGTTGAGGCTGCAAACGCACGAAAACCGCTCTGGGAATCTGTTATATGGAGGCCGGAGTTGAGGTTCGTTACTTCGTCGAGAATGGTCTGACCCACGCGGCGGTAGGCTGGGGTATTCTTGCCCAGACCATTGAGGTACCGGCTGCCGTTGACCATGTCGGCTTCACCTTTCAGGATGGGTTCAACCAGTTTCGGAATGTCAGCAGGGTTGTGCTGGCCGTCGGAGTCCATGGTCACAATAATGTCTGCGCCCAGGGCGACTGCGGCTGTAAAGCCTGTTTTAAGAGCCCTTCCTTTACCTTTATTCACTTCATGAACAATGACCTCAGCGCCTGCTTTCCTGGCAACATCGGCTGTGCGGTCTGAACTGCCGTCATCGACCACAATCACGCTGTCTGCGTACTTGCGTGTTAGCAGGACAATGCTTCCGATGGCAACTTCCTCATTATATGCAGGGAGAATCACAGTTATTTTTTGAGGGGCTGTAACCTCCCTGCACGTTTTTTCCTCGCATTGAAGCATGCATTGAGAGCTTGTATCGGGGGTAAGCTCATTACTCATTTATTCAACCTCATATGAACTTATATTATAAATACTTTTTTAGAAATTTCTATGAGTGCTCCCAACTATCTTGGAATTTTGGAGATACTATGGAGTACTATAATAGATTAGTATAGTATAAAATAAATAGAAGTTTAGAAAACAAATATTTAAAATTTGGTGTGATTTCAATACCCAGGTAGCTTTACTCCAATTGAATAAACGCATTAATCTAGAGCCCTATCACCAAATTCTGGTGCGCTCTGAAGGTATAAACCAAAGTAGCATGCTTGAATGCTTTCATAACAATTATGAGAAGTTAGTATATTGACATTCTAATATATTAATGGAATAATATAAAGCCCATATATAAATTTAGCTAAATTACATTATCATAAAATAATTATTAAAAAATAATATTGTATAAGCAACTCCGGGAGAACACATATAATTTTATTGTTAGGTTAGATATTAAGAAGAGATATTACTAAAACAGAATAGAATAAAAAGTAAATAAATAAAAAAAGAAGCCTCAAAAATCTCAAACATATGAAAGAAACCGCATCAGAAGAACTGGAGAAAATTCTGGGCTCAATTCCCGGGTTGCCTTGCCTGCTCAAAAACTCTCTTTTCAGCCCTGCGCCCTTGTGGCTGCACCTATTTTATATGCGACTTGCCGCGCTTCCTGGCTGGAAAAAGAAAAAAAGCGAGAAAAAATCCAGGAAAAAAACTATGGAGCTAGCCCTCTTGCCACATATAAGGAAAAAAACTTAAAAACGGAAAAAAGTAGAGAGAAGTGGAAGATAAAGAAGTCTGAAAAAATAAAAAAGAAGTATAAGAAGGCAGAAAAAAGTAAAACTGAAAAAATATATAAGGAAAAAAATTTGCTATCTTAAATAAAGCGAAAGAATAAAATGCATTGGAGAGAAGTATTGCTACCCTCAAAAAAAATATATCTACAGTATCTTTTGATTATAAGCCGGATGGACCCGCATGACTGGAAAAAGAATTCCCTCAGACCTCTTGATTGTCATAGGGCTCGTGCTCCTTACGGACATATTTGTGCTTGCCCCCGGAATAAATGAGACTATACTCCGGAACGTACTTGGGCTGCCTCTTGTACTTTTCCTGCCGGGGTACGCCTTAATTGCTGCACTTTTTCCCGCAAAATCCGACCTTGACGGAATTGAAAGGACTGCACTTTCATTTGGGCTAAGCATTGCAATAGTGCCCCTGATAGGGCTTGTCCTCAATTATACGCCTTTTGGGATCAGGCTCCTTCCTGTGCTTGTATGCCTATCCATATTCATATTTATCATGTGCTGGCTTGCATATATAAGGCGGGCAAGCCTTCCTGAAACTGAGGCTTTCGAGATTTCTTTCAGCGCAGCTGCCCTTTCGCTCAAAAACGAGATCCTTGAGAAACCGGAGTCAAAGCTGGACAGAGCTCTCACGATTATCCTTATCCTGTCAATTCTCATGTCTGTCGCAACCCTGGAGTATGTAATCTTAACTCCAAAAGAAGGAGAACACTTTACCGAATTTTACGTGCTTGGTCCGCAAGGAATAGCTGACAATTACACTACAGATTACACGCTCGGGCAGAGTGGGACCATGATTGTTGGCATTGTAAACCATGAATACAGGCCTGTAAATTACACAATGCAAGTAAGGCTTGAAAACCAGTTGCTTCCCCTTCCAGAAAACCTGCAGCATATAACCCTTGACCACAACGAGACCTGGGAAGAGACTGTCACATTTACCCCACCCTTGGTAGGTCAGAACATGAAGCTTGAGTTCCTGCTTTTCAACGAGACCGACAAAACCACGCCCTACAGGGATCTGCACCTCTGGATAAACGTGAACGAAAACGAAAACAGCTAAGGGATGAACCGCAGAAGGATGGCTGCAAATGCCAGCCTCCTAATTCTCAACCTGGCAGCCTTTGCACATGCGGATTTCCTAAACTACATCTTGCTGTGATGGAGTGAGAGTAAGGGGCACGAGCCCCGGACAAAGCCCCCCTTCAAAACAAAGGGTACACAGGGAACTTAAAAACACAAAACCCCTACATAGACCTGAACCTGCCTTAAAAAGGAGTATTTTCCGTGCAAAAACTGATTAGTTTCCATAAAACATCAGAAAAATTGAGTCCTGTAATATCTGCATTAATTCTGACTCTGGTTTTACTGGCAATCTTTCCCGGAACTGCATCCGCAGGTAATTTCGAACTTCCCTCTTCTGCACTGACAGGACCAGTTTCAGATGGAATCTCTACTGAAATCCTGCAAGATGAAACAGACTACGGATTTACTTTGCTGCCCTATGAAAATCCCAGCCTTTTCCAGAAAATTGGGTGGTATGTGGACATTATTTATATGTTTGGTGGGATATGCACTGGGATTCTTATTCTCCTAACGCATCGGCATATTACTGCGCTGGAGCAAAAATTAGCCGAATTCCCAAATAAAAAGTTTGAATTAACCAGATTTGACGAGATAAGTCAGGAAATTTTTAAAACCGAAAGGCTCAGGCTCTTTACCTTAGCTCCTGTTCTGTTCATAGCACTTGCCGAACTTCTTATCTTTTCAGGGAGAATGGGATTAGCGGTCTGGATACATATCGGAATCTTAATTGGGCTTTCTCTTTCCAACATGCTCATAAAAGATCTTAAAATACTTAGAATTTACCAGGCTCTGATGCTTCTCCCTGTGCTGAGGCTAATAAACCTTTCAATGCCTGTGTTCTTTGAAACTACCCTTTACGCTTTTGTTTTTATTTATAGCCCTCTGGCAATTCCACTAGCTGTCATAGTAATGCATCAGAAAGATTCTTTAGAAGAGATCGGAATTACCACAAAAAATTTCCTGAGTTATGTTGCTCTCTCACTGCCCTTGAGTTTTTTGCTCGGGCTTGGAGAATATCTGACCATTCGAACAGGATACCTGATCCCTGATCTTTCCTTTGAAAGTCTCCTTAAGTTAACTATTATAATGGTCTTCTTTGTGGGTTTAGTTGAGGAGCTTATTTTCAGGTCAATTCTCCAGACCAGACTAGAGCAGGCTTTGAGTGTGAAAGAAGCTCTGTTAATTACAAGTATCCTGTTCGGGCTCATGCACTCTGGATATGGCACCTTCCATGAAATCCTTTATACCGGGTTTGTAGGATTGTTAATGGGTATTGCCTTTTACAAAACAAGAAGTCTGCCGTTTATTGTTCTAATGCACGGTTTCATTAATGTTTTTCTTTTCGGAATCCTGCCTCACTATCTAAGCAGCTGGACACCGTTCTGACAGCCCCTTTAAATCATTTTAAGGAGCCAGTTAAGCTTAAAATTCTCTTATTATGCTAATTACAATTTTTTTATTCTGATCCATGTATTAGCAGCCGTGTCTCAATATTTATTCTCATAAAAAGCATAAAAAGTATATAAAAACATATGAAAAGTATGAAAAAGCATAATAAAAAAGAGAATTCTAGCTAGAGAAGCTATGAATCACCTGACCTGTGAAACAGTCAAATACCTATGAGACGATCAGATGACCTTTGAGATGATCAGATGATCTGTAAAACTTTGAAAAATACAATTGCTACAAAACTGAAAAGCAAAGGAACAATTGCCAGATTAAAAGAATTATTGAGATATTTATTCCATTTTTCAGAAGCAGATAACACTTCTTTTAGAGAAAGGAGAACTATAAGCCCGATAGTCACTGTAGCCCCATACTGAGGAAGTCCAGGGGTCGTAAGCATTGAAATTGCACTCGATGAAATAGCGCTTGAAGAAATAATGCTAGACGTGATGGTGCTCAACAACATAAGAATACCTTCCAAGTATTTAAGTGTCTGTCAGGCTGTATTGTAAACTCATTGAAGTAATGTTATATCACTACTATGATAATATACTACTGTAATAACAATACGCTAAAATATAAAAAAGTTTTGATTAGGGCTTTAAGCGAGCTGTTACCCTCTAATTTTCTATACCTAACAGCTAAGACTGGAAGGAAGACCTCCCATTGAATATTTTCGTTATCTGGTTTTCAGTTCAAGGTGCTTCAGTCCCATAGTAAAACCTGAATATAAAGGACTCTTGAGAAGTAGAACCAGTTAATAAATCTGCATTATTGTATGGTTACATCATTATTTAATTAAAAATTATAAACTTTATATAGTGACATCACATTTGTTTTAACACAAGATTTTGGAACTGAGGCGTAAAGGTAGGTACTGATGGAAGAAGATAAAGAGCATCATTGTCATTCTCATAATGAAACTCAGTCTCACACATTCACTAACCACAAAAAAACATCCTTTAAATATAAGATAAGTTATTTGAGTCATAAATTTAAAAATAGTTTATTATTTGTAATTTTTGCAAACTTATTCTGGCTGGTGTGCAGATCCGGAACAAAACCTTCTAGAATTGTTTACCCCTGTCAGAAAGCTGCCATTGCAAATATAAGTACCTTTGCGATACTCCTATTATACAGCGAGAAGATTAAACTTTTTTTAAATCAAGATATTAAATTAAGTAAACTACTTTTAGGTGTACTGGTCGCAGCTTCAATAGCTGGATTATTTTTACTTGCGCGTTATAATAACCCGATTATTCCTCCAATTGAGCCTGGAGTGCATGGAAAAGTTTTATCCGAATCTGAGCAAGAAGAACTGGGAATTAATACTCAATATGCAACAATTCCAGCTGCTTATGATCTCCCTTCTCCTCATAGAGTTGTAGCGGTTCATAATTCAAATTCCACTACATGGAAAGGAGTGGGAAATCCGAATAACTACATGAATCAATCTGAAATAGACAAGATGGTAGAGATCGGAATAATGGAATTGACTGGGACAACTTCCCCTCAAGATGGATGGAGAAAAATAATCCCATACAAAAGTGGAGAAACGGTTGCAATAAAAGTGAATTTCAATAATAACTGGCATTATACAAACGGGTTTTATTTTGATGATGATTCAGATACGAGCATGCTTAATTACGCAGCAATTGTAAATTCGGTAATAAAAGGATTGAGATCTATTGGTGTCCCATCCGAAAATATATGGATAACCGATCCCTCAAGACCAGTTCATGATCAGTTTAGAGAGAGAATCTATGATAAAGAAATAAAGTACTATGTAAATGAAAATTCCGGACCATATATTGAGGGAAGACCTAATATTTTTCTATCGGGTTATGTTTCGGATAACTCGGAATATGCATCAACAAGCACAGCTTACGCTGAAAAAATAAAACCTGCTAAAATATTTGTTAACGCAACCTACATAATCAACATGCCTCAGTTAAAAGGACATGGATTTAAAACCGTTGGAAGAGTAACATTAAGTTTGAAGAATAATTTTGGGAGTGTTTCCTATACTGCTGATGCACACGGGCGCTCTCCAGCACACAATGCCGATTCATTTGCAAAACTCCTGGCAGACATTAATAATAACCCGGTTTTCCGAAATAAAACCAGGTTAATTATAGGTGACGGTATTATGGGGAACCCCAATGTAAATACCGCTCCGCCCACGCTATGGAAATCATTTGGTAACAAACCCCCAGAAACTCTTTTCTTTGGAGTTGATCCTGTAGCAACAGATTCAGTTATGATAGATTATATAAGAAGAGAAGTTGGTTCACAGGCTACAGGTCTAGTTGAGTTTTATGCAGCTGAATTAGGGTTGGGAGTTTTTGAATCGTGGAATGATCAGGAAAAATATACCCACATTGATTATCGTCCTATAGATCTTGACAATCAAACATACAATCCTTATATTTAAATCCTACTGTTATTAAGAGCTAGAACGAGATTTAACAATAAATTAAAACGATTTTTACCTTTATTTCCTCAGAAGGTCTTTTTTCGAAAAGTACATCCAAAATCGGCTTTACTCCGGTAAAGGATAGAAAGAATGAAGTGTCAATGGGTAATTATTTGATAAAAGGTTTCTTACCAGAAAGACAATGAAATAGGTTAAAAGAATGTGATTTTGAAATTAGAATCCTTGGTAATGTCTTAATTTTAATTGTATAAGTCTTAATTTTGAATACATAAGTCTTAATTTTAAGCACATAGATTTTAATTTTAAGCCCATAATTCAAATTAATTAAACTTATATACTTTAAAACTTAATTTAAATTCAAAAATAATATAGAGTTTTAGGAAAAAAATTCAACAAATATTGTTAGGGAATCTGTTATGAGATTCTTCAGCAGAACTTCTCAAATTAAATTTTTAACTTCATTAATTTTAACTTTATTAATTATTGCTCTAGTTGCTTCGACTCTAGGATGTATAAGTTTAAACACAGACAAAGACAATTCAAACTATAATCAAGATATGAAGAAAGAGCCTCCAACACCTGAAGCAAATATTACGTTTATTACTACTGGTTCGTCATTTTCACCGATTATTACGGTCACAGGTAATCCTGAGATTAAGTGGGTATTTGGTGATGGCTCAACATCCAATTCTGCATCTCCTACTGTAAAATTTGGCTCAAAAGAGACAAGAGTAAACACTCTGGTAGTAACGCCCTGGAGTGCAGTAACTAAGATCAATATTGGTTATGACGGTTCAGATGGGGGAGTAACTCCAGGTCCCAATACAATAGAAAATTTAGAACAACAGAATGTAATAGCTGTCAGTGGTTTAGAAAATGTTGCCCCTTACCTCCAGGTATGGGCTTCAAGCTATAATCCGATAACTGAGCTGGATTTCAGTAACTTCACGGCGCTGCATACTATTGAATGTTATTATTGTACATCGTTGAATACCATTACGCTCCATAACGTTCCATCTCTGAAAAGGCTTTGCCTCGAATGTTGTAATCTTTCATATCTTGATATATCCGAAGCTCCTTCTCTGGAAGATCTTCGTGCAGCAGTTCAGCAAAGCCCAACATATACAATAAATTGGGGCAATACAGGAGCTAATATATGGCATGTATGCATCAGAGATAATCCACATATGACCGGCACATTACCGTACAATCAGCTCCCACTTTTAGAAGACTTTTTCACCTGGAACAGTAACCAGAGCGGTACTCTGCACCTGACTTCAACGAATTTGAAAAGTGTTCTATCGTCTGATAACAATTATACTGCTGCTAATCTTTCTGGTTGCTTCCCTGCTGGTAGAGAAGGTACTGTGAATATGTATAATAATAACCTGACAAGTTTAGATATATCTAATAATCCTGGTTTGATTAACTTAAACGTTAGTCAAAACTCACTAAACCAAACAGAAGTAGATAAAATACTTCAAACAATGGATTCGTATAATACCGAAAATGGTTATTTAGATATAACTGGGAATGCTGAGCCTTCAAGTAAAGGAGCCGCACATGCGAATAACCTAACTGCCAGAGGATGGAAAGTTAGAAGTTCAGATCAATTTATTAAAAAATAAATTCGCACTTCATCATTCCTAGATATAGAATTACTTAAAAATATTTTAGGCTCAATACCTGAACAATTAGAACGTACATTGAGTAAGTAAATAGCTTAAATCGAAGAGTAATAACAGGTGAAGCTTGGGATGGAAGTTTATCAATTAAAGTATTGATAAATGGGATATCCAGTCTTCACCATGATTTCTTTGATCAGAAGCTACACTTTTTTTCAACCTTACATATTTATCTGCAGTCTATAATTTTCTAAGTTTGAAAATTGTATAAGTTTGAAGATGGAAAAAGCATAATCGAAAAAATTATGGACTGATAATAATAATTTTTTGGCTATAATATAGTTAGTATACGATAACAAAGCCAGCGTACCAGCGAGATAAAAGAGTTAGTTTATATAATGTAAAGTTGCCAGAATTATATATATATTTGCTCATATTCCATTTTCAGATCTGAAATAGTCGGAGAAAGATGATGATTGAAAAAAGGGTTGAAATAGCATGATTTCATTAAGAGAGATGTTATATTATATTATAAAGGGAATTGATGGGATAATAACACCTCTAATTTTATTACTGACAAAAATAATAATTGTAGACTCACCAGTTATTGTCTCGCTTGGGAAGCTAAGAGGACTTATATTATTACCTTTTATAAAATGTAAATCAATTCCATCTATCGGGAAAGATGTTTACTTCTCGGAATTGCTAACTCGAAAATATGTTTTTGGAAAAAATGTAGGTATTTCAAATTTTTGTAAGCTTTTTGGTCCAATAGAAATCGGAGATAACGTAGATATAAATTATAATGTACAGTTAAGGCCACAAACCTTTATTGGTAATAATGTTGGCATAGGTCCAAATACGCTCTTCATGACTGACACTCACGACTTAGGAAATGAAAAAAAAAGAGTTGGAAAACATAGGATTAAGAAAATAGTTGTTGAAGATGGATGCTGGATCGGAGCAAACGTCATAGTATTAGGCGGAGTAACAATTGGTGCAGGATCGGTTATAGGTGCAGGATCTATAATAGATACAGATGTAAAGCCTAATTCACTTGTAGTAAGTGATAGATCAAAGCATATCAGAGAAATAAGGAAATTGAATTTTTTAAGAAAATCATAATTACATTAATATAGAACCAAGACAGTTCTTCTGCCCTAATTCCAGATTTTACATATAGAGTTAGGGAGGAATTTCAATAAGTCCTAGGGGAAAATAAACTTATCCTAAAAATTTAAAGTAATATCATATGGATAAAAATATACAAGAATATCCAGAGAAAAAAATAAAAATTGCAGTCTTTTCCTTATTCATTAGACCCAAATAGCGTAGAATTTGAGAAAAAAGATAAAGAGACTTTGAATGAGTATCCTAATTTATATTCAAATATCTCCTGAAGTACTTTTCTTTGCTAATATAAACATATTTTCTACGATTGAACCTACAGGTATATACTTTTTCCATTTGCTTATAATTCATTAAGTTTATCAATAACTCCTTTATAGAATTTCGTTTCATTTTCAGGATTGAGATCATCAGCTGATTCATAGTTAGAAGATTGTTTACTGCTTATATACTGGAAACTGTTGAAGACGATCTCTTTGGGTTGCTCATTCTGAGGAGTAAAATTAGCTACAGTACCAAAATATTGACAAATTGTTGATTCTACATGCGGAATCTCACTCTCGTTTGTATAATTCCAGTTACTGATAATTGATCCATCACTACTAACTACGGAAAAATTTATATAAGTAGGTTCCCACTCAATAATATAAGTTATATTTGTTTCATTTAAATATGGCGAATCAGAATATACATCATAATATATATTTGAAGGATAATCTTCAACTGATCCAGGCTGATTGGTGAACCACAAGTGTTCATCATGCCCAGGCCATTGATTTATTTCTATATCAATCTCATTAGTATCATTCGCATAAGTAAACATCCCTATTGATGTATTACGTTCTAAATTCAGGGATGGAGAACTTATGTTCCATATAAATTTCCCATACTTGACGGTATAAGGGCTTTCAAGTGTAGTACAACACCATGTATCACCAATTTTTTGTAACCTCATATGTAAGCGCCCTTGATCGTCCACCCATGTGTTATTTTCCAACTGAGATATCACCCTCCAGTTAATTCCACTCCACAACAGGCGGCCATGACTCACATTACTCGGATGTCCAGTCTTTACATCTGTAACAGGGTCTTGAGCTTCCGGTAGTAACCAGGTAAAACTAAAATTATTAACCAATATGACAATTATTAGCATAACAAGATTCAGTAATATGAAGCCAAATACGACTACCAGCTTTTTCATCGTTAAACATCCAAGGTACTAAGTGGAAATCATGGCCAAATAAGCTTGGAGATCACTCTCCCATTTTTCATAAGAATATTTTTAAAACCTCATTGCTCTGAAATATATCATATGGGCTAATGATTATAGGAGTAATCCAAACTTACTTTTTAATACTGCATGCACTAATTTAAGATTTATTAAAACATAAATATATCATTTTACAACCTGCATTCATATTATAAACATTTATTTTTTTTTCTATATTTTCCCCTTGTGTATCTGGATATGGGAACTACCATAGTTTGACCAGTTGCATGATATTGGAAATTAGATCACTATCTATTCGCAATCATAAGCAGATCCCAAAATTAAATTACATCCACAAATCCAGCATTGAAGATAGTCAATTGATTCACCTAATGTGAAATAGTTTTGATATCCTCATTGATTTCAGGTAAAAATTGATGTTGGGAGAAATTTACTAAGATGTTTGTATAGGAACCAGTACAGTTTATTTAAGACATCTGACGTGAATGGGTTTACTGTAACAGTTTTTATGCAGCTGAAGCTTCCATCGGAACTACTAACAGTCATATTTATAGAATATACTCCTACCTTTTCAAAAACATGAACAGGGTTTTTCTCTGTAGAGTCGACTATACCATCGTTTTCAAAATCCCAGCTCAAATTTTCTGATTTAATTATAGATGTGTCATTAAAAGCTACTGTTAATGGAGCTACCCCAGAATCTGAAGACATTGAGAATGAATGTACAGGAACTCCGGTGTCTGTAATGTTTATTGTATGAGTGCCCGGATCAACATCATGATAAATATAGTAAAATCCATTTTTATATCTTATTTTGTCTTCATAAATTTCTGCACCATCATAATCAGCAGTTATTAAATTTCTATTGTTAATCAATTTTATTGTGAAATTACTGATTGGTTGTTGAGTAGTAATTTCAATAGAAGTGTTATTATCATTACGAGTTGCTATTATTGTAGAGTTTTTTATTCCCGAATTATACTTAGCAATGGTTTCCAGACTCTCATAAGATACATCATCTAAATTTTGAGTTATATAGACAAAAACTTTGGATATATTGGAAACCATATCGGGGTTTTCCATAACCCCCTGAATATGTCCTCCTATGATATAATTAGCTGGGAAGTTAATATTTTTAAAATATTGTAAACTGTTAATATTATCTGTATAAATATCAGCTGGGGTATCAGTATTGATATCGTATCTAGTAGGAGTCTCCAGTTCTATTAAATTTGTTTTTTTGTTATAAAGTATCTTTTGCTTTGGGAAGAACATATTGTTACTTAGTTCATCTCCAATAGAGCCCATTCCTGTAAAAGGTCCATAATTTGAGCTTATTGAATACCCAAGATCTGCAAATATCTGAAAAGCTGGGATTGTACCTGTAGTTCCTGGAAATCTAAAACTATAAAACCCATAATCCTCTTTTCCTGTGGCATCATTTATGATATCTTCAAACATTGTAACATTACTATTACTTGCCGTGTTTACATCAGTCCAATCCACCCCATGTGGATGAATAGTATGAGTATCTCCAAACTGAGAAAAATAATTGAGTCCTTTCTTTGTAGTATCACTATCAGGGATAATAAAAAATGTGTCTGGAATAGAATATGCAAGATTTTTCTTCATTCTGAAATAATTAGACGTTGTTTGTATCTCATTATCAGAACCATGAATATCGTCTATAGTTAATGTGAGTATTTTATCTGTTTTTGGATATGTTACAGCTACACTATATGTATTTGATTCGAAACCCAAAATCCAGTCTCTCAATGAGTAAAAAAGTGCTGAGGCAGTATTTGAGTCAAAGTAGCTATTTTTTCCTCCAGAGATAAACATATTAGGGTTTGAATAAATTGCTTTAGCCCCAGTTGTTGTATTTTCAAATTTAACAAGCATATTTCCATCCCAATGCCCCAGGTGCATTAAAACATTATAGTTAAATCCCGATATTGTTCCTGAGCGAGGGCTATAAGCTCTCATCCAGGTATAACTTTCAATCGATGATTGAATCGGGAGTGATGAGGGAAAGCCCGATAAAAGTGGATCGGTATTATTGAAATATACTCGCTGAGCATGATTAATAGGATATTGACTCCAATTTCCCAGAATGTTTATCCGATTAGCAGTTTGTAAGTTACCATTCTCATCAAATATTGGATCATTTAGAAACCAAACTTTCCCACCACTATTCAGATAATCATTTATTATTGCAGCCGTTGAATTTGACATCTGATTTTCAGGGACTATAAGCAAATCAATACCTGATAAATCTTGAGACAAAATCGTATCATTAAACAAATATGTCAGGTTATACTCATAAAACATCGAAGTACAGAAAGGATCATGACTGACTGTCTGTGCGTTTTCTAGATATACAGCTATATGTTTACTATTATTAAGACATTCTGCTGGAGTTGCAGATGCAATACCTATAGCTGCTATAAAAGAAATTAAACAGATCAGAAGTCCTTTTTTAAGTTTCATGTCTCTTTCCCTTTATAAAGTGATACTACTTTTCTTTTATATTTCTAGAAGCCCTTCTTAAAACAATTATTATGATAGATTACTTAAGCTTTCTTAAATTAATTTCACTTTCCGAACTATTTTTCCTCATAAATAATTTTATTGTACTTTCTCCCATCACCCTAATAAGTTTAATTATTTATTCGTCAAAATTAAATATCTTCTCATCTTTTTTCCTCAATTTCAATCATAAATTCTCTATGAGATTTTATAAAAATGACTTTACTAAATTTAAAATATAAATCCAAGAAATTCTTCTGCTGTCAATACAATAGAAAATTGAAGATTATTATAAAGTATTGAACGTTTATGTGGGATGGAAAGCTGTCAGGCAAGGAGATATGGTTTCCAGAGGGCAATATTATGATGGTAGCAAGAGTTTTCTAAGGTTTGATATGTAAAGAATAGAAACAAAGAGTACAGGTTTTAAAACAAAATAGAATACTACAAGAAATGCTGTTAATTGATTTTTAAAAATAAAATCCTTCGTTTAAAAATTGGGAAAGTTAAAAATTGCCTGCAAAGCAGGCAAATGAATAAATCCTGAGATATTTTTCATTGATTCCTGTCTTTCCGATTTTTTCTTATTTTCACTTTTGTTGCTATTTTCTCCCTTTAACTGGCTTTACAGACCTTTGGTGCCTTTGACACTATATAGTGGTATTTCGTTGTTGAAGTGCTACCTGCTTCATTGGTTACTGTCAACTTTACCGTATACTTTCCTGGTGTTGAATATGTGTGTTTCGGATTCTGGAGTGTTGAGTAAGCTCCATCCCCAAAATCCCAGTACCATGAAGTAGGCGAACCTGTGCTACGGTCTTTAAAGTACACAGTCAGAGGCGCAGTTCCCATCCTTGGTGAGCCCCAGCAGTTTATAACTGGTTTTTCCACGGCTGTTCCTGCTACTGTTATGTAATTTGATTTCGTTGCCGTATTACTGCCTGCAGCATTGGTTGCTGTAAGCGTTACTGTGTAAGTTCCTGCTTTCGAATATGTATGCATTGGATTTTTCTCGGTTGAACTTGTCCCATCTCCAAAATTCCAGTTCCAGGAGGTTGGAGTCCCTGTACTTTTATCAGTAAAAGCAACTTTCAAAGGTACACTTCCTGAGACTGGAGATGCCGAAAACGAAGCTACGGGTTTTTGTTTAGGCTCTTTCCAGGAAGGATCATATGGAGTATAGGTAAAACTACTCAATACTATCTCTGCTGCATTCCCACTTGCAGGATAATAACTTCCTGCCAGGGGTAACAGACACATACAGATGGTAGAGTTTATTGCTGGGATACCTTCAGGATCTGAATAAGTCCAGTCTAGAATTATGGTTCCATCTTCTGCAGTGGCAGAATAGTACACATAATTAGGAGTCCATTCAATTGAATATACTATGTTTTTATCATTCAGGTAAGGATTAGATGAGAAAACACCATAAGAAATGTTTTCAGGATGATTATCAACTGATGCAGGTTGTTTAGAAAACCATACATGTTCATCGTAGCCAGGCCACTGATTTATCTCAATGTCAAGCTCATTTCTATCATCATAATATGTGCATAAACCGAAAGTTGTATTTCTTTCTAAATTCAAGGTAGGTGAGTTTGAAACCCATGTAAGTTTTCCATATTTGACCGTATTACGGCTTTCAAGCATAGCACCATACCATCTATCATTAATTTTTTCTAATCTCATGTGCAAATTGTTTTGGTCATCCACCCATGTGTTTGAACTTGCTGCAGGTACATACCAGGTAATTCCACACCAATTCAGATTACTATTAACAGGATATGTACTGGCACTTACTGTTAATGGCGTTAACAAACTCAATGTAAGGAAAAACAAAAGTATCCTAGTACAATTTATACTAAACCCCCCTTATGAAATTAAAATATTCTTAACTGTTTAAAATCGACAGTTTTGAATATTTTTTGTACAGAATAAACAGATTACAAAATATTTAATTGTATCTGTATTATTTTTTTTCAATAGTATGACCAAAAAACTAATACGAAGATATCCTAAAGTGCAGAATTAAGTCTCTAAGCTACGAATTGTAATAATCAATCGATTAACTGATTATAGAAAATTAATTATAATTTTTTATCACATAATAAATAAAATTAGCTTTAGAATGAAATTAATTATTGAATTAAAAGTACATGTAGACTACTTTGCAGGAGATTGCAGTATGCCTATTTAGACATCAATAATAAAGTTTAATATAAAACTGGTAGTTATAGCGCTCTGTAGAAATCCTTAATTTAATCCATAATAATTCTACTACTTTTTCGTTTATATTATAAACTATTAGTTTAACTTTTACCCCTTTTACTTGATTTTTAACCTTTCTTGCTTTTAATGTTTCTCCAAATTTCCTTTTTACTACATATATTATTGTCTTTACTATATTCCTTCTATTGTATGTGATTATGTCAAACCCTACGTGTTACTGCTTTCTATATTTTCCGTTTATTCTCATTCTTTTTCTTTCTCTTAAAGGTACTATTGAATCTGCTTTTATCTCATTTCTTATTAGAGTATGAATTTCTTCGGAATCATATCCATTATCCATCACATAACATTGAGACTTTCTTGACCTATTTGATTTCTTTATCAAAGTACTTACATGCTTAATCCCATGATATGTTTTTTGGCTAATTTTCCATCCTATTATTACCTTTTTTATTGTGTCTACTGATATTGAAGCTTTCAGGAAGCTCCGGCGGAGCTTCCCTGTTCTTTTAGAATAAAGCCGAAATTTCAACCTTGATTTCCGATCTGATTTACTCTCTATACAAGGAAGCTATGGTCTAAAGATTTAAAGAGAAAAACGAAGAGGCAGGGGTTTACTTCATCTCCGTCCTAAAGGACGGGGTATTCGTGACCCTCTACGCTCACGTTGTAAAATAATCATTGAAATAATAATATTAGTAATAAAAAGTTTAGAAAATTATCTTAAGTAGAAATTTTAAAACCAGTAAAAGAAGTAAAAGTAGAACTGTTAGTATAATAACATAACAAAAAATGCAGGTTTATCTTGACTGAAATTGAAGGTTTTGCAAAGTTATAAAAACATTAATATAGTCATGTGTTTTTACATTCACATTATGAATATACATAGAAACCTCATATCCTTAGCAGAGAAAACAATTGCTAATTTTTCGGTTCCAAAAAGCATAAAAAAAAACTTTACTGAGATTAATAATGATAAAGCTCTGGAACTTAAAGAATGTTTAAGGTATAACCTCTACCGAGATGTGGAAACCAGTTTTCTCGAATCGGAAGAAGGAAAGAGGGACATGGAGAACCAGCTCATTAAGAGGCTTGATTATGATCGACACTCAGTAATTCCCTGGCTTGATAGTGCAAAACCCATAAAAAACGCTCGAATTCTCGAAATAGGATGTGGTACGGGTTCTTCTACCGTAGCGTTAGCTGAGCAAGGTGCAAATGTTGTGGGAGTCGATGTAGACGCCGATTCTTTGGCCGTTGCGAAAAAACGCTGTGAACTACATGGTGTAAACGCACAGTTTATTGAGTGCAATGCAACCGAAATTGCAAGCAAACTCTCTGGTAGCGATTTTGATTTTATAATATTTTTCGCCAGCTTGGAACATATGACCATACAGGAAAGGCTGATCTCCATAAAAAAAACATGGGAAATGTTAAAGCCGGGAAATATCTGGGCAGTCATAGATACGCCAAATAGGTTATGGTATTATGACTCTCACACATCGCTTCTGCCGTTTTATTATTGGCTGCCAGACGACATAGCATACGATTATGCCTCCTTTAGCAAGAGATATGAGTTCAATGAGCTTCCAGATAGTGTTCCAAAAGATTTGGTCAAATTATCCCGATGGGGGAGAGGAGTCAGTTACCACGAGCTCGAGCTTACTATGGGGCCAATCGAAAGCTTGGACATTATAAGTAATCTCAGCGATTTTGGGATTTATGGTAAATGCCAATATATTTATGAGTTGTTAGCCTCGAAAGGATTGAATCGCAAGTATGAAAAAATATTGAAAAAAATAATGCCAAATATAAACCCAGCTTTTACTAAACCATACCTTAATCTTATGATTCGTAAGAATTAATAATGTATTAAACTGTATTTGCTCTAGTACTTTTTATAATCCACTTGTTTATACCAATTACTTTAAACTACAAGCTAAAAAAGTTCCTTTATCATGATCGGTATTCAAGAGAGGAATACGGATGCGCCACAAAGAGTCCAGGAAGGGCTAAAATAAGAGTTACAAGCACCAGCAATACTTAATTTCAATTATTGATCCTAGTAAACCGAAGACTTAATTCCAAAATCTAATGATAAAAGTAAGTGTAATGCCACTTACGAAAATTATAACTATAGAATAATATTGTAATTCTATAATTAAATAAATAATACGGCAAAAATATGTAGCTATAAAATTTACTCTTACTAACTTTTTCTGAGCCTTCAATAGCTTACCAAATTTTCTGTAAAATATGATTGACTCTATATTCCAAAGAATCACTGGAAGGAATAAGGACAACAAATGCTATGGAGAGAACTAACAAGGAGATAAAAAGAAGAAGAAGCAAAGTAGTGAATGGGAGTATTCTCTAATCAAGAGTTAGTATCGAGACTTGTGGTCCAATACTGTAATATTAGTGAAGAGAGGATTACAAGATATAAGTGTATAATAGAATAAATCAAAAAAGAGTAAAAGGATAGAGCGAATTTTACAGTAAATTAGGCACACTATCAATAAAATTATAAATTACATAAGTTCATCATCCAAAGGTAAAAATTTTACTTATTTTTTTTCAATTCATTGTAAACTTGAATATATTGAGCAGAAACTGAATCCCATGTAAAAAATTTTGCAAATTTCTTTTGCATTGATACAATGTGATCCACTTCTTCGGCAGAATAGTGACTCCGAATAATATTCGCAATTTCGTCAACAGTGGGTTCAAAAGATTTCAGCTCAAAATTCATATTATTTACAAAGTCATTTATCCCTGCCTTATTAGAATAGAATACAATACCGTTTAGTGTAGCAAAAGCCTCTAAAATAGCAAGGGAAAAAGGTTCGTATCTAGAAGGATATATTGCCAGATCAACACTTGATAGATACATCTTCAGTTCATCGTTTGTAATTTTACCTAAAAACTTTACGTTATCACTAATTCCTTCTTCTGCAGCAATAGACTTCAAATAATCTAATTGATCACCAATGCCTGAAATATATAAAATCACATCTGATCTCTTGCTCTTTGCAAGACCTTTAATAAGAAGATCAACCCCTTTTTCATAAGAAAGTCTGCCATGATAGAAAATTGAAGGACAACCTTCCAAGTGAATTTTTGATTTGCTTTCAGAAAACCAGAAATCATTTATCGCGTTTGGTATAACATAAACATTTGATACATTATATTTCCTCTCAACAAGAGATTTCATATTGTATGAGTTTACAATTACTTTTTCTGCATTTTTCAGGAATCGGGAAACAAAAAGATAGCTTGGAATATATTTAAGGAAGTTGACCCAGCTTTTATTTTTAAGCTGATTCATGGTTTCAATTCGAATATCACCATGATAATTTAAAATAATAGGTATTCTTTTTAATACAGCTATTAGATGCAATAAAAATCGTTTTGTTGGAGCAAAAAAAGGACTTGTAGTCATATGAACCCCAACAAATTCGTTAGAACCAAAAAATAAATCTTTTAAGCTGTATGAATCCATAGGATACAGATCACTGCAAGGATAAGGACTGATACATAAATTTAAATCTTTTTTAATTTTAATGGCTAAGTACAACTCACGTGCTAAATTTGCAGGTGCATTGTCTTCTTTGGGATAAAAATATATTAAATTCATACCTTCACTTCTTTTATTATACATTCGTAGTCAAATAATTTATTTTAAATATAGTATGAATAAATAAGGCAGCATTTTTTCAGTGAATACTTGGTGATTTCTTGATCAATTTATCCGGTCATCAATTTCTTTAAATTAGCTAGATATAGCTGTATAAGTATGAAAATTAAAACTTTTGTTAATAGAATTTAACTGGAAGCATCAATCCTATCGATTGGCTAATATAAATATAATTTTTTAATTTTCATAATGGAATACATATTTTTCAGAGTTTCATAAACTATTTTAGAAACAAGGCTAAATTTTATCATATTTGAAATATTTTCCTTTACTTAATAAGAAATATACTCCTATAACCAGTGCAATAGAAGTTGATATTGTGGCTCCGATTAATCCTAGATAAGGTATAAAAAACATAGCCAAAATTACATTGATAATAGCTATAAGTATTGAAGTTTTATTAACTAATTTAACACCATCCAATCCTTCTGAAGAGAAAGTCCAGTTATAAGTTCCATAGTAAACAATTAAAATACTGAGAATTGCAAATGAAAACAATAATGGGATTTTTATTGTATATTTACTACCATAAATATTTAAAATAATAAATTCGACAATAATTATAAAAATAGTTCCGAATATAATTAAATAAGGTGCAATTCTATTGATTCTTTTTAGAATAACAGTCTTATCTTTACATTTTGATGCAACCGGGAAGAATACTCCATTGAAAATATTAAAAATTAACGACGCAATATTTACTGAGGCGAAACTGTAAGCATTATAGAGCCCTAAATTTTCAGTACTCATATACATGTTTATTAGTATTTGATTTATATTAGGGTATAATACGAAAGTCATGCTTCCTATTATTGAGTATATTGCAAAATTTGTCAACGTATGCGCCCATTTTCTATCAAACTCATATGTAAGGTATTTACGAATATAAATTAGTATTAAACAAGATGTTATTAGATATGAAAAAAGCATTGAAAATATAGCTAATTTATATGAAAGGGGCTTTATATAAGCAATGCTTAAAAAAGTAAATAATAATATAGTGCTATATATTGGAGTAATCATTGCAAATGCTTTCATTTTATGTAATCCATTAACTGTGGCTGTTAGGAGCATATAAACTGCATATAATACAGAAAAAAGAATACATAAATCAAATATTTCATTAGATACAGAGAAGTATTCTAATATTTTTTGTGGAATAAATAAATATATAATTACTGATATTGTTGTAAAAATAAGCACTAAAATATAGGTCGTTGAGATTACATTTTTCTGTCTGTCATATTTTTCTTCTTCAGCATTATATTTTACCATTGCATTATGATACCCCATAAGCATAGGAACATACAAAAACATTGAAATTGATTGGACTAGACTGAATTTTCCGTACTCTAGAGGTCCAAGTAGCCTGCCGACGAGCACATTGAAAGTAAATAAAAAGGCAGTTCCAATGAATGTTCCAAATCCCACATATGATAAATTTTTGAAGAAATGAGTAACTCCTTCACTCATTTTTTCATGGAATACTTTACCATAAATAAAACTCACAACGAGCCAGAAATAATTAAAAACAGATAAGCCCACTTAAAGCACCTTTTACCTTACTTATTTAACCCTATCTTTTTCCTTTCAACGTAACTGCTTTATGCATATTATAGCTGTATTCTTCTATCGCATTCCAAACATCAGGAAAATCTTATCCTTTATGCATAAATCTATCTGAGATTAATATTGAAAACATAACAAAACTCAGATAGATTCTAAATTTCAAATAAATCTCAATTTGGGACAATCAATTGATTTCCGAATTAGCCAAATAATCTCAAGAGTTTATCATTATGGAAATAAATGATTTTGAGATGAGCTCCATATTTCTAATTATTTTCAGGCTGCTTTTCTGTCGATTGTAATTAAAATTCTATTTTTATCCACTTTATTAAGAATCTCACAAACGACATAATTTTCAGCTTTATCATTACTCAAATGATAATAAATTGAAATATAATACTTTTTGGAATAATTCTTAGGTAAACTTTCAAAAGTTATTTAAATAACTTATTAAAACTTTACAACTCATCCAAAACTTGATGTCATCTCATTACTAACATCATGACTGACTTCAGTTTGGTAATTCATAGAATACCACCCGTTAACATACACAGTAGATCTCCTCACGTTATCCTCCTCTTCATCTCTACCTTCCATCATTTGATAGAAATATTCTGCTTTAGTGTATGATGAAACTGCATTTAGATTATCATCAGGTGCATGATCCCTGAAAAAATTAGATCCGACTTCCTGAGACGTAGGATAATTGATATAGGAATCTCTGCCGTACGAATAAAATGGATATGTTGCAAAGGCGATCAATAGAAAAACAATAAAGAAACCTTTAATAGTTCTACGTAAAGGCTTGGATGGAATATTTAAAGAGTTGAATGATGAAGCTATAAATATTGAAACAAACAGTAGTGAATAATTTAATGTTCGACTAATAATATTCTGAGTATCTGATCCCCCTAAAATCAAATTACCTAAAGTAATGGTTGAGAAAATCACACCTAGTAGCAGCATAAAATATTTCATAATAAGTTTGGGCTCTTTTAACATATTTATATTGTTAGTAGTGAAGGCATAAAAACCTATAAAGTAAAGATCGCATACGATTATAACTGCCAAAACCAGTGCATACAGCTCATATTTAAACATAGTAAGATTTTGTATCCATACATAATCCGCTGCTAGATTTCCAGTACCAACTGTATACGTGGAGGCATGACTCCAATTTCTGCTTTCCAAAGACAGCATACGATGAAGAGTTTCAATTATTCCGGCACCCATAACGCAGGATGGTGAGAATATCCATGTGATCCAAGAGAGAAATACGAAACAAATTTTTTTCCAAGTTATATCCAGTATGTTTAACTTGGTTATACGAATATAAGAATAAAAAAACGCAAGAATCACTAGCAATACAATCGGATGTATTGCATGGGTTGATACAAGTACAATCGCAACTATGTAAAATAGAATTTTTGTGTTCCATTTATCTGAGACACATGAGAATAAGCAAATTAATGTTAATATTATAGCTAAAGAATTGGGAGTAAGTGATATTTCGATAATTTGTGTTGGAATTGCAACCACAGTTGAAATAAAGGCAACTCTTGAATCAAAAAGATGTTCTGTTAATAAATACCAGAAGACAAACATGGATATTAAAACTAAAGGTGTGAAAATAAACCGAGAAAACGCAAATAAATCTATACCTGCCAGTAAATGAACTATATGAAACAACATGTAAGAGCCAGGGAAACTTTCAGGATAGGACAAATCAATCGAGTCAGATAATACTTCTGGGAGCAAAACAGACGCGTGTACTACGTTAATAGTGTCTGGGAAACGATATAAAGTAGACAAAAAATATGGCGTTGCATCTATGACTAATACTAAATAAGCGATAAAAATAAGATGGAATATTTTTCCCTTTAGATCGTACTTCACTATTATAAGGAAAAGTAATACGTACATTATAATTATAATATGTATCCAGGGCCAAACGCCGTTAACAAGCCAGATAGGGTCTGAATGCCTGATCTCTTGTATGTAGTCCCAGTTAATGTGCATAAAAAATATCCATAGGACAGATAGAAAAGTGGAAAAAGCAAGAATAGTCGAGCGCAATAAATTCTTGTTCAAAATGCCCACCGCAACATATTAAATTTTTTCAAAACTAAAGTGTTTATCTATAATTTAAATAAAATTATGTGTGAGATGCTTGAATTGAAAAAATATTAGCATTAGGCTGTTAAATTTTCTAGAGCATAGTTTTAACTAATGGAGTTATTATATTTAATTTTATACATTTGGTACGTAAATTATAAGTTAATCAGTTTTCTCTTTGCCAAAATAATTATGCGAACTTTCATTAAAATGTAAAATAACTCTTGAAAATGAGTTAATCAATTGAATTAATTCCCCGCTGGCAAAGCCTCCAAATACAACCATACAAAAAGTAAGGAGTGCAACAATATTTGCAATGTTAGTACAGACGCTTCTTAGACGAATAATATTTTTCAATCTTTCAGGGAAAGAAAATTTTATCAGATAACTTAAAAAATTTGTCTCCGTCGACTGTAATTGATTATCTACTAATTTTTTCTGACTACCTATATTTGATATCGCACGACCGTATCCAAAACATCGCTTCACTAAAAACGAAAAAGATTTACGGAATTCAAATATTTTGTGGTAGACAACCGCGTCTGGAGTATATATTATCTTTGAATTATTTAACGTATTCAAAATTCTAATACCAAATTCAGTCTCTTCCCCAGTTCTCATGTTGTTATTTATCAGACCGTATTTATCATCAAAAAGACCAACTTTACTAAATACCATACTTCTAAACGACATATTAGAGCCGAAATTACTCCTCACACAATGGATCGTGTCTTTTTGACTTTTATACGAACAACCCATTGTCCAGTAAAACTCCTCTGGAATCCATTTAGCTTCACCCGATATCCATAATGGTTTCATAGGGCCTCCCACGCTAACAACCTCTGGATCTTTATAAAAAACTGCTAAATTAGAAATCCAGTCTTTATCTGCGATAGCATCATCATCAATAAATGCGATAATACTCCCAGAGGAGAGTTCAACTCCTTTATTTCGAGCATTCGATAAACCAGGCAAATTTGAAAAACCTATTATCAAATTATCTAATGATCTCAGATACTCGGATTCATTAAAGGCTTTAAATAAATCTAGATTTCTATCGACCACTAGAACAATCTCAATATTTTTATAAGATTGCTTGACTAACGACTCTATCGTCTCGATAGTGTCCCAATATCTCTCATGAGAATATGAGCAAACAACAACAGACACTTTGGGAATATTATCCATCTTATTAACTCCTCTGAAACCATTAGCCTCTTCTGCTCGAAAAATAAAACATTATGCTGCAGCCAATTATTAAGCTTTAAACTCCTTTGATATCTCTAATGATTGTGGACATTGAATGCAATAGTATACCAATCAGCGCCAAAAAGCTCCCTACAACAGTAAGGAGAACCATAAGTATTGTAGGTCCGAAATAGAGGTTTCCTCCTGAGATAAAGACATGCAGAAAGTAAGCTCCTGTAGAGAGACCGGCTATTACAAGTAGCGTACCAGGCACTGTGAAGCAGAAAAGGGGCTTCTCAAGCTCTATATCCCTTAAAATCTTTGAAAAAACCTCAAATCCGTGTTTAATCGGGCTTAAAGTCGAGCACTCCACATCATAACGGGCACCAATTTCTACTTCTCTAGTTCTAAAACCTGCCTTTCCTGCATCTGCGAGCATTTCACTTTCTATTGCCATACCCTTGTCAGTGAAGCGAAAGGCATCTCTTGTAGAAGCTGCAAATGCATAGAAGCCGCTCTGAGAATCAGTAATTTTGAGACCTGAGTTCAGATTGGTAAATCTGTCCAGAATTTTTTGTCCAAAACGGCGGTAGACAGGAGTATTTCTACCCAGACCATTTAAATAACGGCTACCGCTGACAATATCAGCCTCACCTCGGATAATAGGATCAACTAACTTCGGAATATCAGCAGGGTTATGCTGACCATCGGAGTCCATTGTCACAATTATATCAGCACCTAGATTAGCTGCTGCTGTAAAGCCGGTTTTTAAGGCTTCGCCTTTTCCGCGGTTAACTTCATGGACTATCACTTCAGCTCCGGCTTTTCTAGCTATTTCAGCTGTGCGGTCAGAACTGCCATCATCAACAACGATGACATTATCTGCATACAATCTGGAAAGAAGGACTATGCTTCCAATGGATACTTCTTCATTGTAAGCAGGAAGAATCACAGTTAGATTTTGAGGAGCCTTAATAGCAGTGAATATTTGTTCTTTGTTTTTAATCATGCTTTGATTGCTATTATCCATACAAAGCTCACTGCTCATTTTCAAGACCTCTTTTCTGAGACTTATTGTTGAGACGTTATTGTCAAGGTGTTTGGAAATTTTTATACAGAGATTGTCTTGGATATTACAATTTAATAACAAAGTGAACAAGTGTAATAATCACCACAAACGCTACACTTGAATTTCATAAGCACTCCACTAAATTAGGGATCTTTCACACAAGCTATTGTTAAAAGTTCAAGCGTGTTTTTCTGTTGGAAATCTTAGATTTATCATATAATGTTAATCGATTCAAATAACATTATATTACAGAAGTTACATTAGAAGATTATATAAAGTTAATGGATATACTTTTCAACAAAATAATTTATGAAAGATGATTGTGCTGATGATATCGATTTATAACTTCACACCTAACTCCACAATTAAACTGTTTTTTGGGAAAAAGTAGGCCGGAAAAGAAAATAGAATAATAAATGTCAAAAAGTCAGAGACAAATCCAAAAAAAACAGCATCATCGAAGCTAAAGTATTTGCACCCAGTATTACAGCATCATTATTTGTTCTGCTCGTTTTTTCCCTTCAAGCATGAATCTTTTGCATTACATTTGTTTCTGTCTGTCACTTGCCGCACTTCCTTATAGAAAAAAATGGTTGGAAAACGGAAGGTAAAAGACAGCAGCAAATAGATAAAAAGAAAGGTTTTTCCATTAAAATAAACTCGAAAAAATTATGGATAACCCGGAAGAATGAAATAAATAAGAGTATTTTAGACTCTGTACATATCCTCAATTTAATGTAGATTACTTCTGTCTTTACCTGCTAATATAGCAGATAGGCGGCGCGGCTCGTACATACTCCGTACTATCTCTAATCCTGTTGATATGTATCAGGACTTTTTCTATAGTTTCACTTGATAGTCCGGTATTTTTCTCAATCACCTCGGTCGGCAACTGGTGCTCCTGAGCGTACAGAAGCTGATCCAGAATCTCAAGAGGCATACGCCAGTAAAATTCTTCATCACTAGTAAAATGGCTCCAGGTATCAGCACTTGGAGGACGTTTCATAATAGCTTCGTTGACATTAAGCAGTCTACCCAGGGCATAAACCTGGACCTTATAACAGTCAGCTAGAGGTTCAAAATCTGAGCCTCCATCCCCGTATTTCACAAACTGACCAAGAAACAGTTCTGTCTTATTCGTTGTCCCGCAAACCGCATAGTTCAACTTCTCAGCATACATATACTGAACAAGCATTCGAGATCTCTGTTTGACATTCTGAAGTCCTATTAATTCAAGATAATCATTCGCTTTCAGTCTGTACTTCCCAGCAGGTACCCCATCTTTAACAAGCTGGATATAAGGAACATTTAAAAGTCCCTGGTTAAGAAAATCAGGAAGAACAAGCGACGTCTTATGGAGATCAGGGTCGTAATCAGGGCAGGTTCGCTTTATAATCTGTTCCTTTTTATCATAGATATTAAGCGACCTGAGGATAGGGGAGATGGACACTTCCTCGTATGGAACTCCAAGGCTCTCACAGATTTCAGCTCCAAGGGCTGCGCTGGAAGGAGAGGATTCGTCTTCAGGAAGGAGAAGACAGTACACGTTTTCCTTCCCAAGTGCATGGACACAGAGGGTTAATGCTACTGCAGAGTCTATTCCTCCAGATACTCCTATGACCACCCCTCTTTTCTTAAAAACACTTACTTGCTCTTTAATAAATTTCTTGAGATTTAAAGATAAATTTTCAATATCTCGATTAAGTTCTTCCAGAATATGGACATTTTTACCTTCTGCTGCTTCCATAGCTTAACCCTCGGAATGAATACCATTTATGTTGAATCTTAGTTATGTACCACTTATGTTGAATCTTAGTTAAAAGTCTCAAAATCGATTTAAATCGAAATTAAGCTTCTTTGCAGCCTCCATTATCAGGGGTTGAGAGAGTTCCTGAGTAATTTTCTCAAACCCTTCTTCCCTCGACATATCCCCGCTTCGAACAAGCCCTGCAATATCAAAGGTGTATGAGTGGAATCCATATTTCTTCAGGTGGTTGTAACAGGCAAAGGAATTCAAGATACAGTTAGTTGAGTTGCTGTCGTTGATTCCTGGGGATTCCCAGCCGATTTCAAGCAGGGTCTCAAGTATTACATCTTCATTATAATCCCATAGGCAGAGAGGATGAAGGATACTCGGAACATTCTCACCCAGATTTGCAAGAACCGATTTTTTCAGGAGGAAAACTTCATCCTTATCATCAACCCCTATTTTTTGGAGCTGGGTTTCAAACAGGTTTCTTGACCACTTGAGAAAATTTGCCGAGAGAGGGATTATAGGATTAGGAGACTGACCAGCTGTAAAAGCAAATACAATAAAAGGAGCCTTCTCAGTGATGGCTTTTTCGATCAGTTTTTGCTTAATGATACTGATGCAAACATTACAGATATCACTGGCTCGATATTTGGCAAATCTAGGAAAGGCGTCATAAGATTCAGCAGCTTTTCGGAATGTATCAAGCAGAATTTCCTCTTTCATTGTCAACTGGAAATAATCACAGCCTGTAATCTCACAAATCTTTTTTGCGTTTTTAATTGCACCCTCGGAAGTAAAACCATTATTGAACTGAACAGCAAGAACTTTCAAAAAGGGATAATCTTTTTTAAGTTTATAAAGGGTGTATGAAGAGTCTTTGCCCCCTGAAAGTGCATAAATTACATCGTAGTTTCCCGTCCCTGCGTATTGTTCAAAAAGTTTTTCTATTCTTGTCAGATAATCAGTCTTTTCCTGAAGAGTAAGAGGAGTATATGTCTCACAGAAATGGCAGAGACCACTTTCCTCGTTAATCTGGATACCGGGAATATCGGAATCAAGAACACACTTTTTGCATATTAGCTTTGACATGTTTGTACTCCTCTATTATGGATCGATTGGATATTTTCCCGTTTTCGCTCAAGGGTAGATGATCAATGAACAGGATTTCTCTTGGGCACAGGTAGCCTGGAAGGTTTTTACGGCAGAACGAAAACAGATTTTCGATTTCTGTTCCTTCTGAAGGTATGACAAGGAGACTGATTGCAGTTCCCATAAGCTCATGAGGCACAGGTACGACAAAAACCTTGGAGACCTCGGTATTCTCTTCTATATTTCTTTCAATCTCTCGCGGATTAACACGATGGTCACCTATTTTTATAAGGTCATCTTTGCGCCCGAGAAGTCGGATATATCCATTGGGAAGTTTCTGTGCAAGATCGCCGGTATGAAGCCAACCATTGATAATTTTCTTTTCAGTTGCAATCTCGTCGTCCAGATAACCCAGCATAATATTATCTCCAGCAGCAACCAGTTCGCCTGTTGTGTTAATCTCTGCGGGATTGCAATCGGAGTCAAAAACATCAAGTGTAACACCAGGAATTGCTTTTCCTATAGTGTCAACAAACTCATCCACATCTTCTGCGGGCAGGTAGGCAAGTCTAGCAGTCGCTTCAGTCTGGCCGTACATAGGAAGGATTTCAAGACCAGGAACTAACTCCTTCATTTCTTTCACAATAGCTTTATCCATTCCTCCACCTGCCGATGCAGCAGTTCTGACCTTTGCAAAGGATCGTTTGAATCTATCAGGATATTTGAGAAGTATACGGTAAGTGCTGGGTACTCCATAAAATATTGAGACATCTGATTCTATAAGGTTGAAAACTGAAGCAATGAAATTCATATTCCCAACACAGACCGAACCCCCAGACGCCAGGTGGGAGTTAATTATGGAATTCCCAAAAGCATGATGAGGGGATATTACAAGCGCTCCTTTATCACTGGAGGTTAGCCGAAGTACCTTGATTATGGATTCTGCATTTGATACAAGATTTCTGTCACTTAACATGACTCCTTTTGGAGTACCTGTTGTGCCTGAGGTATAAAGAACAAGCCGAAGTTCAGGATTATTCCGTTCAGTCTCGATATTTTTGCGGAGAATGTTTACGGAAGTATCCCTGGAAAGAACTATTACAGTTCCAAAACGCTCAAAAAATCCCTCTCCAAATCTTGAGTACTGGGTATCGGTTGTGAGGATATTGTTGATATGGGCTGTGTCAAGAAGCTTCTCAAGACTGAACCTGGGAAATTCTATTGGCAGAGGAATGGCAATGTTAGCTGATCGGTATACTGCCATAAGCATCTTTATATACCGCATGCTTGACTCTGCCAGGATTGCAAACCGACAGTGATTAAAATCTGTCAAATGTGAAGCAATAGCATTTATATCAGTGTCAAGGCAGCTATAGGAAATGGAATTTGTGCCCTCTTCAAGAGCAATATTTTGAGGGGTTTTTCTGGCGTACTCGCTGATATACGCATCAATCCGCATACTGTGTCACTTCGACAGCTTAATTATCATATTCGCAATTCCTTCCAGAGTATCAAAATTTTCCGGGGTGAGCATGTCCTCAGGAATATCAATAGAATATTTCTCACAGATATAATCCATAAGTTCAAGCAAACCAATTGAATCTATTATGCCATTTTGAGTGAGAGAATCAGTATCATTCAGGACGGTGTTATTGTCCATAAAAGAATTAGCCTTCAGATAATCGACAATATCATTCTTAATTTGTTCCATGCTTTATTATCCCCTTCACTATCATGTAGTGGGTCATAGGTACAGAATCTGTTTTCAATGAAAGTTAACTCTATACCAGTTGATGTATTTATACTGACTGATGTATTTTTACTATTTAATTAAAGTCTTACTTCTTGAATGTTATATATTTATATAGGTGTATTAAATGAGTGTATTTAAACTAGCCCGTTAAAAAGCCTGTGTATATGGGCATAGGCAATGAAAAAAAGGAAAGTTCTAAAAAGGAAAGTTCTAGATTTCCTCAGTTTCAGCTTTCCTCTACTTTTTGCCTTCCCGCCTCAAAAGCCCTGAGATTCACCTCAATCGTTTTCTGAGGCACAAGGGCTTTTACGCTCTCAATCAGGGTTTCTTTCGGAATGGGCAGATAGCCTGAGACTGCCCCTACCATTACGACATTCATTGCAAGCCTGCTCCCGGCTTCAAACGCAAGTTCATCGGCATTGAAGGCTTTTACTATGTATTTTTCAGACAGGGCATCAAGGATATCCGAAACCTCAGGGTATTTTGCCTGCCCAGAGGTAACGGTCACAGGAACTACAGGCTGGGTATTTACAATAATAATTCCACCGTCTTTCAGGAAATCCAGGTACCTTACGGCTTCCATTGGCTCAAGGGCAAGCATGAGGTCTGCACCTTTTTTCGGGATCATGGAGCCATAAGTTTGCCCGATCCGGATATGGTTCACAACAGAGCCTCCGCGCTGGGCCATACCGTGTGTTTCCGCAGCCCGGATGGGCAGCCCTGCAGTAACGGCAGCTTTTCCGATAATGTCTGAGGCAAGGATTGCGCCCTGCCCTCCTACTCCCGTAATAAGAAGGTCAAACTTTTTTTGCTCAGCCTGGCTCATTTCTTCATCTCCTGAATAGCTTCAAACTTGCAGATCTGGGCACAGACCCCGCACCCGCTGCAGAGTGCCGTAATCACAGCACATTTGTTTTCCTCATCAAACTCAATTGCAGGACAGCCGAACTTTACACACTGCTTACAGCCTTCGCATTTTTCAGGTTCAACAATATACGGGACCCTCCGTATGCCTGCCCTTTTCCCTGAAATCACACAGGGCTGCCTGGCAATAACCACAGCTGTACCTTCAAACTCCTTTGCGGCTTTAAGTGCTTCCTGAGTTTCCTCAAGCTTGTAAGGATTGACAACCGACACGAATTCGGCACCCATTGCTTTACAGAGCTCGGCAAGCGATACTTGAACGGCTGGCTCCCCTGTTACCGTAAACCCGACACCAGGATTTGGCTGATGCCCGGTCATGGCTGTAATGCGGTTGTCAAGGATTGTAACTGTAATATTCGCTTTATTGACAATTGCATTAAGGAGCGAGTTCATACCTGTGTGGAAAAAGGTTGAGTCCCCTATGGAACAGCAAATCGGGCGCTTTTCCCCTGCGTGGTAAAGCCCTGAGGCAATGCTGATGCTCGAGCCCATGCAAAGTGTAGTATCAACAGTACCGCTCTGGATTCCGAGGGTATAACAGCCGATGTCGCTGGGATAAATCGCATCTTTTCCAAAGACCTTTCTCATGGAGTAAAAAGTCGCCCTGTGAGAGCAACCTGCACAGAGGGCAGGTGGGCGGGGTGCAAGCTCAATCGCCGTGCCAGACGGTTCGAGTTCTATCTCAAGGTCAAAAGTTTTCTTAAGAGCCTCAAGGAATGCACCTACATCCAGTTCCCCTTCCCTGGACACAAAACCATTAGCTTTCCCGAGCACTGAGACCTCAATCCCAGCTTCCTGTGCGATCAGCTTTACCTGTTCTTCCACAACCGGCTCAAGCTCCTCGAATACAAGCACTGCATCTACGGTTTTAAGCAGCTCAAGAATCAGCCGTCTTGGAACTGGATAAGTTCCAATTTTAAGGAAGGAAGCCTCAATTCCAAGCTCTACAAGCGCCTCTTTTGCATACATTGCCGCAATGCCTGCACCTATTACCCCTAATTTTGCTTCAGGTTTGAGCTCAAGGGAATTCCAGGGAGATTCGGCAAGGGTGTCCTCAATAGGCTGCTGGATCGAGAGGAGATGTGTATGGCGGTGGCGGGCATTCTTGGGAAGCATTACCCAGCGGTCAAGCAATTTTTCAAAGTGTGGAACCGCCTTTTTTGCAGGGATCTCTCCCAACTCGATATCAGATTTCCCATGTGAGATCCGGGTAGTGGGCCGGAAGATTACAGGGACTTCAAATTTTTCAGAGAATTCGAAAGCATAGGGAAGCATATCTTTGGCTTCCTGGGGGGTTGAAGGGTCAAAACAGGGCAAAAGGGCAAACTGGGCATAGCGCCTGGTATCCTGCTCGTTCTGGGAGGAGTGGCAGGAAGGATCATCGGCAACAATTGCGATCAGCCCGCCTTTCGTGCCTGCATAAGCAAGGGTCATAAGAGGGTCGGCTGCAACATTTAAACCTACATGTTTCATTGTCACTGCAGAACGGACGCCTGCCCAGGCAGCTCCGACTGCGACTTCCATTGCAACCTTTTCATTAACCGACCATTCTATATGATAATCCCGATCTTCCCGGCATGCAAGCGTATCAATAATCTCTGAAGAGGGGGTTCCGGGATAGCCTGCAATAACCTGCACGCCACCTTCAAGGAGCCCGCGGGCGATTGCCACATTTCCAAGCATGTACTCACGCATAGTCATAATTCATATCTCCAGCATCTAAACAGGGAAAATCCTGCTTAATAAAAAATTAAATATATTTTTGTTATTTGCATCAACAAATTCAATTATTTTCTCAATTGATACTTAGCGCAATTTCAATAAGATTTAAGATTTAATAAGTTTGAAGTTCAATAAGGACAGCCCGGTAAATAGACGTGCTGCCCGAGACCAGGTAAACTTTTGCATTATTGAAATAGCACGATCAATAATATACTTTCGGATAAGTGCTCTGAAGTATTCCTCTTTTGCGGTAGGGTAACAGGCAGGAAAAAAATGAGAAATATTCGAAGTTTATAGTTTTGGCAAAAAACTGAAAATAGAGTTAAAAGCTGGTTTTGAATGGCATGTCATTTAGAATGAAAGCTTCTCAAATGAAATAAGCATGAAATTATTTAGTGATCCATATTTGAGACAAAACTTTTTCCATGTATATTAGCCACCCAGACACGTTTTTGGCTATTACTGCCCGGCTGATGGATAAATGTCTCAATGTTTCAATAACTCAATTTTCTCTAGGAACGCTGCAAGTTTTTTGATTTCATCCAGTTCGAAATCAAGCTCTTCACCTTTTAGGGATGCTTTAAAGATCTCTCTTTTTGCGGGGATCTCAGCCACAACATTCACGCAGTTCACCGATGCCAGCATTTCCTCCCTTATATCCGGCTCAACCTTATTAAGCACAAAATAAACTTTACATCCGCACTGAGCACCAAATTCATCGAATTTCTTTGAGAGCTTTAAGGATTCGTAGGAAGGGTCAACAACTACGAGGATGAGGTCAAAGTCCTTATCAACCCCGCGTCCGAAATGCTCGGTGCCAGCCTCAGTATCCACAATAACAACATCGTCTTTCCCGAGATCCAGGTTTTCAAGAAACTCTCTTGTCAGTGTTCCCATTGGGCAGGCGCAGCCTTCCCCGAAATCATGGATTTTACCAACCGCCATCAGCTTTACTCCATCCTTTTCCTCAACAAATTCCGGCGGGAGGTCAGAGAAACTCCACCTGTTTTTAAAAAATCGGGACTGCTGCTGCACCGGCTGTCCAGAAGTACCTTCATTGGCTGCAAGCCCCCAGAACTGGGTGGTTTTTGGAGCTGCCCTCAGCTTTTCCTTAAAGCCCTTCTTTCCTCCGAAATATTCCATAAGATCCCGTGGAGCTGCCATTCCCAGCTGGCTATGCAATCCATAATTTGACTCGTCAATGTCAAGCACAAGCACGTTTTTAGTTTTTGCCATTTCCTTTGCCAGGAGAGCTGCAATAGTACTTTTTCCGCTTCCTCCTTTCCCGCAGACTGCTATTCTCATATCCGGTTCACCTATCCTGGTAATTTATCCTGCTGACGTGAACTAACTCTCCTGCTTTCTGATGAAAGCGAGGAGGAACCTTCTTGCTTCATTCTTCGAATAGTTGTTCGCAAGTCCACAAACCCATCTCTACGTTCCGCAGGTGTCAGATAACTATAAGATTTTGATTAGAATTGTGATGTCCATAAACATTGCATAATTTAGAAGACGGCTCAAATCTTCCTGTGCTTAGAGCAGTTTTTCCCAGCTATTCAACTTTTTATACTCTAATTTTGTTACGGAACTGCTCCATGAAGCGTAGAAGAAGGTTTTACTTCATGCACTAAAATGTGCTGTAAATCAAACCTTGAGATTGATTTCTTAGTTTGTTCATTTCTTTTTATTTATTAGGATCGATTTGGCATTTGTAGGTTTTAATATATTACACATTTTGAAAAGATATATAGGTTTTATAAAGCTTACTATAATGAAGTCGACGGTTTTCATCCCATCTATCGGGCTTCATCCTCCTGAGAAATGGACTTTCCGTCTAGAGTAAAATCTTGCTTGAGAAAGGCAGAAAAGGTCAGGCAAAAAGTCGAAAATAGCAAGATGAAAAGCAAAAAGGATAGAGAACTGAAAAGAGACTGAAAAAGAAAAAGCGAAGGAAAAGAAAAAACTCCAGGGCTCCCTCTCTACAGAGTTAGTTTTTCAATTCAGTAGATAAAGTCAAGGATAATCGAAATCGCATAGATGACCAGAGACATATGGAAAAAGGGAAGCACCTTCAAGCCGGCTGCTGGACTTTTTTCTTTCCAGAGATAGAGGTTTGATCCTGAAAGAAGTACAAACCCTGCAAGAAAACCATAAGGGACAATATTTCCAAGTTCCCTCATAAAGAAAACTCCTGCAAATAGATGCAGGATTGTAAAGCCTGTAATCCAGTATACCGTCCCTTTTTCACCATAGAGCACGGTTATGGATTTCATATCTCTTGCCCGGTCATTTTTCAGGTCTATAAGGTCGTTTAACCCAAGGTGAGCCATTGTCCATGGATATAAAAAAACCATATATAGCAGCATGGTTATGTCCGGCTGCCCGTAGCAGAGATAACCTGCCGCCGGAAAAAGCGTAAAGTCCGTCCTGCCCGAAAGCTGGGCAATCGGATAACTCTGATTTCTCTTTTTTACCTGGTAAAAAGCCTCTATGCCGTAAGAGTACAGCATAATTGCAAACACGTATAAAGAGTTGGGATAGGGAAGTGTGAAAATCAAGGCTGAAATGACCGTTATAAACAGAATAAACAACAGGAGGGCATTTTTTGAAGAAATTTTTCCTGAAGGGATAGGTCTCTCTTTAAAAGGCCTCCAGTACCTTGTGAGCGCGTTCTCCACATCAAGTCTGTCTCTATTTCTGTCAACATAATCGTTAAGTATAAAGCCTGCCCCAAACCCAAGCATACCCATCAGAGCCACCTTGAGAGTCAACTCCCAGGAAAAACCGCCATAGTTTGCAAAAGCAAGCATCAATCCAGAGCAGGAAATAAGAGGCCAGACCGGAAGAAAATGAGCACGAATAAGATCAAAATAGGCTTTCAGGGTTTCTATCATTTTTTTTAGCCTCGATAACAATGAGGGTAATTAAGAGAAACTACTACATAAGAATTATGAAAACTGATTGAAATTCCAGTTAAAAAGTTGTTATTATTAAAATAGAAAAATCAAATTAAACACTGCATCACAAACCTTACTAAAAGACGATACTATCCTCTCATTCCAGACATTAAAGAAGATTTCCAGAGAAGTATCGTTCTCTACTACTATGCAGCCATCCATGAAGAGCACGCGATCTCCTACTTCTCTGGCAAAACCCATTTCCTGAGTTACCGCACCCATTGCCATGCCTTCTTTTTCGAGATCTTTAATGATGTTTAAAACCTTCCCGATCATTTTCAGGATCAAGGATTGCGATAGATCCATCAAAAAAATATAACTAGTGGGTACATTTAAGCTAAACTTGGCAGTTTCTTATTTAACCCACCGTGGTGTTCTCCTGAAACATTCCAGAGCAAAACAAAAAGAAAAGAGTCTTCAAATCAACTTAAAAAGATAATGCAGATTTTTATTAATAAGTTAGTAACTATTCCTCAAAATCGTCCCTGATAAAATTAACGAAAAGTCGCAAGCACTTTATTTGAATTTTCTGAAATTTTCGATCTCAGGAAACACAAAAATTAGAATTAGCTCATAAAAACTATTTTTGAAAAACGGAAAAATGTAGCCTTTTAAAAAGGCTACTTAGATAATTTCTTCTTTACATTGCAGAATTAAGCTTATTCAGCAGCTTCTTCTTCTGCAGCAGTGTCGTTAGCGACTTCTTCTGCGGCAGCGTCATCAGCGACTGGTTCTTCTGTAGCAGTGTCGTCAGCTGCAACATCTTCTGCAGCAGTGTCGTCAGCTGCAACATCTTCTGCAGCAGTGTCGTCAGCTGCAACATCTTCTGCAGCAGTGTCGTCAGCTGCAACATCTTCTGCAGCAGTGTCGTCAGCTGCAGCATCTTCTGCGGTTGCGTCTTCAGCTGCAACCTCTTCAGTTGCAGTTTCTTCTTCGGCTGCAGCTTCTTCTTCAGCTGCTGTTTCTTCTACAGGGGCGGTGTCATCTGCTACTGGAGCTGCTTCTTCAGTCACTTCTTCTGCTCCTTCGCTTGCCTCTGACTCGGACTGCTCAGCACAGCCGGCTGCAAAGACAACTGTGGCAATAACAAGGAGCATTGCCATAATCTTTAACATTTTTTTCATTAATAATACCTCTAAAGTTCTCTTCCTTTTTACACCCAGCTCATACAAAATCCTAGGATTTTGTTATGAGATATTTATGCATGACCAGCCAATTACATTAAAACTTTTCGATTTGGTAAAGAAATAATATAACAATATAGTTCATATGATCAGAATGCATATTCCCAGACTATCTGTAATAAGATAAGAATTATAAAAATCCATTTAATTTATTTATACTTAAAATATCTAAAATAAATAACAGGAGGCGAATAAATGGATAGAAGATTAAAAAAGAAGGATTATTTGGACAGAAAAATATTTAAAGGTGGTACGACACCCCTCCGTTGAAGAAATAAAAACCTGTAAACACTAGATTTAGAAAAAATATGTAAAAGCTGTTTGAGGCAGAACACTGAAAAATTACAAAACTCTTAAGTCCTGCGGCAAGGCTCAAAAAAATTCAAGAATTCTCTGTTTATAGGTTACGCCAGACCTGTAGAAAGTGAACATGAAGCAAAAGCTTTCATAAAAAAGATAAAGGAATTACACAGGGATGCAAATCATAATGTTTCGGCTTATTTTATAAAAGAAAAAAGCTCCTTTGCACTTAAATATGACGATGACGGAGAGCCCGCAGGTAGCTCAGGAAAACCTGTTTTTAAAATACTGGAGTCAAAGGAGATCTGGAATGCAGTTGTTGTCGTGACCAGATATTTTGGGGGAATAAAACTAGGTTTTGGGGGACTTTCAAGAGCATACAGGAATACAGCACTTGCCGCTATTGAAGAGGCAGGAATTGTCGAGGTATTCGAACAGGTTAGATTAAGAGTACGTCTGGGATATGCGGAAAGCCAGAAAGTAAGAAATCTGATCGAGAAATATGGAGTTATTAGGAAAGAAATGTATACAGACAGCGTGGAATTCATTATTCTTGTAAACAAGGAGCTTGAAGATGAATTAGTTAAAAAGCTGACAGATGAGACAAAAAGTAAAGCTGAACTTGAGAGGCTTTAACTCCAACAACTAAATTTGAACTATAACTAACTGCCCTTAAAACGACCGACTAATATAATTATTCCCAAACTGAAGATTCAGGAATTTTTAAATTTAATTCTATGACATTTACAGCAGGTATATAAATGGTACAGGCATATCCCTGTTGAATGTTTCTGGAGGGCAAAAAGCCGCATTTCGCAGTAATTGCAGGCTGTATATTCTACGGCATGAATGGGCTCTTCATTGACCGCATCCACGGTATGTCAATTGCTCCCATAATATTTTACAGATTATTTTTTGGTCTGCTGTTTCTTTTTATATATATAGCTGCCAGAGGAAAAACCTCGGACCTGAAATTAAAGAAAAGAAAGGGGAGCCTTCTTCTTCAAGGAGTGCTTGTAGTCGCATGCATGTTGCTCTATTTTACCTGCCTGAAAATTACCTGCGTCTCTATTGCTATCCTGCTCCAGTACACGGCTCCCTTCTACGTAATGCTTGCCTCTCCTCTTATCCTGAATGAGAAAATTAGGAAGGAAAGTATATCTGTCCTCTTTATCGCAATTACGGGAGTATTCCTTATAGTAAAGCCGGAAGTCTTTCGGGCATAGAACTTACAGGCAACTATATGCTTGGTATTGCAGCCGGGCTGCTCTCAGGAGTAATCTTTGCAGCATTGATTATGAATGTAAGAATCCTGAAAGCAGAATATCCTGAACTTGCAATTATGTTCTGGCCCATGGGAGTCGCCCTTTTGCTTCTAAGTCCCTTTACATTAGAGATTTCTCCCAATGTACTTTACAGTAACCTGAAGGTGCTTATAGCCTTTGGGTAGTATCCATAGGTCTTGGAGAGATATTTACCATTCTGGGATTTGCTAATCTTAAAGCCCAGACCGGCAGCCTTCTTGCTCTGGTAGAACCTGTCAGCGGAGTATTCTTTGATATTGCTGTACTGGGAATCGGATTGCCTTCTGAGACCCTTGCAGGCTGTGCACTTATACTGGCTTCTGCAGTATTCATAAGCTTCAAGGGTTCTGAAAATATAAAGGAAGGCGAGGATAAAACTCTCTTTTGAGTATACTTAACAGGAGGCTCTTAACGAAAACTCACTGTGAGAAGTAATTATCTCTCGCTCTGACAAGTGCTTTTATGTTCTCAAGTGGAGTATGGGGAGCAAGCCCGCAGCCCGGGGCAAGAATATCAATTCCGTCCTCAAGGCAGGCAGTAGCTTCAATAAGGACTGCTTCAGTCCCTTTTATCAGGAGAGTATCAGAAGGAGAAACATTTCCGATAAGGCGTACTCTGTCACCTATAATTCTCTTTGCGAAACTGACGTCTACTTTTTCTTCAATGCTTATTCCATCAAAACCTGCATCTGCAAGCGGGTCAAGCACTGCAGTAGCGTCGCCGCACATATGAAGAACCTTAAAGCCTTTTACTTTCCTACAAAATTTTTTATATAGAGAGAAGACCGATGTTTCAAACATTTGAGGAGAAATAATATCAGGTCCTGCCTCGGAATCTATAAGAGTTATGGCATGAGCTCCTCTTTCGAGCAGACCATTTGCGTATTCTATACATGCATCAATAAGAACTCCCATAAGTTCCTCAACTACATCAGGGTTTGTCACGAACCACCTGAGGTAATTTTCCATTCCTGCAAGCATGGAGGCGAGTCCTGCAGGACCCACAACTCCGGCAACAACAGGTACGGTTTCCCCTACTTTCTCATTTAGAATTTCAACAGCGTCCAGCACTACTGAGGTTCGTCTGCTCTCAAGGAGTGAATCCGGAACTGATATATTCTTTACATCTTTCTTTTTTTTGCAGGGGAAATCCGTTATATAGGGCTGTATATCTATACTTCCTTCATCTACTGTGCAACCAAGCGTCTCGGCAAGCACGGTAATGTCGAAAGGACAGCGTACATTTTCGAATCCCGCAATCTCATATCCTGCCAGTGCGAGAGCAGCCATCTTGTCGGCATTGTAATGTGCCTGGGGCCAGTATGCATCAGTCATTTCCATGGGTTCGACAGTGCCGGTCTGGGTTACCGAACAGACAGGCATGATATCTAATGTCTCTCCTTTGAGTGCCTTCTCAAATCTCTCTCTTAGGGTAAATTTAGTCATTTTGTCACCAGAATGGGCTTATTAGCTGAAAGAATGCTTTTTTGATGTATTATCGTGTGATAATATATTAAAGCGAAGATATAAAATTATGTAAAATTCCATTCAGATAAAATAAAATTAATAGGAGCTAAAAATTTCATCTGTTAAAAAGTCATTATTGATAGAAAAATAGAATGAAAAGAGGAAATCAGACCTCAGGAAGTCTCAAACACTTAAAGTTGTAAGTTTTGCCGAGAAGTATTAACGCGCCAGTTCCCTGGAGGTGCTGTAATCTCAAATGTGGCACCTTTGCCCTCGATTCCGGTTTCTCTTATTTCCAGTCCTGTAATGGAAAGAATACCTCTTACAAGGAAAAGTCCTAGCCCTGTGTTTTTTCCAACGGATTTTTCAAAAATCAGTTCTTTCATTTCAGCAGGAATTCCTATGCCATTATCCTTTACTTCTATTACAAGACTATCATCAACCCTGCGAGAACTAACACTAATTTCGGTTACATGCACTCCATGTGCCCTTGCGTTATCAAAAAGGTTGTAAAAGGCTTTTTTAAATAGAGGATCGGCATATACATCCAGTCCGCTCTCCTCAATGAAAAACTTAATGTTCTGACCGGAGAAAGGAAAGGCTGCTTCTTTTGCAGTATCACTAATGGATTGCCAGGTAGGGGAGACTATTCCAAGTTCTTGGTAGTCTTTGGTGAAAACAATCTGGCTTTGAATTGTCTCTATACCTTTATTGAGATTTTGAAGATACCTCGCAATTCGAGGATCGCTCCTGACATCCTCAGGAAGAGTTTCTGAAATCAGTTCAGTGTAACCGGAAAGTACATTCACCTGATTGAGAATATCGTGTCTGGTAATATTGCTCATGAGATTTATTTTTTTATTAGCCTGTCTCAGAGCTTCCTGATACTTGTAAGTTTCTGTAATATCGTGGATCATTATGAGCTTACCCTCTTCATGGTCTTTTGTCATAAGAGGGCTGATACTAAAAGTAAAGTACTTTGTCTCAAGTCCGCTCTTCAGGGAGATTTCTCTGCTGAAAGTGCCCGAACCCATTTCACTCTGAGGTATCTTCACTTCATCCCCAAAAAGATCATTTAAGTTTTTTCCGATAACCTCTTTTTCTGTTTTTCCTGCCAGTTCAAGAGCAGCCTTATTGATATCTACTATGGAATCCCTAAGGTCTACCACGATATATCCATCGCGCATAGACTCAATTACGTTCCCTCTCGCAATCGGGATAATACTGAGGAACTCATGCTGCATAATGCCCCAAAAAAGAATCAAACCCGTGACTGTAAATGCAAACGGAGTAGGATCAAAGAATGCAAAAGGACCTATATCTGCAATATGGAGAATGTTCCCTAGAATTGGAATGAAGGCTGCCGTGAGAGCAATTGCTGCCTGAGCCTTATAGGGTGTAGTTAAATGGACATATTGCCTGATGAAGAATAAGACTCCAAATAGGATTAAAATGAGAGAATAGATGTAGAATATCCAGAAGAAAGGCCCATATACGAGTACTAAAAGTGGGAAGCCTCCTGAGATATCCAGGTAATATGTTTTAAAATGCATTCTATGAAAGCCATTTGTAAGCATCGAGAAAATTGCGAGAAAAGGAAGCATGAGAAAAACATTTTCATACTTTCTCATGAATTCTTTGCCAACCCCTGAATATTCAGCCGCAAACATAAACCACGCTACAGGAGCAAAAGCAATCCCAATATATTCTAAACGGGCAAAGAGATATTTGAGCTTAATATCCATAAGTCCAACTTCAAAAGCATAATTCAAGGACCAGAGGGACATACTTAACATAATAAGTACGAAATACTTGGAAAAATACACCCTGCGGTAGTTAAAGGACTTGTATGCTTTGATTGCAAGCAAGGCCGATATAAGCCCCGAAAAAATTAATGCTCCCATATAGGGAAATGCAGCGGTATGAATTTGCAGGGAAATAAGACTACCTTCCTTTTATGAATAATTATGAATAGGGAGAATAAGCTAAACGGAGCTAAAAAACATAAGATGTTATAATAATTACAAAGACCCAGATATATAAGTTTTTACATTAAGTTAGAAGGTATACAGAGCTTTTTAACTCGAGGAATGTGGAAGCACAGCGAGAAGTCCCTTCCTCGGAAGTACAAACTTCATAATAAATTGAGACTCTTTGAAAAATAAAATTGTTGATAAAAGAGAAAGGATAGAAACTAAAACGGATTTAAAGAAAAGATGAAATCATACCGGGGGAAGATTTTAAGAGTTTCCCTGATTAGCCGCAGTGCGCATAGATTTCAGTTAGTATTTCTTGGTTGAATTACTCCTGGATCGTTGAAGTACACTTCGAGATAGCACTACAACCTCTACATCAGCATTTTCCTCTTTGTCAGCCTTCTCTGGACTTCTTCATGCGTTATAGAGATCCTGATCTCAGCTCTATGAAGGTTAAAATTCTCTCAGGGCAGAAATTTTCCAAGAATTTTCTGATATTAAGGAGGGAATTACTCGCCTGATTTGCTGCCAGAAATTGAAGCATGGAGTTTTGGAACTCATCCTGAAGCAGTAAAATTATTTACACAGATTCAGCATCTACTGAAAAAAATATTTTCTGCCCTGAGAGTACTTTTTACCCCCTGGGTGTGGGGGGGGTCAAATTATATAAACTTTTTGATAAAAATCTAAATGTAAAATAATGATGGATAAACTCCCTGAAATTCAATAAAGAATAAAAAGGATGCCTTAAAATCCTTCATTACTCTGATAGAAATTGAGAATTTCAGGCAGTCCCATATTGAATTTGTACTTTTCAGAGCTTGATGCTTCAAGGATTCTCTGTTTTATATAATATAGCGCACTAAGGAGACTATCACTGTCCTCAGGATCATTTTCTTCAGAACTCAGATCTCCAGCATAAGGATGGATATTTTCCTCAAGAGCATTCATAAGCCTTTGATCAAGGCTGTTTAAGAAGTAAGTATCCAGCACCAGAAGGTTTGAGACCTGCTCATAGAAATCTATAAGTTCCCGAAGCCAGTCTGGAACCCAGTAATCTCTTGCATACTTTTGCCTGTTAAGGAACGAAAGGTAACTGGAGACAGTGTTTATGAGATCTTCGGTTAACCTGTTATCAGGGAACACAATTGGGAAATGTTTCATTACTGCAGGTGCAGTATATTCTGAGTATGCCATTTCAGATCTGCAGATCGAAGGAAAGAGTCTGGCAATAGAACTGTTAAGAACCGCAGTAACATAAGCATACTTACTCGAATCCTTGAGGACAATACCACACCCGTTCTCAAACACATGATTACCGGCAGCATCGTATGCAGCCTGCAGATGATAGCCCTCAGTAGCAATAATTTTAGGAACGTTGAGATACTCCATGAACTTTCTACCGTGTATACTGTAGTCTGAAGATTTAAGAGGCGAGTTATCATGGCGGAATTTTCTTTTGAACTCCAGAATTCTGCCATAAGTCATAGGGAACCTTACCTTTAGTTCTTCAGGAGGAATTATAGTGTATTCTCTCCTTTTTCCCCCTTCAGACAATTCATAAGGCAGCATAAAACCGTAAGGTGAAGGATGGAATGTGAATTTGTCAGAAAAAGTCTCTGACACATACGGATAGACAAGTTCAGGCTCTAAAAATACAGGCTTACACATGCCCTCGCAAAGATAATATGAGTCAGAACCTCCTTCCTCAGGAAGGGCAAGCCTGTGAAGTAGTCTGTATTTTGTGTTTACACCTCCGAAGATGCTTTCGGAAACATCTCCAAGTGTAACAGGAATCTCACGAATTTTTTCTACAATTTTGTCTTGTTTAAGAAACATCTATTTTTCACTTCTGTAGAAATACATTGAGAAATATCTTCTCTTATGTTTTCTTGCGTTTTTTATTTTCAGTAATCACTTACCTGAATGAGATACAACAATTCAATGATCATCTGGTTTTCGGACTTTAGACCCCCTAAATATCAAAGTCCTGCCTGAAAACTGATAGGATCGGATTACTTATGCAGGGAATAATACAACACCATAAGTATATAAATATAATCTTACTGATAATAAATTATAAATATAAATCGTGATAAATAAGGATTTTAAAATAAGTAGAGTGTGACAGGATTCGTGCCAGAACTGACTAAAGGGTTTTAAATGTACTCATCCCGATTATACATATATGCAGGAAAGAGATAAGCTAAAAGCTCTTGTAGAAAAGTTACACCGAAAGACGCCCAGTAAATGCTTGAAATCTTTTATTATATGAAAACAGTTTTGCAGTCTACCTCGAAACTCCTGTAGGGCTGGAGTTTTTCCATGCTTCCATGATGAGGGCGAACAGGATAAAATCCAGTTTTTCCTTTATTCTTTTTGTTTATATATCCATTTTAATAATTGATTATTCATTCTTTTTAAATTTTTCGAATAAAAAAAGTACAGCTTCTTATAAATCCCTCTAAGAAGCTGTACAGCCCAGATTTCCGATCATGCAGCAGATCCCTGCTGCTAGTCTCCTAACAGTCAGGGAAACGCTCCTTTGCAGCTCTCAGGACTGATTTGTGGTACGAGGATCTGCAAGAGGCAGATAATCAACGCACTCTTTATCCACAACATAGGCTACATCACAGATACCATCGCCATCTTTGTCAGTATGAGTCTGGCTAAAGCCATCTCCTTCTGGTGTAGCCCAGTAATTCCCCCCACGATAATCCCCATTGAGGATATTCTCTGCCCGTACCAGGGTTGTGTTCAAGTTTGTACCTGTGTTTAAGCCTCTAAGATAGGTATTGTTTGTGTTGTTGAAATAATTATTATAAATCGAGCTGTTTCCGGATTCCAGCATGTAAAGTCCATATTCCGAGTTAGAGATAATCCTGTTGTTGTTTAAAATATTACTCTTTGAGAAGCCCATATAGATCCCAAGTCTGGAATTTGAGCTTATCCAGTTATCTGACAGTTGATTGGCAGTAGAATTTTTCAAGTAGATACCGAACGTATTATTCGATGCACTATTATTACTCAGGTTATTGTTGCTGGAAAAAGCAACCCACATTCCGTAATCGCTGTTAGATACAGTATTATTGACAAGTGTATTTTTGCTGGAATTGTGCAGGAAAATCGAGTTGTTGCTGCCCGATGCCGCATTATTAATTAGCATGCTTTCGACAGAATCCCATAAACTGATTCCGGTTCTAATACTGTTTAATGCAGTGTTGTCTGTAAGAACATTTCCACTTGATGCATTAATATGAATACCGATCCTGTTATTTAATGCTGTATTGCCATCTAGCTTATTATCGTTGCTGGAAGAGTACAGCCAGAAACCGTAGTTGCTAATGGATACGGTGTTATTATCAAGCAGATTTGAACTGGAATTCTCCAGAACGATAGAAGCATTATTTCTCGATGCTGTGGAATTACTCAATGTGTTTCCAACAGAATCCCATAGATAAATACCGGAGACTATGTTGTTTAATACCGTACTGTTATTAAGGATATTTCCGCTAGAAGTCTTTAGATAGGCACCGATTTCATTGTTCGACAGATTATTTCCGTTCAGAGTATTATTGTTGGAGGAATCTACCAGGATACCATAGTTGCTTCCAGATACCGAATTGTTGTTAAGTTTATTCTCCGTGGAACTGCGTAGAAGAATTAAGGTTCCATCCCCGGACACAGTATTATTGTCCAGTATATTGGTGCTGGAAGAGTCGAGGAGAATTCCAAATCCTGTTTCCGAACTTGAATTATTGAGAATGAGGGAACTGTTCTCACTAGAAGTATTTAAGTTATCTATGGAAGCATTTAATATGTCACAGTAGGTAGATATCTGATTATTTTCAATGTTGCAGTGTTTAACTCCATTAAGACGGATGCCTGCATTTGGGGAATTTACGGGGCTTGTTATATTCAGCCCGCGAATTGTCACTCCATCTGCAATAACATAGAAAACGTCATCCAAAGCGCTAGCTGCTCTAACAATGGTATCACCACTGCCACCGGGTTCGGAAGTAAGGGTTAAGTTTGTTACGTATACATCAACATTTTCTTCATAGATTCCCGGGAAAATAAGAATTGTGTCACCTGGGAATGCATTGTCTATTGCAGCCTGAATAGAGGTAAAATCAGCAGCCGATCCTGTACTGTTATTTACAGTAAGCGTTACAGGCTTTAATTCTTTGAGAGGGAGATAATCTGTGAGCTGGGTACCTTCAATGCTGTACTGGGAATCAAGAATTCCATCAAGGTCGGCATCCCGGACTCCCTGAGGATATGTAATCCCATCAGGGCTTGCCCAGACGTTACCTCCCAGGTAAGGGCCACCAGCTATGTTAATACCCTCGGTTCTGGTAATGTTCCAGATATTCATGTCCCTAATGGCATTGGATTTTACGTTCACTGTGTTATTAAAATAATTGTTGTAAATCAGATTGCCAGAAGTCTCGTAAATATGTATCCCAAGTTCCTCATTGAGAACTATATTATTATTCGCCAGGGTATTGCCGTTTGATTCACCTGTAAGAGAAATACCTTCTATATTTCCAGAGATTGTGTTATTCTCAATGATATTGTTAGGGGAGTCAAAAAGTGAGACGCCGCTACTGCAGTTTGAGATTGAGTTATTGCTCAAATTATTGTTCCAGCTTCCACTAATGCTGATGCCGGTGGTGCAGTCTGAGATTTCATTATTATCAATCGTGTTACGTGAACTTATCATATATAGATCGATACCACAGCTGTTATTGGACAGTTTATTGTTCTCAACGCGGCAGCCAATAACCCCAAAAAAGTGAATCCCAGCAGATTCGGACCCGTTAATACTAAAACCTTTAATGCTTACGTCGTTTGTCCAGATACTGAAAATATCCTGAGAACTATCGGCTGCCCGGATTATGGTATCGGAGAAATTTCCGGATTCTGAGACAATGGATACGTTCTTAGTAACTGCAATATTCTCTTCATAAATACCGGGTTTGACAATTATCTCATCCCCTGGATTTGCAGCATCTACTGCTTCCTGGATAGAAGTGAAGTTTACAGCCTGATCAGCACTGTTACCTACATAAATCACAGTAGCTGCTGCACTTCCTGCGGTCATCAGCTGAAGCGTGAGAGCTATTATAAAAATCATTCTGGATATTTCTTTTACTTGTTTCATGGTAAGCCCCGTAAAGAATTTTAAATTAAATAGCAAGATTTTGTCTTTTTAGCAATTGCCTGAGTTAATAACCGGATACGGGGGAATTTATGTAAGGTATCACAGGATATCCCGGATTAAGGATTTGATCTTGGATCATTTGGATCGATAATATCAGTTGATCGATAGATCAAAAGTGGACCGTAAAGAATTGGTCACCGTTACCCGTAAACCCCAGACTTTGAGGTCAGTCTTTAAAAATAAGACAAAAAGCAAACCAGACACTCAAAATAATTTTCTCGTTTTTACCCCCTATCCAGTTTCTTTCCCTGATGATTTCCCTGACTTAAAAGTGTATGATGACAGTATTTTCACCAGAGACTCTTATAAATTTTGTAAATTGTGTAATAATTAAAACTTGTAAAGTTATTTAAAGTTAACTGTATGGCTGAAAATATGCTCAAAAGGCAGACCTAAGAAAAGTAAAACCTCTACCACTTACAGCCTGTTCCGGGCAGGAGTTCGAAATCGGGCTCTTCATTGACTTGATAATCTTTAGCCTGGCTTGAAATTTTAAATTCACTAATATAATAAGGAAATTAAGTATAATAAAATTTTTAAATTCATGATAATAAAATAGGGAATATTAAAGTAGAATAATGAGGATATAAACAGATAGGAAGGGTTAATTTGAGTAGGTGGAGAGGGTTAGTTTGAATAGAGTCCTGCTTTCTTTTATACTCATCTTAATTTTTATATTCGATACATCGAACACTCAATTATATGCCGGAACAGAAACTGTGGCTCATGTGGATACAAATCCGTCAGAAAGCATTAAAGAAGCAAAAGTAAAACATAACAACAGCAGTGAAGTCTACAGGGATGGAATTGTAGATAATTTCGATAATTTTAGAAATCTAGGATTTCCGATCGAATATATCGGTTTCGCTTTCGCCCTCTTGCGTGCCGGTTTATAGAGATGCGTATAAAATGCTGCTGAAGAAATAAGAACTGGTACAGGAAAAAATACCATAGTTTACAGCTCTCACAATCTACATGCCTGGTTTTTAATTTTTCATTGTCCTCGACCTGGGCAGCAAATTTTAACCTCTAAAACCTCCTTTTTTGAAACTTTTTTAATGAGACTAGAAGTTTATGAAAATTAATTACACCAGTAAAATTTATTTTTGTTGAACTGTTAACAAAAGAAAGATTATTATATAGTAGTTTACAACTATTTTACATGGTTTTGGGGGAACTTTCTGACCTGCTATTTATATAGTCGCTTTGATTGTGATAATCACTTTAAGTCAAAAAACTCAGATTTCAAAAATTTAAACCTTAATTTCAACGAGTTTGATTCTGGTTTCGATGAATTGCTATAATATTCCAAATATCAACCAAGTCTCAAGTTTATTCAAATTGTCAACTAATTTATAATTCATATGTTGAGGGTCTGAATGGAAGGGGCAAGAAATAATAGAATATTTAGGGGGAATATCTTCAATAAAGTTTTAGGGACAACAGCACTTGCTTATTTAATTCTGGTAAGTATAGCGGGCGCCTCGCCATTTGCATATATTGCAAACGAAGAGAGTGATAATATCTCTGTGATTGACACCGCCACAGACAAAGTTAAGGCTACGATATCTGTAGGGTCAAATCCTGTGGGAGTTGCAATTAATCCGAATGGGACAAGGGTATACGTGGCAAATGCTCATAGCAATGATGTATCTGTAATTGACACGGCAACAAATACTGTTATAGCCACGGTGCATGCAGGAAGTTCTCCTAAAGGAATTGCAGTCAACCCGAATGGAAAAAGAGTATATGTAGCGAATGAAGGCAGTAACAATGTTTTTGTAATTGATACCGCCACAAATACTGTTGTAAGTAAAGTGATTACAGGGAAAAATCCTGCGGCAGTAGCAGTAAGTCCGGATGGAAAAAAGGCATATGTAACAAACTATGGGGAGAAAACGATCTCGGTAATTGACACTGCCACAAACAAGGTTACAGCCACAATATCCACAGGAAAAGGACCTGAGGAAATTGCGGTCACACCGGACGGAACTAAGGTATACCTGGTGAACTCCGATAACCGAAGCATCTCGGTGATCGACACAGCAACAAACCGCATTACCAGCATGATGAAAGTAAGGGGGATTCCTTCTGGAGTAGCAGTCAGCCCGGATGGAGCAAAGGTATATGTAGCCAGTAATGATGAAACTTTTAGCAGTATCCTGGTAATTGACACTTCTACAGACAAAGTTACAACCACGATACCTGTAGGACCCAATCCGGCAGGAGTAGCAGTCAGCCCGGATGGAAAAAAAGTATATGTAGCGATCAATCTCTATAACACAGTTTCTGTTATTGACACTGCAACCAATTCTATTACATCCACGATGCTTGTAGGAAGGAGCCCTCGTGTTTCAAGTCAGTCTATAGGTTCTATCCCGATACAGCCAGTTTACCCTCTGGCGGACTTTAGCAGCAATATTACATCAGATTATGTTTTTCTTTTAGAACCTGTGCAGTTTACCTGTCAATCGGAGAATGTAACAGAGTGGAGCTGGGACTTTGGAGACGGGTCTGGCTCTACAGAACAGAACCCCATACATACATATTCTGAGGTTGGAATCTATACCGTTACCCTGAAAGTAAGCAATCCAAATGGTACGGATACAAAGCTTGCTACAGCAAATGTTGTACCAAAAGGTGTTCCAGCATCTTCATATGCATATATTACGAACTTTAACAGCAACACAGTTTCTGTAATTAATACGAGTTCAAATACTGTTACAGCCACTGTACCTGTAGGAAAAAGCCCTCTTGGGGTTGCAGTCTCATTGGATGGAGCAAAAGTATACGTGGCGAACGTCAATTACAAGAGTCGTGGTACTGTCTCTGTAATTGATACCGCTACAAAAAAGGTTACAGCCACTATAGACATCGGGTACAAATACAGCCCTTGCGGAATTGCAGTCACGCCAGATGGGAAAAAAGTATTTGTGGCAAATCGTGATGTCAACAGTGTATCTATAATTGACACAGCTACAAACACGGTTATAGGCACTATACCTGCAGGAGCTAACCCACTTGGGGTTGCAATCACACCTGATGGAAAAAAAGCATATGTGACGAACCGCTATAGCAATAATATTTCTGTAATTGATACAGGCACAAACAAGGTTATAGCCTCTGTAAAAGCTGGACTTGGTCCCTTTGGGGTTACAGTTAACCAGGCGGGAACAAAACTATATGTTACGAATTGTGAAGATGACACCATTTCTGTAATTGACACAAATTCGGATACAATTACCGCCACACTGCCCGCAGGAAAATGGCCTATGGGAGTTGCAGTTTCCCCGGATGGAACAAAGGTATATGTGGTAAACGAAGGCAGTAACACTGTTTCCGTAATTGACACTGAAACAGAAACTGTTATAAATACTGTGAGAGTTGGAAGAAATCCTTATGGAATTGCAGTCAGCCCGGATGGAACAAAGGTATACGTAACTAACTTTGGCAGCGACGATAATCTAGGAAGAACGGTCTCTATAATCGACACAGCAAGAGGCAGGGTTATAGGCACGGTAAATACAGGTTTCAGCCCCATTGCTTTCGGTCAGTTCATAACTCCCATTCCACCACAGCCCTTACTTCCGTTTGCAAACTTCAGCAGTAATCTCACATCCGGTTATGCTCCCCTTTCTGTCCAGTTTACGGATCTCTCGAGGAATGTAGATAGGTGGAACTGGGACTTTGGGGATGGGTCCATCTCAAATCAGCAGAACCCAGCACACACTTACTCTATAGCAGGAAATTATAAAGTAACGCTTACAGTAAACAATGAAAACGGCACTGAATCTAGATCTGAAACAATAAATGTTCTGGCACATCCCGTATTTTCTGCATCGCCAACCTCAGGAAAAGCACCTCTTACTGTTAATTTTACTGATCATAGCACAGGCTCGCCAAACTCATGGAATTGGACTTTCGGAGATGGAACATATTCAACGAAAAAGAATCCTGCACACATATATAGAGAACCGGGGAGATATTCCGTTACATTGATATTAAACGGAACAGGGAACCCCAATAGAGTAACGAAATCAGACTATATCATGGTTTCAAATGGGAATGAAGCCCCTAATGCTGCTTTTTCTGCATCTCCAGTTTCAGGAAAAGCACCTCTTACGGTTAGTTTTACGGATGAAAGTACAGGATTCCCAACCTCAAGGAGGTGGACTTTTGGAGATGGCACATATTCAACAGGGGAGAACCCTGTACATACATACAGCAAAGCAGGATTATACTCTGTTACATTAACAGTAAGTAACGCAAATGGCACCAATACATTAACAAAATCCAACTATATTCTTGTTTCAAATGCTTTAGATGCTCCTGTCACCAGTTTCTCTGCATCTCCCATTTCAGGAAAAGTGCCGCTTACTGTTGATTTTACTGGTCAGGGAAAAGGAGCTCCAACTTCATGGAGATGGATTTTTGGAGATGGGAATAATTCAACAGAGAAAAATCCTGTATATACATACAATAAACCGGGACTCTATTCTGTGAGATTGACAGCAAGTAATGAGAAAGGCAGTAACACATTGACAAAGTCAAGATATATTGCGATCTCAAACGTCCTGGATGTTCCTGTTACCAGATTCTCTGCATCTCCAGTTTCAGGAAAAGCACCTCTTACTGTCAGTTTTACTGACCAGAGCACAGGGGTTGCAACTTCATGGAGATGGAATTTTGGAGATGGAAATACTTCAACAGAAAGAAATCCTGTACACACATACAATAAACCAGGACTATACAACGTTACATTGACAGCAAGTAACGCAAACGGCAGTAATTCATCGACTAAAGTCGGCTACATTGCTGTTTCAGATGTTTTAACTGCTCCTGTTGCCAATTTCTCTGCATCCCCCGCTTCAGGAAAAACACCTCTTACGGTTAGTTTTACCGACCAGAGCACATGGGAACCGACATCATGGAGATGGGATTTCGGGGATGGAAATAATTCAACTGAAAGAAACCCTGTGTACACATACAATGAACCAGGACTCTATTCTGTGAGATTGACAGCAGGTAATGCAAATGGCAGTAATAGGTTAACAAAGTTAGGCTATGTAAATATAAGCTCTGAAAACGGTGCTTTGATGTTGAATCATGGCGATACTGTTCCTGTAGCTGCCTTCTCAGTATCTCCAACTGAAGGAAGTATGCCGCTTACTGTCCGCTTTACTGACCAGAGTACAGGAGATCCAACCTCATGGAGATGGAATTTTGGGGATGGGAACACCTCAACAGAAAGAAATCCTGTACATACATACAATAAATCAGGGCGATACTCTGTTACATTGACAGCAAGCAATGCAAACGGCAGTAGCGTATTGACAAAATCAAGATATGTTATTGTCTCAAACGTTCTAAATACTCCTGTTTCCAAATTCTCTGCGTCTCCTTCATCAGGAAGCATGCCGCTTACTGTTCGTTTTACTGACCAGAGTACAGGAGATCCAACCTCATGGAGATGGAATTTTGGAGACGGAAATAGCTCAACAGAAAAGAATCCTGTACACACTTACAATAGATCAGGACTATACAATGTTACATTGACAACAAGTAATGTAAACGGCAGTAATGCACTGACAAGAACCGGCTATATCGCTGTTTCGAATACTTTAGCCGCTCCTGTTGCCGGTTTCTCTGCATCTACTACTTCGGGAAAAGCGCCTCTTACGGTTAGATTTACTGACCAGAGCACAGGAGATCCAACCTCATGGAGATGGACTTTCGGGGACGGAAATAATTCATCAGAGCGAAATCCTGTATACACATACCATAAGCCAGGTCTTTACTCTGTTTCATTGACCGCAAGCAATGCAAATGGAAGCAACGCATTGACAAAATCCAGATATATTGCTGTTTCAGGCATCCAAGATGTTCCTGTTACCAGATTCTCTGCATCTCCAGTTTCAGGAAAAGCTCCTCTTACTGTCAGTTTTACTGACCAGAGCACAGGGTCTCCAACTTCATGGAGATGGAATTTTGGAGACGGAAATACTTCAACAGAGAGAAATCCTGTACACACGTATAATAGATCAGGACTATACAATGTTACATTGACAACAAGTAATGAAAATGGCACTAACGTGTTAACAAAATCCAGTTATATTGCCGTTTCAAATTCCCTTGTCGCTGCGTTCTCTGCATATCCGACTTCAGGGTCTGCACCGCTTAATGTTAGTTTTACTGACAACAGCACTGGATCGCCAGCTTCATGGAGATGGAATTTTGGAGACGGAAATACTTCAACAGACAGGAATCCTGTACACACATACAGTAGATCAGGAAGTTATACTGTCAGTTTAACAGTAAATAATTCGGGGAATATCAGTACTGAAACCCGATCCAGATATATTGCTGTTAGTGGATAATGGAGGTAGATTTTAGAAAGTAAAAAGGGAAAATTCTTAAAGAACATACCAGTCTGTATCGTCGACCGAGAGGTCTTCCTTAAGGCCGACTTTTCTTTTTGGCAGCTTAAGAACATCGGTAATCGCATCGGAAAGATCCTGAAGATACTCTCTAGAAGAGAGGCTATTGTAAATGAAGGGCTTATTGGGCTGAATCATTTTCTGAATAGTTGATTCTTTCGGTACGATAATAACCTCTATATCGACCATTTCCACAGCTTTCTCCATTGCAGTACGGAAATCCCCGATACAGTAAGCTATCCTGTGCTTGTAGTTGTTCCTTGTTTTTTCAAGGTAAGCTGCAAGCCTTTCGCTTTCCATTTTAATGAAATCCCGCTTGATCTTTGATACATTACATTTTCCCATCATGAAACTGTAATGCATGAAAGGATACTGGGTATCAAGTTCCCTCGGCGTAACCCCGCAGGTTCCGAAGGTTACTATATGTACATCATCGGGTTTTGCAATCCCGAAGATCACCCTGTCGAATTTTTTATGAGAAGGGCTTTCATGATAGGGTTTCCTTTTGGCACAGGGCACGAAGATACAGAGTTCCCTGTATGGGGCTTCATACTCAGTCAGAACCCATTCATTGGCTCTTATCATATCCGGATGATAAATTACCCTATCAGTGTCAAGAGGTTCTTTAGAGCGTTCATTTTCAGGAATAATCGGCTTCATAAACTTCAAGCTAATTGAGTCTGGAAATTGTATATATAGTTAACTAATCTCGGCAGGCGCGGAGTTAGAGCACAGCTGCAGAATTGTAAGTTTAAAAGAAAATATTCTAAAAACCGAGCCAAACAAAAAAGAGTTAATTGAAAGATGAATAAGATTTGATAAAAGTATTGAAAGATAAACGAGATTTGATAAGAAGTATTGAAAAGACACATGGAAAGATCAGGCAGAATTTACTGTTTTAACCTATCAACAAAGTCTTCCATTCTTTCCAGGGCTTTTCTAATATCATCTATTGATGCTGCGTAGGCGCAGCGCAGAAAACCTTCACCTGCTTCTCCGAAAACATCTCCTGGGATTGTAACGACTTTCTTTTCATCCAGAAGGCGTTCTGCAAACTCGGAAGAAGAAAGACCGGTATTCCCGATGTAAGGGAATGCGTAAAATGCTCCTTTAGGGTTGCAGCACTCAAGCCCTATCCTGTTAAAACCCCTGACGATAAAGTGCCTGCGCCGGTCATATTCTCTGACCATCCTCTCCATTTCCTCGTTACCATTGCGGAGAGCTTCGATTGCTCCTATCTGAGCGGTTATGGGAGCACAAAGCATGGAATACTGGTGGATCATCATCATTGAGTGTATAATTTCAGGTGAGCCCATTGCAAAACCGAGCCTGAGCCCTGTCATTGCATAAGCTTTGGAGAATCCGTTGAGCATGACAGTACGATCTTTCATTCCGTCAAGAGAAGAAAATGGGACATGCTTACCTTCATAAGTGAGGCACTCGTAAACTTCGTCCGAAATAACAAACAGGTCGTTCTCCACAACAAGATCGGCAATGTCCTCAAGCTCTTCCTGTGTCATAATCGCTCCAGTTGGATTATTAGGGAAGTTGAGAATTATTGCCTTTGTTTTGTCTGTGATCGCAGGTTTGAGGGCTTCGGCAGTCAGGCTAAAATCATCTTCCCTGTATGTGGAAACAATAACAGGCTTACCCCCTGCAAGAATAACAGAAGGCACATATGCAACATACGCAGGCTGGACGATAATAACCTCATCGCCAGGATTGACAACTGTCCTTACTGCTATATCCAGAGCCTCACTTACCCCTGTTGTGATGAGTATCTCGGAGGAAGGGTCGTAGTCCAGCCCATAGCGCCTGTAATAGGTTCTGGAAAGTGCATCTCTGAGCTCTGGAAGCCCATAGTTTGAGGTATACGAGGTTTGCCCTTTTTCCAGGGAATGAATGCACATTTCACGGATGTGCCACGGAGTAATAAAGTCAGGCTCTCCTACACCAAGGGAGATTATATCCTCAAGTCCGGAAACTAGATCAAAAAAGCGGCGTATTCCCGAAGGTGGAATATTTTTCACAGCGTCGGCAACAAACTTAGAAGGATCGCATGGAGGTCTCAAGCAAAACACCCTATAGAAAACTATATGAGTACGTTAAATCGGAGAGGGGAGATCAGGCTTTAAGCCAGATCGTATTAAAACGACACTGGTAGCCTTTCAATCGTTTCAGGTTCATGAAGGATAACACCATCTTCTTTATAAGTCTTGAGTACGAAGTGGGTTGATGTGCTCTGTACCTGATCAAGGGTTGCAATTTTCTCTGCAACAAAAAAAGCCACATCCTTCATCGATTTCCCTCGGACGGTAAGGGATATATCATAGTCTCCGGATAACAGCCTGACTGATCTGACTTCCGGAAACTTGTAAATTCTTTCTGCAATTGCTTGATAGCCCTGATTGCGCTCGAGGGTTACCTTCAGCTCAATTACAGCATAAACATAGTTTTCCCCGACCAGGTCCCAATCAACTATGGTCTTATAGTGCCGGATAACTCCCGTCTCTTCAAGTTTTGCGATCGTCTGGGAAACCTCCTGTGCAGACATACCTGTAAGGGATGCAATTTCTTCCGGACTTGTTCGGGCATCGTTTTCAAGAATTTCCAGTATATGTCGAATTTTTTCATCCATGTAGGTCACCGGCACAAAGTAAGAGAATTTGATAAAGGGTTCTGTTTGCGGGAAAATTTAATTGAAATTATTCGATTAATACAGCGTTTACGACTCCGTCCTGCCCAGGTCTGCTTGTAACTCTCGCAGTTCCAAGGGAAGTCCTTATTATGGAGCCTTTTGTCAGAATGTTACGCCTTATGTAGTGCTTGTTTGCAGCATTGTCGACAACTGTCTCAATAGTGGTAGAAGTGGTCTTTCCGTCCTTGGGATTGGTCACATTTGCAACATTACACTGGAGAAGTCTTACTTTCCTGTTGCCACCCCTTGTGTGGATATTCTTCCTCTTTACTTCACTTATACGAGTTTCCGCAGATTCGCGGCCCATCTCGAACTTGCGCTTCCCGCGGGCAGCAATAACTTTCCCACCGGTCACTTTTCTTCTGGAGCTACCTTGCCATCTCATATTAAAACCTCATCGTGTGTTGAAATTGTTATCAGTGATTATCTTAATGATTATATCCTTAATGATTATTTCTGTACTTTTTGATTGTAAATATAATGTAATCCTGATGTGGTGATCGTGTCAGGGCAAAAGCATACCTGTCAGTAGCATAATTGCTCTGATTATAAATTAGCAGGAGTACATAATTAGCATATTTGCTATGGACTATTCAATACAAATAGAATCGTATAAGAACTTTGCGATCAGGTAGCCAGAGAAACCTCAATTTTTTCTCTTGCTCTGGTAGAGTTACCCCTCTCTGAAAGAGGGGACGAAAAGATTAGAAACAAAGATTACGGAACTTTAGATATAAATATTGAATTTAACCCAAAGTAGTAGTTATATGAATTTAAAGAAAAATAGAATAAGTTTAAAAATAATAAAAAAATAATTAATTAGAATAATAAAAATTAATGAATTAAAATAATAAAAATGAGTGGATCATTTTACAAAAATGAATGATCATTTTACAAAAATGAATGATCATTTTACTGGTTAAGTCATTTTACAGATTAAATCACTTTGCAGGTTAACACTGAGACATTAGTTTCTACTTAAATTATGACGCCCAAAAAGAGATGCAGTATTAGGAATGCAGCATTTCAGGTGAGAAAAAATAACGATTCGGAGAGAAAATATTGGTTACAGAGATCTCATTGAACACAGTATGTGGACATACGACAAAGATAATTGCTACAAAAGAAGGGAAAAATACTCACGTACATATTAAGACTTCATGTGAAAAACTCAGGAAATGGGGCGCACATTTTGATATGGATATGAAAGACCTCATGGGAGGACCCGAAACCATACTCAGCCAGAAAATGACTGAAGCCCCCCTTACACCTACCTGTCTAGTTCCGACAGCGGTAATGAATGCCTGCTGGCTTGAAAACGGCATGATTTCGAAGAATCTTGCCCGAAAAATGGGAAAGATGGAAATTATCTTTGATAAACTTGAGTGAATATTCCATATAACCCCATTATTCTCTTGGAGAGGTTCACGGTACGGAAGAGAAATTGAAGATCATGAGAGTACTGTGAAAAATTGTCTGTATACGTACAAACTCGGGAATGTTTATATCAAGGAGATTAACACTTAATAAATGTTAAAATAGCATTGCTATCTCAGAAGGAATAAAAGTCTCAAACCCCGAGTTGAGAATATGGATGTACAAGAAATAAATAAATATGGACAGGAAATGATAGAGTGCCTGAAACTCACAACTTCTCCGGTTGCAGTAAAACTGATTCCTAAAGGAGGAGAAATCCCGGAAGGGATTGCCAGAGTAGATGAAGCTATGAGACACTGCCAGTTGGTTGATAGGGTAAGAAGAACCGGCGAGGAATTTTATACCCTGCTCGAGGATCAGATGTGTAAAGGCGGAGCAGGTGCAATGGGTCTTGGGGAAATGCCCCCGAAAGTCGCAAGTGGAGAATTCTATTTTAAAGGGCTAAAACAATTCAGCACCCAGGGCGCTGCAAGGCGCACCCTTGAGATGGTGCCCAAACTTCCCGCAAACTCAACAGAAGCCATTATGTACTCTCCCCTGGAAAAAACTTCGTTTATACCGGATGTTGCTGTGGTGATCTGTACTCCCAGACAGGTTATGCTGCTTACTCAGGCTATGATGTATAAAACAGGCGGCAGGATTGAATCAAGTTTCGCAGGAAAACAGAGCCTGTGCTCGGACGGGGTTGTAAAGGTCTACAAAGAAGGAAAAATAGGGGTTACAGTCGGCTGCAGCGGAAGCAGAAACTATACCAAAATCGCAGATGAAGAAATGATAATGGGAATCCCGGTCGAACTCCTGGCTGATGTTGCCTCAGGTCTCAAAGCAATCTGCCCTGCATAAGCCTGAAAGCATTTCGCTCCCTCATATAAAAATTATTCATGCTCAACCCTTTCAAGATGTTTCCGGGAAAGAAACCTGTCGAGGGGGTATGAGCTTTTCTGTTTCGTAAAAACAACTGATAAACTTCGAGATATAAAATTCAAGAGACTGTCTCGCCGGCTATCATTTTTATAGTTCTTTACTGCATTGTCATCTGACTCTAATTTAACTATTACCAGTACAAGAAGAGCTGGTGCACGGAAAAGAGTTTACATCATAAATTAATTCATGATAGCCGAAAGGCGATATAATCTGTCAATAAATTCGCGGTTTATCCAGTAAAAAGAATATATCTTACCTAAACCAGTTCTCCAGTTAGTTCTCCAGTTATAACTCAGTTTTTTAGCCGTAATTAGCCCTCTTGAGTGCAAATAAAATTGATACTGCTCTCCCGAGATACAATTCGGGCAGGAATCAATTATATACTAAAAGAGAAAAGAGAAGAAAAATGACCTGTTACATAGCGGATTCAGCAGTATTTATAATGGGGAACTATGATCTGGACAGTTCTCTCATTATAACTGTTCCCTCGGTTGCGAATGAATTGAAAAGCAAGGACGCAGAGCTTCGTTTTGACCTTGCAAAAGAAAGAGGGTTGCGCGTAGAGTGGCCTGATCCCGAAATTGTAAAAGAAGTTCAGAAAATGGCTGAACTTACCCGGGACTCCGAAGAACTCTCAAAAACCGATATCGAAATCCTTTCAAAGGCTCTTGAATACAGGGGCAGATGCATACTGCTTACCGACGACTATGCGGTTCAGAACGTTGCCGTGCAGCTTGGGATTGATGTTAAGCCCATTGCCCAGAAAAAAATCAAAGATATAATTATCTGGCATAAGCAGTGCATAGGCTGCAGAAAATTTTTTGACAAAGGGGATATCTGTCCTATCTGCGGCTCACCTCTTAAAAAGAAAAGGAAAAGAAGTAGAAAAGAGAAGAGTCATCCTGATCTGAAGAAAAAGACATAACGCTTGATAAAGCTGAAGAAAAAGATATAATGCTTGATAATGTAATAATGTCTTTAATTGAGAGAATGTACATTTGAATGTAGTTTTCCAGGCAGTATTCCAGGTAGCGTTGTGAATAAGTTGTAAAACGTGCCGAAAAATACAGCCAGATAAAGATTCAGGTGGGAATGGAGGCATGAAGAATATAGAAGATTTAATTCAGAAAGCGGTAGAATTGCAAAGCAGTGGGCTTGTAACCGGCCAGATTGCCGACGAACTCAACGTCTCAAGGGAGACTGTCACCTGGCTTTTAACCCGCTCAAAAAAAGAAGTATCAGCCCCCGCTCCGAAGGATATTTCCGTAAACTGGAGCAATATAGGAAAGAGTGCTACCCGGCTCCACTACATCTCGCTTGCGCTCTGCGATATGGTGCTTGAGACTCTGGAAAAAACAAACTCCGAAGTTGATGTGGTTGTCGGTGTCGCCGCCAGCGGCATTCCCCTGGCAAGCATGATGGCAAATGAATTGGGAACTGACTTCGCCCTCTATCATTCCCGTAAAGGACAGGATGTAGTCCAGCCAGGCCAGAGAGGGACAATAAGCAGGAACTTCGGAAGCGTTGCTGGCAAAAACTGTGTGATTGTGGACGATGTTATCACCACAGGCTCTACAACTATGGAAGTTATCGAACAGCTTCGGGAAATGGGCGCAAAACCGAGGGTTGTAGTGGTTTTAGTAGACAAAAAAGGTGCAGACATGATTTTAAATGTACCGGTTCAGTCGCTTGTAAGGATTGTGCGCGTGGACTGAAAGGCAGAGTAAAAATAAATTTTCAGTAACCCTTTTTGCATGGAGACCTTTCATAGAGAAAGGTTTCCAAAGTTTTCCAAATTTATAGCTTTTTTAAGAGTTCTTACAGGAAGAGTTGATCTCCTAATTGAACCCCAGAAACAAATTATTAAGAACAAACCTTTTTAGAGTATATATTCCGAAGAACAGGTTTATTTAAAAACAGATTCTCTAAAGAACAGCGGAATTAAGATAAATTATTTAGACAGAGTTTTCTGTCTGAAGCAGGAAGAGGGAAGGAAAGAGACTTATTAAAGTCCTTTAATGCTGGATCTCTGCGACTGCTATCTTCTCGGCAAGCCGGGATAGCACTTCAGTCCTCATGCCTTCTACGAACTTGATGCTGCCCACGACAAGATGCCCTCCACCGCTGACGCCTGCACCTTTTATTTCTTCCCTGAGTTCCCTGACGATTTTCGGGATATTCATAAGCACACCCTTAGAACGGATGACTGCAAAGTCAGGTCCGTATCCTATTGTTACCACGGGTTTATCCGGATGCCTTTTAGTAAGCACGTCATGAACTTCCCCTGAGGTTTTTCCGGGTGGCGGGAAGGTGAATTTCTGTGCATAGTTCTCAACGTCTATCACATTCATAATAGCCCCATTCGCCAGCTTATGAGACTTGACATTAAAGAGACAGGTTTCGAGCTGTTCCTTTATCATGGCATTTGCCTGTTCGCAGAGCAGGGAAACCAGTTTCTTATGGGTTTCATGATCTCCCAGATCCAGAATGTCATCTATAAGACCCTTTCCACTGCTGAATTTTAGCCAGAACTGCTCATAATCCAGAGCGAGTGCCATATCTTTCAGTTCCTCAAGGCTGTAGCGGTCTGAGACAAGAGAGATATACTTTTCAGCTTCAGGGGCTTCAGAACGGTCTCCTACTGCCGAAACCGCTGGAAGATGTTTTATCGTATCACTGATATCAGGATTGATCATACGGGCGATTTCAGCACAGAGCATTCCGGAAGTAATCCCAAAATCCCCTCCTACATGCGCAGGGTTTACATGTCCTATAAGATACTGGTCAACAACCTCATCAGGATGATGATGGTCAATAACAAGCATATTAATTCCATATACTCTAGCCTGCCGCATGGAAGGAACATCTTCTTCAGTTGACCCGTTGTCAACGAGGATCACAAGCGGCATCTTCTGTCCGTGCCTTGAGAGATCCTCAAGTGCAAAAGAAATATCCCTCGTGACATCAGCAAGCTCATAAAAAGGAGCCTTGGAAGGAGCACGCTTGTAGAAATAATACTCTGCATCCGCGCCCCCAATTTCCGTAATAAGGGGAAGGATTGCCCTCTCAAGTGCAATCGCCGAAGTAATTCCATCAGCGTCCGCATGATGCCTTAGAATAATCGGGATTGAATGAAAGATAGCTTTTTTGATTTCTTTGGCGACATGGAGCATTCTGGGTTTGAGCTTCTCCAGAATCTCGCTTTCAATAAGGAAAGGAATATTCGCAGGAGCGGCTTTTTCGTCAATTACCTTCTCAACCCTGCCCCTAACTATTGCTTCCCTCTCGCCGGTCAGCAATTTCATGCTCATGACTTCGATCTGTACCTGGTCATCTCGCAGAGTCACTTCTCCGGTGATGGAGACAACCATTCCCGTATCAATGTGCGGATAGGATCTCTTCCCCGCACTCTCAAAAGCTGCACAGGGGACAAAGCCTCCTTCATCGCTAATAGTGAAAATAGTGGGTCCACTGGTTTGTTTTACCTGAATAACCTCTCCTTCAATTCTGATAAGCTTTCCCTTCATATTGGAGTCGATTTGAGCCGAGTTCTTAAGTGGAAGCTCCTTTTCAAGCTCGATGGTCTTGTATTTTTTGAGGGTTTTAGGAATCAAGTCCAGCTTTCCTCCGGCTTTAATGCTTTTTACCAGCACGATCACAGCATCCCCTACTTCCGGAGGAACTCCAACATTACTGGAATGCATAAGCCCTCTTACATGAGGGTTAAGATCTACAAAGACTCCGAAAGAAGCTTTACTGCTTACTATCCCATGATAAAGTTTCCCTGCCTCCACGTCTTTTAGGTCGCAGGATTCATCAAGTGCATAAACAAACTGAGTACGGGCACAGGAATCACATACTTCTTCCTCGGGATCACTGGGATCCTTAATGCGTTTTCCACAAACCATGCATGTGTATATCCTCCCGAGTCCCTCACAGGTCTCGCATGGAGTGGTCACCTCAATACTTCCTGTGCCATTACATTTCGCGCACACTGCGCCATTTTTCAAAAAATTATCAAGGTTTTTCTCTGACATTTTCATAAAGTCAATTGATTTGGATTTACCTTTTCCCTTACACTGAGGGCAGATACTGGTTGAAACTATTTTGTAGCCACGTCCGTGGCAGTCTAAACATTCCTTACTCATTAACATCAACACCAATGGTTCTTCCGAACCTTCGTTTTCTCGTTCTGCTGTCTGGGCACAGAATAAGTTCCTGACTGACAGCCTTGCTTTATCATTCATCTGTCAGTTTTTAAGTATACTGATCTGACTATTATACAGCTCGGCTCAGGAAAAAAATCAATATTATCCTAGTCCTTTCTTTCCCTGTTAACTCAATTTTTTCCTGTTTGTATTTTCTATATTTCAGATATAAGTATTTTCAGAGATAACTATTTATCAGAATGAATCTCAGAGAAGTTTCTTAATATTTTTCATGATAATCATACATATGCGTATCTAACATTTATTCTCAAACACTGCCTAAAGATCTGAAAAACTGAAATCTTAAGGAAAACCAAGGGAATCCTTACGCAAAAAACAATAAGTAAGCATATAGTTTTTCAGACATTTAGAGGGGACAGTATATAAGTTTTTTTAATGATGAATGCTTACTTTATAGAAACCTAAATTAATTATTCTAACAAAGAATACTTAATTATTATTTTCTAATCCAAACATTAATGGAATAAGAGGTCAAAAAATCATGAATATCTTTGCCAGTCAATTTGCCAGCCCACTTCTTCCTGTATTAATACTTGTGATATTAATACTCTCACAATCCATAAAAATGGTTAATGAATATGAGAGAGTGGTTATTTTCAGATTAGGCCGCCTTAGCGGCGTGAAAGGACCTGGAATCTTCTTTATTATCCCGATTATTGATAGGGCTATGAAAATAGATCTGAGAGTTGTTGCAATTGATGTTCCTAAACAGGCTGTGATCACCAGAGACAATGTGACAGTTGAAGTGGATGCCGTTATTTATTATAAGGTGGTGGAGCCTGGAGCCGCCATAACTCAGGTAGAAAACTATACGTTTGCAACCTCTACTCTCTCACAAACTACCCTTAGAGACGTTATGGGGCAGATGGAACTTGATGAGTTGCTTTCAGAAAGAGAGAGAATCAACAAGCAAATTCAGGAGCTTCTTGACGCATATACCGATCCATGGGGGATCAAGGTTACAGGAGTTACAATCAGGGACGTCGCCCTGCCTGAAACAATGAAACGAGCTATTGCCAAACAGGCTGAAGCCGAAAGAGAGAAACGTGCCCGAATTATCCTTGCGGAAGGAGAGTATCAGGCTGCCCAGAAAATGAAAGAGGCTGCTTCTCTTTATGAGGGAATACCTGCAGCAATCAAACTGAGAGAGCTACAAACTTTAGCCGAAATTGCCAGGGAAAAGAATCTCATAGTAGTTACACAGTCCCAGGCTATTGAAGCTGGAAATGTAGCAGCTTTATCTCAGGCTATGGGTGAAAGAAAAAAATAATAAAGGCAAACAGGGGTTGAAAGAAAGGGATAATAATGACAAAAAGAACAGAAGGAAATGGATAAGCAAAAGAGGACTGATAAGTGAAAGGACCGATAAATATGCCTGCAGAAAAGGCTTTCCATTTCCTATTTATCTTCTTCCTGTGCTTCGTTCTCACAGCTGACTTCATGCCCTCGGCAGAGGCAGGACCCCAAGAGAAAGTGCTTGTGCTTGAAATATCCGAGGCTATAACTCCGGCTTCGGATGATATTATAGCGGATGCGATAGAAAAAGCGGAAAACGGAAATTTTGAGGCTTTGGTAATCAGCCTGAATACCCCTGGAGGAGGACTGGATGAGACCCAGGAAATCATAAGGATAATTGAAAACACGAGTATGCCTGTTATCGGATATGTGCCCGAGAGTGGGAAAGCCTGGTCAGCCGGCACACTCATCCTTATAGGGACAGATATTGCTGCAATGGCACCGTTTACAGTTATCGGATCAGCCCAGCCAGTTCAGATGTCGGCAGAGGGGACAAAACCCGTAGAGGACGAAAAGATAATAAATGCACTTGTCAAATTTTCGGTTGCAACAGCCAGTAAGCACGGGAGAAATGAGACTTTTGCGGAAGAGGTTATAACGAAAAACAAAAATCTTGACGCGCAGGAAGCCCTCGATTCCGGCGTAATAGAATATGTGGCTCCTTCTATTCCGGACCTGCTGGTGCAGATTGACGGGCAGCAGATAAAGGGAAAAACGCTGCAAACCGAAAATGCGGGGATAGAGAACTATGAGCCTCCCTTTTCTCTTTCCTTATTAGGTTTAATCTCAAACCCGATTATTTCTTCCCTTCTCCTGACCATAGGGCTCTATGGAGTTATTTTCGGAATATCAAGCCCTGGAGTTGGGGCAGAAGTTTTAGGGATTATTTTAATCGTATTGGGGCTGATAGGCACAGGATTTGATATTAATATAGCAGCAGTCTTCCTTATCCTCGTAGGGATAGGGCTCTTGATTCTTGAAATCAAGTCTCCCGGATTCGGCGTCATGGGGCTTGCTGGGCTCATCAGCCTCATAATAGGAAGCCTGTTCCTTATACCTATAGGAAATGAAAACATTTATACTCCAGAATTCCGCAGACTCCTTGCTATAACGATTGTCGCTCCTACGATTGTTTTCGGGTTATTTCTGGTTTTTGCAGTCTACAAAGTAACCGAGATCAGAAAGAAAAAACCCGTAATTGGAGAGTTTATAGGTGAGACTGCCCAGTCCATAGACCCACTGGGACCTGAGAAACCAGGATACGTCCGCTTTAAAGGCGAATACTGGAAAGCTCGCTCTGAAGAAGAAATCGAACCGAAGACAGAGGTTGAAATTATCGGAAAAGTAAGGGAAGTGCTCATAGTAAAAAGGAAAGTGTAACTATTCTCCCCTCTTCCAGTTCAATTTCTATTCTAATCGATTTTTCCTTAAAACCATTTTAAAAAGGCTTTATTTCCTTCTTATTTTTTCCAGGACTTTTTGTTTCTTTTCAATTGCTTCAAGCGCAGCTTTATCGATTGCTGCTTTCATTTCCTCAAAGTCCTTGGGATTCTCATCTCCGTGAACCTTTTTCACAGGTGTGTAGGCAGACTCCCTAAATCTTGGTACAAATTCCCGGAGTTCGCCATTTAAGGAAATTTCAGCTCCGCTTCCTTTCTCAACACGTCCTATGACGTCAATCTCAATGCCTGCAGCCCTGACAGTACTGAGTATGTCATCAACATATTCAGGGGGGGCAATTACAAGCAGGGCGTCAAGTGAAACCCCGAGATAATCAATTTTCAAGTGCTCAAGCATTGAAAGCACCTTTGGGTTCACAAGAGCCCTTATTTTTTCTTCTTCAAAGACAAGTTTTACACCTGCGGTTTTTGAAATCTCCTTGGCATCGCCCCGGATTCCGCCATTGGTAACATCAGTCATGGAATGGACTTTTTTATGCAAATCGGATTGCAGCAGAGCCTCGCAGGCTTCCAGGAAGCGAATGTTAATGGTTTCTTCCACAACTTCATGCATCTCATAATAAAGCGCAGTTGTAGAAACCGTACCCCCGCCTGCTCCTTCGGTCATAAGGATAAGATCTCCTTCTCTGGCACGGTTCCGCGATGTAAGCGAAGAGGTTATGCCCACAGCTCCAACGCCGCCGGTCATGCGTTCACCGATAACCATGTCTCCGCCAATTCTGAGTGTGCTTCCCGTAATAAGGGGTACTCCGGTAAGTTCCGAGACCGTTGTTATGCCTGCAATGTGGTCGAATATTTTTGCGACATCTCCATCATCTGCTACATGAATGTCGGAAAGCATTGCCAGGGGGCGGGCTCCCATAGAATATACATCACGTAGAGCTGCCCTGGCTACGTGAAAGCCTGAGAGGAAAGGGAAGTCGCTCAGTCGAGAGTGAATACCATCAATCGTGACCACCAGATAGTTTTCACCGATTTTGACAACCCCTGAGTCATCAAGCTGGGAACTATCCACGACTGCACCTGTCTTCCCTATAACCTCTCCGAGCTTGGCGTGAACGTAGAAATCCCCTACGCCCCTGGAACCTACACCGAATTCTCCCATTGTAACCCCTGAAATAGTCGGGGCTAACACATCTCCTTCTACGTTAAGTGTTGCTTTTGCCTCACAAATGACCGCAGCCGCGATCTCATGAGCTTTCTCAGGGCTTATATTCTTAATTTCGAGGATTCTTGAAACCAGCTTTTCCTCAAGCCCTGCTTCATCTGAAGGGTCCTCCCTGAGAGCTCGTTTTGCATAACCTTCTATATCCATAGTAATCATCTCTTGCAGACTTTTCTGCCCTTAAAGATGGCAGGGCAGGATAGCCTGGCATTCAAGTATCAGTCAATTGATTTCACAAATAATCTGCTGATTTTAAGTAGTCTATTATTTTAAGTAATCTATTAATTTAATATGATTATTGTAAAAATCTTCAGGGATCAAACTTAATATCCTGAGACTCAGAATTCAGCTTTCCCAGGGATTATACATATTCCCGAAAATGAAATATAAACTCAGATATGGGGCATATTCCCCCGATAAATTATCTCAACATATTTCTACAAAGTTTTTCAGGATCTTTAATCCTATAGCTCCACTTTTCTCGGGGTGAAACTGGGTACCCATTACATTGCCTTTCGAGTTCACAACAGACGCCGAGAAATCCAGCCCGTAGTTGCAGGCTGCAAGCGTGTTTTCAGCCGCTGTGTCCACATAGTAGGAATGCACGAAATATACGAAAGAATTGTCAGGAATACCTTCAAACAGAGGATGATCCTGCTTGATGTTAAGATTGTTCCAGCCAATATGAGGTACCTTTAATTCAGACTTCGGAAAGCGCAGCACCTTGCCAGAGATAATATCAAGCCCATTGGTCAGCTTTCCTTCTTCAGAAGAACTCATGAGCACCTGCTGTCCGAGGCAGATCCCGAGCATAGGTCTTCCTGACCGAACGTACTCTTCTATAATCCCTTTAATGGGGGTAAGGCACTTCATAGCGTCCACAAAAGCGCCAACTCCTGGGAGGATTAAACCATCTGCGGCAAGAATCTCCTCAGGGTCCCCAGAGATTGTGGGATTGGATCCGGCGTGTTCTAGCCCCTTTTGAACACTGCGGAGGTTTCCAAGCCCGTAATCGAGAATCACAATTCTTCTCATAGCCCTAACAAATAAAGTTAAGATAGATTAACTTTTCGAGCAGGGGAAAGGGCAGCGGAATAATATTGAAAGGCAGCGGAAAACAATTGGAAGAAAGAAAGAGTAAGATAGAAAAAACTAGTAAATGATTAGAGAGATTGGAAAACGATTAGAAAAAGATGGAAAAATAATTAGAAAAAGATGAAGTACGATTAGGAAAAGATGAAGAATGATTAGAAAAAGATGGAAAAAATGGAAAAATTAGTAGCTATAAATTCTCTGCAATTAAGACCTGCCAGCCGGAAGACTGTAAGAGCTTTTTTCCCTCTCAAACATCACCTTGTATTTGCCACAACGTGTACATTCATAGCGTTTTTCTAGCACTGTCGGCAAAAAGAACAATGCCCCACTTTTTCGCTTCCATTTATGCAGTCCAAAAAAACACAAGAAACTAGGGTCACGATCCGATTCGCCTGAGTCATCAGAGCATTCCTGAGTCAAAAAACTGTTTCTCCTTGTTTCTATTGTTAAGGATATTATGCAACAGTAAGAATAGTATGTGGAAGGAACTATATAAACATATAGTTTTGTATGGAAAATATCAGAGAAATTTTCTATAAAAGATAAATTTTGATTAAAAATACATTGGTCGGGAGCGTTTAGCAAAAAATTAATACAGTTTAGAGTGAATAATTTAAGAAAGTATAATGGAGACAATACATGCAAAAATTCAGATTATTCAGACGTGATGAGAAAGCTATGGAGCTCCCGATTAATATAGTCGTTATGCTTGTTGTCGGGATGGTTGCCCTTGCAACGCTGATTTCGATCATTCCAACCCCGACAAAGGAGATGTCGGTGTTTGTGGAAAATGCAGGGCTTAGAGGAAGTACTCTTGCTAAAGGGAACTCAATAATAGTGGATTCCAGCACCGCAGAAAACCCTCTTGCTATAACCGTAGTGGTAAAAGCAACTGACAACGACGGAAATCCGGTACGGAATGCAAACGTTATTCTGAGAGGGCTTGGCGGGGCAGCCTCGAATACTACGGATGCCAACGGAATCGCTATCCTGACAACTCCAGATAACGCAAGAATCAGGCTTGATCCAAACCAGAACGAAGGGACAATGGATCTGAAGGTTGTGGCTGATGGTTTCTATGACTACGAGAAAAAGGATGCCATTATAATCATTAAGACGAGATGATTTGAGATCTTAGGGAAACAGAATTTAAGGCAATAAGACAGCTGCGCATAGTAAAAGAACTGCATAAAAGAACTGTATGCAACAAAACTGCAGAGAGAGGTTGCACATGCTAAGTGGAAAACTGAAAAATAATGAAACTGGAACCCTGGGGCTTCCAATAAGAATTGTCGTGTTCACAGTTATTGGCCTCATAGGTTTTTATGCAGTTCTTTCAGCCGTCAGCGATGCTCCTACTCCTCCTAAACCCATGTATGCGACAACGAATCTAAGCGCATTTTCTTTGCCTTCACCTGAAGAAGAAAGAAAAATCGATTTGGATCTGCCTGTAAAGGTATTTGACAGCGAAAACCGTGGGGTAAGAGATGCAAATGTGATTGCCTGGAGCCCTGATAGGGAAAAAGCGTATTCAGGCGTTACCGATCTTGAAGGGAAGGTAACATTGAAGATTTCCAATCCCGAACTGCCTCAGGGAAAATCTGAAGGTTACATAAAGATAAAAGTAATGAGAGAAGGATACAGGGATTTTACCAGCGACTACTTTTTAAAGATAACTAGAAGCTAAGAAGAAGCCGTACCCTACTCAAAATTAATAGTTAATACATACATATTCTTAATTCATAACTTACCTGCCAGCGTTTTCTCTCTTCGGTTAGCCATATAAAATTTTATAAATACAGCTCCTGCCATCAGCACGGCAAGCACGATGGAGAAATAAGGAGACCTTATGACATCCCACCGACCAGCCCAGATAAGGAGGGCGGTAAGAAAAAGAGCTGAAGAGCCGATAGCTCCTGAGATTTCAAATGGAATCTTCATAGAGCCGAAAGTAAGCCTGTTCTGACTCTCAAGGACTTTTATACGGGACTCAAGTTCCTTTATATATTTATTTTTCGTATCTTCCTGAGCCTTGAGAGTACGAAGTTCAGTGTTTAATTTTTCGATCTCGGGTTCGAGACTGTTGTGGGTAAAATTCGATAACTCGGATATAGTAGCATGGAGGGAACGGAGGCCTTCTGCGATGCTGGTGAAAATTTCATTCATATTCTTTATTTTATAACCAGTTCCGGAAACTTCAGAAGAATTATCAGCATAAGCCATTGAGGGATTCATGGGCTCGTCTGAAGGAAACACTGCACTGAATCCAAAACTTGAGATGTGTCCTTCCGAACTTGAAGGAACCAGATCTGAAAAAAAAGAATTTCCGCTAATAGGAGACTCAGGAGAAACCGACGGAATCCGTGGGAGAATAGAAGAGCCTGCAACGATACTTCCTTCGTTTCTTTCAGGGAAAAATCCTGATAAATTTCCGGAGTAAATTCTTCCAGCCTGCACTCCAGGAGAGATTCCCATAGAAAGGCGTCTCTCAACTGCCCTGAGTCGTTTTTCAAAACTCCTTATGCTCTGGTCAAAAACCTCAATTCTTCCCTGGAGATCCTCCCTGATTTCCGGCTCTGTTTGATGTGACTTATTCACTCGGACCATACCCATTTAATTTTCTATTACAGAATCTGGGTCTACAGTATATAAAATTTTTCGAGTATCTGCAGTGATAAAATAAAATCAATAGTAGAAAAAATAAGAGAAATCAATAGCAGAAAAGAGAAGAGGAAGGACAAAAAGAAGACTGTAAAAAAGAGAAAAAATAGCTCAAAAAGAGGAAACAGGAAGAGATCAGATAAGCCTTATCTCAATCGGTTCTCCCCTGTCCTGAGCGTCTATAATATCGGAAGCAAGGTCCGAGTTTGCCCTGAGTTTTATCTCTCCATGCCGGCTCACCGTTGCACTGAAAAGGTACTCGCCTGCAATATAGATTTCCACATCTTTTCCTGCAAGTTCCGGAGCCCCAAGAATCAGGTGTTTCTTATTTCTTTCGATGAAAGGATGAACCGAAGAGACAACAGGCACCTCTTCAAAGCTGGATGCTCTTCGCTTTTCCTGAAGAGCCCGGCTTTCAGCTCCATATTTCCTGCCTCTTGCAGCTCTCGGACCTTCGGTTTCCAGCTCTCTGACATCAATATGAAGACCAAGCATATTTTCGATCCGGTCAATGACGTTTCCACCTTTGCCGATAACTTTTCGCATATCATCTTCCCGAACCTTTACGATTGAACTGTCATCTGAAGTCATTTCCACTTCAACAGGACCGGATGCATACCTGCTAATAACGTTCCTTATTTCCTCTTCCGCAAGCTTCCAAGAAGGTTTCCTGAGTTCAGTAGGGGGACCTACTGGCATAACAACAACCTGTTCGCCATAGGTGTAAATCTCATACTCAACTTTTCTGGTTTCAAAATCTGAAATAACTATTACCGGTCTTGCAAGATCCTGTTCAGTCATCCCATGAGGGACTTTAACCGTAAATTCAAGCACCAGAACCTTTGCAACTTCTCCTTTATCGATAAAAATAACGGTGTCCACTACCTGCGGGATTACACCAAGTTCGACCCTCCCAATCAGACGCTGAACGGCATCTACTGCCCTGGTTGCATGCACAACTCCGATCATCCCCACGCCTGCAAGCCGCATATCTGCAAAAATCAGGAAATCGCTGGTCTTCCGGACCTCATCATATATAGTGTAATCCGGCCTGACAAGAAGCAAAAGATCCGCAGTATCTTCCATCCTGCCATTCAGAGGTGAATATTGAGTGATTTCAGGAGGTACCTGAAGGTCTCTTGGAGATTCCATGGTTTTGACCACCTGTCCACGGTCGCTCAGATATCGGGCAATTCCTGCGGCAAAAGTAGACTTTCCGGCTCCAGGCGGACCAGCAATAAGAATTCCACGCTGGCTTACAATCCGTTCTTTGAGTTGATCGCTTAGTCGATATTGTTCAAGATCCACAACTACAGTTGGCCTGACAGCTGTAATTTCCATATCATCGGAAAAAGGCGGGTGGGCAATTGCGACACGCATGTTTCGGATTTGCAAGACAGTTGCTCCACTTGATGACATCTCGATAAAAGATTCAGGATCCAGCCTCGCCCTTTCAATAAGTTCTCTAGATATACTGGAAAGTTCTGCAGAAGTAACAGGTTCATCACGAATCACTACATAGCGTATATCCCCTATTGGTCCTTTCTTGGCCATAGGAGGAACCCCATTTTTAAGGTGTACGGACATCGTATCATCCGTGAAAAAATGCTCTATTCTTAGAGGCGTAAGCTCAGACGGATCCAGAGTTTTGGGAGGCATGTACTCGACATTAAGTCCCTTTGCTTTAGCTATAAGAGACTGCACCCTATCTGCACTTACAAACAGCCCCCCTGCATCAATAGCTGTATTTCGGATAAGAGCATCCACCCTGCCCTCTTTAGATAGCTTTATCTCCTCAAGCGTGGGCTGAACCCCGCTGAATTGAAGGAGAATCTCGTCCCTTTCTGCCAGCTTGCGGAGTTCCAGAAGCTCTTCAAGCCCTTTAAAACCTATTTCTCTGCCCTTATTTGCCTGGGCTTCAAGCTCCGATACCACAGCTTCAGGAATTATAATCTCGGCACCTTTAAAGTCCCCGTCTCTAATGCGAGCCGAAAGCCTTCCGTCAATAATTACACTTGTATCCGGAACAATTCTCCATATCCGCTTCTCATCAGCCATATAAGGGAATATAGAGACGGAAGGTATATAATAAAACCTCCAGCAATTTATTTTAGAAGAAAAAAACTAAAAAACTGTGCAGGAGGAAAATAAGATTTTGGAGACTTGATTCTTAATAAACGTCTTCTGGCTCGAAGACTTTCTCCCCTATAATCTTTCCGTCTAATTTTCGATAAAAACAGGATCTGTATCCCATATGACAGGCTCCACCTGTTTGTTCAACCAGCAAAAGGAGAGAATCCATGTCGCAATCAATTCTGATCTCTTTTACTTTCTGCACATGTCCCGAAGTCTCTCCTTTTTTCCATAACTGCTGCCTGCTCCGGCTCCAGAAGTGTGCGATGCCAGTCTCTACAGTTTTCTCAAGTGCCTCCTTATTCATATAGGCACACATCAGTACCTCCTTGCTAAGATGATCCTGAACAATGGCAAGGATCAAACCGTTCTCGGTTTTTAAGGAATCAAAATCAATCATGGGGGATAGATTGTAAAACAAGTATAAAAAAGAGAGGGAATGAATTTTGAAGGATGCTGCAAAGAAAGGACAGTACATGTGATTCTTATCTCAGGGTTTGATTCCCAGCACATCCTCTACATATGCTCTCAGGATTTCTGCAACACTCCAGGCTTGAGAGATGCAACCACCCGGAGAGTGCGGATAATCTCCATCAAACACCTCAGAGATGGTGCCAACGCCTGCGGTTTCAAGATGCGTATTAAAGCCCTGCAGGAGAGCCCGCATATCTTCGAGGCTTTCTTTTGAATAGTTGTGAACCTTTCGGTAAGCTTTAACATAAGCGCCAAGGAGCCAGGGCCAGGCAGTGCCATTGTGGTAGGCTGCATCTCTAGTTGCTGGATCTCCCTGATAACGTCCTTTATACAGAGGGTGATCTGTCGAGAGGGTCCTAAGTCCGAAGGGGATCAAGAGATCTTTCTCAACTCTATCCACTATCGCTTTTTCTTTTTCAGGGGAAAGCATGGTATAGGGTAGAGCCACTGCAAAGATTTGATTGGGACGGATTGCAGAGTCTTTAACCTCATTTCCTGCTTCGTCCTTATATACAAGGTCAAAGAGGCAGTTCTTTTCCGGATTCCAGAAAACTCTCTCAAAGTTTGAGGCTACTCCAGCTGCAAGAGTCTCATAAGTGGAAACATTTTTTTCTAGAAGGGTGCCCAGACTGGAAGCGGTTTTCAGGGCATTGTACCAGAGAGCGTTGATTTCACAGGCTTTACCTGCTCTTGGAGTTATTTCCTGCTCCCCTACTTTAGCATCCATCCAGGTTAACTGAGGACCCTGCCGGATTAGATAATCGGAGTCCATACCGATTCCAAAGTCCGTACCCTTACGATAATTATCTATTATACTATCCACGGTTTCCCAGACATCTGAGAGGAAAAGGAAGTCTTTTGTATATGCGAAATACCGACCCAGGGCGTGAATGAACCAGAGAGAAGCATCCACAGTATTGTAAATCGGTTCTCCCCCAAGCGACAGAAAAGCATTTGGGATCAGACCTCTCCTACAATATTTGGAATAATTTTTGAGAATAGATTTTGCCTCCTCGAAGCGGCGAGGAATTAGAAGCAAGCCAGGTATGGAGATCATGGTATCCCGTCCCCAGTCAGAAAACCAGTGATATCCTGCAATCACCGTATTTTCCCCTGAAGAGGGATTTTTCACTATAAAAGAATCGGTTGCCCTGAGAAGCTTGAGAGCAAAAGGCTCGGTAAGTCTTGAATTAAAGGCAAGAAGATTTTGCCTGTATACTTCCCTTGTATAGAGCTCCTCAACCTGCTCTAGCGTCAGAGAAGAGATATCTTCTGTTGAAGCGGCAATAAAAAAATGAGATGTTCCTGCTTTGAGTTTGCTTTCGAAATAGCCCGGATTGAAGTTGTCTTCCTGGAAGTTAAGCCCTCTTTGTTTTTCAATATCATACTCAAAGTTATAGTACCATTTGGGATCAGAATGATACTGGAGATTGGAAGAAAGCGAAAAAGCAAAACCATTAGAACTTTCCAGTTTTACTCCTGAAGGACTGGCTTCCTGAGAGAAGGAGATATCTCCTGAGCGAGTAGTGTGGTGGAAGTTTCTAGAATTTACCAGCGGAAAGATTCTCAGCAAAGCTCCATCTCTTCTGGCTCTGATATCATACAGAACACAGGTCGTATTGCTGTTGTGAATCATGAAAACTTTTTTCTTCACGGTAAATGGTCCTGGGTGATAAATCCAGAGAGGAAATGGAGCAAGAATAAATTTGGAAATATAATTGAATCCTGAAGGAAAAACAGTACCCGGATATTTATGGGTTGCCAACCTATAAACCTCGTCATTAATCGCAATTTCTTCATCAAGGGAGGAAAGCAATACGAACCTTCCTGGAGAGTTTTTCGGAGCTGCCACAAGCAGTCCGTGATAAGTCCTTGTTCCCGCCCCTATAACAGTAGATGAGGCGTATCCCCCGAGTCCGTTTCCTACAATCCACTCTTTCTTTATTCCTTCTTCATATGTGGAAAAGGAATCCGTTCCAAACCTGATTCCACTCATACTATCTGGTTAGAATTTAGTCTCTTAAATATATGTACCTTTTCATATTATTGAAGATGTATAATAAAGCAAAGTGAGTAGTTTATAATAGAGAATGCCAAATTATTGTACTTTCAGGTGCAAACATAAACTATTTTAGATGTGCAGGTTATAAGAATGTGAGAATCATGAAGCAAGACCTTTTAGAAATCCTTGGTGATATCTTTAAATCCTCTGGATATAATGTCACAATATGCAGCCAGAGTGATATTCTTGTGGAGAAAAACGGGCATCAGGCTTATATCAGGTGTACCCTGCAGCCAGATCGCAAGGAAATAAAAGCCTTTTCCGAAAAGATAGGAGACTGTACAGGAATTTACGTAATGACCGAGAAAGGGTCTGAAGAATTATTCGATTACGCAGCTGAATTTGGGATTTATGTATGGGATAGGGATGAACTGGCTCTTCAAATTGGAAGATCGGTGCTTGTAAATCTGGAAAGAAAATCAAAGGTTTCGTATTCAGAACCGCGAATACTGCCAGCAAATGAAGCACGAGATCCGTACAGGCAACCAGCTTTAGAGCTAGTAAAAAACTGGAATCCAGAAGAAGAGCTCAGACAGGAATCTTACCCTAACGGAGAAATCCTGCCCTCTCAGAGTCAGCAAATCGAAACCGATAAACTTTCTTTTGAGAATCAATTCGGAATACAGGGCTTTGAGGAGAGAGAAGATTTAAGGAAATCAGAACGGGTTGAGGTTTCAGATATCGAATCTTATGAGATGTTGAATATACAATCTGTAGAGCCAAGAATTTCTAAAAAGCAGGCGATGATTATTGCAAAACCCTATTTAAGCAGCCCCAGGGATGCGATTTTGAAATTTGTGCCTTTCTGGAAATATAAATATAGTGTTGAAGCAGAAAAACGCTTCAGGTCAAAGGTACTGAGTATTGCAGGAAAAGGGAAAGGTTTTCTTAACGCTTTAAACAAATCAAAAGAAGAGATGGAAGTCGAAGGACTGGCTGCACCTACAAGAATTCCTGCCGTACAGTATGAGTTAAAAAGACCGATCGTGGATAAAAAACAGGCAGAAAAGATTCTTCTTGACTCAATAATAGAAGAGAATACACGCGAGATACGCTTTAACAATACAGAAGGACAGGCTGTTATATATGAACACAGGAGCATCAGTCCAAAATCTGAAGAGATACAGCTTGATCTGGAGCTTGTATACATTCCCATCTGGGAAGTGAAAGGGAAACGCAATTCTCTGGAGATTAATGCTTATAATGCAAAGATTCCTGAGAAGCCTGTTGATGAAGATGTCGAGTTTCTATGATTTTAAACGCAAAAAAATATTGGGAGAAAAATATATAAAATAGAAAATATATTTTTATATATTAGCAACGTAAAGATTCTCTGAAAAAGAATCCACACTCTGCCCTTCCAGCTTCCTGTGAAAAAGACTCTTTCAGGGGAAAAAGCGCAATTTTACAATAAACGTTATATTCGCCCGATGCAAGAGTATATAACGTTTGGAAATTATCTGTAAGCTGTAACGGTTGGCATCTTATAGAAAATAGAACACATAAAATTTTGTAAAGTATGGAAAGTAAAAAAAGAGGTGCATAAATGATAGAAGTAACAGACAAAGCTGCTGCAGAATTGAAATCACTGCTTGAACAAGAAGGAAAACCTGATCTTGCTCTCAGAATTTTTGTTGCCGGGGTTGCCTGCAGCGGAATTCAGTATGGATTAGCTTTTGACGATGAACTGAAGGAAGACGACGTCACTATGGAAAGTAACGGAATAAAACTTGTTATGGCAAAAGAAATAGAAAGGAACTTCTCTGAGGGCAGCATCGACTTTATTGAGGATGAAAACGGAAAGGGTTTTCTTATCCGCAACCCCTCAGCTGGCGGCGGATGCGGCACCTGTGGAGGATGCCATTAAGAAAAGTAAAATCGCGCTGAATGTATTGAACCTGAAAAAGTAAAGAAATTAAAGGAGAAGCAAGTCTATGTTCCCAGGAATGGGAGGGATAGGTGGCCGGGGTATGAACCCGGCTAAGATGAAGCAGATGATGAAACAGATGGGAATTGATATTAAAGAGCTCAAGGATGTTCAGGAAGTAGTCATAAAGACTGCGAACTCTAATATTATTATAGAGAATGCAAACGTCAGCATAATGACAGTCCAAGGCTCGGAAACATACCAGATTGTAGGTGACGCAAAAGAAGTCCCAAGAGAACTGGAAATTCCCGCTGAAGATATAAAACTCGTAATGGAGCAAACCGGCGTTTCTGAAGATGAAGCACGGAGAGCTTTGCAAAATTCAAACGGAGATCTGGCAGAAGCCATTGTGTCACTTTCTTCTGCCTGATTCCTTTTTTATATTAATTTTGACAGAAATATTTTGACCTACTGTCGGTACTCTAATATTTTTCTACCCAATAGGGTACTTTGATGCTTTTCTACCTCATTTAATAACAACTTTGATGCTTTTCTACCTTACTTAATAACAATTCACATTGACTTGTTTGATGAATATATAATAAAAAACCAAGAATTAATCTCCTAATTATATATTCGTTATTAGTTTTATAGTAATATTACACACTGATAAGTATCTTTATCTAGCAGACGAATAAAAAATAACTGGTAAAGAGATAAAAACAAATTATGTGATAAATGTATAACCTTGTATGGGGATAATTAGTCACGAGTTTTTTTGAAGTGAGAAACTGTTTTATTATTTATTAAATAAGGCTTAAGTTACTATATGGGGGCAAAAGAGTGGGTAGTTTTAACAATATAGGAAATAACAATAAATGTTTCTGTGCATTCATTCCACCTTATGTTCTTGATAATATGGCAAAAGCTGGAATTGAGGAGGCAAAATCGACTATTGTGCAGAGCCAGGCTTTCCGGGAAAACAGGGCTGAGGCTTCAAAGAAGATGAGTCTGGGGGCTGAGTTCCTTGGAGCTGCTGTGACTACAGGCAAAGCATATGTGAAGGTATATGATTGTGAACATACATCAAAACTTCAAAATAAACTGGTGCGTGATCAAGGAGGCAATTCCTCTCCTACAGGCATTGATGCCGTGGATCTTGTATATGATTATGCTAGTACAAATCGTGATATATTAAGGAATTTTTTTTAAGCGAGATTCCCTGGGCAACAATGGTATGAATCTGATATGCAATGTACATTACGGCGTAAAATTCAATAACGCTTTTTGGGATGGCGAGCAAATAACTCTCGGTGATGGAGACAGCGCACGATTCGCCAGTTTTGCCAAGTCCCTTGATGTAATAGCTCATGAACTAGGTCATGGTATTGTTGAGAATACTGCAAAATTAGTGTATAAAGGTCAATCTGGCGCGTTAAATGAACACTTCGCTGATGTATTTGGAACTGTGATTACGCAGTTGGCCGAAAATCAGACTGCGGACACGGCTGATTGGTTAATCGGGGACGAGATCATGGGCCCTGATTTATATGGGGAAGCTCTTCGTTCTATGAGTGAACCTGGTACTGCATATGATAACAGTATTTTAGGCAAGGATCCCCAGCCTGCGCATGTGAAAGACATGTACACTGGCACTGAAGATCAAGGTGGTGTACATATCAACAGCGGCATTATGAATAAAGCTTTTTACCTTACAGCCATCGAAATCGGAACCGACGAAGCAGCCTTAATCTGGTATAATGCATTACAGAACCTCTGGCCTACTGCTAATTTCAAGGAAGCTGTCGGAGAGATTGTAAGAGCTGCACGGATTCTTGCGAAAAATAAAAGGGTTGATAAGAACGCAACACAGAGAGTAAGAACAGCTTTTAGGGAAGTCGGATTGTTTTAAATTAGATTAACCAGCATAAAACTTAACTTAGTAGAAAGTAGGCTCTGTAGAAATCTCTTAATTCACAACACTTCAAAATTACAACATTGACAAATATGATACAATATATTTACGGTTAATACAATTATTTATGAATTCCATTTAGCCGATTGATGTGATTTTTAGGGGTTTCTGCAGAGCCGAGAAAGCAACAGCTGTAAACTGGCTTAATACCTGAATAATATAATAATTTATAAATAATTACAGCTAACAGTAATTAAAACAGATGTTTTTATATTGAGTTGTCTCATAAAGCATTTCTAATGCCTTCGTGAAAGCGGTTGGAGCTTTTCTATGAGTAGGGCAGATGGTTATAATGCACATAGACTTTGAAAGTTCAGGTGGATATGCCAATATCAGGTTAACGTATCATGGAAACACTGACACGCTTCCCGAAGAAGTTGCCAATAAGCTCATACAGCTCGTAGAAAGCTCCAAAGTATTTGAGCTTGAAAAAAAGGAGGTAACTCCCATCTTACCTGGTCCTCCTGACGTATTACACTATAAACTTACGATTCATGAGGGAAATAGGAGAATTTCTTTATCTTTTAATGACGTTACGGTTCCTGAATCGTTATTTCCACTAATAAGTTTTTTGCAAGAACTTGCATGGGAGCAGGCCGGGAAGGATAATAGATGACTTAATCTCTTAATTTAATTAGATCAAACATATATCAATCGAATCTGACTTATGATATTTGTTTAATTTAATATTAACCACAGAATAACCTTATGTGCATATGATTATATGGGGAAGCTCTCCGTTCACTGGCTGCTTCTGAAACTGTATAATAATAATTCCCTTTTTGGCAGGAACTCTCAACCTGATCATATGGGAAAATGTTACACTGGTTCTAATGATACTGGACAGATGAAAGGCGAAAAAAGAGATTTTAAAACAGATATAGGGTGAGCATGGCAGCGATCCTGAGTTCCCGAAGGCTCGCGCACTTCAGTACAGTCAGGAACGTGGGCAGGCTTATCTTCTGTTTTGGGGAGGGGAACGGGAGTTGCCCTGCCGCTATGGCCGCCACACTCGCCTATGAACGGAATTGATGAATGAAATTTGTCTATGACAAACGCAAGACAAGAAGTCATGTACGGTGCTGCAAGACTGGATTTCGCCTGGACCGGATTAGGAAAGGAACGGATGGTTAGTAAACGCGGACTGAACACCTCGTTGCCTTGGTGCTTACATCCCGTTTCTATCAAACCGGTCTTTTACCGGAATCCTTAATGAGGTCTATTTTTAGGTCGGATTTCGAGCTTAGATGCATTCAGCTCTTATTCCTTAGCGCGTAGCTGCCCGGCAATGCCCTGTCGAACAACCGGTACACAAGTGGCGCCGCTGCTTGGTTCCTCTCGTACTAAAAGCAGCTTACCCGCAGACCTCAGACACCTCTAGTAGATAGTAACCGACCTGTCTCACGACGGTCTAAACCCAGCTCACGATCTCCTTTAATAGGCGAACAACCTCACCCTTGGCCGATGCTGCACGGCCAGGATGGAAAGAACCGACATCGAGGTAGCAAGCTGCCGGGTCGATATGTACTCTTGCCGGCAACGACTCAATTATCCCCGGGGTAACTTTTCTGTCATTTTTGGCCCCCACCAAGGAGGCACAAAAGTTCGCTAGAGCCGACTTTCGTCTCGTCATCCACTACTGTGCTGAATAACGTCAGGCTGACTTATGCTCTTGCACTCTTCAGTGAGTTTCCGACCCACTTGAGTCAACCATTGCGCGCCCTTGATATCTTTTCAAGGGCGTCCCGCCCCAGGCAAACTGCCCACCTATCGGGGTCCTCTTCTCAGAGTTAGGGTCGCGGTCCCAGAAGGGTAGTGTCCCATGGCCGGCTCCACGGATGCTGGCGCACCCGCTTCGACGCCTCCTACCTACTCTGTACATCCAGAACCACAACCCAGCGACAGGCTGCAGTAAAGCTCCACGGGGTCTTCACTTCCCCCTAGAGGTCTCTAGACTGTGCACTAGAATGTAAGCTTCACCGGATTCCAGTTAGGGACAGTAGGGCTCTCATTGATCCATTCATGCAAGTCGCCAATTAAGCGACAAGGTACTACGCTACCTTAAGAGGGTCATAGTTACCCCCGCTGTTTACAGGCCCTTCTTCCCGTTGAACCGGGGTTTCAGGTACCTGCACTGAGCAGGATTCAGAGATTGTACTAGCCTTTACAGGTTTGCAATCTCCTATGTTGGTATTAGACAGTTAGAGCCCCCTGGTCACTGCGACCTGCTGTCTCCACAGCAGGCACTCCTTCTCCCGAAGTTACGGAGCTAATTTGCCGAATTCCCTTAACTGAATTACTCCGACACGCCTTGGCCTTTTCAGCCAGGGGCACCTGTGTCAGTTCTCGGTACGGACATTTAGCGGCCTTTTCACGGGTCCCTGGGTGCAACCGACTTACGCATTAACAGATTCACCCGCTTCTCGCCATTACGGCTCTCCACGGGTTTCGCTGCTTAGACGGAGCGACGACTCCGCTCGGCCTGCCCTGAGACGTCAGACTGATTGCTAAATGGTACAGGAATATTAACCTGTTTCCCTTTTGGCGTACTCGAGTTACGGTACGTCTTAGGACCGACTAACCCTCGGCTGACGAACATTGCCGAGGAAACCTGGCCCCTTCGGCGGAAGGGATTCTCACCCTTCTATGCTGCTACTATTACCAGGATTTTCGTTTGCGAACGGTCCACAGGACTTCACAGCCCTGCTTCTGTCCGAACGCAACGCCTTCCTACAAGATTACCTTGCGGTACTCCGTGGTATCGGTGGTCGACTTGAGCCCCGTCAATTTTCGGGGCCCCAAACCTCGACTGGTGAGCTGTTACGCACTCTTTGAAGGATAGCTGCTTCTAAGCTAACCTTCCAGCTGTCTTGGGCTTGGGACGCCCTTTAGTGTTAACACTTAGTCGACACTTGGGGACCTTAACCACGGGCTGGGTTGTCTCCCTTACGGACTACAAGCTTACCCCAGCAGTCCGGACTCCGACTTTCTTTGACGACGGTGGGTTTGGAGTTTGACAAGCGGGCGAGGGGTTTCCCCCCCGGAACCGCCAATCAGTGCTCTACTCCACCGACGGTCTCCAGTCAGGTCATGCTGCGACATGTTTCGGAAGGAACCAGCTGATGCCGGGTTAGATTAGCATTTCACTACGAGACGCAGGTCACGCGAATGATTTGCAGATCAACACCGCTTGCGGTCCTCCACGTAGCTTTCGCCACGCTTCAACCTGCCCACGCCTAGATCACCCGGCTTCGGGTCGTGCCCCGGTGACTCCACGCACTTGTATACGTCGTGCCTCACTCTGAAGAGTTGCGCACATGTTGCTTTCGCTTCGGCTGCCCAAATATAAGGTTAGCCATTGCCACCAAGACACACTCCCTGGCCCGTTCTTCAAAACGTAAGATACGACACTGGCAGTGATACTCGTACTGCACCCTCGCGAGTGTTTCCTTCGTATCAGAGATCCTTTCATGCCGTATCGTTCTATCACTATCAGGTTTCAGGCACTTTGCACCTCCCTTCTCGGGGTACTTTTCAGCGTTCGGTCACCCTACTATTTCGCTATCGGTCTCAAGTAGTATTTAGTTTTGGAGGTTGGTGCCCCCCAGATTCCCGCACGATATCCAACGCACGGTACTCAGGGACATGTTCCGGTCTTTTGGTTTACACATACGTGACTGTCACACTCTATGGTCTGCCGTTTCAGGCAAGTTCTGTTTAGCCGCCAGACGTTTGAACAGCCCTTCAACACCACATTTCCCCGAAGGGATTCGGTTTGAACTGTGCCGGTTTCACTCGCCGTTACTTACGGCATCTCGTTTGATTTCTTTTCCTGCTCCTACTGAGATGTTTCAATTCGGAGCGTTCCCGATCATTACTGATCACTATGGAGAGGTCCCATTCGGAAATCCCGGGTTCATTGGCTCCTTGCGCCTACCCCGGGCTTATCGCAGCTTGGCACGTCCTTCGTCAGCTCTTGAGCCGAGCCATCCACCTGATAGCATATTTCCTGTATATCCTAACCAGGTCCAGTAAGCGTCCAGTATACAGCACCTGTACATGACTTCATGTACCTGCACGTCAGCACAGGCAATCAGTCCTTCCCCGGAAATTTACTTACCGGGTGCATTTGATGAGTTTGAATTGATCATAGAACTATGATCGATTATTTTAATGGTTTGAGGATTTTGTTTCGGTTTATCGGCATCTGGGTGGTGGGTTTTTTTATGCTTAGGAGGTGATCCAGCCGCAGATTCCCCTACGGCTACCTTGTTACGACTTAACCCCCCTTGCAAAGCACAGGTTCGAACACGACACAGAGTTCGTGCCCTCACCCATACCTCACTCGGGTGGTTTGACGGGCGGTGTGTGCAAGGAGCAGGGACGTATTCACCGCGCTATATTGAAACGCGATTACTACGGATTCCAGCTTCACGAGGGCGAGTTACAGCCCTCGATCCGAACTACGGATGGGTTTGGGAGATTACCAGCCCTTTTCAGGGGAGGGACCCATTGTCCCATTCATTGTAGCCCGCGTGTAGCCCGGGAAATTCGGGGCATACTGACCTACCGTGGCCCGCACCTTCCTCCGATTTAACATCGGCGGTCCCCACAGAGTACCCATCGTCCCGGAGGACATGCTGGTAACAGTGGGCACGGGTCTCGCTCGTTGCCTGACTTAACAGGATGCTTCACAGTACGAACTGGCGACGGCCATGCACCTCCTCTCAGCGATTCAGGCAAGGTCTTCAGCCTGGCCTACATTTTGCTGTCGTCCCCGGTGAGTTGTCCGGCGTTGAGTCCAATTAAACCGCAGGCTCCACCCGTTGTTGTGCTCCCCCGCCAATTCCTTTAAGTTTCAGCCTTGCGGCCGTACTTCCCAGGTGGCTCGCTTCACGGCTTCCCTGCGGCACCAGACACGGTCGCGCCATGCCTGACACCTAGCGAGCATCGTTTACGGCTGGGACTACCCGGGTATCTAATCCGGTTCGTGCCCCCAGCTTTCGTCCCTCACCGTCGAACCCGTTCTGGTAAGACGCCTTCGCCACAGGTGGTCTCACAGGGATTACAAGATTTCACTCCTACCCCTGTAGTACCTCTTACCTCTCCCGGTTCCAAGTCTGGCAGTATCCACCGAAAGCCTAACGGTTGAGCCGTCAGATTTCCCGGAGGACTGACCAAACCGGCTACGGACCCTTTAGACCCAATAATCACGATCACCACTCGGGCCGCCGGTGTTACCGCGGCGGCTGGCACCGGTCTTGCCCGGCCCTTGCTAACAGATGTATTTTACACATCTGGACAGCCAACATATGATGCTGGCACTCGGTGTCCCCTTATCACGGTTTCCCGCATTGTAAAGTTTTCGCGCCTGCTGCGCCCCGTAGGGCCTGGATTCATGTCTCAGAATCCATCTCCGGGCTCTTGCTCTCACAACCCGTACCCGTTGTAGGCTAGTAGGTACATTACACCCACTACTACCTGATAGGCCGCAGACCCATCCTTGGGCAGACGAATCCATTTTACGCATAAAGCATTCCAGCATATATGCGTTATCCGGTATTATCCCCAGTTTCCCGGGGTTATCCCAGACCCAAGGGCAGGTTATCCACGTGTTACTGAGCAGTACGCCATGTTCACGAAGAACATATGACTCGCATGGCTTAGGCGAACACCGATAGCAGTAACCTCTGGCAGGATCAACCAGAATTGCTAATCGCACACTTAAAATTAAAGGTCTTGGTCGCAGAAACTTGCACTAACAACTATCAATTCAGTTATTTCAGTTTCGCGATGATGCGTTTTTTGAAAAACTCTCACCGCCCAGAATTAACCGAACCGACAAAATCCTCGTCAGACAGGAAAGAACTCCTGACTCCATTATTAATGAATAGTAGTTGCTGCATTTTTCATGCAGGAAACTATAGTTATGCACTCATAGTATTTAAAGGTATCTATTCCTTCTCAGATTAAGAAGAAATTTAAACCGAATAACTATAAGAAAACCTTCCAGCACAATCAAATTCGTACTGGAACAGGAAGACATATACTTCAGTTTTAATATATAAATCTTTTTGTTCAGGAAAATTTATAAAAACAAACTTAACAATTGTTGAAAATCTGTTTTGCTATAACCCTGAACTCCGCTCTAGAATTACAATTTCAAGAGCGGTCCACGCCTGTTTTGCGCGTGAGACATACAAAGGAATATATAATATATATACTTGTCGCCTACCTAATTACTTAGAAAAAAATAATAATAAGAAGAGAGTAAAAGAAAGCAGAGAAGCGCAGCATTAAAATAATAACAGAAAGTTGAAAGTTGCAGGACGAATAACCTTAAAACTTGAAAAAACGATATATAAAGGATTTAAGGGTATAAAATAAAAAATAAAATAATAAATATAAATTACATAAAAAGAGGTATCAAACTGGCAGACTTAAAGAAGCCTACATCCAAACCGGATACGGAAGAAGCCGTTACAAGAGTACGCACACCGCGAAGGGAAAATAACGAGATCCTGGCAATTGTTGAAAGTCTTCTGGGTGCAAACCGTCTGAGGCTTCGTTGCATGGATGGGGTCGTTCGTATGGGAAGGATTCCGGGTTCGATGAAGAAAAAAACCTGGATTCGAGAAGGAGATGTTGTTATTGTCGTGCCATGGGAGTTCCAGAACGAAAAAGCCGATGTGATCTGGAAATACACAAGGCCGCAGGTAGACTGGCTTGAGAAGAAAGGATACCTGAAAGGATAATATGGGAATGGATCAGGAAAAGAAGATAAAGCGCATTGATCGCGCTAAAGATAAGTCCAGGGTCAGGGAGAAAGATTCCGAACGGCTAAAAGTAGAAGAAAATGTATTTGATGTGCCCACCCTTAAGATTCTTTATACCCTCTCTAACAAGGGCATAATAAAGGCGATGGGCGGAGCAATCAGTACCGGAAAGGAAGCAAATGTATTTTATGCCGAAGGCCCGGATAAAGAGCTGGCTGTAAAGATATACAGGATTGCCAGCAGCACCTTCAAGGCTATGGACGCCTATATTATGAAGGACCCTCGTTTCACAAACATTCGAAACAATAAGCGAGACATCATTTTTGCATGGACACGCAAAGAGTTTCAAAACCTGAAGCGTGCGAAAAATGCAGGAGTACGGGTTCCGGAGCCTGTGATTGCTGAAAAGAATATTCTTATCATGGAATTTATGGGAGAAAAAGAGAGACCTTACCCACTCCTCAAAAACACGTATCTTGAAGACGATGAGGCAAAGCTTATTTTTGACACTGTGGTCGAATATATGCGTCTTCTCTATAAAAAAGCAAATCTAGTACATGCCGATTTGAGCGAATACAATATCCTGATCGACCCGAAAGACCTGACCCCCATTTTCATTGATATGGGGCAATCAGTAACCCTGGAGCATCCGAACTCCCGGGAGTTCCTTTACAGGGATGTACAAAATATACTCAGGTTCTTCAGCCGCTATGGGATAAAGGACAAACCTGAAGAGCTACTCAAAAAAATACAGGCGGAATGATATGACTCAGTATATCAAAATCCCCAAAGAAAGAGTCGGGGTAATAATAGGTCCAAAAGGAGAAACAAAAAAGTTTATCGAGGACAAAACCGCATGCCAGCTGGAGATCGACAGCGGAATTGGAAAGATAGACATCACCTGTGAAGAAGACCCATTGAAAGAATTCAGGGTTCTCGAAACTATCAAAGCGATAGGAAGGGGCTTCAGTCCCGAAAAAGCTCTCGAACTTCTGGATGATGACATGCTTATGCTTGAGGTCATCGACCTTTCCGATGTAGCTACAACGCCAAAAGAACTGCAGCGCATAAAGGGCAGGATAATAGGAAGAAACGGAAGAACCAGAGAACTTGCAGAAACCCTTATAAACGTTAAAATCTCGGTATACGGAAAAACCGTATCCGTACTTGGGCACCCGGAGCAGAATACTATAATCCGGACAGCAATAAGAATGCTGCTCGATGGAGCCACCCATGGGGCAGTTTACAAGTTCCTCGAAAAAAAGCATCAAGAACTTTTACAGTCCCAGCTTGACTCAGTTGAATATTATTAATAAATAAGAGAAGCCAGATTAAATATTATTTAGAAAGAAGAAAAGCCAGGCTCAGGATATTATAACTTTACATTCTTTGTCAAAGTTCTTTTTCTTCATTCCTGGGATTCATCAGCCTGGTCAAGATCTTCTTCGTCCTCTTCTGACCTCTTTCCTCTACCTTCCAAGAAGTTGCCTCTTCCAGGCTTTGCGTTAATCGACTCCTCACTCCAGATTATCTCACCCCTCGAGAGAGTGTACTCTGGAAAAATCCCCTCCATGCCTTCAAAAGGAGTCCAACCCGCTTTACTATGCAGGAACTCAGCCTTTATAGGACGAAGTTCGCGGGGATTCACAATAATCAAATCTGCATCAAAACCTACATCAAGCCTACCCTTGAATTTGCGATCCAGCCCGAAGGCTTTTGCAGGATTCCAGCTTGTAAGCAGGATCATCCTTGAAAGTGGCAAAATATTTTTTCGGACGGCGGCAAGCATTAGAGGCATAAGGGTCTCAACTCCGGGCACACCCGAGGGAGCAACCTTTATATCAACATCTTTTTCGGATTCCAGATGCGGAGCATGATCCGAAGCTACCATGTCAATAGTCCCGTCATTAATCCCGTTTACCAGAGCTTTAATGCTGTGGCTTCCACGGAGAGGCGGGTTCATTTTTCCAAAAGACCTTAGCCTTTCCCAGTCTCGCGTAGACAGGAAAAGGTGATGAGGAGTAACCTCACAGGTAAAAAGAGGTTCCTTATTTTCCCTTCTTGCAAGATATTTTTCCTTCCGTACCATACCTGTAGCTTCAAGTGTGCTAATATGGCAAATGTGCGCTCTGATTTTCAATCTGGAAACAAGTTCAAGAGCTCTTTGAACCGCAATCGCCTCACACGCATTGGGGCGTACCCTTGAATGATATTCGTAGGAAGTATCGCCTTTTAACAGCTCTTCCAGCTCAAGACGCATTTTCTCGTCTTCGGCATGGATAGTCGCAGGTGCGCCGAGGCGTTTGATTTCGGCAAGTGCCTCCTCAAAGGTTTCCTCATTAATATTTAGTCCGCCTGTGGACTCGGCCATGAAGATTTCCCCAAAAGCCGTGATTCCCAGCTTCCAGAGTTCTTTTAAATTCTCGATATTGCCTGTTACTCCGCCATTAATCCCGAAATCAACAATAGACTTTTTCCTGGCAAGCTTAAATTTTTGTTCGAAAGCCCGCCTATCGGTAGTGGGAGGTACTGTATTGGGCTGGTCAATAACAGTGGTAATTCCTCCGGCAGCTGCTGCACAGGAGCCCGTATACCAGTCTTCTTTTAAAGTCATTCCGGGTTCCCTAAAATGGACATGCACATCAATCCCGGCAGGCAGGGTAAGAGCGCCACCTGCGTCTATTATTGTGTCCGAGCTCGATACCCTGAGATCTTTTCCTATTTTGGTAACTTTACCATCTTCAATAATGATCTCGGCAGGCTGAAGCGAATTATTGTAGTAGATGCGCGTATTTTTGATAAGAATATCAGGCATGGGCGTCTATATGCTTATAAATGTACTTAAAACCTGTACATCAGAGAAAACAGGAAATGGTGAGAAAAAAGGTCAAAAGTATAGGAGAAAAAAGTAATCTAAAGCGTGAAAATGCTGTCCGAAAGCGTGAGAACGCTGTCCGAAAGCTAAAGCAAAAACCGAACTAAAAGTTCAGTATCAAAAACGAAAGAAAAGATAGAAGCAAGAAGCAAAAAAGAAAAGAGGGGAGAAACCACTTAATTTAGTTTAACTCTCTCAGCCGTGGCGAGATAGACCACGCTTTCACACATATTGCAGCAGTGGTCTGCAATTCTTTCCAGGTAACGAATCAGGAAAAGCAAATTTGTGGCTCTGGAAATAATACTCGTGTCTTTCGCCATCATTTCTATCAGCTCAACCCAGACCGCATAAAATAACTTATCGACCTCTTCATCCCTCGCTGCCGCTGCTTTTGCAAGCTCAACATCCTGGGTCTCAAAAGCCTTCAGGGAATTCTCAAGCATAAATCCAGCAATGTCTGCCATTTTCTTCGTATCTATAAGGGGCTTTACATGCCCGCCTTCTATTCTTCCGGGGATTTTTGCAATATTTATTGATAATCCCACAATCCGCCGGAGGTCTGCTGTGATCTTGAGAGTAGATACAACAAGCCGCAGATCACTAGCCATGGGCTGTTGAAGGGCAAGCAGATCGAAAATAGAAGCCTCAATTTCTTCCTCAAGTCTATCTGCCTCTGGCTCAAGGGCAAGGGTCTTTCTGGCAAGCTCGATATCAAGGTCTATAACCGAAGTCATGGAATCTCTGAAAATCAGTTTAACCATTTCTCCAAACGAGAGTACAGACTCTTTGAGTAAATCCAGCTGTTCTAAGTATCGTTCTCGAACCATTCCAATCACCCAAACCTGCCAGTAATGTAATCTTCAGTACTCTTTTCTTGAGGATTATGGAAAATTTGCCTTGTCTGGTCGAACTCAATCAGTTCCCCCGAAAGGAAAAATCCTGTATAGTCTGATATCCTCGCTGCCTGCTGCATATTATGAGTTACGATTACTATGGTATAATCCTTTTTAAGGTTCGTAATCAGGTCTTCAATCCTTGCAGTGGAGATGGGGTCAAGAGCGCTTGTGGGTTCATCGAAAAGAATTATTCTGGGTTTTACTGCCAGGGTTCTGGCAATGCAGAGTCTTTGCTGCTGCCCACCACTGAGGGAGAGCGCAGAAGATTTAAGCCTGTCCGAAGTTTCTTCCCAGATTGCAGCCGAACGAAGAGCCTGCTCAACAATGCTGTCCAGATCTTTCTTATTTACACCATGTATGCGGGGTCCATAAGCAACATTGTCATAAATCGACATGGGAAAAGGGTTGGGCTTCTGGAAAACCATGCCCACTTTTTTTCGAAGCTCAACAACATCCACATCTGGAGCGTAAATATCCTTGCCTTCTATCAATACTTTACCTTCGACCCTGCAGTTCTTAATAAGATCGTTCATCCTGTTTAAACAGCGGATGAAAGTGGATTTGCCGCTGCCTGAAGGACCTATAAGGGCAGTTACGCTGTTTCTGGGGATCTTTATGGAGATATTTTTAAGCACCTGCTTCTCCCCGTACCACAGACTAAGATTCTCTGCTTCTATCTGAGGTTGAGATATGTTTTGAACAGCTTCAGTCATTTGGAGACCTCATTGTCATATAAGACCTGATAATAATGAAACTCTAATTAAATTTTCAGTTTATTCCTGTAATGCCTGCGAATCACAACGGCTACAAGGTTTACCCCCAGTACGATAATCAATAGAACCAGAGCTGTTCCGTACTGGATAGATTTGGTCTCAGAGATGTTTGTACCGGCAGTTGCAAGCACGAAAAGATGGTAAGGAAGCGCCATAAACTGGGAATAGATTGAATCAGGCAACCTTGGCAGAAAGTAAGCAGCCCCTGTAAAGAGAATAGGTGCGGTTTCTCCTGCAACCCTTCCTATGCTCAACACTGACCCCGTAACAATTCCGGGTATGGCAGCTGGCAGTACTACATACCTTATTGTCTGCCATTTACTCACCCCAAGGGCAAGGGACGATTCCCGATATTCATTAGGAACTGTAAGCAAAGCTTCTTCAGAAGCACGGATAATTACCGGTAGAATCAGGAGTGCAAGCGTAAGAGAAGCCGAGAGTATGGAAGGACCAAAATCAAAATATTTCACAAACAGTGCAAGCCCGAAAAGCCCGAAGACCACTGAGGGAGTCCCTGCGAGATTGTTGATTGCCATTTCGATTAGCCAGGTTGTGCGGGATTCTCCTGCATATTCGTTCAGGTATATGGCAGCCATAACTCCTAGAGGAAGAGCTACAAGCATGGAGCCTATTATTAGGGCTATGGTGCCTATAATTGCTGGAAAGATCCCACCCGCTGTCATCATTCTGTTAGGCATTTGTGTAAGGAACTCGATACTAATTGCCCCATACCCATTTAAGATAATGTAGGCAAGGATGACCAACACGATACCTGTCACTATTATCGTAGCCAGAGTTAACAGGGAAAAGGCAATTTTTTCATTTGTATTTGAGTTCAAGCCCATGATCACCTCACCTTAAACTGGTATTTCTTTTTTATATAATCCGCAACCAGATTAACCAGAAGAGTAATAATGAAAAGTACAGACCCAACTGCGAAGAGGGCATAGAAGTGTTCACTTCCCTGAGGGACTTCCCCCATCTCAAGCGCTATTGTGCCGGTCATTGTTCTTACAGGACCAAAAAATCCTCCCGGGAAAGAAGGAATTATTGCAGCATTCCCGGTTACCATCAGAACAACCATTGTCTCTCCAATAGCCCTTCCCACACCAAGCATTACTGCTGCTGAAATTCCGGAAATAGCTGCAGGAATTATGACCTTATATATAGTCTGCCATCTTGTAGCCCCAAGCGCAAGCGAACCATGCTTGAGAGTGCTGGGAACTGAGCTTATAGCATCTTCTGATATGGTGACAATTGTGGGGAGTGCCATAATTCCCAGCACAATGGAACCTGTAAGGGCAGTCTGTCCTGTAGGCAAATTAAGAGTTTCCTGTATAAGAGGAACCAGCACAACAAGCCCGAAAAACCCATAAACAACAGAGGGAATACCTGCCAGAATCTCAATAAAAGGTTTTAAAAAACCCGCAACTTTTGGATGTGCGATTTCAGAGATGTATATTGCAGAAGCGATTCCCAGAGGAACTGAAAACAAAATTGCTCCGACAGTCACAAGAAGGGAGCCAAGAAATAGAGGCATAAGCCCGAATTGCTGGTTTACGGATGTTGGGTACCAGAATTTGCCTGCGAGAAAATCAAGAAGAGATGTTTCTTTAAAAAGAAGTAAACTGTCCCTGAATAGAAATAAGCATATGAGAAAAAGGATCGCGACCGTCAGGGTGCTTGTTATGAAAAGCACAGATTCGATCCCTTTTTCCCTATAATTCCTGCTATGCATAACTTCTCCTGAAAATGTCCTTTTTGAGACTTTACCGATTTATCGGGAAGTATCCTACCTCACTTATCAGGTTCTGTCCTTTTTCGCTCATCACAAAATCAATAAATTCCTTTGTGAGTCCAGAAGGTTCTCCATTAGTGTAGAAATACAGAGGCCTTGAAAGTGGGTATGCGCCACTGATAATATTCTCAGGAGTTGGAGGCACAGAGCCGTTCCCCCCATCCAGGTTTAAGCCTTTTACGCTTTCATCAAGATACGCAACGCCTATATATCCGACTGCATTAGGGTTTTGAGAGACCTCACCTATGATTACTCCTGTAGCCGGCTGTGTAAGCGCATCGGGACGAAATTCATCCCCAAGCAGAACCTCCTCTTTAAAATACTCATAAGTTCCGGAACTGCTGTCTCTGGAGATGGCTACAATAGGTCTATCCTCACCGCCTATCTCCTTCCAGTTTGTTACGTTTCCGTTATAGATGCCGCGTAATTGACCAAGGGTAAGTTCAGAAACAGGGTTTTGTGGGTTTACAATTACCGAAATTCCATCATAAGCAATAACATGCTCTACAGGATTGATTCCGTTTGCTCTGGCATATTCTACTTCTTCGTTTTTTATCTCTCTGGATGCAGTAGCGATATCTACCTCACCGTCAATAAGCGCTGTAATTCCAACACCGGATCCGCCGCCGGTCACTGTTACACTTTTATTGGGGTTTTCATTCATGAATTCTTCAGCTTCAGCCTGTACAAGAGGCAAAACCGTATCAGAACCTTTCAGAGAAATTTCCTGTGATCCTTCCCTCCATGAGGATCTTTCCTTCGCAGAGTCTTTACTGCTTTCGTTTTCAGTACAGCCAGCTCCCAGAAAAACAAGTCCGAACACAAATAATGTAAAAATTATGTAACTTTTTAATCTGTTTACCATTATGGGGTACTCCGCCTGGAAGTGATGAGTCAGTAATTTAATCTAACTAACCCGGTACCATTATAATTCACAATAAAAGAGAGAAATATATAAAGATTCGCCTTATATGTTATAGAGAAGTATATACAGCTCGTAAATATAGAATAAAGTTGTGTAATATATGTATACAATATAAAATATATACAAAAGGGAAAAACGGCGTAAGGAAACTCCAGTATAAAAAACCAGTAACAGGCAGGAAACAGATTAAAACCTTAGAAGGAACTCTCAAGAATCCAAAACCTGAAAAAGCTGAGAATGGAAATGAAAAATTAGAAATCGTGCCAAATTTTTAGATAATCAAATGTTTAGATAATCAAGATATAAATGATCAAGAAAGTTCAAGCTATTTTTAAAAGACTGGAGCTATTTTTAAAAGGCTGAAACTATTTTTAAAAGATTGGGAACAGGAAAATGCAGCAGGCTCAAAAATCGAAAAGGGAACTCTGCCCTACACGCCCGTTCTCTTTAAATAAATTTTGTTCCTTAGGCTTCTCATTATTTTCCTTTTTGGGACGAGGCTTTTCCTGCTTCATTTTCTCAGGTTTCTTAGCTTCAAAGTCAAATAGTCCTTTTTGTTTGGAATCAAAGTCAAGTGAAGAAAGCTTAACCCCGAGAACCTCTAGGATACGTTCCACAGGAGGGAGTATCTGTTTCTTAATATAGTAATCGACATCTATCGGGATATTGTGTTCCCTGACATAGTCTGGGTCTTCAGCCCTATCTACAAATAGCCCTTTTCCAGCAGTAATGATAAAAGGTATCCTGGTTCCTATAGAAGGCATAACACCGGTCCGTTCTTTAAGCTTCTCTGCGACTGTAAGGTGAGGCTGCTTGTTCTTGTAACTCTCCAATTTCCGGGTAAGGGTGCGTGTGAGAATAAGGCTTTCGATAATCTGGGAGTCTTTTGCCGGGTCGAGGTTCCTGACATCGTTAACCACCTTGCGGACATGTTCAACAGCCCGGTCAACATCACCTTCTTTAAGCACGAGCTCAAGAACCCTGTTGAGGGTTACCGAGGTCAGTTCACACCAGTCTCTTCGGACTGTTTCCATACCTTTGACCTTAATCTTATCTTCCCAACCAGAATTCCTGGGTTCAAAAAGCCAGAGAGCATAACGTTTCTTTGCTATAAGGAGAGCACGTTTCGCAATGGATTCAAACTCAAGCTCCATTGGGTCAGGCAGGGAAGCAGAAACGATATTTGAAAGCCTGTTACCTACAAGGCTAACCTCCTCAAGCGAGAGATCCTCTGTGGATTGACAGTGGACAAAAACACTATCTGTATCTCCGTAGGCAACCGACAACTCAACTACCTTATCATGGGGAGAGAGTTCTCCAGCTTCTTCAAGGAGTAGAGCTGCTCCATTCCTGAGCACGATTTTTCCTATGGTGTTGATAATATCCCGGGTGTTCAGGATATTGCTTCTGCCGAAACTGGTTACAGCGTTTGCAAGCGTCAAGTTGTAGAGCCTTGCCCGGGCATATCCGGAATAACCGTAAAAGCTATTTAGCAGAATCTTTACGGCGAGTTGAGTAGCATCAAGTACTCGATACTCGTTTTCATCAGAAGTGCTTCTCATTCTTTTCTTTGTCAGCGACCTCTGGTTAAGCAGATCTTCAAGGATAGAAGGCACGATGCCTTTGTAAACGTCAGGAGGCACGAACTCCCCTCCCGAGGGAGGTTTGATAGTTGCCCCATCAGGTCTGTCACCTGTAACTACTGTACTATAACACAGGTTATGCGCCATCATTATAGTTGGGTAAAGAGACTTGTAGTCAAGAATAATTACATTCTCCAGAAGCCCTTTTTTGGGTTCCAGGACTTCTCCACCTTTAAGATCGGAACTCATTTCATAACGCTCAGCCGAAACCTCATCATCAGGTTTGGGGAGGAGAACACGGTCGCGGCGCCCGAATTCTCTGAGAAGCAGAGTCTCAACCATCGAAGTCTGACCGCCGTCAACAATTTCCTGAAGCAGGCTTCCGCTGACCTGGGCAAGAGCTATATACTTGTCAAGGAGCCTCAGATTAAGGATAAGTTCGAGAGCCAGTTCGGCATCCCTGCGTGCATAATCGACGAATTTTCTGAATTTTTCCCCTGTATCAAACCAGTATTCTTCCATCTCAAGAGGGGGCACATCCAGCTTTTCACGGTTCAAAAGTTCCTTTGAGACCGCACGCAGGGTGTATTGCTTGAGACTGAAAGCTCTTCTTACAAGAGGAAGCGCATCAACAACCACACGGCCTTTTATTTCAGTACGGGTGAGAAGCCCGAATCGTCTGTATCCGATTTTGCTGCCGTCTCTGCCGACAACAGGATTTATTGCTTTCCCCTGTGCAGCCAGAGCCCGGACTCTGTCCGTTATGTAAGGAATATCGAAATCCTGATGGTTATAACCTGCTACAATATCAGGGTCGTATTCGCAGAAGATTTCGAAAAACCGATTTAGCATCTCAGTCTCGTCTTTGCAGGGAAGAACATCGGAATTTATGCCTTCCGCAGGTTTTGCCAGAAGCACAAGCGTTTTATGACCTCTGTATTCTGGCTCGAAGGAGAAACTGATCATAATTATGGGTGAAACATCAGGGGAAGGCATTCCACCATCAAGAGGCAGACACTCTATGTCAAAAGAAAGATACTTCAGAGGGGCAATTGTAAAGTTTTCAATCTTTTTAAACCCGGATGCAAGGATTGAAGAATCACATGCGAAATTTTCGCAGCGGGAGCTGCCTGAGTTGCCTCCCCGGAAATATTTTACAGGGTCAACCGGGGCTCCTTCTGCGGATAACCAGACCATACCTCCAAGGTTCTTATCGATTAAAAAACGATTTCTGAAGAGAATATCAGTTTCATAGACTTCCCATTTGCCCTCAGCCCGCATCACTTCCTGGAGCTTGAGAATATCGTCCCTTATCTCGGGCACGTCTCTGGGAAGGTGGGTGGTGATTTTGAGCATCTCTTTTTTTGTTTTCTGATACCCAATGGGCTCGAATTTTTCAACAATTTCGACTTTTTTAACTTGAGCAAAAGTCTCTTTGATAAGCCTGGCTACGGCGTGAAGGTCTCCAGAAGCCTTAAGATAAAAATAAGGCTCAAAACCAGGTACAAAACAGCAAACGCTTTTCCCGTCCGCCCCCCTGCCAAAGAGGCGGATGACGGGGTTGCTGTCATAAATAACTTCATAATCTGCATCCAAGATCTGGAAATCCATAGGCATGGTTTACGGTTTTAGATAGACATATAGCTTTTGTTGTATTTTGAAAAATAGGAGTATATGCTCAAGAAAGCCTGAAGAATCAAAGCATAAAAAAGTGAAAACTTCAAACTGAAAGGTTGTCTGAAGGAAAAGAAAGCTCGAAAGGAGCAAACGCCCGAACAGCTTTAACTATGGAATCTGTATTTAAGTCCTCAAGCGCAAGATATCGAGCTCCAAGAGAATTGGAAATTTCCCTGGCAAGCCCGAACTTAATCATGCTGCATTCCGTATCAATAACTGCCGATTGTATACATTCCTTTCTGAACAGAGAAGCTATTTTTTTTGTTTCCTGGAGGGGTGGTTCCCCATACATACTGACATTTGCCTTCCCGTCAGAAATAAGAACCATAAACGGACAGGTATCCGGATTGCGGCGTAGTTCTGCCTGTATAGTTTCATAGCCTTTCATTAACCCATGAGAAAGAGGAGTCTTTCCTCCGGTTGGTAGTTTCTCCAGATATTTTTGTGCTATTTCCACACTGGAGGTTGGCGGCAGTATCAGCTCTGCCCCTGCCCCCTTAAAAGCAATAAGTCCAACCTTGTCACGTTTCTGGTAAGCATCCATCAGCATTGAAAGAACTGCACCTTTGGAGGCTACCATCCGCTGCTGAGCCCCCATGGAACCGCTGGCATCCACCACAAAAAGAACAAGGTTACCGATCTTTTTCTCTCTGACCTTCTCTCTGAAATCGGAATCATGAATTACTATGGAATTACCGTTTTTTCCCCGTGTAAACTGATAAGGAGCGGCTGCTCTCAAAGTGGCATCAAAAGCAAGGTCTGTGGTTTTTCCCTTGGGAATTTCGCTCTTTATATACTTGCCCTGTTTGGATTTCGTCAAAGTTTTGCTGCGTCGACCTGATCCTTTTCGCTTATTTCTACGAAAATCAGGTGACAATTGTTTTATCTGATAACTTTCTCCTGTTGAAAAAATTGTTTCTGAAGAAGCATCAGATTGTTCTCCAGCACCATCCTGCGTGGAATCTGACTTCTGCTCTTCGGGCTGTGTATGTGCTTTCTCTGAATGTTCTCTATGTTCTTTTTTTTTCTGTTCGTCTTTCTTTTGCTTTTCCCTCTGTTTTTCGATACTCTCATTCAATTTATCCTGCTTTTCAGAAGGGTTATCAAAAGGTTTTCTGCGCATACGATGCGGGAGGACTAATTCTGCAGCTTCTTTCACATCCTCTTCAAGCACCTCAGTCCTCCCATTGAAAGCTGCAAGCGTAATTGAGGTTTTCATCATCGTAATATCCGCTCTATGTCCGTCTACCCCCATATCGACACAGATCTGACTGACCAGTTCAAGCATGCTGTCCGAGATCTTCACATCAGAAAGCAATTTCTGCGCCAGAAGAATCTGTGCACGGAGTTCAGACTCTGCAGCCTGCCAGCTTGCTGCAAAAGCCTCAGGGTCAGCCTCATAGCTAAGTCTGTACTTGATGAGTTGCACTCTTTGGGCTACATCCCTGATTCCCTTTATATCTACGCATAAACCGAAACGATCAAGCAACTGAGGTCGAAGTTCCCCTTCTTCAGGGTTCATGGTGCCTACAAGCACAAAACTCGCAGGGTGAGAATAGGAGATCCCCTCTCTTTCAATAGTATTTACTCCCATTGCTGCAGAGTCAAGGAGCACATCTACAAGATGATCATCCAGAAGATTAATTTCGTCTACATACAGGATACCCCTGTGTGCATAAGCAAGTACCCCGGGTTCAAAGCGTTTTTCCCCTTTCTTGATTGCATGCTCGATATCAAGAGTTCCTACAACCCGGTCTTCGGTAGCGCTTACAGGCAGATCAATAACTTTCATTTTCTCAAAAGAAATATTAAGAGTTCTTGATTTAACTTTTTCAAGGCATTCCTCACACATTGTGCTTATATCATTGGGATTGCAGTGGAATTTACAGCCTTGAACTACCTCGATTTCAGGAAGAAGATTGGCTAGAGCTCTGACTGCCGTTGATTTAGCAGTACCTCTTTCACCTCTAATCAGAACCCCTCCTACTTTTGAATTTATAGCGTTCAGGATAAGAGCTTTCTTCATTTTTTCCTGCCCGACTATTGCAGTAAAAGGATAGACAGTAAAGTTATGGTTTCTCATGATTTAACCTCAACATCTTTCAGTTTCCGATAAGGTATTCTTCAAGGCTCATAACCGGAATAGACCGCTGGGTAGTTGTAGGAAGAACAGAATCCACCTTTTCCACCTTATTCATGAAGGGGAAGAAGGTAACACTGAGTTTTCCTCCTGTCGTCTTTTCAAAGGAGCCAAGATGGATTTCTTCTGTGACTTTGAGGTCCGAGCCAAAATTAAGAGTATTTTTATTTTCAAGCCGGATATGAGGATAAGTTTCAACAACCGTAAGTGAGCCGAATGTTTCCCCTACCTTTAATTCAAGAGGGCTTTCAGAAAAGTGTAGAGGATATCTCAGACTTACACATGAGTTTCCGCTTCCTTCCAGGACATTATCCACATATACGGAAAATAGGGGGATTTCAACACCATTTACGTTTTTTCTATACAAGAGAGTATGTGTACCAATATCAGCCGAATTTCCTGGAGAGATTATGCTTGAGTAAACCGCAACATTATTTCTCAAAACGGTCAGGTAGACTCTATCCGACTTTATATCATCTACTCTCAGGGTATACCCTTCTCCAAGATCCCATTCTTCACCAGAATAGAGACGTCTGTCATTATCATCATCCATAAGGATATTTACAATTCCCTGATTGTCTCCAAGATATGCATACTTCTCCCCATCCCATCCAAGCACAGAATATCCGCCATTAAAAGCATTTTCTCCATAATCCTTCATCTCTGGATTTTTGTATGGAATCCTGACAGGTGAAGATTCATAAACCAGACCACCTTCCCGGATCCAGTCTATTTCATCATCAAGGTTGAGTTCAAGTCTTTCAGTACTGAAATCATTTTCAAGATCATAATAAAGCATACCAAAAGAGTCGGCTGTCCATACACAGGAATCCGGAGAAGAATCCGAGCGGTTTACAGTTAAAGAGGTTCCTTTTATCTTATATGAGTTAATAACATCTTTAGTCATATTGTAAGAACATGCCTTATAGACATTATCAGCCACTCTGAAATCAATCAAGTTTTCAAGAATTGTTACGTAATCTCCGGGGTTCATCCTTATAGGCACTCTATTTTTCAGTTCTATTTTTTCATCTGTAACCTCTGTGACCTCGAAATTGCCATACTGGTCCCCAACTTTGATTTCAATAGGTGCAGTCGAATACTGATTTACGCTTACAAGACTTACAACCGGATCGTTACTGTTGAGAACCCTGCCGAGAGTTCCTTCAAGAATCACATACTTATTCCCGTTTATTGTAGCTGTAAAATTAAATTTTGAGCCCTCATCAACAGATTTGCTGGTAACGGGGAGAAAGTCTTTCTGGAGTTCAAGAAGAGCAGATTCATCGTTTATCCCGAGCAGTACCAGTCTATAGCCGTTCCCAAGATCGTAATCATTCCCCTGTTGAAGATCCCGGCTTCCATAGCTAACCAGATTTTCCGTGATCAATCCATCTTCAAAGACTTTATATTTTTTTCCAAAAAAGCCAGTGGAACCGGAAATGACTTTTGAAGTATACGTTGCATTTCCAGCCTCAATAAGCCCGTCTTCGGAGAAATAAAGCTCCAGCGACTCGTAATATGTGCCGGTAGAGGTTGAATAGTAAAATCCCGGGCAGTTTTCTCCATTGAGGATTACATACTCTCCGGCTGAAATATTTACGAGAGGACCTCTCTGTTCAATAGCACCATTCACAGGAATGACAGCAACTAATGACATTAAGATAAGCAAAATAATATGAGAATTAATATACTTTTTATTTTTTTTATCACTAAGATTCATAAATATCAGAAGAGTTGTAGCAATATATATTAATTTCGATTTTTGATATAAAAAATTTATTAGATTATTAGAAAAATAGCTCAATATTAAAGGAAAAGTAAATCAATCTCAGTTTACCCCTTATGATTAAAAGCATAAAGAATAGAAGAATTTGCTTCTATAGACTGCAAAATAAAATGAGCTTAAATGAAAAGCAATAATTCAGAAATCAAAAAAGGAAGAAGAAAGAATTGTTACTTTAATAGAATTTGTTGCGATATAGTATTCATAATATTAATTTTGTTGTTAATATATATGAGAATCATTGAATATTTTCGAAAGATTTATTAATCATCTATAAAATGAGTCAGTTATGGTTTCCAGCAAGGTTATGATATTCGGATTTATAGCTCTGAGCCTTACAGGTATGATAATTTACTCTCATATAGTGCCGGAAAAAGCCGTTTATCAGGAAAGCTTCGAAGATTGTAATCTTGAAGGAGATTTTCTAGAATGCAAAGATGGCGTACTTTACCTTGATACTGGAAATCCGGTCCAGACAGGAGAAGGAGTTTGGAGTAAAAATGTGAGCATTTCTCCAGGAAAAATTTCCTGGAACTGGGAAGGGCAGGATCTGGATAATTTCAGTCTCTGGTTAAAAATAACATTCAATGATCACAGGTCCATTTACTACGTTGCAGCAGGGAGTATGAATCCGCAGTCTGAAGGTGAATATTATCGGGATAAGGAAAACAGAAGGCGTTTTTCCCCAGCGATCATAGTCTCAGGAATTCCAATGGGTGCAGTTGAAAGAGATCTCATTGAAGATTATAAAAAATATTGCGGTCCCGCTGAAAATATAAAAATTGAAAAAATGAGTGCAGGTTTTGGAGACAATAGTACACAGCATAAGAATATTTTGAGTATCTCAGATCTCAAGATATACGGATAATGATAAAAGGCAATCAAAGGAGCCTCAAAATGAGCCTGAAAATGAGTCTGAAAATGAAAAAGGGTAGTATTGTGCTGATAATTATACTTTCATTTATTTTTCTGGTCTGTTCAGGATGTGTATCTTCACATATCACGGCCTCCGATGAAGAGGGGAATAACAGTAGTGGAGAAATCTCAAAAAATGAAAAGATTCTAGCAGACAATAGTGAGGGCGGTCAGGCAAGCAATCCCCTGAGCCATGAAAATATAACTTCTTCTGAGAAAGTTTCTCCTTACCTTTACTGGGAGTATGAACTTGGAGATATAAAGCCGGAAAATCTCGGTGGAGGAAGATCGAATATTCAGGACTGTGTAGCATATTCCCAGAACGGAAAGTATTTAGCTGTCGGGACAGGGAAAAACCTGACAGTTATTGATGTGCCAGGCAAAAATACGCTATGGAATAAGACCTTAAATGGAAACATTTCAGACATTTCGTTCTCGAAAGACGGGAAGTATCTCCTTGTAGGGGAAAGGAGTGCTGACGGATACATTTATTCCCTAGATGCAGGCACAGGGGTTGAAATTCACAGCTATAGAAGCGCCGACGATCTGGGAACCAGTGAGAACCCAAAATATCAGCCTTCTATATACAAGATAACGGCTGCTGATGATGCCGTATACATCACAGCAGGTAGATACTGTAAAGAACCCGGCTATGGGCTGGCCTCAAGGGTATACAGGTTCAACCCAGATGGTACACTTTCTTGGAAACTGCCAGCAAATGAAAATTATGCTCGGAGTGTAAACTGGATTGATTCAAGCCAGGATGGAAAAAATGTGGTTTTTTCAACCGGGGACTGGACAAATTCCCTTGAACTTGATGCCGTCGTCTACTCTGTAGATGAAACCGGAAACCTCCGCTGGAAATATGAAATTCCGCCTCTTAAACCTTATTTTGTTTCTACAGCTATCTGGCATGGGCTTGATATTTCAGATGATGGTTCCGTAATAACTGCATATACAGGGGACGGAAGAAAGTACCTGTTTTATGATTCAAAAGTTAAAAAACCGGGAAACGGGAAATCCGAATGGTACTCTAAAGAATTGCAATCCAATGTGACAACTCCAGAAGAACTGGAAGGAAGTGTCATCTATGCTTATGGAGAAGACGCTAAAATCGTGTCTGAAAACGAAATAGTTTACCTTACCGGAGCCACTCTTCCTGCATATTATCCCGGAAATGTCCCTATGGCACACCCCCTTGAAAATTCTCTAGTATCATGTGATGTGGAGACGGGAGAAATCTCCTGGAGCTATAATCTAGGAGGGCGTTGTGCAGGGATTTTCTGCTCTCCTGATATGAGATATCTCGTCCTGCCAGTAGGAAAAGATACGTCATCAGGAAACACTCAGGTTCACGGAATCCATGTATTCGATTTCCAGAAGCCCGGAAATGGGAATTCAAAACTGCTCTGGAAATTCAATACAGAAGGAGTGGTTGCGAGTGCTGCGGTCTCTTCAGACTGTACCATAGCAGCAGTCGAAATCCCCGTGCAGCTTGAAAATGGGAATGTAACCGGAAAACACAGGTTAATAATTGTCAGGTGAGAGAATGAAATGGAAATCTTTGATAGTCCTCCTTATAGTGATTTTGGTGGCTTCGGGATGTGCTGAAAAAAGCCAGGAATCCAATAACAATACATTGATTGAAAGCTCGGATTCAGGGATGCAGGAAACGCGGGAAATAAGCAGTTCTGCAGAAGGAGTCCCTATAGACTCTATAGTTTTCTCAAGGGCTGGAGCTCTGCTTACCCTGCAAAGTGCGACAGAACTATCGGAAATACGGGTTTACTCTGGTGAAGAACAGATAGCTTCTCAGAAAGTTGGAGAAACGGAAGGCAATATCTTTGCTTCCTTTGATTGGAATCCCAAATCCCAGTACAGGTTTGAAGTGATAACAGGCTCAGGGGAGTCCAGCACTATTGAAGCATATGCCCCCTCAAAACCTGCCCTGAAAGAGGAATATACCATAGAACTCGAAGATGTAACTCCCGGAAACATTGAAAAAACCAATGCAAATATTAGAGGTGTAACGAAATTCTCACCAAACAGCAAGTATCTCGCAATCGGGACCCATGGAGGTTCTCTGAAACTCTTTGAAGTTGCAACAGGTGAAAAGCTATGGGAAAAGCAGCTCGTTGAAGGGATAGCGGATGCAAGAATTGCAGACATAGAGTTTTCAAAAGATGGAAAACGCCTTTTTGTGGGTGAAGAAAGTCCGGATGCTTTTCTATATTGTTTCGATGTTAACGGCACCGAAATCTGGAAATTTGGTGTAGGCACGGATCTGGGTTCAGACCTCGATCATATGCCTGCCACGAAAAAGATAAAACTTGATTCGGAGGGGAATATTTATGTTGCTGCCAGCAGGGCATGTGGCTATATCGGTGAGAAATACAAGTACCTGGGAAGAGTCTATTCCTTTGATTCCGAAGGCAATATGCGCTGGAAATTCCCAGAATCCGAACTCATGGACTCTGGGGTTGCATGGATTGATGCCACCCCTGATGGAAAATACGCTGTTTTTGGCACTACCAGTTTTACAAAGGCAGATAAATGGAAAGAGGGCACTGTCCATGTTCTGAACGGAAACACAGGACAAGAACACTGGAACTATCATATCCAGCCACTTGAACCATTTTTCGATTATTCGGCAATCTGGTACAGCACGCAGATTACCCCTGACGGAGAAAAGCTGATAACAATGACAAGTGACGGCAGGGCCTTTTTGTTCAATAACTCCGAGATCATCGAGACCGGAACCCCAGAAATTGCATGGGAGAAGAAAATTTCAACTCCGATAATTGTGAGCGGTGTGCCCATTTATGGCAGTGCGAACTATGCCTACATAGTCAATGATACCCTGATCTTTTCAATTGGCAGCACTTTCTCCAAAGATAAAAACAAGGATGCTCCATTTGAACACCCCAGCGGGAACACTATCTTTGCCTATGATTATGACGGCAACCTTCTCTGGAAATGGAGAGTGGACGGATACGCCGGAGAATGTGCACTGAACGACCGTTACCTTGTGATCCCTCTCGCCCAGAACCTAGTAACTGAGGATAGAAGTGGACACGGAGTGTATGTTTTTGACGTATCAGAAAGAGGAGGAGCAAGTTCCAGGCTCATTCAGACATACAACACAGAAGGCATCACTGTATCTGCTGATATCTCGCCTGATGGTAGGTATATTGCAGCCCTGGAAGCTCCTTCAAGGCTTGAAGACGGCACAGTTCTCGGAGAATATAAAGTGCATATCCTTACCTGAGGGTGAAATATGAAAATCGTTTCTGTAACGTGGAATTCATATATTCCTACCCTTTTAAAGGCAGCAGAAGAGCTTGGAATAGAGCTTAAAGCTTACTACTCAAAAATCCTGGAGGAAAATCCCGAAGAAACTGAAGATGTGCTCGCTGCATGTGAGAACGCTGATGCTATCTTCATATATCACATAGCCAATCCCTTCTGGGAAGATTTCTATAAAAAGCTTGAACCATTAAAATCAAGCATACCCATAATCTGTGTTGGCAGCAACCCATCAAGCTTCACTCTTTCTTCAGTAAAACCCGAAATTGCAGCCACATGTTTTTCATATATTATCTACGGAGGGAAGGAAAACTTCAGCAATATGCTAAGATACCTTTTACAAGAGGTTTTTGGTGCTGAAATAGAAGCAAAGCCTCCGAAAAAAATTCCCTGGGATGGACTCTATCATCCTGATGCCGGAGAAATTTTCTCAGATACTCAGGAGTACCTTAAATGGTACGGGCCCCTTCAAGAAAAAACGATTGGGCTACTGATCTCCAGGACTTCGTGGGTAAATAACGAACTTGAGATTGAGAAGGCTCTAATAAATAGTTTTGAAAATCTGGGTTTATCCGTTATCCCTGTTTTTGCATACTCTCTGAAAGATGAAGAACTTGGAAGCAGGAGTATGGAAGAGGTCATCGAAGCCTACTTTATGAAAGACGGAAAGCCCATCATAGATTGCCTTGTAAAACTTTCTCCATTCTTCATTGCCAGCAGCAAAGCGAAAGAGAGGGAAGCCTCATGTGCAGCAAAAGGCGTAGAGTTACTGAAAAAACTTGATGTGCCTGTTTTCCAGCCTGTAATTTCACACTATATGACCATAGAGCAGTGGAAAGAGTCGCAGGGTTTAAGCACCGAGATCGGCTGGAGTGTTGCTTTACCTGAGTTTGAAGGCGTAATTGAGCCAATTGTAATAGGCGCAGGAAAAATGGAAGAAAATTACATGGGCCGTTTCCCTATTGAGGAACGTTGCTCAAAACTTGCATCCAGGGTTCTGAAATGGATAACCCTCAAGAAAAAACCTGTTGGCGAGAGAAAAGTTGCTTTTATCCTTCACAACAAGCCATGTTCGGGGGTTGAAGCATCGGTAGGAGAAGCTGCTAACCTTGATTCCCTTGAAAGCCTGGCAAGAATCCTCAACCGGATGCAGGAGGCTGGTTATAATGTAAACCCTCCCCTTAACGGCAAGGAGCTTATAGACACTATCCTGAGCAAAAAAGCAATTTCCGAGTTCAGATGGACTCCCATTAACGAGATTGTAAAGAACGGCGGAGCTCTCGCTTTTGTGGAAAAAGAAGAATACGAGAAGTTCTTCAACACCTTGAGCCCCCATGTTAGGCAGAGGGTAATTGAGAACTGGGGAAATCCTCCGGGAGAAGAGATCAACGGCATTCCTGCTGCAATGGTCTACGAAAATAAAATTGTAGTTACTGGAATACAGTATGGAAATGCTGTGGTCTGTGTACAGCCAAAAAGAGGATGTGCAGGCGCCAGATGTGACGGAAAAGTATGCAAGATCCTGCACGATCCTGAAGTTCCCCCAACCCACCAGTACATTGCGACATACAGGTATCTTGAGAATACTTTTGGAGCCGATGTGCTTGTGCATGTGGGAACCCACGGCAATCTTGAGTTCCTGCCAGGAAAAGGGGTTGGGCTTTCAGAAGACTGCTGCCCTGATATAGGGATCGGAACAATACCCCATCTTTATATTTACAACTCTGACAACCCTCCTGAAGGTACAATCGCCAAACGCCGAAGCCTTGCCTGTCTTGTTGACCATATGCAAACAGTCATGACCGCAGGAGGGCTTTATGAAAGCCTTGATGAGCTTGACAGGCTGTTAGGGGAATACGAGCAAGTAAAACATGATAAAGGAAGGTTGCACGCTTTAAAACACCTGATACTTGACGAGATTAAAAAATCGAACCTTGACTCAGAGATAAAAACTGACCATGAGACTCCTTTTGAAGAAATTGTAAGAAGGGCACATGAAACCCTCGGAAGGATAAGGAACAGCCAGATACACCACGGAATGCACATCTTCGGGCAGATCCCTGAAGGTGAGAAAAAAGTTGAGTTCATAAACTCGATTTTAAGGTATGATGACCAGGAAAGTGTGGGAAATAAGGTTTCTATTCGCAGACTGATTGCAGAAATCCTGGGGCTCGACCTTGACGAACTGATATCTGACCAGGGCCGGATTTCAGAAAATGGAAAATCAAATGGGCAGAGAATTGAGGAGATTGATTCCCTCTCAAAAGACTTTATCAGGATATTCATAAATAACCCGGAAAAAGAGCCGTCCTTAATAATCAGAGAGATTCTTGCAGCAAAAAACTTCATGGAACAGACCGTTACACAACATATTTTTAAAGAAAGATTTTTAATAGAACACGTTCTGGCAGATAGGGGTTTCGTAGGAGATAACACTGAAGAAGAAAATTTTACAGAACCTGGTATTACAGAACCGTTTTTCAAAGAACAGAATTTTTCGAGTATAAATTCGGTATTTTCTCAGGACGCTGCTGCAATCTGTGAAAGGATTCTTGACCTTGAATCCAGAATTGATGCCTCTCTGGAAATAGAGTCACTTCTCCACGGCTTTGAAGGGGGATATATCCCTCCAGGCCCATCCGGGCTTATCATGCGCGGAAAAGACGATGTACTGCCTACAGGCAGGAACTTCTATTCTCTTGATCCCAGAAGGGTTCCAACAAAAGCCGCCTGGAGAGTTGGGCAGCAGCTCTCGGAGGCACTGATCAATAAACATCTAAGAGACGAGAACCGTTACCCTGAGAATGTCGGCTTTTACTGGATGGCAAACGATATCATGTGGGCTGATGGAGAAGGTATGGCACAGATAATGAGCCTGCTCGGGGTTGAACCTATCTGGCTCAGCAACGGTAACCTGAAAGGGTTCAATGTTATTCCACTTAAGAAACTGGGCAGACCCAGGATTGATGTTACTATAAGGGTTTCAGGAATCCTCAGGGACAACTTCCCGAACTGCCTGGAGATTATAGATGAAGCTATCCAAGCTGTAGCCTCTCTTAATGAACCTGAGGAAATGAACTATCCGAGAAAACACAGCCTAAGGATGATTGAAGAAGGAGCAGATTTCAGGGAAGCTACCTTACGGATTTTTTCAAGCAAACCCGGAACCTATTCGGCAGGGGTGCAGCTCGCTGTTTATGCAAGTGCCTGGAAAGACGAGAAGGACCTTGCAGACATCTTCCTTTACTGGAATGGCTATGCTTACGGAAAAGATGTAAAAGGAAAAGAGGCTCACATGCAGCTTGCTTCCAGCCTGAAGACTGTTGATGCCACATTTAACAAAGTGGTCAGTGACGAGTATGACTTACTTGGCTGCTGCTGTTATTTCGGGACTCATGGAGGGCTCACGGCTGCTGCAAAACATGCCTCGGGAAAAGAAGTAAAGGTCTATTTCGGAGATACGAGAGAGCCCCAGCATGTTGAAGTCCGGGACATGGCAGATGAGATACGCAGGGTGGTGCGGAGCCGGCTCCTAAACCCGAAATGGATCGAAGGCATGAAACAGCATGGGTATAAGGGTGCACAGGATATATCTAAAAGAGTTGGAAGAGTCTACGGCTGGGAGGCTTCCACGCAGGAAGTGGACGACTGGGTCTTTGATGATATCACAAAGACATTCGTCCTCGACGAAGAAATGCGCAGGTTCTTTGAAGAGAACAATCCCTATGCCCTTGAAGAGATGGCACGCCGACTCCTTGAGGCGCAGTCAAGAGGACTATGGAACCCCGATCCTGAACTTCTGGAAAAGCTGAAAAACTCTTACCTTGAAATAGAGAGCTGGATGGAAGAGCTGGCAGGAGAAGGAGAGTTTCAGGGTGGATCTGTGAATATCGTGAGCTTTGAAGACGTTCCTGACTGGGATAAGAAAATGCAGGAAATCAGAAGAATCCTCAAATAAAAAAGGTTGCGGAATGAAAAACATAGCTTATCTTCTCCCTGTAATGTTACTCGTCTTCCAGCCGACAATAGCCCTTGCACAGGAGGAATTTGAGCTTGAAGAGATGACTGCATTCATGCTTCAGGTTCCGCATGGTGTGGAAGGGAACGGGCTTGCAGTAGGAGGCAGTAACCTTTCTGCACACGTTTTTTTTGAGAGCTATTATAATGGAAATATGAATGTGACTCTAGTGATCGATTTACCTGAGGGTTTCGTTCTCCGGGATACGCCTGTCCAGTCATTTTCTCTTCAGACCGAGTATGAAGACTGGTACAGGCTCGTTGATATTTATATTCCAGAGGATCTGCCTTCCGGAACCTACGATATAACTGCAACTGCAGTTGTTGACGTTGATGGAAACAAGCATACCATTGTTCGCAAAACGCAGCTCAGGGTTGCCTCAAAAGATGAAGTCGCAAATGAGATTTTAGTCTCCGGATTGATAATACCGTCAGATGAGGACGGATACGGAAACCCGAGCTATCCTTCTAATACTCTTATTATTCGGGAAACATCTCCTGTTCTCAAAAAGCTTCTAAAGGTTACAGACCTCCAGATCAACAGGGAAGAACTTACTTCAACCTTCATTGGAGTGGAGATTTCAAACAAAGGAAACAATACGGTACCAGTTGTAGTTACCTATGATATTCTTGACATCAATACAGGGGAACCTGTAAAAGCCTTCAAACCGACGCTGATGGGGATGAAAGCAGATACCTTCTGCTATGCCGCATTAACACTTCCTCCTGACTCAAATTCACTTGTAAGCCTCCCACTCTATATTTCGGATAATGCAATGGGAGGAGATTATCTGCTCAGAGTAGAAGTTAAACTCACAGGCAGTGACTGGGTTGCAACAACCCGGAATCAAAAAATAACTGCAATCTCAAGGAAATGGGGGCATATAATGATTACATTTGCCTCCACAGTGCTCGGACTGACCGCAGTCAGCCTCTTCTTCATAAAGTCAAAAGAGATAATGAGCAGGTTTAAAACCCGTAACCTTGTGCTTATTTCCCTTTTTGGCACAGTTTCTTTTGCAGCCATAAACCTGCCGATGACAATCCTGTGGGAGCTATCCCATGCCATATTCGGGCCTTTCAGTTTCCTATTTACCGGGCTCTTTTATGAGATCCTTCTTTACATGCTTATTGCCTCACTTGTTGTCCTGATCCCAAAACCTGGAGTGGTTAGCCTTTTTACGATGGTCAGGTTCCTTCTTGGAGGCTTTATAACCGGGAGTTTCACCCCGATTAGTTTTATAACGCTTTCTGTGAGTGCGGTGATTCTGGAGGTTATGATGTATACTGCAGGTATAACCGGCAAAAACCCTGATCCGGGAAACAGGTTGCGGGTGGGGATGGTGTGCGGAATTGCGGATATGATCAGCGGCTATGTCTCTTTCAGCGTTTGGATGGTGCTTTATCGGCTATTTTATAGCAACTGGTACATAATGGCGAATATCCTGATAGACGGGTTTCTCTACACTTTCATAGGAGCCTGGTTCGGAATAAGCCTGGGAAACAGACTGAAAAAGGTGGCAGAATAAGGTTGGAGAATAAAAGTAGCAAAGTCAGGGTGGTACAGTGGGAGATGATATCAGAAAACAGAATAAGGGCGGTACAATAATAGAGATCAAAGATTTGTGGTACACATATCCGGGTAGATCGGAACCGACTTTGAAAGGAGTCAATCTGAAAATAGAGGAAGGAGAATTCGTCCTCCTGACCGGACCTACAGGCTGTGGGAAGAGCACTTTACTCAAAACACTTAACGGCATAATTCCGTACGAATCCGAGGGAATATTTTCAGGCAGCATAAAAATCATGGGGACAGAAATCGGTGATTTAAACCAGGTAGAGCTTTCAAGGAAAGTAGGGCTTGTCTTCCAGAATCCTGATGACCAGATCTTTTCTACAACTGTTGAAGACGAAGTAGCCTTTGGACTTGAAAACCTCTGCATAGAAAGAGAAGAGATTGATATAAAGGTAGGAGAAGCTCTCCGGACGGTAGGAATGCTAGAACACAGGCTGAGTTCCACGAATGCCCTTTCAGGGGGTCAGAAGCAGAGGGTCTGCATTGCAAGCATGCTCGCGATGATGCCTGAAATCCTTGCCATGGACGAACCTGTAAGCCAGATGGATCCTGCAGGCACACAGGAAATACTGAACACTGTTAGGGAGCTAAACAAGAGAATGAAGATAACCATTTTGCTGGTTGAGCACAGGCTGCACGAAATTGCACCTTTTGCAGATAGAATCGTCATAATGGATAACGGAAAAATAATTTTCGACCAGCCTGTCCACGACGCTTTTGACCATTTGGAGATATTTCACAGGCTGGGTCTTCGGGTTCCCGTGCCTGTCGAGCTCTGCCATACCTTGGGGATAAAGGCGAGACCATTCAGTGCTGAGGAAACGTTTCCTCTGTTGAATAATAGAGATTTTAAAGAAAAAACAGAGAGATACATAACACATCCTGATCCAAAAAAAAGAACCAATCCTGAGGGCTGCTCTGCAGAAAATAACGAACTTTTGATTTCACTCCAGAATGTGTGGTCTGGATATGATAAAAACCGGATGGTGCTTAAAGGCATAAGCCTGGAAATATGCAGAGGTGAAAGGGTTGCAGTTATGGGCACAAACGGATCGGGTAAATCAACTCTGCTTCTAAATCTTGCATCCATACTTAAGCCGTATAAAGGAAGCATAAAGATTTTCGGAGAAGATACAAAGTTAAAAAATTCGTATTCTTTTGCAGGCAGAATAGGGTTCTTATTCCAGAACCCGGATCTTATGCTTTTCTGCAATTCAGCCGAGGAAGAGGTGATGTTTGGACCTGTTCAACTAAAGTTAGAAAATATAGAGGAAAGGACAAGGATCTCCCTGGAAGCGATGTCAATTTTAGATATCAAGCAGGATCTTCCCCAATCTTTGAGCAGAGGTCAGAGATTAAGGACAGCTATTGCCTCAGTACTTTCTATTGACCCAGAGCTTGTCCTTCTGGATGAACCTACAACAGGGCAGGATAGAGAAAATATAGAGCAGATGATGGATTATCTCAAAAATAAAGGTTACACACTTGTGTTCTGTACCCATGATATTGAGATTGCAATGCTTTATGCCACAAGAATTCTTGTGATGAGCGAGGGTCAGATTATAGCGGATGGGAAGGGAAGAGATGTCATAAAGAATACAGATATCCTCAGGAAAGCATCTCTTACCCAGCCGCCTGTTGTTGAGATTGCTAGCTATCTTGGAATTAATGCCTTTTCGATAACAGAACTTGTAGAGATGCTGGCTAATAGAAGTTGTGAAGTAGTGGAATGTTGAAGAACAGGTGGCTGAAGTGATAATATGATAGGAGTCAGATCAATTGCAGAGCCAACAGTCAAAGACACTATAATTCACAGGATGGACCCCAGGGCAAAGATCCTGATTTTGATATCAGTTGCTTTTGTAGCGGTAATACTTGACAATCCTGAGACCATGTTTTTGATGTTTCTGATCGTACTTTCCGGTTTTGCACTCGCAAGGATGCCTGCAATAAAACTCAAAACCCTTGCAATATTGCTCATACTTTTAATCTGGGGAACTGTCTATTCCCAAGCCCTGTTTTATTCCCAACTTCCTAGGACTGTGATTTTTACCATAATCCGCCCTGATTTTCCGGTTCTGGGCTGGATGACAAATGGAGGACTGTTCGTATATGCAGAAGGGCTTCAGCACGGCGCAATTCAGGGTTTGAGATCTGCTACAATCATGTCCCTTGGACTATTGATGTGCTGGACTACGGATTCAAGAGACATGTTAAACGGCCTTGTAGGACTCAGTGTCCCTTATAGCGTGGCTTTTATGGTGGTAACAGCAGTCAGGTTCCTTCCAATAATAATCACCGAAGTGACCACTGTAATAACAGTCCAGAGGCTCAGGGGTTTTAGTCCTAAAAAGTTTGGATCAGGAATTATCAAAACCTCGCTCAATATATTGACCCCTACCCTGTCAAATTGTGTAAGGAGGACAGGTACACTTGCTGTTTCTATCCAGAGCAGAGCTTTTCGAGCTAATACAGAAAGGACATACCTCAAAAAACTGGAATTTTCGAATTTTGACAAAGCAGTTGTTATGTTCTGCATTTTTGCAGCATTAAGTATTGTGATAATAAAGTTTCTTTACAACATGTATACAAGTGGAATTTACTACAATTCAAGCTTAAGACCTGTTTATGCAATTGCCAGGGGATACCTATGATAGAGATTAAAAAATTATCCCGATCCTTCGGGAATCTGCTTGCTGTAGATAACCTGAATCTGGATGTTGGGAATGAGATATTTGGACTTCTGGGTCCCAATGGGGCAGGCAAGAGTACGACAGTTATGATGCTTACAACCCTGCTAAGACCGAGCAGTGGCACCGCAAAGGTCTGCGGATATGATATTGTTAAGGATTCAAAGAAGGTAAGGTCAAAAATAAGCTATGTTCCCCAGGATATGGCAGTGGACAGAAAGCTGACAGGTAGGGAGAATGTGATGCTTTATGCAAAACTTTACGGAATTCCTGATAGGAATTCAAAGGTAGACGAAGTGATCGAAATGATGGGGCTTTCGGACCGCGCAGATGATCTTGTGGCAAAATACTCTGGAGGAATGAGGCGGCGCCTTGAACTCGCCCAGGCGCTTGTGCATAATCCTGAAGTCCTGTTTCTTGATGAGCCCACCCTTGGTCTGGACGTAGGCGGCAGAAAAAAGATCTGGGAACACATTAAAATGCTGAAAGCCGAAGGAATGACTATTTTCATGACAACACATTATTTGGAAGAAGCAGAAAAATACTGTAATCGGGTTGCTATTATTGACAAAGGAAGAATAACAGCTATCGGATCTCCTGAGAATCTTGTAAGCTCAGCAGGAGAGAATGCTTCTCTCAATGACGTTTTTCTAGAAAAAGTCAAAACTCCTGAGGAGCAGGCAGGGTTTAATTTCACACAGTTCAGGAATCTTCTGAGGCGGAGATAATGAAAGCAATATACTACTATTTTGAGAGGGATTTTGTAAAATGGTTGAGAGGAAGAGTAACTGTTATTTCTTCGCTTGTAATGCCTGCAGCCTGGCTTGTATTTGTTGGGCTTGCCCTGCCCACAAAGTTTACTGATAATTATCTTCAATTTATCACTCCTGGCATCCTTGTTATGACAACCCTTTTTTCTTCCCTTCAGGGAGGATCGCTTATGATTTTCGATAAAATACTGGGTTTTTTGAATAAATTCCTCGCAATGCCTTCCCCGAGAGAAAGTATGCTGTATGGAAAAATCCTCTTTATCAGCGTAAGAGGATTACTTCAGGCGACCGTGATCCTGTTGATAGCTGCGTTTCTTGGAGTAAGGATATTGAAACCTATACATATAGTTCTGATATATCTAACACTATTCATGTTTTCGGTTTTTTTCTCTGCCGTCTCAACCATGATAGGACTGTATTTGAGTGACCATGATAGCTACGCAGCCGTGAACAGCATGATCAGCATGCCCCTGTTTTTCACGAGTAGCGCACTTATGCCCTACGAAGTTATGCCTGCCTGGTTGAGGACACTGGCAAAGCTTAATCCAGTGAGCTATGCAATCGACAGTGTAAGAATGCTGTTTGAAGGAGGAATACCTGTTAACGGGATCATCGGCCTTGCTATAGGAGCCGGGATTATGGTGCTTCTTGGAACGTATCAGTTCAGAAAGGCAGTTGTGTGAAAAAGAGAGAATCAAGGAAAAAAGCACTTTCCTTATAGCCTAAGAAATATCTCCTTTGATCCCGAAAACACTTGAAATTAATATAAGTTAAGGGCTTCAGCCAGCCAATATAAAGACATTTCACTTGACTGGCCTGCTCGGCTCAGCTCGCACTAATAACTTCTGAAGTAGTCCTCTTGATTGATGACTATTATAAATTAATCCCTTTTGAACGAAAGAAGTGAGAGAAAAGGACAGCGGGTTGTTGCGATGTAATCGCAACCCCACGTAAATCTCTGATTATATTTGATCCCAATACACAACTCCAGGATCAAGATTTTCTAATACTCATGTTGATTGCAACTTCAGCAATATCAGCGCTGTATTCCGAAACACGCCTGAGACTCTCCAGGATCATACTAAGCTCGATATTGCCTGAACCATTGCAATCCTGCGGCTCCAGAGAAACCCCGAACTGGGAGACTTTTTTGGCTTCTACAACAATTTTATTAATAGCCTGCGGATCTTCTTCAGTCATTGAGCCTATTGAACTCTCGAAAACTTTGAAGGAGAGATCAGCCATCTTGAAGATTGGGTCATCTGCGCTGACCCCGGAGTCCATTTTAAGGACATTCCTGGAGATCCTGACTGCATGGTCTCCTACACGCTCAATGCATTTTGTGATAAGCCTGTATCCCAGGCAATCTCTGGGATGCTTGATTCCTATCTTTTCAGAGAGTTCGATATCCTCGATTGAGGCTTTAAGCTGGCGGACGGAAAGAAGATAAAAGCGGTCCACATCGTCATCCCTCTGGATGACATCCTCGGCAATCTCGACATTGTGATCCCTGAGGGCAGACATGGAATCTTCAAGCATGGAAAGCACAAGCCCATACATGTTTTTGATTACCCGGCTAAGAGGGAGGTCATTGTAGTTGAGAAGGCACTGGAAGACTAGTTCATTCCGGGATTCTTCCACAAGCTCAAGCCCTATTAGTTTCTGGCGCACGGAATCTTTGATAAACTTGCGATCATAGGCACTGAAACCCTTTTTCGTTGTCAGCCTGATGACGTCATAACCCACAAGATAATGAGAAATAAGAATCCTGAGATTATTTTCTGCACTGTCGGAGTGAACATAATCGATTGTAGCCTTAAGGGCTGAATGTTCCTTTGAAGCCGCGCTGGAAGAAATAAGCAGGGTTCTATTGGGCATGGGTGTAAGAGTAAGGGTGTCCCCAGCTTCAAGCCCTATATCCCGGACCCATTTTATGGGGAGAGACACAATATAAGTAGAATTTCCGGTAAACTGAACTTTTCTTTTATCCTTGGTAATAAGTAAACCCCCTGAGGGCATTCTAATTAATCCTGAAGAAACTATATAGAGGAAAGTAATATATAAAGGTATCCTGAAAATAGAACGCTAAAGTAAGAAATAAAACCTCATTACCTTGTCTAATTACCGTATATAGGATCAGCGTTCAATCACAGAAAAACATAGACTTTCATTGAAAATCCCATACAGAGTCAGGCACAAAACTGATTTATGAGAAAGCGTTTTTTCCTTGAAGAATCTTTTTTGACTAGTATAAGAGACCATGTACATAGTAGAGACCATGTACATAGTTCGGTTGTTAATCTACAGGAAACTGGTGAGAACTAATTAGTTTTGATGAAAATGAAAAGATGGAAAAGAGTATAAAAATCCATCTGGAGAGACCTGGGTTAATAAACGACATATTAATTATAAAAGCAGACTAATTCATATAATATAAAGAAAAGTAATAATAAAAATAAAAAGGATTGATTAAAGGGAAAATCAGACCTGAAATTCAACTTGTTTATATTTTATCTTTTTATATCGGACGTTTCCCGGTTTCTACCCTGTTCATGTAGCTCCTTTTGAACTCAACGTACTGCTTAGCGAGTTTTTCTGCCTCCTGCTGGCTCAGGATATTTCGAGCTCTTTCAAAAACTTTACTTTCCTCTTCTTTTACATGATGGTCTATACTTTGCTTTAGTTCCCTGAGTTTAGAAGTCCAACTTTCATCCCTTTCTTCCATAGCATCCATCTCAGAGATCAGGGTTTTTGCCTCATTGTGTTCATTATAGGCTTTAGCAATAAGGTCACGTAATTCTTCTGTTTCTTCAAGCCTTGGATAGACGAATTTTTCTTCCCCCATCATATGAGGTTCAGCCCTAATCTTTATATTAAGAAAAGACACTTTTGAACTATCAGCCACTGCTTGCTGGAGAAGTTCAGCCAACTGGTCATGTTCCTCTTTAAGGATGGTATAAATTGTTTCCATACTTTCCCCTCTTTTAGTACAAAGAAGTTAGGCAGGTAACCGTATAAATAAGTAACTTTTATATCCAATTTATTTAGACAGTAACAGCAATGGCAATAATTTATGAAATTTTTCTTAAATCTTCTGTTTTTATGTATTGAAGGAAATAAGATCTCCAGGAATGGTTAAGCAGTGTATAAGATAACGCTTATTTTACAATATGAAATAGAAAGGATTAAGAAAATTCTAAGAGAGTTAATGACAAAAATAATACAAAATCTAAAGAGAGAAATAAAGAGAGTCGGCTAAGTAGCACCAGATCTGGACACCTGTAATCTTTTTTTCGTTTACTTTTTAGTTTTTAAGGCATGGGATGCTGCTGTTTAAAAGTCTTTGAGAAATCAAGGTACTGCTGAGCTATCTGTTGTGCTTTGTCTTCACTCATTACTCTCTGAGCCTCTGGAAATACCTTATTTTCTTCCTCTTCTACGTGGTGACTTACAGTCTCATCCAGTTCCTTGAGCTTGGAAACCCAGTTCGAACTGCTTGGATCCATGCTTTCCAGTTCTGATGATACAGATCTTATTTCGTTATGTTCTTCATAGGCATGATTGACAAGCTCACGTAATTCTGATTTCTGCTCAAGCAGTGGATAGAAAAGCTTTTCTTCTCCCATCATATGAGGATCGAGTTTCGCCTTTATCTTGAGGAAACTCTCCTTTGAGCTATCGCGCATTGCCTGCTGTGTAAGGTCAGCTACTTGCCTGTGTTCTGCTTTCAGTATATCATAAATTGTTTCCATACTTCCCCCCCTCGTTCGAGGTATAACAAAGTATTATTTTTTTCAAAAATATAAATATATAACCACAGAGCCTAATTTATAAAAAAAGTAGCGTCAAAAGCAAGGGCTTATTCTATTTTATCACTCTCATAAGATTATTGGAAAAAGTAAATATTGGAAAAAGTAGATGGTTCAAAAATTTTGTGCCCCTTCAGACAACACCCAGATCTCACCTTCGCAGTCGGGAAAGATATCGCCCTTTTCCAGCCAGATAGTCTCACCTGTTTTGTAGCAGGAGTGATAGCCTGAAATTTCAACTTTCGCGCCTGCTTTGTGAGGCTTCCATTCGTCAATCATGTCTTCGGAGATTGTCGGCAGACCTGGTTTTTCTTTTCTGGGTCTGTACCTGAACATACTCAGGCTTCCGTCTCTTTCAAGATAAGCAGCTTCAATTTCTCCCAGACTCCGGATCCCGCCGTTTCTCAATAAAAGGAAAATATCATCCTGCGTTGGGGTGTGTTTCTCAAGTTCCTTCGAATCAAGAATCCCATTACTTATATCTTTACAGGACTACCTTCAGTCAAATCATCATACCAGGAGTATTTATTCGCCAGAGCGTTCTGTACTCTGTAAAATACCATAATGGTTGCAATTCCGAAAACCAACCATAAAATCGCAACATCAGGATAAATCATAGGGTCTCCCATAGCTGACCCAAGCGCAATAATAAGCAGAAGGTCAAAAGAAGTTAGTTGATGGATTGCCCTTCTTCCTAAGAAGCGCATAAAGATAAGTGCAAAAGTAAACATGAAAGCTGACCTGACAATTATTTCAAGAAGGAAATGACAGGGAGCATCGGCTATAAGAATCCTTGTTATTTCGAAGACCTCAATGGAAGATTCTGCCATATCAGGTAATAAAGGCTTAAAAGGGCTTAAAAGCTCTTATTTATATAATTAAACCAATATTGGAAGCAGAAACTAAAAACATCATCAGCAAAAGATATACGAACTTCTCTAAAATAAAAGGCTTGAAAAAAATAAAAATCTTCACGTTGAGATAGCAGAAAAGAAACAAAAGGAGGATTATTCAAATCCTCTTCAATAAAATATGATCAACTGAGATTTTTGCAGAACTTTAAATTCGTCCTGTACATCATTCATATCTGCCGTATTTTTCTGCTGCATCTATCATCGCCATTAGCTTTACAGGCGGCGCATTTACAGGGAATTCACATCCAGGAGAAAGAATATACCCTGATGGAGATTTCATACCTTCTTCGATATTCTGCCTGCAGATTTCCAGAAGTTCTTCATATGAACTGGTAAGGAAAAGTGTAGGATTGATATTACCGCAGATAACGTCATGTTCTCCAAAAGCTTTAATTTGTTCCTTGATAGAGGTTTCCGGTCCAAAAAGCCAGAAATATTTTCCTGACCAGTTCAGCTCCTCTCTTAATTTTCTATAATATGGAATGTTCTGGTTCTGATCAGCACATGGGTGCATGAGCATAGCATTTATTCCCAGTTCTTTTACATGGGTATGAACTTTCTTCATGTATGGGTACGCAAATTCTTCAAACATCTGCGGAGGAATCATATTATTTGACTCGGATGGTCCTCCGTCAAAAGGCAGCAGGCTTTCCGAGCCATATTTATTTGCAAAATAATCAAGAGCATTGATGAACATATCACTTACTTTATCGAGTAAAAGATGGACGGCTTTTGGTTCCATGATGAGCCATGTTAAAAATTCAGATGTATCTGCAACAACCGAGGCTGCGGTAAAATTACTGCCTGTCTGTACGGTAACCGGCATTCCGAGTTCAAAGCATCTGGCTGCAACCCGATCTGCTATTTTGTATGCACCAGGCAATTCTTTCTCAAAATCTGGGACTTCAAGTTTTTCGATGTCTTCTATAGTTTTCACAGGATGCTCGGTTACGTAAGGAGCACCCTGCCCTTTTCTATAAGGAAACTCGATTTTCCCACCAAATTCCCATGCTCCACAGGATGCATATCCATACATCGGAGTCTGTTCATAACCATGAAGTCGCATGGATGCAAACTGTGCCTCAAAACATTTATCCCCATCAGCATAAAAATCTCCAAGCGATATGCCCGTAATATTTGAGGAATATCCCTCTACAAACGGGACTACCGGAACACGGTCAGGCTTTTGTCCTGAAATAAGCGCTGCCATACGTTCTGATGATGTCATTCGTCGTGCCGTAGTATTATCCCCTGTTATATTTTTGTAAAATATGTAACTTAAGTCATAAATATATACCGAAAAGTAGCAATTCAAACAGGTATACAGGAGAATTTTCATCACACAGGAGATTTTTCATACATTTTCGATCTAATGGATTACATCACAAACCAATCGAAAAGAATGATCTTAAGCCATAGAATATGAGTCGAATGAACAATTCTAAAAAAGCAGCGATCTAATAATAATTCAAAGTTCCGAGATATCAAAATTTTAGAAGTCAAAGCTTTAAAAATTAAGATATGAATTGCGCTCTCTGTATATTGTGATTTTTCTGTGACCCCTGGCAAGCCTGTATTAATTTTTCAATCCAAGCGCATAAGTTATAGCCTTTACAAAACCTGAAAAGGCTTTTATTCTCTAAACCCAAAGTATGAAATGAATAATTTTCCGTAAATATTATTTTTGGGGATTTTTGGGTTAAATGTTAAAAGAGCTTCCCAGGGAGGTAAAGCCGTATTGTCCGACATATTGTCCTTGGAAATCAATCACTACTTATAAATATAGACCGGTGGTTTCAGGTAAGAGATATTTATTTCCCTCACGTTGGACAGGAAAACCACCTGATGGGACATTTTCAGAGAATAGGAATCTATACTGACGGTAAGCTTTCCTGGATCAATGAAGAAAATTGGAAGAGAAAGCCTGCGTATAAGAGCGATACTCTTGTCTCCGAGAATTGGGCTTTAAATAATGAACTGGGGATTGAACTGCTTTTGGAAGAAAGCGTGTGTTGTGAAGACAATATATTTCTCCGGAAGATAACAATTAAAAATCTACAGAAAAATTCCCGAGAGGTTCGACTTTTTTTTAATCATGATTTTCACTTATATGGAGACGGCATAGGAGACACCGCAATATATCAGATGGATCATAACGTTATCGTTCATTATAAGCGAGCCAGATACTTTCTTATAGGCATTCTCAAAGCAAACAATAAGGAAGATATGGTTACTGATATCGACGATTATGCTATAGGCTATGCTGAGAGAGACGGGTTAAAAGGTACTTATGTAGATGCGGAAGATGGAGTTCTCTCAAAAAATCCGGTTGCTCAGGGTACAGTAGATTCAACTGCAGGAATTAGCCTGCAACTTCAAGGCAGCAGCACAAAAGTCATTTACTATTATATGACAGTTGGAAAAGATTTTAAAGATGTCTATACGCTTAATGACACTGTTATGGAACTGGGACCTGAAAAGCTTCTGAAGCATACAGAAGAATATCAGAGGAACTGGGTAAACCGTCAAAGAATCGATCTCTCAGGGCTTGAACCTCGGCTTGTGGATTTATATAAAAGATCCCTTCTGACAATAAAGACCCAGACTGACGCAAATGGAGCTATAATAGCAGCAAATGACTCTGAGAATATTCAATTTAATCGAGATACCTATAGTTATATGTGGCCTAGAGACGGGGCTTTTGTATCAATTGCCATGATAAATGCAGGTTTTCCTGAATTTACCAAACCCTTTTTCAGGTTCTGTAAAAATGTAATCTGGTGGGCTGGATGTTTATTGCACAAATATAACCCTGACGGCACTCTGGGAAGCAGCTGGCTTCCCTGGGTTGCACATGGAGAACCTTCGCTTCCGATTCAGGAAGATGAGACTGCTCTTGTTATCCACGCTCTCTGGAAATATTATGAAGCTACCGGTGATATTGAATTTATAAAGGAGGTATATGAACCTCTGGTAAAAAATGCTGTTTTTTTTATGGATGACTACAAGTATCCAAATGATATTCCCGTTGAAAGTTATGATCTCTGGGAAGAACGAAGGGGAATTTTTACCTTTACCGCATCTGCTGTTTACAGAGGACTTCTCTCAGGAGAGAAACTCAGCCGTTTAGTAGGAGACAAAGAAACTTATAAAACATGCATATTGCGTTATTCAAAATTGAAAAAAGCAATATTAAAGGAGCTTTATGATAATGAACGCGGTATTTTTTTGAGGGGTATAAACTATAAGAATCATAATATAAAAAATAAAAGTTTAGATCGGACCGTGGACAGCAGTGTATATGGAATCTTCGAGTTTAATCTACTCCCAGCAGATGAGCCTAGAGTGATAAGAACAATGAGAAACTTAGAACAAAAACTCTGGGTTCCAGAAACAGGCGGTCTGGCGAGATATGAAAATGATTTTTATTATCGTCAAGAAGGCAGGACTAAAAGTAATCCCTGGCTTATATGCACTCTATGGCTTGCGAAATGGTATATTGCAAAAGCAAAAGAGATCAAGGATCTAGAAAAGGCTCTTGAATTGATTAACTGGGTTGCAGATAATTCTCTTGAAACGGGAATTATGCCTGAACAGATTGATTCTCTTACAGGGGAACCACTTTCTGTCGCACCACTTACCTGGAGCCATGCTGAATTCTTGGATACAATTATCAGGTATCAAGAAAAGAAAAAAGCTCTTTATGAAAATTAAAAATTATGAAATGGGGGGAATAATGTGCAGGGGGAAGATTCAGAAGAACAGGAGTTCAAATGCTCTGTTTGTCGTATGACGTTTGCAACACGAGCTGAATATGAAAAACATATGAGAGAAAAGCATAATATGAAATTGCCTGCAAAAAAGTCTTAAGATCAGTTAAATGGAGATGCTTGTAACTTCACTGGAGAAGCACCTAAAAGAATGAATATCTTTGAAAAAAGAATGAATACTTTTGAATATTATTTAGGAGATAGTATGAATATATGCGAAAATGCAAAAGTCCCGTATACTCTAGAGAATATCAAGAAATGTATGTGTCCAAAATGTCCTGTCCAAGCTAACAGCAAATGTGCAATGGATAAACTTGATAATTTAATGAAGAAATATGGAAGTGGGAGCGAAGGTAACGTTCCTAAAAACCAGGACGTTCCAGGAATCTACTGTTCAACTGGTAGAGCTACCTGTCAGGATCTTTACCCTGAAGAACAATGTATATGCTATACCTGCGCTGTCTGGAAAGAATACAATCTGCAAAATGTAAAGCCAACAATGTATTTCTGCCAGAGAGGTGGAGCAGTTTGAAAAAAGAATGAATAAATCCAGTTCAGAATTCAATATTGAGACTTGCTTTGTTAAGTTAATGAAATAGTTTTAGATCTTTAATTGCCTGCATCTATGTTACATCTATGCTTAACTTACGATGTCTGCTGCGCTTGAGTTTTATATTTTAACTGCATAAGTCCTGTGTATAACTTTTATTTTGGGGAATAGAAAACCAGCATTTAAAAAGAAAGGGGATTCAAACTTGAAATTTATGAAAATAAAAGATTGATTTAGAGGTTATTCTACTTGTTATTCTCTGATATATGGGGGTAGGCATAAATGACAGAATCGAATCAGAAAACTGGGGATCAGGAGCTTGTTATTACACGAGTTTTTGATGCACCTCGGGATCTCGTATGGAAAGCATGGACTGAACCTGAGCACGTAATGGAATGGTGGGGACCGAAAGGTTTCACTGCGCCTATTGTCAAGACAGATTTCCGCGTAGGAGGAAAGTCTTTATTGTGCATGCGATCGCCTGAAGGGGAAGACTACTGGAGTACAGGCGTTTATCGAGAAATTGTCGAACCAGAGAAGATTGTTACTACTGATTCATTTTCAGATGCTCAAGGAAATGTAGTACCGGCTTCTCATTATGGGATGAGCGGAGACTGGCCTTCAGAGTTACTTGTGACGGTGACATTTGAAGAAGACGACGGTAAAACTAAACTTACTCTCCGACATGAAGGCTTTCCCGATAGAGAAAATAGAGATCTGGCAAAAGCCGGCTGGAGCGAATCACTGGACAAACTAGCGGAACATCTGAGGAAAATTTAAAAGGGGATCAAATCAGCGAAACATCAGGGAAATAATACATTCATTTGATCCCTCTATTAAAAGGGTTAAGAGTGGGGAAATATGACAAAAAATAATCCTACTAAGATTACCGCAGAACCTGGAAAGCAGGAGTTCATTATTGAACGAGAATTTAATGCTCCTCATGAGCTCGTTTTTAAAGCATTTACAGATCCGGAACTTTATGTGCAGTGGTTTGGCCCGCGAGGGTTCACGACAGAGCTTGAAACATTTGAGCCGAAAAATGGAGGGTCCTGGCGATATATCCAGAGAGACCAGGATGGGAATGAGTTTGTATTCCATGGAGTGAATCATGAAGTTACAGCGCCTGAGAGAATTATAAGTACCTTTGAATGGGAGGAGCTTCCCGAAAAAGGACATGTAATCCTTCAAACCACACGTTTTGAGGAATTGCCAGGTAACAGGACCAGATTAATTAATCAATCTGTTTTCCAGAGTGTGGATGATCGAGATGGAATGCTGCAGTCCGACCCCAAAATGGAAGAAGAGATTAATGAGATGTATAATCGGCTCGAGGTGTTATTGGAAAAAATGAAAAAGTAAGGATTGACATTGGAGCATCAACAACTAATGTATATTATCTATAGAGGGTGTGGGTGTAGAAAAATAGTATAGAGAATATACCTTTTATCTATAGAGGGTACGGGTGTAGAGAAATAATATAGAGAATATACCTTCACAAAAATGACAATTTTTTTCAAATTTTTCTAAATAGAATAAGAATTAGGATAATATAATACTTTAAATAAAACAAGTGCCCGGAGCGTGACTCGAACACGCGACCTCCAGATATCTCAGGAGATTAAAGACGCCTAATTTAATTGTCCCTATGAGTCTGGCGCCCCAACCATCTAGGCTATCCGGGCTTGCAACACACAAATGCACAAAGATCTATTAAAAGCTAACGATCGAAAGATGAAAAATTGGCTCACTGCACAACTATTTTTTATAAGAAAGGGGTCTGAGGATATGGGAGATTGACATTCCATGTGGTCAGAGCACATTAAAGGAATCAGTGAGCACGTTATGTTAGAGTTGACATAATGGGGTAATATATATTAAAAGAAATTATTAAGATATAGCTATATAGCAAAAATATATATAATAAAAAAGAAATAAAAATATGCTTTCAAGCTGAGCTCAAAAACAGGGAAAGCAAAAACCATATTCTGGAGAAGCTTCAACCCCTCAGAATAATATAAATCAACTCGAAGACCTGAGATCTGAGATAAATATAACATTAAATAAATATATATAAGTATAAATTATAGAAGTATGAATTATAATAGATGATTATAATAAATTCAGGCTTAATTATTAACTCCTAAGTATTAACTCCTAAATTTTCAAGCCAGACTCATTAAGCAGCCAGCCAATCAGGACTAAATAACTTCCTGAGAAAGAGTATCATTCTACGGTTTGAAGGCTGTTAGAAAGAAGAAACCTGATACTGACGTTTCACAATAAAGATTTAACTTACTTGAATACCTGGATCAGAACTCAGATGAGGAAATCCAATGAAAATAAAAGCAAATCTCATATCCGGAAGAACCGCCGCCCAGGGAGCACATCTGGAAGCAAAGACGCATAAAGGCTATTTTGATGCATGTGCTTACTGCGAACTCAGTCCCTCTGACCTTGAGAGGCTTGGCGCCACCGAGGGAAGCAGCCTGAAAGTTATCACCGAATTTGGGGACGTGGTGGTTTTTGCAAAGGTGAATGAAGGAAACCCGGACGGGCTTGCCTTTATCCCTATGGGTCCCTGGGCAAATGCGGTGTTGAACCCTGATACACACGGCTGCGGAATGCCCGGATTCAAAGGCGTCCCTGCGGAAATTGAAGTTACGGATGAGAAGCCGCTGGATATAAAGTCCCTGATGAAAAAGTACAGGGAAGCCTGAAATCCTATGGAGCAAGAGAACCACATTTCCAATTAAATCCGGGAATCTGAAAAAATCGGAGGAAAAATATGCCAGTAATTAAAGACGCAGTCTGCTCCCTCTGCGGGTCGCTCTGCGACGATATCACAGTCACGGTTGAAGATAACAAAATCACAAAAATAGAAAACGCCTGTATTCTCGGACACAGCAAGTTTGTAGGCATGCTCGAACATGACAGGATAGAGACTCCCATGATCAGGAAAGATGGGGAGCTTGTCCCGGTCTCTTATGAAGAGGCGATTGAAGCTGCCGCAAAAATTCTGGTGAATTCTAAGAGAACGCTTTCTTACGGCTGGTGTTCCACTTCCTGTGAAGCGGTCAGCAAAGCTATCCAGCTAGCTGAAGAGACAGGCTCAGTCATTGACTCTACAGCAAACGTATGCCACGGACCAACAGCGCTTGCTGCACAGGAGAAAGGGGCTCCCTCAGCCTCTCTTGGGGAAATAAAGAATAGGGCAGACGTAATTATATTCTGGGGCTGCAACCCGGTACATGCTCACCCAAGACATATGGTCCGTTACTCAAGCTTTTCAAAAGGGCTCTTTACCGAAAAAGGGCGGAAAGGCAGGAAAATGATAGTTATCGATGTCAGGAAAACTGATACTGCAAAACTGGCTGACAATTATATAGAGATAGAACAGGGCTCGGACTTGCTTCTGGTTACTGCTCTTCGCTCAATTGTAAACGGGCACGAGGATGTCGTCCCGGAAACCGTTGCAGGCGTTCCTAAGGCTAAAGTTGTTGAACTTGCAGAGACTCTGAAAAACGCAAAGTTCGTCTGTATTTTCTTCGGGATGGGAGTAACACAGTCCCGTTCCAAGTACAAGAACGGGGATGCTATGTCCTCTTTAATTTCAGATCTTAACCAGCACACAAAAGCTGTAATGATCGGAATGCGCGGACACTATAATGTCACTGGTTTCGGGCAGGTTGCAACCTGGGAGACCGGTTTCCCGATGGCAATCGACTTTTCCAGAGGATATCCTTACTATAACCCTGGAGAGACCGGGGCAAATGACCTTCTTGTGCGTGAAGAGCCGGACGCTGCAATAATTGCTGCAGCTGATGCAGGGGCTCATTTCCCTCAGAAAGCAGTCAGACATCTTGCAAAAATCCCTGTAATTCAAATTGACCCATACCCTAACCCAACAACTGAAATTGCAGATGTGGTGATCCCGGCAGCCATTGTGGGAATAGAAGCCGAGGGAACGGCTTACCGTATGGACGCAATTTCTCTCCGCATGAAGAAATTAATTGAATCAAAGTTCAAGACCGACGAAGAAATAGTAAAAGACCTGATCACAAAAGTCAGGGAATTGAAGAGAGGTGCTGAAAATGTCGGAAATCCTGATTAAAAACGCAAACGTCTGCGACCCTGCACAGGGGATTAACTGCGAGACAATGGATATCTGCATAAAGGACGGCAAGATTGTAGAAAGTGTCTCCGCAAATGCAAAGGTTATCGATGCCAAAGGAAGGCTCACAATGGCAGGGGGTTTTGACGGGCACACCCACAGCGCCGGCAAAATTAACGTAGGACGTTTCATTAATCCAAACGATGCAAGGAAAAACCTTGTACCCGGGCTTTCCGGTCAGGTTGCACGTACCGAAAAAACAAGAGCACAGGTAGGGTACAACACTCCCAACACCTATGCAATCGGGTACAGGTACGCAAAACTTGGGTACACAACTATATGTGAAGCCGCAATTCCCCTGCTTGCTGCAAGGCACACTCATGAGGAGTTCAAAGAAATCCCGATTCTTGACAAAATGGGGCTTTCCCTTTTCGGAAGCAACTGGCAGGTCATGGAGTATATACGTGACAAAGAACCTGAAAAACTGGCAGCATACATTGCCTGGGGTCTCAGAGCTTCAAGAGGCTACGGGATAAAAATCGTAAATCCTGGAGGAGGAGAAGCCTGGGGATGGGGAAAGAACGTGAGCGGACTTTATGACCCTGTCCCGAACTTTGATGTAACTCCTGCCGAAATTCTGCTGGGACTTGCTGAGGTTAACGAACGTCTGAACCTTCCTCATTCCGTACATGTGCACTGCAACAACCTCGGAAAACCAGGGAATTATGAAACTACAATAGAAACTATGAAGCTCTTCGAGAAGGTTAAACCTAGCCGGAACAGGCAGGCTCTCCACGTAACTCACGTGCAGTTTAACGCCTATGCAGGTACCTCCTGGAGAGACTTTGAAACAGGAGCTCCCATGGTTGCAGACTATGTGAACGGGGCAGACCACCTGACTTTCGACCTTGGACAGATAATCTTCGGTCCCGCAGTAACCATGACCGCAGACGGGCCTGTGGAATATGCAAATGCAAGAATGCTGCACGAGAAATGGAGCAACCAGGATATTGAGCTGGAAGACGCATCCGGTGTCGTACCTCTGTTCTACTCTCCAAAGAGCTTTGTAAATTCCGTGCAGTGGGCAATTGGTCTTGAACTTGCCCTGCTCGTGAAAGATCCCTGGAAGGTTATGTTTACAACTGACAGTCCGAACGGCGGTTCTTTCGTGAACTATCCTGAAGCTTTTACCTACCTCATGAGTGCAAAAAGAAGGGAGGAAGTCATTTCTGGCTTTTCCAAGACGGCGCTTGATAGGATGGTACTGCCCGGAATTGATAGGGAACTGGATTTCTATGAGCTTGCAGTTATGACCAGGAGCACTCAGTCAAGGATGTACAGCAGACCTGAGAAAGGGAATCTTAAGCCAGGTTCTGATGCCGATATCGCAATATATGATATCCTGCCTGAACAAATTGACCCTTCGACAGAGTATGAGAAGGTTAAGAAAGCTTTCTCAGGTGCAGCGTATACTCTCAAAGACGGGGAGATTGTCGTAAAAGACGGAGAGATCGAAGCTACTCCGAAAGGCAAGATCTACTGGGTAAATGCAAAAGTCCCCTCAACCATTGATAGCGCAATGCAAAAAGACATAGATGTCAAATTCAGGAAGTACTACACTGTGAGCAAAGCCAACTATATGGTTGAAGATATGTATCTCCAGAGACCTGTTGAGATCACAACGGAAGGGGTGTTCTAAATGCAGGTTGTAAAACTCTCCCTCAAAGAAGCCAATAAAATCCCAATCGAAGCCGATGAAGTAAACCCTGACAATTTTGCAGGCAAGACTGAAGAGGAGATAAAGGCGATTAAGGTCTGGTATGGAAACGACCAGTACCACCTTGGCGATTTCTTCAATGTAAAGGTAGAAGGAAGCGACTCCGTTGAGAACACAAAGATTGTTTTCGAAGGCGATGTCTCAAGAGTAAAGCGCATTGGGCAGAACATGAGTGCCGGAGAGATAGAGATCAACGGCAATGTGGATATGCACTGCGGCTTTGGTATGAAAGGTGGGAAGATTGTAATTAATGGCGATGCTGACAACTGGCTTGGCTGTGAGATGACAGGTGGAGAAATTATACTCAACGGGAATGCCTCTTACTATGTAGGGTCAGGTTACAGGGGAGAATCTTGCGGCATGCGTGGAGGGAAAATTACTATCAACGGCAATGCCAAAGACTACCTTGGAGAACACATGTGCGGGGGAGAAATTCTCGTGAAAGGCAGTGTAGGTCTCCTTCCTGCAATCTCAAACAATGGTGGGAAAATAATAATTGAAGGCAATGCTACAATGCCTGCAAGTGAAATGAAGAGCGGTATGGTTATCATTAAAGGTGAAACTTTCGATCTCCTGCCATCCTTTAAAGAAGAAGGAACAGAGGAGTTTGGAGGGGTTACTTACCGGAAATTCACTGGCGATGTTAACGTCGGTGGGAAAGGGATATTGCTGATAAAGTAAAGCGGCATCTTTAACTGAAAATTAATAAAATTGAGAATTAATTAAGCCCCCAAAAAGAATTAAATTGGTGGATAAGATCATAAACGGGTTTAATTCCCAGAAGACTCTTCATCTTATCCGTTTCTTATCCACCATATTGGATCTTAAAAGTAGAATTACCGGAATTGTCTGTTTTAACGGGATTAAATTTGACTTTTTTTGTTTTCTTAAGATATTGAGTTTGTGTACTTTCTTCAGGATGATTTTTTTAAGAAGATTTGCAGCGATATGCCAGTCATTTTAACGAATTTGTTATCAGATTTCATGAGCTGCGGCTCTTTATACCAACAATGAAGGAAATTTGAATGGGATAAGAAGGCTAGGTAAGGAAAGCGAAAAATGAAGTGTAGAAAATTAAAGGATATAAAAGGGTAAAAGACATTACCCTCGCATAAACATCAATATCCTGTTGCTTCAGCTAACTGTCTCACCTGAGTACTGTCAGCAGTATTTCCGAAAACTACCAGCACATAGTTTTCGTTGCTCCAGATATAGGAGTACCTGGGGACAGATTTTCCTCCAGACGTTATATAATCAGTTATTCGGACAGCCGAATGTCCGTTAAAGGATTCTTCCACAAAGCGGGAACCATTCTGTAACGGCGGGAAGGAAGATTTGTATGCACTAATCAGGTTATTTGCAGCTTCAGCATCCTCAAGCTCGATTACATCCAGATAGAAGTCCGACCCATTGTATTTGTACATCCCTTCAGATCCACCTATAATTCCGGAAACATTCTCTGCGTTATAGTCATTTTTGATATCAGTTTCATTAAGAGGGAGGGATCCAATGTATTCAAAACCTGCAGGAAGGTTTTCAATTTCGCTAATATCAGCCGCAGTTCCATCAGGACTTACACCTGTTCCCGGATTATCCTGCCCTGTTCTGTTATCATCTGCAGAATTATTGTCACCGACGCAGCCTGAAAACGCGATCATTAAAGCCACAAATACAGAAATTAAAGCCATACTTTTTTTCATAAATCCTCACCTTGATCTTTAAAACCCTGAAAAACCAGACGGTTTATAGAATCAGGATTTCAGATTTAAAAGAATTGCCAGAACTAAGAAATCAGGAGATAAAAAGGTATCTGCGAAAAAAAAACCAAAAAAGAATTGAAAGAAAGAAGGGTTAGGAAAACCCTTCAATCAGAGAATTTAGTTGTTCCTCCTGACGAGATAGACAACTGCAAGGAGTCCGGCAAGTCCAAGGACAACTCCGAAGCCAGGTGCGCCTTCGCCGCCTTCTTCTTCAGGAGTGTCACCTACGGTTGGTTCCTCTACAGGGGTCTCTCCCGGTTCGGTTACGTTCTCATCAGGAGCAGTTACGTTCTCATCCTCAGGAGCGGTTACGTTCTCCTCTCCAGGAGCGGTTACGTTCTCAGAGGGTCCTTCTTCCTCATCGTCGATTTCACTGACTTCGCCAACAGTTCTCTCAACGAATGGGTAGTACCTGAGCTCGTTGGCTGGAGTGTCAGCGACCTTGAAGAACATGCCTTCAGCGATCTCTTTTTCAGAGTCTCTGGTCAGGGTGAAGGAATCGTCATTGCGGATCACAAGGGTGTCTCCCTGGATGGAAACGTCGTTAAGTTCGCCGAATTCGTCGTCAGACTCAATGGTCATTGCGTTTGCGTAGTCAATGAGCCAGAGACCTTCGATCTGGGCAATGCTGTCGACTGCACCCTGGAAGACCTGGTTGACATGTACTCTGAAGACAACAACATCATCTTCATCCTGGATGTCATCAAGTTCGACTTCCCAGTTGCTCTGGCTTGAATTAACGACTGAGATGATCTCATCATCTACGAATTCTCCGTCCTTGGTGAATTCGAGCCAGACTTTCTCACCTTCAACATCGACCTGCTTGGCTTCGAGAGCATAGCCTTCGCCGAGGTCAAGGGTTTCACCGGTTCTGATGGTGTACCTGTCATCGCTGTCAAGGATGAGCTTGGCAAGCTTGTCAGCGCTGTTGGGTTTCAGTGGGATGTACTTCTCTGCAAAGAAGCCAATTACACTGTAATTGTCCCAGCCTGCGGCGTCGGTGAATTCATATTCAACCTGCTGAATGGTTGTCTGGTAGACAAGACCGCCGTCAGGAATTACATTTCCGCCGTTAAGTCCGGTGACAGAAAGGGTCTCTGTGGTAACATCATCATCGATGTCGTAGAAGAAACCTGCAAAGTTAGTTGCATCCCAAGTGAAGTCACCGGTGGCAACCTGTCCTCTGACTTCATAGGTTCCTGGGTCTGTAATTTCCTTCATGACATAGAACCTGAGGACATTGGATGGGGTGTCAGCGACCTTGAAGAACATGCCTTCAGCGATTTCCTTTGTGGAGTCTCTTGTCAGAGTGATGGTATCGTCATTGCGGATCACAAGGCGGTCTCCCTGGATGGAAACGTCATTAAGTTCACCGAATTCGTCGTCAGACTCAATGGTCATTGCGTTTGCGTAGTCAATGAGCCAGAGACCTTCGATCTGGGCAATGCTGTCGACTGCACCCTGGAAGACCTGGTTGACATGCACTTTGAGGACAACAACATCATCTTCGTCCTCGATGTCATCAAGTTCGACTTCCCAGGTGCTCCTATCCGGATCAGTGACTGAAATGATTTCGTCATCTACGAATTCTCCGTCCTTGGTGAATTCAAGCCAGACTTTCTCACCATCAACATCGACCTGCTTGGCTTCGATAGCATAGCCTTCGCCGAGGTCAAGGGTTTCACCGGTTCTGATGGTGTACCTGTCATCGCTGTCGAGGACGAGCTTGGCAAGCTTGTCAGCGCTGTTGGGTTTCAGTGGGATGTACTTCTCTGCAAAGAAGCCAATTACACTGTAATTGTCCCAGCCTGCGGCGTCGGTGAATTCATATTCAACCTGCTGAATTTGGGTCTCATAGACGAGCCCACCCTCTCCAATCACGTTGCCGTTGTTTCCTGGAACATTTATAATGGAAAGAGTTTCAGTTGTAACATTGTCGTTAATGTCATAGAAGAATGCTGCAAATTGTGTAGCATCGATTGTAATACCGTCGGTACCGACGATTTCCTGGATGTTAGAGCCGTTGAACACAGGGCCGCGGATCTCAATTGCATCTTGTGCACTTGCGGCGGATGCAAATACAGTAAGAAGCATGAGAACAGCCAGTGTCACTGCTGCAAATCTCTTCATTTTATTGTTCCTCCATGTTTGTTAAGATATGTCGTATGTAAGAAGAAGTGTCGGGATCAACACTTTAAGGGTTTCACCATTCTTCACCAAATCAGACTTTTATATATCGTCTATTGCCGAAGAGGTTTTCATTCCCTCCTTATCCCTCTAAATTGGATTACAAGTGTTCTATAAAATAATTGCCTTATTAAATCTTTTGTGGTCTATTTTAGGGAAATTAAACAGGAAAAGCGCAAAACAACGATGTAAATGACGGTAAATGTCGAAATAGCTAAGGCAGAATATTCGTCAGAAATAAACTTAGAAGATAAATTCGAAATACTTATAAAAGACTATAAAAAAATGTAGTATAATTAAGAGCTTCACACTATAATTTCAAATCAATACTAATTCTACAATCGAACTGGTAAACTTCTCCTGCTGATAAGCTTTTTCTGCATCACATCTTAAGTTTTTTCGAGTTTAATAAACTTTTGACATGTTATGAGATCAGATCCAGGCTAATATGTTCTTATGAATCTATTAGTCGCCCAAAATTAATTGAGATAAATCCGAATTTGAAGAGTTCAGTTCATTTAGATAGATCTGTCTTTAGACACGGCGTCCTGAAAGAGCACATACCCAGATACAAGTGATATCATACTTAATACAAATGATATCATACTCAATCAATACAAATGTATATCATACTCAATACAAATATATCCATACTTAACGTGATATTATACTCAATACAAGTGATATCAGTTTGAGGAATATTATAAGAATCGGGGCAATGGTTCGGAAAATTGTGATACAGTTAAATAGTTTTAAAGATTTATTATAAATACTTCCTTAATATTTATAATGATATTCAAAAACTCATTACATTATCTGCAGGAGAAAAAGATGTCATTTTAGAAATTGACGACATAAAAAGAGAAATATAAAAAGAGCATTATATGATACCATAAAAGAAAGCAAAAACTGCCACCATATGAATAAAAGAATAAATTAAATAAGAATGTGAAACAAGGCAAAATTTATTGAACTAAAACAAGGCAAAATTATTGAACTAAATATAGCGTAGTTTTAAAACACGAAGGGGAATTTGCTTTGGAATGTAAAAATGTTATTCAGGATGTCATATGCAGAATAAAAGCTATGAAAGGCGTTGAAGATACATACGTTTTGAGTGAGGAAGATAAAGAAAAAATTCTCGAGCTTGAAAAAAAGGCTGAAGGTGCTGTCCTTATGGGATTGGGTGTGGGAGACAACCAGGGAATTAAGGAAGTCTTCAAACGTCAGATAATCATAGCCTTTACAACTAATATGGATTATGTCTGGCCCGAAGGACCTAACGTAGTGCTTATGCAGTACGGAGAAAAGATTGGTGAGGATATTTACGACTCCAAGAAGCTTGAGGAATGTAAAAAATGCGAGGATATGCTGGTTATGGGAAACCTTGTAATCTACAAAAACGCAGTGCCTAAACCAGGAAGTGTAAAAAAAGAACCTATAACTGTCGTCCTACCCCCACAGAGATGTCAGGATGTAGAGTGCGTGGAAGGGGTGACCAATGTTGTACTTGCGTCTCCATCCACCCCATCGGATGAGTATATAAGATCTTTAATGGGTCTCAAGCCCGCAGCCGGACTCGGAACTTTTATTATTGGGTTCGATCTCTGCTAGCTAAATAATAGATCTATGCAAACCTCATTGATACAAAGACGGAGCCTGCTCTGTTATTATATGCATTAAGCTATTATATGCATTAAGCTATTATTAAGCTGCATTGTTGCAGACTACAAAAAGTTAGATTAAACAGCTTTTTAAAAGCTAAAAAATCTTTTTTAACATCTTACAAATAAATTTTTAGCCCTCCCTAGAAAAAAACCGGGATTTGGAAAACCGGAAAGATGGAACTTGAGATGAAAGAAAACGGTTATAATAAGGCGTGCAGGGAAATTCTTGAAAGAGTACTTGCAGGCGAAATAAAAGATGAGAGTCAGTTAAATAAGGTAAAAAAAGAAGTCAGTAAGCATTACCATCTAGCCAGCCTCCCCAGAAATGGAGACATCATAACCAAGGGGACAACTGAAGAACAGGCAATAATCAAAGAATTCTTGAAACGGAAGCCTGTAAGAACAATTTCCGGAGTTGCGGTAATTGCTGTAATGACTTCTCCAGCACCATGCCCTCACGGAGTATGTCTGCCATGCCCGGGGGGTCCAAACTCCGCTTTTAAGTCGCCCCAGAGTTACATGGGAAGAGAACCTGCAGCTATGAGAGCAATTCAGCATGAGTTTGACCCCTATGCCCAGGTTAAATCCAGGCTCTCCCAGCTTAAAGAGATCGGTCACGACGTAGAGAAAGTGGAACTTATAGTTATGGGAGGCACGTTTTCTGCACGCAATCTGGATTACCAGGAGTGGTTTATTAAACGCTGCCTTGAAGCAATGAATGATTTCACAACAAAGGAGTGGAGGAAGAACGCCTGGAAAATCGGGAAATCTATACCTTATATCCCTCTTGAAGAAGTTCAGAAAGCCAATGAAAAAGCGGATATCCGCAATGTAGGAATAACATTTGAAACACGTCCTGACTGGGCAGCGGAAGAACATGTGGACGAGTTCCTCAAGCTGGGAGGTACTAAGGTAGAACTCGGGGTCCAGAGTGTTTATGATTTTGTGCTTACCCGCATGCAAAGGGGTCATGGCGTTGCAGAGGTTGTCAGGGCTAATCAGATATTAAGAGACAGTGCATTTAAGGTCGGATTTCATATGATGCCTCATTTGCCTGGCTCGGATTCAAAGCTGGATCTCAGAGGCTTCAAAAAATTGTTTGAAGACTCACGCTTCAGACCCGATTATCTCAAGATATATCCTACACTTGTAACTGAAGGCACTCCTTTATACAAACTCTGGGAGGCTGGAGATTATGAAGCCCTTTCTGACGAAGAAGCTGCCGAACTTATTGCAGACGTAAAGGGAATTCTTCCTAAATGGGTGAGACTCCAGCGCATTCAGCGCGATATTCCAGCCCACCAGATATTTGCAGGAGTCCGAAAGAGTAATCTAAGACAGCTTGCAGAAGAAAAGCTGAGAGAGAAAGGAGGAAAGTGCCGCTGTATCCGCTGCAGAGAAGTCGGACATACTGGCTTGAGAGGGAGAAAGGTAAATGAAAAAGACATCGAGCTGACTGTAGAGACTTACGAAGCTTGCGGGGGCATAGAACATTTCATTGCGTTTGAAGACCTTGCTGCAGATGTCCTTATTGGATTTACCCGCCTGCGTTTTCCTTTTGCTCCTTATCGCCCTGAACTGCAAGAAGCCGCCCTGATAAGAGAACTGCATGTTTATGGTTCAATGGTACCTGTAGGAAAAGGAGCAAAGCAAACGGATTGGCAGCATAGAGGATATGGAAAGGAACTTCTGGAACAAGCAGAGAATATAGCGCGTGAAAATGGTTACGAGAAGCTTGCTATTATTAGCGGAATAGGAGCCAGAGAATACTACAGAAAATTCGGCTACACTCTTGATAACGTATATATGTCGAAGATTTTGAGAAGTTAAAACAAGCCTGCTACTTTCGCGTAGGTCACTATTTTTAATTTAGAGATTTTTGAAAATAAAGTAAAAGCACTGCACTTATAATACTGCATAGGCATAATAATACTGCATATGCCTTAGAAGATTTTCAATGCCGTTAATTTAATTTTCAGTGCCACTGATTTACAGGTTTGTAATTTTCAAAATGCCGAGAATGAAAAATCGTAGCATTTAGTAATTTAGTCTCTCCTCCTTATATAATGAGCATTTTAGTAGCTTGGTCCCCCTTATATAAAGAGCATTTAGCAATCTGATCCCTCCCTTTTATATAATGAACATTTAGTAATCTGGTTTCTTCTTTTATATGATGAGTATCTTTAGTGAGATTCTTTAATGAAAAAATTTCTTTTGTTAAACCCGTTCATTCAAAAGAATTTTACAAGAAAAAAGCTTTACAGAAAATATTAAATAATATATTACAGTATCGTATACGTATTCATCTCAAATATATAAAATAGTGTAATATAAATAAATGTCACCAGTAGACTTACTAGTTTATCTCACAAATTGATTTTCAGAATTTCTTTAGATATATTAAAGAAACCCTAGAGTTAGACAGATTGTACTTAAAAATTAAGAAAATGGGAGAATAAAGATTACCTCATTCCTTGACTCAATTTATATAACATAATAGAAAAAGTTGAAAATAAAAGGAAAGTTCATAAAAAATTAAATATTATATGCCCTTAACATAACAAAAACCTCAAATATAAATTAAGGTTTTGAAAAACAGTTTGTAATTCTAAAATTCAAAATGAATTCAAAAAATAATTGAATTTTAGGGTTAACAAATTCAAAGGGTTCAAAAAATAATTAAGTAAACCCGTGATGTAAGAATTAAAAACTTCATGGAAGTTTCAAAAGTTAGTAAAAACATAAAAAATCCGGAATCCCTAAAATCCGGAAAGAACTCCTAAAAACCTAAATCTCGAAAAAACCTGAAGGGGCTCTGATGAAATAAAATAGCTCTAAAGAGCCTCCTAAGAATTTTAAATGAAACCCTAAAAATCCCTAAAAATCCCTAAAATGCTCTAAAACGTCTTAAAATACCTGGAAACGAACGGTGATAAAAATGAAAATTAGAGTCGTAAGTTCAAAAGAAGAGATAGACACTTTAAACATTAATGAGGAAATTGTCCATCTTGCATTCAGACCATCTAACAAGGACATTTTTAAACTCATTCTAAAGTGTCCAGGAATAAAAGCGATCCACATCCCAAGCTCGTACAAAAAAACGATTTCAAGTTCTGCACAGATGTATCTTTCAATGCAGAATATCGCTTTACTTGAGGGCGATGTATGGGGTCACAGGAAAGATATTAACGAATACTCCGAAGTATCACAGCATGTTTTTGACCGCATACAAGAACTCAGAGATGAAGGGCTTTCCGATGAGGAAACTATTGAAAGGCTTGTAAAAGAAACAAGGCTCAGCCCGGATTTTGTAAGTTTCATTATGTCGAATTAAAAATTGTGCAGTCGATCAAGAACCTGATCAGCATTCATTTTCCTTATAGAATTATGCAGCCGGTCAAGAACCTGACTGGCATTTATCTTTCTTATAGATATTACTCAAATTCATTATGCGGCTCAAGCTCTTTTTGATTTTCGCATAAATTACTCTTATGTACAATTTCTTCTATTAATTGCGTACAATTATTATTCTTATATTATTCTTATATTAATACATACAATTATTTCTTCTAGTAATTACGTACAATTACTACTCTTCTATTAATTATGTACAATTACTACCTTCTCTCAATTTGCAGAAATTTGTTTCATAAAATTGAATGCTAGTTAGTTTCAGGCGATTGATGACAGATTCAGACATGTATCAATTTCTCAGTAATGTAACCTGTTTAAGCCCCCAGTATGTAACCTGTTTAAGCTGACATACCTCTCCTATTTACTCAGGGTGAAAAGGTTGCGTTCAGAGTAGAAGGTTTAAGTAAAATAGCGAAAACATTTAACAGGATTTCATGACCGAGTTTGAACGCATGCTTGTAAACTCACTTAATGCATACATTGAAGAGAATGGACTAAAAGCTATATCCTACAGGCTTAAGCAGCACAGATTCACTCCACAGTTTCTGGATGTGCTTGTGGATTCTCTTAACCCGGATCTATACATGGGAATCGAGTGCAAAAGCATTTCAGTAGGCAAAGGAGCAAATGCACTTTACTTTTCTCAGCATTTTACCGTGGATAAAAACGGAATCCATCAGATAGAAAGAATTTCGGATTACCTGAACAGATCAGGAAGACGCGGATTTCTTGCAGTAGAACTTCGCCTGGGACCAGGTCACGGAAGGGAAGCATACATAATTCCCTGGAAGGAACTGGAAAAAGAATATCTCAATCAGAATCTCAAACTTACATTGAAGGAGATCCGAAGTTTTCCTGAAATAAAAAGAGAAGGAAAAGATTATAAGGTCGATCCAAGGGAATGGGAAGGAAAGTAAGATTAAAAAAGCGATTATTTGAGACAAGCAGAAAAACAGTGGAGAGAGGAATGTCTGAAACAATAAAAGCACTTCATAAAGAAGCGGCGAGATGTGCCGACGAAATTAAAAAGTACAAATCAGTTCACGTTGTATCCCATATTGACGCTGACGGGCTGACTTCTGCGGGAATTATCTGTACTGCCCTTGAGAGGGGCGGTTTTGAATACACTACTCGTTTTGTCAAGCAGCTTGATGAAAAGGCTCTTGATGCTATTGCTGATGAGAACCACAGCATTGTCATTTTTACTGACCTTGGGAGCGGGATGTGCGAGCAAATAAAATCTCGCGGGATCCATGCAGTGATCTCAGACCATCACCAACCCCAGGGAAGCTATCAATTTCACCTTAATCCTCACCTTTTCGGAGCAAATGGTTCGTATGAGTTGAGCGGGTCTGGAACTACCTACTTACTGGCTTCAGCTCTTGGAAAAAACCAGGATCTTTCCTCACTGGCAATAGTGGGAGCTGTTGGGGATATGCAGCATCTGAAAATGGGGCAGCTTGTCGGAGTCAACCGGGAAATTCTGGAAGAAGGGGTTAGAGGAGGCATTCTACAGTTCCAAAAAGACCTGACCCTATTTGGGAAACAAACCCGCCCGATTTATAAATTAATGCAATATTCTTCAGATCCTTACCTCCCAGGGCTTACGGGGAACGAAGAAGCATGCATTGAGTTTCTTCACTCCCTTAATATTAGTTTGACTCAGGATGAACACTGGAGACGCTGGATTGACCTTGAAATCTCAGAAAAACAAAAAATTGTTTCAGGACTTATTCAGTACTGCCTGAAATCAGGTATGCCCTCATATAAGATAGAGCGGCTGGTAGGCGAGATTTACATCCTTCTTGGAGAAAAAGAAGGAACGGAAATGAGAGATGCGTCAGAATTTTCCACCCTTCTTAATGCCACTGCACGTTACGATCATGCAGAGATTGGACTGGCAGTCTGCATGGGAAACAGAGAAGAAGCTTATGAAAGTGCCCGTAAATTGCTTGCCGAACATAGACAGAATCTTGTTAACGGACTCATGTATGTTAAAGAAAAGGGAATTACCCAGCTTGAAAATATTCAGTACTTCGACGCTGGCTCGGAAATAAAAGAAACTATTGTGGGTATTATTGCAGGCATGAGTTCTACATTAGTTGAAAACAGAAATCTCCCCATTATTGCTTTTGCAAAAGCTGAAGGAGGGACAAAGGTCTCAGCAAGGGGAACCCAAGATCTTATTCGCAGAGGAGTCAACCTTTCGGAAGCCATGGCGATTGTTTCGGCTGAAGTGGGAGGTGTAGGCGGTGGGCACGATATTGCAGCAGGAGCAACAATTCCTGACGGTAAAAAAGAAGAGTTTGCAAGAAAGCTTGATCTGTTTATAGGAGAACAGCTGCGAAGAAATGCACATTCAAAGTAAAGAGACCAGCATTCGGAATATGCTCCGAAAAGCTGAATTGAATAAGTAAAGGCTCAATAAATTAAAGAGATTTTCGGGGTCAGATTTGCATAAAATTCAGGATCTGCTTTAGAGTCAGATTTTATCATTGAGCCTTAAACCAGATCTTCAATCCTGCTCATCTCTTTGAATGGAACTAGCTGTGACATTGCGCTTGTTTCTATGCTGATCCCATATTCCTGTACAACAGCCATAGGATTTGTCCCTCCTATGACGACTATTCCAAGATGATCTCTCTCTATGGGAACATCCAGAACCCGTGTATTTGGTTCCCCAACTTCAAGGATTCCGCTGAAGCCTGCATCCAGAAGGTCAGAAAGGCAACTTTCAATTTCATCTCTTGCAACCATAGGAGCTTCCCTGAGATTTGCGAGAATTTTGCCTGAGCCTGTCCTGAGCATTTCTGACACAGAAGTAATTCCCTGTGACATCAGAATCTCAAGCGGATCTACAGTCGTACTTACATAGGTAAGCACATCCGTAAAGCGCACCGGAATCCCATTTCGTATCTGAACAACCCCTCCAAGTTTAGGGTTCACAGGAATTCCTGCTTTGAGCAATACGCCGTCAATCGTAATGCTGCATACTGTTCCGATACCTACCTTCCCCTTTTCAATAGTCAGGTCTCCGAGAGATTCACCTTCGGAAACTATCTTAACATAGGGAGTTACCGAAAGCCCGCTTGAAATTACCATCTTAAAGATCCCAAGCACATCATCCAGATCTTTTTTATCAATAAGTGAGAGATTAAGTATAATATCTCCATCCATTTTCTTAGGATCAAATGTAGTCTTGTACATGAGATCCTTTATTTTGGATGATGTAAATTGGATACGGTATCCATTTTTTTGCATTTCAAACCTCCAGTAATTGAAGGTATTTATACCTAATATAATATGTATTCATTGCTTATTCTCCTGAACCTCTCCTGCTACCGGAGTCGGTTTTATTTCAGGATATGGAAAGATAAAAAGTAAGAGGTTTCTGAGAAAACCACATGGGAAGGAAAAGTAAATCACGCTCGTTTAAGTTAGAAAAATAGCCTGCTTCTCAGAGCACTCCTGTCAAGAGTCCTACAAAATCCTGTGGTGCTGTCAAAAACCTGAGCTTTTCAATTTTATGTACAAGCTCATACATATCTTCTATAGAGTTTAACTCGAGCTCGTCATATGTAAGGGGGTTAAGGTTGCGGATCGGCGGAATATTTTTATAAAGCGGATTTTTTACAAAACCGTCCTTAAGAAGGAAATAAGAGGCTCCGGAAAGTCTTTTTATAGGCTCGTAAACCGATGAAAAGTCACGGCAGACCCAGTTTGCCATTTTAAGTGTCTCATCTGAGGCATTTATAGTTACATGCCCATATCCAGGGGGAACAAGCACGAGATCACCTTTTTCCGCTTTGATTACTACAACATCCAGAACAAGATCTTCCTCTCCCTCTTCTACCTTTTGAAGTAGATAGGTAGCAGAACCTTCAAGTACCTGATAAATCTCAGGATAAGTAAGATTTGTTCCCGGAACGCGCGGGTGGTAGTGACCTACAGTTTTTACATATTCCGACCCGAGCATTGAAGGAGGAATTATAGTAATGTCATATCTCAAATGATTAGCTTTGATTTTCTCAAAGTCAGAGTCGCTTTTCGCAAGGTCACGGAACATGTAATAAACATCCCGATTCCTTTCCACTGTTTCTTCAAACCACTCCTGGTCAAAAACCACATCTTCCATATCATGGAGCTTTCTTACATCGGCCACAGCGACTTTATCCCCGAACTTCAGTGTTACTTCCATTGAATTCCCCTTTCCTGCCAGAGCATACAGATAATATTCAAGTTTTAAATAAGAATTTGTTATAAGTCTGTCAATACATTATCCGGATAGGTTATCAGAAACAGCAAGATAAGTATAATAAATTAATGGCAAATACAATTTGCTGCCTGACATTTTATCTTTTATAAGTTCCTAACCTGATAATACTTTGCTTCTCAGGTCTTCAGAGCATTTTCAACCATTTTAGGATAGGTTAGCTCTATAATAGTTTTCAGGTTAACTATATCCTCCTGGTTATATTTAATAAGTTTGTCCAGAGCTTCCTGATCTCCTCTTTCATATTGTCTCCAGAGCCTTACGGCATCAAATCCAGTTAGACCCTCGATGTCATCACCTCGAGAGATCCCGAGTAACTTTTCAATATTTTTCAAACCTCCTTTGTACCCTATTCGCCTTAAAGGATACATGAGGTCTATATGGAGCTGCGTGAATTCTATTTCAGGAAACTCGGATTTTATAAAAGGCAGATCAAAACGAGTACCGTTGAAAGTTACAAGCAGTTTGTATTTTGAGAACTCCTCCACGACATCATCCAGATTAATATCTTTTATATAGATCTTTGACTCCTTTCCGTCGTAGATTCCAACAATGGTTATTTTATTTCGGGATCTGGAAAGACCCGTAGTCTCAATATCTACGAATGCGGCAGAATCAGAAAATAGGGGATATGCCCTCCAGTGTTCTGTGGAAGGAAGGCATTGTGAAAAAAAGCAGTGGTCTTTTGCTGCCAGGCGTTCGGAAGATTTCCTGATCTCTTCACAAATTCTGGCTTTTCGTGACGAAGGTATGGGTATTCTGTCCTTCATCTTAAGAAACTCTTCCCATGTGCGTATTCCCTGAGCCCAGATTTTTTGCTCTAAGCCCTTTCCTACACCTGGAATATGAATGTATGTGTTATTCAGCATGTTTCCCCTGAACAATTTGGGAGTAATATTTAATAAAAATACTGCATGAAATCTGAAAGTGTTCGAAAGAAAGCCAGTAAATTCAAGAATTTAACGACAAAAAAATATTAAATAGATACTGGCACAGAAAAATATAAAAATTATAGTTGATAGGAAATAGAGCCTCATATTACAGGATAAATTTTTAATGTTGTAAATTCAAAGTTTACCTTAAAATAAATTGTTTAGCACAGGTGTACAGTTAATGACTAAAATTTCCGTGGTAGGAGCAGGAAACGTAGGGGCAACTACAGTCCAGCGGCTAGCTGAACTTGAGCTTGACGAGATTGTCATGACAGATATTGTGGAAGGATTACCTCAGGGCAAAGCCCTTGATCTTATGCAGGCAGGTGCAATAAAAGGCTACGATACTTCTATAATTGGAACCAATGATTATGCAGATATTGCAGACTCTGATCTTGTAATCATTACAGCAGGGATTGCAAGAAAACCGGGAATGACCCGGGAGGATCTGATCCGGACAAACTCAAAAATAATAATGGAAGTTTCCAAAAATATCGCAAAATATGCACCAGAATCCATAGTGATCAATGTAACAAATCCACTTGATATTATAACTTACGTGGCTATGAAATCAACAGGTTTTGAAACAAAGAAAGTGTTTGGAATGAGTGGAGTTCTAGATTCAGGGCGTTTTGCAAGCTTTATTGCGGAAGAACTGAAGTGCTCGAAAAAAGATGTACAGGCAATGGTAATAGGAGGGCATGGCGACCTCATGGTGCCTCTTCCCCAGTATACGACAGTATCTGGAATTCCACTCACAGATCTACTTCCACATGATAAAATTGCCAGGCTGGTAGAAAGGACAGTAAACGGAGGAGCCGAGATTGTAGAACTCCTCAAACAGGGCAGTGCCTTTTATGCTCCCTCGGCAGCTGTAGTCTCGATGGCGGAAGCTGTGATTAAAGACTCAAAAAGAATATTACCTGCTTCAGCTTACCTGGAAGGGCAGTATGGACAGGAAGGCATCTACTTCGGGGTACCCGTGAAACTTGGAGCATCCGGAGTCGAAGAAATCCTTGAACTTGAGCTTGATGAAAGCCAGTATGAAACCCTCAGAAAATCCTCAGAAACAATTCGAAATATGATTTCGCAGCTGGGAATATGAGAGAATAAACGGATAGTTAAAACGGATAGATAAACTGAAATTCAAAAATAAACAATAGAGTAAAAAGAAGGTTTATATAAAAACGTAAAGAATCTGGTTTACAGGTAAATGGCTTAGATATCTGTAACCGGAAAAATTTTCAAAGTGATATAGCTTTTACTGTAGAGAGTTGCAGAAAAATAGTGGATAAGCTTAATTTTTGAGCAATTAATAGTAAAAATACTTAAAGCTGTTAAGGCTCCCTCTTCTTTATTCAAAGACAGGTAGTAGGTTTAACAACGTTAAACCACTTTTACCTCTCGATAATTTAAATAAGAATATTTATTTAATAATGACTGAGATTCAAGTTCTATATAGATATGCAGAATAAGACTAATAATTATATAACGTCGGTAAAACTGTAAGATATATAAGTATGTTTTTCATATAAGGTTAGGAGAAATATTTAAATTAATTTACAAAGCAGGGATATAATGCGCGCAGAACTTACATCACTTTTTGGTTTAAACATATACACAAACACCGGTGTTTATGTAGGGAAGTTGCAAGACCTCGTAATTGATATAGAAGAACAGAAGATTACCGGGCTTGCTGTTTCGGATATTAATAGGGAGCTTTTTGACCTGACAAGCAGAGGTGTAATTATTCCTTATCGGTGGGTTATAACGGCAGCGGATATAATTATAATTAGAGATGTCATCCAGAGATACAAAAAGCGAAAAGAAGACTAAGTAAACCTTGAAAAGTTTATGAAAGATCGGGAAATCTATGCTGAAATGCGCTGTATCCCTCCAGTGGTCGTGCGCGCTGACGGCAGGAATTTTAAAAATACGCTTTCGGGCCTGGGCTTTAAAAAACCCTATGATCTAACCTTCGCCAGGGCAATGGCTAATACTGTTGAACTCTTCATTAAAGAAAGTGGTTTAAGCCCTCTCTTTGCCTATACTTTTTCGGATGAGATCAATTTTCTCTTCATGAGCCTTCCCTTTGAGGGAAGAGTGGAAAAAATTGACTCTGTTGTGGCAAGCTTTCTGGGAAGCGCACTTACGATAAACCTGCAGCTTGAAAAACCTGTGGCTTTTGATTCCAGAATAGTAGTTCTTCAAAAAGAAGAGATTCCTGCATATTTCCACTGGAGGCAGCTCGAAGCCTGGCGCAATTTTGTGGGTTCCTGGGGATATTATACTCTGAGGAACGAAGGAATTAATAAGACTGAGGCTTCAAAATACCTCAAAGGAAAGAAAGAGTGGGAAATCCACGAAATGCTTTTTGAGAGAGGGATAAATCTTGCAACGCTTCCTGCCTGGCAGAGGAGAGGAATCGTTATTTCTAAAGAGGAATACCAGATCTCTGGCTTTAATCCTGTACTTGGTGAAGAGGTGAAATCTCTGCGCAGAAGGGTCATTCAGAACTGGGAAATCCCGAATTTCAAATCCGAAGAAGGTATGGCGTTTTTACAGAAACTTATTAATAGAAATTGAGTTTTTGAGAATAGAAAACAAAAGGAATGTAGAGGCTATGGACAGACTCGAACTTATAAAAAGAAATGTTCAGGAAATCGTGACTGAGGAAGAGCTTGAAGAACTTCTTACTAAAAAGGAAGCTCCCCGCGCCTATGTAGGATACGAGCCAAGCGGGAAAATCCATATGGGTCACGTTCTTACAGTAAATAAACTCATTGATCTGCAGAAAGCCGGATTTAAAATCACTGTCCTGCTTGCAGACGTACATGCCTATCTCAATAAGAAAGGCACGCTTGAAGAAGTCCGAAAGATCGCAGATTATAATAGGCGCTGCTTTATCGCTCTCGGGCTCGATGAGGAAAAAACTGATTTCGTATATGGGTCTGACTATCAGCTTGATGCAGAGTACATGCTTAATGTTCTCAAACTTTCAAGGGCAGTAACTTTAAACAGGGCGCGCAGAAGCATGGACGAAGTCGGGCGTGCTATGGACAACCCAACTGTTTCGCAGATGGTATATCCACTGATGCAGGCTATTGACATTGCCATGCTGGGAGTTGATATCGCAGTTGGGGGCATCGACCAGAGAAAAATCCATATGCTTGCCCGTGAGAATTTAAAGAGTCTGGGATTCGAGACCCCGATCTGCATTCACACTCCAATTCTCGTGGGGTTAGACGGAACAAAGATGGCTTCTTCAAAGGAGAATTTCATATCTGTGGATGATACAGAAGAAGAAATTTACGGGAAGCTTAAGAAAGCCTACTGCAAGATAGGAGAGATCGAAGAAAACCCAATTCTGGCACTTTTCCGCTATCATATATTCCCCAGATACGAAACTGTTGTCATAGAGAGACCTGAGAAATTCGGTGGAAATACAACATATAACAGTTACGAAGAAATGGAAAAGGCTTTTGTGGAAGAGAGCATCCATCCAATGGATCTGAAAAACGCTGCCGCAAAGTATATAAATGAAATACTGGACCCTGTCCGGAAAGTTCTGCTCTAAATAAAGAAAATAGCCGGGCTCCCCCTCCCGGCTTTTTCAGAGAAAGTGTAGCATGAGACCATGTCCAGAATACAGGGCATATTTTATGTAAGATTTTTGTTTAAGATAAAATACTTCTTCTATAAATTAAAGAAGCTTCTGGATAAAACATTATATAGCTATAGATAATAGAATAGTTTGAAGGGTTGTTTAGCTATTATCCAGGGTGCTTTTATGAAATATTTATACCAGGACTCTAAGGAACTGCCTGTACAGCGGGATTTCATTGAGGATCTGAAAATTTTTTTAGATATAACTTCTCAGGTAATTCATCTGGAGAATTCTATAATAGAGATAAAGTGCAGGCATAAAGAAGCACTCCATGAGTTGAAGAGTAGAATAGAAGGAATGAATAATTTTGAGGAGAAGCTCAAGACCGTACTTAATAAATTAGTAAATGAAGCTGATACCGAGGACGTTTTACCCTGCGCTAATGCAATCCTGCAAACCTGTAAAGAGAATCTCGGGAAAAGAAAAGAAGTTCTCGAAGCCGAATGCGTGAAAATCGAAAATAGAGCTCCTTATGAGTATAAAAAAATTGAAGAAAAAATACTTGAAGTCCTTAGCAAGTTTTTAATCTCAGGCGTTTACGGAGCTGAAAAACAATTTGAGCTCTCCAGCAATACAGGCGGCGGCATTTCTGGAGAAATGGTAGGTTGGGTCTCAGGCGTGCAGTACCACTACAAGCTCGGCTTTATGGAAGAGAACCTGACCGTAGAAAAACTGCTAGGAGACTTAAGCCTGCCGGGATGGACGCGAACCGGTATCCTGCGAAAAGAAGAAAAAATAAAAATGCAGGATCTTTCCGAATTCCTTGTAACTTTTCTGGAATATGACACGCAGAAAAATGTACGTATAAATCTTGAAAGCAAAAAAGCAAACCGGAAATTCAGGATAGAAGGCGGAGACCGCAGGTACTTTGTATATGAAGATGGTAAAGAGATTACTTCTGATAAAGAGCTTGGGGCTTTTATCGATATGGAAAAACTAGCAAGGATTCCTGAGAAAGTTCAGGCTTATCTCAGAGAAAATATACGCACTTATACCCTTTCAAAAATCCTCCTCGACGAAGAGGATGCTATTTCTACCAACCAGATCTTTGACTGCCTGAAAGTGATTGCTGAACCATATGGGGCAATCGTTCAGGAGTGCCTGGCAAAATCACACAATAAAGAAGAGATAACTATCAAGATAGAAGAAGCTGATGGCACACGCACTGAAAAGTATATAACAAAGTCTGAAATTTATACCCAGCTTGCCGAAATCGGAAGTGAAGGTATAGAGATTGCTGGAATACTTGGTGTTGATAGCAGAACTCAGATAAAGGATAAAAAATACCTGATTGCTTAACCTTTATTATATTTTTTATTTTAGTTTGTTTTATGTTTTAATTTATTTTATTTTTTATTTTAATTTATTTTATTTTCGTTTTATTTTATATTTTTATTTTTCATTTTATTTTTTATTTTACGTTTTTATTTCATTTTTATTTTAATTCATTTTATATTTTTATTTTATATTACATTCTCATTACATTTTGCTTTATCACATTTTGCTTTATTTCACTTTATTTCAATGTTTCATTATTCTAGATTTTTATCTTACCTTCAATATTCTACAGTTTTCTGAATATGGCTTCTCGTAAATTGATTTATTATGCACAAAGAAAAAGGATTAAATAAACTTGACATTCAGATCCTGAAAAGGGGAGATGAACATGGATATTGAGGAAATTCAGACGATCTTCAAGTTTTCAGCTTGGGAGAAGAAAATAATTTCCAGTTTTGAGATTCAGGCAGAGTTATTTCTTCCTTTTCTGCTTTCGCTAAAATCAGGAGGTTCATGGAGTTACGCCTCTGAGGAAATGAAAAGTATTGCTGTAAAGGATGTAATTACCTATTATAATGATGAGAGTAAGACCGGCTATACTCTGGAAAAGATATACCTCTTTATCGAACCTGAGATTGTAGAGAAAGAAGGCGTGGTCTACAGACTCGAAAAATGTGGAGCCAGGGAAGAAAGAGAACTGGTTGAAAGACCTTACTGTATAAGCCTGAGAGCGAAAAAAGTGATATTTGCAGAAGTTAACCCAAGTCTCAGAACGATAAGGATTAAGGAGATGAAAAAAAGGCAAATACGCCTGAAAGGTACACCTGCGTATAGCGCAGCTCATGAGCTTGAGCATCTTGAGAAGGGAGAAATAAAAGGAATCCCGATATGGAACTTTGAGTACGTTACTGAGCCTACAAAAAATCATCCGAAAAGTGCTGATTAAAAGTAAAAAGTTACTGCATAAAAACTGCCACAAGAAGTGATTGAATAAAATCACATAAGATATCATATAGTATATCATTACAGTAATGAAAACCAGAGATTTTTATCTTCCAGCAGTGGGATGTAAACCCTAATCGTATTATTAGCAGACAATAAGGAGTTAAGAAACCGTGACATACGAGATCGCCCTCAACAAGGCTTGGGATGAGATTGCAGCACTAGCTCCTTCTCAAGAATACACTGTAAAATTTTTAACTGACATTTATGAAGTAAAAATAAACGATAAAATAGTGTTGATGAAGCCATCTGATGTTCCCGCAAGCGAGGAAATATCCGTACTTATCCTCCGTTACCTCATAGGCATCCTGAAGCATGGATATATACAGAAAGGAGAATGGATCTCATTCAAAGAACTTAAGGGTGGACCAAGCTATTATCCGGCATATCAAAAAAATACAATCAAACCGATATTGAAAAGCCTTAAAGAAAATCCAGATAGTTTGATCAAGAATCTGACGGAGCGTTTTGGAGGCAAGCTTGTTGAAGGCGGTGATGTCTCGGTAGAGCTGGTTACCTTTCCAGATGTTCGCGTCAGGTTTGTTTTTTGGTTTGCAGATAAAGAGCTTCCACCTGAAGCGACTATACTATTCGATAGGGAATTGACAAAGATTTTTACTACAGAAGAAATTGCAGCATTAATGTTTTTCCTGGCAATGGCAGTGCTGGATAACAGCTCAGAGCGTGTCTTAAAACTCAATTTGACCTCCACAATTGAGATAGGATCGTAAATTGGGATTTTATACACTAATCGCCCAGGATTTCCCTGCAACTGTTAAATAAAAGATCAAAACCGGTAGATTGTGCTCCTTTCAGCCAGAACAGCCCCAATTACCGACCCAATTATACCTATCAAAGCTGCATGAGCTACAATAACCAGCGTAATTACAAATGCAGAGGCAACTACGAATCCTCCAAGAACAGGAGCATCTCTGAGTATTGATCCGAGAATTCCTCCCAGAAGAAAACCCGGAATAATCATGAAAATGGTCATGAGAACTCCGGTTTTAAGCCCTCCCCCGGAACCTCCGTCTGCATAATAGCCCCCCAGAAGACCGCCCAGAAAAGGGGCTATGGAGTTTACTAATGGAATAAAATAAAAAATAAAAGTACAGACTGTGCCTATTAGTGCACCACCCAGAACTCTAGCTATAATCCCCACCCCGCAGTAATGAGATAAACGAGATAAACACAACTCAAGGTTATTATAATAATTTGATCTCTTATTATAATTATTATTTAATATATAGTTAAACGTTTATTAATCTTTATCTCCGGAAAGGAATTTGTTCATCTCAGCGTTTTCCAGACTTTCTACTTCATGGCTCTCTGCCAAACACTTGTTTTAATCTTTAAATCCGGTTACAAGTTGCGAGAGAAACAGAACCCTGATATAAGTGTATCTCCTAAAACTCTAAAGGGATATGGTTATGATGGAAGACTGCCTTTTTTGCAAAATTATAGCGGGGAAAATTCCTTCAGAGAAAGTATACGAAGACGATGCCGTTTTTGCATTTCTTGATGTTTTTCCGGCGAGTGAAGGGCATACTCTGGTAGCCCCTAAGAAGCATTTCAACAGATTCACGGATATGGATGCGGAAAGTGTTGCTTCGCTTTTTGAGGCTGCAAGAAAGATCACGGCTGCAATCCAGAAAGCATTTTCGGCAGAGGGGTCAAACATCGGAATCAATGATGGGAAAGTTGCTGGTCAGGAGATTCCTCATGTACACGTACACGTTATTCCCAGAAGAAAAGGAGACGGCGGGAGAGGAATAAAGTCAATAGTATGGACCGAACCTGATACCACAAATCTGAAAGAAATTGCAAAAAAGATCAGGGAAGCACTCTAAAATATGGTTCAGGATTAATAGAGGGAATTCCCAGAAAACTTTCAATGCGAAATGATAATATAATTTTCGGAATATAGTGAGTTTTAACGAAAGATAGCAGACAGAATTGCTGTCAGAATCCTACCGTTACTCCTACTTTGGGGGTAAGAATAATGACAGAAGTTGAGATCGACGTTCGAGGGCAGACCTGCCCGACTCCACTGGTAGAATGCAGAAAGGCCTTAAGGAAAGCTTCTCCAGGGGATCTTATTATTATAAAAGGGACACACCCGGCATCAAGAAAAGAAATTCCTATGGCCTGCGAGGCAATGGGGCTAGAGGTGCTGGATATTGAAGATAAAGAAGGAGGGAAAGAGTGGGAGATAAGAATCCGGAGATAAGCCGGAAGAGGAATCTAAATGGGGGAAAAAGCGGTCATTATTCTGCACAGCGGCGATATGGACAAAGTATACAGTGCGCTCATAATTGCGAACGGAGCCCTGGCGATGGGTATGGAGGCCTCTATATACTTTACTTTCTGGGGATTAATGCGCTTGAAAAAAGGAGAACTTGACAAGGGGCCGCTTTCCAAGATGAATATGATGGGGCTTGGCAGGCAGATGATCAAGCAAAGAATGGACAAAGCCAATGTAGCTTCACTTGAGAGATTGATGAGCGATTTCAAGGAACTTGGGGGAAAAATAATCGCGTGCGAGATGACCATGGAAATCATGGGTTTAAGTAAAGATGAACTTCAGACGGAATGGATAGATGAATGGGGTGCTGTTGGTTCCTATATTCAGGAAGCAAAAGGCGCTAGTGTAACTCTCTTTATATGAGACTCAGAAAAGTTTCAGAATTGTCACTACTGCGATAATAAGACACTCACTGGTCAGGTCTGATTAGGTCTGATTTATACCTTTGCGTTCAGCTAAACTACTATTTAGGGATTTTTCGGATTGAGAGTATTGTGTTTCACTGAAAAAGCTGAGATTCAGCTATAAAATCAAAATTATATAATCTATTTGGGAGGGAGAAACATATTTGAGAATGTAATTTATCTTGACAACTCTGCATCCACGAGGATGGATGAGCAGGTACTTGAAGCGATGAAACCCTATTTTTTTGATACTTATGCAGTAGCTACATCAGAATTTGGCTATTCTATGGGTATTGATGCAAAAGAAGCACTAGAAAAGTCCCGGGGAAGCATTGCTTCAAAGATTGCTGCAAATTGGGATGAGGTTATTTTCACTTCAGGATCCACCGAGTCAAGCAATACCGCACTTAAAGGGGTTGCCTGGGCTCTTAAAGAAAAGAAAGGAAAGCATATTATTGTCTCGAAAATAGAAGATTTTCCTGTGCTAAATACTGCAAAAGCTCTTGAGAGGCAGGGTTTTAGCGTAACTTTCCTTGATGTGGATGCGGAAGGATTTGTGAATCTAGAAGGGCTGAGAAACGCAATCACAAAGGAGACAGTTCTTGTTTCAATCCAGCACGGTAACCAGGAAATAGGGACAGTGCAGGATTTGAAAGCTATCTCCGAGATTTGCGAAGAGAAAGATGTGCTCCTGCACACAGATGCCACTCACAGCTTTACCAGGCTTCCCCTGAATGTAAAGGAGCTGCCTGTAGACCTGATCACCATGTCTGCCCATACTATTCACGGTCCAAGGGGAATAGGTGCTCTTTACATCCGGAAAGATACCCCAATAACCAAGTTCATGGATGGAGGTTTCCAGGAGTTTAATCTGAGGGCAGGGGTGGAAGACATTCCATCTGCAGTCGGTTTTGCAAAAGCCGTCGAGCTCGTAACCGAAGAGGAAAACATGAGGCTCAAAGCCATGAGAGATAGGATTATTGACAAAGCTCTCTCGGATATTCCTGATGTTACCCTAAACGGAAGCCGGGAAAAGCGCCTGCCTCAGAACGCAAACCTTACTTTCCATTATGTTGAGGGTGAATCCATAACTCTGCATATGGACATGAGAGGGTTTGCAGTAAGCACGGGCTCTGCATGTTTTAGTCGCTCCCTTGAAGCCAGCCATGTAATCATGGGTATCGGAGGAGACCACGAGAGAGCACATGGTTCGGTACGTTTTACCTTCGGACGCTACAACCGCATGGAAGACGTTGATGCAGCAATTGAAGCAATAAGTGAGATAGTAGCAAAGCTCAGGGAGATAAGCCCGCTTGCGAAGAAATGAAAACAAGATTGAAAGGAAATACAAAGGGAAGCAGATTATAGAAGCTCAGAGAAAGATTATAGAAAGGTGAAACAATGAAGTTTCCTTACAGTCAAAAAGTGCTGGAGCATTTCAAGAATCCACACAATGTAGGAAAGATGGAGAATCCTGACGGAAAAGGTCTTGAAGGAAGCCCGGCTTGCGGAGACATGGTTGCCGTTTATATCAAGGTCAATCCTGATACTAAGGTTATTGATGATATAAAATTCGAATCTTATGGTTGTGCCTCAAATATTGCCACAGCCTCGATTATAACTGATCTTGCACGCGGAAAAACCCTTGATGAAGCAAAGAAAATAACCTGGAAGCAGGCTGCAGAAGAACTTGGAGGATTGCCTCCGGTCAAAGCCCACTGTTCTGTGCTCGCAGTTGAGGGTCTGCGTGCCGCAATCAAGGATTATGAGGAAAAACACGGACTTATAACCGAGAAAGAGTCTACAACTGAAGAAGTTGTCAAAAAGAGGCTCAAACACGTTATGAATCCTCTAACAGGGCTTGACGTTATCCGTACAAACCTGATCCTTAAGATCAGTGTTGAGGATGGAGCGGTAAGAGTGGTAGTAGACCTGCCTGCAAACCACCAGTTTGCTCCGGCGATAAAAGAGGATATTGTAGAAAAACTTGGGTCTCTGTGGGATGTCGAAAAGGTTGATGTGGTGTTTACAGCGTGACGTGAATAGAATTCGTATTATTATTTGAAAAATGAAAAATGCTATGTGAGGGGAGTAATATGAAGGGAAGAAAATTGACATATTATTTCTGTATACTCATGGTAGTTGCTGTTCTCTTTTCCGGCTGTGCAATGGCGGAGACCTAGCAACAAAAAGAAAAATGCTTTGTTAAACCACCTCAGATGGGAATGTTTGAAGGGGAAAGTAAAACTCTGGGCAGCGGAGTTGCTTATTCCTGGGTTAAGCTTGATAACGAAGGAAATCCCTCGTCAATAGGAGTAAACTTTACAGAATCAGCTCTGGAAGGACATCCGGAAGGAAGAACTGTGGAATACACACTTGCTCTGCCGGAAGAAGCTGCTTCCACGGCTTATAACCACATTGGGATTGACTGGAATCCTCATGGACATGAGCCTCAGGGAATTTATGATAAGCCGCACTTTGATGTTCATTTTTACATGATAACCCCTGAGGAAAGAGATAAGATTATAGCGACCGGGGAAGATTGTAAGAACTTATCAAAAATGCCGGCATCAGAATATATTCCGGAGGGATATGTTCCCACGCAAGGAGGAGTGCCCAGAATGGGAGCACACTGGGTAGACCCGAAAGCTCCTGAGTTTAACGGACAGCCTTTTAATGAGACTTTTATTTATGGGTTTTATAACGGGGAAATGGTTTTTGTTGAACCTATGGTTACAATAGCTTTCCTTGAGACAAAACCAGAGGTGACAAAAGAACTCAAGCTTCCAAAATGTTATCCGATAAGTTCCTATTATCCCACAGGTTACTCCCTGAGCTACAATGAAACGAATAAAGAGTATACGCTGGCTCTTGAGGGACTAACTCTCAGGTAAAACGCAATTTAACTTTAAAATATAGTTCAATTTTTAAAAGCGAATAGAGTTTAAAAGCGACGAGAGGAGAAATTTCTCCTCTCAAATAACCTCGATTCAAATGAATTTAATTCAAATAAACCCGGAATTCAGTGAAATTCAAGCCGGAACCTGTTCTTTCTTCTCCCTATCCCAGTGACGGTGCTTTGCAATTGCAGTAGTGAAGGACTCATTAAAAGCACTCCTGTCTTCCCCATTAACAGCCGTCACGACACCTTTATCGGAAATCAAAGGAATCTCCTTATCAGCCGATTCCTTCCCTGCAAATTGTATATCAGGGAGGTTTGCGGCTTTAAGTAACTCAATGCCTTCACCGGTTGCTCCAAGAGGTTTGCAGTGTCTGAACGCCTCATTGACGAAATGGATTGCATCTCCTTGCATTTTCAGGGTCTCGACATTCTCTTTTCCTCCCGGGATGTATACAGCATCATAAAATACTGAGGCTGTGGTGACATAGCTCTTATCAACCTCGATACTTTCTCCGCTTGAACTCTTTAACATTCCCTGGTGTTTAGAGATAATATGGGCTCTTGCTCCGCCAGCCTCTAAAGCCTGCATCACCTGGCTGACATCATTATGGTTATATCCATTCGCAGCAATGATAGCAATTCTTCTGGTTTTAATTGTATTCTTCACTGTATGCTCCGAACGCTCCTGGCTGAGATTCGGAGACTCTTTCATGACAGGAGATCCACCTTTCTTCTCAGGAGCCGGAACCCCTACTCCCTTTGCAATTTCAATTGCAAGATCTCCGTCCACATTGTTGAACATATCAACAACTGCCTTCCGTATATTTTTATCATTGACTTTTCCAACTTCAAAATGGAATGCCTCTATGATATGTTTCTTTTCCGGCTCCGACATACTGTTCCAGAATAATTTTGCCTGACTGTAAAAATCCTTGAATTTTTCGCTGCGGGCGCGGATCTTTTTTCCTTCTATTTTTTCCGTGTAGTGGGCGTATCCACCTTCTTCTACAGAGGCAGGACGCGGGAGGTTTTCTCCTACTGTGTTAGGGAAATAACTTGCTTTGCCTTTGTTTATCGTTGTGCGGTGATAACCTTCCCTCTGATTATTGGCTATAGGTGCCAGCGGTCGGTTAATCGGAATTTCATGGAAATTCGGACCGGCTAGGCGGATTAGCTGAGTATCGAGATATGAGAAAAGGCGTCCCTGAAGAAGCGGATCGTTAGAGAAGTCGATCCCGGGAACCACATTTGCCGGGCAGAATGCAACCTGTTCGGTTTCAGCAAAGAAGTTGTCAGGGTTGCGATTAAGGGTCATTTTCCCTATCCATTTAATGGGTACATCTTCTTCGGGCCAGATTTTAGTGGGATCGAGGATATCGAAGTCAAATTTAAACTCATCTTCTTCCTCCAGGATCTGCACTCCAAACTCATATTCCGGATAGTCTCCCATTTCAATTGCTTCCCACAGGTCGCGTCGGTTAAAATCGGGATCTTTTCCTGCTATCTTCTGAGTTTCATCCCAGACAAGCGAGTGAATGCCAAGCAGGGGTCTCCAGTGAAACTTTACAAATCTTCCCTTACCCTCCGAATTAACGAAACGGAAGGTGTTAACCCCAAAGCCCTGCATCATGCGGTAACTCCTGGGAAGCGCACGATCGGAAAGAACCCACATGATCATGTGTGCAGTTTCTGGGTGGCAGGTGACAAAATCCCAGAATGTATCATGAGCTGCTGAAGCCTGGGGTATCTCATTGTCCTGCTCGGGTTTAATTGCGTGGACAAGGTCAGGAAATTTGATTGCGTCCTGAATGAAAAAGATAGGAATGTTATTGCCGACAAGATCATAGTTTCCATCCTCAGTGTAGAACTTTATCGCAAAACCCCGAACATCTCTCACGGTATCAGCCGAACCTCTGGATCCCACAACAGTTGAGAAACGTACAAAGACGGGCGTTTTCTTATTGGGATCCTGCAGGAATTTTGCACTCGTATACTCTGTCATAGGCTCATAGACCTGGAAATACCCGTGTGCTCCGGAACCACGGGCATGAACAACCCTTTCCGGAATTCGCTCATGGTCAAAATGAGTTAATTTCTCCCTGAAATGGAAATCTTCAAGCAGGGTTGGACCCCTTTCCCCTGCCTTGAGCGAAATATCAGTATTACTGACCCTGACGCCCTGATTTGTTGTCAGGAAATCGCGCTCAGGGTCTTCACGAAACATCTCTAACTGCTCATCTTTGCTATTTTCATTGACCATTCTCTTTTTCTCCACTATTGCCACCTTCTCTATTAGTTCTGGTTTCCAGATCTCAAAAACTGAAATTTGAATTCTCATGGGCTTTTAAGGAAGCAAAGGCGAGCAGAGGCGTATCTCAATGTAAGAAGTAATGACCATGCCTGAGATGAGGAATCCTCTAGTCCAATCCACAGTCAAGTCCATGATAGATCTGACTGGAGACCAGGGAATGACCTTAACTCTAGATAGGACAGAACTAATCTATACAGTCAGGATTAGCTCAATTTACAGCTCACAACTGAGTAAATATGCATGCTCAACCTCCCCATTCCGACTTCCCAATTTCTAAATTAGCTTGTTATTATATTAGTCTTTTTATAAAGAAATTAAATACTTAAAATAAGATGGACTTGGAAGGAGTTAATAGTAAACAAAGACCTCAAAGGCCAGATATGTAAATTGGAAATGTGAAATTATACAAAGTGATGGTTTTCAGTGGTGCACAGTAGCATTTACATCCTTGCATAAAGATAACAATATATTAGTCTAAAACACTTAATGAGCACTACGTGAAAGGGAGAGTGAACACATGACTGAATACGTTCACGGTTATTCCGAAAGAGAAGCTCTCCGTCTGGAAGAACAGGCAGATACACTTGAGGAACTTCTTCATTCGGATACAATATATCCTCCAGGAGAAAAGGTACTCGAAGCTGGCTGTGGAATAGGAGCACAGACTGTAATTCTGGCAAAAAACAATCCCTGGGCAGAAATTATTTCAATTGACGTTTCTCCGGACTCTCTTGAAAAAGCCAGAGAAAATGTAAAAAGGAAAGGCATTGAAAATGTAAGGTTCTTGCAGGCAGATATTTTTTTCTCTCCCTTTCAAAGAAGAGAGTTTCGACCATGTCTTTGTCTGTTTCGTTCTTGAACATCTCCAGAATCCATCCGAAGCCCTGAAAAGTCTGAAAAAAATCCTGAAGACCGGTGGCACTATAACCGTTATTGAAGGAGACCACGGCTCATGTTACTTTTATCCCGAAGGAAAAAAGCTCTTGCAGCCTGGAACTGCCTTATCAGGGTACAGGCACACATGAAAGGAAATTCCCTAATTGGTCGCCAGCTTTATCCTCTCCTGCAGGGATCAGGATTAAATGAGGTAAAAGTAGAGCCCAAGATGGTATACATGGATTCCAGTAAACCTGAGTTAGTAGACGGTTTCATCCTGAAAACCATTATTCCCATGGTAGAAGATGTGAAAAGGCAGGCTCTGGGAATGCAAATGATAGAAGAAGAAACCTGGAATAAAGGAATAACAGAACTTCATGAGACTGCCAGGTCCATGGGTACGTTTTGCTATACCTTCTTTAAAGGCAGAGCAAGAAAATAAAATCCTGAGTTCAGGTAATTAGAACGACCCTGGGCTCAGGGGAAAAACGAAAAAAGGTTATTTTTCAAATAACTTTGAAACCTCTTTTAATAGCTCCCTTACAGGGGTTTTTTGCGGACATTTTATCTCACATTCCCCACACTCCGTACAATTTGAAGCCTTGCCTTCAAGGCTGCTATATATAAGCTTTTCCTCTTCTATCTTATCAAACATCTCAGCATTATTAAGATGCTTAAGATTCTCTGGAATATTTACTCCAGAGGGACAGGGCATACAGTACCGGCAGCCAGTACAGTTAACTCTTGTCTTTGACCTGTAAATCTCTTTTACTTTAGAAATCAGCTTTTTCTCTTCCTCGGTCAGAGAATTCGGGAAACCATCTGCTGCAAATTTTATGTTACTCTCTATCTGCGCCAGATCAGACATACCGCTCAGGACAACGCTTATCTCAGGATAGTCCCAGAGACAGCGCAGTCCCCATTCAACAGGGCTTCGTGGAGTTTCGGCACTATCCCAGATTTCCTGAACTTCCTGAGGGACATTTGAAGCAAGGTATCCTCCCCGCAGAGGTTCCATAACAACAACTCCAAGTCCCTTTGAGGCTGCATACATCAGCCCCTCTTTTCCTGCCTGGAAATCTTCATCCATGAAATTATACTGGATTTGACACATATCCCATGGATAGGAATCAACGATCTCTTTAAACAGATCAATATTATCGTGGAAAGAGAAACCTGTGTATTTTATTCTTCCATCTTTAAGGGCGGAATCAAGGAAATCAAAAACCCCATGCTTTTTTAGAAGAGACCAATAATCCCTGTTTAGCGCGTGGAGAAGATAGAAATCTATATAATTGGTTCTGAGCCGTCCAAGCTGCTCGTCTAAATAACGGTCCATATCCTCTCTGCAAGTAACAAGCCAGCTTGGAAGTTTTGTCGCAAGATAGACCTTTTCCCTGTAACCATCCTGAAGGACTTTCCCAACAACGAATTCGCTCATGCCCCCATGATAGGAATAGGCAGTATCAATATAATTGATGCCGTTATCTATAGCGTAATGGATCATTTGTGCAGCTTTTTCCTCGTCAACTTTTGAGTCGTCATCCCCAAGAATAGGAAGCCGCATTACACCGAATCCTAGTATTGAGACACTTTTACCTGTTTTACCAATTTTTCTATATAGCATATACTTTAACCCCCTAATGCAAAAGAAAAATCCGCCCCAAATCAAGTTCCTACTACCTTTTTGTCATGATATATGATAATACTTTGTGAGATTACGAACAGTCCAGATATAAGCAAGAAATTTAGTAAAAAGAAATATAAGAAAGAAAAAAAGGAGTATTAGAATTTAGAGAAACGTTAGAATCCAGTAGGAAACTGAGTGCTAAAATTTAAATTCGAGAAAAAAAATGATGATAGGAATTATATAAAAAGAGCCTAATTTAAGTATGGAGTAAAGGGTTAGGGAAAATGACAGAAATGTTTTTAAGAATTATAGCTTTAGGACATGTAAAATTATGTCTCTGGATATAAGAGTAAACTAATGTTCCCTTTTCGAGATTCAGAAATATTGAATCCAGATTGTAACTAGGTCTCAATTTGCAGGAAATCAGTGACTAAGTTTTAGTTAATGCAAAACTGCATAATAAAATTCTACTCGAGTCCCTGTGAAGGTGTGTTTTTGAGCCGGGTAATCTTGAAAAAAGTCATGGTGATACTCTTACTGTTTACAGTGGGAGTATTTTTGATCCGAACCTACTGGATAGAGATTGTACCTGTGCTTGGAGAGAGCTTGAAAATTCTTGCAGAGACTCAAATCCAATATGTGATTCTGGCATTTTTAATTTATCTCCTGAGTGTGTACTTGTTTGCGGTACGCTGGCAGCAGGTACTTTCCTGCATTGGATATGAGCTCAAAGCTACAGACCTTCTTCCCATTCTTTTTGGGGCAATCTTTGTGAACAACTTAACTCCAGCGAACCGGACAGGAGGTGAGCCCTTGAGGATACTCTGGGCTAAGAAACGCTTCGGGATAAGTTATACTGATGGTTTCATAACTGTCCTTTTTGAAAGGCTGGTTGAAACGGTTCCCATTATCCTGCTTTTATTATATGTAGTATATTTCTTTCCTTCTTTAGATATCAAACTCCTTCCGCAGAAAAGTATCCTGACCTTAAATTCTACTTATCTGTTGCTTCTAGCTTTAATTATAATCGGGGTACTGGTATGGTTTTTCCGGGAGATACTTACTGCCCTTCTTAAGGAGATACAGCAAAACTGGAGACAACTTAAGAAGTCTTATATTCCTGTACTCGTGTTATCCAGTGGGGTCTGGGTTCTTGATATAATACGCCTCAAGTTGATTGCTCTTGCCCTCAATCTTAATCTTTCACTATATACCATCGCAGCAGTCTCGATATTGTACTTGCTGTTGGGAATCCTGCCAATAACCCCTGGGGGACTTGGAATAGTAGAAGGAGGTCTAATATCTCTGCTTCTATATTTGGGGTTACCTCTTGCATCTTCAGGCAGCTTCGTAATTCTGGAACGTTTTATATCCTTCGGGCTCAGCAGTCTGATAGGGTTCCTGTACCTGTCTTACTACGGAGGGATTGAAATATGGAAAAATACAAAATCGCATTAATCAGCGACTGGTATTTTCCAAAGGTTGGAGGAATCGAGTACTCGATGCACACCCTCGCTAAAACACTGAGCATGCATGGTCATAAGGTAAGTGTAATTACCAGAAGCTACCCTGGAGTCCCTCAATACAGTATAAAGGACGGAGTTTCGGTAATAAGAGTCAAAGGAAGTCCTTTACCAGGACAGCAACGTTTTCTCACACCGTCTGCATATAAGGAACTCTTTAGCCTTTTGAAAAATGGAAATTACGAAATTGTCAATCCTCACGGGTTGGACTCACCTATGGGTATGAGTGCTCTTCTCGCATCCCGAAAGCTTGGTATTCCTGTAATAGTTACCAATCACTCCCTGGTAGGAAATACCCCATATCGCCAGCTTCTATATATTGCAGGTAGACTGCTTTTAAGATATGCTGATGCTGTAATCGCTGTCAGTTCGGCGGTTGAAAAGGACTCAAGACTAATGACAAAAAAACCGATTTACCGGATTTTTAACGGAATAGATTCTGAAGATAAAATCATCAAAATTCCCCTTCCTGTTGATACAAAAGGAAAAATTGTAATCGTTACGGTTGCACGTATGACAAAGAAGAAGGGTGTCCAGAACATTATAGATCTTGCTCCTTTACTTCTGGAAAAATATAAAAATTTGTTGTTTTTAATGATAGGAGATGGCCCACTGAGAGAAAAATTAGAAAGAATAGTAGAGAAGTCAGGTTTATCCAACAATTTCTATTTTACAGGAGAAATATCCAGGGAAAAAGTGTTGGGATATCTCGAACAGGCTGATATCTTTGCTCTACCATCTACTAATGAGGCCTTTGGAGTCTCGATACTGGAAGCAATCTCAAGAAAGGTTCCTGTCGTTGCAATGAATAATAGCGGGGTATCGGATATTATCAAGAACGGTATAAACGGTTACCTTGCAGACAGCCTTGAGGAATTTTTATTTTACCTTGAAAATCTGATAGAAACTCCTGCCCTTCGAACTTCCTTTGCTGAGGAAGCTATCCGGGGGCTCTCAAACTATGATTGGAATTGGATATGTGAGCAAACCAGCAAGGTATATACAAGTGTTATTTATGAGAAATATCACAATAACCATTGATGTAGAAGAAGACTGCCCCCCAATGCTTTCAAGTACTAGAGGCATGGAAGAAGGGCTGCCCAAGCTACTTGACCTTTTTAAAGAAGAAGGAATAAGAGCCACATTCTTCGTGACCGGAACAATGGCTGAGCGGTATCCGAACCTTATATGCCGAATTCCTGAAGACGGGCACGAGCTTGGATGTCACGGATATACCCATGCACGCTTCGATCAAATGACAGAGGAAGAAGCCAGGTTTGCTCTTAAACAGGCTGGAAAAACTCTTAGAAAATTTGAAAAGAAACTTGTCTCTTTCAGGGCTCCGAACCTCCAGTTTCCAAAAAGTTATCTAAAACTCCTGGAAAAAGAAGGTTTTCTATATGATTCTTCCCTTGCAATGTACAAACCACCTTTCTTTAAGGATAAATCGGAAAGCAGGATAGTCAGGATTCCTGCCACAATTACTTCTTCATTTCTAAGACTCCCACCAGAGTTTTTTCTCCCATTGATTAAACTCTCAAAAGCACCTGTTATCTTTGTGCATCCCTGGGAGCTAGTGGATATGTCAAACATGCCCATACGTCTGGATTGCAAATTCAATACTGGAGAAAAAGCTCTCAAAAACCTGAAAGTCCTGATACGTACCTTAAAAGCTGAAAATTACCTTTTTCTAACTTTGCAAGAAAGGGCAACCCTTGAAAAATATAAAGAATCATGGGATAGTTTTGAGCTTTACTAAAAAGGCACAAAAGTTATTCTTCAACAATTTCCAGAAGCTCTGAATTTGTCTTTATCTATTTAATAGAGCCTCAATTTTCCTTCTTTTCTTACTTTATTCAATCAAGAGTTCTAAAATTATTTTACTCAGATGGAGAAAATGCTTCTATTACAGCTATTGAGACAACTGGATTTACGAGTTCATATGCAAGTAATTAATAAGGAGAACAGGGAAGCTCCGCCGGAGCTTCCTGAAAGCTTCAATATCAGTAGACACAATAAAAAAGGTAATAATAGGATGGAAAATTAGCCAAAAAACATATCATGGGATTAAGCATGTAAGTACTTTGATAAAGAAATCAAATAGGTCAAGAAAGTCTCAATGTTATGTGATGGATAAAGGATATGATTCCGAAGAAATTCATACTCTAATAAGAAATGAGATAAAAGCAGATTCAATAGTACCTTTAAGAGAAAGAAAAAGAAAGAGAAGAAACGGCAAAAATATAGAAAGCAGTTAAATGTAGAGTTTGACAAGATCACATACAATAGAAGGAATAAAGTAGAGACAATAATATCTGTTGTAAAAAGAAAATTATAAATAATTATGCACATATGTGTGAAATCGGAATTTTTTATCCCTTCCAGGGTTACTAGCTAGCTCAAGTAAAAGTTGAAGAATTGCTAGCCTAAAATTACAGATTTTGTGGGAAAATATTAGGAAAAACAAAGTTTGAGAGTCCGAGGAACATGCCTAAACCAAAAAATGTCTGGGAAGAGTTTTTTAAGGATAAGAAGCATGGAGGGCACAGGTATTCATCAGAGGAATTTCTTGCTATGGAAGCCAGGGAAAAATTATTTCACCTTGATGGAGGCAAAACTCTTCTCGACTTCGGATGCGGCTCTGCAGAACTCCTGACATACTATGCTCCTGAGTATGAAAAGCTTGTAGGAGTGGATTTTTCCCCGTCCATGCTTGGCGAAGCAAGCAAGAGGATCAAGAAAAAAGGATGCAATAACATCGACCTGATTCTTGCTAATCATGAAACCCTCTGGGAGAAATTGGAGTTTAGTTTTGATAGAATAACTGCAGCCGGGGTAATTCAATACCTGACACTTCAAGAAATTGATAAATTCATCTTTGATGCATCAAGGTATCTGAACAGAGGGGGCAAAATAGTATTGTTTGACCTGCTGGATTCCCGTTTATATCCATTATGGAAGGTCGGACTGTTCTCAAAAGATGTGAATTGTCTCAAGATTTTACGTAAAGCTGGTTTTGAGCTCCAGACTGTCGTACTGGCAAGCATAAAAAATCGTCCAAAGGATATTCTCGGGTTTGCCTACCATCCTAATAAAATCGAAAAAATTGCGAGTAAGCATGGCTTTAAAATGATTTATGTATGCTCGATGTATTACGAGTACAAGTACCATGCGATAATGTTTCGGGCTTAAACGGCTACTCTAACGAGTACTGCATTGAAAATAGAGCCCGATTGAGTGATATAATTGATGTGGTGATCCAGTGAAGAGCAGTAGCCATCTAAAAACATTTTTTCCCGCGTTATCTATGTCAAGTAGTTTACATGTGGAAGGAAGTAAAACCTTAATAGACGAAAACATTCCAAAAATTTGTGAAAATGCGAATCAGGGCATTCTCAATCTATTCTCACAAAATTACACCGAAATTAACAGCATCCCAAAAAATGTTTTTATTGCAAATCTTCAAGGTAATAAGATATATGATAAACTATATTCTGCAATTTATGGCACATTGAAATCCGAGATTTCTCTCACTGCTTCAAAAGCACTAAATTATAAAACCTCAAGAGACTCCTGCTTATTTCCTTGCAGTTTATTTCCCGTTGTAGATACTATTTTACAGTCTGGGGTAAATGGATATACAGTAAATTTAACAAAATCTCTAGAGACTCACAGGTTCTGTGAAGCTGCTTCTATACCTTTAATTCACTACAGGGAGCAGCAGAGGCAAACTGAATCACTTTACATTTGCGGGCTTATACCAATGGTTAAATGTACGTATCAAATCTCGATGAATATAAAAACGGATGATTTTCAAAGTTTTGTTGAGCTCAATAGCCCGGGTTCAAAGTTGATTATTCAAAAAGTAGATAATGATAATGTCATACTAAGAAGTTATTTTAAGGATTTTTCTGAGGAGATCAGGTCTAAAACCATACGTATCGGGAATGCGGCAGAGAAATTTGATTTTGAAATAAAGTTTGATGGGTACAATAAAACTAACACTATCTGCACAAATGACGGCAACTTTATCGTAACCCCATTTTATAGCACCGACAGGCAGAGATTACCGTATATTGATTTCTCAAACGGATACATCAAGTTCACTTCTTTTATAGCTGGAAAAGGTACGTACCTGGATGTTGATTTATACAGCATTGGTCAGACAGCAGACCGTAAGTTCATAACTGCGATTGGAAGCAACAAAATACTGGCTTTTGGACTTGATGGACCACATGCTAGAGATACAACAGAGCAGGGCATACGCTATCTCAATAGCAAAAACAATATAGGAACCATATGGTTTGACATAGAGCTCCTTGAGCAATACAGTGAAACTGATCTTGAGTACCTCCGCAGTCTGGTCACTAATGATTCGTGGGACGTAGGAGTGCATTACTCTGAAGAGTTGAACAGACTCCCACTTGAAGAAGCGTACAAGGTAATAGATGAGGGGTATTCCTATGTTTATGAGAAAATCGGGAAAAAGCCAACAAGCTGGTGCTCCATGAGAAATAAAGATACTGTTGCACACGCTATTTATGCATATGAGAACTTAGGGATGTTCTGGAGAAATGGAGACTCGGGAATCCATGCGGAAAGGGATATTGGGAATCTGGACGATACCACCTGGGAATGGTGGGAAAAAGCATCCAGAGCAGGTATGATACACCCTGTTTTTACCCACGAACTTGATAAGGATCCTGCTATAAAATACTCAATCAGCAGTTCAAAATTTAGAAGTTGGGTAGATAATTACAATTCAAATAATGTATCCATAGTGTCTTTTTATGAATATGGTCAAATAAACCGAAACACATTTGATGCCTCTTTTGAAAAACTGCGATATACTGAACACTCTGTCACTTTTGATGCACACACAAACGGAGCCATTGCTCTTGTAAATGTAAACATAAAGGCTGGAAAAAATACACAGATTTATGATAATACATCAGAGAAGTTTATCAGTTACAATATAGAGCAGGATAATTCAGTTACTTTCTGGGTAGAGGACAGGCATACTTATAGTGTATATGTGAACTAGATTGAATTTTCGTGAAAATCAGTGAGTTTAAGTTGCTTCGGACGGGAAAGTTTCATCTGCATGGGTTTCATGTAATCTCCGGACAGATTGTATCTATCCATAAGAGAATTGAGCACTCCATAAAGTTCAGCTTTATACGCTTTATCAACTCCTCCTTTTGCATACAACTTGCAGTATGGATCCACAAGTTCAGGGAATTTTAGCTCAAGAAAATCGAAAAAATGCTTTCTGGTATCGCCCCTCAAGTAAAGAATGCCTGTTAGGGCATAATCCACCTCACACTCGGCTGCAATAGAAAGAATTTGCTCCAGATTCTGAGGGCTGTCTGTAAGAAAAGGAAGAATCGGCATCATGTGAAATCCGGTAACAGCAGCTGTATTTTTAAATGCTCTGAGGACCGAAAATCGCTTTACTGGAGGCGAGGCAGAGGGTTCCAGCAGGGTACTTAAATCCTCATTTATTGTTGTAACCGTGACTGCAATATTTACATACGTAAGTTCGGCAAGCTCTTTAAGAAGATCGAAGTCCCTGAGAATAAGGTCGGATTTTGTAGAAATCATAATCGGATTCCGATATTTTATCATCAGGTGTAGAACCTGGCGCATTAATCCGTACTCTGCCTCTGCAGGCTGATAACTATCGCACACTCCCCCTATATTGATTACTTCTTTTTTCCAGCTTTTTGCTCCAAGCTGTTTTTCAAGGGCTTCTGCTATATTTGTTTTGACGCAGATTCTCTGAAAAAAAGCACAGTTTTTTACTCCTGAAGGTTCTTTAACCGGAGAAGAGTTCATTTCTTCCTTTTCCAGATAGCGGTGAGAATACATTGCATAGCAGTAGTTACAACCGTGTTCGCATCCCCTGTAGATATTGAGATCCCAGCGGAATGGTAGTGTGATTCTGCCAGCATCTTTTATCCGGTTCAGAGCTTTTTTAACCTCGATTTCCTCAAACATCCCGGAATGATACGGCTGAAAGGTATAATAAATTTAACAAAAAGCCCTTAAAACAGAGCTTTCTCGTAGGAATAGCTGCAGCTATCACTTTTGATAAAATCAACTGGCTGTGCCCAGGGGTATCACTTAGTTTCTTGTAATTTGATAAGGAACGCCAAATATACATTTTAATATGCGGGAGGAAGAATCGATGAGCTCTGACGCATTAAGCCCGTTCTTACCACCTCCGATATTGAAGGGCTATATGTATGGAGCACAGGAAGCCCGTGAGGCTCGGAACTCAAATAGACTTTTAGCCATACGCCTTGAAACGAACAAATCATGTAACCTCCGCTGCCGCTACTGCTATGCACAGAGTGGAGAGGGTTCGGCAAAAATAGCAGATATTAATTCCCTCAAACAGATAGTTTCGGAAGCAAAAGAACTCGGGATCAAGTCCGTAGTCGTGATAGGAGGAGGAGAACCGACACTGCATCCGAATTTCAGAGATTTGGTTGCTCATATTGATTCCCTGGGATTAATCCCTGTTGTTTTCTCGAATACGGTTTTAATAACCGAGGAACTTGCAGAATTCCTGTACGAACACAACGCCTCAGTAATGGGAAAGCTGGATTCCCTTAAGCCTGAAATTCAGGATTATCTGGCAGGGAAAGAAGGAGCCTCAGAAGAAATCAGAAAAGGGCTTGAAAACCTTCTTAAAGCAGGTTTTTCAAAACCGGCTGTGCCTGGGGAACTCCGCCTGGGAGTTTCTTTCGTCAGTAATAAAATGAATCTGAGAGAAATAGAAGAGATCTGGCATTTCTGCAGGCAAAACAATATCTTCCCCAATATGGAGATCCTAACGCCTACAGGCAGGGCAAATGATGAACTCCAGGATAAGCTGCTGACAGCTGATGAGATAAAGGAATATAAGTTAAAACTGCTGGAAATTGACCGTAAATATTACGGGTACGACTGGCTGCCCTACACACCAATTACTGCGAGCGGTTGCCTTCAGCATCTTTATAGCCTGTATATCAACATAGAAGGGAATGTCCGACCCTGTGCGCCTACAAAATTTGATGCACATCCTGCGCTAAGAGTTGACGGGGAATATCCCTACAATATAAACAAAAAGAGCCTTCGGGAGATTTATTATTCTGATCTCTTCACATATGTCCGAAATATCGATAAAGTGCTTGAGGGAAGATGCAAGAACTGTGAACATATGGAAGAGTGCATAGGCTGCCGGGGATATGCCTACAGCATAGGAGTAAACAATGGTGCCCACCCTCTCGAAGCCCTGAGAATGGAGTGCCAGCAGTGTTTCAAATAAACTGCAGGATGGGAAAAAGCAGAGTTCAGGCAAGAGGTTGAAAGAAGTAATCTAACATAGGGCTGTTGAATGGTTTGGGGGTAAGGTGAGAATTGAGCAGCACAAGAAAAGCGGTGTCTGGATAGGTTTCGGAAAATAAGGAAAAGATAGTAATTATCAGCAAGATGGAGATAGAGAAAAAACTCATTGAATGCTTGAAGAATCACGAACTCCCTGATTATCTTCTATATACAGGTGCTGGCGGAACAAAAAACTGGCTGGAACTGGATAGATCCAGGACATTTCCTGTAGCCAGGCAGCTCACATCCCTTCTGGAGAAAAATCTTGAATCACTATTGAGATTTATTCCGACAGGCATGAGCCTTGTAAGTGTTGGAGTGGGAAGTGGGGAAAAAGAGGAACTTCTTCTCAAAGCACTCATAAGGAAAAATCTGGCTGAACCCCCAGCTTCAGGAGAAGTGCCGATATGCTATTATCCTGTTGATATAAACAGCGAATTTGTGGATCTTGCCCTTGCTAAGGTCAGGGACCTGCCTGTCGAAAAGAGAGGAGTAGCTGGGTTCATAGAGGATATAGCGACCTTTAAAAAAACTGGCGCTTGCCGGTTCTTTTCTGCATTCTGGGGAACACCTTTTGCAATTACGAGCCAGAATTCATTCTTCAGCTTGTCCGTAAAACACTTGGGTAGGAGGATTTATTTCTCTTGGATGCCAGCCTTCTCCCTGCTGAAGGTCTGGAAGCACAATCTTTAGGGGAATCCATACTTAGCACATATACCTCAAGAGAGAATGCTCTCTTCAATATGTACCCTCTGCTTCATTATGGGATGAATCCTGAAGACCTCGATTTTGAACTCCTGCTTGCACATGTAGATTCAAGGATAGGATTGGTGTGCAGAACCAGGAAGCATCTGCATATCCTGAAAGACTCTGAAATTACAATTGGAGCAGAAGCCATACGCCTCAGAAGAGGAGATGTAATTCGTATGGGTTTTACTTACAAGTATACCCATGACCAGATTACGGCTTTCCTGGATATTTGCGGATTTGAAATCCTCAAGACTTTCCTGAGTGAAGACCAGACAAATGTTATAATCCTCGCAAAACGAAGTACATGAAATGACATTAACCAGAGAGAAACCAATCAAAAGGAGGTTTGGGGTATGGGTTGCGAGATAGAGGAACTGAGCAGAAGCGAGAAAACAAAGCAAAGTATAGCTTATGGGTGTGATGAGCTTGGAAGGCTGAAAAGTGTATTAATACATACGCCAGGAGAAGAACTGTCTCTGATCAACGAATCAAATTATGAGTACTGGCTTTACGATAATCATTCTGTAGCTTCAAAACGCAGAATGTAGAGCCCAGGTTAGGGTCGAAGTCGAAGTCGAAGTCGGAGTCGGGATGATGTCAGGGTCGAAGTCAGAGTTCGAGGTAAGGTTTGATGTAAGGGTGCAAGGTAATGACAAAACTTAAAACCGGCTTCGGTATTTCTGAAATTTTCTTTGCTCTGAAATCTGGCTGAAATTTTTAAACAAAAAAGAGGCAGTTTTAACATTATATAAAAAATTACAATGTTAGGCCCACCTTGGATTAGATGTGGCAGTATTGGCATAGAAGTTTTGTTATCAGTAGAAACATATAGTAAAACGGCAGGCGTAGATGAAGTGGGAAAAATAATTGAAAAGAATTACTATGAATAGACAAGGCTTAACTTGAACATATGAACTGAAAGTGAAAAAACAGAGTAAAAGAAAAGTTGATTATAATTCAAAAACAGTGGGATCTGAGGAATAATCTTGCAGGCCCTGCAGGACAAAACATCCGGACTTTATGCTGATCTGATCAAAGATCTTAGATACAAATTCTGGCTTAATCTCAGGCTCACCACAGGGATTTCACACACATCCTTGTATGTTCCCATTCAAGAAAATATATTATCCATATACGATTTAAAATGATATAAATATAAAAATACGAGAATTTTTGAGTTACCTATATCCCCGCACTCTTTCTTTTTGCAAGCTCTTCCATTGCAGTTTTTCTGACCGAATAATGTTCATCAGAGACAGCTTTATCCATGATCATTTCAAAAGTTCCAGGCTCGTCAGGCCATAAGGATGCAAGCAGGCTGACTGCATTTCCCCTTACCATATTATCCTCATCATGAACGCACCTGTCTCTGACAAATTGTAGAACTTCAGGTTCGTTCCTCCAGCCGTTTGCAAGTTCCTGGAGCGCAACCCCTCTCACAGAATAGTGTTCATCCTTAAATGCCCTTTCCTTGATAAAGAAAATGACATTTTCTCCGCACTCTTTCTTTCTGTATCCACAGGAATAAATCGAAAACATTTTCATTGTTAATGCCTTTATAAAGCAGAAAATATACTTATTTTTTTAGAACTCACAAAATAAGTTTTGTAATAATTGAGGTACATCCTCAGGAGATGTGACAGATGAAAACGAGTATGAAAACAAGTATTTGTATAGGACTTGTGATTCTAGCTATTGTAGGAATAGCTGGATGTGCGGAAAGCAATGAACAGAAGAGTGAAGTCGCACAACCTGATGCAGAAGTAACAACGCCAATCTCTGAGCCAACAACTGCTCCAGGTACTGTTATTGTAACTTTCTCTGGAGACGATTCAACAACTACTCAGCAGTTTACTGCACCTAATAAATGGAAGATTGAATGGGAAACTCAGAACAGCACTAAATATAAACAAACTGTATTCTCCATGTATCTTTGTAGCGAAACCGGAGAACTCCTGGACTACATAGGAAGTACGAGTGTGGCTGACAGCGGAGAAACATACATGTATAAACCTGGGACTTATGCGTTCAAGATTACCAGTGGAATGCCTTACAATGTTACGGTGACTACTGCTTGAGAAGGGTATTAAAAACCCTAATTTTTTTGTTGTAGTATTGGCCCGGAATTCACATACTGTTTTTTTTGAACACAACCGCTTCCGGTTTCGTTTTTTAAATCGTGAACGACTGACATGTTATTAAAATTAGTCATATAGATTATAACAGCAACTCCCGTCTATTAATATTAGAATTGTATTTATCGATATGCATTTCCTCTTTTCTTTTTGAGCATCTTGTTTTAGGTATTCCCTTATTCCCATTTGTTGTTTAGTATATATGATACATCCATATCAATAACAGCATACTGTAATACACATACTACTATACCTATTCTAAAGCCTTCTAAGGGTACTATACCCTATCTAATGGCAAGTACCTGCACCTCTTCTATAAGCCTTACATGATCCTCTCAGGCACCACTGAAGGAATTATATGAGCAGTATATTCTCATTCAATGATAGACCATCTACGCACCTACTACTGCACAGGGACAACTACCACACACACTCCCTGAATACTCCCATGATTACTCCCTGAAAGTATATATCCCCGAAACTACCATTAGGGAGTATGAGTGACAGCGATCATAAGAATATGAAGAAGTTACAAGTATGGGTATCCATCGAGACATGGGAGGAATTAAACTCCCTGGGATATACCAGCCCTACAGATGCGGTGACAGCAGGATTTAAACTGTTATTGGATACTCCCAGGAATACTCCCAAAAACTCCCAGGACACTACCGCACTTGAGGCAACTATTGAAGGATTGCAGATGTTGTTGCAGGAGAAGCAGGAACGAATTGTGGATCTGAAAAGAGAAGTGGAAAGACTTGACTTCTATTCGCAGTTCTTTAAAAGCATGGAGCACCGCCGATTAGAGCAGAGTACTGAAGAGATAAAAGCAGAAGTTCAGAAGGCTTATGAGAAGCCAGTCAGTAAAGCCAGGAGCACTCCAGCAGGGAAGGAGACAATTAAGAAGATCTGCAAGAATTGCGGAGCAGAATTTGATGCTCAAAGCCCTAAAGCAGAAACTTGCAGTAGCAAATGCAGAGCCGCATTTTATAGGAAAAGCAGAAAAGAAAGATAATAATTAGATCAGCCGATCATATTTTTTATGTGCTTGTTCCTGTGTCAGAATTTCGTATACATAGACTTCAGCTTTCTTTGAATCGAATCTGTACATGGCCCTATAATTGCCTATCCTAAGCCTATAGATTTCTTCCTTGTAACCTTCGATCCGGCTTTTATTCCCTCCAGGGAAGGGGTCATTTAGCTCTTTCAGAGCCGCTTTAATTTGATCTACCCTATTTTTGGGAATGTCATTAAGGGCTTTGGATGAATCAAGATTTTAAAGGTCATCAATGCTCACAAACTCGTCTCTGTGTTCTTTGATGAACTCATCCGCTTCCTCTGCAAGCCTGTCTATTCTCGATTTGTATTCATGATCTTTGTATTCTCTGATCAATTTTTCAATGACAGCGTTGTAATCGTCACCCATCGACCCGATTTTTTTTAATTCATCTCTGGTCTGTCTGGTTACTTGAATTGTTGTTGTTTCAGACATGATAATCACTATAGGAGCTATGATATTTATAATTAGCTAAAAACAGAAACATGCTCCGATAAGTGCAGATCAGCTTTCAAGACGAAAAAAAACACCTTAAGTCAAAAGTATGAATATGAGGGTTAATTTGTCCCTCATAACTCAATTTCATTGGATTGTACCTAAAGAGACTAACTTCGTATCTGTGCCCCATATTCCATCAGCTACTTGTAAATTGGCAGTGATTCCTTTAGGCACATCGAAAATAGTCTGCCCCATAACTGGAAGTCCTGGTTGAATCTGTTTCAATAAAATGTTTTCTTCTAAAGCAGACCAAGCTTCTGTATCACTTTCAAAGGTTCTCCCTTCAGAGTCTATAATTTTTACATCACCAGTGGTCATTGTTGCAGACTCTTTGCCAATGTTTTCTATAGTCATGGTTACAATGACAAAAATTCCGGATGCGGTTTGTTTAGTGAAATCATTCCCTATAGAACTCGCAGTTCTTACATCTGTTATTGTATATGCCCTCTCGCCAACAACAACCCTGTCACCAATCTTATAAGTTTCAGGTGTAGCTTCAGGGGTTGCTTCAGAAGCTGGAGCAGATTCTTGAGCCTGTTTTGAGTTACTATTATCTGTTGTACTATCTCCACCAGATCCTAAAAGACCAACTATAACAAGTAAGACAAAAATTCCAAGAATAACTTTTATAATTTTGTTCAACGCCTTACACTCCATTTTTATTTTTTGGTGTTATTATAATATTTTTCCCATCGGTATCAATATCGACTAAACTTCCATTTTGCAGATTGAATTTATCCCTCAGGAAAGCAGGCAGATAAATAGAAGTCCTATTATTTTTATCCCTGTTAATTCTCATTTCTGCCATATGTCGGTACATTTGTAGACAAACATATAATCTTTGTTATTTCAATCAGTTTTTATAAAGTCGAGTTGATTGGTGTGTTAGATTGATATTTTTATAGACTTTCTCGAAGTGGAGGCAGATTTGATTTACTGCCTGTTAATCCTGGTTTGACTTTTTGATATATTTACAGCTATCTGATGGGCACCCAAGCCCTACAGCTACATAAGCACGTTTGCCGTCCACAGTCTTTCTGAGATATGCTACACTGAGTATTTCACCACATAGCGGGCACAGTTCTTTTGCTTTATAGCCTCTCTGTCCTTGATAGTGTTTTTTATCTTCAGTCATGTTTTCACCAAAAAAGAGTTAGAGGTAATAGTTTACCTTGTACTCCTCCCATTCTCTTTTAAAATCGGCTTTCGTCCTCAGCACTCTGTTTTCTCTTCCAGGAACTCTTATGGCAACAAGCTCATCAGTCAGAAACTCAAAGTCATAACCTTTTGCTTCAAAACTTCGAAAACCTCTTAAAAACCATTGGGAGAAGTCGAGAGGCTCATCAAAGATTGATCTTTGAGCAGGTGCTTTCTTGCTGTTGTTATAGACCTGTTTGCCGTAATGCCTGTTTATGTAGCTGTGTTGCTGTCCTGAAATCAAGCCGAGTTGTTTTTATTTATAAGGTTCTGCATATTGTTTCATGCTCCTGTTTGTTGTGCAAATAATACTAGGCATGCCAGGTATATAAAGGTTAGTATTTGGCATGCCTAGTATTAAACAATAGGAGCAACTTTATACTGTTAACTTACTTAGGAACTGCATCCAGATTCAAGTGTTCGAGTGTTCCCTCGATTATTCCACAACATACCGGAATAAGGCGATTCTCAATTGTTTGGCCAACATGAAAAGCAAAATCAGTTTAAAAATCCACATAACAATGGCACTAAAACAGATACAAGAGGCTTAATTTATACGCATATCGAAATGCTGTTCCACTTCATTAATTAGTTTAGTTCCAAGGGGTATTTTCAGTGATATATTCAGAGCTTCCAATGCGAATCTAAATCCTTTCTATCAATAGCAAGTATATACATATCTTTCAACATTGCCCGAATGAGGACAGGATTTCTATTGTGAAGCTATCCAAAAGTGCTGTTTTTCTATCCTCCACCGGTCAATCACAACTGCGAACTTTCCACCAGCACATGTAGCCCTACAGTCTAACTTCCGAAAACTGAGCCAAAGTTCAGGAATTGCAGGGAAACATAAGCCTGATATAACTGAGAATTTTAAGAAAGTGTTAGAATCAATAGGTTAGAGTATCGGCTTAATCTAAGGCTCATAGAGCGATTTAAATTAAAGGGCGTGATTAAATTCTTCCAGCCCTGAAGAGTTTTATCTATGGTGCCCTTCTCCTTGAGCCGGTCTTGAATCTATGGGATATAGTTCTTTAATCAACCCTCACTGCAAACTTCCACCGGCACTTCCAATTTCTCCACCGGCACTTCCAATTTCTCCACCGCCACTTCCAATTCCCTACTTAACCTACTTAACTTCTTTAAAGTGCATGTTCTATTCACTTCCTGATTTTTGAGCGATTAACCGAGGGCAGGAGCCATAAAAGTATATAGGGTGAAATGGTATATATGGGCTAGTTGCTGAGTGGTTGCAGTTCTATTAAGGTTTCTTTTCTGATTTAAAGGATTTAAAAGCACTCCGAAAGCTGGACTGATTAAGGATATTCACAGCGGAAAGCGCAACATTCCAGGAAAGTAAAACAGTATCGGATAAGCCAAAAAGTGCTGATTATGAGCTGATCTTTAAAACAGTATTAATTTTTTGACTTTACAAGTTCCCACCGGAGATACACTGGCAGGAGCAGGACAAAGACAAGTTAACAAGTTCCATTTTGTTCGATTCAATAGAATGCTCATGGCATTATCTATATAAAAATTAATATAAAGCACGTTGTATAAATCGCTTTTTATGCTTTGCCGTGACTCAGACAAAATAGAGAATAGGCGGCCTCATTTTATCATTATTCTAACTTAGCGATGTTAAGTAAACTTTACATTTTGTTAAACATTTCTAACATTTTCGACTAAGGAGTATACCAAATAATGTTTAAAAGACCACGTGCTTTTTATACTCTGACCCTCATAAGACATTGTATGTTAATGTGCGAGTCAGATGCTTGTGAAGTCAAGGAAACTTTCCACTGTTTGAGATGTGGATACTCCTGGCCACAGCGCATACCTGGTATTGTCCCAAAAAACTGCGCTAATAGGGCATGTAAGAGCCCCAACTGGCAAAAACCACGTAGCGAACGGAAGAAGTACACCTGGCAAAGCGAAGAAACGAAAGCTAGAGCCAGCCATAAGGTACGATACGGACTCGAAAATTAACAAAAACAAGAAAAACAAGGGCATTGTTGAAAGATAGAAACTTTGGATTGTCTCCAAACTACTCCAAAGCTTCCATGTGTTGCCTATTCTCAATAAACGAGAGTCACTTTAAGCAAGTGATCACAATAAATACTACGTTGATAGTATTTATAACTTTTCTTGCCTATAAGCCTAACGCTCCGGTTATTGTTGCGAAACACAACGTGTCTTTTTTTACGATGTGCCTTAGAGAGGCATAAAAATTGAGCGATACCAACACACACAAAAATATAGAAATGCCACCTGTGGGAAGCATAGATTTACCAAATCCCTTTAACATTCCTGAAGAACTTAAAAGCCTTAATCAGTGGGTTCTATGGAAATATGAAATCGACACCAACAGCAAAGGCGAAAAGAGATTAACAAAAATACCTTATCAGATAACACCAGCCACCGCAGGAAAGGAAGCAAAAGCAAAGCCTAACGACTCTAAAACATGGGGGAGTTTTGAAGAGGCTTATAGTATCCTCGCAGATTCAATTAAAAGGAAAGGCTATCATGGTCTAGGGTTCGTATTCTCAGAGCATGATCGTTTTGTAGGCGTTGATATTGATCACGTTTTCGACCCTGAAAGCGAAGAATGGAACGACTTCGCATTAGACGAAGTTTTAAAGCTTAACTCGTATGCGGAACTTTCCCCAAGTAACACCGGAGCACACGTTATAGTAAGAGGCTCAAAGCCTCCTGAAAGATGCAGGTCTAATAATTGGGAAATGTACGAAGCAGGGCGTTATTTTACATTTACAGGTAATCACATTCCGGAAACACCGAAGGAGATAAGAGAGGCACCGGAAGCACTTAAAGACCTTTACAGCAGGAGAATAAACAAGGATGCAGGAGAGACACAGAAGAAAGGGAGAGGTAGGCCTAAAAAGAACGTAGTAATTAAGGCAAACCTCACAGACTCAGAGGTTATAGAGAAGTGCAGAAGGGCGAAAAACTACGAAGCCTTTGAAGCTCTCTATAACGGTAAGTTTGATAATTATGTCTCTCAGAGTGATGCAGATTTAGCACTATGTAGAAGGCTAGCATTTTACACTAAGAGCCCTGAGCAGATTGATAGAATATTCAGAACATCAGGGCTTTTCCGTTCCAAGTGGGAAAGGGAAGACTACCGAGCCGACACCATAAACAAAGCAATAGAAAGCACACCGGAAACATATAACCCTAATTACAAGAAAGAGAAGGACAAGAAAACCAAGATTGAGATAACCTTTGATGAAATAGGGGATAGGATATTAGAGAACCATAATATCTTTACAATGCGGGACAATGGGGAACTATTCATTTATCAAGATGGGTATTACAGCAATGAGGGGAGCGAGTCAGTATTAGACACCATCATAAGAGATACACAGATAGAGATATATAAAGAGAAGTGGGAAGAGGCAACAGGGGAGGACGAGCCCGAAAAGATAGACAAGGCTACTTCTAAAAGAGTTTCGGAAGTACTGGCATATATCAGGGCTTACACTTACGTTTCGAGAAGTCAGATAGACATAGAGCAGGACGGGTATGTAAACTTTAAGAATGGGCTGTTTGACCTTAAAGAATGGAAGCTAAAGCCCCATACACCAGAAGTAAGAAGTATAGCACAGGTGCCAGCAGTCTACAACCCTACAGCAGAATGCCCGAACATTAAGGATTATATGAATACCTGCGAGCTACCACAGGAAGACCAGGATGTATTAATAGAGTTTGCTGGATACTGCTTAATATCAGATGTCAGCCTGCAAAGGGCTGTTATGCTGTACGGGAGCGGGTCAAATGGGAAGAGCGTATTTATCAACCTCTTGAAAGTCATTCTGGGAAAGTCCTATGTGAGCGGTGAAAGTCTTCAGAACCTTGAGACTGATAAATACAGAGTCGCCAACCTATACGGCAAAAGGCTTAACGCTTTCCCAGATCTGAAAGATACTCCCCTGCAAACAAATGAGGTATTTAACACCCTTACAGGTAACGATTTAGAGCTTACAGGAGAAAGGAAATATCAGCACTCTTTCAGCTTTAGACCTACAACGAAACTTTTGTTTTCCGCTAACAAGCCCCCTTTTGCACACTCTGACAACTACGCATATTATAGAAGATGGATTCTTATAAAATTCCCTAAGACATTCGAGAAGGAAGAGATAAAAGAGAGGCTTATAGACGATCTCACCACAGAGGAAGAGATAAGCGGGTTTATTAATCTCATGCTGGAAGGGCTTGAAAGGCTCCAGAAGAACCGCAAATTCTCATATAATGCAGGAGTCGAAGAGGTTGAAAGAATCTATTTAATGCACTCTGATAACGTCAGGATATTTGAAGAGGAGTGTTTAAGGGACTGTTCAGGGAACGAGGAGCCAACAGAGAAGAAAAGGGTTTACTCTTTATATTGTGAGTGGTGCAACCAGAACGGTTTAACCCCTGTTAAGCCTAATGCATTTACCATGAGGCTAGGAAAATTAGGGCGCAGAGTACACGAAACCACAAAATACGATATTGTCACAAAAAGGGGAGAGCACATATCTACATATTTTAATACAGTTGTTGACAGACAAGACTGGTTTAAAACTAAAGAATAACCCTAAAATTAAGGTATATCGGAAAACTCAAAATACCTTTTCCGATATACAAAATAAATTCTCTTGCTACTGTTTTTAACTTCTTAAATCGGAAAACTTTTCTATTTGTTACCTCACACCATACAAATTAATTATTTAATTCATTTATTCCCGTTCTCTCTTTCTTCTCTTTCTTGCACAGTAAGATGAATATTCAATTTATTTTTTTGTTTGAACACTACAATAGGAAAAGATTCCCGATATAAGAAGTTATTTTCGATAGCGTGAGAATTTTTTTTGTATATCGGAAATCCCTTTTTGAGTTTTCCGATAGAATCATTTTTCCTTTTTTTTCTTTCCTTATTGTGTTAGTCATACATACCCAACTTTCACCGGAGCCCAGGAGAGAAATATGCAGGAAAAAATATACTGAGCCTTCATCCACCATTGAGAGTTCCCATTTCCCTTCCCAACTCTCCTCTCTCCACTGTGTAGCATATATGAGCCAAAGTGCGAAGACACCATAAGTAGAACTTAGTATAACTTTAATTGAGGTATGCAGATAGAGCTCAGGTTAAGAGCTTGCATTAGTCCAGGACTGAATACTAAGGCTCTCTATACTCTCAGGAGCCCTCGAAATTAATATATCAGTTTCTTTAATAAATTCAGCTGTATAAAAGTTATACCAGCAGTTCCCTCCGCAACTTCTTTAATAAAATGTACATGGTTAAAAATAGCCTGGGTTCCGAATACTTTTCTCTCTAATTACTCCACTTCTCAACTTATAAAAGCAATCGGAAGACACAATTACACTTTTATACAAAAGACATAAATAGACAGTTATATGGTTAAAAAATGTCTCATAAATGATGCTCTTATCCAGAAATGTTACGACAATCTTCTTTTAGGAATGAGCCAGACAGCTTGTGCAAAGTCTATTGGGGTTGCAAGTTCTACATGGTTCAACTGGCAGAAACTTGCTCTCGAAGGAAAAAGACCTTATGCGGATTGGTGGTTTCAATGCCAGAAAGCGGAGGCTGAACTCCAGGCTAATTGTCTAAAATCCGTAAAACTTGCTATGGATCACGGAGATTCAAAGGCGGCAATGTTTCTCTTGTCTACCAAGTTTGCGGGCGAGGGCTTCGGTAAACAGTCTCAGGTAAACATGAACTCCCAGAGTGTTAACATGAATTACAACACGAAACGCAAAGAGAAGACTGATGACGAGATAAGAGCCGAGATTCTTGCCATGCTTGCTCCAAAGAATTCTCAGGTTCCGGAGTAACCTCCAGGATCTTTCCTGGAATTCTTCATTTTCTCCAGCAGTATTCTCCTTTTCCTCCAGGATTCAGTAATTCCCGAGTAATCGAACAGGCCTTATTTTGTCTATATCTCCAGGAACTTTAATTCCTGGCTTTTCTCTTTTTCTTTCTTTTTGAGGATTTAAGTTTCAGAAAAAGTGGTACAGTATAGCGATTCACGATAGATTACATCTTTTACAATATACTGACAGCTCTCAGAATCACAGACCGTATATACAGGAATAAATAGAAAACAATTTTATTGTTAATGCCTTTATAAAGCTGGAAATATACTGATTTCTTTAGAGACTCATAAAATAAGTTTTGTAATAATTGAGGTACATTCCCAGGAGATGTGACAGATGAAAACGAGTATGAAAACAAGTATTTGTATAGGACTTGTGATTCTAGCTGTTGTAGGAATAGCTGGATGTGCGGGAAGCAATGAACAGAAGAGTGAAGTCTCACAACCTGCCGCAGAAGTAACAACGCCAATCTCTGAGCCAACAACTGCATCAGGTACTGTAATCGCGACCTGGTCTGGAGATGATGGTAAAACGACAGAACCGTTTACAGTACCTTCTTCTCCCTGGATAGTTGAATGGGATGCTCAAAATAGTACAAAGTATACACAGACAGTTTTTTCCATTTTCGTGTATGACCAAAAAAATAATTTGATTGATATTGCTGTGGATTCTAGCAATGCAACCATTGGTTCAACATATGAGTATGAACCTGCCGGAGTTTATCACTTGAAGATCTTCTCTGGAATGCCATACAATATCACGGTAAAAACGGCTTGAGAGGAGCATTAAAAGCCACTTAGAAGATCACATAGAAGAGAGAAACGATGTTGAAAAAGAGTGGTCTTGGGGTTAGATGCATAAAGAAAGCAAATGGCAAGTACGTAATATACCGTGAGTATATTGGGGATATAAACAAAGAAGATGGCTCTTCATTTTTTAGGGTGGGTTGAGAGCCTATCCAAAAAATGTTTGACCCATTTTACCATTCGCAGTAAGGGATATACACATAGAGTAGATACTTAGACATTATAAGCCTGTTATAGCTTTTCAACGTGTATTCTGACTTTTCGGATAGGTTCTAAGTTAATCATAATTTTATACCTATAGAACTATATTTATAAAGTGTTAACGTAATTCACGGTCTATTTGATTGACTATATAAAACATAAAAACTCCCTCTTTTTTAAAGAGTTCTTAATTCACATATGATAACTTTTAAAAAAAGAGGGAGTTTTCCTGCAGTAATGGATATAGAATACCCCGTTAATTGGGTGAATTTATAATGTTATTTGTTAGGATGAGGTCGACCGTAATCATTCGGATTTTCCGCCAGTTCCTAAAAGAGAACTCGTGTTTAGTAGGATGGATAGGAAATTTCAACAAAATGAAAAAAGAAAAGATGGTTGCTGTTTTAACAACCAGCTTAAAAATAAAAAAGCGATATTATTTAGCAATACGATGTAATAATATCTTGATCTGTTGCGGCTTCTGAGGGACAGTATTTTTTATACTTTGATTGCGGTTTCCAAGAATAATTCAAGACGAAGCAATGATGACTAGTTAATCCCTTGTTCTTGAACACTCTCTGTGCGTCTCCAATACCACCACAGAGTTCAACCATGTCTCCCAGATCGAACGATCTTTGCGGGAGCAGATCTTCTCCTTGCTTGTTATCAATGCACCAAGCCTTGAGAGCGGTAAAGAGCTCATCTTTAATGAAGGATGTTCTCCCTCCTGCTACCATGTTATCTTCAATGAACTTGTATAGGATATTTCCTGCCTGCATCCATTTTCTCCGGACTTCTGTCCATTCTTCTTTTTGTACTACTAAATGTTTCTCTTGCCTGATTTCCACAATCATTTTGATTACTTCATTCAGGAAGGCACTTTTATTTTCTTCAGTAAATGTGTTCTTCTGAAACTCATCGTTCTGGTCGAAGTGGTTGGGGAAGTATACGTAATACCAACGTCCCCAAAAAGCCTTATCAATGTAAATATTCCTGTTGAACCCAGCCGGACGATTTGCTGTGTAGACATCAACGGTTGTTATTCTTCCATCATACCCGTCTTTGCCTTTGCGTTCTATCTTGTGATTATACCCTCCGGACATTGCCTTTACTCGACCAGTATCCCCCATTTTGAAGTATCCGAGGTCATCGTGGAGGTTTAATATTTTTCCTTCTTTTCTGGCCATTACAAACCGGTCACCGGATGTAAATTCATCTAAGCCGATCGTACATTTACAGGAGTCACCAACAAAGTAAGAAATAAAGTCAATAATAGACGTTTTTCCACTATTTGGTTCCCCGACTAGTAAGTACACTGATTTATACGGCCCATAGCCCATTGCCTGCAAAATACCCTGCGCTGGAATCTGTAAAATTATTTTAGAATCATATCTTCCATTCGCTTCATCTACATCAAGAGGTTGCTCCGGGTTATCATAAAGATATTTCGCAATTCTTGTCATTATATAGTTTGAATCTGCTTCGTCGTCATAATCCACATCAAGCACATAATCGAACTTCCATGTATCTGGGTCTGGATTTTCTTCCAACCAATGAGTTCCATTTTCAAAATCAAATACTACAACGCCATTTCTTACAGGGAATGCATTATTATAGTTATTAAATGGATACTCGTTTACGACATTGTAATTTTGGATATACGTCATGATATCAGTTAGCCGTTTTGATATGTCCCTGCTATTTTCATTTTTCATGATTCCGTTGAGTACTCTGGTAGCCTCTGCTTTTACTGTATATGGGTCTATTTTGTAGCACCCTTCTTTATAGATGAATAGGTTTCCGCGAAATGATATCACATGAAATTTATCAGATACGTATTTGGCTATCCTGTCGTAGAAAGGTTTGATCGTAATATTACCGGCCTCACTTTCTGACATTTGATAAAGGTCATTGAATTCGCTGTCTATGTCAAACGTACATGCGCCAGCTTTTGATTCAGCCTTCTGTTTATTCGAAAGCTCTTTCTTTTTGGCTTTGATAGTGCCGGCATATCCACTTCTGAAAATCTTATTCATTTGGTGATTCTTTCCCTTCGGAATATCGAAATAATCAATGACCTTACATTCTATGAACAGTTCCATTTCCTGTACGTTTCCCTCTTTTGACAGCACTATTGAATTTACAAAATCGATTGCCTGTAGGATTCTATCTTCTAACTCCGCCTTCGGTGTTATCTGAAAAAGTTCTTCAACACATTGGCTGTAATTAAATTCATTTTGTGCCGCCCTGATCTGAGTTGAAATTTCATTTAAAAGCCTGACTAAGTTGTCTTTTGGAACTGGGCAATCGAGTTTATCGTTTTCGTCCTCAACAAATTGAACCATTGCGTCAATATCATTCATTTTCACGGCTTCATATGCGATTTCAGTGATGTCCTTATAATTAGAAGGAGGATTAATTCCTGCCAAGGTTAATCCCCTCCTGCTTTGCTACCAACAGAGTTAGCGTATAACCTAAGATCGGAAGCCGATTACCTTCCTGTATCTCACTTTTCTTGCAACATCCTCTGTCCACCGCATAATAAACCAGCGCACTTCTTGGTATCGGATCATCCTCTGGTATCATTCCGTGTTCCTTCGCATACATCCATACTTTAAACACGGTTTCCCCGTCTTGTGCATTTACACCGAAAAACCGGCCTCCATGTGGTCTGCCTGCCCTTTCACAAGACGCAATACCCGCAAGCATACACAGGTATGAAAATGCGTTATGACATACACTATGCCGCCAGCAATGCATTAAACCATTTGAGACTTTGCAATTGTGCCCGGTTTCAGATCCATGTATCACAGATGGCATAGGGATATACCGCCCTCTCGTGTCACTAACTCCAGATACATCGGTAATATCAAGATCCCATAGGGCGCTCTTTTTACCTCCGATATTTTTACCAGTATACTTTTCCCGTTTAAGTTCCCGGATTGTTGCATCAACCTCTAACTTCTTCATTTCAGCATACCGCGCTGTATAGACTTCCGGTAGCTCTTCGAAAGTTATTGTATTGATCGGGAGTTCATTGTTTAGCGTATATCTTCCTGCGTATGGTTTTTCACAATCAGGCATCCGGTTTATTTCTTCTTCGGAGCACGGCACATATGATCCTGGAGCAAGAACATACTGCCAAACCGATCGGACTTCTCCGGCATCCTTAGTCGGGATATTTCGTTTTGCAGTTCCATCTATGGCAAAAAAATAATTATGCCTTCCAATTCTCTTCCTGGAGGTTACTTGCAAGGTTGGCTTAATTTCCGGGACTTGTGCGAGATCATCGACATCGACGATGCAAAGGGGATCTTTAGCAGTTGCACAGATTGCTATATTGTGCCCTCTTCTCATCCAGTAAAGAGCTTCAGTTATGGTTTTTCTGTTGTTTTTCCAGCTTATCCCTTGCTTCGGCTCCTTTCCTCCGATCTCAAGTACAAAATAGAAAGGATTGTACCCTCTTGGCGCATATTTCATTAACCTAGTATGAAACTTTAACAATTCTTCCGGGTTTGTTTTAGTATCAGGAAGTGCCATATTTAGCCCCTCCTAGTCTGCTTCCACTCTTCCCACGAAACTTCAGGTTCTTCCAGTTCCAAATCAAAATTAGTCACTGGCAAGCTTTGAAAAACATTACCGGAAATATTGATATAGGCAGAAGGGTTTATAAACTCAGAAGTTAATTTATATTTTGAAGTCAGAACATTTGCTTGTTCCGGAAGCCTGGAACCTTCCGGACTATCGTTTTTAATCAATATTCTCAGCTCCTGCTGTTTGCATTATTCGTTTTGCGATAGCTCGATCCATTGGATCAGTACTCTTCCTCATGTGCTCTAAAATTTCAAGATGGTTGGTGCAAGTTTGTTTCGCCCATGTGGAAAAACATTTATCATTAGATATCGTAGTTTTCATGCGGACACTTCTTCTTTAAGTTGGTTGGTGTTGCGCTCCCAGTTCCTTCAGAGTCTTGGCGGGCCTGTGGAACTGGGGTTATTCTTAAGCTCTGGTCGGACAACATTTCGATACACAATACGTCACTCTTTTCTAACTTCATGTTTCTAATCCAGTCTGTCGGAATTGGCAACATGTATGTATATCGAACTTTCTGTATTTTTCTTAATCCAAAGTTAAACATAATGTTTTAACCTCAACCATAACCTAAGTGAAGATCCTATAAATATTTATTTAGTTATTAATAACCTAGGTTATTAATAACCAGTAAACATAGCCGGAATAATTAACATGTATTTTAAACTATGTTTAAATACCCAGACAACATACTATATTTTATGACAAAAAGAATGACAAAAAGAAAAGGAGAACATTTGAAACATAGAGAAGTCAAGTCCAGTATAATTGAATGTATTTTAGAAAGAAATGAAGAGGTTCCTGAGCCGGATATCAGAATCTATTTAAAGAAAAAACATAACGTTGAAGATCAAAGTACAATCAATAAGCATCTCCACGATTTGCAAAAACTTGACTGCATAGAATTAATTCCTCCTGTAAAAAACGGCCTTCGTAACAAATGGAATATAACGACGATTAAGAACTTGAAAAATATTAGACATGGATTTTCCGAACTACGTTTGAACAATTATGAAAAAGCTATTAATATCATCCTGCGGGAACTTGAGTATTTTGATAATAGTCCAGACTGGTTAATTTATCATGTGAAGTTTTATTTGTCTGCTTCCTTTTTCAATACATGCATAGAAACTGGTAAAAGGCCACTTGAAACCGCAGTTGTAAAACTCTACAGAAACAGCATAGATGCTCCCAGACAACAACGCGTTGATGATCTGTTGAAAAAGTGCTACATCTCTTGTACAAAGCATTATCCTGATTTCAAAGCTCCAGAAGAAGAATTTATAGGTGTAATGTATACACTTCGCTTTGAACCAGTATTATCTTCCCTTCCACTAATATTCGAATTATTTAAAGAACATGTACCCGGATTGCCTGAAGAAATCCCTCTGCAAATATTCCAAACACAGTTATCCGGAACAGTAGAAATACCAGAGAAGATACCGGAAGAAATAGACGATGAGGATCTTGTAAAATATGTGCTTAATACGCTACACTTGATTAGGAAGCAATGGAAGGATTTTGAGTCTACACATGACGATTTACTTTTCGAACATTTCTTGAATCATGATATATTAATTGGTGCCGATTCCGATGACCAACTATATTTTGTGAAGAAATCAAAAGAGAACCACGTTTTGCCCAGAGGATCTACAGAACCATCTCAAATAATCATGAAAGAAGCGGAATTAGCTGATTTGAAGCTAGCCAGTGAAATGATATTTAAATATAAGCAACCATCGAGATTTAGTCTTAATACTGTAGATGAGATATATCAAGCAGTACTGGATTACTATAGTCGCTGGCAAGTACGACTATAATTGGCACAACTTTAGAAGTTCTGATAGGATATAACATCCCGAGAGAAAAGGACGTGCTCCATGTTTTAAAGATTTCATCACAATAAGCAAAGATTATCAGCCACTTATAATTATACTAAAAAATGAGTGAAAGTTTGGTTGAGAAAGTTATTTCCCACTTTTTAGCATCTTCTCCTTCAGCTTGGAGATTTCTTCAAGCCCTTGTCTATATGCATCCTTCATTTCTCTAAGTTCTTCTAAGTCCGCAAATTGGATATAATCATTTCTTATGGATTCTACCGTTGTTGTAGCTTCTCTAGATAAAGGCAATCCACATTTAAGACAGAACCTTGCATTTACAGGAGTTAGCTCATGGCACCTGGGACACACTCCAGGCTTCAAGAATTCAGTATCATCTTCATTTGTTTTAATGCCATACATTTTCAAAACAGCGTCGTCCATATTTTTTCCACTCAAATGAACGTATGTAGCTGGTTGGGTCGATGTAGGAGACCAACCTAAATACATCTTGAGCTGTTGTTCTGTAAAATTTGTAGCTAGGTGAGTTGCTCTATCGTGGCGGAAGGAATGAGGATTGACTTTTTTCTCTATTCCTGCTTTTTCCCCACATCGATTGAATACATTAACAAGCCCGGTAACTGACATGAGTCCAGCGTTTTTATCCAATGTACACCATAAAGGTGCATCCCTCTCATCCTTTCTAGGGTGATCATCTATCCATTCCCGTAGGTATGGAGCAGAGAAAACCAATCTAACCCTCCTAGCTCCTGTCTTACCTTCTGGGAAGGTAATCACAGCCCCATACTCATCAAGCTCTACGTTTTTGAGCTTAACAGAAAGCTGTTCCCCTCTTCTGGCGCCAGACTCATAAAAACAAGCTATGATGGCTCTGTCCCGACTATTGCTACCTGCTTCAATCATTTTTACAATATCTTCTTTACACTTAATATCTTCAGGAAGCTTCTTTCCTTTGAGTCTCTTACACTTTATTTTTTCGTGAAGCTCGTAATTTTTGTTCCATTTTAAGAACTTCTTCAAAGATACTTTTCGAGTCTCCTTTGTTGGCTCAGAATATTTCTTTATCTTACCTGCCCTGTCTGTGTAAGTGTAGTTTTCTAAAGCATCAAAAAAGAGATAAAGGTCATCCTCTGTAAGTTTCCCTAGATCACACTCATGAAGAGCCTTCGCTACCCATATCATATTCTCCATATGGTTTAAAGCTGTTCTTTCGCTATTCCCTTCATGCCTCAAATATCTGAAATACTTACTCAAAATTTCCCGATTACATTCTGAAAGCTCTTCAGACTTTAGGAAGTTTTCAGCATCCACTAATTTAAACATACTAAGTAAATGGTATTCTTAGTATTTAATTCATGAGGTACTCAATTTTCGTGCCTCAGAACTCATAGGGCTCATCATAAATCAGCAAAGTTTTTCATCACAGGCACTCAATTGATCAGATAATATAGCTAAATAATAAATATCTCTCAACATAGCTAAATAATAAATATCTCTCAACATAGCTAAATAATAAATATCTCTCAGAAAACGGAAAAATATTTTTAGAAGAAATAAATTCTAAAAACATTTAAAAATATTTTTCAGCCCTCTCTTCTGAGTTCAGCCTCAATCTCGGCAGCAATCTCGCTGGCAGCCTTCTTTGGTAATTCTGCTTTATAGATGCTCCTTCCTACTATTACCCAATCGGCACCTGCGGCAATAGCATTAGAGGCTCTTCCTCCCTGGGCACCAACTCCAGGCGAGATAATAGTGAGTTTATCTCCAACGATTTCCCTTATTTTCTTTACTCTTTCCGGTCTAGTCGCAGGAGCAACAAGACCAGAGGCTCCTGCTTCAGCTGCCATTCTCGCAATTGCTTCTCCGACAGGCTGGAGGAATTCGGCTCCTCCTGGATGGCTCATCTCGCTTACCACGAACACATCTTTCCTGTATTCAGAGGCAACCTCAATGCAGGCATCAAGGCTGTCGCGACCTGTGAACCCCTGGACAATCACGGCATCGGCTCCTACTTCAAAAACCTGTTCGCAGATAAGGCGGTTGGTATTGGGAATATCGGCAACCTTGAAATCTGCGATTATTGGAGCAAATTCAGCAAGTTCCCTGATTATCTCAAGCCCGGTTGCGAGTACAAGGGGGTAGCCTACTTTTATGGCGTCCACGAATTCTGAAACATCCTCTGCAATTTTAAGTGCTTCTTCCCTGTCAGAAACATCCAGGGCAAGAATTATACGGGTTTTCCTTTCCATAAACTCATCTCTTTAAAAGGCGTGTCCGCACAGCTGCAACTATAAGAGGAAGGGTAATAGTTGCATCAGCGTACACAGTTACAGTTTTTGCATTTTCTCCGACCTTTCCCCATGACTGGGCTTCGTCAAGTGTTGCCCCGCTTAGACCTCCGGTCTCAGGGCGATCCATGGTCAACTGGATTGCATAATCAAATGACCTGGGGGTCACAAGCATAGACTGCAGAATATAGTTTTTTGGAACTCCGCCCCCAAGGAGCATGGCGCCTGCACACTCGGTCTCATAGCAGATATCCATAAACTCATGCATATCAGCAAAAGCATCCACATGCAGAGGATTCCCTTCTTTATATAACCAGGCTTGAAGCCCTATTACAGAATCTTGAATGGCAGGGCAGTACACAGGCACGCCCATATCTGCTGCGGTTTTCAGGATAGAGGAATCGTCATCAAGGTTTTTCCCTATCTCAGTGAGAACCTGCCGGATAGAAAGTTTTTCCTTAGGAAGCCCGGCATAGATGCTCTGCAGAAATTCTTCAAGTTCGGTAAAGTGCTGGTCTGGCAGGTAGACGTCATAGATCCTGTCGATGCAGTCGTGCCTGAGCTGGATATCATTTGCACAGGCTGTACCCTTATAATGGTGAAGACCCAGAGCCTCAACAGTATCATGTACCATATTTGCTCCAGTAGTAACAAGCACATCGATATAGCCGTCGCGTATCAAATCAGCGATAATATTTCTCATGCCTGCTGGAATCATAGCTCCTGCAAGCCCAAAAAATTTCGTAGTTTTCTCGGAAGCCAGCATTTTATAATAGATATCCACGGCTTCAGCCAGCCTGCCTGCTCCAAAGGCACAGCCACTATATTCCCTTACAAGCTCGTCTACAGTCATATCCGCAACTATCTTTGCACCCCTAATCGGAGTTGTAAGGTTCTTAGAAGAATCTTCAATATCCATTTTTATTCCTCAAAATTTACAGGATTAATTAATTTACAGGATTAATTAAGAGATTATTGTAAGAGTAATTACAGGTTCATGTCTCAAATGGAGTACTGATCTGAGAGAATTTATGTGGGCATGTCTGTATACATAAACCTTCTCTTCTGATAAGTTCCTTTTCTAAGAATATAGTAAAAGATTTTAGAAAAGCTGAGGTTGAATATCGCAGGGAAGACAGGCTTGTCAGTATCCTGGCTGCAGTTCAGGCTATATTTGAGAAGTTCGGGCTTGTGAGAGAGGAATCTACAGGCAGAAAGAAAAGGAAAAAAAGAACCTGGGTGCTGACCCGCAGGTCAAACGTATCCCGTGATGTCCTGACCGATTGGAGTGCTTTTCTTTATACATTCTTCTCCGTAATTAATCATATCTTCAACTGCCTTTTTCAGTATGGAAGGATAGATCTGGCCTACCTGCTCCCACACGGGTCTTCCCCGGCAGAAGAACTTAAACGTAGGCGTGCCAAGAACGCCGTACCTTTCTGCAGTCCATGGATTTGTTTCAATATTCAGACGGGCAAAAATTGCCGAGTTTTTGAATTCTTTTGCATAGTCTATAAAATAAGGTTCCATAGCTTTGCAATAAGGGCAGGTAGAGCTGTAGAACATTACAATAACCGGCTTTTTAGAGCTCTCTACAATTTCTCCCCAGTTCATATCTCCAATTTCAATCACACTGCTTTCATTCAATCTATTACCCCGCGAGATCATGGATAGTTTAATAAAACAAAACAAACAGAATTACCATGCTTATAGATATCAGTCGCTCTATTTGTCAGATTTTATTTATCTGTTTTTATTTATTCTATTTATCTGGTTCTATTTGTCAGTCCCCGTTTATTGGATTATGTTTGTCAAACTCTGTTTATTAGATCAATAGTCTCTACTTTTATAAGATTAATATTTATGCTTTATAAAATCTAATTTCATGGATCCGCGAGTAATTGAATAGGGAATATGATGAACTATCAATTTTTAAATGAAGAACTTTTAGATAGCTTAAGAAGAAAAAAGGCAAAGAAAAATAAAAGTAAGGACAAGAAACAAAAAAGAAAATAAAGGGGAAAAAATCCGGAAAAAATTAGAAAAAACTGGTGACAGAACTGAAGAATAGTTCTGTATTTCCGGGCAGAAATTCTCGGTAACTGATGCCTGATTCCTGCCTATTGATTAAAAATTCAGGCAGAGGGATTAAGTTTACACACAGATTTCCATTTAATCTTCTTCGTCACCCTCGGGATTCATTATCTCAGAAAAACATGTGCTGCAGATATATTTATCATCAAGACATATCTCTTTAAAGTCAACTTTGGGACCGCCAGGTTTTGTGGTTGCTTCCCTGAATACATAGAACTTTTCATTAAATTCGATTGGCTGCCCGCATCTTGAACATACAAAGGGTGGATTTTCAATCGAATCAATTGCACACTCAATGCAGATCAGATCGGACTTATCCCCGTGGACCTCTTTGAACTTTATTGGTTTCATATCCAAGCTAGTGTCCACAACCATTACGTCTTCCAGCAATTCCCGACCGCAAATATTGCAATACTCCTTCATTGTGTCGCCTCCCTTACTCAGAGGGTTTCTCACCATGCCCTATGCTGAGCCTACACAGGGCTTCAATGTCTCCGTGTTTTCACTCAAATCATATACCCCATTTTCAGCTTATTACCATTATACCGAATCGGGCTATTTTGAGGTGTCCAATCCGGCTCAATTTTTCACATCATTGAGCTGTGTCTTACTTGCCGGTATTACCCGACTTGCACATCGATCTCGAGAAGATCGGTCCAGAGCTGAAAAGCAAACATAAAGACTAACAGCACAACATTTATTCTAATGTTGATTCAAAAATGCTTCTCGCATTTGAGTCGAAACAACATTAGAAGACACTTTATAAAATTTGTTTTAGATAGCTTTTTAGCCTCTGGTTTTAACTTCCCTATGAAAATATATGTCTTAAAACTATATACAGTTATTGATTTTGATTAAAAAATAAACAGATAATAAAAAAAGAAGGACTATAAAAACAGAAAAAAGATAAAAAGTTAGTAAATGATCGGAATAAAACAAAGAATTTTATTGATCATTGATCAATACATAAAATGGGTAAATAGATTGTTCTAAAAGGTTTGAAAAAATGCTCAAACAGAGATTTGTGCTGGATACTACAGCATTGACGGATCTGCAGACGCGTGAGGTTATGGGTTATACTTCCCTTTGTGAGGGAATGAAGGCAATCCTTGACCTGATAGCCAATGTTCGCCTGCAGTTCGGGATAAGCTGTTACGTGCCCTATCCGTCAGTGTATAAAGAGATGTATGAATTCGCAAGCCACAATGGCTGTGACAGGGAAGTTATGGCAAAAATAGATACCTGGCTTGTGAAAAAATCTCCTGATCGATACAGGGTTAGTGTAACTTCTCAGATTTTCCATGAATATGTTACTTATATGCGGGAAAGGATCAACCGGGGCATGGGAGTTGCGGAAGATGCGATATGGGAAGCCGCTACTGAGTGCCTCTTCATGGAAAATCCGCAAAATAAGAAAAAAGAGTATAAGGAAGAAGTTGAGAGGGAAGTAATCGGGGGGATAATTGGCAAATTCCGGAATAAATATCGTGCTGCCCTGAGATATGGGATTCTTGATAGTGCTCCTGATATTGATGTTCTCATCCTTGCCAAGGAGCTTGACGCCGCAGTTATTGCAAGTGATTATGGGATTGAGAAGTGGGCTGAGCAGCTTGGAGTACGTTTTGTGCCTGCAAATACTTTCCCCATGATGATGAAAGAGTACCTGAAACATCTTCCGGAAACCGGAAGTGAACCCGAATCCGGAAGCCAGAACAAAAGCAAAAAAGGATCATCTGAAGAACTGGAATTCATTTAATAAGTTAATCTTGAATAATGATAACAGCACGATTCCTGAGATTCATCGGAAAGGATTTAAATTCGACCGATATAATGCCTGAAATTTATCATGGAACTTAATTTCGGGCTACTATTAAAACATGAATCTCGGTGAATTATTGGAACATAAATCTCAGTGAAAAATAGTATCATTAATCTTTATCAAGCCTTAGGGGAGTTAACGCCTTTAATGCAACTGCCTTTAGTGTAATTGTATTTTTAGAATTTGGGGGATGAGAGTTTGAGGAATATAGTCGTAGAAGAATTAAAAGCGCCTGAGGTTTACCGCCAGAGAGTTGAAGTTGTTGAAAGAAAGGGGCTAGGGCATCCGGATTATATCTGCGATGCAGTTATGGAACAAATATCAGTGAACTTGAGCCAGAAATACCTTGAGACTTTTGGGACTATTCTGCACTATAACATTGACAAAGGTATGCTTGTTGCAGGAGAAGTGGAAGGGAAATTAGGAGGAGGCAGAGTAGTAAGCCCTATGAGGCTTATCATCGGGGACAGGGCGACTTTTGAATTTCAGGGAATAGAGATTGACGTTCCCGAGCTTGCGATCAGTACAGCGAAGCAATGGATTCAGGATAACCTCCGGTTTGTGGATCCTGAGAATCTTATCTATCAGGTAGAGTTAAAAAAAGGTTCTGCAGAACTTACAGATATATTTATCAGAGGAGGGGAAATTCTCGGGGCAAACGACACATCCGCAGCAGTCGGATATGCACCATTGAGCCCTACTGAAAGGCTTGTTTTTGAATGTGAGAGATACCTGAACTCGAAGAAGTTCAAAAAAGAGTATCCGGAATCCGGAGAAGATGTAAAAGTTATGGGACTCAGGCATAAGGAAGACATACATCTGACTGTTGCGATGCCGCTGGTGGACAGGTTTGTTGAATCCGAAAATGAGTATTTTAAGAAGAAAATCGAACTTCACGAGCGGATAGAAGAGTTTGCTGCCGAGTTTGCAGAGAAAGCAAGAGCTGAATTTGAAGGCTGTATGTGCCTGAAGCCGACAGCTTCCCTGAACACTCTGGATGTTCCGGGCAGGGGGCTGCAGGGAATTTATACCACTGTAACTGGCACTTCTGCAGAAGATGCGGACGGCGGGCAGGTTGGACGCGGAAACCGAGTAAACGGAGTAATTCCCCTGAACCGTCCTGTTAGCAGCGAAGCCGCAGCAGGCAAAAATCCTGTGAGCCATATAGGAAAAGTTTACAACCTGCTTTCCCACAGGATTGCAGCCCAGATCTATAAAGAAGTGCCTGATGTTTCCGAAGTTTATGTCTGGCTTTTAAGCGAAATCGGGACTCCAATAGATCAGCCCCAGATCGCCACTGCCCAGCTGATAATGAAGAAAGGATCTGCAAGCGAAGTAGAAAAGGAAGTAGCCGAAGTAATGGAAAAAGAGCTTGAGAATATACGGGATTTTTCAATGGAACTGGTCGCAGGAAAATGTCCAATCTGCTGAAGTAAGTTTAATAGAGAAGGATCTACAAATTTTTGAAAAACTTTTTTCTAAAAACTTTTTGATAAAACATTTTTCTAAAAAGTTTTTTTCTAAACGGTTTGTATTGCTTAGCCGGAAAGAAATTATACCCCGGCAATAAAAGCAATGAGAGCAAAGAACATAGCTATCTTGAACATTCTTGAGGACTTTGTAGGATTGTTCCTGATAAGTAACTGGTAGATGGCTGCGAGAAATCCCATATCTGCCAGAAGGACAAGATAAAGATAACGTACGCCAAGAATCTGCATAAAGTAAGGAAGAGGGCTTAAAAGCACGGCAAGGAGTCCTATAAATACTGCAAGGTAACCTGCCTTTTTTGCCCCGACCCTGATAGGCAGGGTGTCTGCCCCTTCGATCTTGTCCCCTTCAATGTCCTCAATATCCTTTACAATCTCTCTGGCAGTAATCCCGAGGGCTGCTAGCAGGAAGAGTACGAAAAGCACGTCCAGTCCTTCAAACCCGAAAACTGAAGCTCCGAACAGGAAGGTTGACCCGGTGAGATAGCCTATGCTCAGATTTCCTAAAAGAGGAGTGCCTTTGAGAGTTTTTGCATAGAAGATTAGCAGCAGGGAATTAAACAGGGCAATAAATCCGCAGATTAAGTTAATCCAGAAAGCTAGGAGTGTGCCAAGGGCAAACAGAGTGTAAGAAAAATAGAGAGCTTCTTTTAACGTTGCCCGACCTGAGGGGATAGGTCTCTCAGGGCGATTTATCGAATCTATCCTCACGTCAAAATAATCATTAATGGTATTTCCTGCACCTGAGACTAAGAATACGACTAGGAATACAAGGCAAGAATAAAAAAAAGGAAAATCTTCAGGGCTATAAGATCCTGGGGCTTCAGAGATAAGGATATTAAAAGCGATCAGTGTTCCGATTACGGCTGCAAAACCCGCCATCAGGCAGTTTTCGTATCTCATAAGTTCCAGATATGTGCGTATGCCTGCAGACATCAGTACAAAGCAGTATTACAAAGTATTAAAGGTATCGGATTTTCTCGCCCGAATCCCGTCTTGGGAGGATGGCTCCTTTTTCTTTCACCTCGTTCGCTCAAGAAGCGTATCTATTGGACAGAATTTATAATATTTCCACTCCAATTCCGCAAATTTCTATAATGTTTGATCAAAAACGGCATAATCTTGGATTTTAGAACTTTATCCCCTAACCCTATCTGGCGTGATAAACACAAACTTTTTAAGAAAAAGTTTGATCACAAGCCTTTTCAAAAAAGGCTTGAGCGAAAACCTTTTGAGAAGGTTTTATCGAAAACGGCGTGACGGCGTGGTCAAGCGGCACAACGCTTGGTGATAAACCGGTGCAACGGTTTTGGTCAAGCCTTTTCGTAAAAGGGTCGCAGTTCAACGGTTTCGAGTCAATGGTTCTGGTATAAAATTTGCATTAGAGAGTAAATTACTGATTATTACGAGAGGTTACATGAAGGACAGGATTTCAGGGAGGAAGAATACAACTAACAAGGGAATAAAAAGAATTATAATATGGGCTTCTTGAAATATTTTATTTTTTGATTTATTTAAAATTATGCGATGTAAGAGGAAGCTATATAGTAAATATGCGGATATTGAATCAAAGGAAATTTATAGTAACATACTAATTAAAAAGTTAATATTAAGTAAGACGGTTTTATGTCCTGCCGTTCTTCCCTTTGATATATAAAAGGTTTACCAATTTCAGAAACAGGCAAACCCAAAAAATGCCCTAAACTCAAATAAATATTTGTTCAATCTTAAACAGATTCAAATATTGAACTGGAGCAAAGAAATGTGTTGACTTAGGATCTATTAAAAATCTACTATAATCAAGATCTTAATTTTATTTATACGAATTATATACTATTCCGTTAATAATTAGGAAAGAACCGGAAATTTTTGTTTACTGACGCATGGGTGGAGGCCAATAAGATGAAAGCCGATTTTTTTAGCTCTTTGATTTATATATTAGTTATAATACTAATAATTCCCGGGACAATCTCCAGTATGGCATCTGCTATAGATCAGGATCCCGGAAATGATGGAAGTGATACAGCAGGTCCCAATCTGAATGAGGAAAATCCGAGAGATGGAACTTCGAATGAGGAAAGCCCAAATGAGGAGAATCCAAATGAGGAGAATCCAAATGAGGAGAATCCAAATGAGGAGAATCCAAATGAGGAGAATCCAAATGAGGAGAATCCAAATGAGGAAAGCCCAAATGAGGAGAATCCAAATGAGGAGAATCCAAATGAGGAGAATCCAAATGAGGAGAATCCAAATGAGGAGAATCCAAATGAGGAGAATCCAAATGAGGAGAATCCAAATGAGGAGAATCCAAATGAGGAGAATCCAAATGAGGAAAGCCCAAATGAGGAGAATCCAAATGAGGAGAATCCAAATGAGGAGAATCCAAATGAGGAAAGCCCAAATGAGGAAAGCCCAAATGAGGAGAATCCAAATGAGGAGAATCCAAATGAGGAAAGCCCAAATGAGGAGAATCCAAATGAGAGAAGTCCAAATAAAAAGAGTCCAAATGAGAGAAGTCCAAATAAAAAGAGTCCAAATAAACAAAATCCAAACACCAAAAATCCTAATACTGTAACTTTAGATAACAGGGAAAATAAAGAAGATAATAATTCCAATTCTTCTTCCGATAGTTCATCCCCTACTAACAATTCATCCTCTTCTGGCAGTTCGTCCTCTAGCGGTTGGGGAATGAACCTTGTTTCTAGTGAGGATGCGAGCAATATTGCCGCCAAGGAACTTGCTACCAGAAGCGTTATAAGTGGTTACCCTGTCAAATTTGATTTTGTAGAAGGTGTTACATGCGTTACCTACATCAAATTTGATCCGAAGAAGACTTTCAGGAGAACAACAACAGTTGTAGAAGAACTTAAAAACAAATCCACTCTTGTCCCGACAACTCCTCAAGGCAAGGTCTATAAGCATGTAAATGTCTGGGTAGGAGATAAGGGAGCAGGACTTCCCACTTCCATTAGAAACGGACTTATAGAGTTTAAGGTTGAAAAATCGTGGATTAAGGATGAGAATATTAATGAGACTCTGATAACTCTTCAAAGGTACGACGAAGATTGGCAGCCCCTTTATACTGAAAAAGTCAGAGAAGACAAGAATTACGTTTACTTTGAAGCGGAAACCCCTGGCTATTCTTTCTTTGCAATAACGGAATACGAAGGAAGTGGAGAAATCCAGGGCGCAAATAAGATACCCCTGAGAAGCATTGGAAGCGAAGGAAGGGCAGCTATGAGCGGAAACGCGGGAGGAGATAGTAGAATCAAGGATCCGATGGGAGCAGCCAGGATATTTATGGCAATTTCCTTACCGCTTTTCATGATTATTGCCGGGTACTGCGTGTTAAAGAAAAAGATCTGAGAATGAATTAAATTAGATGGGGCAGGTGGATTTTTTATACCTGTCCCTTGTTATCTTTATAATTGCAATTGAATAAATCGTTAGAGGCTGCAAGGTTTAAAGTACCAGACCTTTATCGGATTTTTACTGCAAGCATACGGTCAAGCGCTTTTTTTGCCCTGATCCTGACGTCATAAGGAACGGTCACTATATGCTGGATTTTTTCAAGGGAGATCAGGACTTTCTCAAGATTGATCATTTTCATGCTCGGGCAGCAGGTGAATTCGGAAATGCAATAATATTTCTTTTCAGGGGCTGCTTTATGGATACCGTGGAGAAGTCCACACTCCGTACCTATAATAAACTCCTTTGCAGGAGAGTTCTTTGCATACATAATCATCCCTCGTGTGCTTGCTATGTGGTCTGCAAGCTCCAGAACCTCAGGGCGGCACTCGGGATGTGCAATAAACTTAGCTTCAGGATGCTTTTCCTTCATTCTAAGGACGTCCTCTCTCAGGATCTGGTGGTGAGTGGGGCAGTGTCCTTCCCAGGGAATGATTTTTTTGTCAGTCCTAGCTTCAACGTAGGCAGCCAGGTTTTTATCAGGCACAAAGATAATTTCATCGACATCCAGTGAATTTACTACCTCAACGGCATTAGCCGATGTACAACAGATGTAAGATTCAGCCTTGATGGCAGCCGAACTATTAACATAGCAAACAACCAGGGCATTGGGATGCTTTTCCTTTTCTCGCCTGAGACCTTCAATATCCACCATGTCTGCCATAGGGCAGGTGGCATCGATTTCCGGCAAAAGGACAGTTTTGTCAGGACAGAGAATTGCAGCGCTTTCTCCCATGAAATGAACACCGCAAAAAACAATAATATCAGCAGTCTGACGGACAGCCTCCTGGCTCAGACCAAGAGAGTCTCCGACAAAATCTGCAATATCCTGAACCTCAGGACGGGCATAGTAATGAGCAAGAATAACTGCATTTCGTTTTAATTTGAGTTCTTTGATCCTTTCAATAAGCTCTGCTTGCTGCATTTGACCACCTGGTTTTTGAAACAAAATCCGAAAATAAGACTCGGATCTGAGATTGAAGGTCAAGCTTGAGATAACCAGTTTTAATTTAACGGAAGTCTAACAGGCAAATGGATGTAGAAAAGAGTTAAACAAAGGAAACCTTATCCAGTATACTCTTTTTGTACATATACCATTTGCTTCTGGGAACTTACGTGCTTAACTCTTCCGCACTATATAATATTTATGAGTCTCGCCCGAATTGCGCTTCGGGATCACAGAAAAACAAAGATTTTCTGGGAGTTGCACTGCAAGTGCAACAGTACGCTTCTCTTTTCGCTTCCCAAGTTCCGTCTCGTTATGGGTTGACAATTTCTTCAACTCAGGTAAACTAGAGAAGAAATATTAGATTTCTGATTGTGAGAAAAAGTGTTAGGCGGCAAGTTAAATTCTTGCTTTTTCCGAGCTCAGGTACCTATCTGGACCGGGCTCAGGATTTTCTTCAGGGTGGAGATTGCAGAGAGGGCTGCAAGGTAACTTGTTTTCGGGTTCTCAGGGGAGGGAACATTTTCGACTCTGGTGAAAAATTTGCCGAATTTGCCTTCTACGGTTATCTCATGCACGTTTCTGGAAAGGGAAGGGTCGGCTACTACTTTTACTTTCGTCCGGTCAAAGCCTATACCTGCAAGGCTTATCGTAGCTGCAACATTTACGTTTGCAGGAAAGGCTTTGACCGCTTCTGACGCAGGCCCTTCGAAAAGCAGGGTTTCTTTTTCGATCTTTTCAAGCTCAATTCCAAGGGCTTCAATGTGTGGGGCTCCTGCAAGGTTCAGAGGCGGTTTTCGGGTAGTAAGGGTAACTGAGGAAATTTCGGAAGCCGAGGCGGAATTTATTCCATCTATACCCACGATTGCTCCTGAAGGGAAATACAGCTTGCAATTGTTCTGTTCTGCAAGCCTGAAGAGTTTTTCCCGGAGTTCTTCATCCGCAAGCGCACCTACACTGAGTACCATTACATCACGCCCTGCTTCAAGAGCCTGAGGTACTATAAGTCTGACAGCGTTTTGAGAGGCACTTTCAATAACAAGGTCTACGCTTTGCAGTAACTCCTCAATTCTCATATATGCAGGGCTGTACCTTTTCAGGGAGGCTGTAAGTTTAAGGGCTTTGCTCTGAGAAGAGTCAAAAAGAGCATACAGCTCCGCATCAAAAGCCCCGCTATCAATAGCTCTGCAAATCTGTCCGCCAATAAATCCGCAACCAATAACTCCTATTTTCAGCATTCCAGGCTCCTGAGAAACAACCAATAAAATCATGTTGTTTTATTATTACTTCTAGCAGCAGGCTTCATAAGCCTGAGGACAGGGATACTGTATTCCATTTCCTATCTTTAAATCTTCTGCTGAGCCCCTTTAGTAGAAGATTTACCTTTCTCTATTCATATATAGACTGCTTTCTACTGTTTTTACATAATCCGGTAGCAAGGACACCGTACCTCTTATTAATTACGGGATCATAACATAGCAGGGTAAAATTATGCTTATTAAAGAAGTTGAAAGATTTATAGAAGAAGATCTAGGATACGATGATGTCTCGTGCACTATTGTACCTGACAAACCTGTAGAAGCCATTATTTTTACGAAAGAAGCCTGTGTTATTGCCGGAATTAAAGAAGCCGAATCAATTTTTTGCTATCTTGGAGTTCAGGATGAGACGACGCTTAAAGATGGAGACCATGTCAAAGAAGGCGATATAATTTTCAGGCTAAAGGGAGGAGCTGTATCTATCCTTAGAGCAGAAAGGCTTGTCCTGAATTTCCTTGGCCACCTCAGCGGGATTGCAACCCTTACCCGAGCATGCGTGGATATAGTAAGGAAGCATTCTGAGACCACAAGGGTGGCATGCACCAGAAAAACCACTCCAGGCATAAGGAAATTCGAAAAACTGGCTGTGGCTGCGGGTGGAGGAGACACCCACAGGTTCAACCTTTCTGATTCGGTTATGATTAAGGATAACCATGTCAAGCTGATGGGAATAGAAGCTGCAATTAATGCTGCGAAAAAAACCAGCTTCACCCGGAAAATAGAAGTTGAGGTGGAGTCTGCAGAAGATGCCGTGCTCGCTGCAAAACTCGGAGCTGATATTATAATGCTGGATAACATGCAGCCCGAAGCCGTCAGGGAAACACTGGAAATCCTTAAAGAAAAAGGACTTAGAGACTCAGTTATTGTGGAAGCATCCGGAGGGATTTCCCTGGAAAACCTTGAAAATTATGCAAAAACGGGAGTGGATGTAATATCTATGGGTTCTCTTATCCATAAGTCCAGATGGATAGATCTCAGCCTGGAAATAATGAGTTAAAACCCTTATTAAGGTAGCAACAGGAAGGAATATAAAATATAAAAAAGGAGATAAGAGAAACAGGTAAATCATAAAATTTATGTTGTTAATAGATCAGGAAAAAATCCGTTAGCTTTAAAGTTCGGTTAGAAACCGAATTCACAGGTCTAAAGGCTTATTTTCAGATTTTTCTTTTAAAAAAGAATAAAAAGAGATCACAAACTTTATATTTGTTTTTGTTGAAAATATTTAGGGTCAAGGGAGTGAAATTACTGTTAAAAAAGCTTATCTAAAACATTTAAGTAGTAATCTGTTATAGACAGGCTTTTTTATCAGGGTCTTTGGGGTAGCAGAAGTGAAACTGAAAAAGATTCATACAACTTTGTTACTTGCGTTTTTCATTCTGCTGGGATCTGGCAGCACAGCATCGGCAAAAACTGCAATATATGAAGGTGACATTAAGGAAGGGCAGGCATACCAGCTTAATAATTACATAATCGAATTTACTGATATTTTTCCAGAAGCCAATACAGCCTCATACTATGTTTATGAGAAAGATAAAGAAGTAAAGGACGGCTTGCTGGGTGTAAACAAGACTGCCAATTTTAGTTTTGAGGAAAAGGGCAAAGTCGAGATGCGTCTTAAGTCGGTGCATGGCGGGAGAGTTGCCACGGTTGTGATTACGCTGTCAAACTACAATCCAGGAGACCTTTATATAAACAAACTTCTTGAAAATGGGCGATCTGAAGCAGTTTTTGCAGGTGACCCTGAAGTCGTGATAACAAAAAGCATAGATAAATCGAAAATCAAACTCGGAGAAACTGTAACTGTTACGGTAAAGGCAAAGAATATCGGAAACGATACTGCAAATAACATCACGTTTATAGACCCGAAGCAAGAACACTTTGTCCTTGAAGAAACCATATATGAAGTCCCAAGTACGATTCCTAAAATGGAGCATGGGGAATCAGTCCCTGAAACGCTCGTTTATATATATAAATTAAAGGCAACCGCTGCGGGAACTTTTGACCTCAAAGCTGTTAATGCGAGCTACACCAATAGTATCGGGCAGATCTACCAGATATCTTCTAACATACCTTCCATAACTGTGAGTGAAGGAAACAAATTGCATGCAAACGTGGAAGCCAGAATGAACGTTGACAGCTTATCCGTAGAAAGGAATGAAAAAATAGCCTCGAGCATTATCCTGAGAAACACAGGTAATGCTCCTGCACAGGCTGTCCGGGTTGATATCCATCTTCCTGAAAGCTTTGAATATGTGGGAGGGGAAGAAGGCATCGAGTCCATCGGTGGAACCCCCAGGATATACATTGAAACCCTGGAACCAAATAATGATAAAGAATTCACATACACTTTAAGGGCAAAAGAAGTGGGAATCTATAACATAAGTTCCAGGCTTTCTTATGAATATAATAACGGCATAGAGGCACAGAATCAAAAGGTGAATAATAATTCAACCACTTTGAATATAAATGTGAAAGAAGGAAAGTTCGATTTTTTAATTAAAAGTCCGCTGTATATTGTAGTTTCTACCATTATTCTGGCAGCTGTGGGTATCCATATATATAGAAAGCATAAAGAATATCGATATTAGAATAATTGGTGGGATATTAGAAAAACAATTCGAGGTAAAACTCTGGGGAGTGTAACCGTAGATCATAAAAGCTGAGAACTAGCTCCAGCAGGAAGATCTCGGAATATCTTCGAAACGGAGGAGTTTTTTGCTTAATATACTGATAATAGGAAATGGGCAGTGTGGGAACAGAATTCTTGATGCTATTAACCGGCGTGCTCTGGGAGGGGGGAAAAACTGCAGCAGACTTGCCAGGTTTTATTCCAGGCAGAAATTTAAGAGCCACGTTGAGACTCTTGCACTGAACACTGCAATTAACGATCTCAAGGAAATGAAATTTACGAAAGCAAAAGATAGAATCCATATCGAGCATCTGCATGGGGTTGGTGCAAACCGGAATATCGGAAAACAGGTTTTTGGAGAAAAAAAAGAGAGAATAATGCGGCAGATCGAGGAAAGGGGAAATTTTGATATTGCTTTCGTGATAACCTCGGCATCAGGAGGAACAGGTTCTTCTTTTACCCCTCTGCTCGTAAAAGAAATGAAGAATAGGTATAACTATCCTGTTTATTGCCTTGTTGTGCTTCCTTTCAGGGAGGAAGGAACGCTTTATCTTCAGAACACTGCTTTTTCAATCCGGGAAATCCGCCAGAGCGGAACAGATGGGATAATCCTTGCAGATAACCAGTACCTTAAAAACATTGGAGGAAGCATTCAGGAAGCCTATAACGGCATTAACGACATGATTGCCGAACGCATTCTTTTCTTGCTCGATGCCCTTGATAGTGAAATGATGATGGTAACTGACCTTGGGGACTTTAAATCTGTTATGAGCGGGGGAGCAGGTCTTGCAACAATGGGCTTTTTTAAATCAGACAAGGAAACATCTATAAAAACTGCAATCCAGAGTACCCTCTCTCCAGCTGGACTTCTCTTTTCCACAGATGTATATAAGGAAGCAAGCCGTGCAATGATCATTATAAAAGGCGACCGCAAGTACCTGAACGTAGATGATATCTCAGATGAAATCGAAAAACTATCCAGAGCCATAGGGCATGTCTTTAAGGGAATAATCGTACGTAGTGGAGAGTATCCCCAGGTTCTGTCCGTACTCACTCTGGAGTCAGCTCATGAGATGGAAAAACTGTATAATATAGCCATCCAGGCGATTCAGCAGGAAAAGGAGAAAAAACAGAGGGTAGAAAAAGAATCCGAACTGGATAAAACATTTTCCATGATCGAGGGACTGGAACCTGAATACTGAATTAACTTTTTGTGGATAGCCTCAAAATAAATATTATTATTTGATTTCATCCTGTATTATTCAATTTTCATTTATTTTTCACTTATCTTAACTTTCATTATCCGAGCTTTATCCCTTTTGAGGAGTTTATCTAATTTTAATCAAAGCTTACCCGATCAGTTTTCATGAAATAAATCTTTTCTTACTCGATCAGTTTTCATGAAGTTAATCTTTTGCAGCTTTAAATCTACAAAAAAGAAGCATTCACAGATGTCGATTTCAATGATTGAACTCAGACTGAACTCAGATAGTGCTGCTAGTTTATGTTCATCAGGCTTTAAAAGTTATAATAGCTCATCAATTTTGAGAATCTTTTAAGATATAAATAATAAACAGATAAATTAAGTTAGCTTTATGTAATACTTTCACTCTCTAATTACAGAGGAAAATAACATGAAAGTGGGATATAGTATTAAATTAAATAAAATTATCCTAGTTGGAATACTCATTGCTGCCCTAGTTATTAGTTCGGGATGTGCTGAGGATTCTACTTCGGCTGATAATTCTGAAGTACCGGCTCCGGCGGAAGCTTCAGGAGCTGTAGATGCCAATGAAGGAGTTGAATCAGCAGAGCTTACACTCACGGATGGGTTTGGCAGAGAAGTGACCATACCCGGGAACGTGGAAAAGGTTGTTTGCTCGGGATCCGGCTGTCTGCGCTACCTTGTATACCTCCAGGCTGAGGATTATGTAGTAGGAGTCGATAGCATGGAGAAAAAGGTAAATGAGATTGAAGGCCGCCCCTATTTCCTTGCAAATCCGCAGCTCAAAGACTATCCCCTGATTGGTGAGTTCAGAGGCAAGGATGATCCTGAGAAGCTCATTGAGGTTAACCCCCAGATTATCTTGAAAAGCAGCACAACTGGCCAGGCATCGACACAGGCTGCTGCTGAAGCTGACACCCTTCAGAGTAAAACCGGTATCCCTGTTATCTCATTCCCTTACGGGTCTTTGAACAATGAGGAGCAAAAAGCCGAAATGTATAGTTCTCTCAGGATTATGGGCGAGGCTGTAGGCAAACAGGAGAGAGCAGAAGAGGTAATTGCTTATATCGAGGCTACCATGCAGGATCTTGAAAGCAGGACTGCGGACATTCCGAAATCCGAACGAAAGACGGTCTATGTTGGTGGAGTAAGTATGTCAGGAGCTCACGGAATAGTCTCCACAGAGCCTGCTTACGCGCCGTTCCTCTGGGTAAATGCAGATAATGTCGCAGCCGGCATGGGCACAGAACATGCGGATATTGCTAAAGAGGCTCTTGTAGACTGGGATCCAGAGTATATATTTATTGATGTTGGCACCCTCCAGCTCGGTAATGAAGGTGCAGTTGGAGAACTCAAGAGTGATGCGTCACTTAAAGGGCTTTCGGCAGTAAAGAACGGCAAAGTGTATGGAGTAATCCCCTATAACTTCTACAGCACCAACTATGAGTCCGTGCTGGCAAATGCTTATTTTATTGGAAAAGTGCTCTATCCGGACAGGTTTGAAGATATCGATCCTGAGGCAAAGGCTGACGAGATATACACTTTCTTTGTTGGCAAACCCGTATTTTCGGACCTTAACGAACAGTACGACAATTTAGGGTTCAAACAGATTCCGCTATGATGGATGGAGGGTAAAAACAGGTGCATTTTGCCAGTGGAGCCGTTCCGGAAGACTATCTCGCATATGTGCGCAGGAAGTACTTCTGGATCATGGGGGGGCTACTGCTCCTCTTCTTTATGCTTGTTTACTCAATCTCGGTAGGAGCGGTAGAGATCCCTTTTTATAAAGTGGTGCAGACATTATTAGGTCAGGAACCCATAACCAAATCTGATGAGAACATATGGAGGATTGTCTGGAATATCCGGCTCCCTCAAGCTCTAGCTGCAATAGTTGCAGGAGCTGGACTTTCAGTTGCAGGGGTTGTGATGCAATCCATCCTGCGTAATCCGATAGCATCTCCATTTACGCTCGGCGTTTCAAATGCCGGTGCTTTTGGAGCTGCAGTGTCTGTAGTAGTTCTGGGCACCGGCAAGATGCAATCCACAGTTGCAGATGCTGTTATTATAAACAACCCTTACATGACTACAACGGTAGCTTTCCTCTTTTGCCTCCTTGCAACCGGAGTGATCTTGTTAATCTCGAAAATCCGGGGAACTTCACCCGAGGTAATGGTGCTTGCAGGAGTTGCACTTTCATCTCTCTTCACCGCAGGCACGATGTTTCTCCAGTACTTTGCTGACGATACTCAACTTGCAGCAGTCGTATTCTGGACTTTTGGAGATGTAGGTAGGGTAAACTGGGTGGAACTTGAGATAATGACAAGCGTTGTGCTGCTTGCAATCCTATTCTTTATTGTAAACTGCTGGAACTACAATGCCATAGACGCAGGTGATGAGACCGCAAAAGGTCTTGGTGTCAATGTGGAGAGGATAAGGTTAACAAGCATGGTAATTTCAGCCCTAGTCTCGGCAGTGATTGTTGCTTTCCTTGGGGTTATTGGGTTTATAGGGCTTATCTGCCCTCATATGGTTAGAAGAGTAATAGGAGACGACCAGAAATACCTGATACCCGGTTCCGCCCTATTTGGAGGAATCTTGCTTCTGGTGTCGGATACCGCAGCCAGGCTTATAATATCACCATACGTGCTTCCTGTCTCGGTCCTTACGGCTTTCATGGGAGCACCTGCTTTCATTTACTTACTTCTCAGGGGGTACAAAAGATGATTCTATCTGTAGAAGAGCTTGAATTCCTATATCGAAACCGTAAAGTCCTTCACGAAATTGCTTTTTCTATTGATGAAGGAGAAATTGTAGCGATCCTTGGACCCAATGGAGTTGGCAAAACTACACTTTTAAAATGCCTTAACAGGATTCTCCGTCCTAAAGGAGGAACAGTTCATCTTGATGGGAATAACCTTTTTGACCTTGGAACAATGGAAATTGCACGCCTTGTAGGATATGTTCCCCAGAGGGTGGAAACCGGAAGGCTGACTGCTTTTGATGCAGTCTTGCTCGGAAGACGACCCCATATCAAATGGGATGTAACCGAAAAAGATCTTCAAATAGTCGACTCGGTATTCAGGCTGCTCTCAATGGAAAAACTGCGCCTGACTTATATCGACGAGATGAGTGGGGGTGAGCTCCAGAAAGTCGCAATCGCTCGCTCCCTCGTACAGGAGCCAAAAGTCCTCCTCCTTGACGAACCCACAAGCAGCCTTGATCTGAGAAACCAGGTTGAGATCCTTGCCATTATCAGGCAGATTGTCCTTGAACACGGGATTGCAGCCGTTATGACCATGCACGACCTTAACCAGGCTCTCAGGTACGCAGACAGGTTTATTCTCCTGAAGGATGGAAAGGTTCATGCACACGGAGGAGCCGAAGTGATTACACCTCAGGTAATCGAGGAAGTATATGGCTTGCCAGTAGTTATCGGAGAGATTGCGGGTATGCGGTGCGTAGTTCCCGGAAATCCTGAAGTAGCACTCGTAAAATAACCTGTAAAAAGGGTAGGATCTGAAATTCCTTCAAGAAATAATTAGCAATAACTTAAAAAGCAGTAGAAAAGAGCAAAAATAACTGACACAGTGAAGCAAAGCCGGTTGGAGAAGTCGGAAAAGACAGAAAAGAACAGGAAAACAGAGAAAAACAGAAAAAAGCGAAAAAACAGAGTAAAACAGAGAAAAACAATAACATAAAGGTGAAAAAAGATTTCCAGGTGTTTACCTGGTAATCATCACCTCTGCAGTTTCAGGCGTGTAGAACCAGTCTTTCGGAAGTACCTTTTCCCGCTTGTAGTACTTAACAAGCCTTCTAATCTTGGACTCGGTAAGGTTAAGGGAACGTCTGTTATGGATATCTTTCTTGTTAATAGAAAGGTGTTTTCTGAGTCTGAGAGCCTTTACAATCAGATTGGTAAGGTCTTCAGGGACGTTTGGAGCAACATTGTTCTCCTTAAGAATGGTTGTGATTTTCTTGCCTGTGATAAGCTTGGCATCTGGGACACCGTAGCGGTCTCTTAAAGTCATTCCAATTTCAGCTGTGGAGACTCCCTGCTTCCAGAGATCGAGAATAATTGTTGTAACTTCGTCTGCGCTGATCTTGCACCATTCAGGCGGCTCAGTTCTGTTTGGCCTGGTGGAAGAGGACTTGCCTTTTCTTCTAGTATGCATTTTTGCCATAATATTTCTCCTGATATCAATTGATCAATGCCTGAAGAAAGCTCTTCGGGCTGAAGTTATATCTTTACCGACTATAACGGACCAATACATCGATCGGGAGATTTTAATCCGCCACAGCAAACTGCTGCGTGGCTTTTCAGGAATTCCTGCAAAAGCGTAAATTTTTCGGTAAAAACATCACTAGAGAACGCACCATACCATATATACTTTGTGTTGAGAAGAGGAAGGATTAAGTCTTTTCTAAAGTCCTAAAGAATATATAATCTGAGTCTTATAAGAAAGAGGTATGACAGGAGAACCTAAAAAACCATCAAAGACCACTGCTATGAAAATTTTGTGTAATATGGTATTAATCCCGAACCTTAACGATGAGGTTGAATACTTTACCGTTGATTCTAAAGGATATCCAGCTCCGAAAAAAACAGAATATGCCAATAGGGAAGCAACTATAATTGTAGGACACAAAGAACGAAGTTACCTTGTGGTTACTCCTGAAGATCGAGTATTCACTGGTGCTTTTAGGAGCAATGGACGACTTTCTTCTGTAGGGCAAGAACTTGAAGGAAAGGAATTGACAGTTATTATACATATGCCTGAATAAAAATAAAAAACTCAACTTTATTTATATAAAAGGATTCAGTGGCAAGTATATTCTCTATGCTCAGGACGAGGGACTCCAGAAGCTCAAAATTATACGCGCCCCGCCCGGGTTTATCTGCCTGTAAACAGATTCAATCTGCTCGTCCCGAAGCATCCGGGCTTTCTGAAGATTTTCAGCTTCAAGAATGGAAAAGACCGTTTCGTTGATCTCATCTGAGAATTCAGTTTCAAGTGCGTTTCTAATTTCATCCCTTAAATATTGGGTCATTTGTTCTTCAAGTAAAGGAAGATCAGCCGCCGACGTATTTTCAGGAAGAGTCCTAGAATCTATCGGGAACCCGGCTTTAAGCAGATTCGAAAAATATGCTGCGAAAGCCTCTTCTCCAGAGATTCCCTCTGCAGGCCGTTCGGAAACTCCGTAGAGCAGGATCTGGAAAGATTCCTCAGTTTCCTCTCCGAAAACCGATCCGAAATAATCCGAAGGGAAAAGCAACCCGGTAACTGCTTCGGCTCCTTCAATAGCTGCAACGTCAAGTGAAGCATTAAAAGCCTCAAAAAGTATCTTACTGGCTTCTTCATCTGAGGAGTTAAAAGAAGCTTCAAGCACGGAATCGTTGACACAGGCAAGCAGAGAAGTTTTTGAAGTAGTGCTGGCATAGAGAGGCATTGAAAGTTCTGTACTTTGCCGGATAGCATTTTCAGGAGGTTCTTCCCCTATAATAAGTTCGCTTTGAATGGGAAAAGCTTTTATGGGATGCCAGTAGGCTTCAAACCTGTAAGAGAATCTCCCTCCAGTCTTTTGATCCAGATACGCTGAGAGGACTTCCGCATCCCGGGAAAAGTAGTTCGCAGCAAGAGGGTTTAGAAAAACCGAAGAATCATTATTTGAAACTGTCAGGGAAAGGGCAAGATATTCAGCGACCAAGTCAGCAAAAGTCCTGTGTTTCTGCTCTTTCCCGAAGAGGGCATGAGAGGAATTTTCCACAAATGAATTTTGAGGTACTGAGATATTAAGAGCAGCAAGAGGGGAAATTACATATTCGAAATCCTCAAGTTTACAGGAAAGCAGCGACTCAAGCAGATAAACATCAAGTTCTGAAGAAGTAGTGTAGCCGGCTGCATAATACTGATTTTCAGCCTTCATGGAGGGCATTAACACGACACCTGCAAGCGAAATCAGGACAAGCAAAAAGATAGCATCAAAAACTGTGGAATAGCCTGAACACTTTGAAGCCAGCCCGGCTTTTTTCCTTCGGTACTTTCCGGAGATCTCAGAAGCTCTTAAATGCGCTACTTTACCCTGCCTTCGGAGCTTTGATCTCTGGCTTTCTTTTATGATTTCTTCAGTTTTTCTTCTTTTCATGCGATCTCTCTCATCTCAAGCCATATTTACACTTCATGCCTTGTTTCCGCTTAGAATTTACTTATATCTGTCATTTATTACGGGTTTTCTTACATCCATGCCGTCTTATAAATCACGACAGTAAGGAATCCAGGCACCGATTGTGCGGGATTCAACTCAATAACAACAGGTACAGAGGCTGCAACCTTTTCCTTACCATCGGCAAAAGCTTCAGGTTCAACATTGTCCGGTACAATCCGCCAGCAACACTGGGCGTCCTCTGTGCGGATTTCAACCAGAAACCGGTAGTTCCCGGAAAAATTTGCAAAAAGCCTTTCTCTTTCATTGAATCCATCTGGATCCGAAAGAGAATCAAGTGCAGTTGCCGATAGCAAACCTGAACTTCCAGTCTTCAGAATAGGATTGTCAGCAAGGGTTTCGGCAAGAAGGGAAGCGCTTTCGTAATTCTCCAGGGCAAACGAACGGTCCTCATAGCCGAAGTAGGTCTGCGAAATCAGGGCTGCAAAAACCATGAAACCTGTGACAGCGAGGGCTATGGAAAGCAAATCGGCATGGGGTTCAATTATTGCTCGCTCGTCAGTGAACATTACGGAGCACTTTTGTTTTACAGGCTTTATGGCGGTGCAGGGTAGATACACAGTCACTAACCAATCTTTGGGCAGCAGTTTCTCGATGGGATTTTTGAGAATACTTTTGAGATGAACCTTGAGCCAATCATTGATAAACAAGGACACAGCCAAAAGCAGAAATTCCCTCCTCATCTTTTACATAAATAAGCTCTTTTTTCAATGAAATTTTTTCATTTGGATCCAGAACTGCCTCATCTGTCCCGACAGCCTGAAGAAAAGCTTCTATTTCGGCATAATCAGCTGTAAGGGGAGTTTCTTCACCGCCCTGAGCTCCGAATTTAGTACTGAGCTTTTCATGCAGAACAGATTCATTAAATGGTAAAACTCTGAATGTAAAGGGTTTGACAGCCCTGAAACTCCGTTCCCGATACTTGGTTTCAAGACAGATGTATTCTCCCGAGACTTTTATTTTTAGATCTTCCATAAAAGGCGAATTCCTGAAAATTTCCTCATCTTCAAAACAATAGTAACCATCCGCCTGAAGATTATTTGAACCTGGATTACCTGGATCTGAATTATCTGAACCTGAATTATCTGGTCTTAGGTTATCCGATCCTGAGTTACTTGATCCAATCATATCTACCGCAGTTTTAAAGTCCCGGGAAAGAAAATCAAGCTGTTCCTGAATCTCAAGCTCTTTAAAGCTTGCAGCCAGATGAAAGATTCCTGCAAACAAAATAACGCTTGCAAGAATGAGTGCCGCCTTTGAGATTAGAAAATCGGCCCATGCCGAGTCATCCTGAGCAAAATTTCTCACAGCAAATCTTCTCCTGAGTGTCAGATTTTTTAAAGGCTTTCTTTTTCGGAAATAAGTACGAATAATCTTCCGGATTTTGGTTCGAGCTTTGTAGATAGAAGAAGCCTGTGCCTGCCAGAAGCAAGGGATACGGGCCCATTAAGCTCAGGATTTGAAAATGAAGCGGCAGAATAGTAGAACGTGACCTTTTCTGCTGTACGGATGCAGTAATCATTCGCATCCGCAGGCCATTTGTCTTCCCGGCCGGGCAGAGCCCCAAAATCCACACTCACGCCTTCAGGAAGCCTGAGTTCCAGGGAAATTTCACTTCCTTCTCCATGCAGTGAGAGCTGTTCGGCAGCAGCCGTAAGCTTTGAGACCTCGTCCAGAGCTGTCTTCTCCTTTGCCTCCTCCAGAAAATCAAAAAGATAAACTGAGGAGAGAAGTAAAATTACAACAAAAAGGACGCCTGAAACCGTAAGCCTGAAAGGAAGTGAAGTAACAGCGGATTCGTCAGTTCCAATCCGACGAGGCAAAACTGGACTTTCATTAACCGTAAATTAACCCCCCATTCAGAACTCCTGAAATTCTGAGTGTTGAGAATAATGAATTTAGCCTGCCAGAGTATAAAAAATTTTTTACTCTTTTGGCTAAGAAATAGTAATCCGAGTGAAGACGTAAATCCAGAAGTTAAGGTGTTCTTAATCGCAGCTTTATCCAATTTGCGAATGGGCGCACCAGCATTTGCTATGTTTTTATTGAAAAATAGAAAAAATATGAAAATTAATATTTGAAGAGAGTTTTATCTTTTATATCTCAAGGAAATAAATATTATAAACTCAAAGAAATAAAAATTATAAAACAGAAATTTTTTTGTTAAATTGAGGTCCAGCCGCCATCAACTATAATCATTTGACCTGTAATATATGTTGATGCATCGGATGCGAGATAAAGGACTGTCGTATCCAGTTCTCCAGACCTTCCCGGGCGTCCCATCGGGCACATGAATTCAATGATTTTCGCAAATTCCGGATCAGCAACAACCCCTTCAGCCATTCCGAGAGCAAAATATCCTGGTCCGATAGCGTTAACCGTAATCCCTTCTTTTGCCCATTCGCTTGCCAGAGCCTTTGTGAGCGTTAAAACCCCACCTTTTGTTGCACAATAAGCTGTGACCGGCATTTCTTTCATTGATACAACTGAGTGAATCGATCCTATGTTAATGATTCTTCCGTATTTTTGCTTCAACATTACTTTTCCGACCTCGCGGGCAAAGAAATAAACCCCGTTCAGGTTGGTATCAACCATTGTGCGCCACATCTCATCCGTTGTTTTTTCGGCAGCATCAACAAGCCCGAGCCCGGCATTATTTACAAGAATATCAATTCTGCCGAAGTCTTTTTCCACCCGCTCTACAGTATCCTGAATTTGATCGGTTTTCATTACATCACATACATAATAGCGGCAGGTTACGCCGAGCTTTTCAATTTCCTTCTGTACTTCCTTCAATTTATCTTCCCGGCGTGCAATGAGAGCAAGATTTGCACCCTGATTTGCCAGAGCTTTTGCAAAATCCACTCCAAGCCCTGAGGAAGCCCCTGTAACAATAGCAACTCTTCCAGTTAAATCAAAAAGATTCTTCATTATAACCCTCCCCTTACTTTATTAGCTAAATATTGATTATGTATTAGTCCCCAAAATTGCATTTTATCCAGAGACTTTATAAGGCTTATTATCAGCTCTATAAACTTTTAAAGTATAGTTTATAATTTCTTTGTGAATCCGTGCACATATAAAAGTCTTCAGAAAAGTGAATAGGTCTGCATATAAGTTAACGTTGTGGACTTTGTTCGATTTACTTTTATGTAAGTCATTTGTCAAGTCAGATATTACTGGTCTTAGGAGCAAAGGCTTTATAGCCAACCATATGCAAAAGCTAGAAAAATATAAATTTTATATCAGTTCTTTAAAATATTAAAAAGCATGACAGTCTGTAATAATAGGAATAAGTTTATTAGCTTCAAAGGCAACCTTTAGCCAAAATTAAAGATAAGAATAATTGCATAAGGAAAAACTCAAATTTAATAAACTATACTATTTTTATTTTTTTAATTTGTTAATAGATATTTAAATTTTTGGGTTAAAACCGTATATTTTACTATTAATAATCATCTATTTCATAAGAAATTCGTATTTATGAGATATAATACGAAAAAATCATCTTAGATAGTCTTGTTTACCTTTGTAAAACCGAAGACTCTTTATAGTTATTTTACAGAAATATCTATTGATTTACAGAAATATTTATTGAGGTGATTTGAAAAGATCAAAAAAAGCATTTAAGAGTTTAGTGGCATCAAGGTTGCCGGACCCGATGCCACCTAAAGATTCTTGGACAAAGAATAGATCTTCGTCGTATAACGTAGCCAATTGTTTATGGTACTTAAAGTTTAAAACCCTTCCCTTTTAAAAATTTTTAGTTAGGATTAATTTTTAAAAGGAAAAAAATTACGTATGAGAGTCTATTTTTTACAAGAGTCTTTACACACCGAATCTGTCACAAATGATGTTTTATTTTAGGGTTCAACTATAAAGAATTGTTATAACTTCTGAAAGATACAACGATAGAGGTGAGTAAAGCAGATGTTTCACAGAAAGCTTTTGGCATTTTTACTATTAGTATTCTTTGTAATATCTTTAACTGCTCCAGCAGCAAGCGGTATTGCTGGAAAGAAGACAGTTACCCCAACCGAAGATACCATAAGAGTATATAGAACTGCTACGGGTCAAATTGAGGTATTAGATATAGAAACTGAGTATTTGCCGTATGTTGTAGCTGCAGAAAATGGTGAAGCTCCGTTTGAATCCATGAAGGCACAGGCTGTGGTTTCAAGAACATTTGCTTACTACAAGAAAAACCATCCAAGTGGATCAAATTTTGATTTATATGATGATGAGAGGGACCAAGTCTATAATCCTAATAAAGTCCTCAATAAGAACCACAAAAAAGCAGTTTCTGAAACAAATGGTTTCATTTTAAAATATGATGGAGATACAATTTGCAGTTTTTACGTAAAGGGAACTGGTAATACGGCAAAGTATGTTACTTACAATGAGGGAAAGAGTGGAGATAGTATTTATCAAACTTCTCTGGGTTGGAGAACTGACCCTCCTTCTAAAAACCCATATAATCGGGGTTGTATGGGGCAAGTTCAGGCAAATAAACTAGCTAATAAAGGGTATGATTGGATTAGCATTTTTAAATACTTCTACGGTGAAGATATCATACTCACTAAAATTGACTTAACCAAGTCTAATTACAAGTCACAATCAAAAAATACAAAATTACCCAATAAAGCAAGCGAAGACGAAGTTGTATCATTATCTGTTCTTCGAAAAGCTGCAGCTAATGACCCCGCAAGACCACAAGGTGAAATAACTCCAGATGCAGATGATGATGTGAAGATTGTTGAAGAAGCTTTGGCTAAAGAAGGATTACTCAGCAGCAAATATGCATATGATGGAAGCTATGGAACTGCTACTATCAAAGCATATAAAAAATGGCAGGAGTCTATTGGTTCTGCGCCAAGATACTGTGACGGGATACCTGGGAAGAAGGATCTGACCAAGCTTGGTAAAAAGTATGGGTTTACTGTGGATACCTCGAATTGATCCACGAAATGAAAAATCAACATAAAATGCAGAAGCAATCAAAGGTATCAGGATATATCATTGAATTGTCAATAAGCAGTAAGTTAACCTAAAAGTAGTTTCTTGAGAATTAGGCTTTAAGAATAATCTCAAAAAGTCGGTTCCTTCAAGTTTAGCCATTTAAAAATTAGCCCCTCAAGGATTAATCTCTAAAAGGTTAGTTCCTTGAAGGTCAATATTTTTTAAAGTCAAGTATCTCAAGGTTAACCTCTTGAAATTCTTGTTTTTTGAAGTATGCATTTACAATTAATGATCTTTAACGTTGCTATTTCTTTGAGTGTTATTTTTCTACAATACTTCAGACTTAGAAGATTCGTTTTAGCAATATTTTAGAGTCTTATTCCTATGTTTCAGGTTTCTCTAATTAAAAAAGAAGGAATTTAAAAAAGTGGCTGGCGGAATAAGCAGTTTTTAAAAATGAAATTAGTAAGTACCAAAAAGGCACTACAGATAGTGTAAAACCTAAATTTGATCCACAATTGGGATATTCGAGTATTTGACTATGCGTTAAATTCACACCTGAAGCTTGGAACATCTCTACCGGTTTTAAGTCAAATATCCAGTATCCAACTGTAGAATCAATCGAGTTTTTAGACAGCCTCAAAAGAGCTGTCTTTTCCTTGCTTTTAACAAACCCTCGCTTTTAACAAACTTTCTCAATAATCTCTTCCAGCGTCAGAAGTTCCTGTTCTCCTGAAACCATATTTCTCAGCGTAAGTTTTCCAGCTTCTAATTCTTTTTCCCCGACTATGACAACGTAGTCGGCATTGATGGCGTTTGCATAGGAGAGCTGGGCTTTGAAATTGCGTTCCATAAGGTCTATGTGGACTGGAACGTGTTTTCTTAATTCTTTTGTAAAGTGAATAGCTTCGCGATGGACATTGGGTTTCGATACAAGGACAAGGGTTTTGGGCATAGGAGGTTCAAGAGGGCAGATTTCCATTATCCTGTCGAAACCGATTCCAAAGCCAGTTGAGGGTACGTCTCCACCGCCAAAAAGCTGGATAAGCTGGTAGGAGCCGCCTCCGCAGACCTGTTTCTGGGCGCCGAGACCCTCGGCATAAACTTCAAAAACCATGCCTGTGTAGTAGTCGAGCCCGCGGGCGATCCCGAAATCAAGGGAATAGTCTACCCCATAGGCATCAAGAAGATTGAGGGTTTTCTCAAAACTGACGAGTTCGGGAATATTCCCGACAATTTTTATTACTTCGGGGAGGATATACTTGCCTTCCAGTTTAATAAGGTGGAAAAGGTCTGATTTGAGCTTTTCCTCGGTTCCGATCTCATCAAGCAGGGCTTCAAGGCCTGCATATTCTTTTTTGTCCACAAAGCGCATGACCTTGCTTACGATTTCGGGCTCAAGCCCGCTCAGGAGTGTGCGTATGACTGCAAGATTTCCAATCTTCATATCGCCCTTCACTCCAGCAGCTTTTAGCAGGGCATCGGCAAGGGCAATAACCTCGGCATCAGAATCGGGTTTTCCGCTCCCGATAAGTTCAACCCCAAACTGCCAGAATTCCCTGAAGCGACCCTTCTGGGGGCGTTCATAGCGGAAGCAGTTCTCAAAATAAAATAATTTTAAGGGCTTCGGGAAGGACTGGAGTTCATTCACATACAGGCGCATGACAGGGGCGGTAAGCTCGGGCCTTAGGGTCATTTCCCTGCCGCCTTTATCCTCAAAGTTATAGAGTTCCTCTACTATTCCTTCCCCTGACTTCAGGGTAAAAAGGTCAAGATGTTCAAACGTGGGAGTAATGATCTCACTGTAGCCCCATTTGTGGGCGACATCGCGCATAATACTTTCCACGTATCTCCTCCGGGCAGTCTCGGCAGGTAAAAAGTCCCGGGTCCCTCTTGGTCTGTTAACTATCATTTTTAAATGCACCTGATAATCTCAAATATTCCTTATTTTCCTGACTAACTGAGCTTCAAACCAGGTTTTATTGTTCTTCTAACTTTATACATATCGTTAATGCATATTGCTGATAGATATGATCTTTTTCAGCTAGTCTGGATGATTCTGATGATTCTTAGCGATTCCAGATGAATCTGGATGATCCTTAATGAGTCTGGATTGTACTAAGTTAAAAGCAAGCTATTTTACTTTTTCGATACTATATGAAGTCGGCAAAAATAGTAGAGCTAAAAAAGGTTTCTATTTTTGGAGTATCCGTTTTTATTCAACTTTTTATTTTAGTTGATCACATAAACCCAACTTTCAGCTAAGGTAACAATAGAAAATTCAAGGTAAACAGCAGGTATTTTAGAGAAAATTGAAGTCTATACATTTAGAAGAAGCTATACCGCACCCATTTAAACTTTCACAGAGATAATAAAAAGCTATAAAAGAAAAAATAAAGTTCATTTAATTAATAGAAATTATTAGTTAATAGAGTATTAATTAACAGGGCTTAATAGAAGAGCATCAAGTCTTAACTTTAATTTTTAACCCCCAGTTGTTTAAGGTTCCGCGGTCCTGTGCCCATTTATCAACTATTTTTAACTGCCATTTGCCTTTAATGCTCTTTCCTTCAAATTGCTTCAATTCCGGCTTGTTTTTAGAATCATAAGTCTCGCTAAGGTTATCTTTCCCTCCACCTTCACCTTCATGCAAAGGTATAACCGTGTTATCAGGGCTCACCAGTGAGACAAATAAATCCCCTATATAAGTGTGAGATATATCGACAGAGACTGCTTCGACAGATTCTACAATGCCCTCTTCATCAATCTGTATCTCGCTAACAATTCCGTTCAAATCGTTATCAGGTATTGCAACTCCCGAAAGGATATTTTTTTCAACAATTCCCCTGGAAGAGTTTTCCATATCATCCTTAACTGCCTTAAGTGCTTTATAGGCGTTGATTCGCCCATAGCCGAACATTTTGCTATAGCCATCGATGTATTTACCTCTATTCGGATCAATTTTGTCTGCAGTATCACACATATATTTTCTAACCTGATCCCACCGCAGGCTCGGGTTTAGCTATAAAATCAGAGCAGCAACACCTGCGGCTAACGGTGTGGCTGCAGAAGTTTCCCCAAAAGAGTTCGTGTAAAAACCATCTGCATCACCTTTGCCCACATCTCCAACATTATATCCCCTTCCGGGAATCGATACATCTGTTGTATAAACCCTTTTTGTTCCTCCGCTGCTTGGAGCAACAAACGCAAGTCCCTCTCCACAGTTACTGTAGGCTGCGATTTCACCCCTGTTAGTTGAGGCACCTACAGCGATAGCCTCCGGCACATTCGAAGGAAATCCAATTTGATTTTTTGACCCATTCCCAGCCGCCACAAAAACAGGACAGCCTTTGCCGCCACGCCCAGTTTGAATGACATCTCTAATGGCATATGTTACATCGTTGCTCTCAGGGCAATTCCAGCTATTGCTCAGTATATCGGCTCTTTGCCCGGCATAGCGAATTGCATCTGCCAGTCTATTATTTTGGACCAGGTTGTCACCCATAAAAATTTTCACAGGCAGGATCTTGCAATTAGGGGCAACCCCAATAACACCTAGTGCCCCATTTCCAGTAGCTGCTACCAGACCAGCACAGGGTGTCCCATGATTATCGTTACCTCTCGTCACATAATAAGGAGGAGTGAATTTCTTCGGATTCGGATCACTGTTACCATCGAAGAAGTCCCAGCCATGTATATCAGGCTGAGAGCTATCAGGATTCGTCCAGATATTGGGCTTTAAATCGGGATGATTAATATCCACGCCATCATCGATAATAGCGACTGTAATGTCTGGAGAGCCTTTAGTTAAGCCCCAGGCTTCCTTAGCCTTAATGTCCTCCCCAGGCACACCATGATTTTGTCCTGTATTGTGCAGGTACCATTGTTCAAAATATGGCACGGAGGTTTTCTCAATTTCAGAGAGGAAGTTAGGCTCGGCAAATTCGGTCAGATCTGATTCATGATATTTCCTTGCTATGGCGAATGTTTCTTTAGGATCCTTTACTTTGAGAATATACTGATTGGGAGCAAAGCGGTCTTTTTCGAGAATCTCAACGCCAGTCTCTTTGTTAAGCCTATCAATGGCATCATCGGAGACACCGCTTTTAAATCTGACTGTTATTTCATCTGTTACAACCATGCGCAATCCAGACTGAGGCTCTTTATAGACGGGAAGGACAAGCTCAACACGATCATCGTCTTCAAGGTTTTGTATGGATTCTTTCACATCAACCAGGTGTTTGGGCTGCGGCAGGGTAACAATTACAAGGTTGTTAGCTGGTATATCCTTGCGCTCTTCGGCATCTGCCAGATCAGGCATATCCAGTAACTTTTTTTCAATAGCATGCGCTGGTACATCGCTCTTATATCTCAAAGCAAAGCTGTCAGGCAATTTATTTAGCTTAACTTTTTTATCGCCTACATAATAATACTCATACTCCTCGCTCTGGTTTGCCACTTGTTTATCCCCCGTTAAAATCCCCACTTTTCAAGATAATTTAGAATATTTTTTTATTTATTAAGTAATTCCAAAACTCAAAACTAAGTCCCTAACTCTGAAATTTTGAGCAATTAACAGATAATATATTTTCGTTTTGTTGTATACGTTGTTAGAATCACATCTATGTCTATCAACTGCTGATTTGATTGTATGATTTTATTGCTTAAGTTATATATTAAATAATGCACGTCCCTCGATAAATAAGCGTAAATGAAGAGAATTTTCCAATTAACGACATTAAATATTCACTTTTCCATTTTACATTTAAAGCAAGACTTTGTTATCCTGCTGAAAAATCGTTTAAAATCAGGTTTTTCTAAAGATAACACCAAAAAAGCTTTATTTTCACAACTTTCTGTGATAACCTTCCACCTGAGATTGGCGAAAAAATTCTGGTTTTTGACTATAAATTTCAGGGGAAGGGGTGTAATTTTAAATACGATTCTTCCGTTATTAAAAAGAAGTAAATCTAAATTAATATATTTATTCTGCGAGATAAAGTAGAATGGATTCCAGAAAGAGAAGTTTTCGCAATCAAACAATTGTAAAGCAAATAAAGGCAAGTTTAAAATGAATAATATAATAAGCAGCTTAATATACATGATTTACACTAAATTATTGCGATCATCGTGTCAGAGCAAAGAAGTGTACCTTTAAGGAAGCATCTGATGGACCTGAAACCCTGCAGACATGGAGGGTTGGTTCAGGAAACATCTGAGACTTATAGGATCCCTGAAAGCGAAATTCTTGACTTCAGTGCCAACTTTAATCCTCTGGGAAATCCTTTTGAGCATCCGGAAAGCGGATTGAACTTTGATGAGGTTCTTAAAAACAGCTTTAAGAAACTTACCGAATACCCTGACAACAGGTATCTTGAGTTTAGGGAAGCTGCTGCAAGGTTCGTAGGACTTGGGGTAGCCCCACAGAATATAATTCCGGGTAACGGTTCAACAGAAATTATAAGGCTTGTAGTGGAATGTGTGGTTGAAAAAGGGGATCTTGTCCTTCTTCCTCAGCCCACTTTCGGGGAATATGAAATGCAGTGCCGGATTATGGGAGCAGAACTTCAGTACCCGAACCAGGACGAGGTAGAAACACTTCCTGACGAGCTTCTGGAAAAAGCAAAAATCCTGTTTATCTGCAACCCTAATAATCCTACAGGGAAGCTCCGTACAAGGGATGAGATCAAAGCCCTTGCCGAACGCTGTACAAAGCATAAAACTCTTCTTTTCGTAGACGAGGCTTTTATTGAGCTATCCGATCCTTCACAGAGCGTTGCAGACCTTGCAATAAGCAATAATTACGTTTTTGTCATGCGCTCCCTTACAAAAGATTTCGCAATCCCTGGAATCAGGATAGGTTTCGGAATAGCTTCTCCCAAGATGGCTGAGATTCTGGATACTGCAAGGCTGTCGTGGAACCTCGGAACCCTGGCAAATGCCATGGGAACTGCGCTTCTTAATATTGAAAACGGGGTAGAAAATCCATACCTGAAAAAAGCCAGGCTTATGATCAGGGAAGAAGGTGAGAAGCTCAAAGCGAAACTCGACAGGATTCGAGGTTTTAAAGCCGGAGAAGTAAATGTGAATTTTATTTTTGTCAATGTCAGCAAATTCATGCTTGACTCGACAGAGTTAAGTGCGCGCCTGGCAGCTCGTAGAGTCCTTGTAAGGGATTGTTCTTCCTTCCACGGTCTTGGAAAAGATTACATAAGGGTTGCAGTGCGGACTGCAGAAGAAAATGACAGGCTGATTGCCGCAATAGGGGACGTAATTACCCAGTGGGGCAAAGAACAGGCGAAAAGCGAACTTCAGCATGTAATAGAAAAGGCTTCTGAAGAAGGCATAGGAAGCAGGAAAACCTGCGAGTATTATCCCTGCCACTTTGAAGGCCAGAACTGCACCTTCTGCTTCTGCCCGTTTTATCCCTGTGAAAACGAGCGTACAGGAGGGAAATGGATTGAGAGCTCAAGAGGCGGCAAGGTATGGAGCTGCGTTGACTGTCATCTAGTTCACAAGAAAGAGACCGCCCAGAAAATCCTCGACTGCCTTATGCAGGAAGGAAACACAGACGAACTTGTGAAAGTGGCTTGGAAGAAAGTTATGGAGCCTATCCTATGATTTTGCCAGACAGCGGGCACCTTGCTCTCGTACTTCTGCTTGCAGCAGCAATAGACATAGTTTTCGGGGAACCGCCTGCTGCCGTACACCCTGTTGTGTGGATAGGAAAATTAATCAACTTTTTGAAAGATGCGGCTCCTCGGACCCACAGAAAAATTTATGGAGTTGCAATGGCTCTATGCTGCGTTTTTTTCGCAGCTTTGCTTGGATACTCAGTGCTTTACATTGCAGCCCTTCCAGGAATGCCAGGCGTACTCGGGCTCCTTCTCGAAGCCTATTTCCTGAAAGCTACCTTTGCCATTAACTGTCTGCTCAGCCCTGCAAGGGAGATTTACGGGCATCTTGAAGCAAACAGGCTTGAGAAAGTCCGGGAAATGCTCCCGATATACGTGAGCCGTAACCCTTCCAAACTGACCAGAACCCAGATGTCGTCGGCAGTTATCGAATCCGTATCCGAGAATTATGTTGATGGTGTCCTGAGTCCAATATTCTATTATACCATTTTCGGGGGATACGGGCTTGTTGCTGCGTATGCATTTAAAGCTATAAGTACTCTGGATTCAATGGTAGGATACAAAACCGAGCCGTATAGGGAACTTGGGTACTTCTCGGCAAAATCCGATGATGTACTGAACTGGATCCCTGCCCGAATCTCAGTTATATTTATTCTTGCTGCAGCCCTTACAGTGGCTTTGCTCCCGAAAAAACCTGGGCAAATTTTCCCCTTAAACAGCATAAAGAGCGCCCTTGAAGACGGAATGAAAACTCCGTCCCCCAATTCCGGCTATCCCATGGCAGCTACTGCAGGAGCGCTCGGAATCAAACTTGAAAAACCTGATAATTACATACTTGGGGCCTTATATCCCCCGAGCGAAGTAAAAGATATAAAAAGGGTATCCCAGTTAATAGCATTAGCTTCAGGCTTCTCGCTTGCTGCCTTTGCGGCAGTAATCCAGATAGCAGGGATACACCTGCATCCGTGACTTTTCCTTTGCCACCGGAGCCAATCCGTTAGATATCCAGAACTTCATATGGAAGCAGGTTTCCAGGAAAAGCCATGTGATGTTGTTAAAGATTCTCGAAATCAATAGAACTGTTTAACAACCCCGAAGTGATGATATGAAGTTATCCGATATTGAGGAAAAGAACCTGAAAAAAGGACAGCCTGAGAATGTAGAAGAAAAAGCTACATTCGACATTCTTGACGTCCTGGCTGAAGAAGGCATCAGTATTCAGGATCTTACAGATACGGCTCTGGAGATGTATGTTCCACATCCGGGGCTTGAGACCAGGGAGAAAGCCGACACTCTGTTCAAAAGGGAACTCAAGTACGCGCTTTCTGATCCAAACCTCTGCCTTCTGATCTATTCCGGAATCCTGCTGGAGCGAGAAGGCAGGGCAGGAAACCTTCCGAACCTCAGCAAAAAAGCCTATGAGAAGGATCTTACTTTTATAATTGCAGATGAAGTCCTTGGCACAAGTATTGCAAACTATATCAGCGGTTCCAAAGGCACGTTTGAGTATATCAGGTACGATAAAAAGAAACCCGGAATCCTTGCAAAACTCGGGCCTTTTATGGATGATGTAATAGGGGGCCTTATAGGAGGCGTGTCCTCCAACATGTATTCACGAGGTATGGCAGAGTTTGAAAGAAAGGATTGAAAAACAGGCGATATTCAATGAATTCATATTTGCTGGCTTTTAAATCAGGCTTTGGCTTCCTGTCCACGATCCCTGTGGGAATTAGCATGGAAGGGATCGAAGAGCTAATGAAGAAGATCTACTTCTATCCTGTGGTAGGAGCAGTTCTCGGGCTTCTTATAGGGTCAATTGCATACATCGGGCAGATAATATTTCCCGCACCAGTGGTTGCAGCCCTTATCATGGGATTCATATATTATATTACAGGGTTTAACCATCTCGATGGAGTTACTGATATAGGGGATGGTTTCATGGCCCACGGATCGAGAGAAAAAAAGCTCAAAGCTCTCAAGGATACATCCCTTGGGACAGGGGGGGCAGCCTTTTGCATGTTGCTGCTGCTGACCCTTTATGGTTCCATAAGGGCAGTTCAAGAAGAAGGCCTGACTGTTTTCGGACCTGACCTCCCGGTTCTAATGTTTGGATCAATGTTTATTGCCGAAGTCAGTGCAAAACAGTCAATGTTGACTATTGCTGCCTTTGGGAAGCCAATACCTCCACGAGAAAAACAGGCTTATCCTGGCCTTGGAACCATGACTATAAACGGAGCAACAAAAAAGAATTTCCTGATAGGCTTCATATTCGGTGCCGTTGTTTGTTTCCTGCCCTTCGGGTGGATAGGGCTTCTGGCTTATCTTGGAGCCTGTACCTCGGCTCTGGTGATTCTTAACCGGAGTTATGCCCATTTCGGCGGCTTAAATGGCGACGGAATCGGTACTGCTAACGAAATCGGCAGGGTGACCGCTCTTACTATTCTCGCAGTTATCCTGAAACTATCATTGAACGGACAAATGGGAGGTTTAGAATGGACGCTATTGTAATGGCAGGAGGATTCGGGCAGAGGCTTGGAATGGGAGAAAAGCCATGTGTTGAGCTGCTTGGAAAGCCACTCATAGCCTATGTAATAGATACCCTCAGAGCCGCAAAGGGTATAGACAGGGTTTTCGTAGCGGTCTCTCCTGTTACTCCCAAAACTGAAATCATGATTCATGAGCGCTACAAAGGAGAAGTCCGCGTAATAAGAACCTTTGGCGGAAACTATGTAGGAGACATGATTTATGCGGTAGAAACTGCAGGAGCAACTGGTCCTGTAATGATTATCATGTCCGACCTCCCCCTAATAGACCCAGAACTTATCGATTTGGTAATTGAGAGGTATAAAGAAGAAGGAAAGCCTGCACTTTCGGTCTATGTCCCGATAAATGTCTGCAAAGGAGTTGGAATCAGGCCGGACACGGTTTTTAATAAAGATGGGAAGCTCATAGTACCTGCTGGAATTAATATTCTGGATAGTTCTCAAATCCGAAAAGAACAGGAAGACTTTAATCTGATACTTGATAATCCCAAACTAGCAATAAACGTAAATACCGTTGAGGATCTGCAGCGCTGCAGGGATCTGCTGCAGGTTTAAAACTAAAAAACTTACTAGAGGTGTCGTATATTCTATCATTAAAAAACCTGGTGCTGAGCCGTGATGGAAAGAAAATCCTGCATGGAGTCAATCTTGAGGTAGGCGACCGGGAAATTCACAGCATTATCGGTGCAAACGGCGCGGGAAAAAGTACACTTGCATATACCCTGATGGGACTCCAGGGTTATGAATACGAAGAAGGTAGCCTCATCTTTGATGGGGAAGATATCACACCGCTCTCAATAACCGAACGTGCTAGAAAAGGCATTACCCTCGCCTGGCAGGAGCCTGCCCGTTTTGAAGGGCTGAAAGTCAGGGATTACCTAGCAATCGGGGCAAAAGGCAATGGAGGCATTACTGAGGAGGAACTTAAAGAAGCCCTGAGGAAAGTTGACCTTAATCCCGAAAAATACCTGGACAGGGAAGTTGGTGAAGCACTCAGCGGAGGGGAAAGAAAACGTATAGAACTTGCATCAATAATCACGATGAAACCAAAACTTGCAATTCTTGACGAACCGGATTCCGGGATCGATGTTGTCTCCTTAAAAGAGATCGTGGCTTTGATCCAGACCTTAAAGGAAAATGGTTCCTCGGTACTTGTAATTACACACAGGGAGGAGATTGCAGCCGCATCCGATAAGGCGTCCCTGATGTGTGAAGGGACTATCCTCAGGAGCGGAGACCCCCTGGAAATCAGTGAGTTTTTCAAAAACAGATGCATACCATGTGACAACAGGGTATCCTCACCAAAGGCGGCTTAACGATGACCCAGATAACTGTTAATACGCTTTCAAGTGAAATCAAAGAAATGGACGCAGCCTATTCGGCAGCAGGAGGGAATCCTGCAGTACTGCATAAGCATGAGCTTGCAAGCCTTGTGATAAGCGGAAACAAAGTACTTAATGCAAACGGGACAGAAGGAATTGTGCTTGAAACTAATCGGACAGAACATGGAGTGGACGTTAATATGACCATTAAGAAAGGGTATAAAATTCCACTTCCTGTCCATCTCTGCTTTGGGCTTATTCCGGAAGACGGACTCCAGGAAATAAAGATGAATTTTGTGGCTGAAGAAGATTCAGCTGTCGAGCTCATTGCACACTGCACATTCCCTAACGCTGTGAAGGTTATTCATAGAATGGACGCCAAAATGGTCATAGGGAAAAATGCCTCATTAAAGTATACGGAAACCCATTTCCACGGTCCCCACGGGGGAGCTCAGGTGATTCCGAAAGCTTATGTAAAGATAGAGGAAGGAGGCCGTTACTATAATAATTTCTCACTGGTCTCGGGCAGAGTAGGATATCTTGAGTTTGATTACAGCGTGGATGCCGAGAAGGATGCTGTCTGTGAGATGGTTACCAAAGTCTATGGGAAAAAGGACGATAAAATAAAAATCCTAGAAAAAATATCCCTTAATGGGGAAAATGCAAGAAGCGTAATTAAAAGCCGACTGGCCATTACAGATAACGCGGAATCGGAATTCAGGGGAATTACCGAAGGTCATGCCCCGGGAGCCAGAGGGCATGTGGATTGCATGGAGGTTATCCAGGGCAATGCAAAAGCCGAAGCTGTCCCCATAGTACGTGTTGATAACCCTCTTGCCAAAGTAACCCACGAGGCTGCAATTGGGTGTGTGGACAAAAAAGAGGTAGAAACCCTGATGGCTCGCGGCCTTGAAGAAGAAGACGCAATTGATGTCATCGTGAAGGGAATGCTGGCCTGAGACCCGTTTTATTCCCTTTTTCACGCATAACTTAAGAAACTTAATTATCTCTCCAGGAATACTGGAAGTCTATCCCGTAAACTGTAAAAGGGGGATCCAATTTAATCTGAATGAGATCTTAACAAGAGGTGAGAGACATAGTTGGTGAAATTATTATCTTAGAGAAAAAATATTCCGAAAAAAACCTGCAGCTTATTACAGGAAAAAAAGATATATCTTCACATTATCAGGATATTCCCGAAGAAATGCTGCTCTTAAGTGAAGTCATTGAAGATCCCCTCAAACTACCTTACATGCTGGAAACTTTCTATACCGCTCCGATAAAGAATGAAAAAGCCTTCCATTTTGCTCTCCTGCGAGTCCAGGTAGATTCCGACCTCAGGATGCATGAGGATATCCAGAAATATCAGCAAAGGAAATATGTAGCCGAAACCCTGGAAAAGCTGCTCTATGGAGAACTTATGCTTTCAGTGGGAGAAAGTTCAGGCATGGAAAACGACTGATTAGTTCAGTTTCCTATAAGTGATTTTTATCTGGCTGTGCCATCTTTTTGGCTAATCTGGCTCCCGGCAGATTGGCATGGGATCTTGAAGTATATTCTTATTCTCCTGGGACTTTTTACAATAGCTCAATGGCAATAGAGATCAACCACCGAAGATGTTCGGAAAATTATATCTCTATAGTACTCCAGTCCTCACAATGCTGGTAATAGCAATGTCTTAACTGGCATTCATATTTTTAGGATTCTGGAAGTTTATTGCGCTGGCTTATGGACTTTTCAATCAGTTCCTCTTTTGTATAGACATAATATCTCTGAACAGGCTTGAAATAGGATGGACATCTACGCCAATTGAATTCATCGCCCTGGCGCTATATATCTCGCTCTGGGTCTATTCATAACAGGAGGCTACAGAGAAGAAGCCAGAATTGAAACATTGACCTGATTAGTTGTATTTCTCAAAAAGAGTTTGGTAATTCCTGCCCGAAGTATGACGGAAATCCCTCAGAAGCTGTTGAAAATAAAGATACTATACTGTAAACACCTGGAAGCCGTCATATAATGTGAGCAAACTCTATAGAGTCTCATGGAGTTTAGATTTTCCAGAAAGCCTATTGGATAAATCTGATTGTATTTGCATAAGTCGGAAAATTAAATTAATGAATAAAAAAAGTTTCTAAGATAAGAATAAATATATAAATCTAAAATAACATATAGGGAAGCTTAGGGGAATATTAATTTTTATTAAAACTGTCCCTGGAGTTCAAAACGAGGGTTTAAATCGGACGGCTTGCTTGAAGATTTCAAAAGCTGAATCTTCCCATAGAGAAAAAGTATTTTGGAACATTATGATTCTGGTTAGAGGGGTGAAAGCCAGATGTAGGGGTTGTACAGGCAGCAAAGGATTATAAGAGTTATATTTATGGAAAATACTCGATTGGAAACGTTCGATTATTGTATTAATAAGGATGCTGAAGCTGAAACCCCTATATCCGGGCAGTCGTCTCTGAAGTGACTAATTTTCTAATTACAGTGAGGATTAGAAAAGCCACGCCTTCTATTATATAAGGCGATAAAGGTTGATAAAAGCTTTCTAAAATAAAACAAAGATCTGGATAATGGGGGTTGAAATGGAAAGTAAAGAAGAGTTACTTCAGGAACTTTCAGATGCAATTGTTTCCTGTAAAAAGGATAGAGTAATTGATGCTGTAAACAAAGCAAAAGAAGTAATGGAACCTTCGGAAATAATTGAAAAAGGACTTTCTGCAGGCATGACTCAGGTAGGAATTCTTTTTGAGAGAGGGAAGCTTTTCCTTCCACACGTAATGATGGCTGCGGATGCAATGACAGCAGGAGTCAAAATTCTTGAGGCTGAAATGCCTGCAGAAACTCAGACAAAGAAACTGGGAGTTATCGTAAACGGCACGGTCGAGGGAGATGTGCACGACATTGGAAAATCAATTGTGTCCACAATGCTCCAGTCTGCTGGTTTTGAGGTGCACGATATCGGACGTGATGTTCCAATCAGGGATTTTATCGAGAAGGCAAAGGAAGTCAATGCTGATATGATTGGACTCTCCGCCCTTATGACCACAACCCTCCAGGGACAGAAGGACGTAATCGAGCTTCTCAAGGAAGAAGGGCTCAGGGACAAAATAAAAGTCATGGTAGGCGGTGCACCTGCAACCCAGGCATGGGCGGACAAGATTGGTGCAGACTGCTATGCTGAAAACGCAAGTGAGGCTGTCGCAAAGGCAAAAGAGCTGCTGGTCAGGAAGTGAAGAGAAATGGCAACCGAATATTCTTTGCGTATGGGAGACGGGAAGAGAATCTTCCTTACAAAAGATAAGATCATGGAGGAGATTGAGGCAGGTACTGGAAATGCTGCCGACCTTGGTGAAATCCCTGCTCTGAATGCCAATGAAATTGACAAGCTTGCTGAAATCCTCATGATGCCCGGCAAGGCTGTGAGTGTGGAACAGGGCATGGAAGTTCCTGTAACGCACGATATAGGTACTATAAGGCTCGACGGTGACCAGGGCAATAGTGGCGTTGGAATTCCTTCAAGCCGTCTTGTTGGGTGCATGATGCACGAGAGGGCTTTTGGTGCCGACACAATGGAACTGGGACACATTGACTACAGTTTCAAGCCTGTAAAACCTGTTGTTTCAAACGAGTGCCAGGCAATGGAAGTCTGCCAGCAGAACATGATCATTCCGCTGCTTTACGGTGCAATGCCCAATATGGGACTCTATTATACCCCGGATGGTCCTTTCGAGAACCCTGGCGACCTTATGAAAGCTTTCAAGATTCAGGAAGCCTGGGAATCAATGGAACACGCTGCAGAACACCTGACAAGGGACACGGTCTGGGTTATGCAGAAACTCTTTGCCTCAGGAGCCGATGGGGTCAATTTCGATACAACTGCGGCTGCAGGGGATGCTGATATGTACGGTACCCTCCATGCGGTCGAAGCCCTTAGAAAAGAGTTCCCTGATATGTACATTGAAGTAGGAATGGCAGGGGAAATGGTGCTTGGCATGCACGGAAACCTTCAGTACGATGGGGTGACCCTTGCAGGTCTGTGGCCTCATCAGCAGGCTCCTCTTGTTGCAAAAGCCGGAGCAAACGTTTTCGGTCCTGTCTGCAATACAAATACCAGCAAAACCTCAGCCTGGAACCTTGCCCGTGCAGTTACCTTCATGAAGGCAGCTGTGGAAGCTTCTCCAATTCCCTGCCACGTTGATATGGGCATGGGAGTCGGCGGAATCCCCATGCTTGAGACTCCTCCGATTGATGCAGTTACGAGAGCAAGCAAGGCAATGGTCGAAATTGCAGGCGTCGACGGCATATAGATCGGGGTCGGCGACCCTCTGGGTATGCCGATCTCCCACATAATGGCTTCTGGTATGACAGGAATTAGAGCTGCAGGCGACCTTGTTGCAAGGATGCAGTTCTCAAAGAACATGCGCATAGCCGAGGCAAAAGAGTACGTGGCAAAGAAACTCGGGGTCGATGTCATGGACCTTGTAGACGAGCATATCATGCGCGAGCTGCGTGAAGAACTCGATATCGGTGTGATTACCTCAGTCCCTGGAGCCGCAAAAGGCATTGCTGCGAAAATGAATATCGAAAAGCTGCTCGATATAAAGATAAATTCCTGCAACGTCTTTAGAAAACAGATAAGGGAGTAAGAGGAAAATTTATCCGAAAAATCAGAGGAGATTATCAAGAAATTATGTTAGGTGCTATAAGATATATTTGATTATATAATCTGGAAAAAATTAAAGTTACAGGGATTTGATCCGGAAAAGTATGAGATTTTGCCAAAAGGCAGCGTGGTTTTTCTCTATAAATGCAAGGGAGGGAATGGCTATTTAAGGTTTTAGAAAAGCGAACAGATTTTCTCTGGTTCGGTAAAAGTGGACAAAAGCAAATTTAGGAAACTCGAGAATAAGGAGGGAGGAAATGGCAAAAACTAATGCAGTTGCAGGATTTAATGCACTTAATGGCGTAGAATTAAACCTTTTTACTAATGAAGAACTCAAAGCAATACACTATGCTACCATGGAAGTTCTGATGAACCCCGGTGTTCAGGTTTCTGATCCCGAAGCAAGGCAGATCTTCAAAGAAAATGGCTGCGAAGTCGACGAGGAAACCAAAGTTGTAAAAATCCCTGAATATATTGTAAGAAAAGCTCTTCAGCTTGCGCCTTCCAGATTTGTCCTCTGGGGTCGCGATAAAAAATACAATACTGTACAGGAATGCGGCGGTAAAGTGCACTGGACCTGCTTTGGTACAGGAGTAAAGATGTGCAAATACCAGGACGGCAAGTATGTAACAGTTGACTCCGTTGAGCAGGACATTGCAGACATCGCAAAACTCTGTGACTGGGCTGAAAATATTGACTACTTCTCACTGCCAGTTTCTGCAAGGGACGTTGCAGGTCAGGGTGCACAGGATGTCCACGAGACTTTCACACCGATTGTAAACACATCTAAACACTATCATCACATAGACCCAGTCGGCGAAAACGTCGAATATTACTGGGACATCGTAAAAGCATACTATGGCGGCGACGAAGAAGAAGCAAGGAAAAAACCAATTTTCTCAATGCTGCTCTGTCCAACAAGCCCGCTCGAGCTCAGTGTAAATGCCTGTCAGGTCATAATTAAGGGCGCTCGCCTCGGAATCCCAGTTAATGTCCTGAGTATGGCAATGTCAGGGGGGTCGTCTCCTGTTTATCTTGCAGGCACGCTTGTAACCCATAATGCCGAAGTGCTCTCAGGAATTGTGCTTGCCCAGTTGACTGCTCCTGGAAGCAAAGTATGGTATGGAAGTTCCACAACGACATTTGACCTGAAAAAAGGAACTGCTCCTGTCGGATCTCCTGAACTCGGCTTGATAAGCGCCGCAGTCGCAAAACTTGCCCAGTTCTATGGCCTACCATCCTTTGTGGCAGGTTCCTAGTCTGATGCGAAGATCCCGGACAGCCAGGCAGGACATGAAAAAACTATTACCACCTTACTTCCAGCCCTTGCAGGAGCAAACACTATCTACGGAGCTGGAATGCTCGAACTCGGAATGACATTCTCAATGGAGCAGCTGGTAATTGACAATGATATTATTAGTATGGTCAAGAAGGCTATGGAAGGGATCCCTGTCTCAGAGGAAACCCTGTCAGTGGAATCAATCCAGAAAGTAGGCATCGGAAACAATTTCCTTGCCCTCAAACAGACCAGACAGCTTATAGACTATCCTTCCAGCCCAATGCTCATCGATAGGCGTATGTACGGAGACTGGGCAGCATCTGGTTCAAAAGATCTTGCAGCAGTCGCACATGAAAAGGTCGTGGACGTTCTTAAGAACCACCAGGTAAAACCAATTGATGCAGACATCCTCAAAGATATGCAGGCTGTTGTGGACAGGGCTGATAAAGCCTTCAGAGGCATGTAAAAACAGGAGCAGGAGATCTAAAAATGGCAAGCAAAGAAGAGATTTTAGCAAAAGCAAAAGAAGCGATTACTGAGTTCGATGAGGAAATGGCGGCTGAAGTCGCAGAAGAAGCCCTTGCTGCAGGGATTGATCCTGTAGAACTTATTGAAGAAGGATATACTGCAGGCATGCAGGAAGTAGGAGAGAAGTTTGAACAGGGATCTCTTTTCCTGCCTCATGTGATTGCAGCCGCAGAGGCTATGAAAGCAGGAATAGATGTCATTACACCGGAAATGGAGAAGCGTAAATCCGAGACAAAGAACCTCGGAACTGTTGTTATAGGAACCATAGAAGGTGACATTCACTCCATTGGAAAGGACATCGTAGCCTCCATGCTCAACATCGCAGGTTTCAAAGTTGTGGATCTTGGAAGGGATGTTCCTATTAAAACCTTCGTCGAAAAAGCAAAGGAACTCAAACCCCAGGTTGTCGCATCCTCCGCTCTTATGACAACCACAATGGTCAACCAGATTCAGATTGAAGAACAGCTGAAGGAAGCAGGCATCCGCGATCAGGTTAAAACCATGGTCGGAGGCGCTCCTGTAACCCAGGACTGGGCAGACAAGATCGGCGCAGACATCTATGGTGAGAGCGCTAACGATGCAGTCGCTAAGGTAAAAGCAGCCCTGAAGGTCTAATAATCGGGAGGGCAGACAGTCCCGGGAATCCGTGGTAGATTATATAAACCCGGTTCCCGGCACACCTGCTCAATAGCTCTGACAAAAGAGGGGGTGAGCACGGATCGGAAATTTTTGAAATATAGAAAATAAAAGGAGACCGATCAAAGGAGATCAATTAAAAATATATGTGAGGAAAAACTAGTTTTACTCACTTATTTTTTTCAGCTTACACTCTGCTTTTAGTATTCAAAGCCAGATAGGTGCTCCTTAATACTATGTCTACTCTCATAATACTATGCCTACTATTTTCTAGTCCTGAGCAGCCACTTAAAAACTTTTAATATCCCTGATTAAATTACCTGTATTCTAGCTCTTTTTCATATTATTCTAGCTCTTTTCCATATCTATCTGTACCATATTTATCCATTTTTGAAGAGTGAGAAGCAGCCAAAACCCTCCATTTTCCGCAAGAGAAATTTCTTTGTCTTAAAATTTCAGAAAAAATCAATAAGAATCAATTTATAGAATCATAACTATATTAAAAAAACAGGGTTGTAATCGGTAAAAAGATGCATAAACATGCTTGAATAGGTTTTTTAAAGGAGCTTTCGAGCGATATGCATTGGCGCAGATGTCATACTGAGGAAAATTGGGAACGTTGAGAAAAATTTGCTGAACGGAATTATCAGATATAACTTTTTAAAGAAGGGATTTGGGGCGAAAATTTGAAAGCGATAAAGATTTATGAGTTTGGGGGACCAGATGTTCTCAGATATGAAGATATCCCGAAGCCTAAGCCAGGACCTGGGGAAATCTTGATTCGAATTATTGCAGCCGGAGTTAACCCTATAGATTGGAAAATTCGCAGCGGATATATAAGCGGGTTGCCTCTGCCGATGATTATGGGGCTTGATGTCGCAGGTATCGTGGAAGCTGTAGGGCAGGGAGAAACTTCCTTCCAGCCTGGAGATGAAATTTTTGCTAAAGTTTCTATAGGGCAGGGAGGCTACGCCGAGTATACCGTTACCAGTTCTACGCAGGCGGCGAAAAAGCCCAGAAGTATCGGGTTTGTTGAAAGTGCTGCCATTCCTACTGCCGGCCTTGCTGCCTGGCAGTCACTTTTTGATATTGCAGGCCTGGAGAGTGGACAGAGCGTACTCATTCACGGCGCTGCGGGTGGGGTAGGGACTTTTGCAGTCCAGTTCGCCAAATGGAAGGGAGCACATGTTATCGGCACAGCATCGAGTAAAAATGCAGAGTTCCTGAGGAGTATAGGCTCTGACGAAGTGATCGACTACAGGAACCAGCGGTTTGAGGAGATCGTCAATAATCTGGACGTAGTGCTGGATACCATAGGTGGAGATACATTCGAAAAGTCGTGGAAAGTACTGAAACCCGGCGGATTCCTGGTATCGACCGTAGCCAGCATTCCCGAAGGTATGCCGCAAAAGTATGGGGTACGTGCAAAAACTCTCATGACTCAGGCTGATGGAAGAGAACTTGCTCAGATAGCAGCCATAATAGATGAACAAAAAATCAAGCCAATCGTAACGACTGTGCTTCCTCTAGCTGATGCTAAAAAAGCGCATGAAATGAGTGAAAGCCGTCATACTCGCGGCAAGATTGTACTGCGCGTTGCAGAGGATCCAAGATAAAACCTAAAAGTGCCAGTAATGTAATACTCGGATTGCATGAAGGGAGAGAGAAGGGTGTCAGAAAAGGAAAAAAAGTCCAGGAGCCTCATCCCGCTTTATATATTGATAATATTATTTTATATAGTTGCTTCGCTTCAAGGAGACGAAGATAATGTCCTCTCAAAATCTGTGTCTAAGGAGTCCGATTTTGAAGTTAACCTTACTCAAGGTGTGAATTACACCCTCTGGCTTGAGAGCCCTGATGGTCCCGAGAAAATGAATGTGACAATAAGCAATGGTTCCTATGTTGCTTTTGAAAACACATTTGTTATGACACCTTCAGGAAAAGATTACCTTCCTTACCATCCGAAATTTACTGTTAAAGAAAACGGGATTTATCACGTGCATGTCAAACCACTGGATTCTGGAATTGTCAATTTGGAAATCAAGAAAACCAGATAAATGGAAGAATGCACCTTGATCGATATTGATTTGATGTTCATTTAACGAGAAGCTTTCTCATTATAAAATTGATTAAAGTTAGACCTTTACGCTCAACGCTTTGCTGCTTAACTGTTTTGTAACCGCGCTTCTCAAAAAAGGGTTTTGCAGTAATTGATGCCTCGGTGGTAATAATAGTAATATCGTGCTTCTGTGCATATTTTTCTAATTCATCCACGATTATGGTTGCTATTCCCTGACCCTGGAAGTCTTTATGGACATAAAGCTGGTCAAGATATCCGGTTTTATCCAGATTTCCAAAACCCACAATTGAGCCTTTGATTTCAATTACAACTGTATAGGTGCTGGAAAGGGACTTATCCCACATATCTATATTGTTCTCTTCCGGTGCCCAGGCATCAAGTTGTGCTGAACTGTAGTCCTTCGAATTAATTGTGTGGACTGTATCGTAAAACAGCTCAACTATTTCTTTGCAATCCTGTGATCGATATAGCCTGACTATTTTCTGCATTTCAGTGGATCCTTGGACCATTCATATAATATACATGGGAATTATGAATACAAAACTGAGAATTGTGAGTTAAAGAAAACAATAACGGCTCAAATCGAATAATTATCAGCCGTGGGGGTTTTTATAAAACCTGTTTCAATAAGCTTAATATATCCATTAATTCTTCTTTATTAAAATATAATTATTTTTATTACTCCTGCAAACACTGCTCGATATAAAACGAGATTGAATTTAGTTTTGTGAAAAAAATCGTTGGTTGCTTTACACTACTAGTGAAAAAAGGTTTACTAAACTTAAATAAACTTAATAGCCCCGGAGCATAATCTGATAAAACTGGAGGATTATTGGAGAATTATTGGAGGATTATTATGGATAAAACCGATAATATCAGAATGAAACATGTTGAAGCAAATCTTGAACATCTTAACCCCATTCCAGACAAAGTTTCCGATACAAGTGTGGGTTTTCCAGAAGAAGTCAGAGACTACAGGTATCGCTCAACAAATTTTAGAAATGTCTGGAAATATCTGGAACTATTGTTTTCCATGCTGGTAGATTCCTTTAAAGGAAGATACCCGCTCCCAAGGAAAACCGCATTCGTGCTAACACTCGCTTTTCTATATCTCATAACTCCGATTGACATCGCTCCGGATATTCTTCCTGCAATCGGTTTTGTGGACGATGTCGCTATGTTTGCTTTTGCAACAGGCCTTATAAAAAGTGACCTGGAAGATTATAGAGTCTGGAAAATGAGTCACTGGCAGTGATTGTTTATCTGTGATTTCAATTAGCCTGACCGTTCCTGCTCTATCAGAATCGCCTTTGAGAAGAAAAGTAAGTATTAGATCAAACTTTTTTCCTTAACTCCTCATACTTACACAGAAGAGAGGTGCTATGTTTGAAAAATTTTAAATTAGTTAAAAAAAGAATTTAAATATATATTTCAGACTGAACATCATCTGAAAAGAGGAATAGATGCCGGCAGAACAGAAAAAATTTATGAATTTTATACAAATTTGCATAACTATTACTATATTTTATGTAATCTTCTCACTTCTGGAAGGCGGAGAATATATTTTATCAGAATCTGTATCGCAGGAATCTGAGTTTCAGGTCTACCTCACCGAGGATGTAAACTATAAACTGTGGGTCGTGGATCTTAACGGTCCCGAAAGTACTAGTATAAGAATAAGCAAAGGTTCCTATGCTGCATTTGAAGATACATTTATGTTAATGCATCCTGAGGGAGACTATCTTCCTTATCATCCAAAATTTTCCGTAGAGGAAAGCGGAACTTATCGGGTTTATATTAAACCAATGGATTCAGGAACTGTTAGACTTGTAATCACGAAATCCAGATTTCCAAAGTTTCTGTAATATAAGGTGTAGTAAAAAGGTAATATAGCTTATTACTATGTTTCCACACAGCTCTCCTTAAATCCTCTGATTGAGCCACTCCTTTGAAACATCGGTTTTGAAAGCAAGTAGCAAAAAATATCCGTACTTCATTAGAACTACTAAAGGGGAGTATTAGAGACACTTACATCAGCACAAATCGTAAAAAGCACCGAAGAAATCATCTAAATTTTAAAAAATAAAATTTTTTGATTTTACTCCCAAAACTTCTTCGTTTTCACATAATTCCTTTCCGCAACCAAAATATCCCTGTAAAACGCTTCTTCGTCCACCCTCATCTTCTCAATAACCCTTGACGCTGTTTCAGGTCCTATTCCCCGGCTGGCAAGTGCAATAACTGCTTTTTTCCCCTGGGAACGGACTATGCTAGCGTTTCGGTAGACGCGCTGAATTCGTTTCTTTTCTTCGGGGGTGACTTTGACATTTTTTGCCTGTTTTTTGACGAGCTTTATTTCCTCTTCTTCCCAGGGCTTGAGGGCTGCAATCATCTGTGAGTTGCAGACCGGGCAGAGGATTTCTTCGGGAACGTTTTTTACCTGGCGGCGGGAGGTCCATTTCTTGCAGTTCGTGCAGAATAAAATGATCCGGTCGTTCATAATGCGTTCCTTAAGGGCGAGGACAATTGAGCGGTCGGCTTTCTCCGGGGCTACAAGGTCTTTTTTCATGGCGAAACCGGCTGAACCGATCGGGGTAGGGCGAGAAACTTCGACTGAGATCTCGCCAGAAGCGAGCTTTGTAAGGACTTCTTTTGCCCGCGGGACGTCAAGGAGGTCGTGAAAAATTTCCCTGATAACCTCATCGTACATTGAAGAGCCCTGATAGATTTCAAGGAGTTTTTTCATGCTGATCCGGTCGTAGTCGATGTCCCGCGAAAGAGCTCCGAATTTCCGGGCGACGTGGACCATTTTCCATTTCATCAGGGTTGTGTTTTTCAGGGTCATTTCTATGATCGGCTCGACGTGTTCAGGGCGGAGGGAAAGCAGCATATCCCGGATCTGGACCGAACCAATCCGCCGCGGAAGAGTTAACCTTATCCTGTAGGGGTCGACTTCCTGAGCGACACTGCTGCCGAAGCGGGCTGAAAGAAGTGAAGTCAAAACTCGGGCAAGAGTGCCGTTTGTGTTATGACCAAAACAGGCGTTCAGGGTTACAGCATCGCCTTCGTCTTCGATCACGATTGTATCTGCATCGGGAAGGGGAAAGCCTCCCTCTATATGTTGGCGCACAAGGCGGATCACACCAAGCACGGCATTCTTTGCCACGGGGTATTTTGCCTGAAGCTGTACGGCAATAGTTTCATCATCAAGACCATCACGAATAAAGGCTGCAATTTCTGCCCTGAGCTTTCCTACGTCCTGGGCTACTTCAAAAGGCACAGGAATTTCTTCGCCAGACCAGCTCGGAACCTCACCCATACCTTCTACAGGCTCTACTTTGATTCTGTCTTTTCCCTGTTCCTGTCCAGGCATTTCAACGACCCGCCACATGCAGCCTTTTGTTATGAAAACAGCGCCAGGCTCTGCAAAGTTCACGACAAAAGCCTCATCCAGCACGCCAACCGATTTTCCACTCACAATGTCGTAAATCTCGTACTTCTTTTCGTCCGGGATCATGGAAAGGTTTTCATAATAGTATTCCCAGCTTTTCCTGCGCCTTTTAAGCACGCGAGAGCCTTTTTCATACCAGACCAGTTTATAATCCCCTATCTGGTCCACAACCCCCTGTAACTCTTCAATTTGCAAATCCCGGAATGGGTAGGTCCGCCTGAGAATTTTAAGAATCTTATCAATTCCGACTTCCCCAAAATCCATAGCCATGCCTGCAAGCTGATTTGCTACGACATCAAGGGATTTTACGTGCGGGGAGATTTCTTCAACCCTGCCTTCCAGTGCAGCTTTTGTTATCACCATACTTTCCGCAGTATCATCCGCTTCTATCGAGATAATAGTACCCCGTGAAATTGCATGCAGCTTATGCCCTGCTCTTCCCACTCTCTGGAGTAACCTTGAAACCTGCCGCGGAGACCCGTACTGAACCACGCGGTCAACATTGCCGATATCTATACCCAGTTCCATTGAAGAAGTGCAGATAAGTCCTTTCAAAGCTCCAGATTTGAAAGCCTCTTCAGCTTCAACACGGGCTTCAAAAGAGAGCGAACCATGGTGCACCCCTATAGATGCTCCAAGCTTCCGAAAACCAGCCGCGAGCGCCTCGGCACTCTGCCGCGTATTTACAAAAATCAGGGTGGACTGGCTATTTTCGACAACTTTCCTGATGCAGAGCAGGTGAGAGACAAATTCAGGCTCACAACCTACCGTTTTTGCAATTTCCAGGACTTCTTTTTCCTGTATCTCCCCGCCTTCTGAGATCTGAGGATTGACAACATCAAACTCAAGCAATTTCAGCAGGGATACCTCAATCACAGTAAAATCTCTTCCATTACCTGCCAGAAATTTAGCAATTTCCCAGGGGTTCCCGACTGTAGCGGAAAGTCCGATTCTCTGGAACTCCCCGGAGATTTCCACAAGCCTCTCAAGACCTACAGCCAGTTGAGTTCCTCGTTTCGAGCCTGCAAGCTCATGGATTTCATCTATCACGACATGAGTCACGGTCTCAAGGTTCTGCCGCAGGCGGGAGCCAGTAAACATAGCCTGCAAGGTCTCAGGGGTCGTGATCAGCATATCAGGAGGATTTCTTGACTGGCGCTGCCTTTCACTCTGCGGAGTATCCCCATGCCGGACCTGGACTTTGATATCGAGCAATTTCCCGAGGATTTCTATGCGAGAAAGCATATCCCTGTTAAGCGCCCTCAACGGGGTTATATAAAGGGCGGAAATTCCCCTTCTGGCTTCGGGTTTCTTTTTCAGAATACTGTTAAAAACGGGCAGCACAGCTGATTCGGTCTTGCCTGAACCCGTTGGAGCTATTAAAAGGGTGTGCTTCCCGTCCATTATATGAGGAAAAGCCCTTTCCTGGGGCTCTGTGGGCTTTGTAAAACCAAGGGTCTTAAGGGCTTCCTGAATCTTTGGATGAAAGAAGTTAAAACTGTTATGAAATGTCATATTTTATGAAATGTCATATTTTTGTGATCGGTTTTTGATTAAGATGCCCAATTATTGAGCTGATAGTTCCGGTATAAATATTTCTATGCAAGCGTGTAAATAAAGCGAGTGAAATGAATAGGAAATATGAGAAGAAGAGCATGAGAAAAATGTAAGAATTGATATAGGTATTAAAATATATAAAATTAGTCCATATTAAAATAAAAAGTAAAGGTATGGAAACTTAAAACCTGGATGGAATCAAGTAAAGGTTGTAAAAGTTCATTTGTAAGTTGTAAAGATTTTTTATAAGTATGTAATATTTATAAAATATTGGAAAAAATAAAGCCTTCCTGAAACTATACCGCACTAAAATCTGGATTTATTCATCCTGAAAAGTTAGCCGAGATCTCAACTTTGGTAACATTATCTTTAAATGCATTTTCCGGATTTTCCGCTTCGTCCAGACCTTTTACAGGAAGTTCAAATACAAAGGTTGAGCCTTTTCCCTGAACACTTGTAAACCATACTCTGCCCTTATGCATATCAACAAACTGCTTCACCAGAGCAAGCCCAAGACCAGTACCTCCATACTGCCGGTTCATGCCTGAATCAATCTGTTTGAATGGTTCAAAGAGATATTTCTGGTCTTCGGAAGATATACCTATTCCTGTATCTGTGACCGAAAATACAGCTTTGTTTCCGCTTTTTTTACAGTAGACAGAGATTTTGCCTCCATCGGGAGTAAACTTGACAGCATTGCTTGTGAGGTTATAAAGGATCTGGATAAGGCGGCTTCTATCTGCCTGTATATATTCTAAACCTGGGTCTATCTTGAATTCCATTTCAAGGTTTTTAACCTGGGCAAGGGGAGAAATTGTGGATTTAACCTCATCGAAAACCGAGCTAATAGAAAACTCACTGTAATTGAGTTCCATTTTACCAGCTTCTACTTTAGAAAGGTCAAGGATATTGTTTATAAGTCCAAGGAGATGTTTTCCGCTGACAGAGATGTTACTTACATATTTCAGCTGTTTTTCATTAAGATCTCCATAAAGTCTTTCATACAGGATATCCGAAAAACCAATAATAGAGTTAAGTGGCGTCCTTAATTCGTGACTTATATTGGTAAGGAACTCACTCTTTGCTCGGCTGGCAGCTTCAGCGTCCAGTTTTGCCTGGAGCAGTTTCTGTTCAGTTCTTTTACTCTCGGACAGGTCAATGAAACATTCAACAAAGTAATCTTTGCCCTCTATGGTTACTGGAACTACACTTTTAAGGATTGGAATAATTTCCTTTCGAGCATTGATCATCTTTTTTTCTGAATTATCCACAGTCTGTCCAAGATCACTGATAGGACATTTTCCTACTTCTGTAGGACAGATAAATTGGTGACATATATTTCCGACAATCTCTCGTTTTGATTTCCCGATCGTTTTTATTGCAACAGGATTCACATCAACTATTTTGTGGCTAGAGGCGTCAATTAACAATATTCCACAAAGGCTTTTTTCCAGTAAAGCACTTAATATCTCTCTTTCTTTCTGTATCAGACGTTCTGATTCTTTACGTAAAGTTATATCCCGGGCGGTTATCAAGATAGTTTTTCTTCGGTTATTTAAGGCTAAGGAATAAATTTCTACGTCGAGAACACTATTGTCTGACCTTTTAAACTTTGTCTCAAAAAACGCTGACCTATTCTCCAGTGTTACCCTCATTGCATTCTGAAAGTCGGGAAGGGATTCTTCAGCAAATATAGAGAAGAGGGAAATTTTTTCAAGATGATCCCTATCATATCCAAGAAGTTTACAGCCTTGAGGGTTGACTTCCAGAATGCGCTCCTCCTCTGTTATGAAAATCGCATCATTGGATTGCTCAAATAGAGCCCTATATACTTCTTCTTCAGCCATTAGATTGTCCTCGGCTAATTTACTTAAAAATGGATCGTCTTCTCATTTTTGTCTCAGTTTAACATGAAAGCACTCTCCTGGGATTGAAAGAATTTATATCAAGAGACATCATAACATAAAAATTTATACTGTAGAACTACTTATTACTTTTTATTATAAAGATTTATTGCTGAGGACAAGTGCTGGGGAAAAAATAAAATTAAAAATAATTTGCAGGATAATAAAAGACAATACAAAAATATGGAGAACCTGATGAATTCTATGCTGCCCGAGGAAAATGCTATTCAAGTTTCTCCGGAATAAAAATGAAGGGGATTTTCTCCCCGACTGCCCTGTCCGTTTAACAGGATAGACATGGACCCCAAAACGAAACTAAGTCTGAAATCAATCAGTCTTCTCTCTTCATCTGGGGGAAGAGGATTACTTCCTTGATGGATTCCAGACCTGCAAGGATCATAGTAAGGCGGTCAATTCCAAGCCCCATTCCGCCTGTAGGGGGCAAGCCGTACCCGAGGGCGTTTATGAAATCGTAATCAATGGTTTGTGCTTCGAGGTCTCCGAGCATTCTTTTCTTATCCTGTTCCTCGAACCTTTTTTCCTGCTCAAGAGGGTCGTTTAGTTCGGAATAACCGTTTGCCAGTTCCCAGCCGTTCAGGAAGAGCTCAAATCTCTCGACAAAACCTTCTTTTGACCTATGGTTTTTGGCAAGCGGGGAATTTTCCACAGGGAAATCGTATATGAAAGTAGGATTAATCAACTTGTCCTCTACCAGACCTTCAAAGAGCAGAGCAAGGAATTCCCCATACGTCTTTGCCTTTTCGTAATCTTCTATCCTGTTTTCAATTGCGATTTGCCTCAATTCTTCAAGCGAATGTGCAAAGACGTCAAGTCCGGCATACTCTTTTAAGGCATCTTCCATGGATATCCTTTTCCAGGGAGGGCGTAGATTGATTGTGTTTTCGCCCATTTTGATTTCATAGCCGCCAGTCAGTTTGAATACGAGTTCCGAGATAAGACCCTCGGTTAAATCCATCATGTCATTGTAATCCTTGTAAGCCTCATAGACCTCTATCATGGTAAATTCTGGATTATGGGTCGTGTCAATGTCCTCGTTCCTGAAGTTCTTGGCGATCTCAAAAACCTTCTCGTACCCGCCAACAACAAGCCTTTTAAGGTAGAGTTCAGGGGCTATTCTCATGAAGAGATTTTGCCCAAGGCAGTTATGGAAAGTCGTGAAAGGTCTTGCATTTGCGCCCCCGTATACAGTCTGGAGCACAGGGGTTTCAAATTCCAAAAATCCCCTGTCAGTAAGGTATCGCCTGATCTCGGAAATGAGTTTACTCCTCATGACAAAGATCTCTCGCTTCTCGGCATTGACTATAAGGTCAAGATATCTTTTTCTGTACCTGGTTTCTACATCTTTTAATCCATGGAATTTTTCAGGAAGGGCACAGAGGGATTTTGAGAGCAGGGAAAACTCTGATACATTGATAGAATTCTCGCCCCTTTTTGTTCTGAAAAGTTCACCCTGAATGCCTATTATATCTCCCGAATCGACCAGGTTTTTGAAAACCTCGAAATCCTCATCAGGAAGATTTCCTTTCCTTAAGATAATCTGAATTCTGCCTCCCTGGTCTCCAAGATCGGCAAATATCATTTTTCCAAGCCTGCGAATATTATAAAGCCTTCCTGCAGTTCTTACCTTTAGACCTTCATTTTTTTCAAAATCGTCAAATTTTTTCAGGATTTCACAAATATCCCCATTCTTTTCAAACCTGTAGGGGTACGGGTTAAGTCCCTGGCTTCTAATGCCATTTAATTTCGCAATTTTTGAGTCATCAAAAATCCTGCTTTTTAATAAGTTATCGTTATCAGAAAGAGTAGCATTGCTGTCGGACTGGATAATTTCATCTGACAGTTTCGTGTTATTAAGGTCTGACTGGATAATCTCATCCGACAGTTCCGTGTTATTAAGTTCTGTATCCATTGAATCAGTACATCCTTTCAGGTGAATGCAAATAAATCAATCAGTGACAAACCGGTAGATCAATTGTTACCAACCAGTCAGTCAGTAATTAATCAAAAGATCGATTATTAAATCGATTAGATGGTTATACTAATCATAAATAGTCAAAGATAGAATTCTCAGGAATTCTAAGGAATAATGACTGCTTATTAGCCTTGTTCCTCACATTTAATTTTTTCCATAGATCCATGCATTATATAAAAATTGAGGAGAAGTATCGATATTCTTATGAGATTAATCTCACTTCCTGAAGAGAAAATATCTCATAGGTTAGACTTTACAGGACATCGGATTTTTCTATCAGGTTGAAAGTAATTCTGAACTCAGTCCCCTGATCTCGCTTAATCTCTATTTTTCCATCCAGCTGGTCAACAAGGGTGCTCACTAACTGCAGCCCAAGAGAATCAAGGCGTTCAAACTCCAAATTTTCGGGAATCCCTTTCCCGTTGTCTGAGATTGTCAGACTGAAACATGATTCCTGTATTTCGTTATTTTTTTCTTCCCTGCACAGCTTGATTCGAATTTCCCCTTTTTCCTCTTCAGTAAATGCATGTTTGAGAGAATTGGAAACAAGTTCATTAACAATTATTCCCAGCGGGACGGCAATGTCCATGTTAAAGAAGGCATTCTCCTCGAGATCCATTAGCAGGTTGAGATTTTTACTTCTAAGGCTGTAAGTCTGGAAAAGATTTTCAGCTAGTTTCTGGAGATATGCGGAAAAGTCCAGTGTATCGGTTCCTTCCCCTCTATAAAGTTCCTCATGAATAAGGGACATCGAGAATATCCTGTCCTGGCTTTCTCTAAAGGCTTCAAGTACATCGTTATCAAAAAACTTCTCAGCCTGCAAATCCAGTAGAGAAGAGATTACCTGTAAATTGTTCTTGATTCGGTGATGAATCTCTTTTTTTCTAGTTTCTTCAATTTTTGCCAGGATTTTTTCTGCTTTCTTGCGTTCAGTAACGTCCCTGGAAATAGCCGAGACAGCTACAAAATCTCCGGACGAGTTAAAAATCTGGGAGAGACTTACTGAGACATTTATTGGTGTACCGTCCTTTTTTAGCTGCAAAGTTTCGTAGTACTGAACTTTATCGTTATTTTTAATCTTCTCGATTAGCTGTCCTACTTCCCCTTTTAATTCTGGAGGTTCAATTACTGAAATATTTTTTCCCAGAATTTCTTCAGCCGAATAGCCATAAATCTGCTCTGCACCCTTATTCCAGCTGGTAACAACACCCTCAAGGGATGTGGTTATAATTGCATCGTTTGATGATTCTACAGCATTCGCCAGGGTCTTAATTTTTTCTTCGGCTTTTTTACGCTCGGTAATATCCTGAACTATTCCTCTTGCCCGAACAGGAAGATTTTCCTCGTTAAAAATAACTTCAGCTCGTACATGGATTGTGCGTACTTCTCCATTATCCAGAACAATCCTGTGATCAATATCAAGTGGATTTCCATTAATAGCTTCCTTATAGGCATTATCGACATAGTCTCGATCGTCGGGGTGTACATAATCTAAATATTGATTGTAAGGTAGTGCTGACTTTTGGGGATCAAGCCCAAAAATACGATACATCTCCTCAGACCAGTTAATCTCACTAGTTAAAAAGTCCCAATACCAGCTTCCAATATTAGCCATTTTTTGAGCTTCAGCTAGGCCTCTTTCGCTTTCTTCCAGGGATTTATAAGTCTTCTCAAGCTCTGCTGTGCGCGCTTTAACCAGCTCTTCCAAGTTATCGAGGGTATCTTTTAACCTGGCTTCCGCTTCTTTTTTGTCTTTAATATCACGCGAAATAGCAAGAATAGAGCATACTTTACCATTGGTGAACTCCGGTACTATCCGTGTATTAAAATAGTATTCTTTTCCCTGAGGTGATATGTACTGGAATTCCATTGTCTCGGGTTTTCCTGTAGCAAAAACCTTCTGGTGGCACTCTTCCCAGAGACTTACAAGTACAGGATCCATTCCAAGTTCACTATGAGTTTTTCCAATTATTCTGGCTTGAGATAGACTGTAAGCCTTTGCAGCTGCAGGATTTGCATACATATGGCGGTTTTGTTTATCAAAACGGGTAATTACATCAGGAGAATTCTCAGCCAGAGTACGGAATCGCTTTTCACTTTCCACCAGCTCCAGTTCAGCTAGCTTGCGCTTGGTGATATCACGGACAATACCTACGATAAAAAGAGGCTTCTTACTTTGATCTTTAGTAACCCTGAAGTGGTCGGCAAACCACACATATTTGCCGTCCTTGCACCTGAACCTGTACTCAATAGTTCCAAAACCTGAGTCAGATGCCTGAGTCAGTTTTTCAATAACCAACTGGCGGTCTTCTGGATGAATGCGATCAAAGATCTCACTGATATTCGTCTCACTTATCTCCCTGGCAGAGAAGCCTGTGAGCTGCTTTATTACAGGGCTCATGAAATCATAGTGGTCAGTCTGAAGGTTTCGCCGGTATGCAACATCGAGAGAGTTCTCAATAACCCACCTGAACCGCTCCTCACTTTCCCTCAGCGCATCTACCAGAGCGTCACGTTCATTTAGCAACTGGCTCAACTTGATATTGCTATAGCTTAACTGTGAGACCATATTGGCAAATGCCATTAAGAAAGCCATGCCTGTATCCACAGCTTCCCTGCTCAACCTCGGGACTTTTTCAAGTGCAGCCATATATTCCTCTTCATTGAAGCCATATTTCCTGGCTTGGGCTCGGTAGAACTCGTAGTTAAGATGCTCATCCTCAAAAAAGAACTGCCCTGAGAGGATACTGCCAACTTGCTTGCCTCCTACCATAACAGGAGTTGCGACACTCCACATATTGTTCTTGCACTTGTGCAGCTTAAACTCTCCAGGCGGGGTAACCGTAGAAAGCTCGATGTCATTCTCTATACAGTGCTTGCAGGTTTCAGGATGAACCCTGTGGAATTTCGTGCAGATGTCCTGCCATCCGACACCTACCAGAACATTACCTTTTAGATCATTCAAGCCCACAGTCATGTGAGTAAGCTTATGGAAATCCTCCATGAGGGACTGGATCGCCTGGATATCAATAATCTCGGCAAACTCCAGGTTAGCCATTTCCCGGTCTGGTGAGAGAATATTTTCTAGTCTAAGTCTTGGACATTGCTCACTTTGCCGCAGCTTCTCTTCAGCCTGCTGACGCTCGATAATATCTGCAGCCTGCCGGGCAAGGATATCAACAAGCATCAATTCACGTTCATCCGGGAAGTGAGCCTGGCTGAAATAAGTAGAGATAACACCAAGCAGTTTGCCCGACAGGCTCACGAGAGGCGTTGACTGAATAGCTCTTACTCCTTCATCCAGCAGTACATCAAGGGCTTCACTTTCGAATAAGCCCGGACTGCAGGTGATGTCCTCAACGACCACGCGTTCCATTCTTTTTATTGCAGCTCCACATATCGCTGCTTTCCCTGCATCTGCAAGCTCGAAGAATTTTAAAAAACGAAGGCTAAACCCCTTCTGGGCTGCAAGCCTCAGTTTTCCTGTTGGTGAATCGAGAATCTGTATATTTCCTTTATCCGCTCTGGTAATCGCAATTGCAGCCTCAACCATTTCCTGAAGAATCGAGAATGAGTCACTGTCTCCGAGATACCGCTTGCTGAGTTTATGGAGAATACTAATATCTCTAGTCTCTACTCCTAGTTTGTTCCTGGGTTCAATCGGCTCATTCTCCGAACACTTGCAGTCGAAAATCCCGGCATGCAACTTTTTATTTGTATTATCCGATTCCTCAGCATTCAGGCGATCAAAAGCAGTCATAGTTATCCAACCCTGCTTTAATTAGGGTTTCAGTATTGTAGCTGAATTTCCTTTATTTGATGGAATTTATGTGATGGAATATAGGGAAAGATTCCATAAAATCAACACCCCAAAATCGGTTATTCTTCCGTTCCAAGCCTCCCAAATTCCGAATAAAAATTTAAAAGCTTATATGAATTTCCTGCCGGTAGCCATTTTGACACCTGTGAACTTTTCTGGTGTTTCGGTCTCACTAGCCAGAGCAAATTCTGTGATTGCTTTTTCAGAAAAATAGAGATCATCTGCCTGACAATTTAATTATATCGATTTGAATAAACTGTATGTTAACTCATCAGGATTCTTTATTGTTACTTATCAAATTTTCCTTAAAATGTTCAAAGATTGATAGCAGTTATAAAACATCAATTTCATAAAAAGATTTGGATAAGACATAAAAAATTAAAATTATGAGGAAATCTCAAAATTTAGATTTCTTATAGCTCCTGCCCGGCATCCTGGTTCGAACCCTTGTATGTTGCAGTTTCCGAATATTCCCGAGCAGCCCTAGTCTTGTCCCATCGAGCAAATACACTTCTGAAGCCTCAAGTTCAATCCCGCCTGAGAAAAAAGCAGGACCCAGGAGGTCTTCCTGAGTGGATTCGTTAAAAGGTATGCCTCCACATAATTCATTAAAAGCCGGCATTATGAAAAGCTCAGGATCGCTCCATTGTGCAGTGTCTTCAAAATCAAGATTTTCATACCTACTCTTCAGGACATCCACATTGAATTTTGTCCTTATCCAGGCAGGCTCAGTTATGGAATAGCCGAAAGCATCCATAAAGCGGATTGTAGGATGGTTATGGGCGACAATTATATGAGAGGCACCCAGCAGTTCAGGTGCAGGCCAGGTATGCCCGTGAAAATATCCCACACCATCGAGAACCGCCCCGCGTGCGGAATGAACCCTGATATCCTTTTGCCTGTTAAAAAGAAATTCAATTCCTCCGTCATGGTTTCCAGGGAAGATATCCACATGTGCATGTTTTGCAAGTGTCTCAAGAAAGCGAGGAATTTCATCTTTCTCCTGCCAGGAAACTTGAGGAACATTATGCTTTATATCCCCGAGAAGTATTATCCGATCTGGGGAATTTGCCTGAATATAGCTCAGAATCCTGTCCAGCCTTCCTTCCATCTGGCTGGGAAGATTGATCCCGCTCCTGTAAAGATCCCATTCTATCCCCAGGTGGATATCAGCAACTACCAGTGAAGTTTCGGTATTGGATACAATGAGAGCAGGCTCTTCAATAATAGGTATGATTTCTGGTGGCATAGTTGATGAAAGATTGTTTTTCAGAACTTAAAATTGCATATTCGATGGCAACCTAACAGGTTCAATCTCAACGCGTATAAATATATACTTTGCACTATATAAATAAATAGAGGGTATAAAATTGAAGGTAGTAAAGGAACGGTTCATGGGGGAAAAATCTCAAAAAAATAGAATTTCTGGAAAAGTTCCAAAAAGTTTCCCGGAAAGATAATCCGGATTACAGTAAAAATTGAGACTTGGATTTTTATCTCTGATACCTCAGTACATCATCTATCGTATCTACGTATTCGACATCGATTCCCACCTTTTCTTCTATATACTCCTCGGCATCTACGGGCTCTGCCACCCTTTCAGTTACTATAAAGCCGCCAAAGTTTCTTTCTACCAGCTTGTAAGTAACAAGTCGACTATTTTCTCTGGGAATGAGGAAGAGTGTTTTGCCTCCTGCTTTTGCAGCCTCGGCTTTTTCGATAATGCCGCCGACCTCTCCTATATTGCCTTCACTATCAATGGTACCTGTTATAGTAATGCTGTCATTTAGCTTGGTATTATTATCGATTGCGGAAATTGCAAGGAGAGTCATTAGAGCGCCTGCACTTGGACCATCGACCCCTCCGGGAATATCTTCCTCAGCAGTTACACTAAAAATAACATCACTGCTTGAAAGCTGATGTCCGGTTTTACTCTCGGCTACAAAGACAGCAGTATTTGCCGCATCCTGGAAGCCTACTCCGGTTAGAGGTACTGTTTGAACAAGTACGCGGCCTTTTCCTGGTCTGATCTCAACCGATATATCAAGTAAAGCACCTTCCTCAGAAATTCTTTCCCTGATAAAGGGACCAGACCTCTCCAGTTCAACTTTCTGGAAAACCGCAGGTCCCTGAAGGGTAGCAAAACCCTCAATTCCTGCAGGACGCATTTGAGAACTACTCTCAAGCTCAAAGATTCTCTCACGATAGGTTTCTAACTGAGAAGCATAAGACTGAAGCGACTGATTACTCTGATTTAGCTGCGCTTTAAGGTTTTCATTTTCAGTCTCAAGGTAATCTATGCGATCCTGCATTTCCTGGATTTGCTTCTCATCAAAGGAAGGTTGTTCCTCAAACAGGACAAAATAAGTGTTTGCAATAAGTGAAACAGCAAGTAAAAAAGCAAGAAGTTTGGACTTCATACTATCTACCACTTTTAATTTGTTTTAGATCCTACTTATTTCTTCTTCCAGTAACAAAGAAGAAAAACAGCAAGAACCATTATAGATAGAACTGCGGATTTAACTTGAGAGCAATTAAGTGAATATTGATTCAGAAAATCTTCTTATCGTATTCGTATATTTGCATTAGAAAAAATTATATAATTATAAGCAGAGTTTCAGCCTTACTCCTCAGGAACTTCCTTCTCAATCTCATTTCCTTTGTCTTTCCACCTTAGCACTACTTTAATATTTTTCTCATTCTCTGATTTGGTAATAACTGCTCTCCCATTCATAGTTAGAAGCAGATTAAAAGTTAGCTCCACCTGAGATGGTCTGAACTCCGCAGGGGTTTCCTCCATATTGTCTACAACTTTTTTAGAGATTTCCTTGATCATAAGCATTGCATTGTCAATAGACTCTGTGGATTTTTCTTCCAAGGCTTTAGGAGATACGAGCCTCAAGGCTTTTACTGTGCCAGGAGCATGCCCCAGTTCGGCTAAAATATGCCCTGTTTTTAAGGCATTCTTACTGGAGACATCAATTACTTCTTCGTCAATAATCACTTTATTCAGAAATTGCCCCCCTATAGACGATAAGGCACGCATAATAGAAAAGAAGAATGCGACCCAGAATAAGAATAGATTAATACAAATAAGATATATATATTTGCATAAATAATTATTGACGTTTTAAGGATTTCAGAAGAACTACCTTTTTTGCCCTCTGATAAAAGTGAAGAAGGGGACCTCCTGCCTTAGAGTTAAGGAAACTTATACAGGAATTTAATTAACTTTATTCAGCTTCCCTTACGTGTGGTCCTTCTTTTGTATCCTGCACGATATAGCCCAGAGATTTTATTTTTTCCCGGATAGCATCCGAAACTGCCCAATCTTTCCTTTTTCTAGCGTTTTCACGTTCTTTAACCAGTTCCATGATTTCTTCGGGAATTTCCTTTTTTCTAGATTCGGCAAAAATTCCCAAAACATTCGAAAACTGCCTGTAAAGGGAATGGAGCCTATTGAGAACCTGCCGGTTTTTTCCGGACTCAAGGTATTTATTGGCTGTACGGGAGAGTTCTCTAAAAACAGTTATGGCTTTAGGAGTATTGAAATCGTCCTCAAGAGCTTCCCTGAACTGACTCTCAAGTTCGGGAAGGGCTTTAAGAACTTCATCGTCTTCGGGATAAGCTTTATCTTCTGCGTTTGCCAGGGCAAATTCAAGGTTTTCGAGCGTTTCTTTGAGCTTCAGATAGTTGTTTTTAGCATTTTCTGCAAAGGCATCAGAGTAATCCAGTTTCTTACGGTAATGTACTGTGAGAAACATAAAGCGTACAACTTCCCCGCCATATTTCTCTACAATCTCGGGCAATGTGAAGATGTTTCCCTTGGACTTGCTCATCTTCTCCCCTTCGACTATCAGGTGTTCGACGTGAATCCAGTAGCGTGCAAAAGGTTTACCTGTTGCCCCTTCCGATTGCGCTATTTCATTTTCATGATGGGGGAAGATAAGGTCCACTCCTCCTAGATGCATATCCAATGTGGGTCCAAAACAGTTCATAGCCATTACCGAGCATTCGATATGCCAGCCCGGGCGAATTTTACCCCACGGGCTTTCATAGTAAATTCCCCTCTCGATCTCTTCCGGGGTTGAGGCTTTCAGAAGAGCAAAATCACGTGGGTTATCCTTATCATATTCATCCACATCCACTGATGCGCCAACCTTTATTTTATCGAAGTCAAGCTTTGAGAGCTTACCGTAATCAGGAAATGATGAGATTCTGTAATAGACCGACCCGCCTTTTTCGTAAGCCAGTCCTTTGTCCATGAGCTTTTTTGTAAGCTCAATCATGCTGCCAACGTTTTCCGTGGCTCTCGGATAGGCTGAAGCTCTTTTTATGTTCAGCATATTAAGACCTTTAAAGAACTCTGCCGTGTATTTATCCGTAAACTCCTTAAGTGACATTCCGGCTGCTTTTGAATCCCTGATAGTTTTGTCATCTATGTCGGTAATGTTCATTACAAGTTTTACTTTATAGCCAAGGTACTCAAGAGTTCTCACAATATTATCGGTCATCAGGAAAGTACGATAATTGCCTATATGCGGCATACTGTAAACTGTAGGCCCGCAGGCGTAAATCGAGACTTCGCCTTCCTTTAAGGGTTTGAAAATGTCTTTCCGTCTTGTAAGAGTATTGTAAACCTTGAGCATCCGGAACGCCTCTGGAGATTTAAACACCTGAAATACTTAGCAAAAATTAGACTAATTTCTTTAGACTTACCCGAGTTAAGAGTATTCGGTTAATTCGTTGTTATCTAATTGGTAGAAGATACTTTATTACCTTTGCCACAAGCCTTTTGAAGAAATAGCTCAAGCGCAAACTTTTTCAGAAAAAGTTTGATCAAAAACCTTTTCTCAAAAGGTTTTATCGAAAATGGCATATTTTTTGGATTTGATAACCTTATCCCCAAACCCTATCCAGCGTGATAAACCGGCGCAACGGTTTCGCTCAAGCCTTTTCGTAAAAGGGTTGCAGCTCAACGGTTTCAGGACAAATCTTTCTCAAATATGTTAACTCCGGCTCTTTGCAGTATTTTTCCCAACCGGAAGAGGGGGAGCCCCACGATATTAAAGAAATCGCCCTCGATTCTTTTCACAATGGCTGCACCTTTACCCTGAGCAGCAAAAGCTCCTGCTTTATCAAGAGGCTCTCCAGTTCTGACATAAGCAGAGATCTGTTCTTTGATCATCTTATCCATCCAGACTGTCGTGGATTCCATTTCACTGATTTCCTCCCCGCTGTCAAGGTCAAGAACCGTAAGAGCGGTAATAACCCTGAACTTCTGTCCGCTTAACATTTCCAACATTTTCTCTGCCTTTTCGGGAGTGCCTGGCTTTCCAAGAAGTTCCTCATTAAAAAGTACCGAGGTATCAGCAGAAATTACAAGCCCGGAATCAAAATGTTTAGCCACTTCCCTGGCTTTCTCGAGAGAGTGTTTTGTGAGCAGTTCTTCAGGGTGCAGGTCAGGGTAGGGGCATTCCTTATATGAACTGGCATGAACCAGGAAATTGTTTCCTATCAACTGTTTGAGTAACTCCTTTCGCCTCGGAGATGCAGACGCAAGAATGATCTGACGCATGGGAAAAAGTCAGGATGCATGGGATATATTTGTATGCATATACAGCGGACACGAAAATAGATTAAGGAGCTAATTAGAGAAATTAATTGAGAGAAAAAAATTAAAAAAATTGGGGAATTAATTAAGGAAATTAGCAGGCAAAACTATCCTTATCCTTGAACCCCTTCAAAGAACTTTCTGATACTGCAAAGATCCTCAGGTTTTCCAAGGAGAATACAGGCATCCTTTGCCTGAAGAAGGAAATTGTCTTCTGGATTACAGATAAGGTCAGAGCCTCTGCTGACGGAGAGTACAGTTACCCCATGCTTTTTCCTGAAGTCCAGATCTGCCAGGGTTTTTCCATCGAGACTTGAACCATGCCCAACTTTAAGAACCTGAATCTCAACGCCTGGAAGCCCATACTTTATATCGAATTCGTTATCAATACCTGTATTAACTGACAATTTTCTCATCATTCTGTAGCCGTTAGCCCGCACTTCATTTACCAGCTTTTCAATATCCTCTCGTGGAATCAGATACTTTTCCAGCAGGCGGACAAAAATTTCCACAGAGGTTTCATATTGCACGGGAATGATTTCATCCGCACCCAGAGCATTAAGGTGTTTCATTTCCTGTAAATCCCGTACTTTTGCGATAATGCAAATATTCGGATTCAGTTGTTTTGAGATCTCCACTATTTTCCCTGTAGCGGCTGCATCTGAAATCCCGATAATAAGCACTCTCGCATTCTTGACGCCTGCATGTTCCAGTACAGCCTCAAGTGTTGCATCTCCATAGTGAATATTTTCCCCTTTCTGTTTCTCCTGTTTAACAGTTTCAGGGTTTGCTTCTACAATGATATAAGGGATACCTGCGGCTTTTGCAGCCTTTGAGACTGTTCTTCCGGTAAAACCGAAACCTACGATTATTAAATGATCTTTCACCCCAGGTTCAGCCTGTTCCTCTTCTTTGATGGGTTCTGAGTATAACCCGTGTACCAATTTCATTCCATGAGGCATACCTGAAACCTTTCTAATAAGGGTATCAGCAGACTTATAAGAGGCATTGATCAAAAAAGGTGTAATTGCCATACTAAGAATTGAAACAGCCATAAATTCTTGATAAAATTCCCGTGTCAGGAGAGAATATTCCACTCCCAGCGTAGCAAGAACAAAGGAGAATTCTCCTATCTGTGAAAGTGCAACCCCCGTCAATATAGTAGTGCGTAGAGAAGACCCAAGAAGAAAAGTACCCATTATTCCTGCAATTGATTTCAGGACAATAATACCAATCGTTGCAAAAGTGAGGACGGGGAGGTTATCAATTACATAGTTTATATCGAGCAGCATGCCTACAGACACAAAAAAGAAACTCATAAACATGTCTTTCAAGGGTGAAACATTCCCCATTGCCTGCTGGCTGTATTGAGACCCAGAGATAACTATCCCTGCCAGAAAAGCCCCCAGTGCAAGAGATAACCCTATACTGGAGGTAAAGACAGATGCTGATAAACATATGAATACAACACTGACAAGGAATAATTCCTTACTTCCAGTTCTGCCCACATGGTAAAATATCCATGGGACAATAAATTTGGCACTCAGGATAAAAACCAGGAGAATCAGAGAACCTTTTATGAAAACATCAGGAAGCGCCCCCTCAAAATTTACAGAGCTACCTGTAAGCATCGGAGCAATCATGATCTGAGGTACGATAGCAAGGTCCTGGAATATAAGGACTGCAAGCGAGATTTTTCCATGGGGAGTAAAAACCTCATTTCTGTCCTGAAGAATTTTGAGTACTACTGCAGTACTGCTATGTGAAATCAAAAAACATATGAAAATAGAGGTAATAGGACTGAAACCCAGAACTATGCATAAAATAAAAAATAAAATTGTTGTGAAAAGGAAATGGAGAGTTCCCCCTAATAATAAGGCTTTTTTCATTTTCTTGAGCTCATTTAGGGAGAGTTCAATTCCTATCGTGAAAAGCAAAAAGATTACACCGAGTTCGGTACTCAGGTCTACAATTTCTCCTCCATTAACAATCTCGAGCCCATAAGGCCCTATCAGCATTCCGATTACAAGAAAACCCAGCACAGGAGGGAACTCAAATCTGTAGAATATTGTAAGAATTAGAATGGCAAAGCCCAGTATTACATCAACATTTGCCAGTAACGAGAGTGCCATTTATTTTGTTCCTCCAGAAGTGAAATAAGTTTCTGGGCTTCCTGAAATCTCAGAGAACCAGGATAAACCCCCATTGAACATTGCTCCCATTTATATCCACATACCTCAAATATTTTGGCTGTAAGATAAGAATATTTACGAAGATATATCGTTTTCGGTGGGAAGAGGGTTTAAAAATCCATTTAATTAATCCGCCTCAAAGTAATAATTAGAAAAATAATTGATAACCAAAACAAAGAACTAGCCGAAAGTTAATGAATAAATTAATTATATTGAATAAGCAGTTTTAACAGAATTATACGACAAAGTACTGAACCCTGTGTTTGAGTACTGTACCTGTATTCACCATATTTTAGGAATTAGCCTGTATGTTCTCTTTGTGTAGTCCTCATAACCTTTGACCTCCCGAACAAGGACTTCTTCTTCGCGTTTCAACCTGTATAAGAACAGGAGAACTAACATTGCCGATATGCTCAGGGTGAGGTAAGCATTCAGGATTAGTGGAACTCCGACTGCCTGTAATATGTTTCCTGCATAAGCCGGATGCCTTATGAATTTATAGGGACCATTTTCAATTAATTGATGGTTGTTTTTGATCTCGATATGGGCAGAGAAATATTTGCCCAGCGTCCACATGCTCCAAGCTCTTATTCCCGTACCGATTAATGCAAATAATGCTCCAACGGCTGTAACTGCGAAATTATACTGCTGTAGAAAGCCGAATTTAAGGTGTGGATAAGAGATATACTCAAAAACAGGGGCAATCAGGAGAAGCCACCAGAAAAATAAAAGCAGGCTTCGGGTCCATCTTCTTGATTGCCTTCCTTTAAGATCTGATCCTCTGTATGCGACTTTTTCTGCCAGTAAATAAAGTAATAGGATCCCGGTATAAATGCAAATTAGCTTATGGTTTAAAAAGCTCCAGTTTTCAACAAGAAGCTTCCATGTTTCGGCAGCAAATAAAAGCATAACTATGTTTATAGCCCAGTTTATCCATTCTCCCTTGTTTTCTGCTGCTTTCCAGTTCTCAAACTCTACCATTTACTTCTTTAATTAAATTAATTGTTTTTCTATTTTTCCAGGTGGTTACAAACTGCAGGCAGAAAAAGCGGTGAATGCGTAAAAAACAATCTTTGAACTCAAAAAATTGGTCTTTAAGTTGAGAACAATGTGTCTTTAAGCTGAAAACAGTTCACTGGCGCAAAAATTAGGAAAGTTTTTGAAAAAACATGTAAGAAAACAAAAACGGCAGTGAGTAAGCGAGAAAACTACCGTCTGAAGGCAGAAACTCAGGTTGCTCTGCCGTTGTGACAGAAGTGATTGTTTGGATTTGCATCTTTGAGGTCATACTCCTTCCAGACCTCACATGAGCCGCAGATGCATTTTCTATCAGGGTCAAGATCCGAACAGGTTGCCTCACCTTCCGAGCAGTATACCCCCGGAAAATCCTCAGGGTCCGGAACCTCGCCTTCTGGAAGATTTTCCATTAATTGTTTTGAACTTTTAAATTTATCCTGTGCACACTGACTGTCATCCTGCACTGGACACTGTGGACACCTGCACCTGTTAACATTTGCCCGATTATAGGGAACCAGGAAATTCGTACTCCTTTCAAAAGTTATATCTCTATCCCTGGGTGGAATAGGACTCCCCTCTTCAGTAGATATATTTCTTCCCATACTCTGTTACCCCAAACTTAATACTCCACTGGTTTTTCTATTTCAGGTTTCGGCTTTAGGGCATAAAAGCATTTTCAGTAGCCGAAAGAATATACGCTAGTGAGAGAGCAAATATAAAACATGATCCTGAGACGAGATCTGCAGCTTAGATAAGCTATCCAGCGAGAAAAATAAGGAATGAAAAAAAGTTGAAAAACGACGAAATTTATGCTTACAGGAAAAATTAAATGATATTTGTCTTAACCTTAGTGAGCAAATCAGGTTGCTCTGCCGTGAAGGCAGAAGTGATTATTTGGATCTACTTTCTCAAGACCGTACTCTTTCCAGACCTCACATGTACCGCAGATACATTCTCTGTCAAACTTGAGATCCTCACAGGTAGCTTTGCCTGTGGAGCAGTATATCCCTGGAACCTCTTCCGGATCTGGAACTCCCCCTGCGGGCATGCTTTCCATTAATTCTTTTGCGCTCTGAAGTTTTTCCTTCACACATTTACTGTCAGCCTGCACAGGGCACATTGAACACATGCATCTCTCAATATTTGATTTTATATAAGGAACCTTAGAATCTTTACCACTCTCGTTGGATATTATAGAACCCCCTTCCCTGGTTGATGTATTTTGCCTTTATTCATAATATTCTCCCAAATTAGTACTCGGCTAGTACTCGGTCTTAGGCTTTGTTTTTGAAGTTTAAAAGCCTTTTCAGTTATAGAACGGATAAACTGTAGATATTTAGAAGCTACTGCACTTGAAATTAAGTTATTTTATTTAAAATCAAACAAATGTTCTTAGAGCTTATCTAACTCTACATGAAAGTCAATCAGTATTATCTGGATTAATCTAATTAATTAAAGCCAAACTGGTTTAATTGAGATTAAATCAACTTAATTAAACCAGTTTTAATTGAGAATAAGCAGGGAAAAAATATTCCACCTGAAAGAAGTGAAGAAACATATCCAGCTGAGTCCTCGAATGATTGCTTTTTTCTCGTTTACCATATCAATGGAGCACAATTAAGGATTAGCAGATCCACGCTGAAAAAGGATAATATTGTCATGGAGCTTCAGGATAAATTTGGGTTGTTCTTAAATTTCACTGACAGGATACAGTTCTCTTGTTTATTTGTAACCTCCCATGTTTAAAGTTTCAACCACGAGAGCCGTCATCAGTTTCTATATCTTCCGAGCTTACAACCGGATATCCTGCATCTATCCAGGCATTGATACCTCCTTCCATATTATATACCTCGGAATATCCTGCATCTACAAGCATTGTACTTGCCGACACACTTCTGCGCCCTGATTTGCAATAAACCAGTACTTTCTTCCTAGGAACTTCATCTATGCGAGCTTCGAGCAAACGTTCTGAGCTTAAATTCGATCCTGAGACGTTGCTTACGGGAATAAGGGTTGCCCCTTTGATATGCGAGGAGTTAAACTCGTCAGGCGTGCGCACATCAAGTATGAATACATTGCCTTCTTCAATCATCCCTTCTGCCTCATGTACGCTTACATTCTCAAACCCTGAAGGATTTTCTATTTCCTTTTCTTTTCCCTGTTCTGTAAAGATCAGGAATGTTGCTAAAAACAAGAGAATAAGAACACTGAGACATATCAAACTCCGTTTGTTCGATCAGATTCCTCCAGCATTATAAATTTAAAACTCGAATAAATTTAAAACTCGAGGTAAATGGACGCATTTACTTTTTTGCCAGTATGAACAGGCATTCTATATAAATTATTTTTAACTGTAAAAACTATCTCATGATATAACTATCTTTCCTCGAAAGAAGAGTAATAACTCTTAAAAATTGAGCTTTTTATTCTTAGTCCAGGTTGGCTCCATTCCGGCAATTTATCAGGCAAATCCAGAAATAAAAATAAAAATTAAGCAGATCGAAAAGTAAACTGAGACTCTGGAGAAGAAAGATTATCTGAAAAATAACCAGCAAGAAAAAAACGGAAAGTTGACCGTCGGATAAAAAATAAAAACAATTATTCAGATCTTGGGATAGTTTTATGGATGAAAACAGGATAAATGCAAGAAAAACAGGATAAATGCAGAAAAAGCAGGAATTAAAAAAAAACAGATTTAAAAATTAAAAACCGCCGCAAATCTTCAGAGTAAGAAGCAAAGTATACCTGCAGAGACATCAAATAAGGTTCATCCGCCGATCTATTTTGAGTCTACAGGTAAGTGAAGGATTGGAAGATCCCCTTACAAATATTTCCTTATTTCCTTATTTCCTTATATGTTTTAAAATCTAGCAGGGTCTTTCACCCCTGAAATCTAACGTGGGACTGTACTAATGGGCTTACGAATTTGCATGTTTTGCAGCAGGTTAATCCAGTTATACTTTATAACTGATCAGTTTAGCACCAGCATTTGTTCTTTCCGAAGGAATCAAAACCAAAGAAATTACATTTGCCTCCAAAACCAAACTTTTATTTGTCCCAACATTTACATCTGTCAAATTTGTCAAATCTATCGAATTTCTTATTTCGTATCAAATCTGTCGAATTTCTTATCGAATCTGTCGAATCTATCGAGTCGAATCTGCCGTATCCATCCTTTGCTGCGCTCACTGTAGTAGCTGAGATTGCAGCCATGAAAGAGATAAGCATGGGCATACACAATGCTTTCTTAAGCTTTACCATTTACCACACTCCACAAATTTTTGTTATACTTTTAAATTTTATCTTTTCATTTAGATTCAGTAGGTAAGATGCAATCTAGGGTTAATTACAAATTCTGTTTTTTCATCGACGTAGTATTTAATGAATTATTTCCATCAATTCGTCATCCAGCACCTATCATGGATAAGTATACCAGTTATAAAAATCCTGTATTATCCCCATATAATATACAGAAAGCCGATGAAAAGTAAATCCCTAATTATATTAGTACGTGATTATAGTTTATAGAACATAATATTTAAAGAAATAATAATCAGGAGCCTATAATAATTGGAAATAGGCATTATCCAGTCCGGTTTAAGGAGAAATCATCTCAAAATTGTTATTATGACAATAATTTTATATTAACAGCATTACCCAGTCTTTAAGCTCGGGATTATAATAATTTAAGATCCAAACTTAGGATCTATTTTCAGCTTCATATAACTAATTTTTTAATATGGTTAAAAGCTCAGTCTTGTATATACATTAAAGGAATTCATACAAAAATCAATATTTATCGATGAATTTCAGGAAAAGTGAACATCCAGTCAATTTTACACTGGAAGCTATTTCACAATCGGGAGAAATCCCATACTGCACAACATAATTATCTAAGTAAATTTCTGTTCATTAAAAAGAAATGGATGTTAAACAATTTCCTTGACTGTTTGAAATTTTCAGTAACGGGTTACCCTGATTAGCATAACAGATAAATCTCCTGATATTCGAGACAAGAAAAATCGCAATAACAAGAGAAATCACAATAATAAGAAAAATTTAAAAATTATAAAAATAACGTTAACTTTTCAGACGTATAATTATAAAAAAATTAATGAACTCATTCGTAAGCTTGCTTCGGTAATTGCTGGTAAGCAAGGCAAAGAATTTACGCAATTCGATAAAAAAGATTAATCGCATGCGGCTTCAACTATTTAATTCATAACATCTGTCGCAAACTTATTAATATCTTTTTTATCCATCAAGCACGTAAATCCTGTAAGGAGAATGCCTCCATCGGTATTTTAGATACTTTTAGATACTAGGAAGCTGAAGATTTTGCTGTCCCAGAAATTCGACGCAGAGCTATCGAATGAGTATTAGTCTGTTTATTCTTTATACTTACATTCATGCAAGTTTAACTGTTAACACCATCCGCACCAGTTACAGCCGCTTCCAAAGAAGCCAGAGAAATTAAAGAACCCTACAAACTTGAAGCAAAACTGGCTGAAGATATACTTGCACTGGCTGAAGTTGCACTTGCCTTTCCAGTCACACTTATCTTTCCAATCACACTTGCCTTTCCAGTCACACTTGCCTTTCCAGTCACACTTGCCTTTCCAGTCACACTTGCCTTTCCAGTCGCACTTGTCTTTACATTTACAATCTTTCCCGTCACATGCACTGGCTGACGCAGCTGTCAGTGACAGTACAAAGAGGACCATCACCAAAATACTCATTGTCTTTTTAAATATACCCATTTGTGTACACTCCCTAAATTGCTATGTTTCTAAATGTCGGCTTTGTAACACATTTTCATCGTCAGATGGGGCGCTTGGAAATGATTTTTACCAGTTAATCATATATCCATGAATACTGGCTAATTAATCATCTTTTACTGCTGAAAATGCTCTAACGATGAAATGGATACAAATCACGCCAACAATTGAGACATAAAGGAGATTATCATTTGAAGGATATAATATATACAGAAATATAAATAAGGAACAATAATCAATTAAAGAGATATATTTAATAATATATATTTTACAAGTGCGTTCTGAGCATCCCGGACAATAATTTTTAATAAGAAAATTATAGAAATTCTTATTTTTTAGAAAATTTCCATATGAGATCCTATTTCAGCTTGACTTAACAGCCTCAAGGAGAATTTCTGTATAAATTCTATAATTAATTCAGAAGATAAATTTAAAAAGACAAAATTAAACCCTGACATAGCTTGTAACCATGCCTGCGTAACACCCGAAAATGGCAGATAAACACAATTTAACAATAAGATTCAATTTTGTTAACTGGATTCGCCTTTAATGTGACTAAAATTAATCTAGTAATAGTAACAAAGGTTAATTCTCGACACATAAGGATTTAATCTGGTCTTAGCCGATTTTTTGAGAAAGCCAGTAGACTACTTTATTAAAAGCACTGATGTCATTGGGAAAGAATAACAGCATTACTTTCGGGGGAAACATTTTGGATAAAGAGAAGGCGGGAAAATACACAGGTCACAGCAAAGGTAGGGAAAGTTCGGGCAAAGGATCCTCAAATAAATATTTTTACCCGATCTACGGCATACTTCTACTCGTAACCATATTTATAACGTATATTATTCTTCAAAACACTGAAGAACCTATTAGGACTATACGCAGGTTTGCAGGGACTTTCGGCTACCTGACCGTGTTCCTTGCAATAGTTACATCCGAATATATGGCTAAAATGAAAAAAATATCAGGACTTCCTTTTATGACAGCTCACCATAATCTGGCGAGAATTGGACTACTGCTAATCCTAATTCATCCACTTACTTTTATTTTACAGGGGAGAGGAATAGGAATTTTTTCGCCGATTTCTCCGACAAACGTTTTCATTGGATTGGCAGGTCGTCCTGCTTTTTATCTCTTCTTTCTGGCTGCAGGTATTGCATTGTACAGAAAGAAATACAAAAATTGGAGGAAAGTCCACTATCTCAGTTACCTGGCTTTCTTACTCGTCACATTGCATGCCCTGATGTTAGGTGACGACTTTGAATTAGCTATAATGAGGATACTTGCAATTGCAATGGCGATTACTGTGATAGTTATCTTCATACATAAAAGATCGGCGTCAGGGCGAAAAAGAAAATGAACAACAGAAACTGGGACAGAACCTGCAGTTTCAACTGAATAGATATTGACACCAGACACACTGCATAAAATTTTAGAAAATTTACTTTTATTCCTTTCCCAAAAGCCTGTTAATTTCACTGGAGAGTTTCTGTACCTCGCTGCGCATCTCTGCAATTTCTTTTGAGGAAAGCTCTTCTTTATCTTTTCCGATAAGCACGCTTGCCAAGGCTGCAGTTATGTACCCAAAAATTGAAAAAGCATAAACCGATAACGAAAAAGCCAGTATTCTTCCCTCGGGGGTAACTGGCCAGTAAGCACTTCCTATTGTAGTCATAATCATGGCTGTCCACCATAATGCGTCCCAGTATGAAGTAAACCCCGGACGCTCAAATTGTACATTCCCGCTGCCCCAAGAAAGGTAACTAAAGCCGTGAGCAATAGAACATATCCCAAGCCCCGCTGCCTGATTATCTGTCGGACTGTTCTTAAGATCCGATTAAAAGAAGAAAGAATCCGAACCAGGTTAAGAGATCAGACAGAATTTGCAAACCTGACAAGCCTGAATCCTTTAAATAGCCTTAAAACCCTCAACGCAGGCAAAAATAGGGAAAAAGCAACAAGCCAGTTACTCTTTAAATAATCCTTCTTTAACGGAGAAATGTACAATTCAATAAGAAAATCGACTATAAATATTCCCCAGATAACCAGACTTAATTTTTGCAAAGAAGAAGAGAGACCATACACAAAGTCGACAATAAGAAGAATAAGCCATAATAGTGACAGCAAAGTTAAAAGGAGATCAAAAAGATCGTTAATCTGAGAAAGAAGCTCTGCTCTTTCGTCTTTTAGTTGCTTCTTATCCATGTCTTCATGTCTCACCGAAATTTATCAGGTTGTCAGGTGAGTGCAGACCTGCTTTTAAAAGAAGGCTAGATAAATATTATTAGATTTTTGAGCACTTATAGATATCTTTGTTAAATCCGTTCGGGTAAAGGTGAAAAAGCAGCTCAATATGACTCAAAAAAGGATAATCGTTTTAAAAACTCTTCAGTTATACAAATGAAGGATTATGTGAAATAAAATATTTAAGTAGACTGAATATTTTCTTCATTCAGTCCACTCTAAAACCAAACATTCAGTCCGCTCTAGAACCAGACTCATTTCTCCTCAACTATTACAGACCCGCGCATGGAAGGATGAATCAAGCAAGAATATTCATACGTGCCTGCGTCAGTAAACTGGAACTCATAAGATTCTCCTTCTTGCAATATGCCGGAGTCGAAAGTAGAACCTGTAGCTGTATGATTAGCTGAATCAAGGTTTGTCCATCTGACAGTATCACCTGTTGATATTGTAACTGATTCGGGATTAAAGGCAAAACTGCTGATTGACACCTCGACAGTCTTTCCGCCTGCAGCCTCCATTCCATCCATTCCGGTCGTGTTGTCCATGCCGATCATGTTGTCCATGCCGGTTATGTTCCTCATGGCTTCGGGCGTATAGCATTTCATGACTCCAAAAAGATAGCATTTCTCTGTGCCCGTCACATTATACATGCTCATGTTGTCCATTCCGGTCATGTTGTCCATGCCGGTCATCATGTTGTCCATTTCAGTCATGTTATCGCCGGTCATATTACCCATCATAGCATCGGGCATATAACACTTTACGGCTATGGCAAAATAACACTTCTTCATGCCGGTCATGTTATCCATGCCAGTCATGTTGTCCATGCCTGTTACATCGTCCGTGTCTGCCATGTCGTCCATGCCAGTCATGTTATCCATTCTAGCCATGCTATCCATCTCAGTCATATTATACATGCCAGTCATGTTGTCCATGGCTTCGGGCATATAACATTTCATTATTCCTGCTAGGTAACAGGTCTTCATTTCGGTCATGTTATCGGTCATGTTATCCATTCTAGCCATGCTATCCATATCAGTCATGTTATACATATAAGTCATATTTTCCATGGCTTCGGGCGTATAACACTTCATGACTCCGAGAAGATAGCATTTCTCCATTCCGGTCATTTTATTCATTCCAGTCATGTTATCCATGCTGGTCATGTTAGTCTTTGCTTGCGCGGATACAAGAGATAAGGATAAGCATAATACTAGAAGGAAAACTATCAATTTCAGTTTCATTCTTTTACCCCCCATATGCGAATTCAGTAAATTGAACTAATTGAGCATATATAATAAAATAAAAATTAATTTAATATAAATCAATTAAACAATAATGGTCGATTTATAAATATTTAATCTATATTAACTACAGCAGCTAGTCAGGTTTTCGTAATCAAGGGTCTTTTAAGGAGTAGATCTATCACATTTTATTACATTAGTAAAATCTGACTCACAAATTGCCAGACTCCTTTTTAGAGCATTAATCCTTCAAGATTATTTTTTTGATTTGAGAGTTACTTAACTCTGAATACTCAGTAGAAGGAGAATCAGAATATATTGAAACCTGATCTTAGATAATCAGAGATCAGATATAAAAAGAGAATTATCGGATAAAACAAAGGAAAGAATTGAAAGAAATGAATCGACAGATAAAATAAAGAAATGTGAACTGCAAACCATCTACAGGTTTGCAGCCTTTATTTTTAATCTGGCTTCTTTAACCAGGACAGTAGATCATTCATTTCTCATCCTAGCTTTATATGTACATCTTCATCGATCATTGACTACAACATGCCTCAGGTCATGTTCCTTATCTCAGTCCATGCTTTCTACTTCAGCAAAAGTTGTAGTCTGATTTACATCACAGGTGGCGCTCTTGGTCACGATTGAAATCGTGTCTCCAATGCTCCTAATTACAGCCACCTTTCCAGTTACGTTATACGTGTCCTCATCCATACCTTCGTCATCGGATATATCAGTAATATCCCCAACTATAGTCTTGTTTCCATCCATTGTGGTAAGGTCAGCCAGATGCTTGTCTATTTTCTCGGCCGTTCCGATCATGTAATCTACATTGCTAATTACAGCCATCTTTCCAACAAGATTACACTCCACGGGTTGGTTGCCTGTATCTTCAAACATTCCGGTCATATTACTCATTATTTCGGACATCTCATCGATGTCATCGATGTCTTTAATCACAATTATCTGTCTGGTCATATCACCTGTTACATTTCCGGTCATACTTCCAGCCATAAGTAAAGTCATGTTGCCAATGCTTTCGGTTGTGCTGCCCATATCATCGGTCAGGTTGACCGTGATGGTTCCAGTCATATCTCCGATCATGACTACAGTCGTATCATTCATGGCTTCAATCATGTCTTCAATCATTTCGTCCATGTCTTCAGTCATGTTGTCGGTCATGTTGTCGGTCATATTACCGATCATATCGTCAGTAATGTAATCGGTCATATTGTCGGTCATATTGTCGGTCATATTGTCGGTCATGTTGTCGGTCATGTTGTCGGTCATGTTATCCATGCCAGTCATGATTTCTGTCCTTCCGAAGATGACTACGCTTCCGGGCATATCATCCATTCTTCCGACCACAACCGCTTTTTCTGTCATGTTGCCAAAGTCTTTGATTAAAATTATCTTTCCAGTAACATCAAGCTCCATGCTTTGAGAGACATTATTCATGTCTTCAGTCATGTTGTCGGTCATATTACCGGTCATGTTGTCAGTCATGTTACCGATCATATTACCGGTCATGTTATCGGTCATATTGTCGGTCATACTACCGGTCATGTTATCGGTCATGCTATCGGTCATGTTGTCGGTCATATTACCGATCATGTTATCGGTCACATTATCGGTCACGTTAACCGCTTCTTCGACTATTACCACATTTCCGGTTACATTACACTCAACGGCTTTAGTAATATTTCCGGCTATGATTACATTTATTTCATCCATATCTTCTATCGCGTTATCCTGTGCCTGCACGGGTGCTATAAAAAGGGCAAGACATACCGCTAGCATCAGAGGAAATATCAGCTTCAATTTCATTCTCTACCCCCCGAGTTGATTATTAAGTTTTTGAGTAGAATAAAAAATAATTTAATACAATTATCTTAATAATAAAGGATCAGATTATAAATAATTAATCTCTATTAACTATAGAGATTAGTCGAGTTATAGGTGTCAATCGGCATTTTAAAAGTAGATATTTGTCATATATTTATTATGTTTGACGTAAGAGATATTAAGCAGTATCATTTGAAAAGCTTCTCGAAAAATCACGTTTAACGTTTATTTTAGATTGTCCTCCAGTTCCTAACCTCAGCCTTCTTATATCCTGCATGATGCAACCTAAACCCTTCCTTATTATGCACTTACGACTACACCAGGTTATTTGGTAACATGGCAAAAGAGCCACAGTAAGGCCTCGAAATTCTTATTAAAGCTTTAAGATCACATTATTGGAAAAGTTCAAGATAGCAACACAGTCAGTCTCAAGGGAAAAGAGCGGAAGAAGCGTGCTTAAAGACGCAACAAAAAACATAAATTTAATTAAAAACACGGAGAATAGAGCACGACTTTACTGACAATAACCGGTGTTGTTATATGGAAAATATTAAAGAATTTTTTAAGAATGATAATTTTGCTGCAATGTCAGGAATCGAACTTCTTGAAGTCTCTCCAGGGTATGCAAAAGCCGTCATGAATATAGAAGAAAAACACCTGAATGCCCTGAAAACCGTACAGGGAGGAGCACTGTTTACCCTTGCAGATCTTGCTTTTGCTGCAGCCTCAAATGCATACGGCAATGTTGCTGTTGCTATCAATGCAAATATCTCTTTCGTGAAAGCCGCAACAGGGAAAACTCTTACTGCCGAGGCAAAAGAAACATCTATTAACCCCAAAATTTCAACGTATACCGTAAACATAACTGACGATAAAGGAGACCTGGTGGCGATTTTTCAGGGCATGGGTTACAGGAAAAAGATTTCACTTGATGAGCTATCCCGCATTTGAATTAGCCGGATTAATCTAAAACAGGCAGGCAGGGATCTCCAGAAGATTTCCTCTAAAACCGTTATAAGGTGTTCTGAGGGTTAACTGGAGAGAATATAAGAGAGAATATAAAACATATTTCTTTAAAACATAATTTAAGCTAGAAAAGAAACCAGTTTTAAAAAAGAGTTAAGAGAATTTTCAATGCGACTGCCGGGATTCGAACCCGGGTTCTAAGCTTGGGAAGCTCAGGTCATAGCCACTAAACCACAGTCGCATAAGGATGTAAAGAAGTGCTGTGTATTTTTTCATGCATCTTTTAGATATTAAAGGTTTCGGTGAAAGGACGAAACGGCAAGGATAGCTGTTTTATTGGCAAAAGAGGAAAAACTCTATTTCTGAAAATAGAGGGTGCAAAGCATAAAGACCTGAGGGTGGAATAATATAAGAGAAAAATTTCAAAGCGTTTTTCGGGGAGAGGGCAATGGCTCGGTTTATAGAGCTTGCAGAGCTTTTTGAAGAACTTGAAAAGATAACATCTCATAAAGAGATCGTCAGGAAGATTGCAAACTTTTACTAGGAATTGGAAGGAAAGGAAGTAAAGGACAGTGCATACCTTTTTCTCGGAAGCATAGGACCTGCGTTTGAAAAGACGACACTGGGAGTAGGGGATAAGATTGCTTTAAAAGCAATTGCATCTGCATACAGAGTTTCAGAAGAGGAGGTGAAAAAAAGATATTCAACTACAGGGGATCTTGGGGATGTGGCGTTTGAGTTAAGTAGGGGAGAAGGAAAGTCGCTTACAATTGATGAAGTATTCGGAAAGCTCAGGGAAATAAAGGAAACCTCAGGAAAAGGAAGTCAGGAAGAAAAAGTCAGGCTGCTTTCCAGTATCCTGCAACGAGCCAGCCCGGAAGAAGGGAAATATATAGTCAGGATTGTGCTGGGGAAGCTCAGGCTGGGTTTTGGGGATCAGTTTTTGCTTGAAGCACTTTCTCTTGCTTTTACAGGAGATAAAAAATATACCGCTAAGATCAAGGAGAGCTACAATGTCTGCACCGACATTGGAGAGCTTGCAGAATCCCTTTCAGAGCATGGCACCAGAGCTCTTGGACGCTTTTCCATAAAACTGGGACGACCTGTCAGGTCAATGCTTGCCCAGCGAGTAGAATCTTTTGAAGAGATAGAAAAAAGGATTCCCGGAGAAAAGGCAGTTGAAGAAAAGTATGATGGGGAAAGAGTTCAGATCCATAAAAACGGAAACGAGATCAAAGCCTTTTCTCGAAGGCTCGAGGATATAACTGCCCAATATCCTGATCTTGTGGAAGCAGTCAGGAGAGACATTAACGCAGAGAAAATCGTGCTTGATGGGGAAATCATTGCATATGTTGAAGGCAGTAAAGCCGATGACTCTACCCAGGAATTTTATTCATTCCAGAGACTGATGCAGAGGCGCAGGAAATATGAGGTTCAAAAATATGCTGAAATCTTCCCTGTTGCAGTATTCTTTTTCGATATCCTGTACCTAGAAGGAAAGTCCCTCCTGAAAGAACCTTACCCCAGGAGAAGAGCTCTTCTCGAGGAAAATGTAAAGCAATCCGAAGCTCTTCGCATGGCTGGAAGAATTGTTACGGACAATCTTGAGGAGATAGAGGATTTTTTCAACAAGACTCTAGAAAAGAAGCTTGAAGGAATTATAATCAAATCCATGAGCAGCAATGCGGTTTACGAAGCCGGAAAAAGGAGCTGGTTCTGGCTCAAGTGGAAAGAAGAATATGCCGAAGGAATGCGAGAGACCTTTGACCTTGTAATTGTAGGTAAATATTACGGGCGAGGAAAGAGGAAAGGCTCATTTGGAGCTCTCCTCTGCGCTATTCTCAACGAAGAAGAGCAGCGTTTTGAGACTTTTACGAAAGTAGGTACAGGATTTACAGAAAGGGACGCAAAGGAAATCGACAGCCTGCTTTCAGAGCATATAGTGAATGAAATCCCTAAAAACGTACTCATAAAAAGTAGGATGATGCCCGATATTTTAGTAGAGCCCACTGTGGTTATCGAGGTTCTTGGTGCGGAAATCACGAAAAGTCCTGGTCATACCGCAGGACAGGGAGAAGGAGATACAGGGCTTGCCCTGCGCTTTCCTCGATTTTTGCGTATAAGATATGATAAAGGACCTGCAGATGTCAATACAGTTAAAGAAATCATGAATTTGAAGGAAGGAATAGGCGTTTAAAGATTCAGGCAGGAAAGAAAGTAAGAAAGAAGTACGGGAAGCACAGAAAAGCAAAATAGAGGAGATAGGGGGAAGCAGTTGAGAAATCGCGAAGTAGCTGAGTTACTTTATGAAGCTGCTGATATTCTTGAGTATCAGCAGGTTGAGTGGAAACCGCGAGCTTATCGGAGAGCCGCCCAGATGATAGAAAACCTCGGGGAAGACATAGAGAATATTTATGCCAGAGAAGGAAAAGCCGGCTTGATCAAAATTCCAGGTGTTGGGAAGTCCATTGCTGATCATATTGCTGAGTATCTCGAAACAGGCAAAGTTGAAAAATTTGAGAAACTCAAAGGGAAAGCCCCTTCAGGTGCTGCGGAACTCATGGAAATCCGCGGGCTTGGCGCAAAAAAAATGAAAAAGCTTGCCGACACCCTGGGGATAAGGACGCTCTCAGATCTTAAAAACGCGATCGCTGCCCACAGGCTCAGGAGGCTCGAAGGCTTCGGAGAAAAAACTGAGGAAAATCTGGCAAAAGCAATTGAGCAGTATGAGAAAAGTCATTCCCGAATAGCTCTCGGGAAAGCGCTTCCAATCGCAGACGAGATTATATTCACTTTAAAAGCCAGGTGTAAGGATACAACCTCTAAAGTTGATCTTTCAAAGATAATCTACACCGGCTCACTTCGCAGGTTAAAAGAGACGATCGGTGATATTGACATCCTGGCAGAAGCTGAAAAAGGAGAAGCTTTAAAGGTAATGAATTGTTTTGTCTCCCTTCCTGATGTTGATCAGGTTATCTTAAAAGGTAGCACAAAAAGCAGCGTGATCCTGAAAGAAGGAACTGCTATTGACCTGAGAGTAGTTCCACCTGAAAGCTATGGGGCAGCTCTTCAGTATTTCACAGGCTCAAAGGAACACAACATAGAACTCAGGAACATTGCCATAAAGAAGGGTTACAAACTTTCGGAGTACGGGCTGTATATAAAGGAGTCCGGAAAACAGATTGCAGGCAGTAGTGAAGAAGAGATTTATAAGGCACTTGGTCTTGCCTACATCCCGCCCGAACTTCGTGAAAACAGGGGAGAGATTAAAGCCGCTGCAAAAAATGCCCTCCCAAAACTGATAGAACAAAGCGATCTCAGGGGAGATCTCCATGTGCACACAAACTACAGCGAAGGAAAGGATAGCCTTAAAACCATGATTGAAAGAGCAGAAGCTCTTGGCTATGAATATATCGCAATAACTGACCATTCCCGCTCCCAGAAGATTGCCAGGGGTCTGGAAATTGAGAAATTAAAAGCTCAGTGGAAAGAGATAGATAAACTTTCAAAGTGCTTCCGGATAAAAATTCTTAAAGGCTCCGAGGTTGACATCCTGAAAGATGGGACCCTTGATTTCCCGGATGAAATTCTCAAAGAACTCGATATTGTCTTAGGATCCATACACTCCGGTTTTGCCTTGCCTGAGAAAGAAATGACCGAAAGAATTGTCACGGCTCTGGAGAACAGGTATCTTGATATCCTTGCCCACCCTTCAGGCAGGCTGCTTGGGAAAAGGGAGCCTTATGCCGTTAATTATGAAAGGGTTTTTGAGGCTGCGGCTGCAAACGGAAAATTGATCGAGATCAACAGCCAGCCTTCAAGGCTTGACCTCAACGACGAACTCATCCTGCGGGCAAAAACCTTTGGCATTAAATTTTGCATCTCCACTGACAGCCATTCCGCTGCCGACCTTACCTTCATGCGATACGGGGTAGGACAGGCACGGCGCGGCTGGCTAGAAAAAGAAGATGTGGTAAACACTTACCCCTACACCAGGCTTAAAGAAGTATTAAAGAAACTCAAAGAATAATAAATTTGTAACGAGACTGCTGCGCCGGTTTATCACCAAGCGTTACGCCGCTTGACCACGCCGTTGCTCGGGGTTTTCGCTCAAGCCTTTTTCAAAAGGCTTGTGATCAAACTTTCTCAAAAAAAGCTTGCGAAACAGTAATAAAGGAGTAAAAGTTCAAATTGATGTAAAACCCATTAAACAAAAATCAGGCAAAAGGTCACAATAATGGTCTCAAAAAATCTCCCATTTACAAAAGAAGAAATCCTTAAAATTATAGAAAAATATCCCACTCCTTTTCATATTTATGATGAGAAAGCTATCAGGGAAAACGCCAGAAAGCTGAAATCCGCCTTTAAAGATATTCCCGGCTTCAAAGAGTTTTTTGCAGTAAAAGCCCTTCCTAACCCTTTTATCCTTAAGATCCTCAAAGAGGAAGGCTTCGGGGCAGACTGCAGTTCTCTTCCAGAACTTATCCTTGCGGAGAAAGCAGGGATGACCGGCAATGATATTATGTTCAGCTCAAATGATACGCCAGCCGAGGAGTTTATAAAAGCAAAGGAACTTGGCGGCTACATCAACCTTGACGATATCAGTCATATCGATTACCTGGAAAGATCTGCAGGGCTTCCGGATATCATTTGCTTCAGGTACAATCCCGGACCCCTGAAAGAAGGAAATGCTATCATAGGAAAGCCGGAAGAGGCGAAGTATGGATTTACACGAGAACAGATGTTTGAAGGGTACAGGATCCTCAGGGACAGGGGCGTGAAGCGCTTCGGGATGCACACTATGGTAGCCTCGAACGAACTGAATCCTGATTACTTTGTGGAAACCGCAAGGATTCTTTTCGAACTTATAGTTGAAATCTCAAAGGAACTCAACATAAACTTCGAATTTGTAAACCTGGGCGGAGGCATTGGCATCCCTTACAGACCCGAAGAAGAGCCTGTCTCTTACGAAGCCATTGCAAAAGGTGTAAAGGAAGCTTACGAGGCTACTATCACAGCTAACGGGCTTCATCCACTTAAAGTCTTCATGGAATGCGGTCGCGTGATTACAGGTCCCTACGGATACCTGATTTCCCGGGTAAGACATCTCAAGCATACCTACAAGGACTATGTTGGGATGGACTCCTGTATGGCAAACCTGATGCGTCCTGGCATGTACGGAGCCTATCACCATATAACCGTGCTCGGAAAGGAAAATGAGCCGCCTGTCCGCAAATACGACGTAACCGGCTCCCTCTGCGAAAACAATGATAAGTTTGCAATCGACCGCCCGCTTCCTGAAATCGAAATCGGAGATATCCTTGTAATTCATGATACAGGAGCTCACGGGCATGCAATGGGCTTCAATTATAACGGAAAACTCCGCTCTGCCGAACTACTTCTCAGGGAAGACGGAAGCGTTGTACAGATCAGGAGAGCTGAGACTATTGAGGATTACTTTGCAACCCTCGACTTTGAAGCCCTGAAAGACTTCAAGTAAGAAAATGACTCCGCTAAAACAGAAGAGATGTCTCAAAAATTTATTGAAGGCTTAGATACAGGTGAGCAGGAGAGAAATTTTATTGATTTATCTCACTGCTGTGCCTGAATTAACCTTTTTTATACAAAATTTATATAAAACTAAAAAAATTAACCCTTGACTTTTCTTGTAGATTCCCGATCAAAAAAGATGTTTTTTCCTTTAACACTCAGCGGAAGTCCCATAGCTACATCCGCATCTATAATTTTAAAGTAACACGCAGCAGCGCCTGCAGAATAAAGCACGCGGTTGTCGATACAAAGATCCTTTGCTTTTGCTGCTGCTGAGCCCACGGCAATTCCGAGGTCAAGGTACTTGATCATACAGTGGGGACCTGAAAATTCTTTCTGAACCTTTCCGTGCTCAAGCATTTCCTTACAGGTTGCAAATCCGCAGGCTCCACAGTCCAGATTGCTAACGCCTGAAGCCTTCAACCCTATAAGAATAATTGCATTAGCATCCCTGACATTTCTGGCGTCTCGAAGAAGAAACTTCAGGTTCTTGATTTCGCTTAACTCTTCCATTCGGTCAGCAAGCTCGTCTTTTTCCTCCTTAGAAAGGAGGCAGGTTACAATATCGTCAATTCCTTTTCCTTTTGGGGCAGTCCGGGCAGCAGTAAGAATTATTTTTGCAAGCAATTCAATAGACTCAAGTTCGGGATTCTGTCTCATGGCAGGAAGTTGAAAATAATATTATTTATATCTGAACCAGCAGGAGCAATTCTACAGTTTTTTTTAATTCTCGCTTGTAATTTCCGACTATAATTCTAGCTTACAACTCTTGCTTTTTGTAAACTTATTTAGATACTCAGGCTGATATATTAATAATCAGCTGATATATTAATGATCAGATATGACACCTGAGAAAGCCGCAAAAAGAAAAGAAGAATGGGTTGCAAAGATGAAAAAGGAAGGCAGGATGAAAGAGGATATGACAGAAGACCATAAAGCCTGCCTTAATGCACTGCAGAACCCAGTTCGCAGAAACATTCTTAAAGCCCTTGTTGGGCAGAAAAAGTCGCTGGAAGAAATTAGGACAGAGCTCAAACTCACGGATTCCCAGGCAAGTTACAACCTCAATATGCTGGAAAGTACCCTCTGTATTGAAAAAGAGGAGAGCGAAGGAGTTATATATTATGTCCTGACTCCCAGGGGAGAAGGGTATATGGAAAACGTGGAGCTGAAAAAATAAAGAAGTCAGGAGAAATAGATCCTCCTGGCACCTGATGTCGTCCGGTTAAAACGGATGTTAATTTTCTGACATTAAATATCTTCGTATTTTTTCAGAATATCCTCAAAGGAATCCACGACAACTTTCAGTTTTTCCTTTCCAAGCCCGAAAGTGCTGAGTTTGAAGTATTTAGTGAGCCCTGATTTTATGCCGTGGATATTGCGTTCCTTGAGTTCCCGGTAGAGGAAATATCTTCCATTCTTGACTTTCTGGGAGATCTCATAGAAACGTGGGGCTTCGAAAAAAATCAGGTCATGAGAATGGGGTTTCTGACCACGCTGGATAAAGCCCTTTTCCTCAAGCCTTGCCGAGAACCAGCGGGCGTTTTCGACCTCCTGGTCCCAGTTCCTAACACGCTTTACAACATCCGGGAAAGAGGCAATGAGAGTCATAACCGTAGCGCCCCTTGCCGTGCAGCCAAGAAGCTCAACCTCTTTTACCTTGCTGTGTTTCGATTTCCTGAACACTATAGGAGCATATTCTTCACTTACTCCGAGCACCCCGACAGGTCCTGATGCAGCCATCGATTTATGCCCGCTGCCTACAATAAAGTCGGCACCGATCTCTTTTGCCGATACAGGCATTCTTCCGACGGCGTATGCACCGTTCAGAAGGAGGGGAACATCATACTCATGGCAGATCGAGGCTATTTTTTCTGCATCGGGCAGGTTTCCATAGTTTCCGTCCGGATATGTCACAAGTGCAAGAACAGGCGGTTTTCCATTTTCCTTTGTAACCTCTTCAATTGCTGTAGCATAGCCTTCGGGGTCGAGGTAGTAATCAGGACTGCCTGAGTGCGGTACAGCTTTGATATTCAGTCCAGCTCTTTCGGCTGCAACATATGAAGAGTAGTGGGCAAGCCCATCAAGCACAATCCAGTCACCCGGCTTCCCGATAGAATGCATGATAGCAAACTTGGATTCCCGTGCCCCATTTGTAACTCTTGCCTCGTCACAGCCGAGGAATTCGGGAAGCGCCTTGTGTACAAAATCATGAATTGGAGGTTTTTTTATCTGATCCAGAACCCCTCCGCAGAAATCACATACTGAATATCCGTCTCCCCATTCTATAAGTGCCTGCTTTGCGGCTTCGGTCAACAGCCCGCCTGTCTGAAGAGGGTCAATATTTATACTGCCCAGAGATTCTCTTTTTATAAAACCGAATTTCTGAAGGGATGAGTCATCAAGTTTCATCTTATTTCATACCTCAATATTAATTACAGGTTAATTATGGTCTTTAAACTGCAGATGCAGGATGCGATCCTTAAACTAAAAAGAATCGTATTCTATCCGTTCAATATTTCCGGAAAGATTGCCAAACCTGGGATTTCTGTCAGATTTTTTATTCATTCTGGATATGCATAGAAATCATAAAAAGTATTCCAAGGATTCTTCAGGTCCGAAGATAGCAAAGGCTCACTAAATACTATTGGAAGCCCCCCTATAAGTAAGGCTCCGGACTGACCGGAGAAAGAGAGCAGAACGTCTTTAGAAAGACATCATGCAGTCGTTTTTAGGAGATTTCAGGCGTTTGCTGCCTTGCTAAAGACTTCGGTAAACTCGTCACACTGAGCAATTATTTTCAAAGCAGCGTCCTTTAAGACCTCAATGGGGTTTGTACCATCGGTTCTGATGTAAAGGATAGGGTCACTAATGCTCACGTATTTCATATCGTAAAAGGCAACCTCAACCCTTTTGTCCCTTATAAGGGAGTCCCTAAGCAAATTGAGGAGAGTATGTGTCTCGCCTTTGAGCTCGACTTCAAGCTCATTGTCTGTTTTGGAAAGAATGTTCAGTTCCATTGATGATCACCTGTAAATGGTGAGTAGTGTGATTTATTGTGCAGAAACCCATACCTGCAAGGAGAAAGAAATTACCTGATCCCTTTCCCGTACTCGGTTGAGATTTTGCGGGTTTCAGTCATATTGCAAACCGGGCATTTAAGCTTTTTCCCTTCAAGCACAAGTTCCCCTCTGCAATTTGAGCAATAAGCTTTTACAACTCCGAGAGAATCTTCAGCTGTTGTCAAGCGCATCTTTTCAGCATCGATGACCCTTGCACGGATTATATCAGAGGGTCTGAATTCATCTGAAAGTCTCTTAACATAGGAGTCACGTACATTTGAGACGTGAATGTCTCCAGTCCGCACATTGACGATTTCCCGATCTTCTTTGCCTTCAATTCCTGCAATTTCTACCATTGCTCCGGACTCACGCACGTCAATTATCTTTCCATAAATAACATCCCCCACTTTAAGGATATTCGGAGTAACTGTACTGGGCCTGACCGAAACTATTCTCGCTCTTCTGTCAATAACAATATTTCCGGTAGCTGAGGAATAAATATCACCGACAGATACCGTTGTTCCTTCGCCAGGTTTAAACTCTTCTATGGTTCCGATCAGCTCTCCAGGGAGAACAAAACCTCCTTTTTCAAGCTCCTCTTCAGGGGTCGCGGGCTCACAGGGGGCTCTAGACTCAGGTGCTTCCGTCCTTTCCCTGGAAGCCTTTTTCGGGAAGGGGAACCTTCTCTTTTTACTATGGTCTCCCCTGAAGTGGTCTTTAGACTGTTCCCTGGGTTGACCTTTAAACTGCTCCTTGGGCTGGTTCCTCGGCTGACCTTTGAACTGGTCTTTGGAATGCTCTTTGGGTTGTTCCCTGAGCTGACTTTTAAGCTGATCTCTGGACTGGCCTTTTGGTTGGTCCCTGCTTTCTGGAGTGACTTGAGGAGATGCTTTTTCAGTAACTGACTTTCCTACGCTCGGGCCAGTCAATTTCTTTCTCGTAGTTTTACTTTTTCGGATTCTAATCATAATCCCTCATTTGAATTATCGTTAATAGTCAATATAATTAGTAATTGCAGTAATTGTCATTGACATACAATACTGGCAGCCGTCCAATCGAATATCGGCAACATTCAATCGACAGATAATCAACTATCAGGAGAGGGGACAGATTGCCACGCTCGTATATCTGCCATTTTTTGTCCCTATTGATGTACTTATCTAGTTCGATATGAACAGGCATATCCGTTATAAGCAGCTTTATCGGTCTCTTTTTGAGGTAAAGCCTTGATGCTGCACTATAAAATCCGATGCCTTAAACGGTACTGCGCATTGATTATCCGGAGACCTTAATCCTGTAGATCTCGACCTCAATAACCTTTCTTTCTTTTTTATGGAAATCAAAGGTTCGTTTTATGGGGAATTTTGCAACGTAGGAATGTGTAATGACCGCAGGCTTAATGAACTTTTGGATAAAAGCAAGGCTTCCACGGTTGTGAATTGAGTATATCACTTCACTTGTTCTTAATGCTGACGAAAGAAAAGGTCTGTCCCTGCCTTTAACTCTTGCCCCGAAAGGAGGGTTCATGACCGTGGTTTTTACATGTTCTGTAATATCGTTAATGTCCGATAATACAAACTCCACTTCAACTCCCAGTTTTTCAGCATTTTTCTTTGCTATCTCAAGAGCTTTCGGGTCCGCATCATACCCAATAACCCTCTTTGCTCCCAGAAGTTTAGCCCCGATTGCAAGGATTCCGGTACCGCAGCCCAGATCCTGCACCGAGTCATCAAGATCTCCCTGCATATAAGCAAAGTGAAGAATCTCCGCAGCCAGAGGAGGAGGAGTCTGGTACTGCTCCAGTTCAAGTTCAGGATCGGAAAAGTTTTCCAGTTCTTCGAGCAGCATCTCAAGCTTTCGTTGTTTCATTCCATCGACTTTAATTTTCTATTTACGTTTTAATACCGTATTTTAATTCTTTATTTATATATTTTAGCACTTAAATTATTCCACAGGATCAGAGGTAAGATTACACAGGTTCCTCGGTTATTTCATCGAGCACAAGGTTTTCCCATTCCCGTTCTCCGAGTACGATTTCAAATTCCTGGGGCGTAAGCATTGGAGAGGGAAAACGTCCTGCCTCATCGATTGCGAGCCTGGGGCAGGCGGTGTTTACGAAAGCATCCACCTTGAACTGGAGAAGCTGATCCGGAGTTACAAGATCAATCAGGATAAGGTGTGCTTCTTTTCCATGATTTTTCGCGAGCGCTTTCAAAGAGTGAGCCAGTTCCATCCGTTCCTGCCCATTTTTGCTTGAGACGATTATCCCGAAAACCTCCGCATCCAGAGACTTTGCAATTACCGCACTCCGCTGGCGAAGGATTCTTGAGGGATCAACCTCACGAACTTCCCCGGTGAAAGGATCGGCTGCAAGAACCCTCTTCTTTGTGGAGAGGGCTACACCCAGAGGATGGAAGTCACCACTTCCTATATAGAGGTATTCATCACAAACCTCGTTCCTTGCCGCCGAAAAATTGCAGCCCAGTACCTGACCCGGATACGCAAGCCTGGAGTCACCACGCCCAATTACACAGGTTTTCCCATTCGCCTTAAGGACAGCACAGGCTTCAGGGAGCTTATGGATATGCTGGATAGTACTAATCAGCCCTATACCCTGCCCCTTAAGCTCAGGGACAGCTTTCTCAACAACAGGTCGAATATCAACTGCCGAGCGCGTTTCTATGAAATAGACCTTTTCGGAAAGTTTTGTATCCTCAAGCTCGGCATGTCCAAAATGGAAGAGGACGTCAACCTGCCCGAGCAAAGTTTTATCCAGGTCACACGCCCCAAAACAGGGGTTTCCTGAAATAATAATCTCGGCACCAGTAGCCTCTTCAACCTTTTTTGCGAGCTCAGGGCCTTTTCTTTTGAGCCCTTCAGGAAACTGGAAACCTACGGTTTTTGCTTCCAATTTTTTTATTACACTGATAATGTATTCAGTCCTTAAGTCAAACGCGTCACTTGTCTCCAAAGACATTCTTGATCTCCACGCCTTTCTCGCCCACATCGATCGTTACCAGGATTTTAGGCTCAACCCCGTGTTCCTTTATCTGTAAATAACCTGTCCCGCGTCCGATAACGGAGATAACATCCACAACCTCTACACCCATGTTTTTCAGGGCTTTTATAAGGGCTACCAAGGTTCCACCAGTACTGATTACATCATCCACAATAATTACCCGGTCACCTTTCTTGAGCCCGTTTATGTAAAGGACTCCTTTCGAATATCCTGTGCTCTGAGAAAGTTCTACCTCTCCTTCAAGGTAATAGGGTCGCTTCCGGATAATGGTTAGAGGAACTCCGGTTTTGAGGGAAAGGGCGATTGCCACAGGAATACCCATAGCCTCTATAGTGACAACAGTATCAACTTCTTCCATATCGGTAATCGTAAGGATAAAATCCGCGATTTCCTCAACCAGGCGGGGATCTATGGAAGGCACGCCATCAGAAATCGGATGGATAAAGTAATTATACTCCCCCCGCTTGATTACAGGAGAATTAATTAGTGAGCTTTTCAGTCTTTCAAGCATAGTTTTAACTCTTTTTTTGGCTGTTGCGATATTCCTGCTAAAGAATTGTATTGTATTAATAAAGTATTATTTCTACTAATAAAGAATTCTGTATCCTTACCCTTAATCTATACGCATACACCCCTCGCCAAGAGCGAAGACCTGAATATTTCATGGGATAGTAAACTGACATCAGAAAAGGTTAAAAATACTATATTTTAGTTTTCCAATCTCTGTATGCCCACAAATCACATGAGCTTATATAAGTAATTATGTAGTATTGACAGATTTAAGAATTTAAGTTAAGGCAGTCCGGAAGGTCAAAGCGAGAATTAAACGGTTTGAGAGGGCTCAGGTATGAAAAAGCCAGTAATTAAAAAGAAAGAGAAAAACTGGCTCTGTAGAAATCCTTAATTTAATCCATAATAATTGTATTACTTTTTTGTTTATATTATAGACTATTAGTTTAACTTTTACTTCTTTTACTTGATTTCTAACCTTTCTTGCTCTTAATGTTTCTCCAAATTTTCTTTTTACAACAGATATTATTGTCTCTACTATATTCCTTCTATTGTATTTGATCTTATCAAAGTCTTTGTTTAATTGTTTTCTATATTTTCCGTTTATTCTCTTTCTTTTTCTTTCTCTCAAAGGTACTATTGAATCTGCTTTTATCTCTTCTCTTATTAGAGTATGAATTTCTTCGGAATCATATCCTTTATCCATCACATAACATTGAGACTTTCTTGACTTGTTTGATTGTCTTATCAGAGTCTTTGCATGCTTGACATCATGATCTGTTTTTTGGCTAATTTTCCATCCTAATATTACTTTTTTAATAGTGTCTACTGATATTGAAGTTTTAAGGAAGCTCCTTCGGAGCTTCCCTGTTCTCTTAGAATAATAATGACTTGCATAAGAACTCGTAAATCCTGTTGCATCAATTGCCGTAATGAGAACTTTTTCTCCATGTGAGTAAAATAGTTTTAGAGTTTTTGACAAAATTAGGTTAAACAATGAAGAGGGAATTCTGGACACAAACTTTTGAAGAGTAGTGTAATGAGGAACCTTATCAAGGTCAAGTTTTTCCTTTATACTGTTCATGAGGTCAACAAGTTCTACAAAGTCACGGTAGTCTGTACTTATATACTCCTTCAATAAAACAAGAACAAGAAGCTGATGTTGAGTATAAACACGTTTGGAATATTTGCAGGAGTAAAGGTTCAGTCTGGAAGACTGAACCGTTTTAAGACTGAGATCAATAAATTTAATATACTTATTTGATGACAATAGCAATTGCTCCTTTGTTTTTTGTGTGGACAAAAAAATTAAGGAGCATTTTTACAATTTTATTTTTATAATTTTTGGGTAAAAACAGAATTTAGAGGATTTCTACAGAGCCGAAAAACTAAAAAATAAAAAGGAAGCGAAAAAGGAAAATTTAATGATTACTGGAAACCTCTGGCATAGTAGATAATTCTTTCTACAAAGGCTTAAACATGTTTTATTCCCATCGCTTATTCTATAAACCTCATTTTTTCAGGGATTGACATTCTCTTCTGAATTTTTTCAGGGATTGACATTCTCTTCTGAATCAAGCAGTCCGAGAACCACATAAGGATTATTTCCTGCCTGCTTCATTTCATTCAGGGTAGCTTCATCAATGTCTGTTACGGAAATTACCGAGACAAGCTCCTCAGTATCCCAGTTTTCTTTATCCATAAGCCAGAGATCCGCTAAATACTTTGAAATCCAGGCAGGATCATCGGCTTTTGCCCCGCATTCGGCATTGACAATATCAAAGTTAAATCCAAGAACTACGGCTTTCATAGTCCCAGCATTCTTATCCGTAACCACGAAGATTCCTGCAGGAGAGCCTCCAAGGGCTTCTTTTTCATCATCGGTCAGTGAAGATACCCAGATTCCTCCTTTTCCGGGAGTTGTGTCCCAGCGTTTTACGAAAACATCTTCTTTGCACCAACTGGGGCAGGAGAAAACCGTATAGCTTACATTCTCCTCAAGCGGATAGTTTTCTTCCATCCAGTTTGCAAGCACAAAGCCACTGGAGACCCCTGGACAGAAATGGTTGTGAAGCTCTAAGCACTGCATAAGCTCATAATCGAGTTTCCCGGTAGCCCAGCCATTGCAAATTGTAAGAATTGCAAACTCTCGCCCGTTAAAGATCGTTGAGTTTACCTTTTCACCCCATGCAGCTTTCGACTTCGGTGTTTTCGAAAGCTTATCGAAATCTATGTTTTCCGTTACCTGATAACTTATTTCACTTTCGTTTTCGTAAGAGACCTCGATATAAGTACAGTTTCCGCTGCATTTATCGAAGAAAGCAAACCATAGAGGGCTGTTCCTTGCGTTCTGGACTACAAGAAGATTCTGTGTATACAGGAGATCTCTATCATAAAATTCCGAGTAAAAATCGTCCAGGAAAGCATAAGATCCCGCAGGGGAACCTATATCCGTAATAATGAGAGTCTCTTCCGGTTCTATACCTCCAAGGCTTGCTTCGGCTGCACTAAAAACCTCAGCCATAAGCTCAGAGTTATCAGCTTCGGTTGCCGCCCCTATAGTAGACCCGAGGGATAAAATGAGGGCTGCTAGGAAAACCAGGAAGAAGATTCTTGCTTTGATATTCTTCATATTCATAACGCCTGCTCCTATCATGCTTTTTCCTCCACTATTCATTAACCCGATTTCTTTACAGTCTGACAATATAGATAGCACATATCAGAAAGTAAAGTTTAATGTTTAAGATAAAAGTTTAATTTAGTAATTTTTAGTGTTACAAAAGATGATAAAAATAATACATAAAACTTTCTAGTTTCGTTAACACTGAGAATATCTAGAGAAATATAAAAGAGGAATAAAAATATGCGGTAGCTGGTGAGCAAGGAAGTGTAACGAGGATGAATCTAAAAAGATTTAGAAGTGATCGAATTATTAACTGTTCAATAATTGAAAACAAATAAAAAGTTAATAAAAAGCTAATAAAAGGAGAATAAAGGATTAAACAGGGAAGTTAAGGACAGACAAGAGTGTCAAAAAGCCCTAGTATGATTTCTGCCAGTTCCCTGCTCTTTTCAGTTGAGGTCATTATGGTGTCGGCGCGGATGGCACGGCATCCAATCCTCTCAAAAGCGAATTCATCAGCCTGATCCCTTTCATCGAAAACAAAGACATCCAGGAAATCCTGATAATATTCTGCAACTCCCATTGAAGAGACCTCAAGCCCTGATGCTGCCATCAGTTTGCCGGCGGGCCCGCTTACAGGGGCATTGCCAATAATCGGGCTGACTGCCACGACCATTTTCTTTTTCAGAATATCTCTCATGCCTGGCAGGGATATAATGGGACCGATACTCGTAATCGGATTACTTGGTCCTATAAGGACTTTGTCATCATTTTCCAGGGCTTCGAGTACTTTTGGAGAAATTGAGGCTTCGGAAACTCCCCTTATCTCAACCCCAAGCACGTCGGGTTCTCCATGTCTCCCGATCCAGAAATCCTGGAAATGCATAACGCCTTCTGGAGTTTCTATATAGGTGAAAATTGGATCGTCAGACATAGGCAAAATTTTTGCTTTAATTCCGAAGATTGATGCAAGCTCTAAAGTTGCATCTGTAAGGGAAATTCCCTGCCTGAGAAAATTCGAGCGAATAATATGGGTTGCCCTGTCCTTGTCTCCCAATTTCATACTCTCTGTGACACCAAGTTCCTTCATACGCTCATAAGTAAGGAAGGTGTCGTCTTTGATGCCCCACCACCTTTTTCGGTCAATCTGGTCTGAAAACAGATAGAGCACTGTATCCAGGTCAGGACAAATCATGTTTCCCGAAACCCAGAGGTCTTCAGCAGTGTTTACAACAACGGTCAGTTCCTCCGCAGGGAGGATTTCCTTGAGTCCGTCAAGGAGCTTTGGAGTTCCAGTGCCGCCTGAAAAAATAATCATGATAATACCTATTCCAGCTTTCTTTTAAACTTTCGGATAGAGGGTATTTCTGCAAATCTACAATATCAGAGTAATAGTAACAGCAATATATAATGAAATCTGTCTAAAGAATAATGAAAGTTGTCCTTGATCCTGTACACGGTTACATCGAGCTGGATAATCTAGCTCAGGATCTTCTTTCAACACCACAGATGCAGCGCCTCAGGAGGGTCAAACAGCTTGGTTTTTCAAACCTCGTCTATCCGGGAGCTAATCATACGCGTTTTGAGCACTCGCTTGGAGCAATGCACCTTGCCTCCGTGCTAACAAGGAGTCTCGATTCAATTGAAGAAGACAGGAAAATTGAGGTTAAAGCTGCCACTCTTCTGCACGATGTAGGTCATGGACCTCTTTCTCATGTTACCGAGAACATTATTGACAAATACACTCGGCGCAGACACGATGATGTAAAGGAAATTCTCGGAAAAGGAGAGATAAAAGAAGTCCTGAGCAAACATGGAATTTCTCCCGGAAACCTTGTGAAGCACATTAAAGGAGAGACTTCCGTGGGGCAGATCCTTAGCAGTGAGATCGATGTAGACCGGATGGACTATCTTGTACGGGATGCCCATTACACAGGTGTAGCCTTCGGGGTCGTGGATTATAACCGCCTGATAAACCAGATGGACTTTTATGAGGACAGGCTCGTTGTGAACTATGGTGGATTGAAAGCTGCCGAATCTCTTCTGGTCTCACGTTTCTGGATGAACACATCAGTTTATTATCATCATGTAACCAGGATTTCAGAAGCTATGTGTTCCAAGGCAGTGGAGTACATGATCGAAAACAAAGAGCTAGACCCGCTCAGGCTCAGGCAGATGGATGATATAGACCTTATTGCAGCAATGCGAAACGCAACAGGGTATGCGGGAGAGCTTTCAAGGCTGCTGGATGCCCGTAAGCTCTATAAGCGGGCATTATATGTGGGTCTGGCAGACACAGGAAAATCCGTACTCAGACACCGCGACCGAATTCGAAGAGTAGAAAAAGAAATTGCAGATATGGCAGGGGTTGAAGATGAGTACGTGCTTGTGGACATTCCAAAGATGCCTGAAATGCTGGAAATGAGGGCAATGATAAAAACTGACCACAAACTGATTCCCCTTAACGAAGCTTCCCATTTTGTATCCATACTGCAGGAAGCGCATATGGACAACTGGAGGATGGGTGTATACAGCCCGAAAGAACACTGTGAAGCTGTGGGAAAAGCCGCAAGAGACTATTTTGATATAAAAAAATCCTTAAAGCAGTTTAAACTAAGTGATCTTTGAATTAGATAAAGGAAAAGGAGCAATTAGGAGAAAAAGGGACTTTTGAGATTTAAAGAAAATATAACAGTCCTGAAACCATTAATAGGCTTGAAACAATTTACACAGTTGATAAGGTTTTGAAACTAAAAGCTGAAAAGCTTGAAGGGCAGAGGAAGGAATTTGTTTCACATTAAGCGGAAAGTGGGAAAAATCGAGATAGCACTTGATGCAAAAAAGATTGGAGAAGATTACCTGCTGACTCTCACAGGTGGAGAGGAACATGTGGGAGCTGTGGCTACTGGACTTTTCGATGAGAAAAGCCAGAGAGCAAGTTCATCGGTGGTAACAATGCCTGGCCACAGGGAAGAATATCTTGCCCTGCATGGAGCAAGACAGGTTAGCAAGGCAACGAAAAGAGCCTCTGTATTTGTTGTCGGAATACATCAAGATAATATCAGCCCTGAGGAGATAAGGGATATAGTTTCAGCCGCAGAAGAAATGATAGAAAGTTTCATCGCCTTTTGCAAAAAAGAAGTCGAACTGCCAAGGCAGGATAAAGCCTGAAGTACCGGGCTAGACATGAAAACTAGACATGAAAATGGGTATAACAGAAATACGAATATGGAAAATAACGGCAGGAGCATTAGTGGCAGGGATAAAATGGAGATAACGGTAGGGATAAGCGGAGCATCAGGGGTCCAGTATGGGATTCGCCTTCTTGAAGTGCTGGCGGAAAAAGGAATAAAAACCCATCTGGTTTTGACAGATGCGGCAAGCCAGATAATAGAGATTGAAACGGATTACACCCCTGAGGCAGTGAAGAAACTTGCAACCTGGAGCTATGCCCAGAAAGAGTTTTCAGCACCGATAGCCAGCGGATCTTACAGAATCGAAGGAATGGTTATCGCTCCCTGCAGCATGAAAACCCTTGCAGCCATAGCAAACGGGGTCTCCGATACCCTTCTTACGAGGGCTGCAGATGTCTGCCTTAAAGAGGAAAGAAAACTTATCCTGATGACCCGGGAAACCCCGCTTAACCTTGTACACATCGAAAACATGCTAAAAGCTAAAAAAGCAGGAGCGAGTATCCTGCCAGCCTGTCCAGGCTTTTATTCACGTCCCCGAACTCTCGAAGATTTCATAGATATAATGGTAGGAAGGGCACTCGACCTGCTCGGAATAGAGAATGAGCTTTATCAGCGCTGGAAGTGAAAGAAGCTCAAAAAACCTGCGAATTTGGGCATCACAGGCAGAAAAATTTTCAACTACTAGGAAAGACTTTTTCAATGAAAGCATGACTGACCCATGTTCTAACGAAAGCTATTTAAATGATAATATCCTTTGAGAGGAAGTACCCCTTGGGATAGTAGGGTAGCTTGGTCCATCCTCGAGCGTTTGGGACGCTTGGACCGCGGTTCAAATCCGCGCTATCCCATCACATATTATCTACATTTTTTTAGAACATTCTCTACATTTTTCTAGGAACATATATTTCATTACTATTTCTTCTGATTATTTTTCTTATTATTCTACTACTTCTTCTCTTTGTTTTATTATTTCTTCTCTTTGTTTTCTTATTTCTTCTCTTTGTTTTCTTATTTCTTCTCTTTGTTTTCTTACTTCTTCTCTTTATTTTCTTACTTTTTCCGCTTATTTTCTTATTCAGTCTGTTTATTTTTTGTTTATTACGTTTATTTTCTTATTTCCTCTGTCGATATCATTTTTTTCTGTTCATCCTTCTGTCTTTTTCCGCTCATCTTTCCTTTTTTCCTGTCATTCTCTTGTTTCTTAGAAGCTGGAAGTAAACTATATGCGAGGCAGGGAGATATGCTGTTATCCTGAAAGTAAAGAATGTTAAAGCAGCGGTATCAGAACTGTATCTAGATAAAACAGTTAAAAGGTAGTTAAGAATAAAGAATAATTTAAGTTAAAAAGTGCAGAGCGGGGCAGAAAAAAATTGAAATTTTTCTGTTCCCGACTTCCTATACATGGATTATATTGACCCGCAATAGCTTAATACAGGGCTCAAGGATTTCTCCTCCTTTTATAGCCTAAATTTCAAGCATTAAAGCATCCTGAGATACCTCATCGGTGCCTGACAACACAATTCGAGAGCCCGATTATCTCAACAATGTCGCTGTTATCTGGGGAATGGACTATCATCTGTCCTTTTTTAAGATATGGAATTCTGCGTTCATATTCTTTCGGGACTTTGAGGGACGTGATAGCTGCATCATTGTTAAGGTTGAGGATCAATTTTGTATTTATTTGCTTGAAAACTGTATCATCGATATCCTGGGGGTCCTGGGTGATTAAAAAAAGACCAAGTCCTTCTTTTCGGCCCTGTCGCGCTGCATCTGCAAAACGGGAGATTATAAGGCGAGAATGTTCCCCTTTTGCCTTTGAGAGGTAACGGTGAGCTTCGTCCAGAGCCAGAATGATCGGGGTCTCTTTAATAGCTTTCTCTCCTGTTGTACTTAACTTATTGTCCACGATCAGGCTCATGATTGTGAGCACTATAAGGTCGCGGATTCTGGGATCACTTATATACTCAGTAGGGAAGACTGAAATCTGCCCTGGTTTGAAGATTTTATCCAGAAGCTCGGTAATTGGGGAAGCATCCCGATCAAAGACCTTTGAGAAGAAAGGATTCCTGACTCTTCTCACGATCCCGTCATATGAGGATTCATGCAGCTTCCCGCTGTCAACATAGTAAGAACGGGTACCCTCATTATCAATATGGTTGATAAAGTTCAGGTAAGTGTGCGGTACGTTTGACCTGAAGAAATCCCCAAGAAGCACCTCAAGTCCTATGTACTGGAGCTCGGACATCCCGGCTGCTGCAATAAGCCAGGGATTATGCTCTACAAGCGAAAAGGGAATTGTAAACTCAATCTGCTCCGCTCTTGACTTGTCGCCAGGGTATCTTTGCCCATCAACTTTTGCGACGAAAGCTTTTGTGGAGGTAACCCTGCCGTAAACCACGTTTTCGGACTCCAAGCGGAATTTTTCGTCCTCACTCAGAGTTTCATTATCTTCGAAAAGCTGGGAATACTCATCCTGGGGATCCATAATTACCAGGCAGGGGTTTTTCCGTGCCTTATCAGGGGAACTTCGTAGCCTGTACCTGTTATTTTCTGTCATGAACTGGCGCAGAATATTTTTTGAGAGGAAGGTTTTTCCTGTTCCAGTGCTTCCGCAGATAAGCATATGCCTGAAAATAAGGGGATCGCCCATGGAATAGTCGTTTCTGAGATAGTATGCAACTGTTTCGGGTTCGGAGTGGGTTTTTAAAAGCTCGCCTCCCACACTCAGGTGACCGAGAAAGATTCCTTCTTGAGGAATATTAAGTCCTGTCTGAACCTCAAGCCTATCAGTAACAGGCAGGATAGGAGTGTTAGGATGAGGAATCCGGTCTGCCATGCGCCTTGTAAGTGTGCTTCCTTTCTTCAGGTACAAAATACAGAGCGGATCCAGATAAGCAAGAAACTTATAATCTGCTTCGTTTACAGGATTTCCTCTGGCGCTGAGCATACGCCTCGAGTGAATCTCGGTTGCATCGTCTACGACAAATTCCTGCCTGTACTGGAGTTTTCCTACCTTCGCAAAGAGTTTTTCTCCATTTTCGTAAGGCACAACAACGTATGTTCCTAGCCTTATCTCGTGCCGCCGGGCAGATGTAATATAACCTGTGATTACAGCGTCTGAAGCGGTTAATTCGAGGGGTTCTATGCCTGTGGTGATAATTCCGAAAGCTTCTGAGGTCTGAAGAGCTTTAAGGGCATTATTGTCGTACCCGATAAAGGGCTCAAAGGGAAGACTTTCCTTTACAGAACTCCCAAGAGCTTCGGATTCAAGAGAGAGATCCGGGGAAGGTAGAGAAACAGTCTCAGATAGAGGGGCAGCTTTAGACAGAGAGGAGGATTTAAAGATAGCTTCGGTAGAGTTTGAAAAAATATCAGATTCAGCTTCCGGAATAAGGTCTGATATATCCTCCTGGCTGTCTTTCAAGAGAGTATCGGAGAAAGGAACCTGCAATTCTTCATAAGTGTCAGGTGTGAGCGCAGAAGTAACCCGATTAGAAATATCTTTGACAGAATTTGCGGTTTCACCCGCATTCTGGTCTTCAAGATTGATTTCGCCGTGATTTTCCTTTAAATCTGCATTTTCTTCCATTCCTGAGCTTGCAGGGGCTGATTCCTTTTTCGGTTTGTAAGAATTAAAGGTAAAAATGTTAGTATTTTCATATTTCATTCATTTTACCCCACCGAATGTCATTATAAGTAATATCGGGATTCATATTTTCAAAGAATTTATCAATCTCTTCCCTTTCCACTTTGCGGATTTTTGCGAGATGATCCGCTTTAGTGAGGGTTAGGGGAAAACCATGCAAAGAAAGGTCAAAGAGCACTTTTTTGGTAATTTGCATACGGAGAAAATCGTCTTTAACAAGCCCGTATGGGGCTTCTACCTTAAAGATAACATCCGTGGAAGGCATATAAAGTATGAAAAAACAAAGGGCATAATCCTCAGGCGGGAAATTGTGCCTGAGTTCCTGCTGGAACGGGTCTACAGCTGCAAGGGGGGAAGTTCCGTTAAGCATTTTCTCGTAAAACCTGTTGGGCTGCAGGAACCAGTTGGTGTAAGTAATGTAAGCATTCCTGAAATCAGTGTACCTGCCATTTTTTCCGTTATTTTTCGAATTTCTTCCGCTGTTACCTGATGCAATGTAAACTTTTTCAAGGGAGAGCAAATTTCTGAAAAACTGGGAGTCAAGCATCCAGGGCAGGTCGAAAGCTTCTTTTTTCTTCCGGACGATATCCATAATCTGCACGTCAGTAGGGTTTTTTACAAACCCAACTACAGGCATCTGGTTCTCCAGGAAATGATCCATAATATCGATATAATTCTGGAGGATCTTTCTGGCATTGCTGTTCTGCCGGATTCTTACGTCCTCGTCATCCAGCACCATCCAGTACATTAGCTGTTTGGGATAAATCGGCCCGTCCATTATGAAAAAGCTCTCAGGTTTTATCCTATCCTTCATAAAAATAATATGTTCGGATTCAGCCAGGTACATGGCAAAGCTGTGAACCATGTCAGGAGCCTTTCTTTTTAACTCGTCAGGAGCGATTGTGACTAGTTTTGCCCGTCCAAATTCTTCATCAAAGGTTTCCCAGTCCAATGAAGCCTGTATAGCTACCCTCTGGGAAGAAGAATAAGCTGCACATACGATCGTCCTGAATCTCTGAATGTCAAGGTCAGTAGGCGTTGCTGCCAGCCCGCAGTGACAGAAATCCACAAAAAGCCCGCTGTCATAGGTTCTGGGATTGGTACTCCCGCTGTCGCAGGCATAAGTAACCGGATACGGGTCCTCGCCCTGTGCCATGAGTTCAGTCCTTACAATCCCTCGATAGAGCCTGTCTATCGCCTTAAGTATGACCTTCCCATCTAGCCTCAACTCCTCAAGCAGAGAATAGATATTTGCAGCCGTATTCACCTCTTCAAACTCAAAAGACTGGTCAATCTTTCTCGCAAGCTCCGAGATCTTACGCATATGCACGGGCTCAAGGGTCATAAACAAAAGATACTTTGAGGAGTTTATATATTTGTTGAGTGAAATGGGGGAGCAGCATTTTAAGCTAAAATATTGCTATGAGAATAGTATTTAGTGTGCATTTTCTGCTCTTATTTTCCTTCTTTCCTTTCTCCCTTCACACTTGAGTGCACAGCGGATGGATTTTTCATAATCTCATACATAGCAGAAAGTAACTTACCCGATTTACAAAAATTATAAGTCTTCTGTACAATTAGAGATGCCTCATTATAAGATGTCCTGTACAGTGCATTTGAAAGCCGCTGACCGCCTAAATCAAACATCTCGTAAAAATATGGAGCAACTAAATAGACCAGAATGATAGTCGACACAATACTGGCAATGGCTGCGATATTATAAGAGAAAAACTGATTAAGCTGGCTGAAGACTATGCAACTATAACTACACATTATAATCATATGGATTACATAAACGCTGAAAGACATACGACCCATCCACACTAAAAACTTATTGGATAGGAGCTTTTGTAAAATGGTGCTAAAGACGACCCCAGCCAACACAAATATCGCTCCAAAAGCTAAATCTGGATATTGTATACCAGTATGTAATCCGATTATTGAGAGTAACCCGTTCACATCGTAAGTGAACGCAGCCATCCATAATCCCACGGCTGTAATGCCGATGCAAACAGGTTCTGGCAACCGATAATTCATATTGTTCCTCAGGTCACACAATGCCACACCTGCAAGGAAGTTTATCATGTACCCATCCTTAAATAATAGAAATCCAGCAATGTAGGCTAATAGGCGGTCCCACCGATCTCCAAAAAACAATAGGAATCCATAGACAAGAAAGCTGCCTCGTAGTTCAGTGGCCATTGTCCATAAGGCACCATTATATCTATTATCCCCGGTGATAAACACTCCAAATAGACCGTTATATATTGCCTCAAATATATCGCCATGAGGAAACTGGAATAAAGTGTTTAGCCATAAAACTGAACCCGTAATTGGTACTATTTCCATGTGACGATAAAGTCCCAGGGAGCCCATAACGAAGGAAATCATTACACTCGTAAACACTGGTACTAAAAGGCGAAAATATCGTCTATATGCACTGCTCCTTAAAGTTTTGATATTTTTACTGACAAAGTATTTGTAGCTCAGCACATACCCACTCAGTGTGAAAAACAGGCAAACAGCAAACGGACCATTATATAGTAAGTGCAAGGGTCCATCTCGGATGGTGTCCTCAAAACTAAAATGAAGCATAGCGTCTCCGAAAAGTAGAGCTGGATAGAACGCACAGAACAGATGTCCTATCAAGACCATGAATGCTCCTATTCCTCTCAGACTTTCAAGCGCTTCGATCTTTTGGGACATAACTTATTCAACTTATATTGTTTAAAACAATATCTTTTTCTAAAAATATTATGAAAGGTAACCTAATATTATTGATTAAAATATTAATAGTTATTCGAAAAGTTTGGTTTATGATGCCACATATGTTTTAAATAAAAACGTGTACTATAAGGTCCTGGATCTCCCAAATAAGGGCAAAATGAGGATTTTTAATATTAAAATATTTGTTCTTATTTGTTCTTATAACTAATACTGCCACAGAAATAACTATAAAAGTGAATTAACCTATGAGAGTGAATTAAATTTTATAATATTTGTAGAATTGTTGACACTTAAGTTTGAGGCAGGACAGGTTCATAACCTTATTCACAATTAGCATGTTATCCTCATGTATTGTTAAGCTCGTTAGCTTTTGCCTGCGCTGCTTCCTCGGTTTCGAAAATCTCGGTGTTCAAAGGATAACTATATAAACATATCCCATCTGTAACCTGCGCACCTCTGTATATAAGAGTGTAAACAGGGTTATCCATGTCATCTGATTTCAGGTAGCTGATCTCATTTTCACCAAAATTTACCAGTGTATATTCCGAGCCTTCTATTTCTATCGTCTCAGGAAACTCTATGCCGTCAAATAGCTGTTTCCCGACTGAAAAATTCAGATCCTTATATAGCAACACCGGTCGAATAAGCACTTTCGGAAACTTTGATTCCGTGCCTTTATCTGAAAAATGTGACAAATCCACTTTCTCATCTACATAGTTAGAGAAGTTTGCGTTTCGAGATGCGTATTCATATACTGATTCGTATACATGTGCAATCATTCCATTGATCTCGATATGAAATGTCATAGATTTCAGCCCCGCAGGCTTATAGACCGATCTATAAAACATTGGATAAAAGCATGTGAAAATTAAGTTAATTTAGTTTATTTTTAAGTTATTTCCAAGTTATTTTTAAGTTATTTCTAGGTTATTTTCAGGTTACTTTTAAGTTGTTTTTAAATTATTTCAATTTATTTTTAACTGATATTTAAGTTATTTTAGTTTATTTTAACTATATTTAAATCTCTTTAACTTATATTTAAGTTACTCATTTTTTTAATAAAATAGAAATTTTCAGCAGCGGCTACTGGTACTCGGATCCCTTTCCGGCTTTTTTCTTATAATAACTGGCTTTTTTCTCCTAATAAGAGTAGATTTTTTCTTTTATCTATTCAATTCTTACTTACTGTAGCACAATTAAGTTCAATTTAGAAAATAATCACTTAATCCAACAGTATATTTATATTAAATTATTCTTTTAATTGATAAGTTGCCCTCAGATTTGAATTTCCTTTCGCTGAAAGGCATAAGCTGGAAAGAATATTCTAGAATTATAGAATATCGTAGTTTTTGATATGCATTACGGACTTTGCAATACCCTTTATAGGTTTTAAAAACAGAAGGAAGTACGTTGATGAAAATAAGGAAAAAAGGAAAGAGCAGAAAACAGCACCGCTTTGTTAATTATTTATTTAAGTTGATGTTATACCTTTTGATAAAACCAATTAAGCTATTATTGAGTTTTTCATTTTACTTACTGAAGTTTATATGGCTACTGTCAAGTTATTCGATGCATTTATTGTGTAGTCTTATAAAACGACTATTTAAGAGAAAACCATCAAACCCAGCTCTATCCACATTAGCTGAAATCGATAAGATGAATGGATACAAGTTTGAAGAATTTATGAAACACGTTTATGAACAATTAGGATATTCAGTTTATCATACTCCGAAATCACGTGATCAGGGTGCAGATCTTATTCTAACCTCAAAAGAAAGAAAAAGAATTGCTGTTCAGGTCAAAAGATCCTCGAGTAAGGTTTCAAACAGTGCAGTACAGGAAGTTGTAGCTGCAAAAGGTTTCTACAAATGCACCAAGGGCATAGTAGTTACAAACAGTTACTTTACCGATTCTGCCAGACAATTAGCTAAAGCGAACTTTATTGATTTGGTTGATAGAAACGAACTTGAGAAGCTGATTAATACCATTCTGAGTTAAGCTCTGAATAAAATTTCTTTTTTATATATCTTTTTTTAGACTTTTTATTAGTTCCATCAAACCCTGTCCTAGAATCTCTGTTATGTTTTAATAGTTTATAAAAAACGCAATTGAAAACCTGGAATCATTTAACTTTTACTGGAGTTTGGCGAGAAATCAAGACAAAAAGCAAATTGTAGCACAGATAAATTATGCTTTAGAACATCTTCTTAAATTCGATGACTCGAATAAAGCTTTCTATTCCACCAATTTTGCTATATCTTAATAATCAATCAATTTAACAAATCAGTAAGAAAGAATATTTTATTCAGAACAGAGGGCTTATACAAAAAATAGGCAAATTAAATTTTGAAATCAATAACATAAACAGTCCTAAATCAATAACATAGACAGTCCTAGATCAATAACATAAACAGTCCTGAGAAGCAAAACAAGATAGTATATAATTAAAAATGCGCCTAGAACTATAGGAGATAGAGCATAGGAGATAGAGATTTAAGCAAAATTCAACCAATTGAATTCGAAATAAAAAATTCAGATTTTATTTCCCTTATCATTCAGATGATTTTCTTTCTCAATAAAATGTTGTAATTTACTATTTGGTAAGAGAACAGATGAAATGTAACCCATATATAAATTACCAGTTGAACAGAGCATTAATAGCTATCATTAACCCTCTTTTTTATTCAATCGGGTGAATACTATGGATAGAAGACAACGTTCTAAAAAACACGATTGGTTAGTCTCAAAAACTCAAAGCATACTTAAACACTATACTTGTCCTGAATCATGTAATGCAAGCTGCTGCAAAACTCACATTATTGACTTTCGTAGAAAAGAATACGAGAAAATCTTAAAAAATGTAGACAAAGAAAGTGCAAGAATTTTAAAATCTAATGCAGTAAAGTCAGAGTTGGAAGGATGTTATAAAGCAATTGTTGGGCACTGCCCATTATTGATAGACACAAAATGCAGGATATACGATAACAGGCCTGAAGCATGTAGAAATTTTCCTTTTGTAATTTTTCCTGACGATGATATAGGATTTGGTTTAACATTGTTATTGTGTCCGATGTCTGTCAACATAATCCAAGATTACGCACAGTGGTATAAATCAGTAAACTCAACAATGTACAGCGAATTAAATAACTTATACAAACACTATAAAAACATAGACAAAAACAATGACTTTTGTATTGAAATGAAAGAGAGTAATTTGGATTCGTTCATAGAATTTCTTGAAAGAAAGTAATCATTATTAATTTCTTTTTTCTTGCCTGCTTGTGTTAAAGTATAGAAATTTCAATATGCAGGCGGTGAAAGATTGAAAAAATGAAAAATAGTAACATATATAAAAATTAGTTTTTTATTTTTAAAAATATTATTGTTTTTTACTGATAAATTCCTCACTATTTCTACATAGATGAACAAAAGACAATGTTTTTATTATAATAAACATAATGATTAATTTAATTAAGCTGCAAATAATTGCCCTCAATAGAATAAAATATTTTATAAAGTATAATAGATAAAGCCTGGAGATTATTATGAATCTTGTCAGTAAAATTTTTGGAATTAAATTAGCAGGGCTGCTAATTATTATTTTATTTATCGCGATATCGGGCTGCAGTTCAGCCCCGGATACAGAGAGTCAAAGTGCCAGTGAAAATGCACAGTTAGCAGATGACACAGTTACAACGACAAACGCATCCCACACAGATGAAAATGTTATAGCTCTAGAAAGTACCGACCCGATGTCAAGCTCAGCAAAGGTCATATATCTTCATCACAGCACCGGCGGAGTTATCTGGGAAGGTGGGGTACAGGATACGATTGAAAAATATAATGCTGAGCACGGCACAGACTATAGTATAACACCCCTGGAATTTCCAAAGGCATCCCCCTATGGATGGAATAACTATCCTTATGATTACTGGAACATCTGGGTAAATCATGCCGGTCCTTCTGCCTATATGGAAGAACCTACCTTAGAGATGCTGACTCAGACTTATGACGTCATCGTTTGGAAGCACTGTTTCCCGGTTAGCAACATAGTTGCCGATACAGGTTCTCCAGATGTAACTTCCAGTGTCAAAAGCCTGGAGAATTATAAGCTGCAGTACAACGCGCTTAAAGAAAAGATGCATGAGTTTCCGAATAAACGTTTCATAGTTTGGACAGGTGCAGCTTTGGTCGAAAGCCAAACCAATCCCGCAGAAGCTGAAAGAGCAAGAGAATTTGCTAACTGGGTCAAGACAACCTGGGATGAGCCCGGTGATAATATCTATGTTTGGGATTTCCGTGAACTGGAAACCGGAGGCGGACTATACCTCCTGCCGGAAAATGCCGTATCACCCTCGGATTCTCACCCTAATTCAAAATTTGCCGCTTCCGTTGCCCCACTGATCGGTCAGCGTATCATTGATGTCATAGAAGGACGCGGTGATAATTAATTTTATTCCAAAGCTTGACCATCCTCTATCATAAAAGCTTTTTCAGGAGTTAGAATCCAGGCGTAAAAACAACTCTTCCTCTCTGGAGGAGTTGTTTTATTTTTGCAGTTTACTACAAGCCTGAGTGCTCACTCGTGAGCAGATATCGGGCGGTTACTGGCAAGAAAGGCTCGAACTTGCGATAGCCCGATGGATGAGTTACAAAAAGGGATCAAATTGGGGATGAGACAGATCCTCTTCCCCTTGTTCCGCGTAGATAACGCGAATAATCCCGATAACTAAAAGAAAATTTAGGCGTAAGGGTTCCTCAACGCCTTGTTGACACCGAAGTTCTTACGCTCCTCAACTGTCTTCCAGTTTTTATCGATCTTTTCCTTTGCAAGCTTTTTGACGAGATCGAGACCAGGTTTGACTTCTTCTATGGGTTTTGTCTCGAACATGCCTGCAGCAACAGCTTTGGACCAGATTTCATTACCTCTCTTGGTGCGGATGAAGACCGTGGACCAGCCATCTGGGCTTCCGACCGAGCCGGTTGAAATATCGGCAAGGTTGGAGACATAATCGAGGCAGACGTGGCAGCCGGGTTGCTCGTATTTGTGGGTAGCTTTCAGGGGCAGGCTGGCGACATTCCCCCGGTTAGTGTAAACCCAGAACTTGCCCTTCCCGATGTCCATTCTTCTCACGGAGTTGAGGCTCTGCGCCGCATGGTCCTCGACAATGGTTTGCAGAGACTTGTATGGGAAGTTCTCCATACAGAAGAGACCAACTGTGAAAGCAACCTTATCAGGGACGTCCCGCATGTTAATCGGATAGAGCTGAGCCTTCCTGACTGCCTGCATCTGGCAGCAGACACCGGTTACACCTACCTTATCGAGACCGAAAGACCGAGTTGCTTCCTTGAGCCAGGAGATCTGGGGGCTGATGCTGTACTTCGTCCCTCGTGCCTTGAGAATGTCCTCGCGGCTCATAGCAACGAACGGTTTGGGCTCCCATGGTCGGTCTCCTTCGCCTGCCACAATAGTTCCATCGATTATCCCCTGTTCGAGAGCATAGACCATGAGGGTGGTGGCAATGCCGCCGTCCTGTGCCTTCTGGAGGATCTCTTTGTCCGTGCTCCTTGCCGAGACGCAGGTTATGTATTTGCCGAGATATGGATCTTCAATCAACTCTCTCACCTCACTTAAGCGCTCCAGCAATTAACTCGTTGATGTTCTCGAATTCTTCAATCACATCGGTGTTGAAGAATGATCTAGGACAGGCGCCGTAGCAGGAGCCACACTTGATGCAGAGGTCACGCTCTCCCTGCGGCTTCCCGAACTCCATGGTGATCGCCCGTACTGGACAAGAGGCAGCGCAGGTGCCACAGCCCATGCAGAGACCCTGATTAATTACATCAACCATCAGGTCGCAGAAGCATCCTGACGTGCCGCGCTTCGCAAGGTCCATGAGAGGCTTTAAGTACTTGCCCGCAAGAGCTTTCTGATCCTCGTTCCCCTCCAGGAGCAGGTACGCCATGATAGAGACATTCCTTATGAGTTCTGGGCTCGGAGGGCATCCGGGGATGTAGAGATCTACGTCGATGAGATCCCCTATGGGAAGGAAGGATTCATGCTGGGGCTGATTGTGCTGCCCGCCGCGGCTGAACCTTGTGATGTTCCCATAACTTGCGCAGGAACCAAGAGCCACCACTATCTTTGACTTCTTCCGCGTCTCTTTGATCTCCTCCACCGATTCATGATCCTGGATGCAGACCGATCCTTCAACAAGCGCGACGTCCATCTCAGGGATATGCCTAACGTCGGCGAGTGTAAGGCAGTAGACGAGGTCGGCGTAGTCGTCCAGGATTTTGATGAGTCCTAAGTTATTGTCGGCCACGGACACGAGGCAGCCGGTGCAGCCGCTCAAGTGTACATGCCCGAGCTTGATCTTATTTGCCACTGGTTTTGTCTCCTTAATAGTTCATCCCGATTTCCTTCAGTATCTCAGATACAGCTTCTGGAATGGATCTCTGTACTTCGTCTGTAATCCCGATGACCATCTCAGGGGCAGACACATACTTCTTCTGGCATGCCAGAATCCGGATCTTGATATCGTCCTTGATTACTTGAAGCGGCTCTGTCAGATCCCATGAATGGGCGTCCCTATAGCTTCCCACAGGAAGCTCGTCAACTGAGAGCCACCTGAGCTCGCCAGGTTCCCCTCCGAAATCCGCAATGTCCACAATAATAAGAGTCTTTGTAGACTCGGGATTGAGAAGGGTAAAGATGAAATGGGGTCCCCCTAGTCCCGCGTCAACGACCGTGACATTCTCTGGAAGCTCGAATTCCTTGAGCTTCTCCACAACTGCAGGTCCGAACCCATCATCCGCAAAGAGGGGGTTGCCGCAGCCTGCCACCACGATCTCGGAGTACAGCGTATCCATTCGTCTCACCACTGGAGGAGTTTCTCGGCGACTACCTTATCCTCCTCATTCACCACAATCATGTGGGTTGCACATGATACGCACGGATCATAAGCCCGGACAACCATTTCGGCTATCTGCCAGGGGGCTCCTGTCAGAGCGCGACTGCAGGTCGGAAGGTTCCATGTGGTGGGCACAAGCATCTCATACCACAGCACCTTTCCGTCCTTAACCCGTGTGAGGTGGATATCGGTCCCGCGTGGGGCCTCATTTGCAGCCCAGCCCATAGACCCATCTCCCTGTGGAATTTTGTCGGCAACAACCCTGCCTGAGGTATTCAGGGAATCAAGGCACTTAAGGATGGTATAAAGACAATCAGGATACTCCATCTGCCTGGCGATGTGCTGGGCAAAGGTACCCCTCTCAGTGAAATTCTTGAAGGTTGCGAGCCTTGCCCTCGGACCTACCTCAACAGGCTGACCATCATATGTCGGAACGCTGTTGCAGGCTTCCATCTGGGGATTTGCCTTGGTGCCGACCTTTGTTGTGCCTCCTATTGGATAACTTGGATCCTCAAGATCGATGGTTACCTCGCCCATGTACCATTCCCATGGCCGGGTCTCTTTCCATCGGGAGGGGTCCCATGTGGGGTTTTCGTCAAGGCTGGATGAACCGTACATTGGAGATGTAGCCATGACCCCCTGGTTGTGGTACCCAAGCGTCTTGGGGATCGGGATTTGCTTGCCTGCGACGTCTATGTATTCCAGACTCTGCATATTCCTTATGACCTCGAGCATGAACTCCATCTGCTCATGAGCAAGGACAAGCCCTTCCTTCGCCAGGTCTGCCATCTTCTGCTTTGCAAGGGGACTTACGTTGCGGTACATTCCACCAATTCTCGGGTTGGAGGGATGGATTGCCTCGCCACCTGCGATGGCTCCAATGGTCTGCCCGATCTCGCGAAGGCGGATAATCCTTGCCGCAACACTTCTGGCAGGTTCCTCCTTGGCAAACATGTTGAATTTCTTTTCCGTCCCAGGGATGTAAAAATCCGGAAGGATCAGGAGGTTGTGCAGGGCGATGCTATGAAGGCGGTTTGCAGCATGGAGAATTACCCGCAGGAGTTTAGCATCCTTGGGGATCTCGCAGCCAATCGAGGCCTCCATAGCCTCGATGCTTGCCAGGGTGTGGGCTATGGGACAGATACCGCAGACCCTAGAAGCGATCTTCGGGACCTGTTCCATCGTCTTACCTATGGCGAGTTTCTCAATACCCCTGACCGGGGTTATGGAGAGCCAGTCTCCTCGCTCGACAATACCCTCATCATTCACCTTCATGGTAAGCTTTGAATGGCCTTCATGTCTCGTGGTTGGAGAGATTTCTACAACTTTCGTCATTGCATGCCTCGTTTTCGCTTCAATGTTATTCAGGCTGTACCGTAGATAAGGCACTCCCTGTATGATTATTCTAAGATAGTTACCCGTACATCAGGTACGTTAACCCCTTACTTTCTTCAGTGCTTATTACCTCAGTATATTAATATTTAACTTACAATGAAAAAGAGTCGAAAACACAATATTACATAAACCCTTCCCTCTATAAAGAAAGCAAAAAATAAGAAATATACATTTATAATTATATTTTTATATTATTTTTGGGATTTCTATGATGAAGGAAATCTGAAGATTGTCAAGGAACACAACTAATAAATATAGGCAATAATTACTTATTGCGTTTCAGGAATTAATTGATTGGTTAGAAGACTGCTTAAATACCAGAATAAATAATGTGAGGAAATTGCTGGTAATAACTTATTTTAAAGAAATGCATAACGACATTTTTTAATTGCAGCAGAAATTTGCTGAACTTATTTATTGACATTTTTCATCTTAAGCTATAATTTTCCAGGCATGATTATTCTGTAACATATAAGAATAATTTAATTCTTACCGATAACTGTTATAGGATAGACGAAATAAAAAACCCAACTATAGGCTTTCCTTTTTTCATTTGAGCATTTGGAGAGATTGAAACAAAACTATATTTTTTCTTTAAAAACATCAATATGTGTAATTCTTTGCGAGAATAACTATTTATCCATGTTTAAATTGCCTGTTTTGCCAGAGATTTTCTGCTGTAAATATATATTTAAAAGCGCATACTGGAAGAGAATAATACTTTATCGGAAAGTGGTGCGCCGGATGTGAGAAAATCAAGCCCGAAGAAATGCTAAAATATGCAACGAGATTTGAATTCCCGCCAACGAAAAATTTGAGACTGAGTATTGAGAAAAGCGTTTTCTTCAGTGGAGACTTCTGGTTAATAAAAAATATGGAGACTGAGGTCTTTGACCCTATCAAAGGTAAATTTGGATTTATCCGAATTAGTGAGTCAACTCCAAAGTACTACTATTTGAGTTTAAAAGATGCTTTTGAGCTTGTTAAATGGATCATACAAAAAGATGAAGAAGGTGAGATAAACAGCAGGGGAAGATGCCGACAATGTGGCAAACTTTTTGAAGAAAATGAGTTGAAAGAAGCCTTTGGGTGGTATTTTTGCCAGGAATGTTATGATGATTCTCAAGACTGAAGATAACGTCTCTCCTGACAGGAATTCCTGAATATTTTCCAGAACAAACCGGATTCAGTAAAAAACACTCAATAGTTTAGAGATAATCATGGGAAAATCTGGCAAAACTCATATAAAGACTCAGAAATATTTCTGAGATCATCCAGGACAAGTTAAAGTTGTGGTAGTCGATTTTAATGAACCCTTGTAATTATTTAAGATGTGAAAAATGAATTTCTGGTTGTCCTCAAGAACAGATTTAAGCAGACTTCTCTAGAAAATAAACAAAATAAGTTTTTTATTGGAGCAAGCAAATCACCAGAGCAAAAGGCAACATTATAAATAAAAAGAGAAATTTAGGGGGATGTGAATAAGGTTGGTAGTTAAGTTTTTAGAAAGGTGATTTATTGGATACTGAAAGTCTCCGGACTTATAAAAAAATCGAACCGTCTTCATATTCTATAAAAGATAGAATAATCCAGATTATCGGGCTTTCTGCATTACTACTGTGGCTAGTAGTATACACGATAGAAACAATGAACTTTAACGAATATGGCGAGGATGCAATATTAATAAAAGCATTATTCTTCCTGGCTGCGTTTTTCTTTACGGGGTCTATTTCTTTGGGAGCGTGGGCATACTATAAAATAAAAAGCGCTTATTCTAATAATCCGTCAACGAGAGTAACGAACGCAGCTAAATTGTTTATATCCGGACTTTTTGTCCTCATGCTGTCAATTCCATTTATATTATTCCCAGAGTCCGACAAATTCTTTAATATATATACAATTGCACTGGTGTATACAGGAAAACGTGCAATGGAAAAGATCTCAAAGAATCCATGAGTAAATTCTGGCTTAACTTTAGAGTAAAGAGCGGTTTATTCCATGCTTTTGTAATTAGAAAGCTGAAGGAATATATTTATGAACGTCAAGAGTTACAGAAAACATAACAACATTTTCCACTAAACCTGCTGTTTTAACACACTTTGATTTTTATGAGCAATTGTAACCTTATACTTTAGAATAGATCACCAGAACAAATCACTAACAAATCACTAACAGATCACTAAAACAGATCACTAAAACAGATCACTAAAACAGATCACTAAAACAGATCACTAAAACAGATCACTAAATAATAAAATCATAATAAACATTTAAATGTTGTTTGATAAAAAAACATTTTATATAGGGATATAATTTGCCCACAACCAATTTTTCATATAATTAATTATAAATAAATTTGTGAATTAATATAGATTGTAGACTGAGAGAACAAATAAAAGCTAACGGATCAACCTCTACGTGAGATCAAAACCAATGGATTAACACAATGGGAAAGTGACTGGTAGGGTATGTGAGCAAAGAAATGCCTGGAAGAAGTTCTAATCTAAAAAATATAGTCGGGGGATATTTTTTAGATTACTGTATAGGGGGCTACAGTAAAAAGAACGAGGTTCTTCCAGGCGTTCTCTAATCATTTCAAAGTGCTTTTTTGCTTTTCTTACAGGTATTTGTAAGTGATGATATAATTCTAATTCTTTAAAAACTGTTAATTTTTTAGTCACAGAACTTCTCTCTCCCTCGCAGCTTGCTTTTTTTCTATTATCTGGCTTTACATTTTCCCCTTCTGTGTTTATCTTTAAAAACCTGGGTTCAGTTTTATAGAGGTAGATTTCGGATATTGAAGAATTCGCGTTTTGCGCGAGATATGAAATTAATCACTTTCGTTTTATCTTTGAAACCATCAGAAGCTTTAAGCCCGGAGCTGGCATCTACACCATATGGCTTTACAAACCATATAGCTTCTCCAACATTTTCAGGAGTCAGCCCCCCTGCTAAGATAACTGGTTTTGATACCTCTTGAACAACTTTTCTGCTAATATTCCAATCATGAACCAAACCTGTCCCACCTACTTTATCATTGGCTAAATCAAGAGTATCCAGGATGAAAGCATCTACCACAGGTTCAAAAGGTTTCATAGCTTGAATAACTTCTGACCCGTTAACATGAAAGTTTTTGATTATTTTTATATAGGGGAGGGCTTTGCGCAGGGATATGATACTATCAACTGTACAATCAGAATGCAGCTGGATAGAAGTAACACCTATTTCATTCGCTAGATTATAGATTTCCTCAGCGTCATCCAGTTCTGTAACTAAAACTGGAGAAATATAAGGTGGGCACTCTTTCACGATTTTTTGAGCTAAATGTTTGTCAATAAAGTCATCTGAATTATGTTTTTGTCCTACTACTAATCCAACCGCATCAGCTCCACAATATGCAGCCATAATAGCGTCTTCGACCCTTTTAATACCACAAATCTTTATTCTCATTATAATCTCCTGAAAAGCCTTTAAGGGAGTTTAAATGCTTTACCTGTTTTATAATGATTGAAATATAAAGAGAACATATTAAAGAGAATATATCAAAGAGAACATATCAAAGAGAACATATCAAAGAGAACATATCAAAGAGAACATATCAAAGAGAATATTATAGTTCCATAAAGAGGATATTATAGTTCCATAAAGAGGATATTATAGTTCCATAAAGAGGATATTATAGTTCCATAATAAATTTCATGATAAAATTGGTTATCGGATTAAGGGAAAAAATCCTGCCAAGACAGAAACTTCTTGAAACCAATAAGATATATCTGGCTCATACCGATTTCATCAACAGACTAGATTTATCTTCATATTAGCTTCCAGAATATATTCATTAAGCATTTATATATGAACTCGCACAATGCTTTTATAGCTTGAAGGTAATTACGCTGGATGTTGGCACTTGCATCAATTGACAGGAGCCAATCTATACAATTAGATCGTTTTTCAGTTTGAAGTTTTATACAAAATCACCTGATCGATTGTATATGAATATCCATACACAGTAATATATAAATGCATCAACCTCCTTCCAGTTTAAACTAAAATCACACTTACCGGCTTATCGGGCTGAAAGCCCAAACCATAGAGTCCATAAAATCCAGCTACAAAGAATGGAAAGAATCTCCCGAAAGAGAGAGTTACCTACTTCGGGAAAAATATTTCTGGCAGCCAGGGAGAGGAATCGGCACTTCTTCCCCGGCACAAATATAACCTGATTTAGGAAAGGTGGCGAGTATGACAACAGTATTTGATGTCCCTGCAACGGAGCTTATTGAGAAGGTTGCAGGTATCCTTAAAGAAAACGATAATATCGTTCCCCCTGAGTGGGCAAAGAACGTAAAGACCGGAGTTCACAAGGAACTTCCTCCGAACAACGACGACTGGTGGTATATCAGAACCGCCGCAATCCTGAGAAAAATCTATACTGATGGACCTATAGGAATCGAAAGGCTCAGATCAGTATACGGTGGAAAGAAGGACAACGGATCAAAGCCAAGTCACAAAGTAAAAGGCAGCGGTTCGATTGCCAGAAAAGCAGTACAGCAACTTGAGACTGCAGGTTATCTGCAAAAAGTAAAGGATGGAAGAACAGTATCTCCAAAGGGACGTTCCCTGCTTGACAATGCAGCACACGAGCTCAAGCAGGAACTTGTTGAGAAGATCCCTGAACTTGCAAAATACTGAGAACATCCCATACCGAAGAATCCTGAAAATTTCCTGGGATTCTTTTACAGATAACTAAATTTATCCAGTTGCTCCGGAAAACCGGTTTTTTGGGTGATTGCCATGTCTACAATGGATGATGAACTCAATGAGATCCGAAAAAGGCGGCTAGCAGAACTCCAGCGGCTGCAGGCGCAAAACCAGCAGGCTGAAATTCAGGCAGCTTACCAGCAGGAACAGGCCAGAGCTGAAATGGAAGCTCAGAAGCAGGCTATCCTGAGGCAAATCCTGACTCCTGAAGCCAGAGAACGCCTTACAGCCCTAAAACTGTCAAGACCGGCTCTTGTAGAACAGCTAGAGATGCAGCTGATCTCGCTTGCTCAGACTGGGAGGCTACCGTCTAAAATTGATGATGAACAACTAAAAAAGCTACTTATGAGGATGCAGCCTAAAAAGCGTAAGACATCCATAACCCGGATTTAAAAAAATGAAAATTTCGGTCCTCTTTAGCGGAGGCAAGGACAGTTCGCTCTCTGCCCTTTTGATGGAACCGTTTTTTGAGATAGAACTCATAACCTGCAGCTTTGGTCTGCTCCCAAATGGCGAGCTGGCAGCAAAAACTGCAAAAGAGTTAGGATTTCCGCACAGGGTTCTTACTCTGGAGTGGGAAATCCTTGAAAAAGCTTACGAGAAAATAATGCAAGACGGTTTCCCGAAAAGCGCCATTAACTACATTCACGAGAAAGCCGTAGAAACTCTTGCCTCGGACCCTGAAGTGAAATTCATTGCAGACGGAACCCGAAGGGATGACAGAGTTCCTGTGCTCTCAATCTCACAGATACGAAGTATTGAAGACCGGCTGGGAGTTCAGTATATCTGTCCTTTGAAGGGATATGGCAGGAAAACCGTGGATATTCTTGTAGAGCGCTATCTGAGGATTGAAGAGGGACCGAGTGAGAGTACTCCGAAAGCGGACTACGAAACCGAGCTCAGGGAGTTAATCAGGCAGAGAGATGGTGAAGAGAAAATAAAGGAACTGTTTCCTGCCCATATCCAGTCCCATGTGCTTTCCAGAAAAAAACTGCCCTGAAGAAGAAGCTCCCCGAAATCGAGAAGTCTTCTGAAAGGGAAAATTCTGGAATAAAGATTTATACAATAATCGAGTTATATTCAACCCTTATACTGCTGCAGATCAACAAAGACCCACATAGAATTTACCGAATATGGTTTTAAAAACTGCCATTAAAGCTGGCAGGGTAAAACCTCAATTATGCAAGGGTTACAATCACAATCAGCTAATTATCGAATATAACCGGAAGTTAATAGAATTAAATTATTTACAGGTCAACAGGTGTGATCCACTTGAGTCATAACATGAAAGGACAGAAGAGGCGTCTGGCAAAGGCGCACAAGCAGAACACACGCGTTCCAGTGTGGGTTATTGTAAAAACTAACCGGAAGGTCGTGAGTCATCCCAGACGCAGGCACTGGAGAAGAAGAAGCCTTGATGTGAAGTAAGCAAGGAAGGTGGGAAAAATGGCAGACGACATGGTAAAAGAACAGATATATACAATCCCTCTCAGGGACGTAAAGAGAGTACCTGCATGGAAAAGAGCCAACAGGGCAGTTACTGAAGTAAGAAGTTATCTTACGAGGCATATGAAGGTTGATCCTGTACAGGTCAAACTGGACAAATCAATTAACGAGCGTCTCTGGGAAAGAGGCTGTGAGAAGCCTCCTCTCTCCATCCGGGTCAGAGCTGTAAAATTCGCAGATGGCGAGGTACAGGCAGAACTAGCCCAGTAAAATATACAAGAAAACGCGAAGCTTCAAAGAATATGATTCGAACAGTGGATATCTATGAAACCCCGTTGATCGGGGTTTTTGCAACATGCACAGAGGATTTTGTTCTTGTCCCTCGCGGCACAAAACCCGAAACCTGTGCAATACTTGAGGATTCGCTTGAAGTAAAAGCCATTGAAACTCTTGTTAATGGAAGCGTTGTGGTAGGAGCCCTTTCCAGAGGAAACTCAAACGGCTTCCTGTTTTCATATGGAACCGATACCAGAGAGATCCAAAAACGAACAGGAGTTAAGGCTGAAATTCTCCCGGGCAAGCTGAATGCAGTCGGAAACATTGTACTTGCAAACGACTACGCAGCACTTGTCCACCCTGAACTGTCGGACAGCGCCGTTGAGACAATTGCCAGTGTCCTTGAGGTAGAAGTCTACAGGGGAACAATTGCCGGGATAAAGAATGTAGGGATGGCGGGAGTTGTTACAAACAAAGGACTTCTGGTACACCCGAAAGTTACACCCCCAGAAAAGGAGATACTGGAAAATATCTTCAAGCTTCCGGCGTATATAGGAACTACGAACTATGGAACTCAGATGCTCGGCTCAGGCCTGCTTGCGAACTCAAAGAGCTATCTGGCAGGTTCGGATACTACAGGACCCGAACTCGGTAGAATTGAAGAAGCTCTGGGATTCGTAGAGTGAGACAAATCATCCATCTGTTACGGAACAAAACTACAGCAAGAGTGTGACCAAGATGAAGAATTTTATTGTTAAAGGCAAATTTAAAGCAGGAAATTCCTGGGAAAAATTCACAAAAAAGGTCGAAAGTCAGAATGAAAAGAACGCAACCGATAAGGTTTATTCTATCTTCGGAAGCAAGCACGGTATTAAGAGAAACCAGATCCAGATCGAAAGCATTGCTGAGGAGTGAAGGATATGGCAGAAGTCAGTGAAGAAGTCAGAAATCTGGCAGCCAGATATCAGGAATTCCAGAGACAGGCGGAGACCTTAAGGCAGCAGATGAACATGGTTCAGGCTTCCATTACAAGCTGTGACCAGACAATAGTAACCATCAACGAGCTTAAGGCTGCTTCAGAGGGAGGGAAGATTACTGAAACAATGGTCCCTGTAGGATTTGGCTCATTCGTTCATGCCGAAATAAAAAATGCAGATAGGATTATTGTAGACCTTGGATCAGGCTTCAGTGCAGAAAAAACGGCAGATGAAGCCATTGAGACTCTTAACCGCCGCAAAGAGCAGCTTATGAAAATTCTCCAACAGATGAATGCTTCACTGACTCATTATGTACAGGGTATGCAAGCTTTAGAATCCGAAGCTGCAAGGCTTCAGCAACCCGGCGGCCAGGCCTGATAAGACCTGGCTCAGATAAAAAGGATAAAACTCAAACCCCATTTGAGAACAAAATCTTTTGTTTTTAATTAATTGTCTATTTTTTATTGAATTTCTTTGGGATGGGATCCTGTGTTCAGCAAATTCAAAGAAAAACTTGGGAATTTTAAGAAGGCACTCAGCAGAACTATTGATAATAAAGCTGTAGAAATCGAACCGGTAATAGAACCTGTGCCTGAGTCCGAAGAGGGCTTTGAAGAGGAGATCGAGCCCATTCCAGAGGAAGAAGCTCCTGAGACACTCCTGGAAGAGAAAAGTTATGAAGTCAAACCTGAAGAAGCCAAACCTGAAGAAGTTAAACCTGAAGAAGTTAAACCTGAAGAAGTTAAACCTGTAACAAGCGCTCCTTCAAAAGTCGAGATTGAAGACTGGAAAAAGGCTGAATACAGGAGAAAACTTGAAGAGAGAAAGAAGGCTGCAGAGATCAAACCTGCGGAAGAAGAAAAAGTACCTGAGGAAAAGAAATCCTTCTTTAAAAGATTTTCCTCGAAGGTCGGGTTTGCACAGAAAGCGAAAGCTCTTGTATTCAATAGGGAGGTCTATCTGGATAGTAAAGACCTGGAAGAGCCTCTCTGGGAACTTGAGATGGGGCTTCTTGAGAGTGACCTCGCTCTTTCAGTTTCCGAAGCAATTGTGGAGTCTGTGAAAAAACAGCTTACAGGTACTACAAAGCGGATTGGGAGCAATACCGGAGATATTGTAGAGGCAGCCCTTAGAAAAGCCATCTACGATGTGGTCTCTGCCAATACCTTTGACTTTGACGAGTATGTGAGGAACAGGGAAAAACCGGTCCATATTGTCTTTGTTGGAATCAATGGGACAGGGAAAACAACGTCCATTGCAAAAATAGCGTACAGATTATTGAAATCGGGTTATTCTGTGGTGCTTGCTGCAGGAGATACTTTTAGGGCAGGTGCTATTGACCAGCTTGGGATTCATGCCGACAGGCTCGGAGTAAAAATGATCAAACATCAACCCGGAGCCGATCCTGCGGCAGTTATTTACGATGCGGTGCAATATGCAAAAGCCCATAAGATAGATTTTGTGCTTTCCGATACTGCAGGCCGTATGCATACTAACCTTAACCTAATGTCACAGATGGAAAAGATCTGCAGGGTAAGCACTCCAGATCTTATAATTTTTGTAGATGAAGCCGTCGCAGGGAATGATGCAGTTGAGAGGGCTGCACAGTTCAATGAAGCTGTGCCAATTGATGGTTCGATTCTGACAAAAATAGACGCTGATGCCAAAGGAGGAGCTGCGATATCCATTGCCTATGTCACAGGAAAGCCCATTCTCTTTTTTGGGATAGGACAGGGTTATGAGGACTTAAAAAAGTTCGATCCCGAATGGTTTGTAGACCAGCTTTTTAACCAGACCGTTTAAGCTTTGAGCTAGCATAGAATAGTGAGTCACTCAAAGCTTTTTGGGAGACCCACTATTTTATGAATCCTACTAAAGGGCTAATCTGAAAGAAAAATATTAGCTTTTTTAAATTTCTGGTTTTCCAGAGGAGAGATTTAGATTTTTATCGGAGAGTTCAGGGCTCCTCAGGAATTATAATCCATGCTATTAAATAGGCAACTATACCTGTTCCTGCCCCCATTATAGTGATAAGCAGCCATAGGAGCCGTATAAGCGTAGGATCAACTTTAAAGTATTCACCTATCCCGCCACATACCCCTGCAATAATCCTGTTCTTCTTTGATCTGTACAACCTATTCATTTGACCACCCCTAATTACAAAATGCTTTAAGCTTTATAAAAGCTACATAATAGATTGCTGAGATTCAATTTATAAGTAACTCTGAAAACAGGAGATTTTATCGAGAATCTCTATATGTTTGCAAGTAAGTTGATTTTAGCTGGTTTTTTAATAGCTTTGTAGAAAACCGATCTAAATCAGTGTCAAGGGCTAAGGCTAACTACTGAAAATATAGATCGCAAGGCATAGTTTAAACTAATGCAGATTTGTTATTTCATAGGTTTTCTGCAGAGCCCAAATTATATTAACAAGCCAGCACTGCATTTTTATCCGGTTAAATTAAACCAGGTTTGAATGTGGGGCATTAAGAACTTTCGTCCACACATATAACAAGCCAATTATGAAATCTACTGAGATCTTCTTAAAATTTCTGTAGCTTTAAAATAGCATTTATCAAATCCTTCGTTGCTAACTTTTCTTGCTGGAACTCCTGCTATTGTAATTCCTTTTTCTTTAAAGGATTTGTTTACTACTGAATTTGCACCTATTGCTATATCATCTGCAATTTCAATATCTCCAAAAATTTTAGCACCAGGACCGATATACACATTATTCCCTATTTTTGGCACGGGCAATACAAAATCCGGTCTTGATTTGTAGTCCCTACTAAAGACGTTTGTTGCAATACTTACGCCGGTATGAATGCGACAATTCTCACCAACTTTTGCATTGCTATTTACAATTATAGTACCTTTATGAGCAATAGATAATCCAGGACCAAATACATTCGGAGGGATAGTAAATCCTAATTTCGTACTTAGTCTTTGGAATTTGAGAAAAAGATACAGACTGTATGGTTTATATATAATACTTTTTTTACAATTTATATAGTACTCTCTTTTTCTTAGTAATCTCTCAAATCTCCAGATATCATCCAGAAAGTAATCTATATAATACTGAATTGTACCTCTTTTTTTCCTGAGTGCAATCTCATCTGCTTTTAAATAGAATAAATAATCCTTCTTTGATTTAATCATAAAGGCTCAACTAACGAGTATCAAATTAGTTATCAAATAGTGTGCTAAGATGGAAAATGAGTTTTTCTAAGTATCTTGGCACATTCCTCATAAGTTCTTAGATAAACATGCGGAATTTAAACCCTTAGAAGCCAATCCGTTTTATTTAGAAAGTTAACAATTATTGATTTTTACGACGGTTTTAAGTTAGAATTTTACACATAATTCTTTTTAGAAGGATCTTCCAGGGGTTCATGTTTTTTAGATTCTAGCCCAATCGCTGATTACATCTTCAGATACAAAGTTCTCCCCGAACGCTTGCACATATATCCTGAATTCCTTCCCTGCAGGAATCTTAAGCCCTTTTGCGGTATAGTTGTAAACCCCTTCCGGCTCAATTACAACTGGAGAACTTTCAATCTCGTCCCAGAAAGAGAGCTGATCTTTAGCCTGAAGGGCAACGTAAAAAGTTGTGTTTTCGGCTTTTTCGGAACCCACATTGATTGCGGTGACACTGACATCGACAATTCCCTCTATTCTTGAGTACTTGCACTGAGCTTTGAAATCAAGATTAATCTTGGGTCTTCTGGAAACAGGGATAACACGTACAGGTTGACCTTCATATTCTTCGGGAATTTCCCCTATATGCCAATCAGTACCTGTGGTCTCCAGATAATAATAATTGTTACCTTCGTACTCAAAACTCCTGCCTTTCTGCTCAGGACTGCATTTTATTCCCAGAGCCATATGTTCAGGAAGTTCAAGAAGGACAACATCACAACCTATTTCCTGAAGAAGCGCTACAGAGAGAATCGCGGTATCTTCACAGTCTCCGCCTCCCTCATAAAGAGTCTCATAAGGGAAACGAGGATACTGTTCGTAACCTGAACTCTGGAGATCCGAGGTATAGTTCAAGGACTGAACAAAAGAAACACAAAAACCCGGGATCTCACTTTCCTCAAGCCCACAAGATTTTGAGAGTGAGATCAAACTGTTTGCAATCTCCTTAATTAACCAGTCATCATACGGATCCGAAGCAAATAGATCATAGTCCCTATTTCGAGTTCTGGCTTTATACGATTCATAAAGTTCATCATCAAGAGGTAGGGTAAGCTGCCAGCTACCCCTTTTGTATTCCCATGAGTAAGTTCTAGATGATGTTCCTGAACTGATGGATTCCTCTGTAACCCAGGCACTGCAAGGCTCACTATTCACTATATTTACTCCTACCAGGTTCTCCACGGTATCACCTATACAGGAGCCCGGGGAGGTCTCAGGGCAGGATGATACCAAGAGGAAGTCGACCAGATAAATTAACAGGAAGAAGCAAAAAAGAGTGGCTACTCTTTTCACAAATTATCCCCCCATCCAGATTGCAGTCTGTGATTTCATCTCCAGAGAACATCCCTGAGATGGGAATCTACATGGTTCACTTCCAGCAGACCCTCCAGAGGGGGTTCAAAAAAAGTCGGATTCATAAGAGACCGGTATTTCAGAACAAAACCGTTAATGTCTCCTGTAGAATTGAGGAAATCCGTGCAAAATGTTTCCATAACTTCAGGAACATCCCTGCTGCTTGTGGACTGCACACGCCGCTGTTCCCCGTTCTCAAGGACTATCTTTACCGGACCTCTGGGAATGCCAAGCCCTAATTCCACCTCCGGGCAAACTGGCAGGAAATCAACATACTCCACGAGATTTGCCACCGTGGAGCTGTTTATCATATCCCCATTACATCGACAGTGATCAAACTCAAGGCATCCACTAACCACAACCTCTCGCCGAACAAACTCCCTCATTTAACCCCCATATAAGAAAGGATTTGCAGTATAAATTACTTTCCAGAAGAATGCCGAAAAAGACTCCTTTTTTTAAAATATAGAGTTAGAAAGTAGAGAACTCTTAAAAAAGGCTTTAAAGCACTTGTTAGAGGAAATTGCCAAGTTTGAATGAATAAATGGTTTAAATTTAATCAGAAACTTATCAAAAATTACAATATGACAGGTTTTTCAAAGCAAAAATCTCGAAGAGGACGATTTATTAAAAGTTTTTCTAGTCAAAGGTAATTTTTTCTTTTTTCGGGAACAGCTTTATAGCAACAAAAATAATTATAAGATATAACTTATGGAGGAGGTCAGGGGAAAGGCCAGTGTTTTTAAGGGTTAAGCTCCCGAAACTCGAAGTCCGTCTCCGGATCCCAAACAAAACGGTATACTCTTAAAAATATAGGTGAAAATATGGTACAGGCCGAGTATGAACAGATACGTATGCCGCTAATAGGGGACGATGCACCTGCATTTAAAGCTGTGACGACCCAGGGACCAATAAGCTTCCCTGAAGATTATAAAGGCAGATGGGTTATTCTTTTCAGCCATCCTGCAGATTTCACGCCCGTATGCACTACTGAGTTTATGACCTTTGCCAGTATGCAGGAAGAATTCAGAGAGATGAATACTGAGCTTATAGGGCTTTCCATAGACAGTGTCTTTTCCCATATTGCATGGCTCAAGAGGATAGAGGAGAAAATTGAGTATAGAGGGATGAAAAATCTTGAGGTCAAGTTCCCGGTAATAGAAGACCTGAAGATGGAAGTTGCGAAAAAATATGGTATGATCCAGCCAAATGCTTCAACTACGCAAGCTGTAAGAGCCGTATTTATTATAGATCCTGAGGCAAAAATCAGGACAATACTCTACTATCCGCAGTCAACCGGAAGGAATATGCAGGAAATCAAGAGGATAGTTATGGCTCTTCAGAAGAATGCAGCTGAAAAAGTTGCAACACCGGCTAACTGGCAGCCAGGAGATGACGTCATTATTCCAGCCCCCAGTTCAATGGAAGCCGTAAAAGAAAGAGCCGGTAATTCAGAGGATGGCATGTACTGTCTTGACTGGTTTTTGTGCCTGAAAAAAGATGGTAAAAAATAATGTAGAGCATAAAAATTCTTCAAACATTACTTTATCAACCTTTTTTTATTTTATTAATAGAATATAGTTCTATGAAGAAAATTTCTGGAAAAGCTTACTCCAGAAGATCCTTTTTTAACAAAAACCAGAATCTAGCTTTTTTAATATCAGATTCCATTTGATTAAAATATTTAAGAATAAAAATTTTCAGCGGAAAAATTTTACTACTGTTTGAGAAGAGATTTATAAGAATGAAATATATAAAATTACTTTTGGGGGCGTGGGAAAAGCAATTCTTTTTAGTGTTTTTTAGTGTTCACTCCCAGTAACTCGAAGTCAGTTCCCATATACAGGAACTTCTGAAACAAGAGTGGTGAGAGTATGGTAGAAACCGAGTATGAGAAAACATATATACCGCTAATTGGGGAAGATGCGCCTTCATTTGAAGCCATGACAACTCAGGGACCAATAAACTTCCCTGAAGATTATAAAGGCAAATGGGTTATTCTTTTCAGCCATCCTGCAGATTTCACACCCGTATGCACTACTGAGTTTATGACCTTTGCCAGTATGCAGGAAGAATTCAAAAAAATGAATACTGAACTCATCGGGGTCTCTATAGACAGCATTTTCTCCCACATTGCGTGGCTTAAGAGAATTGAGGAGAAAATCGAGTACAAGGGGATGAAAAATGTAAAGATAGGATTTCCAGTAATCGCTGACCTGGAAATGGATGTTGTCAAAAAATATGGTATGGTTCGGGTAAAGGATTCAAGAATCCAGACTGCAAGAGCAACTTTTGTTATAGATCCCGAGTCAAAAATCAGAGCGATAGTTTACTATCCTGTAAATAATGGCAGGAACATTCAGGAATTCAAGAGGCTCATAAGTGCCATGCAGAAAAATTATGCTGAAGATGTATCAACTCCAGCAAACTGGCAGCCAGGCGATGATGTTATAATTCGTACTCCTCGTTCAATGAATGAGGTAGAGAAAAGGCTAGAGAAAGTCCAGGATGAAGTTTACTGCCTTGACTGGTTTATTTGCCTGAGGAAAGATAGTAAAAATAATTTGGGGTGATTGAATTAAAAATCTCAGGACCTGGAGTAAGAAGCAGATAAATTGGTGGAGTTAATTTAAGAGTTGCGTAAGTATAGAAGAATCTCTTACCCCCCCAATAAGAGATTCTCCTGGTGAACCGAAGAAGGTCTAAGACTCCGTTTCACCAGAGTTCATCGAAAGCGGAGTAATAAGTCAAATAGCTGAAATAAAAAGATGAGATATGAACCCCATGTATCTTCAGTTTTGCATGGCGGGGTAATAATGTCTAAAATAATATATAAAGAACCGCTATATAAAACTTATGTATATTTATAATTAATGATCGTTAAGTATAGGGAAAGGAAAATAGAACAATAAAAAAGAAGATGGAGTGGAAAAAACTCACTTCTTTCCGAGCTCCTTTGAGCGTTCGCTTGCTTTTATAACCGCATTCATGAATGCAGCCCTGATTCCTGCCTCTTCAAGGACACGAACGCCCTGAATGGTTGTTCCAGCAGGAGAGGTAACCATATCCTTGAGTTCTCCGGGATGCAGACCTGTTTCAAGCGCCATTTTTGCAGCCCCAAGTACAGTCTGGGCTGCTAGAGTGAGGGCACTTTTCCTGTCCATTCCTTCAAGTACAGCGCCATCAGCCATTGCTTCAATTACAGGAAAGATAAATGCAGGTCCACTGCCTGAAAGGCCTGTAACAGCATCCATCAGGGACTCTGGCACCTGTACCGCAGTGCCGACTGCAGAAAAGATCTCAAGCGCGGTTTTCAAGTCTTCGGAGGTGGCATTTTTGCCAGGGGAAATTCCTGAGGCAGCTTCGGAAACCGTAGCTGCAATATTTGGCATCACTCGGACAACTCTTGTGCCTTCTGGAAGGGCATTTTCGTAAGTGGCAAGAGGCACACCTGCTGCAATTGAGATGATAAGTTTATCAGCATTTATATAAGGTTTAAGATTTTCTAGTACTGAGTCTAGGGTCTGGGGCTTCACCGCAAGAACAAGAATATCGGACGCTTGAGCAATAACAGCATTATCAGTTGATACATTGATGCCAAGCTGAGAATTCAGCTCATTCAAAAAAGGCTCATATATGTCACTTGCACCAAGGTTTTCAGGTTTTACAATTCCAGCTTTTATAATTCCATGAATAAGAGCAGAGCCCATTTTTCCTGCTCCGATAAATCCTATCTTTCGGTTCTGAATTGTCATATTATATTTCTCCTATTATTGAGATAAAAGCAAATAAGAGGCACTTGCCTTAAAACTTATCTACAGTTAGTATTGAGTAATCTCAAGAGCTTAGTAGTTTAAATCAGTTTAGTAATCTAAAGGAACTAAGTAATCTAAAGGAACTAAGTAATCTAAAGGAGCTTAGAATTTAAAGGTTTAAAGCGGCTTAGAATTTAAAGAAATCAAAGGTTAAAAAGAATTTGATAGACTGCTAAAGGGTCCGGACAAGAATAATTAATTCAAATTCCAGATACCCGAAAAATCAAGCTTGATTCTTCAGACCTGCCAATTGATTTAATTCAACTCTTCCAGTATGCCAATATTCTCTTTTTTTATAACATTGCTGTAATTACTATAGCCCAGAATACTCTCAATTTCGTCGGTATGAGCCCCTTTAATTTTGTTAAGTTCCTCAGAAGAGTAATCTGTAATTCCTTTCGCAAAGACTCTGCCTTCACATTCGAGTCTTACAATATCTCCTCGGTCAAAATTTCCCTCAACCTCTATAACTCCTGCAGGAAGAAGGCTATTTTTCCCCAGAATTGCAGCTTTTGCCCCTGCGTCCACGCGGATAGTACCAGAAGCCTTTGCAAGAATGATCCAGCGAGCGCGGTTCTTCCGGATGTGCCTTTCAGCCAGGAAAAAGGTACCTATCTCTTCTCCGGAAAGAGCTCTCAGAAGCACGTTATCAATCTCACTATTTGTTATCAGGACATAACAACCTGCCATGCTACAGATCTTTGCAGCTTTTATTTTTGTTCTCATTCCTCCTACACCCTTGAAACTCGTGGGGTTGCCCCCATAACTTTCGATCTCAGGTGTTATTTTCTCAACGAGAGAAATGAGTTTGGCGTCGCTGTGTGTTTTGGGGTTCTTATCGAAAAGACCATCTATATCTGAAAGGATAATCAGGAGGTCAGCATCGATTTTACTTGCGACCATTGCAGAAAGTTTGTCATTATCTCCGAAGATAGCTTCAATCTCATTCGTACACGTGCAGTCGTTTTCATTTATTATGGGAACTACCCCATATTCCAGAAGAGTGGAGATACTGTTCCTCAGGTTCAGGTAAGATATCCTGTCAGAATAGAAATCATAAGTGAGGAGGATCTGAGCAACTTTTATCCCATATTTTGCGAAGGCTTCGCTCCAGTACTGCATCAGGATACTTTGTCCTACAGCTGCTGCTGCCTGCCGAATTGGTATTTCCCGAGGTTTAGGAGAAATGCCCAGTTCGTAGAGCCCGACACCTATCGCCCCTGAGCTTACCACAATTACTTCTTTTCCACTCTTTCGAAGCTCAAAGATTTGGGCTGCAATATTTTCCATAAAGTCAGGATCAATACTGCAATTTTCTTTTGTACTATCACAGTTCTTTTTTGTAATTGAGGAGGTACCGATTTTGACAACGATTTTATTAACTTCATTGAGAAATTTTTTTCTGTCTATCAATCACAAGGCCTCATAAGATGTTTTGAGGGTGCGGCTTAAATATATTGCAACCGCAGCCCGAATTCCATCGCTTGAATTCAATTTGCGCTGGTATTTGAGTTCAGATATATAAACCTATCACAAATATTCGACAGGTTTCACTTTACATCTTCAAATTTAAGATCAAGCTTCCTGTGCGTGTAGGGCTTTGCATTTTCTCCAGAATAATCTGCAACAATCTGCCCCTTCCCGAGCAAGATGTATTTATAAATCAGCAGTCCTTCCATGCCCACGGGTCCACGGGAATGAATTTTATTTGTGCTAATTCCGACTTCAGCTCCTTTCCCGTAACGATAGCCGTCAGCAAAACGGGTTGAGGCATTTACCATAACACTAGAAGAATCAACAAGCCTTGTAAATTCATTTCTTCTTGAGGCGTCCTCGGTTATTATTCCATCGGTGTGGTGGGAGCCAAAAGTGTTTATGTGGTCAATTGCTTCCTTGATAGTATCAACGCACTTTATTGAGAGAATGAGATCATTGTATTCAAGGCTCCAGTCTTCTTCAGTAGCCTTTGAAAGTGGGGAAAATCCTTTATTCTCAAGCAGAGCATAAGTATCAGGATCACAACGCAGTTCAACTCCTGCCCCAAGGTACATCTCTGCCATCCTGGGCAGGAAAGCATCCGCGATTTTACGGTTAACCAGAAGGGTTTCAATGGCATTGCATACTGCAGGATATTGAACTTTGGCATCAAAGCAGACCTTCCAGGCTATATCGAGGTCCGCATATTCATCTACGTAGATATGGCAAATTCCGCTTGTGTGCCCAAGTACCGGAATTTTCGTATTATCCTGAATAAATTTGACAAATTCGTTTGAGCCCCTGGGGATAAGAAGATCTACATAAGCATCAAGGCTTAAAAGATCCATAATCTCCTCTCTGGTTTCCATAAGCTGGAAAGCTCCAGCTGGCATGCCTTCGGTGGATTCTATGGCTTTTACAAGAATCTGGAAAATAGTGCGATTGGATTCTTTTGCTTCACTTCCGCCCTTGAAAATGGTCGCATTTCCACTCTTCAGGCAAAGAGACATAACCTGAGGTACAACATCAGGTCGGGATTCAAAGATTACCCCTATAAGGCCAATTGGACAGCTCACCTGGTAAAGGATGAGGTCTTTGTCCATCTCAAGAGTAGAGAGGGTATTTCCTACAGGGTCATTGAGCTTAATTACATCCCTGATTCCTGCGATCATCCCGTCAATCTTCGAATCGTTCACTTTAAGTCTATCTACAAGGGCCTGAGTGAGCTTTCCCTTATTTTTCAGTTCAACTGCGTATTCAAGGTCTTTTGAATTTGCATCCAGAATAGCTTTCCTTTCCCTATCCAGAGCCTGAGCCATGGCCTCAAGCGCTCGATTTTTTATTTCTGTGCTTACACTGGAAAGTTCAATCGATGCTCTTTTTGCCTGAATTACTTTGGTTTTGATGTCTTCAGCCATATGATCACACCGTTTGATATGATGACTCCTGAGTGCCCATATTGATAATCGGGCAGCCAAATTGTAATCATGTCAATGAATTTACTGAAAGTTCAGTATTAAATCTGGAGATTAAGTATTTTCGATATTATATACCAAACTTTTTATTTAATCATAGATAATTGGTCTTACTATTAAAATATAATAAGCTTACTATAATTATATCTGAATATTGAAATTATTATACTGAGTACTGAGTTAAATTGAATATTGAGATCAACTGAGTATTGAGTTAAATTGAATATTGAGATTAAACTGAATGTTGAGTTAAATTGAGTGTCTCTTTCTTTAAGTGAGGGTATATTTTTTAAAGGTCGGGTATATTCATAATTCTAAGATATATTAAATCTTCCCGCCACATCTAGAAAGCAGGCATGGAAGAAAAGAAGTGAAGACATTTGTAGTACTTTCGATACTTTTTATACCCTGTTGCAGTAAATGATACAGTGAAGCTCTGGACAAAGTGAAGTTCTGGACAAAAGGTAACGCCTTATCAAGTAACTTTTTACTTGCAGTGCTGATAACTCGGAGGAGTTAACTCCATATATTTTTATCTTAGGTCTTTATGCCTGAAGTAAAATTTGCCAAGTTCTTCTTTATTTTAAATTCATATGAGATATAGCTCTATCTTAATAAAGTTTATTTTCAATTTCGTTAGATAGAAAGCTAATCTTTAATAGTTCTATATACAGGATAAAATCAATCTCACTTTAATTTATTGAAACAGTAATTAATGATACTGTCTTATCAGGTAAGATCTCACAGTTTATATTATAAAAAGAAAATGTAACTTATTAAGAATTCGACAAGAAAAAGGTAAAACAGCTTTCTAATAATAGATATTATTTCAAAACGAATATATATAGGATGAATATAACTATGTTTACAGGGCTCCATTACCTGGGATCGTGCTACATCTGAAAAAGGAAATTGCAAGGCACCCTTATAATTTTTTAATTTTTCTTGCAGCAGAGAGACAAAGTTTTGCAGCCAGGGGCCAGACCATATAGTGAGTAAAAGTGATTAAAAGGTCATAAGATGCTGGAGATGCCCAAAACCCCCTGCCTGTTCAACATTCTCTCATACACAAAGATTATTATAGGGGTACATCCATATCGAAATGGGGATAACTTCAGTATATTGGTGGTGTGTAAAAAATGAAATCATTTGCACTAGTCCGGGCAGACGATTCGGACAAAGTAAAAATAGCCTTACATGATCTGGAACGATACGGACATATTCAATTTTCAGCTACTCCAAAACGCATAGAACCGGCCTATGCTGATGAGCTTCTTGTTAGTGTAATGGACGTATCCCTGAAGTCAAAATGTAACTCTGCCGCGTTGGTAGAATTGAATAATCATGCAGGTGCAGCAATTAGCAGGCTGAAGAAAATCCATCCTCCTGCTCATATAATCATTATCAGTCCAAGACATAAGATGTTTGAAGAACTGGCTAGCAAGTTTTCAAAGTATCCAGAATTCGACCGAACATTTACTCATCCGAAGAATTCACAAAATATGGAGATCGTTCAGGAGAAAGGAGAGATCTCCAATCCGATGCCGAAAGAATAAAATAACTTCGCCAATTAACAACATTAACTTTAATAAATTTTAAGTTAGATTTTAAAGTTAATTTATAAAGTTAACTTTAAAACTTTTTTAGATCAATTTATTAAAATCCTGCTTCGAGCAGTATCCTGTCTTTGACCTGAGCCTGGAAACATAGGTATAAAGACTTTCTATATCTTTAATTTCTTTCTGGGAAATGAGTCTGAGTTTGTTTCGAATTTCAAGCTCAGGTTTCAGGCCAAAGCTCTCGAAATATCCTGATAGCTTTATAGCCAGCAGGTCACCCCGTCTGTCCCAATCAGTTAATATGACTACCTCATTGCCAAGCTGGGCAATCCTTTCTGATAAATTAAATAGGGATTGTCGGGTTGCAATTTCGAAATTGCCCTCAATTCCAAGCTTTTTCAATGAGAGAATATCTCTTTTTCCTTCAACTATGATAATTGCTCCCCGTGAGGAATATTCAGAGATTTCGGAGAGTAACTCTTCAATCCTTTCAAGCCTTTTTCTGTAAATTTCAAGATCAGCCACTTTGTCTGCAACCTGTTATTAATATAAAATTTTAAAATTACGTTTTTTTAAATCTACAAATACTTTCCAGAGGAAAAACTTACTCTTAAAACTTAAAAACCTATTCTAAACCTGGTACTACCTGAATTCTGCTATTAAGGCTCTATTTTTCCTTAAAATTTCTGTTTTATTTCTTTAAGTGAGCTCCAAAAACAGAAATCGCCCGCTGGTATGAAACTCCTTTTAATAATAATGATTTCTTGCTGCTTGTTGCCCCACTATTTATAAGAATATCCGAACTGCTAATTTCGAAGAGATCAGCAAGGCATTCAATTAGCTGTTCATTTGCCTTTCCTTTCTGGGCGTTTTTGGTTAGTTTTACTTCAATCCGTTTGCGCCATTCGTTGTAACCGCTCGGAACCGAGACTGACTTGGAACCAGGAGTAACTTCGATATCAACAATTATATCGGAACCCAGATCTGTGATTGCCTCTTCAAAGGACATATGTTTTACCTTTCTGGAAGTATTCTATAAATCAATGACGAATCGACCTATCAAAGCAAAAAATTGGAAATGATAAGTTTCTAAGTTAGAAGAAAGTCTCCAATCGGATTTAAGATATAGATCCATAATACAAAGATTATAGTTAAGCGTCTTTAGATCCATAATACAAAGATTATAGTTAAGCGTCTTTAGTTAAGCGTTTTAAAATTAGCAGAGAATAGTGCTGTAGCCCGAGCGCACTAACTCCGAAAGTTCATCCTCTGGTTTTCCGCAGTCACTTTCAGTTACCCTCGTGCCGGGCAGTGTCACACTATAGATGTACCGCATTGGGGTTGTCTGTACACTCACAGTCAGGATTTTCCATTATCTCATGCAAGGACCTATACAATGCGACAAAGCCATATTGTATACATACTAATATATAAAAATATCGGCAAGCAGCGAGTTATTACACCGCATATATATAGGAGATATTTATAATAAAAATTGATTTGTCTCTTAAAAGAATAGCCTCACTTGTAAACGGTATTAAAATAGCTACATTCTCAAAAAGATTGTTATAATAGTAAAAATTTGAAGGAAAACTTATTATACTATGTATATGTTTGCTTTTCCACAAATTGAACGCAGATGCTCAGTGAATAGCAGGGATGCGTATATATGTACGGCGCTGAACAGATAATTCCCGGGACAATTATTGCAGGTTCTGAGCTTGAACCTATAGAGGGATATGTTTGCATACATAGAGGAGTAATTACAGAGGTTGAAGAGGAACGTACACACTCTAAAAACATAATAGCTCCCTGTTTTGTCAATGCTCATACTCACCTTGGAGACTCGGTATTCAAGGATCCTCCTCTGGGAAAAGTTTCGGGATACCGGACTCAAAAAGACCTTGATGCTCTTGTAAAACCTCCTGACGGATTAAAACACAGGATTCTAAGAGAAACACCATACAAAACCCTTATCGAGTGCATGAGAAAGTCCCTACTGGATATGATAGAAACCGGAACCTGTGCTTTTGCGGATTTCAGGGAAGGAGGGGTTGTGGGAGTATCAGCCCTGAATAAAGCTCTCGAAGGACTTAAACTTCATCCCATGATACTGGGTAGACCTGCTGAACCGGAATTGCCTCTTCCGGTTGTAATGGCTGAAGTAAGAAGGATTCTTTTGCATTCCTCCGGACTTGGTATTAGCGGGGCGAACGACCTTGATCTCGAACTGCTTGAGAGTATTGCTGCCTGCACAAGGCAGTACAGAAAATTCTTTGCAATCCATGCAGGAGAGAAAGATGCGAGCGACATAGAAGAAGCGTTATCACTCGAACCGGATCTTCTGATTCATTTAACAAATGCTACAAAAAGAGATCTTGAATATGTGGCTGATGCGAAGATTCCGGTTGTTGTCTGCCCCAGATCTAACCTCATTACAGGAGCCGGAATGCCGCCTATTGCTGAGATGCTGGAGGCTGGAATAAGAGTAGCTGCGGGAACGGATAATGTAATGTTAAATTCTGTAAATATGTTTGCTGAAATGGAATTTATGTCTAAGGTTTTTTCTATTGATGATAGGCAAGTATTTAAAATTTGCACACTTAATGGTTCTTTTGTAATGGGGCCTGATTCTACGGGTTCGATACAAAAGGGGAATAAAGCTAATCTCATGATCCTGAATGGAAGTTCAAATAACCTTGCAGGGATAAAGAACCCAATAAGTGGAATCACAAGGCGGGCAAGACCCGATGATATACTATCGGTACTTCATTCGTAAAGCAATTGGAGAACAAATATGGTGAGCGAATTTTACCGGAATATAGTGATTGCAACAGATGGATCCGAGAACAGTCAGAGAGCTGTTTCTTACGGTATTGAGCTTGCAAAACTTAGCGGAGCCACAGTTCACGCTCTTTACGTAGTAGATACAACTCCTTTTTCCTCGATACCTATGGATGCGGGCTGGGAAGAAATGTATGAAGCCCTGAGAAGAGAGGGGGAAAAAGCGACATATGAGGTTAAGAAACGCGGAGATGTCTCAGGGGTTGAAGTGAGAGAAGTTCTGCTGGAAGGTCATCCGAGCAAGGAGATTACAGATTTTGCAGAGAATAATAATGTTGACCTGATAGTTGTAGGTACTCTCGGTAAAACCGGGTTTGATAGATTTCTGATGGGAAGCGTTGCAGAGAAAGTAGTTAGAGGCTCAAAAGTCCCGGTCCTGGTAGTCCGGAGTGAAAAGCAAAGTTAAGATTTTTCTATCAACTGGAAGCCTTTTTAGAACAGATATACAAGAAAAGAAAACCAGGATTAAGCATATACAAAGGTGTGATCACATGCCAAAAAACATCTTCATTGAAGATATCATGGTAAGGGACGTAGCATGCGCAACCCTTCCAGGTTCAAGGGATGAGGTTCTTAAAATTCTTAAGAACAAACACATTTCAGGAGTACCAGTACTTAAAGATTCTAAAGTTGTAGGAATTGTAACCAGAACAAACCTTTTACAGAACCCTGAAGAAGAGCAACTTGCCCTTCTTATGACACGGGATCCGATAACAATACCCCCTGGATCGGATCTGCAGACTGCCGCACGCCTGCTTTTGAAACATGGCATAAGAAGACTTCCGGTAGTGGATGATGGTAAGCTTGTAGGACTCGTTACCGTGGCAGATCTTGTAGGCGCAATTGCAGACATGAACATTGATATTCCAATTAAGGACTATGTAGAGAAGGAAGTCGTTGCGATTTACAGTGAGACTCCCCTGCCTGTTGTTGCCAGGATTATGGAGCTTGCAGCCGTCAAAGCTGTCCCCGTGCTGGATGCAAACCTTGAGCTCGTAGGAATAATCTCGGACAGAGATATTATTGCTGCCAGCATAATTGAAGATAGTGTAGAGATGTCAGATATGTCTTCAGGTCTGGACGATGATGCCTGGACCTGGGAATCAATGCGAGATACCATGAGCATTTATTACAGCGTGTCAAGGATTAAGGTCCCCAACTTGATTGGACGCGATGTAATGATCAAGGAGCCGATTACAGCTACATATATTTCATCTGTCAGTGACTGTGCACGAAAAATGAAGCGCAACCGGATTGACCAGATTCCAATTATTAATTCTAACCGCAAGCTTCAGGGGCTTTTGAGAGACCATGACCTTTTGAAGCCGCTGATAGAAATGGAATAAACTCAAACAAAAACCTGTTTCTAAAAATCGTTAAATCCTTTAACGAGGCAAAAAAGCCAGGAAACATTAAATTATTCAATACTTTCCACTCAGGAAGCACTCTGCTGAAAGATGCTTCCTATAAAACTTTTTTCAGGAGCCAGAAAAATGGAAAAACCTTTTATTTTCATTAATTCTGCTATGTCAGCCGACGGCAAACTTTCAACAAAGGAAAGGAAACAGGTCAGGATCTCCGGAAAACTTGATTTTGAGAGAGTGGACGAACTACGAGCTCAAGCAGATGCTATTATGGTAGGAATAGGGACTGTCCTTTCAGACGACCCAAGCCTGACCGTAAAATCTCAGGAAAGAAGGGCAGCCAGGAAAGCCGCCGGAAAAGATGAGAACCCAGTAAGAATTGTTGTAGACAGCTCAGCAAGAACTCCATTAGATGCCGACATTTTCAAAAAAGGGGAAGGAACAAGAATTATTGCGGTTTCAAACTCTGCGCCTGCCGAAAAGGTAAGAAAACTGGAAGAAAAAGCTGTTGTTATCAGAACAGGTACAGAGAAAGTTGACCTTGAGGAGCTTGTAAGAAAATTAAAGGAAATGGGCATAAAAACAATTATGGTAGAGGGAGGGGCAACCCTGAACTGGGGTATGCTCTCCGCAGGTCTTGTTGATGAGATATATACTTTCGTTGGAAATCTGATAATAGGAGGGAAAACAGCTCCAACCTTCACGGATGGGGAAGGTTTCACGGAAGCCGAACTTCTCGGACTTGAACTGCTTTCAGCTGAAAAAATCGAAGACGGTATACTCCTTAAATGGAAGGTTAAAAAAGGGAATTGAATTTTATTTCTCTCTCATTTATTTTCCTTTCTTTTATTTCTCTCTCATTTATTTTCCTTTCTTTTATTTTCCTCTCTTTTATTTTCCTTCCTTTTATTTCTCTCTTCTATTTTCCTTTCTTCTTACCTTATGACTTAAACAAATAGTATCAATTTTATCAAAAATAAATTTCTTAAAAGCTTCGAAGTACCTGGTTTTGAAATAGGAATCTCTTCCAGAGTGACCAAAAACTCTAAGTGTTCAATCGAATTTACCGTCGATTTTTATACGACATTACATTCTTTCAGCATGAATATATAACTCCGAGGTCTTATTCTTTATAATCAGTATAATTATTTAGTGGATATGAGGACACAGTACCAAAGTTCGTAATAAATATAAAATTGAAAATTACTGGATTTTGGGACAGAGTCTATATGATGGAGACCTGAGAAAGAAATGCAGTTTAAATATGGATTAGATGACAAACCTAAAGGATTGGAAATAATTATATACGGTTTGCAATGGTTTGTAGTGAGCATCCCGGCTCTGTTAATTATAGGAAAGCTAATTGCCACAATGCAATATAATGATCTTGGTCAGCAGATCATATATATACAAAAACTTATTTTTGTCACTTCCATTGTACTTATTGCTCAGGTATTGTGGGGGCACCGTTTGCCTCTGGTATTAGGGCCTGCAACCGTCCTTTTGATAGGAATTATAGCTTCTCAAAGCAGCAGACCTGAGTTTATATCAACCTCTGTTTTTATAGGGGGTTTAGTACTGGCTTTGGTTGCTTTTTCCGGGCTTTTTGCTCATGTGCAGAAGCTATTTACGGTGAGAGTAGTTTCAGTAATCCTTATCCTTATAGCCTTTACCTTATCTCCCGTAATTCTTAACCTTATCTTTTCTCCTGAATCAGCCATCCCCCCTCTTTTCAACCTATCTTTTGCCATGCTGCTTTGTCTTGGTATGTTCACTGCTAATAAATTGCTAACCGGGGTCTGGAAAGCAACTGTAGTTGTCTTTGGTATTCTTTTCGGAAGCATTGCTCATGCTTTGTTGCAAACAGTTTTAGTCCCTGCCTCTTCTGCCTCCGTTCCAGAACTCCCCATGTTCAGCCTTTTCTTTGGAGATCTTTCGTTTAAATTTGCCCTTGATCCGGGAATCCTGCTCTCGTTCTTGTTCTGTTATCTTGCACTTTCCATAAACGATTTGGGTTCGATACAATCCGTAGGAGGTCTCTTAAACGCCAGCTCAATGGAAGAACGCGTCAGCAAAGGAGTTGGGATTACAGGGCTTGGAAATGTCACAGCAGGTCTTTTCGGAGTTGTCGGACCTGTTAATTTCTCTTTCAGCCCAGGGTTGATCACAGCCACGGGCTGCGCTTCACGCTATTCTTTGCTCCCAGCCGGTGTCGGATTGCTTATCCTGTCCTTTTTCCCCGCAGCAGTCAATTTTATCAGTAATATTCCTCCGGTAGTGATAGGAAGCGTTCTGGTCTATCTGATGAGTGCTCAGATAGCTTCAGGGTTGCTCATGCTTACAGAAAGAAGTGCCATCAGTGGGTTTAATGAAGGATTAATAGTCGGTTTTCCCATACTGATCGCAACGATTCTTGCCTTTATTCCTTCTGAGTTCCTGACAACTTTTCCTCCCATACTGAGACCAGTTGTAGGGAATGGGTTTGTTATGGGGGTAATTACTGTAATCTTGCTTGAACGCCTGATACTGAAGACTTAGAGTTAATACCAGAATAGGCATAAATAATCGAGCTTTTTCCGCAAATGCAGGCGTTCAGCCATTTTAATTTATTTTTGAAGTTTATTATCCTGATAGTTGTGCCCCTGCATCGAGCAATTCTGCTAACCAGATATCCGATTAAGGTTTGAGTTTTTGCTTTTCAAACCCGCCTTTGCAATATCCAAAAACTTCCAGTTCACATTCGCCTTTAAGAAATTCCCTCATTTTGCGGTCATAAATCCTCTGGACATGCTTTAAACTGTTTTTCCTGAAATGAGTTTTCACAGCTTCGAAAAAGTCAATCATCTGTTTAAGATAAGCTTCTTCATAAGCCCTGGTCTCCCGTGCAATTGCTTCACATTCCGAATCCTCAATTTTGGAATTATATCTCCCATGCTCGTTTAAGCCGCTAATCTGCCTCCAGTCCACTTTTCCAAATTCATCAGCTTCCTGATGGAGCATATAAGGATAGACCCTGCAAATTGTGGGACGATTGTCATAGATCTTGCATCTTTTATTCTCAAGGAAAACACAGGAGCCGTCAGGCTTTGTTCTCAGCGCATAGCCCGACACATAAAAATTCCCCTTCTGGTCACAAAACTCAGGATCTGGAGCAGGAGTAACGGCATCAGGGTCTATTTGCCTTATTATTTCCAGGTCTGCATCAAGCAGAAAAACATGGTCATTAAACTCATTAGTGCAGCAGCGTGCACAGAGTTCACATCTGAACCCCAGTTCTTTGATTATCCCAACAAATTCGGAGTCAGGAAACTTCTTTAATCCCGCAAGTTCTTCTCGCGCATCTTCAAGCCTCGATTCAATTTTATTCTTTTTTACGTTAATCACCTTTTAAGAAACAAGTTTTTCACAAAATTTTTCAAAAAAAGTATGATCAAAAACCGGCACAACAGTTTTGGTCAAGCGATGCCGCGCTTGCAGTTCAACGGTTTAATTACAATTTTTAGTCATATTCCAGTCTAATATCCGTAACATTTAACTACTAGCATTTCTCTTTATGATAAACCCAAGGCTTGATGACATTTATAATTTTGCACTTTCAGGCCACAAAGAACACCAGATATCCTCAAATATCATTGAGAATTATCAATTTAACGTTATCAACTCAGGAAATACCTGTTTGAATACTTGCTTATTGGGACTTGTCGGATAGAAGAAAAAATCCGCGGCAACCGGCAGTATCCAGCAACAAGCAAATACCTGCTACAACATGATAAATTACAAATTCAGAGAAAAATTAAGATGAAAATTTTAACGAGGAATGATAATGGGCAAAACCGGCAGCATTGAATGGGTAAAGATAAAAGGCAGAAAAGGCAGAGTAATTAAGGTCCCGAAATCAAACGCTCAAAAAGCACACCCAGGGCCCGCACAGCGATTTACTTCTTCTGGTCATAAGAGGCGCTTTATCAGAAGATCTCCAAAAGCTCTTGTAAAGTGATTTTAAGGGCTTTTAATTTTAACTTTTTTGAATACTTTTTTAAATATTCAAACCTTTTTTATTTTGAATCCTCTTGTTGTATAATTCTTTTTGAATTATGATTTCTTCTGTCCGATAATCTTTTAGATACTGTGTGTTATCTGGACTGTCATGCATATTCTAGGATTTAAAAATGATTCAGGGCAGTGTCAAGCCCATAAATCCAAAGCCAGATATGCAATGCTTACTCCTGAAAAGCAGAGAACAACATTAAGAAAAATATTGATGGAAAAAGAGAGACTTTGTCCTTCTTCAAGCAATTTGAAAGTTTCATATGCAAAGGTAGAAAATGTGGTAAAGGAACCTAAAATTCCTATGTTTATAAAATATACCACGGACTCGGGCTCCGAAGAAAATGTAAGAAGGGCAAGCGCAATAGTCCCTAAAAGATTTACTGTAAGCGTGCCCGCAGGGATATTCTTGATTCTGGGAACCCGGCTTGAGACCGTGTATCTGAGGCATGCCCCTATAAAACCACCTGCACCAATCAAGAGGAGTTTTCCAGGATCCGGAAAAGAAAGCATTTATTTATCCTCCCTGCCTGAAAGAGTCTTTATTACACTCTTGCCCATAAATACGCCAATCAGGGTAAGAAACAGGTTGGCACTGATATTTTCCAGGGCAGGAAAAAAGGGCATGGCGAAAGACTGGACTACAAACGTCGAGAATGTCGTAAACGCTCCCATAAATCCGGTTCCAAACGCAAGCTTTCCCCTTGGACCTATAAACTCGATGTATTCTGTATCGTACATAATCATGCCGAGCATAAAACTCCCAAGAACATTTACCGAAAGAGTGCCTAGATGCGCTTCCATGAGTTCACAAAGCAAAAACCGGGAAATAGCTCCCAGAAACCCACCCGCTCCTATAAGAAGGACTTTATCAATTTCATCATGCTTGGAAGGCATCACATTTCACTTTGAAAATCATTTAAGATTTAGGTTTTTTTGAAGATTTGAACTCGTAGGATTTCGCTCTGAAAGTCAAATCCTGAAAACCTTAACTACTAGATCTTAACTCTGGCTTTCCCCGATTGATTAGTCTTTGAAGTATAAAATTATATCCCATAAGGTGGGAAGACGCCTTCCTCAATCCAAAAGGATGCAGGGGTGGGGAGCTTAACTGCTGCTCTCTAAAAAAGTAAAGTAAACTTGCTGTAACCTTTTTTTCTTTAAATAACAGGGTTTGAAAAGGAGAAATTTTGAAAAATACAGGGCTTTTATTCTATCAAAAAGACATCCACTTCTTCTCCTTCATCATACCCTTCAATATCTTCGGGCACAAGCACGTACCCATCAGCCTTTGCAACCGAACTAAGGATCCCCGCTCCGGCTCCTGTAAGGGGGCGAACCTTATCCCCCTCAAAGGCAACACGGATAAAATTAACGTATCCTATTTTAGAACTGATTTTTGCAGCCAGGCGCCTTTTAAGAATAGGTTCGGGAACTTCAGGAATTGCTGCCAGTTTCCTGATTCCGGGACGAACAAAGAAGTAGAGAGCAACGAGTCCGGCGACAGGATAACCGGGAAGGCAGACAACAGGGACACTATTTATAATCCCAAGCGCTGTCGGTTTTCCTGGACTAGCTCCTATGCCGTGTAAGAGTAATTTCCCGAGGGCTGCCAAGACCTCAGGGGCATGATCCCTTTTCCCTACCGAGGTTCCGCCCGAAAGAAGGATCATATCGGCGTCCAGGTTTGCTTCTACAGCCCTTTTTATACTGTCCGGGTTATCAGGCACAATCTCAGTACATCGAGGAATTCCACCCCATTTCTTCACATAAAGGGCTGACATCAACCCATTAGTTTCAATCATCTTACCGGGAGGAGGAACATCCACACACTTCTTACGGCTTACAAGCTCATCCCCTGTCGGAATGACTGCAACGACAGGCTTTTTGAAAACTTTCACTCTATCAAATCCAAGTGATGCCAGTACGGCTGCGTCACACGGACGAAGGAGGTGCCCTTCTTCAAAAACCCTGTCTCCTTTTTTTATATCTTCCCCGATCTGTCCTACATTCCTGTTCGGGTAGACCTGTGCCCTGATCTCAACAAGGTTTCCTGCAGTAGCAGTATCTTCAACCATGATGACAGCATCTGCTCCTTCAGGCATTGCTGCTCCGGTATGAACCCAGATCGCGCCTCCTTCCTCGATTTGATCAGAGAGCTGCAACAGAACCGGATTTGCAGGAGAAGCCCCCAGGGTATTGACAGCCCTTACCGCATACCCGTCCATAGCAGCACGCCTGTAGTGAGGCACATCCCTCTCAGAAATTATAGTTTCTGCAAGCACCCTGCCTGGGCAGCTTTCGAGTGGAACTTCTTCTGTTTTTCTCAGAGTGGAAATATTTTCAAGAAAAAGTCTTAAAGCTTCGTTAACCGGGGTTCGCTCTTTGAATATCCTGCCCATTGTCTCCCTTCCTGAAAAGAGAATTAGCCTCCAGAGACAGGAGGCAGGACTGCAAGCTCATCGCCATCTGAAAGAAGCGTATCAAGCCCGTCAAGATGCCTGACATTGTTTCCGTTTATAAGGACATTAATTGAACCGCGCATAGCAGGAATCTCACTTCCTTCTTCGGGTTGTTCAAAAATAAGAGGTTCTAATTCGGGATATTTTTCAGTAAGGGATAAAAGGACATCAATAACTTTTTCTCCCGACAATTGCAGTTCTGATGTGCCTGCCTTCTCACGCAAATTTGCAAATAACTTGACTTTTACCTCAGCCATGAGAGAGTATTTTATCCTATTCCTTAAATATACCTATGCCTTATTAAGAGACAGCTATGCTGGAAGGTTTGGGGAATAATGCAACAGGGTCAGGATTATAATACAGAAAACTCATCAGGGCTTTCTGAGAAAAAATATAAAACATTAGGAATTCTGATCATTCTTTTTGCCCTGTTAATAAGACTGTTTGACCTGGGAGAACGAGTTTTTCATCATGACGAAAGCGTACATGCAAGTTTCACTCTTAAACTTCTGGAAACTGGGCAATACAGTTATAACCCAGCTTATCACGGTCCCTTTCTTTTCCACTCTACCGCTGCAGTCTTTTATTTTCTGGGAATAAGTGATACAACCGCACGCCTGATTCCTGTTTTCTTCGGGGTAGCGGCGGTTCTGCTGATCTTTTTGCTCAGGAAAGAACTTGGGAAAAAGGGTGTACTCTGGGCAGCTTTTTTGCTTGCTTTTTCTCCGAGTATGGTGTATTTTTCAAGATTTTTCAGGAACGACCTGATCATTGTTTTCTGTACCCTTGCTGCGGTTATAGGGGGGACCCGTTACCTTGATAACCTGCACAACCAGAAGAGATATTCTTATCTTATCCTTACAGCATTTTCCCTTGCCCTTGCCGTATCCTCAAAAGAAAATGCCTATCTTGTAATAGCGATGTTCGGAGCCTATGCAGGGATTTACTCCTTATACAGGTTCTATTCCGACTGGGAAAGAGAGAGAATTAGTCTTAAAAAGTTTTTTTCTCTCAAGATAACAGCTATATCTCCATTTCTTCCCGAGATCCTGCTATCTGGCGTACTCTTCATTTTTACAGTAATGTTATTCTATACAAGCCTTTTCAGAGTCCATGAGACCCTTTTCTCAATTGTAGAGAGAGCTTTCTCCCACTGGATGGAGATGCATAAAATTGAGCGCATAGGAGGTCCTTTTTACTTTTACATTCCTGTTCTTCTCACGTATGAAAGCCCTATTCTAATCTTTGGGACTGCAGGCATTGTCCATTTTCTGAGAAAGAAAGGTAAAAATTTCTCTTTTTTCCTGTTTGTCTCCTACTGGGCAATTGCAAGTTTGCTGCTCTATTCCTATCTCCAAGAAAAGGTTCCCTGGCTTGTTGTGCATATTGTCTTGCCCTTTGGAATTCTGGCAGGAGCTTATCTGGGTGATCTTTTTTCCAGGACTTCTGGCAGAGAACAGGTAAGTTCATCAGGAGCAGAAAATATTAGCTCCGGAGCAGACAAATCCCCTGCGCCCAAAATGAGATATTCCAGTACCTACAATCTCGCAGTGGGAATTCTAGCACTGACCCTGATAATATCCCTGTTTCAGTGTATTTCTGTAAACTTTTACAGGAGTATGGAACATGACGAATTGATGACTTACTCACAAGCGCCTCAGGATATCAGGGAACTTATGGGGAAAATCGAAGGATTCAATAAAGGGTCTGAAAACCTGAGGATAGCTGTTGTAGATCAACATAATCTTTACTGGCCCCTGCCCTGGTACTTCAGGGACTATGAAAAAGCAGAGTATTATACAGCTCCTCCTGGGGACGGAAAATACGATGCAATAATCGTGCCTGCTGCGTACCAGATGTATGAAGAAATACCGGAAGAAAGGTATGCTTCATATAATTTCTCCCTGCGCCCCGGAAAACAGCTTACCCTTTACTATGACAGAAAACTTGAAAATAATGATGAGCCTTGAAAAGGGGGTTCGCGTTTAATAGTAGGGAAATTTGGTTCCTCTTTTTTTCGCATTTATAGGGTTTTTAATTGATCCGTATGCTCTGAGAAAGCAGACAGCTTTATAACAGACCACAAGAAAGAAACAATACTTAAAAGTTTGGATAAGTTTATACCAACTTTTAAGTATACTTGTTGAGTTTTTTTTGAACTTTTTTATCAATTTTTGCCTCATGTCAGTAAATCCTGCCATTCAGAGATCTTATAAGAGTGTCCGGGATTTTACCGATTACCGTTATATCAAACAGAAAAAACATGATAAATAGATAAAAAGTAACCATGCGAGATTGAATTTTATTATATTTTTAGATTCTTAAACGTTAAATATAGATTCAGATAAACGTTTTATCATAAACTAAGTGCGTCATGCTCGGAGTTTGAGGAAAAAACCAAGGGGGGTTTTAACGGCTCAAAATTTAAATGGTGAGTGGTGGGATTATGGTATCGGTGAGTAAGAAATGGATTTTAGATAATGTTCAAATGCTGTACTGCTCTAGTGGGATACTTGACCTTGAAGATGTCAAGGGTCTCGAGGAACCAGAAGAGGGTTTTGAAACAAATCTGAATAATATCGAAAAGCTGGAAGTAGAAAAAGGGGAAAGAAGGGAAACGTTCCAGATCCTTATTCCTGGGGGGTTTGGATGGGCTGAAGCGTTCCCTTTCATTGCGCATCCTTAAGAAACCACTGAATACTAAATATTGTAAAGGATGCTGAAACCGAAAGACTGTGAAAATATAAAAAACGAATACTTAAAAACGCATCCCTAGTTTAGTAACATTTAGTTCATATTTTTGAGATAAAACCCACGGGGTTTATCTATCTTATCTCCGAACTTAGCCTCTAATGTAAACTTAGCCTCTAATGTAATTTAATCTTTGTAACAGGCAGGTAAAGACATAATTAAAAAATATTCGATCAAATGTTAACTTTATTCAAATTGTGAAGTCGAGTTTAATTTTAAGATACGTTCAAATTCACGTCTTCTGGACAAATCAGGATTAAACCCTAATTCCGTGTACTCAGCCTGTCTTACTTCTTCCCAATAGGCATTTTTACTTGCGTTAAATCCGTGATAACCATGCTTCTGATCCTCAAATATCTCACTGAAAAGCTTGTTTTCTGCAAGTGTCCCGAATCCACGAAGGCAGCAATCGTCTCCCTCAAGATTTGTACCTGTTAATACTCTTTCTAATAGCTGCCTGTATTCATTCCTCTTCTTAATCAACTCGGCTTCTGTGTGGTTATTAAGGTCAATTAACTCTATACCGTTTTCATCTGCCCATGAAATAATTGCTTTGTTTTCCTCGTCACTATTTGAATTAACAAACTTTAAAAGAGGGTTCAAACCACTATCTGGATCACTATTAAGATACCAGCTTACATTTATATTCATCACTACTACTCCTCATTTTTTATAGCAAAGACCCATACTTTATAGCCAGACTATTCCCCGGCATTATACATTATTGATGCTACAAGAGTAAAAAAGATATGCTTGAACCAGAGAGAATAATTGATAGTGAGAATAATTCAATAATTTAAAGTCTATTTCCTGTTCTAAATAACCCCTGGAGACCCCCATTCCTAGTATTTCAGCTAAAGTGGAAAGAACTTTATATTACGGCAAAGGGATTAATATAACCTTAAACACATTTTTATCATTAATTTGTCTATTATTTTGTTATCTTTGCCCATAAAAATTTAGTTTAATATACTAAAGCGTTACAGTTTTACATAATTAGATAAAAATGAAGGTCATAAAATATCGAGAGATTCAAAAAAATGAGAGATAATGAATGGTTGAGCTGCTTTTATTAAGCCGGCTTCAGTTTGCCATAACAGTTGCATTCCATTTCCTGTTCGTTCCACTTACACTGGGACTCGCACTGTTAGTAGCAGGCATGGAAACAGTGTACTACAGAAACAAAGCTGAAACCTGGCGAAGGATGGCCGACTTCTGGGGTGGGATATTCAAGATAAACTTTGCAATAGGTCTGGTAACAGGGCTTGCGATGACCTTTCAGTTTGGTACGAACTGGGGTGCCTATGCGGAATTCATGGGAGATGTCTTTGGACCGCCTTTAGCTTTTGAAGCATTACTGGCTTTTTTCCTTGAAGGCACTTTCTTTGGCGCATGGATATTCCTGAACCGCTCACATCAGAAACTAAAAGCATTTTCCATGTGGATGGTCGCTCTGGGTACTAACATGTCTGCATTATGGATTATCACTGCTAACGGTTTTATGCAGAATCCAGTTGGCTATGAGATGGCTGCTGATGGGAGCAAGGTGGTTATGACAGATTTCTTTGCCCTACTTACGAACAGCTATGTGTGGTACATGCTGGTACATACTCTGCTTGCAGCTTACCTGTTAACCTCATTCCTTGTCATGGGAATCTGTGCATATCATTTCCTTAAAAGAAACAACAGTGAAGTGTTCAAGAGGTCTTTTAGCATAGCAGTTGCCATAGCACTTGCTACTGCAGTCATGCTCCCTGTTCTTGGTCATGGTTATGCTCAATATGTTACTGAGCTTCAGCCTGCTAAAGGAGCGGCAATGGATGCCATATGGGAAACAGGTTCAAGAGAACCTCTGTATCTGATACAGGTGCCTGATCCAAGCACTGGTTCCAACAGCATTCAGCTTCTTGGAATTCCAGGTCTTGCAAGTTTCCTGTATACAGGAAGTTTCAGCGGAACGATAACAGGACTTAACCAGTTGCCTCAGGATGAGATACCACCTGTAGGAATTGTATTCTGGAGCTTCAGGCTGATGGTAGCTCTGGGATCCCTGTTTATAATAGAGGCTATTGCAGGCTTATATCTCCAGAAGTCAGGTAAGTTGTACACATCGGATAAGTATCTGAAGTTGCTAATATGGTCGATACCACTCCCATACATAGCCATTATTGCTGGTTGGATTGTAGCCGAAGTAGGAAGGCAGCCGTGGATAGTATATGGTCTGCTAAAGACGGCAAAGGGGGTATCATCTGTTCCCACAGAAAATGTGCTTTTAAGTATTGTCATTATCAGTGCACTATATCTGATCCTGACGGTCTTTGAAATATACATTATAAAGAAAACAGTAGTTAATGCAACAGGGGTTGAGTAAGATGTTTGATTTCCTTACTCGTGATATGCTTGCTATTATCTGGTTCTTCCTGTGGTGTGTCATATGGGGAGTTTACTTCGCTCTAGACTCATTTTCTCTTGGGGCAGGTCTTCTGGCACCCTTTATTGCCACAGATAAAGTGCAGAGAATACAAATCCAGAAAGCTGTGGGTCCCTTCTGGGGCGGTAATGAGGTATGGCTCATCCTCGCTGCGGGTGGAACATTTGCTGCATTCCCTCTGGTATTTTCGAAGATGTTTACTTTCCTGTATCTTCCCATGATGCTGCTGCTCATCGGTCTGATCGCAAGGGGCATTTCCGTGGAATATCTCCATAAGGATGAAAATCCCCAGATACAAAAAATCTTTACCTGGGGATGGTTCGCTGGAAGCCTGCTGACTTCTCTGGTTCTGGGAGTTGCATTTGCGAACCTCTTCAAGGGGCTTGAAATAGCTTCAGGAGGAGTTTATAAAGGTAATCTTCCTGGACTTTTTAGCCCGTATGCATTGATAGGCGGTATACTGTTCGTGCTTATGAGCGTTACTTCAGGTGCGCTCTGGATCAACTTCAAGACCGAAGGTACAATAGCTGCAAAAGCAGGTGATCTGGCAAAGAAGAGCTGTCTTATTGTATTTGCACTTGCTCTGGTCTATCTGGCATATTCTTTTATAGGTATTGAAGGTTTTACAACCAACTATTCAGCCTTGCCAGCTCTGTACTTATTGCCAGTTCTTGCGATAGTGGCAGCTGCCCTTGCTATATTCTTTGTAAAGAAGGACAGAGGGTTCCTGGCATTTTGCAGCAATCTCCTGGTGCTTCTTTTCGTTGTTCAAAGCGGGCTTGCAAGTATCTATCCTTACATGCTTAAGTCCTCTATTTCTCTAGAGTATGGAATAGATATCTTTGAGGCAGCAGCAAGCCACATGTCCTTAAGCGTTATGCTGGCAGGAGCACTGGTATTCGTTCCCATAGTCATTATCTACCAGCTGTGGGTTTATACTCTGTTTAGAGAAAAAATAAAAGAAACAGATCAGGTCGATTACTGATCTGCTTTCTCTTATTTTTCACTTCTTTGTTAATTTAATTATAAAGTATAAACCCAGTCAGACTTTGTTTTTTCATATTTATTCTCCTTATGACCTCTTCCAGAAAAGTACTTTACAAGTTCCATAGCGATAAACGTAGTAGAAGCAAGCGGGAGTATTACTTTCCAGTCAGAGAGTGAGAGCGGAACAGTCCCAAAAGCGGTCTGGAAGAAAGGAACATAAATTACCATTAGTTGCAGGATTATTGTTGTCATGACTGCGTAAACCAGGGGCTTGTTTGTAAAAAGCCCCAGGGAAAAGACCGAGTATCGATCAGAACGCCAGTTGAAGGCATTGAACATCTCTGAGAAGACCACAAGTGTAAAGATCAGAGTCTGGAGTTTCTCAATTGGAAAGCCTCTATCAAGAGCCCATGTTAAAACAATGAGACCCTGAAGAGCAATCAACCCTCCTATTCCAAGCCCGGCTATGATTTCTCTGCGGGTGACAATCCCTTCCTTAACATTTCTTGGCTTCTGTCTCATAATGTTGCGGTCCGGAGGCTCAACTGAAAGAGCCATTGGAGGAAGCCCATCTGTAATCAGGTTAATCCAGAGGATCTGAACTGCAAGAAGAGGCAGGACTTGCCATCCCAGGATCGCAATAAGGACTATAAGAACCTCACCAGTATGAGTTGAGATCCCGTAAGTAATAAAATTTCGAATATTTTTGAATATATTGCGCCCTTCTTCAACCGCTGCAACAATGGATGCAAAATTATCATCTGTGAGAATCATACTTGAGGCTTCTTTGCTGACATCCGTGCCTGTGATTCCCATAGCTATTCCCATATCTGCAGCTTTGAGGGCAGGGGCATCATTCACCCCGTCCCCTGTCATTGCCACAACATAACCCTTTTTCTTAAAAGCGTCTATTACCCTCAATTTATGGGCAGGATAGACCCTTGCATAAACTGAAACCCTCTCAACCATCTCTTCGAACTCGGCATCCCCAAGACTATCAAGCTCCGATCCTGTAAGAATGAGATCGTTTTCCTTTAAAATCCCGAGTTCCTTTGCAATTGCAGACGCCGTAATTTTATGATCTCCTGTTATCATTACAGTTTTAATACCTGCGTCTGCACACTTCTGGATTGCAACCTTTACTTCCTCTCTAGGGGGATCTCTCATGCCCATTAAGCCTGAGAAAACCATATCCTCCTCAATTTCCTCTGCAGTGCGCTCTCCAGAGGAAACTTTCTCAGGAGAGATATCCTCAGCCAGGGGACGGAATGAGAAAGCCATAACCCTTAAAGCCTGGTCAGCCATTTCCCTGACTTTCCCTGAGATCAATTGTTTTGCCTCAGGAGATAAAGTTTTTATTTCACCATCATGAAAAATTTTCGTACACGAGCCAAGGATTACTTCAGGAGCTCCCTTTGAGAAAGCAACCAGTCCATTTACAGGAAAACTGACTGAGTTAGCTTCCACTCTATTGAGGGTAGTCATTCTTTTTCTTTCGGAGGAAAAAGGAATTTCCCCAAGCCGTGGATATTCCTTATCAAGATCGGCTTTATGGAGCCCTGCCTTTGCGGCAGCAACTACAAGAGCTGCCTCCGTAGGATCCCCTTTAATCTCCCATATCTCATCCTTTTTAAAAATACCAGCATCATTGCAAAGCACAGCCCCCAGCAAGAGAACCTGAAGATGGGTATCTTCTGCAGGGAATTCTTGATCTTCTTTAAAGAACTCTCCTTCAGGAGAGTATCCAACTCCTGTAACCTTTAAAAGTTGTTCGTTGACACAAATTGTCTCAACCGTCATTTTATTCTGTGTAAGTGTGCCTGTTTTGTCCGAACATATAACATTTGTGACCCCAAGCGTTTCTACAGATGGGAGTTTTCTTACGAGGGCGTGTCTTTTGACCATACGTCTTACTCCAAGCCCAAGCCCTACTGTAACAACTGCAGGAAGAGCCTCAGGAATGGCAGCGACTGCAAGGGCAACTCCCCAGAGAAACATATCGAAAAGAGGAAAGCCATAAAGAACTCCAAGCGTTGCTACAAAGGCTACGATTATAAGAGTTGCAATACCAATCCATCGGCCGAATTGATCAAGACTTTCCTGCAGGGGAGTTCTGGACCTCTCTATTGTTCCTAAAAGCCCTGCCAGTTCTCCAAAAGCCGAATTCATTCCAGTTGCCGTGACAACGGCACAGCCTCTTCCGTAAGCAACTGACGTTCCTGTATAGACCATGTTTGTCCTGTCAGCCTCTGGAGTCTCTGAAGGCAAGGCTTCAGCGCTTTTCTTAACAGGGACAGATTCTCCCGTAAGGGAAGACTCATCAGTTTTGAGATTGAATTCTTTAACTACCCTGGCATCCGCAGGAATGCGGTCCCCTGTCTGGATAATAATAAGATCTCCCGGGACAAGCTTTCTTGAGGGAATTTTTTTTTCGACCCCGTCCCTTATAACAGTGGCTTCCGGAGATGTGAGGGATCTCAGGAGTTCAATTGATTTTTCAGCCCGGTACTCCTGCGCAAAACTCAAGATGCCTGCAAGAAAAACCGTAAAAATGATTACTATTGCATCAATTAACTCCCCAAGCAGGGCTGAGATAATAGAGGCAGTTATCAAAATGATGATCAGTACACTTTTAAACTGTGAGATAAAGAGCCGCAGGACTGAGACTTTTTCCTCTTCTTTAAGTTCATTTTCGCCGTATTTTTCAAGTCTTTTTTCGGCTTCTTCTTGACTTAAACCTTCTTCTGATACCCCAAGCTCTTCAAAAACGGAGTTTATTTCCTGGTCGTAATACACTCCTCTACCTCTCAAGCCTTCAGATTAACAGGATATATCCCTCAATTAATATATTCGCTCCTACTATATTCGCTCCTCCAATATAAGTTAGTTCAAAGCATATATAATGATTAAGCGTGTCGATATATTACAAGATTTGTAAAGGAATACAGATTATGTAGGAACCTTTGTGGAAAAGAAATATAAGACATTAGCTTTTTTGATATCAAGATCGGGTTTGAAATCTTAAGGGGTATTGAGATTTCGATTAAAAGTTGAAACAGGTAAGGAAAATTGGGTATGAAAATTATAATAATCGGAAGTGGGGTTGCAGGACTTACAGCCGGGTACAGGCTCTGCAAATCAAATGAGATCATTATTTTTGAAAAAGATGCGGAAATAGGGGGGATGGCTGCAAGTTATTGCCAGGAATGTGCAGGAAAAAGATATTTTATAGAGAAGTACTACCACCATATATTCAGGAGTGACTCGGAACTTCTAGATCTGATAAGGGAACTGGGGCTTGAAGATCAAATGCTGTGGCTTAAGGGGAAAAACGCCTATTTTGTAGAAGGTAAAAGCTATCCTATGAATACTCCTATTGAGATTCTAAGGTTTGACCCGCTTTCATTTACGGATCTGGTAAAACTTGGCATGCTGGTGCTCAGGATTAAGTTAATAAGAGATACTACCTCCTATGACAATATAAAGGCGAAAGACTGGATTCTTGAGACTGCAGGAAAATCCGTATATGAAAACTTTTTTGCTCCTCTCTTGAAAAGCAAGTTCGGGGATAACGCCGAGAATGTTTCTGCAGCCTGGCTTATAGGGCGCGTTAAAATAAGGTCGGATAGGGGAAAAGATGGGGAGAAACTGGGGTACCTGAGAGGAGGATTCAACTCCCTGATAGAAGCTCTTGCAAGAGAAATCACTGCACAGGGAGGCAAAATTCTGCAAAATAAAGCTGTAGAGGAAATCGTTATCAAAGATAATGCTGTGCAGGGTGTGGTCTCTGACGGAGAATTCATACCCTGTGATGCCGTGATTTCAACTGTTGAACCCAGGGTACTGGATATTCTCACAAAAGGCAAGCTTGGAGCTCTTCACGAAACCCTGCGAAGTATCCATTACCAGGGAACAGCATGCGCCCTGATAGGGCTTAAGAAAAGGCTTATGGAAGATGGGAATTACTGGCTGAATATAAAGGCTGACGTGCCTTTTGGAGCCGTGATAGAGCACACCAATTTTATGCCGTTTGAGGATTATGGAGAGCACCTTCTCTATGTAACTTCTTATTTCCAGAATGAGAACGATACTCTATGGGTTAAAAAGGAAGAAGAAGTCCTGGACACTTATCTAAAAGGTCTGGAGAGGATGTTTCCAGATTTTGAAAGGACTGATATTAACTGGGCAAAAATCTTCCGCAGAATGGATACTGCACCTGTGTATGAACAGGGATATCTTCAAAAAGTTTTACCGTTTGCTCCAGGTCCATCGGGACTTTACCTGGCGGGAATGTTCTCATCAACCAATTACCCTGAAAGAAGCATGAACGGCTCTGTAAAAGCCGGGTTGGAAGCTGCAAATTTCTTCATGAAAAAGGATAAAAAATGTGAGGTTTGCTGGCTCGACTGAGAAAGTGGCACCCTGTATTTTTATTAAGAGTTTTGCATATCTGAAGAAGTCACCTGACTTAATATAGTCTTTTAGGACGAACTATTATATAGCCTAAGGGATGATAATATACTGTCTGTAGCTACATGCAGAAGGAAGTTCTGCATGATTACCTGTCCTTCCAGATTTATCATTCATGGGGATTTTAGCAATGATAAAGAAGGAAAGGCTGTTAAAATATAAAAAATCTGGATTTCTGCCGTTAATCGGCATTTTGGGGGCATGCTGATCAAACCCGCATTAGCGGAGATGACACAGGAGAATAAACTTGTTTTTCCCTGAGGCTTGGCTCTCAAAGAGACCCGGATGCTGTAAAAATGAATGCTGCCCTGGCTTCCGGGAAGGGGTGTTGGCAGCGTAGAAAATAAAGAGGAGTGGTAAAAGATGTTATTCATGGACGTTAGTACCTGGGACCCTTCGAACCGCGATAAGATCCTAGAACATTTTAAGAAACTGGAGATTCCAGAAGGAATTGATGTCATTAACCAGTGGATTGACCTTTCTGGAAATAGATATTATATTCTTTACGAAGCTGAAAGTGCAGAGGCTTATGGAGCGTTCAATCTGCCCTGGTCGGATATCTGCGTAATTGACAGCGTGCCGGTTATGGAAGCTTCGGAATTCATGCAGCTTCTGCCGAAATATCAGAAGAAAACCTGAGCTGTCAGCAGGGCTCTATAAAAACTGCCGATGAGCTGCATTAACTGGCTCATCGAAAACTCTTTATTTTATCGTTATAGAATACAGAGCTTTTTAGAATCAGGGCTTTTTCATATCTTTTTAAATTACTTCAGGCTCATATCCTATTTTAATCATTACATCAGGTTTTCATTACATCAGGTTTTCAGCATTACTGTTTTAAGTTCAAGGTATTCGGAAAGGGCATCAGGTCCGTTTTCTTTTCCGATTCCGCTGTCCCTTGTACCACCGAAAGGAACCTCTGGAGCGACCTTAAGATGCTGATTTAGCCAGATAATTCCTGCATTCAGCCTCTCACATCCTATACGTGCTCTATCAATATTCTTTGTCCAGATAGATGCTCCAAGCCCGTAACATGTATTGTTTGCTTTCTCAATTGCTTCATCGAGGTCTTTTACCCGGACTACAGGCAGAACCGGGCCAAACACTTCCTCATTTAAAAGCCTGGATTCCTCTGACACATCTACAACAAGCGTGGGCCCAAAGAAATATCCCTTACTATAGTCGCCGCCCTCTGGAACCCTGCCCCCTGTGACTATCCTTCCTTCTTCCTTTTCTTCGACTTCTGCAACAAGCTCTTTTATATACTCCCACTGCCTGCGGTTGTTAAGAGGTCCCATATCAACATTTTCATGCAGTCCATTCCCAACTCTTAAATTCCGGATGCCAGCCTCAAGCTTTTTTATGAATTCGTCAGCTACGGATTCGAAAACAAATAATCTTTTTACGGCAGTACAGGTCTGTCCGCAATTGTAAAATCTTCCTCGAAGGGCTCCTGCAACTGCAGCCTCAAGGTTTGCATCATCACAGACAAGCATAGGATCGCTTCCTCCAAGCTCAAGTGTTACTTTTTTCATTCCACTGGCTGCAAGTTCAGCTACACGCTTACCAGTTCCGGTTTCTCCGGTAAAAGAAATTCTTTTTACTTTACGGTTCTTAATCAGGGATTCTCCTACAACCTCACCAGGACCTGTAACGATATTGAGCACACCCGCAGGCAAACCTGCTTCACTGAGGATAGAAGACAGGGTGAGGTTAGTAAGGGGAGTGCTGCTTGCAGGTTTCAGAACAAGTGTATTCCCGGTGATCAGGGCAGGGCTTATCTTCCACGCCATAATAAGGGCAGGCATATTCCAGGGAATTATAGCGGAACAGACTCCAAGAGGTTTCTTCACGGTAAAAGCATATCCGCTTTGATGGATCGGGATAAAACCTCCGTGGAAACTGCTCGCAAGCCCGCAATAATATTCAAGGACATTTGCAAAACCTTCTATCTCGTTTTTAGCTTCGGTAAGGGGTTTTCCCTGCTCCCTGGTGAGCAGGACGGCAAGTTCATCCTTTCTCTCTCTTACAATTCCCGCAGCCCTGTAAAGTATTCCAGCTCTCTGCTGCGGAGATGTGGAAGCCCAATCACTAAAGGCTGACCATGCAGCTTCAACAGCCATTTCCGCATCTTCTTCAGTGCCTCTTGGAACCCGGTCAATAAGCTCACCTGTCGCCGGGTTTATAATATCAGAAAACTCATGACTGCATGCTTCCACAGCTTTTCCGCCAATCTGCATTTTCATGTTTATCACTATCTGCAAAGCCCTATTTTAAGATAACAAGAGGAATCGGTAACGTTAAATCGGAGAAAATCACAAGCTGTATTTCGGTCACTATTTAGAAATACCCAACACCTCTGCTGTGCATAGCTTTTTTCCCATGTAATAAATAATACAATAGCAAGCACACTACCGCAAAAACTGCCATGAGCATGTATATTCCTCTGTAACCAGTAAAGGGAATGATAAATCCAACCATCAAAGGCCCAATTCCCATTCCTATGTCTGCAAACGCAAAATATGTTGAGTTTGCCAATCCCATACGGTGTTGTGGAGTTATTTTAACAGAAATTGCCTGAGTACTGGACTGTATAGCTCCAAATCCAAGCCCTATCAAGGCTGCGGCTAACAAAAGTGTATAACCGTGATGAGTTTGGCTAAATAGCATCATTCCAGCCGTAAATATTAGAATCGCCGGGTACATGATTGCATTTTCACCTTTGGAGTCAAACAGTCGACCAATAATTGGTCTTGAAAATAAAATTACTGTGGCATATACTATGAAAAAGAAGCTGGCTGCATCCACGAGATGAATTTCCCTGGAGTACACTTCAAGGAAGGACACAACACTCGAATAACAGCTGAAAATAAGCATACAAACAACTGAAATTGGAATTACCCTGGGTTCAAAGAAGTTGTTAAATTTGAATTCCTTCATTTTTTCCAGCTGTTCTTTTGTTAATTTTATTTCATGTAAGGATGATAAAAATGGCAGAATCACAAGACTGATTGCTGAGGCAACTGCGCAGGTAGCAAAAATTGTGGCGAAACTGCCATGCTGGCTAATTAACATACCTAAAAAGGGACCGATAGCGGTTGCGAGTATCTGACTCAATCCGAAATAGGCAATCCCTTCACCTTTCCTCCCTACAGGAATAATATGTGCAACGACTGTAGCTGCTGCTGTAGTAGTAATGCCAAATCCCATGCCATGAAGAAAGCGGACAGCAAACAGAAGAAAAATATTATTGACCCTAAAATATAATAGCGTCATAATTAAGCTTAAAATAATTCCCGCATAAAGGGTCTTCTTATGACCGATTTGTCCGATCCATTTTCCGACAAGCAGACGTGCGATAAGTCCGCCAATAATGAATATACTGGCAGAAAAGCCCGCTTCACCTGGGGATGAATTAAATCTACTCATCGCATATCCAGACATAACTATCATTAATAAGTAAAAAGTTAAGGCAGCTAGAAAATTTTCAACAAAAACGATTACAAAATCATTAGTCCATAATCTTGTTTTTTTTGAATTCATGATGTCTCATTATGTCTCCTTTTTCTTTTGAAGAATTCTTAGGATATTAGTGAAACGCACCACTTTATATGTATTTAAAAAACCATAATCGAATTTGGAGAGCTAGCATGCTGGTTTATCGTATATGTTTGGTGGAAAACCAGACCAGAAGCTGTTTCAATCTAGCCTTTTTTCATATGTTGAACTATTCTAAGAGAACTGTTCTCGAACACTATTCTCAACTGTTCTCAGAGAACTATTCTAAAAGTAATATGTTTGAATTAGTTACATTATGAAACAAATTTGGTCTTTATACATTTTTAGCGTATATAGTAGTTACTGATGAAATCGAATCAGGATACGAATTAGCGGGACAAGAATTAGCAAAACTGAACACAAAGTAGCAAAAACCTGAATACGAACGGGTACTGAGGGAATAGTAAATAATGAAGGCTTGCTACAAGCTTCAAGAAAGAATTCAATCATTTAAAATTTAAAAAAGATAAAATCGGAAGAAAAAGAAAATTTATTCCATACGATAAAAATATAAACCTCTTTACAAAATACATATTATTAAAATAAATATTATCGGCACTTATGTCAGGTAAATAAAAGTTGGGGAAATAGGAATACCGACTGCAAAAGTAGTTGGAAGATTTCAATAGCCTCTCGGAAACGACATTAACCTTTAGTTGTCTCTCCGAGCTAATAAAAGGCTTAGATTTTGGATACAGGTTTATATTTAAAAGTGCACCTCAAGAAAGTGGGGCTTTAGAAGTGCACGTTAAACGACCGATTTTAAAGGGAAGAGAGCAGTGCTAGAGTATTTTAACGTGATTTTGTGGTTTGCATTTATAGAAGTACTGGGCTTGATCTCCACCCCTCTTGCCGGAATAATTGGGAACAGGCTTGCTGACAGAGGCTATTCTGCAGCCAGAACTCTGGGAATAGTGCTTGTTACTTACATTGCCTGGTTTTTTTCGTATATATGGGGCTTTAACCGGAGTACGATCCTGATTTCAGTCCTTTTGCTTTGCCTTATTTCGGGAATAGTTTATAGAAAACGAAGCATTTTACCAGAAAAGAAGGTAATCCTATCAAACGAGCTTGTATTCATAGCAGGATTTTTTTTCTTCCTGTTTATACGCATGCATCTCCCTGAGATTTACAGGCATGAAAAATTTATGGACTTTGCCTTTCTGAACGCAATGATGAGAACTGCTTCCTTTCCCCCAGCAGATCCCTGGTTTGCAGGTGGGTTCCTTGACTTTTACTACTACCTGGGATACCTTTCAGTAGGAGTTCCGGGAAAATTACTTTCTGTCGAGCCGTCAATGCTTTTCAATCTGGCTATTGCACTCACTTTCGCTCTGGCTTTCAATCTCCTTTTCGGTTTAGGATATAATCTTTCTCATGGAAAAGCCAGGTACGGAGTCCTGACCGCCTCATTTGTGATTCTGCTCGGAAACCTGCAGGGACTTAAAGAGTTCCTGAACCTGTATATTGTCAAACAGCCAATCTCAATGGGATACTACTGGAGCAGTTCGAGAGTTATCCCCTATACGATAAATGAATTTCCTTACTTCAGTTTCATACACGGGGACCTGCATTCCCATGTACTTGCAATTCCCTTCCAGCTGGTGGTACTTACTTTCCTTTTGAACATATATTTAAGAGAAGACAGTAAATGGGCCTTTGAAAACGTGCTAGCACTTCTGATTTTTTCAGTATCTCTTGGCTTCTTATTCCCTTCCAATTCCTGGGATTTCCCAGTATATTTCAGCCTGACACTTGCAGTTATTTTTGCTTTTTACTGTGGGCGTTATATTCGCAATAAAAACTTATCCGGCTCCTTTACAGGCTTTTTGGGAACAATTTTTCTGGTTTCCGTTCTCAGCCTTCTTCCTTATTTGCCCTTTTACCTGACATTTAAACCCCAGGCTGCAGGTGGATTTGACTTTGTTCCTCCGGAACTTCGAACAACAATTAAAGAGTTTCTGATCCTGTTCAGCCTTTTCCTCTTTCTGACTTTTTCGTTCCTTATGACCAGGCTGGAATTCAGGCAAAAAGTACAATATTTCATTCTGTGGATAGGAATTACTGCGATTCTCGCCAGTGAATTATCTATTCCTCTGCTTGTAATTCTTCTCCCTTTGTTTGCCCTCTCGCTGTATTCATTCCTTAAAGATCTTCCGGAAAGGAGCAGTGCAGGATTTGTATTCTTTCTTATAGCAGCAGCTGCATTTGTAGCGCTTCTCTGTGAAGTTATTTTCCTTGATGACCCTATTCAAGGGAAATTTGCTCGTATGAATACGGTTTTTAAATTTTATATGCATTTATGGATTTTTCTAGCTATTGCAGCTTCCTATTCATACTCTCAACTCTACCTTCGTTACAGGACATTATCCGGAAATATCTTTTTTTCGACTAACCGAGGTTATGGAAAAAAAGTCTGGATGGTCTCGCTTGTGCTCCTTGTTCTCTCATGCAGCGTTTTTCCTGTGGTAGCAACTGTCACAAGAATTGAAGATATGAATGCAAAACCTACTCTTGATGGCATGGAATATATGAAAGAACTGGACAGGGGAGATTATGACGCCATAAGATGGATGCAGGAAAATATCAAAGGTACTCCTGTAATTCTTGAGGCTTCCGATGATAACAGCAGTTATCAATATACCTCACGTGTCTCGGCAAATACCGGGCTTCCGACAGTTATTGGCTGGACAAGGCATGAGAGGTTCTGGGGAAGAGACCATGAAGAAATCAGGACAAGAGTTGAAGATGTAAATACCATTTACAGTACAGTCAGTGAAAAAAAAGCTCTTGAGCTTATAAATAAATATAACGTAAGCTATGTGTATATCGGTAAACTTGAAAGGCAAATGTATGACGTAAAGACGGATAAATTCGAAGATGAAACTTATTTTGAACCGGTTTACCAGGGCTCAGTCCGGATTTATAAGGTAAAAAACAAGTTCTGAGAGTTTTCGGTTTTTAGGGGGAACCTTAAACTCTGACTCATATAAAAATCAAGATATACAAATCGTAAATTCGCTCCTAATACTGGAATGAAAATAGAGGGGTTTTATCCATTACCAGCGTTTCGGTGGTTTTACCAGCTTATAACGAGGCAGCGAATATCGAAAAAGCTGTCTTTACTACAGCGGAAACACTTTTCAAAATAACTGATCATTTCGAGATCATTATAGCAGAGGACGGCAGCACAGATGGTACGGACGGAATAGCTTCCGAGCTCTCAGAGCAGTACACTTATGTTGTCCACCTGCACTCGGATAAGCGGCAGGGCAGAGGAAAAGCTCTGAGCAGGGCATTTAAAGCCGCTTCAGGAGAAGTCCTCTGCTATATTGATGTGGATCTTGCAACGGATATGAAATATCTGGAAAAATTGATCAGGGCTGTGAGTAAGGATGAATATGATTTTGCCACAGGCTCGAGAATGATGCGTGAAAGCGATGCAAAAAGGCCTTTTAAACGGGAGTTCGCAAGCAGGGGATATAATTTTCTGGTGAGAACCTTTTTGCATTCAAAGCTTTATGATCATCAATGTGGATTTAAGGCTTTCAGAAGAGAAGCTCTTTTTGAACTTCTCGACGAGATCGAGAATGAACACTGGTTCTGGGATACTGAAGTACTCGTAAGAGCCCAGCATAGAGGATACAGGGTAATAGAGTTTCCTGTTTACTGGAGGCATGGAGGATCAAGCAAGGTTAATCTGGCAAAAGATGTCAAAGGAATGGGATCAGAGATATTCCGGCTCTGGCGGGAACTCTCATTCCCACTTATCGTTTCAGGAAAAGGGAAGGTGTTTCTTGCAACTTGCCTTGCGATTCTGATCCTTGCATTTGTTGCGACTTTTTTGGGCGTGTCCGATATTCTGGAAAATGTGAGAGCTGCCTCTTTCAGGACTCTGGCGTTTGCTTCTCTGGTGTACTGCATCTCCTGGCCTTTGAGGGGGGTGCGTTTTCAGCAGATCCTTAAAAGGCTCGGAAGCGAGTACGGACTTGGCTTTCTTATAGGCAGCATTTTTGTCAGCCAATCAGCAAACGTAGTTCTCCCTGCACGTATAGGAGATCTGAGCAGAATGTATATCCTGAAAAAAAGCAAGAATCTTGCCTTTACAACAAGTTTCTCCTCACTGACCGTAGAAAGGGTCTTTGATATAGTTGCAATTACTTCCATAGCAATACTTGCATCTTCAGGTGCAGCGTCCCGTTTTGAGCTTGCTCCGTGGATGAGCTCCCTGATAAAGCTATCCGGGCTTGCAGTAGTGCTTTTCTTTTCAATTCTTTTTATTGCATCTTTTAGGGAAAGCCACGCTAAAACAACACTGGAAAGAGAAAACTTCCAGAACGGGCTCTCTGGCAAGATAAAGGGTTTAGCATCAACTTTTCTTCACCAGATGAGCGTTGTTGCAGTGCGACCTGGCTCATTTCTGGCCGTAACCGCATCTTCTCTTCTTATATGGGGAATAGATATATTCACCTGCCTTCTGGTGCTTAAAGCTTTTCCGATAGCAGGAGTAGATGTTTCCTCAACGTACATGATATCTCTTATTTTCCTGGCTGTAGCTCTCGGAAATATTGCAAAAACCTTCCCAATAACACCTGGTGCTATAGGAACATACGAAGTTGCTCTTACTGCAGTTTTTGCCCTTGGGGGGATCGAGCCGAAAATAGGGTTTACGGTTGCCGTGCTTGATCATATTATAAAAAATTCAATTACTTTGATTGGAGGCGGTTTTGCCCTCTCGGGACTCGGTTTGAGGTGGAAAGAAGTACTTTGCACGGATAAGGATATTTTGAAAGGATAAAATAGGATAAATTCAGGATAGCGTGAGCTGAGTCTTGCCGTGCATACAGCAATCAGTGAAGATGTGGAAGAAATTGTCAGCCTGTTTAAGGTGCTTGCAGACCCGCCACGCCTCAGGATTCTCAGGGCTCTTGAAGTCCAGAGCCTCTGTGTCTGTGTCCTTGTAGAGTGCACGGATCAAAAGCATTCAGCACTTTCCTATCATCTTAAGCTGTTAAAAGAAGCAGACCAGGTAGACACTCGAAGAGAACGCAGTTTCCAGATCCACTACCTCACGGAGTTCGGGTACTTACTCCTGAAGCACATTGAAAAATATTTTGAAAAAAACTTGAATTGGAAAAATGGGGAGGAATTATATCTCTTTGAAATTTCCCTCCATTTAGGGGCATAATTCTCTCTGAAACGCTTTCCTCTTCTCTTGTCTGATTCTCTTTACTGCTTCGAGTGTTAGTCCTGCTCTGCCAGGTAAGGTCAGATTTTTTCGTTTGACGCTACCGTTGTAAGCTTTGAGAACTTTACCCCTTTGAGAGCCATTATAGCTTCAGCAAGCTCCTTAATCTCTTCACCGTCTCCATCCAGAACGACTACTTCAAAGCAGTTATCGTGATCAAGGTGGATATGCACTGAGGATTTTATCAGGTGAGAGTAGTTGTGCTGGATGTCTGCAAGGGCATTTGAAAGCCCTCTTTTGGTGTGATCATAAATAACCGCAACCGTTCCGACACGGTGACCTTTAATATCACCCATCCATTCGTAATAGGAAATATAACTCCTGATAGCGTCCCTTATGCCTTCCGAACGGGAAGAATAACCTCTTTTCTCGATAATCTCATCAAATTTACTCAGAAGGGTATCGGGAAGGGAAACCCCTATCCTCATCAATTCTGTTTCCATCATATCACCAGGTAATCTTGGATTTGTCTACAAGATAATACTTTAGCATATTGTAAGTATTACTATATATGTTTTTTTCACTTAGCCACTAATATAAAAGAGTTGATTAAAAGATTATTATTCTTCAGTAATATTAATCTTTGGGAACGATTTACATTTGCCATCGGGAAAACGGATAAGTTCGTTCATTAAGAAGAAATAATATAAAAATACAAAAAAAAGTGAAAGAAAGTCTTAATCAGCTTTTTGTTAAACAAGACTTTCAGAAAATTGTATTGAACATACATTCCCGCATAAGTATATCTGGCAGTGTAGATGTAATTTTCCGGCTTAAACGCAATTTTCTTCTGAACGTAATTGTCTGTATGAAAAGAACCTGCCACTCATGCAGTTGCGCTGTTATCGTCTATCAACAAGCCTTTTAGGTCTGCCCTTTATCCTGTGTAACTCAAGCCCCATAGGGTCTGTGAAGTTGAACACTATTTTGAAAGTGCCTTCAGTATAAGCCCTGGAAAGCGGAGGCTTATACCTTAGAAAAGCCCTGATAAAATTTTCTTCTATAAGGTCCCGATCGCATATCTCAGGATTTTCACACTCCATACTGACCCTGAGTATGGTCTCTCCCTCGTCCTCATCACCATAAAGGAAAGCCTCATATTCTCCTGTCAGATAGTCCATGTTTTCACGCTGGAAAACACCCCTTTCCACATCTACGCGGTTAAAGGGAGTCCCTTCTACCCACACAGTTTCAGCCTCCCTCTGGGGAGTCATAATTTTCATATGAGTTCTTCCGCAGGGACATTGTTTACGAGTGAGCATCACAGTTGTGTCTTCAGTATCATAGTTTAAAAGAAGGGTTCCTGCTTTTGCCCCAACAGGCAGCAATGTGCTCAGAATTACTCTTCCACATTCTCCTTCAGGCACGTAATTCCCTATATGGGGATCGTAAATGTCAAGGTGAACAAAATCTTCAGGCACATGCAGCCCAGAGACATCACTGCACTCTCCGCACATTGTGCCTTCTGTGCTCCCATATGTGTTGTACACAGGACAGCCCCAGATTTCGGAAAGGTAGTTCCTGGATTCTTCAGCAAAGGCTTCTCCTCCCACGACCAGTTTATCTACACCTGATTCCTGAGGATCAATGCCTTCTGCTCGTATTCTTCTGGCAAGATTCAGGAGTTTGAAGACACTGCCTACTATGCCTGTAGGTCTGTAGGCTTCGATAACGCGAAGGGGAAATGTGCATTTGCCCTCAGGAATAATGCTCATGCCAAGCTGCCTGGCTGCAAGGGTCATGGTGTTTGCGCCTACGTTCATTCCGTAAGAAGCACAGACAACAACCCTGTCTCCAGGCCCGAAACCCTGTGATCTGAAAATCCGGGCGTATTTTTCCGAGTATCGTTCCCAGTCCTCCCATGTAAGGAAAAAGCTTTTAGGAGTTCCGCTAGTTCCGCTGGTTTCATGAACTGTAAAAACATCTTCCCAGGGCACGCTCTTGAACATAAATTCCTTCACTTCAGGGGGCTGGTTCTCACGGATAGTTTTGCCAGAGATTATAGGTAGATCCAGAAGATCTTCATGAGTTTTGATTTCAGCCGGATCTATATTCTGTTTCTCAAACCATCTTCTGTAAAAAGGGGAATTTTCTGCCGCATATTTTACCGTGTACCGCACCCGCTCCTCGATGAGAGCATCAAGTTCCCCCCTGTCCAGAGTTTCGATTTCTGGGTTAAAATAAGGTCCTGAGCTGTCCATACCAAACACCAATACCAGGTAAATTAACTATTTAGCGCATATAAAAGCCTGTTATTTAATGATTCTAAACATGAAGCATTTATGGGCAAATTAAGGGTTTTAAACTTTTTTCGGGTTTGACAAAAGCAATCTAGTATCCCATATCTTAAATCAAAGCAGCTGTCAGGGACTTAAACAGAGTGACATAAAAAGTTCCAAAAATGACCAATGAAATTGGTAAGTTATTTATAATATATCGCATATGTGGGAATTAGTGGTAAATAGAGTTAAACGCAGGATATCGTGCCTTCAAAAACCACATATATGTCCGATGTGCGATGTCGATACTATTTACCAATTGGCTGCGAAGGCAGAAGGAAGAGGTTAATTTAGAACAATTACTGCTGCCCAAAAAGCAAGGGAAAAGGGGCAGTAGACGCTAAACCAGAGTGTGACAGAATGACAAAAATTGCTGTACCATCGATAAGTGACAGGGGATTGGAATCGGATGTGTGTGCCCATTATGGCTCATGTGAATACTTTACTATTGTAAATGTCGAGAACGGCACAATTACAGGTATTGATACTATAATTAATAGCTCTCCTGATGGAGCGCATAACTGCGCCGCCCCCTCAATAATCCTGAAATCACACAATGTCGATACCGTACTTGTCTCGGGCATTGGCGGAAGACCTCTAATGTCACTGAAGGAAAAGAAGATAAAAGTATTTGCAGGAGCTGCGGGCAAGGTATCTGATGCAGTTCAGGATTACAACAACGGGTTGCTGCAAGAGTTATCTATGAATGAAACTTGCAGTTGCTCTCATCACTAAAATGAAAGTTTCAAAACCCGAGTTGAGAATATGGATGTAGGAGAGGTAAACAAATATGGACAGGAGATGGTAGAGTGCCTGAAACTCACAACTTCCCCGGTTGCAGTAAAACTGATTCCTAAAGGAGGAGAAATCCCGGAAGGGATTACCAGAGTAGATGAAGCTATGAGACACTGCCAGCTGGTTGACAGGGTAAGAAGGACCGGCGCGGAATTCTATACCCTGGTCGAAGACCAGATGTGTAAAGGCGGAGCCGGCGCAATGGGTCTTGGGGAAATGCCCCCCAAAGTCGCAAGTGGAGAATTCTATTTTAGAGGGCTTAAGCAATTCAGCACACAGGGTGCGGCAAGGCGTACCCTTGAGATGGTTTCCAAACTCCCCGCAAACTCAACAGAAGCTATCCTGTATTCCCCCCTGGAAAACACTTCATTTACTCCGGATGTAGTTGTGGTTATCTGCACCCCCAGACAGGTTATGCTGCTTACGCAGGCTATGATGTATAAAACAGGTGGCAGAATTGAATCCAGCTTTGCAGGGAAACAAAGCCTGTGCTCGGACGGGGTTGTAAAAGTATACAAAGAAGGCAAAATAGGAGTCACAGTCGGTTGCAGTGGAAGCAGAAACTATACCAAAATCGCAGATGAAGAAATGATTATGGGAATCCCGGTCGAACTCCTGGCTGATGTTGCCTCAGGCCTCAAAGCAATCTGCCCCAGGTAAAATGCGGTAAACATACTGCTCTTCAAATAAAATTCCTTCATGTTCAGGCCCTTTCACAAACCGTTTCCAGAGAAATAAAATGAAAGGGCCCATCAAAATATATCTCTTCAGACCTATTTAGCTTGCCGAAAATTAGTCTGTCGGAAAATTAAGTTATCTACATTAATTTTGAAACCTGAGAAATATAAGAATCTTCTTTCTGAAGATTAAGTGAACAGGTTCGGAACAAAAACAAAGTAGTCTCAGAGCTTATTAAGGCATCAAGGGGCACAAGGTATATATAATCTGCCCTCTTCTGACCTTTTACCAGCTCGCAATGTCTGAGGAGAGCAAACTGGTTCTCGGTTTCCAGCAGAGATATTCCGAATTTTTTTGCAACTTCTTCTTTTTTTGCCCCTCCACTAGAAATAATAAACTCATAAATGGCTTTTTGCAGTTCGGTCAGGCCTTCTATACCCTCTAAGCCATGCATTTTTCTAAAGAGTTTTTTAGAGCACACAGCCACAGGATCTGCAAACTTGATTCTCTGTTGCTCTTCCAGATAACAGTCCTCGCATATCATTCTCCCGTTCACTTTAATGTATTCAACTCCAGGAATTTCTTTTCTACATGCCGGGCAGGTTATAAAATAGGAAATATTTTTATTGAGTTCACGATTGTCGGATTTATCCGTTTTTACCAAGCCGTGAAATTCAAGATAACAGAATTCAAACCCTGCAATCACACCCTCTTTCCTTTAGGAGCCGGATCTGTTCTTTATAAGAATCCACAAGCTCGTCCTGAACTGCTTCTCCTGTCGCAAAGGCAGGGTCGAGAGGAGTGTGGTGCTTATAACCGCGTTTTGTCATTTCCTCAACCAGGGCTTCATGCCTCAGGTACAGAGCTTTGAGTTTTCCCCGCCAGCGCATGGTTTCAGGATGATGTGCATAACCCTTCTTGTTATTGATAATTATTGACCATAAAGCATGGAGCTCACGGTGTTCCCCAAGCAGGTGATTTCTGCATAATCTCTCAGGGGGTACATCCCAGATCCTCATAAGATGAACTCAGAGCGCATTTAAGAAAGGGTTTTCGGAGGGAGGAGAGTTTTTACTTAACACAAAAATTAGATATCATGTTCTGCGTCTGATTCTTTGTTCTTATACATATTTACATACTACCTGAGAAAACATAGTCCATGAGACCACGGGTATTACAGCATTCTGGCTTCTTTCTGCTTTTTCTGGCTGTCACATGCTTTATACTAACTCCTACACTTGCTCATGTGCCAGTTTTCGGAGGGGAGGGTAAAAGTCTTGGGACCGCAATCCCGATTGAAGATCCTGCGAAATCAAGGGTGTTTTACGGGCAGCTTGCATTCGGAGACATCAGGTATTACAGTTTTAATATGGAAAAGGGAGAGAGAATTACACTCGGTCTTACTGTTCCTGTTGAACAGGGAAACCAGGATTTTACCCCAGGTCTTATTCTTATCGGGCCTGGGCTTGAGAATGAAGGACAGCCACCCGAGAGATTGGAAGTGCCCGAAGGATATGGGGCAAAAGTGCTTTCCTACAACCTTCCTGAGAGTCCTGTGTATGAAGGATTTACCCCAAGCACTTTTTATTCGCTTTCCCGGCTCGATATGGAAGCTCCTGAAAGCGGGACATATTACGTTGCAGTAAGTGCGGTACAGGGAACAGGCGTAGCAAGGGAAGAAGACTCATTACAGGAAGAAAATGTACAGGAAAGGAAAATCTCAGGAGAAGGAAATTACGGAGTAGTTCTGGGATACAGAGAAACTTTCACTCTGAAGGAATGGATCACCATACCCCTGGGTCAGATAAAGGTTTATCGCTGGGAGGGTCAGAGTTGGCTTTTGATCTTTACTCCGCTTGCGCTTACTCTTGCAGCCGGGTTTATGGCAATTTATTTAAAAAGGGAAGCCGTAGCCGGACTTAGTCTTGCAAGCATCTCAGGAACGCTTGCAGGTCTCTTCTTTCTGGGCACAGGAGCGTCCTATATCTTCCAGATGCTCCTGTCATTAAATAAAAGTTCGTATTCCCCAGAGATATTTATTACTCTTATCCTGATCCTTGCCAGCACAGGACTTGGAGTTGCTGCAATTGCCTTAAGCCTTAAAGATAAGAGGTATGGTACAGGATCGATAAGAAAACGGCTTTATTTCTTTACTCTGGGAATAGCCGGACTTTTATTATGGGCAGGATTGCTCATAGGACCGATCCTGGCGTTTGAAGCTGCACTCCTGCCCGGAAACGTAAAGAATAAAGTATGAAATTCAAAAACGATAATAACTGAATAATATAATTCAAGTTATAATTCAAGTTATATGAGTAGACTTATGGTATTCAAATAATCAGAGTAATCAACTTTTAAATGAGTTTAGATGAAGGAAAAAAGAAATAAAATGAATGAAAAAAACAAAGAAACAAGAAAAATGAATGAATAAAAACAAAGAAACAAGATAAAAAAATAAAAATATGCCCCTAAAAAATGAAAAAGAACTTATTTTAATTTTATATCCAGCCTTCTGAAAAATAACAGCTGATTAAGCCCCTTTTATAGTATCACACCGGAAAGGAGCTCTTCTAATCATTTTAATCATGGCGAACAGCGGCCTCATGAGTTTGATACGTATCAGTTCTAACAGTGAAATAGATCATGTAAAGCGCTGCAAGTCCGACTAATATATATATAATCCTCGAGAGAGTACTTCCTGCCCCGAAGATAGCGTCTACAAGGTTAAAATCTAAGAGCCCTACAAGCCCCCAGTTTAGTCCACCAACTATGACAAGTATAAGTGCAATTAAGTCTACTGGATTTCTTACTGCCATAGATATCACTCCCTTTTTGTTTTATTCACCTATTTTTCATAATAGGAAGAAATATAATAAACCCAATATTAAAATTGGATGTACTTGTATTTATATGTGACTAATAGAAAAAAATTGAAACTTATTAGAGGATAAAATAGAAAATAAAACTAAATTATTATTCAGGTGCAGGAATCTTTTATTTCTCAGACTTTTCTTCCAGGAAGATAATAATATGGTACTTGAGATAAAAAATTTTCAGGCATAAAGCTTGTTTTCAGACATACAGCTTGGTGAGCCTATCCTTTCGTTGAGTCTGGTAGGCGAGTCCCTTATCTCCCGCCCATTACCTCAGTATTAGAGAGCACCATATATTCCAGATACTACTAAATATAGAGAGACTACATAGAAAATTAAATTTATAAATATCTTACCCGCTTTATAATCAGACTCAGCTTGATATTCATTTTCATATAACTCAACATACAATCTGTAATCTATTGATTTTCGATTCCAGTTGTCAACTAATACACAAAATCCTCCCACTAACATAATTAAAAAGCTAGCTTTTGTTGCTAAATTAACAACAACTGGATAACTCTCTATTATTAAAAAAGTAAGTATAATGCCGTCAAGTCCTATGAAATATCTATAGTAATTACCTAAAGAAGAGGAAAGCTGATTCATAATTATACACCGTATAAAGTCTTTTAGTTATATTAAAACATTAAGATAAATATTAATCTAATGCTTCTATGCGAATTTTGTTTATCTGCTATTTGGCAGATTTGAAGGCCAGTCTATCTAAAGAAATATATCCATTTTTAGCTATACTCTAGGAAGCAGGCGAAACACCTTAATTATCCGGGAAAAGCGTAAATTTAAGCTTTAATAAGCCTGCATACATATCGATAAAAATTAAGATTTTGGCATGCAACTTAAACAGAAAATATGAATAAGTTACCTGGATGAAATTTAAGATTTCTACAGAACCTAACATTTTTCAATATATAACTTAACGTCTAATTCTTTTTTATTACACTCGCCACTAATGAACTGACTTTTCCAAAATTTCCCCTTCCTGCCAGACGTGATTACGAACACCTCAAATGCTGCAAGCAACTCTGATAAACAGCCGTTCTAATATCCATTCTCCCTACACCAGGATTCGAATACTTTCAGAACTCATAGACACTATTGGGTCACGATATGTAATGAAGTCAAAAACGTAGAAATATTTAGAGTTCAAAAACCTGCCCATCGTATCCAAGGGGTATGAACAACGCTTCAATATTATGAGGACGAAACAGATGACTGAGATGGGTCAAGACCACTTCTTTTGCATTGAGCTGCTCTGCAAGTGCCATAGCTTCTTCTGAATTCATGTGCTTTTCTATATGAATATGGGGCGGAACTATAGCATCGGCAATAAGAAGGTCTGGATCTTGCATTAACTTCAGGCTGGCTTCGGGAATCTCCGAGTTTGTATCTCCCGTAATGACTACTTTTTTGTCGCCTTCGAGGATTATAACCCCAACAGGAACCTCCACTGGGGGATGATTTACCTTAAAAAAAGTAAATTGCAGCCCTATTAGCTCGAACGGCTCATAAAGCTTTACGTAGTGATACCTTGGTTTAAGAAAGGAGACATACTGATCTATGTATTCGAGAGTTTCACGAATTCCATAGACATCAACCTTATCTTGAACCCTGTAGAACTCGCCGAACCCAGAATAGTGGTCGTAATGCCCGTGCGTCCAGATAACTCCATCTACACAGGAAAGATTTTGCTTGAGGAACTGCTGCCTGAGATCAGGGCTTGTGTCAATAAGGATTTTACCCTCCCCGGATTCCACAAGGATGGAGGAACGAAGACGCTGGCTCTTTCCCCCCTTTCGAGCATCTTCACAGGCAGGGCAATAACATCCGATTTTAGGAGTACCGACGGCATCACCGGTCCCAAGCAGTGTTAACCTCATCTTTACTTCTTCCTATCATACTCTTCAGATTTGAGATCAGACCTCTCATCAAAGGATCTTACAGCTGCCAGCAGATCCTCCTGGGTAAGTACTTTACGTTCCTCAAGAAGAGCACTCAGGACAGCTTCTCTTATAACCATACGCAGGTCCGAACCCGAATAGCCTTCAGTTAATTCAGCAATTTCCTCTGTATTGAAATCCCCTTCAATGTGCTGGGTCACAATATCCAGAATATTCTTACGCATATCAAAATCAGGAAGAGGGAAATGCACGATCTCATCAAAGCGCCTCCATGCCGCACTGTCAAGCATGCGGGGGTGATTGGTTGCAGCAATAAGAAGAACCCCATGCTCTACAAGGCTAATCTCGTCTATGGCTTTAAGGAGAGTGTTGACTGCTCGCTTGATGGCAGCATTTTCATCCGAAGTCCTTGCCTTTGCTACGAAATCCAGCTCATCTATGAAAAGAATACAGGGATTCAGTTTCTTTGCAAGCAGAAAGACTCTATCAATGTTCTTTGCAGTCTCACCAAGATACTGGTCTGTTATCATGGAGAGCTTGACCTCAACAAACGGGATTGAGAGCCGCTCAGAGAGCGCGCGGGCAACCGAGGTCTTTCCAGTACCGGGAGGACCAACAAACAGAAGTTTTCCGATATCATGAAGCCCGATTTCCCGCAAGTATTCCCTATGCTGAATGGCTTTCATGATTTTTTCGACTTCATTTTTCTGTTCTTCGGTAAGTACAAGGTCGCGGATTTTTTGCTTCACATCTTCAGGGGCAATAATGACCACGAGTCTAAGCATCTCTTCGCCTTTGTCCTCTTTCCTGATCTCTGCTACCAGAGACTCTATCCATTCCCTGTCAACTTCCTTGGGTCTTATTTTTGCCTTTGCATGTGCGTAGTTTGCAGCCTCAACCTTTCTTATTTCTCCAAAGTAATAAGCCAGGACAGGGTTATTTTCAATCCGCTCCAAGGAACCTTCCTGCTTTTCAAACCATTCAGCAGCAAGTTCAAAAGCACTGAGATTAAGTTCAAAATGAGACTTATCAATATTTATGAAGGGAACATTTCTTACAAATTTTTCGATATCCTGAATTCCATACAGTTTTTCAATTTGTAAAAACGTGGCTCTAATGGGTTTGGGAACTGTTTTTTCTGCGCTATTCCAGTAATTTTTTCGAATGTTTTTTGGAAGATCGTTTACATCCAGTTCTGGGTAGCGTTTATAGATCTCTGCAGTCAGCAGTAGTTCTACTATATCTAATATAGTGCCTGACATGTTTTTACCTGTTGTATGCTTGGACTAATCCACTATCAAGTGTTGGGCACTCAAATGCGGTAAGTTCTTAAATCTTTGTTTAAGTTGCTGAACCTAGTAATTGATTTTCTTCGATGATAAAATTTACGAAGCCGTCGGCGGTAAGAAGAAAGACCGTCTGGAGATGATAGCTTTATCTAGCAGAAGAAGTTATCATCTACTCTATCTCTTTCGAGATTTAAGGCATATTTCGGGAAAGGCCTTTGCCGTGTCCAGGAAATGTCTCACATTCGGAGAGTAATCGTGAATTCTGGAAATAACCGAATTGTCTCCGTGAGAATACTCGCGTTTTAGAGAGAATTCGATCGATATAGATTATCTCTGGAATACCACGGCATTATCAAAACTCCTTCATTATCAGAACTAGTATATTAAAACTATCATTCCTAAGATCTCCCTATCTAAGGAAACCCAGAATTATCCCTAGAGAGGACTATTGCATGATAAGAGAACAGCTCTATTCAGGGAAAGCAAAAACTATATACAAGACGGACGATCCAGACACCCTTATTGTTGAATTCCGAAACAGTCTGACTGCATTTAACGGAGAGAAAAGAGGGGAAATTGAAAAGAAAGGGTATTACAACGCCCAGATCTCAAAGAAACTTTTTGAGATGCTTGAAGCAGAGGGAATAAAGACTCACTTTGTCAAAATGCTTTCTGATGTCGATATGCTTGTGAAGAAAGTCGATATCATAAAAATTGAGGTCATTGTCAGGAATATTGCCGCAGGCTCAATTACAAAAAGATACCCCTTAAAAGAAGGTACTGTTTTCAAGTCACCAGTACTTGTTTTTGACTTCAAGAGCGATGAATATGGGGACCCTATGCTGAATGATGACATTGCTTTAGCGCTTGAGCTGGCGACAAAGGAAGAACTTGCCACACTCCGAAAACTCGCTCTTAGAATCAATGAACTGCTTGTGCCCTATCTGGACGAGAGAGGTATTGTACTTCCGGACTTCAAGCTGGAATTTGGAAGAAGAGACGGAGAAATTATTCTTGCAGACGAAATTTCTTGCGATACCTGTCGGTTCTGGGACAAGAGCACCGGACAGTCAATGGATAAGGATGTCTTCAGGTTTGACAAAGGGGACATTTCCAAAGCCTACGAAGAAGTTGCGCGGCGTATAGTACCCGAGATCTTCAAATAAATCTGATAAAGGTAGAAAGCTCGAAAAGCTTCTTGAAAAGCTTCAAGACTTCCTACCCATTACCTTAAATTTATTTAGTATTTTTATTCAAGCCATTTCTGCTATTACTTAGATTTTATCATTTACGTTGCTCCCGCTTTTAACCCAATTACCCTTTAAAAAAGAAATCGAGAGTGGTTTGAAAACGGAAATCTGAGAGCAGCTTTGCCTGCTGTATCCATTCGGCTTTTGGTGTGCTTACTCTGCCCGCAAGATCTGAAACTGCGGCTTCGAGAGAATCGAACTTCTTTGGAGGATTCTGGAGAGCCTTTCTCATGCCTTCCCTGACAACCCATACACCCAGGGGAGCCCAGTAGTCCGGAGTTATTTCTCTGAGTACGAAGACCGAAGCCTGCCTTTTAATTTTCTTAAGGTATTCAAGTACAGGCAGTCTTGCAGCATAATAACCCCCAGCAAGGGGAGAATATCCTTTCTTACCGTCATAACCTTCACTATCTTCCGCAATCCAGCTTGACTCTCCAGACCAGACTGTTTTTGGGAGCCAGATTTCAATGAGCTCAAAGGAATAAGCTCGTGGGAGAATAAGGACTTCAAAACGATTTCCGAAATGAGTCTCGCTAAAAAGCTGGATTTCTGAAATCCAGGGAAAATCCTTTATACGATTTGCAAATTCCTTTCCAGCCATATCATCAACAGCTGTGATTGACCAGCGGGTTGGCACGATTTTTCGTGCTCTTCCGAGCAGACCAATGGAGAGCAAGCGCGTGATATGTTCAACTGGGATATTTCCTTTATAGAGTTCAAGCACAGCATCTTTTGCCAGCGCATCAGTGTCGTAGACAAGATAATCAACTTTTTTAGGAACATTTGGATTCTCGGCAATCTCAAAGTTTTTTACAAGCCCTGAGGGTCCCATGGGTGTGAGCACTGCATCGAATTTGAGTTCCTGCTTAGGGGCTTTGAAAAACCAGGCTTCGGTATCCACGGGCTTTCTGGAAAGGGCAAGTTCCTGAGCCTTTACAAGGAGAGTGTTTTCTTGTTCTAGAGCTTTTTTTACGTGGAAGTTTGTGTTTGCCCTGATCATGCGGGAACGAAGAGAAATAATGTCTTCAATCTGCATGTTTGCCCAGGCTGAAGGTTCTTCAAAAATAGAGGCTTCACTCTCCTTTGCCAGAGGGGGAATGAGCGGACCTGCCGATACCCTGGGGTAGCCATAGCTTCCAACAAAAATAGCTGGGGGAGATGCTCCAAAAACCGAGTTTCCTGAAATTACAGGAGAAATCGATTGTAGAGATTTAAACTTTTCAAGAATTGGGCAGCGGGGACGCCCACAAAGTCCTTTTCCTTTACATTTAACACAGAGTGTATCATTCACTTTGGATCCATATCCTCGCATATGATACAGGGTTTAGCTTCGGGAGCGTTCCTGTATAGCCAGCCTGATTTCTGAACAAAACTGCAAATTTCACACATGCCTTTTGCTTTCTCCTGAGAGGATAGACCTCGACTCAGAAGCACTGATGCAAACTTCCGGATTTCACTCTGGGTCTCCTCGGAAAAACCAACTTCAGCACCGCGTTTCTCACTAACGTACTGGGATACTGCAGCCCTTGAGAGTTCCAGGATATCCGCTACATCCTGCTGCGTGCATCCATACTCAAAAATCATTGTTCTGGAGAGCTCTGCTCGAATTGCAGGCAAGACTTTCTGTACCATAACTTCGCATGTTGTTCTCATGGGAGACCGACACCGGATAAATCAGATAAATTTTAAGAGATATAATCTCTTAACCTTTTATATATCTGTCTATTTTTATTTTTCGAGTAGAGCATGTCTCCCTTAATTTATAGAAAATGCATGCTATCGAAAAATATGTTAAAATATATTAGTCCCGAGCCTGAAAAATCTTTTTTATTCTGCAGACTCGGTTTTATCCTTAGAAGCGTCAGAGTTTAGTTTTTAATCTGTTCAGCAGAGAAACCCTTTTCCATGAGGACTTCTTTCATGCGGGCAAGGTGATTACCCTGAAGTTCCACAGTATTTCCTTTTACCGTACCGCCGCATGCAAACTTCGATTTAAGGTAAGTGGACAGTTCATGAAGATCAATTTCACTTGCGTCGAAACCTTCTACAACGGTAACTTCTTTTCCGTATCTTCTTCTGTTGACTTTTACAGTAATTCTCTGTTGCTCTTTTGCGACCTCTTCGCAAATGCAAAGTTCTTGTGGAAGCCCGCATACTGGGCACATTCCGCTACTCATTTGTTGGTATATCCTCCGAATTTGTAATCATAGTATATGTGCATCTAAAAATAACTGAATAGATATAAAGTACTTGTCAATGATGGTATTAAAGCCTAATGGTATTTTTAAGGCACTTTACACTGAATTTCAGCAAATAATAAAGATTCACGAAAGCGTAAAGAAACAGCCAGAGCTTTTATAATTTTATATAACATTGTGTTCGTGTGTAAGTAGAATTTAACAATAAATGTATTATTGAATAGTAATGTCGCGAATAGTATATGTCGTAAGCGAAAAAGCTGGAGTTATGGGATAATTCCATAGGTTAGCACCTTGAAGACGAATCCAGACTGAAAAAGCTTAAAAGTCGAAGAGACTAAAAAGGTTAAAAAGCCTAAAAAGCTGGAGAAGCCTGAAATTCTGCCTTTGCTGGGAAGAGCTCCTATTTCCCGGCAAGAAATTAAATATATCTTGAACCCCATTTCTTTCTATATTTTGTAAATATATGTATTCACTTCTATTATATAAATATAATCCTATGAAAACATTGAATAACCTGATTCACGTTTGGGGGCTCTAAATGAATGATTTGAACGGGTTAATAGGTTTCGTGAACGGAAACAGTATAAGGCAAAAAGTGCTCTCCTTACTCTCCTCGAAAGGAGAAATGGAAGGGAAAAGAATATCAAAGACTGTGCGAGTTGCACATCCTACCGTCGCAAAAACACTAGAAGAACTTGAACAGAAAGGATTAATCATAAAAAAAGATGAAATATACTCCCTGACCGAATCCGGAGTAAAAGTAGAAAAAATGATCCAGCAAATTTAATAAAAATCAACTGATAGAACCAGTTAATTCTGCAACCAGTAAAGCAAGAGTATTTTTATCTTTTTCCTTTTATATTAAATACAGAATTTTTACTCGAGAGCCATCCAGTATCTTCCCATAACTAATTTTCGAATTACTTCTTACATATTTACATTCATTAATTCAGATTTGTGAAAAGGGCGCCGTCATCCCGAGACAGGATTCAGGCGAAATAGGACTCAGGAGTCAGAAATATTTATCTAATCCTTATCCCTTTATGTCGCCATAGGCTGTTTGCGCTAACACTAAAGATTCTGGATTTAAAAATAACCTATTAAAAACTAAATTTCGGTATCCAAAAAGGATTAGCATCAGAGGCAAGTCAATGTTACCTGAAGAAGACCTTAAGATTATTAAAAAAGAACTCGGGCGAGAGCCCACCCTGGTAGAACAGGGCTGCTTTTTAAATTTATGGAGCGAACACTGTTCCTACCGCTCAAGCGCTCCTCTCCTTAAAACTTTTACTACGACTGGCAAGAACGTGATTATCGGTCCAGGAGACGATGCTGCAATTATTAGATTCGAGGATGGATACGTACTTGCCATAGGCATGGAAAGCCATAATCACCCCTCATATGTAGATCCCTATAATGGGGCTGCTACCGGTGTTGGAGGTATTGTGAGGGACATAATCTCTATGGGAGCCCGCCCTATTGCTCTCATGGACCCTCTCTATTTTGGGCCTCTTGACACTCCTAAAAATCTATTCCTTTTCGAGCAGATAATTAAGGGAATTGCAAGCTATGGAAACTGTATCGGAGTGCCTGTAGTCAACGGTGAGACCTTCTTTGACAGAAAATACAGTGGAAATCCTCTTGTAAATGTGGTTGCAGTAGGGCTCTGTAAGGAAGAAGAAATTATAACTTCACGCTCCCAGAAAGCCGGAAACAAACTCGTGCTCGTAGGCTCAAGCACAGGAAGAGACGGGCTTGGGGGAGCTTCCTTTGCCTCAAGGGATCTTTCCGAATCAGCCGAAGCTGAGGACCGACCAAGTGTTCAGGTAGGAGATCCCTATACTGAGAAGCTTGTAATTGAAATGACCCTGGAAGCTATGAAAAAGGGGTATGTAAAATCCTGCAAAGACCTTGGAGCTGCCGGCTTAGGAGGGGCAAGCTCGGAACTGGCTGCAAAAGGAGGGCTTGGAGCCCGGATCATTACAGACGCTGTGCCGCAACGCGAGCCCAATATGAACGCTTATGAAATCCTGCTTGCGGAATCTCAGGAGCGCATGCTCTTTGAAGTAGCTCCCGAAGACGTCGAAGCCGTCCTTGCTCTGGCAGCAAAATACGACCTTAATGGAGCTGTAGTAGGATACCTGACAGAAGAGCCAAACTATACAGTTGAGTTTAAAGGGGAAATTGTTGCCGATATACCAATAGCTTTACTGACAGGCGGCGCTCCAACCTGCGAGAAACCCTCAGTAACTCCTATTTCCCAGGTTGAGGAGAGTAAAGCACTAGAAACTCCAAAAGACCTGAAAACAGCTTTCCTGAAAGTCCTATCTTCCTATAATATTGCCTCAAAAGAATGGATTTACAGGCAGTATGACCATGAGGTTCAGTTGAGAACAATTGTCAAACCCGGAGAAGATTCCAGTGTGCTCAGGATTACCGATAAAAAAGGAATTGCACTTTCCTGCGGCTGTCAGCCAAGAGCTACCCTTCTTGACCCCTACAATGGGGGAAAGACCGCAGTTGTGGAAAACGCCATGAACCTTGCAGTAAAAGGTGCAGAAGGGCTTGCAATTGTAAACTGCCTGAACTTCGGAAACCCTGACCGTCCGGAAATTTACTGGCAATTTAAAAACGCCGTGCTCGGTCTTGGGGATGGAGCCAGGGAACTCTCTATCCCTGTCGTTGGGGGAAACGTCTCTCTATATAATGAAAGCGATGAGTTCAAGACTGCAATTCTCCCAACTCCTTCGATTGGAATGATAGGTAAAGTTGACCTTGAAACTCCACTTCCTTCAAGCTTCTTTGTGTCATCCGGAGACACTATTATCCTGGTAGGAGAAACAACTGCCGACATGGGAGGTTCCGAATATTATGCCTGTTTTGGAGCCCAGAATGCTGGGAAAGTTCCTCCTGTCCCGACAAACTTCCCGGAGATAATAAAAGCCATAATCGAAGCTGTAAAGAGTGGAAAACTAAACTCGGCACATGACCTTTCCCTTGGAGGAATTGCTGCAGGGCTTGCAAGAATGTGCAGAGACCTTGGCGCAGAAGTAGACCTGAGTGAGGCTGCAGAAATTAAAGCTGATGAGCTGTTATTCTCAGAAGCCCCTGCACGGGCTTTGCTTGCTACAAACGAGCCGGAAGCTGTACTGGAGATCCTCAAAGATGTGCCCCACATCATAATCGGCAAGGTAGGAGGTAATTCGCTTAGGATCAAAGGAAAAGATTTTGAGATTTCTCTATCCCTCAAAGAGATCTCGGATGCGTACGGCAGCCTTACAAGATTTATGATGGGCTGATCCCACAAGTCTTGTTTTGGAGGTATAAGACTTTCTGTGCTCCAATTCGAAGGGATAACATCCCTTCTTACTTTTTAAGATGTTTTTAATCTAAGCTGATATTTTTCAGCTCTTGTATCATCTTATCTTTAGTACTTTTTGATATTTTTCAAGTTTTGATTTAACATGAAAAGCAGTTTAGAAGTAAATTAAACAATAGTTTTTAGTAGGTTTCCGCACTAGATTACTTTGTTATGAAAGCCGTATGCATCTGTATGGGAGTGCATTTGCCTTACAACCCCAAGTGGTACTGGCCTGTCGAGGGTTTTGTGGGGATACCTGAGATGGATAGATATTTTGATCGGAATAGTATTTTTTCAAAATTTTTAAAAGCGAGCAGGCAAATGTTACGCCTTAATGATTTGATTCTGGAATCTATTGAAAGGGGGGGAAAATATTCCTTTGATCTGTCTGGACCCTTCCTTGAACAGTGTAGATGGGACCCCGAACTTCTCGAATCATTCTACGAACTTGGGGAAACCGGTGGTGTAGAGTTTACCGGGAGCTGCAATTATCACTCCCTGAGTTCATTATATCCCGATCTATCCTGGTTCAATGAAGAAGTGATAATGTACAAGGAAACACTCAGGGAGTTACTTGACATTACACCCGAAACATTTGTAAATACTGAACTTCTATATACTGAGAGAGCAGAGAGAATTCTTACCGATCTGGGTTTTAAGTGTCTTATCGCAGAAGGGTCTAGAAATCTTATGAATGGATACGACCCTGTACATGTTTTTGAAAACCATGTTCCGACCCTTCTAAGGCATATAAACCTTAGCGAGGATCTTGAACTGCGTTTTTCGAAGAAAGACTGGCAAGGCTATCCTCTTATTCCGGAAAAGTTTGTGGATTGGATTAACAGTATGGATGGTGACGTCCTGACACTTTATATTAATTATCAGAATATTTGTTTTCATTATAGAAATAAGAGTATGATAGCCGATTTTATCCGGTTGCTTCCCGAAACACTCAAATCCAGGGGAATTGAGATGTTGACACCAGCTGAGGCTGTAAAGAGATTCAAGCCTCTGAAACTTCCGACGCTGGCAACTGAACAGACAATACGTTATGGGATGCATAATGCATTAGGGAACCATGCTCAACAGCTTTATCTGCGAGAACTGGTAAGGGTTGGCGAGGAACTCTCAGAACTTAAGGGAAAAAAAGATTATAATAAACTTAGAGATGTATACGGTTATCTCCAGCAAAGTGAAATATTTTTTTCAATGAACCCTGGAAATATAAGAGAAGGGTATGAAAGAGCTGTAAACTATTTTTCCATCCTTTCAGATTTCAGAAGAGCTGTGCTTGAGGGAGGAACATGACCTCGGTTTGTATTTATTTCCAGGTGCATCAACCGTTCAGACTGCGCAGGTTTTGGCCAGATGACAGATCAGGGTTTTTCCGCTATTTCGACGAGAGATGCAACAGGGAAATCTTTGAAAGAGTAGCCCGGAAATGCTATATTCCTGCAAACAGAGTACTTCTGGACTTGCTTGATAGATATAAAGGAGAATTCAGGTTTTCTCTTTCAGTTACCGGAACCCTGCTCGAGCAATGCGAACTTTGGGGAAAAGATGTACTCGAGAGTTTCCGACAGATGGCAGAAACCGGATCAGTGGAATACCTGGACGAAACCTTCTATCATTCCCTCTCAAGCCTTTTTGAAGACAAAACCGAATTTATTGAGGAGATAAGAGAGCACAGAGAAAGTATGTCTGATCTTCTGGGAGTTAAACCTGAGGTATTTCGGAATACTGAACTGCTTTACAATAACACGATAGCAAAGCTTGTTTCTGACCTGGGGTATAAGGCTATCCTTACTGAGGGTGCGGATCATATACTTGATGGAAGGTCTCCCAACGTTCTTTACAAGGCAAAAGGCTCGGGACTTCCAGTTATAGTCAGGAATTATAAACTAAGTGACGATATAGGATACAGATTCTCGGCAAGGTGGTGGGAAGGATATCCTCTGACTGCAGAAAAATGGGCCTCATGGGCATCTGGGATTAATGAGGATTGTATTAATATTTTTATGGACTATGAGACCTTCGGAGAGCATCAATGGGAAGAAACCGGGATATTTTCCTTTCTGGAAAAGCTGCCAGAGGAAGTTCTCAAGACTCACCTGGATTTCAGCACTCCCCGTGAGCTTGTCGAAAAATACTCACCTGTTTCCGAGATTGATATAGGGGATTTTTCTACAATCTCCTGGGCTGATATGGAGCGCGACACCAGTGCATGGCTTGGCAACGACATGCAAAGGCGCTGCTTTGAAGAGATAAAGCTGCTTGAGCCATTTGTAAGGAAAACAGAGGACCCTGAAATCCTGCGTATTTGGAAGCACCTTCTAACTTCGGATCACTATTACTACATGTGTACCAAGTGGCTTGGGGATGGGGATGTCCACTCATATTTCAGCGTCCACTCCACACCCTTCGATGCCGCTGTTAATTTCATGGCTGTACTTATGGATTTCAAAGCGCAGGTATTCAAGAAACTTAGCGCAATAGCTTAATTAAATGTGCACATACTAATTTATGGGAGTCGAGTCACATGGTAAGGGACTTGTTCATGTTTGCAGGCCTCAATGAGAGGACGCAGATTGTATGGTTTAAAATTATTTATTCAAAGGAACCCGGATCTTTATCCTCAATAATCGACTTTCTGGAAAAAGAGAACGCGTTCATTATGTTTGGTCATCTGGATAACATAACACAAAAAACAGGAGAATATTCAGTATTTATCGAACTTGATAAAAATAGTGACCCAGAAGACTTTGCCAGGAAGGTAGAGGAGCTTGACGTTGTAAGTGAGGTAGAATACGGAGTTTCAAAGTACAGAATGATCTATTCTGCGGACTTTCCCCTTAATGTCGTAGGAGTCAGAGGAGTTGCGGCAAGAGCACTCACAATTGTTGATATCATTAAGACTCTAAATCAGAATGTGCCACATGCCGAGGGACTTCTCACAATGTCAGGACTTAAGGGAGGAATTCATTCAGCAAAATATTTTAAGAGTATTTTGAACCTTGATGATAGTAATTTCGCAGACGTGCTTGCAGAACTCTACAGGGGTGTAGGCTGGGGAATTCTTGAGATAGAATGCGATCCGAAGACGTATCAAGGAAAAATTATTGTTAAAGATTCGTTTATAGCTGACGTTTACGGAGGGGCGGACCAGCCAGTATGTGCCTTTATGAGCGGCTATTTTGCAGGTTACCTGACCGAGTATTTCGGAAAAAACATTAGTGTGAGGGAGGTAAGCTGTAAAGCTACAGGAAAGGATGTCTGCGAACATATAATCTCACCGGCACCATCGGGCGGCACAGGTCAGGAATACCAGCTGAGAGGGGAGACGCGGTGATAAGGCTACCCAATGCCGTTTTAGGAAATGATGAGCTGCTTGTAACAATGGGGAGAAAAGGAGAAATCCTTGGCTTTTTTTATCCCCGACGAGACCACGCTCAGCATGTCGAAGAATCCGTTGCCTGTATTCATACGGGCGAGAGGCTTCTCTGGACCAACGATAACGATTGGCACTGCATCCAGAATTATGTAGAAGACACCAATATAGTATCCACAAAACTCTACCATGATTCGGGAATCCGAATCTCCATTCTTGATCTTGTACATCCTGATGTGCCTGTTCTTATACGCAGGTTTAAGGTCCAGTCCCAGAGAGAAATTTCGGGAAAATTCTTTTATTATTCCAATTTTAATGTAGGGGAAACTTCTAAGAAAAACTCAGGATTTTGCGATACCGATACCCATTTGCTCGTACAGTACTGGCAAAACTACTATATAGGAATTTATTCCCTTCCAGAGTTTACCGAATGGCAAATAGGAAAGGCAATGGACACTATCTGGTGGACTAATTCCAAGTATGATATGGAAGATGGGAAACTCCAGAGAAATAAGGAAGATATAGGAAATATTAATAACGCAGCTGGCTGGGACCTTGAACTGGAGGCTGGCGGAGCAAACGAATTTGTTATCCTGATGGGAGCTGCATCTTCCAGACACCTCCTGTATAAGAGGATATACGAACTCTCAAAACTGCCCCTTGAATACATTTTCGAAAAGACAAGAGAACACTGGGTTATGTGGCTTTCAAGAAAGCAGGTGCTCAGGATGCCTGGAATAGAGGGATACGATAACCTGCGGCAGGAGCTATTCAGTGCTTATAATAGGGCTCTTCTTGTGCTTTATCTCCTTAATGACCACGAGCACGGGTCTTTTGTGGCTGCTCCAGAGTTTGACTCCAACTTTGAGAAATGCGGAGGTTACGGCTTCTGCTGGAACCGAGATACCTCAGAAGTCGTGCTTGCACTAAAACGTTCCGGCTATCCAGAGTATTGTGATAAGTTTTTCAAATGGTGTATCCGTACCCAGCTTCCTGATGGATCCTGGTTTCAACGCTACTGGCTCAATGGGGACATAGCTCCTTCCTGGGGAAATTTTGATTACTCAACTCAGATAGATGAAACCGGATCCACGCTTTATGCAATGGATGTTTATTACAGGGTTCTAGAGGGTCTGAAAAAAGCTGAGTTTCTCGAAGAAGTCTGGGTTTCCGTACTCAGGGCTGCGGAATACCTGATGAAGCGGACCAAATCAGGAATCCACGAAAGCTGCATGGATCTCTGGGAAACTTATTACGGAATTTTCACTTATACAAACGCTTCAATCTACGCCGGGCTTATGGGTGCTTCCCACCTTGCTGAAGAGAACGGGGAAATTGGTATGGCAAGGCGCTGGAAGAAGAGGGCAGAGTTCATCAAACAGGCTACGATTGATCGTTTCTGGCTTCAGGAAGGTTATTTCGCAAAAGGAGTTATTAACGGAAAACTGGACAAAACCGCTGACGCAAGCATTCTTGGAACCTATGTTCCTTTTGGAATGCTCTCCCCGAAAAATCCCATAGAGAGGGATATGATCCAGTTTATGATAGAAAATATTCAGAAAAAGCTCTCAGTACCTATCAATATCCATTATGGCATCAAAAGGTATGAGAATGACAGCTACATAAATGGAAATCCGTGGGTAGTGACCACTCTATGGCTTGCAAAAGCTATGTTTACATTTGCTCTTGATCTTCCCCATGAAAACGCAATATCTTCCCCCATACAGGAGACCCACCATGAAAAAGAAGACAGATATGATGAGGACGTAAAACGGTTTACCAGTGAAGGGATTAAATGCCTTAAGTGGGCTCTTGCCGGGGCAACCAGCACAGGACTTCTCCCGGAACAGGTAGATCAGTCTACAGGCAAGCCTGCCTGGGTAATTCCCCTGGGATGGAGCGAAGCCCTGATGCTTGATAACATTCTGCTGCTGGACAAAATATGCAGGAGAAAAGCCGGAAATAAAAAGGAAGGTTAAAGAGAAAGAGAATCAAAAGGAAATCATAAAAATAAAGGAAGAGTCGAGAACTCCTGAATTTTTTGTAATTTGAGTTATCTATCTGCTGCGGTATTCCTTTTAAAGTTTATGTGCTTTTGAGCATTTTCATGCAAGGACTCTTCCATATGGACTTTCTTCAAAGTAACTGACAAACTGCCCGACCGTTTCGTTAGATCCTCCTGAACCCGAACCCAGAAGCAGTCTTGAGAGACTTACCCTGTTCATATATTCAACTTTAGGTTCCCCTTCAATTCCTCCTAGTTCCGCAGCTTTGTCAATCGCATCATAAAGGTTTCCGAATCCATCTACAAGCCCAAGTTCCTTTGCCCTAGCTCCGGTGTATATTCGGCCATCAGCAATCTCTTTTACTTCACTCCGGGACATGTTGCGTCCTTCTGAAACCTCGGTTATGAAATCTTCATAGCTTTCCATTACCACGGCATCAGCATATTCCTTTTCCTCATCAGTAAGCCCTCTCCAGTTGCTTCCCATGTCCTTTAATTCTCCGGACTTTGCAATATAATGTTCTATACCTTCTTCTTCATAAGAGGCAGACTTATTCTGGAAGACCCAGACCACTCCAATAGACCCGGTATTCGTTGAAGGGTTTGCAATAATATAATCAGTCGATGCAGAGATGTAATATGCAGCACTGGTTGCAAGATCTCCCATTGACACAACAACAGGGACTCCCTTTGCCCTGGCTTTCTCAATTTCTCCTGCAATTTCCTGTGCTGCTGCAGGAGATCCCCCTGAACTGTTAATCCGGAGCACAATTGCCTTGACTCCACTGTCTGCAACAGCCCTGCGGATATTTTCGGAAATCTCTTCAGAAGTAGCATAGCCAAGCCCTGTAGGAACGTTTCCGGAAAGTATGGTACCCTGAACGTAAATAACAGCTACTTTTTCAGAATTCCGCAGATCTCCCCCAGCACCGAGACTGAAGGAAATAACCGCAATACTTACCATTATAACAGCAATCAGAGCCAGTACTACCAGCACGTAGGGCATCAAATTATGTTTTTTACTCTGTGGAGATGGATCGGAATTCATACTTAAACTCTTATTCTCAATTTCTTTATTTTGAGGAAAATCTTCAAAGGAAGCTCAAGGATTACCTGTTTTTCCTGGAGTATCTGAAGCAAAGCCTGAGCCTGAGGAGTTCTCGTTAGTGCTTTAAACTCCTTTATTAGAGATCCTCTCTTCCATTGTGAAGACTGTTTTGTAAGTTGCTTTCTCCAGGTTACTTTTCTGAGTTCGTACCTTCATGACTTGAGCTCTTATTGTTAATATATAATAAGACAGTATATATTGAACTCGTCACATAATCTGCGATCTTGATTGTAGTTGAAACTTAATTAAGATAACAGATATATTAAGTTAGCCGGAATGCAGGAAGGAGAACTTGCAAAGCCTCAAGGCAAGAGAATTGTTAAGAGCCTTAATTGTCTGAGCTCTTAGTTATCTGTCTCTACATTCCACCCTTCTTTATATAGGATAATTAACTATCCCTCAAATAGGTTACCTTGTAAGCAAACTTTTTCAAAAGAATAAACGAAATATATTTTAGAATTGCGACCATCGAAGAGGAATATATTTACAAAAAATGTATGGAGATAAAAATGTCAAAATCATCCAGTAAACCCGTACTTGTCACATGCGGCCTGCCTTATGCTAACGGCAAAGCTCATATCGGACACCTCCGGACTTATGTACCGGCTGATATTTTTGTCCGTTCCCTTAGAAAGGAAGGGAGGGAGGTTACCTTTGTCTGCGGCTCAGATACCCATGGCACCCCAATTGTCGTAAATGCCGAAGAACTCGGGATCACTCCCAAAGAACTTGTAGAGATATATCACAAACATTTTGATGAAATCTTCAAGCAGCTGGGAATTTACTTTGATGCCTTTGGAACAACAGATGATCCTGAGAATCACAACAGGACCCTGGACATTGTCAACAGGTTGATTGAAAAAGGTTACGTGTACCCGAAGATTATTGAGATTGCCTACTGCCCGAGTTGCAATCGTTTTCTTCCTGACCGCTATGTTGAAGGCTCCTGCCCTCACTGCGGCGAAACCGCAAGAGGAGATGAGTGCGACCAGGGGTGCGGAAAACACCTTGAGCCCGGAGAACTTCAAAACCCTGTTTGCACTATCTGCGGGGGACCTGCCGAGTACAAGCAGCAGGAACACTTCTTTTTCAAGCTTTCGGATTTCAGCGATTATCTCATGGACTACCTCTCAAACGATCTCGGTGGAACATCAAATGCTCGGAACTATGCACTGGGCTGGGTAAAGCAGGGGCTTTCAGACTGGTGCATTACCCGGAACCTTGAATGGGGAGTAAAATTCCCTGGGCGTGATGACCTTGTGGTCTATGTCTGGGTAGATGCCCCTATAGGATATATTGCCTTTACCGAGCAGTGGGCTGCAAAAGCCGGGGATTCATGGGAGAAATACTGGAAAAATGATGGGGAAATTGTCCATTTCATAGGAGGGGACATTACCTATCACCACTGCATTTTCTGGCCAGCAATGCTTAAAGGTGCGGATTATTCAGTGCCTACGGCTGTCGTAGCTTCAGGCATGGTCAAAATCGAGGAGAAGAAATTTTCCAAGACCCGGGGCTATGTAGTCTGGGTAGGAGAGGACTACCTTGACCACGGTTTCCATCCCGACCTTCTGAGGTACTATCTCGCGAGCTACACCTCCCACACGAAAGAACTGAACTTCTCCTGGCGCGTGCTTCAAGAAAAAGTCAACACTGAGCTTGTGGCTGTACTCGGGAATTTCCTGTACCGAACAATGCTTTTCGCTTTCAAGAATTTTGGGGAAGTTCCAGCAGGAGAACTCGAGCCTGCCATAAAAGAAGAGATCGAAAAAACTTTAAAAGAAGTAAAAGCAGCAATGGCTGAATATGAGTTCAAAAGAGCTGTTGATTCTGCAATGGCTCTTGCGTCTTTCGGAAACACTTACTTCCAGTCCCACGAACCATGGAGCCTGATAAAGCAGGACAAAGCAGCCTGCGGACATGTGATCTATAACTGCCTGCACCTGGCAAAAGCTCTCAGCCTTATATTTGAGCCTGTAATTCCGGAAACCGCAGAAACCGCCTGGAAAGAGCTCGGACAGGAAGAAGACCTGCATACTGCCCTGTATGACGAGGCTCTTGTGCCAATAAAAGCAGGCACAAAGCTTGCAAAACCCCAGATTCTCTTCACCAAACTCGAAGACGATAGGATAAAGGAGATGGAAGAGATCGCAAACCAGAGGGTAAAAGCTGCCAATGCGAAAGCTGCAGGAAAGGTGGAAGAAAAAGAGCCCTCGAAATCCGAAGGAATGGGCACTGCCAAAGACGTCGAAGAAGCAAAAAAAGCAGCCGCTGAGGAAAGAGAAATCCTTCCCACGATCGAGTATAAAGACTTTGCGAAACTCGATATCCGCGTAGGAAAGGTTTTACTTGCCGAACCCATAAAGAAGTCCAGAAAGCTTCTCAGGGTTGAAGTGGATATCGGCGAAGAAAAGCCAAGGCAGCTTGTTGCAGGCATGGCTCCTTATTACACTCCCGAAGAGCTTGTAGGTAAATATGTAATCGTACTTGCCAACCTGAAACCTGCGAAACTCTGCGGAGTAGAATCAAACGGCATGATGCTCGCCGCCGACGATTGTGCAAATGATATCGTAGCAGCCCTGACGCCGGACAAAGAGATAAAGCCCGGTTCAAGAATAAGGTGAAACAACTGCAACCTTTTTGATGAGAAAGGCTTCTGTTCACTCAGAAGTCATTTTGAATCTACGAATAATAGGACGCTTCCGCCAGTTAATCTGGCGGCGTCCGAGAAAAAGTAGAAGTAAGAGAAAAAGATAAAAGGCAGTTTGAGAAGAGTAATTCAAACTTAATATAAAAAATGATACAAAAGGCATTGAAAGAATAGTACATACATTACATCATAAGATGTATTAACTTTTATTTTTCTCCATCACCATCTCAAGGTAAGAAGTCCTGATCGAATCCTTTTCCCCGGCGTCAAACTGTTTTAGCAATTCAAATAATTTCGCCCTTGAGGTTTCAAGCTCAGTTTCATTTTCAGCCACGATTTCGACCTCAAGGAATTCTCCGAGCCCTTCAACAGCATCGAGGCAGATAGTTATTTCTCCTGCGCTGAAAACTTCTCTTTTTTTGCGGACTACTCCGGCTTCTCGGAAGCCGAGAGCATGCAGGATTTCTATTGTGGCAGCCTCGTCTACAGGAGTTTCAAATTCTTTCCGGGTTTTGGAAACGCTATCGAGTTTAGGACCTTTGTAGGTCAGTACAGCCTCGCCGTCTGAAGAACGGATTCGGAGTGCTTCATCGGTTTTCGCAAAATCCCTGTGAGGAGCTGCAAAATAAATGTCAGATTGGCTTTCAACACCTACTTTTATTGCCCCAATTTTATCCAGAATAGGGCGGGCTTTTGAATGATCTGCTCTGACCTTGACCTCGATTTCGATCATAGTTTCCAGATATCTCCAGTTAATTCCGGTTAAAATTGGCTGAATATTTAATATTAGATGCCTGCTTTGCTAAAAATTTACTTAAATAAGCTGGAAAAAATAGAATCCGGAAGATCCAGATCTTTTTATTCATCTATGGGGGTGAATTTAGTGCCGTAATAAATCATACCGCGTTTACCATCTTCCCCGAGTTTGCGGAAAACGGATCTTACTCTCATTCCAATATGAATCTTTTCCGGATCGCCAACTACCTGGGAGGTTAATCTGGGTCCTTCATCCAGCTGGATTATGGCGAGGGTGTAGGGAGCCTGAATCTCAAAACCTTCCGCAGCTGTGTGAATAAATGTATATGTTACTATTTCGCCAGTGCCTTTGAACGTATAAGGCTCAATCTCTCCTCCACGCCTGCAGTTCACACAGACATTGCGGGGGGGATAGAAATACTCCCCGCATTCACTACAGCGAGTACCTTCAAGATTGTACCGGCTGCCGAGATTTCTCCAAAATCTAGGAACGGAAGACATCTATATCACCTTTCCCTCGAAAAAATATGCACTACTGCTGTTGCACCTGACCCTCCGACATTGTGGGTCATGCCGTATTCTGCACCTTCTACCTGGCGCTTTCCTGCTTCTCCGCGCAGCTGAGTTACAATTTCTACAGCCTGTTTTATGCCTGTTGCCCCCACCGGGTGTCCACAAGCTTTAAGACCGCCGGATGTGTTGACAGGGATCCTGCCTCCAATTGCAGTTTCTCCATTTTCAGTAACAATTCCGCCTTTTCCTTTCTCTGCAAACCCGAGATCTTCAATTGCGCAGATTTCGGCAATTGTGAAGCAGTCGTGCACTTCCACAAGGTCGATATCCTCAGGTCTTAGCTTTGCCATGGAATATGCCCGCTGCCCAGCGATTACAGTGGCATCCAGGGTTGTCAGATCACGCCTGTCATGGAGTGCAATAGTATCGCTTGCCTGAGAAGTTGCTTTGATATAAATGGGGGTATCAGTATATTTGCGTGCAACATCCGCAGGGGCAAGCACAAGAGCTGAAGCTCCGTCCGTTATTGGGGAACAGTCAAAAATATGCAGAGGGTCTGCCACCATAGTTGAATTCAGCACATCATCAACAGTAATTATGTTTTTGTACTGGGCAATCGGGTTCAGGCTTCCGTTTCTATGATTCTTTACGGCAACCTCAGCAAGCTGCTCGCTGGTTGTCCCATACCTGTGCATGTGCAGCCTTGCAATCATTGCATAAAGTCCAGGAAAGGTGGCTCCTGCCATGCCTTCCCATTCCCTGTCAGCCGCTGCCGCAAGAGCAGAAGATGCTTCCTCAGACCCGACATCTGTCATCTTCTCGGCTCCCGCTGCAATCACGATATCGCTATAACCAGATGCTACAGCCATGATAGCTTGCCGCAGAGCAAGCCCCCCTGAGGCACAGGCAGCCTCCACTCGTGTGGCGGGAATGTGCAGGTTCTTGGAAAGCCCGGAATAATCCGCAATAAGAGCTCCGATATGTTCCTGCTCAATAAAACGGCCTCCGCTCATGTTTCCTACATAAAGAGCATCGATTTCTTTTCCGCTGACGCCAGCATCTTCGATTGCTCCTATTCCGGCCTCTACCACAATGTCCCTCAGGGAACGTTCCCAGAGTTCTCCGAATTTAGTATTTTTCACTCCGACAATTGCTACGTCTCTCATTTATACTCACTCCATTCTCAGGCCAGGCGAATCTTGCCTTTATGCTTGGCATACCTTGCATAGTCAATGTATATTGGGTTCTTAATCAGTTCGGAAACCGTCGGAGCTTTGTTTCGGATTTCCTCGATTCTATCTGTAACTGTGATACTAAAAGCGTCAGACCCTGCGCCAGACCCGAAGGCAGTTGCAAAAATCCGATCTCCTGGTTTCGCCTGATCCAGAGTCGCAGCAATTCCCATAAGGCAGGAGCCTGAATAAGTGTTCCCTATTTTTGAGACTACAAGCCCTGGAGCAATCTGAGCTTTATTGAAACCAAGGATTTTTGCAACTTTGCTTGGGAACTTCCCGTTGGGCTGGTGGAAAACAGCATAATCATAATCTTCCGGTTTCGTTCCGAGTTTTTCCATAAGACCTCTGGCGCCATTAGTTACATGCTTAAAGTAGCCTGGCTCTCCTGTAAAGCGACCTCCATGTTCTGGATAGGGCATTCCTTCCCTTCTCCAAAAGTCAGGGGTGTCAGTTGTAAAAGAATAAGTGCCTTCAATTATTGCAGCAAGCTCAGACTCTTTTCTCCCTATGAGGCAGGCAACTCCGCCTGCTGCCGCAGTGTACTCAAGTGCGTCACTTGGAGCTCCCTGGGAAACATCTGCCCCTATAGCCATTCCCAGGTCTATCATCCCTGAACCCACCAAACCCATACAGGCTTGAATTGCGGCTGTACCTGCCTTACATGCGAATTCAAAGTCTGCTGCAGTCATATATGGAGCTGCTCCAATAGCCTGGGCAACAATTGTGCTTGTCGGTTTAACAGCATAGGGGTGGCTCTCAGAACCAGTGTATATTGCCCCAATTCTGCCTGGATCGACACCACTTCTTGCCATTGCATATCTTGCCGCTTCCACAGCTATAGTTGCTGCATCTTCGTCTATATCTGGCACGGATTTCTCATGTACCATTAGACCGTTTTTAAGAGCCTCCGGGTTATCACCCCAGAGCCGGGCAATTTCTTCAATTTTTATACGGTAACGGGGGACATAAGCACCGTAAGATACAATTCCAATAGTCATTATTTCCACCTGTTTTTGGGTTATTCAGGGAATCAGTAATCAGGGAGCTTACTCCCTGGCATAATATTGACTGTATTTTTTCAGTAACTGGACAATCTGGTCAAGATCCATTGTAGTTGTGACGAGAGGTATGCGGTCGACCTCCGCCATTTTGATTGCAACGGGTTCTACGTCTTCCTTTCGAAGCCCGTGAAGTACCACCGCGCCGGGCTTAAGGTTAGTAACCCGGATAGCTACCATAGGGGATTTCCCGGTGCTGACTTTGGTAAAGATCATAGCCCTGTCCGTACTCCAGCCGTAGAGTTTCTGGAACTCATGGGAGGAAAGCTCCAGGATTGCCCTCTGGCTGTCAACAACAGAGAAACCATAAAGAGGCTTCTCAACTCCTTTGTAGACAATCTCTCCCTCGATAAGGTTTACTAATTTCGCAAGCTGTATAGGGAGGGTATATTCATATGTTGAGTAAATGGACTTTGTACTGCTTTCAGCGTTAAGTAGTGATCCATAAGCGTGAATCTTTTTGCCTCCCCTTTCAGCATCAATCTCAAGAAGAGACTCGACAATTTTCTTGATAATCAGTGTCCCTGGAGACTTACGTCTCCCGCTTTCATAATCACTGATAACGGAAGGGGAAACCTTAAGGTAATTTGAAATATCGGTCTGAGATATCTCGAAATTCGACCTCCATTTTTTGAGTGACTCTCCTGGCTTTTCCGAAAGAGTGATATCTCCAGCCATTTTTTCCGCCAAACGATTGCGCAGATTTTCTGAGGATTCATCAGATGTCATGACTCACGTACTTTAAGAGGAAACATTACCATATATATCTAACGAATAGGAGTTCGGCAATTGCCGCAGGTGTTTTGTATCGAATTACGGCGAAAACTTTCAAAAAAATATATAACATTTGTGAAAGAGTATTATCTAATGCAAGCCGAATTACCCAATCAAGAGACAAATGTTTCAGATCTTCTTCTATATGTCAACTGCCCACGAAAAGTTTACTTTATCAACCGGGGGTATGAATTGTTCCCAAAGATGAATGAGCAAAGGCTCGAGAGGATGATCCTGAAAGAACTGTCCCTGACTTATCCTGAAATTTTGAGAAAGTGTACGTTAAACGCCGATACCCTCCGTAAGGAGCTTGAAACTTCTCTGACACAGATATGTACGGATTTGCCGCTATTGTTTCCAAGGGAACTTGCCGATGTCACGAGGGAAATTCTAGAGGAAGGAGAAGCGCGGGCAAGAGCCAAAATTCCCGAAATTGCAGCCAATCTCATAGAAGCACTTGAGGAATATGGGAAAGAGCCCATGCTTGCGGCACTCACACCTGTTAAAATCGAGCCATTTCTTTCCTCAAAAAAACTCAACCTTAAAGGTGTCCCCTCCAAACTAGTTTGCTTTGAGGGCGCACAGATCCCGTCGATTTTAAAGCCTGGAAGCTGCCCTGAACAGGGAGTATGGGCTTCAGACAGGATACATGTCGCTGCTCTTGCCATGCTTCTTGAAGCTGGGAGTGAGAAAGAAGTTCCCTTTTCTTTTGTTGAATATGTGAGTTACGGCCTGCTTAGACGTGTAGTTATCCGAAGCTCGGACAGGCGGGAAGTACTCAAAATCTCCAGGGAAGTTGAGAAAATTAAAGCAGGACTTATGCCCGAGAGAAAAGAAGGAAAATTCTGCAAAGAATGCAGCTTTTTAGAACACTGTGCTTTAGATTCGTCTCTTATGTCAAAATTTTTCTGAGTTAGAAATGGATGGAAAAAGGTTACTGCAAAATAAAAAAGATTATAGAATTGTGCATTTCTATCACGAGAATTATTTAGTAGCGGGTACAAGAGCGTTCTATCTTTGCAGCAATATCAGGAGTGTTAGAATGGGATAATTCATTATCTGAAACTATAAATCCGTCTGTTCCTTTATTACTTATTTTTCTAGCAGGAACTCCTGCAATTGAAATCCCTTTTTCATAAAATGATTTGTTTACAACAGAGTTTGCTCCAATTGCGATATTGTCAGCAATCGTAATATCTCCAAAAATTTTAGCGCCTGGTCCAATATAGACATTGTCACCTATTTGCGGCGCTGAAACCCCATCTATGTTAGATCCTATATTAGTACAGGCGTGTATTCTGCAGTTCTTTCCAACTTTAGCGTTTTTATTTACAACAATAGTTCCCCTATGAGCGATACATAATCCAGGTCCGAAAACATTTAGTGGAATTGTAAACCCTAGACGGACGCTCATCTTGTGATATTTATATAATATATATTTTAGATACAATTTAGAAAGAAAGGATTTCTTACAATTAGTATAATATTCAGCTTGTCTTAATAGTCTCTGAAATTTCCATATATCATCGCCAATTAGCTTAGGTCTTTTATATTTTTTCCCAGAAGCTAACTGATCTGCTTTAAGATAAAAATCATAGTCTGCTTTTGATCTGATAATGAATAATCCCCCTCACAAAGTTTTTCAAATTTCGGAAATTTCCAATATACCCCAATTAGAGTTACAGACGCATTCAACTAATCTGGTCCGTTTTTATATAAGAAATATTCAGATTATATAAATTAACTGTACGCATACTATATTGATGAATAAATTTACTTATATTAATGAATGAATTTACATAAAGTTTTTCCAAACAATTTAGGAGAGTTTTATAATTTTACTTTCGAATGATAGAAACTATATTTACTGAAAGTAAATGCTGGTTTTCAAGATTCAGATTATTGAGGGAATTAGATTGTAAGAAAGGCATATGCTCAAAATCTGAGTACTGAAATTCTTAATTTCTGGTTAGATCATCAATACTTAACATCAGATGTCCATTTATAAAATTGTAGTCTCATATTAAGGATTCAATCTATTACTAGAAGATCCGACCCAAAGGCAGTACGATATTAAAACATCCAGTGAATAAATACGCAGATATTTTTGATCAAGCTCTTTTTAAACCGCTTACGAAAAAGCCAAAACCTTTTAAAGGGGAACTTATCTCAATCTGCATGTCATGTCCAGACCAGCATATCTTGGTAAAATGCTTCTGCACTGGTGCGAGGCTTGCAATGTGCCTGTACTGGGAAAACAGTGCGGATGCGGAAAAAATACAAAAAAAGTCGAGGTAACTCCTCCTGCGGATATCCGTCCAGCTTTTGATTACGATATTAAACGTATAAACTCGGTTTCTAAAAAACAATTCAATGCACCCCTTATACCTGAAGGGCACCTGGTAGTGTTAAATAAAGCCCCGTATGAAGACCGCATGGATGAGATTATAGTCGATGGAGAAGTGCTTGCATCTATCAGATTTGAGATTGAGAGCTGTGAATGGGTTTTGCTTCCAAGGCTCGAAGGGGCAAGAAGACTTTTCCAGGGCAGGGATATAAGAGCCCTGAAGAAATGGGTCATTATTGAGCAGTCAGTTGTACCTTTTATTCTGAAAAAGGGGGCAAGTGTCCTTGCTCCTGGAGTTCTTGATGCTGATCCCGAGATCAAGAAAGAAGATGAGGTTGTTGTATTGAACCCTGCAGGAGAGGTAATCTGCTGTGGGCGTGCCCGAATGTCCGGGAAGGAAATGTGTGAGGAAAACCGCGGGCATGCTGTAAAACCACGCTGGAGTGGAGAGCCAGCACCTCAAAAAACAAATTCTGCAGGTAAGAACTGGGAAGATGCCGTAAAAGCCAACGAGAGAATTCTGGACAGCATGATAGAAAAATCCCATGCTTTCATCAAAAATGTAGCAGGCAGCATGGATATGAAAGTAAGCGTATCCTACTCCGGGGGAAAAGACAGTCTTGCCGTGCTCCAGCTTGTTGATGAGTGCCTTGAAGATTATGAGATCATGTTTGCAGATACGGGGCTTGAGTTTCCGGAAACTCTCGATAATGTCAAACAGGTTGCTGAGCACTATGGGAAAGAGCTCAGGACTGCAAGTGCAGGAGATTCTTTCTGGGATTCGATAAGTGTCTTTGGTCCTCCTACAATGGATACCCGCTGGTGCTGCAAGATCTGCAAACTCGGACCAATTACCAGGCTAATTGATGAGAACTACGAAGGCGGATGTCTGAGCTTTATAGGGCAGCGGCAGTATGAATCCCACGCCCGTTCAATCAGCAAGAAAGTATGGAAAAATCCCTGGGTGGGAAACCAGGTCGGAGCTTCCCCTATACAGGAATGGACTGCCCTTCATGTCTGGCTTTATCTTTTCAGGGTAAAAGCCCCATATAATCCGGCTTATGAGAAAGGATATGACAGGATGGGGTGCTGGCTCTGCCCGTCTTCCTCGCTTGCCGACTTTTTCCAGCTTGAAGAAAGCCATCCCGAGCTTGCAAAAAAGCTCAATTCCCATCTCCTCGCCTATGCCGAGAAAATGGGACTCTCTGCTGAATGGGTAAAGTACGGTTTATGGCGCTACAAGCGGTATCCTAAAGTTCTCCAGACACTTGCGGAGAAAAAAGGAATTCGCCTTCTTCCGTCACAGGAAGCCCCAAAAGAACTGCATTTTGAAGTAACAACAGGATACAGACCCTGCAAAGCAGGAGGAATATCTGCAGATGGGAGTTTCGGGCAGGCAATCGACATAGAGACCCTGAGAGAAAGCGGAATGTTATCCCCGATCGGAAAAGCTTCTTTTATAGAAGGTGCGGCGTCGGTCACCTTCGGAGAATCCAGAGCGCAAGTTTTTGCCTCAGGGAATGTTAATGGGAGGAGTGACAATGAAAAGACTCTGAAGAGGCTTATGAGAATTATTGAGTTCTCGGTAAGAAGAGCTTTGCTCTGCCAGGGGTGCGGAGTTTGTGTAGGCCATTGTGAGCATAACGCGATTGAGATAAAGGAAAAGAAGGCCCGGATTAAAGAAAACTGCACTCACTGCGGGGCATGTATTGAAGTCTGCCCGCTTGTTAAATTTATTTAAATCAGAATAAAATTTGAAAAGACTGAAAAAAGTCTGAAAAGATCGGAAAAAGAATAAAATGACCTCCAGCAAGGCTGGGAAAATCTGGCTTTGCCGGAGAAGGCACTTCTTGCAGGGTGTAGGAGCTTGGGAACTAGGGCGTTACTCTGCATCAATAATAATTTCAAAACAACTTGCTATTTGCTTACCCTTGCGGTATGTACCTTTAAGTTTTTGACTACCCTGGGACGTTACCTGAATATCCCATACGCGGTACCCTCCGCCGCCAATATTTCCCTCTTCTTCAGGGACGAAACTATCCCTCATTACCTGCAGCCCACTACTGGTTGCAATGTCCCAGCTAAATCCACTGGTAGGGTTTTCCGGAAACTGGATGGTAAACGGTTTTTTAAGCATACAAACTTCTCCTAACCGTCACTGTCTGCAGCCGTCCTCTCATATCCCAATTTACACATTCTGACAAAAAATCCAAATAGAAAATAGTCGCCGTTGGAAATATGGGAATAGAAATTCAGGTCATGGATACAATTCTGAAATATATCTCATATTATTATTATCAATTTTTTATGTGATAAATTTTATGAAAAAAGCACACTGGAATTGACAGAAAGGAAAAAGCGTATATTATATTCCCTTAATTGAGGCAAAACATATGAAAAGGCAGTCTGGAAAAGTATCACTGTCAGGAGCCAACACGGCTTTGCTCAGATTGAGGTAAACGTAAATCTCAAAAAAGGCAAAACTCAATAATCAAAAATGCTTTTCTGACCCATTCTTTTCTGGAGTCCCCCTACCCTGATGCCTACACGCCTGAACTCGGTCTGACTTTCCGAGAGGAAATCACCCAGGATTTCACGAGCGACTTCAAGAAGGGCTTCCTTTGAATAAGCTGGATGGTTTAGTGTACGACTTTTTGTATACATTCTGAACTTTGAGTTTATGACCGTTACAGTTACAATCTTGAAGGAAAGCTCTCTTGAATCAAGTTTTGAAATTACATCCCCTGCCAGCCTGTTAAGTAACTGAGAAATAAGGTTAATGTCTAAGGTATCCTCAGGCAGGGTTGCAATCCTTCCAATCTGTTCAGAGCCACCCCTCTCTTTTACAGGAGAATCATCTATTCCTGCCGCTACCTGTTTAAGCCAGATTCCCCGCGTTTTCCCGAAAGTAGAGATCAGATCAATAACATCATGTTCAGCAAGATCTTTTATTGTAACTATACCCATTTCCTGCAGCTTTCTTGCGGTTACATTCCCTATTCCCCAGAGTTTAGACACCTTAAGGGGCTGGAGAAAGCTCACGAGTTTATCCGGGCTTATAACAGTAATCCCGTCTGGTTTCTGTACTGAAGAAGCCATCTTGGCAATAAGCTTATTTGGGCCTATACCTACTGAGCAGGTCAGTTTCTCCTTATCTTTTATTTCGTTCTTAATCTGGGCTCCTATTTCAAGAGCTGCACTAAAATCCCCACCTGTCTTCTCGGTAATTTCCAGAAATGCCTCATCTATGCTGATCTGCTCAAACGCTGCCCCGGCATCCGTGGCATCCGCATAGCTTCTGAGAATTTCCATAACCCTGTCCGAAACCGAAGTGTAAAAATCCTTTCTGACAGGCAAAAAGACAGCTTCAGGATTCAGCTTTTTTGCCTTTGAACAGGGCATGCCTGCCCTGATTCCTGATTCTCGCGCAGTGTAATTACAGGTACTTACAGCCCCACTCAGTCCACCTCTTCCAGAAAGCATGCAGACAACAACGGCTTTTCCCTGAAGTTCAGGATTTTCCCGTTCCTCAATGGCTGCAAAAAAATAGTCCATATCTACATGTAGAACAACACGCTGCATTGGAAAAAAATATGCCGGGAAGATTTGTATAATTATCTCTTAAACTTCAAAAGCAGAAAAGTATAAACCACAACGTGTAAAAAAGATAAATTCATTATAGTAGCACTATTATTCGTTATAACACTATTATTCATTAATAGTAGCACTATTATTCGTTATAACACTATTATTCATTAATAGTAGCACTATTATTAATTAATAGTAGCACTATTTTGAAAAAAGTTAGTTTCCGCAGTTAGACCCGATTTTCATTCAGGACGCTTTCAGTATGAATACTCCGAATTCCCCACATAGCCCCGATAAAGCAGCAACTTTCCAGGAAGAAACGACAGCCGGGAGAAGGCATAAATCCGGAACAGATTCCGAAAAAAAGAATCAGGTCTCCGAAAGAAACATTGTTCCTATCCTTGAAACCAGAGATCTCTGCCACAGATATCCTCATCTTGATTCAAATTCCCTTGATAAAATCAGCTTTAAAGTGTTTAAAGGGGAGAGAGTTGCAGTGCTTGGGGCTAATGGGGCTGGGAAATCGACTTTATTTAAGCACCTTAATGGAATCCTGCGCCCTCTTTCAGGGGAAGTCTTGATAAAAGGGGAAAAGTTGACCAAGAAGAATGTTCGGGCTTGCAGGGAAATAGTAGGGATTGTCTTTCAGAATCCTGATGACCAGGTGCTTGCGCCGAGTGTCGAAGAAGATATAGCGTTTGGACCAATTAATATGGGTCTGTCGAGAAGCGAGGTCGAAGAAAGAGTTAAAGAAGCCATCGAAATGGTAGGACTCACAGGTTTTGAGGATAGAGCCCCGCATCATCTTAGTGGAGGGCAGAAAAAGCTTGTGGCGATTGCAGGCATTCTTGCCATGCGCCCTGAAGTTATAATCCTTGATGAGCCTACAGCCAACCTCGATCCCCTCAGTTCTGCCCGCATTCTTGATCTGATAATGAAAATGAATCGAGAGCTTGGAATCACCCTGCTTCTTTCCACCCATGATGTGGATGTCGTGCCTTATTTTGCAGAGAGGGTTTTTGTCCTTCATCATGGAAGACTTGAAGCTGACGGAAGCCCGGATGAGATCTTCAGCAATCCCGAACTCCTCAGAAAAGCCCATCTGAGACTTCCGAGAGTGGCTGAGGTTTTTGAAATGCTCCAGCATGAGGGACTCGATGTCAATATACAGATTACAGCCGAGAAAGCCAGGGATGAAATCCTCAGGGTTATCGGGCTCAGAGACCAGAAGGCAGAGATAAAATAACATCCAGATAAAAAAACTTCTGCGCAGGAGAACTTTTAATGGTAACCCTTACGGATATTGAACGCGAATCATATAAAGACAGTCCAGTACACAGGCTTGATCCAAGGATAAAGTTGATTTTTGCACTTGCAATAATCGTATATGCAGTCAGCCTGCCCCGAATTCACGAAAAGAATATGATCCGTCTTCTTGCCATGGAAGCTTATTTGGTGCTCCTTGTGCTTATCGCAGGGCTGAACTTAAAATATTTTTTCCTTCGAATCCTTGCAATCTTACCTTTCGGGATTGGGGTTGCCGTTATCCAGCCTTTCCTGAGACCTTCCTTTGTGGAGAGTTACACACCATATCCTCTTGACCTGCCTTTCGGGCTCAGCATAACCTATGAAGGTCTGGTCTTCGGGAGGATATTATTCATGAAATTCCTGGTATGCGTAACAGCCGTAATCCTTCTTTCTTCCACCACACGGCTAAGGGATATGGTTGTAGCCGCAGACAGGATGGGCGTTCCAAGGGAATTTACCCAGCTCGTCAGTATGATGGTACGTTATCTTTTCCTGTTCTGGGCCGTCCTGAAACGAATAAAAACTGCACAGGAGACCCGTCTTTTCGATATATGGAATAATGCTGTGCCCAGAAAATGGATTCTTAAACAGATCGGATACAGTATCAGTGCAATTTTCGTGCGCTCTTATGAGCAGGGAGAAAGGACATATATCAGCATGCTCTGCAGAGGTTATGGAAGCGGCCATGAAAAAGCATATTACAGAGCAAAAATTCAGACCAGGGATATACTCTTTTTGCTTCTCAGTACTGCAAGTATAGTATGCATTCATTTTTTTGTCTGAAGGATTATGTCACTGGTATTCTTATTTCTCAAAATCCTTGTTTGTTCTTTTTCATACATTTTTTAAACGGTTTTCAGTCCGGAAAATAGAAAAAAGGGCGTCTAATATAACAGATTATAAATTATAAAATATAATACTAAATACTTATTCCCTGATACTCGGTTATATATATACAACCGGATAAGATACATAATTTGACGTATATATAAACAAAGAAATACTGAATCCGATGAAAGTGAAAAATTGTCAAACAAAGTAATATCAAAACGTATATATGTAATACTGGACAATCTCTTATTGTCAAGAATACTCATCTAAAACAACAGTCCGAAATAGCGTAAAAGGATCTCAAATATTGAGATCTTCCCTGAAAAAGGATTTCAGACTTAATTTAAGAACATTTTCTAGTCTTCGTTTTCAGGAATATTCACCAACGTAAAAAAAGATTCCTGTTTGAGTTGACAGGAAATAAAAGATAGGGGTAAAAGAGGGAAAATAAATGCATATACCTGATTCGTTCATACCACCTGACCAGGCGTTAATCTACTGGGTTCTTGCCCTTCCATTTATTATAATGTCATTTAAGTGGGCAAAAAACGAGCTTGATGAGATGAAAGTGCCGATCCTTGCGGCTCTTGCAGCCGGTATCTTTGCAATCCAGGCTATGAATATACCAATTGGGATGGGGACAAGCGGACACATGATCGGGGCAGCCCTTGTAGCCATAGTTTTCGGGAGCCCCTGGGCAGGAGTGCTTGTGCTGACATTGGTGCTGCTAGTTCAGGGTTTTGCCTTTGCTGATGGAGGAATTACTACAATGGGCGCAAACATCCTGAACATGGGTGTTGTTTCTGGATTTATCGGGTATTACACTTACAGTATCCTTCGTAGAGCTCTGAGCGTAAATATTGCAGCTTTCATAGGCGCCTGGCTTGGCCTTTTTGTCTCGGCAATTACCTGTACCATCCAGTTATGGCTGGCTGGCACTTTTCCCCTGGTTCCTGGACTTATAGCTATGGGAACTTTTCACCTTATCATCGGCTTCATAGGAGAAGGGCTCATTACCTCGGTTGCAATTGCAGCTATTGCAAAATCCAGACCAGATCTTCTTGAAGACGATCTCAATACCAGAACCGACAGAGCTGAAATTGAGGCTATGGCATGAGCGAGAAAGCTAATAAGAAATTTTTTTATCTTGGGGTTGTAGTTGCACTCTTGATTGCTGTACTTGCACCCTTCCTTGCCTCCCCGAACCCAGACGGACTGGAAAGTGCAGCAGCAAATGTGGTTGAAGAATCAAAACTCTCCGAGCTGGAAGAAAGTGGACCAGTTGTAAGTTCTCCAATGCCTGATTACTCAATTGAAGGCATGGGCAAAAGCGGAGAAGTAGCAGCAATAGTAGTCGGGACGCTCGTAGTGCTTGCAATCAGTTTTGGGTTTGGAAAAGTGTTCAAAAAGAAAGCCTGAACTTTTAATACTGATTCACAAACTTGGCTGCTCAAAAACCGTTGCTCCACAACCCTTTTACGAAAAGGCTTGACTGCAAACTTTTTAGAAAAAAGTTTGATCAAAAATGGCGTGGCGGCGTGGTCAAGCGGCGCAACGCTTGGTGATAAACCGGCGCAACGGTTTCGCTCAAGCCTTTTTTTGAAAAGGCTTGGTTTACAAATAATACCGCGTCATAAAGATTTTACTCGAAGGGCAGAGCTGATTAACAACGCAGGAAGGGCATTTTGGTTTTTTTGCCTGGCAGATTTTCCTCCCGTGATGAATGAGGGTCATGGAGAGCGCGTCAAGATCTTCCTTTCGAGCAAGCGCGATAAGATCCTTTTCAATTTTAACAGGATCGGAGTTTCTGGTGAGTCCCAGCCTTCTTGAAACCCTTTTTACGTGGGTATCTACAGCAATACCCTCAATTATTCCAAATCCTCTGGCAAGCACTATATTGGCTGTTTTTCTTCCGACGCCTGGCAAAGTAACCAGCTCCTCCATAGTTTTTGGAACCTCTCCATTATATTTCTCAATAATTATCTGGGCAGCGGCTTTGATGTTCTTTGCCTTGCTTTTGTAAAATCCTGTGGAATAGATGTCATTCTCAAGCTCCCTCAGATCTGCACTGGCATAGTCTTTTACAGTCCTGTACTTTTTGAACAATTTCTCAGTCACTTTATTAATCTGAACATCAGTTGACTGGGCTGAAAGTATTGTTGCCACAAGTAATTCAAGAGGATTGGAGTAATTGAGAGAAGGTTTTACATCAGGATACTCTTTCTTTAGAAGTGCCCAGATTTTGTCGAAGTTATGTGTATTGTCAGGAATATCGTATTCAGAGATTAGATCCTGTGTATTCGATAGTTCTAGCTTTTTTTCAGGCATAATAGCTCCATTTTTAAGTTGCTTTCAGGTATTAGTCAGAATGATATGTTTGCAGAAGCTGTATTTTAAACTGTGTTTTTTGAGAAAATTAAGGTTTTTCAGTTTCTGTATCCAATCCTCGAGTTATAGCATATAAGGGATATCTGAGCACGTAGTAGGATAGGAGAAGATCAGCTTTTTTATATCCGAAGCTCTGAGTCCTAGCCGCATTACTGCAGCGAAGATGTTGATAGCTTCTCCGGCATGCGGGCCCAGAATATGAGCTCCCATTATACGGTCGTTTGCTTCATCAATAATAACTTTTGAAGCCGCAAATTTTATTCCTGCTCTCCGGGTTGTATTCCAGCTGCTTCTGTCCTGAAAAATTACTTTATATTTATCGCTATCTTTAGGCGCACTGATTCCTACAGAAGCCATTACAGGAATGGTAAAGACTGCACTTGGAATGCCTGTATAATCTGCCTCGGTGCTGTCACCCTCAAGGACATTAATTGCGGCAATATCTCCCTGAAGGGCTGCTACAGGAGTAAGCTGCATACCCTCCAGTACACAATCCCCACCTGCATAGATCAGAGGGTTTGAGGTTTTCATAAACTTATCAACTACAATAGCTCCCTTTTCGGTTTTAACTCCGGCTTTCTCGAGCTGCAAATCTTCTATATCTGCAACACGACCTGCTCCGTGCACTACCATATCAGCGTGGAAAGTCTGAGTTTCGAACCTGGATTCAGTTTTCGATTTGACCCTGACTAGAAGACAATTGTTCTCTTTTTCTATCGAAATCACGTGTTTGTTTGTAAGAATTTTGATTCCTGCGGCTTCAGATGCTTTTATAAGCATATCCACTATATCAGGATCAAAATTTCTCAATATTCTTTCACTTCTGTGAAGGATAATTACTTCGGCTCCAGCTCTTCGCACAACATGGGCGAATTCCATGGATATATAGCCGCCTCCGATGAAAATAATCCTCCCAGGAATTTTTTTGGTCTCCATTAACCCTTCACTTGTGGTAATGTACTCTTCACCTGGAATACCGAGTTTTCTGGGCTTTGCACCTGTAGCAAGGAAAAAATACTCACCTTTAAGTTTATCTTCCCCGACAACGATTGTGTTCTGATTCTCAAAATAAGCTCTTCCGTGATATGTATCAATTCCCATCTCAACCAGACGTTTCTCTATTTTGCTGGGATATTCTCCTGTAAACGTTCTTTTAAATTCGATTAGTGAAGCCCAGTCGATAGTCAGAGAAGTATCTGTCCCTACACCTTTTCCTACTAAGCGGTTGCTCGAGTCAACGACTTCGGTGATATCAATTAACACCTTTTTAGGATCACATCCCCTTAGAGGACAGGTGCCCCCATATTCCCTTGAATCAATAATAGCAATTTTTAATCCGGAATGTGAAACTTTACCCGTGAAGGTCCTGCCTGCAGTACCTGTCCCTATAATTATGATATCATATTTATTTTCCATTAAACTCCCCACCTGTTGAGATTATTTTAGAAGGTAAATTAAAAAGAAATCCGAAGGCGTATTTTCCATATATTCTTTATCCACTGTGACTCCAAAGAATAAGTATTTCAGCTGAATTCGAATTTCAAAGAAGAGGTACTTCACCTGAGTTATGGTTCTAGAAAAGAAGCATTTCACCTTACTATTATCCCTCTGAGGAACATAAATTACAGTTCTTTGGGTTATGCGTAAAAAAACACCAAAAACATAAAGAACTACATTCCCAGAGGATTTCTGACAGCATACTGACAGAATACTGGATTTGTAAAAATGAAGTCCAGCATTCTAAAAAAGTTTCTTTTCAATATAATAACATTTAGACCATAAGTTTTATAGCTAAGAATTTTTAAAGCAAGTATACTGGTGATTTTTTGGTAAAAAGGGCACTGCTCAGCGTCTCAGACAAAACAGGAATTACAGAATTCGCACGCGGGCTTCAATCACTTGGCGTGAAGATTATTTCAACAGGCGGAACCGCGAAAGTCCTTCGCAATGCCGGCATAGAAGTTACAGATGTATCAGAGATCACGGGTTTTCCGGAAATGATGGGAGGGAGGGTTAAAACTCTCCATCCGAGAATTCATGGCGGGATCTTATGCCTGCGAGAAAGCAAGGAACAGATGGCTGAAGCTATAAAAGAAGATATCTCACTCATCGATATGGTGGCTGTAAACCTCTATCCTTTTGAGGAAACAGTCTCAAAGGAAGGCGTGAAACTTGAGGAAGCCATTGAGAATATAGATATTGGAGGTCCAACCCTTCTTCGCTCAGCAGCGAAAAACTACCGTTCTGTTACAGTGCTTTCCGACCCGTCGGACTACGGGCACGTACTGGAAGAACTGCGTTCAACCGGGGTAATTTCGGAGGCAACCCGGGCTGCCCTTGCAATTAAGGCTTTCAGGCATACTGCAAATTACGATGCAGCCATTGATGTCTATTTAAGCAAAACCCTGCTCGGAGAAAACGTACTTCGTCTGAATTTTACTGAGGGCGTAAAACTCCGCTATGGAAAGAACTGGCATCAGGAAGCCTTTTTCTATAAAGATCCCAAAATAGAAGGTCCTACCCTTGCAAAAGCTATCCAGCTTCACGGAAAAGAACTCTCATATAATAATTATGTGGACGCTGACAATGCCCTTCAGACAGTCAAAGAAATCGGGAATGTTTCTCCTGCAGTTGCAATTGTTAAACATAATAACCCATGCGGGCTTGCTACCGGAAGTACGCTCCTGCAAGCTCTTCAAGCTGCCTGGGACGGAGACCCTGTTTCAGCTTACGGAAGCATAATCTGCACCAATGAAATCTTTGACCTAGAGGCTGCAACTTTTCTGAATGGAAAATTTGTGGAGATTATCCTTGCACCTGACTTCAAACCTGATGCCCTTGAGTTCCTGAAAAAGAAAAGCGAAAATCTCAGACTCCTTAAACTGCCAGAACTTAGAGAAGCTTTCGGGACAGACTACACATATAAGTATATAATCGGAGGTATGCTAAAGCAAAGCCGCGACATCGGCCTCTACGAAAAATGGGAGTCTGTGACCGACATACCGTATCCTGAGGAAAAACGTCCGCTCTCTGAGTTCTGCCTGAAAGCCTGCAAAACAACCAAATCCAACGCAGTAATTCTTGCTCACGAATACGAGCCAGGATACTTCATGGTGCTTGCCATGGGCGCAGGACAGCCTAACAGGGTAGACTCGATTCGCAAACTGGCAGCTACAAAAGCCGTCGAAAACCTCAGGATAATTTATGAGAGGGAAAAGCCTGCAATTTCTTTTGAGGAATATAAACAGAAAATTATCTCGGAGTGTGTAATGGCTTCGGATGCCTTCTTCCCCTTCGATGACAGCATAGTTTATGCCGCACAAAATAATATCCGTTACATAGTCTCCCCAGGAGGATCAATTCGCGACAGTGAGGTCATTGCCACTGCAAACCGGCTTGGAGTTTCCATGATTTTTACAGGCATGCGCCACTTCCTCCACTGAGACCCCTTATTAAATAAAACGAAGCCCAAGTCCGAACAACCCTGCCGCCCAGGGCAGGGGAAAATTTATTCAAATTTGATTTCCCCAAACGCAATCCTGGAAAGCTCTAACACTCTCCTCTGGCATCTGCTTTTGAATATTAAAGGAAGTTTCGGACATTTAATAATATTGCTATTAATAAATTAAAATATAAACAGATATAATTTATTTGCTCTCATATTGAACATACTTTTCCATACAAATAGCCGCACACTTTTTTTAAATTATTGGATTATTTCCCGATTTTGAATATTAATTTTTTAATAATCAATTGATTATGTTTCTAAGCAAATTAGTTCCAAGCCTTATATTAGTAAGATAATCTGATACTATTAACATATAAATTTTTTTTGGTTTTGAGAAAAAATTATTTAAAAAGATGAGTTACGTTTTCGGGAAGCTGCACGTACAGTCAGGAAATAAGATAGAAGAATTACCAGTAACCAGATAAACTGTAGAAAAAGAAATATATATTGAAATCGTATAGCATTCTAGCATTAGTATATCATCCTATTATAACTCTCACCTTAATTTAATATAAAAAATTAAAAAATATAAAATTTAAATTTTTATTTATTGTAAAACGAAAGCAAATAGAATGTTCATGGATATTAAACTCCAATTAGCCCCCGAAACATATGGAAAAAAATGAGATGATCGAAGTGAAATCCAATGGATTGTTAAGCATTCTGACCTTCTCAGAGAAAAGAAAGGATATTTTGTTTTTACTCCAAGAGAATCCAAGAACTCTCTCCGAGATCAAAGATTATTTTGATGTAAGATCACCTGAGATCCTTCCTCGCCTTAAAGAAATGGAAGCCGCAAATTTGATTGTCAGGCAGGAGGGAATGTACTACTTAACATCTTTGGGGAGAGTTTCAGCCATATATTATAAGCCTTTCCTGGATACCCTTACAGCTATAGAGACAAACGAAGAATTCTGGAGAGACCATGACCTTACTGCAATCCCTGAGGCAATGTTAAACAGAATTCAGGAACTTAAAGAATGCAGAGTTGTAAGAGATGAACATGAGCATATTTATGATACTCATAAAGCATTTAGTGAGAATGTAATGTCTGCCACCCACTTCGCAGGCTTTTCATCGATTTTTCTTCCAAGCCATCCCCCAATGTTTTTGGATTTAGCCCGAAGAAATATTCCTGTTTCCATAATCGTTACACCCAATGTATTTTTCAAAATAAAAAGTGAGCACAGCACTGAGATTGAAGAATTCCTTAAATATAAGCACACGAGCTTCCATGTGTACGACAATGCAAAGATAGCCTTTGTAGTAACAGACCGCTTTCTATCCCTTTCGCTCTTTTTCAAAAACGGAACTTTTGATCCCCGAAACGACCTGATAGGCTTCGACTTAGCATCAATCAAATGGGGAGAAGATCTTTTTAAGTATTACAAAGAGAACTCGATCGAGATAAAGAGTTTATAAAACTGTTGAAGCTTTAGCAAGTCTGTTAAAGATTTCGGAAAAGAAACCTTAAAACTAATAGAGAAATAGGGTTTTGAATTTTTTTCCCGGTAAATTTCCGGGGAATTGGATCGCTTTTTTTTTGGTAGACTGTGTTATCGTTTTTGCATTTGAGCATAGACCTCATTTCAGGTATACATTATGCCAAAAAAGCATTTGCAATTGCTCTCAGTCCGACAATTGAAGTAGATTCTCCATCCACAAGGATGGTTCTTTCGAGATTCTGGAAAGAAGTCTCTTCTTCGTCAGTTACAGTATAGTTCTGAATGCATATCAACCCGCATATGAAACTGTAGAGAACAATGAGAGGCTCAAAACCAAGAACTCCATTAATCAGAGCAATACCGAGTATCAGATGTGAGAGCAGGTGCAATCCGAAAAGAAAATTACGGGTATTTCGTGCCCCGAGAGTTACAGGAAGAGTTTTGATACCTGCAAGAGTATCTCCTTTGATATCTTTGAAATCATATATAGTAGAGTTGATAAAAAGTTTGACTCCAAAGAAAGTAAAAACCAGAACTACGGGTAGCATGCTATTACAGGCACTACCTGCAAGTCCTGAGATAAAAGCACCCCAGGTGAGACCTACAACAAAGTTTTTGACTCCAAGTCCACCTTTGAGTTTCAAAGTGAATTTTCCAATTGTAATTCCTTTACTGTAAAGGAAACCAATTATGAAAGGTAAGAATGCAAGTGCAAGCAGTCCTTCTTTTGCGAGTACATAGCTTCCTATTACAAAGGTAAGCATGGAAACTGCAATTCCTATTTCCTTTCTTGAGCCGCTTAACTCCTTCCGGTTTACAATATCTTCTTCAGAGCCGAGTGCCCTATCAAGTGTATATACACTGTAGATTACGAGTCCTCCCGCAATGCAGGTAAGTATACTTGAGTTAGTCTGAAGCAGGAGGAAAGCAATATGAATTCTTAGCGCGCCTGAAAACGCAACTAAAATCGAACTTTTTAAGAGTTTAAGTGTAGCATTTCTTTGCTTAAATTCGGGGGCATTATTTCGTCTGTACCTGAGAAATCGTTCAAATCTTCCGAAAAATACATTGGAGCTCATAAAATTAATACTGGACGACTTCCAAATATTATTTACTCGATATAAGATTTTTTGATGTGTCTAAGATATGAGGAATCAACTACGGTTTAGAGGAATGAACTAATATTAGTCGAATAAACTAACCGTTATTATAATGAAATTATTTTTCTCATTATTCCATAAAAAGATATTAACATACGTTATATAAGAAATCGTAATACTTGAAATCTCAAAATCAGTGAATTCAAATAAATTTACTGAGTGGCTCCAATGGAAACCCTGGAAAAGTTATTCAAATTACACCAGAATAAAACCGATCCTAAAACCGAGATTCTCGCCGGGCTGACTACTTTTGTAACAATGGCTTACATAATTTTTGTAAACCCCACTACCCTCAGCAGCAGAGGGATGGATTTCGGAGCTGTGATGGTTGCAACCTGTCTCTCAGCAGCAATCGGGACTCTCATTATGGGGCTGTGGGCTAATTACCCATTTGCCCTGGCTCCTGAATGGGATTGAACGCCTTTTTTGCATTTACTGTAGTTCTCAGCATGAATGTCAGCTGGCAGGCTGCCCTTACTGCGGTACTTATCGAGGGAATTATCTTCATCCTGCTAACTCTGACAAGATTCAGAGAGGCTGTAGTCAATGAAATTCCGAAGAACCTTAAAATTTCGATAAGTGCAGGAATAGGATTCTTTATAGCTTTTATCGGGCTTACAGGATCAAAGATTATTATTCAGGATCCTACCACCTTTTTAACTCTGGGAAACCTGAAGGAAACAACGGTGCTTCTTTCCATACTTGGCTTCACTATAATGATAGTGCTGCAGGCTTACAGAGTTAGGGGGCAATTCTATGGGGAATACTTGCAGTGACCGTTCTGGGGATGGTTCGTGGTATTGCAGAATTTCCTGACAGATTATTTTTAATGCCTCCTTCTCTCGCTCCAATAGCTTTCAAGTTTGATTTCTCGATCCTTACCAATCCCGACTTCTCTATTATCATGTTCGCCTTCCTCTTCACGGATTTTTTTGATACAGTGGGCACTCTGGTTGGAGTTTCCTCAAGGGCGGATTTCCTGGACGAGGAAGGAAAACTTCCCAGAGCCAGAGAAGCTCTTATGGCTGATGCCATAGCCACATGTGCCGGTGCAATTATGGGAACGTCTACAGTTGCTACTTACGTTGAAAGTGCATCAGGGGTTGAGGAGGGGGGAAGGACAGGACTTACTTCAGTTGTAGTAGCAGGATTATTTTTGCTTGCGATTTTCATATCGCCAATAGCAGCTGTTATTCCAGGGTATTCTACCTCTCCTGCCCTTATTGTGGTAGGAATTATTATGATTCAGGGCTTAAGAGACCTCGATTTTGAGACCTGGACCGAGGTTGCCCCTGCAGTAATTACCATTCTGATGATGGCATTCAGCTATTCAATTGCAGAAGGAATTGTCTGGGGCATAATTTCCTACACCGCGATAAAAATTGGAAGTGGAAAATTCAAAGATATAAGCTTAATCATGATTTTCCTATCTCTGATTTTCCTGTTAAAGGAAATATATCTTTAAGAAAATTCAAGAAAATGCTCCCCTGAAAGTTTTTTTATCTTGGGAAAATAGTCTTCAAACGAGAAACAGTCCAATAATAAAAATAAGGGATTACGAGAAATCCCAGCAGGCAACTGCCAAAAACTAACAACAGAAGGCAAAAAGCCCAGAGATAATGGAGTATAATTGTTATAAAGGAACTATTTTCTTTCCATACGCTTCGTTTAATACCTGACCGAGAGCTGTGTAGATTGCAGCGAGTCCTGTGAAGATTCCTTCATAACCAGCTATTCTCAGTATTCCAGCACCTGCCCCCTCGGCACCCAGGTAGTTTCCAGCTGCAAGCAGGAAGAACAGAATTGCAAGGGCTATAAAAACAACAGAGAGAGCCTTTGAGCCTTTGAGCGTACCTATGAACATGAAGAAGGTGAAAACTCCCCACATGAACAGGTATGCAGCAAATGCGAATGAGTCTGTAGCGAAGCCTGCAAAGTCTGGAGACTTAGGGAGCAGGACATTACCTACTAGCGTTAGCCAGAAAAGCCCGTATGAAGTAAAAGCAGTAGCCCCGAAAGTATTTCCCTTCTTCCATTCCTGGATTCCGGCAATGACCTGAGCCAGTCCACCGTAAAAGATGCCCATAGAAAGGATCATAGCGTTCATCGGATAGAAGCCTGCATTGTGTATATTCAATAGTACAGTCGTCATCCCGAAACCCATCAAGCCCAGAGGAGCAGGGTTTGCGGATAAATCCGTAATTTTTACATCACGAATGTTCATAACATCTTTAATATTTTGACTCATTGATTCAGATCCTCCTTCCCGTTAACCGGTGATTTAGCCTGAACTCCTAATGAAAAACTTATTTAGAGATATTAGACTGTTTTTAGGATCTGTTTTTTACCTCTTAAAAAGATATGTCATTGTTAATAGTTATAGAGTTTACGATACAGTCAAAAGAAAAAAAGCAAAGACCGGTCATTTGTTTGACTCATTAGGCAAATAAGGAATAAAATCTTTGTTTTAAGCCATAGTTTGCCCTGTAACAAGCAGCATAGAAATTGAAAAAAATGGGGGGAAATCGTTAATTTTACATCTTTGTCTGTTAACTGTTGAGTACTTGAAGATGGCTGCAAAGGCGGCTTCAGCAGCACAAAAACCACAGTTAAACCTGATACTGAAGTGTTACTTCACACTGAGAGGCATTAATATTATCCTCTCAGGGCATTTTTTGCCGCGCCTGCCATCAGATTTCCTGAGTCAGCACCTGCACTCCAGGCTGTGAAGATCAAGGCTATAGTTGCCGCAAAAAAGTCCATGGTGCTGAAGTAGCTACTGCAACTCAGGTGCAAAGATATAAGGAGTAAACGTTACTGGCTTTTTCTCCAGAAAATTCAAAAAGAAGAAGTCATAGCTCCAGAAATAAGCTGAAAAAATATAAAACTAGCCTTTGGCTTTATTCTTTGACCTTCACAGGTCTTATCTTTTCTTCAATCTTGCGTTCTGTCTCCTCGGAGATCTCTTTCATACCGTGCTCACTAGCCATGTGGACTTTAGCATGTTCCATAACTTCTTCCTTTGTCTTTGCCTGGACACGAAAGTCACATTTCTGCTCTAGATCTCTGCAGCAAAATAGCATATATTCAACATCTGGCATAAATATCCCCCAAATTCTATTTTAATAAATAATTTTTAAATGAATAACGTTTTCGATCAGCCCTTGCTAAATAAATCCCGAAAATTCTCGGATTTATCTAGCGATGTATATAATTTAACTTTACACTTTTATATTCTAAGCCTTTTTAACAGATATACGCCCGAAATTGTAAAAATAAAAAATGAAAATTAAATGGCAGACTCCTTTTTCTCACTCGCTGGAGCAGTCTTTGGGGCAGCTATTGCAGGTGGTCTCATCAGTACAAATGCTACTATAATGCCAAGTACTGACAGCACAGCGACATATGGGAAGACATTGATGTATCCACCCAGTATGTCTTTTGCCGCGCCCGCCATCAGATTTCCGATAATAGCACCTACACCATAAGCTGTGAAGATTAAGCCATAGTTGCGTGCATAATCTTTGGTGCCAAAATAACTGGCTGTGGCTGCGGGAGCAATAGCCAGCCATCCACCGAGACAGAGCCAGAGCAGTGAGAATGCAATTGCATACATATTGACCGATGCCGGATTGAGGTACACCAGCAGGGATGCGATTATAATAAGGACATATGATAAAATTGCGGCTCTTGATGGAGTAAGCTTATCCGTTAACGTGCCGAAGAGAGGTCTTCCGCCTGCGTTACAAATTGCAAACGGCAGAATGAGGTTAGTCATCAGCACACCTGCAGTTAGTTCATCTATGCCTGCATTGCCAGCAACCTCCATACCCGCGGGCTTCGCAACGCCTATAGCCATGAGTCCTGCAAGAGCACCTATAGTATAACAGACCCAGAGACCGATAAAGGTCTTGGTTCTTATCATTTCTTCTCTGGTAAAATCAACTTTAGAGATACCTCCTATCGGTGCAGGTTGAGTCCAGCCTCTCGGGCACCATCCTGCTGGTGGGAAGACAAGGAACATTGAAAGAATCACAATCAATGCAAGGAAACCGATTCCCAGGAGACGAAAAGTATTAAATATCCCAAAGTTTGCGGTCAATATATCCGCTGCCTTCCCGGTAACAAACGCAGAGAAACCAAATCCCAGCAGTGTAAGTCCTACTGCAAGACCTCTCTTGTCCGGGAACCACCTTGCGGAAGTTGTAATCGGGCAGCCGTAAGCAATACCAACGCCCGTACCTGCAACAAAACCGTATAGAATAGCCAGAGATATCGGCGAAGTCGCAAAAGATGCCAGAATCCAGCCTAATCCTACAATAACCCCACCGATCATTCCCACCTTTCTGGGTCCCATGCTTTCTATGTATCTGCCGACCAGCGGCATGGTTACCGCAAACATGGCTAGGGACACGATATACGGTAGCTGCATCTCAATTGCGCTGACCGTTAAACCAAAACCTCCAGCTGATACAGGATCTGTAAAGATTTTCCTTAATGGCACACTGAGTACACTATAAGCATAAACAGCACCCAGGCAGAGTTCAATAATGGTGCCGATGATAACTAATATCCATCGCCCCGATTCGGCGGGCATACCCAATACCTTGACATCATCTGCCATAAGTTTAACACCCCTGAAAGAAAATTATCTACTCTTTTTCTATGCAGGCAATAAATGTCGAAGACTTACGCAGTTGAAACAAAGAATGAACGGCATTAAACTTTTTAGCTGCCTAAAACGTAAACTGCGCTGTAATTTTGTTGTGTTTATCTTTGAATCTCGTGCGTAAATCCTGTATTAGCCTGATTAGCAAATACTCAGCCTGCTCAAAAACGGCATTCACAAGCCGTTTTTGATAGAAAATGTTAGCATAACACTAACCGATAAAAAAAAGCATAATCAGTAACCAGTAATTAAAATCCAAATCATAAGAATTTCATAACCCCAAAAATGGTTACTGGTATTTTACCCAGGCTGAATAGTTGCCTCTATTTAACGAGGATCTGTACAATTTAGTTTTGCCAATCCCCCATTATTTTACTCGGCTCCTCCCATATTTAAACTTGATGGATATTTATCAGGATTATTCATTATAGTATTAAAAGTTGATTCTAAGGGCTTACAGTATAGGCTTAACTCTCCAATTAATCAAAAAGCGTAGCAAAAGAAATATTACTGCCCTTCACATCGAATATTTAGAGGCATTTTCTTCAGGGAACTGGTACTGATAATGATTTTTTAAAAGAGATTACCAGAAACGGAGAGGGGTGGTTAATATGCTGAAGAGCAATCCAAAGACTTCGTGGAATAGCACAGAGCGCATGCCGACAGTATCGGCAACTGCTTATGTGGATGACTCAGCTATACTAATAGGGGATGTGAGGATTGGCAATAATGTATATGTCGCGCCTGCGGCTTCACTCCGGGCGGATGAGGCTTACCCTATTATTATAGGTGACGAGTGCAATATACAGGACGGCGTAATTTTTCACGGCCTTGAGGGTAGCTCAATTGAACTTGGAAAGCGCGTCTCAATAGCCCATGGAGCCGTAATTCACGGTCCTATTAAAATCGGCAATGATAGCTTTGTGGGTTTTAACGCAGTGGTGCATGCATCCACTCTAGGAGAGAGGTGCTTTGTAGCCCATGGAGCGGTAGTTATAGGCGTAAAGCTCGCAGATGGAAAGTTTGTGCCACCTACTACTTTAGTTGATACACAGTATAAAGCCGATGCGCTTGGACCTGTCCCGGATGACCTCAAACACTTCAATGACGAGGTAATCAAGATAAATAAGGAGTTTGCTGCCAGCTACGGTCTAAAGTCCAGAATGAGGAGAGTAGGGGTAAGATAGAGATCTTTTATTTCACTTGCTGGAATGATTTGCAGGCAGTTGTTGTTGCACCCAGAATACAATTAATTACATAGTTTAAGATATTACATATTTACATTATACAATAATTATAAATATACAATATATGATCATGCAATTATACAGGATTTCATAATAAGATATTTATGAACATATGTGGAATTTGCTTCATATGACTCAGGCAAAAAGACCTCTTATGCTTATTATTCTTGATGGCTGGGGCTACAGGGAAGCCAGAGAAGGAAATGCTGTTCTGGCAGCCAGAACCTCAAATCTTGACCGCCTGATAGAAGAATATCCCTCGTGCTTTCTGGAATGCTCAGGAGAAGCCGTTGGTCTTCCGGAAGGTCAGATGGGAAATTCTGAGGTAGGGCATCTGAATATAGGAGCAGGGCGAATTGTTTACCAGGATCTTACCCGCATAAACCTCGCTATCAGGAATGGAGATTTCTTTGAAAATCCGGCTTTTTTGAATGCTATCTCAAACGTCATAGAAAATGACTCAAGCCTGCATCTCATGGGGCTTGTCTCTTACGGAGGCGTTCATAGTTATATAACCCATCTTTATGCCCTTATCAAACTTGCAAAGGAGAAAAGGTTAAAAAAAGTTTATGTACATGCATTTCTGGATGGCAGAGACGTGCCTCCCAAAGCTGCTCTCAATGATATAAAGGAGCTTGATGCTTTTTGTAAGGAGAATGGGATTGCTAAGATTGCAACAGTATCAGGGCGCTACTATGCAATGGACAGAGATAAACGCTGGGACAGGACAAAACTTGCCTATGATGCCCTGACTCTGGGGGTTGCCCCATATAAAGCTCCGGATGCCGTTACTGCGGTTTCTGAAGCTTACAGCAGAGGAGAAACTGACGAGTTTGTGAAGCCGACTATAATCACGGATTCAGAAGGAAAACCCGAAACAGTCATACGTGATAATGATTCTGTGATTTTCTTTAATTTTAGACCTGATAGAGCACGGCAGCTAACCTGGGCTTTTGTAAATAAAGATTTTGAAGGCTTCCCCAGGGAAAAACACCCGAAAGTGTACTATGTCTGTATGGCTCAGTACGATGAAACTCTGAATTTGCCTATAGCTTTTCCACCTGAAGAGCTGAAAAATGTACTTGGTGAGGTTTTGAGCAAGCATGGGTTAACCCAGCTTCGGATTGCCGAAACCGAGAAGTATGCCCATGTGACTTTTTTCCTGAATGGAGGGCAGGAGAGATGCTATGAAGGAGAAGACCGCTGCCTCATCCCGTCCCCAAAGATTTCTACTTATGATCTCAAACCTGAAATGAGTGCATATGAAGTTACGGACGAAGTGATAAAAAGAATCAAAACAGGAAAATATGACGTGATAATCCTTAATTTCGCAAATATGGATATGGTAGGACATACTGGAGTTTTTGATGCCGCAGTAAAGGCTGTAGAAGCTGTAGATAACTGTGTGGGAAGAATTTCAGCGGTTCTGAGAGAAGTGGGAGGTGTAGCTCTTATAACTGCGGACCATGGGAACGCCGAACAGATGGAAGATTCATCTACCAATGAACCTCACACTGCACATACCTCAAATCTGGTAAGATGTATTTACGCTGGAAATCATGAAGTGAAGGCTCTTAAGAATGGAAAACTATGCGATATTGCGCCAACTCTTCTGGAAATTCTCAAGATCAAAAAACCGGAAGACATGAAAGGGGAGTCCCTTATAATAAAAGAGTAATTCGACAAAGAAAGGGTGTAGATATAGAATTAAGCAGAAAAAAGGCATATGAGTCCTTAGACGTCTATATTCTCTTCTGCCCCATCTACTATTCTCTTTTGCCCCTGCTCTCCTCCTTGCCCTTTTCTTACTTTTTATATCATTTTCACAAAAATTAGGTTTTGATAAGATAATTATTAAAAGATTAAATATCAGCAGCTATAATAAAAGAACACAAATAGTTCACAAGTCATGAAATTTAAATCCAGTACTGGAGTTTAACACTGATGATCGAGATAACTACCCCTTCCCGAATTCACATGACTCTTATTGATATGAATGGAGAGATCGGAAGAGTTGATGGAGGAGCAGGATTGACTCTTTCCTCTCCCAATATAAAAATTACGGCAGAAGAAGCCGAAGGCGAAGGAGTCATTATAGAAGGTCTGCAGGATTTTGCCGATCGAATGAAAAGAGCTGCAGAATCTCTGCTCCCTGAAGGGAAAGGAATTAGAATCAACGTAAAGGAAGTGTACCCAGCCCATGTGGGTTTTGGATCAGGGACTCAGTCTTCCCTGGCCGCAGCAGCAGCTGTAAATGAGCTTTATGGGCTTAATAAAAGTGTTAGAGAACTTGCAATTGCAGTAAAAAGAGGAGGAACTTCAGGTATAGGGGTAACTGCTTTTGAGAGGGGCGGATTCATAGTTGATGGAGGCCATAGATTTAAGGATAAAGGTGGTTTTATGCCGTCGGCTGCCAGTCCTGCACCCCCAGGACCCGTACTCTTTAGGGAGGACTTTCCTGAATGGGATATGGTAGTAGCAATCCCTAAAGATAAGGGAATGCATGACCAGGCGGAAATTGACACTTTCAAAAAATTTTGCCCTATCCCTATAGAGGAAGTCAGGGAGATCGCCCATGTCGTACTTATGCAGATGATGCCTGCCGTAATAGAGAAAGATATCGTGAGTTTCGGAGCCGCAGTGAATCATGTCCAGACTGTCGGGTTCAATAAGAGGGAGAGCCTTATCTGGCCTGATTTTGTAAAGAATATTGCTTCTTTCATGCGTAGCAGGAGTTATGGAGCCGGAGTAAGTTCCTTTGGACCTGTAGTATATTCCTTTGTAGACAATAAATCCGAAGCCAGGCAGCTCCAGGCAGAAGTTCAGGAAATGCTTAACGAATCCGTTGGCGGGAGTGTCATCCTTACAAAGGCAAAAAATACCGGTGCAGAGATATCCAAAGTCTAAAACCTTAAAATTCAGTGCGAGTGAGAAGGGAGATTGTCGTGCTCATGCTCAGACAGTCTGTGAAATGATTCCCCTGCTGAACCGAGTGGGTCCACGTGCACGACTACGTTGGAGAGATAATCCAGGCTGTGCATCATCCTGTGCCGTACCTCCACGGCAATTGCGTGCCCTTCTTCGACCGAAAGCATTGGGTCTACAGCAATGTTTACTTCTGCGTATAACCTGTGTCCTAGCCAGCGAACCCTTACCTCAGTAACATCTTTTACCTCTTTTACTTTTTTGACTGTCAGGTAGATTTCGTCAACAATATCCGGTTCTACACCATCAAGCATGCGGGAAAACACAGATTTGCCTGCATCCCAGACGATTTTAAGAATTGCAATTGTGATGAGAAATCCTGCTAGAGGATCAGCTACTGGATAACCCAGCCAGATCCCAAGTGCCCCTAAAAGCACGGCAAGGCTTGTAAAACCATCTGCCCGGGCATGGTAACCATCAGCCACAAGAGCCGCACTTCCAATCTCCTTTCCTATTTTGATTCGGAATCTCGCAACCAGCTCATTTCCAAGAAACCCAACAATAGAAGCTGCCATTACTCCTCCAAGAAACTCCACGGGCTGCGGGAAGAAAAATCTGGAAATTGACTCATAGGCTGCAACAACTGCGCTAAGAAAGATTAACAAGACAATTATCAGGCCTGCAAGATCCTCTACTCTGCCGTAGCCGTAAGTGAAACGCTTATTGGGTTTTTTTCTGGAAAGAAAAAAGGCGAGACCCAGAGGAACCGCAGTTGCGGCATCGCCGAAATTATGGAGCGTGTCAGCCAGAAGAGCTACACTTCCCGAGAACCAGAAAATGAAAACCTGAAAAAGGGCTGTGGCTATCAGCCCAACAAAGGACCATTTGACTGCATAAAGCCCCCTAGAGGTGGAGAGAAGCTCAGGGTCCACAACTCCATGAGTATGAGCACGCGAGTGTTCTTTCCGGGAAGTGTTCGGACCTGTTTTTATCTGTCTCAGACCTCCTTGACTGAAAATTTGAGATAAGATTTTATAAAAGAAAAATTTGGGACAAGGATGTTTCTGAATAAACCCTTTTCAAAACCACTGGTCAAGGGTCCTCTGTCGGGCTCCGGAGGTTGCTTTAAGCCGTTCTACAGCTTTTTCTACCCTGTCAACCGAGAAGTCGTGATCTTCACAAAGGAATTTGAAGAGCCTTTCAGAGTCAGGCTTACCCCACTTTATTTCGTAGTTGTCCGTTACTTCAGGATGGAGAAAAATTTCCCTGATTCTGTCCACAGCTTCGATCTCCACCCCTTTTTCACGGAGCACAGCGTAAATATCTCCATGCTTTTTAATAAGTTTGAGTGCTGTTTTAGGACCTACCTTTTCCAGTCCTTTGTTGTAATCCGTTCCCACACATATTGCTATATCTATGAGCTGCTCCTTGGTAATTTCCAGGGCTTTGAGAGATTCTTCCAGCTCAATTATCTCGGGCTCGACATCAACATAGACGTTTTTTCCGGGAAGCTTGCGTTTTCCCGTGATTGCCAGATTCCGGACGACAACCGGAGCTCCGAAAAGAAAGGAATCATAATCCTGTGATGCAACACAATTCGCATCTCCTTTAAGCACAATATGTGCAGCCTGCGCTTCTCCTTCACAGGGAGCCTGAACAAAAGGAATTCCCATAATATCAAGCAGGTACTTGGAATCTTCAATGATCTCCTCATTTACCTTTGAAGAAGCCTGAGCATACTTATAAGCTGATTTTAAATCTCCTGCAGCCTTTGCGCTTTCCCACTTCTCCCATGAAGATTCCCTTACTTCTTTCCTTTTATTCAGAGTTTCGGACTTGAGGTCAGGAGGCTTGCCGTCAAAAACAAAAAGAGGCTTGATCCCGGCTTCAACAAGGCTTGCTGTCCGGTAGAGCAAGCCTGAGAGATGAGAGGTTACTCTCCCTGTAGAATCGATCAAAGGAGTTCCATCCCGCTGGCGAATAATGCTCAAAAACTGGTGCAGTGCGTTAAAACCATCAATTGCAACCACCTGGTTTGCAAAATCCGAAAGCTTAGCTTTTCTCTTCTGGAGCAGGTCGCCTATATCTGTGCCCATGTTTTCCCTCGAGTATCTGAAGTTTCCCTGAAGTTTTAGAGCTTCCTTTAATTTCTTTTTTATTTCGTCTTTAATCTCTGGTTTTCAACTTTTCTTTAGAAAGCCAAGGTTAGGATGTAGATCAAGGGTTTTACTGCAGATCGATATCAAATCAGATAACTTTACCGCAATGCAGCACCCAACATTTTTTAGACAAGTTTTATTTTTATCACAGTTGTTTTATTCGTTGATCTATACGTCTTATAGGTGCAATAGTTTTATATTTACCGCGTATTTACGGTTATCCTGAACCTATTGAATGATAAAATAGATACTATTAGAAATAGCAACTGCTCAGGAGTAGAAGTGAAGTAATCAGATTTATGGAGTTTCAGTTCAATTCACGGACTGTTGCCTGAATTAATAGGAATACAGTCAAATTAACAGGATCTCTTAGTCAATTCTGAGGTTCAGATCAGGGATGGAACTTCAACCAGGTTACAGTGTTTATATCCACCAGACCTTCCTGAGAGATAATCAAAGCTATCCAGTATGGAAAAAGAAAAATACAAAATTTTAAGCCTTTACATGTACCTTAAAAGTCAAAATGTACCTTAAAAGTCAGGCATTAAGGTCAAGTCGAACATCGATCACTGAATCTTCATTTGCGTCTATTTTGGATATTGTCAGCAAATTACCATTTCTCTCCAGTAAGGTCGCTTTCGTTACCTGTACCTGGTGGCCATCCGTCTGTTTTATATTGTTGTTTTTATGGATAACCAGGAGCTTCTGTCCCCTCTCAGCTCCTTCCCCTATTTTCGACACTATGTTTTTTATGACCTGTTCAAAATCAGAATAAATCAAAATTTCCGATTTATTTGCAACCCTCTTGATAATGCCAATCGGTTCCAGATTAAGGTGCATATTAACTTTCCTTCTTAACCTGCTTACACAAGTAATCAAATAATACTAACTATGAGTAATAATAACTTACGATGCTCAATATCTGAATTATTATTTTTTGGTAATCATAATCTCAGATATTCTCCTTTACTACAGAAGATCCCGTATATATACTTTACTAAACTGCGGAGCTTGTACACGAAAATTCTTAATTAGAAGCAAAGTAGATCGAAAATTAGCGAATATTACGGTTAAAACGAATATTGTTAGTAACAAATTTATGCCCAAAATCAAATGAAACTCGAAAACCTGCTTAAAAAATTTTTAAGTTACTGTTCTTTTAAATTAATATCTTTATTTATAAAGCCCTACAATATAGAATGTGCACTGAAGAGTGTTAAATGAAAGAGAGTTAAATATATCTATAAAAAACTATATCTGCATGTTAGCAAAATTTGAATATACGATCATAATCTTTTTTAAAAATCGAAAATTAAAACCAGGGTCTTATAAAAAATAATTATAAATAAAGTTTAGTGATACTTTCTGCGGTTGAATTCATAGATTGCGTTATCAACTTTGCTTGCGAGCTCATTCATTCTTTCTTCAATCTTTATTCCCGTGCTCTCCATATTGACCTTGAGAGTGCGGTCCTTTGCTTCTATTTTATCTTCGAGCTCCTGAAGCTTGTTGTTGATAGATATGAGCATAACAGACAGCGTTCCAACCAGGACCATAACAGAGAGAATAATCAGGGGGTTTGTGGGTCTGTATGCAAACCTTCTAAGCCACTCAAAGGATAGAAGAAAGGCAGACAGAACCATCACAGCAAGAAATACAGTATCTCTAGTTTCCATCGTATACCTCTAACATACCTGTAATATTTTTCCGCATACACAAGTATTCTGTGATAGCATATCTCAAAATTATTAAGCGGGGATACTTGCGTTTAAGTATTTACTGCTTTTCTATTTTTACTATTTTCTATTTTTACTATTTTCCATTTTTGTTTATTTTTTAAACAGATATAATATATAGTTTTTTTACAGGCTACTTATCTATAGTCCTATTCTGTCACTTTTATTATTGTTTCTGCCAAAAAAGACAGTGCCTAGGTATATATACCGAAAGTACCATTGAGGAAAACTGCATTGTTGAGATACATAAAAAGAAGAATGCTTTCCAAGTAAAATCATTATATAAATATTCAAGAAGAATCGAAGATAAATATACAGTAAATATATAAAGCAATAGATGAGGGATACTGTTAAGAATTAAGGAGTCTAACACTTGAGTTCCAGTGAACGATCAGTTAAAGATTATTTACCTATTCTCTCCATGGGAGGATTAATCCTGATAGTGCAGATTCTTGCACTTTTTTTGTCCATGCCCATGAAAGCTAACGAGATGCAGGCTTTTGAAGACCCAACCCAGGTGTCCTATTCCATATATTATATTGTAATGATCCTGGTTTTTACCCTGTTTGTCCTGATAGCGCTAAAGAGAAACATGAAGTGGACAATCAGCCTTTTTATTTACCTGGCTATTATAAGCACACTTTACTATGTGTTCTTCGCCCTATTTACCCTCATTCCGGATCTATCGGAACATGTAGTCAGTGCAGCTTCAGCCGTGCTATCTATAGGAATAACAGTCTTGCTCTATAAATATCCAGAATGGTACATAGTTGACATTGTAGGCGTTTGTATTGCAGCCGGGGTCAGTGCCCTGATAGGAATTTCCCTTTCAGTAATCCCTGTAATAGTACTTCTGCTACTTCTTGCAATCTATGATGCCATTTCGGTATACAAGACAAAACATATGATTACTATGGCTGAGGGAATAATGGATCTGAAGCTTCCAATCCTGTTCGTAATACCAAAACATTCGAATTACTCCTTCTTGAAGGAAGATTTTAAACCTGGAGAAACGCGTGAAGCTTTTTTCATGGGTCTTGGAGATGCGGTTATGCCCACCCTGCTGGTAGTCTCGGCAAACGTCTTTATAGAGAACAATGGAATTTCGTATCCAGTCCTCGGGGCTATGCTGGGTACTCTTGTAGGGCATGCAATACTCTCCATTCTGGTGATGAAAGGAAAACCCCAGGCAGGACTTCCCTTCCTGAATTCCGGGGTAATCCTGGGGTTTTTTGCTGGAGTCCTGATTTCAGGGGCTTCAATAATGTGAAGTTAACTTTTCTTTAAACTTATTTTATGAGATCATGCTGGATTTCCAGATTTGCAAAGATTTTTTTATTTATAGGGTAATCAATTGGTATGCCCAAAAGAATTGCAGTGGTCTTTGATAGCGCCGGAACCCTTCTACAAATGTACAGAGTAGCAAAGGAAGTCAGCACCGGAAACATCCTTGAGAATATAGAGAGTACTGCTATTGTCGCGCAAAAGAATGGATGTGGGCTTGTAGTCCTGAACGCCGAAAGTGATATAATTCTGGGCTCAAGAAAAGACATGCCTATATTTGAGTTTATAAAAGAATACAGGGTTTCAATAGGTATAAGCTGTTCAAAAGGAAAATTTACCCCGGAAATTGCATATGAAATCATAAGAGGAACATCACCTAGAATGAGTGATATACATGATGTGCTGAAGGCAGTCACAACCCGCTGCCCTAATGTTTTTTACCTTGCAGCTGGCATGATAGTTGACTCTGAAGCCAGAAACGTACCCTATGTACTGAGCACAGGCGGACACGTATTCGATACCACGCTACAAACGGTTCAGACTCTCCATTCCATGAAAGTAGATACGTATATAGCATCCGGGGATAGTCATTTAGCTCTCACACAACTGGCTGAGTTCATAAACATTCCACAGGAGAGAGTCTTTGCCCTTTCAGACACCCTGAAGAAGGAAAAAATTGTGCTTGAGCTAAAAAACAAATATGAAAAAGTAGTCATGGTAGGGGACGGAATCAATGACATACGGGCGTTAAGAGCAGCGGATGTGGGAGTTATGACAACGCAGCAGGGTGACAAAAGGCCCAAAGAACTCAGAGAGGCAGCAGACGTGATAATTGACAACATAATAAAAGTTGTGGATGTGGTAAAAGCATTATAGCCAGTGTATAAAAAACATCTTTTATATAAAATGAACCGATATGTTGCGACGGATCAATATAGTAAGAGGAATCAATAATGACACAACGATCCAATATAGTAAGAGGAATCAAATAACACAACGAATCAATATAATAGAACAAAATCAACACTGATTATAAGCAAATTCGCCAGATGAATCGTTTTAAGTATTGCTTTAAATGTTAACAGTGAAAAAATAATGCGTTATGTTTATGTAATCTTTACTCTTATGTAGTTGCTGCCCAAATGTGTGAAATTCATTGTTTATATTATTGTAATATTCACCTGTAGTAATTGCTTTTCGCTCTTGAGCTATATGCCCAGGCAGGCAAGAGCCACCAGAAAGTTTTGCAGCTCATAATGCGGAGGAAAATCCATGCCAGTATTTATTGAAGTAAAAAACTTAACCGTAGATTTCAACGGTCACAAAGCCCTGAAAAATGTAAATTTAAGCATTAACGAAGGAGAAGTTGTTGGAATTCTGGGAAAAAGCGGGGCCGGGAAGACAATCCTGATGCACATACTGCGCGGTACAGAATCTTTTGAAAACGTCTCAGGTGAAGTGATATATCATCTTGCCCGTTGCCCGAAGTGCGGATATATAGATCGTCCCAGCAAAACAGGTCAGAGATGTCCTGTATGTGGAGAAACCCTGGAAGCTTTCGATGCGGATTTCGTGAAACTTTCCCTTTACGACCCGATAAGGAAAGACGTTACCAAGCGTATAGCTATCATGCTTCAGCGTACCTTTGCCCTTTACGGAGATGAGAGAGTTCTTGTAAACGTTATAAACTCTCTGAATGAAATTGGATACTCTGGAAAGGACTCTATGAGAAAAGCAGTCGAACTGCTGGAAGAAGTAAACCTGAGTCACCGCATGATGCATGTTGCAAGAGAACTTTCGGGTGGAGAGAAACAGAGGGTTGTGCTCGCAAGGCAGCTTGTGAGGAATCCCATGCTTCTGTTAGCTGACGAGCCCACAGGCACCCTTGACCCCATGACTGCAAAACTGGTCCATGATGCTATGACCAGGGCGGTAAAGAACTATAATATGACCATGATCCTGACTTCTCACTGGCCTGAAGTTATAGAACAGATGGCAGATAAAGCCATCCTGCTTGAAAACGGAGAAGTAGTTCAGGAAGGTAACCCGCTTGAGGTCTCTGCAATCTTCATGCAGAGCGTGTCCGTGGTAAAACAGGAAAGAAATGTCATGGTCGGGGAACCTATAATCAGGGTAAGAAACCTCTCCAAACGTTATATCTCAGTTGACCGTGGCGTGGTAAAAGCCGTAGATGGTATATCCTTTGATGTAAAAGAAGGAGAAATCTTCGGACTTGTTGGGGTGAGCGGAGCAGGCAAAACCACAACTTCAAAGATTCTTATGGGGATTTTACCGCCCACATCCGGGGAAGTTGAGGTTCGCGTGGGAGATGAATGGGTTGATATGACAAAGCTCGGAGTTGAAAACAAAGGAAGGGCGACCAAGTATATGGGATTCCTGCATCAGGAGTATGGCCTTTACACTCACAGCTCTGTAATTGACAATCTCACTGAATCTATTAGCCTTGACCTGCCTTTTGAACTCGGAGTCAGGAAAGCCATAATGACTCTCAAAGCTGCAGGCTTTGAGGAAAACAAGGCAAAAGCTATTTTACCCAAAATGACCGATGAACTGAGTGAAGGGGAGCGGCATAGGATTGCACTTGCACAGGTCCTGATCAAGGAGCCCAGAATCGTTATTATGGATGAGCCAACAGGTACTATGGACCCTATTACCAAGGTATCAGTAACTAATTCCATCCTGAAAGCCAGAGAGGAGCTAGGAGAGACATTTGTTATCGTTTCTCATGATATCGATTTTGTAAACGAGGTCTGTGACCGTGTTGCACTTATGCGCAATGGTAAGATTGTAGACATAGGTAAGCCGAAGAGCGTACTATCTCAGCTCACTGAGGAAGAAAGGATCAAAGCTGCAGAAGAAATATAAATATGCTGCCACCTCTTAGTATGGAAAATACCGAAATGAGGTGCCGATTACGAGTAATGAGATAAGCGTAGAGGTGAATGGGCAAAAATATACCTTACCTGCAAGCTCTACCCTTGGGGACTCCCTTAAAGTCTCCGGAGCCCCTTACGTGGAAGGTACGGCGATCGGAATTCTGAAAGAGACCGCTGAAGAAAGGACAGAGATAATCACCGAGTACGCTATCAACACTTCCAGAGGAGAAATCAGGATAGAAGTAAAAGACCCAGAGTCACCTTCAGGAAGCTTATGGGCTAAACATTTTAAAGAATATCAGGGGAAGCCTGTGCACTGGGCAAGCCCTGAAGCTCTGGCTTTTGGACCCTTTGAAGCCGCCATTAAACCTTCGCATGAGACTGGTAATTTTGAAGCGTTTGAAGTGATGTTTGGAGCAGGTGGGTTTGATCCCCGTAATACTCATCTTATCTTTTCACTGAAAAGACATGCTGCAGAGTATGGGACTCCTGAAGACGGAACCTTTGCAGAAGTTGTGTCTGGAAGAAAAATTTTATCCAGGCTTTCCAGAGAGGATACTATTCTTAATATTGAACCAATTATAGAGTGGGAACAAATCTCAGAGAAAGTCTGTACAACTGATCTTTCTACTCCGCTTGAAGATGGAGATAGCATATTTACTTATTTTGAGGTAGAGCTTTCCAGAAATGCTCCCAGCGGAGCAGAGCATTTCTATGCCCTGACCCGTGAAGGAACCTTTACTGTAGATGTTACTACCAGTTCATTTATTTCAGATGACGGTCTGAAAGGAGAACCTGCCCCCTACGAGAACTTCGAGCCGAGGAAAGAAGGTGCAATCTCTATCCGAACAGTAGGATACGGATTGGGCAGGATATATATTTCTAAAGAAGACCGACCCTCAAGCCTTGTACATTCGGTTGTAGGGCAGGTAACAAAAGGTATTGAACTGATCAAGCTAGCAGAAGAAGGACAGAAACTCTCAGTTGAAAGCCTTCCTCCTCAAATAGTTCTTCTGGGGCACACCTTTGAGGAAGCAGAACCCGTACTTTCTTTAATAGGAGTCGAACTGGTAAGGGCTGGATATACCAAAGATGATGGAATAATTGTCAGTCAGGATCCGCCAACAACTCTGGAGATTCTTGGAGAAGCAAAGGTGACTGCATATGCAGTACCCAAAGAAAAATTAATTGAAATTGAACTTTATCCTGAAAAAGCCCCCAAATCTGTGGATTTTTTCCGGCATGCTCTTGAGCTTAAGACAAAAACCGTAGGAAAATTGCCTGTTTATATGATATACGACGACACCTATCTTTTTAAAACTGAAAAAGAAGTCGTCAAATATAAAGAAATCCTTCCGGAAAACACACCCACGGATAAGGTACTCGGAGGAGAAATAGGAATTACAAATCAGGCGGCAAAGAGAATGGGAACTATTGGAGTTAGAATTAGCGATGACGAGCTCTTTGGCCCTACTGGAGAAAGATTCTCCTCAACCAATATTGTTGGTCGGATAATAAATCCTGAAAAACTCCTCGATGTCAAAGAAGGAGAAACTATATATGTAACTGAAATTGTGCGCAAGCAAACTTAAAAATACTGAGCGCACATAATAATATATAAAAGAAGTAATATACATTAGCGCAAACAGATAAAATAGCCATAATAAGTACCGGGCTACTAAACAACTGAGCAATATCGGCTTGTCAGTATAAGGTTAAACTTGGCTGATAAGCAGATCAACAGTTATTGATTAATTTAACAAATTCAAATGTTTGAACGGATTCACATTTATAGAGGCTAAGTCTCCCGGGGCCAAGGAGAGACGAAAGATGACGGAAACTGAAAAAGAAGAGATTACAACAAAGTACATTGTAATCAGTTCGGATAAAGTGCTGCCTTCAGACGCAGCTATGAAGATTTACGAATCAGAGTTTCCAGTTACGGTAAAGGAGACATGTTTTGGACTTATTGTTTCAGGAGCTAAAAACGATGTCCAGGCAGTGGTCGAAGAAATCCGGCAGCTGGACAAAAATCATATTTTTGTAAAGGATAGGGGATTCCCTCCAGGAGATGAGAGACGCTGCCGCGCAAGCAGGGGTGGAGGCCCGCGGCCAGGATTCCATTTTTTGAGGGAAGAAGTGAAAATGCTTCCGGCTATAGGAGCTGCACTTGACGAACTTGAAATAAAGGAGCATGTAAAAGAGAAATGCAAAACGAAATGCAAGCTTAAAACTTCAGATCTTGATAAAATTATTAAAGAGGAGCTTGCGAGGTGAGTTTTTTGGCAAAAGTTTTCATTTATCCTCTAAATAGTCTTATTCTGGCCGACCTGGTTGAACGTTTCGGGCACAAACCCTTAACCGTTATGAGCCAGATCCGAGAAAAAGTTACAAGTCTCAGCCTGGACTCTCCTCCTATAAATATAACTCCAGAAGACCCTAAACTGGGTCTTAAATATGCTGCAATTGAAGTCCCGGCTGGAGTAAGAGGAAGAATGTCCCTTATGGGTCCCCTTGTAGAACAGGCAGAAGCCGCAATTATTGTTGAGAACCCTCCCGCGGACTTCGGCTGTGTGGGTTGTAATCGCACAAACGAACTGGTAAAATATCTGATTCGCTCAAAAGGTGTCCCTGTTCTTGAGGTAAAGTATCCGGAGTCCGACGAAGAAGCCCGCGATTTTGTAAACAAAATTGCAGAATTTCTGGAAACGCTGCCCAAGGAGAAACCTGAAGAAGAGGAAAAGGCGGGAGAGAAAGAGTCTTCAGAAGAGGAGGTAAAGGAATGAGCGCTCAAAAATCCGAGGTAGTAAAGATTGCGCTGGTTTCCTGCGGCTCTGAGTATGCTGGAGTTCAGCCCGAGTTTGAAGAAGCTGCAGCTAAAGTAAATGCAAAATTTGTTTTCCCTGAGGTTGATATTGCATCTATAGATACCATAGGCAGGGATTTCGGGCTTGAGGTCGCAAGTGGGGATCTAAGGCTTATGATGGCCAGAGCAAAGGCTGTCGTCGAAGGCACAGCCAATGTGGATGGGGTTTTTATTGCTACCTGCTTCCGCTGTGCTGAAGGGGCTATTGTACGAAATGAGATCAGGAGGTACATCTACAGGCACTCAAAAATCCCGGTAATCAGTTACTCATTTACTGAAAGCACAACGGCAGGTACCCTGCTCACGCGTCTGGAAGCCCTGACCACGATTGTCAGACGCAGGCACCTCCTTACAAGGGAGGTTCAGACAGGACTGACTGCGGGAATAGATTCAGGGTCAACAACTACAAAAGCCGTGATAATGAGGGATAACAAAATAATAGGCAAGGGATGGGTACCCACAACAAAAGTCCTTGATAGTGCCGAAGAGGCGTACTCTATTGCCCTGAAAGAAGCCGGGGTCTCCAGGGAAGAAATCCAGGCTCTAGGTACTACTGGATACGGGCGCTTCCTTGTAGGGAATCATTTAAAAGCTCAGCTTATCCAGGAAGAAATTACCGTCAACTCAAAAGGAGCGGTCTATCTTGCAGACAGGCAGAAAGGTCCTGCAACCGTTATTGATATAGGTGGTATGGACAACAAGGCAATCTCGGTTGAAGACGGAATCCCCGGAATGTTTACAATGGGCGGGATCTGCGCAGGTGCCTCAGGACGTTTCTTTGAAATGATCTCAAAACGGCTTGGGGTAGACATCACTGAACTCGGAGCCCTGGCAGTCAAAGGAATGCACGAAAGGGTGCCCATGAGCAGCTACTGTATAGTTTTCGGAATTCAGTCCCTTGTAAATTCCCTTGCTAAAGGATCTACGCCTGAAGATGTGGCAGCTGCGGCTTGTTACAGCGTGGTGGAACAGATCTATGAGCAGCAGTTGCAGGAAGTGGAGGTAATAGAACCGCTGATTCTTGTGGGAGGCTCATCCCTGATTGAAGGAGTTCCAATAGCCCTGGGGAGGCTTCTCAAGATCGATGTCCTCGTGCCCAAAGACTCTCATCTTATAGGAGCAGTAGGAGCAGCTTTGCTTGCTTCAGGATATGTAGAGGAGTGAGGAAAAGATGGATTCGCTTGAGGTTTTTGCTGTCGAGTCCGCAATTCCTTCTGAGCAGGAATTTTACAGGAAAATAATCGAAGACAACATGGCAAGTCTCAGGCTTGCTCCGGCAATAGGGAGAATAAAGGTTGTGTTGAGACCTGAAGACTCCCTCTTTCAAATGGCAATAATCCTCAGGGATGTAGGAACCAGAGTTACAACAATTGATATTGCCGATGTGGAGGCAAAACCGGTTGCAGGCGAGATAATAATCTCAATAAAGAAAGAGCAATATATTCCGGAGCTACTGAGAAAACTCTGGGAACGTTACGGGAGAGCTAATATCAGCCAGCCTGACCGCTGGACTGTTGCCATAAGTACGGACAGGGCAGAGGAAGAAGCGAGTTTTCTTAAAGATATGGTTGTTGCAGATCCCAGGCACAGACTTCATGAGAACCTTGTTGATTTTGCAATCCGCATTACTCCCGAAGGCTTCAGAGTTCGTTACCACCTGTATAAAGGCAACAAGTTTATTTTCGTAGCGTCCGAGGAAGCATTAAAACATGAATGGATCGAAGAAACAGAGACAATGCTCGAGAAATTGATGGAAGGAGGGAAAACGTAAGATGGCTGCTGTACTCAAACCCTACCTTTATACAGGTGGTGTCCACAAGCATGGGCTTTTAATCGAGCTGCTGGAAGATCTGGGAGGTTACATAGTCCAGAAAGTGGTCACAGGGACTGAAGTAAATCTCATAATGCTTATTCCTGAAAAAGATATCCCAGTAGTAAAAAAGCTATCTGACGAACTGTTAGGGATGTTGATAGAAGCTCCCCTGACCGGAGTTGAGATTGCAGTTGTTTCCCCTACCCTTGCCTCTCATCACCTTCCACATTCAGCCTGTGACGTAGCCGAGTACCTTCGCCACCCCGGAGCTAACACGAACATGATAGGCCTTGCAAGGGGGATGGGGCGCAGAGTGTCTCTATCTATGGATTATGAAAGAAAACTGATAAACGAGCACGATATTGCAGTTTTCACATTCGGGTCATTCAGTGACTGTATAATAAACAAGAAGCCAAAACTCTTTGAGGGCATAGAAATCCCGATAGTGGTAACAGGTGGACCTGACCTGAAAACCGAGGAAGTTGCCGGAGCAGACCTCTATGTTGGGAATATCGGAAGGACTTCCCACAGACTAAGGAGAGCAGAAGAGATTGAAGCCCTTGAGAAACTCAATCAAGGGGTTGCGAAAATTGCTGACAATATCCGTAAGCAGCAAGCAAAAGATCCCCTCGCAGTGCTTCCTGCCAGAGTTATGAAAGAGATTGAAAACCAGATTCCTGAAATCCGAACTGTACTTTCGCCTGCTCCACTTACCCTTCAGCTCAATGGGTTAAGAGTCAAACTGCCTTATGATGAATTCCATGAAAGGATTGAGAAACTTGAATTTGATGAAGGGGTCACACTTTCCGAACTCGCAAATATTTCAAGATCAAAAATGAAAAATTATATATTGATAAAAATCAAATCTAAATCTGAAGTTGGTTTTGCAATTTGATCCGAATTCTGTTGTGTTAAGAGTTGTCAACTTTGCATTTTTACTGGATTCGTGTATTTTCACTTATCCTTTAAACTGTAAAGCCTTACCCGGAAAACGGTGACTGAACCCTTTTTCCACGTTGATCTATGCTGGTGGTTTCGTATGGAACTTGAGGATATTGTGGAAATTTTAAAAGAGGACCCTGAGAGAGCTATTCCTGAACTCCTTGAGGATGTCCGGAATCAGTATGGCGAAGTTCCTTACATCATGAACTTCATGAAGGATCTTCCGGAGATTTTTATTCCAAAAACGCTTTATGATAACTCCATAATGAGGGAATTTAAGAATCTTGACCCGGAAACGGTGGAACTTATTTCCATAGGTGTGGCATCTGCTCTTCGCTGCGAGCATTGCCTGAAAATGCACATTAGAATTGCAAAAAGAAGAGGGATAAAAAAAGAAAAGATATTTTACGCCATTATGATAGGAGCATCCATCTCCAATGCTGCCGTGCTTGCCGAAAGTACAAGAGCGCTTGCATCCGAATTCCCGGAGGATGGATGTGAGGAAGAGAAAGAAGAAAAACACTGCTCTGATCCCAACTGTGAGATATGTGATATCTCCAGAGCAGCTCTTAAATAAATAGGAAGGTCCAGTAATATATCAATCATATCAATCAGGTTTTTATAAATATTGTAAAAATATTACAAAAGTTTTCTAATTTTTATAGAATAATTCTCTGACAAGAAGCTACTGCCGGGAGCATCTCCGTAAATAATTAAAACAATACGTCAATTAAACCACGCTTTTGCATCAGGCTTATGCGAATATATGCGAGGGAGCTGTGGGGTATGTAGATATATTCAGGAGATCGATACATTTACATCAAGTTCTCAGGGTCAGATAGCATTTAGTATGGAGGCTGATTCGTATAAATCGAAACCGTATTTACGGAATTAAACTGTTTTTTGTACTGTTACTGATAGTACCTATTTTACCTGCTGTTTCAGCTGCATCCAATTCAAATCAAGAAAGGATTCTGGACTATCCGTGGGATCATTCCCCTATTACTGTATATATAGACAACACCAATGTTCCCGAACACTATAGCCCTACCTATTATACACAGATAGAAAAGGCTATGGAATACTGGGAGAAAGGAGGAAATGGAAAACTAAAATACAAGCCTGTTTTCGAATTTGCTGATTCGAAAGATGCTGATATCAGAGTAAAATGGGTAGAAAACCTGGAAGCTGTTGAAGGAGCTCCTTCAGGCGTAGCCGGTTATGCAAGCCCCACGGTATCTAATGGTCGGTTTGTACGGGTAGATATAGTTCTTGAGGTCGGGAACTACAAGGGAAAAGCCTGGCGTCAGTACGGGGATGCTACAATGCTCTCTATTGCAAAACATGAGTTTGGACATGCCCTTGGGCTGGGTCACAGCAACAACAGGCGAGACATAATGTATCCCGAGTATGAGCTGAGAGATAACATAAATCCTCTCCTCCTGAGCAAGTACGGCAATGTGCTGCGTTTAGCAGGTTTTGCAGCTCTAGCAGTTCTCCTCTATCTAGGAATAAGCTGGCTGCACAGCAGGAAAAAAAGGAAAATACTTGAGGAGAAATATCTCAAGTAGATTTGATTTCAAGTAAATTTTTCTTAAAGTGACCTCAAAGTAAATCTGGATTAAATAGGCAGTTCTGGAGGTTCTTTATTTTCCGCGGCGAATCTCATAAAGAATTCTCTGAAATGGTCAGGAAGAGCATCCATCTTCAGGATGCGATTAAGAGGACTCCATATGTATTCCACATGCTCGTGACTCAACTTTACATCAGCAATAACATATCCCCCATTATATACTATAGCAATTACCCTTTTATCCGGAAGCTCAAAGGTGGCATACCCTGCGATCCCTCCAGGCACGATTGAGATCCCGGTCTCTTCCCAGACTTCCCGCACAACAGCTTCTTCAAGGGGTTCCCCACGAACCAGCTTTCCCCCTGGCAGATCCCATTTTCCCGGATTGCTGTGGGAGTTTTCCGACCGCCTGAGAAGCAGAAACTCGCCTTTCTCATTCCGGAGAATGGCATATACAGAAACTATGTAAGGTTTCTTCAGATTCATAAAATAATATTTGAGATTACCTGTCTTAAAGACTAGCTTTTTCAGGATTTTCAGGATATAATCCTAAAATCGGTAAATTCTGGGAGAATTGATAATAAATTTATTTTTTCAAATTAGTAAAAAAGCATATCCGCCCTTTTAAAAAATATCCAGGAAAGATAAGAATTTTATTTGTTATTTTAAACTATTAATCTAAAATATTAGGTGTTAACTTAAATCGAAAAAGATATATTCTGTACTGCATATAATTTTTTTAGAATGGAAAGGGTAAAATCCATTCTTTCAACCTGGTCTCCTGGAACCAGCGAAAAAGCTGAGACTTTTTTGATCTGTTTTTTGAATGTCACAGTCACAATTAGGCTCCAGAACTCAGTGCCTTTAGTAGATTAAAAGACTAAGTTTGAAGATTGTGATTGAAGTTCTAAAAGGTTTTCAGAGTAGAGGCTGCAGGTCTCGTACACCTGGATAGTTGTAAAAAAATTCTTCCTGCAAATTAGAACTCAATGCGCAAAAACGAGAATCGGATTCTGGAACACTTCAAACCAGGGGTAGAAATCCTTTATGGATTAAGGGGTAAGTTAAATGAAAATTGATAACAGAACTGTAATTTTCTCTGGAATATTTTTTGTTCTATTTTTTATGACCATAGGAAATGCGACTGCAGGTTCGGAAAGAAACTCAGTTATTTACGAAGACCGGATAGTCTGGCAGGATGATAGTAATGGAAATTGGGATATTCAAATGTATAATATTTCCACTTCCGCTAAAATTCCGATCACAAACGATGAGGCAGAGCAGCAGAATCCTGATATCTACGGCAACAGGATAGTCTGGCAGGATTCCCGCAACGGAGGACGCGAAAATGGAGATATCTACATGTATAATATCTCGACCTCCACGGAGACCCAGGTAACTCCTAATAAATCGTGCCAGATGAATCCGAATATCTATGGGGATAGAGTAGTATGGGCAGATGATCGCAATGGAAACTGGGACATTTACATGTACAATATCTCCACTGCCACTAAAAGTAAAATCAGTAACACTGGATCAGCAAATTATCCTGCTATCTATGAGAACAGAATAGTTTGGCAGGACTCTCGCAATGGAAACGAGGATATCTACATGTTTACCCTTGATTTGGATGAAGTGCCGCCTGTGAATGGAAACGAGACAGAAAATGATACAGACAATTGTACTGAATTTCCAGACAATGAATTCGATGCGGGGACAGATGACGGGACAGACGATGAAACCCAGATTCCAGACAACTGTTCTTCTGAGTTAACACCCCTCGACAGGATACTGGCTCTTAAGGAATATGTAGAATGTACATATAAATGCCAGGTTAAAACAAAAACAGGGTTGGCTACCCTTCTGGATACCTCGATGTGCCACTATGAAAACTGTGACAACGCAAAAGCCGTTTCAATGCTTAAATCCTTCATTCATCTGGCTAGAGAAATGGAAATGTGCAACCAGATTTCAGCTGACGAAGCGGATTATATGGAAAGGGAAGCAAAGAGAATAATAGATCAGATTGAGGCAAATTAAGAGTTAAAATCGAATCTATAACCAGAAAGAAGGGATAAAAAACTGTAAAACATGTTATATAAAGATAACTAACCTGGAAAAGGTATAAGGAAGCATTAGAAAAGTAAGATCAAAAATAAGGAAGCATTAGAGAAGTAAGATTAGAAATAAGGATTAAATAGCAAACCGGGAAAGGGAATTGAGGAATTAATATGGATGGCTGGGCAGGAAAAACAATATATATAGACCTTGGTTCAGGATCAGTGAAGACCTTCAGGACTGAAGAAAGTTTAATTAGAAAATATCTGGGCGGCAGGGGAATTGGGGTAAAACTGCTTTCTGAACTTACAGACCCAGATAATGATCCTCTTAGCCCGGCAAATCCATTAATTTTTACCTCCGGACCTCTTTCTGGTCTTGCTCCCATGGCTTCTGGAGCAGTCCTGACATCAAAATCGCCGCTGACAGGTACAATATTTAGCTGGAATATTAGTGGGGACTTCGGGAGAGAACTCAGGAAAGCCAGAATTGACGCCCTGATCATTGCCGGAAAGGCAGAAAGACCTTCGTATATAGAAATTGGGGAGGGAAATATTGAAATTTTGTCGGCAGGACAGCTCTGGGGAAAGAATATCAGGGCATGTACTGAGGCTCTTAAGGAAAAAGGCAGCGTAGCCTGTATAGGCAGAGCAGGAGAGAAGCAGGTTCTTATTTCTTCATTTGTTGTAGACTTCCTTCACAGTGGAAGAGGGGGTCTTGGTGCGGTTGCAGGCTCAAAGATGCTCAAAGCCGTGGTCGTAAGAGGAGAAGCCGAACTTTTACCTTCTGATCCAGATAGATTCCGGGAGCTTGAGACAAAAGTATTGAAACTTTTTGATGCGAGCCCTGTGCTTTCCAAAGGACTTGCAAATTACGGCACATGCGCTCTTGTAAAATTACTGGATTATATGAATCTCATCCCAACAAGAAACTTCTCCAGGAGAGGAACTTCTTTTGCAGATGCGTTTTCAGGAGAGAGTATTAAATCCTCTTTTGAGCTTGAAAAAGAGAGCTGCCCTGGCTGTCCTCTGGGCTGCAAGAAAAAGATTAAAGAAACAGGGCAGATTGTGCCTGATTATGATTCCCTCTGGGCATTCGGGTTTAACCTTGAAAACCCTGACCTGATTTCGGTGCTGAGAGCGGACAAAATATGCAAGGATTACGGGCTTGATCCGATCTCGGCAGGTTCCATACTCGGGGCATGTTCAGAACTCAAGCCTGGAAAAATAGAAGCTAAAGGACTGGAATCCCTGCTCCTTGAAATAGGGGAAGGGGAAAAAATGGGGAGCGGAGCCAAAAGATATCTTTCAGGTATTGGGAGAGAGGATTTGAGCATGGATGTGAAGGGGCTTGAACTCGGAGGCTTTGATCCACGAGGAGTAAAGGGACAGGCACTGGCTTATGCCACATCCAGCCACGGTGGAGACTACCTGACTGCTTTCATGGTAGGACCCGAGGTGCTTGGGAAGCCAGTGAATCTTGATCGTCTGAGCTTCAAAGGAAAAGCAGGTATCCTTCAGGTATTTGAAAACCTGACCGCTGTGCTTGACTCTTTTGTATTCTGCCCCTTCTCAGATTTTGCCATTAATGAAGAACTCGGTTCATCTCTCCTGCTTTCGGGAACAGGTATAGAAATATCACCTGCAGAACTCCTGAGAGTTGGAGAAAGAATCTATAATCTTGAAAGAATTTATAACCTTAAAGCAGGATTTACCTGCGAAGATGATACCCTTCCTGAGAGGCTGTTTGAAAATGTAGAAGAAAATGAAGGATATGGATTTTCTAGGCAGGAGTTTAAAGCTGCGCTTCAGGAGTACTATCATTACCGCGGCTGGGATGATAAAGGAGTACCCAGATTGGAGAAATTAAAAGAACTTGAACTCAATTTTTGAAGAGAAAACCGGAAGGAAAATGTTCCTTGAAATCCAGTATTTCCCTTAGTCTGGGATTATCTTTAGCCACGAATTTTTGGGATATTCAGGGCAGTTTTCCCCGAAAGTTGGCTTAAAGGCGCAAAATCTCGCATAAGCGTTATATAGTCATGGATAATTAATCGTATTAGATCTCGATCTATGGATGAATTCTGCAGGCACCCCCAAGCTCGGAATATTTTCCAGTTTTTCCATGCAGGTCTGAGCGATGCATGGATAGAGTAAGAGGCAGGCTTAAAAATCAGGAAAGCCTTCTTATACTACTCCACCAGATCGCGGAATTTTATCAAGGGAGCCCGGAATTGTGTTTTACAGCTTATTTATAAATATCCTAAAAACGTAAGGGAGAATTGTTATGAAACAACAGGTAGAAGTTAAAGATCTCAAAGAAGGAAAATACGTAATTATTGATGACGAAGCATGCGTCATAAAGAGCATTACAAAATCCAAGCCGGGAAAGCACGGAGCTGCAAAGGCAAGGATAGAGGCTATCGGTCTCTTTGATGGTCAGAAGCGCTCCTACGTAGGTTCCGTTGCAAACAAAATCTATGTTCCGATTGTGGAAAGAAAAACCGCACAGGTAATCTCGATTACTGGTGACATTGTCCAGCTCATGGATCTGGGAGACTTCTCAACCTTTGAGATTGTAATCCCCGATGAGTACAAGGATAAGGTCAAAGAGGGTGAGGAAGTTCCTTACATCACAGCTCTCGGCAAGACCAAACTCGACATAAGGACTTAAACTTCCAGAACCAAAGTAAAAACTCAGGTTAAAAAACCTGAGCTATTCTTTTTTAAATGAATAATTATATAGGTTACACTATGTTTTTACCCAATTCCTTTATAGATGCTCTTGCAGACTATGAGTCTGCTCGTTATGTTATCTTCGGTGTGCCTTTTGACAACACCTCTTCTTTCAGGGCAGGCAGCCGTTGGGCTCCGGATGCAATGCGGCAGGTTTCTGCAAATTTCGAGAGTTATAACCCGACTTTCGACATAGATCTTGTGGATCTACCTATCCATGATGCAGGAAACCTGGAAACCTCAGCCTCGGTTGATGAGACTCTGGAAAGCCTCTACGAAGCTACAAAAGACCTCCTGAAAGATGGAAAGCTTCCCATTATGCTTGGAGGAGAACATTCCCTGACCTTTGCTATGGCAAAAGCCTGTGCTGAAGCTGCAGGAGAGGATTTTGGGATACTCATTCTGGATGCTCATTTCGATTTGAGGGAAGAGTACAGAGGTTTTAAGCATAACCATGCCTGCGTATCCAGAAATATTCTCGATGAGATTACAAAGAACATGGTCTCTATAGGCATAAGAAGCGGTCCTGAAGAAGAGTGGGTTTTTGCAAGGGAAAATAATCTGAAATACTATACAGCCGATGATGTGGAATCCACAGGTATGGTAGAGATCCTTAAAGAGGCTCTCGAATGGCTTGACTGCAGCCAGCTATATCTTTCCCTTGACATGGATGCAATAGATCCGGCTTATGCCCCCGGTTTGGGCACGCCTGAGCCTTTCGGGCTGAGTGCAAGGGACGTAAGGACTGCAATAAGAACGCTTGCGCCTTTCTCAATGGCTTTTGATATTGTAGAAATTGCCCCTGAATATGATTCCGGTCAAACCGCCATGCTCGGGGCAAAATTGATGAGGGAGTTTATTGCTTCCCATGCAAAAAGCCATATGAAAGCATAAGCTACGGAAGTAAAAAGGGACAGCATATACAAAAATTTTAAGCTGGCAGGACAGCCTGAGTCTTTTGAGAGCTTAAAAACTGGTGGAAAAGGAGGAACTTCTTACTTCCAGACTTTTCCATTATATCCAGTATCCTTATTCAGTAAATTTTTTATGGAGCTTGTGCACGCCATACAGCTATGATTTTATCCATTGCTATGTACGTGTACTTTCCATTCTGTTCAAGACAGAGCACATTGTCTTCGCAGCTTTCTACCCTTCCGCTAAAGACATCTGGACCCCCACAGTAGACATCTACAACCTCACCTCGAAGGTTTTTCACTATAAAAGACTGCATTTCTTTGCACCTCAGATATTTTTCCAATATGACGGACTTTCTTACCCTGCTGGCTTGAACTAACTTCTTTTTCCGGGAACAAAGTCCGATCCAGTCGCCAAACACTTCATCCAATTTTATCCAGGTTTAGAAAATAAGTAAGATTTCACCTGTTCTGGTTATTCCAATTAATATGATGTTTTTAATATATAATCTTGAGCTTATTGACCCCACAATGCTATTATTTTGTCGATTGCTATATGGGTAAGTCTCCCTTCATTATCAAGCGTCAGTACATTATCGGCACAGGCTACTACATTTCCACTGAAAACGTCGGGACCACCACAGTAAACGTCTACATCCTTATTCAGATAATGTTCTACTATAAACGCTTGCATCATAGATTTCTCCTCCTGATTATTTTCTTCTTAACCTGTTTATTCAGGCTTTATGATTGACTGATAGCATAAGCTATTAGTCGTTATATCCACAGATGCCCATTAAATAAACTGTCCTTCATTCCATATAAATATATTTAGAAATTAAAATTGATTTTCAGGATGCTTTGCCATTAATTCATGGAGGAAAGATTAGCTAACATGGAGCTGCATAATCACCAGGTCTTGCTTTTCAGGAAATAAAAAGAATTATTTTGCTTCTTTTCTACGGGTTTATTTGCCTCATGGAATCGGGAAAGCTAAGTTTATCTGGATAAATTTTATGGATTTAATATTCTGGTAAAAGAGGTTGAGTTTCAGGCTTGCCAGTAGTTTCTGATGAAGAAACCCTCTACGGTTAAATAAACGATGTTTTTCTCCCAAAATGAAGCCAATCAAGTTTTTCATTCCGAGCTATCAGCTTCATAGCCTTCATACATGAAAATATTTTCAATATACGTGCCGAACTTAATTAAGACTGGGCTATAAAATAGAGAAGCAGTTAGAAAGCATGTTAAGTATGTGTATGTAGGATGAAACAGGATAAATAATTTATATGAGTTTAGTGTATATTAAAATTATGGAAGATAAATTTTTAAGATATGTTGAGATTATATTTTGTGTTTGCCTTGCCATACTTTTTCTGATTTCTTGCTTTCATACTGCGTAAAAATCTAATTCGTACTGCATAAAAATTTAATTTATGCTGCATAAAATACTAGAATTCCATTCCATCCAACGATATATAAGATTGATTGGGTTCTCTTAAATCTGCTATTTAATCAAAACTATTTTTCCTCTTTTTTATTAATTAAACTAAAGAAGAATTTCTTCAAAAAAATGCATCTTATATTCTATCTAAATAACAATTAAAGTAGAAAAAAGCCGTAAACTCCACTAAACGAAGATTTCAAATTGACTCTGTAGAAAAACTCATTTAAATTAGCTCAAAAAAAGGAAAAATAAACAGGCAGGAAGATATCATTTCTATTCAGTTCAAATATTGAAGTCTTCTTGCTTTAGAGATCTCTACAGAGCCAAAATTATAAGCTTTTATGAGCTCAGAACCCTCAAAAGCTCAGGTTTCTTTCTCGGGGGGACACCCCATTTCATAAAAAGGATGACAAATCCCAAATACTTTATCCAGGGAAACTACAAATCCTATGCCAGTTCCGGGTTCGTTAAGGTTTATAGCATCAATAATACTATTCCTGATATCTTCTTCAATATCTGACTTGGCTATTGTAAGTACAATTTCTTTTTCCGGTTCAATCATCAAGCCAAGAATTTTTTTATTTTCATGGATCCCTGTACCACGACCAAATAAGATTGTTCCTCCCTGAGCACCGGCTTTTCTTGAAGCTTTAATAACCTCATCGCCCCAGCCCTTTTTGACAATTGTTACTATTAACACAAACTCACTCTTATTACACATTTCTTATACCTCCATTAAATCTTATATAAACACCCAGCAACATAACAAAAATAATAGGTGCGAGTGCTATCATTGCGATCAGACCGAAGCCGTCTGCTACAGGGTCTGCACCTTCATATGCTGTGGCTACTCCTACAGCCATAGACATAAGAAAAGATACAGCCATCGGACCTGTTACAGCTCCTCCTGCATCGAATGCTATACCTATAAAATCTCTGTCACAAAGCCATAATAGAACAAGGGCAAATAAATAACCTGGAACTATTATGTACAGGAATGGAATTCTATAGACAATTTTTGCCATTGTAATAGCAGCAAAAAGAGCAACTGCTAAGGAAAGCGTGTAAAGCATAAGATTTGATCTTATATAACCATTTGAAGACACCTCAACCTGATAACATAAGACTCTTACAGAAGGTTCTGCAAGAGTAGCAAGTAAACCGAGGATAAAACCTATAGGGATCAAGAGATTTTCTCTAGAATCACCAAAAAATTCGCCTATTTTCGTTCCCGCAGGAAGAAAGCCATTAGAGACTCCATAGAGAAACAAAATCAGACCGAATGCAGTGAAAGCTAATCCTGTATAAAGTTTTACTAACTGTGATGGTGGCAATTTTAAGTACAATATCTGGAATAGTGTAAAGAAAATTATTAGAGGAGCAATTGACTGAATAACTTCTAAAATTACAGGAAAAATTCCTCCTATACTCAAACTCATGAAGATAAAACCCCCAGAAGCATGAGACTCAGTATAGGACCTGTAGTCGCCAAGCCTATAAGCCCAAATCCATCCAGTTCAGATCTATCCTGCAAAACTGAAGCTACCCCGACTCCAAGTCCCATAAGCACAGGCAAAATTATAGCCCCGGTAGTTACGCTTCCAGAATCAAAGGAAATTGCTAAGAAATCAGCAGGTACGAAGAAGGACAGCACGAGTATAAATGAATAAATTGCAGCAAACAAATATCTGATCGGAGTTCCATAGATTATTCTCAGGATGGCAATAGCCATAAGGAAACCTACTCCAAAAGCGATGGAGAACAACAGTAAATTTCTATCTATGCTACCCTGCAGAGCTGAATCAACCAGGTTAATTAAAACAATTACATTGGGTTCTGCAATGGCTACAAAAAATGAGAATAAAAATACTATTAATGCAATGAACCCCAGTGAGTTATGCTTAGGCAAGTCACCTCCAATTGCTCCTCCTATAGGGAGCATACTTACCTTAACCCCCGTTAGAAAAAAAATCATTCCTAGTGCAGTTATTGCTGTAGCTATTAAAAAGGAAATAAGATCGTTCCAACTTACACCGACGAACAAAAGTAACAGCAACCCTATTGCCAGCGCTAAGGGAAAGACCGCTTGGGCTACTTCCTGAAAAGTTTCTTTAAGAATATTACTCATAAAAGCTCCACCAGATTATATATATATTAAACAAGATGCGTACATATTTATAATTATTGTTTGTGTACAATGCATTAAAAATTCAGTAAAATATATTCTAATTTGACTCCTAGATTAAGATTTAATTTGACCTGTTAGAGAATTGAAGCCTGCATCTTAAGTTCTTTATGTAATCTGGATCTGTATATACAAATCTATCTGAATTAAAATTTATCTGAATTAATATGATATAAAGATTCATCTTGAAAATTGACGGCTTTTATTTGACGGCTTTTATGATAGAAAATCCAAAACTGAAAACTCAATATTTCCTGATAAGGATTTTAAACATATCTCGCACGTCTACAGGTTTTCTCCCTTTTCTACATGTATCCTGTTAATTGCCTTTTAATTTTCTTTTCTTAGAGCTAACAAAGATATCCAAATCTTCTGGTTTTAACCGATTATTTTCAGTTAATCTGGTTCTCAAACAGGAAGGCAATACAAATTATTTTCAGTTAGTTTGGTTTTCAAACCGGAAGGCAATACAAACAGGGTTAACAATATCATATATAACAAGTATAATATGAAAAAGTATAGCAATAGAAGAAAGGATCTGGTGATTAAAACCTCCAGCCTCAAAAACCACAGGTTTTACATGTTTTTATACAGAGAGGAGTTGATTTTTATTCCAGACTATCTTCGCAAAGCTTTCTAACCTCATCGAGCTCTTCTGGTGGACTGATTACAAGCAGGATGTCATCCGCCAGAATCTCAGTTCCAGCTTCTGGTCCCGGAATTATTTTATGAAAGCGAGAAATTGCAAGTACAGATACCCCATACTTCTTTCGGAGATCGAGTTCCCCGAGGGTCATTCCTGCAATTTTGGAAAGTTTGCCGACCCTTATGCTTCGAATTTCTACATCTGCAAAGTCAAGAGCCAGATCATACATTTTCTTCCTGCGAATTTCAGGATTCCGGAGCATCTCGTAATGGTCGGCACGCAAAGTTAAGCCCAGTGAATTGATTTCATTGCTGGGAACTAAGTATCTGTGAAGCACCCTTGTGAAAAGCTCTATTGAACTTTCAAACTCGTCAGAAATTACCTCATCTGCTCCAAAAGCATAAAACTTATCCAGCTCGCTCAGGAAATGTGTCCTTGCGATAATATGAATTTGAGGGTTCAACCTGCGAGCAACCTCGATTATCCTTTTGGCACTGGCAGGATCGCCGGCGGTCACAACAATGGATTTCGCTGTATAGATACCTGCATGCTCCAGTACAGAGCTCTGAGCAGCATCACCATAGAATATATGTTCCCCTTCCAGTTTTTTTACCCGTACGACTTCAGGATTCATGTCAATTACTATGTAGGGAATTGAAGTTGCCTTTGCGGCAGTCGCGACATTCCTACCATTTATCCCGAATCCGACTATGATTACATGGTTTTCAAGCTTCTCTTCAGATTCATTTTCTTGAAATTTACTGTACCAGCCTTGCTTCAAGATGGGAGGGAAAGGCAGCAACTCGGCAAAATTCGTGGTTCGATACCCTATACTCATAAAAAGGGGGGTAAGTACCATAGAAAGCACAGCTACATCCATAAATTCCTGGTATGTAAGAGAGGAGATCAAGCCGCTTGTAAAACCTACTTTTGCAAGAATAAAGGAAAACTCTCCTACCTGTGAAAGAGAAAAACCAACCAGGATCATCGTATGCATAGGAAAGCCTATAAGAAATGTACTCAAACTATTTGCAACAACTTTCAGGAGCAGTATGGTCAAGGTAGCAGCCAGGATAAGAAAGAGATGCTCTCTTAAGATATCGAGATCGAGCAGCATCCCTATGAAACGAAGAAGATGCTCATGAACATATCCCTGAATGGGATGAGATTACCAAGAGCCTGAACCGAGTACTCAGATTCGGAGATGATCAGACCAGCAAGAAAAGCCCCGAGAGCCAAAGAGAGACCAATTTTTGAAGTCAGCCAGGCTACAGAGAGCCCGATTGCCATAACACTCAAAAGAAAAAGCTCGTTATTCCGGGTTTTAGCGACGTGGTACATGATGAAAGGAATCACATACCTGGCACTTAGAAGAGTAAAAATAATGAGCCCGAATCCCTGCAGGGTAAGCTCCAAGAAAGATTTTTCTGTTTCAGGGGTACCTGCAAGAACCGGAATCAGAAGTATAATCATCACTGCAGCTATATCCTGAAAAATTAATATTCCTAAAGAAGTTCGCCCATGAAGACTGTAGATTTCTCCTTTTTCCTGTAACAATTTAAGGACAATTGCAGTGCTGCTTAGTGCCACTAAAAGCCCCAGGAAAATCGAGGATTCTCTGGAATTGCCAATCCAGAGAAATATAAGGGCAACAATGATAGCAGTTAGGGAAAGCTGCAGTCCACCTCCGAAAATTACAATTCTGCGAAGCTTCAGGAGGTCGCGCAGTGAGAATTCCATACCTATTGTAAAAAGCAGGAGTACTACACCCATCTCCGCCAGAAATTCGATGTTTTCTACGTCTCGAATCAGTCCCAAACCGAAAGGTCCGGCAAGAATACCTGCAAGCAGAAAGCCGATCAGTGGAGCTATTTTTAATTTTGAGAAAGTAAATACCACAGGAATAGAAAGCCCGAAGATGATCAGGAGGTCGGCTAAAAAATCTGTTGCCATCAAAAGAAATTTAATTTTTAAATAATATAAATGTTATTATAACATACTGCTAGAAATTATTGTACTGACGACATTCCAGATTAACAGTTTGTATAAAATCCAGATGTTGATTGCTATAAAACAGATCAGAGAAATAAAAAGAAGTAATTTAAGGATAAACTTGAAAAAGAGAACGACGAGAGGGGGATTCGAACCCCCGAGATGCAAAGCATCACGGGATTAGCAATCCCGCGCCATACCGGGCTTGGCTATCTCGTCACAAAGGATTTTAAGAAGCGCGTCCCCTTAAACGCAGTCCATATATTTAATCTTTTCCGGGGAAAAGGCTTCACACAGACTATCTTTTAAGAGATAATTCTGCTATAAAACTAAATTACTTTATTTGTTCTAAATTACCTTATGTGTTAAGTGATGAGCACGCCTCAGGTCGCTGCATCTTGGAGACACCAGTAGGCTGGACCCTCTCCTCCACCCCGCACCCCCGCAAGCGACAGTTGCCCACGGTAAGTCTGCTCCCTTCCGGGCCTCGACCGGTCTCCGCAGTTAGGGTATGAGAATCTGCTCTCCAGCAAACCCTCATACCTGCACCATCCCAGCAGGACGGGGCTTCTCCGTTGAGATTCCAGGCTGAAATCCCTTCGATGCCTCTTCCCTCGGCTTCGTCCCCCGCATATCGGCGATTTCGGGTTACAGGTAACGCCGAGCTACCCGGACTAGCTCATCAGCTATAAAAAGACACTTTTAATATATAAGAATATCGTAGCCACGTTCCTCCCGATATTTATTTTCTAATTATAGAATCAAAATGTTCAATCCCTCCAAAAGAAAAGGGCAGAGATAAAAAGGTATTCTTCAAAAAACTGAGAAGAAGTAATCAACTAAAATTCAACAGATCTTAAAATAATAGGAGGAATAAATCTCCCTATTTATTTATATACGTTATTTTTCAAAATAATGTTGAATAAATCTCAAACGGCTTATTAGCAAATTAAATACCCGGCAAAATAGGGAGATAAAGGGGAGTTCTATGAGTTATGGAGTTGCAATTGACCTTGGAACCAGCGGGTATCGAGCTCAGAAAATCGATCTGGATACAAAAGAGATCCGAAGAACAGTGATAACTTTGAGAAACCCTCTGCCCGGAGCGAACGTGATGGATCACATGGATTTCGGAATTCGTTACGGGCAGGAGCTTGCACATGGGCTTTCAATAAATGCAGTGAAGATTCTGTTCCGTGCTCTTGATGTGAAAAGTGAAGAACTCGAAAGACTCTCAATCTGCGGAAATCCAATCCAGCTATCCATTTTTCAGGGAATAAGCATTGAAGACCTGGCTTATGCAGGGGAACGTAAGAAAAAGAAGTACAACATACAGGAACAGGACAGAAGCGCCAGAATAATACATAGCAGCGAAATCTCCGGGCTTGAGGAATATGATTGTGAAGTCGTAGTTCCTCCTGCAATAAAGCACGAAGTCGGAGCAGATGCTCTTGCCCTGATAGTAAAATCTGGAATGCTTGACAGCAACGATATCTCAATTGCTACGGACTACGGGACAAACGCAGAAATGGCTCTTAAAGTAAAAGATATAATTTATACGGGATCTGCAGCTGCTGGCCCTGCTCTTGAAGGACAGCAGATAAAGCACGGAAAACTTGCATCTCCATATGCCATATCAGATATAGAAATTGAGGATGGCGCATTCAGGAATTTTGTGCTTAGCGAAGAGATGAAACCTGTCCAGGGAGATCTCGTAGACCCGGCAACAGGAGAAGTGCTTAATGAAGGTCAGATCAAAGCTAAAGGAATTACAGGTACCGGAGTTATAGCACTAATAGAGAAAGGAATGGAAAGCGGACTTATAGAGCTCCCTAAAATTAAGACCCCTGACAGACTCATTCATCTGCAGAACAAGATAGATTTCTCTGAGAAAGACCTGACAGAAGCTGGAAAAGCCATAGGTGCTATCCGTGCAGGGCATATTACACTCTGTGCCGTTGCAGGTATTGAGATGACGGATATCGACAAGGCTTATATGGCGGGCGCTGCCGGCACATATATGGATGCGGCAAAAGCTCAGAAAGTGGGGTTGATCCCATATGCGACAGAAAAAATCTGTCAGCTTGGGAACACCTCACTTGCAGTAGCCCGCGAAATCCTCCTTTCAGAAGAGAGGTTATGGGAGCTCCAGGACATTGCAAGCCAGATAATAGGCACACACATAATGTTTGCTACCGCTCCAGAGTTCAGAGATACATATGTACTCGAACTTGCATACTGGGAAGAGGGTATGCCCTTTAAAATGTTTAAGAAACATCTCAAAAAGAAGGGACTTCCTGTGCTCGGAGATCCTATAGAAAAGCCCAGTATTGAGAAACGTGTGGAGAGAGACATTCCGGTTCTTGGAGAAGAGGGGCTTCATGTACTTGAAAGAGTCGGAACCTACATGACCATGGTTGTCGATTGCCCCGAGTGTAAGAAGTGTATTAAAGTCTGTCCAACTGGAGCCATATCAATTGACGAAGAAAACAGAGTTATGATAAGTACTGATCTATGTGAAGGCGCCCATTGCCAGCGATGCATACGAGCCTGCCCTCCGGAAAAATTTAGCTGGGAGAATCTTGAGGTTTTCGAGCAGCTGTTGCAGGAGTAAAAAGTGTGCTCTCATGACAGGTGTTCTCAGGATCTCTCATCAGGCGGCTTCAAAATTGAATAAATAGAGGAAAGAAAGTTAGAGGGAATAGGTCTCGCGAAGTTTTGTAACAAGTGCTTCAACCTGCTCAACTGCAGTCCCTATGTATTTGTCGGGGTTTACAAGGTTCTCAATATCCATAACAGTTAGATACCTTGCAATTTCGGGGGTTTCCAGGAGTACGGTTTTAAAATGCTGCCCCGTATCATGGGCTTTCATTGCCGCAGTCCGCACAAGCTCGTGGGCTTCCTGCCTGCCCACTCCTCGCTTTGCAAGCTCGATCATTACAGCTTCGCCCATATTGAGACCTCTGAGCAGCTCCAGATTCCTCCGAATGTTCTCAGGATAGAACTTCAGGTTTTCAATCACGTCTATCCCGAGCTTAAGGATGTGATCCGTAAGCACGCAGGCTTCAGGGAAAACTATCCTCTCAGAGGAAGAGTTTGTCAGGTCTCTTTCATCCCACAGGGTATTATTTAAAAGCTCAGGCTCGACCATAGCCCTTACAATTTTTGCAAGTCCGCATATCTGCTCGGACTTTATGGGATTGCGCTTATGAGGCATTGTAGATGACCCTACCTGCTTTTCTCCAAAACTTTCCTCAATCTCAGCAATTTCACTGCGCTGGAGAGTCCTGATTTCTATACCTATCTTATCCAGGGTCGTGACTGTATTTGCCATCCACATTACAAATTCGGCATGCCTATCCCGCTGAATAATCTGGCTGGAAACGTCTACAGCCCCGATTCCAAGATTCTGCATAGTAAGTTTCTGGATAAGAATTCCGGCTTTTCCAAAGGCAGCCTGGGTTCCGACTGCTCCGGTCATCTGCCCAACTGTCACTCTTGGAGTGAGTTGATTGAGACGTTCCAGATGTCTTGAGATCTCAGAAGACCAGATCGCAAAACGCAATCCGTAAGTCGTTGGAACCCCAATCTGCCCGTGGGTTCTTCCGCAGCAGACCGTATGCTTGTGTGCTTCAGCCTGGTTAACCAGAGCCCTGAGTAAAGTTCTGAGTTTATCTTCCAGAATATCGATTGCGTCCTTGATCTGAAGAGCTGTCGCCGTATCCAGGATATCATTTGAAGTAGCTCCGAAATGTACCCATTTTCCGGCGTCATCTCTGCACTGTTCAGAAATTGCAATGACAACAGCCATCATATCATGGTGGATCTCAGCCTCAATTTCATCAACCCTTTCGGCTTTTACAGAAGAAATACTCTGGGATATGATTTCAGCTGCATCTGCTGGAATCAAACCCATATCTGCCTCAGCACGGGCAAGGGCGGCTTCTACCTGCAGAATCTTTGCAAGTCTGTTCTCCTGGCTCCATACGTGTTTCATTTCTGCGGTACCATAGCGGTAGTCTATAGGATGAATCGCCACACCAATCACCATTGATAAGATAAGAATTAATTAATTCTGAGGGAATTAAATTAATAGGGAATTATATTCCGAATCTGAAAGTCTCCGTTAATTAAATAATTTTAGCCTTATTGATTCTTAGTACCATTAGATCTCGATGTTAACTTAATGTATCATTAGATCTCGATGTTAACTTAATTATAGTTTAATGTCAGCTTGATTACAGTTTTGCTTTTGGGTTAAGTATAGAGTAGGGAATAAACAACGTAACCAATAAATAAACTTTGAGTTGGCAGGACAGGAAGAACAACAAATTTGTTAAAAGTAAAAAAGATTGCAAACTCAATAAAAGGTGGACTTTTGATGAAAAACATTATATTCCTTAACATCCATTAAGCGGGCTATATACCATATCAATATTGAAAAATAATAGCAGGTTACAAAAATGGCTCGTTTTCCAGAAGCAGAAGAAAGATTATTAAATAAGAAAATTTGTATGAAGTGTAATGCCAGGAATGCAATAAGAGCAACCCGCTGCAGAAAATGCGGCAGCAGTGCTCTTCGGGTTAAATCCAAGGAATCCAAGGGAGCATGATCTTTTTTGCAGGTGGAAGCACACCTTCAGAAAATCATTGATCAGGAAGGAAAAGTCCATCTTACCCTTATCGATCCCGCTTCCCAGACGCCTGAACGAGCTGCTGAAATCGCTCTTGCAGCCGTCAAGGGAGGCACCGATGCCATCATGATAGGGGGTTCAACCGGGGCATCGGGAACCCTGCTTGATGAGACCGTCATAAAAATAAAAGAAAAGGTAGATGTCCCTACCATCCTTTTCCCGGGGAGTGCAGCCGGACTCAGCAGGTATGCAGATGCCGTATTTTTCATGAGCCTGCTGAATTCGAGAGATATAGCGTATGTGATCACAAATCAGGTGCTTGGAGCTCCGCTTATATACAGAAGCCAGATCGAACCTATCTCCATGGCATATATTATTGTCGAGCCCGGAGGAACGGTTGGCTGGGTAGGAGACGCAAAGCTGATTCCCAGGAAGAAGCCTGAAATTGCTGCTGTATATGCCCTTGCAGGCAAATACCTTGGCATGCATTACACCTACCTTGAGGCTGGCTCTGGAGCTGATACGCCTGTCAGCCCTGAGATGATAAGAACTGTCAAGCAGGTACTCGGAGAGAACAAACTCATAGTTGGCGGTGGGATCAGAGACGCAAAAACTGCAGAACTCTGCGCTTCTGCAGGTGCAGATATGATAGTTACCGGCACCATTCTTGAAGAAGTAAAGGATGTTACTGCAAAGGTGGCTGAAATTGTATCAGCGATAAAAAGATGATGTCTGAAAAAAGACTCGGGATGTGCTGCCTGCATTAAAAAGAACTTATTTAAAAATAACTTATTAATTCCTTACTTCTTTTAAAATATTTATTTTTTTCCAGAGAACTTTTCCAGAGCGGAGACTATCTTTAACATCTGTGCAGAAATTAAAACCCACTTTTTAGCAGCTAAACAGGAATGAAAACTCATTTATTTTATTAAGTAGATATTATTAAGACCGGAAAAGGCTAGATAAAAATAAATAAGTTTTTAAAAATAAATAAGGCTTTCAATCCTGAGAAACTTCTCATTTAGTTCTAAATTTGAGATATTGTTGTTCCGGAGAATTTTTGAACATTCAGGGCGAAAATTGTAGGCTGTTGAAGCCCAAGTCACAGCAGCCGATTGTAATAAATAGTTATAAGGTAATATTTGACTCCTATTTTAGTATAAGACTGTATGGCGCAAAAGGATCCGAAAAATGTAGAGAATGAAAACAAATTACCACACACGATTGGCAGAATTGTAGAACTGAGTACGGGTCCGGCATTAACTTGCGATCAACACTAAGAGGTATGATTATGCTCAGAGTTTCCAACCTGGTTAAAGAGTATGAGGTACGTTCCGAAAAAATAAGAGTGCTGGACAATATCGACCTGACGGTGGAAGATGGAGAAATTCTCGGGATTACAGGTCGAAGCGGAAGTGGGAAATCAACCCTGCTGCGCATTATCCGGGGAGTGGAACCCTTTCAGCAGGGGACCGTGGAAATCGATGGAAAAGTTATAACTCCTGATTCAGGAATTGAAGGGGAGAAATTTTTAAAAAGCGTAACCGCAATACACCTCCAGCGGAATTTCGGGCTCTGGAACGGGCCTGCAATTGAAAATGTAATGAGAAAACTAAATTACCTTCGAGTGGGGCACGAATCCCTCCCCCCAATTGAACGCCTTCCTCATGATATACCTAACGAATACGATGAACTCTTTGAAGAAGCAATGGAGTACTTAAAGCTCGTGGGTCTGGAGCATAAAGCACTTCATTCAACTAATCTCCTTAGCGGAGGAGAAAAGCAGAGAGTCGTAATGGCAAGGCAGCTTGCCGCAAAGCCAAAACTCCTTCTCCTCGATGAACCTGTTACAATGACTGGACCAGACACAAAACAGGAAGTTCTTGATGTAATAAAGAACCTGAAAAAGAAATTAAATATCCCGATTATAGTGGTTTCTCACCTTCCGGAAATTCATGCCTATCTTGCTGACAGGGTAATCTTTCTTGAAAATGGAAAAATCATAGCCGATGGAGAACCTACGTGGGTGCTAAAAAATTTCCTCCGGGATATGAAACCAAGGGAAGAGCTTGCACAGCCTGAGAAAAAAGAGGTTTGCATCAAAGTTAGGGGAATCTCGAAACGCTATTCCCTTATACGGGTGGGGGAAGTCCTTAATATAAAAGATTTTTCTCTCGACATTTACAGAGGAGAGATTCTTGCTCTTATAGGCTCATCTGGAGCTGGAAAAACAACGCTTATGAAGCTTATGGAAGGGCTCATCAAGCCGAAAGGAGGAACTGTTGAGTACCTCTGCAACGGAGAATGGGTAGATGTCACCCAATATAGCAAAAAGCGTATGGAACTCAGGCGGATTATGAGTATCATGAATCAGGAGTTCTCTATGTCCGTTAACTCTACTGTCAGGGAGCAGATCCGGTTCAGGCTAAGCATGAAGAAGAAGGGTGCAATCGAATACGCAAGGAAAAAAGCCAAGGATATGGGGCTTTCAGATGAAACCCTTGATACGATATACCGCCTGCCTGATATGCCCGAAGATGAAAAAGCAGATATACTGCGGGAGTTAAACCTGAGCGATGCCATCTATTCCGAACTCTTCCCCACAATCCCGGTAACTGATGTTGATACATATGCAAAGCCCGTCTTTGAAGCACTTGATCTCCCATTGGAGGTTCTTGACAAGACACCCTACCAGATCAGTGGGGGAGAACATGTCAGGGCTTTCATTGCCTTAAGCCTCGCAACTTCTCCCGAGTATCTCATGCTTGACGAGCCCTTCGGAGACCTTGACCCTGTAACCCTCAGGGATGTCACAAACTCCTTAAAAAGAATCAATGAACGTTTTGGCACAACCATTGTACTTGTGAGCCACCATATGGATTTTGTGCGTGAAGTTGCCCATAGAGCCATACTGATTGAAAACGGAGTTCTTGTAATGGATGGAAAGCCGGATGAAGTCTGCCAGGAGCTTATTAACAGGAGCAATGCCCCTTACATGGAACACAGCCTGCAAGACCTTGTAGAAGGCAGTTCTGGGGCTAATTAAAGACAGCCAGATGATCTGTAGAAAGAGCAGTCCAGAGGGTTAATAAAAAGCTCAGCTGAGTTATTTAGTGAGGAGGAAAAAAGGTCTTTTCCTTCTCTCACAACTAAAAGAGAGTTCAGGTTTACCTGCTCTGCTCTTTTTTTATTTATTTTGAGTATCCAGTAATGCTTGAGAGGTCTTCATGCTTTTTTGCAGCCTTTTTCAGTCAACCCTGTTTTCCTCGCACAATCTATCCCATTCTTCATTCCCAAATTTTATGTACAGGCTTTCGGGAACAATTTGTTTTTCAAGTTCACGGACTGTTTTGTCTGAGAGCTTCTGGTTTTCGACAATCTCTCTTCCAGCGCACCGGAGCAATTTTTTATATTTTCCCAGAAGAGGTTTTAACATGATATTGTTTTTGCCCCTGAAAATCTCTCCTTCTCCCCTGTAAATCTCAGCAATGAGTTCAGTGTGAAAGGTTCTTGCAAGCCTCCTGAAAAAAAGACTTTCAACCTCAAAATTTGTTTTACCGGGCAACCCGGCATTTGAGATTACAGCAATTTTAGGAAACTTCTCATAGCGTTTTGCATGCCTGTACTCACCCTTTTCGTCCTCTTCAAAATGAGGCAAAAGGACAGGAGCAAGCCTGTCTATGAAATTTTTCATAACAGCTGGCACGTTATCAAAATAAACTGGACATGCAAATACTGCAATATCGGATGCCATAAAAGCTGGGAGCAGGTCATCCATATCATCCCGTAGAGTGCACATTCCAGGGGTCTTGAGCCAGCATTCAAACTTTCCTTTACAGTATCCAATGTTTTTCTCTATCAGGAAAATATTTTCGGTTTCTGCTCCTGCTTCCTCTGCTCCTTTCAGGAATTCCTCAACCATAATTAGAGTGTTTCCTTCCCTTCCTTTATGGCTCCCGCTGAATACTGTTATTTTCAAATACTAAACCCCCATTTCCCCATAAATAAAGTATCTGTGAGCTTAACCAGTGATTAGAATAGTCTTTCCGGTAAGACCGATTTTATATTTCTTAGTTTTTGCTTATTTCCTTCCAATCACACCTGCAATATTTATTTCCTTCAGCTCATTGTTTTCAGCTTTTTTTTCATTATTGTTCTCGCCGAACTTCTTCCCAACAGACCAGGCTTTGCCCAGGCGCTCTCCTATTCCCCAGTAATTGTTATCATACATTGAAAAAACTATAGGCTCGATCTTCTCAATATCAGGAATCTCATTACAGAGAAATCGTTCTTCTGCATAGCTCTCAACAATTTCTCCTATGAACACTTCACTCGCACCTCCGAGATCCAGAGTATCTACAAGCCTGCACTCAAGATTCACAGGACATTCCCGAATCATTGGAGCCTTTTCAAGTTTTCCATAGAAAGTTTCGAAAATTTCGGATTTGTCAATTCTTTTTCCGGAGACTATGCCGCAGTAGTCTGTGACCTCAACCATATGCCTGGAAGGAATATTTACACTAAAACACTGGTTTTCCTTTATTCCTCCATTTGTATAGTGCATCTTCCCCAGGGTCACCGCAATCATAGGAGGGCTTGCCTGTACTATTCCACAAAATGCGACTGTCAGATAATTCGGCTTTCCATTTACTTGAGCCCCTACGAGGGTAGTAGGCATGGGATAAAGAAAATTCTTGGCTCCAATTGCCTTTTTCTCTCCAGTTTCCATATTTAGTTCTCCTCAAAACTGCGCAGGTCAACCCTGGTTCTGGCTTAGTTATATAGCGAAATCTGCCGGCAAAATACACCGGAAGTTATATTTTCAAAGTTATTCTCAGGATACATCATTAGTGTTCCGGTTTTTATCAGTATAAGTAAGGATATAATTTACCGGAGAGAATCCTCCTTAAAATCTGAAATTGGAGCCCTGGGCGCTTATTTTCTGTTCAAAAAACCTTGAAATTCGCCCAAAAAGAGACATTTGCAACCACTGCAGCAATTCCTATAATAATTCCGAGCGTTGTCAGGGTGAAGCTTAGTTTTGCATTTCCAATATTCCCAAAAGAGATTTTGATAGCTTGCCTTATACTCACATAAAACCTTCCAATTCCCACCATGACGCCGTAACCTTACTTGAGACTTCATATCTGAACTTTAGTTTTCGGATGCGAAAGTGCAGCACAGACTACTTTTTGAGAATAACGTAAAATAAGAAATGTTTCGGGCGGTTTCCAGAAGCCAAAGTAAATATTAAATTGCCAGATATGTTAAGCTGCTTTTAAAAGAACAGTATAAAGTAGAATACTTCTTATATAAGCTAATGACATACATAGAAAAAATGAAGTGTAGGTGTAAAGTGTCATAAATTTAGAAAGGGAATTATATGCTTGAAATTCTTTGATCAATTAATGCACTAAGTCACCTTAAACTGCTGAATATTAAAGCTTATGCCTCTAGAGTAGGTCTCATACCCTATTCAAACTCTGTTGCAGAATATTAGAACACACTTGAGATGTTAGGGGGAAAGATTTTGAGAAAAAATATTGTTGAAAACCCCAGACTTTTTTCAAACTCTCCGCAGAGTTCCCAGATCTCTGCTATATACAAGGATATCGAAGAGTTGACAGAACTACTTGTCGCCTATTTTAAGGAAGGAATTGAAGGGGGAGAATACTGCTTATGGATTTCCCCTGATAAACTAACCGCTGATAGTGTAAAACATGAATTTGAGAAGGCAGGATTGTGCGTCGAGCACTCTCTCGCTTCCTCTCAGCTGGACATTTTACCGGAGCATCCATTCCTTGAAGACCTTACCCTCTTTGCATCAGCAGTAAAAGAACTTACAAAAAACGGATATAAGAAGACCCTTTCAGGAGGATTTTCAGGATTTAGAACAAACTTTGATTTTAAAGGGTATGGTGACCTCCTTAAGCCCTATCTTGAGACGTGTGAGAAGGCTGTCAAAACAGCGGCTTTCGAGAATAATAAACGTCTCACACTGCTCTGTACTCTCCCTCTTGAAGAGCTTTCAGGGAAATCATTGCTTGAGATAATGGAAGAAAACAATGTTTTTGCCAAAAGAAAGGGAAAATGGAAGCTTTTGAATGAACCAGAAGGCAAAATAGAACTCGAAGATATCTTTCTCAAAGCAGGAAAGGATATAGAAGCCACAAACTGGACCAAAAATGGGTTAATAATGAATATGAGTCATGAACTTCGAACTCCCCTTAATTCGGTCATAGGTTTCTCTGATTTACTGCTAGAAGGGGCTTTCGGATCCCTGAACACGAGGCAATCAAAGTATGTAGGTAATATTCTCATAAGTGGGAAGAATCTTCTGGAAATTATCAATAATTTGCTCGATATCTCAAAGCTTGAAGCCGGTGAAAGAAGCCTTTACTATGAAAATGTGGATATTGCCAGCCTTATAGGGGAAGTGAGAATGAGTCTCCTCTCACTTGCCTCAAATAAGAAAATCAGTATGGAAGTCAAGGTTGATGCTTCCCTTGAAAACATCCGGGCTGACAGAATAAAACTGAGACAGATCCTGTACAATCTAATAAATAACGCTATAAAATTCACCCCTGAAAAAGGAAGGGTTACAGTGAGTGCCCGCAAAAATGAAGGGATGCTCGAGATTAAAGTTTCTGATAGCGGGATTGGGGTGTCGAAAGAGGATTATGAAAAAATATTTATGCCTTTTATTCAGGCTGATTCTTCCGCAGGATACGATCCTTCCGCAGGATATGGCGGCACCGGACTCGGATTGTATATTGCTAAAAATTACATAGAGCTTCACGGAGGAAAAATATGGGTAGAGTCGGAGGTGGGAAAGGGCAGTACGTTTATCTTTACTCTTCCGCTGGATAAGAAAGAGAGAATTTGAACGAATATCGACTAAGTTGGTAGTCATTTTGTGCTCTCTATCCGGATACAATCTTAAAGATAAAAAATATTATGAGGCTGACTCTATGTTCCAAAGAGAGCAGACTGGCAACCGTTTCTTTTGAAAGAAACGGCTGACCAAAGACTGAGATGCTTTGTTCTAAAGAGACCCGACTGGATTTCTCGACCTTTAACCCTTTGAAGTTTAGTTTTCAGGAATTTCTATCCCCGGAGATACTCATTTTTCACTCTTTTTCTTCTTTCTGTAAATTAAAATCCCTACGACAGCAATAAAGGCGAGTAATAAGCCCTGGATAAGCAGATTTGAACTGTTCCCTGTTGATTCCTCAATAGGCTGAATATACAGGTTGCTTACTATGTTTTCGTGCCTGTTTATCCCATTGTTATAACTTGCTGAGAGTGTAAGGTTTACAGGCTCTGAGGTTTCTCTAACATCTGATGAATCGTCTGCTACTGCGGTGAATTCGATGGTAAAAAGCTCATCCGGATTCATTGGTCCTATGAAATATTCAGCAGGGTAAAATCTTATACCCTCAGCTTCGGGTTTTATGCTTACTGAATTAAACTCGTTAGGATGAGTGTTTGCCACATCAAATTCAATTGTGGCTTTTCCATCGATCATTGTAAGTTCCTTTGAAGGAATTACCATTATGTTTGAAGAGTCGACCTTTAGAGGAATGTTCTTTCTGCTATTGTAATCGAAGGAGTTTCCCTCTATTGCAAGTTCAAGGTTATGAGTTCCTTCTGTAGCTTCCTCTGTAACCTTTACATTGAAGGTCAGCTTGATACTATCTCCAGGCCCCAGAATGCCCATATCCTCGTAGGGGGCGTCAAGCACAACTATCCCATCAGATAAGGGCCTTAAAACCGCAGCCTGAATTCGGGCATTGGTATCATAATCAACGCCATCAATAGTAACAGTCGGGGTGGTTGCAGTATTAGTGAGAGTTACAGTGATTGTACCCCTGTCCCCTGGCATGAAAACCTGAGGTTCCGAAATGACTTCCTTAAGCTCAACTGTACCTTTGCTGTTAAATGTTTCAGTACCTATTCGTATGTCAAAACTTTTCTCACTCCAGGGACTGTCTTTATCAGTTTTTGTGCGGATAGTAATAGAGCGTACTCCTTTCTGTGCATTTTTGTCTACAAAAAGGTAAAATTCCTTTGTAGCAGTCCTCCCAGGATTGAGGGCTCCAATGTTCTTTACAGCATTTGCCTGGGAATCAAGAGAGAAAGGATATTGAGGTACGATTTCTATATCAACATTGTCAGCTTTATCCCCTCCGATATTCTCCACCTGAACTGTTAGAGTCAGGTATTCTCCTATTTTAGCAGGATAAGGATTTGTTTCGACTATTGTAACCTTCAGATTGGGTCCTCCAACAGCCGCAGAAGAAGGAACTGCAAAAAGAGAGGAAACAAGAAGCAAAGATACTACAAGAGGGATAAGTGAATTTTTGATTTTTGTCATTACAATTTCACCCCTATTAGCTTGAATCCCAAGATTTGAGTGCCAGAGATTATTCTGCATTGCTCTGAATTATCCCATCCTTTAAGAATACTATCCTGTCTGCATACCCTGCGATTTCTGGATCGTGGGTAATCATTACAATGGTTCTGCCATCTTCATTAAGTTTTTTAAATATATTTAGAATTTCACAGCCTGTTTTCGAGTCAAGGTTTCCGGTAGGTTCATCCGCAAGAAGGATTGCAGGGTCATTGATAAGAGCTCGGGCAATGGCAACTCTCTGGGATTGCCCTCCTGAAAGCTCACCCGGCTTATGGTGCATTCTGTCCTCCAGCCCCACGAGTCTAAGCAATTCCTTTGCTCTTTCATGAGTATTAACCCCACTCCTCGAGTTAGCATAGGTAGGGAGTTCAACATTCTCAAGAGCTGTAAGTCGGGGGATCAGGTTGAATGTCTGGAAAATAAAACCGATCTCCAGCCCTCTAAGCCTGGCAACTTCCTTGTCAGATAGTTTATTGATATCAAGGCCTTTAATTATGATTTTCCCCTCAGTAGGTCTGTCAAGGAAACCTATAAGATTCATGAGTGTACTCTTCCCCGAACCAGAAGGTCCCATGATGGCGAGGAATTCTCCTTCCTGTACTTTTAGGTTGATATCGTGAAGAATCGGAACTTCCACGCCTCCAAGAAAATAACTCTTTTTGACATCAATCACTTCAATAATGGGAGCTGCCGTCAATGATATTTCGTCACTCTGTGGTTTTGCCAAACGGCGCAAATCACATTCAAACGGTTCTTCATTTGAGGTAACTATGTTTTCTCCTGAGGGCAGTTGTCCTTCAAGTCTGGAATTTTCGGTTCCTGTCTCCAATATTGAATTTCCGGGAGCAGAAACATCATTAATGGATGTCTTCGTTTCCATGTCTACTCCTCTGTCTTTCAAATGATCTAATCAGATGCGTATCTTAGTAATATAATATAGCCTGTATAATTTCCATGTTTTAAATTTCAGGTAATAGGACGAATTTTCAGGATGCTAAAACCAGAACTATAGAGAAATAATTACTATTTTTCGAAGTAGGAGAGATCACTTATTCAGTGCCACACATGTTTTTAGTTTCTTTCAGGCTCCATATCTTCGTTCAGGTTTCATATATCTGTCATATTGTGATATCCCCGAAATCCCCACATTATGAGACTTAGCTGCCAGGGAATAGGCAGTCTCTCGAGAGCTATCTAGTTAGCTTTCTATTAGAAGTTTCCAGTTATTCGGCAAAGTTTGAGTCTTTGCTTTCCTGTTGTTTGGTAAAGTTTGAGTCTTTTCATCTGAGTTGTTTATAATAGCTTTACCAGCGTATTGATAGGTGTAATAGTTTCCTGTCAACCTGCCTTAAGCGTTCATGTAATTTTGTTAAAGAGATTTAAGGAATTTAACGTTAAGGAGTTACTTAGAAGTTTTGTTCACCCATCCAGTGCCTGAATTATTGTCAGGTAGATAAGATTGAAAAAGAAAAGGGCTTTTCTCCAAGCAGAACAGCCCTATTCAATGGACAGTTTCTTACTCATATCTCAAAGCATCCACAGGATTCATGCGTGCAGCCTTTCTTGCAGGATATAAGCCAGCAGTTATCCCCACAAGGATAGAAATTGCAATCCCGATTTCAATCAACTTTAAGGGGAAAACTGGAGGAAGATCAAGGGCACTCTCAAGAGCATAAGCTCCCAAACCACCGATTAAAGTGCCTACAATCCCTCCAAAGAGACTGACCATCACAGATTCCAGCAAGAAAAGGGATAGAATATTGGAATTGCTGTAACCTACAGATTTCATTATCCCGATTTCTCTCGTTCTTTCAGTTACGGTTACAAGCATAATATTCATAATTCCTATTGAACCCACAAGGAGAGATATCAGGGCAAGAGCCAGCAGGAAAGAGTTCAAAGCATCTCCAATTTTTCCTGTTTGTTCAAGAACTTCCTCCTGATTAAAGACGTAATAGGGTTTTGAATCCTCATCATCAATTTCTCTTTCCGGAACCCCGAAATTTCGGGCTAATCTTCTATCCACTTCATCTGAAATACTACGAACTTTCTCAGGACTGTCCGCCATTGCAAGGAAAACTCCATAGTCTTTTTCCCCGATCATCTCATTCATAGTGGAAATGGGAATGAAAACTGTCAAATCGTAGTCACTGTCCTGACTTACAACCGTTGGCTCGGAATCTTTCAATACCCCTTTTACTTTAAAGGATTTCGTCACAAGAGTGCCGTCTTCCTGTCGAAAAGAAATCTTCACATTGCTTCTATGAGATATTTTCTTACTGAATTCCTCGTTTGCAATATTGTATCCAAGGACAGCAGCAAAGCTGTCTTTATCCGACAGAAAAGTACCTTTTTCCATTTGCAGACCTTGGATCTCCTGAAAATCTTCGTTGATCCCTGCAATATTGACGCTTTTAGTTTCTGAAAGATATGTTAGATCTCCACTCATTGTCTTTCTTGGAGATACACCTGTAATCCCTGGCGTGTTCTTAATAAGATTATACTCATTATCAAAGAAGAGGTTTGGCTGCTTGCTAGCTGCAATAATAAAGTTTGAGCCTACAGAAGAAATCTCATCAGTAAAAAACTGATTAAAGCTAGCACCAAGGGATGCATTAACAACTACGGCGGCTACACCGATTACTATTCCTAGCGTCGTAAGCGCAGACCTTAGCTTAGCGCTTCCTATGCTCCCAGATGCTATGCGAACTGCCTGTGCAAATTTTATCATATTCCACCCCGTAAATATGATGGTCAGTTGACTTTTTTCTGATTACTTTTTTCTTCTTCTGTAGAACAAAAAGGCTGCGGGAACAGCAATTATGATAAGCCCACCTGCCAGTACGGCTTTTGGACTAGATTCCGTAGATCCCGAAACACTTGTAAAGTTCAGATTGCCTACAGTATTTACATGCCTGTTGATTCCATTATTGTAATTTGCAGTGAGACTCATGTTTGCCCCTTCCTCGTTTCTGGGATTCCATGAATCATCCGCCACTGCGGTGAATTCGATAGTAAAGAGTTCATCCGGATTCATTGGTCCTATGAAATATTCAGCAGGGTAAAATCTTATACCCTCAGCTTCGGGTTTTATGCTTACTGAATTAAACTCGTTAGGATGAGTGTTTGCCACATCAAATTCAATTGTGGCTTTTCCATTGATCATTGTAAGTTCCTTTGAAGGGATTACCATTATGTTTGAAGAGTCGACCTTTAGAGGAATGTTCTTTTTGCTATTGTAATCGAAGGAGTTCCCCTCTATTGCAAGTTCAAGGTTATGAGTTCCTTCTGTAGCTTCCTCTGTAACCTTTACATTGAAGGTCAGCTTGATACTATCTCCAGGCCCCAGAATGCCCATATCCTCGTAGGGGGCGTCAAGCACAACTATCCCATCAGACAAGGGCCTTAAAACCGCAGCCTGAATTCGGGCATTGGTATCAAAGTCATTTCCACCAATTGTAACAGTCGGGGTGGTTGCAGTATTAGTGAGAGTTACAGTGATTGTACCCCTGTCCCCTGGCATGAAAACCTGAGGTTCCGAAATGACTTCCTTAAGCTCAACTGTACCTTTGCTGTTAAACGTTTCGGTACCTATTCGTATGTCAAAACTTTTCTCACTCCAGGGACTGTCTTTATCAGTTTTTGTACGGACATCAATAGAACGTACCCCTTTCTGTGCATTTTTGTCTACAAAAAGATGAAATTCCTTTGTAGCAGTCCTCCCAGGATAGAGAACTCCAATGTTCTTTACAGCATTTGCCTGGGAATCAAGAGAGAAAGGATATTGAGGTACGATTTCTATATCAACATTGTCAGCTTTATCCCCTCCGATATTCTCCACCTGAACTGTTAGAGTCAGGTATTCTCCTATTTTAGCAGGATAAGGATTTGTTTCGACTATTGTAACTTTCAGGTTTGGTCCTCCAACAGCTGCACAGGCAGGAACTGCAGAAAGAGAGGAGATCAACAGTAGAGAAAAAAATGTTGCTATAATATTCTTCTTAATCCTTTGCATATACTTCCACCTTTCAATTGTATTGAATTATTCCATCCTTTACCAAGATAACTCTATCAGCATATTTTGCAATCTCAGGGTCGTGTGTAACGATTATTATTGTTCTTCCTTCCATATTCAAATCCATAAATATTCGAAGGATTTCAGCTCCTGTTCTGGAGTCGAGGTTTCCAGTTGGCTCATCCGCAAGAAGAATCGCAGGGTCATTAATAAGCGCACGTGCGATTGAGACCCTCTGTGACTGCCCTCCTGAAAGCTCTCCTGGCTTATGGTGCATTCGATCATGTAGTCCCATAATTTCAAGGAGTTCCCTTGCACGCTTTACTGGATCGATACCATCTCTAGAGTTGGCAAAAGTAGGGAGCAGAACATTCTCAAGAGCAGTCAGGCGCGGAACAAGATTGAAAGTTTGAAAAACAAAACCTATCTCAAGCCCCCGAAGGCGAGCAAGCTCCTGATCTGACATTCTATTTAGATCCTTTCCCTTTACAAGAATCTGCCCCTCGGTAGGCCTGTCAAGGCAACCTATAAGGTTCACAAGAGTACTCTTTCCGGAGCCAGATGGACCCATAATAGCTAGGAATTCCCCCCGCTCAATTTTAAGATTGATATCTGAGAGAACGGGAATCTCCAAATTCCCAAGTACATAGGTTTTCCTGGCATTGGAAACTTCGACAATAGGAAGCCCGTCATCAGGCAAACAATTTTTGTTAATATCCACTTCCCCCTGTCCCAAAGTTACTGAAATGTTATAGAAAAATTACATTGAATAATCTCAATGTTTTTACTTATTATGTAAGACAGTCCATTTTAACTTATGCTTTCTTAAATTTCGTCTGAAGATCTCATATAGAGGTATACAGATATTGATTTTTAGCATCGAGTGCGATATTTTGAAATGGATTTACAAGAACACCATGTAATATTCGGCTTCCTACTTTATATAGATTTTATCAATATAAGACTAACTACTTTACGAAAAAATATTGGAAATATAGTCAATTAAAACAGAGACAGTGAGAACAGATAGCATTAATTATTCCATTAGATAAGGGTTTTTTAAAAAATTTATAACTGTTTTCTTGAGTCAATCTTCATAAATTTGTACTGTTTTATTTATAAAGATTTTCTTAAAAGTCAATTGCAGACTTAGTAATAGCTAAACCAATCATTTAAAATATTTTTTTATTAATGCTGGGAAATACAGTCTAATATTTAGATTAAAGTAGAGATAAACTCTAAACTTTTAAACATTACATAAATCTAAAAAATATATGGGTGTTTGTAGAAACCTTACTCTAAACATTTAGAAACTATTATTCATAAGGAAATTAAATTCTATTGAGCTTATATAACTTGCTTTATATAGCTATATACAGTCACTGTTGGCTAAAAATTCAAACTGTATACCTCAAAATAAGAGAAAACGCATCATAGAATATTGATAAGTGGCTGACAGGGACCTTGAAAAATATACCATCTACAGTAGACAGATATTGATATAAACATGAGATATGGAGGGAATAGAAGTGACCTTTACATTCAACTTTGGTCTGTTGTTCGAATTCCTGAACAACTTCTGCTTCTCAATCAAACTGTGGTAACTGAATTTCTAAAGCAGAAGCGAATAGGTCTCTATGGAGAATGGTCATAAGGCCTTATACTCCCATTGCAAAAGACCGGGTATAACGAGGTTTGAATAATCAAGAAAAGAATGAGGGATTGAAATGATCTTAAGCTTCGAATATTCAAAGATTACAAAGATCTTCCAGGCAGAAGTCTTCAAATTCTTCTACTGCTTCTAAATAAGCTGTGAAGAAATAGGTTCTGCAGGGTAGATGAGTTATAAACCAACTGCAGAACCCGGGGTATAACGGGGGACGAACAAAATAGAGAAAGGAGTGAGGGATTGAAATGATCATAAATTTTGAGTATTCAAAGATTGTACAGTTCTTCCAGGCAGAAGTCTTCAAATTCTTCTACTGCTTCTAAATAAGCTGTAGAGAAATAGGTTATGCAGGATAGATGGGTTATAAACCCAACTGCATAGCTCAGGGGATAACGGGGACGAACAAAATAGAGAAAGGAGTGAGGGATTGAAATGATCATAAATTTTGAGTATTCAAAGATTACAAAGATCTTCCAGGCAGAAGTCTTCAAATTCTTCTACTGCTTCTAAATAAGCTGTGAAGAAATGGGTTCTGCAGGGTAGATGAGTTATAAACCAACTGCATAATCCGAAGTAACGGGGGACGAACAAAATAGAGAAAGGAGTGAGGGATTGAAATGATCATAAATTTTGAGTATTCAAAGATTGTACAGTTCTTCCAGACAGAAGTCTTCAAATTCTTCTACTGCTTCTAAATAGGCAGCCGTTTGGATCAAGAGATAACAAGAATAGATGAAGTTGCCTGCCCTTCGGGCAACTTCATCTTTACAAAATAAATATGCTATTATCGCTTTTCTACTTTCCTTTTATTTTCTAATTGTTCACTCTTTTTAAAAACGATGTAATTCTGAACAAATTTATTGAGATATCAAAAAGAAACAGCGTTAAGGTTTTCAGATTGATTATGAGAGGCCCAAATTTAGGGAAAAAATAATATTTTTAGGACATTATGGCTTCTGAAGAGATAATTTACCTCAGAAAAATTAAAATTCAATTTAAAAAACGAGTTGTTGAGAAATCTCATAAGATAATTACAGCAAAAACTTCTGTTTTCAAATATTGGAAAACTATTATTTGTAAGGAGTTGTTATTCCTCACATTATATGTAAATTGATACTATACCTTAATATTGAAGCTCCTAAATGAATTAAAATAGAATAGCCTGATTATATTGTTTCAGGTTATCTACATAATATTCTTTAAGAGCATATATACAATCCAGATATAAGATTAAAGATACTTCAGATCCTTAAATCTTTTAGCTGGAAATCTCCAAGATTGTTTATACATCCCTGCAATCCCAAAAACTGGTTTTCGGGAGTATAACCTGGGAGTATAATAAAAATGAGTATTGAAGTAGGTTTGGAGGAAGCAGATCATATCCAAAGGATCCGAAAGTTGAGTTTAGTTAGTAAGCTATCAATTGAGTGAGGATAAACAAAACTACAATATTGGAGGGAATTAAAATGTTCTACTATATAAGTTATACAAAAATCACAGTACTTGTACAGATAATAAAGTTTAAGCTGATTTATATTGGCGGCCAGGGTTTTTGCGGCTTTGGAAGATTCCTCAGGTAAAATAGTATATGTCTACTGTCAGCTACCGTTACTAAGTGGTGTCCAATACAGGCTCAGACTGTATGCTCAGGCAACAGTGCAGCCTGTATAATCTTTTTTTCAGCATAATTGGTGATATTCTTAAACATAGATGAGAGAATTCAAGCCTTTTCCTGAATACTAATACAAGCATTAACTAAATAACATAAAAGTTCAGCTGCACAAATTTTTTAATGTAAGTTCTTTTTTGAGTACGATAGCAATCCATCGAATGGTTAATCCTGGCGTAAATAGTAGATTATCCAGACATAAAAACGGAAAGGTAAAGGACTTTTGAAAGCTATCAACAAATGTAAGAATAGAAAAATTTAAATTTTTGAGAAGTAGAGAACTTGAATTTTGAAAATGAGAGAAGTTTAGATTTTTGAGATGAGAAGAGGTTTTACTATTTTAATTGGTTATACTAGGTAAAACGTCTTTTGTGGAACCATCTATAAACATCTTTATCATCAAATTTAACCGTCATCAGATAATCGACGCAGTGAACTGACATTATAGACAGAGCTATAAACTGTCATAAGCACCTCATTTACAATTGTTTCAGACTATATAATCTCATAAAATGACAGAACTCCGTCTAAATGTCATAAATACAGGATTAACAGCCTGAAAATTTATGCATTTTTTCTATATTATAAACTTTTAAAGTGAGCTGCCTGCAATTTGAGGTATAGTAAAAGTTTTTCTGTTTTCTCTATGTGTTTCTGTTTTTCTCTAGCAATAATAGATCTAAGCCGAACTATGGAAATGAAATAAATCCTTAACTTAAAAATACAATAGGAATGAATCTGCCGCATATAGCCTTTAACAGTATAATACCATTCATGCCCCAGAGAAAGCATGAAAGCTTGAAGTTCTTAGCCCAGAAGAGTTTCCAGGCCTAAATGATTCTTCCAATATTCTGCTAGAAAAAGAATCAGACTCAGAACCCCAGGAGAGAAATTACTGCATAATTGCAATTATTACTTCTATAGTTCGAATTGAATGATAACTGGAAAATAAGCACGTTAAAAAGCCTGGATTACTTGGAAAACAAAAACTTAACTGCATGTTTTTAATTATAGCCCTAAGCACTTTTCTGAATTATAGAATTAGGATTGTAAACTTACACTTAAAATTTGGGAATAAGATTGCCTGCTAGACAGGCAATCTTTATAATCATGGTAAAAAATCGAGGGGAATGAGGATATACATACTTATATATCCACCTTATTAAACCTCCACATAGCAGCAGATAGCATTACAAGGGCGAAGATAATGAGGCCCACGAAAGAGAAGGTGATATCTGCCGTTGTATAAGAATAGTGATTCCCCATTACAGAGAAATCGGATCCTAAAGCAAAATAACGGATCCCATCTGCCAGCAGCGTAAGTGGGTTAAACATTGAAAGAAACTTGAGGATATTAGGAAATGCGTCGATAGGATAAAGGGCGTTACTTATAAAGAAAAGAGGCATGCTGAGCAGAGTAAGGATTGACTGCATCCCTTCAGGATTTTCAATAGTAATCGCAATGGAACCCGAGAGGAAAAGGAATCCCAGAGTAAAAATCGCTACCAGTAGCGTAATTCCCAAGATTGCGATAAAGGTCTCAGCAAGGCTATATCCCTTAAAGAAATCCATTCCTATAAGTATCCCGAATCCTATTATTATAAAAGTTTGAATAAGGGCCTTGGTCACACCTGAAAGCCCAATCCCAAGAATTATGTGGGACCTGGGAACCGGGCTTGCCAGGGTTTCCCTCAAAAGGCTGAACTTCTTATCAAACATAAGGGTTGTGCCCCCAAACAGGCTGCTGAACAGGACATCCATTGCAATTATTCCTGCGCCCATATACGAAAGGTAATCTACTACAGGAACTCCGGATGTAGTGGGGACAAGCGAAGTTAATTTGTCAAAACTATCTGACATAGCAAGCCCGAAAAACGCCAACCACATCACAGGCTGGATCATTGAACTGAAGAGCACCGATTTAAATCTAAAAAATTTCACCATCTCTCTCCAGTATATGGCATGAAATTCGAAGTTCACTCAGACATCCCCCCTATTTCTGTTCCTTGATGGTTTCCATTCTCATTGCCTTCTCTTAATCCATGACCTGTGTAATGAACAAAAACATCATCCATTGAGGGCTTTTTAATATTCACAGTTGTAATATCTATCCCTTCTCCCCGCATTTTGTCCATAATTAGAGGGAGCGCATGGGTAACATCTTCCCCTATTATGACTCTAAGAGACTTGGTATCTTCTGTTACGCTTTTTACTGATTTAAGTGACCTTAAAATCTCTGCAGCAACTTTGTTATTAGTAGTTTCTAGATAAATAAGGTCTTTACCAAGTTTATTCTTTAATTCATCGGATGTTCCGGTGACAATTATTTTTCCATGATCAATTATGCTTATTCTGTCGCTCAACTGATCTGCTTCTTCCATATAATGTGTTGTCAGAAATATGGTTGTGCCTTCTTTCTTGATCTCTCTAAGATATTCCCACATTTTCATTCTCGTCTGGATATCGAAACCCACAGTAGGTTCATCAAGGAAGAGGACTGCGGGTCTTGTCATTAATCCTCTTGCAAGTTCAAGCCTTCGCTTCATACCACCACTGAGATCTTTTGCCAGAGTATTCCTTTTACTCTCCAGATCTGTCAGCCTTAAGAGCTCATCGATGCGTTCTTTTCTTTCCTTCTTTGGCATTGAATAAATCTTACCGTGATATTCAAGGTTTTCATATACTGTCATCTCATGATCAAGGCAAAGCATCTGGAAAACAATACCTATCGATCTTCTTACAGATTTTGGATCCTTTGCGACATCATATCCATTGACCCTGGCCTCTCCCTTCTGGATCTTTTTCAGTGTTGTAAGAATATTAATCACGGTACTCTTGCCCGCCCCATTTGGACCAAGAAATGAGAAAATTTCCCCCTGTTTTACAGTAAAACTTATGTTATCGACAGCTTTTATAGGACCATATGAATGTTCAAGATTATTTACTTCTATGACATTTTTGGTCATTGATAAATCAACCCCTTCCCTCTACCGTATCATATCACTCCTGTCATTTATACTAGATCCGATTATTAGATCTGTTAACCCCATTATTAGACCCCCAATCTATAATGGGTATGGATTAGTAAGCAGATTGTTGACCCCCTAATCTATAATGGGTGTGGATTTAGTAAGCAGATTATTAGCAATTGAGTTTGGATAAATATCTTAATAGTTTTACACATGTAGTTATGCTTCTGATGGTTTATATAAATAGGAAATAAAGATTCTAAACTAACTTCTGCTAAGCTCCCCATTTTCGTTTAGACGTTTCAAAGATACCTGATAGATCGTCGAAATCAATTTCACTTATTGAAATGTCCCCCCAATAACTTCTCCTTTTGTTTTTTATTGATAAACCTCTTCCTTATTAAACTTGAGATAAGAGAATAAAATATATGAGAAAGATAACTTTATATCATTGGACATGCCTCGAGACGGATTTCCATTGATTTTAAAATCAAATTCCTTTTAAAAATAATTGTAGATTAATATTACTCCCAGTTAAAGAACAAATTTCGCACTATATAAAGTTGTCTGTTCTAAGAATTAATGCTGTCTTTTACACAAGTATCTCATACTCCAAATAATATTCCAACAGGCTTTATAATTTAAGGGCTTTATCTATACAAATATACGAACACGGAATATACTCTAAGGAGATTAAATAAAAACTAAAGCCCCCCTAATATCAAAAGCTTAAAAATTTTATACAGAACATGATTATATGAATTCAAATAATGAGTTTGAATGAGATCTTCCTCACAAATATACCTGTTTAAAACAAATTTATCTAAGTTGAGCTTATGTAAACAACTCTCCAGCTTGCATATTTTAAGGATGCTCAATTAAGGTATTTTGGAGATATATATAAATACTTTAATCGGTGATGTTATTTTGGGGGAGATAACGCAAATACTTTGAAAATCCATTGGCATCAGTGCATATCCTTACAACGAGATTTAGAACCTGCAAATTGAAGTAATTCCTCCAGGAGTGGAAAAGAAAGATATTACTTTTAAGATTATCGAGAATAACTTCTACATAAAGCTATCAAAGAAGGTACTGAGTATGCAGACCTTTATATATCTGCTGCCCAGTAAGCTCGGAAAAACGGATGCTAATTATCCAAAAAGCATATTTAAAGTGATTTATATCAGGCTTTTGAAAAAGCAGTGGACATAAAAAACCTATTGAGTAAAGAGATCTACGGTAAATTTTTTAAGGGGGAGAGAATACTATGGAAAGTACTATACCCAGAATATTGAAAACTCCAATACTAGCAATGTATCACGATGACAAACGCCAGCTTCTTACTCTGGAAGTTGAACTTCCCGATGTAAAAAGTGAAAACATAACGCTTTTGATGCATGAAAACAGCTTCTACATTAAAGCTTTCAGTAAAACGGTAGAGTATATAGGATCCTTCTTTCTAGATGGACCCGTTGATCCAGAAAAAGCAACCGCTGTCAATGAAAATGGCATGCTTACTATCAAAGTACCCTATAAAGAAAGCTTCACGTGTGCAAGATATGTTCCGATTCAGTAACTCAACAAGAAATGAACTATCGGAAAAATAATCTGAAAAACTAATTTTGCATTCTATTAATCTTTATTATTCTCTGAATAAGATAATTCTGATTGAGAGCGGTTTGCGCAGAGGAAACATCATGAAAATAATAAGATGCGGGGATCTGGGGTTCAAGTGTAACTTTATGGCTGCTGGCAGCAAATTGGAAGAAGTTGAAAATGCCATTTTTGATCATATAGAAAAACAACATGGAAAAGAACTTCAGAGTATGTCCGAAGATGACCTTCGCCATTTGAAGCATAGGATATCGACCCTTCTGGGAAGAAGTTGCGGCTGTGGAGCTCTGTAATTTTATAAGGGATAAATAAAATTATGGAGATAAGGATAGGTTTTAAACAAGCCTGTTTTTAATCCAGAAAGCAAAAAAGTCTCAACCTTCAGTTACGGGTTAAGAATCCAGAGATAGTAGTTAAGCAGCATAGCGAAGCTAACCCATAGGATATAGGGGAGCAGCAAATAAGAAGCTGTTTTTGAGATTTTCATGAATTTCACTATTGTCAGAAAGATTGCAAGCCATAGCAAGATAATTTCGATAAAAGCATAATATGGGGATTGTAGCCCAAAGAAAATAAAAGACCATAGAGCATTAAGGATTAACTGAACACAGAAAATAAGCATCGCCACCTTGACCCCCTCTTTTTGAAGCCCTTTTTCCCACACAAGGTAAAATGAGATTCCCATAAGCGTAAAAAGCGTAACCCAGACTGGGAAGAAGAGCCAGGATGGAGGAGAAAAAGTCGGCTTTTGCAGTAAAGGATACCAGTTCTCTAGAGAGGTAGCTGTAAACACCGAGCCTATTGCCCCTACAAACTGGCAGAGCAAGATAGAAACAAGAAGTTTGAAAAAATTGATCTTTTTAACCATACTATACCCAGAATTTATTCTGTATTTCAACCGTTATTAATATTAAGTTTCAAAAAAACTTTAAAATTTTTTTCCTTTAGATTACAGCCTTTTTGCAAATATGCGCTGTCAAAAAAACTTAAATTGCATTAAGAGATCGAATCCTTTGGTAGCTTTAACGACTTTATATACCAGATTAGAAATATGTTCAACAGAATGGGATAGAACACACGAATACTTTTACATATAACATATTTTTGATAATCAAATAGTTCAATGTTTTATGGAGGAATGGGAAAGATATATATATCTGTGAGTAGGTAATAGGATACCTAGTGAATAGTTGTCTAAGTTATAGTTATGGATGGAAATCAAATGGTGCAGATAAGAAAGTGTACAACCAAAGAAGATGTAATGGAGACTGTAAAAGAAAGAGACGTGAAGTTTATCCGGACCCAATTTACGGATATACTCGGCACCATTAAAAGCTGGGCAATTCCGGTCGAACAGCTGGAAGAAGCTTTTGAAAACGGGGTAATGTTTGATGGGTCATCCATCCAGGGCTTTACAAGGATTGAGGAGTCTGACATGAAACTTGTACTTGACCCGTCGACTTTCAGGATTCTTCCCTGGAGACCTGCAACCGGTGCAGTTGCCAGGATACTCGGAGATGTGTATCTGCCTGATGGACGGCCTTTTGAGGGAGATCCGAGATATGTGCTTAAGAGTGCAATTGCAGAAGCCGAAAAAATGGGGTACTCAATGAACGTAGGTCCTGAACTGGAATTTTTCCTTTTCAAACTTGATGCAAATGGGAATCCGACTACAGAACTTACGGATCAGGGAGGATACTTTGATTTCGCGCCCCTTGACCGGGCACAGGATGTGCGCAGAGATATTGACTATGCTCTAGAACATATGGGCTTCCAGATTGAAGCCTCCCATCATGAAGTAGCACCTTCCCAGCATGAGATTGATTTCAGGTTCGGAGATGTACTCAGTACTGCAGACAATGTTATAACCTTCAAATATGTGGTAAAATCGATTGCATATCACAAAGGTTATTATGCTACCTTTATGCCCAAACCTCTCTTTGGGGTAAACGGCTCAGGCATGCACACAAACCAGTCTCTATTCATGGATGGTAAGAATGCATTCTATGACCCGGATACTCCAACTCAGCTTTCACACGGCGCCATGTATTACATTGGTGGTCTATTAGCACATATCAGGGAATTCACTGCGATTATAAACCCGGTAGTTAACTCCTATAAAAGAATTGTGCCCGGATATGAAGCACCAGTTTATATAACCTGGTCTGCAAAGAATAGGAGCTCCCTGATTCGTATTCCTGCGACCCGGGGCAATGGGACAAGAGTAGAATTGAGATGTCCTGACCCTGCCTGTAACCCATATCTTGCTTTCGCCCTTATGCTCAGAGCTGGACTTGATGGGATAAAGAATAAGATTGATCCAGGAGAGCCTACTAACGCGAACATCTTCCATCTGACAGAGAAAGAGCGAGAGAAGAGAGGTATTCGCTCCCTACCTGCAAATCTCAAAGAGGCAATTGATGAAATGCGAGGCAGTGAATTCGTAAAAGAAGTACTTGGAGAGCACGTTTTCAGTCACTACCTCTGTGCTAAAGAAATGGAATGGAACGAATATAAAGCAATAGTTCATCCCTGGGAACTGGACAAATACCTTCATATGCTGTAATCCTACCAGCTCCTGGAATCCATGCATATCAAAAAGCTCAGTGAAGCAGATTAAAAAAGGTTCATTCAGAATTGGAAAAGATTCATTCAGAAGATACCTTCGGAGAGGTGTGCCCCAGATTTATAAAAGAAGCCAATAGATCAGAGAAGAGTCTTCTCACTCAATCAGTTAGTTTCCGCTTAACCGGTTAACATCCGGTTTAACAGATTATGCTATATTACAGGTTTATTACAGGTTTTTCTATTTCCTTCCTTGATTAAAGCCTGAAAAATATTAAGATTAAAATACTTTCTTATAAATTCCAATGTTTAATTACTTTTTTTCACGAAGAGGCAATCTGCACATGCAGGGATAACATTGATGTTCAGAGGACGGTGATGGAGTAAACTTTAAAGAGCAAGTGTCAGATAGAAGTGAAGAAGAGAAAATAAAAAAATTAAAGACAACAACACATTTTGCTTTGCTGGTTTCCCTCAAGAACTTTTAGCCGGAAAAAGAAACATATATATATTGTCAAATAGGTACTAAATTACTTACTTCCCTTAGTGATAACCCTCTCAATGTATGTTAAGAAATGAAACCATATATGGGAGCGCTATTTATCACTCACATTAATTAGATAATTTAGATTGAAACAAATTTAGTTAAAGCTCCTCAAATCGCGGAAACTGACAAAAATTATCCCTGAAACCCAGTTTTTCAGCTGGCAAATTTTTTGAACTATTTCTCAAAAATGAGCCGTAAAAATAATCCAGAAAGTTATTGATGAATATACCACGTTATGTTCATTCCTATCCATTTCCAGAGTGATAAAAATGTGTGGAATAATAGGCTTAATAGACCGAACAAAGTCCAGAATGGACGGGTCGAGCATAAAAGCTGCCCTCAGCCTCATGGATGAAAGAGGTAGTGGAGATGGGGCAGGCTACGCCGCATATGGAATTTATCCAGAATATGCAGATTACTATGCTCTTCATGTTTTCTTTGACAATTTAGGTGAACCAAAAAAGAAGGTAGATGAACTCCTTGAACAGTGGGGAGAAATTGTTCACCAGGAAGAAATCCCAACAACCCCTCAGCCGGGCATGAAGAAAGTGCACATCCCATGGAGATACTTCTTTAAGCCCTCAGAAGACCTGATAGTAGGGAGGATGGAATCTGAGAGTGATGTTATCACTTACATAGTTATGGAAGTAAATACCAACATAAAAGGAGCTACAGTCTTTTCCTCAGGAAAAAATATGGGTGTTTTCAAAGCTTCCGGCTGGCCCGAGGACGTGGGAAACTTTTACAGAATTGAAGATTACAAAGGATATATCTGGCTTGCCCATAACCGCTATCCTACAAATTCCCCTGGCTGGTGGGGAGGTGCTCATCCTTTCAATCTACTTAACTGGTCAGTAGTGCATAATGGAGAAATTACCTCTTATGGCACAAACCGGCGTTATGTCGAAGGATACGGATACAAGTGTACCCTGTTTACTGACACTGAAGTTGTAGCTTATCTGTTTGACCTGCTTGGAAGACAGCATGGACTGTCACATGAAATGGTTGTCAGGGCTTTAGCTCCTCCTTTCTGGGACGAGATAGACCGGATGCCAGCAAAAGAGGCAGAATTGAACAAGGCAATCCGCCTTACCTATGGGCCTGCCCTCATGAATGGACCTTTTGCAATTGTGGTCGGATCAGAAGATGGTATTGTCGGCTTTACTGACAGGATTAAACTGCGCCCCCTTGTAGTTGGTGAGAATGGAAATCGGCTCTACATTTCCAGTGAAGAAGCCGCAATAAGGGTCATTGACCCCGAAGTTAAAAATATATACACTCCCAGGGCAGGAGAACCAGTAGTAGGGAGGTTTATTGAATGACGCTCGGAAGCGTGCCCCCAAAATTTAAGGTAAGCATTGACCGCGACCAGTGTATGGACTGTGGACGCTGTATTGAGAATTGTTCCTACGGTGTTTACAGGAGAGAAGGTGACAGAATCCTGGTGGAATCCAGAAAATGTACAGCCTGCCTTCGGTGCGTTGCTATGTGTCCGAGGGACGCAATTACACTTATAGAGAAACCTGTTGACTATCGTAGCCACCCCCTCTGGACCAGAGAAGTAAGAGAGGATATTATTAAGCAGGCTCGCAGCGGAAAGATTATTCTTTCAGGAATGGGAAACGCCAGGGATTTGCCAACTGTCTATGACCGCCTTCTTCTTGATGCTTGCCAGGTTACAAACCCGAGCATTGACCCCCTGAGAGAACCTATGGAACTCAGGACTTACATAGGAAAGAAACCATCCAGACTCAAATTCAGGGAGACCGAGAGTGGAGACATAGAACTTGAGACAAAACTGGCTCCAAACCTCGAGCTCAATACTCCAATCATGATTGGACATATGAGTTTCGGAGCTATCAGCCTTAATTCCCAGCTCAGCATGGCAAAAGCTGTAAAAGAGATAGGAACCTTCATGGGAACTGGAGAAGGAGGTCTGCATAAAGAACTCTACCCCTACCAGGATCATATGATTGTTCAGGTAGCATCAGGCCGTTTTGGGGTCAATATTGACTATCTTGAAAGGGGAGCAGCCATTGAGATTAAAATCGGTCAGGGCGCGAAACCGGGTATTGGAGGACACCTGCCTGGTGAAAAGGTTAACGAAGAAGTTTCAAGAACTCGTATGATTCCACTTGGTAGTGATGCGATCAGCCCGGCTCCTCACCATGATATTTACAGCATCGAAGATCTTGTCCAGCTCGTTCGAAGTCTCAAAGAAGCAACCGAATGGAAAAAGCCTGTCTTCGTGAAAATCGCAGCTGTGCATAATGTAGCTCCAATTGCAGCAGGTATCGCCCGCTCTTCTGCAGATGCAGTGGTAATTGATGGGTTCCGAGGTGGAACCGGAGCAGCCCCCAAGGTATTCAGAGATCATGTAGGAATACCAATTGAAGTTGCAATTGCAAGTGTTGACAAGAAACTCAGAGAGCAGGGTACAAGAAACGAGATCTCGATTATTGCAAGCGGTGGAATAAGAAGCAGTGCAGATCTTGCTAAATCAATTGCACTTGGTGCAGACGCTGTGTATATTGGTACTGCTGCACTTATTGCTCTGGGCTGCAGAGTCTGTGGTAATTGTTATAGAAACCTCTGCCCATGGGGCATTGCTACCCAGGAGCCACATCTCATGAACAGGATCGACCCTGAAAGGGGTGCAGTCCAGGTTGCAAACCTGATCAAAGGCTGGACTTTAGAACTCAGCGAACTTATGGGCGCTGCAGGAATTAACAGCATTGAAAGCCTGCGTGGAAATAGAGATCGCCTGCGTGGATATATGCTGGATGAAGGAATGCTTAAAATTTTGGATGTACTTCCAGCGGGGGCCTGATTGAGATGAAGACGGTAAGAATTGATGCAAAAGATATGCATTATACCCCCCTGAACCAGAAGATCCGGGCTGCAGTTGCGGACGGGGCAGAAGAAATCATACTCGATAATGTGCTTGGACAGCGCTTTATAGGTGATGGATTAAAAGGCAACGTCCGGTTAATAATTAACGGAGTCCCGGGCGGAGACCTGGGGATGTTCATGAGTGGGCCGACATGTATTGTAAATGGGAATGCTGAACACGCTCCTGGCAACACTATGGACAGCGGCATGCTTGTAATTCACGGAAGCGCAGGAGATGCAGTTGCACACAGCATGCGAGGAGGAAAAGTCTTTATAAAAGGCAACATTGGCTACCGGGGAGGCATTCACATGAAACAGTATGGAGTGGAATCCAGACCTGTACTTGTAGTTGGAGGTACAGCCCACTCCTTCCTCGGAGAATATATGGCAGGCGGTCTTGTGCTCGTACTGGGCATCGGTAAGGACGAAGCGATGACAGATAGGGGTATAGGAAGCGGAATCCATGGTGGAGAAATTATCATCCGTGGGGAAGTGGACGATTATCTGCTTGGAATAGGAGCCAAGAAGTTCGAGTTTACCGAAAGCGATCTTGAACGCATTGCCCCGATTATAAAGAGCTTCTGCGAGCAGTTTGGATATGACCCTGCAGAGTTCCTGAACACTAACTACACGAAGATCGGACCTGCAAGCAGCCGGCCTTTCGCGGGCAAATATGTCTGGGAGTGATGAGAGATGGCAGAACAAAAACCAATAAGCAAAAATTATCTTGATCTCAAATCAGAAGTCTGGGACGAAGGCCTTTGTTCAGGCTGCGGTGCCTGCATTGCAGTCTGTCCTGCTGATTCCCTGTACTTTGAAACCGGTGGCGATTCTACACACCCAAAGAGCAATAACTATTGTAAAGCCGCTGTTGATGGGGTCCCCTGCGGAGCCTGCTATGAAGTTTGTCCGAGGCTCGATGAACAGCCCTCAAGCCTGCTCGGAGATTACCTGGAAATCATTGCCGGAAAAGCCGAGTTCGATATCCCGAAAAAACAGAGTGGAGGAGCAGTCACAGCAATCCTTGCAAACGCGCTTGATACAGGTCTTGTAGATGCCGTGGTTACGGTTACTGAAGATCCCTGGACCCTCAAGCCGCATTCCATGGTAATAACCAGAAGTGAAGCCCTTATCGGTCAGGCAGGAAGTCGTTACAATTGGTGGGTTCCTCTTGTTTCTTCCCTCAAGGAAGCAGTCGTAAACAGGAAGTACAGGAACATTGCAGTTGTCGGAGTTCCCTGTGTTGTCCAGGCAGTCCGCAAAATGCTTGAAACTGACCACCAGCTTGTGCAACCATATAAGAAGTCTATCCGTTTCGTTTTCGGGCTTTTCTGCACGGAGAGTTTCGACTATGAAAAACTTATTGCAGGCAAGCTGAAAAGCGAGTACGCCCTTGAGCCCATGAAAGTATGCCGTATTGACGTTAAGGGCAAGCTCGAGATTACCTTAAACGATGGGACACAGTATGTAATCCCTCTTAACGAACTTGAGGACACTGTCCGCCCAGGCTGCGGCGTCTGTACAGATTTTACCGCTCTTAAAGCCGATATTTCTGCCGGGTCTGTGGGAAGCCCGGACGGCTACACTACCCTTGTCGTGCGCACACTTGTAGGACAGCACCTTCTTGAAAGTGCAGTTGCCAACAAGAAATTAAGCATCGGCGGTGAGGTCAGCCTCGGCATAATTGAAAAACTTGCAAAGAAAAAGCTTGCAAGAAAACCTCAGAAATCAACGTAAACAAATCGGAGAGGTGAGGCTCTGAGCTTCATCTTTATTCATCTTTTTATTAAATGTTATTTTGTTAAGTATCATTTTATTAACCTTAACTCATTTTGTCAACGTCGTGAATTTACTGTAAATTCGAAGTTAAATTTTTGTTCATTATGGGTAAAATTGATCTTGCGATATTGAATTTTCTACCCAATAACTTTTTGAGATTTACAATTTTACAGAAAATTAGGTACACTGCCGAGAAGATTAAAGCAAACTCAATTATACCTTTAAAAGAAAAAGGAAGAAGATAAAGGGAAAATACAGAAAAAAAAGTTGTTTAGGTTTTGACAAAATCAAGTATAATAAACGGAATATAATGGAAACAACATTCTCTGTTGTCAAAAGGAAGTTTGGAGAAGTACTTAGAGCAAGAAAGTTCTTCAATCAAGTCAAAGAAATAAAAATTAAACTGATAGTGTATAACATAAACAAAAAAGTGACAGAAAGATCTGCATCAAAATTAAGGATTTCTACAGAGCCGATACAGGATTATTACAGAGCCGATATATAGGCTCATTATAGCAATCGGTTAAAAACAGAGATTTAGTAAAATTCTCCCTAATAAATTCCCAACTTAACTAAAATCATGTAGAAAAGAAGTCCAAGAAAAAAAGATACCATAAGTGAAATTTTGATTAACATATAGTCATGTACTACATTTTTAGCCACAACTTCGCTAAGTATGAGCATAGCAATAACCATAAAAATTGAAATTAAAACCCCTAATATCTGTTGTCTTTCCATGTTATCACCAAATAAAAATGGCGGTTGATTAAAAAATCAGCCAATACTCAATTAAACCGTATACCAATGACTACCAATTTTCATGTAAATATGACCTGTTAGTATCATTGAGGCTACGTTTGCGTAAGGAATCCGCACATCTAAGCTACCATCTGAATTTTGTTCCATCCAATAAACGGTTTGCACTCCTATAGTGACTAGTGCAGCTAGTATTACTGAAGCAGTAGGTGATAAAAATGAACCTATTATAGCAGCTAATGCCGCAGCTGCGGCTGTTCCTACATCTGCAACATATGAGGCGTCTGTTGGGGAGAAGTAGATGTGTATTCCACCTGTTATGGCGTCACCATACTGTTCGATATAACTTCCATGCCAAAAACTTGTCCTAGCCGCAGAAATTGCTGCTGCAACTGCCGAACTATCATTGAGACTTGAAGCAGATACGAGCTTTTTGGATACCAATTCATTCTGATCTACAAAAGCAAAATTTACTCTGTTAGGATTCTCTTCATCTTTCCATGAAATAGCGTATCCAATTGATCCATCTTGTTTCTTGAAAGATACTATCTTTTCGTTATCGGTTTCTTTCAATACATTCACGTTTTCTGATACTTTTTTGAGGTCTTCCTTAGAAATTGATTTTTTGTTCGAAATGTCTATTGCATCAGCATACTCTTTATTTTGAGAAATGTCAGCCTGTGCACTTACAGCAGGTACAAAAACAATACTTACAAGAAGCATTGCTAAAATTAATGTTTCTATTCCAATTTTGTTCTTGATCATTTGTCTAACTCCTAGTTATTTTTTCCCTCGGAGGCAGGATCAGACAAGCCTTAAATACTCTTAAGCTATCATTTCCTTGCCTCAGGGCATGTGGAGTTCAAATGTACTCTGCAAGGTTTGTTTGAACTTCACATACAAAAATATCTCATAATCTTCTCTTATACATTTGTTATGTCGATGAATTTTTCATCAGTCCGATTAACATTCATTAAACCGATTATCTTTTTCATCAAAAACAGTGAAGTTTCAGAGCTCTAGCTGACGTCTAAAATTCGACCTTACTTTTAGCAAATAATCTGAACATTCTTCTCTTCACTAAACAACAAAATTAGCAAAGTGATACTGATATACATGCCCCAACAAAAGAAAAGAATATATTACATCAAAACAATTTAATAAGAAAGTGAGGAAAAAATCTGTAGATGTGGCGACAGGAAATGAACAGCTTCGAAATTTATAGAGAAATGGGAGATGGCATTCAGGCAATATACAGGTCAAAACTTCTAACAGAGATACTTCTGTCATTAAATGAGGACAGCAGAAAACTTTCTCAACTGCGTGAAATTACCGGAAGTACTTCTCAGGTTATAATTCCAAAGCTCAGGAAACTCGAAGCAGATCATCTGATAGAAACAAAAGGACGTGAGTATTTCCTGACGTCCGCAGGAAAAGTTGTAGCTTCAGGAGTAGCTGACTCTTTTATAACATTTTGGACAGTTGATAAATTTAAACATTTCTGGTTGAGACATTGCCTCGAAGGAATTCCCGTTTTCTTCTTAAAAGAAATCGGATGTCTGTATGAGTCTGAAGTCCTCAAAGATAAAGGTATGAAGATCCTTAATGTTTATAACAACCAGTTAAAAATAATTAAAGAAGCAGATCATATATATGGTATATCGTCTGTAGTGACCAGCGGATATGCTGATTCAATCTCTGAAAGAGTGAAAGAAGGAATCCCTGTTGAGCTTATAGTTTCTCTTCATGTTGCAGAAGAATTGAATCAATCACCTTACTTGGAAAAAGTAGAAGCACTGAAAGATTATGAAAACTTCAAATTAATTGTCATGGATCAAGATATCAAAGTGGGGCTCATTGTTACGGATAAACACCTTTCTCTGAGCCTGTACAAAAAAGGAAACGTTGAATACGACATCAGTACAGGACTATTCAGTTCTGACTCGAAGGCCATTGAATGGGGAGAGAGGCTTTTTTGGTATTGTAAAGGCAGGCAGAGTTCATAAAAATGAAATCTGTTTTTGCAGTTATCGATCAAATCAGGAAAAATGGATATACCAGCCTTGTTTAGTCAGTTCCTTGGGTAATTGCCCAATAAACTGTTGGACTATTGACTTTTAAAGATAAGCCTCTACAAGCGCCGCCAGGCAAGCTGGCGGGAGCACTTTCTAACTTATGGATTGAAAAATATTTTTGGGTCAGAAAAGTGTTTTTCGGAAAGGAAAAATGCCGTTTTCAGGCATCTGGAAATAGCATTATCCTGTTAGTAAGGAGCCTCCTAGATGCTTGATTCGCAATTAAAATACAGGGATCAAGCCAGGATTATACCCTGTAATGCATTCTCCACCTTTAGCAGTTACTATAAATGTATTCTCAATTCCCACCATTCCGATATTTTCAATCCCTTTTTTAGGTTCGAGGGCAAATACCATTCCTTCCTGAAGGGGTTCGTCAAAACTTTCTGCAATTACAGGCGTTTCATCGATTAAAAGTCCAACTCCGTGACCCAGGAATTTTACTTTACGGTTGCCAAAACCCATAAAGTTTTCCAGGAATTCCGAATCGAGCTTATTCATTATGGTGGTGTAGATTTCCGAGGGAATTGCGCCGGGTTTTAACATTGAGGCAGCTTCGTTCTGTATATCCACACATTTATTATGGGCATCTATGGCATGTTGTGGAAGAGGAGAGCCAAAAATATATGTCGTGGTTTTATCCGTGTGATAACCATCAACCCCACACCCGACGTCAACAAAGACAAGATCTCCTTTCCTCAATTTTCTGTCACGGCTGCCTAGCACAGGTGCTGCAGGGCATAACCCGTACTTTCCTCCGGGTCCATTAAAATAAGTCGGATAGATAGAGCTTTCACCAAAACAGACATTTCCCAGAATCATTTCTGTATCGAACATGCCAAAACGGCATGCTCCGTGATGACCTTCCTCTACAAGAACTGAAAACAATTTGGTTGCCAGGTCGCTTTCACTCATTCCTTCCTGAAGCATTTCAGGTACAAGCTCTTCCAGCACATGCTGGTGAATCCTGCCGGCTTCTCTTATCAGGGAGAGTTCATATTCGCTTTTTATTGCTCTGACAGCGCAAATCTGGGGGTCTACGGGTTTGAAATTCTTAAAAGGGAAGTATTTCTGGAATCTCTGGTATAGAGCCAGAGGAACTACCTCTGTTTCCAGATATACCGTATCCGGAAGCACGTTTATATTTTTTGCAGCATCACGAAAGCTATTCATATGTTCTATGCTGGGAAATAAAGATTCATCCAGGGCTCTTTCATAACTGCGGCGTACCCATAAGGTTGCTTCTCCGTGCCTGGGGATAATCAACATCCCATCCTGCATTGTACCCGTAAAATAATAAAGGTTTATTTTACTGAAGATGACAGCTATCTCCCATTCTGGATTTGAGATGCTCATTTGCTTTCTAAAGTTATACATGCGATTTTTCAGTTCGGTTAAAGGTACTTTCTTAATCATAAGGATCCCTTTTACTAATATATCAATTGCAAATTATAGAAGTGTAACCTGTAGTGGAGAATATAATGGAAAAATTATAATTATGATGTATAAATACACATAATAGATATACATAATAACTGTTATTCCTCGTAACAAAAACTTTATTTCATTCCGATTTTCTCGTAAGATTTCTTATTCCCCACCAAAGTAATTGTTATTTCTCTAGCAAGGATTTCTATTTCTTACATCGCTCACTTAAAAAGATAGAAAGGATTTTCAAGGTAATAGAATTTCAGTTCATTTCTGAAAACAGAAATAATAACTAGAAAGGAAGCAAATTAAAAGGATACAAATTAAAAAGTAGCAAATTAAAAAGTAGCAAATTAAAAGGAAACAAAAGGGCTTTTTGATAAGGGGCTATCATGTTAGGAAAATTCGAAGATCTTATTGAGAAAGCTTCAGAGATGGGGCTCAAAGCTTATTTCGTGGATGCGGGGGATATTCCGGTTGAGAACAGAATTGCCCTGAAATGTGCTTACGGTTGCAGAAGTTATGGAAAGAGGTTGAGTTGCCCTCCTCATATCATAACGGTGGAGGATTTCAGAAAAATCATAGGGGAATACAGCAGCGCGCTTCTACTTATCGATGAACGCGATACTTCACAGATTCCGGATATACAGGAAGCCTGGGGAGAAATTCGTAAGGATTCTTTCCATAAAATGCTGGAACTTGAATATGAAGCCTTCAGGGAAGGTTTCACTTTTGCCCATCTCCTGAGACCCGGCTCCTGTAACGAGTGCGATACATGTAACCTTAAAAAATGCATAAAACCGGAATTGAGACGCTTTGCACCTGAAGCTGTAGGAATAAACCTTCAGAAGGCAATGGAAAAAGCAGGACTTGTACTTGAGTTCTGCAAGCCTGAGAAAACCACATGTGTCGGGGTTTTGCTGCTAGAATAAAAGCTCAGGTAGACAGAAGTTATATTAACTCTCAGACATATTTTATGGGAGATATAGCAAAGCTGGAGGTATAGTTCAAATTGAATTCTGATAAGTTGAAAATAGCTGTCCTGGGAGGAACCGGAAATATAGGGGAAGGCATGGTGCTCAGGCTGGCACTTCAAAACCTTATGGCTGAAGGTGTAAAAAACGAGGTTATTATAGGGTCCAGATCCAAGGAATCAGCCAATGAAGCCGCAAAAAAAGCTTTATCCGAACTTGAGAACTGCGGATTTGATACATCCAGGATAGGCATTACAGGAAGTAGTAACCTTGAAGCCGCACAGGCTGCTGATGTAGTAATCCTTACTATTCGTTTTGACCACGTTTTGCCTCTGCTGAATGAGATTCAGGAGGCTATTGAAAATAAGATTCTTATCACTCCAGTAGTCCCGATGGTAAAGGAAGGAAACTTATTCGTATATAAACCTCCGGAAGAAGGTTCAGCCGCCCTTGCAATTCAGAAAAGAGTTCCGTCTTCTACGAAAGTTGTGGCAGCCTTCCATAATATCCCTGCAGGGAAATTGAGGGATATAGTAAAGTGCAAGGATGTACATGACTCAATAATATGCAGTGATGACGAAGAAGCAAAGAAGCTGGTCATGGAGCTTACGAAGCATATGGGATGCCTGAAGCCCCTGGATGGAGGACCTCTTAAACAGGCAAGCACTGTGGAATCACTCACACCACTGATGATAAACCTCGCAAAGCTTAATCAACTTAAAGACCTGGGAATAAATTTTTCCTGACAGAATCTTGAAAAAAATGAAAGATATACAGGAAAGAGAACGGCGAAAAAATAATTTTGAATCCGAGAGAATGAATATAGCTCAAAAAACTTATTTTTATATAATAGAAGAGATAATATATTTAGGGCACAGATAAAGAAATCAGAAATGCCAATCTTTGCCTGAAGATATAATTTATAATTCTATCAGTAGATTATCAATAAAATAAATTATTTAACCTTGTCAATAAAGACAAATTTATGATTCTTCATAAGTAAAGACAAATTTATAATTCTTAGTAAAAAACTTATAATTAATCAGTAAAATGTGATCTCTAATAACTGATGAGTAAAAATAAACCTTGATAACTTATAGTTGCCAGTCTTTATCCAAATCTTTAACTATTATCAATAATCCCGAACATATTTAGTTTATGTTAAATATTATGAGAGAAATAGTCAGGATAAGAAAAATCTGTGATTAGAAAATTGACGAGTAAAGAAGCTGGAAAAACGCTTGTTACGAGGAAATTTAACAGAAAAATGTCTGTTTATTGTGAAAATTCGTAGATTAATTCCTGCTACGAAGTTTCCTCTTGATCTCATTATTTTTTGCTTACCTTTCTTTTCTAAAAAGGATGAATCAACTGAATCAGACAGTGAACCTGTATGAGTGAAAAATTGTCAAAAGTATTAAAGGCTGCAGGGCTTGACTTACTCTCCTGCATGCAGTGCGGTGCATGCACTGGAAGTTGTCCTTCTGGGAGGCATACCGGACTTAACACGCGAAGAATTCTTCGGGATGCACGCAAGAACAGGGCGTCAGTCCTCTCAGATGATGCTCTCTGGCTCTGCACCACCTGCTATACCTGCCAGGAGCGCTGCCCACGCGACATACCAATTACTGATGCTCTCCTTGAACTCAGGAGGCTTGCGGTAAAAGAAGGTTTCATGCTTCCCGAGCACAGGCGAATATCGGAAATGGTTGAAGAGTGTGGGCATGCAGTCCCTCTGGACGAAGAGACAAAACAAAAAAGGGAGGAGCTTGGGCTTGATCCCATACCTGAGACCGTCCAAAAGTATCCTGAAGCCCTTCAAGAGGTAAGAAGTCTTCTCAAAGCCTGCAAATTTGACGAACTGACGGCTGAAAAATAAGGAGACAGAATATGAAAAAACTATCTCTATTTCTTGGATGCATTGTACCCAATCGTTACCCGGGAATTGAAAAAGCAACTAAACTCTGCCTGCAGAAACTTAATATAGATGCAGCTGACCTACCCGGAGCCTCCTGCTGTCCAGCTCCAGGAATCTTCAAGTCCTTTGATAAAGCTACCTGGCTTGCCCTTGCCAGCCGGAATATAGTTCTCTCAGAAAAGCTGGAAAGGGATATCCTCACAGTCTGCAATGGCTGCTATGGCTCTCTGGCAGATGCAAATTTAGAGTTAAAAAAGGATCCTGAGTTAAAGGCATGCACAAACAGGTGCCTTAAAGAAATCGGAATGGAATTTAAGGGTACTGTTGAAGTGAGGCATATAATCGAATATTTATACAAGGAATTTGGACCTGAGAAGCTCAAGGAGCATGTCACAATCCCGCTTGACCTTAAAGTGGCACTGCACTACGGATGCCATCTTATCAAACCTTCAAAAGACCGTAAACTCGGAGAAACAGAGGCTCCGGTTTTCTTTGATGAGCTTGTTGAAGCTACAGGTGCAAAAAGTGTAGATTATACCGATAAGATGATGTGCTGTGGAGCAGGAGGGGGAGTACGTTCAGGGCATGCTGCCGAGTCCCTTGAGATGCTTGAGAATAAACTCGCCTGTATTAGGCAAGCAGGAGTGGACTGTATTGTCAATGCATGTCCTTTCTGTCATCTTCAATTTGATAGGGGACAGCTTGCAGTCAATGAGAAATTCGGAACGGACTATTCAATCCCGGTTCTGCATTATACCCAGCTACTGGGTCTTGCTCTTGGCGTTACCCCATATGAACTCGGGATAGAACAGAACGCAGTTCAGAATATCGAATTTCTTGCAAAAATCTATGAGATCAATGCAGGTTTAAGATAATAGTATCACAGGTAGAAAAATCCCATATTAAAATTTGAGAAAAAATAGTTAAAAAGGATTTTTCATTTTTACAAATCCAAAAAAGATTTTATCTTTCATAACCTGTAATTCAGGTTTTATTTTCACACTTATCTTTCATCTGCATATACCATAGGCATTTCTGTCTCCATTTGCAGGTTCCACAGACTTCCTCAATATCGGACGCATTGGCAAGTTGTGAATTGATTAACCTGAAGGCTTCATCTGCCTTCATAACAGTTCCTTCTTTTATTTTTAATTTCTCCATAACAACAAGATCCATATTCCTGATCCTGCGGGAGGCTATTGATTGCTGCGCAGTGCATTCCCTTTGGTTTGGGCAAGAAGTGCAGATTACATCACATTCGGATACAAGTTCCAGAGGTCTTGAAGGGAAAGCCTTTATATCCGAAATTACAGCCCGCATATTGGCTACAAAACCCTGGCTGTACCCATAGCCCTGAAAACCCTGAATGCAGCAAAGGTGATGGGCTCGAATCTTCAGGCATTCAGATCCGGTCTTAGAATCAGATCCCGATGTGTTCGACTTTTCAAACATGTGTTTCTCCAGGATTTGAACTTATAGAACTAAAGAATTCACTATATAAATCTCATTCTATAAAATCAATTTCTGAATCGGTTAACTGAGGCAATTCATTAACAGGCAGTATTATTGAAGGAGCTTCCGAATATTTTGCAAAGAGAATATCATAACCTGTCTTAAGTCCAATCATGATATTGAGATCAGTGAGGTCATCATTTAAGAGCTGAGCCTGGCCTATTGGATTACAAATTGCTTCAAACTCCTGATCTTCAGATTTCTTAATCCCGAGGCTGGCTTTTTCGAAGCTGGAAACTTTACAGCAAACTGAGAACACATCAAAATACCTTGAGAGGATGTTATAAATTAACCTGGCTTCTCTCTCATACTCAATACAAAATGCGATTCCTATTTTTGTATATCCAAGTTTTTTTGCATAAATAGCTATTTCTTCCAGTTTTGTCCTTTTCAAATGATCGGATTCAAGCCAGGCAGAAATCTGGATTGATTTCAGATCGTCGCCCGTATACTCAAGCACAGATTTAATGACAGAACAGTTTTTGCCTTTCGCGCATTCCTTAATCCTGCATAATGCACACTGCACACTTTTTTTCTCCCGAATAATTAACATAAATAAGGTTTATAGTCACAAGTAAGCTGTAAAGATATAAATATTCCTAAGTGGGATATAAAAATATATTGATAAAGTGACATATGAAAAACCAAATTTAGATGAAAAAATCCAAGCAGTAAATTCCAGAAACAAAAATTCTGATTAATGGTCTCTATTCACGTTTTGCTCTGAAGTCCATGTTGTCACCCCCCCCATTGAAGAGCCCTGCCTTTTGTGCCTGCAAAGATATGGATTCCAAAGGAGCCGAATATGTCAAACGCTTTCTGCCTGATCTTTTTGCATGCATACTCTCTGAGAATTGATCCTAACTGGAGTGACAGGCATTTGATTTAATTTCACTCCTTTGTACGGAAATATTTATATTTTTCTACTTAAAAAGAGAAATTGTTATATATTTATTCTGCAATGTGCATAAGTAACCTATGAAAAAATGCAGAGGAAGACCAAAGTGCCCTAGGCGGGTAGAACAAACGCCTGAGGTCACGTATTTCAAGCCCAGAGGGGTCCCGCTATCTAATCTTGAGGTTGTATCTATTACAGTTGAAGAACTTGAAGCCCTGAGGCTCGTTGACGTTGAGGGACTCAGGCAGGAAGATGCAGCCATCAGGGTAGGAATATCAAGGAGAGCTTTCTGGGAAGACCTGAAAGCTGCCAGAACAAAGATAGCTTTCGCCCTTAGCACAGGAAAAGCAATTGAAATAAAGGGCGGCAATTATATCAATCCTGAGAGCGCTGGCATTAGTGAAGATGCTGACACGTAAACGAGAAATCTAAAAACCGGAAAAATGTGTTAATATATCAAACAGGCGATAAAAATGACAGATAAGGTTCAACCACTTGAGAGTATATCTAAAAAGCCAGAGGAGCCGAAAATAGTAGTCAACCTCAGGCGCATCAAACGCAAGATTATGATAATGAGCGGGAAAGGGGGAGTAGGGAAAAGCACAATTGCAGCAAACCTTGCTGCCGGGTTAGCTCTGCGCGGATACAGAGTTGGGCTTCTTGACTGCGATATTCACGGACCAACTATTCCTACGATTTTCGGGCTAGAATCTGAAAGACCCAATGTTAATGAAGAGGGTATTCTTCCAATCCAGGTACTTCCCAACCTTTCGGTAATGTCTGTCGGTTTTCTGCTTGAAAACAAAGATTCTCCTATAATCTGGAGAGGACCTGCCAAAATGGGGGCAATTAAACAGTTCCTGGAAGAAGTTAGCTGGGGAGAACTCGATTTCCTTATTATAGACCTGCCACCAGGGACAGGAGATGAACCCCTGAGTGTAGCGCAGCTGATTCCCAATTGCGATGGTTCAGTGCTTGTTACAACTCCTCAGGACGTAGCTTTGATAAGCGTCCGAAAATCAATTAAGTTCTCTGAGAAACTTAAAGTACCTATTATAGGACTAGTTGACAATATGCATGGGCTCATCTGCCCCCACTGCGGCAAACCAATAGAAGTGTTCGGAACCGGAGGCGTGGAAAAAGCCTCAAAAGACTTCAATATTCCAATTCTTGCCAGACTTCCTATTGAACCCAGAGTAGCAGAAATGGAAGATAAAGGCACTATTGTCCAGGGTCTGCTTGAACACAGTACTGAATGGCAGAAAAACTTTGAAGCCGTCATTACCGCAGTAGAAAAGACTCTGCAAGAGGAGTAAGGTAGAAGAGAAAATAAGAAAAGAATTATACAAGGGAAAAGTTTACAATTTTTCCTGATTTTTAATTTTTCCAATTGGCTAACTTCTTAGCAGCTAACCTCTTTCAAGAGGCTGATTAAGGCGATATAATTAGCTGTTTTGAAATTTTTTCATCTTATTACTGTTTTTCTATGTTCTACTCTGTTTTTCCGCTTTTTTCTGTTTTTCTCTATTTTTTCCTACTCTATTCTTCTTTCTCTGTTTTTTCTTCTCTGTTTTTTCCATGACTTCTTACTTTTGTTTTTTAGAATCCTGTCATTTAAGTCTAATTTAATATATTTTCTGCATACCGATAGTCTCCTAAACTGGTCATTTTTCCCTCTCTTAATGGTTAATTATTTGAGGTTTATTGGTAATTCTACTTTAGAGTTAGGATTTCACAATCAACAAAAATAAGGTTGTTTGTGAAAAGAGAGAATTATTTTGCACATAACGGTAATTGTTGTGTTATGTGCAATTACAACATATAGGTAAAATACAGCATATAGACAAAATATTACAAAAAAAGATTAACGTTGAGAACATGAAGAAATCGGTTATACTATTGGTTCTCCTAGCAGCTATGGTTTTTACTGCGGGTTGTGCTGAAGAAAGTCAGGAAAATTCTACAAGCACCCAGGCAATTAAGGAAGGAGTTGGCGTTATTGAGACAACCGAGCTTGAACAGAACGCAACCCTTCAGGAAGCCCAGGAGGAAGGTGGTGTTGTTGAGGTGATCAACCTTGAACAGATAAACGCATCCATTCAACAGGGACCTGTTCTTATGAAAATCGGGTCTGAAAGGTGCGGACCATGCAATGCCATGAAACCCATGCTCAAAGAACTGGCAGCAGAATACGAAGGAAGAGCCAGGATTATCTCCGTAGATATAGACAGGAGCCCCGAGCTTGCAACCTATTTCAATATAGGTCCTATCCCTGACTCAACTGTAATCGTAAGCATTAAGGACGGAGAATATATCTATATGAAGCAGGATGGGGGCGTCACTACAGACAGGCTCCAGGCAAGGGTTATCGGTCTCAGAGAAAAAGATATATATGAAGACCTTATGAATCTCGCCCTTGTCCAGGCTGAGAAAGATAAATCATAATAAAAAGCCCATGAACTGAATTATTTTCAGAACACTATATACTTGAAGCACTGATTTCCAGCAACCTTAAGATTTGATAAAAACTGTACTATATAAAACAAAAATCAAAACAAACCTGAAGAACCATGTTTTATGATATAATTTCCCCTCAAGCGGCATTTGGCACAGGAATTATCAATATCTTAGCTGCATTTGCTGCAGGAATTCTCAGTGTCTTCTCCCCATGTATTCTCCCACTTCTGCCTGCAGTCATGGCAACATCTGCAGGAAAAGGAAAACTAAGACCTTTTGCGATAGTTGTCGGAGTTTCGATATCCTTTACTATAATGGGAGTAGTAACCTCAGCTTTTGGTGCAGCTTTCCAGACTTATATAAACCAGCTGAAGATTCTGGCGGGGATCTTTATCCTTTTAATGGGCTTTGTAATACTTCTTGATGTAAGCCTTTTCAATGTATTTTCAAGATTCCCCCTGCTATCAGGAATGAATGAAGAGGGATCTCTTTCCGGACTTTTGCTCGGGCTTTCCCTCGGTGTGCTCTGGATACCGTGTGTTGGCCCGTTTCTGGCATCTATCCTGGCTATGGTAGCTCTGGAGGGCAACCTAGCTAATGGCGCATTTACGCTTTCAATTTACTCACTGGGATTTGCTATGCCAATGCTCTTGCTCGCATATTCAGCCCACTTTTCTTCCTCTAGAATTCGACTTATTTCAAGGTGGGATGCGATTCTCAAAAAGGGAGCTGGAATAGTACTTATCCTGGTCGGACTCTGGATGATACGCCAGAATCATATCCAGTGGTTTATTTAAGAAAGCTAGATAAAGATAAAAGCCGGGGACTTAATGGATCAATAGGTTCTGATCCATCACCAGAAGGCACGAATCCTGCTCAATTAGATAATGTAAGGAATACCTTCAACTACCATTCATCACACCTTATTTTTTTTTCAGAGAATAGTAGTAACATACTCAAAACAAGATCTACAAATTTATCCTACTCTAATCAAAGCTTTTCTTAATCAAAGCTTTTCTTAATCATAGCTTTTCTTAATCATAGCTTTTCTGATACATCAATAGAGAGAGTATACTGGGAAATAAAACAGTTAACTGGACTCGTTGAAAGTAAAAATGAGGGAAAACAGAAAAGGAGAAATTAGAGAAAGTGTTACTCTTCACTTTCTCTTGCGATTGCTACAAGCTCGTTAACACAGGCAACTGCCATAGGTGTTCCACCTCTTGTCCCTACACAGCTTATAGAGGGCACGGGGATACTCAGGTTTCTGACCATTTCCTTGGATTCGGCCGCGTTCACAAAACCCACAGGGAGTCCGATGATAAGGGCTGGTCTTACACCTTTTTCTATAAGTTTGCAGACCATGATAAGGGCAGAAGGGGCATTTCCTATTGCAATAATACTCCCATCGAGACGGTCGCGGGCAGCCAGGAAACCTGCTGATGTGCGCGTAATTCCGTACCTGTTAGCAATTTCAGCATTCGGATCTTCATCGAGCACACAGATAATTTCGGATTTGTGTCCGGTTTTTGTAATTCCGGCTTTTACCATGTTAATGTCCACGAAAATCGGGGCACCCTTTTTAATTGCATCAACACCTGCAGGGATGGGGTCATGCATAAAGCGCATAATATCTGCTACAGAAAGGTCTCCTGTAGCAATAACGCAGCGCTGGCGGAAGCGGTCTTCAGGTGTCTTGTTGCCGATAATTTCCTGGATCATTGTCCGACTTTTCATATAGATGGTTTTGGCTTCTTCAGTTCTTGCCCCGGAGTCTTTACAGATACTCACAAGTTCGGGATTAACATCAACCGTAAGCTCGGTAAATTCTTCGAGGTTTTCGAGGTTTCCAGCCTTCTCAGTGGCATTCTTTTCAGTAGTCATATTTCTTGTGATACCCCCTGGGAGTGATTATGAAATCCTTCTTTTGAGAGCTCCAGATTCTGGAGTCTCCATTTCCGACAAGGATCGTAGTGCTCATATCTACCCAATCTTCGTACTCCATGACCTTTCCGAGAGTAGTTACAATCCTGTCCTCGCCTTCTCCTCTCAGAGCGTTCTTCACAAGTCCTACTGGCACAGAGTCAGCTTTGTACTTTCGGATAATTTCAATAGCTCTGGAAAAGTTAGACTGTCTCTTGCGGCTCTTTGGGTTGTAAAGAGCTATAACGAAATCGGCTTCTGCAGAAAGATTAAGCCTTTTTTCAATAACATCCCAGGGAGTTAGGAGATCACTCAGGCTTATCACTGCAAAGTCCGTTACAACCGGTGCACCGAGCATACTAGCCCCGGCTAAAATTGCCGTGACTCCAGGAAGAATCTCTATATCAACATCAAGTCCTTCGTGCTCAGCAACCTCAAGCACGATACCCGCCATACCGTAGACGTTGGTATCTCCGCCGCTGACCATAACAACATTCGCAACTTTTGCGAGTTCCACAGCTTTTCTTGCTCTGTCCACCTCTTTACCCATATAACTGCGGATTACTTCCTGGGTTCCGAGAAGACTTTCTATTTGATCCAAGTAAGTGCTGTTCCCGAGAACATAATCGGCGTTAAGGATTACATCCCTGGCTTTGACCGTCATCTGTTCTACAGATCCCGGCCCTATGCCTACGATGTAAAGTTTTCCTCCGGCTGTTTTATTTTGCGATTGCGATTGTGACTCTGCCATAAACTTTCTTCCTGCAAATTAATTGTTTTTCTTCAGAAAGGGCGAGAGCTGCAGGTTCTGCAACTCCTTTTAATCCAAAGCGGGAAGCCTGGGAGGATGAAGGGGGGTTATAGCTATTTAACAGCTCATCCGGTAAAAAATTCACCGGAATGCCGAGCATCTCTCCCGCTTCCAGAAGCCCCTGTTCATTTTCCTTAAGTTTCGCAGAAGCTAGAGCTGTAACTTCTATAAGGCTCAGGTTGTACTCATCAAGAGCCTGCTTTACAGCTTCAACAACCTCTTCTTTTGTAATACCCCTGCGAGTTCCGATTCCTATAATCATTCGTTATCGTCTCAGACTCTTAGCATAGTCCCGATCAGGCTAATTCACATGTATAAAGAAGTAATTGACGATTCAGTTAGCTATTATTACCGCTGTCACCTTTTACCTCTATATTCTCCTGCCGTCTTTTTACCAGCACTGATACATCTTCATCCACAACAACAATTCTGGGACCCTTAACTTCAAGGACTTCTATCTCCTGATCAAGGAGTGCACAGTTTACAGCTACAGTGGATTCTTTATTGAAGATCTCGCAGTTTAACCTGTCGGCAATGCCCTCGACTGAGGGCTTACCATGAACTTCGGTCGCCGTCGTAAGTACAGGGATTGCTCCGAGTTCAGAAATTTTTCGAGCGATCTCATTTGCTCCGTGATGCCCTCCAAGCAGTGGGATTGCAAAATTTAGGTTTGAATCAACCACAACCACAGCGGGATCAGACCACTTGTTATTGAGAAGGGGAGCAATATCCCTTACCACTATGCCTGTGGCAAAGACTGCAATTATTGCACCATAGTTCTCAAAAGCTTTTTTGAATATGTCCTTCTCATAGAGGAGCAGATCGGCTTTAAGGTGTTCTGCTATCCTTGCCGCAATCTCCCTATTTCTCTCAAAAGTGATTACAACGGCTCCTGAGCTACTCCGTATAAGTAGGACCTCCTGTAGTTTTTAGGATCAACAACTCCACCGATAATTATCATTGCAGAACGTTTAATTCCTGCTTCTTTAACCTTGTCTGCAATATCTTCCACTGTTCCTGTAATAATCTCTTCATCCTCCCAGGAGGCGTGGTAAACCACTGCTACAGGTGTGTCCTTCGGACAACGAACCTTCTCCATAATTTCCTTGATCTTCTGTGTACCAAGGAAGATTGCCATAGTAGTATTGTAGGCAGAAAGCTCAGGGATGAGGTCTTTTTCCAGGGTTTTTCCGGCAGGGCGAGTAATGATGAGAGTATCTGAAACGCCGTTAAGAGTCAGTTGTGTACCAAGAGCAGCAGCGCTTGCAAAAACCGAGGAAACTCCGGCAATCCTTTCGACTTCAATATCATACTTTCTAAGCTCTTCCATCTGCTCTACGACAGAGCCGTAAAGAGATGGGTCTCCGCTGTGGAGGCGAACAACGAATTTTCCGGCATCAACCGCGTCCACAATTATTTTAGTGGTTTCTTCAAGGGTCAGCCCATAGCTATCCACTGTTTCTCCCTGCGTATAATTAAGGATCTCGGGGTTTATCAGAGAACCTGCATACATTACAAGATCGGCTTTTTCAAGCAGTTCACGCCCGAGCACAGTAATAAGCTTCGGATTCCCTGGACCTGCTCCCACAAAATACACTTTTCTTTCCATCTGGCCATTCCCTCTACTTTCGTGTTTTTGTTCTAATTGTACTGAGTTCCGCGAATATTACGCAGGGCAATTTTATTTCTTTCCATAAATGATACTGAAGTAGTCCCCTTCTTCCGGAATTTCTTCTTTCTTGCGGATTATAAGCTCGTTGTCCGAAAAGAGTCTTTCTGCAAAGATAAATTCCGTATATCCTTCAGCTTCAAGCTGTTTAACTATAGCTTTCGGCTGCGTCGCTTTCAGGTGAATCTTATACCTCACCTCAGAGCCATCGCTAACTTCAAAAGAGTTCTCAATCGCAACATCAGTCCTGGCAGCAAAGGAGGTAATTGAACTTATTCCAGGTACAGTTGCGAGTTCAACGTCAGGATAGTACTTACGCATTACCTTTTTTAGATGAGAAAAGGTAGAGAAAAAGTTAGGGTCGCCGATAAGCCCGAAAGCCACTGTGCCTTCTCTCGCCTCTTTTGCCACCTTATCAGCATTTTCCTTCCAGAGAGCATTGAGAACTTCAATGTCTCTTATCATGGGAAACTCCAGGATTTCGGCATCTGCATAAGGAGCCACCAAATCTTTTGCCATGCGACCTGGGACATACACCTTATCGCTGTTTTTCAAAACTTCCACTGCCTTGAGGGTCAGAAGTTCAGGGTCTCCGGGACCAAGTCCTACTCCTATTAACATGCTATCGCTCCATAAGTTATAAAAATAAATCTAAAGCAGAATTAAATTATAAGAAAATTTTCAGTTTTGCTTTTTTCCGACAACAATATACACGGGATTCTCGGGTTTAAACATCGTTTCTCCGGCAATTGGTGCACTCCTCGAAATAGAGACATGAACTACTTCATCAAAAATCCCGAGTCTTTTCATTACCTCAATTGTTCTGACAACCGTCTCGATACGGACGGCGTTTACTACAATACTTCGAGCTTTTTTCTTAACGAGTGCCTCCAGTACCGAGCCAATGTTCTTTGTTCCGCCGACAAAAGCACAGTCGATAAAGTCAGTAAAATCATCTGAATTAAGGAGATCCGAGGCTTCACCAGCTAAAATTCTGGCGTTTTCCATATTGAAATTCTTGAAATTAGTTTCAGTAGCTCTTAAAGCTTCATTTCGCGCATCTATCGCATAGATAGTCAGGTTTCGGGCAATTTTTGCTGCTTCAATTGAAACCGATCCCGTCCCGCAGCCTACATCTGCAAACCGATCTCCATCCCGCAGCCCCAGTTTGAAAAGGGATACAGCAATGATTTCAGGCTTTGTCGGACCTCCGCTAACACTTACTATTTCGGGCATGTTTTACCTCGGGGGAAAGTAAAGCAAATATATGAAATGTAAATTAAATATATGTCGATATAATATTTAATTTTATTAAACAGATTATATACTAGGTTGAAAAGGAAGACGCGCTTCATTCAGAGATAATTATATAGAGTACATAATCGAAATTGAATATTAATAATTCAAATCAATTTTTTCAGGTAAGCTCGATTATAAATATAACTTGTTGTAGATATACCTTATTATCGGTAAGAAGGACAGGATAGGAAAGTAAACTTTCATAAAACTATGGAAAAAATCGGGAAAAATTTCGTAAGAAAATGTTTATGCTCATTCTTTAAATATTATACCGCCTTTTTTCCAGAAGGTATCTGTAAGTTTTTGAAAGAAAATGAGATGGTATCTTTTATCAGACTTAATAAAATAAAGAGAATAATATATAAATACCTTTTGTATTTAAAAGAAAGAGATTTTAAACATAAAAACATATCATTAACTTATCGCGGTCGTATAAAGTAAGCACTGGCGTTTAAGAATCAGGACATATAAAGTAAGATGCTGTTTGATGAAAAAAACCATAATTGCCCCCAAAAGTGTTTTTTTTAACAGGAAACTAAGGTTCTTCGGTTAAATACAACTGATTTTTTGATCGATATATCTGAAACAGATTTTCATTGGAAAAGCTAGCAGTAAAAGCCCGCTCTCTCGATGCAGGGCCTTGTCGTCTGAAAGAAAGGAGGAAAAGCAATGAAAATTTACGAATCATATGATGATCTGCCCAAATTAAAGCTGCCTTATGGAAACGATGTGCACATAAGTGACAGCACTATTCGTGACGGCTCCCAGATGCCGGGAATAGTCCTGAGCAGAGAACACAAGCTTCAAATTTATGAGTACCTGCACGAGATAGGGATTGAAAAACTCGAGGCATTTGTATTCAATAAAAGGGATAGAGATGCCGTTGATCTTATGTTCGATATAGGGTACGAGTTTCCTGAAATCACAGGCTGGGCAAGAGCCTCAAGAGCCGATATTGACAAGGTTCTTGAGGTCGATGGGATAAAGGAAACTGGAATCCTGATGTCAGTATCGGATACCCATATTTTCTCCAAAATGAGGCTCTCAGGCAGGGAGGAAGCCGAAGAGAAATACCTGGATGCCCTGCAGTATGCGGTAGATCACGGACTTCGCACAAGAGCACACCTTGAGGATATGACAAGGGCAGATAATTACGGTTTTGTTTTCCCGCTTGTTGAGAAAATCATGGAAATCGACCCTGACTGTATTATTCGCGTCTGTGATACTGTAGGGTACGGAATGCCCTTTGCGAATATTGACGAGCCATACGGAATTCCGAAAATCGTTCAGCACCTCAAAGAAGAAATCGGGGTTAAAAACATAGAGACACATATCCATGATGATTACGGATTTGGATCGGCAAGCTCAATTGCAGGTTTCTGGTACGGAGCAAACTGGACAAGTGTGACTTTCCTGGGCATAGGAGAACGTGCAGGGAATAGTGAAATGGAGAAAATTCTGCTTTTCCTGGCAGATAGGGTAGAAGGCTTTGAGCGATACAACCTTGAGCCGGTTACTCGCTTTGCAAGGTTCATGGAAAAAGAACTCGGGCTGCGGGTTCCGAGAAATAAGGCTGTAGTTGGGAAGAACATTTTTGCCCACGAGTCTGGAATACATGCCGCAGGCGTCCTCAAAAATCCCTTCAATTACGAACCCTATCCTCCGGAATTGGTGGGAGGAAAGCGGCTCTTGCTTATAGGTGACTCTTCGGGACTGGAAGTTATACGATATAAGGTTCAAGAGACCTTAAATGATCTTCTTGACGTTGAGACAATAGTGGAAAAAGATGATAGCCGACTCCTGAAAATCCAGGCCGAAATCCAGAAGCTCTATGATAATGAGGAAAGGGTTTCCTGTATCTCTGATGAAGAACTGCTTGCTTATGTAGAGAAATACTTCCTTTACCAGCCCATCTGCGATCCTGTACATACAGGGCGTAGAAAACTGAAAAACAAAGGGAAAATAGCTGAGTCAGAGGAAAGAAAATTGAAGGAATAAAGGAATTTTCCTTCAGTGCCTTCTTATTTGAGAATTTCTGCCGTATATTTTGCAATCTCGCCAGCCATCTGACTGAGTTTGGCATTGCCTCCGAGATCATAGGTTACATACTTGCCTTCGGAAATTACACGTTCTGTAGCCTTAAATATCGCTTCAGACTTCTCCTTTTCTCCAAGATAATCAAGCATCCATGCTCCTGCAAGTATGGTTGCGACAGGGTTTACTTTGTCCTGACCTGCATATTTTGGAGCTGAGCCGTGAGCAGGCTCAAACATTGCGAAGGAATCCCCGATATTGGCAGAATAAATCAGCCCGATGCTGCCTACCAGAGCCGAGCACTCCTCACTGATTACATCCATAAAGAGGTTTGTAGAAAGAAGGACTTTTTTATTGAAAATCTGTGGGTTCTTAATTAGCTGCTGAGCAATATTATCAATATGATAAGGCCATATCTCGATATCCGGATAGCTCTGCCCGACCTTTTCGACCTCTTCTAAGAAATAACCGCAGGTTAGTTTCAGGATATTGCTCTTATGGATTGGCACAACAGCGTCATAGCCTCTTCTCTTAGCTTCCTCGAAAGCGTAGCTTGCAATCTTCCTGGATGCTGTACGTGTAATTTTGCGGATTGCAATAGAAACATCGTCTGTGAGCTGGATCTCCTCTCCAATGTAGAGACCTTCCGTGCCTTCGCGCACACAGACCATTTCCACATCCCCAAGAGGTGGATTTGAATTAGGGAAAGTTTTGATTGGTCGCACGTTTGCATAGAGATCGTACTTTCTCCTTATGGATACAGCCACACTCCTTGGAGAGCCTATGCCTCCAGGTGTGGTTGTCGGGCCTTTAAAACAGGCATCAGAACTGTCAAGAATCTCCCAAGTCTCATCCGGGATAAGGGAATTGCCTCCGTGCTTTTCCCACCATTCAGCCCCTGCTTCACACATAACAAATTCAATGTCTGTGCCAGCGGCTTCTACAACTTTAAGCATTGCATCCACAAGTTCGGGACCTACCCCGTCACCTTTGATTACTGCTGCGGTTTTACTCATTATTATCACCAGATCTTAGGGTTCGTATTTAAAGAACCGTAGCGACTGAAAAGCTGAAAATGGGGAACTTTTCGAAAATTCGGTAAGAATAATTGAATCTTCCCGCGTACTGAACGTAAGGCTATATATTTCAAGTTTTGGGTAATTAATACTTGTCGAATAATCTTTAACGTGAAGTCAGCTCCGGGGCACAAACACCTGAGCACATGCAAACTTTAATTGAAGCTAGAAATTCAGACTTTTGAGGAATAAAAATGCCTGCAAAAATTCCGATCACCGATAACCACATGCACATCGATCCAAGAGCCAGGGGGCTGGAAGCAGTAAAGGAATTCAAAAACTCAGGTGGAACTCATATAATTCTGGTCACCAAACCAAGCTGGTCGCTTGGAATAACCGTCAAAAAACCCGAAGATTACCTTATGGTTTTTGACGAAACAGTCGAACTCGCATCAAAAATTCGGGAGCTTGGAGTTGGAGCTTTTCCAGTGCTTGGAGTCCATCCCGCAGAAATCTCAAAACTTACAGAATATATGGATCTGCAGGAAGCTACTGGGATAATGCAAAGAGGTCTCGAACTTGCTTCGGGATACGTTGAAAAAGGACTTGCCGTAGGGATAAAGTCAGGACGCCCCCACTATCCTGTAACTTCAGAGGTTTGGGAAGCTTCGAATGAAATTATGGAGTATGCATTTTCCCTGGGAAAAGAACAGGACTGTGCAGTTCAGCTTCATACCGAAAGTGTGGGAGAGCCTGAAATTCGTGATATAGTAAAGAGGGCAAAGAAAACAGGAATAAAAATGTATAGGGTTGTCAAGCACTACTCGCCGCCCCTGGTGAAAACCTGTGAGGAACTTGGACTTTTCCCGGGGGTAATCTCGGTTAAAGGGGCAATAGAGCATGCGCTTGAGGAGGGTACACGATTTATGATGGAAACAGATTACATTGATGATCCCGACAGACCAGGCGCAGTACTTGGCCCGAAGACAGTCCCCAAAAGAACCATAAAGCTCATGGAAACCTATGGTGAGGAGCCGTTCTGGATAATTCATAAAGAAAATCCTGAAAAGGTATATGGTATTGAAATCAAAATTTAAAGGACTTTTGGAAAAGGAACATCAGATTAAAGAATTGTGTAAAACTAGAAGTAAAGGAGAACTTAAAAGATGGATTCAGGAAAAAAGCTCAAAAAAGAGGGTCGAGAAAAGAGCTCAACATGAAAAGGGATTCAAAGCCCCATAAGATAAAAAAGCACTTAAAAGCAGAAGGGAAAGAGGCTTAAGAATACACTATCTAATTGAGCCCTCGCCATCTAATTGAGCCCTCTGTCATTCCCGGAGGGGAAAACTGTCTAGAACTATGTGTTGCTGCTAGAACAAAGCTTGTAGTTGAAATTTATTTTCTCCAATTAACTTATTTTTTATTTACTGTGAATTGACTGTTTTGTTTTCTATTCTGGAATTTACTATTTCGTCTTTTACTTTGAGATTTACTTTCTCTTTATTTTCACAATATCTCCGAGGGTAGTATCCTTTCTCACGTGAGAGACTTCCTGCCCTGATACCTCTATACGTTCCGTAAGTTTGATATTAAGAGCGTGCTCGAGTTTCTTTCGAACGGAATCTTCCGGTACGATTTCTTTGCGTTCTATTTTTTTGATCAGAGATGCTTTTTCCTTGATGTTTTCAGCCAGATCCTCCTGAGACCAGCCTTTGGCTTCTCTGGCTTCCCGAATAATATGATCATAGTCATCCACGAGTTCATCTTTCAAAATATCGAAAAAATCCCTTTTTGGCTTATTTTCGGTTCGTGGGACCACTCGAACCACTGGAGAGATTTTTCTTGACACAGGAGTTCGTTTGTCAACGGGTTTACCGTATGAAGCACATTTTTGGCAGACTTGGAGTTCACTGTTATCAATTGTAATGTATATGGGCTTTCCGCGGATCTCTGCACCACATATTTCGCATTGCATATTGATCACTTCGAAAACGCTATATACGGTATGGACTTAAATATTATTCGGAGCTCCATGACGGAAAGTACCAGAAGTAAGGATGAAAGCATGCGCAGTCACCTTGGTAAGCCCAAACCGTTATATGACGGAATCGAGCCTGGAGAGCTGGGGGAAGTAATTGAAAGCGTCCAGGACCGAATGAGGCAACTTGAAAGCCGAAACAGTTTTCTGGAAGAGCAGTGCAGCCAGATTGAGTCAGAAAAACGCTATCTGGAAAACCAGAAGATAAAGTATGAACGGGAAATACGAAAGTTGCAGTCTGAACTGGATCGGATGAAGACTTCCCCGCTCATCATTGGTACGGTCATTGACGTGATTAAGAATGACAGGATAATTGTCCGGAGCAGCAACGGACCTCAGTTCCTGGTTAATGTCTCACAATATATCGATGAAAAGAAACTGCTGCCAGGGGCAAAGGTTGCCCTGAACCAGCATACGCTCGCCATTGCCGAGGTTATTCCTTCTACGGAAGAGCCTTTTGTCGCTGCAATGGAAGTCCTCGAAAGCGTGGAGGTGGACTATGACCAAATAGGCGGTCTAGATGAGCAAATCCAGGAACTTCGAGAGGCAGTCGAGCTTCCTCTCATTGAGCCAGAACGTTTTGCCCGGATAGGTATCGAGCCTCCTAAGGGAGTTCTTCTCTATGGGCTCCCAGGAACTGGAAAAACCCTGCTTGCAAAAGCTGTGGCTCACAGAACTAATGCGACCTTTATCAGGGTAGTAGGTTCTGAGCTCGTGCAGAAATACATAGGGGACGGTTCCAAACTCGTAAGGGAAATCTTCGAGATGGCCCGGAGAAAAGCCCCGAGCATTATCTTCATTGATGAGCTGGACTCAATTGCCGCAAGGCGTCTGAATGAGACGACCGGCGCAGACCGTGAGGTTCAGAGGACACTCATGCAGTTGCTGGCAGAGATGGACGGATTTGACAAAAGGAAAAATATCAGGATTATTGCAGCAACAAACCGTCCAGATGTCCTTGACCCGGCGATTCTCAGACCAGGTCGCTTTGATAGGCATGTCCATGTCCCGATGCCCGGAATAGAAGCCAGAAAAAAGATTCTCGAAATTCATTGTAAGAAAATGGCTCTTGCAGCAGATATTGACTTTAAAAGGCTTGCAAAAATTACCGAAGGAATGAGCGGAGCAGACCTGAAGGCAATAGCTACAGAGGCAGGTATGTTTGCTGTCAGGAAGGACAAAGAATTTGTTGAGATGGAAGACTTCCTCGAAGCAGTGGATAAGGTATCTATGGCTGCAAATACGCAGAAGATGATGCCCTCCAATCTTCCTGAAAGCATGTTTGTATAAAAGTCTCTTTCAGCAAACTGAATAGAAAGCCCCTATGGGGGCTCATTTTTATATTAGCTGAGAGAATAAGGGTTTTGCCTGAAGAATTAAGGGTTTCCCTGGACAGAAATTTTTTAGAGGACATTTACGGGAAACCGACAAACTATTTTTGTAATCCAGACATAAGAGCATCTGTGAATTCAGATTTCCATATTAAGCCCGAAATTCGAATTCTGGGTATAGATGATTCTGCGCTCCTCAGTGAAAAAGTGATGATAGTTGGGGCTGTTTTAAGGGGCGGGGACTGGATTGATGGAGTTCTTAGCTCAGAGATTACTAAGGATGGGCTTGATGCTACTGATATTATATGCAGCATGATAAAGAATAGCAAACATTATGGTCAGATAAGAGCGATTATTCTCGATGGAGTTACCTATGGAGGCTTTAATGTTGTGGATATACAGAAACTTTACAGGGAAACCGGAATCCCTGTAATTGTGGTTATGCGATCCTGCCCGGATTTTGAAAAAATTAAATCCGCCCTTAAATATTTTCCAGATGGAGGAGAGCGCTGGGAAATTATAAAACGGGCTGGAAAAATAGAAAAAATTCCCAGTAAAAAAAATTCTATTTACATCCAGAGAGCTGGCATAGGCTTGGAAACTGTGAAAAAGATTATTCAGCTTACTTCAACAAGAAGCAGTGTTCCTGAGCCTCTCAGAGTTGCCCATTTAATCGCGACAGGCATTGTTCTAGGAGAATCAAGAGGTAAAGCATAACTACTGTTAATTCTCTAGAGAATGCGCAAAATGAAACCGAGATCATATAGGAGAATTAATCACATAAATTAGTGCATATAAATTCGGAGAAAATGGAAAGGTAAAAATATAGGAACGACTTGAAAAAAATAAAATAATAAAAAAATGAATAATTTGGCTAAGTAAATTAAAGAAGATTGGGAAGAAGGGAATAGAAAATAGGGAATAAAACGGACTATAATAAGCCGTGAATAGAACCTGAGGTTAAACGGGAAAGTCGAAGAATTTAATAAAATTCTTAAACAAATACCGTATAAGTTTAAAGACTGGAAAAGGAAAAATATTAAATTGGAAACTGTATATGTGAAGGTTGAAATACACGTATTCCCCCTAAAAATAAATTTATTCTTTAATACCAGCCATTAAAATTACCCCGTAAAATGGAGGAAAACAGTAGCATGAGATCCATTGTGGAAGAAGCCCTTGCTCGATCTGCCCTGGAAGGACGTGGCGGGCAGAGAGAGTACCCAAATTTAGATTACTCTAACGTAGACTCAGATGTTGATGCTGAACTTGAAGAGATCCTCAGAAGCCTTAAAACAACCATCAAAGTGATAGGTTGCGGAGGCGGCGGTTCAAACAGCATCCAGCGTATGATGGGCGAAGGAATCCAGGGAGCTGAGCTTGTAGCTGTGAATACTGATGCCCAGCACCTTCTTCATATACGCTCCAGTAAAAAGATTCTCATCGGGAAAAAGAAAACCCGTGGACTTGGCGCCGGAAGTCTCCCCCAGATCGGAGAAGATGCAGCAATCGAGAGTATTGACGAGATTAACAAAGTTGTCGAAGGCTCTGACATGGTCTTTATCACCGCGGGACTTGGAGGAGGAACCGGTACAGGATCGGCACCCATAGTAGCTGAGGCTGCAAGAGACGCAGGAGCCCTTACGATTGCAGTTGTCACCCTGCCCTTCAGTGTGGAAGGTCATGTCCGCAGAACCAATGCAGAGGCAGGTCTTGAACGCCTGAGAGATGTCGCAGACACTGTAATAGTGGTTCCCAACGATAAGCTGATTGAAGTCGTTCCTAGACTCCCACTTCAGGCTGCCTTTAAAGTCTCAGACGAAGTTCTTATGAGAGCCGTGAAGGGCATAACCGAACTGATTACAAAGCCAGGACTTGTAAACCTCGACTTCGCCGATATCAGAACTGTTATGCAAAACGGAGGCGTTGCAATGATAGGGCTTGGGGAATCCGACGGAGAGAATAAAGCTGCTGAATCCGTACAGAAAGCCCTGCGCAGTCCGCTTCTTGATGTAGACATTTCAGGCGCGACTTCTGCCCTTGTTAATGTGATTGGAGGCCCTGACATGACTATTTCAGAAGCTGAGTGTGTGGTTCAGGAGGTTTACAGCCGGATAGATCCAAACGCCCGTCTTATCTGGGGAGCTCAGATCGACCCTGACCTTGAACAGACTGTACGTACAATGATCGTAGTTACAGGAGTCACATCTGCTCAGATTTATGGTCATGGGAGCAACAAGAGTATTACCTATAAATATGGAATTGATTTTGTAGAGTGATCGAACCAGAGCTAAAGGGACTTAAACCTTCGATTGGAGAAAAAATACTGTTTTCCTCTCTTTAAAAAAAGGGTCAGGAATAAAAAACCAATCGAAAACTATTTTTATGGTAAATACAGTATGATGCCGATACGATTCGGCATCAAAAAAGAAATATTTTTACTTACGCGATTGAGATCCGGGATGAAATTGAAAAACGGTTTCGAAATCTTTTGATATTTTAAATGCCGTGTCGGTGATATCTTCATATAATAGGAATTAATAATATAAACCGCCCGTTCCTTCCATATCTTAATCGGTAAACTCCGCGCATGTAAAAAAGTGAATCTCGAGAATAGAAAACACACAGGAAGAATTACAGGCAAAAATTTCAAGACAGATAAATAAAATAAGAAAACCTGGATGTGAATTGATGGTCGAATCCACGTTTGAACCGAATATAACTGTAGAAAGCGTTGGTCAGGCAATTCGGGCACACCTGAGAGTCCTGAAACTTACTAGAAAACCGTCCAGGGAAGAATTCTTGACCATTGCCAAAGTTGCAGGTATTGGCATTCTGGCTGTGGGAACAATCGGATTTATAGTATATGTATTGTTGACAATGTTGCCCCAGTGGGTGGCCCAATGAGTGAGGATTCCCAGATATTTGTAATCAAAACCACGGCAAACCAGGAAAGATCGGTTGCAACAGCTCTTGCCAGGGTTTCAAAAAAGGAGAAGCTGGATATAAGGGCAATTCTAGCTCCTGATGAGCTAAAAGGATATGTCCTGGTCGAAGCTCCTAAATCCGGGATCGTAGAACAGGCAATTCAGACTATTCCCCATGCACGGGCTCTTGTGAAAGGGAGTTCTTCAATTGCTGAAATCGAGCATTTCCTTAAACCCAAACCAACAGTGACAGGAATCAAAGAAGGGGCTATAATTGAGGTCACTTCAGGGCCCTTTAAAGGGGAGAAAGCCCGGGTTAAGAGGGTTGATGAAGGACATGAGGAAATTACTGTGGAACTGTTCGATGCTGTGGTTCCGATTCCCATAACGATTCGTGGCGACACTGTCAGAATCCTTAAAAAAGAGGAAGAGTGAAGCTGCAGCGAGATGGTAAATACCGAAAAATTCCAGCTTATTAATAAATAAAATCACCAGTACTCAGAGTGGATCGAAAAAGATCTACAAAGTTTATATTTATTAAAACCGGTGAGACTCAGATGACAAGTATTGTTGAAGCACTTGTCCCGGGAGGAAAAGCTAACCCTGGACCACCTTTAGGTCCGGCGCTTGGTCCACTCGGGGTCAACATAAAAGAAGTGGTCGAAAAGATCAATGAAAAAACCAGGGACTATGATGGAATGCAGGTTCCTGTTAAAGTAATAGTTGACGATAAAAGAAATTTCGAGATCGAAGTAGGCACTCCACCCACCGCATCCCTGATCATGAAAGAGCTAGGGATTCAGAAAGGGTCAGGAAATGCAGGAAGCGAGGTTGTTGGAAACCTCAGCATCTCGCAGGTTGCAAAGATTGCCCGCATGAAAAAGGAGGATGTACTTTCCTACGATCTCAAGTCAACAATGAAAGAGGTAATAGGTACCTGTGTCCCCATGGGCGTAACCGTAGAGGGAGTTAAGGCAAAAGATATCCAGAAGGAACTCGACCAGGGCAAGTTCGATGATTTGCTTGCCGGTGAGGAGTGGTAAGCCTTCCATCCCTTTACCATTTAATCCGGGAATTCATTACCACCAATAGTTTTAAATTGGATAGCACTAATAGCACAAGAATCTTGCACATCGTTGCAATAGATTAAAATAATAGTTATTAGCGGCTTACCGTTAAGAGTAACAGAACCCGGATTAATGGGAAGCCCTAAGACCAACCGTAGTAAGCCGAAGAGGCTGCTTGAACAAGCAAGTTCAGACACTGGACAAGCAAGTTCAAACACTACGGGGAGGAATAAGATGGTAGAAAAAACTATACTGGAAGCTGTCAAGAAAGTACTTGAAGAATCGCCAAAGCGCAATTTCTCTGAAAGTGTAGACCTGGCGATTAACTTAAAGAATCTTGACATGAACCAACCGAAGAATAGAGTCGATGAAGAAGTGATTCTTCCTCACGGGCTCGGAAAAGAACTGAAGATCGGCGTTTTTGCAAAAGGTGATGTGGGCCTGAAAGCAAAGGCTGCCGGTGCTGCGTATGTTATTTCTGATGTTGAGCTCGAGGAACTGGCGGCTGACAAAAACAGAGCCAGGGCTCTTGCAAACGAATGTGACCTTTTTATCGCAGAAACCCAGTTCATGCCAACTATTGGTAAGACGCTTGGTATTGTTCTCGGACCCAGAGGGAAAATGCCTATTCCGCTCTTGCCTAACAAGGATGTAGGCGAACTTATCCAGAGCAAGAAAAATGCGGTAAGGTTGAGGTCTAAAGACAAACTCACTTTCCATGTGCCTGTCGGCCGAAGGGATATGAGTCCTGAAGAGCTTGCCGAAAACATAGAAACTGTAGTGTCCAGGCTGGAGCGTGTCCTGGAGAAAGGCAGGTACAACTTGAGATCTGTCTTTGTCACGACAACTATGGGGAAATCCGAAAGGGTGGTGTAAATGGCAGAGGAGAAACATCACACGGAGCACATCCCGCAGTGGAAAAAGGATGAGGTAGAAAATATAAAGAATCTCATTCAGTCACATAAGGTATTCGGGATGGTCGGGATCGAGGGCATTCTTGCAACCAAGATCCAGAAAATTCGCCGTGACCTTAAAGACACTGCGGTGCTCAAAGTCTCAAGGAACACCCTTACAGAGCGGGCTTTAAACCAGCTCGGAGGAAACATTCCCGAGATGAATAAATATCTTGACAAGCAGACGGCTTTGGTATTTACCAACGAAAGTCCCTTCAAACTTTACAAAATACTTGAACAGACAAAAACCCCTTCTCCGATTAAAGGAGGCGCAATAGCTCCGGTGGATATTGTTGTTCAGAAGGGACCTACAAGTTTCCCACCTGGCCCCATTCTCGGAGAACTCCAGAGCGCAGGAATTCCAGCTTCAATTGAGGCAGGGAAAGTTGCAATAAAGGAAACAAAGGTTGTCTGTAAAGCAGGTGAGGTAGTCCCACAGAAGCTCGCAACCATGCTTTCAAAGCTGGAAATATACCCACTTATTGTAGGGCTTGACTTAAGAGCCGCTTATGACGGTGGGACAATTTACGAGCCGGAACTCCTTGCAATTGACGAAAGTCAGTACTTCTCTGACATTACCAGAGCAGCCCAGAACGCTTTCAATCTCTCTGTCAACACTGCGTACCCGACAAGCGCAACAATCGTCACCCTACTATCAAAAGCCTTTGCAGAATCAAAGAACCTTGGTGTCAATGCTGTTGTGTTTGATTCCGGAGTCATGGACGCTTTGCTGGCAAAAGCTCACGCCCAGATGACATCCGTTGCATCCAAAGCCGCAGACAAAGATGCAAATGCCGTGGATGATGAACTGAGGGAAGTTCTCGGAGCAGCAGCCGCAAGCGCAGCAGCAGCCGCAAGTGTAGCAGCAGCCGAGAAGAAAGAGGAAGAAGTAAAGGAAGAAGAGGAAGAAGAGGAAGAAGATACCTCTGAAGAAGATGGAATGGCCGGTCTCGGCGCCCTTTTCGGATAAAAAATTTGCTATAATTGAAATTTAGGTGATCAACAATGGAATACATATATGCAGCTCTCTTACTACACAACGCTGGTAAAGCAATTACTGAAGATGCAATCACTGCCGTTCTCCAGGCAGCAGGTATAGAAGTTAACGAAGCCAGAGTAAAGGCACTTGTCGCAGCCCTTGAAGGAGTGGACATCGAAGAAGCAATCTCAAAGGCAGCATTTGCAGCTCCCGCAGCCGCAGCAGCCCCTGCAGCAGCTGCAGCAGCTCCTGCAGCAGAAGAAGCTCCTGCAGCAGAAGAGGAAGAAGAGGAAGAAGATACCTCTGAAGAAGACGGAATGGCCGGTCTCGGCGCACTCTTCGGATAAATGCAATAAAACTTCAATACATACAGCTCGCCTCACGGCGAGCACTCTTTTTTTTCAATAGAAACTTTAACAGCGGTTTAATAACTTAGAATTAGCCGATTTTACTGTAGAATTCTTTATCTTTTCTTAAAATCGTCTTCATTTTCTAAATTATCCCCTTTTCAGGCATTTTATTGGTGCTTTGTGATGCCGATTATAGGATTATGTTTTTTTAGTTAGAGCAATAACATACAAAACTAGCTCTCCAAAAGGTTATTAATAGAAAAAATAATGAATAATAAGTAGTCTTTTGCAGAAAAATAAGAAAGAGATTTCTATGTCCCGATTTAATCCTATCCTCGCTATGAGAGCCCTCTGGCAGATCAGAGTAAGAAAGCGTCCCTTTGTCCTTTCCCACGGTGTAAATGCTCAGTGCAACATGCGCTGCAAATTCTGTGAATACTGGAAGAAAGCCGGGAAAGAGCCGACTAAAGAAGAGATTTTCAAGCTGTTAGATGATGCGAGGGATTTCGGGATAGGAGTTTATAATGCCTGGACTGTAGAACCTCTCCTGAGAAAGGATCTGCCCCAGATTATGGCATATGCCAAAAAAATCGGGATGATCACTTCCATGGTCACAAATGGAAAGCTGCTTTATGAGAGAGCGGAAGAGCTTGTGGATGTAGATTATCTTTCGGTTTCTGTGGATGGGGTAGAGAGTTATAAAGAAATCCGTCGAATGGACTTCGAAACTCTGTTGAAGGGCTTAAAAAAAGCTATTGAGGTTAGAAAACTCCAGAAAAAGAAGAATCCCATCCTGATGAACTGCGTACTTACAGGAAAAAACCTTGACGATGTCGAAACCCTTATTTTACTTGCAAAAAAGCTGAAAGTGAAGATATCCTTCGAGCCTGTCCATGAGTTTCCCGGAATCAGTAAGGAAGTATGGAACGACATCGGAATCCGTGACATGGAAAAGTTCCGCAGAACAGTTGACCGCATAATCGAGCTTAAGACGCAGGATTACCCGATCATAAATTCCAAAACCTACCTTAAAATGGTCAGGGATGGGAAAACGGACTACAAATGCCTTGCCAGCGGGATTATTATTAACGTCACATATGACGGCACTCTGGAGACCTGCCGTGTGCAAAACGAGCCTCTTGGAAACGTTATCTGGGACGGGCTTGAGAGCGTCTGGGAAAACTCCAAAGAACGCCGGAAGGAGATTGTCAAAAACTGCACAGGCTGCCTCTTTTTTGGATATACGGAAAATAGTTTGATGCAGAGTTTTAATCCCGAAGTTCTGATGCATTATGAGTGGATGTAACAGCAGAGTTCCACTTCCCGATTTTCGCTTCGCGAGCACGAAGCCCTTTTCACTCACTTCGTTTGCTCAAGAGAGCTGAACTAGGGGCAAAAGAAACTATTTTTTAACTTAGAGCGCTTAGCACCTCAGTTTCGGTGGCTTCTCACGCTTCGCCCTCAGGCTTCGCCATTTGGGATTAACCTCTACTTCAATTATTAACCTGAGAAGTAAGGTCGAAAGTGGTTACAGTTCCCTCAGGAGGCGGAAACCAAGATCTCTGTAGCGGCTGCCTTGGTCGTACCAGTAGCGGTGCGCTGACCGGCAAAGCCTGGGGTCGTAGTACCAGCTACCGCCCCGCAGGATACGGAAGGAGATATCTCCATCTTCCCAAGCACTGCCATCAGAAGGAGCTCCTTCGTAACTATTGTGCCATCTGTCCTGAACCCATTCCCAAACATTACCATGCATATCATAAAGACCCCAAGGATTAGGTTGTTTTTGACCAACAGGATGAGTTTTTTCCCTGGAGTTCTTATAATACCAGGCATAATCTCCGAGTTTTGACTCGTCATCACCAAAAGAATATCTTGAGGTAGTACCTGCACGGCAGGCATATTCCCATTCAGCTTCAGAAGGGAGACGGTACTTATCAGTGCCTTTTATTTCATTGAGTTTTTTGATAAACTTCTGAACATCATCCCAAGAAACAGATTCTACAGGTAGATCATCACCTTTGAAACTGGAAGGATTCATGCCCATAATTTTTTCCCACTGCTTCTGAGTAACCGGGTATTTACCAAGGTAAAATGAATTTTCGATTTTTACACTATGAACTGGCTTTTCATTATCATACTCATTGGACCCCATAATGAAATATCCCGCAGGGATCCGAATAAATTCGATTTCATCAAAAATAAAAGAAGGAAGCTCAGTACCTTTTTCCAGAGGTGCAACCACAGGTGAGATCTGCAACAGCTTGCTAAAGTCAAGGCCTGAAAGGGTAAAATCTTCTGGTTTTTTAAAAGGATCATTCCCTTGACAGCCGTATCTCAATAAATTGATCAACCTTTTATCTCTTGCCCACTTTTCCAGATTTTCATTATTATCTTCCGGAATTAACCCCGAGATTGATACATATTGTAATTGATCTAGAAGTTTACTATTAGAACCAAGAGCTGAAACCAGAGAAGGCCACTTTATGCTTATTGCCACGAATTTTGCTAATTTTTTACAGTTCCACATATTTCCGGGGTTGGTCCCCACATCATAACAAAAGAGGCCCGTTCTTTTCCCTATAGTTCTCTGAAAACGGAACTGATTTATAAACTGTTTTATCCGGCGAGGGTTATTATCCAGAGCAGGGGCAACCATTTCAAGAATCAGTTTTGAGGTTTCATAATCTTCCACACAATCCGTGTCATTCTGAATCTCCTGTTTATTTGATTCTGGTACAACAGTACTGGAGTCATTTATTACTGGCTTTTGTCCACTAGTTTCATTCTGTGAGGATTTGGTGTCACTCTCAAGAGATTCACGGGGGGCAGAATTATCCGATGAATCTCGTTTGTCCACAGCTTCTAGCTGCTTAGAGGAAGATTCTTTTTCATAGAAGGGGAAAAATTTTAAAAAATCAGTGCTTTTTGGACGAGGAACTCTAAAGGGGAGCTGGATGAATTTTTCAATGAATTCATACCCGTATTCAAGCCCATCGACATCTAAGAACCTGAAAACTTTTTCGTTTTTAGCTGCGAACCCTGCAGAGACAACTTTTCTATCCATTCCCAGGATAAAATAAACCTTTGGATCATCCGAGATCATCAGGTTAATTGCCTGCATTAGTTCTGCTGCCTTTGGGACTTCACAGCGGTCGAGATCGTCAATAAAAACATAGACTTTCGAATCTCCGACATAGGATTTGATTATTTTGTTAAAGTCGGAATGAAAGTGCTCTCTAAAAGATAGGCGTTCCTTGTAATTCGTATTTGATTCAAGCTTTTTTAGACCGAAAGGATCTCTAAACACATCTATAAACCACTTTTCGGCAGAAAAATAGCGCATGAGGCCCACAAGTGGAGTTAAGATCAATACAAGATTGGTTAAGTTTTCGATTAACTTATCACTTAACTTATCATCAATAAAGTCTGGTAAACGCATTCCAAGAGGATTCAAAATATAAGTAATAAACAAAAACGAAAATGAAAAAATAAGTACGAAAGAAAGAATGTTCCAGGAGAAATGAACAATAATTAAAAAATTACTTTTCAATTTAAGTTTGTATCTCAGATAAAACAATTTGAGCCTTGAATGTTGTAGACGTTTCCATGAAAGCTGCTTCGATAACTCATCCATGAAATTAAGTGCAAAAGAAGCCCATAACTCATCTTCCTTGTCATATTTCCAGGAATTGAACCATACAGTAAAATATTTGGTTTCTTTCTCAAGTTCATTTTTTTTGCTGATTTCCTTTCTTAACTGTTGCATGAAAGATGATTTACCACACCCCCACTGCCCCTCAATAGAAAGAGTAATCGGAGCTAAAGTTTCCTCAGAGGTAAGAAATTCTGCAATTGCCTCAACGTAAGGTTGAAATCCTAGTGAATCTTCTCCTGTTGGAGTGTCAATATGCACACAGTAAGATTCTGATCTCGACATATCGCCTACCAAAAGAATTAACTCCGTCTTTAATTCATTCATAACATATTTATACAGATCCTCTGAAATGGAATTTGAAGACTTTATTTTTTAAAGAAGCTCGATTCTTCTCAATTTTTTACTAACATGCATTATAAATATTTATTGAAATTATCAAATCATTAAAAAAGATTGAACAATATTTCCTATTTTTAATACAATTAGAAGAGATAATGCATTGAGATAAAAAATAATTTAACTCCGTTTATCCAGTATTCTTAGAGCTTCAGTTATAACCTACCTTACATTTAGGTCTGGACCATCCAGATTTATTTTAGAACACCCTTATTACCACCTGCTCTCCGCTCTTCAGCCCGAACTGACGCGCAGCACTTCCCTTGTTTACCGCAATTTCCAGGAAACCATGACTACCTATAAGGGCAAGGGGTTCTTCCTGCCCGACAAGACCGTAAGTCTGAACAAAGGATACCTTTCTGCCGTTTACTTCTATCTGTGAGCCGAAGGTGGAGAATTTTAAGATAACATCTGCCGGGATATTAGTGATTACATTCCCGAAACTGTCTGCAAAAATAACCTCCCCGACAAGAAAGGGTCCGTCAATCCCGAAATTTTCGAAATTAAGGTTCACAAAGTCCGATATTTCGGGCCCGACGGCATCGATAGGTGTACCTTTTGAGAGGTAGGCTCCAACTGGTGCAAAAATATCCCTTCCGTGGAAAGTTGCAGAAATTCCGGATTTAAGCATGAGTTCGGGATTTGTAATTTCGTGCACTTCCATCTTCCCAAGGCGGCACGCTGCAGGTATCAGGAGCCCGTTGTCTGGGCCGACAAAAAACTGTTCTTTTCCTTCATCACCTGCTTTAATAACAAGAGCGCGGCGGGAAGTGCCGACGCCTGGGTCGACTACGCCAATATGCACAGTCCCAGGAGGGAAATATTGAACAAGTGAATAAAGAGCGAAAGCTCCTTCCCGTATTCCAGCCTGCCGGATGGAATGGGTTATATCGACTATCTGCACCTCCGGGTTAATTCCCAGAATAATGGCTTTCATAGCTGCGGGATAAAGATCCCCAAAGTCAGTAGTCAGGGAAATTAAGGGCATAAATATCACTTGGTTTTTTTCTATTTTATCATATGCAGAAGAAGAAAATATATTAAGATGTGAGAGAGTACAGGCTAACATTAGGATATAAAAAATTGAGGAGGCTGTGAGGACATGAGGTATACAAAAATATTGCTTATACTGATTTTCATAAACCTTGCCCTTTTTGCATCAGGTTGCGAAGAGAAACTCAGTGCAGAAGAGATTGTAACAAAAATGAAGGAGAAAGAAGCCAGCCTTGAGGATTACTCTTGCACAATACACACAACAACATACTTCAGCGGGGAAAAAGATCTGGAAGAGGAAATCCAGATGATGTATAAAAAACCCAACCTTATGAGGACTTCTGGTGTAGAGGAAGGAAAAAAAGTCGAATCTGTATCGGACGGAGAGTTTGTATGGAGCTATGACGTTGAAACAAATACTGTCACTAAAATAAAATTGCCTGAGGAACCACTCATAACGGAAAAAGATTTTGTCAGTATCATAGGCAATTTACTGAATGAAAGCGAGGTTTCCATGCTCGGAGTTGAAGAGGTGGATGGAAGAAGTGCATATGTTCTTGAAGCCAGACCAAAAGCTGAGGAGAGTGTGTTGTCAGAGCTAGTTTCCCGGACAAAAGTATGGGTTGACAGAGAGACATGGATGGTACTTAAATCCAGTATGTATGACAATGAGGGAAACCTGTCAATAGACGTGGAAATACGCGACCTAAAAGTAAACACTGGGATTCCGGATTCAGAGTTTAAATTTGAGATTCCTGAAGGGGCAGAAGTAGTAACTGTGGATCTGGATGAACAATTCAAAATCCCTGAAAACCTGAGCCTTGAGGAAGCAAGACAGCAAGCTAGTTTTGAGATTCTTACCCCGGAATATATTCCGGATGGCTACGTGTTTAATTCAGCAACGGTACAGAAATACAACAATACAGCCTTCACAAATGAGAGTTCAGAAATTGTAACCCTTAGCTACCAGAAAGGAAATGAAAGCTTAGAGATAATAGAAACTGTTTATGAAAATGATCCAGAAGAAAATACTTCCATGCTGGAAGGCGAAAAGATCAGTATCAACGGAAGAGAAGCATATCTAAATGAATTCAGAGATCTGAAAATATTGCACTGGAAACTTGGAGAAATCGAAATAGATCTTATAGGGGATCTTGAGAAAGCCGAGATGCTGAGAATTGCTGAATCTATACGTGAACCCTCTACCGAATCATTACAGAAAAACGCTACTGTATCGCAGGATTCCTTTAATGAATCTGAATCCTCAAAAACTCCGCTGACAGCGGTATAAGCAACTATGTTGAAGTTCAACCGGCTCTGCCTCTCTGAGAAAGAAAATAATTAAAAATTACAGAGTTTGTATAGAAGAAGAAAAAATGAGTTTTTTGTTTCAGCAAGACCTGAGAGCGCAGGGTCCGGTTGCACATTTTCCACAGGCAAGCTGATTGAATTCGGGAAAAATTCTTGCATTTTCCTGAAGCAGCTTGAAACATTTTTCCTTATCAAGCCCTCTTGCAGTAAGAGCCTCAGCCGGACATCTATTCACACAGACGAGACACTCCTCTCCTTTTTTATAACGGCAGAATTCTTCAGCAGGACGGGGAGTGGGAGGTATTTCTGCTGAAATCAGTATTGTTCCGAAGCGGCCTGCACACCCGGCTTTTGTAATCAGCATGTGATGAACCCCAAAAGTGCCAAGCCCGGCTGCAAAAGCTGCACTTCTGTGGGACCAGGCAAAGTCAAAACCTCTATTTTTGTAATCAAAAGTAACCTCAGGCACGACTGCTTTTATGTCTTCCTTTGCCAGTTCAGCCTTCAATTTCTCATTGATTTCTCCGATCAGGCAGTCGGTCTCACCTCTAGCCTGAATCCATTCCTTTACAGGTTCCGGTGACCTCCAATTTAGCTTCACAAGGTTTTTTTCAAAAGGCAGAAAGAAGGAAACAACAGTTTTTGCCTCAAGGAAGATCTCTTTCGGGTTTAGGTGGTGAGGTCCAATAATTTTCTTCATCTCATCAAAAATAGGGTCATCGGCTGAAGCATATCCGACAATAGGTTCACGGTATCGAGTCTCAGTACCCGGATTTGTGGCGGCTGCTTTGATAATACTCTCTATCCTATTTTTAAGTCCCATATCAGTTTCTCCGGAAATCCAGTGAGAAGCATAACCGATAAGGGAAAATAATATTGAAAGGTCAGATCAAATGTTTCCCCTACAGTTTATCTTTTCTCAAGCTTTAATAAATATTCCTTAATATCCAGCCCACTTGCATAACCCGTAAGTTTTCCATCTGCCCCAATAACTCTGTGGCAGGGAATAATTATCGGTATCGGATTCCTGTTGTTTGCAAGCCCCACAGCCCTGTAAGCTCTGGGCTTTCCAATAGATGCTGCTATCTCTTTATAAGTGCGGGTTTCCCCATAAGGAATTTCACATAAAGCTTTCCAGACAGACTTCTGGAAATCCGTTCCCTCTGGAGCCAGTTTAAGGTTGAAAGATTTTAATTCTCCGGAAAAATAAGCTTCAAGTTGCCTGACAGCTTCTTTGAAAAAATCTGTGTTTTGTATCCAGTCCTTAGGAATATCCGCTTTCTTCTTGCCTTTCAGAAAAATAAGATGTTTTAACCCATCTTCGTTTCCTGCCAGAAGAATGGGACCTATTGGTGATTCGATTATATCGTAATACACTTTGTTTGTCACCTTTAGTGCGAATAGAAAATATTGTATCGTCCTAGTTGAAATGCTTATTCAATAGATGTCTATTCAATGATGTTTATTCAATAGATGTTTATCCAATAACTGGGTAAAGTAAGCTCTCTAAAGTAAACCAGATTAGAAAAATAATAAATTGAAGGTTAGGAACACTTAAACTCACAAGCCTTCTTAAGTTTTTTACCTGAACTCTTTACCTGAGGCATCAAACTCATTCTTTTTTATATTCACTTTTAAACTCGTTTTTCCAGAAAGTGCCCGAATAAATATTCAAGGTTTCTACTGCAGATTCAAATTCAGGGCTCTTCGCTTCTTTCTCCAGTTCATTAAGTTCCTGAATCCTCAATTCCACGACATCCATTGCATCCTCAAAAAGCTGTCTATTAATTACGATCCCGAAGTACTTTTTGAGTTTTTCTTCAGGCGGCATTGTTGAACCTGCCGATAGATATGCAATGTAATTTTCATTGAAAGTTTCAGGATCTTCTTTGTACTGTTTGAAAAGGGAGAGAGTTATTGCCTTTGAGATTGCATAGTTGAAGGTATAGTAGTTGTTTGTCAGATAAATATGATTAATAGCAGCCCATTCAGCTGAATTTACACCTGAGTCTTCAATGTAATATTCGACTGATTCACTCCCATACTCATTAGATAAATTTGTCCAGATCGCGTTGAGATCCTCGCCGCTGACTGTTCCGTTTTCAGCACATCGCTGGTGTGCTCTATATTCGAATTCCGCAATCATGGGCTGGCGAGTAAAGTAGTTCTGGTACTCCCCTATATGCTGAGAGAGAACATTAACTGCGGTCTTTTTATCAAAGTTTTGGATAACATGATCAATAAAAAGCTCTTCGTTGAAAGTAGAAGGTATTTCCATCTCGTAAATCTGTCCTGAGCAGTAGAGGTAATCGACAGAGTTCCCAATAAGGTAAAAGTTAATACCATGTCCCAGTTCATGAGTTATGGTTTTCTGATCTCTAATAATGCCATTGTAGTTGAGGAAAACAAGGGCAGGAGATTTCACAGAACATAATCCAATAGTATAACCTCCAGGCTGTTTTCCATGTTCAGGATCAGGATATACATCTACAAAATTACCAGTCACCATTCTTAAAAAGATTTCATTGAAACGAGGATCCATTTTGGAATAGGATTTCTGGATTTCCTGCAAGGCTTCGGTATATGTGTAGTTATTCCCAGGCTGATCTGTCAACTGAAGCATGAGATCATATGGTCTGAGGGCCTCAATCCCGAGCTTATTTCTCCTGAACTCGTTATATTCCTCGAATATACCTTTTCTCTCTTTAAAAACAGTGTTCATGTCATCAATCTGAGTACGGTTAAGATAGGAACTGTACAATGTGAAGTCATAAAAATCTGTATAGTTCAATTCCCGTGCAATAAGATCGTCAAGCTGAGCCTTTCTGGAATAGATAGATGCCATGGAATCGGATTCATTTCGCATATGGTAGTATCTCTTTTCATAACATCTCTTCCTGTTTTCCCGATTTTGATCTGTTGAGAGTAGAGTAGAGTAGGATTGGGAATTGACAGAAAAATTTTCCCCGTTCTCAAGTGTTATATTTCCTGCCATTGTAACGTTGTTTGTTACCTTCGACATCGCCTCAGTTTCCAATTTCATGCGCTGGTTTTCTAGCTCTGCAATGTATACAGCCTGAGATTCGTTCATTGCCCTGTGATCTGCGAATCTTCTGTATTTAGCTTCAAGATAAGGTCTGTACTCCTCAAGTTCAGGCTCTTCGGAAAAGAGTTTGTTCCATTCCTCATCATTGAGTGAAGTCAGCTTCACAACTGTAAATGAGTTGACTTTCCCGTACTCGGTAACCAGATTCTGGGAGTCCGTTAGAAGAGAAACAAAGAACGGGTCACTCACATTTTTACTAAATTGAGTATATGCATAAACGTAAAGAACCTCAAGAGATTTTGCGAACTCCTTTTCAGCATTCAGGAAGTCAAGTAAAACTGGTCCGGACAAATTTTCAAATTGTGGACGGAAAGTTTTGTTTATTTCCTCAGGCTTCTTTTTTAAGATCTCAAGTTCTTCCAGAGCTTCTTCCCTGCTGCTGAAAAGATAGGAATCATTCCACTCCGTAGTAACCTCATCGGGATCAAGTTTTTCAAATGTATATTCTTCGTTTATTACCTCAGATGAGTCCCCTAGCTTCGCAGCAGCCCCGCATTCTGAAAAAACGGAAAAGAACAGAAATATCCCAATAGTGATGAGTCCTTTAATTATTCTGAGAGCTATGAGCCCTTTAACTGATTTTATCCTCATAAACTACTACCCCTGACAGAATACCAAAATCATTATCCAAGTATTGTAAGAAAAGTTCCAGGCATTTTAATAAATTAGCAACAATAAGTTTAGATATTTTAAAAATAATGATGTAAAAAACTATCGATTTTAAACTGTTCTATAGATAAAAATGCGAAGCTGCAATTACATAGAAGCCCGAAAAGAAAGAAACGAAACTTGTCGAAAAAAGAGAAGCTATGTGCTTGAGAATTAATTAGATAATAAGATAGTCTCAAGAAATAGAATGATCCTAAAAGAAATAGATAAGTAAAGCCCGAAGGCTTCACTCTGAAATTTACAGTAACTGCTTATTTTGCGAGGTTATAGTTCTGGTTGACGATCTTGAGGGCACAGAAGTTCCCGCACATAGTACAGGTATCTGAGTCTTCGGGAGCCCTGCTGTCCCTGATTGCTCTTGCATGTTCAGGGTCGAGTGCAAGGGAATACATCTTTTCCCAGTCAAGTTCCCTTCTGGCTCTGCTCATATCAAGATCCCATTGTCTTGCCCTGTCAGGATACTTTATCATATCACCAACGTGGGCTGCAATTCTTGATGTCTTAACACCTGTAATCACGTCTTCAACGTTTGGAAGTGCAAGGTGCTCTGCTGGAGTCACGTAGCAGAGGAAGTCACAGCCATAAGCTGCGGAAACGGATGCTCCGATTGCAGTTACAATATGGTCGTAGCCTGGAGCAATATCTGTAACAAGAGGACCAAGCATGTAGAATGGCTTGTGACCGCTCATTTCTTTCATAAGCTTTACATTAGTTGCAATCTGGTCAAGTGGGACGTGACCAGGACCTTCGACAATGACCTGCACACCCTGTTTGTGTGCCCTTTCAGCCATTTCGGAGTTGATGATGAGTTCCTGGATCTGGGCACGGTCGGTTGCATCGTGGACTGCCCCTGCACGCATTCCGTTGCCTGTAGAAAGGACGACTTCGTGTTCCTTGAGGATCTCAACGAGGTAGTCGAAGTTTTCATAAAGCGGGTTTTCCTTTTCGTTGTGCAGCATCCAGGCGCTCATGAAAGCGCCACCACGGGAACAAAGTCCGCCGTACCTGCCGTGGGCTTTAAGCCTGTCAAGGGTGATGTTGTTGATCCCTGTGTGGATTGCCATGAAGTTGGTTCCGAGTTTTGCCTGGGCTTCGGTTGCATTGAAAAGCTCGTCTTCAGTCATATGCACAATTGAGCCGTACTTTCTTGCAGCTTCAATGAAAGCCTGATAGAGAGGCACTGAACCTACTGAAAGGGAAACGCTGTCAATAACTTTTTTTCTGATTTTAAGGAAGTCCCCGCCTGTACCGAGCTCCATCAGAGTGTCTGCACCTGCGGCTTCGGCAGCCTGAGCTTTCTTAACTTCCATTTCCTCATCAACAATGTCTGAGGATACGCCTATGGACGCATTGACCTTGGTTCTGAGCCCTTCACCTATACCGCAGATCTTTACCTCCCTGTATGGAGAAGTTGGAATAACGATTCTTCCGGCTGCAACACCGCGGCGGATGAATTCAGGGTCAAGCCCTTCATCCTTTGCAACAATCTTCATTTCCTCAGTAATAATCCCTTTCTTTGCATCTTCCACGATTGTCATATTATTAACCTCAAGCTTTCTATAATCTATAAAATTTGGTTGTAAGATTAAGCTGGAGTTAAGGCAAGGTTGAGTTAGAACATAAAAGGCGTGTAATTATATATAACACTTTTTAAAAAATTAACTTTAACTCTAATCAAGTTTACTTTACTTATATGCCTATAGGTGTTGAAAAGTATAGGAAATAAAATTAAAATAAATGTTTTATAAATAAAAGCTAAACTTCCTTTGAGTAAAAGGCAAGTAAAGTTGTTTTGGAGAAAACCGCACATTCAAAATTGCGTGTCTTTACCCTTCAGAATATTCAGGACTTACAGTTAAAATAGCTTCATCCATCTCAAGCTCGTGCTTTATTCTGATTGCATCTTTCTCCGAAATCCAGTTTACAGTTTTCTCCGAAATCCAGTTTATAGTTCCATCTTCAAAAAGAACGTAGCAAAAAGAGTAACTTTCTTATTTTAATCACAAATAAAGCTCTGGGCAAAGTTCTAAAAAAGTAAAATTTTAAACGCTGCTTTCCTGCGTTTATAAGGTATAGACCTGATAAACAATGAGCTTGAAGGATAGAGTATTCTTATTTTCTCTGTTTATTCATTTCCTTAATTAACTGAAGGGTTTGCCTGTGAAGAGTTAATATGAAATCGCTCAAGATTCCAAAGATGAACATCTGAAGACCGAATATGATTAGCAGGGATGTAAGGACAGAAAGGAGGGTATGGGTAATTCCATCTAGCCACTCAACTACCACAAAAGTTCCTGTAAACAGGCCTGCCAGAATAAAGATACAGCCTATAATTCCAAAATAAAACATGGGGTTATTCATTTTTGCAAGTCCGTAAATAGTAGTCCCAATTCTGAATCCATCTTTTATCGGGTTTAGCTTGGTTGTGCTTTTCTTACTTCTAGGGAGGTAAGTGATAGGAACTTCTTCAACCCTCTGCTTTTTAAGAACGCATTCCACGGAAATTTCGGTCTCGATCTCGAAACCTGTTTTGTTAAGTTCGAGTTCCCTTATACTCTCGAGCGTAAATGCACGGTAACCTGAGAGAATATCTTTTAATTCAACCTCATAAGCAATATCAAAAAACATGTTTATAAGATGGTTGCCCACAAGGTTGAGCTTTGTAAAGGCACCAGGGGAATAATTATTCAGCCGGTTGCCTATAACATGGTCAGCTCGGCCTTCCAGAATAGGCTTTAGGAGAGAATGGGCTTCACGTGCAAGGTATGTTCCGTCCCCATCAACCATCACGACATAAGGGTTTTCTATAAGCCCGATAGCCTGAATTACTGCCTGCCCTTTGCCTTTTCCGGTCTGCATGACAACTCTTGCACCTTCAGCCTCTGCAATTTGCCTTGTGCCGTCTTTGCTGCTCCCATCAATTACTAGAATATTGGAAAAGCCTTCCTGCTTGAAATCCTTGATAAGCTGTCCTATTGTCGCAGCTTCATTCAGGGTAGGAATAAGAATGCAAACATCTGCGCTGTTCACGTTTCACACATATCCTTTGCCGGCACCTCTACGCATGCCGCAGAATCCGTTTTATTGTAAAATTATATCAGGCACCTTATTTCCAGAAAAGGGTATATAAAGTATATTGAGGGTTCTTACAGAAGTCCCATGTTGTCTAGCTGCTGGCGGACGACTTCTACGCCTCTCTCGCAATCTTCAGGAGACTTGCCGCCTGTAACTACCAGTTTTCCGGAACTGAAGATAAGCACAACTACTTTGGGCTCATCAATTCTGTACACAAGACCTGGGAACTGCTCAGGTTCGTATTCGATATTTTCAAGCCCAAGCCCTATTGCAATTGCATTCAGGTTCAAAATAGTATGCAAGTCTGCGGAAGCAACGATGTTCTGGACAGTTATCTGGGGGTTCTCAACGGTCTTGATCCCGATACTGTTCAGCTTTTTCGCCATATTGCCTATAACTGTATGTACATCATCAACGTTTTTTGCCCCTGTACATACAACCTTGCCGGAAGTAAAGACCAGGAATGCAGCTTTAGGATCCGACACCCTGTAAACGAGTCCGGGGAACTTCTGCTTGTTGTACTCAGCTCCTTCGAACTCGGATTCAATAACATTTAAGTCGAATTCTTCAGCGAGTTTGGTGGATGCAACCACATTTTCGATCTTGATGCTAGATTCGCTCATTAGTCAACCCTCAGTATATAAAGCAAGAGTAATATCCTCTAACCAGTATATAAAGCTATAGTTAAATACCTCGCATAGTATATAAATGCTTATATATAGAATATAAATGCGACAGAAAAACTTAAATTCAGAACGCACATGTTTAGAAATAAATTACGAAAGATAAAATGGTTAGAATCCATTTTCCAGCACGTCAGTTATCAAACTTTTTAAGACCTTCAAGAATAGAATCATATTTTGCACTGACTCTCTGGAGTAGATCACCCTCAACACTGCGGTGGGTAGGAATCAGAATCTGAGCTCCTTTTTCAATTTTAACCCCACTTTTTGAAACCCCATAATCAGGAGCAATAAGAATTCCATCTGCGGAAATTCCGAGGGAGAGATCATTTACGATTCTTGAAACCATCTTAGTTGCCGGTTTTACCTTTTTCTTGATAAGGACAGCAGAAGAAACGTATCTTTCCCTGGTTTCTCGAATTTTCTTAATATTATTTTCGACAGTTTTGAGATCCACTTCATCCGGAAGTTCTTCTACAAGTAGATTAAGTGCATCTATAAGGTCTTCAAAGGTTGTTGAATGCACCTCAAGGATTTTTCCGTCACAATACTGCCGTACAGTATCGGAATAACCTGCCGAGATCACAACCACGTCGGCTTCAAGTAAGTGAGAAATTTCCTCCTTTGAAGGTGAATAAGCATTGGTTACGAAGTATTCCTTGATTCCACACATATCCATGAGAGACTCATACATTGGAGTCACGATAATAGTCTTCTTCCCTATCCAGTGGCTGATTTCACTTTGTCCTCCCTGGGATCTCAAAAGTTCAAGGATTTTCTCTCTTATGGCCTTTGGGTCATTTCTTTTGAGCCCGAAATAGTCGGCAAAAAGAGGAGTTGTTGAAAGCTGTCTGCTTCTCCCACAGGGCACAGACTTCACAAAGCCTCGCTCTATAAGATCCTTTATATGGTCATAAGCTACGCTTCCTCTCATGGCAATGAGGTCTGACTGGAGCAGGGGCTGATGATAGGCAATCATTGAAAGAGTGCGGAGTTTGGGGGCTGAAAGCTCCTTTGGGGCGATTTCTCGCATGAGTTCGGAATATTCGGGCTTGACCTGCATGACATAACGCTCCCCAAGATCAAGGATTTCGATTCCGGATCTGCGGGAAGAATATGCTTCTATCAGCTCTTTCACTGCCGATAGAACAGTTTTTTTTGGTTTCCCTGCAATTTTAGCAAGCTTTTCGAGGCTTACTGCCCTGCCAGCAACAAAAAGTGCGGCTTCGATAATCTCAAGCTCACTCATAAATCTCACTTCCAGAAAGAATAAAAGTATTCTTCAATCAGTTAATAGGTATCCGGTACCAGCAAACCTTTAGTTTAAGGTTTCGAAAGTTCAGCTTTTGATTTTAACCTCATCTCGTGGAAAAGAGATGGGTTAGCTTCCGTGGAAAATCCAGACTCTTCTCCAGGATAGATATATAATTCCTCAAAAAGTTCGTCCTGAAAAAGCCAGATCTTCCTGTTTGAAGCAAGGAAGAGAAGGGAAAGATAATCCATAACCTTGTCATCACTTGATTCAATGAGACTGGAGAACTCTACTACAGACTGCTTTGTAAATAGCTCTGAGAGCTTTGACCATATAATAGCCAGCCGTGAATTAATGGCTTCTTCGTGAGCAATCCCCAGAACGTCCCCGGTAGTAAGCTGGGGATGAGGATCGGGTTCTTCTGAGCCCTTGCTGGCTTTTTTCTCTTTTTTTCTGGAAAGATTTCTTTCGGCTTTTTTGAGTTCAAGAATCAATTCATTGAGTGTTACTGGCCTTGTGGAAATCCGGCGGACAGGAAGCTTAGGAACGGGAAACTCCTCAGGTTCAGGAAAATCGGGATCGTCAGGGAAATCCGGTTCAAACGTATCGACCTCTTCCGTATCTACCTCGAGGATATTCGAAGATTTCATACGCAGGAGAATTGCAGAATAAAGAAGCGTCCTTGAGGAGATTCTCAGATCCATCTGTTTGAGCTCTTCCACTCTTCTCAGAAAACTGTCAGTAAGCTGTACGATATCTATATCCCAGGGATCGATCTTTCCGTCCCGTGCGAGTTCAACAAGTATACCCAGAGGCTCGTAAGTCTCAAATTCTGAAATATCAAGGAGATTCCAATCAATTCCAAGGCAAGAAAGAGTGGTTGGCAGCCCATAAGTTTCAGGATTTGCAAAAAGAGAGTTGTTTTCGGATTCATGAGTCGTATGAGCCTGAAGCCGCGGAACTTCAAGCGCTGCTCCCCCGTTATCCATAAGTTCAGCCATTGAGCTTCACTCCGGTAATGCTCGTAAGATTATTTTCCTGCATCGTAACCCCTATTGTCCTTGACGCAGCCTGAATCATCGGTTTTCTTAAAGATACAACAATAAACTGGACTTTCGATCCTGAGGCTTTTACACGCCTTGAAACCCTTTCAACATTCCAGCCGTCCAGAAACATATCAATCTCATCAAAAGCATAGAAAGGAGCAGGACGGTATTGCTGGATGGCGAAAATGAAGGCAAGGGCGGTAAGGCTTTTTTCTCCTCCAGACATGGCTTCGATCCGCTGGAGGGGTTTTTCCTTTGGTTGAGCCCGGAGAGTCATCCCTCCTGCAAAAGGGTCATCAGGATTTTCAAGTATAAGCTCGCCCATGCCGTCGGAGAGTTCATGAAAAATTTCTTTGAAATTGGCATTTATGCTTGTATAAGCATCCATAAACGCGTCCCGTTTTAACTTCTCATACTGGTCAATGCGCTCAAGAAGCTGCTCTCGTTCAGTAAAGAGAGTGTCACGCTTTCCCTGCAAATCCGAAAGCCTGAGTTCTACTTCATTATACTCATCAATCGCCCTCATGTTCACGGGCTCAAGCTGCCTGAGAGCCTCATCGATTGCCTGAATCCGCATGTAAACGGTTTCGTAATTCGGAACCTCATCAGTTTCCTCTATGCCTCTTTTCAGGATTTCTTCAACTAATTGCTTTTCCTGGTCAAAGAGGGCATTTCTCGTAGCTGTGAGCGTAAGCACCTGCTGCTTTACCTTCTCAAGGGTAGTTGAAGCAGTACTCACCCTGCGTTTGACGGCACTGTGTTCAGCCTGAACGCTTTCCCGCTCTTTCTGGAGCCCTATTAGCTCGTTCGAGAGTTCAAGCTCTCTGGCTTTCTTTTCCTCAAGTTTTTTCTCAAATTCTTTTATTTTTATCTTCAGGGAGTTAATTTTCTCCAGTCTTGAAGCTTTCTTTTCATCAAGTTCCCGGATAAGTTCCTTCGCTTCAGCAATCTTCTGTTCAGCATACTCTTTTTCAAGTTGCAGTGCGTTAAGGGTAGCCTCAGTATCCCGAATTCTGCCCTCAAGCCGGCGGATTTCCTCATCAACAAACCCGATTTTTTTATTGATTTCAGGCAGGGGAGAATCAGCAAGTTTTGCTTCAAGCTCTGAAATCTGAGCCTCAAATTCTGATACAGCTTTTTCCTTCTCTGCTTTTTCCGCAATCACTCTGTCCATTTCAGCCTTGAGTTCTGCCCTGGCCTCCTCAATTGCTTTGAGGTCAGCCTGCTTGGCTTCAAGAAGTTCAGCAAGTTTTGCCTCCCTGCCTGCAATCTCCTCAAGCTGCTGCTCCTTGCGTGAAATCATAGCCTCACAGTCCCGGATTTTCCGGTTTAACTCAAAAAGGTGACTTTCAATGCTGTCCTGTTTACTTATAGCTGCATTCCGGCTTGCATCCAGGGATCGGATCTCCTCTGCAAGTTCAAGGAGCTTATCTTTTTCCGCAGCAGCAAAGGAAATTCCCGACTTAGAGGAAATTGACCCTCCTACCATTGCTCCACTTTTTTCCAGAAGTTCGCCTTCAAGGGTGACCATTCTCACCTTTCCAATAAGGCGGCGAGCACTCTCAAGGTTTTCCATAACAAGTGTATCCTGGAAAACATACCAGAAAGCAGGCTCAAAAAGGGGATCGAATTCAATAAGGTCAATTGCATACCCTATTACCCCACTTTCATAACTCAGGTCTTCAAGCCGTCGGGATTCTCTCATCTTGTTGAGGGGAAGGAAAGTAGCCCGTCCTCCTTTTCTGCGCTTCAGGTACTCGATTGCTTCGGCTGCATCAGCGTCCGTATCCACAACAATTGCCTGCATCCGATTTCCTGCAGCAATCTCAAGGGCTGTTGAGTACTGCCTGTCAACTTTTCCAAGCTGGGCAATGGTTCCATGAATTCCGAGAAGCTCCTTCTGCCTTGCAGCCCCTATTACCATCTCTACAGCCCTTGAATAACCACCTCCCTGTTCTGAGGCTCTCACTCTTGCTTCCGTGATTGTGTACTCCTGCTGAAGGTTATGAAGCCTGTTTTCAAGTTTCCTGATATCTTCTTTTATCCTGAAATGGCTGCTTTCAATATCATCCCGGTCAAGAATAAGGGATTCCAGACTTTCAGAAAGCTTTTCAAGCTCATACTTTACAGAAAGCGTGTCACTGTCAGATGAAGCAACTGCAGCTTCAGCATCCTGGATCTGGTTTTCGATCTCCCGGATTTCCGAAGATTTTCTTCTGAGGGAATCAAGGAGCCGATCCTCAGTTCGGATAAGCTCATTTTTCTCGTTTTTTGCATCCTCAAGGTTCTTCCTGGCTGCCATGAGCTCATCCCGTGTAGCAGCGAACTTTGCGTCAATATCCGCGATCCTGCTATGAAGCAGCATACGTTCGGTTTTGCGCTCGGAAAGTTCTGAGGAGATACTGTCTTTTCTCAGGATCTCTGCTTCGATTTTTTCCTCAAGTTCCCTGACCTTGCCCTTGGTGGAATCGATTTCTACAAAAGCTTTCCTGCGTCTTGAGTCCATTTCCTCAAGTTCGGACTCAGAAAACTCGATACTATCTACACAGCGTGAGATCTCTCCCTTTATCTCCTCAATTTCTCTCTTAACCTGAAGTTGCTCATCTTCTCCTTTTTTCTGGATTTCAAGGGAAAGTTTTTCCAGGGTTTCCTCAAGAGCCTGAAGTTCCTGCACTCTCTCGTTCAGGACGAGCTGGACTTTCTCAAGATGCTCTTCTTTGCCTGCAAGTTCCTTATCTACATTGCGCAGTTCAGCCCTTGCATCCTTGAGCTTGGAAAGCAGGACATATCCCTCAAATTTGGTCTTCTCAGCCTTAAGAGCCTGGTATTTTAATGCCTGATCACGCTCCCCAGCCAGTTTTCCTAATTGGGCGCGTACTTCTTCAAGGATTATATCCACACGTTCAATTTGCTGCCTTACAAACTCAAGTTCCTCAAGTGCCTTTTGCTTACGTTCGTCAAATTCTGCGACACCTGCGATTTCATCGACAATTTTTCTTCTTTCTACAGGAGTCATGGAGATAATTTGAGTTACATCTCCCTGCATGACCACATTGTACCCTTCAGGCGTTATTCCTGCTTTAGCAAGCTGGGAATGGAGTTCTCCAAGGCTTACGGCTTTTCCATTGAAGTAAAAATAGCTGTAATATCCGCTTTTTGTTCGACGGACTTTTCGTGAGATTTCAATCTCATCAAGGTCCAGAGGTAACTTGCGGTCAGAATTGTCAAAACGAATTGTAACCTGGGCAAAATCAGGCTTTTTCGCCGCATCACCATTGTAAATCAGATCAGTCAGCCTTTCAGCCCGAAGAGTCCTTGAACTGGTAAGCCCGAGTGCAAAGAGAATTCCATCTATTATGTTAGACTTTCCACTTCCGTTAGGACCGGAAATCGTGGTAAAGTCATTATAAAAGGGGATCTTTACTTTTTTTCCGAAGGACTTAAAGTTAACAAATTCAATCTCTTTTATATACACAGAATGCCTCTGTAGTTTTACGTTTTTGAGAAAGTTTCTGTTCTTTTAAGCCTCATTTAACCCGAGCCCGAGCAGGTTTCCGGCTGCATATTATAAGTTCAGCATCTTCTGCTTCCCGCACATCCACGGACTCTTCTATGAAGTGTTTTTTCGTAGTTTTCTCAGCGATTATGTATTCACACTTATAGTCATCCTTAGGTTGGGGTTCCACAGGGTCCGTTATAACAACGGGGGGTTGTCTTTGAGGGAATGAGGATCTTGAGTACTGCTGCCCTAGAGGTTCTCTAATCAATGGCTGCTGTCTTACAGCACCTTTAAGCCGTCTTTTATCCCCGCTTTCTGCAATAATATATTCGCACTTTGTTTCAACCTCTTCTCTGTCAAGTTCTGCTGGCTCTATCTCTTTGAGTTTCAGCTGAACCTTTGCATTTGTGCCCGGAAGAGAGGCAGGTGCTTCCCTGAATTCACCTACTCTGTATGTCGGGTTTTCTTTTCGGAACTCAGGCTTTTGCTTGAGCTTTCTGGAAAGAGGTGGAAGGTCCAAAGGGTCCTCAGGGAGGGCGAGAGCAATGGAAGGCGAAGCAACAGAAGGTGGAACTACTGACGCAGCAACTTTCGCGTCCTCTAGCTGTTTAGTGAGATTTTCGATCTGTGTTTCCATTTTCTTTATAAGCGTTTTCTGGTCTAGTAATTCGCGGACAAGCCCATCCTGAATGCTCGCAAGTTCCTTTAGCTTCCGGTCAGTTGCTTCCGATTCGTTTTCCCCAGATACTTTCAATTCCATTCTTAATTCATTAAGTATTGAGGCTTTGAGCAAAGCAGGGTTAGGGATTCCCATAAGCTCTGTCCTGATTTCGGAAAGAACAAGATCCTTGATAGATTCATGATCGGAAACGTTTTCCATTTCGGCCCGCAGTTCATTGAGAACCGAAACCTTTATCGACTTCTTGAGAGTCTCGAGTTCCTCGTAGGTTATTGACAGTCGCCTTTTAAGCGGTGTATTATGCACATCCCTCTGTCCAGTTCTCATTAAAATACCTCTTATAATAAATTCGGGTTCCGATTTCCTGATTGCCTGAAATTTTCTGGGGGGCAAAGCAAATCAGCACAATTATAATTAAATCGATTAGATCATAGAAATTTAAATAATATGTACAAAGTACATGTAATCTTACTTTAAATATATATGGTAATCGAAAGTATTATTGTGGCTTTATAGAACTCTTCTTTAAGTAAGAATAGAATATTTTTTACTTAAATTTAAGGAAATATTTCGCATAAACCATCTGAAAGCACAGGCAAAAATATAGAAATAAGTCTTGGAAATGAAAAGGTTCTTTCCAGGGAAAAAGAGAGAATAAATCAGAAAAATAATTTGGATAAATAATTTTCGATATATGCATTAAGAAATCAGTATAGAGAAACGGAGGAATCTCACGCTTCCTGAAAAGCCGGATAAGAATAACGTTAACGTTCAAACCTGAGTAAGATTCACAGTGTAAGGTTCAGAGAAAAAGGTATCAATACTGCAAAATAGGGGAATGAAACCTAGGCTTAACTCAAAAATAAAATGAGTTAAAGAACTGGATTTCAGTCGGGGTTGAAAATATTTAAAGGGAAGTGTTAGTTAATGGACGAAAAGGAATCCTTGAAACCCAGTACGCTCTCCCGTGATTGAACTTTGGAAAATGTACATTCCATTTCCGCAGCAGTTCTGTTAACAACAGAACCATGAGTTCCGGTACTTTCAAGGAAAGAATGAACCTCGTCAAGTTCAGGCTCATGGAAATGATCCATTTCAATTATATCCATAATAACACTCAACACGTTTTTGTGTAAGTGATTAGTAATTCGGGTCATCGGGAATAAACACTATGTACCTGATATTAATAATTTGCGGTAAAAGCAGGATACTTTGGAAAAGAGAAAACATGCATATTAATATATAAATGTTACGCTCTTGAAAAAAACTTGTCTTTCATAAAACAGTTTAAAAAATATATAAAGGAAGAATGCTGCTTTTTTAACACCAGTAAGAACAGGAAAAACTCTAAAGCTGCGAATAAAAGGGAAAAAGAAGTTAAAGGAAAAAAGGACCAAAAATCCGTATGAGGATACCCATACAGAGAGCCAGTAATATTGTAAAGGAAACTATCAGAGCAGTATCCTTTGTTCCAAGCTCGTGCTTCAGTACTGCAATTGTTGCCACACAGGGAATATAGATGGTTGTAATTACAGCAAACTGGTACATCTGAACAGGGGTTAATACAGCTGCAAAGTTAGCTGTACCTGCAAGTACGGCAAGGATCTGAAGAGCCATTTCTTTTCGAAGGATTCCAAAGACCAGAGCTGTTACCGCAAATGATGGAAGCCCCAACAGACCTACAGATATGGGCTCGACAAAGTCCTGAAAGATGGAAAGAAGTCCAAGGGCATCAGCAACTCCTAGAAAAGCACTTCCGATGAGCAGAAGTGGAAAAGCAATGTAGACAAACTCTCGGCTCTTCATCCATGTTTTCTTGATGGTAGATTTCAGTCCAGGTTTCCTGAGAGGAGTCATTTCCATGATAAACCCACTTCTCTGACCTGGAAGACCTCTTCCCAGAATCCATCCCAGGCTGACAATGATAAACATCTCAAGAATATATATTGAAACTGCAGGCCAGAAGCCTACGAATGTTCCTACAAGCCCAAGGATGATAACCGTTCTTGCAGAGCAGGGAACAAGGGAAATAAGAACGGAAGCAATTCTCTTTTCCCGCCGTGTACCAAGAGCATGCACTGCCATAATTGCAGGAACATTGCAGCCAAAGCCAAGAACAAGAGGGATTACGGCTCTTCCATGAAGCCCGAGCTTGTGCGCGAGATTATCCAGCAGAAAAGCTGCCCTGGTAAGATAGCCCGAATCTTCGAATATGGAAAGAATGGCGTAAAAGACTGCAATATAAGGGATTGCAATCGCAAATCCGGCTTCTACCCCCCTGAGAGAATACATGATCAGGTTTCTCAGAATAGGTGACATATCTGAAGTTAAGGCTTCGGCAGGCTGGATCACGTAAGGCTCAAAGACTTCATCTACAATCCAGGTTTCAAGGAAACCTCCTACCCGAAAAACAAGAAGGAAAGTAAGGAGCAGGGAAGATATAAGTACAGCAATTCCAAAGTGAGGGGAGGTAAGGATAACATCTATTTTATCCCTCAAACTTTTTTTAGGTGCGAACCTTGAAACCACGCTGTCCACAATATATCCGGCTTCCCCATAAAGATCTCTTGCAACAGTTTCAGGCACCGAAATTCCATGTTCTTTCTCCAGATTCTGCCTTAATCTCCGGGCAAAAGAGAGCAGCGCGTTAGCTTCAGGTGGCATACAGCAGAGTTCTACAAACTCCGCATCATCCAGAAGAGATGCTGTTTTTACGATTGGAGGAACATCGGGAAAAGCATAGTCCAGGCTGGAAAGAGCCTGGCGGATCAACGGGCTGTATCCTACCCTGTGATGTTCCTGAGTCTTACCCTGTTCTTCAAGGGCTACAAGCATTACGTCATCGAGTCCTACCCCCCAGGTAGCTACAGTTGGCACTACAGGCAAACCAAGCAGTTCAGAGAGTCCGTCAGCATCAACGAGAATCCCAAGGTCTGCAGCCAGATCCACCTGATTTAACGCAATAACCATAGGAATATCGAGTTCTAGAAGCTGAAGGGTCAGGTACAGATTCCTCTCAAGCCTGCTCGCATCAACGACATTAACGATAATATCTGGCCGCTCCTCAATCAGAAATCTCTTGGTTACCTTCTCGTCTTCGTTTGTAGTCCCAAGGGAGTAAATGCCTGGCAGGTCAACAACTTCAATAGTCTTCCCTTTGGCTTTTACAATTCCTCTCTTAAGTGCAACTGTCGTGCCAGGATAATTCGAGACTTCAACACCTACCCCGGTAAGCCTGCTAAAAAAAACGCTTTTTCCAACGCTTGGATTCCCTATGAAAGCAATTGTCATATCATAGGGACCTTTGTTCTTATCTCCACTTTCGGAAGTGCAACATGAGCTGGAAATTCCGATCACACCTCCTGTTATTCAGCTTTTTGTCATTAGTATGCCTTCTCTGCGTTTTTACACGCTTTTGCTTTTAGGAGATACGAAAATTTTCTTTGCAATGTCTCTTCCAAGGGCAATTTCTGATCCTACTGCCATGACCGAGATACAACCCTGTTTTTGCTTGCGCCTTACCTCAATATCTTCTCCGGTAAGAATACCGAGGGAGATCAGACGTTCCTTTGTTTCCTTGGGGAGGGCTACCCGCGCTACTTTACCTGAACTTCCCTCTTCCATCTCGTCAAGTGGGATGAACTTCTCATCTCGTCTGATGTTATTTTTGTCAAGATTGATAGGGTTTCCATCAGGGCAGTACTCTGGACTTCCAAGGAACTTGTAGAGCCTCTCAAGTACGGCATCAGATACTGCATGCTCAAGCTCGCAAGCTTCTTTATGGGCATCCCTCCTATCGAAATCCAGGACGTCAACCAGGAAAGTTTCAAGCACCTGATGCTTTCTTTTAATCTTAATAGCCTGGTCAGTTCCTTTTTCGGTCAATTCGACTCCTTGATAAGGTGTATACTCCACAAGTCCCGAAGAATATAACTTTTTTATCATCTCCGTCACGCTCGGCGGAGATACATTGAGTTCTTCAGAGATCTGTTTGGTCTTTGCAGGTCCCTTGTTCTTTCTAATAAGATAGAGGATAGTCTCAAGATATTCTTCAAATCTATCAATGTTCATTAATATCCCACCAACATATACCTGACTTTAGACCAGATAATTAGGATAACCTAAAAAAGGATACTGCTTGAATAAATAATTTTTGTTTCTGGCAGTTTACATCTATTTTAAATACTATACATCGAATCACTGCGGATTCTATTTTAAATTCTTAAGAAAAGAAAAATAGTAAAGATCAGTCTCGGAAGAAATTCAGGAATTGATCGATTTCAGAACAGCAACTTCATTACAATCCGGAAACTTGGGGCATTTCAGACAACCGGACCAGATCTTCCTGGGAAGGCTATTCTTATCTACAATCTTGAAGCCCAGAGTTTCGAAAAATTCAGGCACGTAAGTAAGTGCAAAAACTTCCTTCATGCCAAGATTTTCAGCATCCTCAAGGCAGGCTAAGACAAGCTTTGTACCTATTCCTTTTCTAGCACACTTGGGATTCACGGCAAGGGCAAGTATCTCTGCAAGGTCTTCCCATACTACATGCAGGGCACAGCAACCCACAACCTCTCCGTCAATCTCACAGACGTAATAATCTCTGATATTTTCGTACATCTCACTCAGTGAGCGGGGGAGCATTAGCTCTTCCTTAGAATAAATATTGATGATCTGCTTCATTGCAACAACATCATCTACCCTGGCTTTCCTGATCAATTCGCGTTTCCTCTTAGGTGACATTTTATTTTTAATAGAATGGGCTGCACCGGCTTATATATAAAAATATACCGTGTCCTGCAATGGAATTACTCTCTACAGATAAAAAATTTTCCATAATTCGCACGGAAATATTTTATAAAAAAGCAGATTAAAGGAAATTAGCGGGCGCGAAGGGATTTGAACCCCCGATTTACAGCTTAGGAGGCTGCCGCCATATCCTGGCTAGGCCACGCGCCCATAGAGCGTTTTCTGAAGAATACAATCTAGCATCTGCCTGCTGAATTTGTATCCCCAGGTGAAGTATCCATAATACCGGCATAAGATATATATCAAATTATCGCTCTGGAGGGAGAAAAATAAGCCAATAAAATAAGAGTTGATTCTTCAGGAAAGTTTTAAATCCAATGTAAACCATTAAACCTAACAAGGTTAACAATGCCTTAGATCCCAATCGCTTTCACTTTCATAAGTTGGGAATTGGCGCTTATGGAGCTATCGTTATAAGGCTGACAGAACTACCAAAATTCCCGGTTTCTATCAGCACCACAGACGCTGTTAGTCAATTTCGATTTAATTAATTCACATAAGTATCGTGAGTCATCAGTTAACTAAGTATCGTGGTCTTCATCAGTTCACATACGTGTAGATCAGTTATATTTCTATATTAGTTTGGAATTCCATCAGTTAGGCTCAATCTATGCTAATTATTGTCTATGTCTTTATTACTAGCTTTTAACTTCACCGAATTATCTTGATTGCCAATTTTGAGGCAGAAAAGCTTTGAAAGATCCGAAAAAGGCGAGAAATATTGAAAAACCGAGTAAAAATATTAAGAGGAAAAAGTGTGCATACAAAAAACAACGATTCCTATTTCACTCATACTCCTGAGCTCAGGATGATGGTTTTCGCATCCCTTTTTGCGGCATTGACTGCTGCAGGAGCTTACATACAGATTCCTGTACCCTTCTCTCCTGTCCCTGTTACACTGCAGGTTTTCTTTGTCCTGCTTGCCGGAAGCATGTTGAAAAGCAAATGGGGAGGCTTGAGCATGATAGTGTATACCTTGCTCGGCATAGCAGGGCTTCCTGTGTTTGCAGGAGGTACTTCCGGAATGGGAGTGCTCCTCGGGCCAACAGGCGGATATATAATCGGCTTCATCCTGGCAGCTTATATAATAGGAAAGCTTTCAGAAAAGGTTGAAAGCGCTGGCAAATCCAGCTTCTTCGTTAATGCGCTTAACATGAGCACAGCAATCTTCGTTATCTATGCCTGCGGGTATATTCAATTGATGCTTGTAGCTGAAATTGATCCCAGAACAGCCTTTATTCTTGGTGTCATTCCATTTCTGCCTGGAGAAGTCGTAAAAACTGCAGTTGCGGCATATATTGCTTCAACTTATGATCTTTAAACTCCCCATGATCTTTAAACTCCCCACTTCTAATTTTTTAAAAGGATTGAAGTTGAAAAGAAATCGAGTTTCCAGAAAATTTAAGACAAAAAATAAAATTTCGATTAAGCATGATCAGGCTTGAAAAAGTAAGTTATAGTTATCCTGATGGCACCCCTGCGCTTAAGAATATAAATCTGGATATAAAAAAAGGAGAATTTATAGGGGTAATAGGGAAAAATGGCAGCGGAAAATCCACACTTGCCCTCCTGATTAGCGGGCTTCTGAGACCTCAAACTGGCAGGGTAATGATAGGGGGAATGGATACCTGTGACCCCTCAAAACTTAAGGAAATCCGAAAGTTTGTGGGTATTGTTTTCCAGAATCCTGAAACTCAATTTGTGGGCAGGACAGTTGAAGAAGATCTAGCTTTCGGACCAGAGAATCTCTGCCTTCCTCCTGTGGAAATCAGAAAATGTGTGGATATGGCGCTTGCTGAAACCAAGCTTGAAAAATACAGGTATCGATCTCCAAAAACGCTGAGTGGAGGGCAGAGACAGTGTGCGGCTCTGGCAGGAGTTCTTGCAATGAAACCTGAATGCCTTATTTTTGATGAGGTAAGTTCCATGCTGGATCCAGAGTCCGGAATGGCTGTCCTCGAAACCATAAAAAAATTACATAAAAAAGGAAAAACAATTGTATATATTACTCATAATCTCGAAGAACTCCATGACGCTGATAGAATTCTTGTCATGGAAAAAGGTAGAGTAAGGCTTGATGGAGACCCTGAAAGCGTTTTTTCTGATACCTCCCTCCAGAGCCTGGGACTTGCCCTGCCTTCCCTGACTGAGCTCGCCATGAAACTGAGAATGCATGGAGTAACAATCCCCTGGGAAAAAACCTCTTCCCCGCAAAACTTTGCAGAGGAAATATGCCGATTATTCTTGAAAACGTAAGTTTCTCCTATTCCAGAAAGACCCCTCTGGAAACGCCTGCTTTAAGAAACATTAACCTGCGAATAGAGAAAGGAGAGTTTGTGGGAATACTGGGAGAAAAAGGTGCAGGGAAATCCACTCTCGCAAAACTTTTCAATGGTCTTTTAAAGCCGGAAACCGGAAAAATTCTCGTGGATGGGCTTGATCCCTCTTCAAAAGAGGCGAAACGCAGGATAGGAATGGTTTTTCAACAGGCTGCTGACCAGCTTTTTTGTAAGACGGTATATCAGGAAATAGCCTTCGGTCCTCTGAACTTCGGGTGCTCGAAGAAAGAAACCGAGGAAAGAGTATATGAGGCAATTGAGGCTGTTTCTCTTGATCAGACCATACTTACTCGAGATCCTTTCAGCCTGAGTGGAGGAGAAATGCAGAGAGTTGCTCTCGCAAGTGCCCTTGCCCTCAGACCGGATTATCTGGTACTCGATGAACCCATAACAGGGCTTGATCCGGCTGGAAAAAAGGAAATTCTTGAGGCTCTCAAAAAAATAAAAGAGAGAGGGACTGCAGTTATAACGGTTACCCATAATCTCAAAGGGTTCTTCCCATTACTGGAAACAATCGTGCTCATGAAGGAGGGAAAAATAGTCTTTCAGGGCAGCCGGGAAAGCTACCTTGAGAAAGGGTGCATACCTCTTCCGCCTATAGCCTCCATGATGAAAGAACTCAGAGCGAGAGGATTACCAGTAAACCCTGCAGCATTCACAGTTGAAGATGCTCTTGAAGAGATCCTGAAATTAAAATCCGCTTTTGAAAAAGAGAATAATGGAAATTAGAATGGGAAAAGTAATGAGAACTGAAACAAGAGGGATTGAAACGGAAAGAACCGGAAGAATTCCTGAAAAATGCTTTACAGGGGAAACGTGATGGAATATGCAGGAACCTGTATTCAGTTACGTGCCCGGAGTCTCCTTTCTTCACAGGCTTGATCCCAGGACAAAAATTGCAGCAGTAATGCTGCTTGGAATTCTGACGTTCAGGGTTGAGAATTTTGCAGGAATAGCGGCGCTTTTCGCTTTTTTCTTTGCCCTTGCTTCGCTCTCAGGGCTGCCAATGAAAATATTTTTTAGAGCAGTAAGGCCTATGATGTTGTTTATAATTTTCATTTTTCTAGCACAGCTATTTTTCACTGATGGAAAATCCCTTGCTTCGTACTGGATTCTGCAGCCGACGCTTGAAGGGCTGGAGACAGGGCTAAAGCTTGCTGCCCGATTTGTACTCCTTCTGCTTTTTGCAGCCCTCCTGACGGCAAGTACCGATCCATCTGCAATTACCTGCGGCATAGAGAGAATGCTAAGACCTTTACCCCTGCGATGGCTTGGAATCACATCTTTTGAGCTTGCTACAATGATGAATATTTCTATAGCGTTTCTTCCCCTTCTGTTTGAAAGAGCTGAACGTACAAAAGCGGCTCAGGCTGCAAGAGGCATGGATTCTGTAAAAAATCCTCTCCGTTCCGTTCCTGCCCTTGCGATTCCCCTGCTGAGAGGCGTGATCAGGGATGCCGAGGAGCTGGCTCTTGCAATGGAGAGCAGAGGATATCAGGGAAGCAGGCGAACCTCAATGCATGAGCTTTCCATGCAGAAGGACGACTGGAAAGCCCTCTCTGTCCTTACAGTCTTTTTTATCTTTGTACTGTTTTTATAAGAGGCACAGAAAATTAAAAATGTAGTGGAATTCTGGCTACTTCCTTGATTACCACAAGTTTAGAAAGGAAGGAAAATTTACGATTTACCATATTGCGGACGAGCATGCCCGCACACTTATTGAGATGTGCCTTGAGCATGTGGAGGAAAAAGCATGAACTCCGTTCTCAATTCGGTTCTGGCTCTTATTTCAGGCGTTTTTTTGCATCCTGGGAGATCTTCGCCGAAGCGGCTCCCTATCTTATTTTCGGCTTTGGGATTGCAGGTCTTCTCAATTCTGATAGGAATTCCCCTTTACATCTGCGCTACAGTTTCTATCCCACTTGCCGCAAGTCTTGTAGCCAAAGGGATGAGTCCGGGCACAGCTTTTGTTTTCCTTCTTGCAGATCCGACAACCAATGCAGCAACTATAACGATGGTTGCCCACTTTCTGGAAAAACGTTCAGCAGCCCTTATCTGGGAGCGATTCCTCTCTGTGTCCTGAGTGCAGGATTTTTGCTGGACTGGTTCTACCTGAAACTAGGAATAAGCGCGGTCGCAACCCCTGGTACTGCAAAAGAATTGCTTCCTGAAAACATGAAGCTGGGTTTTTCAATTTTGCTTTTGTCTCTGATGCTATACAGAACTTTCGCAGTGAGAAAATACGCGGCTGTTCGGAACGTCACTGAAATCGAAGAAAGAAAATGAAAATAATAAAGAAGATGGAAAAGGTACCAGCATAATATAAATCCTCAAAAATAGAATAATTATTATGCAGGAAAATCCCAAATCTCAAGAAAAAAAGGTGACTAAGGGGAGTTTTTTTGAAGTTCCAGGGGTAGTTAAAGCCGAATCTAAAGAAGGTACAAAACCTGAGAGAAAAACTGATGTGACCAGTGGGAGCGGTGAATCCCTAAAAAGAGAAGAACCGACAAAGAGCGAATTCAAACCTCAAGGGAAACTTGAAACCGGCTATACAGAGAAATCCTGGGGGAAACCTGAAGGTATGGAAGAGAAAGTCGCAGGAAGTCCCACAACCGAAGAGGGGATAATTCCAAAGGAAAGTGATTTCAAGGCTCCGGGAGAAATTGAAACTGGCTATACAGAGAAATCCTGGACAAAGCCTAAAGAAATGGAAAAAGCCGCAGAAAATCCCACAATCGAAGAAAGGATAATCCCGGAGGAAAGTGATTTCAAGGCTCCAGGAGAAATTGAAACCGGCTATACGGAGAAATCCTGGACAAAGCCTAAAGAAATGGAAGAGAGAGTCATAATAGAACCCAGGGAGAGAAAAGAAGAGGAAGCAGCGAGAGAGACCGGAGAAAAAGTAAGGGAGGAAGCAAGGGAAGCGAGAGAAGAAGCAAGGGAAGAAAAGCGCACCACCTATACCATGGAGAAGCGCCTGACTAAAAGCAAGAAAAACCGTATGCTCTTTGGAGTCTGCGGCGGACTAGGGGAATATTTTGATATTGACCCTACATTCATAAGGCTCGCCTTTGCGGCTCTTGCTTTGCATGGAATTGGCATTTTCCTGTATATCCTTCTGGCAATACTTATGCCATCAGGAGAAAATTTTGAAATGGTTCCCAGCACCAAGGGCGGCGATATCCAGCGATGAAACTTTATCCATGCCTGGAAAAAATGAAGGTCTGAGCTGAAAATTTCAATGTTCTCCAGCAAGCGATTTTTCTTAATTTTGTATTTTAATTCAATTTTTAGCTTTTAAATTCAATTTTTTATCTTTTATTTACTTAATTCTTTGACATCTCAGAGTTTAAGCCTTATTTTGTGAATCTCTGGTTTTGTTTATTTTGTGAATCTTTGTTTTTGTTTATTTTGTGAATCTTCAGTTTTGAATTCAAGCTTTTTAAGTAAAATTGCGCGTGCTCTAGTAAAACTGCATCTGTGCCGAGGGTCTCTACACACAAATAGGGGAGTAAGAAAAGAACACTTAGAGAGGATATGGAGTCTTACAGAAAAGGGATAGATGTGTAGAAGATGAGAGGAATGAGAGTGTTTTGCTGAGCATTGGAAAATAGTAGAGAATAAAGCGGGCTCGAAGGGATTTGAACCCCCGACGTCTGGGTTAGAAGCCCAGCGCTATATCCTGGCTAAGCCACGAGCCCTCTTTGCTGTTCCTATTGCGGAATACGAAATAAGCCTTCTAACATAAAAGCTTTTTGTATGAACGCGCGAATCAGTATTGTAAAAATCTTAAAAGTATCTATGTAAAAGCGGAATTATAAAATATATTTAGTATATACCGCTATATTTAACGTTTCATCTAAAAGTTAATGTACGGAAAACTTCCCCTCAAGCTTTGAGTTCCGTTAAGAACCCATGCATAACTCGCAACTTCAATGAATGGGAGGAGCGAGTAGTGCAATCAGATCTATATTATTTGTTTGATTAAAGTGTCAGGAGAAGAGATAGAAACCCTATAAAGTACTAAAATTGCAAAGGATTGTTCGCAAATGAGTGAGTTACTTATTTATCTTGATGGGAACTTTGTTCCTAAATCCGAAGCCAAAGTTTCGGTTTATGACCATGGCTTCCTCTATGGTGACGGTGTTTTTGAAGGAATTAGGGCATACAACGGGCGTGTTTTTAAGTTAAAAGAACATGTCGACAGGCTCTATGACTCTGCAAAAGCAATTGCAATGGACATCCCCCTTACAAAAGAAGAGATGACCGAAATAATTCTTGAGACGCTCAGGAAAAACAACCTTAAAGATGCATATATCCGCCCTATCGTCTCAAGAGGAATTGGGGATCTTGGGCTTGACCCTCGCAGGTGTGAGAAACCCACTGTGGTCGTTATAGCCCAGGGCTGGGGAGCCATGTACGGTGACCTGTATGAAGTCGGGCTCACAGGAGTCAGCGTCTGTGTCCGGAGAAATGCACCTGATGCCCTGTCCCCGAATATCAAATCCCTGAACTACCTGAACAACATCCTTGCAAAAATCGAAGCCAATGAGAAAGGAGGAGACGAGGCTATTTTCCTCGACCAGAACGGTTTTGTGTGTGAGGGCTCTGGGGATAATATCTTTATAGTCAAGAACGACCAGGTTTTTACTCCTTATACGATCAGCAACCTGAAGGGAATTACCAGGGCTACAGCCATAGAACTCCTGGATGAGATGGGATACAAGACCATTGAAGCAAATCTTGGTCTGTTTGACCTCTACACAGCAGACGAGATATTTGTTACAGGAACTGCAGCCGAAGCCGCTCCCCTTACCAAGCTTGATGGAAGGATAATAGGTACAGGCAAACCTGGGCCGCTTACAAAGAAGATGATTGAAGCTTTTGAGAAGATAACCCAGAATACAGGCACACCAATTTATGAATAAACCAGTCCTCAAAAGCGAAAAGAATAAAAAAGTCAATTAGACCAGGCAGGGATTTTCCCGCCCGTTTATTTTGGGAATAAGTGATTAAGTGTCCTTTAACAAGGTTTCTTTAACATAAGTAGTTGAATTTTAGCCTTGGTTTCCTACCGAATCTATTATTTTTATACAGTAAAGGCTTGGGTTCAGGATTAAGATTCTGATAAGGAAAAATGTAATTGCCAGATGTAAAAAAGAAACTTTGTAAAGAGGACTCAAACTATTTTGTTTGTAAAACGGGAATATATGTTAACATTTTCCTTTCGTCTGTAAATCTCCCTGACCGGGCTTACCCTTTTATTTCCTGAGCCTGCTTCTGGTAGTGCAGAATGAGGTCTTCAGCCCATTTAAGAGCCGCAGGCTCGAAGCATATAAGAGTTTCCTGGTCAAAAGATCCTTTTGAGGTAAGAAAATCAACAGCCATGAAACGCTCGGTCTTAACTATCATTGCAATTTTTATATCACCCGTACATAGGAAAAGCTTCTTTTTTTCCCTGGTCAGATAAAGTCTCAGTTCTTCCTCAAAATCAGTTTTCAATCTTTCATAAATTTTTTCTGTTACTATAAGAGTTATTTCGGTATCATCATCCTTGTTTGCCAGGAAGATTTCGGAAATTATCGGATGAAATATTGATGAAAAAGAGAGGATTTTTCTTGATTTCTCTATATTCTCCAGAAAAATGGCAGGAGGCTCAAAGATATTGTCAGGATCAGGTCTAACAATAAAATAGGACTTTAATTCATTAAGCCTTTCAAGGAACTCTCTGGGTAAAGCGGTGAGATCACGTTCCTGCCAGTAACCCACATTCTCCTCAATGACCTGCAGAGTATCGAGCAGAGGTTCCATTTTTTCAACCAGAATTTCTGCAAGAGGAGTTAACCTGTACTCCTTATCTTCTTGAAGAACCAGATGTTCGTCTTTCAGTTTTTTGATTTGAGGAAGCATGCCTGTAGGGGTAACGTTCAAAGTGTCTACAATTTCTTCTATTGTTTTCCCCCCATTTTTGAGCAGGAGCAAAAGGTCTTTCCTCTTCTGGGACATAAAGAGCAGGTCTATAAGAGCTTTGTCCATTGATCTCACTTTCCAGCTCTCGCACCTCTGCGAAAGATTCATTTCTCCTTTCGATTATTCAGAAAGGATTTATAAAGAAATTTAATATTTATATGAGATACTCTGTAGGTATTTGAAATTAACTTCAGTCGCGCCCTCTCTGTATAATAGAAGCTTCCAATTTAGTTTTTAAATATTTCTTTTTAAATCTTATCATGTTATTTTTTAACCTTTTTCTGTAATGTCTTTTGGCAAGATAAGAAACCTTAAAGTCTATAACCTAAATTATATAGCTCAAATATAGGACCTGGGAAGTACATGCCCTTAACTGGTAGAGTATCCTGACCAGATGCGCGAATTCCAGATCAGGGAGGACTTTGCATAGAATCATTTAAATGTGTGCTTACAAACTGGGATTACATTTATAACTTGTGCCGAAAAGTCTCAATCGAAATCAAACGTTCTGGATACGAACCGGACGTTATTATTGCGCTTGCCAGAGGAGGTTGGTTTGCAGGACGAGTGCTCTGCGATTTCCTTGGGCTTGATGATCTATCCAGTCTGAAAATCGAGCACTATGTAGGAACCGCAGCTATCGATACTGGTGAACCTTATATCCGGTACCCACTCTCAGACAACGTGGTAGAAGGCAAAAAGGTACTTATCGTAGATGATATCGTTGATACAGGAGAAAGCATGATAAGTGCTAAGGCTTATGTAGAGAGCCACAATCCAGCAGAAGTCAGGACGGCATCATTACAGTATCTGGGGAGTTCGAAAATCGACCCCGATTATGTAGGCGAACGTCTCGAGGATTGGGCTTGGATTGTTTATCCCTGGAACTTCATGGAAGATATGATAAGCATCCTGACAAAGTGCATGAGAAAAGACCCTAAAAAGCCCTGGAGTCTTGAGGATCTCAAGCACAGCCTTTACATAAATCATGGGCTGGATCCTGTTGTCTTTGAAATCACCCAGCCAGGAAGACTTCCGGAAGTCCTTGAAGAAATGGAAAGAGTGCGCAGGGTCAGTTCCGAAATCATCAATGGAAAGAAGCACTGGAGGCTTTTATAAAAAGTTCATTATAACTTTCCTGTCAGCAAACTAATATGCAGGCTGGTTTCCTGCTTGAAAGCTGAAAGAGATTTACAACCAAAGAGTGTGTTTTACCTCTGCTGGTTGGAGCTATCTCTTTCTTTTAAAACAAAATGTTGTGTCATAAATACAAATATACATATCTATTCAGGGTATCTTTAAAGTACCCAGAAGATATCATTGTCGTCACCGTATAATCTATTAAAATAACGGTCCCGATACTTAATCGGTCTAATGTACCGAGTATATAATTACATTATTACAACAAATCATTATATTATCTATTATCGGTGAATTCATGCCCCACAGATGCACCAGATGCGGAACCATTTTTGAAGACGGAGATTCTGTCATCTTAAGCGGCTGCCCGAATTGCGGCTGGAATAAGTTCCTTTATGTAAAAAAAGAACTCGAAGGTTTGGAGAACCAAGGAAGACTCCCTCTGGAAGAACAAAAGCTGGATCTGGAATCTTCTCTGGATGAAGTTGTCAAAAATATTGATGAGGCTCTTGCCAGTGAGCAGGAAGATATAAAACAGGAACCTGAAGCAGAGAAGAAAACAGATGAAGAAAGAGTAGAATCTGTAAGAATTCTTGGGCCCGGTTCTTACGAACTTAACCTGGATACCCTTTTTGAAAGAAAGGAACTTGTCATGGCAATCCGGGAAGAAGGATCCTATGCCTTGCATTTACCCTCAGTTTTTCATCAAAGAAAAGAAAGAAAAAAACTAAGAAAGAAAAAATAATCTTTAACTTTTCTGAGATTTCTTGGAAATTTCTTGCCTGCGAATTTTTAAGAATAATTTCCGGCTACCATTATGTAAAAATCTAAAGGTATATCCTTTTAGCTTAGAGAGCAAAATTAACTAATCCTGTCTTCACTGTTCTTTTCTTTACTGTCTCCACTGTTCTTTGCTCTACTGTCTCCACTGCTCTTTACTCTAAATTCTCTTCAAGAGCTTCCGGTATAGTTTCAAAGTATTTTCTATTCAAATGAATTATATATACAAAGTTAAGGATTTTCTTTTATTAGAAAAGTTATTCTATTAAGAGTTAAATTTCATACTAAACATTAGAATTGTTATTTTGATCTCTGAGCTGGGATTTAAATGAAAATCGACATTGTCTGTAAAATACTAGTGTTTTTAATCTTTCTTGGATTTGCTGTTTTTTCAGGAACTATTATCCTAGATAATAAGGATGATACTCAGAAGTGTTCTGGAAAACAGCTTGTTGAAACTATTTCTAACGAAAGTTCACCAAAGGGAATGACAGACGCTCAGGGAAACGGTATAATTCAAAAGATAAATCTTCAGGATAATCCTATTGATTCTAAAGGTTACTGGGATGATTCTGAGTCTTTTATTATTGATATTGAGAAGTTCGAGGAATCTGCTGCAAACGGAAGTATCAATATTAGATTACTGGAAAGAGACTTTGAGATAGAACTAGATGAGATCACAGTTTCTAATGGAAGCAATCATTATTCCGGGCAAGTTAAAGGTATGCCCCAAAGCAAAGCTGAGTTTTATATTTACGGTGATGTGTTTTGTGGCTCGATAGAGTTTTGCGATTTGATGTATACTATCGCGGTAACAACTGAAAAGTACAATGGAAAAACCGTTCATGTAGTATTTTTGATAAATTGGGAAAACGAAAGAGATAAAGTAAAAAATATGTTAATCTTCTAAGTTTCCTGCGTGGCTCGGATTTAACATAAGACTTGTTAGAAACTATGAGAAACATGACCAGCAGATCCTTACCGGTGTTTGAGACTAATTTTATTTTTTAGCTTACACTATCCGCTTTTTGTCACTTATACGGCAACCCAGTTTATCGCTTTATGTTCTCTCATATCCATTACATACTGATTTTGATTACAGGTTAAATAACAGGCAATGCAAATGTTTATATATCATTAGTGCTAACTTTAGGTTACTATCTTATACACTCCTTTCCAGCTAGTCCGGGTAAAATCGGGCAGGGTTTCTGACCCATGTCAGAACTACTCAAGACTGGATACACTACAATCTAAAAATAATAATAACAAAAAATCTGGCGCTATTGCCTCAATATCCCGTAAATTTAAATGATAATCAGAGGGGGAAAATGGACCCGGCAAAATTACTTGACATTCTGGGGAATGAAAACCGCAGAAGGATTATACAACTTCTTGCAAGCCGCCCCTGTTATGTCAGTGAGATCTCTGGCAGGCTGGGAGTAGGACCAAAAGCCATAATAAGTCACTTGGATCTGCTTGAACAGGCAGGGATTATAGAATGCAGTGTGGATGAACAGAGGCGCAAATACTTCAATATTGCAAATAACATGCGGCTTGAAGTGTTGTTATCCCCGTATACCTATACAGTGACGCTTCACGACATCCATTTTAACAGAGAGAAAGGAGGCGAGACTCCTTCAAAAAAAGAAACTCTTGATAGGGAAGAATCATCTACTTTATTACTTAAGTTGAGCAGTAGACTTCGAGAGCTCAAAAAAAGGCAAGAGGAATTGACACAGATGCAGCAACAGCTTCAGGCAGAATACACAGAAATCATGGACCAGTGCCTAGATTCAATTGAAAAGGTTGCCACTAATCCTATAGAGTGTGAGCTTCTATTTGAGCTCCTGAGAAATGAAACCACTCTAGCTTCCCTGTGTTACAACCTGCGCCTGCATCCCAGTGTTATTAACGCTAGTCTGACAGCCCTTGAAAAGAGAGGATTTATTGAATATAGTATCAAGAATAACCAGTATTACTGGAAAATACGTGAGACCGGAGCTGAGAATGAATGATTGAAGAAACGAACTTGAGAGTTGCTGAAGCTTATCATAAAGACGTGGGCAGGGGAATTGCAAGAATCGACACCCGACTGATGCAGCAGATGGGGCTTGTAAGCGGGGACATAATTGAGATCTCAGGAAGAGCCAAAACCTATGCGATTGTCTGGCCAAACGTAGAGCGCGACCAGGGAAACCGGATACGAATTGACGGAAATCTGCGCAGCAATGCAAAAGTTGGGATTGATGACAGAGTAACTATCCGGAAAGTCCAGGCAAAACATGCTCAAAGAGTTACCCTTGCTCCCTCCCAGCCTGTAAGACTTGTCGGAGGTGCCCATTACATCCTCAGAATTATCGAGGGAAGACCTCTGAATAAAGGTCAACAGATAAGGGTGGAAACTGTAAATAACCCACTTACTTTCGTGGTGGTATCAACAAGGCCTGCAGGACCTGTTGTTGTTACCAAGGATACCGAGATCGCCATCAAAGAGAAATCGGTTGAAGAGATTAAGGTTTCAGAAGGTATTTCATACGAAGATATTGGTGGGCTTAAGCGAGAAATTCAGCTTGTTAGGGAAATGATTGAGCTGCCATTAAGGCATCCTGAACTTTTCCAGAAGCTTGGAATTGAGCCACCCAAAGGAGTATTGCTTCACGGGCCACCTGGTACAGGCAAGACACTGATTGCAAAGGCGGTTGCAAGTGAAACTGATGCCAATTTCATTACTATCAGCGGTCCTGAGATAGTTTCCAAGTACTATGGAGAGAGTGAACAAAAACTCCGTGAGATCTTCGAGGAAGCTGAAAAGGACGCACCATCTATCATCTTCATAGATGAAATAGATTCCATTGCTCCCAAACGTGGTGAAGTTACGGGAGAACTGGAACGCAGGGTGGTCGCCCAGCTGCTTTCCCTCATGGACGGGCTTAAGTCCAGAGGTGAGGTAGTTGTAATAGCTGCCACAAACCGTCCGAATTCAATAGATGAAGCTCTCCGCCGTGGTGGAAGATTTGACAGGGAAATTGAAATCGGAATCCCAGACCGGAACGGCAGGAAGCAGATCCTCTTAATTCACACAAGAGGTATGCCAATTGAACAGGATGTAAGCCTTGGTGAAATTGCGGATGTAACTCATGGTTTCGTAGGGGCTGATTTAGCTTCCCTATGTAAGGAAGCTGCAATGCATGCTCTGAGAAGAATAACTCCCGAAATCGATATTGAAGAAGAGATTCCTCAGGAAGTTATTGATAACCTCGTAGTTACCAAAGAAGACTTTAGGGAAGCCCTCAAGAATATCGAGCCTTCAGCAATGAGGGAAGTTTACATTGAGGTTCCACACGTAGGCTGGGATGATATCGGAGGACTCGAGAATGCAAAGCAGGAACTTATTGAGGCTGTAGAGTGGCCTCTGAAGTATCCCGAGATCTTTAACGTCATCAATGTAAAACCCCCAAGAGGCATATTGCTCTTCGGACCTCCAGGTACAGGTAAAACCCTGCTTGCAAAGGCTGTTGCCAGTGAAAGCGAAGCTAATTTCATCAGTATCAAAGGTCCGGAACTGCTTAGCAAGTACGTGGGTGAATCCGAACGTGCAATCCGGGAGACCTTCAGGAAAGCAAAACAGGCTGCACCAACGGTTGTCTTCTTTGATGAGATTGATTCAATTGCCCCCCAAAGAAGCTCTGTTTCAGACACTCACGTGTCCGAAAGAGTTGTCAGCCAGATTCTTACTGAACTGGATGGGGTAGAGGAACTCAAAGATGTAATCATTATCGCGGCTACTAATCGTCCAGATATGGTGGATCCTGCTCTGCTGAGACCTGGCCGCTTTGACAGGCTCATTTACATCAAGCCACCTGATAAAGCTAGCAGAGAAAAGATCTTTGAGATTCATACACAGGGGAAACCTCTTGCAGACGATGTTAGCCTTTCAGAACTCGCGGATATGACTGATGGATATGTAGGTGCGGACATTGAAGGCATCTGCAGGGAAGCTGCGATGCTGGCACTTAGGGAGGTAGTCACTCCGGGAGTTAGCAGAAGCGACATAGAGAAGCGGGCAGGAGAAATCAGGATTTCAAAGAGACACTTTGAACATGCAATCCGCCGCGTAAAGCCAACGACATCCAGAGAAACTCTTTCGGCTTATGAAAAAACTGCGGAACTCTTCGCTAAGTATGCAACTGAGCTTGAAGAGGAAGCTCCAGAAACTGGGGAACAGGAAAAAGAAATCGAACAGGAGAGTGCTCCGGGCTTCTTTGAGGCTGAATAAGTCAGTCAACTGACAGGTCGGAAATCCCGACCTTTTTTATCTCAAGAGCCTGTGAATTACTGGAAAAAAATAGTAACAGCTAATATCAACGACTGTTCGATTATATTTCCCTAAAAATAAACTACTAATAGAAATTAATAACGGAGTGATCATATGGACGGATACAGAAGAAAAAGAAGAAGCTTTTTCGATGAAATCTTCGGAATCGATCCATTTGAAGACATAGATGAAATGTTCGAACGCATTAGCAGGGCAATGGGTATGAATATAAAGAACTTCGGGCAGCAGCCCTTCATCTATGGATTCTCTGTAACCCAGAGGCCAGGAGAGGAACCTGAAATCCGTGAATTCGGGAATATTCCCAGGTTTGAACGAACCGGGACCGGAGAAAAGCATTATATTGACGCAAGAAAACCCCTGATTGATGTACTGGAAGCCGAGGATACTGTGCATGTAATTGCCGAGATTCCTGGCATCGAAAAAGAGAACATCAGACTAAACGCAACTGATTTAATACTTGACATCGAAACAATAAATGGGAATCCAAAATATTCCGAACGTGTGGAACTGCCAGTAAAGGTGAACCCCCAGAGTGCAAAAGCCACATACAAAAATGGTGTGCTGGAAGTTACCTTTAATAAGCTGGAATCCAGTTCCCGAACCTCAATAAATATTGAGTGATCTTTAGGGAATTGCACTGAATGTGCAACAGCACCAGGAAAAGCAGAGGTAATAATGGTGGGCACAAGAAAAAGAAAAGATTTCTTTGAAGATTTTGGATCTGAACTTTTTGACAACCTGGAAGAAATGATCGAAGCCCTCCTGGAAGATATGAGAGAATCCGGACCCTTCGTCTACGGATTTTCTATCATTCGTCGCCCGGGGGAAGATGCTGAACTCCGGGAGTTCGGAGATTTTCCGGAACACTCTGAAGATGAAGAGGATCTCTACCCCCCTGAAATAAGAGATCCTTTAATTGATATCTTTGAGAGTGGAGAACTGATACAGGTACTTGCAGAGCTCCCGGATGTCGAAAAGGAAGATCTCCTGCTGCATGCGACCGCCCAAAATCTCGAAATCAGAGTCCTTGGAGCCGCTGAATATTCGCAGGATATAGAGCTTCCAAGCCGTGTAGATCCCAGAAGCGCAAAAGCCAGCTATAAAAACGGAGTGCTTGAGGTTACTTTCAGGCGCTGTAATGAAGAAAGACCTGTTGAAATCAAAATTAACTGAGGTCACCGAATTTCAAGCTGAGTGAACAACTAAATAAAAGAGGTCACCACTGAGGGACCTTTTTGAGGACTGTAATCGAGAATTCAGTCCAAAATCCCGATAATCACATGTCAAACAATAATTTAAAACAGATAGTATGCAGAATTAAAATAGATAGTATGCAGAATTTTCTGCAGAAAAACTATCGCGCTGTTAATTTAAAGTAAAGTTAAGCTTTTTAATGCATACTATCCGTATCTTTATTTAGTGCGTCCGTATTTTTATTTAGTGCGCTCTGTGCCTTTTTTTAACCCCCCTTTTTAACCCCTTTTTTAACCATCCTTTTTTAACCACCTTGTGTTTTTACCTCATTTTTTAAACCCTATCTGATTATTTTCTGTTTTGCCCAAGGGTTAGATCTACAAATTAACTTACTATATTTTGCCTTGCCAGCACAATGCGCCTGTGCAACTATTTCAGTTGTCCTATCTCATATCCTTTTTATATCTTTTTCAACTTTCATATTGGCGCTCCAAACAATGGTCAATCTAAACTATTGAGGACATTATAGAACTAAATACATATATTTTACAAAATAGTTCTGTTTCACAAATATAGTATAAAAAGGATTTGATTGATTATAAAAAACGACTAAAAAAATTAAGTTATTTTGTTAGAAATTTTATAATTAGAGATTTTTCGTGTAAAATATCGTGCTTTTGAGAAGAAAAAAAGCACAAAATATATACGCTTGATGATTAGCAGGGAAACTGTAGTCCCAAAATATGAAAAACATTTGTGATCGGGGCGAAAGCTCAAGGTATTACTTCTGGCTAAAGTAAAACTTAATTCCGCAAGCCTTCAAGCCCCGAAATCCGAAATTAGTCTTGTGCAGGAGATGCTGGATAGCTGTGCACATCTGTGAAAAACAGGGAATTCTCACCTATAGAAAACTCAATTTATGCGTATAAGAAAGATAAAAACCCAAAAATGAGTTTAGAATCTTTTTATGAGGTAATACGGTAAGATATTATCTTATAAATCCAGATCAAAATTACACACTTCAAGCGCCACAAAACATAACTTAATTAAAGCTCCCCAATCAGGAGCAAATTGAAAATCTTTCTCATACGCATGGGCATTGAGTTGATCTATGGGAAAAATAGAGAAGACCCTCATAATGCTGAAAAATTTGGGACTTTGAAATGCTTAACAGCAAAAAACGCTTTCAGCCATTTGTAATCTACAGTGCTCACATTAACAATTATATTTCCTTTAAACAGCTTACTTGTTATTTACGCATCAATCAGCTATTTTATTCCTTAAAAACAAGATTCAGGCTGTTTAGAGGGTTCAGATATATACAAACAGTCCATATGCTTGCTCTATTGTGAACACTATAGACTACTATAGAATATATAGTAAAGGAGGAAAGAATAATGGCTCTTGAACCAGGCATTTTAGCTGGGTTTCTTATAATATTCCTTGCCGTACTTCTCGGTCCTTTTAAGATACACGTTATCGAGGAAAATTTGGAGGTATTCCTGTTTGTCTGTGGAATAGCAGCAATGACCATTTCAGGTTTTGTCGAAATCCCAGGTACAGAAACAGGCTGGAGAATGGAAATAATCGAAGAAGCATTGACTTCACCGCTGCATGTCGGAGAGATAGCCGGCATTTGGATTGGTATATTCCAGATAGTTCTGATTGTCGGACTGATTATCTATAAATGGCATGAACCTATCCATAAAGTAATCCGAAAATTGACCGACATACTTTCTGTTAAAATTTTAGGATTTCTCCTTATTGTTGTTCTTGGTTTATCTTCCAGTATTATGTCGGCTATTCTTGCGTCAATTATTCTCGTTGAAGTAGTCAATGCAATGCCTATTTCGCGAAAATCCAAAATCGACCTGACAGTTATTGCATGTTTCTCAATCGGGCTTGGTGCGGTGCTAACTCCCCTTGGCGAACCGCTCGCAACAATTGCTGTCTCAAAACTCTCAGGTGAGCCTTACCATGCCGATTTCATGTTCTTATTTAACATGCTGGGTAAATATATAATTCCAGGTATCCTTGCATACGGTATTGTTGGGATGTTCTTCCTTGGGAAAGTTGATATGAAAGACTCTGGAATAAAAGCCGAAGCTTATAACGAAACTTTAAAAGATGTAATAATGAGAGCTGTTAAGGTCTATCTGTTTATCATGGCTCTGACATTTCTTGGGGATGGTTTCAAGCCTATCATATTCGAGTACTTCATACGAATACCCTCAACGGTACTATACTGGGTTAACATGGTTTCAGCTATCCTTGATAACGCTACCCTGTGTGCCGCTGAAATCGGACCGACTATGAGTGAACTGCAGATAAAGAGTATTCTTATGGGACTTTTGATTGCAGGCGGAATGCTAATTCCAGGAAATATACCGAATATTATCTCTGCAGGCAAACTGGGTATAACCAGTAAAGAATGGGCAAGGCTTGGAGTACCAATGGGACTTGTCACAATGGGTATATATTTCGCCATTATCTTCGTATTGGGAATTTAAGCTTAAAATCTCCCCTACCTGATAAAATTCAGTTACGGAATCTGGTGGCAAACTCAATTAAAACCACCGGATTCTGGAACAGAATCTTAATAAAAATAGCCGAATAATAAAAACCGCACAGAGGTAATAAAAATTATATAAAAAAGATTAAAGGCTCATTGTATCATCTTCAAATTCAAGGGAAAAAATGAATTAAGAGAAAAATTCTCACCTTAAATTTGAAGAAGGTACTCTTTATTTAATTAATTTTTTCGATGTCACTTTCGATCTCAATCTATCCAGGATATGCTCAGGCGATAAATAACATATAGCTCTTTTCTCAATATCTTAATACCTTACTAGTATAACTCTTTTCTCAATATCTTAATATCTTACTTAGTTGAATCCTTTCGTATCTGTTCTCACATTATTGATGAATTTAACTATGGTTAATGTGTTAAATTTAGCAAGAAATTCTTCTCTTATATGACAAATTCAAATTTGCAACCCGAGCAAAGAATCCCCCGAGAGAACGTAAAAGCCCATTACTAAGTGCGGGAAGCGATACTAAAATCGAGACTGTGAGTATGTATTAAAATAGTACACACTATCTCTCAGGATAGATTCCAGATAAACTTTTTGTAATGAATATCAGCCGTCATAGATAAAGCAATTTCACAGGTTGATTGGCTGGATCAAATGACATAGACTGCTTGATCATAGAAAATTTGAGCCGAAAGTATTTTTTCGTAAACATCAAATAAATCGTGGGCTAAATCCTTAATGTGAGGCAAATTCTCTTTACAAAAGATACAAATGTCAAATTAAATATTAAAATGACAATTTGAGTATTTGTCACATTGAATATTAAAAATATTATATTATCAAAGAATAAATAGAGCAAGTCTTTATAAGACTAAAACATTCTAGGCTCTAATACAGTTTAACAGTAAGCCATTCAGGCTTCATAGTTTAGCATAGTATTCAAAAAGGAGGAAAAAATTAGTGGCTCTTGAAGTAGGAGTTTTAATTGGATTTCTTGTGATTTTCCTTGCCGTATTACTAGGTCCTTTTAAAATACGCGTTATTGAGGAAAATTTGGAGCCATTTCTGCTCGTGTGCGGAATAGCAGCAATGACTCTTTCAGGTTTCGTTGAGATTCCAGGCGAAGAAACAGGCTGGAGAATGGAAATAATCGAAGAAGCATTGACTTCACCGCTGCATGTCGGAGAGATAGCCGGCATTTGGATTGGTATATTCCAGATAGTTCTGATTGTCGGACTGATTATCTATAAATGGCATGAACCTATCCATAAAGTAATCCGAAAATTGACCGACATACTTTCTGTTAAAATTTTAGGATTTCTCCTTATTGTTGTTCTTGGTTTATCTTCCAGTATTATGTCGGCTATTCTTGCGTCAATTATTCTCGTTGAAGTAGTCAATGCAATGCCTATTTCGCGAAAATCCAAAATCGACCTTACAATCATTGCATGTTTCTCAATAGGGCTTGGTGCGGCGCTTACCCCACTTGGTGAACCACTTTCGACAATTGCTGTCTCAAAACTCTCAGGTGAGCCTTACCATGCCGATTTCATGTTCTTATTTAATATGCTGGGTAAGTATATAATTCCAGGCATCCTCGCATTTGGTATTGTTGGAATGTTCTTCCTCGGGAAAACCAGTCCAAAAGACCAGGGAATTGGAGCATCCGATTATAGCGAGACTTTAAAAGACGTCATAATGAGAGCTGTTAAAGTCTATGTTTTTATTGCAGCACTCGTTTTGCTTGGCGAAGGTTTCAAGCCCTTAATACTTGAATACTTTATCAAGATTCCTTCAGGTATTCTTTACTGGGTTAACATGGTTTCAGCCATCCTTGATAACGCTACCCTGTGTGCCGCTGAGATCGGACCTGCTCTGAGTGAGCTCCAGATAAAGAGTATTCTTATGGGACTTTTGATTGCAGGCGGAATGCTGATCCCAGGAAATATTCCGAATATCATCTCTGCAGGCAAGCTTGGTATTACCAGCAGAGAATGGGCAAGGCTTGGAGTACCCATGGGACTTGTCGCAATGGCTGTCTATTTCGTCATCATCTTTGTGCTTGGAATATAAGCTCAAGAATTGCCCCCAAATATAAAGTAAATTGAGTTTCAATCCAGTGATTAATGAGGAATCAAAAAATCACTGGATTTTGAAACCGAATTGTGATAAACCGCTTAAACAATATAAAGCTGTAAGAACTAATTGCAGTTTTACTATATTCTATTCAAATTCGATAGAAAATAGGCCTTCAGAAATTCTTATTATATCCTGAATTTACCAGGATCTGAGAAACGCATTCAAAAGAATTAGATTCCTTGAATATCAGAACAAGACCACATATTTACCTCTGAAGTGAATTTTTCCATCGAATTTGAGTAGATGCTATTTATTCAGTTAAGTTTTCGAAGGGAATTTCCTTTTTATCCCTTGCTGTACTTTATGTTTCTCAATCCAGATTTATTCCATTCAATCAAACAAGTTTTTATTTATGTTTAGTTACTTCCTTCAATCAGGATTACCAATTCTACTTTAACCTATTCTGTAGACTAACTTATTCAACTAGGAGGAAGACAATGCGAAGAGACTATATAGACACGGGCTATATCCCGAAGGATACCGATCTGACATGTGAATTCCATATCGAGCCGTCGGCAGGAGTGAACTTTGAGGAAGCTGCAACCCATATGGCAGGGGAAAGCTCTATAGACTCCTGGACTGAAATTGTTACACTCAGTCCCGAACTTGCGACCAAGTTGAAACCCCATGTATTTTATGTGGACGAGGGATCACAAACTGTAAGGGTAGCTTATTCCGAAGAACTCTTTGAACTGGGTTCGGTCCCGCAGGTTCTGAGTGCAGTTGCAGGAAACATCCTGAGTATGAAAGTCGTTGATAATCTGAGGCTGCAAGATATCGCTTTTCCTAAGTCAATGCTCCGTGAGTTCAAAGGACCCAAATTCGGGTTGCCAGGAGTCAGGAAACTTACAGGTGTAGAAGACAGACCTCTCATAGGAACTATCGTCAAGCCGAAAGTGGGGTTAAACTCTGAAAAACACGCCGAGGTAGCTTACAACTCTTTTGCTGGAGGCTGCGACCTTGTCAAGGATGATGAGAACCTTACGGATCAGAAGTTTAACAGCTTTGAAAAAAGAGCCGAACTCACCCTTAAACTTGCAGAAAAGGCAGAAGCTGAAACCGGAGAGCGCAAAATGTATATCTGCAACATTACTGCCCCGACCTGCAAGGAAATGATCCGCCGCATGAATGTCCTTAAAGACCTGGGTGCGCACTACGCAATGATCGACATTGTTCCCGCAGGCTGGACTGCGCTTCAGACCCTAAGAGAAGAAGTTGAAGACACAGATCTTGTACTTCACGCCCACCGATGTATGCACTCAGCCTATACTCGGAATCCTCGCCACGGAATAAGCATGCTTGTCGTTGCCAAGCTCTGCAGATTGATTGGACTTGACCAGCTTCACATAGGTACAGTTGTTGGAAAGATGCACGGAGAAAAGCACGAGGTTCTGAACCTCCGGGATGAGTGCGTACTTGACAATGTGCCTGCGGATGAAAGCCAGCACGTCCTTGCCCAGGATTGGGGAGGACTGAGACCAATGTTCCCGGTTGCATCAGGAGGGCTTGCCCCGACTATGATTCCTGACCTGTACTCTATTTTCGGAAGGGATATTATCATGCAGTTCGGCGGCGGAATTCATGCACATCCTATGGGTACGGCAGCAGGAGCTACTGCTTGCAGACAGGCGCTGGAGGCAACCCTTGAGGGAGTTAGCCTGCAGGAATATGCGAAAAAACACAAAGAACTTGAAGCTGCCCTTGATAAGTGGTTGAAGAAATAACCCGGATTGCCGGATAAAAACAACAGGAATAATAAGTGGAAAGGAGCTTACCCTCTGTGCAGGCAGAAAACGGAAATAGAGCAAAAACCCTGGTTTTTCGGGTTTCCGATGAGAATTTCGATTCCGTCCTTGACAGGGCGGCAGACATAATCAAAAACGGCGGGACTGTAGCCTTTCCCACGGAAACGGTCTACGGGCTTGGAGCTGATGGTCTGAATCCTGAAGCAGTTCTGAAGATCTTCAAGGCAAAAGAGCGCCCTCCGGGAAATCCCCTTAGCCTGCTTGTCCATTCAAGGGAAGATATTAAGAAGGTAGCAAAAAATGTTCCTGAGAATGCTTTCAGGCTAATGGATGCTTTCTGGCCCGGTCCCCTTACGATTATCCTGGAGAAAACCGATATTGTTCCTGATATTACCTCAGGAAACCTGCAGTCAATAGGAGTCCGCATGCCTGATCATAGAATTCCCCTGGAACTCATAAAGAGGGCAGGCACTCCTCTTGCTGCTCCGAGTGCTAACCTGTCAGGAAAACCGAGTCCCAGCCTTGCAGCCCATGTTATATCTGATCTTACAGGCAGGATTGATGCAATTCTTGATGGAGGGAAGGCTGACATCGGTCTTGAGTCAACTGTAATTGATATGACTGTCGAGCCGCCTGTTGTGCTCAGACCCGGAGCCGTGAGTATTGAGGAGCTTGAAAGTATTATAGGAAAGGTCAGACTCGGATACAAAAGCAGCAAAGTAGAGAACGAACCGGATCTGTCCGAAAAAAAGGCAGGTCAGAAATACGGGCATTATACCCCTGATACAGAAGTCGTACTTGTTGAAGGGGAAGGCAAACCAGTCTCAGATAAGCTTGTCAAGCTACTTGATAATTACAGGAGTAAAGGACAGAAAGTCGGGCTTCTTCTCAGTGAGGAAACCGCAGCTTTCCTTTCTATGAAAAATCTAAGCCCAGACAATTGTTTTTTACTGGGGTCCAGGAAAGAACCAGAGATAGCCGCCAGGAAACTCTTTGAAGGGCTAAGAAAACTTGACAGGAAGGGGCTGGACGTCATTGTAGCTGATGGGTCTTTCAGCCGTTCAGGACTTGGCGAAGCGCTTATTAACCGGCTTAGAGAAGCGTCTTCTAGAAAATTTGTTGTTTAAAAACTCAACTGTAATGCAAAGTTGAAGATTCAGTTAAACGTTTAAGAGGGATGGTCTTGAAAGCAGAAAAAAAGGAAAATCTGTTGAGAATGCGGGCTTATAAAAAAGTCATGGATAAAAATAAAAAAGTAAACAAAATCAATCTTGTAGTACTGGCTGCAGGCTTGCTTTTAACATTCCTGGGCATGGAGGAAGTAGGTAGTTATCTTCTCTGGGTAGGTATGTTTGTCCTTCTTATAACAGGAATTTCAGGCATTCTCGCATCTGGATCTCTTCGCAGACCAAGATAAGACAGATTTTCTTTTTAGAGGAGCTTTCAAATGGGAGAAACAATTGCAAGTAAGGAAATGCATGAATACTTCGACGAGCTTGAAGCAAGACTAAATGAGGCTATCGAGATTGCAAATAAGGCTCGAGCTCGTGGAGGAGACCCAAAACCCACTGTAGAGATTCCCCTTGCTAAAGACCTTGCGGATAGGGTTGAGAACCTTATAGGAGTAAAAGGAGTTGCTGCGAAGCTCCGCGAGCTTGAGAAAAGGATGTCAAGGGAAGAAGCTGCTCTCGAAATCGGGCGCGAGGTAGCTGAGGGAGAGGTTGGAAGCTTCCCGACAAAAAAGGATGCAGTTGAAGCTGCGATTCGGGTTTCCATGGCAACCCTTACGGAAGGAGTGGTTGCAGCTCCTATTGAAGGTATTGACAAAGTTGAGCTGGGAACGAATGATGATGGTTCGCGGTATATACGGATTTTCTACTCGGGACCCATCCGGAGTGCAGGTGGAACTGCTCAGGCTCTTTCCGTGCTTGTTGGCGACTACGTAAGGCGAAATATAGGTATTGATCGCTACAAGCCGAGGCCTGAGGAAGTAGAGCGTTATGTGGAAGAGATACTGCTTTATAAAAAGGTTGCAAGCCTGCAGTACACGCCCTCGGAAGAGGAGATCCGCCTGATAGTTAAGAATTGCCCTGTCTGTATTGATGGCGACCCAACCGAAGATGCCGAGGTTGAGGGGCACAGGGATCTGGAAAGGATAGGGACAAACCGAGTTAGAGGGGGAATGTGTCTTGTGCTTGCAGAAGGGCTCGCACTTAAGGCGCCTAAAGTCAAGAAACATGTTAATAAGTTAAACATGGATGGATGGGACTGGCTGGAAACCCTCATTGGCGGTACAAAAAAAAGTGATGATGAGAAAAATGAACAGAAAAACAAGATTAAACCTAAGGATAAGTACATAAGAGACCTTATTGCAGGCAGACCGGTTTTCTCCCATCCCTCAAGACCAGGAGGATTCAGGCTCCGATACGGGCGATCCAGAAATACTTCTTTTGCGGCTGCAGGGATTAATCCCGCTACCATGGTTTTACTTGATGATTTTATTACTAACGGGACTCAGCTCAAGATTGAAAGACCCGGAAAAGCTGCAGCTATGTCTGCCGTAGACTCGATAGAAGGACCAACTGTTCGCCTTTATTCTGGAGACCTTATTCGTATAGATAATATAGACGAAGCCTATGAACTTCGTTCACAGGTAGAGGAAATAATAGATATCGGGGAGATCCTGATTAATTATGGCGACTTCCTGGAAAATAACCATCCTCTCATGCCCTCCCCTTATGTCTTTGAATGGTGGCTGTATGACTACGAAGCAGCCTGCCCTGAGACAATACCCGAGAAAGAATTAAAAGAACCATCGGCAGCTCTGGCTCTCAGGCTCTCGCAGGAATACGGTATTCCTTTACACCCGAAATTTACGTATCTCTGGCACGATATAGACCGAAGCGAGTTTGAAGCTTTAAGGAAATTCGTGGCTGAAAAAGGGAATTTCTCGGCTGAAGATGGAATTCTCAGGCTGCCCCTGAGACCCTGCCTTGAAAGTGGTATCAAATTTATACTTGAAAAACTCCTTGTGCTCCACAGGGTAAGAAATGAAACCATACTGATTGAAGAAGCTCTTCCTTTTATTTTCTGTCTTGGACTTGATAGTCACCTGAATGTTAAAGCCCAAATGCCTGATATCGAGGATATGGTGGAGGCTGCATCTCTTTTAAGCGGGTTTAAGGTTTTCCCGAGGGCTCCTTCGAGAATAGGGGCAAGAATGGGAAGACCGGAGAAATCCGACCTGAGAAAGATGTCTCCTGCAGCTCAAGTCCTCTTTCCGATAAGCAATGCAGGGGGAATTACACGAAATCTGGTTTCTGCTTCAGATTATACGGCTTCCATGAATGGGAAGGTAGGCGAGATTGAAGTGGAACTCGGAATCAGGGAATGCAATGGCTGTGGAAAAGAGACTTATTTCTGGCGCTGCGACTGCGGAGAATACACCCATTCCAAACTTTTCTGTCCCCGCTGTAAAATCGAGGTTAGAGATACTGAAACCTGCCCCAAATGCGGTAGAAAGCCAACTTCCGTTTCAAATGTCAAACTGGACTTTCGCTCAATTTACAAGCAGGCTTTTGAGAATTTGGGGGAAAGGGAAAAAATGGACCTTATTAAAGGTGTAAAACGGCTCATGAACGGCCAGATGACTCCCGAGCCTCTGGAGAAGGGCATTTTGCGAGCAAAACATAATGTTTACGTTTTTAAGGATGGGACTGTCCGTTATGACATGTCAGATATTCCACTTACACATGTCAGGGCTGATGAAATCGGGATAACAGCAGCAAAACTCCGAGAACTCGGCTACGTTGAGGATATTTACGGAAAACCCCTTGAGAGGGATGATCAGGTTGTCTGCCTGAAAGTTCAGGATCTTGTGATTTCTTACGATGCGGGGGAGTATATGCTGCGTACGGCAAAATATGTGGACGACCTGCTTGTTAGATATTACAAGGTTGAGCCTTATTACAATGCCGAGACAGTTCAGGATTTAATAGGCGAACTGCTTATCGGACTTGCACCGCATACCTCAGCAGGCGTGCTTGGGCGTCTAATTGGGTTTACTAAAGCTTCAGTGGGCTATGCTCATCCTTTCTTTCATGCTTCAAAACGCAGGAACTGCGATGGGGATGAAGATTGCGTGATGCTCCTCATGGATGGAATCCTTAATTTCTCACGGTCTTATCTCCCGGAGAAGAGGGGTGGAAAAATGGACGCACCTCTTGTACTTACTACGAGAATAGATCCCAAAGAAGTAGACAAAGAGGTGCATAATATAGACGTATCTGCAAGATATCCTCTGGAGTTCTACAGAGCTACTCAGGAAATTAAAAACCCCACAGAGCTTGAATGTATTATGGATCTTGTGAGTGGCAGACTTGGAACGCCGGAGCAGTATGAGCATTTTATGTTTACACATGATACTACAAATATTGCTGCGGGACCGCTCAACTCATCATATAAAACTTTAGGAAGCATGATCGAGAAAATGGAAGCTCAACTTTCCCTTGCCAATAAAATAAGGGCAGTAGATGCATCAGATGTAGCTGAAAGAGTGCTCAAGTCCCATTTCCTTCCTGATCTTCTTGGAAATTTACGTTCCTTTTCCAGGCAGCGGATGCGCTGTATAAAGTGTGGAGAGAAATTTCGGCGTCCTCCGCTGATCGGTACCTGCCCTAAATGCGGAGGTAACATAGTGCTGACTGTACACGAAGGAGCTGTCCGTAAATATCTTGAGGTTTCAAAAGAAATCGGGGAAAGATATAGGGTTTCCAGTTATACTCGACAGAGAATTGAACTTCTTGATAAAGATATATGTTCTCTATTTGAAAACCATAGGGTTAAACAATTGGGACTTTCGGACTTCATGCCCGGGTCAGCGCGTTGAGAATGGATGAAAGGAAAAATAAACATATAAAAAAAGATTATTCTGATGAATTTAAAGGAGGCAGGGCACTTAGGGAGCCAAAAAATGCAGAAGCATTTATTAATAAGTTCTCCAATTTTACTGTTAACATTCTTACCATCATTCTAATAGCATTATATAGCTTTTTTGGGTAATTATATATTTAAAGGGCTATTTATATGCTATCTTTTTGATTATCTATATCCTTCACTGAATTTGTTTTTTTATACTGTATAGTGTCCTTTTTTTCTAAAACTCAAGCAGATTAACTATATTATAATTATGATCGGATTTATTCCACAGGCAGTCCAAGAGAGTTAATCTGCCCTATCAGTTCAGTAAAGTTTTCAATCTCCAGCTCAAGAACCTCTTCTCTGCTCATGCCTATTGACATCTCACCGTCTACGGAAAGACGTTCTGGACCCCTGCGGACAAGCCTGTCAATCCCGTCTCTTTTTAGGGCTTCTTTAACCTCCATATCGTGAACAAAGGCTCTTCCGGGAATAAAAACAGTCTCGCTTACTTCTGAAAGATCCAGTTTCTCAAAATCCTCAATCGTAAGGAGGCATCCAATGTCTTTTTTGGGAGAAACAATATTCACAGAGCCTCCAATAGCCTCAAAAATCTCCCGTAGTCTTGGAGCTGCTATCTGGCCTGTAATGATAGTGGCTTTCTTTGTGATTTTAGGAAGTTTTTCAAGGGCTTCGGGAACATTCCTGATGGCAAAAGGAGAACCAATTAATGGGTCTTCAAGTGGGGTTCCTGTAATCCTTATTGAAGGGTGGTTTGCTGCGGATCTCCGTACTAGCTCCGTGAATTCCTCAACAGTGTGTGGAATTATACCCGGAATGATGGGAGCATTATTGAGGATAAGTCCATTTTCCGGAAAGTTTGCAAATCTCATCAGGATAGCTCCTTTTGCACCCATATTTTCCAGGTCATTGAGTGTTTTCTCAAGGATTTCTCCGTCGTTTACTCCCGGAATTAGTACAATAGCTCCGTACACATCGCAATGAGCACAGAAATCCCGAAGAACCTGCAAAGAAGCTTCAGGTTCCGGATCTTTCATATATTCAGCTCTTAAAGCAGGATCGGTTGCAAAAACTGTAAAACTCACCTCTGTAACTCCGTGGTCTATGTAGAAAAGAGCATCATCAGGCTTGCTGAAACCTTTTCCACTTGTATATCCCAGATGTATTTGGGTTCCGAATTGAGATAGGAAAGCGACAAGATTTCCCAGTTCCGGGTAACAGCTTAAATCGCCCCCTCCGCTGATGGTGAATTTTGTTACCTCACCATTTGCAAAATAGAGTTTTCTTGCGGTTTCTTCCAGCACAATTTGAAGAGGTTTGAAACCTGAGTAGGATTCCTTTACACTGCGAGTACAGTAATCGCATCCTTTTTTAAAAGGGAGACAGTACTTGCAGCCTAGAGGCTGAATGTCTTTGACTTTCTTAAAATAACAATATTTACAGAAGCCTCTACAGTCTACCCCTGGGTTTCCGCCTATATCGATAACTACTTCCATATTAAACTTTCGTATTACCAAGATATTACTAAATCTTTTTGGTATGACCCTCAGTTAATAGAATAACGTATTAAAAATATTAACTTAATATTCACGTGATCTTAAAAAAAAATAGATTAATGTAATTTTGTCGATTTCTATCAACTTTAAATAATGTCAGAATATAGTTCGCCGGAGGATATCGTTTTTTTATATAATTACACAAAAATAGATTTTATATTAATAAAATTGTTTTTAAAAAAATATACAAATTCATCGCTCAAAGAACACAAAAGATTTAAGTACCTTCTAAACGAATGAGATTTCATTGGGAAAGTGGACACTTAAAAACGACGCGGTACTTGATTTATTGAGTGCATAAGCACTTTAGTAGTGACCAGTCCCAAAATGATTTTAATAAATTAAGGAGGAAATGAAGTGTCTGACACAGTAGACATCTACGACGACAGAGGAAAACTGCTCGAGAGCAATGTCGACATTATGAGTCTTGCTCCAACAAGAAACGCAGCAATTAAAAAGATCATCATGGACACCAAGAGGTCCGTCGCAGTCAACCTCGCAGGTATTCAGGGTGCACTTGCCAGCGGCAAGATGGGCGGAAAGGGCCGTCATATCTTAGGCCGTGAACTCAACTATGACTTGGTCGGCAACGCAGATGCAATTGCAGAGAGTGTTAAAAAGTATGTCCAAGTCGATGAAGGCGATGACACCTTAGTAAAGGTCATGAAGGGTGGAAAAAGCCTTCTGATTCAGTCCCCATCATCCAGGATGATTGCCGGCGCTGATTATATGGCAGCCACCACAGTCGGTGCAGCAGCAGTTACCCAAACCATTATTGACATGTTCGAAACCGACCCATATGACGCCCCCATAGTAAAGGGAGCTGTCTGGGGAAGCTACCCGCAGACAATGGATCTCATGGGTGGAAATGTTCAAGGCATTCTCAGCATCCCCCAAAACAACGAAGGTCTCGGCTTCTCCCTCAGGAACATTATGGCCAACCACGTTGCAGCAATCTGTAACCGGAATGCAATGAACACAGCAGCCCTCTCATGTATCTATGAACAGACTGGTATTTTCGAAATGGGTGGAGCAGTCGGTATATTCGAGAGACAGCAACTCCTCGGTCTTGCATACCAGGGCCTTAACGCCAACAACCTCTTATATGACATGGTAAAGGAAAACGGTAAGGAAGGTACCATTGGAACCGTTGTCGAATCCGTTGTCCGCAGGGCAATTGAAGACGGTGTTATCTCCGTTGACAAGACCGCTCCTTCTGGATACAAATTCTACAAGGCAAACGATGTCCCCATGTGGAATGCCTATGCAGCAGCCGGTACCCTTGCAGCCACCATGGTGAACTGTGGTGCAGGACGTGCAGCTCAGAACGTTTCCTCAACACTTCTCTACTTCAACGATATTCTTGAGAAGGAAACCGGTCTCCCAGGATGCGATTACGGTAAAGTTGAAGGTACCGCAGTAGGATTCTCATTCTTCAGCCACTCCATCTATGGTGGCGGTGGGCCTGGTGTCTTCAACGGTAACCACGTCGTTACCAGACACTCCAGAGGATTCGCAATCCCCTGCGTATGTGCAGCAGTAGCCCTTGACGCAGGCACCCAGATGTTCTCAATCGAATCAACATCTGGCCTGATAGGCGACGTGTTCGGTGCAATACAAGAATTCCGCGAGCCGATTAAGGCAGTTGCAGGAGTGCTCTAAACATATAACTCAAAAGGTCTAACGATGTCAGACTCTGCTTCAAATACTGAAGATTTTATTCAAATCGAAATCTTTCCCAGTAGAATCCTGTCCCCTGAAACAGCTCAGAAACTCATATCTGAGATATATAAGGTGGACGGGGTAATCCGCGTTATGGTGCAGGGCAACCGGCTGCCTGATAGGGTATGTGCTGGGCCCGGCACCGGGGAAAGGGTGGAACATCCACTGAGAAAGCCTATTCAGATTGGAGATCAGGTTGTTGAATTAAAAATCTGTGTGGGTAGGATCAGGGTTGAACTTTCAAACGCCGAAGCTAAAGAACAGATCAGGGAAATATGCGAAAAACTGTTCCCGTTCCCCTTTGAATTCAGGGAAGGACATTTCCTCAGAAGGAAGCCGACTGTAACTGACTATGCCAAACTCGGCCCTGGAGCAGATCCTCGGTTCCTTGGTATGGTAGATCCCAAATCCAGAGCAGATCAGCTCATCTTTATTGAGAAACAAGAGAAGCAAGAAAAAAAAAGGGATCAAAATGAGTGAAAAAGTATGATGATCGACCGGGAAACGCAGGTAGTAGACTGCAGATGCGGTGGCGGACTTGGCAAAGGAGGAGGACTTGCTCAGCGAGGTACTCTATCGGAAGCCGGCCGTGCTGATGTTATAGCTATTGCCATGAGTCCCGGGCAGAGGCATATCACAAAACCGGTATGCGAGATCACATACGGAATGAGGAAAGAAAACATCCAGGTAAGTGTGCTGGTGCTGTACTCAGGCTCCGGAATTCCTGAATCTGGAATGAGAACCGGATCTTTTGTACTGAGTCCGGTAGAAGTCGCACAGATTGAAATGCACAAACTGGCTGTTATTCACCTTGGAAATATCAAGGACCATGTTATTAGAAAAACCAGGGAAATCCTGAGTCAGGCTAATATTCCGGCGATTATAGTCAGCCAGATCCCAGTGGATTTCGAGGATTTCGCAGAAGCAGGGATAAAGACGAGATTAGTGATGCCAAGGGATGAAAATATTCGTACAAAGGGAATTGTGATGGATACGGTGAGCGGAGTTACACGTGGTGACTCCTGTCCCAGGGACAAGCTAAATTTGATCATTAAATACGTCAAGACTACATTAGACCAGTTAGAAGATCATAAAGGAGTTGCATGAGATGGCATACGAGAGACAATTTTATCCAGGCGCAACATCAGTTGCCGAAAATAGAAGAAAACACATGTCTGGAAAACTTGAGAAACTCAGGGAGATTTCAGACGAAGACTTAACAGCAATTCTCGGGCACAGAGCCCCAGGAAGTGACTATCCAAGCACCCACCCACCACTTGCAGAAATGGGAGAGCCAGCATGCCCGATTCGCGAGATCGTTGAACCTACACCTGGTGCAAAGGCTGGTGACAGAGTCAGGTACGTCCAGTTTACTGACTCCATGTACAACGCGCCTGCAACCCCATACTTCAGATCATACTTTGCAGCAATCAACTATAGAGGCGTAGACCCAGGTACCCTTTCCGGACGTCAGATCGTTGAAGCCCGTGAGAGGGACATGGAGAAGTGCGCAAAGGTTCAGATGGAAACCGAAATCACAGACCCCGCACTCTCAGGTATGCGTGGAGCAACCGTCCACGGTCACTCTGTCCGTCTCCAGGAAGATGGTGTGATGTTCGACATGCTCGACAGGAGAAGACTCGAAGGTGGCACCATTATAATGGATAAGGACCAGGTTGCAATCCCACTCGATAGGAAAGTAGACCTCGGAAAGCCAATGTCCAGCGAAGAAGCCGCAAAGAGGACCACAATTTACCGTGTGGACAATGTACCCTTCAGGGACGATGCAGAAGTCATTGAATGGGTACAGAGGATATTTGATCTGAGAACAAAGTACGGATTCCAGCCGAAATGAGGTGATCACGATGGCAGCAGATATTTTCGCAAAATTTAAAAAGAGTATGGAAGTCAAATTCGCACAGGAATTTGGTTCAAACAAGCAGACCGGCGGCGACATCACCAGCAAAACTACAAAGTTCCTGAGACTTGGCCCTGAACAGGACAACAGAAAGGTCGAAATGATTAAAGCCGGTAAGGAAATTGCAGAAAAGAGGGGCCTTGCATTCTACAACCCAATGATGCACTCTGGTGCTCCTCTCGGTCAGCGTGCAATCACTCCTTACACCATCTCCGGTACTGACATGGTCTGTGAACCCGACGACCTGCACTACGTCAACAACGCTGCAATGCAGCAGTTCTGGGACGACATCAGGAGAACCTGTATTGTCGGTCTTGACATGGCTCACGAGACCCTTGAGAAGAGGCTGGGTAAGGAAGTTACCCCTGAAACCATTAACCACTACCTTGAAGTCCTTAACCATGCCATGCCCGGTGCAGCAGTGGTTCAGGAAATGATGGTTGAAACCCACCCTGCCCTTGTTGACGACTGCTACGTCAAGGTCTTTACCGGTGACGACTCACTTGCAGACGAAATTGACAAACAGTTCCTTATTGACATCAACAAGGAATTCCCAGAAGAACAGGCAGCTCAGATTAAGGCTTCCATAGGCAAGACCTCCTGGCAGGCAATCCACATCCCAACAATTGTCTCCAGAACAACTGATGGTGCTCAGACCTCAAGGTGGGCAGCCATGCAGATCGGTATGTCCTTCATCTCCGCATACGCAATGTGCGCCGGTGAAGCAGCCGTCGCTGACCTGTCCTTTGCTGCAAAGCACGCAGCTCTTGTCTCAATGGGTGAAATGCTCCCAGCAAGGCGTGCACGTGGTCCAAACGAGCCCGGAGGACTGTCCTTCGGTCACCTGGCAGACATCGTCCAGACAAGCCGCAAAGTCCTTGACGACCCAGCAAAGGTAGCCCTTGAAGTCGTCGGTGCAGGCTGTATGCTCTACGACCAGATCTGGCTCGGATCCTACATGTCCGGTGGTGTTGGGTTCACCCAGTATGCAACAGCTGCATACACCGATGACATCCTCGACAACAACACCTACTACAACGTTGACTACATCAACGACAAGTACAACGGTGCTGCAAAAGTCGGTAAGGACAACAAGATAAAGGCAACCCTCGAAGTCGTAAAGGACATCGCAACCGAGTCCACAATCTACGGTATCGAGACCTACGAGAAGTTCCCGACTGCCCTTGAAGATCACTTCGGTGGTTCCCAGAGAGCAACCGTGCTCGCAGCCGCAGCCGGTGTCGCAACTGCCCTCGCAACTGGAAACGCCAATGCCGGTCTCTCAGGCTGGTACCTCTCCATGTACCTGCACAAGGAAGCATGGGGCAGACTCGGATTCTTCGGATACGACCTGCAGGACCAGTGCGGTGCTACAAACGTTCTGTCCTACCAGGGCGACGAAGGTCTTCCAAACGAACTCCGTGGTCCAAACTACCCCAACTACGCAATGAACGTCGGTCACCAGGGTGGATACGCAGGTATCGCTCAGGCAGCCCATGCAGGCCGTGGAGACGCATTCACCGTCAACCCACTCGTAAAGGTCTGCTTCGCTGACGATCTCCTGCCCTTCAACTTCGCTGAGCCCAGGAAAGAGTTCGGCCGCGGTGCCCTGAGAGAGTTCGTGCCTGCTGGTGAGAGATCCCTCATCATTCCAGCAAAGTAAGCTAAATAAGTTAAAAACCTTAAAACAGAGTAGGCCTCAGGCCTACTTTTTGCCTCTTTTTTTCAGTGACTCTTACTTTTTTCCTACCGCGATTTGTTAAAGAGCCTGCTCTAAAGCAGCAACACCAAAAAATTAACGAGCGGAATTTTCCAGAATATCAAATACTTTAAATCACGACAACGTTTTTGCCTAATTTCCCTGCAGTCTCTACGAATTCTGTTGTATCTACCCCAGGAAATGTATCTACAATGCAGATATCAAATTCCTCATCCACAGAACTCACTAATTTTCTTATATCCATGCTGTAAACTTCAAACTTGTCTCCAGAAGCTATTAATTCATCTTCACTATCTGACGGGTTAACTGGAAATCCATTAGCTTCCAAATTAATTAAAGTAGCTTCTATCGCAGGGTTCCATATATCATTAAAAGTTACTTTTCGCGCTCCAGCTTTAAGGCATGTAATTCCTAAAGTCCCTGGACCACATGTACAATCAAGAACAGCAGGTCTATCATAATTTTTCAAAGCTTTCTCAAGTGTCTCTATTTTGGGAAATTCTACCCTTGGGAACTCTATATGAATTTCATGCTGATATTTGTATATTCCTAAAGTACCATAAGGAGTCTGTATAATATCACATCTCAAATCGCATCCAGCAAGAAGTTCATATACATGAGGATTAGAATCAGAATCCTTTATACCTACTGTTTTTCTTATATCTCCCTTTAAAACCCCTTTAACCTCCCCAACTTCCTTTACAATTTTCTCAGCACAGTTTTTATCCATTTCGCTAGATAATATTACTAAAGAATCTTCAGACAAATAGGGGACGGAATTAATTGGATAGCCAGGCGTCACAAGAGGAACACATGCATTCCTTAAATTAGCTTTTCTATCTTTTATTCCTTCATCAATCATTATTTTTAGTACGTGAGACATTACAACATCAAGATGTCTCTTGCCGCATTTACAACTCCCAAAAGAATTATCAATTTTATCTAAGTTAATCTGATCGGCTAGAGGAGAAAATTTCTTTATATTTTCTGCTTTACAATTGTTACAGGGCTTATAGAACAAATCAATATCTTTTAACACTTCCGAAACAGGTTTTATGCACCTATTTCCACATTTACAGCTTATCTCCATAAGTTTAGATATGGATATTTTGTATAAGTATTATATCATTTCTTATTTGCTTAATTCTTGTTCTGTTTATTTTAAAATGCGAATAATTTCTTTGATCTGCTGAAGATTGATTCAAAAAAGAAAATATTAAATGTTTAAGAATTTTTTCTGTTATACGGCTATCAATGTTAAATTTTGACATTAAAACAGCATCTAGCTTACAGCTAATCTGCATCTAGATTACAGCTAATCTGCATCTAGATTACAGCTAATTTGCATCTAGACATCCAGATCTTATTTTAACTTATTCTTCTGAAATATCCTTAATTCTTGCTCCAAGACCGCGCATATCTTTAAAGAAATCCGGGTAAGAGATAGAAACGGATTCAGTTGTATCAATAGTTGTGTTTCCTGCAACCATTCCTGCCAGGGTAAGTGCCATAACGATCCTGTGGTCATCCCAACCGTGAACCTGTGCTCCCTTAAGTTTCCCGCCAGTGATGGTCAGGCTGTCCCTTTCCTCCTTAAGGTCTACCCCAAGCTTTGGAAGTTCGGTTGCAAGGGCGCGCAGACGGTCAGTTTCCTTATATCTGACATGCTCAGCGTTTTCAATCCTGCTCGTTCCCTCGGCAACTGCAGCCAGAACAGCAATGGTCGGCACAAGATCAGGAGTTGCCCCTGCATCAAAGGTTATAGCTTTTAATTTTCTTCCCCCCCTGACGGTCACATTACCTGCTTCTTTATCCCAGACTATATCTGCTCCCATCTGTCTCAAAGTCTCAATAATTACCTCATCTCCCTGTCTTGAAGGGAAAAGATTTTTGACTGTAACTTCTGATTCGCCGACCATAGCTGCGGCTGCGAGCAGATAGGATGCAGAGGAGAAGTCACCTGGAACGATGTAATCTTTGAGGTCATACTTCTGTTTGCCCGGTATTATAAATCTGATACCATTACTCTCATCTGTATGGATTTTAGCGCCTGCCAGTTCAAGCATCTCAAGGGTTATATCAATGTAAGGTCTTGATTTAAGTTGACCTTTAATGGAAAGAGTGGTGCTGTTTTCAGCAAGTGGGCAGATTATGAGGAGGGCTGAGATAAACTGGGAACTAATAGTACCGTCAATACTCACTTCCTGCCCTTTTATTCCCCCTTTAACTACAAGCGGAGCTCTCTCATTCCCTCGCGTGGAACAGGCTTTTACTCCCAATTTATTGAGAGCCTCAAGAAGAGGTCCGTTTGGTCTGGTGCGAAGGGAAGCATCGCCTGTAAGCACTGTAGTCCCTTCAGTAAGGGCTGCTACTGCAGTCATAAAGCGAAGGGTTGTCCCTGAATTTGCGGCATTGATCACATCATCAGGGACTTTGGGTTTCCCATTATTACCATGGATAATAAGCTTGTCTTCCATTCTCTCAATCAAAGCTCCAAATAATTCAGAAGCCCTGATTGTAGCAAGGGTATCGGCTGATATCAGAGGACGTCTGACAATTGATTCTTTTGAGAGAGCTGCCAGAGTTATAGCCCTGTGAGTGTAACTCTTTGAAGATGGAGCAAAAACCTCCCCTTTAATTGAAGATTTGTCGATAGAAACACGCATGTGTACCAGAGCTCTTTTATTTTTGTTTTGATTTCCCTCAGACTAAGATGTTTACTTTTAGTATTTTGAATATATTTTCCAGAACTACAAAAAAATTAATCAAAATTTATAAGATTTGAACGGACTAAATTAATTTGAGTAAATTCAAAGAACGGTTGATGAGATCAAAAGCTCAGTTTACCCCTTTTACGATGTTTTCTATCAGATCCCAATCATGGTCATAGATATGCGCTGAGATACTAACTGTAGTGATTGTGCCTGGCTCGGCTCCAACCCTATCGGCTACATACTCGAGGAGTTTCGAGAGCCCGTAAAGGTTTGCTGGATAAGCTCCACCAAAATCGTGGCTTCTAAAGAGAGTAGTAAGGTGAATCTTTCCATCTCTTATCTTAAAGTCATCCAGAATCATGCAGGGGACTTCGTTAACCTTAGTATCTACTGATGGAATCCATGTGACTGCTATTGCTCTCCTTGATGTCGGGGTTTCCTGCAGCTTTTCGATTACATATTTTATCTGGTCCACTTCCCCGCTCCAGTTTCTAAGGCGTTGTCCGTAAGTGTACTCAAAGTCCTGTACGTTTTCACCTGAGATAAGCTGCTTTGCATACTCCTCAAGCCTTTCCTCATTCCAGGCAATATCGTGCGGGATTCTATCAGTATAAGGATCTTCAATAACTATCATCAGATTCATGAATTCCCTTATCTGGCTTCCCCTTTCATCGGTAATCATCTTCCCGTGGTTCCAGATAATGTTAAGCCCACGGTACCATGCATCAGATATATTTTTAGCTCTGATGATCCTGCCAATCTCAAAATTGTTTTCCATTGAAGATTCCCCAATAAAATCAGGAATTTACCTTTTTTCTTTATTTACCACTTTCTTTTATATGTGCTTTCTCACAGGCATATTCCGGATTTTTTGCTGCATGATAGTACCCATGTATGATTTAAAAAATTCCGGACAAAGAAAGAGTGTAAAGAAAAGAGATAAAGAGAATAGAGAAAAGAGATAAACACAAACCAAAGAAAAAATTTACAAAAAAGTTAGATTAAAAGAGATAAAGGGTTGAGGAATCTTTTCAGATCCTCATTGCTCTCAGGCGCCTAACCCTTTCTTCGGTTACAGGGTGAGTTCTGAAGAGAGACTGAATCGCTCCGCCTTTTAATGGGTTGACAATAAACATATGAGCGCTGCTTTCCTTTGCCTGCACGTCTGAAATGCTAGGCCTGTAATGGGCATTCCCATATTCAAGCTTCTCAAGGGCATTGGCAAGTGCCCAGGGTTTTCTGCAAATGCTGGCCCCCTCTGCATCGGCTGCAAATTCTCTTGACCTTGAGATTGCAAGCTGAATCAGGGTTGCAGCGAGAGGTGCTAAAATTGCCATAGCGATAAGACCTATTATCCCACCGCCATTTTCATCATCCCTGTTCCCAAAACCACCAAAGATTGCAGCCCACTGAGCCCAGTTGGCAAGCATTGTGATAACACCTGCAAGGGTTGCAGCTATAGCACTTATCAGGGTATCCCTATTTTTCACATGTGCAAGTTCGTGTGCCAGCACACCTTCCATTTCTTCATAAGAGAGCAACTGAAGAATCCCGGTTGTAACAGCCACAGCCGCATTCTGTGGATTTCTGCCGGTTGCAAAGGCATTCGGCATTCCGGATTCTATGATACATACTTTAGGCTTTGGTAACCCTGCTCTCATAACGAGCCCATCGACAATCCTGTGCAGGTTCGGAGCTTCCGCTGGGGAAACTTCCCTTGCCCCGTACATTTTGAGTACAATTTTGTCGCTGTACCAGTAGCTTCCGAAGTTCATGATTATTGCAAAAATAAAAGCAATAATCATTCCAGTCGGTCCCCCAATGACCCTTCCTATCACAATCATGAGACCAGTAAGGGCGGCAAGCAAAACTGTAGTTTTAAGAATGTTCTTCATGACTTATCACACGACGTCCTCCCAGGCTAATGTCTGGGTTTTCGGTCTTTGACTTCTAGTTTGAAATTTTTTTTCTTAAGTTGATTTAAGTAGAATTAGTATTGTTTATTCTGATTACCGATATATAATTTTTCTCTCAGTTACACAGGTTGACACAATTGTACTATTTTGACTACTTTGTTTATCTAAAATTAATTCCAAATTTCATAAAGTGGAAAATCTTTTTCTCAAAAGTGAAAATTTCCTTAATTATCTGGTTTGTTTTATTCTTCTCTTTAAGAAGCTGGGAGAACCCAACTTCTGAATAGTTACTAATATTTCGTTCTACATATATTTATATTTAATGTGGTCCTGAAATAACTAGTTTGTATGATCTTGAGATAACTAGTTAGAAATCAAACTAATATTGGATTTAAAAATATATATATTTATTGAAAGCGCCTTTGGGTCATTTTCAATAAGTTAAATTTTAGCTATTTTTGTGCCCATCCCTGGATCTCGTACTCCACTCCCACCAGTCCGTTCTCATATCTTTCAACCCTTCCGGTCTTTAATCTTATTTCTTTCCCAATCCGATCAAAAAGTGGAATCCCACCTCCAAGAATAATGGGAACAATAGTAACAATCAGATCTTCGACCAGATTTTCTTCAAGGAATGTCTTTATAAGCTGTGATCCACCAACGAGCCAGATATCTTCATCAGTACTTTTCTTAAGCCAGCGAACAAATTCCCCGACATTCCCGGAGACAAATTCTACGTTTTTTTCCCGGTGCAAGGGCTCGTTCTGTCGTGTGAAAACATATGACTTTTTATCCCCATAAGGCCAGTTTCCAAAGCTCAGAACCTGTTCATAGGTTTTTCTGCCCATCAGGATTGTTCCTATAGAGGAATAGAATTCGGAATAGCCGTAGTCCGTTTCAGGATTGTTATCATATTTTGTTAACCAGTCTATACTGCCGTCTTCTCGGGCTATGAAGCTGTCGAGGCTGCAGGCGATATAGAATCTAATTCTGGGTATATTTTCTTTCAATGTCCCCTCCCCTTTAGTAACTTTTATCTGATTTTGTGTGATTTTACTCCTTATATGCCTTCTCCGAGAATACCGATATCTCTAAAAACAGAACATTCTCTAAAAGACCACCTTTACTGGAATTTCCTTAATCTTATCACTTTTCTTATCGGGTCAATAGCGATTGCCAGAGATTCAATCAAATGGGCAGCCGTTTACGCAGGAATAGCCCTGTTTTTCTTCCTTATTATTAAACTCCGTTTTGCCTGCACTCACTGCCTTTATTATATAAGGAGTCAGGACCGCGTAAAATGCACTATGCTCCCGGGAGTCCCAAAACTTTTTAAAGCTCGACCCGGTTCTCACAGCCCTTTTGAGAAGGCTATGATTGTTCTTGGAGCTTTGCCTGTTTTTCTTTTTCCGGTCTACTGGCTGGTCAGGGAACCGATAATGCTGGGAGCCTATATCGTTGCGTGGGTTCTTTTCATTTTGACTGCCCGCCGGTATGAATGTATAAGGTGCATTAATTTCGAGTGTCCTGTAAATAGGGCACCTGCAGGCGTGAAAATAGCGTTTAAGAAAGGGGACGATTTTTCCTGGGATGCTGGATTTTCAGAAGAAGAACTGCAGAAATCAGGCTCATATAAATGTACATCTCTTAAAATGAAGCACGAATTTAAAGATGTTCTGTACTGGAACTTCATAACACTGACTCTTTTATGTTCGGCAGGACTTGCAATTGGTATTTACTCAACAGGATGGCTGCTTGCCTACATTTTTTTAGTCTTTTTTCACTTTTACGCCCTGGAACAGCGTTTTTTCTGCACCCATTGCCCTCACTATGTAGCGAGTGAGAAAAAAGTGAAATGCATGATGAACTGGGGCTGGCCAAAGTATTTCAAACCTAGACCGTATCCTCCAGGCAAATTTGATCTTGCTATTACTACTCTAGGATTTTTAGTCGTGATTTTTTTCCCTATTCCCTGGCTTTTGAGAGAGCCATTTCTGATGTTTACCTACTCACTTTCCATTTTGATTTTCTTGCTGACGATATGGAGATACGAGTGTTCACACTGCATCTACTTCGGATGTCCTTTTAACATGGTTCCGGCTGAAGTGAGGAGAAAGTTTGAAAAAGTGATTAATGGGGGTCTTCAGCAATAAAAAAGTTTAGAGAAGTGATATAAGATTAGAATAGAAATAACCTTCCGATTTCACAGGCGGTATTTCTTTTTTTTGCAATTAAATGCTCCAATTAACGGCAAGTACTGACTTCTGGATTAACCATATAACTTCTGGATTAACCATATAAATAATAGGAAATTATTTATGCTCATCAATTTTGTATGTAAAGCGCTGCTTGACAGTATTTATTTTTTAATTATTCTCAATTTGCATTGCGATTCCAATCTAAAAATATAAAAATTACGATTAAAACTATCAAAGTTAAAGAGTGACTAACGTGAAAGCCGCCTGCATCCAGATGAATATCTCACTTTGCTCAAAACAGGAAAATCTTGAGCGCGCCCTCGACCTGGGCGAAGAAGCGGTTTCTAAAGAGGCGGAGTTGCTCGTTTATCCAGAAGTTTTCTCAACAGGATTTTGTTATGACCGGATAGAGGAAGTGGCTGAGACGGTCTCAGGTCCTACGCTGGAAGCTTTATGTGATTTTTCAAAAGAATATAGGTGTATTCTTACAGGCTCAATGATAGAAAAGAGAGAAATGGAAGGCGTAAGTAAAGAAAGACAGCTTCCTTCTCAGTTCAACCTCGGTTTTTGCATAGAATCCGGAAAGCTTGCAGGCGTACACAGGAAAACTCAGCTTTATGGTCCTGAAAAAGAATATTTTGCACTTGGGGACCGGATACACCCCATTAGGCTGCAGAAACATGGACTTTCCATAGGGCTCATAGTCTGTAACGAACTCCGGTATCCGGAGGTAGCCCGAAAACTGACACTTGAAGGAGCTGACCTGCTGGTTTCAGCTGCTGAAATACCAGATTTTTATCTATATCCCTGGCGAATTATGTCTTTATCTCGGGCAATTGAAAATCAGCTGCCTCATATCGCCTGCAACAGGGTGGGAAAAGACAGATACTCAAATTATCCAGGTGGCTCTTTTATTGCTGACGGATGGGGTCGGATTCTGGCAGAAGCTGGAGAAAAAGAATGTATTCTTCTCGGAGAAATCGATCTTGAGGAAGCAAAAAAAATCAGACAAACTGGCTCGATTCTGGAAGACCGTAGACCTGAACTTTATTAATTTAAGAATTATTTAAATCATATCCAAGCAGAAAATTTATTCAATAATAGATAGAGAAAAAAAGCTTAAAAGAGCGCTTATAGTAAAAGCAATTCGATAAATAGTCTTATAAGCGGTTTAAAATGGTACCTGTTTTTAAATTAAATAAAAGGTGAACCCTGCCGGGTTACCCTTTCAGTTCTTTGATTATCAGTTCGCGTGCGATTTTTGCGTCTGCCGTGCCTTTTGTCTTTTTCATGACCTGTCCCACAAGGAAGTTCAGGGATTTCTCCGTGCCTCCAAGATAGTCCTGTACAGCAGCTTCATTTTCAGCGATTACTTCGGCAACAGCTTTAGTCACCAGATCGTCTTCGGCTTTGAAAAGACCCTTTTCTTCGATAATCTGGGATGGGGTTTTTTCCTCTTTAGTGTCCAGCATGTTTCGAATAACTTCAACTGCAGCCCTGTCACTGATTTTACCTTCGGCAAAGAGGTTAACCAGTTCTACCATATCCGAAACTTTAAAGGACTTCTTTATTCTCGGATCTTTTGCATGGATGAAACCTATCTTCTCTCCATCATAAGAAGAGATTGCAAGATCACGGTAGTTTAACTCCCCTAGGAATACGTCAGCCGTCCAGGTGGCTGCAAGCTTTGGATCCACACCTTTTGCACAGACCCCTTCATAGAAGTCAGCAAGCATAATCTTTGATGTAAGAGACCGTGCGTGCATATCTGTAATTCCATACTGCTCCATGAAACGGGAGCGTTTGACATCCGGAAGTTCAGGCAAAGTCTCTTTAATCGCAGGAATCCAGTCTGTAACACGAATAGGCATGAGGTCGGGTTCGCGGAAGTAGCGATAGTCTTCAGCTTCTTCTTTTGTCCTCATTGAGAGCGTAACGCCCCTGCCCTCATCATAGTGCCTAGTCTCCTGTACAACTTTTCCTCCACGCCTGATCACATTCTTCTGGCGCATAATCTCATAAAGAAGGGCTCTTTCAACTCCTTTATGAGAGGAGATATTCTTAATCTCAACACGGGTACCCCCATGGATAGAGACATTTGCATCCACACGCATTGCGCCTTCCAGGTTGCCGTCAAACACATCAAGATACTCAAGGATATTTCTGAATTTGTCAAGGAACCTTCTTGCCTCTTTGGGACTGCGCATGTCGGGTTCTGTAACAGCCTCAATTAAGGGAATACCTGATCTGTTGTAATCTATAAGGACACCCTTTGATCGCTCTATGCTTCCTATGTGCACAAGCTTTCCAGGATCTTCTTCCATATGGGCTCTTGTGATCCCTACCGTATGTTCCCCGTCTTCACCTTCAATTACGATTTTTCCTCTGCTTACGATTGGGAAATCATACTGCGTAATCTGGAAACCTTTGGGAAGGTCAGGGTAAAAGTAGTTCTTCCTGTGGAACTGCGTCTCTTCTGCGATCTCCCCTTCGAGGGCAAGCCCCACTTTAATTGCAGCTTCCACTGCTTTTTTGTTAAGTACAGGAAGCGCTCCCGGGAGACCCAGGCAAACAGGGCAGGTGTGAGTATTGGGAGCTGCATTGTGATAGTCCGTAGAGCAGCCGCAGAACATCTTGGTCTTAAGTTTGTTCAGTTGAATATGGATCTCAAGCCCAATTTTTACCCCATCAGGGTTCTCATAGACCATTTATGCCACCTCCGGGGGTCTCTTTGTGTGATAATCGGTATTCTGCTCAAAAGTATATGCCGCACGCAGTACAGTAGGCTCGTCAAAAGGTCTCCCAATTATCTGAAGCCCTATTGGCAGGCCGTCAGTGAAACCGCATGGCACGGAAATTGATGGGACTCCTGCAAGATTTATTGGGCAGGTATTTACGTCTGAAAGGTAGAGGGTGAGCGGATCCTCGATCTTTTCTCCTATTTTAAAAGCAGGGGTCGGCATGGTTGGAGCCATAAGCACATCAAATTTTGAGAGCACACTGTCGAAGTCCTGCTTCACAAGAGTCCTGACCTTCAGAGCTTTTAAATAGTATTTGTCGTGGTACCCTGCTGAAAGGGCATAGGTTCCAAGCAGAATTCTTCGTTTAACCTCTGAACCGAAACCCTCAGCTCTTGTTTTTGAAACCATCGCATGCCAGTTTTCGCCACTTTCTCTAAACCCGTATCTTGTTCCGTCGAAGCGGGCAAGGTTTGAAGAGGCTTCACTCATTGCAATGATGTAATATGAAGCAAGGGCATACTTTATATTCGGCATGGAAACCTCTTCCCATGTCGCTCCGAGACTTTCAAACTTGTGTATGGCATTCCATACGGCTTTTTCAATATCTGGATGTATGCCTTCTCCGAAAAATTCCTTCGGTACCCCGATCTTAAGCCCTTTTACATTGTCGACAAGGGCTTTCTGGTATTCAGTATTACGGTCAATGGAAGTAGAATCCCTGTGGTCGTAGCCAGCTATGACATCCATAAGGACAGCAATATCTGTTACATTATTTGCAATAGGTCCTATCTGCTCAAGAGAATTTGCGTAAGCCACTAGTCCATATCTGGAAATGACTCCGTATGTAGGTTTAAGCCCAACAACCCCGCAGAAAGCTGCAGGACAGCGCACGGATCCGCCTGTATCCGAACCAAGGGAGAAAGGAGCTTCTCCTGCTGCAACGACTGCTGCACTGCCTCCGGAAGACCCACCCGGCACTCTTTCAAGGTCCCAGGGGTTTGCAGTTGGCCCATAGTAACTGGTTTCCGTAGAAGAGCCCATTGCAAACTCATCCATGTTGGTTTTTCCGAGGATTACTGCTCCCGCTTTAAGGAGCTTTTCGACAACATGAGCATTGAATGGAGGGACATACCCCTCAAGAATCTTCGAACCGCAGCTATTTGGCAAGCCGGCTACGGAAATATTATCCTTTATCGCAATTGGCACACCTGCAAGAGGACCATTGTGTCCTTCGCTATCAGTTCTTTTTGCCTGCTCAAGGGCTTTGTCAGATACCGTTATATAACCATTAATTTTGCTCTTTCTTATAGTTTCAAGGTAGTGAGCTGTTACTTCTTCGGCTGAGCTTTCTTTGATTTTCTCTTTAACCTGTGCAACACTCATCCATTTTGCCATCAAAAATCCTCCTCAGCCAATTTTCGGAACTCTGAAAGCCCCATCCTGTTTGTTTTCGGTGTTGGAAAGAACAACTTCCTGCGGGATGGATTTTCCAACCACATCTTCCCTGAATACGTTATATATCTCAGCCACGTGATAAGTGGGAGCTACATCTTCGGTCTTCAGTTCATCAAGCTGTCCGAAGTATCCCAATACTGAGTTAAGTTTTTCCATATATTCGACTGTCTCCTGTTCGCTGATATCAATACGAGCAAGCCAGCCGATGTGTTTTACATCTTCTTTTGTGATCATGAAAGTTCCTCAAAAATAGAATAATCCTGAATAGAATGCCGTTGGTTGCTGCATAATAGAAACAGGTTAATTGAATAAATATATATTCATCTCCCCCTGCGTCTAATGCTCCCTCGAGAAAATAGAACTGTCGCCTGAGTTCCGCCTCACCCGAGTTCCGTTTCGCCCGAATCCCTTCTTGAGAAGGTGAACCCTTTTCGCTGCCCGAGTCCCGCCTCGCCCGAGTTCCATCTCGGGAGGACGGTGCCCTTTTCGCTTCGCTCAAGAGGGCGAATTTGGAAAAAGAATATCTACCTGAGTCAGCAGGGTTAGGAATAAGATAAACTGTTTTTCAATTCGCTTGAGAAGTGCGTTATACAAATGCTTTATGACAAATGAAATCTTTAATTTCGGTAGCTTATTGTAAACAAATTTCAAATTTTTAGCTGGAACATGATGATAACATACCTCTTTTCGTTCTTCATTTTTATGCTTTCTGTCTTTTGCTTATATCATACATTTGGACTTTCTTCATTTTTGCGAGGTTGAGTACTCTTTCAAGTTCATTGTCCTCAAGATGCCGGGCTTCAATATAACCATTGTCTACAGCCTCGTTGAAGATTTCATACCCTATGGCTGAGCGGGCAAGGACTGTAGTCCAGCCCTGCATTTTAGTAACAGCGTCTATATTACAACTTGTCCCCACAAAAGCAATGCTGTTCATTCCCTGTTTGATTGCACTCATAAGGGCTTCAAGCGTCATGGAATGAGAGTAAATACTGCCGCTACTTTCAAGAATCTCTTCCCTGGTTCTCGCGACAATAGGTATGGGTTTCCAAGGCTCTTCCTTTGAGCGAATAGTAACCACAGCGCAATCTATCAATCCTTCCTCCAGAGCATAAAGGAGAAGCGATGTAACAACCCCTCCATCCTGGCCTCTTACTTCAGGGATTGCAGATCTTGCAGCGTATGCGTAACGGAAACAACCTACAAGCCCTTCTTCCGTTGTTATGGTTCTTGGGCACTGGTAGTAACAGATTCCACAGGCTTTGCAGGGACCTACCAGTTTTGGTACGCCGCCCTCGATAGTTATGTATTCACAGCCTGCTGCGCAGGCTCCACAAAGAGTACAGATGCCTGGTTTTATGATATCTTTTCTCAGTTCTCCAAAGGAGATTTTCTCTTTTTCACTAAGACCCCGTTTGAGTCAGATTACACTTTTTTCCAGAGCATCGAATTTTTGTTTGCATTCAGGACTGCAGAAATAATAGCTTTTCCCCCGTAGTCCGAGATGTGTTGAGTATTGTCAGGAATAATTTTCTTGCAGATAGGATCAAGTGGCATTATGAGCCTCCGATGTAGGTTTACTTGAGAATCTCAAAAAGTGGCTTCAGGCTTGATTATTATTCAGAAATTGATTCAGTGCCTGCCTCATATGATTATTATATTTACATGCGATTATAATATTATATTTATTAAATCTATATACACTTTTTTATAGTTATGTCATTTATATAGAAAAGATAATATAGAACATATACACAGGATAAATTAATATAAAGAAAAAAACTAAAAATTAAAAAACCGAATCTGAAGAAAGATTTAAATTTTGTTGAATTCCCCATCTGAATATTTTAGCAAAGGTTATTATAGGCTTTTGTTAATCTTCTTTATCTATTGATTAATTATATCCTTTTTAGATATCTTTTAAGGTTCTGGAAAATCAATAATTCAGAAAGATCTAATCTCATATACTGATTCCTAAATCTTAAAATCTCACTCGTTCGAAATGGTCTTAACTCGTTTGAATAATCTTCAAGTAGACCTTAATTATCTCCAGATTAAGTTTACAAAATAATTTGTTATATAAATTGCATTTATATGATGCAGATCCTCAGGAAGGAGTTAAAAATGGCTCTGAAACCTAGAATTACAGAATCCCCCAAAGTTCGTTTGATTGATCTTAAGTCAAAGCCCTTCTTTATTGTAGCTTCTGTAGAAGTTGGAAATACAACAACCAAATCTATTCTTACGGCTACCAATATGGACACTGGAAGGACTCATATCATAAACAAGGTCGTGCGGATGACAAGAGATGTCCGTCCTCCCAAACCCGGTGAAGTCGTGTTCGGTAAGACACTTACAGGTGTTGAACTTACTCGTGAGTCAGTTGCAGAACTGGTGCGCGATACCCTCACAGAGTCGGTGGAAAGAGCTAACCTTGACATAAAGACCGATCTGGACTTTGTAGTTCGTTCCACAGGGGTTGTTGCAGGTTTTGATTCTCCTGACGAGGTAGGTGAATTTATTAAAGCCCTGGCAGATGGGTGCCTGATGGCAGGGGTTCCGCCCAAAAACATGACACCTCCCATGTCTATCTCAAATATTTCCAAAAAGTTCCAGAAATACAGTAAGCTAGAAGAGGTGATTTTTGACGGAGCTGTCGCAAGCGTAACGCCGCCAATAGGCTCAACTGGTGTTGAGATTGTTGCAAATGAAATGGAAGGAGAACTTGCCACCGCTGGAATTAAGGAAGCAGCTCAGCTTACAGATGTCGACTTCAGGAATCCCTGTATATCTATCGATTTTGGGACAACTCTTGATGGCAGGATTACAAGTCCTGACCTGCCGTACGCAAAAACAATAGGCAACTTCTGCGGATATGCCGGAGCAATTCCTGATGCGATTGTCCGCGGCTCGAGGATAGTTGATTCAAAAGTAGGAACTGCTCTTGAAATCCTTGAGAAAGAGAAAACTCCTTCATTTCTTACCTTGAAGATGAAGGCTAAGACAATTGAGTCATTTGCAAAGCGTATTCATGAGCTTATCATTATAGAAAAAGTCCCAAGGAATAGAACGAGGTACGGAAGCGTGCCTGTAAGACCGGATGCTGCCGAGCAGATAGGCGTAATACTCATAGGCTGTGATGTAGGAGAAAACGGCTCCGATATGGGCAAGCTCAGCGCTATAGGCATGGAAATCTGTAAGACTCACGGACTCCAAGTTGTCTATGCTGTAATTGACGAGGTAATGGCAGGCGTAGCTTGCAGATTGATCAAAGTTGCAAAAGAAGAAGGGCTTATTTTTGAGGACACAACTATAGGATTCACAGGCAGGGCAGGTATTACAGGAAACAAACCCAAATTGATCCTGAAATGCCTGGATGAATTGAATATTGCTCCTAAAATAGACGAAAGGGTAGTCTTTGTAGATGACGGACTTGCAAGAGGTGCAGCCGTGATGGCTCGATGCATGAATTCCCTGGGCTCGCCTCAACACCCTCTCGGCGGCAGGCACGGCGGCAAGTGTATTCTTGCACAGAGGGTAAAATTACAGAAAAGATAAGACCAGATTAACTATATTGAGCACACTGAGACAATATTGAAGATAGGGAACTACAAGAAAAATATTTGGTATTTATGTAAAAATAAAAAGATTAAAAAAGAAAGTTCTTAAAGTGCAGGAAGAGGTTTTATCCTCCTGCCCCACCGCCGCCGGCTTTCCCAACATCAAAAGTCTGCATCGCTTCTCTCTGTCTTCTAAATCTTTCTTCCAGTTCCTCCGGAGTGAGTTCCCTTTCTATCTTTTCTTTAACTTTAAGCTCAGTTGGCTCCAGAGTTTCTTCCTTATACCAGAGGCCTGTACTTTCGAGTAGAACCCATACATTCCCCTGCTCATCTTTTTTGATTTCAGTTACGCGGCTGATTGTGTCGCTGTTTACGTATTTGACAGTGTCTCCCACTTTAATGGATTTCTTATTTCGCCCTACCGCTGTGATTACCGCAGCTTCAGCCATGTTCTCACCTCGAGGGCTTCCAGGACACTGGCATCTTAGGTCCTGTAAGTCCCTATTTAACTGCTTATAGGTTGTCATCTAATAAAGTTTGTGTGAAAAATTTTTAAAAATAATGGTTTTATCAAAACTGTGCTGAAGGCGTCTTTTGGGAAGGCTCTGAGGAGTATTTTTTCAGAGACTCTCATGACTCAAAAATATAAAAATTAGCCTATTTTTATGTTTATGTTCTTCTATCTTTTTACCCTTGATTGATTTCCATCCTGAGTTCTCCCATCAGGGCGACTCTTTCGGCAAAAGCATTGTGTCTGTGGATACTTTCTTCATTGGTCTGTTTGATGGTGATTACCGCATTATCAGGAAGATCTGGAAACTCTTTTACTATATTGTCAGCCATAGTTCTTACACAATCTTCTACAAATTTCGGATTCATATGTGCAGTTTCTACAACGACCTTTTCATCTGAGCGTTTCAAAACTTCATACACGCTGGAACTCATAGAGCGTTCAATAATTTTAATGATGCTCTCGAGGGAAACATCGAAATCATGTGCTACCTTGATTGAGATAATACCTCTTCCGCGCTGGTTATGGGTCGCCATGGGAACTCTCTCAAGGAATTTTATAATTGTATCATTGTCAACTCCAAGCTTGGAAAGCTCATTTGCAGCCTTATCTCTCATAATCTCCTGAGCGCAGGGGCAAGCTGTCATTCCTACAACTTCGGCACCTATTAGCTTCTTTACATCAAAATAGTCATCATTCCCTGTCCCCCTTATGGCAGATGCTTCAGCAAAGATATTTACAACTTCCTGGCATTTGATTCCAGTTGATGGGGAAGTACGTCTGATCATGTATTCACTTTTCATCCGAACTTCTGCCCGATTAGCATATTCATGCCTGCCAAGCAGGTTATGTGCAATGTCACTGCACAACTGCTCTATTTCGTACACAGGTGTGCTGACCACTTTCTCCAGTACTTCGTCTACTGCTTCGAAGTTGCGCGAGAGATTTGCTCCTTTCCGATCGGATGGCAGATCAACAAAAACGTCAAACGTTGAAATCAATACTATAGGGCGTTTGTCTTTTCGCTTGATTTCAACGAGTTTTTTCACATTTGTTACCCCTACACGGGTAAGGTTTATAGCTATACTTGGTTTACTGGCCTGGACGTCCGGGAGGTTGAAAGTACAATGTTCCATAATTAACCAGATCCATGAAAAGATGAGTGTTTGATTTTATAAAATGTATCTTGATAGATACATAATTTTATTCCACTTGGAAAAATATAATGACCATAAGAAGTTATAACATGTAAAGTTTATGCTTTTCATACTCTTTTTCCAAATGTACAAAAATACTTAAGTTTTATAAGTGTCCAAAACTTATTTCCTGAAACTTATTTTGGACTACATTTTTAACAAGGGATAATTATTTAAATATTTCTCATGCTGTCGACAATTTGGAAAAATTTAGTTTATATACTCTTCGCAAATTTAGGTGATTTTTGTATAAACCAATAACTATAGGCAACATCCTGAAGAAAGACTTTATATACTTTAAAATTTAATCAGTGTCTAGCAATACATTTGCGAGGTGACCTTTATGTCCAACACAAGAAATTTTGTTTTACGAGACGAAGATGGCAATGAGCACGGAGTTTTCACCGGAAAACAGCCTCGACAGGCTGCCCTGAAAGCTGCAAACCGGGGCTCCGGGACTAAAGCCAATCCGGATATCATCCGCCTCAGAGAACGCGGGACAAAGAAGGTGCACGTTTTCAAGGCATGGAAGGAAATTGTCGACGCCCCTAAAAACAGGCCAGCCTGGATGCCTGAGAAAATCAGCAAGCCCTTTGTCAAGAAAGAAAGGATAGAAAAGCTCGAATAAACTGAACAAACTTAATTTTTCTCACATGCCCTGAAATCGGGGTTCTTCTTTTTCTTTAATATCCAGATATAGAATTAGCCTGGACTGGTCTTTAATTTTATTGCTATCCGGGCTGGCTTATTTTCCAGCACTTCCCCAAATCAATCATGTCATACTTGTATTTTTCACGCTCTTCGGGTTTTAATCAGTATCTTCAACGATAAGTTTAAAAACAGATTTTCTGATTCCTACATCATGGAACTTAAGAGAGAAAACGTACTCATTGAAGCCCTGCCTTATATGCAGGAGTTCTATGACTCAATCATGGTTATCAAAGTGGGCGGAAACGCAATGGTTAACCCCCAGATCATGGAAGATATTATAAAAGATATTGTGCTCCTGCGCTACGTGGGAATCAAACCCGTTATTGTTCACGGGGGCGGGCCCGAGATCACGGAAAAAATGGAGCGGATGGGCAAGAAGGCTGAATTTTTCCAGGGGCTACGTATCACAGATGACGAGACTATGGAAATTGCCAGAATGGTACTTGTCGGGAATATCAATACCAAAATCGTGTCCCTCATAGGAGTTTTTGGGGGAAAAGGCATCGGGCTCAGCGGTCACGACGGCAGAATGATCCTTGGGCACAAACAGGGTGCGAAGAAGGTAATAGTCGACGGTGTCGAAACTGAAGTCGATATTGGTTGGGTTGGAGAGTGTGAAGTGATTAATCCTGACATCCTTCATATAGTGCTTGAGAACGGTTACATTCCAGTCATTTCTCCTATTGCAGTGGATATAAAAGGCAATGCTTTGAATATTAATGCCGATATAGTAGCAGGTGACATTGCGGCAGCTTTACACGCTAAAAAGCTTATTCTGATGACTGACGTCCCAGGTCTGCTTAAAGATGTAAAGGATCCCAGCAGCCGCATCTCTTGTGTGACTCTGGAAGATATTGATACTCTAATCTCAGAAGGCGTTATACAGGGAGGCATGATTCCAAAAATTAAAGGCGCAGCAGTTGCGGTTGAAAACGGGGTCGAAAGGGCTCATATAATAAATGGAAATGTCCCTCACTCCATGCTTCTTGAGCTCTTTACCGATTGCGGTGTCGGAACTATGGTCTGCAAGTTAGAAAAGTCACAAGAGTAATTGAAGACAACGCGACAATTTTATAATTAACACGAAATTTGATATGATGAAAAGATGGGAGATATGCTGACCTTCTTATGATGGTCGGGTATAATATTCCCACTCAGTTCAAATAGAATTTTTCTTTACGTTTTTAATCTAAAATTGGTGTCCCATAAGTAAAATCCTCAAGTTCCAGGACTTTTTTCCAGAGCTCTTTGCATTCACAGTCTGTTTTGTTGAGATCTTCCGGATTTTGAGTAAGCGAGAAAGCTCTCAAAGAGTCTGCTACGTCAGAACTACACAGTTTACAGTTGTGAGGACCGCGTTTTGAACCTGCTCCAACGGGATCTGACATAAGGGGGAGGTCTGGATGGGCTGCTTTTGCCCTTTTGAGGATTTCTACTATGCTCCAGAGCCAGGGAGGACGATACTGCCCTTTTTCCCAGAGAGCTTCGACAAGGGTGCCTTTCTGGACATTACAGAGGTTGATAGAAATTGTATCTGCGTAAGGGGCTGCATCATCTATGGAACGAATAATATCCTCCATAGCCTGGCGTTCGGAAAGGAAAGGAGGCTTTAACATCAGGTATGCTTTTACAGTTGCTCCGTTCTTTCTTGCAGTTTCTGCAGCACGGATAAAGTCCTCGAAAGTAAAACCTTTATTAATCGAATCCCTGCGAATTCTGTCCGAACTGGTCTCCAGCCCAAAAGCCAGCTCAAAGGGCTTACTCTTCAGAGTTTTAAGGCATTCCTGCACATTTTCTTCAGTTACGAAATTGGGACGGGTTTCAACAAGCACTTTGACTACCCTGGGATTGTCTGCAAGAGTTTTGAGGATTGTATCTCTTGCCTCAATAGGCACTTCCAGTTCGTCAAGAAAACTGCCTGAGGTAAATATCTTGACCATAAACTCAGGGAATTTTTCAGCCTTCTCCATTGCTCTTGCAAGCTGGGCTTTGTAATCTTCCAGAGTTGGAAGCTCACTTGCGCAGTCATATACATAACCACACATGGTACACCCTCCAGCTTTTCCCCAGCGGCAGCCTGCGCTCTTGAAAATTATCGTTAGAGTATTTACCTGGCTTCCGTTTACAAGATCTACTCCTGTCCAGCTCGCCGCAGGCTCGTCTGTAGGAGAAGGTTTAACTTTAATTCGCTGCCGAATTTCCATTACTGCTTTATTCAGGGTCATGGGCGTAAAAACTCACTTTGTGGCTTGCTTTATTGTAAAAAAAAGGTTTTGAAGCTAAAAACAGCTTCAGCTTTATATTATGTTCTTTATTTGTTTACTTAATTACATTCGAAATTACTCGAACTCGATTGTTGCAGGCGGCTTGGGTGTAATATCGTAAACCACCCTGGCTACTTTTGGAATCTCAGAGGTAATTCTGGCTTCAAGCTTTTTGAGCACATCCCAGGGGAGTTCTAGCGCTTCAGCAGTCATTCCATCTCTGGATCCCACAGCTCTTATAGCTACGATCCATCCGTATGCCCTGACGTCTCCTTTTACACCTGTCCCTTTGCCGAGGATAGCAGCAAAAGCCTGCCAGGGGCAGAACCTGTCAAGTAGTTCCTCTTCAACTATAAAGTTGGCTTCCCTAACAACCTCAAGCTTCTCTTCTGTAACTTCACCAAGAACGCGCACAGCCAGACCAGGACCCGGGAAAGGCATTCTTTCACAGATCTCGTCAGGTAGCTGGAGCGCCCAGGCAATTTCCCGGACTTCATCCTTATAAAGGTCCGCGATAGGCTCAACAATCTGTTTGAAATCCATCACACTGGGCAGTCCCCCAACGTTATGATGGGACTTGATTCCGCCTTCGGACTCGATCCTGTCAGGGTAAATTGTCCCCTGTATAAGGTACTCAGCTGCAAGTTTCCTTGCCTCTTCCTCAAACACGCGGATAAAGGTCTCGCCTATAGCCTTCCTTTTCTCTTCAGGGTCAGTTATACCTTTGAGGGCTGCAAGGAACCTATCCTTTGCATAAACAATATCAAGGTTCATGTGGGAGAAAATATGTTTTATCCTCTCGGTTTCTCCTTTCCTCATGAGCCCTGTGTCAATGTAGATCGGCTGAAGCCTGTCCCCAATCGCCCTGTAAGCCAGTTCTGCACAAACAGAACTGTCCACACCGCCCGAAAGCGCAATAATTGCTCTCCCGTCCTTAATTTCTTTGCTAATTTTCTCAATCGCTTCTGAAATGAACTTTTCGGGTTTTACCATTGAAATGCTCCTTAATGATGCTAAACTGCAATCCTTTAGAAAAAATGATCATAATCTGTAAAAACTACCAGAATTATCAGAATCTGATTATTTTATTGTAATATATGAGTTGGTGCATGGAGGTTTTGATATTTAAAGGTATAGTTGAAGAAACAAAAATAGTCAGTGTCATAGATTTGCTGTAAATTGGAAGTCAAGTTTTTGTATCCTGCAGGAGAAACTGATCTCAAAGTACTGGGTTTTCAAACTAAGAACTTGCCTGATGGGATCACACAAAAGAATGGCTGATACAGAACATAACTGAAGAGGAAGATAAGAAGTGCCTGGGTGTACCACACTTCTTATCTTCCTATCCTTACCTCATACCAAACATTAATAATGTTGACGCTAGAGATAAATAAATTTATTTTCACCGCTTAATCCTTTTCTGACTTTTCCAGAGATTGACTATCTTGACTATATCATTTATCTCTTCCTAAATTGATTTTTTAGTTTTATTATTCGAAAAATCTGAATTTATTTGAGAGCTTACACCCGATATAGCCGAATACTTTCATCCCGCACACCCGCAACTTAAATATGATGAACTTGAAACATCACAACGTCAGGATTCCAGAGCAGGTTCACTTTATACGCAATCTGGCTATTGTGTCAGATTATCATAAAATGAGAAAAATTTATTTAAGCATGGAATTATTGTCATCAGCATAAGGCTAATTCATCATGAACATTGGAAAGTTTTATTATAAAAATTAGAATGTTATGTGCATAACTATTGTGTCAGACTATTGTATCAGTGCATAACCATGCCTGGTTTTACCGGATCTTCCGGTACTGATATTCTGGCTTTGAAATTAGTTCTACAGGTCAGGGGGATTTGAAAACGAGTACCGAATATAATTTCTTGAATGCTAGTAAACATGAACTTGAGCCCGAGCCCTCCCTGTCTGCCAGAATGTACTCAGCCCTGCGCCAGTATTTCGGATATACCTCTTTTCGCCCTTTGCAGGAAGAAATTATCAGGGATGTCCTTGAGAAAAAAGATGTTTTTGTGCTCATGCCTACTGGTGGGGGCAAATCAATGTGCTATCAGTTACCTGCTCTTCTCTTTGACGGGGTTACAATCGTTGTTTCTCCACTGATTTCCCTGATGAAGGATCAGGTTGACGGGCTTGAAGCAAACGGGATTGCTGCCGCCTGCATGAACAGTACCCAGAGTGCTAGAGAAATTCGGGATGTGAAAACCGCTTTTCTCGAAAACAGGTTAAAAATCCTTTATATTGCTCCCGAAAGGCTCATGACGCCAGGAACATTTTCTTTTTTAAAGAAGGGAAAGATCAGCCTATTTGCAATTGACGAGGCTCACTGCATTTCCGAGTGGGGGCACGATTTCCGACCTGAGTATAGAAAATTGAAACTTTTGAGAGATCCGAAGACAGGATTTCCTCATATTCCGATTATCGCGCTCACGGCAACAGCTACAGAAAGAGTTCGAGAAGATATTATATCGCAACTCAACCTTAATATTGCTCCGGAAAAAGGGCCTTACATAGCCAGTTTTAACCGTAAAAATCTTTATTATGAGGTCAGACCAAAGAAGAATACTTTTTCCGAGATCACCGATTACCTTCGCCGGCATAGAGGTGAAGCAGGAATCATCTACTGCCAGAGCCGAAACAGTGTCGAAGCACTTACAAAAAAACTGAATCTTGCTGGGTTCAGGGCTCTTCCTTACCATGCGGGACTTTCAGATGCCGATAGAGCCCGAAACCAGGAGATGTTCATTAAAGACGATGTGGACATCATAGTAGCTACAATCGCTTTCGGGATGGGTATTGATAAGTCTAATGTACGTTTCGTAATACACTATGACCTTCCCAGAAATCTTGAGAGCTATTATCAGGAGACTGGCAGAGGCGGAAGGGATGGCGGTCCCTGTGAATGCATTCTTTTTTTCAGCAGGGGGGACCGTTTCAAGATAGAATACTTTATCTCACAGAAAACAAACGAGAAGGAGAAAGACATTGCTCTTATGCAGTTAAGGCAGATGGTAGCTTATTGTGAGGGAAATAAATGCAGGCGCCAGACTTTAATGGAATACTTTGGAGAGATTCTTTTAGAACCTTGTGGGAACTGTGACAACTGCCTTACTCCGAAAGGTACTTTTGATGGAACGGAAGCTGCAAAGAAATTGATAACCTGCATCCAGGAGTTGAACCAGCGCTTTGGCACTAATTATGTTATCGATATTCTCACAAGCTCAAAAAATAAAAAAATCCGGCAAAATCGACATGAAAAATTGAAAAGTTACGGCATTGGTCGGGAGTTTACTAAAGAACAATGGAGGTCGTTAGCTTCCGAAATGATAAATACCGGTCTCCTAAATGTGAGCGGCGCGAAGTATCCTGTATTGAAACTTAACGCAATGAGCAGGAAGATATTGAGAGGGACGGAACGAGTTGAGCTTGTCTGTCCTGAAGGCTTTGTGCCTGAAGCTAAAGAACACTCGATGTCTTCTTCAATAGCTGCCTGTATAGAAGGCAAAAAAGCTGATGATTTGTGTTACCCTGTAGAAGGGTCTTCAGAAGGGGGTCTCTCAGAAAAATTTTCAGTTGCGGCTGATATTCTGAAAAATATAGAAGCCAGAAAGAATCTAAAATCAGGAAAAGAGCCTGATCCTATTCTTTTTGAGCGGTTAAAAGCTCTGAGAAAGGAAATTGCCCTAAAGAAAAATCTTCCTCCTTACATCATTTTCTCTGACACCACACTTAAGGAAATGGCTGCAAAGTTTCCGCGCAATCATGAGGAATTTCATTCCATTACAGGGGTTGGAGATCATAAATTGAGGAAGTACGGGGATGTTTTCCTCAAGGAAATTGAGAACTATTGTAGAGATTATAATTTAATGCCTGATGGAAAACCTGAAAGTCCAGAAACTACCCGCAGAGACCCTGAATATGAGGGGATAACATCAGAGGAAATAGTTCCAAATGGTAATGATTCCGAAGCTGAAATTGGGATTATTGGGACTAAAATGCCTGATTCTGAAGCTGATGACATGAGCAGCTTAGAAACTGGCGGCTTACTAACAAAAAGGAGAAAATATCTGGACACGAGCATTCAGGACTGGTCAGAGAGAAACCCATTGACAGGCAACTCAGGAGAAATAGACTCGGCAGAAACTTTACCTGAATCAGAGTCTGTAAATGTGATCAAAGCAAACCCTGTTGAACCTGTTCTTTCTGAAACGGATTCCCTTGAAAGAACTCTTTCTCTCTTTCAGAAGGGGTTCAGTGTAGATGAGATTGCTGAAATCCAGGGAATGAATACCCGAACCGTTTTCAGACAACTTGAAGAGCTCGCTCTTACTGGAAATATCAGGGATACTGGAGGAGTCTTTCCCCCGGGAAGACAGTTACAGGTAAAAAATGCACTGGAATCCCTCGAGCTGGAAATGGATTCCTTGATTAGAGCCAGAATAGGTGAAAACTGCCAGGAAGAAGAAATGAAATTTATCAAGGCTTTACTTCTGTCCAGAATCTGCTTTTCTCGACCTGAGAACAGTCCTGAGAACAGTGAGTGAAAATTTTTCTGTGGTCTCGCAGCATCTCTTAGACTTTAATAGTTTTCTGGCGTTTTTTATTCTCATTTTCCTTTTAATTCCCATTTCTTCTCTTTTACCCTGGACTTTAATAGATTTTTGAGAAATGGAACTATTCAGTGCTTATCCCATTTTTTTTGTTCAGTGTTTATCCCATTTTTTGAGTACCATATTCAGTGTTTTTCCCATTTTTTGAGTTCCATTATCTCAGAGAGCGTCCCACCTCTCTTAATTTCATCGAAAAGTCTTTTTTCGTTTTTGTAAACTTCTTTTGCTCTTCTTGCTAGTTCGTACGCCCTCTCTGCTGGAATTACCACAACACCGCTTTCATCGCCTACAATATAATCTCCTGGCTTCACGGTCTGCCCACCACAGGTAATCTCAGCATTAATCTCTCCAAAACCTTTAGGGTCTCCGGCGTTAGGTACTGTATTGCTTGTATAAATCGGAAGCCCCAGGTTCTTGACCTCGTCAATATCCCTGACAGCACCTTCTATTACTACGCCTGCAATTCCCTTATTTAAGGCACTTAAGGTTGCAAGTCCTCCCCAGCAGGCAACATCCTTGCTTTCGTTGTAAATAACGATTACATCTCCTTCTTTTGCAATATCAATTGCTTCCACTGGCTTTGCCCAATCTCCAGGAAAAGTCTGTACAGTAACTGCGGTTCCTACCATTTTTCCTCCTACCAGAGGATGAATACCTTTCATTGCGCCTTTTCTGTGCATGGCATCCGAGATGTTTGAAGTGGATACTTCTTTAAGAATTTCCCTAATTTCCTGGTCTACAGTGCCAACACAGCGGATTTCCACAGCATCCGGGCAGTCCACACTCTGCCGAATCTTCCTGGCTGCTTCGGTTACGTTGTCAGAATGAGTAATATTCCCTCCGACAATGACAACTCTTGCACCAGCCTTGACCGCCAGCGCTGCAGAATTTGCATCAAGTCCTCCAGCGACCGCGAGCTGTACATTGACTTTATGTGCGATCTCCCTGAGGAGTGAAATGGGGTCTTTTCCCATCATCTGCTGGTCTATTCCTACATGAACATTAACATAGTCCACACCCAAAGCCTCAAGTTCAACTGCTCTTTTTACAGGGTCAGGAGCCGAGATGAGGTCAGCCATCAGCCGGACTCCATATTTGTGAGCTGAACGAAGAGCATCAAGCAGTGTAGAATCATCGGCACTCCCCAGCACAATAACCACATCAGCGCCAGCTTTTGCTGCCATCTCGACTTCTAAAGCGCCTGTATCTACAGTTTTCATGTCTGCCAGAATTGTTCGTTCTGGAAAAGCTTTCCTCATGGTACGGATTGCGTCCATTCCTTCACTTTTGATAAGGGGTGTTCCGATTTCAATCCAATCTACACCCCCTGCTACTGCCTCTTTTGCAATCTCTACCGCGCGATCTAATTCCAGAAGATCAAGTGCAACCTGAATTATGGGAGCTATAGTATCACCTCAAATGAGAAATCGAAGAAACCGAAATTTTCAAGCATTCTTATATCAGCTTTCCTGTATACTTTTATTCTGGTTGTTATTCCGGGTTTACTCTATTAGTTTACGATTTTAGTAGAGCGAAAGAATCCCCGCCTTCTCAAAGGTCGGACAAATTCATCACCGTCTCATAATACCCTCTAACTATGTTTTTAAACTTACAGACTTGTACTCAATTGCCTGATCTTTACTTTGGAAGCTGGAAATGCTACAAAGGTCAATCTCTGTTGATTTTGTTCTGTTAACTTAATTCTACTGATTTTATTTCACTGTTGTTATTCTATCTGAAATTCATGGATAAACAATAAACATTAAACAATTTCAATGCGAATCGTCAATTGGAGGATCAAAGAATCAAGACTCTGGCTTAAATTTAATGAAAGGTATCCAAGTAAAGTGCATAACTTAGATATGGGAATGGGATTCAGTTGCCCTGGTCTCTCAGAAATTTCTAGGGCAAAAATTATATCTAAGTGTATCATTTTATGGAAGCAGGATGTCACTTAAGAACAGACATGTTATTTCTATGAAAGATTTTTCGCGGGAAGAGATCGACCACATTCTGGATACTGCGGAAAGGCTTGAGCCTGTTGCCAGAGGCGAAGAGAAACTCAAGCTTCTTGATGGGAAAATTATAGCACTTCTTTTTTTTGAACCGAGCACAAGGACAAGGATGTCTTTTGAAGCTGCTGTGCAGAGGCTTGGAGGAAAAATTCTCAACCTTGGTTCAGTGGAGGCAAGTTCAGTAATGAAAGGAGAAAATCTTGCCGACACCATCCGTGTGATCAGTAATTATGCGGACCTTATAGTCTTGCGTCATCCTCTTGACGGATCGGCACGGATGGCTGCTGAATTTTCAAGTGTTCCTATAATCAACGGTGGAGATGGGTCTGTTAACCATCCTACACAGACTTTCCTTGACCTCTACACTATCCGCAGAGAAAGTCATCTTGAGGGTCTGAAAATTGCTTTGGCAGGAGACCTGAAGTATGGAAGAACAGTACATTCTCTCTGCTATGCTCTATCCCTTTACGAAGCTGAAATGATTTTTGTTTCGCCTCCTGAACTCAGGATGCCTCCAGAGATTGTCAGGGATCTTCAAAAGAGGAATATCAATGTAAAAGAGACTGACTCCCTTGAAAAAATAATTGGAGATGTCGAGGTTCTCTATATGACAAGGGTCCAGAGGGAACGCTTCCCTGATCCCGAGGAATACGAGAAGGTTAAAAACAGATTGAAGGTTACGGGTGACCTGCTGAGAAATGTTAATCCGAACCTCAAAATTCTTCATCCTCTTCCGAGAGTCAACGAAATTTCTCCCGAAGTAGATTCAACGCCATATGCTTGCTATTTCGAACAGGCTTTCTATGGTGTTCCTACACGGATGGCACTTCTCGCTCTTGCTACGGGGGTAATTGAATGAAGGGAAAACGAAACCTCAAAGTCGAGGCAATTGAAAAAGGAACAGTAATTGACCATATAAGGGCAGGACAGGCTTTGAATGTTCTGCGTATACTTGGAATATCCAGTGATTTCCGAGCCACTATTAGCTTTGTTATGAATGCTATAGGCGCCAGAGGAAAAAAAGACGTTGTGAAAATCGAAGGTAAAGAACTCAGCGTTGAAGAACTTAACAAGATTGCCCTTATCTCTCCGACAGCTACCATCAATATTATCAGGGATTTTGAAGTCGTCCAGAAGAATAATGTTGTACTTCCTCCCTCTGTTGAGGGTGTTGTTCGTTGCACCAACTCAAAATGTATTTCCAATAGCAACGAACCTATAAAATCAAAATTCTCTGTGCAGCAGTCTGAAGAAGAAGGAGTAACTCTTCGCTGTCTGTACTGTGAACATGTGATCTCGGAAAATATAGCCGAGAATCTGCTTTGAGCATTTTTGTGAAATTTAATAAAATCTCCTACTCTCAATCCATGTGACACTCTAACCTGAGATTACAGGGAAGACTGGATTTTCCTTTAAATGCATACTGGGTTGGTTTCTTCAGGTTTATATAGAAAAAGATATGAATTGGGGCAGAGAATACTTAAGTACACCTGAATCGGGGAAAAAATCCATGTTACCGGACGAGAGAAATAGAAAAGAAACATATGTGGAATATATCAGCACTCAGGAACGGAATAAACTCCTCTGGAGCCTCAGGAGTGATTTTGCCTGGGTAGGAAAAAAAATTCCTAAAACCACAGAGATAGATGGAGAGGAGTATAAATTAGGAGATTTGATCCGGGAACTGGGAGAAAAGGGAATTATTAACTCGAATAAGGCTGCTGAAGTAAGGGCTATTATCCCGAAACTCAAAGAAAAAGCAAAAGCAAATGAAGAACTGCTGGAGACTGAAGAACTCACAAAGGCTGAAGCTGAGGCTTTATATGAGGAAGCTACCGGGCTTCTAAGAGCTGTAATAGAATTAGAGGACAGGCTTGAAGGAAAGGGCGGTGAAAAAGGTGCTGATGAGTTTAGAAAGATGCTCAACGCCCAGAGACTTATAGACGAAAAGAGTTTTCAACAACTACTGAAAAGCCTAAAATAATAATTCTTTTTCTATGTTTTCTAGTGTTCCAAGAAGAACGCTCGTCAGCTATTAACTAATAAACTCCCATATATATTTGCAAATAAGCCATTATTCCTCTTTCTTCTGTTTGAGATTAGATTGCTCTATTTACTTTTCTTATTTTTCAAATAGTTTCTGTGGAATTAGAGAGTTCAATTAATACTAAAACATATACATGACAATACTACTTAATTTTAAATGTAGGTGCATTTTAAATAATTGAAAGAAGATTAGTTTTACTGACAAGATTTTTAGTTTTTAACCCTAAAAAGGCATTGGCTTGAATAGAAAAAAGAAAGTCTTTTTGATTCTAGGGATTACAGGTGTTACTTCACTCCTGACTTTGTTATTGATAGAAGATTGGGTACTTGGTTTTGCAGGAGTTCCCTGCGTCTTTCTGATATCCATGATGCTTGTAGATCCACTTAACTCAAAAGCCAGAAGAGAAGTAGCAAAAAAAGAAGACAGCAATGAGGAAAGTGAGATATCTGGAGTCGAGACTAGGGCAGTTGTCGATTCCAGAATATATGAACGTCCATCCTTTTTTCTTGGTATACTTTTTATTATCGTCTATGGAGGCATCGGAAGCAAATATGAAAGTATCTTCTCGATTGAATACGAAGGAAAAATAATAGTTGTGCTCTATCACGACCTCTGCCTCGTCTCAGCAGGGGATAGGCTCAATATTCGTGGAAATTGGTACAGGGGGAAAAAGCTGGGAATACAGAGAAATGTCGTTGTTGCACACAGGGTTGAAAACTTGAATACAGAGCTGGTCTTCAGCCGTGATTGATCCTATCTTAATTAGTATATTATTGGCGTTCTGAAGATGAGTTTGGTTTGGATCAAGAAAAAGACTAAGAAAAAAGAAAGTAAATGATTTGTCTTAGATTGAGAATGCAGGCGGGTCTGATAAGGAAACTCAGCCCCACGCCTGTGATTTAAAGCTTCTATCAAAACGCTTGTTTAAGTTGTTTTATAAACCGAGCACATCATCCATAGAATAAATTCCAGGTTTTTGCTTACAGACCCATTCGGCTGCGCGCACTGCACCTTTGGCAAAGATCTGTCGAGAATGAGCCATGTGCCTGATCTCAATTCTTTCGGAATTGCCTGCGAAAAGGACGGTGTGGTCACCTGTGATATCTCCAGCGCGGACTCCATGAATTCCGATTTCTTTTCCGCGTGGGGCAATACCTTCTCTGCCGTAAATATATTCCTTTCCACCCAGAGCTTCACTGATAACATCAGCTGCACGAAGAGCGGTTCCACTTGGAGCATCTTTTTTCTGGTTATGATGAGCTTCTATGATCTCAATGTCATAGTCTGCAAGGTATTTTGCAGCTTCTCGGATTATCTTGAAAAAGACATTAACTCCTACTGAGTAGTTCGGAGAAATAACTGCACTTACCTGGGCTTTCTGGATAGCATCATCAACTATTGCTCGTTGCTCCTGAGTTAGTCCTGTCGTACCTATTACAAGGTTTACTCCGGTTCTGGCGGCGATTGGAGCATTAACTGCGGTTGCGCCGGCGGCTGTGAAGTCGATAAGGACATCAGCTTTGCTCTCTTTCAGAACAGCTTCAAGATCTTTAACATCTGAGATCGGAACTCCCAGGTTGCCGACGTGAGCAAATTCTCCTGCATCTCTTCCGAAATTACAAATATCAAAAGCAGCAACAAGCTGCATATCCGGGTGGCTGGTAATATTTTCTACAATTAAAGAACCCATCCTGCCGCAGGCTCCGAGTACTGCTGCGTTAATCATTCAATAACCCCCAGTTTTCTGAGTTCATTTGCAACCTTCTCAGTATTTGTCTCACTGAGGGGTGCGAGTGGAAGCCTCAGGTGCCCGCTTGCAAGACCTGCAAGTTCTGCAGCTTTTTTGACCGGAATTGGGTTCGTTTCCAGGAAAAGGGCACGAATCAAGGGGGAAATTTCAAAATGGATCTTTCTTGCAGTTTCATAGTCTCCGGAAAGAGCTGCATTTACCATTCTGGATACTCTATCGGGTACGATATTTGCAGCAACAGAAATAACTCCTTGACCTCCAACAGAAAGAATTGGAAGGGTCAAATTATCCTCGCCTGAAAGAACCACAAAATCCTCATCTACAGTGCTTTCCAGAATCTGGGAAACTTTACCAAGGTTTCCGCTGGCTTCCTTAATTCCCACGATGTTTTCAACTTTTGCAAGTTCAGCAATAACTTCTACCGGCATGTCCTGCCCTGTACGGGAGGGGATATTATAAAGAATCATAGGAATATCAACTGATTCTGCAATTTTCTTGAAGTGTGCAAGAAGGCCTGCAGGATTTGGCTTGTTATAATAAGGAGAAATCAGAAGCACACCATCTACACCTGCATCTGCAGCGTGCTTTGTAAACTGGAGAGCTTCTACTGTGTTATTTGAGCCCGTTCCCGCAATTACAGGAACTTTTGAGTATTCCACTGCAATATCTATTACTTCTTGATGCTCAGGTGCGGAAAGAGTTGCAGACTCTCCGGTAGTTCCACAGGGTACAATTCCTGCAACTCCTCCCTCTTCAACAAATTCAATAATCCTTTGTAAGCCTTCCCTGTCAATCCTGTCATCCTTTGTAAAAGGAGTTATCAGGGCAGGCATTGCTCCTTCAAACATGTTAGATATCCCCTCCAGTGTACCGAAGTAAATTCCCTACTTAGTATGGCTTCTTCCCTACTTACTTAGTATGATGCTTTCATGCGTGCAACTTTTCTTGTGACGTAACCTGCAACCCTGTTTCTTATGACCTTGCTTTCAATAGTCGTGTACTTTGTCACAAGAGCCTTGTTGGTTTCAAAATCTTTTGTAAAGACATCTCCATAGTTTTCAAGTAATTCTAATGCTGTTTTTTTTATATTAGTCTGTCTTATATTTCCCATCGTATCTCCTCTTGGATGTTTTTGCTATTTTTTTAGTCCAGTTACTCAATTCTACTTCTAGTTTGTCTCACATTTTTCCTGTGAAATATGGTTAACGTGAAGCCGGAAGCAGAAAATAGTTTTGTTGTCTATTTTCTCCCCTCGAATTGATCGGTTCAGTGAAAACTGGATGTAAAAATTTGGTTGATATTGATTTTGTCGACTAATAGGGCACTTGAGATTTATAAGTTTTGGGGTCAATACCCCAGTCTAAAGCTGTGAGGCTTATTTATTCTTTTCCTCTATTAATTGAGCGTGCAACAGGTGCTGACAATTTTCTCTCAGATATCTCTTTTTTGCAACATCTTGGGGTTTTAATAATTACATTTCAAGTATAATCTTGTTATATGAATTTAATATATCCTGCATTTAAATATATCTTTGTCTTTAGGTATATACATTATTTCCTCTTTATATAATCCGTTTTCCCAAGAAAACGGTCAAGGGTTCCTGCATGAGTGAAAACGCGCTCTCTTACTCCTTTACGATTAATAAATAATCCTATTAATACAAGAAGCAGCCCGATGTTCGGGTTTACATTGGCAGCAGTTGCTCCTACTAAAATCACGGAAGAAGCTGCAAGTCCCTTCATGGCTCCTTTCCTGTAAGAACGATAACCTGTTCTCTTAAATATCCGGACATCCCGAAGGGTCAGGAAAAGAACTACAAAATAGGCAAACATTGCAATCTCAAGATACATTCTTTTCTCCGTCTTCTGTTTTTGGTTTTGTATTTCTTGCTTCATTATCAGATTAAAAATAAGTCTGATTTACTTCTGACCTACGTTCTAGTCATTTTGTACAGAGCAGACTAAAATTTCTCAGCATATCAATACATTCAAGCAAATCATGCAAATTACCGATGTCATATGATATAAAACCAGCCGGTTTGGATCTTCTAGTAATGAATCTTCTAGTAATGGACATCTAGTAATTTTAAAAGCACACGGATAAATAGGGAAATAACACTTCTCAGATTTCACTTTTTAAGTAGCTTTTATAATATTCGGATCAAGTAACCCACTCAGGAACAGTAATCCGAGAAAGACTGGCTGATGGATAAAATATATGACAAGAGAATGTTGTCCCATCCTGGAAAACAGCCTGAAGAGAGGATTTTTCCCAGTATAAGGGATCTCAAATTGTCTTTTCCCATCTGCATACAGAAGATTTCCAAAGAAAACTCCTGCGAGCAGTACTCCAAACCAGGGGAAAATGGGGAAGTAATCAAGGGTTCTGAAGTTTTCGGGAGTGAAACCGAGCCAGAGCAGACTGGAAAACCCAAAGGTTATGTTCCTCAGATAAAGCCCTGAGAGGATGAAGAACAGGCTGAAGAAGAGATTTTCTTTCCCATATCTCAGGAAGGGATACACGAGTACAGCCGAGACCCCGAAAAAGTGCAGGATCCCAAAGACGATGTATTCTTCAGGTAAAAAGACCCGGGTTATACCTGTGAGCAAAAGCCCCATCAAATAAAGTTTAAGCCCTCTTCTCAGGTATTTTGAAAAGTTTTCTGTGCCATTTTTATCTAAACCTTTATTAAGAGCTCTTGAATGACTTATACACAGAGCAATCCCAGAGACGAGGATAAAAAGTAAAGCTGAGAGTCTGCCTGCATACAGGATGAGGCCGGATCTAAGCTGAATATCTGCAAGCTCAAAAAAATCCAGATCATAGAGAAAGTGGTACAGGAGCATCAGGAGGACAGCAAACCCTCGCAAACAATCAATCTCCCAGAAACGGTCTGCACACCTGGTCATAGATTTTTTTCTCCTAATCGAATAAAATTCTATTTATAAAGAATGGCAATCTTCTTTTAAAGATGTAATTTATAATTTGTGTTCCTTCCTGAAAAAGAGCGCAGATTTCTTATTCATTTCTTGTGGGTTGATATAGGGAAATCCGATTAGTAAGTGGAAAAAGTTAATTTTATTATTATATTAATTTTAAATATAAAAAACTTGAGATTTATAAATAAAGTAGCTTCAAAGCATCTTGCTGGCTACCAGCGACATTCATATTCGTGTTTTAGGGGAATTTCATATTACTCTCTCAATCCTTTTACCCGTCTTACGTTAATCCAAGTCCCGGACCCACATGAGGAATTATTCCAAACAAAAACACATTTATCGAGCCGTGAATCATTACAACTAAGGGAAGACTTCGGGTTTTATAAAACAGGTATCCTAAAAAACCTCCTACAAAAAAGGTATATATCATCTCAAAGGGGGTACCATAAGTGGAATGCATCATTCCGAAAAGGAGGCTTGCAAGGATGATCCCCCCAGCTGGTCCTAGGAATTCCTCCAGGCTTGTCTGGAGAATTGCCCTGAACATTAGTTCTTCTATCAATGCCACAATGAAGACCATTATGACTATTAGTGCGAGCAAGTTTGCAGATGAGAGATCTGGAATAAGTGCTCTTGCCCCTATAAGTATATATTCTGCTTGCGCAAAGGCAAAGCCTGCAAGGACAGACAGAGGAAGATAAATCCATAACTTTTTCAATGTATCTCTATTATTTTCATATACAATTTTTTGATGAGTAGCAGCAATAGTTAGTGGAATTGCCAGAGGTACATAGATAAATATAAACGAGTAAAGATTTTTCTCAAAAAAAATTGGCATAGAGAAGTTTATCAATCGGAAAATTGTTAGAATCAAAAGAGCCTGGTAAATTTTCCTTACCAGATAATTTTCAGTAACGGCTATTGAAAATGAGAGTGCAAGCAGCAAAAAAGTATAAGCTATTGAAGCTCCTTTCAATCGTCCACCAAAAATTAACAATTCGATGAGAATAATTGCAGTTATAGGGACTCCTGTATAGAATATCTTTTTCAGAAATCCTATTTTATCTTCAGTTTGTATTTTAAGCATCTTCCCAAGTTCCGTCGGAGAGATTTTTCTTGCTTTCAACTCCGAAGGCGAAAATTCAGGAGTCGCCATCTTCAGGCCTCCTCAGTAACATTGATCCAGAGATGAAGACTTCTGTAGGGTACTGCTTTTTCAGTTTCTTTAAAGAGCAGAAACTCTAGCTTCATGTTCTCTCCTTCAAAAAGCGGTGTAAAAGTAATCGGCTCTTCCCAGGACATATTATGCTCAAGACTTACAGATTTTTGATTTTCTGGAATAGGTAGAGACCGATTTTCAAGCCTTACTTCCATTGTATAATCTACAGGTCTATATTCATGGTTTCTTATTCCTATGATAACTGTTCCTTTCTCCCCCTGTACAAATTCTGTGGGATAATCCGCGGTTGTCCCGTTGGTTCCAAGAACATAAAACTCCGTAAATGGTTCTCCTTCTTTAGGGTGTCCTATTATGTAGGCGAGGCTTCCCATAGATGCCAGAATAGAAAGGATTAAAATAAGCGCAATAATCTTGTCAGCTTTTGATTCAGGTTTTTCAAGTACATTGGCTTTCATATTAAAGAAACATGTTTTGAATGAAATTCCAAAAGCTTCAGTTTCAGGCAGCAATCTCCTTCTGTAATATGCAACTGCACACATCAGGAGAGTAAAAATTGAAAGTCCTATCAGTAAAGGAGTCTCCCTGATTCCCCAGGCGGAATAATTCAGGATAAATCCTATTATAGGGACGACTGCAATATTCAATCCTAAAGAGATTGCAACTCTTTCAATCCCTTCAAGATCATTTTTAGCTGGGAAAATAGCTCCAGCGAGGGCATAGCCAGGCAAAAATAGCACCAGAAAGATTCCCATGTACGTTCGCAGGAAACTATCGCTAAGTGCAGGCACAAGTACGAAAACGTTAGTAATAAATACAAAACCTGCAACGATTAAAAGGTCCATGGGAAATTTTCTATTTCCGGCCATTTTTACCACTGATAGAATCTTTTTATATCTAACTTCTTTGGATTTATACTTATGTGAGCCATAATCTGCATATCTTCTTTGAAATTTCTTCAAGTAAGGTTTAACCTTTCAGGTGGTCATTTAAAGGAAAATAAGGATGAAGGTGCCTTTACATCTTGAATTCAATCTTTAGTGGTATTATTCTTTACATTTAAGCCTGAATTTCGAATTCTATACGACTCTTTGTCCGACTTAAATTTCTACAAAAAGTACCCTTAGTTTCCCAATTTTTTGACTCCCCTTATTGATAAGGTCTCTTTGTATGAAAAATTTTTCCCTTTCCTTAATGAATTTCTCCCGTCCTTATTATGTTTGTCTACATTACAGATTTTTTTAATTTTACTTATATCTCTGGACTGACATAGAAAATTTTATTTTGTATTTTTTCCTTCTCTGAAAGCATGAAAGTACTGGTCACAGGAGGAGCAGGTTTTATAGGCTCCCATATAGCTGAATATTTTGCGGAAGAAGGACACACTGTCAGGATTCTGGATAACCTTGCCACAGGTTACATTAAAAATATCCCGCAGAATAAAAATATCGAATTCATTCAGGGAGATATCTGCGACTTCTCCTTAGTCGAAAAGGCAGTCTCAGGCATTGACTATGTCTTTCATGAAGCTGCCCTTGTATCTGTACCTTTAAGCTGTGAAAGACCTGCTGAGGCTTTCCGGATTAATACTCTTGGAACCCTTAACGTACTGAAGGCTTGCGTTAAAGCTAATGTCAATAAATTTGTGACAGCTTCTTCTGCTGCCGTTTATGGAAATAACCCAGTCCTTCCAAAACGCGAGGATATGTATCCTGAACCGGCTTCACCTTACGCTATATCTAAACTTGATGGGGAGTATCTGGCAAGGATGTTCTACGAGAATCACGGGCTGCGCACTACTTGCCTGCGTTATTTCAATGTTTATGGTCCCCGCCAAGACCCACGATCTCCATATGCGGCTGTTATCCCAATTTTCCTTGACAGGGCAAAAGCAGGGAAGGATCTTATTATTTACGGAGATGGACTTCAGAGCCGGGATTTTGTGCATGTTAAAGATGTAGTCAGGGCAAACGTTGCAGCTCTTGAGCATGGGGATGGTCAGGTTTTTAATGTAGCTATGGGAAAAAGCGTAACCATTCTAGAGCTTGCGGAAAATATTATTAAGTTAACTGGCTCTTCCAGCAAGATAGTGCATGCCGCCCCACGAGCAGGCGATGTTAAAGATTCAAGAGCAGATGTCTCAAAGATCTCCAGCTGGTGGAAAGGAGAGATTGAACTGCAGGACGGATTAAAAAGTCTGATTTAAACAGTTTTAAGAGAGTTTTCTTTAAAAATAGAGGTAGAACAGAAGACATAATTGTCTCCTGTTTTCACCTTTTATAATCTCCTTTTCATTGTTCTGGTTGCTTTTTCCTCATAATAATCGCGCCTATAATGAGGACTATAGCTAACCCTGCAAAAAAGGTTGCAATTTTCAAAATCGTTTTGTTTATATTTTCTTGAGGAGCTGTACCAGTCTCATTTGTTGCCTTTACTTCATTCTGTGGTGTTCCTCCGGAATATACTTGGTCTTCATCTTTCTCATCAATCACTACCATATTCTTCTTGGCTGTGATTGCAAACGGGGAGAAACTGGGAGTTTTAGCTTCATAGTAAACATATTTTTCATCTTCATCTATCTTTTCGGTCGGGAGGAAATTCCACTTTTTGTTGTTGAAGTGTTGAAGGACTAATGAGTCTGCGTTAATGTAGTTTTCATCAATCCAATCCTTACTTACTTTAAAACCTATGGTGGCATTTTCAATGTTTTTCGAGTTTGCAAAGCCACTGTTTCCGATCCAAATATTCACGTATTTATAAATTTCTCCCTCGGGTTCATTTGGAGTTAGACTGGACTTTCCTTTTAACTCCTCAGCAATTGCTGTAGTTTTCCCAGCAGTTTTCTTTGCCTTGAACTCTATGTAGTTAATACAGGTGTTTCTCTTTGTGAACTCAAACCTTATAGTCTTACCTTTTGAAATAAACTGCTGACAGAGCTCTTTTGCTTTGATGTTCTTGGAAGATTCTGGAGAGCTACCGCGTCCAGAGCTACCACCGCGTCCAGAGCTACCACTACTTCCGGAATCATCATCTCCAGAGCCATCACCTCCAGAGTCATCATCTCCAGAGTCGTCATCTCCAGAGCCATCACCTCCAGAGTCGTCATCTCCAGAGCCATCACCTCCAGAGTCGTCATCTCCAGAATCGTCGCCTCCTGACCCGTCATCATCTGAACAATCATCGTCTCCAGACCCGCCATCATCTCCAGAGTCATCACCTCCAGGTCCATGATCTCCTCCAGGTCCATGAGGTCCATGATCTCCTCCCGGTATGTGATGATCGCTTCCTGGTATAATCAAAACTTTGAGCTGAGTAAGCCCTACAAGCCCTTCTCCCGGACAATATGCTCCCACAAAGAGCAAATAGTCACCTGGAGGTAAATCAAGAGTGGTAAGTGATAATGCTTTCTCGCCTTTATCTCCTATTGCTATGGAACCATTTCCTCCCCCTATCAGGGTTTGGATTTCTTTCTGAAGCTCGTTTTTAGTTAGCTTTGACTTATAATTTGAGGAGTTTATGCCAAACTCTTCAATGACGTCCACACCATTTACTATTACTGATGTGCCGCTTCTTGTTCCATTAGTATTGACCTCAATTTTTGCCTTATATGCATGCTCATTGATCAGTACTGCTCCATAAGTACAATTACTTTTATCGGGAGCATTCACAAGATTCATTCTTAGATCCAAATTTTCCTCATTTGTTATTACTACGGGAATGCTTATGTCTAGGTCTGCTACATTTACTATGCTCCCTGGAGTTGAAACGAGTAACTTGTATTTTGAGACCATAAAGGCTGTTGTGGAGATGACTGTCAAGCTGTCGTCTTCATTTTCCTGAGTCATGACTATAACATACTGTCCAGCATCAAGCGGCCCTAAATTATAATTTAGCAAATCTCCATTCTTTCCGAGCACAGCGGAATATTTTTTATAATTCCCGTCTACACTGCTGTTAAAGAGCTTATTTAGGTTCCTTATATCTTTTTCTCTAAAGGCATCAAGGATCTCGAATACTGTGTCCGGGGTTACTTTTATAAGGAATATCTCCACATTTCCTTTTAAACCGGCTTCCCCAAAGAAAAACATCACTGCATCTTCTCCCGGCTGGTAAATGGGAATGGTTCTATAGACATAAGCTGACGGGTAGTTTACAGTGAATTTTCCATCTCTGTCTTTATACAAGGTTCCAGAAGCTCCCCCAAACTCAATATGTTTCGGTCCCTCGTATGTGATTTTTATCGGATGGGGAAGCTGGATTCTTGACTCTGCAAACGGGTTTCCCATTATAATCCAGTTTCCTTGTGTCGGGTTGCTGGTATGATCCAAGACATAAACAACTCTGTCTGTAAAGTTTATACTTCCAATAGGGACAACACTCTTTTCATTATTACTATCTATAAAGTTTATACTTTCAATAGGGACAACACTCTTTTCATTATTACCAGCAGTTGCTGTTGTAGAGGTTAATATGAGTATTCCTAGTGCAACTATCAATAGACTCTTTCTCAAGGGCATACCTCCATTCTATTCTTGATTTTTTTCCATAATAATCACCTTGAATTGCCGTTTTTTTTCATTTCCTTCTTGAATATACAAACAGAATCAGAATTCCTACCCCCATTCCTGCTAACAGATATAATTTATCTACAGATTGTCTGGAAGATTTGGGCTTTTGAATGTTCTCTCCGGAAAGCTTTGTTTGATTGCTCACTTCTGTGAGATTCTTATCTAAATTTAAAACTTCAGAAACTTCGCTTCTATCTGCATTTTCGGAGCTTGTTGGTTTCATAGAAGATTCGGTTTTTGGGGAAGAAGAGCCTCTAGAAGCAGATTTTTTGGAGGATGAATTTTCGTTGGAGGATGAATTTTCGTTGGAGGATGAATCTTCGTTGGAAGATGAATCTTCGTTGGAGGAAGAATCTTCGTTGGAAGATGAATCTTCGTTGGAGGAAGAATCTTCGTTGGAAGATGAATCTTCGTTGGAGGAAGAATCTTCGTTGGAAGATGAATCTTCGTTGGAGGAAGAATCTTCGTTGGAGGAAGAATCTTCGTTGGAGGAGGAATCTGTATTTGAGCCTGAATTTTCGCCCGACTTAATAGTTACTGTTTTCGTGATTTCTCCTACTTTTATCTCAAAGTCCCCAGGTGGAATTGCTTTTGTGTTATATGAATAACCTAGTTCCCCATTCGAATCAGCTTTTATCTTCTGAAAAGCTTTAATCTTCAGGTTCACATTTGAAATTCCTTTCTTAGCTTCTCCGTCAATTTTTATATCATAGGTTCCTGGAGGGACATTTGATTGAGATACAGTTACTGTTTCTCCTGAGGCTTCTGAACTTTTTGTTATCCAGACAACCATCTTTACCCTCACATTGAGGTTTTTGGCTCCCCTTGCTTCAACTGTAAAAAAGTTGTCTAAGCTCCCTGGAATTTTTACATCTTCAAGAATGTATTCAAACTTCCCCCCTGAGACAGGAACGGTTTTATCAAAGGTCACGTATACACCGACTTCCTCTCCCGGAGATGCACTCCCTTTTATGTTAATAGTATCTCCACGAACAGGTTCTTGAGGGGAAAACTCCCAGTTATTAACGGAAGCTGCTGCAGGAGAAGTTACAACTAAAACAAGAATTGAAAGGACGACGACTATATAAACCAATGTTTTCATTTTATTAGTGAAATTAGTAAATCTGTGCACAGGAATTTCTCCTTTTAAAATTTGATCTTTATACAATTTTTTCCAATACATATTGACAATACAATATTAAATAATTAACAATGTATACCTATTAAAAGATTATACTTTCAAGAAATTATGCAAAACTTATTCTACACAAAAGTATAAATTTTTATCTACTGTACTAAATCTCATATGCAGAAAAATAAAGTATTTTATGGTTAAATTTTAAAATTCAATTTAGCTGACATTGGTAGCTGATGCCCTAAACTCCCTGATCAGGCTCTACTTATGATGCAATAAACTGATTTCAATTTTGTAGAAGGTCCCAAAAGTTTGTATTGTTCTCTTTTTTTATTTATGTGTTGCTGAATATTTTAATAGTATTCCCCAACCAAATAGCTCTCAATTCCTTTTAATAAACAGAAATAAACTCATTTTTGGTACGTTAGTCAAATTTAAATTTTATTCTCCTTATTGTTTAATTGGTATATTATCAATTAACAAAATTGACAAAAGTTTTTTATACCATGTAGTTCTTGTTACATGTACCATTCAACAAAAGAAAAAAAGTCTACTATATATTATGGGGGCATCAATATGTTATTGAGTGTTATCTCTTCGAGCGCAGTTTCAATGAGTACATCTCCTGGGCTTCCACAATATGGAGCCTTGGTAATTTTCGGGCTTATAGCTCTTCTTTCTATAAAAGAAGTCCTATCAGCATCTAAAATATGGAGTAACTCCCTCAACAACTCGTTTAATATGGCAATTCTACCGTTACTTTTAGCTTTTGGAGGGACTGTTTGTTACAAAATATTAGAATGTATCTAATTTCAGCACCCAAAATTCATTATTTGTTTTTTGTAGTTTAATAGCTCTCATACCCATTTTATATTTTTTTAGATCAATCATGTGTATTTATACAAAACTTAAATTCTACTTCTACTGTAAACTACTGTTAATTTTTTCTTGGAATCCGGATCTTTTACATCGTTTATATTTTTAGCTATTGATACACTGCTTAAGGTGCGTTCCTTATCATCCCTTAAGTAAAAAGTTAATTTTTGAAAAAGTATAAAAAATCAAAACAGTTAATTGTGAAGTGTCAGTGAAGGTTAAAGGAAATTGAAAATAAAACTTAAAAATAAATTTGGAAAATCAGATATAGAATAGGATTTTATAAAACATCATAAGCCTGTCCAACTACTCATATAATGTGGAATAATACCGAAAAGGAAGACATTAATAAAGCCGTGCAGGACGGTAATAAAGGGCAAGCTTTTCGTTTTGTAGAATATAATGCCCAATAAAAAACCTACAAAAGATGTATAGAGGATCTCATAACAGGTTCCATACCCTGAGTGCATAAGTCCAAACAGGAGACTTGTAATTAATAATGACTCACCAATACTTAGTGCCTGTGCGAGCCTTGTCTGGAGGATTGACCTGAAGATAAGCTCCTCAATTAAACCAACAAAGAAAACCATAATAATTGTAAGTCTAAGTAGATTTTCGAAAGAGAGATCGGGGATTATGTACTCTGCCTTTATGGTTAGATATTCTCCAAAACCGAGAATAAAACTCAGTGGAACCGAAAGAACCATATACACCCCTATATTCTTCATCGAAATTCCTATCTGCTCAAGTGAGTGCTTCTGAGAGATTATTATAACTGCGACTGGTATTGCCAAGACGCCGTAGATAAAAACGAAGGTATAAAGGGTTGTATCAAAAAAAATGGGCATTGAGAGATTTATCAGTCTCAGGATAGGAAGAAGCATCAGAGCCTGGTGGATTTTCTGAATTTCAGGATCATTTACATATATATTAGAAAGAGAAAGTGCAATCAAACCCCCAATGTGCACTATAACAGCGATTCCCACATCTCCTAGAAATATCAAAATCTCGGCTAGAGATATACACAGGATAGGTATTGCAGAAAGAAGTCTGCGCTTTCTTAATTCAAAATCTTCCTGATTTATCCTCTCAGCTCTAGTTATTTCAGAGGTTTTAAACGAATATTTATAAGAATTAGCTGGCTTCTGCATGAAGTAACTCCTTTTCAATGGGGCGAGTTTAAGTTTATCTTGTATGCACCGTGAGTACGGGCTTTAGGATTTTCAGGTAAATCCTCAAATACCGTATTTCAAATACTGTATAAACTTTTACTCTAAGTTCCTATAAATTCTTTTTGATAATCTTCTTCGCCGCTTAATCAATTTCTATGAGTCCTAGAATATAAGAAAAGTAAATCCTCATAAATATTTTTAAAGTGCAGAATAATTTGCACATTAGCTAACTACGGAAAGTATGACTCCAGAATGAGTTGAAGGCTAAATATAAAAAAAATTAAATTTAGAAGCTTTTAAGAGAAATAGTTCACCTAGACTATCTATCGAATAACATAGACAGAAGCTTTTAAACAACAAGGGAATACAACTTAAAATTTACGTAAGAGATTATCGATGATTTGGGAGGCCACCTATTGCAGTCGCATCTGTCACTCTATACACCCTTAAGACATCATTTTTATGTTGTATTTACATCTATCCAGAGAAAGATCCCTATAAGGCACAGTTTTCTCAATCCCATTAAAGAGCAAGAACTCAAGCTTCATATTTTCTCCCACAAACGCAGGTGTAAAAATAACTGGTTTTTCCCAGGTCTCATTATGGGCAAGGGCAATATGCTTCACATTTTCTGAGAGGGACAGTGACATATTTTCAAGCTTTACCCATTGTATAATGACCTATACTCATGATTTATAATTCCCTACTATTATGGTTCTGCTCTCCCCAAGAATATATTTTGTAGAATAATTGTCAGCCTTTCCTTCAAACCCAAGAAGCTAAAACTCCATAAAATATTCTCCTTCTTTTGGACTCATGACTACAAAAGTGAGGTCACCATAGACAGAAAGATTAAAAATGCTCATCTCAGATATTCAAGCCCTCATATTATGAAGATGGACAGGCTTACAAGTATTGGAAGGGTGTGATGCCCCAAGGAATATAGTTAAGACAAAGACCTATTAGAGGCACAACCGCAATACTTAAGCCGAAAGAGAGAGCCATCCATTCTATCATATCAAAGCCGTATTTTGTAAGAAAGAGGGGTACAGTCAAAGCGTATCCTGGCAGGAAAAGCATAAAAGGTAGTCCTACCGAATTGCGGGGCATGGTCTCACTTATCTAGGAGTAAGCATAAAAATATCTGTAAGGAGCATAAGCCCCATGATAATCAAGAGGTCTGAAGGAATTCTTTTCCTCATGCGGGTCATCTGATTTCAGTTTAAAATAATAAGTTTCTAGTTTCTTCAATTGAAATAATTTTTAAGAAAAGTAAATATTTTTCTAATGTATTTAATTCTTTCGCGCTTTTTTCCTAGGACATAGATGTTATAATATTTCCACTAATTTTATACCGATCTTTATTTTTCCCATATATTTTCTATGCAATTTTTTGTTATAAGCTTTCTATTCTGCCTATAATCTTTTTTCTATTTTTCCTAGATCTTTTTCTTTCAATATTTCCGGATTATTTATTAGAGAGGAAGTTTGGATTCTTCAAAGTTTTTTGGTCTTGACAAATTGCGGCGAGTAGTAAAAAGCAATGGTACAGGCTTTAGATCTCAGATGCTGCTGAATGAATTCTCACAAAAATCCATAAGTCTGCGGGACTGAGATCATGAATGCATTGAGTTTCTATGCTGCTATTTTTTGAAACTTTTTTTACTGATTTGATATTATATTTTGAGAAAGTTAACAATTTAGTACCATTTTCAAAAAAACATTATCTCAATCGTATAATTTTATGTCTTTATTGATACAGACTCTTCCGATATTGTTATTCTTGAATTAATATTTTTAGATAGTGCTACTGTCAATAAATTTATATACTCTTCATCTAAATTTAAATCTAAAAAATTGTTGCCGAATTGTTATTTAAAAGCTATTAAGATAATATTTAGTCTTACTTGATTTAATTTTAAGATATTTACATATATGTTCGCCTTAGATGTTCATATATTTACTAAATGGAATGTATAACATAAATTAGGGGGTTATTAAATGAATAATCAATTATCTAAGGTCAATTGCATTCAGACAACAGTAGACAAAAAAATAAAATGTAATGCAGGAAGCGGCTCTAAAAATATCACCGTAATCCTTCCTGCTTATAATGAAGAAGATTCTATCGGAAGTATTGTTCTTCTCACGAAGCTCTATAGTGATAATGTTATTGTAGTTGATGATGCAAGCTCGGATCGGACAGCTGAAATAGCAAAAAATGCAGGGGCTGAAGTAATCGTACATCAGGCAAACAGAGGTCGAGATATAGCTCTTGATACTGGTTTTAAAGCCGCAATTAACCTTGGCGCTGATGTAATTGTGACAATGAGCTCTAACGGGCATCATAATCCTGCGGACATCCCCAAGCTTGTTGACCCGATTATTAAAGGTCATGCAGACATAGTTAACGGTAGCCTGTACCTGAACAGCCCGGATAAACCCACTCAAATTTACCACCGTGTAGGGCAGAACATCTTGGGTAAGTTTACTAACAAAAATCTGTACAAGACCAAAGATTCTCAGACCATTTTTCGGGCTTTTTCAGTTTCTGCAATAAACGCTGCTCATCTTGATTCCCAGAGCATGACTGTAGATAACTGGATGCTTGCAGATGCAGGAAAATCCAACCTCCGCATAAAAGAAGTCGAAATCGGTGCACATCGTAACTTCGGAGACCAGGTTAAAGATCCGATTAAATACATTCTTGGAGTTCTGAAAACTGTACTGATGGATATAGAGAACAATAAACCGCTTTACTTATACTCAGTGCCAGGATTTGCCCTTGCCACTTGCGGTTTTTATATGGGTTTGAGATTTCTTGAAGCCACTCTCCTTGGAATCGGAAGTCTACATTTCTGGCCGCTGTCTCTAATGGTTTTTCTATCAATTGCTGGAGTTTACATGACAATGAGGGGGATTTTGATGCATTCCTTTGTGGAGGTAACCGCGCAAACGGAGTCTGTATGAAATCCTCATACAACTGTTCAGATACCGCCGTGGAAAAAGTAGCCAAATTAAGTCCATAGTCTGGCTGTACAGATGCCAGTATTCTATTAATATTTTCACAGTCTGATTTTGGAGTTATTAAAAATGGGCAATGAACTGCTTATAGGAAAAAGCGAGACGCAAACAAATAAATACCAAGAAAAGACGTACAGTAAAGGCACAGCTTCCAAAAATATCACAGTTATCCTTCCTGCCTACAATGAAGAAGTTTCTATTGGTAGCATAGTTCTCCTTACCAGGTTCTATGCAGACAACGTAATTGTTGTTGACGATGGAAGCTCGGATCGGACAGCTGAAGTTGCCAGGAAAGCCGGAGCTGAAGTGATAGTCCATAAAGTTAATCAGGGAAAAGGTGCAGCATTAAAAACTGGCTTTACAGCTGCAGTCTCTCTTGGTGCCGATGTAATCGTGACAATGGACTCCGATGGTCAGCATAACCCGGCTGATATCCCGAAACTGGTTGAACCTATTCTCAAAGGTGAAGCCGATATGGTTAACGGCAGCCGCTACCTCAACGGCCTGGATAAAAATACTCCGGTGTACCGCCGTGTTGGGCAGAAAATTCTGGATAGGGTTACCAATCTGAACTCAGGTCTCAAAATTACTGATTCTCAGAGTGGGTTTCGTGCCTTTGCAGCATCTACAAAAGATGTCTTCCGTTTCAATGCCCAGGGCATGGCGATAGAAAGTGAAATGCTGGCAGATGCAGGAAAATCCGGTCTCCGTATAAAAGAAGTCGAAATTGGAGTCCGTTACGATGTTGATTGCTCAACTTTGAGCCCGATTAAGCACGGCTTTAGCGTTCTCGTTCTGGTTTTAAAAGATATAAAGTTCAACAACCCCCTTTACTACTTCACGGTCCCTGGTATTTCTCTTGGAATCGGAGGACTTTATATGTGCACTCACTTCTTAAGAATTTATCTTCTGGGAGGAAATCTTCAATTTGTACCTACAATGCTCATGATTCTGTTCATCATTGTAGGAATTTTCATGGCTTTGACAGGCATCTTGCTGCATAGTGTAGCTGGACTGGAGAATGAAGCAAAAACAGCATGAAATGGTAAAATGATGCCTTTATTGAGACAGATTGAACTAAGCTCAGAAATAAGCTAAGGAATTTTTGTATAAAATGTAAGAGTTCTTGGGTGTGATGAAAAAATAAGAAAAAAGAGCAGTTAAGTAAAGTAGTTATTTTGCTGAAATGAAAAATAGATTAAAACTCGTCACATCCTAAACTCTCTCACTATCTTTTTTATCTGCGCATCAGTTTTTAAAATATACAGGTAGTAAATCCCAATAGTTGCAGCGGAAATTATAACAAGCAGAATCTGATTTATTTCTACGATCTTCAGAGCAATAAGGGTAGCTCCTGCAGGAATAAAGAGAGTGAAATTTGAAAATAAAATTTTCAAGGCTCTCGAGATCTTTACGCCGGAATAAGACATCATCTTCAGGCAAAGATAACCGTATACCAGGACTCCTGAAATTGAGAAAAGGGTAAGTGCTAGACGTGCGTTTCCAAGCAGCCCGCCAATCGTAAGGGAAAGCAGGCGTGTGATAAGGTTGAAAAAATTATAATGAAAACCGAAATGATGTTTCTCTACTACTACATATATAGTAGTTAATGGGGACGAAATAAACCATATAAAAGCCCACAGACTGAGGATCTGGGTGTAAACCCCTGCTTCTGCCCAGGCTTTCCCAAAAATAACCGTAAAAACATCGCTACCGACAATTGTCAGAATCAGTATTGGGAACATGCCTATAATTACGAGCATTCTGAACACATTTTCAACAAGGGAGGGAAGAGTACCCTCGGATAAGGCTCTTGAAGCTCGCTGGAAAAAAACCTGTGAAATTGAGCTTCCTATGAAACTCATTGGCAGCTGCAGGAGACGAAAGCCAAGAGAATAAAAACCTACTACTGCAGGCGTAAAAAATGCTGCAAGAAGGAAGGCAGGAAGCTGCCAGGAGACCGAGTTCATAAGAGCAGCCCAGGAGTCTAAAAGCGAGAATTTGCGGTATTTCTTGAACCCCTCATAGACTTTTTTCCAGTTCAGGCTCTTCACAATCAGTTTCTTGTCATCTCTCCAGATCTGTCCTCCAAGTACAAATGTTGCAATAGACTGACCTACAACGCTTCCAGTTATCAATCCGCCTGCACCGATTTTCTCTATAAGCCCAAGCCCTACCTGCGTTGTAGTACTCGAAACCGAACTGAAAACTTTTGAAAGGGAAAGTCTCTTGAAGAGTTTTGTTCTTGAATTCCAGTTATTCAGTGCAAGAAATAGCCCGTTTACAAAAATGAACGGAGGCACAAACCAGAGATAATCTCCTATTTGCTGAAAATTCAGGACATTAACTATAGGTTCTTTGAGATACCATATGGCTAAAAATGTTAAACCACTTATAAACAATACTGCTAGAAAACTCAATACTAACAGGTTTACAGCTTCTTCGTCCGATTCAGGCAGCATTATAGAATACTCGTACCTCATGCATGCAATGACACTGATAATGCTAGTAATAGAGATGTATAGAGCCCAGATCCCAAAATCATCGGGCCCATATAAGCGGGTCAATACAGGAGCAGATAGAATCATAAGGATTTGAGCAAAGGTTGTCCCGCCCGCAAGCGTTAGCACATCGAGAGCAAAGCTTTCCTTCTTGCGGTTACCCAATCCTTTTTCTGCTGCATCCGCTGTTGTCTCATCCATATCCAGTACCTTAAAAAAGTTTCCTTTAGAGCTGATCTCCATGTATTCCTGCATTCTCAAGAGGATTTTATCTTGAAAACACAATCCTGGGGTCTGATATTCTCAAGTATATCGAATCTCTGACTTTCCCCTCTAAGCCCCCCTATAAATAAACCCTCCCTAAATAAATTTGTCGGCTTCCTCAATTTATATGTAACAGTTGAGAATATTATTTCCCTTCACTCCCCTCAACATTACTTTATTATAGGTTCCTTTTATGGTTTCTACAAGAAGCCAGTTATAAATCTTCATCAGTCTCAAGTGGAAGGTTGACCATGGAAATACAGAATACATGGAATAAACAAAAGCAGTAAGTTTGTCGTTGCCTTCCATTTATTCCGTGGTTATGAAGTAAATGAAAATTTACATTGGAGACTTTAATATTAGCCTCTTGGAGATAATTTTGATAGGTTTTCTAAAAAGCTAAAAGGATTTAACGTTATACACTGATAGCAATCAGCTTATCAGGTATCAGGCACACGCAGCCGAAAATAGGTCTATCAAGCAAGCCTGCCTGAGGGGTTAATTAATACTTCATGGTCTGATTAATTACCTTTTATTCAGAAATAATTGATTTATCCAATGATCAGTAGTTCTTAATTACCTTATTTATTAAGAAATAGTTGATTTATCCAATGATCAATAGTTATCTGTTGGATACAAGGTTATGGACATACTTCCCAGTATTTCGGTTCAACATTAGTTGACCACCAGTTGTATATTTCTTCTCCACTTGCAATCCAGGCATTTTTGCCAGAAACATATTTGAGGAATTTTTCGTAATATTTGAGGCTTTCTCCCTCAATGTTTGTATTATTATGCCACAGAACCGTAATTACGCCATTACACTGCTCAACCTTATCAACAAGGCTTTTTATGAGTTCCCAGGCCTGCTTGACATTAAGTCGCATGTAGCTTCTTAATAAAGTTCGATCCATAACTATTAGAGGAAGCTCAAGGATATCGATTTGTTTTCCGGTATTTATGTTATAAGGCCTGAAGGGATGGCACATCCCATTTCTAAAACCTGCGCAATCTGCATATCCGAATGTTGTATCATACTTAAAATTGGCTTTACTCAACAGTTCCCATGTATCAGGCACTCTGAATCTTAAGAAATGATTTCTGTACCCTATAATTTGCTTGCCAAGAACCCTCTCAAGCCTCTGTTTTTTTTCTAATATGTCCCCAAAATTCTTATAAGATTCATGCCCCCCATGCAAGCCTACTTCCCATCCGTGGGAAGATATGTACTTTAATTCGGCTTCGAGATCCTCAATCTCATAATTGAAATCCTGTTCTCCAGGGCGCAGTGCCATAAAATAAAAGCTGGATTTAGCGTTGTATTTTGCCTCCAGCTCCATTATTTCTCTAAAGTTCCAGCAGGGATTACATCTCTTATTAATTCTGGAAAAAGGTGCTTTTATAGCATCTCTAAAGTTCCCTCTAGCAAATGCCTTGGCAGTCCCAATTATGGGGTAGAGTTTCTCCGGATATACTACATCAATATCATGAGTAAGGCAAACTGCAAACTTTCTACCATCCGGATATTCAGGACATAAACCCTTTTCTACAAGAAATCTGGAAACATTTGGGTCAAAAACGTTCCTTTGACCGCTTAAATAGTAAGGAAATCTATCGTACTGGTCAGAGAAGTACAGGTTATATTCTTCTTTTTTGGTAAATAGATTCCACAACTCCTCGTTTTGTTTTAGTGTCTCGATCATCGTTTTCACCCTTATTTCCAGATTTGAAAAACTGAACTATTTCTCAAAGAGAACTATGTTCACACTATTAAATGTTCGTTTTTATCGCCTCTTCCAACCCCCTTATAGACAAATCCCCTGGAAATAAACTCATCAGGCTCAATCACATTTCTTCCATCTACAATAACCGGATTTGCCTTACCTGAGACTTCCTTTACCCAATCAGCTTTTATATCAAAGTAAGCACTATGCCCTGTAAGAATAACTATTGCATCTGCATTCCTGATGACATCTTCAAGATTATCCGAGATCTCAATCCCTGGATAGTTCACAACATAAGGGTCATGCACTATAACTGTCGCGCCTGCCTTCAGGCATAGATCCCTGTAAGGTTCTGAGGGTGTGTTCCTGGCATCGTCCGAATCTCGAATAAAAGCCCAGCCCAGTATTGCAACCTTTGAATTTTTCATCTCCTTTCCAATCCTTTTAAGGGCTTCAACAGTCAGATTGTACATGTGGACAGGCATGAAATCATTGATTTTTCTTGCGAGTACATAGATCGAATCTGCACCTTCAGGATAGTCAAGCTTCCTGTTTCCTATCTTGACCCCTCTTTCCAGGTGATATGTATCCTTTGTAAGACAGTGACCTCCAACGCCTGCTCCAGGCCAGAGTACAGCTCTTGTAATACCTTCCCCTTTCAGGCTGTCTACTCCAGTCCTGACATCGTACACATTTATGCCCATAGCTTCACAATAAAGAGCAAGCTGGTTAATTGCTGCTATTTGAAGGTCGCGGAAAGTATTCTCTGCAGTTTTCGTAACCTCGGCTGCAGTTGCACTCATAGGGATTACTTTTCCCACAGTCAATACAGGTGAATAAAGCTCAACAGCCCGTTTAGTACTTGCCTCATTGATACCGCCCACAATCCTATCATGTTCCCTGATATTCTTCAAAAGCCTGCCTACCATTACTCTTTCAGGGGCATGGGCAAGGGCAAAGTCCTCACCTGCTTTAAGTCCTGACTCTTCTTCAAGAATCTGTTTTGCCATACCTTCGGTCGTGCCCGGCGTAATTGTGGACTCAAGGACTACGAGCATGCCTGGCTTCAGATATTTTCCTACGTTTCTTATTCCCTCAATGAGTGCAGAAAAGTCAGGTTCCAGGTCTTTGGGGTTTGCAAAAGGAGTTTGGATTGCAAGAGTGACAGCATCAAGTTCTGATATTCTTGAGAAATCTGAAGTGCATTCGAACTTGCCAGCTTTCACAACTTTGCTAATAAGCTCTTCAAGGCCAGGTTCCTCTCCTTTGAGAGGGCTCTCTCCACGGTTGAGCATATCGATTTTGTAACTTGAGCTTTTTGAGTTACGCTGGAAGCCGAGAACTTTATCAAAACAGGGAGCATCGGCAAAAAGAACAGCTGAAGGAATACCTACATAGCCCATTCCAATTACTCCCACTTTTTTAATTGGGCCTCTTTCCTCGAAAAGTTTTTCTAATTTATTCATACTCATCACTTTCCAAATTGTTTTTTTAGATTTTTTAAATCTTTCATCTTTTTAGAGGATTCCCAGATTTTACTTCTTTGAGATATTTTCTCTTGCTTATTGCCCTACTTCAATTAATCTTCCCTCTTCGTAGGACCTTATGGCTGCCAATGCCACTTCAAGAGCATGTTTTCCGTCCTCTCCGCAGGGACTGGGGTCTTTACCATTTGCAACACAATCTATGAAATAGGTGAGTTCATTTTTCAGGGGCTCGCTGTGTTCTACTTTGGCTTTTCTTATCCACTCATTATCGTGCAGCTGTACTGTCTGGTTAATGTAGTCCAGATAGGCAACACCTTTAACTCCGATCGCTGTTAGCTGCCTTACCTTGTGTGGAGTTAGCCAGTTTGTCTCCACAACCCCTGCAAAGTTATGATCCATGCGCAGGATAATTGAGGCGTGATCTTCAAATGAATGAATATCCGCACCTGCAATTGCATAAACACTATTTATTTTCATACCGTAAAGGTATGAGATCACATCTATATCATGAACACCGATATCCAGAATTACTCCCACATCTCTGATCCTCGGATTATAGGGTCCTACTCTTTTGGTCGAGATTGAAACTATCTTTCCCAGAATTCCTGAATCAATAATCTCTTTAAGTTTTATGACTGCGGGATTAAAGCGTTCAATGTGCCCAACCATAAGAATTTTTCCCGCTTTTTTTGCTGCTGATATCATCAGATCCGCGTTTTCAGTCGTATCTGCAATTGGTTTTTCTACAAGGACATGTAACCCTGCATCAAGAGCATCAAGCACAACCTGTTTATGCAATTTGGTAGGCACAACCACACTTACTGCATCAAGCCCTTCAGCGAACATTTCCTTATAATCTGTAAAGGATTTTGTTTTGAATTGTGCAGCCATTGACTCGACACGTTTCTGATCTATGTCCGATATTCCTGCAAGCTCCACACCATCCATTTCACTATAAATCCTTACATGGTTCTGCCCCATGGCACCTGTTCCTATTACTCCTACTCTGATCAAAAGTCTCACTCCTGATTCTGAAAATGCAGTGGCTGGAAAGCTGCTCAGTCTTTTGCATAAAATTCTTTGGTTGTTTCGATTATCTCCTGCAAATCGGTTCTGGATAACATCGGATGCACAGGGAGAGAAAGAACATCTTCTGCTGCTTTCTCTGAGACCTGCAAGGAATCTCTGTATCCAAGCTCCCTGTATAGAGGTTGCTTATGAATGGGTATAGGATAGTGGATTCCTGTTCCTATATCTCTTTCTTTCAGGAAAGCTGCAAGTTGATCCCTCTTTTCTGCCCGGATGGTATACTGATGGAACACATGGGTGCAGCCAGTTTTTATAACTGGAGGCACAACTTCTGATACCTTTTCTAATCCCGCAGAGAGTGTTTTTGCATTCTTTTGCCTGGCAGAGGTAAATCCATCTAACTTTCCAAGCTGTACAAGTCCGATTGCAGCTGCAATATCAGTCATTCTCAGGTTGAAACCCAGCATTTCATGCAGATAACGGACTTTTGAGCCATGAGCCCGGATCATTTTTGCCTTTTCTGCAATTTCCTTGTCGTTTGTAGTGAGCATTCCACCTTCACTGGTTGTCATATTTTTAGTTGGGTAGAAGCTAAATGCTCCTGTTCCGAAACTGCCCACCTTCTTTCCGAGGCATTCTGCACCATGGGATTGGCAGGCATCCTCAATCACAATAAGCTTATTATCGTCAGCAATTTCCATTATAGCTTTCATGTCCGCAGGATGCCCATAGAGATGGACAGGCATGATAGCACGAGTCTTTAGGGTAATTTTTTCCAGAATTTTCTCAGGATCTATATTATAAGTATCTGGTTCTATATCAGCAAAAACAGGTTTTGCCCCGGTGTAAAGGATGCTATTTGCTGTTGCAATAAAACTGAACGGACTTGTAATCACCTCATCTCCTTTTCCTATGCCATGGGCAAGAAGTGCAATGTGCAGGGCTGCAGTACCAGAGTTTACAGCGACTGCGTACTCACAATCATTATATTCGGAAAAAGCGAGTTCAAATTCTTCGACTTTCGGACCCTGCGCAATCATGCCTGAATTCAAGACCTCAGTTACTGCATCAATTTCTTCCTTACCCAGCATGGGCTTGGCAATTGGGATCATTTTAGGACCTCTTTTAATAACCTCAATAAAACTTATTTTCACCTAACATTGGTTTTCTATTAAGTTTATATTCGATTCAATTCCATCATATCTTCAGAAAGTTCTTGTATTCTGGCAGGTGCCCCGACTGCAAGCTTCCAAGCGGGTACATTTTTTGTAACAAGAGCTCCCCCCGCAACCATTGCCCCTTCTCCAATTTCGATACCTGGAAGCAAGGTAGCATTCGCACCTATAGATGACCCTTTTCTCAAAATAGGACCTTTCAGATCATACTTCTTTCGAATGGGATATTTATCGTTAGCTAGAACTGCACAGGGTCCGATGAATACATGATCTTCAATAACCACGTTGGTCGGAATGTATACATTGCCCTGGATGCTGACATTGTTTCCTATCTTGACGTGCCCGTCTATAATGACATTGGTTCCGATAAGGACATTATCTCCAATTTCCGTATTTTCTCTGATCATTACATTATGTCCTGTTTTGAAGTTTTTTCCGGTTTTTACATTGGAAAATATCGTTGATCCAGCCCTTATAATCGAGTCAGGGCCTATGGTACATCCTGGAAAATCATAATTTTCTATTTCAACATTCTGCTCCAAGATTTCCATCAAAACCCTGTGTTCAGGGTATCCCAGAATTACATTTTCCATTATTACTGTGCCTTTCCCTATTACAGAATTACCATATATTTTAGAAGAATTATGAATTTTAAATTCAGTGGAGTTCATTTTTCCCCCCGTTTCTCTGATTTTTCGTTTGACCAGAGAAACTTTCCTTTGGAACATAAAAGTATCTGTCTGCTCTTTTGTACAATCTTACACAGCTTTTCGTTTTTCACATTCCGACTATCGGGGTAATCTACACGCTCAAAATAAGCCCCCAAGGGCGATTTTTATTGTTTTTTCTATATTCACTCCAATTTACTTCCATAACTATCTTAATTTTTTAGTTCAATATACTTTGTAATTATTTAAGTGATTTGGTTTATTTATCTACCACTTCTTCCTTTCTCATAAGTATTTCAACATATCTTTTTTGCATTAAGAATCTCAAAACATATCTTCTAATTATTTACAATGTATCTTCGTAAAATATTATATAGTTATTCACTTAAATTCTCCAGTGATTAAGCGATAGAGGACGTTTACGTGGATAAGAGTTTCCACTCAGTATGGTTAAAAATCCAATATTCATTGATCAAGAAATTTACTTAATAAGGCATTGACTAAGAGGAATTCTACCTACTTTTAAGGTTTGACAGGCATTCTTCCCTTCTGAATTTTACTTATTCGATTGTAAGCTAAAATTTACAGAACCTTCGTTGTTTGTTAATATGGCTTTCTCCGTCTTCCAAAACTAAAATTTAGCAGCTCTATTCTAAATATTGTCGATGGAATGAGAAGAATTTTTATACCATATAGCATACTTATCTCATAAATACGCTAATCAACTCGAGGTGTTCTAACTACGCTTACAAGCCTATCTATTAATTCGATTTCAGCAGATGCGCTCTCAACTGCGACCGTAATACCAGGAATACCTGACGGTGCATCAGTAGCTACGGCAGTTTTACTTTTACTGCTTTTGCTCAGGGATTTTCTCCCTGTATCAGAATATTGGAAAAGTAGTGTCAATGTTTCTTTAAATATGGGAATTGTTCCACTGCTGTTTTCTTTCTGTGCAATACTTCTCTTTAAGGTTGTCGCACTCTTTTATTGATTTTGTACAGATGAACCCCAAAAGGCTGCATCAGGGAATCCCCCAGATCCCCAGGGGGACAACCTAAAATATTGCTCATGTTTGCTCTATTCCGTACCTTTCGTGATTGAAAAAAGTACTGTATCCTTAAAATTGGTAACCGGAAGGAGTCAGGAAATTATGTTCCTGACTGTGTAGCAGTTTTCTTTTCTAACTTGACTACCTTTAATCCCTTTTCTTTTTATTTTTCAGAATTTGTTGCTGAGATTAAAAAATTCAAAGGAGGGGAATAATCCCGAAAAAGAATACATTGATAAAACCATGAATTAGAGCGACCAGTGGCAAACTCCGAGTTCTGTAAAACAGAAAGCCTAGAAGAATACCCACAAGGGATATGTAGAGAATTTCAATTATGTTCCCATATCCTGAGTGCATTAGTCCGAATAAAATACTCGTAATTATCAACGCTTTCCAACTGCCTAGTACTATCTCTAACCGATTCTGCAGGATTGATCTGAAGATCATTTCCTCCACAGGGCTCACTAAGAAAATCATGATCATCGTGAGACCCAGAAGGTTGAGAATTGAAAGATCATTGATGAGAGGATTTTTCCCTACAATGAGATATTCCACCGTTCCTAACAAGAGACCAAGTACTATTGAAAACGGAATATATATTCCTATTTTTTTAAATGTTATCCCGAGCTGCGAGCCAGTAAATCCCTGGTTTGTGGCTGCAATAATTACAGGAATTGTCATGAGACCGTATATGAAAATAAGGTTGTAAAGCTTCTCCTCATAGAAAAGTGGCATTGAAAGGTCTACCAGGCGCAGGATAGGCAGCAGAATAAACGCCTGGTAGGTTTTCTGAATTTCCTCATTTCTTATGAACATCGTAGAAAAAGAAAGCCCAAGCAAAATTAATGCATGCATTATTATGGCTTCAAGTTCCCTTCCTGAATAAATTAACAGTTCTGCAAAAGCAATCGCCGCGAATGGTATTGTAAGGTAAACCCATTTATTTTTTATCTCAGGCGCCCTTTCAATCAGATATTCAGATGTTTTCATTTTAATAGCTTCCGAGGTCTCCATATTCAAACTCCCAAGCGTCCCCATCTTCATGCCTCCCCTTCAACATTTATCCAGAGGCGCAGGTCTTTGTAGGGCACATTCTTTTCAGTCTCATTGAAAAGCAGGAACTCAAGCTTCATATTCTCCCCTTCAACAGGAGGCGTAATCTCAAGGGGCTCTTCCAGAGTGGTATTGTGGGGAAGCCTGATATGCTGCAGGTTTTCTGGAAGAGGCAGTGATTCATTTTCAAGCCTTACTTCCATTGTATAGTCCATTGTTCTGTGCTCATTGTTTGTTATTCCTATAATGTAAGTACCACTTTCTCCTCTTATGTACTCCGTTGTATAATTATTAGCCATCCCATTGCTTCCAAGAATATAAAACTCCGTAAATGGCTCTCTTTCCTGAGGTATCAGAATGGCGTAAGCTCCAGCTACTATCAAAATCAGGAAGGAGAGAGCCAGGATTATCCGGAGTTTTTTCTCAGTCTTTGACTCCGGTTCTCCCATAACCCCTGATATCAGGGTAATGGCAAGAGCCCTGAAGGGTACTTCAAATGTACTGTCCGCGGGCAGACGCATTCTTCTAATGTATGCTATTACCAGTGTTAGCAGGGTAAAAGCGGAAAGGCTTGTAAGGAAAGGTACCTCTTTGATTCCCCAGCGTGTAAAATTAAGTGCAAGTCCTATCAAAGGCGCAATTGAAACACTCATTGCAACAGAGAGAGCAAACCTCTCCATCCCCTCAAGTCCGCTTTTTTTCGGAAAAAGCATGGCTATCAAGGCATACCCTGGAAGGAAGAGCAACATGAGTAGACCAAGGGCTGTGCGAATTACACTTCCATTAAGTACAGGAACTAGTACGAAAATATCCGTAAGAATTACAAGGCTTGCTACTAATAGCAAATCAGATGGAAACTTCTGGTTTCCGGCCATATGACTCCTCATAAAACGATTTTATGTTTTTTTTGACTTCCCATTTTTTTGTTATTCGGGCTAACTCACCATCTTTCTGTTTTTCTCATGAGGTTTTTCGGAAACCTTCCGATTTCCTCTTACTGGCTTTTTTAATCTCCAATTGAGAAAATAACTATGGAAAGGTAAAAATATGTCCGAGCTTTAACCCGGTTTTCTTCCATTTATCAGAAATTATTTCCTGAATTACATTAGTTTTCAAGAATGTTTTAACCCGAACTACTCAATTATCTATTTGTATAAAATATCTTTCCCTTTTTCCTGCATGATATCTAAAATACTTTTCCCTTTTTTTCTATTTCCACGGAAGAAACCTCTACCGTTTAAACCTTTGTCTTTATAACTTTCTTATTAGAGATCTCGGGCTGATTCAGGAGATTTTTACCCGTTAACGTATATATAAGAAAATATAAGAAAAAAATTTGATTTCTTATATCAATGTAAGTTTTTCCTTCAATATTTCGTTGTGTTATATAAAAGATAAACATTTTTAAACTATTATTCAGGAAAACAGGCACCTAATGCGAGCTTAATTATTTTTCATTGTCGAGGAGACTGATTAATTATTTTTCGTGCCTAAATGTTTATATAGCTCGTATTTTAAAAAAGGTACAGGTCTCAAATTAAATGCCGTGACGCACTTACAGAGTATTTATATTCCTTCTTTCAACAAAAGAAAGGAAAAAAAGGTCCCCCAGCCGATTCTCTGTAAATATAGCTCTAAAAGACCTTTTGAAACCCTTAAAAAATTATGGAGCGATGACTCTGAAAAATATATTTACCGAATTTGGGATCTTTACTGATTCTTCAATAAATTACGTTACTAAGGACACTTCTTACTTTTATCTTCAAAGAGGTAGATGATTGCATATGGCCATTACGATTGCAGCCATGCCTGCGTATAACGAAGCCCATATCATTGCAGATGTTATAAAGGGGTGCAAAAAATACGTCGATAAAGTAGTAGTTGTGGATGATGGAAGTACCGATAATACTACCGAGATTGCCGAATCCCTTGGCGCCTATGTAGTTCGGCACGAAACAAATAAAGGATATGGAGCAGCCCTGCAGAACTGTTTTGAAACCGCCCGCAGGCTCAATGCAAATGCAATGGTCATAATTGACTCTGACGGTCAACATGACCCCTCCGAGATTCCCAAACTCCTTGAGCCTCTAAAAAACGGATTCGATCTGGTAATTGGCTCAAGATTTGTTAATGGCAACGGTAAAAATGTTCCTATTTACCGTAAATTCGGGATGAAGATTCTTGATATCGCGACTTATATGGCAGGCGGTTTGAATGTCACTGATTCTCAGAGCGGATTTCGAGCCTATGGAAGAAGAGCTATTGAGAGTATAAATTTGAACGGCACAGATATGTCCGCAGGCTCTGAGATTCTCATCCAGGCAAGAGATCACAACCTGAAGTTTACTGAAGTGGAGATCCATTGCAGATATGATCTCGAGGACTGTTCAAGCGAACATCCTTTCATACACGGACCCAGAGTCCTGTTCCGCATCCTGAAGGATATGGAATACAGACGGCCTCTGTATTATTTTTCGGTTCCAGGACTGATTATGGCATCTACAGGTTTTCTTATGGGACTGAAATTTTTACAGGACTACTATCTGGGAGGATACCTGCGCTTCGGACCTACACTCCTTATGGTGATGTTGACAATTATAGGGGCTTTCATGATATTTACTGGAATAATACTGCATGCAATTTCAAGGATGATATTTTTAAATGAGCAAATCCGAAGGCAATAATGTTAAAACGGGGGTAATTTATATGGAATACCCTTTTGTTTCAATCGTAGTAGGCATTCGCAATGAAGAAAAATTCATTGAAGAATGTATTGAGTCACTTCTCAATTTAGATTACCCACGAGATTCTTACGAGATCATTATCGTTGATGGAATGTCTACCGATAAAACACGGGATATCGTACGTAGATATCCTGTCAAACTTCTTCTCAATGAAAGAAAAAATGTTGCTGCGGCGAGGAACCTTGGTGTGAAAAATGCCAAGGGAGAACTTGTTGCGTTTACTGATGGTGACTGTAAGGTTGATCCACAGTGGCTAAAAACCCTTGTCCATGAAATGCAAGAGGCTCCAGATGACGTTGTGTGTGTTGGAGGCCCTAACCTGATTTTTGACACTGACCCTGTATTTGGCAGGGTGGTGGGATATGCCCAGGAATCTTTTTTGGGCTCTGGAGGCTCGGCACAGTCTAAGAATTCCACTAAAAAGCATTATGTCAGCTCCCTTCCTAACTGTAATGCAATGTACAAAAAATCTGCAATTCAGGAAGTAGGGGGTTTTGACGAGCGGTTCGTTGTAGGTCAGGATGGAGACCTGAACTATAGAATAAATAAGAAAGGCTACAGGTTTTTGTATATCCCGGAAGCGCGGGTTCTGCATCATAGAAGAGGAACTCTCAAGTCCTTTTCCATAAGAATGTTTAAATATGGTATGTGGATGGCAGAAATTTTCAAGAAGCATGGAGAATTTGTCCGCTGGTATGCATTTCTGCCTTCGATTGCCATCTTGTTTGCGGTCACTTTGCTTATCGCTTCTATCAAATATTACACTCCAAGCCTGATTCTTTTTACACTCATGGCGATATACTTTATCCTCGTTCTTATTACCTCAATGCAGGTTACCTACAAAATGAAATCAAAATACGGTCTTTTCGCACTGCTTATTATTCCTGTACAACACATTGCTTATGGGTTAGGGTTTTTATACAGCTTTACGAACCCTCCTCTCGTTTCAAAAACCTGTTCCTGCTCAGATATCTAATATTTGCGAATATATTTGATCTAAAAACCAGCCGAAATATTTGAATATATATGGGAAGGTTTTCAGGGCAAAATCTTCTTAATCAATGCAGCCCTGATGTGCTCTTACCGATTCTCAAACACAGAAGTTTGATTAGTAATTTATTCGATTTGTAAAATTATGATTATTTAAGATCATGGAGATAGTATGTTTGGATTAAGCAAAGAAGCGGGATTCAAATTGGATAATGCTCGTCTAATGAGGTTAATTTCCATTCTGTTCCCGCTAGCTATAATTTTCGCAGTAATATTCACGTTCTTATGGATGTTTGCAGCCGGAAAACTCGCTTATGCGCTTCGCGGGCTATTTACAGGAATACCTGCAATACTTTCCTGCCTTTTCATACTATTCATTTACAAGAAAGATGTAAGCTTACATGACATAGACTTCTATCCGTCACTGAGCACAAAGTACCTTACATACCTGTTTGGGATATTTTATATCAGTTCCCTTGTTGTACTTCTGCTGTCTCAGGGAAGTAGACCACCATACTATTTCATCTTTATTTTAGGGCTCTACCTGTCGGTATTCCTGCAAATTTTCTCTAAAGAGATAAATCCATCTCTTATTCTGGCAGAGACATTTCTAATTGCGATTAACCTGATTTATAGTGTTACATTAAATTACGATTTCTACTTCGGTACTACAGATATCCTGCCGCACATCTTTCTTTCAGAAGTTACTGCAATGTCCGGGCGCACGATTCCTACTTCTTTAAGTGATTACGCCTACTTCCCTCTTTATCATGTGCTTATTGCAGAAGCCTCTCAACTCCTGAATATAAGCACAAAATACTCACTTTTTTTGGTGACCGCCCCTATCTATGCAGTAACCATAATTTTTCTCTACTATCTTTTTAATTACATAACAAACAACAGGCAGATCTCGCTACTCTCATGTGTGCTGTTCTCAGTGAGTTCGGTTGTGCTCTATTATGGCGTAAATGTGATCACCCGTACAATGGCATTTATAATGTTCATTGTATTATTGTACCTGGTTTATAGTGTCAATTTCAAAAAAGATAAACTTTCCTTAAAAACTCTCTCAGTGATTGTTGCGGTTTTTTTAACTCTGGTACATAATGTATCCCTTCCTCAACTTGTCTTATTGCTGATTCTTCTTCTTGCATCGGAATATATTATAGGGAACGGGAGCTATATCAGCAAGCCTTTCTTTATATTGCTTAACGTTATTTTCACTTCATACTGGTTCTTTATAGCATACATATTTGTACAGAGGAGCCTTGCCCCTCGTTTGCAGAGCCAGTTTTTGGATTCAATAGTCTTAACTGCAGGAGGCGCTGAGGTACTCCAGGAAAGTTTGATTAATTTAGTAGGGCTTCTGGATAAATCGATATTTTTATTTTTTGCTTTGATAGGAATAAGTTTTCTTCTGAAAAATTACAGGAACAATTATGCTTCCGTGCTGGGATTGTTTGCTCTGCTAACTCTGATATTTTATGTGCCCAATCCTCTCAACACGATCTGGCAGTTTAAAGTCCTTTTCAGACTCGATCGATTTATGCTTTTCGTCAGCCCATTTATGGCTTTTGTAATGGGGTACGGCTTGTACATATTCTGGAATTATATGTCTAAATACGCCCCCAGAAAAGTCAACTCCGCTGCGCTAGTGGTTTTATTGTTCTCTACTTTCGTTCTTGTTTCTTCGGTCTTCAGTATTGGGGACTCGGACTTTCTTGGTCAGGGAGCAAGACACGAATACTTTACTTCTGAAGAGTTGAGCGGTTTTGAACATATTTTCAAGTATGTTCCTATCGATTCCTCAATCTATACCGATTATTATTCTTCAAGATTCTTCTATTTGCCACTGATTCCTGCAACATCAGCAGAAATGAATATCTCGTCATACGATAATTACAGAATCGGTGATGTAAACAAACTCTCACAATATAGAGGTTATATAGTCCTCCGAACCAAAGAATTTTTGAGGAGTGGGTTATATTTTGGTAGTGAGGAAAGTACACTCAGAGACACTGCCAACTATTTCTATCAGGGATTGCCCGAAAACCAGCTTGAGCTGCAAAGCAACCTTGCAGGTCTTAGTAAGATTTATTCGAGCTCATCTACAGATATTTTCATTCCGCATAAGGGATTAGGCAATCCCTGAGATTTATTTTTAAAAACAATTTTTTACTTCGAGCCTGTCAACTTATATGGATAAAGTGGTATAGCAGGCATCTGTACAGGAGTAAAAGTTTTTATGAATTTTTGTCTCTGTCTGTATATATCCAGATCTGCAGTGTGACTGGATTAGGAATTAAAAAGTAAGTGGAATGCCTCGAAAGTAAGTGGAAATGTCTAGGAAAGTAAATGGAGATGTCTTGAAAGTAAGTGGAAATGCCTAGACATCAATTTTAGGATTTTGTTAGAAGTTCCTGGTATATGTCTACAGTTGTTTTAGCATGTGCTTCCCAGGTCAGCCCCCTCTGGATTATGCATTTACGCCCGAACTTGCCCATTTTCTCTCTTCGATTTTTATCGTCAAGCAATTTATTAATTTTTCTGGATAACTCGTCAGGACTTTTTGGAGGCACGAGATAGCCTGTTTCCCCGTCGACCATGAGTTCAGGAATTCCACCTACGTCTGTCGCTACAACTGGAACCTCACAGGCAAGAGCTTCAAGTATTACGTTTGGTCTACCCTCAGAAAGAGAAGGCAATACAAGAATATCCGAAGCTGAGATCCAGAGCGGAATATCTTCATGATTTACGGGACCAGTAAATTTAATATAATTCGCAATTTTGAGCTCATATGCCCTTTTTTCCAGATTTTTTTTCAGGCCGTCGTCCCTGCCTACCATAAAAAGATAGGTATCTTTGTCCACAAAGCTGTGTGCAGCCTCAATGAGGTAGTCCACGCCTTTTATTTTCCGAAGGGCTCCGACAAATAGAACAATATTTTTGTCTTGCGGCAGGTTTAATATACTCCTTGCATGTGCTTTTCCTGCAGGTTTGAACTTGCCAATATCAACACCATTTGGGACAACATGAACTTTATTCTTGTCTATTCCCAGATTAACTATGTGAAGCTTGAGATCCTCGCTGACAGAAAGAATTCTGTCTGCAAAACTCATTGCCTCTATAATCTGTTTTGAGGTGTAGGATCCTTCATAGGCAACCTTTCTTTCTATTGTACCGAGCGCACTTATTACAAGAGGGATATTCCATCTCTTTGCAAGCTTCATCATCCCATACCCATCAGGATATGAAAAGTGTGCGTGGATAAGGGCTGGTATTGGCTTTATGTTTTTAACAGCATATTTGGAAACAAAGAGAGAGTATGAAATCCCTGTAATGGGATAGAAATATTTCTTGGGTACAGCATATATATAACGTGGATAGTGAAGGTCATATTTTTCAGTATGCTCAATCCGGGGCAGTTTAAAAAAGTTATGATATGGAAATGAGGAAAAAGGAAGGACGAAAGGTTTTGGAGAAATAACTGTAACATCTACGCCCTGATTTGCAATTGAGTCTATACTCTGTTTTATGAATGTCCCAAGTTGAGGGTAATACCTGTTAGGAAATTCCTGACATACTTCCAATACTTTCATAATCTTTTACTCTTTTTCGATTCGAATGCCTCAAAACAGACAGAGGAGAGAGTTAATCCTATAAAATACTTCTCTCCAAAATGCATTGAATCCATATTCCGGGTCTAATACTGAACCCCTGTTCTGGAAATTAAGAAAATAATAAGAAAAATTATGGGATAAAACTAATTAACTACTTTTGCTATTCTGGTAACCGGCTACAATTATGTTTAAAAAAGTAAATAATATTTTTCTGGTTTACTACGGCTCCTTCAATGCTAAATCAGGTTCGAATGTCCATATTCTTGAGCTTCTTAGGAATTTGAAAAAATATACTGATATAGTCCTCTTTGCTCCCGGACAGAAAAGTGTAAATCGTTCCCTTGCCGGAGCAAAATATGTGCCTGTAATAGATAATAAATATCTTGTACAGCCTTCTTACGAGCTCATGCTTTCCTTCTATCTTCTGTACTCGTGCATAAAAAACAGACCTGATGTGCTTTACCTTCGACAGAATTCTTTTCCGTTCTTTCCCATAATGCTATGTAAAATCTTGAAGATCCCCTCAATTGTGGAAGTTAATGGGCTGGTTCTCGATGAGTTAAAAGTCAACCCGAATTCGCAGTCTTTTGCATACAGGGTCTTCTCTTATCTAGCACTTTGTTCTGAGAAGTTCAACTACAAGCACTGCGACAGAATTGTTTCTGTCACGGATAAGCTAAAGGATGAACTTGTGAGATTATACTCGGTTCCGGAGAGTAAGATCCATATTATCAACAATGGGGCAAATACTGATGTATTCAAGCCTATGGACTCGAGACAGACAAGGAAAAAACTGCAGCTCGATGAATCAAAAAAATATGTATGTTTTGTCGGGCACCTTGCAGCCTGGCAAGGTGTTGAGTTTTTGATTCAGGCATCTCCTTTAATTCTTGAAAAATGTCCGGATGCTCGTTTCCTTATTATCGGGGATGGAGTTATGAAGGATAAACTGATTGAAATAACTTCCGAACTAGGAGTTTCGGATAAGTTCACTTTTACCGGAAGAGTGCCCTACGAGCAGGTTCCTTTTTACATAAACGCTGCCGATGTCTGCGTTGCCCCTTTCATCAAGGAAAGAAACTCGAGAATAGGGCTTTCAGCCTTGAAAACATATGAATATCTTGCTTGTGGAAAGCCGATTGTGGCAAGCAGTATTCCGGGAGTTCACGATCTGATTGAGTCATCAGGCGGCGGGATTTCAGTAACTCCCGAGGATCCAGAGGAACTTGCTAATGCTGTAGTAAGATTACTTTCCGATGAAAAAGCCAGGGCTGAGATGGGAAAAAAGGGTCGTAAATACGTTGTTAAGAATCACAGCTGGGACGGAGTTGCAGGAAAGATTCTAGAAATATGTGAAGATATAGTCTGATCTTATTTTGCTATAATGTATTCTGACCTTATTCCTGAGATAATTTCTATCTCACAGGCAGATGCATAACCTTTACTTTATTATGATCTTCTACGTTCATGCGAACTTCATAAAAATTCAGGACATAACATACATACTTTTATAATACAATGATCTAATTATAGTGATAACTATAGAAATTTAGTTAGAGGCTTATATACAATTTATTCACATTGTTTTCGGGGGATCAGTGTGAATTTGGGGATTAGCCTGAAAAAAAAAGGAGATTTATTTCAAGCCATCTGTTGTTGAATCCAATTAGATTCAATGACTTATGATATGAATATTTCTCCAGAAATCTTCTATAGCCTGAATCCCGGGTAGTGGATACCATCTGATAATTTATAAAAAATTCAGGAAAAACATGCTAAATATTTTGACAAAAAATTGAGTAGACAGTCTTAAATTTTAAAGACATCGGGATACTTCCCTGTCTAACTTTGACTTAAACAAAATCCTAATTTAATTTTTATACTTGGCGTGGGTGATAGAAATGTTGATAAAAAGATTAGGGATTTTTCTCCTGGTGATTTGCCTTATCTTTGCAAACGCACCGGTTGCTTCATGCAGAAGCGCCCCACCAATTGTTTATGTTTCCGGAAATGGGAGTGGGGATTTCAACTGTGATGGAAAAGATGATCATGTTCAGATAAATCAGGCTCTAAAATTTGTGGCAAGTAATCCTAAATATACAACTGTCCATCTCAAAGGACCTTTTACGTACGTTATTGACGATACTCTTTTAATTGGCAGCAATACTATTCTCCAAGGGGATTCGACTGCTGTGATAAAACTGGCAAATAATGCAGGCTGGAAATCAATGAAACCATTAATCCAGCAAATGAACAGTTATGGAAATAATAACATTGTAATAAGAGGGTTTGAGGTTGATGTAAACCATGATGGAAATCTTAAGGTTGATAAGGGTAAAGGGTACTACAATATAATGTATTTCCTTTACTGCAAAAACGTAACTGTATGCGATATGCATATGCATGATGGGCATGGAGACGGGCTGAGGATAAAATACAGTGAAAATATTCGGTTTTACAATAACACTATCGACAGACTTGGACACGACGGCATGTTTGCAATTGAATGCCAGAATGTGGAAGCCTGGAATAATGCAATAACCTGCAGAACTAACAGTGCCCTTAGAATCTGGAACTCAAACCATGTAAAGCTCCATGACAATCTAATAAACTCTTTTTATCACTGGAGTGCAGGAGGACCTGGAATCCAGATCGAGAAATCGGCAGGCATTATGGATGATATTGAGATTTACAACAATACAATCCATAACACATACGGGCCCGGAATCTGGCTTTTCAGCTACGATACCTCTTCGGCTACCCGTGAGCAGGGTAGAAATGTTCATATCCACCATAACATCTTCTATAGCACTGGCACTAATCCTAGCATTACCTGGGTAGGGGGCATTATAACTAATGGATTTGAAGATACTCTCATAGAAAACAACGTTTTTGACAGCGTATATCACTCGGCAATCGCCCATATGGATATGACTGGTGGCTCCTCAACCTATGCACCAGCAGGTGATGGATATACAACAATTGTCCGCAATAATATTATTGTAAATACCCTGTCACGTACAAAAGAGCCGAGCGGAACAGGATATGGAGTTATTAATTATCTGTCCGGAACACATACTTTTGTGCTGGAAAATAACTGTCTTTACAATAATAAAGCAGGCAACTATAAAAACTGTGCATCGAAATCTGATATCTATGCAGACCCTCTTTTTGCAGACCTGAAAAACCATGATTATCACCTGAAGTCAAAAGCAGGTCGCTGGAACGGAGAAAGATGGGTAAAAGACACAGTGACTTCTCCGTGCATTGATGCCGGTTACCCTCTCTCTGATTACACTAACGAGCCTGAAGATAATGGAGATAGGATCAATATTGGAAGATACGGAAACACAATCTATGCATCTCTCTCAGGAACTGGTCCTGGCGATAATCATGAGAACCCTGCATCTCAGGAATCTGTAATTCTAACAGTATCTGACAATCGTTTGCGTGAAAATTCTCCTGAAACTGTTCTCCATGATACGTCCTTTATTGATGTAGGAGGATTAGGTACTGACAGATACAGAGGTTTAATATCTTTTAATCTTAGCGAGTATACTGGTGCAGACATTAATAGGGCAACCCTCTCTCTTTTCTGGTATTATCCTGAAGGAATCACAAGACCTGAAGACACAGTAATTGAAGTCTACAGACCTGCTTCTTCCTGGAATGCAAATTATGTTAGCTGGAACAAACGGGATAAAGGAATTGCATGGAATAATGCAGGAGGAGATTGGTACGACAAAAATGGAGTCTTGCAGGGTAATACCCCATATGCAACGATCACTTTTAAAGGCAGTACCCTGCCTGATAACAGGTACTACGAACTGGATGTGACAGATCTAGTGAAAGAGTATATCAGTGGCAAATATGCAAACACGGGCTTCCTGATAAAAGCCCGTAGTGAAAGCAATAACTATATTGCTTTCTATAGCAGTGACTGCGGAAATAAAAACCAGATACCAAAACTCAGTATAACAAAGAAAGTACCTGTAAATGTAACTATCACTGGAGCAAAGGATAACCGCCTTCGTGAAGCCTCCTCTGAAGCTGTTTTCCATGATACGCCCTTTATTGATGTCGGAGGATTGGGTACTGGCAGATACAGAGGGTTAATATCTTTTAATCTTAGCGAGTATACTGGTGCAGACATTGATAGAGCAACCCTCTCTCTTTTCTGGTATTATCCTGAAGGAAGCACAAGATCTGAAGACACAGTAATTGAGGTCTACAGACCTGCTTCTTCCTGGAATGAAAGTTATGTTAGCTGGAACAAACGAGACAAAGGAATTGCATGGAATAATGCAGGAGGGGATTGGTACGACAAAAATGGAGTCTTGCAGGGTAACACCCCTTATGCAACGATCACTTTTAAAGGCAGTACCTTGCCTGATAACAGATACTATGAGCTGGATGTAACAGATCTCGTGAAAGAGTATGTCAGCGGCAAATATGCAAACACGGGTTTCCTGATAAAAGCCCGTAGTGAGAGAAACAACTATATTGCCTTCTATAGCAGTGACTGCGGAAATGAAAACCAGGTGCCAAGATTGAATTTGGTATATAGCTAAGGTTATTACCCTAAAATGAGACTTCCATTGCTTCCGGGCTGAGAACAGAGCTCTGTTCTCAGAGCTCTGAGTACCGGATGTTTTGGAATATCTCCCTGTGCTGTGTGAGAAATATGGAGTTCTCAAGAATCTCCGGTAAGAAGAAGTATTTTAAGCAAAACATCTTAGCTTTTAGGAGTATCAAAGGCTAAGCTCACTAATTTATTAGCTGGATACAGCTATCAACTGAGTTGTAATATGTCTGCGGATATTTTATTTACTTTCCAATCTTTACTCTATTGTTAAGTTTTGTTCTGGAAGTTGCGAATGTTACAGAAGCCACTTGACTTTACTATCGAACCCTGAGTAGAAGGTTCTGTAGAGAAGTTCTGCAGGTAAAACCTAGATTTATCTATTTTTCAAGAAGTTATGTTCAGATTCGTATTGAATTTTTACTAAAAATATTTAAACACAAAGGCTTTTATCTATTGTAGAAATCTCCTTATGAAGTTAATTAGAACCTGATTTTTGTTGAAGAATCCCGCCGAAATAAACCCGAACTTAACACTGAATACAAGCAAGTGAACTCAAACTTAACACTGAATATAAGTAATTAAATTCAAACTTAACACTGAATATAAGTAATTAAATTCAAACTTAACACTGAATATATATAATATATCCAAGACTTTAAAATTCAAAATTTAAAGGTACTTTGTATGAACAAAAGTGGCTATTTTCATAACTTTCTTAGATCGAAATTACTAAAAACGGAGTTTTTTTAAGGTGATATGGTGTCATATCAAAAGTTTGCAAAAGACGTTGGCTTTATCGGAATAGTCCAAATACTTACAAGCCTGGGCACTTTCTTCCTGCTTCCTATAATCACGAAAACCCTTGGAACGTATTATTACGGACTCTGGGCTCAAATCAATATCACTGTATCACTTATCTCCCCCCTTGCACTTATGGGTCTATCTATGGGTTTTGTCAGATTTCTATCCTCTGAAACTGATACCAAAAAGATAAGGGAAGCAGTATACTCGATTCTCTTTTTTGTAACTGTATCTGGGCTACTTGCCTCACTTTTACTTTATACTTTTGCGAAACCTCTTGCGACTTTTGGATTTAATGACCCCAACGCGGCTTATTTTATTCAGGCGGGCTCATTTCTGATTCTCGTGGGCGTAATTGAGTCTATATCTCTTTTTTATTTCAGAGTTTTCAGGCAGATCCAGAAGTTTTCTTACTTTACCCTCTTCGAAACATTTGGAAAATTACTTTTTATTCTCATTCTCCTCAAATTGGGATACGGACTTCTTGGTGTAATAGCAGCGACCTTACTTGTACAGGGGTCTATTTTTTTAATTTCTTTTTTGATTATAATATCACAGATAGGCTTCGTCATTCCCAGGTTTACTTACATAAAAGAGTATCTGCAATTTTCCTTACCATTAACTCCCACTGCACTTATAAGATGGATTACAGAATCAAGCGACAGATACCTGGTTACTTACTTTCTCGGGCTTAGAAGTGTGGGCGTATATTCGGCAGCCTGTTCTATCGGCAACCTGATACAGCTTTTTGTAAGCCCTCTTCAGCTCATTCTCTTTCCCGAACTGTCAAAGCTGTTTGACGAAAATAAAATGGATGAAATAAGAATTTATATGTCTCATTCTCTGAGATACTTCCTTCTTATTTCTATTCCTGCAGTTTTCGGACTCGCAGCCCTTGCAAAACCGTTGCTTGGAATCCTTACCACTGAGGATTTTCTTTCAGGCTGGTTTGTAATTCCTATTATTGCCTTCTCCGGGCTTATGGCAGGAGTCTTTCAGATATTTGTCAATACAATGTATCTTATAAAGCGAACAAAAATCGCAACTTACATCAATATTGTTGCGGCGATTTCAAATGTATTGATCAACATTCTGCTGATACCATCTATCGGAATTGCCGGAGCTTCACTATCAACTTTATTTTCTTACTTTTTAATGGCTGTGCTTTGCATGCATTTATCCTTAAAACACTTTAAATTTGATTTTTATTTTAATGATATCGCGAAAAGCATTCTGTCCTCAGTAGCTATGTACCTCTTTGTATCTCATTTTACTATCTCAAGCATCCTTGAACTTTTCGAGATTACATGCATGGGTGTGCTCATCTATCTGGTTGCTATGCTTCTGGTGGGTGGATTCAGTGACTACGAACTTTCTTTAATACGAAGGTATTTATTCAGAGTCGAGAAAGAAGTCAAGCACTAAAACCTTTATTCTCAAGGTTTTCGGGATTTTTCCCTGCTCTGGACACACTTACTCTGAACACTCAAATTTTAAAAAATTTTATACCTTCTGTACCCGCAGATCACAATAAAACCCCAAAAGAGTATGCTGGCATAAAAGTGCAGGTACTAACTATTATATAGCCGGCAAAGTAACAATTTTGGAAAAACGCCATCAGGGATATTGCATTAATCTCTCCCCAAGTAATGCTCTTGCCGTCTCCCTCACACTTCTCTCTGATGAATAGACTGGCTTCCATCCCAAAGCCTTCATTTTTTCAATCCCTAGCCTCATCTTTGGCACATCACCTTTCCAGCCCCTGCTTCCTCCAGTATAAACAAATTTAACATCAGAAAGCCCCATCTCTTCTATGACAATTTTTCCTATCTCTGTTGCACTGATAGTATCCTCGGAACCGATATTGAAAATATTTACCTTCTCTCTGCTTTTCTCTATTAAAAATATTATTGCATCGACACATTCCGATACGTGAAGGTAGGATTTTTCCTGCTTGCCATCGCCCAGAACTTCAAGTACATTGGGGTTTTTCTCCAGCTTCTTTATGAAATCTATCGTGATCCCATGTGTGCTGCGCGGACCAACAATATTTGCAAAACGAAATATCCATGCCCGCATATCGAAGGTGTGAGAATATGAAGTAATAAGGGCTTCACAGGCTAATTTGGAGGCGCCATAAAGGGATATAGGAATAAGAGGACCGTAATCTTCCGGAGTTGGCATAATACTAGCTTCACCATACACAGTAGAGGTAGAAGTAAATGCAATTTCTTTAACGCTGTTTTTCCTCATAGCTTCCAGAAGATTGTAGGTTGCCAGAATATTCTGTTCCAGGTGAGCTCTAGTATCCGTGGCTCCTAGCCTGACATCAGGATTTGCAGCCACGTGGCAAACAATGTCAATATCTCTACAGGCGGCCTCTATAGCTTCCTGGTCAAGAAGATCTCCTTTTATCAGAGTAAAATCTGGATTTTCAAGATGGTGTTCTATAAACTGTAATTTCCCTGAACTGATGTTATCAAAAACAGTAACCTTATTTCCTTTTTCAATTAAACGGTCTACAAGGTGACTTCCTATAAAACCGGCTCCTCCTGTCACAAGTATTTTATTCTTTGTAAGCATGAAAAGTTCTCCAGATGATCTTCATTTCATATATTTTATAATGTGTTAAAATAATTATGGTTCGTTTTTACCCTATTCTCTACATGAATCTAGGCAAATGATGATGGAAAAATTAAAGATGTTATGGCTGAAAAAGTACTTTAATCCAACTGTAAGGATAACCTTTTCACAGATATTTTATTGGAGGGTTTTATATTGACTATTAAAAAAGCGCTTATTCCAGCTGCCGGACTTGGAACCCGTTTCCTGCCTGCCACCAAATCAATGCCAAAAGAGATGCTTCCTATTATTGACACCCCTGTAATCCAGTATGTTGTAGAGGAAGCCATTGAATCGGGAATTGAAGATATTATCATTATTACAGGCAGAGGTAAAAGGGCAATTGAGGACTATTTCGATGATTCCCCCGAACTCGAGATGCACCTTGCGAAAAAGCGAAATACTGAACTTCTAAAGCTTGTAAGGGATGTTTCCTCTCTTGTGGATATTCACTATATCCGACAGAAAGAACCCAATGGACTTGGAGATGCAGTCCTCAGAGCAGAAAAACATATTGGAGATGAGCCTTTCGCCGTGCTTCTAGGAGATGATATTATTGTGAATGACAAACCCTGCACGGCTCAGCTCATTGATAATTTTCAGAAATATGGAAGATCCACACTCGCAGTCGAGGAAGTTCCTTATGAAAAGTTGAGCAGCTATGGGATTATAAAGGGGAAACCTCTCAATGATTCTCTCTATGTACTGGAAGATATTGTTGAGAAGCCGTCACCTGAGAATGCTCCTTCCAATATAGGTGCCATAGGGCGTTACGTTTTCACCCCTGAAATTTTTGATTGCATAAAAGAAGCCGGAACAGGCGTGGGAGATGAAATTCAGTTGACCGATGGAATCCGGCTCCTGAACAACACCCAGACAATCTACGCTTGCAGGTTCAAAGGAAAAAGATTTGACACCGGCGACAGGCTCGGGTATGTAAAATCGATAATTGACTTTGCTCTTAAAAACGAAAATCTTAGAGATGATGTACTTGAATATCTGAGAGATATTCTGACAACAGTGGATGACCCCTCTGACAAATAAGATCCACATAAATAAGGCAGCTAGAGACCAGAAAAGTTGAACTAATAATTTTGAATAAAAAAGGGGACACGGTGTCTGCTAGTTTTTACCAGCAGAGGCCCTCATAATCTACTTTTTTCGAATTAATTACCTTTCTTCCGTCAATTACTATCTTTTCTTTCATGGCTTCAAATTCGGAGTCAAGTTGTTTGAATTCATCCCACTCTGTCATTACGAGGCAAGCATCAGCCCCCTGAAGAGCATCTCTAGCATTCCCAAAGTATTCAACTGTCGGAAAGATCCGTCTCATATTTTCAATTGCCATAGGATCATAAGCTGAAACCTTTGCCCCAAGCCTGAGGAGTTCGGCAATGACAGGGATAGCTCTGGATTCCCTTACATCATCTGTTTCGTTCTTAAAAGCAAGCCCAAGGACTGCAACCTTTTTTCCCTCAAGGCTTCCAATTTTCCTCTGAAGCATCTCGATCATTAGAATCGGCTGTTTTTCATTTACTTCAATTACAGATTCCAAAAGTAATGGAGAATATCCGATTTCTTTCGCCTTTCTTATAAGCGCCTTTACATCTTTTGGGAAACAGGATCCTCCAAATCCCGCACCTGAGTTCAAAAATTTCGGGGATATTCTGGAGTCTTTACCTACGGCTTCCATAACCTCATATGTATTAATTTTTAATCTTTTACAGATATTTCCAATCTCATTGGCAAAAGATATCTTAGTTGCAAGAAGAGAATTATTTGCGTATTTGATCATTTCTGCTGTAGATGGATTTGTGCGGATGATTCCGCATTTAAAGGTTTCGTAAAGTTTCGAGACAAGATCTCCGGATTTCTGATCAATTGCTCCAATGACTATTTTGTCTGGATTCATGAAGTCGTAGACTGCTTTTCCTTCCCTGAGAAACTCAGGATTCATTGCAACTCCAAAGTCTTTTCCAGCTATCTTCCCTGAAGATTCTTCAAGCAGGGGAATGACAAACTTCTCAGTTGTCTCAGGCACCACCGTGCTTTTGACAACAACTACGTGGTATCCTTCTTTTTTTGCCAGGACTGTGCCTATGCTTGTTGTCGCCGCACGGACGATTGAAAGGTCTATGCTTCCATCTTCTGCTGAGGGAGTTCCTACGCATATAAAAGAAATATCCGTCTTCCTGATTGCAGATTCATAATCAGTGGTTGCTGTAAGATTTTTTCCGGCATGTTTTTGTAAAAGCTCCCCTAAGCCTTCTTCATATATTGGGGGGATTCCTTCGTTTATCAGATCCGTTTTTCTCTTATCAATATCTAAACAGATTACTTCATGCCCGAGTTCTGCAAAACATGCGGCTGTGACTGAGCCCACATACCCTGAACCTATAACGGAAATTTTCATAAATTGAACCTCTTTATTGAGTGGAGGGGTAATAAATTCCAAATCATATTTATTTTTTGATAAACACTCTTCTATATCCCTTCTGAAGAAAGTCAATTTTTCTTATTTATACAACTCATCTCGTCAGTCTTAATAGATTCATATAGTTTAATGCTTATATCCTGTATAGTTAGGATTTAATATGTGTTATGACAATTGCTTTACAGAGATTATGGGGGATTTATAACGCTTTCAATATTTGATGTGGGTACAGAATTTGCTGCGAGAAACTCTCATCCGGATTTAGGTATTTGTTTCCTCTCGACAGATTTTGGAATCCCTGAATACTATCAGATAACTGTCGTAGGTCTAATTGCTCTTCTGGGTATGAAAGAAATGCTACTGGTCTCCAAAGAAGAGGATAGATTTTCTTTAGATTCAATGGATATGGGAATTTATCCTTTGATTATCTGTTTTATCGCCAGTTTTCTTTTTGCAAGCCTGGAAATAATTTTTACAAGGTAAACCTCTTTGAGATTATAAATTTCTTTATTATAAGCATTTCGTTCATTCCTTTGTAATTCATTTTCTTGTCTAAATATTAGAGGATGGATAATGCTTATTTTTTATTTCTGAAAACCGAAGAGTGCGCAATCATATTTTCTAAAATTTTTAATTATGTTAGTTCAGTAACTTAGTTTCCATACTTATTTATTCTTGAGTCATTTATCTTCTAGTCGTAATATTGTTTGTTGGCGACTATATCTGAAGTAAAAATTTGAGTTTCATAAGGACACTATTAGGGGATGTTTGAGCTAGGGGGACGTTTGAGGCAGGGGGACGCTTGAGCTAATGAACCATAAAAATGATTCTATGTTCGGATAGAGTAAGATATTGGAAGTCTATCTGACAGAAAGGTTCGAGATAAAAGCTGGATGATAAACAAGATTCAATTGTTATTTTCTCTAAATAAGGCATAAATAGACTGTCCATCTGTCTTAGTGTAATTATAGGAAATGTCAATTGGGGAGTGAAAAGTTGAGGGTTCTTGTCGATATAGGGCATCCAGCCCATGTCCACTTTTTTAAAAACGCTATATGGAGTCTTGAGAAAAAAGGGCATCAAGTAATGGTAGTTTCGCGAGATAAGGATGTAGTTATAGAGCTCTTGAACGCCTACGGGATCCCACATACGGTTTTGAGCAAAGTAAAGCCAGGGAAGGGAAATTTGCTTGAAGAATGGTTCATAAGAGAGTATAAAACTTTTAAAATTACCCAGCAATTTAAACCTGATATCTTCATAGGTGTCCTTTCTCCAGTTGTAGCTCAAATAGCCAGGATACAGAGGAAAAAATCTATAATTTTTAACGACACCGAACATGCAGTACTGGCTCAAAAACTAACCTATCCTTTCTGTGACATAATCTGTACTCCTTCAAGCTATCTAAAAGACGAAGGAAAAAAACAGATAAAGTACAATGGTTACCACGAACTGGCTTACCTTCATCCATCTTATTTTACTCCCCGTCCTGAGATTCTGAAAGATCTGGGGGTAGAAGAAGGTGAACCTTTCATAATCCTTCGCTTTGTCTCATGGGGTGCACACCATGATGTCGGCCAGCATGGAATCAATAATAAATTATCACTCGTTAAGGAAATTAAAAAATTCGGAAAAGTATTCATAACCTCAGAAGGACCGCTGGCAAAAGAGTTTGAAAAATATAGAATCCGAGTTTCTCCCGAGAAAATTCATCACCTGCTCTATTATGCCACTCTGTATATTGGTGAAGGAGCAACTATGGCTGTTGAAAGTGCAATCCTGGGAACGCCTTCGATCTATGTTTCCACTCTGGCGGGAACTATGGGAAACTTTTCCGAACTCGAGAATAAGTATGGTTTACTCTTCAACTACAGTGATTCGGAATCAGCTCTAGCAAAAAGTATAGAGCTTCTCAAGGATCGGGAGCTTAAGAAAACCTGGAGATTGAAAAGGGCTGCTCTTCTCAAGGACAAGATCGATGTGACCAAGTTCATGGTCCAGCTCATAGAAAAAGTTCCTGAGAACAAATCTGAATCTGTTTTATCTTCGGTCTCGGATGAGTCCTATGCATGAACTACTGATGCAAAACCAGGATATATGGGATCTTTTCACTCGAAAAGAAGAATATTCTCCCAAAAAGCTGGACGAACACCAGCGTTTTCTTTTCTCCGAAGAAGATCTTCGAAATGCTTCTGAGCCAGTGGTATCCAGGTATCTTATTAAGCATGGAATGCAGGTCGAATTTCCTGAGAACAAATCATTTGCCGTCTGTTTAACTCATGATGTGGATGATATTTATCCACCTCTCTCACACAGCTTATTGTCATCAGTTTACAGTCTTAAACGGCTGGATCTCAAGGGTTCTGTAGATCAGCTAATGTGGAAATTGAGGGGAGCAGGCTACTCCCCCTACCTTAATTTTTCTAAGATAATGGATATTGAAGCCAAGTTTGGAGCAAAGTCCTCTTTTTATTTCATTACTGCAGAAGCTGATCCAGTAAGATTAAGGTATGATATTGAGGACATAGAGGATCATCTAGGAGAAATCTCAGATAGGGGATGGGAAATAGGTCTTCACGGAGGTTACTATTCGTATAACAGTCTGGAAAAAATAAAACAGGAAAAAGAGAGACTTGAAGCTGCCCTGGGGAGAAAAGTCATAGGTTTTCGTAATCATTACCTCAGGTTCAAAACTCCCGATTCCTGGGAAATACTTGCAGACGCAGGTTTCGGTTATGATTCAACTTTCGGGCATAGATACTCAATTGGCTTCAGGAACGGAATGTGTCATCCTTTTAATCCATATAACCTTAACACAGGAAAAGAGATTGATATTCTCGAAATTCCACTTGTTATAATGGATGTAGCGCTTTTTGCTACTAGCAAATCTTTCGAGGAAGCCTGGGAGCGTACAAAGAACCTTATTGATATTACAGCAAGCCTCAATGGCGTTATTACCCTGCTATGGCATAATTTCGTTTTCAGTTGCGAATTTAGAAAAGATTGGGCAAGGCTGTATGAGAAGGTGCTTCATTACTGCTACGGAAAAAGAGCCTGGATTACAAGCGGAGAAGAAATTTACAGGTGGTGGAGAGATGGGGTCTGATATAAAAGGAAAGTATTTGCTGATTACCCCCGCCAAGAATGAAGAGCAAAACCTGCTCGAAGTTTCGAAATCTGTAATAGGACAGAAACTAAAACCTGAGTTATGGGTTATAGTCGACGACGGGAGTACCGATGGAACACCACGTATTCTCGAAGACTTGCAGGCAAATCACTCCTGGATCCGTAGCATAAAATTGCCTCCCAGACCAAGAGACATTACTTTTCACTATAGCTATGTCTGCAAACAGGGCTTTGACTACGCGCTTGAATACTGTAGAGAAAATAATATTGAGTTCGAGTATATAGGTCTTCTTGATGCTGATACAGTTCTGGAGGAGAGCTATTTTGAGAAGCTTCTGACTGAGTTTGAAAAGAATAGTTCTATTGGGATTGCAAGCGGTGGGATATATTATGAGAATGACGGAAAGCTTTCTCTAGAAGTGACTAACAAAAATCTTCCTCGTGGGACAGGAAGGATCTGGAGGAAAGAATGCTTTTTTGAGACTGGCGGCTACCAAGTTGAACCATCTCCAGATTCGATCTCCAATATAAAAGCTCTCCTGCGAGGCTGGCAGCTCATACAATATGCTGATGTCGTTCAGATACAGAAACGTAAAACAAGCGCAGCAGATGGACTCTGGAGTGGATATACCAAAAATGGCTGGATGGCTTACTATCTTGGGAAAAGACCTCTCATTGCTCTTGTAAACGTGCTTTATCTCTCATTGAAACCTCCCTATTATACAGGTGCTGCTTACTTCTTGGGTTATTTTAGTTCAGCAATCAAGAGGGAGAAAAGAATTGAAGATCCTGAGATCAGGAATTACTACAGAAATCAGGGACTTTCAGGAATATTATCCCAAATCCTGGGAATATCCAGCCGGAGCTAAAGAGATTTACGGGAAGGAGAGCCGTGAATAGTAACAACATTTTGAAAAAAGCGGTTTACTCACAGGTGATAATTTGAAGATGCTTTTCCTAGATATGGTAAAGCCTCTTTCTCTTGCCGATGGTTCGCTTATCCATAGATACGAACTTGTTAGCAATCTAGCCAGGTTTGAGAATGAAATCCATATATTTACTGCTGGTAATACCCCTCTATCGAATATCAAGAATATACATAGCCATAATATCCCACCTGGAAATTTCCTTTCACTCATTGTCAATTACTTCAGCAGTTCTATAAGCCTTCTCAGTTCCGAAACTTTTGATGTGCTGTATACCCGCAATCCTAACTTTGGATTTCTTGCTGGACTTTTCTGCAAGACCAGATGTAAAAAAATAGTTTACGAGTTAAATGGGATTCCTGAGGACGAAAAGAATCTTTTCAGAACAAAATATGAGGAGGACGGATTTTCACAACCACGCAAAAAGAATTATTTTTCAAACCAGTATTTCTCTGTGCATGCAAAGCTTAAACTGTTTATTCTCAAAAAAGCTCTCGGGTTTTCAGACAGAATTATTGTCGTGACTCCAGGTATAAAAACAAATCTTGAGAAGATATATAACATTCCTGGAGAAAAAATAGTTGTAGTCTCCAATGGAGCAAATACCTCCCTGTTCAGGCCGAAAGAGCAGGAGATCTGTAGAAAAGAACTCGGTCTGGAGCTTGAAACTCCCTATGTATGTTTTGTGGGCAACCTTGCTCCTTGGCAGGGGGTCGAGTATCTGGTAAAGGCAGCTCCATCTATACTTTCCAGGTTTCCAGAATGCCATTTCCTGATTGTCGGAGATGGAGTTATGAAAGACAACCTTCTCAAGCTCTGCAGGGAACTCGGAGTTGAGGATAAGTTTATTTTTACAGGCGTGGTTGCCTACGATCGCGTGCCTCTTTACATTAATGCGAGTGATATATGTGCAGCTCCTTTTATACTTGCCAGAAATGCAAAAATAGGTCTTTCTCCTCTGAAATTATACGAGTACATGGCTTGCGGAAAAACTGTAGTTGCAAGTAATATTAGTGGTGTTTCCGATGTACTTGAGGCTTCAGGAGGAGGAATTCTTGTCCCTCCTGAAAACCCGAATGCTCTTGCAGAAGGAATCATAAAGGTGCTTGAAAATCCGGGTTTGGGGAAGAAACTGGGCTCAAAAGGTTTAAGTTATGTTACTGAAAATTACAGCTGGTACAGCGTTGCGAAAAAGGTTAACGAAGTCTGCAAATCAGTACTCGAAGCCGAGAACTGAGAATTCGAAATTAATTGATGTTTTCCTATAACTCAATTATTAATCAGATAAGAATAGTATCTATTGCACGGGGCTTAAAATGGACGAAATTGAAGTTAGAGAATTAGCGCCATCTGAATACAAAGAATGGGATCTGCTTGTAGAGAAAGCTGAGCCTGGTACAATTTTCCATACCAGTGAATGGCTTGGAATCTGCAGGGATGTCCTGTCAAAAGATCTCAGAATCTACGGCTGTTTCAGAAAGGGCGAACTTGTAGGAGGCTGTCCGCTTTTTGTTAAAAACATTAAGGGAATCTTGAAAGTAGCAACCTCGACCTGTGATATGACCAGCTATAGTGGACCTCTTGTAAAAGAGAGTGCCAGTTCCAGGACAAGTAAACGTATACAGGAGATTCATGAAATTCTTAATCCCCTCAGGGAGTTTCTTTGCAAGCAGGGATTTGATAGTATTCATCTTACGCTTTCTCCCGGGTTTAAGGATGTGAGACCTTTTACCTGGTATGGATGGGATTCCACCGTGCATTATACTCATTACTTAAATCTGAAAGATAATGTGGATAACAACCTTTCAAGAAAGATCCGCAGAGAACTCAGAACTGCAAATGAGGCAGGACTTAAGACCAGGGTATGGAATGATCCTGAGACATATTACCATCTGCTCTCAATGGTTTACGAAAAACAGAATTTAGCGCCTCCCCTTCCCAGAGAATTTTTCGAGAGAGTATTTAAGCTGATTCAGGAAAAAGATATTGGTTATATGTTTGTCACAGAGACTCCTGAAGGTGAAGCTATTGCAGCTCACCTGAATCTGTATGGAAAGAAAAGCACCATAACCTGGACCTCAGCCCTGAACCCGGATTTTGGTCGTCTGGGTCCCAATGCTCTTCTATATTATAATGAATTTCTTGATCTTAAGTCCCGAAACTTCGAGTACATGAATGTAATGGCAGCGAATATTCCCAGGTTTGCGGATTTTATCATGGGTTTCTCTCCTGAGCTAATTCCCTATTATAGCGTGACTCTGGAGAGCAAAAAATATTCAATCGCAAAAACCCTGTATAAAATCACTCACAAAGAAACTTTCTAACAGAACCGATTTTTTTAGAATTGTAAAATCAGGAAAATCCTAATTTAATTTTTATATTCTTTTCTAATGGGGCTTAAATCAGGAAAATCCTGGTTTAATTTTTATATTTTTTCTAATCGGAACTCTTTCCTGACCAGATACTTTTTTTCTTTGTAAATGGGATGTTTTAGAAATTTTCAGCTTTTTCTTAAAGTTATTTCCCTTAAAAGGTTTAATTTCCTATTCAGATTTTGTTTTTTATATTCACGAGAAAAGCCGAAAAAATCTTCCTGAATGTAGGGTCATCACGAAGGGTTAGACCGTAATAAATAGGAGTTATGATGACAGTTGCAAGAAGGATAATATAAAAGTTTGCAGAGAACACTTCAAGCAAAATTAATGGGATCGATACAGCGATTCCTATTGCTGCATATTTAATAAGGATCTCTACGCTTTCCATTCTATTAATTCCTGCAAGATTAAGCAAATACGCATTATTCCAGAGCCAGAATATAACTCCTGTTAAGCTGAAGAGTCCGAGGGCAAACTCAGGGCTTCCGTACATTCCTCCTATAACCAGTGCTACTATCCTGGAGATAAGAAGAACAATGCTGAAGGTAAGCCAGACCTTCTGTTTCTCAAAGATGCTATAGAGAGTTGAGATAGGCGAGGACAGGAAAACGAGGAATATCCAGGGCACAAGGATTTTCACATAAGTGCCTGATACGTGCCAGCCCTCTCCGAAAGCAAATGTAAAGATTTCCTCTCCTAGGATCAGCAGAAGTATCATTGGGAATATGCCTATTAGAATTAGCTTTTTGTAAACCTCGCTAACAATAGTTTTCATATCCCCTTCTCCATTCCCGTTCTTTACCTCACTGATTCTCTGGAAGAAAACCTGCTGAATAGCTGTCCCGATAAGCCCCATAGGCATATTTACTACTTGATTCGCAAGCGAAAAATATCCGACAACACTTGTACTGTAAAAGTACACAAGCAAAAAGGTAGGCACCTGTGGCGAAATTGAGTTTGCGAGTGTGGACCAGGAGCTAAATAAGGGAAAGTTTTTATACCGAATAGCTAACTCTTTCATTTTTTTTATCGAAACCTTCTTGAAGATTTTTAAATCTTCTTTTGCACCCTTTAGCATGAACAAGTCCGCTAATCCGTATCCAATTGTGTATCCTGCTATGAGACCCAGAGGCGATACTGCACTCCATATTGGGGCAACTAACTGTAATATTTTGGTTGACAATGTGTTTAGAACTTTGGAGCCTGCTATAATTCCAAAACGTACTTTTCTTGAAAGCCAGTAATTCTGAACAAAGAAAAGCCCGTTAAAAAATACTATTAGAGGTAGATAAATTAAATACTCTGAGATTCCAGGAGCATTAAGGATTCGCTCAATTTTATCTGGGAATATTATTACAGTTGCAGCCGTGAGTAAAGATATAAAGATAACTAATACCGTGCAAAGAGAGACTACGTTTGCAGAATCTTCTTCGGTTTTTGGTAGCATAATAGCATACTGGTATGAAAAAGTAGAGAAAATTACCAGTATTCCTGATACCGAAACAAAAAGCTGAAAAACTCCCAAGTCATCAGGGCTGTAAATTCTTGTGACTAGGGGTACAAGAAGTATAGCCAGAACCTGTGAAGCAACACTTCCTGATACAAGTTTCAAAACATTAGCGATAAAGTTTGACATCTATCTTCAACTCTAAAAATATAGGCTCCAGATGCATGGGCTCTTCTTTCATTTCCCAATTGTGTAAATGGAGTTTATTCTCGGCTCTTGATTTCAGGCCGTTTTTTCTTCCTTTATATAAGCAAATACTTCTTCGTTATCATATACACGGGCATAATCATATGTTTTAAATCTGTTGAAAAATTCTTCTGGCATCTTCTGAATAAAATTCACTCCATAACGTTCAGGATCATTAATGGATACCGGCTCTTTCAAAGTCGATTTTCTCAGCAAAACCAAGGGATTGCCAGCAATCTCTCCTGTCTGTATATGCTGAATGTTAAAATATGTTGCGTTACTTGAATCATATCCTCTATCCCTGTAAAAAAGACAACTGTCATATGGAGAATCCATCAGGATGTTTCCGGAGTGTTTTGCTGTTATTGTTTTTATTGCTTCGATTTCAACCTCTTTGAACTGGTTCCTGACGGTTGTATCCTTTGCAACAAGAGGGTTGTCTTTATTTATGCCTGGCGTGGTTACCATTATAAATGAAAACAGTGAAATGATTACAAAAATTGCGAGCACCTTTGCTTTTTTCGAATTAAAGAGACTCGCTAATTTTAGCATATATGAAGCAGCTACAAGTACCAGAAACACTGCTATTAGCGGGAACCATCGGCTTGTTAGAAAATTTCTCATTCCGAGTAGAGGAATGCCATACGCAAGACCGTACAGAATTGCAACTACAAGAGCAACAGAGAATTTGTTTATACTTTTGATATCTCTGCCAGAAAACCAGGCTAATACTCCTCCTATTGCGAAAAATGGCAAGGCAAGATAGCTTATGTGAAGTAAGAGTACTTCCAGTGTTTCCTGATTTCTTGCGGAGCCTAAAATGAGCTCCTCGCTTGAGTAGCTTGATCCTGCCTCAATCACATCCATAAGAGGACCGAGAACCATCTCAAGGAATGAGGTGTTCGGATTGACAAATGTGAACATCCAGTATGTTTGTAAGCTAATAACAAAAAAGAGCATATAATTAAAGCTGTTTGTTTTGGTAGGGAGACTCTTATAAACATGGTTGTGAAGGTATTTGCCTGCATAGATTGAGGCTAAAGAAAGAAGTACTACAAAAGTGGTCAACTGGTGGGTTAGAACCATTAGAATAGTAGTTATAAGGATAAGTCCTGTGTATCTCAAGCTCTGTTTCTCGCTAAAGATCGCGTATATAACAAATATAAAGTAGCAGAGAACAAGTGAGCCAGGAGTTATATTCGCAATGCCAGCAACGATGTTATGATTATTTAAGTTTATTAGCAAAGTCGCCAGCAAACCCATCTGAGGGCCTTCAAGTTTCTCTCCTATGAGGTAAATGACCAGAGTACTGAGAATGCTGACAATTCCTATGGAGTAAAATATTGCGTCTTTAACATCTGTATTACCCATTATCTGAGTTGCTGAGATAAAAATATGAGCAAGTGGATAATAGAAGTATTTGCCACTTATCTCAATAGGAGCAATGGATCCGGTATCAGTAATATACCGTGCCATACTGGCATGGAAATAAGCATCGTAGCCCATAAGACTCGGAAAATTGTAAAAAATCCCTACTCTTATGAGAATGGATAGAAGGAATATTTGCAGCAGTATGGATACTACACTGTCTCCCTTCCTAATATAAAGGATCTGAGAGGCAATAATGGCTGCAAGGACAGATATCAATATGAAATAAGATATGGGTCTGTAATATAGATTCATACTATATATTAAAACGCATATCAAGAAAATGAGATAGAATGAGATTCCCAGTATACTTTTAAATCTGTCTTCTTGGGAAGATATCGCAGCCTCGCTTTTAAATTTATTTCTGAAGACGAAGTAGATTAAACATGAAGAGAGAATGGCTATGCCAATATCTATCTGGTTTAGATTGATTATATAATATAAAGAAATAATAAATAACCCTAAACCGAATCCCATGATGCTGAGAATTACATCAAGGTTTTTAGTAAGCTCCTCTGCGTATCTTTTTGCAGTTTCCATATAACCCCACAAATCAATAACTTTCATAATCTAAAACATTCTAAGTTAAAATATTTTTTGCCTGTAAATCCGGATGGTTTTCTCACAGGTTAATTTTCTTTTTCAATCCCATGTTATTTCTCTTAATATCATATTCAGTAGTTTTCCTTCCACCATCTGTATATCTCGGCTCCTGATGTCATCCAGGCATTTTTTTGAGTACAATACTCCAGGATTCTTTTATAGAATTCCAGATAATCCCCTTGCATATACGTGTTATGCCAGAGGATTGTAAGTACGCCTTTATAATTTTCAACTGTATCAATGAGCTTTTCCGTAAGTTTCCATGCCTGATTGAAGTTTAGATGCATCTGGCTGAAAAGGGTGGTATCCATAATACCCAGTGGAATTTCCAGAATATCGATTTCTTTTCCTGTGTTAAGGTTATATGGATTAAAAGGATGACACATTCCGTTCCTGAACCCCACACAATCATGATAGCCGAAGGTTGAATCGTAACTGAAGCCCGCCTCTGTAAGGAATTCCCAGGTTTCTGGAGTTTTAAATCGAAGATAATGATTCCTGTAGCTTATAACCTCCTTTCGGAGTACTTTCTCCAGTTTTTGTTTTTTGTTTTTCATTTCTATTAGGTTATTGTAAGCCTCATGACCTCCGTGAAGCCCCACCTCCCATCCATTGTCCAAAATATAGCCGAGTTCTTCTTCCACTTCTTCAATGCTGAAAGTAAAATCTTCGTCTCCAGGATCAAGGGTCAGAAAATAAAATGTGGATTTTGCCCCATAGCCTTTTTCCAGTTTCATAATTTGTCTAAAATTCCACAAAGGGTTCCAGGTTTTGTTTATTCTTGAGAACGGAAGGATAGAAGCCTGTACGAACTGACCCCTTTTGAGAGCTTTTACTGCTCTGGCTGCAGTATTCAGCATTCCTGGGCATACAAAATCGATATCATGAGTCAGACATACGGCAAAATTTCTTCCTTCAGGATATTCGAAACTTAGCCCATTTTTAATCAAAAATTTCGAGACATGAGGCTCAAAAATATTTCTTTGACTGCTTAAGTAATATGAGAATCTTCCATACTTATCTAAGAGGATAGGGTCGTACTCTTCTTTTTTTGTAAATAAATCCCATAGCTCCCTATCTTCCATTATTTTCTCAGACAAAGTATTCTCTTTATTCTTATTGCTTGGAGCTTCAACTTTATTAAATATTTGATTAACTCTGGTTCCTTTATTTTTATCTTTTAGGAACTTATCTCGATGAGCTTTTTGTATCAATCCTACCCCCACTGGAACCCTAATGTACTATTCTCATAGACTATATTATATCGTTTAGACCACTGCCTTAAAAACATTAATCTCATTTATTCTCTAAAGTTATCTTGTCACTCTAGAGTCCCGCTTATTAGTTGTGCTTTTGATTGCAAAAACTGATTAACTTCTCTGCTGGCTAACCCTACTCCCAATTCCCTTATTATCTTGGATCTTTTTCAGTGCGGCTTCCATCAACATTCTGGCAATCTTCTGAATAAAAAATTTTGTTTTAACACAGGTGTTCAATTATCGGCAGAGAGAATCTGTATTTTTATTCTCTGTAGATTAGCCTTAATTATTCAATGATTGAAACCATTAGACGTATTGATTGAGACCATCAGACATATTTTTTCTTTATGCCATGTATAATATAATAGATTAATATATAGGAGAAGTACGTGTAAGAGAAGCAAGGTTATTGCGCCAGCCTCTGAATAATAAGGTTCCAGGTTAACCAGAGTTATTTTGCAACTTTGTTCATAAGTCGAGACCCTGCAGTATCCACCAATTTACAATGTTCCCCCATAAATGAATAAATATTATTAGGATATAAGTTTTAGCGTTGGAATAAAATTTTTTTCACAATACTTATTACTATTATAATATATTACTCTACTCGACGATAGATCATGAATGCTGCTCAATATGCTGCGACTTTTATTTATACTTTCAGGGCTACAAGTTGTCTACTTCCAAGCTTTATAACTATCTCAGAAAAAAACTCTAACACGCACATTTTTTATTAGTTGGGTCCTCTTACAGTATTATCTTATCTGATAATCTATCTTCAGTCAGGACATGATTTGATTCTATGGCGGTTGTCACATGGAAAGTAGATCGATAAATTCAGACTGCCTGATATCAGGAATTTATATCCACGGATGTGGTATAAATGCTTGAGAAACTGCAATATTAACCTTGTCAATACAAAGATTCTTATCTCGATATATGGTTTGATCAGGCAGATTTTAGTGTGTTCCATTCGAGTTATTCTTCCGTTCTTTTCCCAAACTAATTATTTCTTTAAGACACTCCATTTCATGACAATAAAAGCTGAAAATTGCATACAAAGAACCTTTCTATATTAAAAAATAGTTTACAAGTTAAGGGTTAGTTAAGCTGCACGGATAATATAGGTCTCTCAATTATCCTGTTTTTAATCTCTAAAGAATCAGGTTTAATTTTCTGTTTAGATGTATAGAAAATTCCTCATCGTTTTATAGCTATTTTAAGAATCTTTTGTAAGGATATTTTTTCCATATTAATATTTTTATTGGAATATCCATATCATGTGTTAACCTTAAATATATCATAGTCTAATAATTTTTAGTATGATAGCCTTTAATATTTTTGCAATTATACACATAAAGGGGGTTATAGCACATGCATTTGTATAGGGGGGTAAGTTGGGTTTGCATTCAGCCTTTTCACTTGGTCTCAACTCTCTAATCTCTGATCCTATTAACATAGTATCTTCGCCAACCCAACTTACCGATAGGTTGCTCAGGCATGAATTTACTGTCTTGATACCAGCTCAGAACGAGGAGACTTCCATTGGAAGCAAGGTTCTGATTGCGGCAAGTTACGCTGACCGCGTACTTGTTCTTGATAAAGGCTCTACAGATCGAACTATGGAGGTAGCTGCCTTGGGAGGGGCACGAGTTGTCCCTATCTCAGGGGGAGAGGAAGCATTACTCAACGTCCTCTACAAGGCATCTCTTGATTCAGAAATTGTTGTTCTTATCTATCCGGAATGCATACAGGATATAGATTTGCTTTCCCATGTACTTGAGCCGCTAAGACAGGGATTTGATCTATCAGTGGGTTCATGGCCCTGTCGTATATCCTATGAGCTGGAAACGGTAATGCTTTTCAATGGGAAAAATACCTTTAAGGAAAAAATAGGGTTTCTTGCGATAACCTCAGATGCGCTGCAGAAAGTCAGTTCAGGCATGGAACATCTCTCTTTGAAATCCTTGCTTTCTGCGGCGAAAGCTGGAGGACTTAAGGTTAACTACCTGAGTTTCGATGTAGACCCTATGTTCAGGAAACTTGAGAGCACTCGTATAGGAGTTGTCGTGCCTGCTTATAATGAGGAATTGCTTATAGGCGAAACTCTAAGCGGCATCCCCGAATATGTAGACAGAATTTATGTAATTGACGATGCCAGCACAGATCGCACAGGCGAGATTGTAAAAAACTTTGGGGATCCACGGATTGTGTATTTGCGTCATGAAGTAAACAAAGGAGTGGGCGCAGGAATAATCAGCGGATATAAACTTGCCCTCAAAGACGAGATGGATATCGTTGCGGTCATGGCTGGAGATAATCAAATGGACCCAGTCCAGCTTCCCAGGTTAATTTTCCCAATTATTGAAGGGAGAGCTGATTATACAAAAGGGAATAGACTACTTACTGATGATTTTAGGACCGGAATGAGCAAATGGAGGTCTTTTGGAAATTATCTCCTCAGCTTTATCACAAAAATAGGCAGCGGTTACTGGCAGGTTATGGACCCTCAGAACGGATATACAGCTATCTCCAGGCAGGCCCTGGAGGTGATCGATCTAGATTCAGTCTATCCTTATTATGGTTATTGTAACGATCTGTTAATCAAGCTTAATGCTTTCGGAATGAGAGTAATGGATGTTGTGATGCCTGCTCGCTATGGCAAAGAAAAGTCCAAGATTCGGTATGGCAAGTTTATCCACAAAGTGGCTCCCATGATCTTCAGAGGTTTTCTCTGGAGGCTAAGGGTCAAATACACTGTACTGGACTTCCATCCACTTGTATTATTCTATTTCCTTGGAATGCTGGCTTTGCCTGTGGGTGTTCTGTTAGGATTGTGGGGCTTTTTGCAGATATTACTGCAAAATCCTCTCCCTTCCTACTACCCTCTGCTTGGCTTCCTTGTACTGGGTACAGGGCTTCAAATGCTTCTCTTCGGAATGCTTTTTGATATGCAGGTTGAGAAGAAAAAAAATGAGAAGGTAGGGCTTGCTCGCTAAGACCCGGAGAAGAAACCCTCCGGATTTTATTTATATACCCAAGCTTTACCTTCAACTCCTTTCTTCCTTTATTCCATCTTTTTTTATGTCCTCTTGTTCCATCAGAATTTTTTGCTCAGCCGTCTTTTTAGCCAGTTTACAGCAAAGATAGCTATTAACCCGATTCCAAGAACTTCAGCGATGAAAGTTTGTGAGAATTCAGGTTCAAAAGACCTCCCGAACATTATTAATAAGTATTCCAGACCGGTATAGTCAGTAGAATCTCTGGGAAAGCTTAGCCCGAAGAGAGGCCAGAAGAAAGTCAGAGGCTGAAACCACATTTGGTCCTCTAGAAGATGAAGAAAAGAACCTGAAGCAAGAGCAATGCCTCTGCAATTATTACTTTTTTTGTACAGGTATATTCCTACTAGCGAGAGAATAAGTGAAAACAATAGTGTATGACCTATAATGCGTCCATTTGCAAGGACAGAAGCAAAGATAACTCTCCCTAAAGGTTTATCTATTAAGTCAGGCAGGAGGGCTCCAATAGCTAGATATCTCAGGTCTATTAGAGTTCTCAGTCGGGGTGTAAAGATAGAGCATAATAAAAAGACCCCCAGTGTAATCCCCAGATGTCCAAAGAACAGCATCTAAAGCTAAAAGGTTTTTCGTTTATATCTAAATGTTGCCCCTTTACGAACCAGCATATCTCAGACTATTTACTGATATTCAGGTATACTCTATAGTGAGTTTGGGTCTCTGGTCTTTGTTTTGCCAGTTGGTACTGTAGAAAGCAATATAATTTTCATCCTCCTCTCGGGCTTTAATTAGGAAACCTGTATTTTTGTACTTACCGCTTATATATTCCTGAACAAGGTCTGTTACGTCCAGTTCAATGTAGCGGTTGCCAGGGATTTCATCTCCACTGATAGTTATTGAAGCATATGGGATGCTGCCTTGGAAGACTCCATTCCTGTCATACCAGTCTCCTCCTGAATTTCTCCAGGGAATGTTGGTTTCTCTTTGCTCCCACGTAACATGTTCTTTGCACCATTCCACAGGTCTATATACTTCCAGTACAGTATCCTTCGGTCTCATTTGATTCTCCGGGTAGTACCAGAATAAAGACAGAGTTGCTTTTTCGATCTGGTCAGTTTGATTGAATGAACCCAACTCAAAGATTATAAGACCCCTGTAAATGCCTCCATCTGGTGTCATTCCTATGTCAATATATTCACTTTCACTGAAAGTCATGTTAGGAGCCTCTTGCTTTAACCTGTTGTCAGAAATGACGTATGGTAATGCAATTTTAAGATTTTCCACTTCACCAGACTGCAGTGAAAGGTCTAAAAAAAATCTTTTAAGAAATCTTAAAAACTCTGAAAATATTCTTTCAATTTTTGATTCAAACTCTTCTTCCTGTCCTGCCTGGACTCCACTGTCATCTATCTCATAAGGCGTCTGAGGTCCGGCAGACATAGCTTCACTCCAGGGGAAATCCTCTCCTAAAGACTCATTTCTACTCAACTTCGCCGCAAGTTCAGAGTCAGCCTCGACATCTGAAGTAGAATTTGCACCAAGATAATTCCCACCTGCATTATTGGAAAGGCAATTATTTTCTAGGATAAATGAATGGGTATCTCTCAACTGATTGTATACAGCATATCCTTCTCCGGCTGCAGGACTCGGCTGAGTATTAATTATTATATTATTTCTCACGATAGTCGTATATCCTGAGCCCGGAGCCAAAAATTCTTTAGTAACCTGTTTATGGGCAATAGCAGCGCCGTAGCACTCATCGAATTTATTGTTCTCTATCAAAGTGTTTTGAAAACCGTTAAGTACTATTCCTCCTGCCCAGTCTGCACCGCGGTTAATTCCAGTTTTATAAAATTTGTTGTGATGAATATGGATATCTCTTGCAGAGTCTTTAGAATATCCGTTCCCGTAACCTGTAATCCAGATACCTGCCGCATTGGTCTCGTATAGCAGGTTATTGCAGATCTCAATATCATTCATCACAGTTGAAGGACCGATCTTCTGGATTTCAATCCCTGCTCCTCCTTCTCCTTCGGAATTGATAATATTGTTATGGAACTTTACGTGATTTGTATTGTAAATTCTTAAACCGCTGTTTGTTCTACATGTTATTTTATTGTTCCAGGCTTCTACATTTGAGGAATAGATGGCATAGAGAGCATCATGCCCTAATTTATAAACCCGGTTATTGTAAAACTGAATATCTGAACATTTTACGACTTTAAGCCCATCCCCATGACTGTCATGCATGTACATGTCGTGGACTTTTATATTCTCACAATCAGTGAAACTAATCAGATTATGATATCCTTTGCCCCTGCTTTTACCATCGTTATTATCATGATTTCCATCAATCTCAAACCCTCTTATGGTAATATCATGATTTCCGGCACTGTCCATTTGCGTAATCAAAGGCTTTCCTTCCGGCCAACCTGCATTATCCTCAAGCTTGATCACAGCTGTAGGATCTCCCTGTAGAATAGTATTACTCCCTATATAGATAGTGTCCGAAATAACGTATGTATTAGGTCCTTCCAAATGAACGGTTGTAAGCTCTGGATGCTCCGCAACATATGCAAGAGCCTGGTTTATTTCTATCTGATCATCAATTCCATCGCAATTAAAGTCCCCATTTCCATTGGTAGAAACACGAACTACTGTATCTGTATCAGATGGGGTGGATAAAGTTATGGTCACACCTGCAATTAGAGAAATAAAAATTATACTAAAAAGTAGTAATTTTTTTCTATCTCCCCATTTATACATTCGCCTTTTTCCGTCCATATTAAATCCCCAATACATAAAACTATAACTCTTTAAGATTAAAAAAGGTTACCTGTTAAGTTTGCAAATGAAATAGTCTCGAGAATACAATCATTCTTTTCGCTGCTCGAGTCTCGAGAATTGCAACCGATCCCCAAGGACACTCCTGCACGCATAAACAACTTTATTAATTTCAGGTAATTGTTTTATGAGAAGAGTATTTCAATTGCAGGTATTCCTGCCAAAAAGATAAAAAAGGAACAGACGACATTATAGTCACTCCTACACAAATTGCCAAAGAGAGTAACTAATTCTAATAATTGCTAATAAATTAAAGTTAAATCACTTACTTTGACTCTTTTCTATTCCAGTAAGTATTTTGTTAAAAGGCAGGTTTAAGGCGTTTTAATATTATATTGAAGAAGAATAAAAAATAGTTCTCAACAGGAACCTTAAATTCTTCCATTGTGGTGAAAATATCTGGTTCCACCATACAACATATCCAGGAATATCGCCTGAAATAGAAGCATATTCGGTATTTCCATACCTGCCTATGTTGATCCTCCCTCCATTATTCCCGGGCTCCTTTGAATAGTCAGAACCCAGATAGCCGGCATCAATGCAGGGAGAACTTACAAGATCTTTTACCCAGGTTTTTCCGTTCCATCTTCCACCTGTTGATTTCAAGTGGTAATCGTGATCTTTCTGATTTGCAAAGAGAGGATCAGCATAAATATCAGTTGTCGATGTGCAGTTTTTATAGTTGCCTGCTTTATTATTGTAAAGACAGTTATTTTCCAGCACAAAAGTATGTGTTCCGGGCAGATAATTAATAACTCCGTACCCTGTTCCGCTAGGTTCTTTTTTGCGTGGCAGGGTATTTACAATAATATTATTGCGGACAATTGTTGTGTATCCTGTGCCCTTGGGTGAAAGATCAATAGAATAACCTGTAGGATACATATGGATAACTGCAGCATGATATACGCCATCAAACACATTATTTTCAATGCGAGTATTATAAAAACCACTCGCTACTATACCACCTACCCAATCTATACTTGGGTTTGTACCTGTGCTGTAAAATATATTGTGATGAATGTACACATCCTGTGCTTCTTCCCTGGGATAAAAATTGCCATAGCCTAACAGCCAGATTCCGGGACCATAGGTATTATGGATAGTATTATTGTACACCTCTATATCATTCATCACACCTGTTGTTTTCTGAATCTGGATTCCAGGTCCTCCTGCACTCCAGTGATAAAAAGAATTAATTAGATTGTCATGGAGCTTTACATGGTTTGAGTTCCAGATTCTAAGGGCACTGTTAGTTCTGCAGGTTATTGCGTTATTCCAGGCTTCTACATTCTGACATTCAATGGCATAAAGCCCATCATGCCCCAGTTTATAAACCCGGTTATCGTAAAACTGTATATTCGAACTTCTTTCTACCTTCAGTCCATCTCCATGCCCGTTATGCATATACATGGAGTGAACCTGAATGTTGCTGGAATTCAAGAAATGGATGAGATTGTGATATCCCTCTCCTCTCTTTTTGTCTAGATTTTTGTTATGGTTTCCGTTGATTTCAAATCCTCTTATGGTGATGTTGTGGCTTCCTGCTTTGTCCATCTGTGTAATCAGGGGCTTATTCCTTGGCCAGTCAGCATTATCTTTAAGTTTAATTATGGCTGTAGGGTCTCCTTCCAGAATGGTGTCATTTCCAATTAGAATACTGTCTGAGATAATATATGTACTAGGACCCTTCAGATGAACGGTTGTGAGTTGAGGGTTTTCTGCAACACATGCAAGAGCTTTATTTATTTCTACCTGGTCGTCACTTCCATCGCAGTTGAAATCCCCACTTCCATCGGTAGCAACATAAACAGTTTTATTGGGCGATGTCGTGGAAAGGGCGGTTGTTCCCATTGAAACCAAAAAAATTAAAATTGCAAGATAGATCCCGGTTTTTTTCCTGTTTTGCCATCTATGGCTCAGAGCTTTTCCGTTCATTTTTATCCCTGTACTTTTTTAGGTATAAATCTCCAGATGCGAAAAAAGCTATCTGCAGGGAGTATTATCCGTTTAATTTCGGGATAGACTAGCGTTCCATATAATTTAATGAACTGTACTGTTAACTGAAGCAAAATTTTACCATTTTTTCTTAAAGCTTCGGGGGAAATGCAAAGACGATACTCATTGACTGCGGCAGTATACAAAAAGTTTATGTCTTAAAGTTTCTTTAATTGGTTCAATATTATGACTAAAAATTTATGAAGGTAAACCAATCTCCTCCGGATTGGACCCATAAATATCGTGATCTCTGCTGTTACTGGTTACATTCTCCGGTTTATACAATGGTATGACCCAAAACTCAAAATTGAGTTCCCTGATCTCAAATCCTTAATAATCAATCGAGTCTCCGACCACGAAATTTGTTCTAGAAATTCTTATTGATGTGAGGAATAACTCTGGAAATTCTTATTGATATGAGAAACAATTTGGTTTTGGAATGGGCTCAATCAGAAAGACAATCTGCACTAAGATCCTGTATTTATATCTATTTATTATTCGTTGAGTCTAAATTAAATTTACACTGTTAAAAGCAAAGTAAGTGCTCAAGCTTACGTTTATATTTTTGATTTTAACCGAAAAACTGATAAATTTTTTATACTCTGATGACCCACCTCTAAATGGCAAATATTTTAGCCAGTTGTATTTGTACAATCTCCAACCTAATGTAATTTCAGTACAGGTTAAGAATTTATCATATGCCACTATGAGCGTATTTGGTAGACGGGGGGTCTTATGGAGGGTACTTTTTCGGTTACAGTGGATATTGAGGATTGGTATCATATTCCTTCAGTTTGCAGTTCTCCTTATGCTGTTTACAGGAGTGTAAATGAGTTTTTTGATAAATGGAAAGGTCAATATGATTTCCTGACTGAACCTACAAAAAGGACTCTGAATATGCTCGAAGAATTCAATATAACTGCTACTTTCTTTGTAGTTGCAGATACTATAGAGCACTATCCTGGACTTATAGAGTCAATTGCTGAGAAAGGACATGAAATTGCATGTCATGGACTGCATCACGCCTGCAAAATCGATCCTGAAACAAAGAAGCCACTAATGAGTGCCGAGGAGTTTGAACAGAAAACCTTACTTGCAAAAAGAAATCTGGAAAAAATCAGTGGGGAAAAAGTAATAGGCTACAGGGCACCAAACGCCCTTGTAGGTGGCTGGATGTTGGATTCACTGGAACGCATCGGGTTCAAATATGACTCATCGGTATCCGTAAATTCTCTTTATAATAAAACCGATTCATCCCTTAAGACAGTCTCTTCTTATCCTTACTATCCTGTAGAACGCGGACTTGAAGCAGGCGATGAAAGAAACTTTATTGAGTTCCCCTGGGCTTATTATCAGAATTTACTGAAAATTCCGGCATCTGGAGGTCCGGTACTCCGTTTCCTGGGTGCTCCTCTAGTATTGAATGGGCTTATTCAGAGCTTGAAAAGAGGTCATACTATCTTCTATTTCCACCCACTTGACATTTCCTGTGCTAAATTCCCTTCAATAGGTAATAACAGGCCATTTTACTGGTGCGTGAAAGGAAAACTTGTAGAACGTAGAATTCGTCACATTTTGAAAAGTTTGAGAAGTATCAAAAAGTTGTGCTTAAGGGACTATCCAGGAATAAGCTAGTCTAGAGGTTATCTTGAGTTCCCAGCCTAAACTGACAGATCATGACAGAAGTTCCTTCTGATTCATTTCCCTTTAATTCGAAAATTAATAGGGAAATGAATTCACTCTATCGTGAGCTGTAAACATTAACCTCTTGCTGATATTTCTTTAATTTCTTTAACAATCTTAAAAGCATATTTATTCTGGTTACTTTACGGGCACTGATTTTTCGTATTATAAATTAATAATCTCAAATTTTAATAGTCAATCAGGTGGACAAAATCCTCGATTTTATCTGCTGTTTAACTTTAAAATAATATTGACATAGAAATACTGGAATTTCTAGATTGAGAACAATATCTGAAAAACTCTTAATTATTGAAAAATTTCTAACTCATGAAAACATTAATTAGGTAGAGGCAGGTATATCAAACTGCACTCAGGGCACAACCATTAATTATTTGTTGAGCCGATTGAATTGAGGAAAACAAGAAAGAGGAGAAATAAGTAATATTATGAACGATAGTTTTTGGACTTGTTGCTGTCTGTGAATATAAACTCTTCAAGGGTGGAACCGCAGTCTCAGGAATAGTCCATATTAAAATGAGAAAACTGGGCTCTCTAACTTCCAAAGTGTTAAAACTGGACTCTCTAACTTCCAAAAAAGGATGGGGGACACATTGTCTAAAATCACGAATAACATATTGAATCTCGTAACCTCAATTTCTCTGTTATTACTAGTTTACAGCCTATTTACTCTCAGGGGAATTCAGCCTGAAGGATATACAGCCAATATCTATGAGCAGATTCCTTTCAACTTTTACCTTACCCTGCTCCTTTGTTACCTTTCAGCTTGTGTTCTGCTCCTTGCATACAGAAAAATGAGTGCAGTTCTCATACTGTTTCTCGTTCACATTGCGATACTGATCACACCTTACATGCTTGGTTATGTTTCAATAGGAAGAGGAGAGGAGTTCTCATACATAGGACTTGCAGGACAGAGTCCGCGTTGTGACCTCTCAAGCTTTTCCAGTCTTTCTCCTACGGGACCTCTACTAGTTTCAACCCTGACTCAGATCACAGGTCTTGAAACGCCAGCACTCTCTTACTTTTTGCCAGTATTCTTTTCAATCCTATTTATTACCGGAATGTTCCTGTTTTATCGGCTTTTTATGAGCAGGGAAAAACTAGTTTTGGTAGCCTTTCTTTCCTCGATGATTCCTTATTTCGGGCATTTCCAGACTTCGGCAGCCCCCTGTTACCTGACTTTTTGCCTGGTGCCTCTCTACCTTTTTGTGCTGAGAAGTGTACTCTCAGATAAGAATATGGCAATGGCTGTCTGCCTTCTTTTTATGATTCCTTTGATTCCTTTAGCCCATCCCTTTATTTTTATATATCTTGCCTGTTTCTCCGTGCTCCTTACCTTCTCGGGCAAGATTCTGAAATCCGGATTTCTCCGTAAAATCTTGAGTCTTAAATCTCTTTCCCCTCGTGTTTCCCAATCTGCAGGAAAAAAAATACCCGTATTCATCTTCCTATCAGTTGCCTCGGGAAGCTTTCTTGTATTCACAAAATATGATTCCCAGTTCTTTGATACCTTTATTTCTGACATTGTCCTCCGTGCTAAGCTATTAATAGCTGCAGGACTTTCCACGATACCAGGGACGGAAAACGGGCTTTTCGAGTTTGTATATCTCTTAAATCTCTATTACGGCAAGTACTATATCCCTTTAATTTTGATTCTGATCAATTCTATAATTGTATGGCAAAATCGTAAAAGATTTTGCCACCATTTTGTTCGCAGGTATCCCCGTTTCCTGGCGCTCTATATAGCAACCTTCTTCCTTGAGCTCGCTTTCCTATTAAATCCCTTTGTTCCGTACTCCCCAGATAGGTTTGCAAACTTGAGTTTCATTATCTTTGCTCAAATTCCTTTGCTGGGATATTCCCTTTACATTGTTTTCCTTAGAAAAGGGTATACTCTTGGTCTTGGCTCTGCAGTCCTGGTTCTCTGTCTTCTCTGGACAGTGGGATTCTTCACATGTTTCAGTTCACCATATGCAGGTGGAATTTCCGAAGCAATTTCACAGAATGAAGCAGAAGGAATTCAATGGCTATCCGAAGTGAAAGAAACCTATCCGTACATTATGTTCTCTCCAGATATGGAAGGAAGCGACGCCCTGCCAAGCATACTTAGCAGTAGCTCGGGCCTGACTGACAAAGGCTCTCAAAAACCCTCAAGAAACGATCTTGAAAAGGATATATCTGTAGAAAAAGTACCAGAAAACGAACCTTTCTATGTTGTAGAGACAACCTTCTCGGATGCTTATATTGCCAGAGCACAGAGGTCTGATGGAACATCGGATCCCGCCGGCGAAAACTCACTCAAGGTCGAGCCCGATTATCCAGTTTACAAGATATATGATTCCCTTAATATAGAAATCTATGAGCATATCCCATAAACTCTCTTCCTCTGTTTCTCCCTAGAATCAGGCTTTTTAAAGAAAGCTATATCAGCTTTAAAATTTGGGCTCTCTTTCTTTTTTTAAAGAAAGCAACATCAGCTTTAGAATTAGACTCTCTTTCTTTTTTAAAGAGACCCCTCCCATCTTGAAGTTAAACTTTACTCTTTTTCTATATTATATACAGATTTCTCTTTTATTTTCTCTTGAATATACTTGCAGTAAGAAATACAATTATAAGCAAGCCTATAATTTCTGAGATAAAAACCTCTCTATATCGTGGGTCGTATGCTCTACTGAAAACTATCATCAAATACTCTATAAAACTCCCTGAAATCGTATCTTTCGGAAATTCCCAACCAAAAAGGGGCCAGAAAAATGCTCCTGGGTAATTCCACATCTCATCTTCAAGAAGGTGGCAAAAAGATGCTCCTGAAATAACCAGGAGTTCAGGTTTACCCCGGTTATACAGATAATACCCTGCCAGAACCAGCAGAAAGCCAAAAAGTAAAGTATGGGCAAAGATACGTCCACTTCCTATAATGTCAAAAAGAATTATCCTGCCGAGGGGTTTATCAATAAAATCTGGAAGAAGCGCCCCAAATGCAATCCATGGAAAGTATGCCATGAAGTTATTTTTTGAAGATAAGCGGTTCAGGAGGTAGAAAATTCCCAGAGTAATTCCAATATGTCCAAATATTAGCATCAGACTAAATATAGTTACTAACTTATTAATTATTTTGCTGCCGGCTTGCCTGATGACCTGCCGGCACAACTTTAAGTCATATACCAGAAAGGATTTCTCAAGCCTGGACTTCGGCTACGAGTTTCTCTACCAGTTCCTGCCGGATTGCAGTTCTTCTGTCTCCTCCGCAAACCATGCCCCTGACGCCAATAATATCTGGTCCTATCCTCTCAAGTATCGGAAGATCTTCAAATTTTAGTGAACCTGCAATTGCGTTTTCAAGCCCGTGCTCATGGGCAAGGTCGGTAAATTTTTTAAGTTCTTTCTCATCCATGAACTCAAAAGTTGATTTCCCATCCTTGATTGCTGTATCAACCATTACTACATCTACCCCGGCTTCTGCGGCAATTGAAGGAAGCAATAATGGAGAAATTGAGTTGATACGCTTGTAATCCGAGTACCCCGAGGCAACGACTTTTTTTGTCGAGTCATAATCCTTTACAGCCCGTGTTACTTTTGTCAGGAACTCAAAAGCCTGATCTTCAGTCTGGATATCGTAAAGACCAACTTTAATGTAATCTGCTCCTGCAACTGCTGCTCCTAATGCTGCAAGGGAAGCAGTTCCCGGTTTGTAATCAAAATCTCCTATGGTTGCACTTATAGGCTGTCTGCCTTCTATAGCTTCTTTTACTTCCCTTATTATCCATGGGAAATTCGCACCAAGGGAACCTTCTTTGGGGTTTTTGACATCTACAATGTCTGCGCCGCCTCTGGAAGCAATAATTGCCTCCTCTTTATTGATTGGACTTACAAGCAGTTTCATAAAAATCCTCTAATTAAACATCGAATTGAAATCTTCCATTAATATTATTCTTTTTATACAATACGCTTTATTTTACATTTTTTTATAGGATGATGCAGCTATTGAATAAGTATGTTCCGAGTAATTCTTGTGATGGATATATTTAACCGTAGCGTAGTTCTTGCAAAGGGAGGTAACAGGGAAAACTACCGTCCGATTTCAGATTCAAGTAAAGTATGCAGCAGCTCGGACCCTGTCGATATAGTTGAACTCCTGCATCCCAGGGAAGTTTACATTGCCGACCTTAACGTACTCCAGGGCAAAGGGTCTCTCGAGACAAACGTCGGAGTAATCCGGGAAGTAAGTTTAAGAGCAGACACAATGCTTGATTTCGGGATCTCGTCTCTACAGGATGTAGATAAAGCTCTTTCCATTGCAGGGACTGCTGTAATAGGTACAGAGACAGGTATGCTTTCGACAATAAGGGACGCAGCCTCTGGAAACCCCGGAAAGATCAGTGTCAGTATTGATATTAAGCATGGCAAAGTCCTGAAAAAGGATCCAGAGCTTCCCGAGTCACCTTTTGAGATCGTAAAACTGTTAAATAGCTTCCCCTTAAAAGATCTTATCTTCCTTGATCTTGACAGAGTTGGAACTGCCTCAGGGTTTGATCCTGATTTCCTCCGGAAACTCGTTAAATGCTCCAGCCATAGTGTACTTCTTGCAGGAGGAGTCAAGGATATGGAGGATCTTTTTACTCTTGAAGAACTTGAGGTAAAAGGAGCCCTGATTGCGACCGCCATTCATTCAGGATCGGTTCCACAAACTGTATTGAGTTCAGGACTTAGACCAAATAATAAAAAATAACCCTTATATCGGAAATGCTTTTTACTTCAGCCCTTATATGTCTTGTATAAATCGGGTGTTTTTGGTCTTTGTATTCGAGCAGCAGACCTCACTTAAAACCAAGAGATTATGAGGTTACGAGATATGGTAAAGAAGAATATATCTGAAGAGAATAGTGAAGAAAAAATTGAAGAAAAAAGCGGAGTGGGATATATGGAAATCAAAATGGGGGGAGGCTGGTATATGACGATCTCCCTTGCACACAGCGACCGCTTTGAGAAGGAATATGTCGAACTAGCAAAGGAAAGGGGAGGCATGAAAAAATCCAGGTTTAACCTTAACCCTGCCCATGTAAGAATGCTAGGGGAAGCTCTGATCAAATTTGCTGACGATAATGGACTCTAACAGGATATTTCGGGTTCAATCTTCCAATTCAATCTATCTGGTCAGTTCCTGCTTAGGAACTCCAGAATTTTTTCGGTTACTTCCTTTTCTATGTATTCAGGGGAACGGGAAGCATCGATTATAATGAAACGTTCAGGCTCTTCTCTTGCAAGCCTGAGGAAAATCTCCCTGACTTTCCGTAGAAATTCAATTTTTTCGAACTTGCTTTGCTCTCCTCGTTTTCCACATCGCTGAATTGAGACTTCAGGCCTGATATCAAAAAGAAAAGTTAAATCCGGAACGATAGTCCAGTCCCGATGAAGATTCTTTACCCATTCAAGAGGGTTTTCCAGGTGAGTTTTCAGGGTTATGCCCTGATAAGCGTATCGACTATCAGAATAGCGGTCAGAAATTACAATTTTTCCCTTCTCAAGTGCAGGCTTTACAATCTTAGCCAGATGTTCGGCATGGTCAGCTGTAAAAAGGAAGAGCTCGGCAAGCTGGTCAGTATCTGACTGAATGGCTTTTTCCACAGCATCTCCAGTCAGAGTGCCTTTCGTAGGCTCTCTGGTAAACACAGGTTCAAAAGCCTTAATAGCAGGGTTTTCCTGAAGCTTTCCCGCAACCGTACTTTTGCCCGAGCCGTCAATGCCCTCAAGTGTGATCAGTTTCCCTCTCATAAGTACCGTCTTTTTTTTTAAGAGATTTTTAATGAAATGCGTTATCTATATTTATAATCTACAGGCTTCCCGGTTTATGGTAAGATTTTAACTCAATGTATAGGTATCGAGTCACAGTATAATTCAGATAAAAATAAGCATCTATTTATACAATATTAAAATAAACTTAGAGTAATGACTGTAATAGGAGTTATCACACGGGGCAAATACGGGCACCGTCTGATTGAAACTATCAAAGAGCATAGTGATTTCTCGATTGTGACTGCAGACCTTCCTGAGTTCGTGCCTGTATTTATCGAAGAGCCTGATGAATTTCTCGACGCCCTTAATTTTAACAGGCAAGTTTTCTCTGCCGAGATCATAATTACTTACTCACTGCATCCGGATCTGACATCAGCAATTGCAAAGCTTGCAGCAGAAGCTGGTGTACGTTCTCTTATAGTTCCAGGTGGACCGTCCAGAGCTTCAGTTCCCGAACTCAAAAAGATCTCTGAAGCTTCAGGCATGGATATAGAAGTAGATGAAATCTGCTGCAGTCTTGAGCCCAATGCTTTCAATAAGCCGTTTACGGATCTCTTTGGGTCTCCTATTCTGGAGGTAAAGACAAAAAATGGAAAGATTGCCGACGTCAAGGTAATAAGGGGGGCTCCATGCGGGAGTACCTGGCATATGGCGAAAGAAATAGTTGGAATGGATATAAAGGATGCGCCTCCAAGAGCTGGATTGTATATCCAGCATTACCCCTGCAGAGCAACACGTGGCGACCTTGGAGGAATCCATGAATCAGGGGAACTGCATAAGCAGGCATTCATAAGAGCTCTTGAAAATGAGGAGTGAGTATATATTCTTTGAAAAAACATATTGTAAATATGACCGGAAAGTGGGATTCAACTTTTCATTGGTTAGAAACCCCTACTTTTTATCCTGCCCGGTCTCCAGTTATTCACGGGGGTGAAAAAGATTACTACCCTATTTATCTCAGAAGATTCAGGACCTGAAGACCTTGAGGCAATAGCAGTCGCAGTACACTCGGTCACCGGACTACCTACGACAATTCGCAGTCTCAAGCGAAAAGGGCTTCGCCTGGAAAAAGGGGAAATCCTTGATAGGGATTACACAGGACCTGTGCTCGAAAAAGTATTGGAAACAAATGAAGTTATCCACGAAGTTCCTACAGAAGGCGTATACAAGGGAAAACATGTAGTTGTTGCGCCCATTCGCTCAAAAGACGGGAAAGCTATCGCAGCTCTAGGGATTGTAGATATACTGGCTATCATAGACCTGCAGTCCATTTTTCAAGAATATACCTCAGTATTGCAAGAGGTTGAGAACTCAGAGAAATAAAAAGCAGGCAATAATTGCTTATACTCAGACGGATAATAAAAAAGTGGTTATTGGAGGATCTGTCCCTCTTATTTACAAGGGAAATTTTATCTCCTCCAATTCAGCTTCTGGTTTTAACCTTAAAGTGATCCGGGATTATTGTGGCTTTTCGTATAATTTTACTTTTTTCAGCAGAGCGCCGTTCTTTGCATGGGGCTGCCTAAATACTGTATCATTGGATTTTTCAATTTCTCTTGCCTGCATTGCAAGCTGTGCAGCAGCTCCCATTATCTCATGTCCGGCTGCGGCTGTAAGGCACACCTGATCGATTTCTTTTAACATGAAACATGCGGGGAAGTTAACCTGTGCTACTTTCTCAGCCATATGAAGAGCAGCAAGAGCTTTTGCTTTTGCATAAGGGTTTGCAAATCCAGCATGCTCAACACATTTCTCAGGTTTTGCAAAAATGTGTGGGAGCTCCAGTTCCTTTCCTGATTTGCCAGATGCAACCTGGTCGGTTACCTTATCCAGTTCTTCTTGAATGAGTCTAACAACACCACATACAGATAGCACTTTCATTGCATCGGAGTTAAAGGATGCCATCTCCACTGGGTCAAGGAACTCTCTCTTTGCTCCGATAAGAGGGTCTACTGGGAGAATTATATATCCAAAGCCTTCCTGCTCAAGAGCTTCTCTGGCTTCTTTCTTTGTTGGGCCATCTGAGACAACAATACAGGGGACGTCTTTCCAGATCTCACGAGCCGCAGTGGGACCCGGAGCTGCTGCATTCGGGCTGATAATTACCACGAAATCTGGATTCCATTGCTTGAAATTTTCAGTATCTGCAGCTTCGGCAGGGCTCATCTTAGCCCCTGTACTAAATACACGTACTGTAATCCCTTCTCTAGCTGCAATTTCATCCTGGATCAGATTAATAACCTGGCTCATACCCAGGTTGCCCATTTTTATAAAACCTATGTTGACCATTTTTCTCAAAATCCTTTGTTAACCAATTTCTTCAATAATGGAATTCCTAAAGGGTTTATAACTCTTTTGGCAATCTTCGTACCTTATCAAACTTATTTTTATAAATATATATGCAATATATAATCATTATTCAGTATGTTTTTGAGCTCCTCCGAAAAGCTTAAAAAGGATGTGATTTATTTCACTCAAAAACGTTGACATCAATGCTGTTGTTTTGTGGTTTTGTTTAACAGGACCCGTACTATAATTTGAAAACTTTATCCGTTGGTGGGCTTTTAATGTCAGGGCAAATACCTTATACTGAGTTGCGGGGGTACCTTTGAAGGAGGTACCAGGCAGCTGCCCTTTTTCGGGAATCATCCCGCTATATTTAAAATTATTCAGGTCCAGGTTTTGATTGAGTGAACTGTCCTACGTACAATTCTACAGAAAACAAAATGATTGTTTTTGATATGGATAGCACCCTTATAGACGCTGAGACTATCGATGAGCTCGCCAGGGCTGCAGGTGTTGTAAGCAAAGTAGAGGAGATTACAAAGAGAGCGATGTATGGAGACCTTGATTTCGAGCAAGCGCTTATCGAAAGGGTAAGACTTCTTAAGGGACTTCCCCTTGAAACTGCCCTTGACGCAGTAGACAAAATCAATCTGATGCCGGGAGCGGCAGAACTTATTCTCTACGTCAAAAGTAGGGGCTATAAAACTGCAATGATCTCAGGCGGATTTACTATCTCTGCTGATGTAATAGGTAAGGTGCTTGGTATCGATTTCATTGTTTCCAACGAACTGCTTGTGGAAGACGGCTGCCTTACAGGCAAAGTTGTTGGCCCTATCACACAGAGCGACTCAAAAGCAAAGGTATTTGAGGAACTTACCCGGCTCAACGGAGTCCGGCCAGAGCAATGTGTGGTTGTCGGGGACGGCGCAAATGATGCCTGTATTTTTGAGAAGGCAGGTTTTGCCATAGCTTTCAATCCCAAGCCCATCCTGAGGGAATATGCGGACGTGGTCATAACAAAAAAAGATCTTAGAGCCGTTATCCCTGTTCTTGAATCTCTTTCTTATCAATGTTGTAATCAGGCACAGCATGTCGACATCGAACAGTAGAACTACCAAAATGCCAGCTTTTTTGCTGGATCGGGAGGCACAATAAGAGATGCTAAAAGAATTGCAGAAAAAAAGATCAGATTTGAAGATCATTTCTGAAGAAGCTAAGGAAAAGAGAAATGCTTTAAACGCAGAGGCTAGCGCCCTCGCTGCGAAGCGTAATGAACTGAACAAGAAGACAAAAGACCTTATCAATGAAGCCCAGGAATTAAAAGCCCTCAGGGATGAAATCAACGAGAAGGTCAGCGAATTCAAGAATAAACGCGACGAAACCAATGCCAGGGCAAACGAACTCTTTGCAAAGGCTGATGCTATCAGGAAACAGAACAACCTGGGTGGCCCATCAATAAAAGCCCTGAGAAAAGACATCGATCGCCTTGAATTTGCCCAGCAGACTGAAGTCTTGAGCACAAGCAAGGAAAGGGAACTCGTTGGCAAGATTACTCAGCTTCAAAAACAATACCAGATCAAAAAATCCCAGCTTGAGAGCAACCTCGAACTGAAGAACATTCTGGACGAAGCCCAGAGGATCCGAGATGAAGCCTCAGAATACCACAACCAGCTGGCTGAGTATGCCAGGAAGGCTCAGGAATACCATGAGAAGATGATTGCCGCTTTCAAAGAGGCTGACAGAACCAGGGCAGAGTCTGACATTGCCCACCGGGAATTTGTAAGAGCTCAGGAAGCAGCTGACGAACAGCACAAGATTTTTATCAATGCCCAGAAGGAAATTCGGGAGCTTGACAAAGAAATCTTTAAACTCAAGAAGAAAGAGAAAGAAGGAAAGTCACGAGTTGTCAAGTCCGAGCTTCAGAAGGATGCTAAGTCCATCTTCGAAAAGTTCAAGGGCGGAGCGAAACTCACCACCGAAGATCTTATGACTCTTCAAAGGTCGGGTTTAGTCTAATCCATCTTAGTAAAAATTAGCTGAAAAATATCAATTTCCGTTGCAGGTCGAGATAGATCTGCACCCCTATTTTCCCGGCCTGCTCTATACTTGTCACTTATTCTATTTTTCCCAGGTTGACTCTTCTTACACTTTCCGGTTTTCTATATTATTCTGGTTTCCTCTTTACTTTTATTTTCAATTATTATTTTCAATCTATTCTGAGATTCTCCATTACATTACTAAAATTATTGTAAATTATTAAGAATTACTTCCAATCCGGAGCCTTCATATTTTTCGATTTATTCAAGGAGATTTAGATATTTCTCCCTGAATTCAGGATTCCTCATAAGGCAGCCTTCATATTTTTCGATTTATTCAAGGAGATTTAGATATTTCTCCCTGAATTCAGGATTCCTCATAAGGCAGCACTTTGCATTATATACAGGATCTTCCCTGATCTTTTTCCAGACATCCTTTATCCTGTCTCTATGGACGTTTCCATAAGGAATCGGGATACAGGCGCAGGGGAGAATATCCCCTTCCGGGGTGATATGGAGCCACTTACGGCCTGCCATGCAGCCTGTAGTCTTCATAACCTGAGGGATGGGAAAGACTCTGGGACCTTCTTTTTCCCTGGCTCTGGATACAAAGTTATCAAATTTTCTTAAATCTTTTGGAGTCATTATTTCGGAGGCGTGATCCATCCACCTGCCAGTGGGGACTATCTCGTAAAAGGAAAGCTCGTGGACTTTGAGTTTGGATGCAAGAGCATATAATTCATCAAGCTCGTTCACATTGTCTCTGGAAAGCACAACATATATATTTACAAGGAGCCCTGCATTGACTCCGTTTTTGACGGCTTCAACTGCACTTTTAAAAACTCCTTTTCTGCCCCTTACGTAATCATGTTTCTCTTCATATGCGCTGTCAAAGCTGACAGTAAGGGAATAAAGCCCTGCTTCTTTCAGGCTGCTGGCACGCTCTTGGGTCAGCCCTGCCCCCGAAGTGAACAAGCCTGTAATAGCTTTCTCAGGATTAACATACCTTATGAGATCTTCTAGACCCTGATATGTAAGGGGCTCACCTCCATCAAAGATCACGAAGGTTGTGCCCATCTCAAGTACCTGGTCTATTATGGATTTTACGGTTTCGGGGGCAAGTTTTTTCCGGTTTTTCGTGTCAGGCAGAGCACAGTGGATACAGTTGTTAGGGCATTCTTCAGTAATGGATATAGTTACCTGGTCCGGGATCATTTTTCCCAGAAAGGAAAAAAACTGGCTTTTTACCAGGCGGTCAAAACCCGGGCTTGGTACCGGGGGCATCCAGGTTGAACAGATGAGCCTGTCTGCCTCTGTTTTTACAGGCTTCTCACCTTCAAAAAGTGAAAGATTTTTTTCAAGGCTTTTTCTCATAAGGAAAGACCCAGCCCCGCTGACTTTCATCCTCATGTATCCGTCTTCGATTTCGGTATAAACTCTAAGAATCGGGCTTTTAAAGAAGTCGTATTGCATATTGCTTCCTGCACCTGATAGTTGATGCTAATGTCAATATAAGTTCTGTTCTCTTGCTCTTTTAAACTTCAGTTTATTTATTCCTCAGAAGTGCCCTGCACTTTAGGATGGCAGAAGGTTTTTTCTTTAGCATGAATGCAAAAATTTGCATTGCCTGCTCAATTGAGCTTCCATGAATAAATGAAAGATCCTCTTTTTCAAAAACCTTTACCATCTCATCAATTTCCTTATCCGTCATTTTTCTGAGGGTCTCAAGCCCTATACGTCCCAGGTAATGCTCTGCTTTAAATTCTTTTTCCCAGATCCTCCGGTACTCTAAAAGGGCAGATTTAGAGACATTTCCTTTTCTTACGGCATCTGCAGCCACATCTCCACAGATCTGACCTGCCCTCATCGCATAGCCTATTCCTGACTGACCTGCTGCTCCACCAGCAACCATTATCCCGTCGGTTATGTATTCTTTCGGAATCGTTACTATGGGGTCTCCACCTGAAAGCTTTCTTACAACCTCAAGCTCTTTGAGCCCTTTAAGCTTTTTGAAATTCTCAACCCAGGCATTAAGGTAAGGCGTTGCGTCCGTTCCACATCTGCGGACATAGGCTCCAATTGAGGCATTATCGCCTCCTCTTGGGGCATATGTAGTCTTCCATCCAGGAGCATGATTTCCTATGTAATACTCAAACATCTTCGGTTTACCAAGCCCGGGGCTTTTAATATCCAGTTCAATTCCCCACGCAATATCTTCAGGGTATCTCATTGTTTTCAGACCCAGATGGGAAGCCAGTTTTGAGTTTATACCGTTGGCAATAATAATCAGTTTCGAGGTGAATATCCCGCCAGAGGTGTTGACAATAAAATTCTCTTCTTCTCTATGGATTTCCCGAACTTCAATTCCCTCTCGAAGGTCTACGCCGGATTTTAGTATTTTTTTCGCATAAAACCTGTCAAAGGCGGTTTTATCAATCGCATACCCGGGAGCTTCAACCTCCACTATCCTTCCTGACGGGGAAATAATCTTCATACCTTTGAGATAATGCGTCACATAGGAAGGATCCACTTTCTCTCCACATTTATCGAACATCCCCTTAAAAAACGAATTTGCAGGATGGGGAGGATGCCCTATTTTCTCTTTTTTTTCCAGTAAAAGAACTGACGATCCTTTTTCCCAGGCATTCCTTGCAGCCATCAGCCCTGCAGGAGATGCCCCTACTACAATAATATCTGCATCCATTTTTCTCTACCTTTTTACCAGAGAATGGAGGTGTATACCCCTGCGTAAATGCACAGCACGACATCCAGAATCATTGATCCGAACATAATCGCTCTGTAATTTGAACCATTAAGGAAAAGTGTGCCGCCTCTCTCCGGAGTAGGATGTTTAATAAAATCAAGACATTGGGCAAGCATCCAGAGTCCCGAAGCAAGGGCTCCTGCAAAATACACAGGTCCGAGCTGAGCTGACCACCCTATTATCAAGGAAGCGATAACTCCCACAACCCACCAGAAGGTAACAAATCTGGCAGTAAAGGGAATTCCGAAGGTCACTGGCAGAGTAGGTGCACCTTTCAATCTGTCCCCTTCCACATCTCTGGAAACTCCTCCGAGGGTAAAAGCCCAATCAGTAACGCATATCATTAGCCCGAAGCAAATAGCTGGCAGAGGGAGAATCACCCCATCATTACCTTTCAAGATTCCTGCAGGGTCAAAGGCAAGCCAGACACCGATAGGCACCAGCCCGTAGGAAATACCCACTGGTAGGAAGCTGAGAAAGGTATTTCTTTTTGCAAATGCCGAGTAGATAGTTATAGTTCCAGCTGCAATAAAAAGGACAATAAGAGACTCAGGATTGAGATAAGCAGCCGCGGCGCCAGCAATTCCTAATAAAAAGAGGGCATAAGCGAGTGCAGAATTCTTTGAAACTCTGGATGAAGGCAGAGGTCGACCAGGCAGGTTGATTGTATCGATGTCAATATCGCAGCAATCATTGAATACGTATGAACTTGTAATAGCTGCAAAGCCGCCTATTACTGCAATCATAAAGGGAAGAAACTCAGGAAGCCCCCCGGTCGCCAGATAGGAAGCAAGGATTGCACTCGAGGCAGGTAGGGTAAGGTCCATGTAGTAGAGTTCAGGTCTCAACAGCTGCAGATAGGGACTGAGTTCGCCAATTCTTGCTGTAAGGGACAATAGTTTCACCTAAATTTTTCAAATTTATACAGGAATTTTTGTATCAAAACTTTGCATTCTGATTTTTCCTTGCTCAAAAGGTTCTTTGCAGATAATTCTATAAAGGTTTGCACTTCAAAAAAGTTTTCTTTTTAACTTTTTGAGATGGATTTTGATTCGAAGAAGTCTCAAAGACTTACGAATTTCCGACGCCGTTAATGAACCCTTCAATATTATTCTTCTCTCCAGTCTTCTCTGTATACCAGTTTTGCTTTTTTGTTTATCTCGTCAATCAGTGGGTGACTGAACTCCTTCTCGCAGATAAAAGTAAACTCAGCCTGCGGGTTCAGTTCTATCAGTTTAAGGGTGTTTGAAAGAGCTGTGGTAAGAGCCTCATAATCCGGGAATTTCGGGACTTCGGCATTGAAGGGATACACTTCTTCCATTTCGGCAGGAAATGCCCCGAAAGGCGCTTTGAATATAAGAATCTGATCATAATCCTTCTCTCCTTTTACAGGGGTCGTTCGAATTATTACTGAGCCTTCCAGGTTGAACCTATCCAGCCGTTTTCCAAAGCGAAGAACTTCGGGACGGGAAGCGGATTCTGGCCCGCAGTAGAAGAAAGTGCCTTTTGTAGCCGGATCAAGTTGCTCAAGCCAGGGAGAATGGCTATAAAGTTCTTTTAACCCATCAAGAAGTTTCGGGTGGGCACGGCAGCGCTGCTCCACAAGTTCGAGCAGTTTTCCATCTTTTATACATTGTTTAATCAGCCGGATCTCAGCAAAGGTCGCGTAAAGGTTATGCCTTGCCAAGAGTTCTTCCCGGTTGTCGGCTTTTCTCAGTTCGTCGGCACTGTACCTTGAACAGACCGGACAGGAGCAGGGTAGATAATTTAATTTTTCAACATGGTAAGTCCCGTTTACAGTAATATAGCGCCCATCCTTGGCGTAAAGGGCGTAAGCTGCAGAATCAAAAAGATCACAGCCCAGGGCTACTGCAAGGGCAAACATCATAGGATGACCTGCCCCGAAGAGATGGACTGGAGAAGCTGGAGAAAGCCCCCTTTTGGATGCGGCGATCACGTCAACAAGTTCTGTGTAACGGTAGGCTTCCATGAGCGGAACAACGGCACCCAGGGGATAAACTTCAAAATGAAGATCTTTAAGGTAGGAAGCAGCTTTCTCCCTTAATTCAGGATAAGTCGAACCCTGGACCGGTCCTGCCAGAAGCTGCTCGCCCTGAATAAGCCTGCGGGCTGCCTCAAGCCGTTCGGCTGTGACCGCAAGTTCTTCTTCAGCCCTCCTGAAGTGAACATCAGGAGGCGTCGGGATATCCAGCGGGACAATTATATCGCTTCCTATTTTTTGCTGGAACTCGAGAATCTCTTCATTCGTAACCTCCACCGACCCGTATACAGAAAGCTGGAAAGAGCCCGAATCCGTCATGATGGGTCCGTCAAAGTCCAGGAGTCCGTGTAGCCCTTTTTCAAGGGCAACACTTCTCAGTTCTTCCTTGCGGTAGATAATGTAAGAATTGGTAATCAGGATCTCTGCCCCGAAGTTTCGCATTTCCTTCGGGGGGATAAGCTGAATGTTTGGATTAATCACAGGCATGACGGTAGGTGTCTCAACAGTCCCATGGGGAGTCCTGAGCCTGCCTATCCTGCCGCCTGCGTCTTTACCAAGAATTTCGAATATTGCTGACATGCCGGGGTTATACATGCCGCTCAGATATATTTATCTTTGGGAATTTAATCTTCTTTAGCTCGCGGCATGGCAATAATTTCCCGAACCTGTAGGGAGAAGAAATCTATGCTGTGGGCTGGCCTGAGGACAAGAGCTACATCTGCACCCTGTCTTGTGCCTCCTATAGCTATAATCTCTGTGTTGTCGGAAACAGGGATATAACCTGAATCTGCCGCCATAATTGCGACCTCAATAGCTACTTTAAAACCTTTTCCGAAGAGAGATCTGAGGGTATCAGAAATTACTTCTGCTCGTGAATAACCACCAAATTTCTTTGTTATGGAGCGCTCAATTCCGGAAAACATATGAGATTGAGTGGCGATTACCGCCCCAAGAGCTTCGAGTTTCTTTTTGTATTCTTCTTCCACTTCCCATTTGCCTTTTTCTTTCTGACCGTACTGGTGGCTTATTCCAATAACTTTTATACCACTCCCTTTTACTGCTTCTGCCATTTTCAATGCGGTTTTTCCGCTGGTGCTTGCCACCACAATATGGGAGATTTGAAGTTCTGCAGCCCTTTTTGCTGCCGCTTCAATAACGGCTTCTGTATTCTGTTCCCCTACGTTGTCAAAATAAAGAATGGATTTTTCCATGCTTTTCCCTCCTGTATTTGAACTTTTTTCCCTTCCATGAGTTCTTTTACGGTTCTTTCTATCTATTATTATTCTTATCGATTTACCTTTATAGAATAGAATCTCGGTCAAGCCTTCCATTGGAGAAAAAACTGAATTTATTATCTGGACATCTGAATTATTTATTCCTGTAAGGAGAAAAGATATATAACAAAAGGATTCTCTCTTATCAAAAAGGGTTATGGCGTTTGGAAACCTGGGGTTGTTGTGAATTTCAGTTAGGGTATATGTAGGAATAGTGCAAAACCCGGTCTTTAGAGAAACTTGTTTATTTAGGATTAGATTAGATATAATCTAGGGGTTTTATTCGCCGAGGTGGTTATTTGTCAAGTACAGATTACGACAACAATGATGTGAGAATTATTACAAAACCTGTGAGATCAAAAAATCCTGTTCTGATTGAAGGTTTTCCTGGAATCGGGCTTGTGGGGAATATTGCAAGTCAGCATATAATAGAAGAATTGAGAATGGAATATATCGGCTCTATTGACTCAAGGTATTTCCCCTCAATTGCGGTGCTTTATGAGGGGCTTATAAATATGCCTGTGAGGATTTACGAGAAAGTGGAACATAACCTGATTGTTGTAATCTCCGATATTCCTATCAGTCATACTGTTTCCTACGATGTTAGTAATGCTCTGGTGGACTGGGCTGAGTCCATAAACGTAAGGGAAATCGCTTCCATCGCAGGAATTGCCATATTGAACGGGGGGCATAAAGTCTTCGGGGCAGCCACCACTCCAGAAATGTTGGATAGAATCAGGGACAAGGTAGAAATTTTCCAAATGGGAACAATTTCCGGGATATCGGGCAGCGTGATGGCTGAATGTTTGCAACGTGGAATTCCTGCATTTAGTCTACTTGGCGCTACCAGAACCCAGAATCCTGATCCAAGGGCTGCTTCTGCTGTTATTGAGGTCTTAAATGAACTCTATGGATTTTCAATAAGTACGGCTCGGCTCATAGAGCAGGCTGAGCGTATAGAGACCGAACTCCAGAGGCTTGCTGAAGAGGTTCAGACTGTTGAGCAGAAAGGAGAAGTAAGGAAGGAGTTCCCAATGTACGGGTGATCTCATGGAGTACATCGCGTTAACAGGAATTGCTGATTCTCTTATTGAGGTTCTGAAGAGACATCATCTCAGAACTCTTGAGATTCGGAGTCCACAAAACTTCGTAGGAGTACTCGGGCTTAACGCAGGAGACAGTGTTCTCTTGACCTCTACCAGCCTCCAAGATCTCACGGATGGGACTCAGGGTCTCATAGCAAAAGTCTTGCAGAAACAGGTTTCAGTCCATTCTGTTGTCAGTTCGAACGAACTCTATATCGAAGAACGAGAAGCCATGTCCGCCCGCATCCAACTTGAGTGCAAATGCGTAGCAAGGATAAAGAATGTTATCTCAAATGAACTTGGAAAACCCGTCAGGGTAGATGCCAGGGAAATCTCATGCTATGAAGCTAGATAACAGTCGATATGAAGCTAGATAACAGTCCTTATCGATTACTGTGTCTAGCTTAATATACTCAGTTAAAAGAGCTTTAAAAACGTTCACTTTTAATTTTTAAATGTTTTTTGAAAAATGCTTTAAATTATAAAGAACAGCTTCTAAAAAGAGAAATATCAAGGGTGCTGGAAATTTCCAGCACTCCTGCATTTAAAATTCTACCTTAAATCATTTAAAATTCTTCAGACATTTCGCCGCCTGGACCTTCTGGGCCGCCGCCTGGACCCTGACCTGCTTTTTCACCGGCTGAGGCAATCACATCATCGATTCTGAGAATCATAATTGCTGCCTCAGTAGCTGCATTGATTGCCTGAGTCTTGACTCTCAGAGGTTCGACAACATCGTTCTCGTACATGTCCTCGACTTTGCCGGTATAGACATTAAGCCCTGCACGCTTGTTACCTTTCTCATGCTGGGAGCGCAGTTCCACAAGCATATCAATCGGGTCAAGTCCTGCGTTTTCTGCAAGGGTGTGAGGAATAACCTCAAGAGACTCGGCAAATTTCATTACAGCAAGCTGCTCCCTGCCCTTAAGGGTTGCTGCATATTCTTTGAGCCTGAGGGACAGTTCGATCTCGGGTGAGCCGCCGCCCACAACAATCTTCTGATCTTCAAGAGCAACGCCCACTACTCGGAGAGCATCTTCGAGTGCTCTATCAAGTACTTCCACAACATGCTCGGTTCCGCCGCGCAGGAGAATTGAGGTGGCTTTGCTGTCCTTGCAGCCTGTAACGAAGGTCATCCTTGAGCCTGTAACGTCTTTCTCTTCAACAAGCCCTGCGTAGCCAAGGTCGGACTCTTCAATCTCGTCAAGGCTGGTGATAATCCTTGCACCTGTTGCTCTGGCAAGCTTTTCCATGTCGCTCTTCTTTACCCTGCGCATGGCAAAGATTCCTGCTTTTGTCAGATAATACTGGGCAAGGTCATCAATTCCCTTCTGGCAGAAAACAACGTTTGCGCCTGTGTTGATTACTTTATTCACAATTTCCTTGAGCATTGCCTCTTCCTGGTCTAAGAAGAGCTGCATCTGGTCAGGAGTGGTGATCTTTATTTCTGCTTTGGTCTCGGTCTTCTTGAGTTCTATGGGAACGCTTAGGAGCAAGATTTTTGCATTCTCCACGACCTCAGGCATGGCTGGATGGACGCGCTCTTTGTCGATAATTACACCATCAACAATCTCAGAGTCCTTGATGCTTCCGCCCGGTCTCTTTTCGACCTTGATGTCCTCGATGTCCACAGTAATCTTCCCATCTTCGCTTCTCTCAGCAACTGAGGTCACAGCCTTGACTGCAAGACTGGAAAGATGATCCTTGTGGGATTCTGCACCTTTTCCCGTTATGGCTGTTGCTGCAATCTTTTTGAGAGTTTCGGTGTCTTCTGGAGATGCACTGATAGTGATGGTATCGATTATCTTTATAGCCTGATCTGCTGCAAGCCTGTAGCCGTTTGCAATTACTGTGGGGTGAACTCCACTTTCCAGCAGGTCCTCAGCCTTTGTCAGGAGTTCCCCTGCAAGTACGGCTGCAGTGGTGGTTCCGTCTCCAACTTCAGCATCCTGGGTCTTGGCTACTTCAACGATCATCTTTGCACCAGGGTGCTCGATGTCCATTTCTTTGAGGATTGTTGCTCCGTCGTTGGTGATAACAACGTCACCTAAGGAGTCTACAAGCATCTTGTCCATACCCTTGGGACCAAGAGTGGTTCTTACCGCTTCAGCAACCGCTTTTGCGGCCATAATATTGTTGTGCTGGGCATCGGAACCATGGGTCCTCTTGCTGCCTTCCCTTAAAATAAAGATCGGTTGTGCTGCCAAGCTTCAATCTCCTTTTATGATTATGAATTTTTATAAATTTTTATTAATTGAATTCCTGAGCACGTTATCTTTGTGCATAATTTTCCTATTCTTAATGCAAGCACTTCTATATAAGAATTACTCTGGAGCACAAGTTTTGGATCTCAAAAACAAGATCTCCTGGATCTTTTAATACCCGAGTGACCAATGTGCGTGTAAATCACGCCTCTAGCCCATACACACATTAAAAATTATAATGCTATTACCAAAGGCTTTATACATATATTAACGATAAATTTATAAATATAATGGTATAATATTAATGTGCCATGTAAATCTCCCTTTCTGTGATGTGATTGTGCTGCCAGCCTGAGCATATCATGTCACAGATGGAGATTATATTACATGAGAATACTGAAGTATTTTTGTGACTTTTCTGCTCTCAGAACTGGCTATTTATCTTTAAATACCTTCATAAAAGTTGTATTTTCAGAGGTTTCACCCTCGACGTTAGCTCCGTACGTTTTAAATAAACTTTCTGAAGAGGAGCGATTTTAAGTTTTGGGATCAGCTCAAAAATTAAGTCGAAAGAACTATCACTTTCCTTTCAACTTTTCCACATATCATGGACTGAAAAGATACTGGAATCGCTGCTATTTATCTGCAGCATAAGCTCAACCACAAGGTCAGTCTTATAAAAAAATAAAGTCGCCGAACTTTAGAAACTCAGGGCATCTTTAGGACAGGCACTCACACAGCGTCCGCATTTGATACAGTCGGGTATTATATCGTTCTCACGGATTTTAAGTTGCATTGGGCAAACCTTATCACATTTGCTGCAGTTAACGCATTTTTCATATACGAGTTTAAGAGGATACTTCTTTCCGCCAATAAGGCGCTGAGCTGTTCCCATTGGGCAGAAAGAACACCAGGCTCTCGGGCTCAGGTAAATGCCCAGAAGAACAGCGATTGCAGTTGTCACCAGACACATGATTACAAACACCATGCCTATTTTCTCAAAAGTATTGAGGCTTCCGAGGATGCTTGTAATCCTGTGCCCCATAAAACCCATTAGCAGGAAAAAGATTGGCAGGCGGACCCACAGGCTCCGTAGAGTGTCTGGGATCTTCTTTTTCCTTGAGATTTTATCGACCCAGAAATCAACAAAGCTTCCCCTGGGACAGAGATTTCCGCAGAACCAGCGACCTCTGAAAGGACTGCTAAGGAAGATCGCGGCAAAAATCAGCAGCATAAAATACCCGAAAGCAGGATACCAGAGACCTCCGATAGAAACAATAAGAACCAGAATTCCCAGGTAAGGTGTTATTTTAAGCAAATTAATCAACCACCGTTTTCCCATTTTTCAAGTTCCTGTTCTAGCCGGTCAGCCCAGGAATTCACCACAGTCATTATAATATTTTTTATTTTAGCCCTTGAGTTGACCTTATACTTATAAACATAACCTCCTCCGTCCAGGTTTTGTTGCGACCTCTGTAGAATTTCCTTTTCATGTAATTTTTTGACAGAGCGCTGGATTGTAGAAATATCCAGTTTCAGAGCTTTTGAAAGATAGTCTGTGTCAAACCACTGCTCTTCTTCGTTTAAGAAATATTTCATAACATTCAGGTCTGCCTTTGTAAGGTTAAGGGCGCACTTGATCACATCTTCGATTTTGAACTCTTTACAGGCAAAGTCTATCATTTCGATCCCTCTGGAGTACTACAGTACTGTAATATTATTGCCGTAGTATATATACGATGCCAAGTACTGTATTCTCCAGCCAGAATTAGAAAGTACTGCATTTTTTATTGCTTTCTTGCGTTACCGACGTGCAAAAATAAAAGTCTATAAGAAGATGGAAACAGAACAGGGTATAATATCTTACTTTATCTTAAAAAAGACGTATCTATCATTCATAAATTCAGCTCATTAAAATCCGCAAGTGCGCTATAAAAAGCCGGCAGGCTTCTCTTTTTTCCTGCCGGATTAACAAACCCTTTTTAAGGTTATTCTGATTACATTCCAAAGGCTGTCTGTGAGATTGTATTTTCGATTTCGTTTCTCAACTCTTCAGGAATTCCCCTTATTCCAACGTCCAGGAATCCACGCACTATCATGCCTACGGCTTCGTCTTCGGTAAGACCTCTTGCCATCAGGTATTCCACCTGATCCTTAGCAATTTTCCCTACGGCAGCCTCATGCGTAAGTTCGACATCATCTACGTTTGCCTCAAGGATGGGAATTGCAAGCTGGCTTCCTTTATCGGTAAGGACAAGCCCTTTGCATTCAAGGTGTCCTTTTGCTCCTTTTGCATTGCCTATCATTTCCCCTCTCGCAATTATCTTTCCCCCAATTGTGATAGTTCTTGAGATGAGTTCGGCTCTCGTACCAGGCGCATTAAAAATTGCCCTGCTTCCGAGATCAAGTTCGGAACCTGAATGGGAAATGGCTATAGTATTTAGTCTGGTTACTGCACCTTCTCCTTCGAGTTTGACAGTCGGGTAGGTCTGGACTGAACGAACAGGTTTTAAGCAGATATAGTTGCTTACGTAGGTTCCTCCTTCTTCCACATGGACTACTGTCCTTGGTCTCACACCTATCTGCTCAGCCCAATTATGGATCATTGTAAAATTCAGAGTTGCGCCTTTCTTTACGTACATCTCGGAAATTCCAAGGTGTAAGCCTTTTTCCACTTCTTTTTTAGCCGTACAGCCTGTAATTATGTCAAGGCTAGCTCCCTCTTCGACTATTATAATGTTATGCACGGTCTGGAAAGCTCTGTCACTGCCAAGTAGAAGGCAGGTCTGGACAGGCATGGACGCTTTCTTGCCAGGAGGCACCCGGATAAAGTATCCGTCTGCATCTTCAAGGTAAGTTTTTGCCGTGTACTTGTCAGTATCGACAGCTACAAGCTTCCAGGAATATTCTTTGAGCCACTCGTACTTTTGAAGGGCTTTCCGGGTGGACATAAGTTCTACATTCTTATCTTTCAGGGAAGAATGAGAAACCGCATTATCAATCACCAGCAGACTGCCGGAACGGCCTTCTTCACTGGGTATTACTCCTACCTGGAGCAGGGTTCTTTTGCTTTCCTCATCAAGGGTCTGGAGGTCTTCTATAGGCTTGCTGACCCTGGAACCTTCCTCAAACTTCTCCAGTTCAAAGTCCTCTCCGAATGCTGCCTTCTTATTGACTGCCTCTTCTGCTCTTTTTTTCAGGTTCACATCATCATTTTGCATTCAAAACACTCCTCGTACCCTTTGCTCTTAATCTCTTCCAGCATTTTCAGAGGATTCCCTGAACACATGATTGTTCCGTTACAGAGAATATACCCTCTATCTGCAGTTACATAATCAAGGATCTGACCGGTATGTGTAATTATAAGGGCTGATTTTCCTCTTATGCAGCCTTCACCAGGGCAGCCTATGCCTTCTCCAAGTAATTCTTTTATTGTCAGTCCAACCTGTTCTATGCTTACAAGATCCACTCCCGATTCGGGTTCATCCAGGAGATACAGGTCCGGATTCTGTGCTGCAAGTTGCAAAAGTTCGGAACGTTTTATTTCTCCTCCAGAAAAGCCCACATTTACGTCCCTATCAAGAAAACGATCCATATTGAGGTTTTTAGCAAGGGTCTCAGGATCTTTCTCTCCTTTCGATACCACTTTTATAAGATCTCTGAGTTTAATCCCGGACATATCTGGGGGGCGTTGCATCATAATTCCCAATCCACGGCGGGCTCTCTCATCCACTGGCAAGCTGGTAATATCTTCTCCATTAAAGAGAATTCTGCCTTTTACAACTTTATACTCGCTAAAACCCATAATCGTTCTCATCAGAGCTGACTTTCCGGCTCCGTTTGGCCCAAAAAGCACATTGGTATATCCTTTCTTGACTTCGAGGTTTACATCGTGAAGCAAGGTTTTTCCACCAACCTCTACAGTCAGATCCTCTATTTCCAGCATAGACACTTCTCCCTTTATTTCTTTTTTATACGGGTTCCCTCTTCATTTTACCCGTTGTCGGAAAAATAATCTAAATTATTTTCTTTAAAGTAAGTTTCACATAGCAGGAAAACAGCGAAAGTCGAATAATATGGCTTTTTTGTATGACTTCCACTATCTTTTACCAAATCTTTTATTCCTTTTATAGGACATTATATTTCTAATTATACATTATTTGTAAATTTTATGTATCGATTAGAATTAAAATCTTAAATTTCAGAAAAATTAAAAATTCTAAGAAATTCCTCGGAACAATCTCTGTTTTCATATCTATTAGACCAAAAATTTTATTAATAATAGGATAATTCTGTAGGAAAACTTAATTTATCTAAGATCCAGGCATAAACCAACTTCGATTTCTATGAATTCCTTCGGGAAAAGTTCTTTAATCTTTTCTATGTGGGCGGTACAATGGCCCGCTGCTATGATTCTCATCCCTCTCAGCCTTTCAAATTCCTCGTTATCGTGAAGCCCTCCGAGAATTCCCTTTATCCTTCCATAGCGGCTGGCACTATTCAGAATTGCAGCAAGCCCTGGGTGAGCACACCCTGTAAGTACATAACACCCATCTCCAGTATCCAGAATCAGCGCCTGCTCCTTTACTTTGTTTCCAAGTTCTCCTGTACTCATAATTCCCTTAGAAATTTTGGCAGGCTCTTTTATCTCAATAAGAGTAGCCCTTTTCTTAATTTCCCTTTTCAAATTCTTCGAAAAAGAAGCGGGGACATAGACCTCAAGCCCGGGATTTGCCTGAAAAATCTCGGGAAGACCTCCTATATGGTCCCAGTGCTGGTGGGAGAGAACTAGTTTTCTGATGCTTGCAGGATCAATCTTGAGCTTTTTCAAATTTTCTAGAAGGAGTGGCCCATCCCAGCCAGTATCGAAAAGAAGGGTTTCGTAATTTGTTTGAATAAGAACTGCAAAACCCCAGCTTCCTGTAAAACCCTGAATGGCTTTATTGTCGTAAACAAGAGTAAGCCTGAACATCCTTTCCTCAGATTTCAGTCATACTCTTGTATTCCATAAGAGCAGAAACAGGATTTGTCTTGATTTTAATTCCTGTCTCTTCAAGGGCACAGATGCCGTTAATGCCTCCTACTATCGAAATTCCGAACTTTCCGATCTCTACAGGCGCCCCAAACAGGGCTTCATCAATCTCCCCCGGAGGGAAGCAGCCTCCAAGACCTACTTTTTCTGCGTTTTTAATAACTTCGTTAGCCCTGTCATAAGCCGAGGAATTAATCTGCCGCATATTGGCAAGAATTTTGCCTTCCCCTTTCTCAAGTACGTCAAGAACAGAAGTAGTCTTTCTGCTCATGAAAATTTGTATGGGGTCGATTGAGGTTCCGCTGTAGGAAATTAAATCTAAAAACCGTACAGGCTTTCGGTTTTCTATCTGGAGAATTCCACCGTAGGCAGGTTCCACGGGGATGCCTGCTTTAAGAAGAAGCCCGTCAAAAACAACACTGCACACTGTAGCTAACCCGATTTTTCCAGGAGGAAGGGAAACCGTCTCCTCGTCTTCCTCGATTATCTTTACTCTGGAGCTTATCATATACCCTTCGTGTGCAGTATATGAGATCACTTCAATAACAGTCTCTAAATCGTCCTTATCAAAATACGAGACATTCACGGGTACTACTCCCTCGTTGGTCTCGGGATTGTATGTGGTTCTGTATGCCATTTCTTCTATTCGGGATATTACAAAACCAAATCGATCTGCAATCAAGGCGTCACTTAACTCCCTTTCTCCCAGCTCGGTAAGTGTACGCCCTGCATACCCGTGTTTGCATGTAAACCCTCTCTCATCCAGGATCCTCAGATGGTAGCGGACAGCCCGCTCTCCTATATCATAGCCCCGGTTATTAAGTTCGTCAGCTATTGCCCGGGCGCCTATAGGTTTGTCACTTTCGTGAATCACCCTCATAATTTCAATGAGTTTTCGCTCAATTTGCGGATCCATCATGTTTAACACCGTTATACTCGATAAAATGAATTTTTCTGTAATTGTGACGGGGCTTTAAAATTTTAGAATAATATTTGAGCAAAATCTATTCTTTTAGCCTGCTGAAAACGAATTCAACTGTTATTTAAATTCAATTATAGTAAATCTTTTCGTATTTAATATATTTTTGTCTCCCGAGTCCCGTCTCGGGAGGACGGTGCCCTTTTCGCTGCCCGAGTCCCGTCTCGGGAGGACGGTGCCCTTTTCGCTTCGCTCAAGAGGGCTAACTTATGATGAACAAGAGTAATGGTTTCTCGTTATGAAGAAGGGTAAATAGAAAAGCATCATTATTTTTGCCCACTCAAGCAGAAGAGTTGTATGAACGAATATAACCAGACTGTAGAATTATACATTTCATAGAGTTATATATTTCATACAATTTTTATGATGCCGGGTTGGGGAGAGTAGAGGTCTCCGGCTTCGAGGAGAGCTTTGAGGATTGATTCGAATCTTTCCTGAGATATTCCTTTTTCGAGGGCTTTCTGTCGGAGTTCGTCTTTTTTAATTTTTCCGCCTGCAGTTTTCAGAATTTCGAGAAGGGTTAATTTAGGGTCTTTTTTAGGAGGAAGCCCACTGGATGGAGGTTTCTCTGGGAGTTTGAATACTTTTATTGAGGTTTTAGTTTCGAGGTCTCGGTGCTCAGAGGCTTTGGAGGAAGGCAACGAAAAGGCTTCATAGCCTTTTCCTGAGATTTCTGCTTGCAGACGGGTTCGGAAAAGCACGGCATCCTCGAGTTCTTCAGAAGAGTGAAATACCCTGAGTTTTCGGGTTTCGAGGAGAGCACCGCAGTGCTGGCATCTCAGGGTCTTTTTTCCGGTTTCAGTGATCTGCACGTGCTGCCGGCATTTAGGGCAGACTATTACTGCATAACGGGCATTCTTCCGCTTTTCTCCAAACTCCAGTTCAAATCACCTTCCGTATCTCCTCTGTCTTTTCTGGAAATCTCTCATCACCCTGAGCAGGTCAAGCCTTCGCACATCTTTCCAGTTGACATCTGTAAAATACAGTTCCGAATAAACTGACTGCCAGACAAGGAAATCCGAAAGCTTCTGTCCTCCCGAACGGATCATGATATCAGGCTCGTGTTTAACAAGGAGATGGGACTCCAGCATTTTTTCATCCACTTCCTCAGGTTTGACAGATCCTGCCTTAACTTTGCCAAGGATGGTTAATACAGCCCTGGTAATTTCTTTTCTTCCTCCAAATCCCAGTGATATATAAACGAAAAAATCCTTTCCGGGTGAAGTGACATTAACTTCTCCGTCAACGCCATAAATTGTATAACCCGTACCTTCCGGAAGATCTGAGAAGCTTTCTTCCAGCCGGGCTCGGAGCGTTGACGCAATCTCGGATTTCAAGGACAAATCCGTTTTCAGGATATCTACGTAGATGCTCACAAGTTCGACCCCGAACTTTCTAAAAATGCCAAGCGCGGATAATAGTTTCTCCAGCCCTTTAGGATCGAAAAGGTCAGTTTCCTTGAGTATAATTGCCACATGCCTGGGAATATTTGAAGGCGTCTTAGCTATCTGCCAGGCAAGGAACCTTTCATAAAACGGATATGCAAAAGAAAGTAAGTCCATCTGGAAAATATCCTCCCTGACAAGCTAAAACAATCCACTATTTCATCTTTTCTGTTATTATAAAACTTCAGGCTTTTCCAGGTAACAAATTTTTAGGTTTGCTTATTTTGCAGTAGACACGATCTTGATAACGTCCCCGTTTTTCAATTCATGCTTTTCCCCAAGCCTCAGCCTTGTCCTTGCATCTACTGCATACAAGAATCGATCCCCGATTTCAGTATGGATCTGGTAAGCAAGATCACGGCATGTAGAGCCTCTTTTCATAAGGTAAGCATCAGGAAGGATATTCCCTTTTTTATCAGACCATTTTCCTTCATCTTCCACAGGATATACGACAATAAGATCAAGAAGTTCAAAAACAGTCCTATTTATGCATTCCTGGACGCCTGTACTGCCAAGTCTCTCTATCACTTTCTTAATAGCTTCAAGCCCTTTTTTCTGAGCTTTTGTAAGCTCTCCTCCAAGTATCTCAAACTTCTGATCTCCGGGATTATACTTTATAAGCCCGTTTTTTGCTGCGGATTTAAGTGCAAGTTCAGCAGCTGCGCTTGTAGGCACCACTATTCTGTCAAGCTCTTTAAGCTTATCCAGGTTTCCTCTTGGGGCAATGTCGGCTTTATTTGCGGCGATAAGCATAGGCTTGCTGATCTCCCGAATTGCATCGCAGAGCCGGATTATATCATCTTCGCTCCATTTAGTATGATCAAGCCTTGCCAGCCCTGTCTCTGTTAAAGCGGCGTTTACATGAGATTCTCTTATTCCTGCTCCCGCAAGCTGTTCTGCAATTACGACTTCGAGCTTGAGCCCTTCAGCCTGGATCTTTCTGGCAAGCTTGGCCCAGTTTCTTTCCAAAATGCCATAAAGCCACATCGTAATCTCCCTGTTAAGGAAGACTACATCCTCAAGGGGGTCATGATCTCCGATGTCTACAGGATTGCCCTCGGCGTCAGTCCCGCCTGAGGCGTCTACTACATGAATGATCGCCTGAGCCTGCCGGAGTTCATCTAGAAAAGTATTTCCAAGTCCTCTTCCTTTATATGCATCAGGGACGAGCCCCGCAACGTCAATTATATCAATTGGGACAAGCCTGACCCCGTCCACACAATTTCCACATCTCTTCTCCTTTTCTTTGCAGGGGCATTCTACCCGTACATAGGTAACTCCGTGGTTGGCATTGATAGTAGTAAAAGGATAATTTGCAATTTCAACATCTGCAAGTGTAGCAGCTTTAAAAAAAGTGGATTTCCCCGCATTGGGTTTTCCTGCAAGTCCTATAGTCATCGAGGCTCTGTAGAAATCCTCTAAATTCTGTTTTTACCCAAAAATTATAAAAATAAAATTGTAAAAATGCTCCTTAATTTTTTTGTCCACACAAAAAACAAAGGAGCAATTGCTATTGTCATCAAATAAGTATATTAAATTTATTGATCTCAGTCTTAAAACGGTTCAGTCTTCCAGACTGAACCTTTACTCCTGCAAATATTCCAAACGTGTTTATACTCAACATCAGCTTCTTGTTCTTGTTTTATTGAAGGAGTATATAAGTACAGACTACCGTGACTTTGTAGAACTTGTTGACCTCATGAACAGTATAAAGGAAAAACTTGACCTTGATAAGGTTCCTCATTACACTACTCTTCAAAAGTTTGTGTCCAGAATTCCCTCTTCATTGTTTAACCTAATTTTGTCAAAAACTCTAAAACTATTTTACTCACATGGAGAAAAAGTTCTCATTACGGCAATTGATGCAACAGGATTTACGAGTTCTTATGCAAGTCATTATTATTCTAAGAGAACAGGGAAGCTCCGAAGGAGCTTCCTTAAAACTTCAATATCAGTAGACACTATTAAAAAAGTAATATTAGGATGGAAAATTAGCCAAAAAACAGATCATGATGTCAAGCATGCAAAGACTCTGATAAGACAATCAAACAAGTCAAGAAAGTCTCAATGTTATGTGATGGATAAAGGATATGATTCCGAAGAAATTCATACTCTAATAAGAGAAGAGATAAAAGCAGATTCAATAGTACCTTTGAGAGAAAGAAAAAGAAAGAGAATAAACGGAAAATATAGAAAACAATTAAACAAAGACTTTGATAAGATCAAATACAATAGAAGGAATATAGTAGAGACAATAATATCTGTTGTAAAAAGAAAATTTGGAGAAACATTAAGAGCAAGAAAGGTTAGAAATCAAGTAAAAGAAGTAAAAGTTAAACTAATAGTCTATAATATAAACAAAAAAGTAATACAATTATTATGGATTAAATTAAGGATTTCTACAGAGCCGTCATCGACATAAATTATAAAATCGAACTTGTTGCATTTAATCTTTATTGATAGTGATGCCGGAGAAATGTGATTTTGTCCAGCCAGCTTTCGCGCAGGGCAGAGCAGTAAAATTGCGGTTGAGCCTGTTCTTGAGGAATAAAGTTTATATCCTTGAATGTGCTTATCAGTGTTGCTCGCTTGCGTCCCGATAGGGTAGTGGATATCCTTGAGGCCTGCGGAGCCTTAGACCTGAGTTCAAGTCTCAGTCGGGACGTAAATCTTATTTTTCATTTTCTTCTCTTTACGGTTTTCATCTTATTCCTTTTTATTCCTCTGTTTCTTATTTAATTCCCTATTTTGTTTCTAATTTAACTCCCTATTCTATATCTCATTTAATCCCTATTTTGTTTCAATTTTCAATTCAATTCTTCGTTTCTATGCTGTTTTTCCTCATCAATTTTCATCCACCCTTACATCAAAGGATAATGAACGTAAACTGAACTTATATTATAAATATCAAAAGATATATAGTATAAACATCAAAAAATTGGTCCTTTTATGAACGGGAAAATCCTGATTTTGCTGGTAACGCTTGTATTTTTATTTTCTTCAGGTTGTACTGAGGAGGATAATACATCATCTGTGCCTGACGACCCCGATATCCCAGTACCGGAAGCCGGCGAAGATATATCGTCTCAAGAAAATATGTCTTTAAAACCTGGAGAGAGTCATATTGTCCGTCTTGGGAATCTCAGTGGTAACTTCTGTGGAACTTAATATTCCAAAAGGCGACACCGTCTCCTGGTAGAGCGAAAAAATCTAGGCAGAAGGTAATACTAACTTCAGCCGGGCTTCTTCTCTTTTACTTGGAATATCTGGTTATTCATGCTCAGGATACGGGAGAGGTTCGGGGATTTTGGTAATAGGTCTTGATATACTTTTGTAATGATTGAAGAGTTCTCTACCCCATTTGAGTGCACTTTCATCAAAACTTATCAGATTATGATTGTAATATATTCCGCTGTTACAGAAAAGAGAGAGCGCCATAAACTTTTCCGTGACTATGCTTGAAGCAATTTTCATATTGTTATTATTGCAAACATAGAGTTTAGTATATTTCAGGTTCAGGAAGTGCTCAAGTTCCTTTTTGTAATCGTTGAGCATTCTGTCATAAACGTACTCTGTAAATACCAGAGTTATATCCGTACCCTTTGCGGCAAGTTCTATGCACAGAGAAGGATAAATAGGCAGGAAAAAGGAGGATGTAATCATCACTTTCTCAGACTCGGAAAGATATTTTACAACCTCTTTAGGATATTCAAAAACGTGGTTCCGGTCAGGATTTACTTCAATATAGTCCCCAAGCTTTCCGATCTCATCCAGAAACTCAGCAGGAATTGATGTCATATCCTGGTTTATCCAGTAATCGTGGTTTTTATCTAAAACGTTAAACGTTTCCAGAATTGTCTTCATCTTTGGAACCAGAATTTCTCCGATACTGGAAAGTTTGTAGAGCCTGTTACTCTCAACAATAAGATCGTGCTTCATCAGTATCTTTATCTGGGTCATTATCGGACTTGAACGAACGTCAAGTGTACTTTTGATCTCTTCGATGTTCTTGGGTCCGTCCAGAAGCAGTAAAAGTAGGTTTTTCCTTTTTTCTGAAAGAAAGAGGACATCCAGTAATGAGGACTCCATCTGATTCCCTCTCTTAGGTCTCATCCTATTATATCTGACATTGTATATATCTCTATACCAGAAGACTCTTAATTTCTTACACCTTTACTCCTTGCCATTTAAATTTTTGATGAGTAAAGGAACATTTGGGGACGCATATCTGGGGATATAAAGAGAATTACCGCTTTAATTCAACCGAATATTATATAATTATTTTTATTGCCTTTTTGTGGTCTCATAGATAGAAACTTGATCTTGCAGTTCTCTTAGAGCGTTTCTTTCTCCGCATTACTGGAACTATAAATGATCTCTGAAGTTAGCTGAGATTTAGAAATATCCTGGGTTCATCTACGCTTTATTCTCTTCATATCTTATTTACCTGTCTTGAAAGTCTCTTGAAGTAATCAAACAGTTCCTGACCCCATGAAAGGGCGCTCGGTTCAAAGCTCATAATGAACTGCTGGTCAAACTTACCGTTCTTGTCAAAAAGCCCTAGAAGCATTATCCTATCGGTTACAGTCACTTCAGTAAGTTTAATTCCTTCTTTGGAAACATACAGGCTAACATTATCCATATCCATTAATTCATTTATCATATTTGCTTGCTCGCTTGAAAGATAGTCCCAGACAGATTGGGTAAAATTCAGGGAAAGTTCGGCATCTTTCCTGCCAAGCTCAACGTACAGCGGAAGATAGGCGGGGTTAAAATAAGAAGCAAAAGTCGATGCCCGCTTTGCATTGCTCATATTCTCAATAATCTTCGGAGAAGGTTCATAGATATGGTTCAGGTCAGGCTCTATAAGAATGCAATCCCCAAGTTCGGATATTCGTTCCAGTAAATGGCGCGGGATTGCGTTCAGGTCATGACTTGTCCAGTAAGAGTTATTTTTCTCCACTACCTCAAGAGCACTAATCAGGGGCTTTATCTTTTTGATTATAAACTCTCCCAGGACTGTGAGTTTATACATTTTATCTTCCTGGACAATAAGATCATTATCTATCAGTTTTTTTATCTGGGGAAGGATCGATGTGGCTGTAACATCAAGTGCGTCCTTGATCTCATCAATATTTTTTGAGCCGCTATCCAGAAGCATAAGAAGGTTTTTTCTCTTATCGGAGCGGAAAACAAGATCAATAAGTGAAGAACCCATATTCTCTTACTTCCTGTTATTCAGTAGCTTGCAGTTAAAGCCGATCCTTCTTTCCGGCAGGCTGGTTCCTTGGCTGTTGATGTTCAAATGAGCATTTCTCCGGCTTTTAAATTATCGCTTTATATATAAAATATTATTTAATAAGTTATGACCCCAGGGGTACAGGTTCCTACAAAAACTATTCTCGTTTCCATTGGTGTCTGCTTCCAGCCAGGGGGAGAAAGATATTCTACACTTGTATCTATTTTTATAGAGCTTTCTGGAAGTCCAAAGTCTTTCATTGAATCCAGGATAAGTTCTTCGCCAACTTTATGTGAATACTCTACTGCCATTTGATATTGTTCGAATTTTTCCCTTCCTGCAGGAGTAAACACCAGGAAATTCTGGTCAGGGTTTTCCATTGAGGATGGTCTGATAGTTATCTCAATTCTTTTAATTCCTTTTCCTACGAGCGCTCCAACTGCATTTCCTACCCTTGCATGTTCGGGAACTATAATCTCTGCATCAATGAGAGCCTTAATTTCCTCATAATAAGCCTTTACGGGACCTCCGAGCATGACTACAGGAATATTCAGCTTGTACTGGACAGGGATCTCTTCCTCAAGCAGTTTCTTTATCCCATCTTTTCCCCTGCCTTCCATGATAAAGGACATCAGGCTGTAAACCATATTTTTTGCAACCTGCTGCTTTACTTTCTTGCAAAATGCATGAGTTCCCATTTGAGTGAAACGCGAGAGTTTTTTGGCTCCGATCTGAGCAGCTTCTACATCCCATTCGGTATATTCCCCAAGCACATGCAGAGCATCAGTTGGTGTGAAGCCTATAGCCTGGATTGCTCGCTGCTGGATCAATGAATCGAGAACTGCTGGAGATGGAAACCTCCTCATCTTATTTAAAATCTCATGGATAGAGAGAGGTTCGTCTTTTATGTATTCAAGTAATTTCCTCTCGCTTTCTGTAAGATTAATGGGATTTATTCCAGTACTGACAAAGAATTTGGTAGGCTGGATATGCTCATTGAGCATGGTTCTCAGAGGCACGGGGTTTTTTTCCAGTTTTTCCTTGAAATTAGGGTACTGTACGGCAGCAAAGCAGAGAGGCATAACTCTTCTCGGGCCTATTCTGATACATTTTTTAAACCACACATGGCTATCTCCTCCATTTGCCGAACTCTCTATCTTTATTGCCTTTATGCTGGTTTGCCAGCCTCCCACAACTGCTCCTTTCTCACAGAGCTCAGGGTTTCCCTTTTTTATTAAGGAAACATCTGTGCTCGTCCCTCCTACATCTATTACGGCACAGGTATCCAGTCCTGAGAGGTAAGAAGCTCCCATAACACTTGCTGCAGGACCTGAAAATATGGTTTCAATGGGACGCAGCTTTGCACTTTCTATATCTATAACCGAGCCGTCACATTTCAGCATAAGAATTTTTGCATCAAGTTTTCTCTTCTTTACTTCTTCCATGATGGAATGGATAAACTGATAGGTTATCGGAATTAGCTGGGCATTTAGAATAGCTGTGGCTGCCCTTTCGTAAGCTCCAAGCTCCTGGGAAAGCTCGTGCCCACAAACTACAGGATGCCCTGTCAATTTAAGGATTGCCTGTTTAACTTTAAGTTCATGTTCCGGATTTCTTGTGCTGAAATACGAAGAGACCGCAAATGCAGAGACTTTATCTTTGAGACTTACTGCAAACTGTTCTACGGCAGCAAGGTCAAGAGGATGCAGCTCATCTCCGTTGCTGTCATGTCCTCCTCTTACAGTAATACGGTAATCTGCGGGAAGTTCTCTTGGGACGGTATAATCCCCTACAAGGATCAGACCGACAGGATATCCTGTTCTTTCAAGAATAGTATTTGTTGACAAGGTTGTAGAAATCGATACGAGTTTTACTTGTTTAAGATACTCCGGATTCAGTTTGTCAATAGCATTTCGAATTCCGACCATAAGGTCTGGAAATGTAGTAATTGACTTACTAGTATCTAAAATCCGGCTGTCCGAATCCCTTAAAATTACAGCATCTGTGTAGGTTCCGCCTGCGTCAATACCCAGACTATATTGCATATCAAAACAGCCCCATTTTTAATTCATGTGATGTGATTCATTTCCTTTTTAGCTGTACACATATTTTTATCCGGGATTGAAAATTATTCCTTAAGATATATATCCCTGTTTATAATATTCCGCTAAATATACCCTGCTCTATCTTGTCCATCACGCCGAAATAGAGGTTTTAGGAGTTCCTATTCCTACGAAAACAAGATTTGTTTCCAGGGGTGCATCAGTCCAGCCGCTTGGTGCAAGGTGTCTCCTGCTTACATCTATTCTAATGTTTTCCTTTTGAAGTCCTGCATTCACCATATAATCCATAACTAGCTGTCTTCCGAGCTTCTCTGCATACTCAACGGCTTCACTATAAACGTCAAATTTTTTTCTCTCAGAAGGAGAAAAAACAATGAACTCGTTTTTCGTTTCATACTGCATAATGCCTTCTGCAGGGCATTTCTCATGAGCTTCATAATCAATATTTTCAGCTTCAGCTTCGTGGGATATGGGGATCACTTTTGTTTTTATAAGAATCTCCACCCTTTTAATTCCTTTTCCAACAAGGGCTCCGACAGCATTGCCTACCTCAGCATGCTCGGGAACTATAAAATCAGCATTGATCAGGTTTTTCAGATCCTCAACATATGCCTTTACAGGTCCTCCGAGAAGCACTACAGGAATTCCCACACTGAAGCGAGTAAAGTTCCTTCCCATGAGAACTCTGTCAATTTCACTTCTCGGCATTCCTTCTATCAGGTAGGCAATAAGATCCTCGGCAATATTACGTGCAACCCTGCGTTTTGTTTCAGTACTGAAAGCTTCAGGGCTCTGCTTCAATAGTCTCCCGAGCATGGAAGCTCCAATCTGAGCAGCTTCTACATCCCATTCGGTATATTCCCCAAGCACATGAAGGGCGTCGGTCGGTGTGAAGCCTATTGCCTGGATCAACCTTTTTTGGATCAGTGAATCCAGTACAGATGGAGAAGGACGTTTTTTCAGTGCTACGAGCAAGTCTCCGAAAGAAACAGGTTCTTCTCCGATATGTCTATAGATTTCCCGCTCTCTTGCCTTCAATTCTATAGGTCTGAAGCCTGTTCTGACGTAAAACTTCGTTACCTGAATGCTCTCACAGAGATATCCTTTTGCAACCTTATTACGTTTCAATTTGTCCTTAAAACCGGGATATATAACCGAAGCTCGGCAAAGCGGGATCACACGACGAGGACCAATATAGATGCGGTCGCCCTTTACCCATACATGGCTGTCTCCGCCAGTTGCCGAGGTTTCCATACGGATAGCTTTTACACGGGTTTGCCAGCCTCCTACAACGGCACCCGAATTGCTGAGTTGAGGAAGCCCATTCACCATCATAGCTACGTCCGTGCTCGTGCCGCCAACATCGATCATAGCACAGGTATCGAATTTGCTGAGGTAGGAGGCGCCTACAAGGCTTGCAGCAGGTCCAGAGAATATGGTTTCGATGGGTTTTTCCAGGGCTTCTTCTATTCCCACAACTGAACCGTCGCATTTCAGCATAAGTAGATTCGCATTTATACCTCTGACTTCAAACTCCTTGACTATTGCCTGGATAAACTTATGAGTAATAGGAATTAGCTGTGCGTTAAGAAATGCAGTTACAGCCCTTTCGTAGGCTCCAAGATCCTGGGAAAGTTCGTGCCCGCAAACTACAGGATGTCCTGTAAGCTCCTTTACGGCTTTTTTGACAGCAAGCTCATGTTCAGGATTGCGGTTGCTGAAATACGAAGAAACTGCAAAAGCCGAAACTTTGTCTTTTACCCTGAGGGCAAATTCTTTTACAGAATCGATGTCAAGAGCCTTCAGTTCTTCTCCATCACTGTTATGTCCTCCGGAGACTGCTACCCAGTAGTCTGTAGGAAGCTTCTCAGGAATTACATAGTCTCCTACCATAATTAGCCCTACAGGAAAGCCGGTACCCTCCAGAATAGTGTTTGTAGAAAGAGTTGTAGATACGGATACAAGCTTAATGTCCTTTAGATACTCAGGATTCAGCATGTCAATAGCATTTTTCATTCCAGGGAGGGGATCGGGATAGGTAGTAAGTGCTTTACTGGATTCGATCACAGATCCGTCCGAATCCCTAACGATAACGGCATCAGTATAAGTGCCCCCTGCATCGATTCCAAGACTGAAGTGCATTTTCAACCTCTTTTACGAATTATATGAGATTTCGTAGGGTTTGAGAATGTTTAAAACCAGGATAATTAATCTCATCTTGATAATTTATGAAATTCAGATTCTTCTGATCCAGCCTATTAAACCTGTTATTACATAAAGTCTTGATAGCTGTTAAACCTTGCAATAGAGAAATGGGTAGTTGCCAGGCTTAAAGTTTATATATTACCCTCTGAATTTTTGGTTTTCGTATCTGGGTTCTTGCATCATTATTGCCATATTATTATTTTATTTTTTCTATATTTTCTATCTTTTAGTATAAATTTATTTTGTAATTCTTTTCCTTCAGAGATCTACTTGCGATAGAAAAATCCAGGAATCTTATATATTTATTGATAAATTATAACAAGGGACAGGCTGTATCGGCAAGAAGCAAAGCACTGTTTGCCGAAAGCTCCTGGAGTATTTTGTAATGAGTGAAATCCGGACTCAAAACAAGCTCTGTATAAGCTCTGTGTGATAATACATTTTCTATCTCTTTGAATTTTTCATCCGCTCTCATTCGAAGTCCACTATTAATTGGTTTTTATAGTCTTCTTTTGTAAAACAGACCTCTTTCTCCAGTTAAATAATAACAAAAAAATTCTTTAAAAATTAAACAGACCCTCGAATGCCCGTTTTTTCTCTTAACGCGGTCATACAAAGGAGTTTAGCCATTCAGACAACAGTATTCTGGAGGATTGAAAACACAGATTTGAAGTCTGTGCTTGCCTGAAAGTTCATCTAGGTTTCTTCTTCGGTTTTTTTCCTGCTATTTTTATGGGTTTCATACAAATCTCGAGGTTGGCGCAGGTTCTTTTCCTCAGGTGTTCGAAGGTCTTATTTATTAGTAGATGCTGATTACTTATCTTAGAGCGGGATTACAGTTATTCCGTGGATCTCATTCATTACCGTGCCCATAGCTATATACAGGGCTCCAAAACCCATAACAAGTCCTACATAACCAGCTACTACAAGCAATCCTGCACTTCCGGTTGCATTTACAACAGCCAGCAACATGAATAATAAAAACAACGTAACAAACACAAACTGAAGGGCACGAATTCCGATTTTCATAGTAACTAATAGCATAACAAAAGTATAAACGCCCCAGATAAAGAGATACGCAGCCATCGCAGTTCCGGAGGAGGCTTCAGCCCAGCCGATTGCGGGCATAATAAGTAATCCTGCCAGTGAGAACCAGAATAAGCCGAAAGCTGAGAATGCCGTCCCTGCAAAGATGTCTCCTTTTTTCCAGGACATAATTCCTGCAAATACCTGAGCAAACCCACCCAAAAATATTGCCATGGATACAATCATTGATTCTACGGGGTATATTCCTATGTAGCTCAGACTCAACAGAATTGCGGCAAGTCCAAGACCTGTAAAACCAAGGGGAGCAGCATTTGCAGTTTTATCAACTATTATGGTAGCAGTTCCTACGTTTTCACTCATAGTTCCACCTAACAAAGCCTTTTTTCTAAAAAATTGAAAAAAAAGAAGTTTAGGGCTTAGAGCCCATAGTTTTCGGGTCTGAAAACTGCAATTTCCTGTTTGAACTTGGTCAGGTTGTCGCTCATGAACTTGTCAGCATCATCGGTGAGGGCTTCGAGATCAGCCTTAACCTTTGCAAGAGCATTGGTCTCGAATCTTGTGAGTTTGAGCTTGCCAGAGTTGACACCCTCTTCAATGATGTTGCAACATTCGATTGCAGCGTTCTTTGCTCTGAGGTAGTTGTTCTCTCCGTCCTTTGCGATTGCCTGACCGATCTTGTAGGCGTTGTCGTATGCAAGCACATAGCCCTGTGGGTCTCTGTACTTATCAGAGAGCACGAGAATGTCCCTGAGGTCCTTTGCCTTTCCAGTTTTAAGGGCAACATTCATCATGGAACAGTCATAAGCAAGGGTCTCAGCCCAACACTGGACAGTTGTACCGCCGAATTCACCGTGGTATTCAACGGACTCGTTGGACCAGAGGTCACAGCACTGCATAACCAGGTTACCCATGAGGTCAGAGTGGGCACAGGTTGAGGTCTTACCTTCCTGAGTGATCGGGACACCTGCAATGGACTTTATGATAGTATTCTCGTAACCACAGTCCTTTCCGGGTCCTATTGCGCCGGCTTCGTATGCACAGAGGGATCTTGCTGCCGAGATTGCCCTTGCAACGATTGCAATTGTGTGGGCAAGGTTCTTGTCAAGCAGACCACCTGCAATGAACATTGCAGTGTTTGCCTGGGCACAGTCAGTGTCACCGGCTGCTACGGTGCCAGTCTTCCTTGCTATTGCTGCAATGTCGGACCAGACCATTTCCATGTCCATGCTACCGAGTACACCGATGCCGAAGAGAATACCTGCAGTGTCGTTTCTCAGGATAGAATAGTCGAAGACTTCCTTACCACCCATGCTCTCTACAGAAAGCAAGTCTGCACCATTTGTGGCAGCTTGCTCAAAAGCTTCCATAAAGACGCTGTACTTGTCTCCTCTGAGCTGGAGATAGTCACGGTCTTCACGGATATCACCTATTGTGTGGCGGAGTGCGCATTTTATACCGTACTCATCGTGGTACTCTTCCATAATGGTCTTCTGAGCATGTGCAACAGCTCCTCCCCACTCAGGGTTGTTTGACATCTGCTGAACGTGTTCGGTTTCAAGCACCACAGAGGGAGCTCCAATCTGAACCATCCTCGCCATAATGTCGGTGGTGATTCTTTCATATTCTTTTACGAGCTTTTCTTTAGATGCACCGGCTCCAGGTCTTGGGGCATAGTTAACTTCGGGGGATGTGTATCCTCCACCAATCTCAAGGCCAAGCCCTGCCTTTACAGGGAACTTTGACTGCCCGAAAATCAGTTCATCTGCATTAGCATAAGCCATTGAAGTGTATTTTTTTACCATTTTTGCTCCCTCCTCAGTGTTTGTGGAATTCCTCTCTTAATGCTGTGATATCTGTAGTACCTGCAACAATTGCATCAGCAATCTTGGGGGCGTCTGCAGCTTCTTCACCATAAACTCCAAGTTCATACTGAGACACGAAGTCCTGGTTCACAGCACCGCCACCACATGCGAATGGAATCTTTATTCCCTTCTCAAGGAGCTTATCGTTAACTTCCTTGAATGCATACATGGTGGTGGTCATGAGGGCAGTACCTGTGAGCATTATTGGCTTCTCTTTCTCGACTGCAGCGACTACTTCGTCTACAGGGACATCTCTTCCGAGGTCAACTACTTCGTAGCCATTTGCTCTCAGGAGGGCAGCGACAATGTTCTTTCCAATGTCGTGAACGTCACCTTCTGCAACATGGCAGACAACCTTACCTTTTGGCTCGGGAACTTCAGTGGTCTGGCTCTTACAGAATTCGATACCTGCAAGCATTGCATCTGCGGACATCATAACGTTCGGGAGGAAAATGACACCATCATCGTAGAGCTGGGTTACAACTCCCATGCCTACCATGAGGGCTTCGTCAATAAGGTCGATTGGCTTCTTGCCTGCATCGATTGCTGCCTGGAGACCCTCGATAACGTCATCTTCTTCTCCTTCAAAGATGGCTTTTGCAATCGGGTAGATGAGTTCATCCTTGGGGTAAAGCTCTTCTGCGGCTTCGTCAGGTGTCATTTCCTTTTCGAGGGCGACGTTATAACGTACTAATATGCCATCGATATCTTCCAGTTTCAAATCCAACATATTTTAACCTCCATTTAACTAAAAGGTCTCGGATTCTAAGATCCTTAACCTGCAAGTGCATCCCTATGAAGTTTCATTTCGGCTTTTTTAGCCGAAAACTTCTTGAATACAATGTCAATGAATTCGAAACCTCCAAGATCGAATTCCTTCCATTAAGGGGTTGGATAATCTTTCGGTGGTGTACTGGCTATTCAGCAAGCTGAATTTCAGTCCTTTTCTCGCTTCAAGCTATTTTAAAGGGGTTTTTTTACTTTCCAGGTTCACAAGCTTTCAATCTTCTGTTCCCTGGATTTAAGGGACTTTTTTTCCAGTTAATTCAGATAGGTATACTCCCTTTTATTATTCAGGGATGCACTTGCAGATCACAGTTGGATTTAATTGCATATACCTTCACCGATGCTAATTTTTGAAAAGCTGTAATTTTATAATTCTCATTTCAATTTTCTCTGCAAATGATCTTATAAAAAACAAGATTTTTTTTGTCCCCGTTGATCTAAACAATGGGATCAAAATTTACAGGGCAATTATTCTTCTATCAAGGAAATTCTTTATCGCAGAGGGTGAAGATATAGAGATTATTATTTTTAGCGCTGGAGGTTATCAAGTAGATTTGAATTTATTGATAATTTTAAAGCAGGCAAAAATAAGGTGATCAAAGTATAGTTTTGAAAGCATACAAATGAAATTGATATTCTTTTCAGTTTCCCCAGAGATAACCTGATTTTCTGGTTTCTGCAGAAAAATACATCAGAGCTTCTAAAATTTGGACCCTTTGATATTCTGGAGGCTTAATAACTTTGAGCTTTTTGCCGTTTTTTCAATCTTTTTTTAAACAGAAGTTAAACATTTCCCTTAAAGGTTATTCTGGTTCTGTCTTCAATTTTTTAATCAGGCTTCTATTGATCTATGTGATGTCCTGCTGTTAACCCAGAGTCAGATTCTTCATAATGTCTGAAAGATTACTTTTCTCTCGATCTGAGGGATCATCTTCAGGGCAAAAATCGATGATTATTTTATAGTATATAAAGTTTTTCTGCGGCAGGATGCAACTGCTCTGAACCGAGAACTTGTTTCCTTCGAGATCGTCGTACTTAAAAAACTGCGGTCACCTGGTTATATAACCTGACCTGCTTTTTCTGCTTTATAGTACAGTTACTCAAAAAAACCAGTTTACAGTTACTCAAGAAAACCAGTTAAAACTATGGCAATCAATTAAAATTACAAAGATTAGTTACACTATAAAAACAATCAAAAAAGGGCGTGAGAAAGTATTAACTTTCACTCACACGTTTCTTCGTCTTTGCCTTTTCTTTTAATATCCGAAAACCTCTGTGCATGCCCATGATTTCCAGGTTTATTATTCTCGTGATGCCCATGTTCATGATCATGGTTCAGCTTGGGTTTACTGACTTTTATTCCTCTTCTTTCAAAGACTTCCTCGACTGAACGGCTTACAGCTTCTTTAATGGCTCCATTCTCAACGTTTGAGATTGCTGAGAGAATTTTAAGTGTAGGGACAGCTCCTTCCTTTGACTTGATTATTTCTCCCTGGGGCTCCTCGTAATATATCGTAACACTCTGCTTCACGGTTTCTGATCCATTGTCCAGGAAGAGTTTGATATGTCCTACGAATTCGGGGTTTAGTTTCAGCACCTTTGCTTTTATCGTGTATATCAGTTCAGTTGTTAATTCCCTGGCAGCGTCAGTGCTAAGGTTCCCGTCTTCAACTTCAAATTCTGCAGAATAGCTGCCTACTTTTGAAGCCTCAATAGAACTTTCGGTCTCTTGCGGCGCAGAGGGTTCGGCTTCTTCAGTTACCTCAGCTTTCGGGAGTCTTTCGGACACTCCTTCAAGATCCGGGAGCACCATTCGCATGAAATTTTCAAATTTTTCGTCCATATCCTTTCCTGAAAGAAGAACTACTCTGGCATTCGGATTAAGCTGCTGCACCGATGCTTCAAGAATAGGAAGACGAATAGGCTCTATCAGGTCTACCTTGTTTATTCCCAGGATTTCCGCATCAATAATCTGCCTCATGGCAAAGTCTTTAACTTCTTTCATCAGGTACTTGAAACGGCTGCCGTCAATCAGGGTCACAAGGGGAGCAATTCTTACCTGCTCGCCAAGGTTCATGAGTTCAATTTCATCCCTGATTACGTGTGGGAAGGCAATGCCTGTGGGTTCGATCATCAGGATATCAGGTTTGTATTCCTTTGCAAGAAGAGTAACAGTAGTCCTTAATCCTACTTTCAGGGAACAGCAAATGCACCCGCTTGTGATCTCTTTCGTATCAAACCCGAATCTCTTTATAACGTCTCCATCAATCCCGATTTCGCCAATCTCGTTCACAATAATGGCAACTTTCTTCCCTCTTTCTGCCAGGTACTTGCCCATATTGATAATAGTGGTAGTTTTTCCGCTTCCCAGAAAACCCCCCACCACAATGACCTGCACGTTTTCTCCTCCCTTAGTCTTGCTTATTGCTTATTTTCCTTATTCGTTTTTACTCTCAATAAACTTGTCTTCTTTATTTTCCTGCCACTGTCAGGTTTTCCCATTTAAACCTATCACTTGGACAGGCGTGAAGGCAGCGCTGGCAGTTTGCGCCGTCACAGAGGTCAGTCCTTATTTTTACAAACCCGTTGTCTTCCATTCTAAGGGCTCCGGTAGGGCAGACCTTTACGCACTTACGGCAGCCTTCACATTCTCCAATTACCATTGTAAGGTAAGTTCCAACCCTTTCAAGTACCTCAAGCCCTTCTTCTCCGAGCTCGGGGATATCTCTTTCAACTCGACGATCAATTTTGAGAATATCAGAAGGTTCGCCGATCATGGGGAGTTTTTTCTTTTTCAAAAACTTCTGAAGCATCTTGAAAGACATACCCTCATTCCAGAAAGCAAGTTCCAGCAAATAAGCTTCCTTAAATGCCTCGGAGGTTGCAAACATCACATGGGTACCCACTATTTCCTTTGCAATCGCCTGCAGTTCCCAGAGCCTGTCTTCAGAAAGCAGGATCTCCCTGGCAATGGTAAGAGAAGTATTTCCTATCTGGGAAACATAACTCGCATTGTAAGGAATCATTCCTACCTTGTGAGCCTTTGCAGCGTCCATATAAGTGCCCGCAGCTCCTGACATGTGAGCAGCCTGCAGATCTTCCATTTCTATGCCTGCGGCTGCACAGAGAGTGATATGTCCGGCTCTGATCGCCCCTATTGCTCTCCCGGCTGCAATAAGGTCTTTATTCGTGAATTTTATCCCATCCTGCAGATGGATAACGCCATCCGGTGTTTGAATCTTTGGCAGCACAATGAGCTTATTTCTCATGCCCGTCTCTATAAGGGCAATGACTCCTGTACCTGTAATGCCCTTTGCAGTCAGTTCTCCTTTTTCAATAACTTCCCCGGTTTTAGGATTTACAAGGTCAGCTTTTTTGGTCTTCATGTCCCGGTCAAGTACATAGCAGCGCAGGTTTTCGCCCTCAAATTCAACGTCGCAAATTGTATGAGGAGAAGCAATAGACCCATATTCTATCTCCTGACCCTCAAGCGCAGGTCCTGCGGCAGCTGACCCGGTATATATAACGCCATTTGCTTTAAGAGCCATTTCTGCGTTTGTCCCGTAATCCGTTGCAATCGCTATCTCATTGTTCTCAATCATGCCTGCTTTTACAATAAGTGCAAGCGCATCGGCTCCGACCTCGTGTTTAATTGCTGGAGGCACAATCAATTTGCAGTTTACAGCCTCTTCAAAACCCTCAATTTCGGTCATAGGTATTATGCGTGCATCTCGATTCTGTTCTTCAATATGGTATTTTTGCTTTTTACGCTCACCTGCATATGCCAGATCTTCGATTGGAATGCCCTGGAATATAGAAAGCTGAATAGGGTTTCCGCAGATTGAAAATCTCTCCATTTCTGCCAGATCTACATTCAGTGCGGTCAGAATATTTTTTACGGCTGTTACCGAAAGTTCGTGAGCTTTATCAAGCCCATAATGAATTGCAAAATCAAGATGGTCCATCACATTTGCTCCGGGTAAGGGATTCCGCAGCGTTATGACCGTCTTTTTGATTTCGCCGCTATCCAGATCAATTTTCTGGGCTCTAAAACCGCTAGTACCCAGGTCAATTGCAACTCCAGTTCTCATACTTAACCTCCTTCAAAAAAAGTTTAAGATTTATTCTACCAGTATTTCAGACATATTCTATGTTTAATATATTTTAATAAGTTTTATACTGAATAAGCTATCAAGCTATTTATACTGAATCCTGTGTTCGGATAAGTCCTCCTGAACTCACAGTCTATAAAATCCTGGCTCTGGAGTACTCACTCCGCCTGTCAAAACAAGAAAAATAAAGTAGAGCACGATATCCAGAGGCTTTAAAGAATTAAGAGCTCAGGACTGTGCCCCTGAAAAAAATAAAGGGATTTTTAGTGCTTCTTCATGCGTAGTACTCATCTCTAGCTGCGACCAGTGCTTTGATATTTTCGAGAGGGGTCATAGGTGCAATACCACAGCCTGGTGCGAGTACATCAATTCCGCCTTCAAGAGCTTCTTTTGCTTCAGCTTTTATCTTGTCAATAGGTCCTGGCAGGAGAGTGAAAGGACTGGAAATGTTTCCTACTAATCTTGCTCTGTCTCCGATTACTTCCTTACCCTTCTTTGCGCTGCCTATTTTCTCTTCAACGCTGAGACCTTCGAAGCCGCAATCTGCCATGTCACTGAGAATCGGGTTAACATTTCCACAGATGTGGAGGACAGTTACTGAGTTCACACCTGAGGAGAACTTCTGCAGCCTTGGCTTGAGATACTGCCTGAAGGAGTCAGGGCTCATGAGATCAGGGGAAGCTACAGGGTCTGCAATGGCAATAACATCTGCGCCTGCTTCGACCATTGCATTTGCGTACATGATTGCAGCTTCAGTGGCAAGGTCCAGAGCCTGCTCGAAGAGATCAATCTTTTTAATGGACCACTTCATGAAGGATTTTACACTTACCAGGTCGGAGGCGACCGTAACCGGACCTTCCATACCGCCAATAATTGGCACGTCAGGACCTACTTTTTCCCTGATTATTTTTATGGCTTCGAGTACAACAGGGATTCTGCCTTTCTGCAGGAGGTCTGCAGGAATGGATGCGCCTTCAAGATCCTTGGGGTAGGGGTGACCTGTAACAGAAGGCTGCCTGTTCTTGGTACCCATGTTGATCTCACAGCCCATAGCTTCAACAAGAACGGTAAGACAATAGGGAATTCTTACAGCTTCGAGTCCGCTAAGCTCATAGTTGGCAATTGCCAGCTTTGCCATGAGTTCGGGGTTGGTGTGAGCTTCAGGCCAGGGAGCTCCGACTTTATCCATAAGTTCTACAATCCCGGTCTGGGTCACGGAGCAAACAGGTACTTTGTCAACTGGCTTGCCTTCAAGGGCAGCTAAAAGTCTCGTTTTGAGTGTAAATTCGCTCATAGTCATACCTTTTTTAGATTTTATCAATTGACTTATTTTATTATAATTTTATTGTCTATAATATTATACAGATTTTTCAATCCAAATATTTCATGCTCCGGACTGAGTGTCCATAACTTAGAAATACAGTAGAAATCACAGGTCTCGCCTGAGAAACCACAGTGCCTCTGGATTTCCTTCCTGCCTCTCCCTCTGGCAGGGATGAGAACAGCGGCAGTAGAAACAATTCTCAGGCTCCTTATGATTTCGTTAGAACGCGATATTTTTTTAGTTAACAACTTATAAAAGCTATTTGTCAAGAATTTTTTTTTGCTATTTTTTTGATAAATAAGGTCATAAATTTTGACCTCATAGTTCTATGCTCTATGCCAGCTAGATGCTCAAATTTTCTACCTTATTAAGATTATCTTCTTAAAATTCCGTTAGTGAATATACGAATAATATATGTTTTGAGATCAATTCTTTCTACTTATTCTTCTAAGATTAAAACGAATTTTAACCACATCTGCTATTTCAGACCTTTTTTCCGGCATACAAACTCCATAAGCTTTTATCTGGTAAAAAAAGAATCTATATCCATATCTATTCTTAAATATGGAGAAAATTATTTTGGTATGATCGTTTGAGAAAACTTTTAATAGATTATAATTTAATTTATTCTGTTAGTGTTGTCTTATAAACTTCCTGTAGATCTTATCCCAACCTTATCTCCAGACTCAGTTAACCCGAAACCTGTCATCGAGCTTAAAATATGAAAGTTAGTGGAAAGATCCTTGTTACCGTCTACGTTATCTTTGCTCTTCTCATTTCAGTTGTTATTCTTGCATCCCAGAGCATCCTCTATTCCAGTTTTTCCAATCTGCAGGAAAAAGAGGCAGCTGAAAATGTAGAAAGGGTAAAGGATATTATTGATCTCCAGGTTCTACACTTTGAAGGCATCAATTCTGCTCTTTCTTCAAGGGAGGATGTCAGAGCTTTAATGCTCAATCAGCACACTCAAAATCTCAGTGAGACTGCAGTAGATGAGATCTTTTCCGTTAGTGGTTGCGACTTCATTTTTCTGGTAAACAGTTCAGGGAATATTATGTATTCCAAAGTTTCGGATTCAGGAGTATCCAATAATGCTTCTATTCTTCCTGACATACTTCAGAGAATAGAAGATGGCAGTCTCCTCTGTAAAGAGGCTGAGACTCCTTTAAAAGGCATAGTCATGCTGGAAAACGAGCCTGCATTTATCTCCAGTCAACCTGTGCTTGCAGCGTCCGGAGATAACGAAATCTCAGGTACGATCATTCTTGGAAAAAAGTTTGATTCTAGTTTCCTTGAATCCATCCAGGAAAGTACAGGAAGTACGGTTACCCTTTATAATCTTAAAGCTTCTTCATTTGATTTCCAGCAGGCTCTTTTTGAAAGCAAAAATCCGAATTTCATGTATAATAAAACCGAAAACCGAGTTACAAGCTATTCTGTCATTAAAGATATTTCCGGAAGTCCGGCTTTTATAATCCAGTCTGACACCCCCAGCACAATCTATGCCGAGGGGCAGAAGTTTCTCCAGTACCTGGTATTTTTACTTTTGTTCGCAGGACTTATTACTGGGGCTAGTTTTAAGTTTCTTCTTGACAGGGAAGTGATATCCCGGATAGTCGCAATTGATAATTTTGTGAGAAAGGCGAGGACAGACGAGAATTTCTCTGAACGATTTTCTGTGGAAGGAAATGATGAACTCTCAAGGCTGTCTGAAGGAATAAACCAGACACTTGACCGCCTGAGAACTACTTCTGAGAAGTTCAAAGCTCAGGAACATGAAAAAATGTTGATTCTCGATTCTCTCACTGAACTTGTAGTCTTTATGGATTCCGAATTGAAAATAATCTGGCTGAATAAAGTGGCTCTTGACCACATGGGTATGAGGCTTGAAGACGTTATCGGGCGAAATTATAGGGATATATATACTATATAAAGAGAAACCAGGCAAATCTCCTGTATTGAGAGTATTGGAGTCCGGAAATGAAGAGTTCGGGGAAGTAGTCACCAGGGATGGGAAGACCTGGGCAGTTAGTGCAATTCCCATAAAGAATGAAGAAGGCAAGATTACCGGGATTCTGAAAACAGGTCTAGATATCACTACACATCGGCGTTCGGAAGAAAAATTGCTTCAGGCAAAACTTGAAGCTGAAGCCGCCAATAATACCAAAAGTGAATTTCTTGCAAACATGAGCCATGAGTTGAGAACACCTTTGAATTCCATTATAGGATTTTCGGATATTCTTCTTGAGAAGACTTTTGGCGAGCTTAATGAAAAGCAGTACAAATATGTACGCAATATTTCTACCAGTGGGAAGCATTTGCTGATGCTCATAAACGATATTCTTGACCTTTCAAAAGTAGAAGCCGGAAAAATGGAACTCCACTATAGTGAGTTTTCAATCAACTCCGTTTTAGAGGAGGTTAAAGCCGTTCTCTCTCCTCTTATGCAGGGAAAAGATCTTGAGGTGACTTTTAATATAGAACCCGACCTTACTACGCTAGAAGCCGACAGAGGTCGACTGATTCAGATACTTTACAACCTTATAAGCAATGCAATCAAATTTACCCCAGCCGGCGGAAAAGTCCTGATCTACTGCAAGAAAAGCGGCAATCGAGCGCTTATTTCAGTCATAGATACCGGTATAGGCATTTCTGCTGAAGATCAGCTAAAACTTTTCCAGCCCTTTACCCAACTTAGTAAGTCAGCAACCAAACAATATTGCGGCACAGGACTTGGACTTGCTCTTGTGAAGAAGCTCGTGCCCCTTCATCAGGGAGATATTTGGGTTGAGAGCGAGCCTGGGAAAGGCAGCAACTTTACCTTTGCGATTCCTCTCAGGAAACCCTTAGAGTTAAGAAAAGCCAAAGAGATAGAACTTGAGGATGTAATGATAGAGTTTGAGATGAGCAAAGCAGCAGCACTTTCAGTAAAAAAAAGCATGGAGGATTTGCAAGAAGAACTCGAGATGCCCGAAGTCCACTTACCTAGAGAGGGAGATTCTAAACAGGAACTTATTCTGGTAGTCGAAGATGACAAAAGCTCCAGTGAACTTCTCTCAGTTATTCTTAAGGACGAAGGATATAGTGTAGCTGCCCTTTATAGCGGAAAAAATGTTTTGAAGGTTGCAAAGAACTTGAAACCCGATATTATTACCCTGGATGTCTTCCTGCCGGACACTAACGGCTGGCTTGTTTTGAGGCAGTTGAAAAATGATCCTCACACAACTTCCATACCTGTGCTTATCATCTCCATGACTAATAACAACGAGCTTGGAATTACACTTGGAGCAACATACTCCTTTACAAAACCGATAAAAAGGGTTGAGCTGGTAAATGCCCTCAAAGAAATTACTAAGAAGTTCCGGTTCGAATCTCCTAAAGTTCTTATCGTGGATGATGATGAATATACTGTAGAACTGCTGAGCTCAATGATTGAGCCCGAAGGTTTTGAGGTTATCAAAGCTTACAGTGGAAGGGAAGGTCTACAAAAGCTCTTCTCAAACCCGCAGCCGGACATACTGATTGTTGACCTCATGATGTCGGAAGTCAGCGGGTTTGACCTGATATCCAGCATGAGAGCTGATATACGTACAAAAGATATTCCTCTTATTGTATGCACTTCCAGCGAACTTACCGGGAAGAATCTTGAAGAACTGAACAATGAACTGAAAGGTTACCTTATTTCTATTATGAAAAAGGGCACTTTCGGAAGAAAAGAATTAATTAATAGGATACAACAATTAGCTATGCTGAAGAGGCTTAATGATGAAGAAAATCCTTATTGTCGAAGATAATCCCATGAACATGGAACTGATTATGGATCTTCTGGAACTCTATGGGCACAGTATAACTAAAGCCGAAGATGGAATAAAGGCGCTTGAACGCCTTGCTGAAAAAAAGTTCGATCTTATTCTGCTAGATATGCAACTTCCAAAGATGGATGGGCTTGAAGTTCTCGATAGAATTAAGAAGAATCCTGCGACTGCAGATATCCCTGTGATAGCAGTTACGGCCCATGCTATGAAAGGCAGTGAGGAGCATTTCATAGAAATGGGCTGTGTGGACTATGTCTCCAAACCCATTGATATTCACAAATTCAGGGCTTTGATCAGTAAGTATCTGGACGAAGACTCATCCTGATTTCAAAAGGAGATTATAGTTTCTCCAGTCGTGTGGAAAGGTCTTTATAATACAAAAAGAGTTCTTCACACCATTTGAGTGCACTTTCATCAAAACTCATGAGCCGTTGATGATCGAACTTTCCTTTTTTGTCGAATAGCACAAGCGAGCAGAAACGTTCTGTCACCACGTTTTTGAGGGTTACATTTTTGTCACAGACATATATCTGAACATTTTCTGATTCCACAAGATATTTCAGATCTTTGTAGTAATCCTTTTTCATCCTGTCAAAAACGGGTTCTGTCAGGATAAGACATATTGTAGCTCCTTTCTCTACAAGTTCTAAATACATCTCAACGTGAAGAGGATTAAAATATGAAAGGAACATTTTTACATCTTTTGATTCCAAAAGATTCTTTTTAAAATCTTCAGGTAATTCAAAAAGTCGGTTAAGGTCGGCTTCAAGCATGTAATAGTTACCCAATTCATCAATCCTGTTAAGGAGATGCTCGGGAATTGCAGAAAAGTCATGATTTGTCCAATAATCATAATTTTCCTCAAAAACTCTTACAGTATTCAGTAGAGGCTCCATTTTTTCGACTACTATCTCTCCCATCTCGGAGAGCCTATAGGTATTTCTCTCGTCCTGTACTATTAGGCGCCCTTCTTTTAACTTTTTGATCTGGGGCATGATTGATGTCGAATTGACATTGAGGGCTGTTTTTATTTCATCCCCTGTTTTAGGTCCCTCTTCCAGCAGGAGTAATACATCTTTCCTTTTTTCTGAAAGAAATGCCAGATCAATAAGTGATACCTTCATTCTATTCCATCTCCCCAGGAAGTTTTAGGTATAAAGAGATACTTCTCCTTTATTTCTATCAGAAAGCAGTCTGAGTTAGCAAAAATTCTCTCTTCCTCCAGAAGAACTTTGAAGGAACTTCTCGCAGTTATTACTGCGCTACTTTCCAATTGATCCTTTATATCTTTTTCCAAAAAGGGCTCTGTAGAAATCCTCTAAATTCTGTTTTTACCCAAAAATTATAAAAATAAAATTGTAAAAATGCTCCTTAATTTTTTTGTCCACACAAAAAACAAAGGAGCAATTGCTATTGTCATCAAATAAGTATATTAAATTTATTGATCTCAGTCTTAAAACGGTTCAGTCTTCCAGACTGAACCTTTACTCCTGCAAATATTCCAAACGTGTTTATACTCAACATCAGCTTCTTGTTCTTGTTTTATTGAAGGAGTATATAAGTACAGACTACCGTGACTTTGTAGAACTTGTTGACCTCATGAACAGTATAAAGGAAAAACTTGACCTTGATAAGGTTCCTCATTACACTACTCTTCAAAAGTTTGTGTCCAGAATTCCCTCTTCATTGTTTAACCTAATTTTGTCAAAAACTCTAAAACTATTTTACTCACATGGAGAAAAAGTTCTCATTACGGCAATTGATGCAACAGGATTTACGAGTTCTTATGCAAGTCATTATTATTCTAAGAGAACAGGGAAGCTCCGAAGGAGCTTCCTTAAAACTTCAATATCAGTAGACACTATTAAAAAAGTAATATTAGGATGGAAAATTAGCCAAAAAACAGATCATGATGTCAAGCATGCAAAGACTCTGATAAGACAATCAAACAAGTCAAGAAAGTCTCAATGTTATGTGATGGATAAAGGATATGATTCCGAAGAAATTCATACTCTAATAAGAGAAGAGATAAAAGCAGATTCAATAGTACCTTTGAGAGAAAGAAAAAGAAAGAGAATAAACGGAAAATATAGAAAACAATTAAACAAAGACTTTGATAAGATCAAATACAATAGAAGGAATATAGTAGAGACAATAATATCTGTTGTAAAAAGAAAATTTGGAGAAACATTAAGAGCAAGAAAGGTTAGAAATCAAGTAAAAGAAGTAAAAGTTAAACTAATAGTCTATAATATAAACAAAAAAGTAATACAATTATTATGGATTAAATTAAGGATTTCTACAGAGCCCCAAAAAGCATTTATTTTTTTTAAGTTAAATGCTTTTTTTTCAGTCCTTCCTGCTTCTATTCTATCTTTTTAAAAGCTCTTTTCCAAATTAATCTTTTTTTATTCTCAGACTTCTTCCCTCAGGTTGCTTTCAGGATTACTTTTTGCCAGATCGATTGTCCCTACGATCCCTCACATTTTTGAATCCTAAGCAATACGGGATTCATAAATTCAGGCACTAAGTTCTCTACAGCAGATTTTACTGCCTTTATACTGGTTTTCTAGAAATTTTTGATCAGCTAATAAATATAGGGCAACTCATTTATTACTTCTGGATTATACTTTTCAGGGCACTTTGCAACAAAAGCTTTTTAAAAGCATTTTTTGAGAACAGGATTTCTAAGGACACTTCATAGATTTCCGGCTTTACGCATGAATTCATTCAGAAGTTTGTTCTCAAATACATTCTCTCCGGAAAAGAAGTGACGTCTTCGGATTATTTCCTCCTATTTTTATTCCCCCCTATTTATAATTTCCTTTTTATCGTCATCAGTTTCCGCATTGTACCGAAAAGGACACAAAAAAGATTCGTCTGAACCCTATCTGGAAAATTTTTATAGAAAAAAACTTTCCATAAAAACTTTTGTCAAAAGTTCTTGATTTTTCTCTCTTTCTTATGTAGAGGAGAGCAGGTAGATTATCTTGATGCCTTTTTTTCCAGGGCAAAGATGCCTCACGGGAGGATCTCTTTAGGGGAGGGGAATTCCCAGAGACTTTAATATCTACAGACAGGATTTTGTCAACCCCTCCAATACGGCATAAGAACCTTTAAAGACCTGTATTAAAACTGCGTACTCAGATTTCATTCTTTCAAAACTCGGTAGACAAGGTGCACGCACTGCTTTTCTACAATTTGATTTTTCAAGAGTTCAAGTCGTATATCACTTTTCTCCAGGGTTCTGAAGAGATTTGTCCCGTTTTTCCCTACAATCACAGGGTTAATAATCAGGCTGATTTCTTCAACGAGCCCGTGCTCGAGCAATATACTGTTAAGAACCCCACCACTGTCCGAAGCTATAAGTTCGAACCCATACCTTTCGTTTGCAATTTCCAGTGCATGCCTGATATTTACGCGGTCTGCTCCGGCTCGGATAAAGTCATAATTCCTCTCTTTGAGATAATTAATGTAGCCTTCAGGAGTCTTTTCCGAGACGAGAACAATTACATCTTTGCCGTAATCGGAACGCCTGAAAACGTGCAATAATCCTTCAAGAATTCCTCTTGAGTCTGCAATCAACCAGTACGCTCTGGGATCATCAGGCTGGATCTCAGGCTTCCTGAAATCCGATTCCTCTTCAGGCGGAATTGTTTCACAGAAAAATTGGGTTCCGGTTTTTGCAGTGTTCGAACCGACTATTATGGCATCGGGCAGATAACTGCTCAGGAGTTTATAGTGAATATCAAGATTTGCTTCGAAGCCTGTGGTGGAGCCATCGAGACTTATACTGTTGTGAACGATTAATTTCGGTATCATATTATCTCCTGAATTTCCTTATTTCTCTCTAGTTGAGTTCCATTAATCTCTTTAATGCCGGACAGTTACTTTAATTAAATGGCGAATGAGCTTTTGCTTCCATTAGAGTTTTCAATAATATCGAATAAACTTATTTTATATTGGAATGTATTTAATCTGGATGCATACTGTGGAATTTCAAAGCGTATCAAAGTCCTTCTCAGAAAAGAGTATCGTTAAAGATATTTCGTTTTCAATAAGGCAGGGTGAGATTTTCGGGCTTCTTGGTCCAAACGGGGCAGGAAAGACAACACTTATCAGGCTTCTTCTTGACATTATCAAGCCGGACACCGGGAAAATAAATGTCTTTGGGGAACTCCTTAACCCGGCTGCAAAGAACAGGATAGGATATCTTCCTGAAGAAAGGGGACTGTACAGAAAAACAGGACTTCTGGAGATGCTGGTCTATCTTGCACAACTTAAAGGCATGCCCAAAAAACAGGCACATTTAAACGCCGAATCCCTGCTTAAATCCCTGGATTTCTATCAATATAAGAATAAAAAAGTTGAAGAACTTTCCAAAGGGATGCAGCAGCAAATCCAGTTTCTTTCTGCGATTATCCATGACCCTGAACTTATAATTCTTGACGAACCCTTTTCAGGGCTTGATCCCGTGAATACGAAGATCGTTAAAAATAAGATCCTGGACCTCAGGGCAGCAGGAAAAACAGTAATCCTTTCCACACACATGATGGAGCAAGCCCAGACCCTCTGTAACAGGATTCTTATGCTCAATAAAGGTAGGAGAGTACTTTACGGCACTGTGGAAGAAATCAGGAGGGAACATGGAAGGAACTCTCTGATAGTAGAATTTGCGGAAAAAGAAGATTTAAACGCAATTAGGGAGATTTCAGGTATAAAAAAAATAACAGAATCCGGAAAATTGATTGAAATCTTTCCAGAAACGGGAATAAATACACAAATCCTGCTTGAAGAACTTGTTCGGAGAGCAAACATCCTTCGTTTTGAGCAAGCACTTCCTTCTTTGAATGATATTTTTATTGAGACTCTGGAGAGTGCTCTCAATGAATGACTTCTCCGAAAAAACCTTCATTATTGCAAGGCACGAGTTCTTGAAGACAATCAAGCGTAAAGAATTTCTCTTTATGACTTTCCTCTTTCCTCTCCTACTTATGGGGATCAGTCTCCTTCCAGCAATAGTCTCAGAAGCGACTCCGGCTGAAGACCAGAAAGTAGGTTATATTGATATGACTGACACCTTCGAATTTCCGGAATCTGTCCGAAATGAGGGTATTTCTCTGAGACCTTCTGAGGCAGAAACCTCAGTTATTGAATTTGTAAAGTATAATGAAATCTCCGAAGCGAGGCAGGCTTTACAGACGGGCCTGATTTCTTCTTATCTTATTATCCCCGAAAATTTTCTTGAGACCGGGACAATAGAACTATATAGCCTCAAAAAAGAAGCGCCTGTGCCAGACATTGAACTGTCGGCCGAGATCTCAGATATTGTTATTACCTCCCTCCTTAAGGACAAAGTTGATGAGCTCATTCTCAACAGAGTTCGAGACCCGGTTAACATGAAGTTTTATAATGTAGGGGAAGATGGAGAACCCTCTGAACAAGGGCTTACCGAAATGCTTGCCAGCTTTGGACTTCCTATTCTTACAGCCTTTCTCCTCCTTTTCAGTATTTTCTCTTCGTCCGGATTTCTGCTTCGTGGCGTTGCCGAAGAAAAAGAGAACCGAATAATCGAAATCTTGCTTTCCTCTGCTACCCCTTCCGAAATTCTTACAGGCAAAATAGCAGGCCTTGGTGCAGTCGGTCTCTTGCAGATTCTCATCTGGCTTGCGGCAATAGTGTTTGGGAGTGGGTATGCCCTTCCTGTAAATATCGAACCTTTTACTCTCTTACTCGCTCTCATCTACTTCGTGCTCGGTTTCATCTTTTTTGCCAGTTTAATGGCAGGAATCGGAGCGATAACGAGTTCTCTTCAGGAGAGCCAGCAGGTTGCAGGAATTTTGACGTTTACAGCCGCAACTCCTCTCATATTCATGCAGCCACTCCTTACAAGTCCAGACAGTCCATTTTCAGTTTTTCTTTCCCTCTTTCCTCTTACCTCGCCAGTAGCCATGCTTGCCAGAATGGGAGTTACAGCTGTGCCTATCTATCAGATCCTTGCCAGCATATTAATTCTATTTGTCTCGGTGCATGGAGTGATTCTGCTCTCCAGCCGGCTTTTCAGGGTTTACCTGCTGATGTATGGAAAAAGGCCTAGGCTGCGGGAAATCCTGAAAAATATTAAAGCAGGAAGCAAGTAATCAGATAAGCTTCGAGTACTCTAGATGGTATCAGAGCCTGCTATAATTGAAAGAAAAAGTCAAAGGCTTATTAATGAAAGAAGGAACTCAAGAATCCGGACTCGCTGAAAACTGCTAAGAACAATGCCACAGGCTAATGATTGAGTCCAACTCGCGAGACAAAAATCAGGTAAACGAGGTCTACTGACATAGATATCTGACACTACGTAAAGAATTAAACATTCTATCGTTAATTTTTTATAATATTAGTTATATAGTAATAATTGGTTCATAAGGGAGTGCTATGGAATGAAGGAAATACCGGACAGCTTAAAAACTGATCCAGTAACGAACTTCGTTTACATAGACCCTTATGAGCCACCTCACTGATTTACCCAGCGCTTAAATCAATAAATTGTGTTTTTCTCAAGTTTTTATTTTCTGATTTTCGTCACTAATTTTCATCGCTGATTTTCATCTCTGATTTTCATCTTTGCTGTAAATCTAGCAATCTCCCTTTTCTACAGAGCTACATGGGTACTTTATTGCAGATATTCCTACCAATGTAAAGACGTTGAAAGCATATAGAGAAATTATATTTACTTTCCCTTGCAGATTTCTTGAGTCTGGCAACTGTTAGAATCGGGAACTATTTTAACATTATATAGACGATTTTCAGGTAGCATAGATTATAATATAGAAGGAATGTGCCTAAGTTATGAGAATCCTGGTTATCATGGGGAGCCCACGAAAAAGCAATACCTATAGAGCGGCAAGGAAAATTGAAGAATACATGCAGTCTATGGACAACGTTGAATTCGAATACCTGATGCTCAAAGATGCAAACCTGTTGCAGTGCCGGGGCTGTTATGTCTGTCTTGCAAAGGGTGAAGAGTATTGTCCATGTAAAGATGAAGCTCCCCTTATCGAACAAAAGATGCATGCCGCCGATGGCGTGATCTTTGCTTCACCTGTTTATGGTATGAATATTTCTGCACTCATGAAAACCTTTGTTGATCGCTTCTCTTATATTTTCCACCGACCCCGTTTTCTTGATAAAAAAGCTCTTCTTCTCTCCACTACAGGCGCTGTGGGTCTTAAGGAGGTTCTCGATTACCTTAAACTGGTAGCTGGTATATGGGGTTTTGAGGTATCTCAAAGTATTGGTCTTATAACTCCCCCAGGTATGATCTCCAAAAAACAAGAGCAGGAAAATAACCGGAAACTTGAAAAAGCTGCACTTGAGTACTACAATTCCTTCCAGAAAAAGCGGCGCTCTCCGGGACTTAAAGATGTACTGATTTTTCGTGCGCAAAAGGCAAGTTTTGGCAAACCTGGGTACACTGGTTCTGCTGATTATGCTTACTGGAAAGAAAAAGGCTGGCTCAACCCGGAAGCAAAGTATTACGTGGATGTCCCTGTTAATCCTGTTTACAATGCCATTGGCTGGATCTCTGAACAGATGATAAGAAGGAAAATGGAAAAAGAGATAGCTGAATTAAGAGAATAAACTCTTTCTTTTTTAAAATTCCTGCAGAGATGTAGGATATAATATCCCAGGCTTTAAATTCAAGAATTTAATATAAAATCATCTTCTTGTCTTTTTAGGAAATAATTTGTAATTTATTCTTTAAATACCTCAAAATACAATAAAAATTACATTATTAATATTTAATTATTTTTTGATTTTAAAACATTTTCTGTGAAAACAACTTTTGTTAAGAAACAATTTTTCGTATAATTAATTTAAAATAACAATCGGGACATTGTATAATATAACGGGAGCAAACAGGTCAAAGAGAGTGAGAAAATCGGTATGGTATGTGAGTAAAAGACTGTCTGGAAGGAGTTGATTCTACTCCGAGTATACTTGAGGGGGTATAGCTTGGAAGACGGCACAGATACGGAGAGAAATACAACTCTTTCTGGAGTTCCTCCTGTGTGCGATAAAAATGCCCGGAAAAGGTATATTCCATTCCGAAATAAACTTGATGGGAGTATATATTGGAGCGACTGTATTGGGGGCTACAGTAAGCAGGAATATACCTCTTCCGGCGCTCCTTCAATCTTTTGTCAATAATCTTCTTTCCTTGTAAATAATCTTTTTTCCAGTATTATGATTCTAATTAATCAAACCTTAACCTGTAGTTAGAATTTTGTGCTCTTTTAAACTCTCAAATTCCTTTTTGAAGCCTTGCTATGCCTGCACAGTTATAGCTTGCATAGATATATACACTTATAAATAGACAGGCAAATTCAAGAACTCTTTATTGTTTAGATTTTCTCTTCTTTCAATTTAATAAAAATAGATTCTTTCTTTACTTTTTTAACTCTGCTTATTAATAAAAATGGTTCGAAATCCTTTATTTTCTAAAGGCGCTACCCAGTATAATGATTCTTCCGAGGAGATTTGTAAACACCTAAATTTGATCTTTTTATGACCTCGTAAAATAGGTCTAGTAAAACAGGTCTATATAAGTAACTCTGCCGATAAAGACATTTTTCAGCCATCTTTTAAGTTTTATTTATTTCTTCGTACCCTCCCATGAAAAGTTTCTTCATCGATAATTTTATAAATCACCTGTTTATATGATTTTAACCACAGTAAAGTATCATGATTAATTATTGATATATAGATCCTAACATATCCTGAAATTCAGGTATGGGACTGTATGTTGTCCTATACTTTTGCCTCAGGCTGAATTTTTAGGGAGTTGGATCTATCGACCCAGCCCTGTAAAATTGGCTGATTTTCCCATCAAAAAATAATTAAAGATATGTTGCTTTCACTCTGTTATGTTGACTTCTACATAACCTGATACATCGGATCCCTACACCTTTTGGCAGATTTTGCCCGAATTTTCGTATTTATCAGCGTTATGTTTGAATATATATAACGGTCAGATTCACGGCGGTGCATACATTGCAAAAAAATTCACCTGAAGAAAAACAACGAATGGAGACAATCCTGGAGCAAGTAACAGACCCTGAGTTGCTTTCCCAAATTGAAAGAGTAGTTTCCTTTCATGGTTTCCTTACCTCTGGGGCATTAATTGGCATTCAGATGCTCAATATTGCAAGGAGGGAGCTCGATATCCAGAGTGGGGAACGTATATACGTGACCTGCGAAACGAAAAGCTGCATGCCTGATTCGTTTCAAATCCTTGCAGGAGCCACCATCGGGAATAACGGATTGAAGATTAATAATCTGGGAAAAATGGCAGTTACGGTAAACAAACAGGCGCCTGAAGGAGTGAACAGCATTAAAGGCATCCGAATAATCCTCGATCCTGAGAAGACTAAAGCCTATCCTAAGCTCCATGCCTGGTACCTTAATACTGAAAAATTTCCTCATGTAGAGATTGTGCCTATCCTCCTAGAGGCAGGAGAAAAAGTGTATTCCTGGAAACTTGTAGACGTAGAAGTTCCAGTCCGGCAGAAAAAGCGTATACAGTGTTGTAAAAATTGCAATGAGATGTTCGTTCAGCATGACAATGAAGTTTTGTGCGGCGCATGCACAGAATAACGTAAAGAGGTAAACGAAATGCAAGATAATATGCGATTGTCTATCTTTGCCGAAAAAAAAGACAAGAAGCTGGTCTACAAGCCTGAAAAATGCATTGGCTGCGGAACCTGCGTACAGGCATGCCCTAAAGGTAATTTGTCTGTGGGAGCTGTGGGAGCTATAACGAGAGGGTTATTGGATGCGGATTTCCTCGAAATAAAGAAAAGTGAAGAGTGCCTTGTCTGTGGGATTTGTGCGAAAGTTTGCCCTACAGGCGCTCTTGAGTTGAAACAGGAAGGAAAATCCCTCACTGACATGTCCTACCTTTTCAGGGCAATGAAACCGACATCAGTAAATGAGAACTGTGTCCACTGCGGGCTTTGTGAGGATATCTGTCCCAGAGGCTGTATTGAAGTAACACGTGAAATTTCAGAGGATGGACATCTGAAGCTTGTCGGAAAGACCCACATTGATTCGGATTGCTGTGTCCACTGTGGATGGTGTGCTGCCGTCTGTCCAGTGAATGCAATTTCTGTGGAAAAGCCCTTTGAGGGCCGCTGGACAAAGGATGAGAATATCTGTCAGACCTGCCATACCTGTGTGGAAGTCTGTCCTGCAAATGCTATTTTCAATAAAAAAGCTAAATCCGGAGAAAGAGTGGAAAAGATCAGTCACCGTCCTGACGCCTGCATTTACTGTGGAGCCTGTGCGGTTTCCTGCCCTGTAAACGCAATTGATGTCCGAAAAACTGCAATTCTGCCGGATGTAGAGAAAAAGAGTGTTCTTGAGAAAAAGATCCTTGAAGCTCCTGTTCCGGAAGCTCTGCTCCGCACCTACCTGGAAACGGATGAAAACGCATGTCTAGGCTGTGGAAATTGTGTTATCGTCTGTCCGGTAAATGCCCTCAACAGCCATGAGCTTGCTGCAGGGTACCTGAACGATATGGACGAGAAAACCCTCCTTGAGGTTAAGAACGGAAGGATTTCGATAGTAAACCAAGACTGCTGCGGAGCAGATGGAGCCTGTGCCCTCATCTGTCCTGTTGATGCTATCCGGCTTGTAAAAAGAGAGGTGGAATAAATGGCAGGAACAATTGCAATCAAAAACGGGTATGTCTTTGATCCCCTCAATGAAATAAATGGGGAAATTATGGATATTTTCATAAGGGACGGAAAAGTTGTAGAAGAGCTTTCTGCTGCCGAACTGAAAGATGCAAAAGTTATTGATGCTTTCGGCATGACTGTCATGCCAGGTGGAGTTGATTCCCACTCTCACGTTGCAGGGGCAAAAGTTAACGCCGGCAGGATGATGCGCCCTGAAGACCATTATAAATCAAATCTCCAGAAGACCTCACTCACCCATTCAGGCTCAGGCTATTCTGTCCCATCGGTTTATAAACAGGGGTATGATTACGCAGCAATGGGCTATACAACAGTTTTTGAAGCTGCCGTTCCTCCCTTTGAAGCTCGACACACCCATGAGGAGATGCGTGCAACTCCGCTCCTTGATATGGGTGGATACCTAGTGTTAGGAAACAACTTCTTTTTGATGCGCTACTTCAAGGATGGAGATCTTGAAAAGGCTGCTGCTTATGTGGCATGGATGATGAAAACTCACAAAACCTATGGAATTAAGTGTGTCAATCCTGCAGGAGTAGAAAACTGGGGCTGGGGTAAAAACATAAACTCTCTTGATGAGGCTAACATCCATTTCGAGATTACCCCGAGAGAAGTAATAAAAGGGCTTACTGAGGTAAATGAGCTTCTTGGAATGCCTATGCCTGTTCACCTGCATGCAAATAATCTGGGACACCCTGGCTGCTATGCAATTACTAAAGACTCTCTGAAAATTTCTGATGGAGTAAAAACCACACAAAATATGGATGTGGAATGGGCTGAAACCAAAATGGATCCTGCAAGGGACCGTTCTGTATACCTCACTCATCTAATGTTCAACAGTTTTGCAGGCACCACCTGGGCAGACTGCTCATCTGGAGTAAAAGATATTGCAGATTATGTAAACAACAAAGACCATGTTGTAATCGACAGTGGGTGCACTCCTTTCGGAGAAGCAACCGTTATGACGGGTGACGGGCCTGCAATTCACGACCTTTACATGCTTACAGGAAACAAATGGTCAAATACTGATGTCGAGATGGAGTGCGGTTCAGGTGTCCTGCCATTCACTTACCTTAAATCCAACCCTGTGCACAGTTTGCAGTGGGCAATGGGGCTTGAGTGTCTCCTGCTTATCAAGGATCCCTGGAAAACAATCATGACTACAGACAGCCCCAATGGTGGACCGTTTACAAAATATCCTGAAGTTATGACCTGGCTCATGTCCGAAGCTTTCAGAAAGCAGACCTTCAGTGAGTGCCACAAATGGGCAAATGACAGGAGTGAACTCGGAGGCGTAAACCGGGAACTTTCCCTCTATGACATTGCGATCCTTACCAGAGCCAATCCTGCAAAAACCATTGGAATGGTACACAGGAAAGGTTCTCTTGGAGTAGGTGCTGACGGAGACGTTACAGTTTATAACATAAACCCCCAGCAGCTTGATGCAAACAATTACGAAACTCTTCTAAGAGCCTTCAGGAAAGCAGAATACACCATAAAGGATGGCGAAATTGTGGCTATTAAAGGCGAGATCGTTTCCCTGCCTAAAAAGCGAACGTACTATTCAGAAGTGTATGTAGAAGACGAGTGGGAAAAGGAAATGCTGGCTGATGTAAAGAGTTGGTTCAGGTATTATACTCTGGGCTTTGCCAACTATCCGACTCCAGAAAAGTATCTGGAAAATCCAACTCCCATACGGGTTAACGTTGAGAGGTGAGGTCATGACAGAGGGAGTTCTTATTGATAAAGGCAGGATCGAAAGTACTGGAAAAATGGGAGAAGTAATTCTTATTCCTAAAAAAGAGATTGACATTAAACTGGAAGCTGATGTTATTACACCTGATGCCTTTGCAGGCAAAAATGCCGAAGAAATAGGAAACTTGCGTGTATGGCAGGGACCCAGGACTTATCCTCTTTCCGAGTTTTTTGAGGTAATTGGCAGTGGTGGCAGTTCTGCAGCTGAGACTCTGATCCGTATTAAAGGCGATGCAATGAGGGTCAAAAGGATCGGAGAAGGCATGAGTGCGGGAAAAATCGAAATTGAAGGCTCTGCAGGCATGCATGTGGGTACCGGGATGAAAGGGGGCAAGATAGTAGTTCACGGAGATGCTGATTCCTGGGCTGGTATGGAAATGACAGGCGGACTTCTGCACATTAAAGGCAATGCTGGAGATCATGTGGGCTGCGCTTACAGGGGCAAATGGCACGGCATGAAAGGCGGACGTATTGTCATCGAAGGCTCGGCACGGCACCAGCTCGGAGGAGGTATGGATGGCGGCGAAATTTGGGTAGAAGGCAACGTTGAAGGTTTCTGCGGAATTCGCCAGAATGGTGGGCTCATCGTTGTTAAGGGCAGAGCTCTTCGTGGAGTAGGGGCTGAAATGGCAGGGGGAACCATAGTTATCGGAGGCAAAATAGAACGTTTCTCCCCTGGTTTCGAATATGTTTCCATGGAAAACAGTGTCAAGGTTGGTGATATCGAGTTAATAGGCGAATTCAAGAAGTTCACAGGGGATTATGCAATCAGCAAGCGAGCGAAGGGAACTCTCTACGTGGATGCAAACGCAAACCCGGAACTCTGAGGTGAAGAGATATGGAAGTATTACTCATTACCGGAAGTACGATTGATGAAGGCAGGCTTGCCAAAGGTGGGGATAAATTCACGGATGACTACACTAAGGAGTGTGCATGCTGCTGGATTTCTCCTGCTGATTTTGTATCACTTGGTTCCCCTGATAAGGTGAAAGTAACAAGTGAGAACGGAAAACATTCAATTGTTGTTTACACAAAATGCACGGATTCAGTCCAGCCAGGTCAGGTATTCATGCCAAGGGCTATCTGGTCGAATGTTGTTATTGACCCCGATACCCTTTCTACAGGATCTCCTTTATATAAGGGCGCCCCAGTGACAATCGAGCCCACTGAAGAAGAAGTTCTTAGTGCCGAAGATGTAGTGTTGAAAGTTTATGTCAGAGGGGAATAAAAATGATTTACAAAAACATAGTCTGTCCGGTTTGTGGGGCAGCCTGTGACGATATCCAGGTTGAATTCGGAGACGGAAAGATAGAAGCCAAAAATGCATGTAAAATGGGAAATGCCAAATTTCAGGAAATTTTTAGTTCCCACAGACTAAGGCAGCCTCTTGTAAAAGTTGATGGAAAACTGACGCCTGCCGCCTGGGATGAAGCTCTAGAAATAGCTGCCGATATCCTTGTTTCGGCAAAGCGACCCCTGCTTTTCATGGGTAGTGAAACCTCCTGCGAAGCTCATGAAGTAGGGCTCAAGATAGGAGAATACCTTGGTGCTATTGTTGACTCCAATGCTACAATCTGCCACGGACCAACAGCTATGGGAATCCAGGAATCAGGAAAAGTTGGTGCAACTGAAGGTCAGAAGAAAAATAGAGGAGATCTAATAGTTTACTGGGGAACCAATCCTCTTGAATCCATGCCAAGGCAGATGTCAAGATACGCAGTTTTCCCGCGTGGTTACTGGACAAAACGCGGGCGTTTCGACAGGACTGTTATCACAGTAGACCCAAGAAAAACTCCAACTGCTGAAGCCTCTGACCTGCATGTGCAGCTTAAACCTAACTCTGATTATGAACTTATCAGTGCACTTCTTACCTTACTTCACGGGAAAACTCCTCACCCTTCAGTGGAAGAGATAACAGGAGTCCCAATCTGTGTAATGGAAGAAATGCTTGATATGATGAAGAACTGCAACTTCGGGGCGATATCAGTAGGGCTTGGTCTCTCCTCCTCTATTGGAAAGCATAGAAACGCTGAAATTGCTATGAATCTCGTAAAGGAACTGAACAACTACGCAAAGTTCACTCTTGGAGCCCTGCGCGGTCACTGTAACGTAGCAGGTTTTAACCAGGTTGCTTCTTATATGTACGGCTACCCCTTCGGGCTTGATTTTACGCGCGGACACCCACGTTATAATCCCGGAGAATTCACAGCCGTTGATGTGCTTCGGGAAAGAGATGTGGATGCAGCCTTTGTGATGTGCGCTGATCTTGTCTGCCACATTCCTGCGGACTGCGCCTCTTACCTTGCCAAAATCCCAATGGTTTGCCTGGATATTGCTCCCTGTCCGACCACGGCTGCTTCGGATGTTGTACTTCCGGGGGTCATTGATGCCATGGAATGTGACGGGACTTTCTACAGGCTCGATGATGTGGCAGTACATTTTGAGCCTTTTACGAGTTCACCCTTCGAGTTTACTAAGAGCAATGAGGATACCCTGAAGCAGCTCTTTGAAAAGATAAAAGCAAGGAAGTAAAAGTTGCAGTTTTCTTTCTGCACCGAAAGAAAAATACTGAAAAAAGTGATTTTCCTTATTAAAATGGAATGTATGACATCTCTTACATTCCAAATCTTTTTTATAATCTCCGGCTTTTCTTAAAGTTACTTCTTACAACATTTATGTCATTTTATAACATTTATGTCATTTATCTTTTTTTATTCCTCTTTTTATTCATTTTTTCTGAACGCAACCTTTTCCCCGCAGTACTGATGCAGTTTTTTCGTTCCTCCTGCCTCACTTACTACGGTAAGCATAGTCAGGGGATCAATAATTCGGGTTCCCATTATTGCAGTAATTCCTCTATCAAAAAATGGGGCAGGGTAGAGAGGAGTGCTTGGACCGAGCAGGATTACTTCCCTTGCTGCTCCTCGGAGGGAAAGAAGTCCATCAAAAGTCCTGTTGGCTAGAGTACTTGCACTGAGGATAATTACATCGGATACCGGGAAGATTTCTCTGGCTTTTTCCGAGGGCAGGGTTCTGGCTTGAGGAGCTTCAATTTCACGCTTTTCAAGGACTGTGAGTTTATCGGTTATTTTCAGGATTTTTGGGACGAGAGGTCCAAAATAACCTACCGTTGCAACTCGATCTTCGGGTCTTATAAGGTCAAGAACATCCAAGTTTGAGATGGGAAAGTTCTCAGGTTTAAGATCCCATAGCATGTGGGAAAGTGCATTTGCAGTTGCGACTCCTACAGCAGCTTCAAGGGGATTTTCTGACAGGGCAAGTTCAAGTAATTTATCCGCAGTCTTCCCTTTCAGAAAAACCGCAAAATCAAGGGCAGGGCAGCAGGAGAACTCGTAGAGAGGGGTGCAGGCAACGCCTCCGTAACCGGTTGAGAGCAGAACCCCGGTATAGGCAAGCCCTATTCTGATATCATTTACTTTGACTTTTTCAAGAGTAGAACCCAGATCACTTTTGAGTGCACTTACGAGGGCTGGCAGGATTTCAGTTTCTTCATTTCCCTCTCTTTTAATTCCATTTTTTACGTTTTCTCCTTCTCTGTTTGGAGGTTTTGCCCCACAGGGGTGTTCTGTTTCCGGCATTGTTTCACCTATCATTTTTTTCATCGGACCCTTTCATCCTAGTTGTAAAATCAAGAGGATTTGCGTAATAGGGAGCGCTTATAACAATAATATCGACAAAATTTAATAATATTATAGAACAGTCTTACGCCTTCACAGAGCTGTCTTTAGAAATCTCTCCAGCGTCCCTGTTATTGGGCAGCATTTATTAGTAGAGAATAAACACAGGACTCACTCTGATTATGATTTTTTTCGAAAAAATTAGTATTTGATTAAAATTATTAAAAATGCTTATATAGTCCTGAGCGGATTCGAACCGCTGTCCCGGGCTCCAAAGGCCCGAAGGATTGACCACTACCCTACAGGACTGCACGTTAAGGCTTTTACTTATAGATTAATTCATGTACTTAATTTTTGTGCCAGCTTGGGACTCTTTCGTTTTAATTTTTCCTACCGGCTCCTTTTCTCTATGTTTTCCATCTTTTCATTCTATATTTGCGCTTTGTATTAATTTTCCCTTTGTACTAATTTTCCTTTAAGATTCTCAATCTCTTTATATTTATGAGTACAGTTCTTTCACGGCTTTGAAATATTTTCTACCAGACTGTTTTTCGCTTGCAGGCAATTTTTCGGATAATAAATTTAAAATAATTTATTTCATTACTATATTGTGGAGCGGAGAGAGAAAGGGTATGATCGAATAGCGAAGTAGTGGGTTGTGACAGAATTGCTCGGGAGCTGGTTGTTCTTGCTTCAGGATATGTTTGATGGGAGCAAATTCCGGAAGCGGCTGTAATGGGGGATACAGTAATGAACTAAATGCTCTCGGGCTTCTCTTCTTACCAAGATCTCAAATCGTTAATAGTTTTAAATAATTTTATAATTTTAATTTCATTCTCTCTTTAATTTTAATAACTTTTTCTTAATTTTTCCTCTCTTAATAACGTTTTCTTGTTTTCATATAACGTTAACTTTTATTTTGAAATCTTAAAAAGTATTCTTTACTTTTTCCTATCTACTCCGCGTTCAAACCTCCTACTACTGGATTCTATTTTGAAGGCTTATTAATCCCCGGTTAATGCTAAAAACTCGTTTAATCTGGAATTATGCTTCGATTTTAAAACTTTCTATGCGATAATATTTTTCGTTTGAAACTAATTTTTGATATAATTAATTTAAAATAATTACGGGGACAATCATACATTGTAGTTGGGGAGACAGAACGAGTGAGTAAAAGGTATGAATAAGAGCATGTAAAAAATCGCCCGAAAGCTTTGGTCCTGTTCTGAATATATGTATGGGGGAGCGTATCTTCAGAACAACCGTATCGGGGGCTGCGGTAATGGACATAAAGCTTTCGGGCTTTTTCTTATTCTTTAATTTCCTCCTTTATTTCCTCCTTTAATGTGTGCTTTCTTTCCTCCTTTAATGTGTGCTTTCCTTATTTCTGCTATAATTCTATTAACGGCTTTTACCATATCTTATTAGAATTCTGTTTTACCGTATCTTATAGAATTCTGTAAAAGGTTTCGCTTCTAAATGGTATTTGTAGTCATCTCTCTTTATATGCAGTTTTCTATAAGCTTAAAAACCCATAATTTTCAAATTCAATAGAATACAATTTTCGAAAACCCCTGAGACAGTTCTTCTCCCAGGAATTTTTCCACTTCCTTTTTGAGGTTTTCAATAGCTTCTTCGATGGTATTACCCTTGCAAATTATATCAGCCTCAGGACAGATTGAAACAAAGAAATCTTGTTCCTGGCGGATGGTTGCAGAAAATGGAAACCAGATTGCCACACTTTAAAATATCTATCAGCCCACTTTTAAGGATTTCTGTTCTCCCTGTCCTTTAAAACGGTTTTCTTGCAAAATTTCTCCAAGCGCAGGAACTTTATACTTAATCGGGTATTACTTAATCGAGTATCACATTCCAAATTTATATCATCAGACTTGTGGGCTATGATTACGCAGTATATTGTGTTCTATCCTGTGCCTTTACCTGATCCCTCAGTACTTATTCTTCTGGGCGTCTTTGTACTCACAGCTCTCAGGCAGGTCGGATCTTTAAGGTTGCAAATCTGGCAGATCATGACTCTTGGGGCTGCACTTGTACTGCTACTAGGTGAGATTTCGCCTGGAGAAGCCCTTAAAGCGATTAATATGGATGTGCTCATCTTTCTCTTTGGAGCTTTTTGCGTGGGAGAGGCACTTAACCGAAGCGGATATCTTGCCTGGCTAGGGAGCCGAATAGTTTCCAGGGCTAAGAATACGGATCAACTTGTATTTCTTGTACTCTTCTCCACAGGAATACTTTCTGCATTTCTAATGAATGATACCCTGGCTATAATGGGTACACCACTCGTTCTTGGGTTTTCCAGGAAATACAATATCTCTCCTAAACTCATGCTCTTTTCCCTGGCATTCGGCGTAACTACAGGAAGTGTTATGAGCCCTATAGGAAACCCACAAAACCTTCTCATAGCAATAGATGGAAACCTGGATACTCCTTTTGTAACATTTTTGCGCTGGCTCGCTCTTCCAACCTTAATATGCCTTCTGGTTGCTTATATTGTGCTAAAACTCTTTTTCCGGGAGGAATTCGGGAAACCAACCCTGATACACTCTGATGGGGTCATTACCGACCCTGAACTTGCCAGTGCCTCAAAAATAGCTCTTTCGCTACTGCTGGTTCTCATAGCCTGTAAGATTTTCCTAGTGGAGTTTTTACCTACTTGGGACTTCAATCTGAGCTGGATTGCCCTTTTCTCATCGCTGCCTATCCTGCTTAGTAGAAGGCGCATTGAGATCGTAAAAAACATTGACTGGACAACTCTCGCTTTTTTCGTTTCAATGTTTGTGCTAATGCGAAGCGTGTGGATTTCCGGAACATGCCAGGAACTGCTTGCAAGGATGTCTCCTCACTTAGGCTCTGTATCAACTATCCTTGTGCTCAGTATTGGACTTAGCCAGCTAATTTCTAATGTTCCCTTTGTTGCGCTCTATCTGCCTGCCATGGGGAGTACAGTTTCTCAGGAACAATTGATGGCTCTTGCTGCTGGAAGTACAATTGCGGGAAACTTTCTGATTCTGGGAGCTGCGAGCAACGTTATTATTATCCAGAATGCGGAAAAAGAGGGAAAAACTATCTCATTTGCCGAATTCTTTAGAATTGGAATCTTAATAACGATTTTAGATGCTATTATCTATTTTATCTTTCTCTAACTTTTAAAAACCATAAATTATCTTATAATGAAATTAAAGGCTTAATCTAGCCCTAAACCAGATTTAAAGGCTCAATAATTTTTATTAACTCTACCTTTTCCTTGAGAGAGTATATAAAAGGCTCTACCCTCCAATAAACTTGAGATACTCAAAACACATACAATTTTTTTGGAAGATATAAAACCATGACCCAAAATAATTCAGATTCAAATACCAGACGCAAACGCGCCCGATGCACCGTACAGAAGAAGACCTTTGAGCCTGTTGAAGACCTTGAGACCTATGTCCAGTCCGACTGGAGGCTTGATGCCAAAGGCAAATCCAGGCTGCTTGAAGTAAACCCCAATCCTGGCTGGTGCTGGGATGATCACCTGGCAAAGATGGCAACTTATGCTAATATCTCCTATTTGGGAATGCTAGCAGCCATTATTGAGGCAGCAAAGGAAAGATATGGTCTGGAAACCACCGGAAAAATCGAACTCTCAAGAAAATGCCTGAAACCATGCCCAGGAAAAGCCCGGCTGAATGTGCTGCTGAGTTCGAGGCAGAAATTAAAGCCAGCTCAATGAACTCCGAGAATAATCGGAAGAAAGGCGTTTTTTCAAACTCTCCTGATACATTACAGGTTTTTGAGAGCTTATAAATTCAAAAAAAGCGCGGAATGAGAAAAGATCCACTTTTCCTTTTCGCACTCCGCTTTTCCCTTACTTTCGGATGCTTTTACTTCTGGATGATAATTGTAAGGATATCTTCATCCTGCATTATATGGTCAAGACCGACTCTCTGCCCTGGATGCTTTGCAGATGTGCCCCAGACCTGGGCATAGCGGAACTTCCTTCGGAAATCCCTGTGAAGGCGATCACAAATCTGACCAATGTTTGTCCCGCTCATAACAATTAGGGGCTCTTCCATATCTGCGGGCTGACCCTGAGGTTTTAAGTAAACTCGTATGAAACCCAGCCTGTCGTAAATGGCGTCTTTGAGAGTTTCAATATTAATGCCCTTATGAGCTGAAATAAAAATCGCGTTCGGGTATAATTCCCTGCACTCTTCAATCAACTGAGGGTAAGCCAGATCAACCTTATTGACAGCGATAAGGGATTTGACATAACTGCGGTTGTTCAGGATAACGTCTATTAGCTGATCAACCGTTATATTTTCTCTTATGAGCACGCTGGCGTTGTGGATTTTGTACTCATCCAGTACAGCCCTGATAGTTTCCTCATCCAGGTCGAGATCAACGGTTGAATTGATCTCAATTCCGCCCCTGTCTTTTTTCTTGATTACTACATCAGGGGGCTCCTCATCTACACGAATGCCAGCCTGGTAAAGTTCGTCCATAAGCACTTCGTAATGTTTGGGTTGAAAAACATCGAGCAAAAATATAACCATATCGGAGTTTCTGATAACTGATATAACTTCTTTTCCGCGCCCACGTCCTGATGACGCACCTTTTACAAGCCCTGGCACGTCAAGGAACTGGATTGTTGCTCCTTTGTGCTCAAGCACACCTGGCACAACTGTGAGAGTGGTAAACTCGTATGCTCCCACTGCAGACCTGGCACCCGTGAGTTTGTTCAGAAGCGTGGATTTTCCTACTGATGGAAAACCTACAAGGGTTACAGTTCCATCTCCTGATTTTCTGATCGAGTACCCATCTCCCCCTCCTTTTGCCGAGGCTCTCTTTTCAGCCTCATCTCGAAGCCGAGCTATCTTGGCTTTGAGGCGGCCTATGTGATGGGAGGTTGCCTTATTGTACTGGGTCCTTCGAATTTCGTCTTCGATTTCCCGTATTTGCTCCTGTATGCTGCTCATCTGGAACCTGCCGATTTAAGGACTGAAGAAATAATTTTTCATTATCGCTTGAAAAAGAAACTGCATCAAAGCAGTCTCCAAAAACCTTTTTTAATTCAAAATAGATTCGTATCTGGGTATTTATCTTGAATAGTTAAATGCAATATATATACCTATGGAGTGCTTTACTATAAGCCTTTTCAAAAAACTGCTTAAGCGCAAGCCTTTTTTCAAAAAGCTTGAGCAAAAACCCAAGCAACGGCGTGGTCAAGCGGCGCAATGGTTGGTGATAAACTGGCGCTATGGTTGTGCTTGACCAAAAAGCCTACTTAATCTTTTTGCAGGAAACTCAAGATCATTTATATTTCTTAATAATTATAATAATATTTAAAGCTTATTGAAGTTTGCTTGATAAACGTTTCTTATTCCGAAATTTATTTAAAGGAACTGCCTTTCTATCAACGGAAATCTTCTTTTTTATTCAAAGGAGACCAAATCCTTTTTTATTCAAAGGAGATTATTTCTCCTGTTCTTTCGTACACGTGCAGCCCTTTAGGAAGCTTTGAAGCGAATTCGGCAGAGTTAAGTGTCTCCAGGAATTTGTGTACTTCAGGAGTTTCCAGCATTTCTTTTCTTATCAGAAAATCATAATCTTCTTCTGCAAACTTTATGAATTTGAGGTGGTTCTTCTCAGCACAGTTTCTTTTCCCAACACCTGCTTCAGCTTTTCCTGAAGCAACTGCGTCGCAGATGGCTGCTTCCGATTTTGCTCCTGATATATATCCCGGAATTGAGTCCATAAATTCTTTTTTGCTAATTCCTTTTTCAGCTGCCAGTTCTGCAATTTTGAGGTCTAGAAGAGCTCTTGTGCCTGAACCAAGGTTCCGGTTGATCAAACGTTTTCCCAGCAGGTCTGAGAGTTTGGTAATCGGACTGTCCTGCCTGACAATTAATCCAACTTCCCGCCTGTATCCTTTCACAAGCACAACATCTGAAAGCCCCATATTCTCAATAGTAGGAATGTTATACAGGATTCCGTCCTCTCCCCTGGAGTCACGCGACGGCATGTTCACGCCTGCAATATCGGCAGTGTTTGAGGCAATTGCGCTGAAGCCGCCACTTGAACCCGTATAAAGGGTTCTGAAACGAAGCCCGCTAAGGTCTTCAAGCAGATCAAGACCCGGGCAAAAGCCGCCTGCTATCAGGAGATCAGGCTTCTCGACATCCCCGAAAAGTGTCACCTCTATAGGAGTTCCCGCTTCAACAAATTCTGTACTTGATGGAATCTCGATAAAACCATCAGCTTCGGAAAGAGAAGTTATGGCTCCAGATCCCCTATCTGCGGGATAGACCCGCCCCCTAACTAGGCCTACAGGAAGAAGCTGCTGTCTTCCTTCAGAACGGAAATTGGTACTCATAACCCCGTTTTCTACTCTTTTAAGTTCGTCTCCAGCTCCAAGAGCTTTCCTGATAAGAGGAGCCACAAATTCATTAAAAATAATTAGCGCTGATGTTGGGTTTCCGGGAAGCCCTATTACCGGGACACTTTTTATTATGCCAATAACCACGGGCTTCCCGGGTTTTATATTAATCCCATGGGCAAGGGTTTCCCCCATTTCATCTATCAACCGATAAATTACATCCCCAGCTCCTGATGACGTGCTGCCAGATGTCAGGATCAGCGCACATTCTGAGACCGCGGTTTCAAGTGCCCTTCTCATAATTGTTTCATCATCCTTTACAATCCCGTAAAGCATCGGGGAGGCTCCACACTCCTGCACCCCGGCGCATAAGGTGTAGGAGTTTGCATCATATATCTGCCCTCTTGCCAGTTTTTCCCCGGGACTCACAAGCTCATCTCCTGTTGAGATTATTCCTACCTGTAGCTTAAGGACTGGAATGTCATTTTTACCTACAGACGCAAGCACCCCGATCTCTCTTGTCCCGAGCTTTCGCCCTGCTCTGAGCACACGTTCTCCCTTCAGGATATCTGAACCTGCCTTCATTATATTCTCTCCCACAGTTACGGGCTTGTAAATGAGCACAGTTCCATTTTCCTCAGAGCTGTATTCAACCATAACAACGGAGTCAGCCCCTTCAGGAATAGGGGCTCCAGTTGCAATCTCCACAGCTTCCCCTGCCGATACTGTGAATCTGGCATCGGAGCCTGCTGGAATACTCCCGAGTACTTTTAGCCTTGCTGGCTCAGTTTCACTGCAGGCATAAGTATCCTCTGCTCTTAAGGCATAACCGTCCATTATTGCTCTTGCAAAGGGGGGCACATTGATCTCGGCGATGATATCCTCTGCAAGGATTTTACCATGAACATTTTCAATGGCAAATTTTTCCTTTTCTGGAAGAACCTGCAGACTATTCATTATTTCCCGTGCCTTCTCTACAGAAATAAGTTTCCGAAATTCCTTACGCTTCATTGAAACCAATCCTGAGTCCCACGACCTTAGATGAGTTTTTTAGTTTAATAGCATTTCCAGGTATGTTTTATACCTACTTTTTCCTTCAGAAAAACATTGAAGGCAGGTTGGTTAAGAGATACCCTGATCGAAGTTTTAAAAGCCCCAGATAATCGACCTGCAAAGCTGCGAATTGGATTGAAGTTTAAGCAAAAGATAAATCCGAACAGGCTCATATTTTCATAAATCTATGAAAGAGAAGAAGGGAAAAAATGAAAACTGCAGCAAATAGAAAGTTCTGGAGATATACAAGGTTTTCTACACTCCTGCTTATGGTCTTTGCAGTTATTCTTTCCGGCTGTGTTGATGAAGGACAGGATGGAAATAGATCGGAGAACATGGCAGGCAGCAGTCAGGGGATCACTGGGGCAAACAATAGTCAGGAACCCAATGAAGAGGACTACTTTTACGGTACTGCAAAAGTAGAGAATATCCAGATTTTAATTCTTGAGTCTTTTCCTGTACAGATACAGGTGATAGCAGAAGGTTACCTGCCTGATGGATGTACGGAAATAGACGAAATAAAGACTGAAAGAGAGGGAAACACCTTCAATATCAGTATCAGCACAATACGCCCGAAAGATGCAATCTGTACGCAGGCTTTAGAGAGCTTTACGGAAGCCATTCCCCTTGATGTCAAGGGACTCAAAGCAGGCAACTATACTGTAAATGTGAACGGAGTAACCGGGTCCTTTGAGCTAACAGTTGATAATATCATACCGGAAGAATTTCCAGATCCTATTCCACCGGGAAAACAGGTAGTAACTGAAGCTGACAACGGCACAAACATAAGCATTGAAAATGGAGAAATTTTTTACCTGATACTACCTGAAAACCCGTCTACAGGTTATCGCTGGGAACTTAATCTGACACAGGGACTGAATGTAACCCTGGGTCCCGATAAGCTTCCGGGAGAATATTACCCTCCAGAACAGCCTGAAAGAATTGAACAGCCTCTTGTAGGTGCAGGAGGGGTTCGCATATGGAAGATTAAAGCTGTGGCTGAAGGTGGTCAGCAGGTGAGAGCAGTATATAAAAGACCCTTTGAGAACGAAACTGCAGAGGCAGGCACTTTCACACTTAATGTTGAGGTCGTCTAAATTATCAGTTATGCCGCCCTTTTCACGATTTATCCGGTCCCACTGAAAAGGAGAAGGGCATTTTTAACTTCAGATGCTGGATTCCTCTCTTGCTGGCACTTTAGAGGGGTCCCAGAGCCTGTTTGAGATCTTTAAGGCAACTCTCGCATATATAGGATGTGCCAATTTGAGTACATCCAAGAACTTCCGTATCTTCTCCCATTTCTTTTTCCTCCTGGCCCCCCGGATAACCTTCGCAGTAAATTCCGCACTTCACTTCACAATAAGCTCCACAGAACAGGCATCTTGACATAATATGATTTAGGATTCGGAATTTCAAATATGTTTCCGGAAAAACCTGAAAACATGAAAAAATAGGGGGAAAAAGAGATCCAGATGAATTTGAAAAGTAGCAGGAATTCTTGAGAGAAGCGAACTTATTTCTTGATAAATTTCTAAAGATCAGAGAATCGCCGAAAAGTATATATACGATCGTTCGTATTTTGAGGTAGTTATCCAAGCAAAGTGACCTGACAAATAAAACCCTGTAGCGGGGTGGGGTAGCCAGGAGATCCCGACGGGCTCATAACCCGTAGACCGATGGTTCGAATCCATCCCCCGCTATGATAAAACTTTTTTCTGGATTTCTTATGTAATGATATTTTCCAGACATTACCTTTTAAGATTTTCATCACCAGGCAACTTTTTATAGCCGGTTACCGATTTTATACCTAGAATTCATTCACTTTATCCTTTTTTCAAGCTATTAAAACTCAAGGCTTATTAAGGAAGGTTACTTTCTTAGACACGGTCAAAGATGTGTGAGTATCTTTTCAAATATCCTCATAAACTGAGCAGGATGACTTTCATATGGTAATGGAAAAACTTGGAGACTCCTTACAGGGGGCGCTTAAAAAGCTGATCGGCGCAGGGCGAATTGATGAGCGCACGGTCAATGAAGTAGTAAAAGATATCCAGCGAGCTCTGCTCCAGGCTGATGTCAATGTAAAACTTGTTATGGGAATGTCCCAGAAAATCAAAGAGCGCGCATTAAAAGAAGACCCTCCTGCAGGTATGAACCCGAGGGAGCACGTAATCCGCATAGTATACCAAGAGTTAATGGGAATTATCGGCAAGGGAGCTGAAATCCAGCTCAAGCCGCAGACTATAATGATGGTTGGACTTCAGGGAAGTGGAAAAACTACCAGCGCTGCAAAGCTTGCCCGCTACTTCCAGAGGAAAGGACTTAAAGCAGGAGTTATCGCCGCAGACACTTTCCGTCCTGGTGCATACCATCAGCTTAAAACCCTATGTGAAAAACTTAACGTAGCTTTCTATGGAGAAGAAAACAATCCCGATGCCGTTGAAATCACAAGAAACGGACTCAAAGACCTGGAAAAATATGACGTAAAAATCGTGGATACTGCTGGGCGCCATGCCCTTGAAGCTGACCTCATAGATGAGATGGAACGGATCAATGCTGTTGCGAAACCAGATCACAAGTTCATGGTGCTGGACGCAGGTATAGGACAGCAGGCAAGCCAGCAAGCTCACGCCTTTAATAATTCTGTCGGGATTACAGGCGTTATTATAACAAAGCTTGACGGAACCGCAAAAGGAGGCGGAGCTCTCTCTGCTGTTGCCGAAACAAAAGCACCTATTGCCTTCATTGGTGTAGGAGAGACACCAGAAGACTTTGAGAAATTTGAAGCTGACAGATTTATCTCAAGGCTTCTCGGCATGGGAGACCTCAAAACCCTGATAGAAAAGGCTGAAGAAACCCTGACCGAAGAGGATGTGAATGTGGAAGCTCTGATGCAGGGACGCTTCACTCTCAAAGACATGTACAAGCAGCTTGAAGCCATGAATAAGATGGGTCCGCTCAAACAGATAATGTCCATGCTCCCTATGGGAATGGGAGGATTAGGAGGTATCAAGCTCTCAGATGAGATGTTCCAGGCTACAAGTGACAAGATGAAGAGTTACAAGGTCATCATGGATTCCATGACAGAGGAAGAAATGAATGATCCAAAGCTCATAGGCGGTTCCCGAATAAAAAGGATTTCAAGAGGTTCAGGACGCAGCCCTGAAGAAGTAAGAGAGCTTCTTAAATACCACAAAATGATGCAGACAGCTCTAAAAGGCTTTAGAGGCGGGAAATTCAATATTCAGAAGATGATGAAGAAAAAACTCGGGATGTAATTTATCCCGAAGTTAATTTTTCACATTGGATGTTTTTTATTAGTATTTAATATTGCTCGCAAACCTCAAGGAAGTTAATAAGCAGTTCTTCTCCTTTCTCGGTATGGGAAACCTCAGGATGCCACTGGACACCATAAATCGGTTTTGTTGGGTGGCGCATAGCCTCAATCTCACATATCTCAGAACGGGCAAGATGAATGAAACCCTCAGGCAGAATAGCAACCTCATCTGCATGGGAAGCCCAAACAGTAGTCTTGGGCCCGAGTCCCCGGAGAATATCATCTTCTTCAAGCACCTCTATCTCAATCTCTGCATACCCGCCTTTATTCCCTGCATGAACGTGACCCCCATATGCCAGAGCAATTGCCTGATGCCCGAGGCAGATTCCAAGAATAGGGAGATCAACTTCACGGACATAATCGAAACATAAGCCTACCCTATCCATTTCCGGACCACCGCTCAGGATCAGCCCATCCGGTTCTTCTGCCAAGATATCCTCAATTGGCATTGTATTTGGGATTATTTTCGTATTCATGCCAAGATCCCGGACAGCCCGGTGAATGAGATGGCAAAATTGTCCGTAGTTATTAACAACGAGGATTTTCAGCCTTTCCATAATTCCTTCAATCCCTGTTAGTGTAATTTTATTTTTGAGAGTTATATTTTGATAACTGTGTATTTAATGAGTGTATTTTCTATTGCTCTGAGTATAACCCTATTAGCCAATCTTATTCTATTGCTCTGGGTGTACCCCATTAGCCACTCTTATTCAATTAGCCAATCTTATTTTATTAGCCAATCTTATCCTATTTTAATTCTCTTATGCTTCCAAAGCTCATGAACCTTCAGCTGTTTTCGAAGTTTCCTGGCTGCGAAAATTATTTTGTGTTTCATGATCTGGAACGTGTTTCCTGGTATTATCCCGATATAACAGAAGGAAAAATACTATTTTTGAACACTATAGCATACTTTTGTACAGAAAAGTTCAAGATTATTCATTTCTATTAAAGACATATTCCTGTCATGCAGCCATATGGAATAGATTTAAATAGGTTCAGTGTGCTAGTATGTGACACACTAGCACACATATTCAGAGCAAATAATAGGCTAATAAATTAAGATCATTTTGCATTTGGAGGGATTATAATGTCAGAAATTGGTAAAAAGATAAGGATAGAGAGGTTGATGAATCGGGAAAGTAGAAACATGGTCATTATTCCAATGGATCATGGTATCTCAGACGGACCTATTGAAGGACTCATTAATATCACTGATACGGTAAATAGAGTAGCCGAAGGAGGAGCAAATGCCGTTCTTATGCAGAAAGGAATGGTAAAATACGGACACCGGGGATACGGTCATGATATAGGTCTCATCGTGCACATCAGTGGTTCTTCTTCCCTGAGCCCTGATCCCAATGCCAAAGTGCAGGTCTGCACAGTGGAGGAAGTGATTAAAATGGGAGCCGATGCCGTTTCCATGCATATCAATGTAGGCTCTGAAACCGAAGCTGACCAGCTTGAGCAGCTTGGAAAGATTTCCAGAGACTGCACGGAATGGGGTATGCCTCTCCTTGCCATGATGTACCCCAGAGGTAAGAAAATCACCAATCCACATGATCCTGTAAATGTTGCACATGCTGCAAGGATAGGAGCCGAGTTAGGTGCTGATGTTGTAAAAACCGTGTACACCGGAGATCCTGACAGTTTCAGGGATGTGGTCAGAGGCTGTCCTGTGCCTGTAGTTATTGCAGGAGGGCCTAAAACCTCAACTGACCTGGAGCTCCTTGAGATGATTGACGGAGCCATGGAAGCCGGAGCCAGAGGAGCTGCAATTGGAAGAAATGTTTTCCAGCATAGAGACCCTGTCAGGCTCACCCGGGCTATTTGTGAGATTGTACATCATAGAAGATCTGTAGAAGAGGCTCTTGAGCAGCTGAAATGAAAACAGGATATTGAGAACCAGGGTCAGTATCCAAACAAAAGTTAAAAAAAGGAGAAGACCGGAGTAAAAACAGAAAAACATACCGGGGTTGAAGCCTTTGAAAAATAAAAGCGTGTGGATAAAAGCCGATGAAGGCGGATGGGAACAGCAAAAAGAAAGGATTACAACAGGCCTAGAATCAGGAGCCGACTGCGTGCTTGTAAACCCAGGAGATATTGAAAAAGTAAGAGAACTGGGAAGTATCCCGGTAGCAGCCTTTGGGCGTGACAACAAATCCGGAGCCGATATCGTTGTCGTTGGAAAGAGAGGAGAAGGCGACGGGACAAAACCCTTACCTCTTGAAACTCCGGGTTCTCTTGATATAAACGCAGCAACCCTTCTCAGGGACAAAGGAGTGGCTGTAGGTGGATATGTAATAATAAGGGATAAACGCTATGAGCATTTTGCAGCCGAACTTGGAAAGGTCTGTGACTTCCTCATTGTGACAGGTACGGACTGGAAGGTTATCCCTCTTGAAAACCTTATAGCTGAACTCCAGCATTACGACGTGAAGATTATTTTCGGAGTAAAGAGCGCAGAAGAGGCAAGACTGGCTTTCCAGACCCTTGAAATCGGAGCAGATGGAGTTCTTCTTGACAGCGGAGATCCCCAGGAAATAAAAGATACCATCAAGGCTGCCAGGGAACTGGAAAGCGAGAGCACTGAGCTTGAATCTGCAGTCGTAACCAGGGTTGAGCCTCTTGGAATGGGAGACAGAGTCTGTGTGGACACATGCAATCTCATGCAAAGGGGAGAAGGCATGCTCATAGGTTCTCAGGCAAGCGGGATGTTTTTGGTAAATTCCGAATCCGATGACAGCCCGTATGTGGCAGCCCGCCCGTTCAGGGTAAATGCAGGTGCAGTTCATTCATATATCAAAATAGGGGACAAAACCCGCTACCTCTCAGAACTTCGGACCGGAGATACCGTAACTATTGTGGATTCAAAAGGGAAACAGAGAGATGGGATTGTTGGTAGGATTAAAATCGAAAGCCGCCCTCTCATGCTTATCGAAGCAAAAGCAGGAGACAGGACTTTAAGTGTAATCCTGCAAAACGCCGAAACCATCAAGCTGGTTGGAAAAGACGGAAACCCTATTTCAGTTGCCAAACTCAAGAAAGGTGACGAGGTTCTGGTTCACCTGGAAGAAGGAGCAAGGCACTTCGGTAAAAAGATCGAAGAAACGATTATAGAGAAATAATCTGTCAAAAAGAAACGATTGTCAGCGAAAAAGGAAAACCGGAGCAAAGAATGATTCGTATTGGTTCACTTGACCTTGAGGAAAAAGCTGCCGTTGTCGCAGTAATTCTTGAGAACCCTCTTGAGACCTCAAGGAAAGCCGCCGAAATGGGAGCCGATATTCTTGAGATCAGGCTGGATTTGCTTGGAATCAGGGACCTAGAAATAGCTTCAGAAACGATAAGAAAAATAAAGTCCGAAACCAGACTCCCGCTAATTCTTACAAATCGCTCAAGTATGGAAGGAGGAAAATGGCAGGGAAAAGAAGCTGAGAGAACCGAGCTTCTTAAAAACCTACTTTCCCTGAGAGATGGACCAGACGCCGTAGATATCGAGCTTTCTGCCGGGAGAAAAGCGAGAGACAGAGTAATAAAAGCGGCAAAAACCTGCGGAAAAACTGTGATTGTATCTTTTCATAATTTTTCAGAAACCCCGCCTTTTCAGGAAATGAAAACTATTTTTGAAGAGTCATTTCTGGCAGGGGCGGATATTGCGAAACTAGCAGTTATGCCACACTCGATGAAAGACGTACTTGACCTGTTAAGAGCTTCACTGGATGCCAAGGAGGCAGGGGGCGCTGTATGCGCTATCGCAATGGGCAGGCTTGGAAAGCATACAAGGGTAATTGCTCCTTTTTATGGTTCGGTTCTCACATATGCAGCTGTTGAAGGTTCAGTTTCTGCGGCACCGGGACAGTTTCAGGTAGATGAAGTAAAAAAGATAATGGAGCTACTCGAATGAAGCAAGTCTTTGGCGTGTTTGGAGACCCTATAAGCCATTCCCTTTCTCCTGCAATGCATAACGCGGCTTTCTCAGCTCTTGGAATGGACTGCATCTATCACGCTTTTAGGGTCAAGCCCGAAAAACTGGAAAAAGCAATTCTTGGGGCTGAAGCTATGGGATTCGGAGGTCTCAACCTGACAGTACCCCTGAAAGAGGTAGCTTTGAAGCTTAGCTGTATAAAACCTGACCCGCTGGCTAAAAAAATAGGAGCTGTAAATACTATAGTTTTCGAGGAGACCGGAGAAATCCGGGGATACAATACCGATGGGTTGGGAGCAAAACAGGCACTCCAGGAAGCTGCAGTGGAAATAAAGGGGTCTAAAATCGTGGTTGCAGGGGCAGGCGGGGCAGCAAGAGCCATTAATTTTCAGCTTGCGGCGGATGGCGCTGATATTACAATAGTAAATCGGACCGAAGAAAGGGCAATTGCGCTTGCAAAAGATATCTCAGCCGCCGCCCTTCCCGGGAAAGTAGAGGGAAGAGGGCTCTCCGAATTAAAAGATTTGCTACAGAACGCCAATGTTCTGATAAATACCACAACTCTCGGAATGCATCCCAATATAGACTCTACTATTGCCACGGCAGACAATCTTCACTCTGGACTTACCGTTTTTGATATTGTATATAACCCTCTGGAGACCAGGCTCTTAAGAGAGGCAAAAGCCTCAGGTGCAAAGACTGTAAGTGGAGTCTCAATGCTTGTCTATCAGGGAGCTGAAGCTTTCAGGCTCTGGACAGGAATTGACCCTCCAGTTGAACTTATGAAAAAAACCGTTCTGGAGGCTTTGAAGGCTTGAGTGTTAACCTGGGATCTGAAAACCAGATTGGAACGAATCAAAATTCTGAAAAGACAAAAGTCCTGATCCTTGGCGGAACCGGGGAAATGGGACAGTGGTTTACCCGTTTTTTCAAAGAAAGAGGTTATGAGGTTATGGTCTGGGGAAAAGGTGGGAAAATAGAAATCGCAAGGAAACTGGAAGTTCCTTTTGCCTCGGATCTTGATGAAGCTGTTCCGGCAAGCGATATAGTGATAGTCTCTGTACCTATCAATGTAACTGAGGAGATTATTGCTGAAGTTGCCCCAAAAATGAAAGCTGGAAGTCTCCTTATGGACTTAACTTCCATTAAGGTAAAGCCTGTAGAAGCTATGAAAAAATTTACACCCTCCGATGTAGAGATTCTGGGTACCCATCCAATGTTCGGACCAACGATTAGCACTATCCGAGGGCAGACTGTGATTCTGGTTCCTGTAAAGGGACGTTCAGAAAAGTGGTTTCCGGTAATAAAAGAGCTTTTTGAGGAAAGTGGAGCGCATGTTGAGATTACTACCGCAGTCGAACATGACAGGCTTGTCTCGGTTGTGCAGGGACTCACCCATTTTGCCTATATCAGCATAGGAACGACCATTGACAGGTTAGATTTTGATGTAAAAAGATCCAGAAAATTCGTAAGCCCTGTCTACGACATAATGCTGGACTTTGTTGGCAGGATTCTTGGTCAGAATCCCTATCTGTACGCACTTATCCAGATGGAAAATCCCGGAGTCCTCGAGGTACATGACGCATTTATCAGGGAATGTGAAGAACTCTCAAAGCTTGTGCGATCTCATGACGAGGAAGGCTTTGTGAAGAAAATGAAAGCTGCTGCTCGGCAGTACGGAGATACGACTCATGCCCTGCGCAGATCCGATAAACTGATTAATTCCAGAATAACCGAATATGAAACCATCCTAAAATACATCGGAAAGGTATGCGGGTTTTACCATCTTTATTCCGGAAAAACCCATGTCGGTATTTTAGAAAAAGTAGGACATGACGAGGTTATTCTTAAAAAGCTGGTTTCAAAAGGCACTTCCCCTCATATAAAAAACAAATTCTTGAAACTCAAGCTAGAAAATCTTCGCCTGCTTTCGGAATCTGAGTTGTGGGAATGGAGAAAAGAAAACCTTGAGCATTTTACAAGGGATATCCCGGTCCTTATACCTGAAGGGGCTGAACCTGCGGTTATTCTTAATGCTATAAGTACCAATAAACAGCTTGCAGCCTGTGAAATAAGTGATATTTATAGAGGACCTATTCAGATAAATAACAAGAGACTAAGTAGGATAAAAACTGGAAAAGAAAGCAAAGAATTGGAAAGACTTGCAGTTACTTACAGGATAACGATTTTTGGAGATTGTGATGCAGATTCAGTTGAAGCCGAGGTAATATCCCTTCTTTGCGGTCTTGGGTGCAGAATAAGAGAAAAAAACTTGAAGCAGTAAAGATAAAAATTTGTACCTAAGGAGTCTATTTTAATAAAAGGAGAAATTGATATAAACAATAAAAAAAAGATAATATGATGTCCAGAGTTAAATGGAGAGTATCTCTTTTATTTGTCCTTATCACTCTTTCTATATTTTTTTCAATGATCGCAAATAGCGATAGGTTTATGGAATTTGGGGGAAACGGAACATTCACACCAATTGGGACTGGAATCTCAAGGGAAGATCGGATCACAAATCTCACACAAAGGCTGGAAGTCGGTGACCATGAGACAAAATTGAGTGCTGCAGCTGAGCTTGGGAGGTTTGGAGAGACTGCGGCTGATGCTCTTATTGAGAGAATCGAATCAAATATTTCGAGTTCAGGCGAAGTAAACAGTTACATGCTTCTTGCACTTCTTGAAACCCGAGATAGTAGAACAGAGACCGTTCTTTCTGAGAGCTTTAAGAAGATCCAGGAATCAAATGAGATTACAGCTGAAGAACAGGCAGAAAACGAGATTTCGGCAGACATTTTGCAAGCTATTGAAGAGAAAGATAGAGCAATGAGAAGAAATCTTGCAATTTCTCTTGATAGGGATTACAACGACGAAACAAATTCTCTTGAAGCAGCCCTTCGGGCAGAGGAACAGAACTCAAGTATATATGATTCTTTTGCGCTTTCGGAGTTCGAGCCTGATGAACCTGGAAGCGAAACAGAAAAACTTATTAAAGCTCTTAAAAGCGACAGTGGGAGTATAAGGATCGCAGCTTTAATGGCTCTCGGAGAAAGAAAGGAAGCTGCAGCAATAGATTCCATAACACCAATTCTGACTCGGGACTATTCTCCGGTGCAGAGCAGTGCAGCATATGCGCTTGGTGAAATTGGGGATGAAAGGGCAGTAGAAGTCCTGATAAAACAAATGAAAGATGGGAGTGATAGCGTCAGGAGTAACTCTGCAATTGCTCTCGGGAAAATAGGAAAGGAAACTGCCGTACCAGATCTTATCCAAAGGTTAAGAGACAATAGAGCTGTAGTAAGGAGCAGTGCAGCCCTGGCACTAGGAAAAATAGGAAGCGAAACAGCAAGAGAACCTCTGATAGAAGTCCTGAATAGCGGAAAACTTATAGACGGAAGAGCAAAAGATTCCGTGAACGCTAATGAGGATGTCAGAAAAAGTGCTATCCTTGCCCTTGGAGAAATCGGAGGTCCTGGAGTGACTGAGGTTCTAACTGACATATTAATCGATAAAGAGGAAAGACTTTCTGTCAGGATGGCTGCAGCCGCAGCCCTGGGAAATACAGGTGACCCTCAGGCTATGGAGACGCTTAAGAACGTGTTTAATGACAGGAATACGGATACAAATCTCAGGAATCAGGCTTTTCTTGCTCTTGGTAAATCCAAAAACCAGGAAGCTGCAGAATTGCTTGTGGAAAAGCTGGGAGATAGGGAGTTTGGAGATAGTGCCAGGAAAGCCCTCTCAGAGATGGGAGAAGTGGCAGTTGATCCTCTAATAGAGAACCTGAAAACGACAGATCGGAGAGCCAGGGATGAAACCGCCTTGATTCTTATTGAGATAGGAGATCCAAAAGCTGTCAATCCCCTTATTGAGGCTTACCAGTAACCCTTTAAAAATTATAGGAGATGTGGCTGAGGAGCCGCATTCCTTCTGCTCATTTTCCTATTATTTTCCACTACTTTTTTTCTTAAAAGTAAATTTAATAGTAATTCTTAAACCAGACTTATAAGTTCTTCCAGTGCGGCTTTTGGGTCTGCTGCTTTCACAATTCCAGAAGCCAGCAGTACACCCTGGGAACCAAGGTCAAGGGCTGCCCTGAGATCCTCACCTTTTGAGATTCCAGCTCCACAGAGCACCTTTACTGCGGGATCGATTTTCGCAACTGCCTTAACCGAACCACTAACAACTTCAGGGTCAGCCTTTGAGACTGGAATGCCGCTCCCTATAAGTTCGGGAGGCTCAATTGCAACATAATCAGGACCAAGGGCTGCGGCGGCTGCGGTTGTCGGGACATTGTTAGTACAGATAACTGTCCTGAGCCCGAATTCCTTTGCAGATTTCAATGACGCTTCGATTTCTGCAAGGGTCAGACGCCTTTCAGAGTGATTTATCAGGGTTCCGACAGCTCCTGCCTCTTTTATAGCTTTTCCAAAAACATGACCTGTGAAGCTTCCTGCTCCTATTCCATCCAGATGCTGGGAAAAAACTGGAATTTCAACCTCCGAAGCTACCCTGTAAATATCCGGAAGCTGGGGGGCTACTGCTATTTCGATACCTGACTCTTCGGACACCTCTTTGCAGGCTTTTGCAATTTCCACTGCTCCCTGCCCCGTGCCCTGCAAATAAGTCTTATAGTTCAATAAAATGAATGGCGAACTCAAGAAATCCCCTCCTGAAAGTTAAAAGAAATGAAAGCGCAAATTTCACGCTTTCTCTGATAGGTTTCTGCCAAAAAATACTCTAAGTTTTTATTTTTAGCAGTATTCATTCAGTGATCTTTTCGGGAAATTCTTAAATCTGCTCAGAAGTCAGTCATAACTCTGAACTGGTCAATTTCCGGCTTATTGAGACTCATGATAAACTGTTCGGCAACTTCTCTAACATCTTTTGCATTGGTGATCGCACGCCCAACCACAAGAATATCCGCACCCTGACTCAGAGCTACAGGAACCTTGTCAAGACGGACCCCGCCTGCAACAGCAACCAGTGCTTTTGGAGCAACTTTCTTAATCTCTTCGATATTACCCCAGGCATGTTCGGTATTCTCGATATCTATTCCGCGATGGAGTTCAATTACATCAGGCATGACCTTAAGCTGTTTTAAGACAGAAATCGGATCAGGCTGGTTAAGCGTGTCCATGACCGCATAGATGCCTGTCTTATGGGCTTCCTCGATGAGCTTGTCAATGGTACTGATCGGAGCAAGGGCAGAAACTACAATAGCATCTCCTGCAGCATCGGCAACCATTCTTGCTTCAAGGTTTCCTGTGTCTAAAGTCTTCAGGTCAGCTACTATAAAGGCATCTGGTCTGACGTCTCTGATCTTCGAAATGACATCCACGCCATAGCGTTTAATGAGCGGTGTGCCTGCTTCAATTATAACATGATCGCTCTTGGGAATCTGAGAGATGGCAGAAAGCACAGACTCGAGGTTCGGATTGTCAAAAGCAATCTGGAGATATGGCGGATCCCAGAGTCTTGTGACCTTGAATCCCATAATGGCATGGGTAGATTTGTTGCTTTCCTCAAGAACAGTATCAATACTCGGGAAACCTTCAAGGGCACGCTTGATTGCAAGCTTTGTGGCTCCGTAGTTATACCTGTAGATCTTGTTGTAGTCTTGGGCATCGGGATGGATAAAGACACTCGCTACAATGACAATATCTTCAACCAGATCCTTTGAGATTATGCCTTCTTCTACAGAATCTGCTACTGCTTTTGCAACCGCTGTCTGGGCAGGCCCGAAAATTTTTGATGCCTGTTCCATATTCTTTACCGTAACCTTCGGGACAATAAGAGTTGAAGGTTTGGGTGGCAGGTTGGGCCTGATAACGGACAGGAGTGGAGTATGTCCGACTGAGAGTTGGGTCAGACCGTTTGCAAAAGCCTGACCTACTGGTCCTCCTTTGTCTCCTATCATCAAATCAACATGGGCAAGTTCTGCTCCCTGCCCCATTAATGCTTCTCCTATTTGAAACATATTTGACCTCGTGAGTTTGATAGACATTATATCCAAAGTTGATAAGTTATAGATAACTGGGCTCTGTAGAAATCCTTAATTTAATCCATAATAATTGTATTACTTTTTTGTTTATATTATAGACTATTAGTTTAACTTTTACTTCTTTTACTTGATTTCTAACCTTTCTTGCTCTTAATGTTTCTCCAAATTTTCTTTTTACAACAGATATTATTGTCTCTACTATATTCCTTCTATTGTATTTGATCTTATCAAAGTCTTTGTTTAATTGTTTTCTATATTTTCCGTTTATTCTCTTTCTTTTTCTTTCTCTCAAAGGTACTATTGAATCTGCTTTTATCTCTTCTCTTATTAGAGTATGAATTTCTTCGGAATCATATCCTTTATCCATCACATAACATTGAGACTTTCTTGACTTGTTTGATTGTCTTATCAGAGTCTTTGCATGCTTGACATCATGATCTGTTTTTTGGCTAATTTTCCATCCTAATATTACTTTTTTAATAGTGTCTACTGATATTGAAGTTTTAAGGAAGCTCCTTCGGAGCTTCCCTGTTCTCTTAGAATAATAATGACTTGCATAAGAACTCGTAAATCCTGTTGCATCAATTGCCGTAATGAGAACTTTTTCTCCATGTGAGTAAAATAGTTTTAGAGTTTTTGACAAAATTAGGTTAAACAATGAAGAGGGAATTCTGGACACAAACTTTTGAAGAGTAGTGTAATGAGGAACCTTATCAAGGTCAAGTTTTTCCTTTATACTGTTCATGAGGTCAACAAGTTCTACAAAGTCACGGTAGTCTGTACTTATATACTCCTTCAATAAAACAAGAACAAGAAGCTGATGTTGAGTATAAACACGTTTGGAATATTTGCAGGAGTAAAGGTTCAGTCTGGAAGACTGAACCGTTTTAAGACTGAGATCAATAAATTTAATATACTTATTTGATGACAATAGCAATTGCTCCTTTGTTTTTTGTGTGGACAAAAAAATTAAGGAGCATTTTTACAATTTTATTTTTATAATTTTTGGGTAAAAACAGAATTTAGAGGATTTCTACAGAGCCGATAACTGGTAATTATGCAGATGGTTTCGTAATTGAAATTAGCTTGCCAATTGAAATTAGTTTGCCAATTGAAATTAGTTTGCCATCAGACTTAGGATAGAGATAACCCTTTTGCCTGCTAAATGCCAGCCTTATATAAATAATCTCGTATCGTCCCGCAAGTTTTTCCAGCCCGGATAAAGTATCAGAGTTCAATCTCAGAAGCTAGCTTCAAAATAGTTTAAAGACACAGGAAATTTTCTGTTAAAGGAGGAGAATTAAAGGAGAATTCTGGGGCATATATCGCTTAGGGTGCAGAAACAGTTTTGATCAAGAGATGCCACACTTGCGGTTTAAAAAGCCAAGGAGATAAGTCAAGTAAATAAAGTTTCTGAAAAAAGAGATTTTAAAGAAGCCAAGGTCCGGATTCGAACCGGAGTTTAATCGCTCTGCAGGCGATTGCGTAGCCGCTCCGCCACCTTGGCACTATTTAAATACAGTTAATTGGCATTATTTAAATACAGTTAAGCTGTTTTATAATTTTAGACTAATTGATTATTTAAAGCCAAGATCCGGATTCGAACCGGAGTTTAATCGCTCTGCAGGCGATTGCGTAGCCGCTCCGCCATCTTGGCACTTTTGATTATCTTATTGCTCGTGTTGATGCAATTAAAGGAATTTCTGATATATAAATATTTAGCTTAAGGCAATATCATCCTAAATTTTTGAGGATACCATACACTAAAAAATAGAGAGAGTTTTTTTCTATAAAAGAATGACTCCATTAAAAAATAGCCCGGAGAGGAACTAATCCTGAGAAAGCAAATATTCCTGCTATAACAACAATGATCATAAGCAAGATCACCAGTAAGATGGGCAGGAATACAGCTATTGCGGATCTTAACATGCTTACATCATGTACATGCATGCCCCCTACAATGTAGAGATATATTCCATAAATCCCGAAGATCCAGCCAATAACAGGAATCCAGGAAAGTACCAGCACAGCAGTTGCATAAGATATGAATCTTACAGTACCTTCGTAACTTCCCGAACCTCCAAGCACTTTATAAATAACAAAGAGTATTGCAGCTTCAATAAAGAGAGAAATAATACCTATAACAGGTGTGATTATCACACTCATAAGTATCGCGAAAAACCCCAACCCTCTAACCTCACCATACATACCATCGTACATGCCGCCGTACATGCCTTCCATATACATCTGACGACCAAAGAGTACGGTTAAAAGTGCGGTTAAAAGCGCATATATGATGAGACTAATTGCTGCAAAGGTAAGTGGATCAGCATATCCCCCGCTTTGTGGCATTCTCCTGTAAAAATCAGACGGTCTTTGCATAACCTCTTTCCAGGTTTCGATGTAATCCATAAGTTACCCCCCTGTAATTATACGCTTGATTTTTATTTAAATAAATTTATCAAAAAATAAAATTCTGTTTTCAGGATAAACAAGTAGTTAGGAACTGCAGCAAATTGGAATGGTTAAAGTTCATTGAGCTCATCTTTGATAAATAAGGATTGGGTTAACCGGATTATGCGGTAGATGAACGAAGAAACAAAGTACAATCGAGCACAAGCACCGTTAAACCCAAATCTAAAGTACAAAAAATAAATTAGACGCAAGAGAGCTAAAAAGCAGGCTGGAAATGTTATAAACCAGACGTGTCATCAGCTGTCTTACATTCCGGATTTGTTATTGCTTCTTCACACTGGCACATGCTCAAGGCTTCAAATATACCATCGCCTACACTTATACCTTTTAAAGCACATTTCTCCATTAAGCGATAGTAAAGGTCTTTGTTTTCGTCCTTGATAAATTCGCACATTTCAGAAACAAACTCCTGCATTAAAATTTCTTCGTCTCTGTTTACCCAGTTGTTAATTGATCCGATTAAGTGCTGGCGTGTGGAGTCATCGTCAAGGTTCTGATCTATCACATGTGTGAAGACACACTCGTCTCTCATTAGAAGCCATTTACCAAGTCTATATCTGAACCTACTCTCGCCCTCTGGATTGATGTTATTCCCATCAGTCATATTATATCCCCTATAATAATTACAGACTTCATGATATTTAACAATTTTATACTATTTTTATAATATTTGAAGAATTCAAACTCTAGAAAAATAGTTAATTATCAAATTGTTTTAATATTTAAAGAAGACCGGTCTGTGCTTTTAGCTTCTGGAAACTGAAGTTTGGCATTATATTGGAGTTTTTATAATTCAACAAGCCATATTTTATTAACAGATAGCCTATTTATATTCGGTTTGCTTATATAGTATGTACCGCATAATATTGTGAGGAGGCCGGGAACTTTTAATGCTTAAGAATGAAATGGGTTCTAGATAGGCTGAGATACTTTAATTAAAAAATGAATTAGTGGTGTTCCCAAGAGCGGGACAAATGCGCAAAACTTATTATGAAGTTTAAGTATAAATATAGAAACCGTAATTTCTTTTGTAAGGGGGTATATCTTTGAAAGGAGACCAGAAACTAATTGATTGTCTGAATGCTCGTCTGGCAGAAGAATTGGCAGCTATCAACCAGTACTTTCTCCATGCTGAAATGTGTGAAAACTGGAATTACGAACGGCTTGGAGAAGTAATCGAGAAGCGAGCTATTACCGAGATGAAGCATGCAGAGAAGCTGATTGAGCGCATTCTCTTCCTTGAAGGGAGGCCCATAGTTAGCAATTTGAGCGAAATTCGTATCGGTGATCAGGTACCAAAAATGCATGAGCATGACCACTGGGCAGAGGAGGGAGCTATTAAAGGCTATAACCAAGCCATCCGTCTAGCGGCAGATCTGGGAGATAATGACACCAAAGTGCTTCTAGAATCAATCCTTAAGGAAGAAACCGAGCATATCGACTGGATTGAAGCCCAAATGGACCAGATCAACCAGATAGGTGTCCAGAACTATCTGGCACAGCAGATCTACGAGTAAGGGCGGATGCTACTGCATCTACCCTTTTAAAATATGAATGAGCCATTTGTAAAAGCTATATTAAAAATAAGCAATCTCCAACGCGCTTAGAATATCTCTCAGAAGCCGTTTGTCCATGGAGAGGCTTAAGAAATATATTAATCTACTTAGGAGCTATCCAAAAAATAAACAATTGAAGTATGCATTGTATAAGATAGCATATGTAAAAGTTACATAGATCTACAGTATCTGGATCCGTTCTAATAATGCATACTTCAATTAAAAGTATAGATAAACCATAGTGCTTTTCAGATAGGCTCTCCCATCCATCAAGAGGACTACTAGTCGTGAACAACAGCACATCAAAGAGGTCGCCACTTCTATTTTTTATATTGGTTTACTCTCTTTCTATTCCACTTTGGGTGCTTAATATCATTTATCCGATGAAGCTCCCGGTGGATAATCTTCCCGCGACAGATATTGTTGCCACATTTTCTCCAATGGTAGCGGCATCCATCCTTGTATACCGGGAAGAGAAACTTTTAGGGGTAAAGAATCTCTTGAGAAGAATCTTCGATTATAAGAGGATCACGAAAAAGATCTGGTATGTCCCCATCATTTTCTTGATGCCGTTTATTTACGTGCTGACCTACGTGATAATGCTTCTAGTCGGGCTACCAGTACCAACTGTCTGGAACCCGCCACTTCTGACACCACTCATCTTTATTGCATTCTTTTTAGCCGCCGCAGGTGAAGAGCTTGGTTATTCGGGATATGTCACCGATCCTATGCAGGCCCGATACACTGCACTGACAGCCAGTCTCATCATTGGGTTGATCCATGGTGTATGGCATTTCCCATCCATGCTTTCAATGGGCATGTCTCTGGGATTGTTTATATGGGGAGGATTTATACTGGCCGTTAGTTTCCGGATTCTGACCGTCTGGCTTTATAATAACACTGGAAAAAGCGTCTTTGCAACCATACTCTTTCATGCCGTGACCAATACCGGAAGGAGCATATTTCCCGGTAGTCGTTCAGTCTTCCAGCTGTACGACGGGGCTATTGGCTATGGGCTCATTGCTATTACGGCTATTATCGTGGTGTTCTTATGGGGACCAAAAACATTCAAAAAATAAAATCAACTATAATGGGAACTCTTTAGGGCATCAAAACCGTTAAGATATTGCATATAAATCATATTTAACTATATTACCTTTTTTTAGAAATATTACTCTACCAGCAGTTAGAGGATATGGAGAAGCCATATGCTGATATAGGCTGCAAAATTCTCTCGGTAACATTAAATAAGAATAAATAAAAAAGTTTTCTTAAAATTTAAATAAAAACTTGAAAGGTGGGAGTAATCATGGACGAAAATAGCAATAAACCTAGAAGGAGAGGGCTTACAATCGAGGACTGGTGGCCAGATAGACTAAATTTAGACATACTGCGCCAACATTGCTCGAAGTCCAATCCTATGGGTGGCGATTTCAACTACGCTGAAGAATTTAAGAGTCTTGACTACGAAGCCTTGAAAAAGGACCTGCGCGAAATGATGACAAATTCACAGGATTGGTGGCCGGCAGACTTTGGTCATTATGGACCTTTAATTATCCGTATGGCATGGCACAGCGCCGGTACGTACCGTATCAGTGACGGCCGTGGTGGTGCAAGCAGCGGTACCCAACGTTTCCCGCCCCTCGCTAGTTGGCCCGACAACGCTAACCTCGACAGAGCCCGCCGACTACTCTGGCCTATCAAGCAAAAGTATGGTCGAAAAATTTCCTGGGCTGATCTCATGATCCTTGCAGGTAATGTCGCCTTGGAATCCATGGGTTTTAAGACCTTCGGTTTCGGTGGGGGGCGTGAGGACGTCTGGGAACCAGAGAAGGATATATATTGGGGTCCTGAGAGTGAATGGCTTGGAGGAGAACGCAGTAGTGATAAACTCGAGGGGTCACTCGCCGCTCTTGAGATGGGTTTAATTTATGTAAATCCGGAAGGTCCGCACGGCAAACCAGACCCCATAGCTGCGGCGAAGGATATCCGGGAGAGTTTTAGTCGGATGGGAATGAACGATGAAGAAACAGTAGCCCTTATTGCAGGTGGCCATGCATTTGGTAAAACACATGGTGCTGGCGACCCAAAGTATGTGGGACCAGAACCAGAAGCAGCCCCTATAGAACAGCAGGGACTTGGCTGGATAAGTACTTACGGTACTGGTAAAGGCAACGACACTATTACTGGAGGCCCTGAAGTAATCTGGACCAACACACCAACAAGGTGGGACAACAACTTCCTCCGGATATTATTCGAAAATGAATGGGAGCTTACTAAAAGCCCAGCCGGAGCCTATCAGTGGAAGCCAAAAGATGAGGCAAAAGCCGTTACCGTGCCTGACCCCCACGATCCATCAAAGCGGCGTTTACCAGGCATGCTCACCACTGATCTCGCTTTACGTTACGATCCTATCTATGGAAAGATCGCACGGCGTTACCTAGAAAATCCCGATGAATTTGCCGACGCGTTCGCCCGTGCATGGTTTAAGCTGACCCACCGAGATATGGGACCCAAAACACGTTACCTCGGTCCGGAGGTACCGGAGGAGGATCTCATCTGGCAGGATCCAATCCCTAAAGTTGATCATGAACTAATCGATGAAGAAGATATAAAAGCCCTTAAAGGTAAGATATTGAATTCTGGCCTTTCAGTGTCAGATCTGGTCTCAATTGCCTGGGCCTCAGCATCTACCTATCGTGACTCTGACAAGCGAGGCGGCGCTAATGGTGCCCGAATTCGCCTAGCACCTCAGAAGGATTGGGAAGTCAACGAACCCGACAAATTAGCCAGAATACTGAAAATTCTCAGTGATATCCAGAATGAATTCAACCAATCCCAGTCCAATGGTAAAAAAGTCTCTCTAGCTGATCTTATTGTTTTAGGTGGCTGTGCAGGTGTTGAACAGGCAGCAAGAAATGCTGGTCATGATGTTAAAGTGCCTTTCACACCTGGACGGATGGACGCTTTGCAGGAGCAGACCGATGTAAACACCTTTGCCGTGCTTGAACCCTTCGCTGACGGCTTCCGTAACTATCAAAAAGGCCCATGCTCCCTTAAGCCCGAAGAAATGCTGGTGGACAAGGCACAATTACTGACCTTGTCTGTTCCTGAGATGACAGTTCTCGTTGGGGGAATGCGTGTACTAAATGCCAACTATAAAAAATCAAAGCACGGGGTCTTCACTGACAGGCCTGAATCACTCACAAATGATTTCTTCGTGAATCTGCTTGACATGAGCACAGAATGGAAGCCATCCCCTAAAGAAGAAGGAGTGTATGAGGGACGAGATCGAAAAACCAGCGAACTCAAATGGACCGGCACTCGGGTAGACCTTATCTTCGGAGCACACTCTGAGCTTCGAGCAGTGGCTGAAGTATACGCATGTGAAGATGCCACCGAGAAATTTGTACGGGACTTTATAAAAGTCTGGGATAAGGTCATGATGCTGGACCGGTTTGATCTGGCTTAAAGTCATCAACGTTGTTTATTTTTCCTTTTTTTATTTTTATTTAAAACTGAAATAAAAAGGACTTAGAGAAGAGAGAAAAACTTTAAGGAAATCAGATTTTAAGAAAATCAGTTTAAAAAGACCAGTTTTAGAAAAGATTAGAGTGATATAGGGTGAGCATGGCAGCGATCCTGAGTTCCCGAAGGCTCGCGCACTTCAGTACAGTCAGGAACGTGGGCAGGCTTATCTTCTGTGTTCGGGATGGGTACAGGAGTTGCCCTGCCGCTATGGCCGCCACACTCGCCTATGAACGGAATTGATGAATGAAATTTGTCTATGACAAACGCAAGACAAGAAGTCATGTACGGTGCTGCAAGACTGGATTTCGCCTGGACCGGATTAGGAAAGGAACGGATGGTTAGTAAACGCGGACTGAACACCTCGTTGCCTTGGTGCTTACATCCCGTTTCTATCAAACCGGTCTTTTACCGGAATCCTTAATGAGGTCTCTTTTTAGGTCGGATTTCGAACTTAGATGCATTCAGCTCTTATTCCTTAGCGCGTAGCTGCCCGGCAATGCCCTGTCGAACAACCGGTACACCAGTGGCGCCGCTGCTTGGTTCCTCTCGTACTAAAAGCAGCTTACCCGCAGACCTCAGACACCTCTAGTAGATAGTAACCGACCTGTCTCACGACGGTCTAAACCCAGCTCACGATCTCCTTTAATAGGCGAACAACCTCACCCTTGGCCGATGCTGCACGGCCAGGATGGAAAGAACCGACATCGAGGTAGCAAGCTGCCGGGTCGATATGTACTCTTGCCGGCAACGACTCAATTATCCCCGGGGTAACTTTTCTGTCATTTTTGGCCCCCACCAAGGAGGCACAAAAGTTCGCTAGAGCCGACTTTCGTCTCGTCATCCACTACTGTGCTGAATAACGTCAGGCTGACTTATGCTCTTACACTCTTCAGTGAGTTTCCGACCCACTTGAGTCAACCATTGCGCGCCCTTGATATCTTTTCAAGGGCGTCCCGCCCCAGGCAAACTGCCCACCTATCGGGGTCCTCTTCTCAGAGTTAGGGTCGCAGTCCCAGAAGGGTAGTGTCCCATGGACGGCTCCACGGATGCTGGCGCACCCGCTTCGACGCCTCCTACCTACACTGTACATCCAGAACCACAACCCAACGACAGGCTGCAGTAAAGCTCCACGGGGTCTTCACTTCCCCCTAGAGGTCTCTAGACTGTGCACTAGAATGTAAGCTTCACCGGATTCCAGTTAGGGACAGTAGGGCTCTCATTGATCCATTCATGCAAGTCGCCAATTAAGCGACAAGGTACTACGCTACCTTAAGAGGGTCATAGTTACCCCCGCTGTTTACAGGCCCTTCTTCCCGTTGAACCGGGGTTTCAGGTACCTGCACTGAGCAGGATTCAGAGATTGTACTAGCCTTTACAGGTTTGCAATCTCCTATGTTGGTATTAGACAGTTAGAGCCCCCTGGTCACTGCGACCWGCTGTCTTCACAGCAGGCACTCCTTCTCCCGAAGTTACGGAGCTAATTTGCCGAATTCCCTTAACTGAATTACTCCGACACGCCTTGGCCTTTTCAGCCAGGGGCACCTGTGTCAGTTCTCGGTACGGACATTTAGCAGCCTTTTCACGGGTCCCTGGGTGCAACCGACTTGCGACCTATTCACAGATTCACCCGCTTCTCGCCATTACGGCTCTCCACGGGTTTCGCTGCTTAGACGGAGCGACGACTCCGCTCGGCCTGCCCTGAGACGTCAGACTAAATTGCTAAATGGTACAGGAATATTAACCTGTTTCCCTTTCGGCGTACTCGAGTTACGGTACGTCTTAGGACCGACTAACCCTCGGCTGACGAACATTGCCGAGGAAACCTGGCCCCTTCGGCGGAAGGGATTCTCACCCTTCTATGCTGCTACTATTACCAGGATTTTCGTTTGCGAACGGTCCACAGGACTTCACAGCCCTGCTTCTGTCCGAACGCAACGCCTTCCTACAAGATTACCTTGCGGTACTCCGTGGTATCGGTGGTCGACTTGAGCCCCGTCAATTTTCGGGGCCCCAAACCTCGACTGGTGAGCTGTTACGCACTCTTTAAAGGATAGCTGCTTCTAAGCTAACCTTCCAGCTGTCTTGGGCTTGGGACGCCCTTTAGTGTTAACACTTAGTCGACACTTGGGGACCTTAACCACGGGCTGGGTTGTCTCCCTTACGGACTACAAGCTTACCCCAGCAGTCCGGACTCCGACCTTCTCAGACGACGGTGGGTTTGGAGTTTGACAAGCGGGCGAGGGGTTTCCCCCCCGGAACCGCCAATCAGTGCTCTACTCCACCGACGATCTCCAGTCAGGTCATGCTGCGGCATGTTTCGGAAGGAACCAGCTGATGCCGGGTTAGATTAGCATTTCACTACGAGACGCAGGTCACGCGAATGATTTGCAGATCAACACCGCTTGCGGTCCTCCACGTAGCTTTCGCCACGCTTCAACCTGCCCACGCCTAGATCACCCGGCTTCGGGTCGTGTCCCGGTGACTCCACGCACTTGTATACGCCGTGCCTCACTCAAAAGAGCTGCGCACATGTTGCTTTCGCTTCGGCTGCCCAATTTAATGGTTAGCCATCGCCACCAAAACACACTCCCTGGCCCGTTCTTCAAAACGTAAGATACGACACTGGCAGTGGTACTCGTACTGCACCCTCGCGAGTGTTTCCTTCGTACCAGAGATCCTTTCATGCCGTATCGTTCCATCACTACCAGGTTTCAGGCACTTTGCACCTCCCTTCTCGGGGTACTTTTCAGCGTTCGGTCACCCTACTATTTCGCTATCGGTCTCAAGGAGTATTTAGTTTTGGAGGTTGGTGCCCCCCAGATTCCCGCACGATATCCAACGCACGGTACTCAGGGACATGTTCCGGTCTTTTGGTTTACACATACGTGACTGTCACACTCTATGGTCTGCCGTTTCAGGCAAGTTCTGCTTAGCCGTCAGACGTTTGAACAGCCCTGCAACACCACATTTCCCCAAGGGGATTCGGTTTGAACTGTGCCGGTTTCACTCGCCGTTACTCACGGCATCTCAGTTGATTTCTCTTCCTGCTCCTACTGAGATGTTTCAATTCGGAGCGTTCCCGATCATTACTGATCACTATGGAGAGGTCCCATTCGGAGATCCCGGGTTCATTGGCTCCTTGCGCCTACCCCAGGCTTATCGCAGCTTGGCACGTCCTTCATCAGCTCTTGAGCCGAGCCATCCACCTGATAGCATAGCTCCTGTGTATCCTAACCAGGTCCAGTAAGCGTCCAGTATACAGCACCTGTACATGACTTCATGTACCTGCGTGTCAACGCAGGCAATCCACCCTTCCCCGGAAATTTATTTCCCGGGTGCACAAAAATGGACTTGCTGGGATTCGAACCCAGGGCCTCTGCCTTGCAAAGGCAGCGATCTTCCATCTGATCTACAAGCCCAAGAGAGACTAGAGATCCACAGTGGACCTCTGGTTGAGGATTTTGTTTCGGTTTATCGGCATCTGGGTGGTGAGTTTTTTGCTTAGGAGGTGATCCAGCCGCAGATTCCCCTACGGCTACCTTGTTACGACTTAACCCCCCTTGCAAAGCACAGGTTCGAACACGACACGAAGTTCGTGCCCTCACCCATACCTCACTCGGGTGGTTTGACGGGCGGTGTGTGCAAGGAGCAGGGACGTATTCACCGCGCTATATTGAAACGCGATTACTACGGATTCCAGCTTCACGAGGGCGAGTTACAGCCCTCGATCCGAACTACGGATGGGTTTGGGAGATTACCAACCCCTCTCGGGGTAGGGACCCATTGTCCCATTCATTGTAGCCCGCGTGTAGCCCGGGAAATTCGGGGCATACTGACCTACCGTAGCCCGCACCTTCCTCCGATTTAACATCGGCGGTCCCCACAGAGTACCCATCGTCCCGGAGGACATGCTGGTAACAGTGGGCACGGGTCTCGCTCGTTGCCTGACTTAACAGGATGCTTCACAGTACGAACTGGCGACGGCCATGCACCTCCTCTCAGCGATTCAGGCAAGGTCTTTAGCCTGGCCTACATATTGCTGTCGTCCCCGGTGAGTTGTCCGGCGTTGAGTCCAATTAAACCGCAGGCTCCACCCGTTGTTGTGCTCCCCCGCCAATTCCTTTAAGTTTCAGCCTTGCGGCCGTACTTCCCAGGTGGCTCGCTTCACGGCTTCCCTGCGGCACCAGACACGGTCGCGCCATGCCTGACACCTAGCGAGCATCGTTTACGGCTGGGACTACCCGGGTATCTAATCCGGTTCGTGCCCCCAGCTTTCGTCCCTCACCGTCGAACCCGTTCTGGTAAGACGCCTTCGCCACAGGTGGTCTCACAGGGATTACAAGATTTCACTCCTACCCCTGTAGTACCTCTTACCTCTCCCGGTTCCAAGTCTGGCAGTATCCACCGAAAGCCTAACGGTTGAGCCGTCAGATTTCCCGGAGGACTGACCAAACCGGCTACGGACCCTTTAGACCCAATAATCACGATCACCACTCGGGCCGCCGGTGTTACCGCGGCGGCTGGCACCGGTCTTGCCCGGCCCTTGCTAACAGATGTATTTTACACATCTGGACAGCCAACATATGATGCTGGCACTCGGTGTCCCCTTATCACGGTTTCCCGCATTGTAAAGTTTTCGCGCCTGCTGCGCCCCGTAGGGCCTGGATTCATGTCTCAGAATCCATCTCCGGGCTCTTGCTCTCACAACCCGTACCCGTCGTAGGCTAGTAGGTACATTACACCCACTACTACCTGATAGGCCGCAGACCCATCCTTGGGCAGACAAATCCATTTTACGCATAAAGCATTCCAGCAGATATGCGTTATCCGGTATTATCCCCAGTTTCCCGGGGTTATCCCGGTCCCAAGGGCAGGTTATCCACGTGTTACTGAGCAGTACGCCATGTTCACGAAGAACATATGACTCGCATGGCTTAGGCGAACACCGATAGCAGTAACCTCTGGCAGGATCAACCAGAATTGTGTGTCGCACACTGAAAATTAAAGGGCTTGGTCGCAGAAACTGCACTAACAACTATCAATTCAGTTATTCCAGTTCCGCGATGATCTGTATTTGTTTATGATAAACTCTCACCGCCCAGAATTAACCGAACCGACAAAATCCTCGTCAGACAGGAAAAAACTCCTGACTCCATTAAAAGATGAAAGAGATATGTGATTTAACCCACGCAATCATCTTGCGCAGGATCATATACAAGACATTTCTTGTATATAAAGCTTTGCATCATTCCATATTGCTTTTTTAGTTATGGGAATAATACACAATTATTTCTTATATATGAAGATTTGGATTATTTCCTTCAGCACATTTGATCTGTGTGCGGAACATATACAAGGCATTCCTTGTATATAAATCTTTTCCCGCGAAGGGGTTTAAACAAATTTGAAAGATGGAAATTGAGAGTAGTTAAAAGATTTCAAAAGAGTAATCCTTTTGAATCCTTAACTTTATCCGTTTTTGCAAACCGTTGTTATAGAACAACGCCTCAGGCGCCTTTTGTTACCGTTTTTTAGATCTCGTTTTTTAAATTTCGTTTTTCTGGCGCCTTCAAATTTCGTTTTTCAATTTTCGTTTTTAGTTCCCTTGGTCGTCTTGTGACGCCCTGAGAAGCAACCCTAGAAAGGTGTATCTAGTATAAATAATTTTCTATCAACAACTCAAAAATAAACTTAAATCAAACTTCAAAAAACTCTCGTGGGTTTTATATACCAGAAATCTACAATCAAATAGATGATTACCATGAATGTAAGAACTGAAAGAAGGGATCGATTTTTACATCGAACCCATACGGGATAAAACGATAACTATTTTTGACACAACACTGCGCGACGGAGAACAAACCCCTGGGGTATCTCTAACTTCTGCTCAGAAACTGGAAATTGCTTATCAACTTGATAAACTCGGGGTAGACATAATAGAAGCCGGATTTCCTATCTCATCAGAGGGAGATAAAGAATCCGTAAAATCGATTTCTAATGCCGGGCTGGACGCTGAGGTCTGCGGACTTGCCCGTGTGTTGAAAAAAGATATCGATGCCTGTTTTGACAGCGATGTAGGACTTGTGCATACTTTCGTCCCTACGTCTGAAGTACAGCGAAAATATACCATAAAAAAGAGCCAGGAAGAAGTAATTCAAATGGCTGTGGAAGCTGTACAGTACATCAAAGACAATGGGAGAAAATGCATGTTCTCTGCAATGGATGCTACAAGAACCGAGCCCGAGTATCTCATAGAGGTTTTCAAAGCTGTGCAAGAGGCAGGCTGTGATATAATTAATGTGCCTGACACGGTTGGCGTTATGGTACCATCCGCAATGTACAGGCAGATAAAAGACATCGCAGCCGAGATAAGAATCCCCATCGATGTGCATTGCCATAACGATTTTGGGCTTGCCGTAGCAAATAGCCTCATGGCAGTCGAAGCAGGTGCATCTCAGGTTCAGGTTACAGTAAACGGTATAGGAGAAAGGGCAGGAAATGCTGATCTTTCCCAGACAGTGATGAGCCTGATCGCAATATACGGAGCAAAAACAAATATTCGGACTGAATACCTTGTAGAGACCTCGAAATTGGTTGAAAACTATACGGGAGTCAGGCTTCCTCCGAATACACCTGTTGTAGGGCAGAATGCCTTTTCCCATGAATCAGGAATTCACAGCCAGGGAGTTCTTGAAAAATCCGATACTTTCGAACCCGGAATAATGACACCTGAGATGGTAGGTCACAAACGGCGTATAGTGCTTGGAAAACACACAGGCAAACACGCAGTCAAACAATCTCTCGAATCCGCAGGCATAATAACCAACGACAAGCAGCTCGATGAGATTGTATCCCGAATTAAAGAAATTGCAAATAAAGGGAAACAAATTACAGATGCGGATCTCAATGCAGTTGCTTCTGCCGTGCTGGGGAAAGCAAGTTCGGAAGAGGAACTAATTAAGCTTAAAGAAGTCTCCGTAATGACCGGAAACATTCTGACTCCTACTGCAGTAGTCAAGGCAGACATTGAAGGCAAGGAAATCATCTCAGCAAAAACAGGGGTTGGTCCTGTAGATGCCGCTCTCAATGCTGTAAGGGACATCCTGGGAGAAAATAATCATTTCAAACTTCAGGAATTCAGGATCGACGCAATTACAGGCGGAGCAGATGCGCTTGCAGATGTATATATAGGACTTGAAAATGAAAAAGGCAGAATTGTGACTGCACGATCTGCAAATCCGGACATAGTAATGGCTTCTGTAGAAGCCCTTGTAAATGCCATGAATCTACTGTATAAGAAAGAAAAAAAAGCTAAAACAATAGGATAAGGACTGTATGTTCGTTTTTCGGGTTTGTATTCCATAAGCCATGTATAAAAGTAAAATAAAATGAGATGGAATACAAACCCATGCCTTATCCAATTATTGATTCTCACTGTCACCTTGATTTTCCCAAATTCAATCGCGATAGGGAAGAGACTATTCTCCGAGCCAGACAAGCAGGAGTTGTCGGAATGATCAATTCCGGAATTTCCTTGAAGGGCAACCGTATGAGTCTTGAGCTTGCGGAGAAAAACGCAGATATTCATGCCACACTCGGGTTAAGTCCCGATATTGGCAGGGGAGGTACGGATAAAGAAATAGATGCTATCCTCGCCCAGATTACAGCCAATGCAGGAAAAGCAGTTGGCATTGGGGAGGCAGGCCTGGATTTTCAAGACTGCAAAACAAATGATGAGCGGGAGAGGCAGACTGCAGCATTCAAAAAAGTGGTCGCACTTGCAAAAGATCTGGACAAACCTCTTGTAGTGCATGCCCGGATGGCTGAAGCTGAAGTATTGAAGCTTGTCAAAGATATAGATACGGTTATCTATCACTGCTACAGCGGCTCTGTTGAGACCATGCAGGAAATCGTGGATATGGGTTACTACATTTCTCTGGCAACAATTGTATGCTTTTCTAAACATCACCAGGATCTTGCAAAAGCCGTGCCACTGGAAAATCTGCTTCTGGAGACTGACAGCCCTTTTCTTTCTTCCCACAAAGGCAGAAACGAGCCTGCCTTCATAGTAGACTCTGTCCCTGTTGTAGCGCAGATTAAAGGTATAGATCCGGCAGAGGTCGCGAAATCGACTACCAGAAATGCACGCAGGGCTTTTAATATTTAAAATCTGAGACCTTAAAAAGCCAGAAGTGAACCTGAGAATAACATAAAGAGTTCAGGGAAAAGAGCAAGAAAAGCCTCAAGGAAAAAAGTAAGGAAAAAATAAGAAAAAAGCAAGGAAAAAAGAGGAATAGAGGAATAAAAGAGGAATAGAGAAATAAAAGAGGAATACAAGAATAAAAGAAGAATAGAGGAAAAACTATGGAAGTCCGGTACATTTGCCCCACAGCCTACGATTCCAGCGTATATCTGGTAAATGGAAAAGTCCTGATCGATGCGGGAATGAACAGCGACCTTATTATCAAACAACTGGAGAAGTATATAAAGCTGACAGACCTGGAACTCATAATCCTGACTCACTGTCATTATGATCATGCCGCAGCAGCGGCAGTAATTGTAGAAAAGAGCGGCGCGAAAGTCGGAATACATAAAGCTGACCTTGAATGTGTAAATGACGAATATCTCAGCGTGTCGGTACTCTTTGGGGAGAAGGCCCCTACGGTTAAGCCCACTGTTGCATATGAAGAAGGAGATAAAATTGACATAGGCAATGGGGAATACCTGGAAGTTATCCATACGCCAGGACATTCAAGAGGAAGTATCTGCCTCTATGAACCAATCTCAAAAAGTCTATTTTCTGGAGATACGGTGTTTCCAGGCGGGAGTTTTGGAAGAATGGATTTCGAAGGCTCAGAACCCGAAAAAATGGTTAGTTCTATAGAAAAACTTACAAAATTGGATGTAAAAACGCTGTACCCTGGACACGGAGCTCCTACAGACAGGGATGGAAACAGCCAGATTATGGCTTCATACAGAATGTTAAAAATGATGATGGGAGAGTAAAGCAGTCCATAAAAACGAGTCATAAGGATAGTCAGAGTGTGAAGCGGTAGGGACTATAAAGCTTCCAGACACTATTTAAGTGGAAATAAAAGAAAATAAGGAGCCTTAAAGCAAATTATGGCTATAGATATAGCAGTTTCAAAGAGAAATAAGAATTTGAGCTCGGAGAAACTAAACAAAGAAAAACCTGGCAGGAAAACAGGTATTTTTACTCCAAAAAAGACTGAAATGGAAGAGAAAGTAAAAGAAAAAACTAAATCAGGCACAAAACCCAGGATGAAATCTGGAAAAGCCGAAGGAAAAAAAATAGAAGCAAACCCCTCGATAGAAGCAGGAGAAAAATCATCAGGAGTAAAATCTCCTAAAGAAGCAGGGGAAAAATCGGAAAAAAGATCCGAAGCTAAACAGGGAAAGAGAAGAAGGAAAGAAAAACCTGTTTCTTCCCTTATACCTGTATCGAAGTTCCTTCCAATGAGCCTGGAGGAAGTTAAAGCTCGCAGCTGGAAAGAACTTGACATTATTCTGGTTACCGGGGATGCTTATGTAGACCACTCAAGTTTCGGCACGGCAATAATAGGAAGAGTCCTTGAAGACGCTGGTTTCAGGGTAGGAATAATTGCCCAACCTCGCTGGGACAGCCCTGAGGACTTTAAAAGGCTTGGAAAGCCCAGGCTCTTCTTCTCTGTGAGTGCAGGAAATACTGACTCCATGGTAAGCAACCTGACCCCAGGCCTGAAACCCAGAAAAAAGGATGCTTATTCCCCAGGAGGCAAAGCAGGGCTTCGCCCGAACCGGGCAGTGATTATCTACTCGAACAGGATAAAAGAAGCCTTCCATGATGTGCCTATAGTGCTGGGTGGAATTGAGGCTTCTTTACGCCGTTTCGCCCATTACGATTACCTTTCCGATAAAGTCAGGCAATCCATTCTGGCTGACGCACCTGCTGACCTTATAGTCTACGGTATGGGAGAACTCCAGATTGTGGAAATTGCAAAAAGACTGCAAGCCGGCGAAGATATCAAAAATATCAAAGATATTCCAGGCACAGTCTGGAAGATGGAAGTTAAAGCCTGGAAAGAGCTAAAAGAAAGAATCCAGGCGTTAGGAAACAAGGAAAGTACTGAAAATCCAGAGAAAAAAGAAAGAGTGGAAAATCCAGTTAAAAGATCGGATAAACCGGAACAGGAAAAAGCTGAACAAAAAAACTGGAAAATTACAGAGGATGAAGCCGAATTTTTAAAGGAATATATCGAAATCCCTTCCTTTTCAGAGGTTTCTCAGGATAAAGCAGCTTTTGCAAAGGCTTTTCGCATGTATTTCGAGGAACAGAACCCTGTTACCGGAAAGGGAGTTATCCAGCTTCACCCGAAAACTGTAATTGTACAGAACAAACCAATGCGCCTTCTGACAGAAGCTGAAATGGATCATGTATATGAACTGCCTTTTACTGGCGAAGCCCACCCTTCCTATACCGAGCCAATTCCTGCCCTGGAAATGATAAAATTCTCCCTGACAACACACAGGGGTTGTTTCGGAGGCTGCGCTTTCTGTGCAATTACAGAACATCAGGGTCGCATGATTGCAAGCCGCAGCATCGAGTCTGTTCTGCGTGAAGCTAAAAGACTTATAGAGAGACCGGATTTCAAGGGTATCATAAACGGAGTCGGTGGCCCAAGTGCAAACATGTACGGAATGAAGTGCAGAACCTGGGAGAAAAAAGGAGCCTGCTTGGATAAGTCATGCCTTTATCCTCGCATTTGCCCTGCACTTGATACCAGCCACAAAAAGCTGATCGAACTCTTACGCCGCCTGCGCGAGCTTCCAGGGATCAAGCAGGTCTTTACAGGTTATGGAGTGCGCTATGACTTGGCTCTTAAGGACGAAGAGTATCTCGAAGAACTTTGCGCTTACCATATTAGCGGACAATTGCGAATTGCACCTGAACATTTCTCAAGGCAGGTCACGAATACAATGTGCAAACCCGGAAGAGAAGTTTATGAAAAGTTCATCAAAAAATTTGAAGCTCTTAACCGAAAGTGCGGCAAAGAACAGTACATTGTAAATTACCTGATGTCAGGGCATCCGGGGTGCACCCTTGAAGATATGGTAGAGATGGCAGAGTATGTGAAGGAACATGGGGGCTATACCGAACAGGTACAGGATTTCACCCCAACACCTATGACTGTATCCACCTGCATGTATTATACAGGCCTTGACCCGTTCACAGGCAAAAAAGTATATGTTGCAAGAAACAAGAAAGAAAAAGCCATGCAGAGAGCTCTTATGCATTACAGGAATCCTGCAAACTACGAACTTGCATATGAAGCTCTGGAAAAAGCAGGAAGACTTGACCTTGTCGGAAATGCCCAAAAATGCCTGATTAGAAGAAAAGAAAGGAGAAAAAGATAAAAGCTCTTCGCATACAAATTAGAATGAGTCGGTTAACGGTCTTTACCTGAGAGGTTATGAATCAAACACGACATCCTTGCACGTAGCACTATTAAAGTCCCTGGCACTCACGCCAGAAAGCCTTCAATTTCCCACTTACCTGCCCGCAGTAAGTATTAAGAGATCTTTCCTTGATCTCAATTACCAAGTTTGCCTCACCATCCCAGCTAAAGTGGGCAACAATTCCATTTCCTTCAAGCATTCCGGAATTCCCGGATTGGACTTCGATCCCATAATCCTGAAGCTTTTTCTTCATGCAGGAAAAGACTTCAGGAGTCACGTTTTTGAATCTAACCCCCTGGCAGCCTTCAGTATCAATCTTTCGTCCGGTCATACTAAATCCCATACTGGTCCAGATGTTTTCAAGAACCGTGACATTGTCTCACAAATTGCTTTATTTTCATGGCTGCGACTTCACAGCTAACGATGAAAGGTTTTTCTGTGATTGTAATCGTAAGATTAGACTGCCCGTCCCACTCAAAATCTGCAGTAATCCCTTTGCCAGATAGTTCTCCTCTATTTCCTGGCGGAACATGGATGCCAGCATTCTGAAGTTTTCTCTTCATGCAATTGAATGTTTCAGGAGAAACATTATGAAATTTTATAGGTTTACAGCCCATTATCTTTTCACCTAACCCATCTCTAAAGCTCATATCCAGCCGCAAAATCCAGTAAAGAAAGGTCGTTTTCCTGAAATAAAAATATGATGTTATACGTCGTTAATAGAGACTAGATAGTATCTACCTACCATAGAGGATAGGATTAATTGTTAAGGAACAAAAAAAGAGAGGATTGAGCCGATCAAACCGGCTCTTGGTAGAATTACTCAGAGGCAGGCAGTTAAACTTAAAATATCCAGACTCAGAAATAGCCAGATTATTCCATTGACATTGCCACGAGTTCTACAAGGTCAATGACCTCAATATTTCCGCCTGCGTCTCTGAGATTCCTTACACAGAGAGGACAAGAGGTAACAATGTAATCCACACCTTCTGGCACATCCTGAAGCCTGTTTTTCGCAAGCTCGAGTGAGATATCAGGATATCCTATTCTTACCCCACCTCCGCCGCCACAGCAGCGTGCGTTTTCTTTAATGTTTTTCATCTCTTTGAGAGTTGAGATTGCCTCGATGACTTTCCTTGGAGCATCATAAATCTCATTGTGCCTGCCCAGGTGGCAGGGGTCGTGATAAGTGACAGTGAAATCCAGTTTCTTTAAATTAAGTTCTTCCAGGTGTTCGGCAAGGAATTCAGGGAGGCTGATAACTCTGAATTCTTCAGGGTAATTGTTTTTGAGAGTTGTATAACAGCCAGCGCAACTTGTAATAATCGTGTGCGCTCCCATTTTCCTGATCTGTTCAAGGTTGCGCTGCATGACCTTCTCTGCATCTTCTTTAAATCCTGTACGCAGGAGAGGAGAAGCACAGCACTGCTCATCAGGCAGGAGAGTAACTCCGAAACGCTGCAGGACTCCAAATGTCTTTTTGGCAAACTCCGGATAGCGATAGGAATCAAAACAGCCCACGAAATAGATGTAGTCTGATTTTTCAGGAATCCTTGAAAGTTCTGTTTCGGAAAGCCAGTGTTTACGGTCTTTTGTTTCCCCGAAAGAGTTTCCATATGTCAGAACTGCCGACTTCAGCTTTTCCTGTGACTCGGTTTTGATACCACATTTTACAAGTTGAGCCCGGGCAGCTTCTACAACCTCAGGTGGATTTGCTCCTGCAGGGCACCTGGAAGCGCAGATTCCGCAGGTTGTGCATGAAGCAAGGCTTTGGAGGACATCTTCTGAAGGTGCCCTGCCTTCGAGTAAGCTTTTAATAATGAGCATTCTGCCGCGTGTATTTGCTGATTCCCATCCTACCACGCCAAATACCGGGCAAACCGAGCGGCAGGTTCCACACTGTACACATTTGTAAACCGACCTAGGGTCAACTTCAAAGGAAAGCTTTCCGCTCTCTTTCCCGGCTATCTCAGTCTTATCCTGATTTCTTGCCTGCTCAATTACTTTTTTCCCTTCGTTTTTCATGATTTTTACAACCCCGTTCATGGTTTTTACAACCCCAGCTTCCCCGGATTCAGTATACCTTTAGGGTCAAAGGCCTTTTTGATTGCACGCATTACCTCAAGGGCAGGGCCCCACTGGGTTTCCATATATTCCGCCCTTGCCGCACCTACCCCATGCTCAGAGCTGACCGTGCCTCCAAGCTCAATCGCGGTCCTGTGTACCAGATCTGCAGCTTTGTTCAGACGATCCCATTCATCTTTATTCAGAACATCAATGAATAGGGCAAGATGCAGGTTTCCATCTCCTATATGCCCATACTTCATAGCAGGCAGGTTGAATCTCTCGGAAATTTCCTGTACTCGCTTTAGTAGTTCTGGAATTTGCTTTATAGGAACTCCTACATCTTCTCCGACATAAATACGGGTCTTGGTCGGATCCAGACGAGAGACTGCAGCTCCTACGAGTTTTCTGGCTGCCCAGATATCTTCCATTTCCTTTTCACTCTCTGCAAGCCTTATGGAAAGCGCCAGAGGAGCACAAACTTTCATTATCTGCTCTGCAGCTTCACGCGCCGAACTTTCCATTCCATCAACCTCAAAAAGTATCACATCTCCTTCCGAAGGAAGTACAAGGTTCGGATCGTAACGTTTTAGCACTTGCAGGGAAATTCTGTCAAGGATCTCACAGGCTGAAGGAATTACCCCGTTTGAGAAGGTTTTTACAACCGCCTGTCCTGCAATTTCCGCATTTTCAAAGGAGGCAATAACAAGTTTTCGGGTTTTCGGGAGAGGAGCAATCTTCAGGCTGGCTTTCGTGATAATGCCCAGGGTACCTTCCGAACCTATGATAAGCTGGGTCAGGTCATATCCTGCCGCAGACTTCAGCATTTTTGAACCGGTGTGAATAACTGTCCCATCCGCAAGCACCACTTCAAGGTCGCGGACATAGTTTCTGGTAGTGCCGTATTTAACGCAGCGCATCCCGCTTGCATTGTAAGCTATCATACCCCCGATAGTGCACATGGCTGAACTGCCAGGATTAGGAGGGAAAAAGAAACCATATGGCTTTAGCGCGTCATTTAAAGAATCCTGAATAATTCCGGGCTCCACTACAACAAGGAGATTATCAATATCCACTTCAAGAATCTTGTTCATGCCCGACATATCGAGTACAATGCCCCCTGCGACAGGAACTGCCCCGCCTGCAAGCCCAGTGCCGGCTCCCCTCGCAGTCACAGGGATATCATTTTCATAAGCAAGCCTGACAATCCGGCTTACCTCATCCGTACTTTTCGGGCGTACCACGTAGTCAGGCATCCCCTTTACCTGGGATGCGTCAGAAGAATAACAGTAAAGTTCCGAAGGCGAGACTGATAGCCGCCCGCCAACAATCTTTCGAAGTTCTGCAGTTATATCCATTTTAGACCTCAAATTGGAATTCAAATGTGAAAAAGTAGAATTTCTGTCCCTATTGTAGACAGATAGTTGACAGATAGTTAAAAGATGAGCTGCAGCAGATAATCAAGATTAATAATATATAAATATACCATCCTTCTTCCTCCTGAGCGGCTATTAAGGGATAAAACGTAAAGCTGAGCATCGCTCAACTTAGGAAACATTAGCAGTAAAAAGAAACTCTCAGGAAAAGTGCAGGATAAACCTTTACATCCTGATAGAGATAAGAGGACAAACATGACACAGTACTTTGAGGTAGAACAGAGAGATGGAGCAGCAAGGATCGGAAAACTCATGTTGTCTCCCGAGCTTCGTACCCCCTGTATTTTGAGTACGACAGAACTGGGAAAGCTTGAAAGCCCTGGTCCTGTCGTTGATGCAGGGAGTTTCTGGGCTGTAAAATCTGATGAAGAGCTTGATATACGCGTAAAGCAAATCCGGAAAAAAGCAGGAAACGGGACTCTTATAATCTTGCCGCATCAAGCTTATCCGCCTGCCATTCCAGCCGAATGCCTGGGAAAAGTCGAAAAATTTACTGCTACAAGTGGTGAAAACATTGAGGGACCGACAGGTTCCCTCCTGAGAGTGGGAGGAATACCTGAAAAAACTGACCTGTATGTGATGGAAGGGGCAGGTACCCTGGAAAACAATGCACGGAGATTTCTTGAAACCGTAATAGAGCTTAAAAACCATATTCCTCCTGACACCGCCCTTTACGCCCCGAATCTCGCACTTCCTGAAAATATAGCTATGCTGGTCTATCTCGGAATTGATGTTATGGATGATACGAGAGCGGAAATTGCAGCCTATTCTGACATCTACCTGACAGTTACAGGCAGCTTTCATCTGGAATCCCTGACAGAGTTTCCCTGCAGGTGCAGGATGTGTGCTTCAAGTACGCCCGCAGAGCTCAGGAAGCTCCCGAAGATCGAGAGAGCAAAGTTCCTTTCAGCACACAACAGGGATGCCCTTGAAGCCGAGCTTTCTCTTGTTCGGGAGAGAATCAGAGCCGGGAACTTGAGGGAATATATCGAAGGACAGTGCAGGGTAAAACCCTGGCTCACAGCCCTGTTAAGACTTGCAGATTTCGAATACTCCTACCTTGAGGAAAAAACTCCTGTTTTCAGGCAAAACCAGCTTCTTGCTGATACTTCCGAAGCTCTATCCCGGGTTGAGGTGGTAAGATTTGCACGGCGAGTACAGGAAAGGTACACACCTCCGGAACTTGAGATTCTCGTGCTTTTTCCATGCTCAGCCAGAAAGCCATATTCAACATCACAATCCCATCAAAAATTTATTCTGGCGCTTGGTAAATACCGAAAGTTTGTTCATGAAGTGATCTTGACCTCGCCTCTTGGAATAGTACCCAGAGAACTGGAACTGACATATCCTGCGGCTCACTATGACACTGCAGTTACAGGGCACTGGGACGAGGAAGAAAAAGCCTGGGTTTCCGGATGCCTTGAAGCTTATCTTTCAAAAAACAGATATAAAGCCGTAATTGCCCATGTAGAAGGTGCATACAGGGAGATCTGTGAGCGTGTAGCAGACAAACTCGGTATTGAGATGATCTACACTGTCGCTGGAAATTCTGTGTCTGGAGAGTCGCTTTCAAACCTTAAAAATACTGTTGAGTCTATCTGCACAGCCGAGAGCTTCAGCAAAAAAAGCCTGAATGCGGAAGAGGAGAAAAAGAATTTCCTGCGAGCAATTGCAGAATATCAATTCAGAGAAAATGCCTCACTTCTTTTTTCTGAAGAAGCTGGAAAGCTTGCAGTCAAAGGTCGATTCCCCAAATATCAGCTCTTTGCCGGGAAAAAACAACTTGCAACCCTGGTTCCGCAATACGGAATGCTTGCTCTTTCCCTCGAGGGAGCTGAACTAATGCTGGAAAGTGAGAAGTACCTGGTAAAAATTGATGATTTTCTCCCACGCGGTTCAATTCTTGCTCCAGGTGTTAATCAGGCTGACCCAGGAATACGGCCCAATGATGAGGTAATTGTGATTGGAAAGAAAGCGCTCTGTGTAGGGCGGGCTGTAATGAGCGGAGAGGAAATGGTAAAATCCAGTAGAGGAGTTGCAGTTGACGTCAGGCATGTCAAGAAACTCTGAGATTGCACATTGTTTCTAAATAAGCCAGCTAAAACATGTTTTGAGAAATCTGGACTGCCGGACTCCAAAAGCAATTTTTCCTTTTAGAAGAAATAATAATATGGCAGAGATATATTAGTTATTATGATAAGGCGTTTTGCACCTGAGGACTTTCAGGAAGTAGTTGAGATTGAAAGCGAAGCCTTTTCGGAGCACAACTCCCTCTTATATATGAGTTTTTATGAAACGGTGGGGGATGGTTTTCTTGTTGCGGAACTGGACGGAAAAGTCGTGGGGTATGTGGTAGGTTACCGTTCCGCAGAAAATGAGGGGCACATCTTTTCGGTCGGTGTCAGAGAAAAGTATCGAAGAAGGGGAATAGGCACAAGTCTGATCCATGCCATCTGTGATATCTTTGTTGCAAATGGGCTTCGATATGCAAGGCTCGAAGTAAGAAACAGTAATAAAGAAGCACAAAAGTTATACCGATCTATAGGATTCGTGCCCTGCTGGACCGAAAAAAAATATTACTTAGATGGAGAAGACGGTTTGGTGATGAAAATGCATCTTCACCCTTACCGTCTCCTGATCTCAAAACAAAAATATCTGGAACCTGTACTTTCAGACGACGAATTATTTGTCACCTTCAGAAGCCCTATCAGTTATTACCCATGAGCTTGATGACGGAATTTAGCGATTCCCTCATCAGAGTTGGTGTTTCCTCTAAGATAGGGTCATCCCGGGACATAAGATTCGCAAGCTCGCTTCCTAAAATAAAAATCGCTCGCTTGTGATCCGCCTTACTCCGATGAATGTGCACAGGGCTTATGGATAAAGCCTTGTAATCATCGAATTCGTGCGTTACTCCGCGCCTTTCGAAATACCTCTTCATTTGTGCCATGTATGTGTGCAGTTGTATGAGCTCTTCCTTATGCATAGCGAACAGACCTACAATTTTACAAGATCAATTTAATATTATCTTTAAATCGAATAAAAGAATTATCCGAGGAAGCGTTTTTCCTAGTTTTAGATAATAAAGTTTTCCATATAATGTATATGATAAATAATGAAGAATTATGGTAGAAAGTGTGAAGTTTAGCACCGTGATGTGAAATAATGACAAATCGTGGTGGGCTTGCCCCCCCAATACATAAGTGCTACATATAAAGCCTACAGTCCTTAAAAAACTAACTCTGCAAGAGAAAAATAAATGCAGGTATCGATTTAGAAAACTTAAGAAAATAAAAGAAGGAAAATTGGGAAGGTAAAAAGAGGTAAATTGAGAGAAGAAAAAGGTCTCTCAAAGCATGCTTGCGGTTAAAACTTCCATGTCAGCAGGAACCTTGGCTATGTTCCCTATCTTTACACCTATAAGGTTCTTAATTGCGTTACTCGAAGCAATATCAACTAGCCTCTGGGTAATTACACCGTCAAAAACAACACTCTGAATATTGTCTTTATAGACTTTTAGCCTGCTGGCAAGATCTCGAACAGCAATTTCCTCTATTACATTGTCCTGAGGGTCAAGAATTCTGGCCGTTAGAGTCCCTTTCAAAGCTTCGACATGAGGCCTGAATCTGGCAGCTTCGGGAGAGATGGGAACTATTTTTGCCGGGGCAGGTGATACCCTGACTGCCTCGCCTCCAGGGACTTTGACAGCCGTCGTAACTTTCTCAGAAGGTTCTTCTGTGGAAACTTTGCTGGCAGCAGTAACTGCCCTCGCCGAGATCTGGGGTTTTGCGACCACAGGTCTTGATTTAACTTTCTCTGCAGTCACTGGAGAGATTTCGGAGACTTTCTCAGCAACCTCCTCAGGGACCTTTTCAAAAGTTTTTTCAGGCTCTGCTTCTCTCTTCTCTTCTTCAGAGATTTCCTCTCTGGTAAGATCCGGCTTTGGAGCGAGCCTGTGAACCTTAATACGCTTGTGCAATTTCTTCTCAGCAGTCCTGAGGGCAATTTCAGGTGCCCTTATTTTTCTCTTGGGGCTTCTCTCAACTCTGCAGACACTATCTTCGCCTTTCCTTTCCTGGATTCCGTACTTCTCAATGATCTGTTCAACAGGAACTTTCCGGCGAAGAGCCCTTATAATTTCTTTCTGGACAAGGTCTTCTACACATTTTCCATCTGGGGCGCGGGCAACATAGTCAATGTCTGCAACCTGAAGGAGCTCACGTATTATTAGTTCGCCTCCACGATCCCCGTCCGTGAAAGCCGTAACTGTTTTCTTTTTAGTAAGCTCTGCAACCTCAGGGGGGATGTTTGTTCCTCCTACACAGATGGTATTCTTGATACCATAACGGAGGAGGTTCAGAATATCAGCTCTCCCTTCGACAATAATAATTGCATCTGAATTAAGCACGTTCGGTCCGCAGGGAATCCTGGATTTGCCATAGTAAGTAAGTTCGTCAATTCTCACGGATTGTCGAACTTCATCTGCTAGTTCCTGAGATTCGGGCACAGTCTCATCGAACATTTTGGTGAAAATGAACTTTGCCCTTTCAATAATCTTCTTTCGCTTCACAGCCCTTACGTCTTCTATCTGAAAAACCTCAATTTTGGCGCTGCACGGTCCTACTCTGTCAATCGTCTCAAGAGACGCAGCAAGAATTGAGGTTTCAACCTTATCAAGGCTTGAGGGAACAAAGATATTTCCTTTTGTTTTTCCCCCTTTAGCTGTAACCATCACCTCAATCCTACCAATCCTACCAGTTTTTTGCAGGTCACGTAGATCAAGATCAGCCCCAAGAAGCCCCTCAGTTTGTCCGAAAATCGCGCCTACGATATCAGGACGTTCGATTACCCCATCAGCGCTAATTTTAGAATGGATGATGTACTTTGTAGTATCTGTATTTTGCATGTGAATTCTCCGAGTTATTGTAAATGATTTATCATGATAATTTTCTTAAACTATATTCACTAGGAATTTATTTCTGACTTTTATGACTGGTTGGTTTTCTGGATACAAGCCATCGAGTTTCCCGGAAATATAAACTATTTTTCTATGCTCCTAAAACTCGTAAAGTCTGCAGTGCAAAAATAATAAAAAACCAGATCCTGTACCAAACCAGGTATAAAACACCCTCTAAGAGGCAGATTTAAGAATAAATGGCATTATTACTATTACCGGAAAGAAATTTCCGAATCTGCCTGGAATTCCCATTATACTTATGCTAGGAGACTTGATCCGGCGGTGGAACGCCAGAATTACGCGGTCTAATGAAAGCTCTTACTTATGGAAACCTCATAAGGCTCCAGGTTGTGTTAGCCTGGCTTAAGGCTCTCCCTGAAAGAGTGATCTGACATTTAAGTCGGGTAAGCCAATAATATCTGCATTGTCCTGAGGCTTTCAGCATTTGCTCGAAAGCCTTTGCCCTAACATAAGTTTTTATTATGACTCTGAGACAATCTCAGAGCCTGTAGTCAAAAAGAATGTTCACCTTTCAATGAGCCTGATAACTCAAGTTTCCAAGAAATGCCCCTGAAACGCGGGTAATCGGGCATGAGCAGCCACAACATGCAAGATACCCTATCCCGTAAATTAGAGGCTGCACTGTGATAATTGGTAAGCGGTAAGTGAAATTCATATCAGGTTTATTGAGAGCACTTTTTGACTTTTACTTTATGGGTGATGATGTATGGATTCAAGTTTTATACTGAGTGGTGTTTTAGCCCTGGATGATATGCAGTAATCTGAAGTTTTTAATATTCTGCATATGGATTAATTACACTGGATTATCTTTACGAATTTAGCAATGATGAGTGATGAAGTTGTTAATCAATGATATGACCTGACAGAACACTCTCGCCCACCTTTAAAGAAGGTTCGGCAAATGAGGTTTCTGTATGTCACATATTTTAATTTCATTTATTTAATGCTCGCAGGCTTTAAGAACTTTGCGGTTATTTAAAAATATTGCTAACTCCAGATCGTTCTCTTGTGCCTGATATTTCTGAAAGCAGGTTATTTTAAACAACTTTAGAAGAATATTCTAAAACAACTCCAAAAGAGATTTAAAAAAATAAAAAAAATAATATACTGGAAAAATTTAGAAAGGTATATATAAAACGAAGGAGTTGTAAAAATTTGAACGGGCGAGACGTCTAAACTTTTTTATGTACTAACCCCCCCACTCCCAAACTCGCTCGTTCAGACCCCTACGAATCGTATGAATATTTTTTTGTATTTTTTCAACGGTATCAGAGGAAACCTGTATCATTTCCACATAAAATCTCAGATTTTGAGATTAATTTATTTTAAAAAAATCTGATTTATTTTAAAAAATCTGGTTAAAAACTTTGATAGATTCTGTATTAGATAGCTTGTAGACTTCCAGGACACTTAAAAACTTATAATAGGCGTGAGGCACAACTACTAAGAGTATGGGAAGCCGTCTTGCCACACAAAGTGCTGTAGATGTTGATATTCAGAAGGCGACCGGAGCTAAGGGAAGACCTCAGGAAGCAGTATTCGCGCAGAATCCTGAAAAAGGAGATCCATTAAGGGTAGTTATTATAGGGGGCGGAGCCTGCGGCATGGCAGTTGCCACCAAAGTTCGAAGGCAGAGTGATTTTGATATTATTGTACTTTCAAGAGATTCTCATACTGCTTATAGTCATTGTGGAATCCCTTTTGTTCTGGGCAGGGAAATTGAGAATTTTGAGAAGCTGATAGTAAAGCCCCTGGATTTCTTCCAGAAAAACAGAATAGATGTCAGGCTAAATGAGTGTGCAAGCTCAATAGACCTGGATCCAAAGATTGTTCGGACAGGGAAAGGAGTTTATCCTTTTGACAAACTTGTAATTGCTACAGGCAGCCTGCCCTTTGTACCTCGAATAAGCAGCGCAAATATTCTCCCCTATGGAGTCTTTACCCTGAGAAGCCTCAAGGATGGTATACTTTTTGAAAGAGCCCTTGAAACTGCTAATAGAGTTTGTATAATAGGCGCAGGAACACTAGGAATAGAGTGTGCAGTCGCGCTTGCAAAAAGAGGAATAAAACCTTTCCTCATAAGCAGAAGCAAAAACTTGGTTTCCAAGCAGCTTGATCCTGATATCTCTGTAATTATACGGGAACATCTGGAGAATATTGGGATTGAGGTTATCACCGGAGCAACTGTGACTTTTCCTGAAAATTTCTGGAAAGAAAAAATCCTGTTCCTTGAGGATAGGAAGCTCCCTGCAGATCTTGTACTTTTTACAAGCGGAGTTAGGCCTGAGACATCCATTGCTATGGATGCAGGAATAAAAATCGGAAAATCCGGAGGGATAATTGTAAATGAAAGGCTCCAGGTTAAGGTAGGAGAAGAATTTCTTCCCTATGTATATGCAGGTGGGGAGTGTGTGGAAGTAACAGACCTTATAACAGGGGAACCCAGGTTAAGTCAATTGGGTACAACAGCCCGACATATGGCCGACATAATCGCCAACAATATCACAGGAAAGCATGCCGTTCTCAGACCGCTTGCAGACCCTTGGGTAGCCGTGGCAGGAGATTTGCAATTTGGTGCAGTTGGTATCACTTCAAAAGAAGCCGAAAGCCATGGAATAAAGGTAGTCACAGGATTTTCCCGAGGACGTACAAGAGCTTCCTATTACCCGGGCAGGAAAGATCTGTATATTAAACTCCTGTTCAAAGATGAGATTCTGGTGGGTGCTCAACTTGTAGGAGGAGAAGGGATAAAGGAAAGAATCGATGCACTTTCTCTTGCAATCAGAAAGAAAGCAACGATAAGAGACCTCCTTGATCTGGAAACATGCTACGTACCACCGTTATCTATGCTTGTAGATCCTCTCAAACCGGCTGTGAAAGCTGCAATCCGAAGTATAAAGGAAGAAGAAAAAAAGAAAAAGATGGCAGCAGGATAAAGTAAGATCGAATCAGAACAGGGATGGGGGGAAGGAAATGTTAGAAATCGATGGTTCTTACGGTGAAGGGGGAGGGCAGCTAGTCAGAACCGCTGTTGCTCTTTCTGCAGTTACAGGCAAAGAGATCAGGATTACAAATATCAGGAAAAATAGACCAAGCTCTGGATTAAAACAACAGCATTTAAAAGCCCTTGAAACTGCAGCGAAAATTTGCGAAGCCCGAGTTTCGGGACTTTTCCTGGGCTCTACTGAGCTTTCTTTTGCTCCAGTGGAAATAAAGGGGGGTAAGTATAATATTGATATTGGGACAGCAGGAAGCATAACCCTGCTGCTCCAGTGCATCATGCCAGCTCTGCCATTTGCGAAAGAAGAGGTTGAGTTAACGATAAAAGGAGGGACAGACGTGGCATGGTCTCCGACAGTACACTACTTACAACATGTGACCCTCAAAGCTCTGGGAAAGCTTGGCTATTCAGGTAGCGTAACCCTGAAGGAACACGGTTACTATCCTAAAGGAGGAGGGAAAATTTCCGCTTCATTTAAACCTTGCAGGCTTAAAGGATTTCATTTTTTAAAAGAAAAGGAAGAGATAAAGGGGATTTCTCACGCTTCGAATCTTCCTGCCCATGTACCTTTACGTCAGGCTGAAGCTGCCACCGCAAGATTAAAAGAAGCCGGATATTCCTCACAGATCGAGACTCAATCTTTTGAAGCCTTTTCGACTGGAAGCGGAATAACTCTCTGGACAGGTTATATAGGTGGGAGTGCACTAGGGGAAAGAGGGCTGCCCGCTGAAAAAGTAGGCAAACGCGCCGCAGATGAAATTATTTCTGAACTTAGAGCAGGCGCTTCTGTGGATACACACCTGGCAGACCAGCTAATACCGTACATGGCTCTTGCAGGAGATAGTTCTTACACAGTAAGGGAACTTTCTCTTCATACTGCTACAAATATCTGGATTACTGAACAATTCCTTGATGTTAAATTCAAGATAGAGGAAAAAGAAGGCGTTTTTGAAGTATCCGTGGATTGAGATATTAGAGAAAGTAGAGAAAGGACAGATACAGGAGACTGCAGAAAAAGAAAGAGAAGAAAAAAGAGAGGGAAAGAGAAAAAAACTTGTGGAAAAGAGAAAAAGAATAGAAAGTAAAAGTACAAATCGAAATTTGCTGGAAATTTTTAAGGTCAATCTTCAATGACATAAAGATATTCAGGAGGTATCTTTTCCGTAAGTACGATGTCGTCAGTTGCAATTTTGAGAGAAATCCCATCTTCCTGGGCTTTAAATGCATCTATTTGAAGGATGATAGGGTTTTCAGTATGAATAAGGGCTACTTCTAATGCCTTCTCATATGAGGTGCTGAGGTGGACGTATCTCTGTTTTACTGGAAAAATCCCATTCTCAAGCAGAACATCGACTTCCTCAGGGCTTGCCCCATAATATAGGTATGGATAATCGCTTTCCTTATAGTCCAGGTCAATATTGACAGAATGCCCATAACGTGCCCTGATTTTAGAATTACGAATTTCATACCTTCCTTTTTCATCGGATTCTACAAGGGCATAAAGGTATTCCTTTTTCATCCAGTTGTACCGTTTTCTCATAACATCATAGAAATCATTGATATTAACCCAGCCGAACATGTCCATTTCAACCCCTGCAGATGCTGGGAAATGCCGGAGAGTGCCTGATACAAACCTGCCAAGCTTTTCTTCCTTACTGTCGTCCAGCAGGTATCTGCCAGGGCGTTTACACTGCAGACAGCTGCCTCCTCTAAAATAGCCGTGCTCAGTGCATTTCCTAATCATGATATCACGTACATAATGAAACTTTACTATAAATAAGGTTTTGTTTTAATGTCCCGTTTTGACAAAGCTGCAATGTTAAAGTTTTCAGTCTCTCAATCATTCTTGGTGTTAAAATTGTCTCCAAATACTTTATAGAATAATAAACCTGAAATAGCCAGAAAAGCAGCTCCTAATGCTGTTTCCCTAAAACCGAGAAGCTGGGAAGAAATTCCCCCCAGGAAAGCGCCTGCAACTCCTGCAGCGCCAATCATTGAATTGATAAAACCCGCTGCTGTTGCTTTATCTGGATTCAGTTCGACAACCTGGCGGGTGGAGCCCACATACAAAAAAGACCAGGCACAGGCAACGAGAAACATACTGGGTATAATATAAAGATAAGACGGGGCTAATGCATAACTTACAAAGCCAATAGCTGAAATGAGGTACCCTGCATAAATCAGTTTTCTGTTTTCAAAGGAATCCAGCCTGCGCATAATTAAAAACTGGACTGCGGGGTTAATAGCGTAGATAAATCCTATCCAGAAAGCACTTGCTCCTAGCTGCTTAAGATACAGAGGATAAAATGCCCAGACTCCTAGGGCCCCGGTATGGCGGAGGAAAAGAGGAAAATAGATTCCTGAATTCTTCAACAGAGTATTCAAAGAAAAGTATGGAGCGCCAAGCCTGGGTTTTATAACGTTTTCCAACTTTAGAGCCTGTAAAAAACATAATAGGTAAAAAGTGGCAGAAAGCAGGAAGAGTATACTCATTTTTTCTCCTATAAGACCTGCTAACAGGAAGCCAGCCATCCATCCCAGAGAACCTAGGGAAATAAATCTTCCCAGGCTCTCTTTCTGGTAGTACACATACGCGATCAATGCCCCAGGGCAAATTCCTACAGTAAAACCTGTAAAAGCTCTTGAAAGCATGAGAGAACCCGGGTCATTGGCAAAAATCTGAAGGAAAAAAGCTACAGATGAAAATCCAAGACCTCCGAGGAGAATTATGCGTAGATTATGGAAGTCTCCAAGCCTGCCAAAGATAAAGGAGGAAAGCAAGATCGCAGCTGAGTAAATACTCACTATGAGACCTACCTCAAAATAAGAAGCTCCAAAGGATGTTGCAAATATAGGAATGAAGAATAAGGAAAGCACATTTGCTGTATTTGAGAGGAACTGAATCCTATTTACCTGTATCAAGCAATCAACACCAGAAAAGCATGGGTGCAGTCTATTAATATTGTTTCCGTTTTTTGTTAGAAAGTACTTTCGTCGGGCACGCGGCAGTTTTTAGTAAAACGGCATGTATATCATAGCGAGATTTAAGGTATTTTTGAACGAAGGTATTTTTACTGAACACCGCACTCAACGCTACTTAAAGCCTGATGGCATATAGATTGAAACTTTCGAAGCTAGGTTGAGAATTGGGTCAACAGTCTCACTGAGATGATTTATGAACCTGGCTTCAAACATAGTAAAGTCTATATACAAAAGCCTTATAGGGGCAAAATCTTCTAAATTGCCTGCAAGTGGTTACTACAGCCAGGACAAAAAAACATAAAATATAACTTAGACAATAGGACTTAAAACATAAGATTTAACAGATTAAATTTAGCAGATTAAAGTTTATTAAAGTTTAAAGCAGTGGAAACACAAAACAAAAATAATAAGAAAGTTCTACAAATATCTGGCTACAACATTTGTCTGGCTATAACCTTTCTTGTTGTAGATTCATAAAAGATATAAATTTTGAGATACGCTACTTTGAAATCTTGTATGAAATATGTCTGAAATCTGGAACATGTCTAAATATATTTGTCTGAAATATGTCTGAATATACTTGTCTGAAATACGTCTGAATATATCTGGAATATATTTGAAATACCCGGAATATATCTTGTCTGAAATATCTGAATATATCCGGAACATATCAGAATGTATCTGGAACATTTATTGAATATTTATGGAATAATTATGGAATATTTATGGAAATGCCTGAAATGTGCGTGAAACTTAATTGAAACATTCTTAATTTTTATAGTAATATTAAATTTTCTAATCAACTGGTATCATAAACATTTATAAACAATTTTTAGATTGTATGCCTTAATGCCGGAGCTTGATCCAAAGCAATAGCCTCACTAGCAGCAACCTTACCAGCACATTAATGCCGCCGGAACTTAAACAAATAAAAAACACGGAAAATAAGAATTGTACTTTAAGGGGATAATATGACAGATGTTGAATCAATATATAAAAAGCTCAGCCATGTCATCAGTAAAGAAGATTTTCTGCAGCGTGTCCAGAGAAAGATGGAAAGCATGGGCGGGCTTTGTGATGAACCTATGGCTGCCATGCTGGTTGCCAATGAACTAGGATTTTCAGATGTAAGTCGGGAAAATGTAAAGATTAAGGACATTAAAGCTGACAGCGGACCGGTTAACTTTATTGCAAGAGTATTATCGGTTTTTGATGCCAAGGAATTTACCCGGAATGATGGGACGATAGGAAGGGTGGGAAATTTAATTGTCGGAGATGAGACCGGAAAAATAAAGCTTACTCTCTGGGACAGTATGGCAGATCTCATCAAGGTTGGAAAAATCAAAGTAGGGCAAACCCTCCAGATCAGCGGCTATGCAAAGCAAGGATACTCCGGAGTGGAAGTCAATGTAGGAAATAATGGAGTCATAACCGAGAGTGAAGAAGAAATCGATGTGGTTGCAAGCAGCCAGAAGATTAAGGATGTAAAGGATGGCATGGGAGACCTGAATTTGATAGGTAAAGTTCTGGAAGTCTCAGAAATAAGGACTTTCCAGAGAAAAGACGGCAGCACTGGAAAGGTTGGAAGTCTGCTCCTTGGGGATGCAACAGGCACAATCAGAGTGACATTATGGGATGAGAAAACCGAGTTTCTGAACCAGATAGAATATGGAGATACTGTGGAGCTTATCAATGCTTACGCCCGGGAAAATGCATTTAGTCAGAAAGTTGAGCTTCAGGTAGGAAGCCGAAGTATAATCCGGAAAAGTGAAAAGGAAATTGAGTATAAGGAGAAATTTACCCCGATTGCAGATATCAGTGCTGATATGAATGATGTCAATGTTTGTGGGAGGGTACTGGACATTGGGGAAATTCGCACCTTTGAGAAAAGAGATGGGTCCACCGGAAGAGTCGGAAATCTCCTTATTGGGGATTCCACAGGAAAAATCAGGCTGACTCTCTGGGATGAAAAAACCGACTTTCTGGATGAGATTGATTTTGACGAGACAATAGAAGTACTCCATGCCTATTCTCGGGAAAATGCTTTCAACCAGCAGGTGGAGCTGAATCTTGGAAGCAGAGGGATAATCCAGAAAAGTGAGAAGGAAATTGAGTATAGAGAAAAGTTTACGGATATCGCTGATATTGTCCCAGGGGAGAGTTACTCAGTCCAGGGGAAAGTTTCCGAAATTGGAGAACTCCGGGAGTTTGAGAGGGAAGATGGAACCGAAAGTGTGGTTGCAAATCTGCAACTTGAAGACGAAACCGGTAGCATAAGGATAACTCTCTGGGGAGAGCAGGCATATGTTATCGAGGATCTTGATATTGATTCCGAGATACAGATTATTAACGCATATGCAAAATATGGTCTGAACGAGGAAATCGAGTTGAGTGTCGGGAACCGGAGCAGAGTGATTATACTTTGATCATTCCCCTTCTTCGCTTTATTCCTGATTTACTCCTTCAACCCATATTTTAGCAAAATAAAAGTTTATGAAGTTGCGTTCCAGTGGAAATAAAGGGGTCTAAAAAATTTCCTGCGAGAAAATAGAAAGCATTACAAATATAATTTGAGTTTTTTCTAAACTGTATAAGCCTGCTTTCTAAAATATACTTTTCTTCTGCACTTATTCTTTATACTTTCTGCAAACGGTTAAAGATTTTTCAGTCTCAGCAAAAATCTCCAGTGGAAACAAAGGGGTTCTGAAAATTTTCCTGCAAAAATCCCCTAAATTTTTCTTCATGAAAAGCAAAAGGTACCTTAAAAAGAATGCCCTCCTTACTTCTTGCAAACTTCTATTCTCTGCAAAAAAAGCAAATGCCGTTATCGTTATGTACCATTGACTCATATATATAAGTATCACAAAAACACCCGAAAAGTGTGGGGAAGACACTTAGAGGGAGCGAACAAAAAAAATAAATCCGAAAACTAAGGATTTGCTGGAGTATCATCTTTAAAAAAGCTAATTATTGCAGGACCTGAACCGGAGGGAAGACTAAGGTAGTCTGAAAGTTTTTTCCAAAGGAAACTGGAAGCCTGATGAGCTTTTATATCGTGAGTTTTATTATTGAATTGCCGGAGTTTGGAACGAAGGGGGAGCGGCAGTAAATGGCAGATGGACCTGAGAGGGACATAGATGCTGAGAGCGGAAATTATGCTGACATTCACAATAGAGAGATTGAAAGAGAGCTCTCAGTTGCTGAAGTTATGAATAAAGCAGTTATAGTAATAGATATCAACTCAGATATTCCTGCTATTGCAAGAGAAATGGTCAGTCGTGATGCTGGAAGCGTCATTATCACTGAGAATGGTCAGGCTATGGGCATCATAACTGAAAGAGATCTTGTAAAAAGTATTGTTACAGAAAACAGAAAACCAGATGAAGTGAAAGCAGAGGAAGTCCTCTCAAGTCCTCTTGTAACTATAGAGCCTGAAGCTGATATAATAAAAGCTTCTGAAATCATGTTAAAAGCAAATATTAAAAGGCTGCCAGTCCTGAAAGACAGAACAGTAATAGGAGTGATTTCAAATACTGATATTCTGATGGTAACACCTGGACTTAATACTATTCTTAAAGATCTTATTGAAATGAATAGAGACGCTCTCCTCTCCATTCCGCCAAGAGACGAGATCCCGGATTTAAAAAATTCCAGAATAAATGTATGTGAATCCTGTGACTCTATTTCCTTTGACCTGAAGTATCTAGACGGCAGGTATTTATGTGGAAGCTGCCGGCATGAGCATGATATAGAGGCTGACAGGGGAAGATATGCTGGTCTCCACAATAGAAATATTGGTAAAGTCTCAGTTGCTCAAGCTATGAACAAGGCAGTCATAATAATGGACATAGACTCAGATATTCCTGCTATTGCAAGAGAAATGGTCAGCCGTGATGCTGGAAGCGTCATTATCACTGAGAATGATAAGGCTATGGGCATCATAACTGAAAGGGATCTGGTAAAAGGTATTGTTGCAGAAAACAGAAAACCAGATGAAGTAAGAGCGGAGGACATTCTCTCAAGCCCTCTTATAACTATAGAACCCGAAAAAAGTATTGCAGAAGCTTCCGAAATAATGTTAAAAGCAAACATTAAAAGATTGCCAGTTCTGGAAGACAGAAAAGTAATAGGAATAATTTCGAATACTGATATCCTGATGGTAACACCTGGACTTAGTACTATTCTTAAAGATCTTATTGATATGAACAGAGAAGCTCTACTATCTGTCCCATCGATTGAAGAAATTTCAGAGTCTGAAGATTTTCCCTCGGGAATATGTGAATCCTGTAATACTTTCTCATATGACCTTAAATTAGTGAACGGACAGTACCTATGTGGAAGATGTCGGGAAGAAGTAGGGGAAAATTACGAGTAATAATTTAATCTTGAATATAATCTTGAAATAGTAATGTATAATCTTGAGATAGTAATTTCCAGAAATTCTTTTTCTAAAGGGAGTATAGGAAGGTAGACAATGAAGGTTAGCGAGATTATGTCAGAAGAGCCTGTGAGCATCAAAGAGGAGGACTTTATTACTCATGCCCGTAAACTGATGCGAAACCACCTTCTTCGAAGCCTCGTTGTTGTTGACGAAGAGAACAGGCTTGTTGGAATGTTGAACGACCAGGATATCTTGAGGGTTACGTCTACACGTTCAAATGTCACAGTAGGGGGGTATGCAAGCCAGTCTCCTACAATCACTCCAGATATGGATATTATGAAGGCTGCAAAGTTAATGGTAGAATCAAAGCAAAATAGAGTTCCGGTTGTTAAGTCAACTACGGACCGCACCGTTGTTGGAATTCTCAGCAGTGTTGATATTCTTAGAAATGTGGAAGTCCCAAAGAATGTTCCCAGCACGCTGGAGGCTATAATGACGAAAAAAGTCAAAACCTGTTCGCCAGATGACAAAGTTAACACGGTTTGGGGGCATATGCTTGAGACAGATTATACGGGTATTCCTGTTATCTCAAAGAAGGGCGAGCCTATTGGAATGATAACCAGAAGGGATATAATCAAATCGGGTGCAGTCCGCATTGAAGTCGAAGATGAAAGGCATACAAAGCCTAAAGAAAGCCCGAAAGTTGAAAAGGTAATGTCAACTCCTGCCTATACACTTTCTGAAAACGACTCAATCCAGAGTGCAATTGATGTGATTCTTCGCTATGATATTGGAAGAGTTACCATAGTAAATGAAGAGGGTAGAGTTTCTGGAATCGTTGATAGACAGGATCTTCTGGAAGCCATTGCCAATGCATGGCCCGAAAAACTCCTCGATGATCGCTTTTGAAAGAAATTATATGGGATATCTTTGGTGAAGATATAGCGACTAACAGAAGGCAACAGCTGACAGAGAATTAACCTGAAAAGCGGTTGAATATTTTCACGCAAAAAGATTATAACGTCAAAGATCATCATTAATAATAATTATAGATTCACAAATGAAAAGAAACTTCTAGGAAAGATTCGGGGGAAATTGCTTTCAGGTTTTATTTTTTCCAGGAGCAAACCCGTGCCTGCTAAAAATTTAACTGTGGACTCCATGTAAATTTCTGCAAGACAGAAAGAAAAAGAAACGGAATATGAAAAAAGCAATTAACTGTAACTGGATTCGGTGATCCTATTGAACAGAAATAGTACATTTTCGTCCGTCGATAAGATGAAAGTTCAGCCAGGTGTGAGCAAGTCCAAGAAAGCGCAGCAGAAAGACCCGCATACGATTAGCAGCATGGGCACTATGCGAATAGGTCCTGAGTTTAAATCCCGTATCTCAGAACATGAGGGAAAGATCCTGGCCCTGGCAACAAGAAATGTAGTAACCCTCCCTCCTACCGCAACAATTATGGAAGCAATCAAGATTATGACTGAGAAGAGGTTCCGGCGCATTCCAATTACAGACGCTGGAACGAGAAGACTGGAAGGGGTGGTTACTTCCGTAGACATTATCGATTTCCTGGGGGGTGGCACAAAGAACCTGCTTGTTGAGAATCGCTTTAAAGGTAACCTTCTAGCTGCAATCAACGCCGAAGTAAGGCAAATAATGGAAACTAATATTCCTTATCTCAATGACCAGGCTGACTTTAAAGATGCAGTCTCAATGATGGTCGAAAAGAGGACAGGCGGACTGCCAATTGTGAATAATAACATGCAGGTTGTTGCAATCTTTACCGAAAGGAATGCAATTGAACTGATGGGCGGGCTTGTGACAAATCGGACTGTTGATGAGTACATGACCGAGAACGTCAAGATGGTATCAACCGATACACCTATTGGTCAAGCAGCAAAAGTAATGGTAAGTAACAGACTCCGAAGGCTTCCTGTAGTTAAGGATGGGATCTTTGCGGGAATTGTCACTTCCTCTGATATTGTCCATTTCCTTGGCAGAGGAGATGCTTTCACCAAACTGACAACAGGAAATATTCATGAGGCATTTGACCAGCCTGTAGGATCTATCGTCTCAAGAGAACTGATATGGACTGAACCAGGGACAGACCTGGGAAAGGCAATGGAAATAATGCTTGAGAAAAAGATAGGTTCACTCCCGATTCTGGAGGATGGGGTGCTCCGTGGCATCATTACTGAAAGGGATTTCCTGAGATCACTGCTTGAATGAATTGCGAAGAAATGAATTGATTGGAACCAATCCCTATTAGTTTTGAACGATGCGGGACAGTTCGAGCTGGCAAAAATTGGCGAAAACTGTCCCAAATGTCCTCAAACTATCCCGGAATTTGACACAGTATAATGAAGTTGGAGTGTAAGAACTGGATCTAGAGTGTAAAAGTTGGATCTGGAATGTAAAGCTGGATCTAGAGTATAAAAGTTGAATCTGGAATGTAAAACTGGATCTGGAGTGTAAGAAACGGATCTGGAGTATAAGAACTGGAATTACAATAGACCCGGAATTAGAATAGATCCGAAGATTTAGGACGTAATCTTTCGAGAGCTTAAATTTTCAGGAGTTTTGGAGAAAAGGAAAATTCCCTGGTGGAAAGATTGAGAAGTAACTCGACTTTGAATATTCAGGATTTTGAAGTGTAGCCCATTTTGAATAGAACTTTTTCAAGTTAGCCTCACTTCAACAAAAAGCATACGTTACTTCTCTAAAACTTTAGCGTATACAGCTAAAAATTGTGAAGTCTGCAATCAATTCAAAAACTATAATTATCGATACTTATATATTATGAAAGTGAAGGAGGTACTTCATGAACGTGGCGGACATCATGAGCTCACCTGTATATGTTATAAATGCAGATGAGCCCGTGTCACATGCGAGAAAACTGATGTTAAGGCATAAAATCAGTACGCTGCTTGTCCTCAACGAAGGCAAGATGGTGGGAATCGTCACAAAATCAGACATCGCTAACCGGCTGGCTCAGGCCGAACCTCTCTGGAGGAGGAGGCCAATAGACCAGGTGCCTATCAAGTTATTGATGACTGAATCGGTTATTACCATCTATCCCGAAGCCTCTATTTCCCAGGCAGCTGCTTTAATGCTTGAAAACAGAGTGCACAACATTCCGGTAGTAAAGAACGATATTGTAGGCATTGTAACCAGGACAGATCTTGTGCGCTATGTTGCAGAAAATGAAGAGGAAATAAAAACAAAAATCCCCAAATTAATGACGGAAGATATCGTTTCTGTTCACAGACATCACACAATCAACCATGTAATTGACGAAATGAACAGAAATGAGATCGAAAGAGTAATCGTTAAAGATGATGCAGGAAAACCAGTAGGGATTATTTCCAGAAAGGACCTTGCTTTAAACCTCTTAACTGACTTTCAGGGCGAACTTTCCACAAAGAACATAAAAATGACTCGTAAATCTTCTCCTGGAGGCCAAAAAACCTACAGATATGTAAAAGAGGTACCTTTAACCGCAGAGGACATAATGGTTTCTCCGATAGTTTCCATTGACGTAAATGAAACTGTCAGTAACGCCGCAAAAAAGATGATTGAAGAAGGGCTGACTGCGCTGCCTGTCAGTGATGGAGAAGATATAGTGGGAATATTAAGCAGAACCGACATTATGAAAGCCGTCCTCTGAAACATTGTAATGTGAAATACATGCTGCATAAAAAACGTGAAGAAGTTAATAAAGCAGCAAAAGTAAGAGAAAGATGCAAAATTAAAGTGCAGGAAAACGGATGAAGAAAACACGCAGAAAATTGCGGAAAAGTATGATTCAAAACTCTGGATACGCATGAGGTGAATTGCATGCAAGTTAAAGACATAATGGTACAGCCATATAAAATTAACAAGTCAGACACCATATCTCACGCCCTGGACCTTATGGAAAAGAAGAATACAAAGCGCCTGCTGGTAGTCAACGGCGATCAGGTAATGGGTGTACTTACAATGAGAAGTCTGACAGAGCAGCTCGGAACTCGCAAGAAACTGAGCAAACCTGCATCCTCTTTGCATGTTGCAACAGCCGTATCCGACAACTTTGTAAAGGTTCTGCCCGATACCGATGTCAGAGATGCCCTTACCCTAATGAAAAAGAAAGGTGGCGTAATTATTGTCACTGATAACGGAAACGCCCTGGGTTGGGTGACACCCCAGGAATTCATGAAGATAAACCACTTCACTGGCTTTGTTGGGGAAGTAATGGAGAAAAACCCTATCGTTGTCAGCCCTTCTGACAGAGTGAGCCACGCCAGACGGCTTATTCTTGATAAGAATGTGGGAAGGCTGCCAGTAGTTGAAAATGGAAAACTCGTAGGTATTATTGCTGAGGATGACATCGCCTTTGCCATGCGTTCTTTCAGAGACCTGGTAGCTGACAACCAGCAAGATTCAAGGATAAGAAACCTGCTGGTAGGGGACATTATGACCCGCAGTGTCATAAGTGTTCATACCAATACTCCTCTTGCAGAAGCTGTCCAGATAATGATAGAACACGATGTTGGAGGTGTTCCGGTCCTTAACCTGGAAGAGGAACTTGTTGGTTTCCTTGCCCGGAGGAATATAATAAATACAATTGAGGAATAAGCTCAAATCCAGAAAGACTGAGCCAGAAAAAACTTAATTAAAGCACTAAATCAATTAATTAAATGGAAGAAAATAATTAAGAGAAAGCCTGTTCTATTAAGGCAGGCTTTTTTCAATTTCTAATTTTCCTTTGGATTGATTTCTCATTTCTTAATGATTTCTGTTCTATAGTGAATCCTATTTTACAGCGGGTTCTATCCTGCAGCAAACTCTATTTTGAAGCAAGTCCTGTTTTGCAGCGAATTCTATTTTACAGTAATTTCTGTTTTAGTGCTGTTTTAGTGTGATTTTTTGATCTTACAACTATCTCATGTTTTAAAAGCCTTTATCTCCACCAATCAGGCCTCCAAGGACATCACTTCCAAGTATGCCGCTCTGTTCTTCCCGGTTGCGACCGTAGGCAGAAGCTGCAATGATCCTGTCAGCGAGGCGGGAGAAAGGCAGGCTCTGCAAATATATTGTGCCCGGACCTGTAAGGGTTGCAAGGACAACTCCTTCACCGCCGAAGAGAGCATTTTTAAAATTCCTTGACCAGGTTATATCATAGGTCACAGTTTCGGTGAAAGCTGCCACACAGCCTGTATCGACACGGTATGTCTCGCCAGGTGCCAGATCCTTTCTTATGACTGTACCCCCAATATGTAGGAAAGCCAGGCCGTCACCCTTCAATCTCTGCAGGATAAAACCTTCGCCACCGAATAGCCCTGCCCCGAGCTTGCGGGTGAAAGCGACTTCTATTTCTACTCCGCGAGCTGCACAGAGAAATGAGTCTTTCTGACAGAGGAGGCTGCCTCCGAATTTGGTAAGGTCAATAGGGATAATCTTGCCCGGATATGGAGCTGCAAATGCTACATGCCCTTTCCCGGAACCCTTATGGATAAAGCTTGTAATGAAGAAACTTTCTCCTGCAAGCACTCGTTTAAGTCCTTTTTTCAGGCTTCCGAAAAGTCCACCTCCTTCATTACCCATGCTTGTCTGCATCTGGATTCCTGGTCCCATATAAGCCATAGCCCCGGCTTCTGCCTGGACGGCTTCTTCAGGATCGAGCTCGATTTCAACAATCTGCATATCGTCGCCCATAATCTGGTAGTCGATTTCATCTGCCATTTTACAATCTCCAATTTTTTGCAAACTCAAGTAAAACAGGATTAGAAACAGATTAGAACCGAATACTTAAAAAGATTTTTAATGTATGGTCATTTCTCAAGATTTTTCAATTTATCTCCTGAAAAATAACCTGTTAGAATATACCCGATTCGAAGACATGTTCCGAATATATGCCTGAGAATGGCAATTTATTTCAGGGCTGAGGACAGATAAATAAACATGAGCAGAGAGGGTAATGAGGAAGTAGATCCTGAATTTGTGTCCCGGCTTGCCAGCTATCTAGGGTTTAATAAGGAAAGAGTTCAACATCTTTTTGAGAAGAGTTATCTCGCCCGAAACTGGGGAAAATATGAAAATTTGCTCCGTTTCGATAAGGAAATATCCCATATCGAAAGAGGAACAGTACTTTATGAGAAAGACGGTTCTTTCGAAGCCATTGTGGGCTTTCCGAAAATCCGACGAGCTATGGTGCTGAATCCTACGATTAAAAAACACTTCAGCGGACTTGAGAAAGTAGCCGTGGAAGAAAAAATGAATGGATATAATGTCCGTATAGCGATTGCAAAAGATGAAATCCTTGCAATTACACGAAGCGGATATATCTGCCCTTATACGACTCAAAAAGCAAAAGAGAAATTGAACCTGAAGTTCTTTGAAGATTTCCCAGAGCTTGTACTCTATGGAGAAATGGTAGGACCTGATAACCCATATGTTCCAAAAGAGATCTATGATATCGAATCTGTAGAATTTTACATATTTGATATCCGGAAGAAAAACAGTGGTGAACCTCTTCCAATAAAAAAGAGGCAGGAAATCCTGGAAAAATATGGTTTTTTCCAGGTAAGGTTTTTCGACGAATTCCCATTGGAAACTGCTGCTGAAGAAATTGAAAAAATTATTCGGGAACTTGGAGAAATAGAACATGAGGGTGTTGTAATAAAGGACCCAGACATGATGCTTTCCCCGTTAAAATATACCTCTTCACAAAGTAATTGTTCGGATCTCAGGCACGCCTTTAAGTTTTACAATGAAACAGGCAGAGATTACATGCTTTCCCGAATTGTCAGAGAAGGTTTCCAGACAGTTGAATGGGATGAGGATGAGACCGAATTTGAAGAACGCTGTATGAAACTTGGAAAAAGCATATTGGGCCCTCTCAGAGAATCTATAAGAACTGTGAAAAACGGTCAAAGGCTATATGAAGAGGCAAGGATAAGGGTAAGGGACTTAAAAACTGCAGCCGATTTTGAGGGATACCTTAAAAGACTCGGGATCGATGCAATTTTTGAAGAGCCTCAACCGATCGGAGACGAGTATCGGATAGTTATAAAGAAGATTAATAAAAGCACCAATGATAAGACTCATGCAATCTTGCAAGGTGAGACGTGGTAATTCTTTCCTCAGAATGTTATTCTTGAGCTTTGAAGTCTTGAGACCCTTTTTCAAAATGTTTCGAAAAGAAATATATTATAGTATAATTATACCAGATGCAAATTTCAAAGTTGTAATATCACTAAGGTCTCAGAGGTACATAGAACAATTCTCACTTATAAAACAATTCTCACTTACAAAACAATTCTCACTTATAAACTCACTATAAAACAATTCTCACTTGCAAAACAACTCGCACTTACAAAGCAATTCTCGCTTATAAAACAATTCGCACTTATAAAATAATTTACACTCACAAAATAACTCATGATAATAAAATAAATCACACTTAAACAGTTTTTAAATATAGAAATTTAAGGAACGAAAAAGGGATCCAGTATGACAAATCTTGCAATTATCGGGGCGGAAAAAAGTGGAAGAACTTCCCTTGCCGCAAACCTGGGGAGAAAAGGAACATCCTCCGACGTAACTATGTACAATAACGATAAGGAAAGCCGGAAAATGGTTTTTGTGGACCCTCACGGCTATCCTAAAGCCATAAAGCCGTTGATCACGGCACTGAATATTTCGGATATGGCGATTCTCTGCATCCCTCCTGACGGCTTGGATAAGAACAATCCTGCAAGTGTTCATACAGGAGAATGTATTGTTGCCCTGGATCTGCTCGGTTTCAAGTATGGAATAATTGCCCTTACAAAGTCCGACAGTACCCATATGCATGCGATCGATGAGCTGAAAAAGAAAATAAAATTAATGACTGCAGGCACTTCTCTTCAGGACTGGGAATGCATTTCCTTGAATACCAATAAAGGTGCAAAAAACCCTTTTGAAGGTATGGAAGAGCTTAAAGCCAAGATTAACAAGATTTCGGAAAAGATCGAAGCTGAACAGGCTGAGTTGAATAACCTGCCTGCCAGGGTGTTTATAGACCATGCCTTCAATGTTACTGGAAAGGGCTGTGTTGTTCTTGGTGTTGTCAAACAGGGAATCTCAAAAAGTAAGGACAAGACCAAAATTTTCCCGCTGGACAGGGATATTGAAATCAGGTCAATTCAGAGCCATGATGTCGATATTGACAGCGCACCCGCAGGCACCAGAGTTGGGATGCGCCTTAAAAACGTGCAGGCAAAAGATATCGAAAGGGGATTTATTATCTCTGATAAGGAAATTGTAAGTACTGACTATATCCTTGAATGCACCATCTCAAAATTTACACGGGCAATTGAGACCTCGGGTGTGCTTCATCTCTTTGTTGGTCTGCAGTCCGAACCCGTGCGTGTGGAAAAGATTATGGTTGATGGTCAGGAAGTTAAAGAAGTAAAGCCTGGCAGTACCTGTGTGATGGAACTCTCAGGCAATAAAAAAGTAGCTTATAGCAAAGAGGATCGTTTCCTGTTGGCAAACCTCGACCTTCCACAGCGGTTTGTAGGCTACGGCTTCCCCAAGTTTCTTTAAATTATTTTTTTAAAGGAATGAAAGGTAATAATATGGAAAACGACTCAGGAAAAAAGGGAACCATACATGAAAATGGGGAAAATAAGGTAAGGGATAAAACCCTTTATGGGCGCGTCTTTCACAGAAATGTCTGCTGGCAGCGTTCTTATGAGAGACCGGAAGGTGAAGAGCTTATTATGGCACTATACGGCAGCCTCAGAAATGGTCTTTACAACAGCAGGCGTTTCGATCTGCCGAACAAATCAGAATTCCTGGGCATAACAAAAGTGAGAGGATACTCTCTTTACTCTCTGGGTCCCTATCCTGGCGTCTACCCTTCAGAAGAAGATTCGTATGTCATAGCTGAAGTGCGCAGGTTTTCAGGAAAACAGCAACTTGAGGTCGCCAGAACAATTGATTATATTGAACTCTTCGGAGGATACCACAGAGAATATGTGGATCTTGAAATTGGCGAACAGAAGCTCAAGGGCTTTATTTATGTTTGTGATGAGAAGCCCGAGTCAGAAAAGATCGAGCATGGCGACTGGGTCAGATACCTGAAAGAGAGAGGGTTAGAGGAAGAGAGTAATTAAAGGAAATAAATGGAAAATAGAGAGGAATGGATATTAGAAAATAGAGGAATAGATATTGGAAAATAAAGGATTATATTATTCCTTGAGAAATGAAACATGAAAATCACAGGTTCCTTAAAAACTCAAGGCTTTCGATTCCCTCTTCTACCGAATTCACTTCGGTAACAAAAATTCCTTTATAATCAGAAAGTTTTTCCATAACTCGTTTCCAGTCTATTGTTCCTTTACCCAGTGGAAGATGTTCATCTTTTTTACCCATATTGTCATGGATATGTACATGGGAGATTTTTTTTGTAAGAAGATCAAGGAATTCGTCAATAACCCCAACTGTATTCGCATGACCGACATCAAAAGTAAAGCCAACATTATGGCTTCCGATAGATTCTAACATTTCTAGCATTTCTTCAGGATATTTCCCGAAAATTTTCGGCAGATCAGGCATATTTTCAACGGCAACTAGGATTCCAAAATCTGCTGCAAAATCACAGATTTCCCGGAGAGAGGCAAGATTGGTAAAATAAGCTTCCTGCGGAACCTGCGCACCATAAGGGGAAAGATAACCTGGGTGAATTACAGCCAGATTAACATAGTTAGAGGCAAGAGTCAGGTGATGTTTCATTTGCCTGATCACCTCTGCCCTGATTGAGTCATTCAGACCTGCCAGATTCATATCTGAGAAAGGCAGGTGCAGAGTTAACTCAAGACCAGTGGTTTCACTGATGTTTTTTAAATTCTGGATGTTCTTACTATTCAGGCATTGAGACCCTTCCTGTACGATCTCCCAACCGGTATACCCATAATCCTCAAGCGTGTAAGCCCACTTGAAAGGGTCTTCAACGACTGAGCGCGACGAATAGCTTATTCTCTGCAATTGCATAACACAACTTCATTCCTTTTCATTTATCAATACGTTTGTGGGCGCGAATTGAGATATATTTAACTAAATCATTTAACTAAATGTGAATGAACCGCTAAAGCTTAAGCCCCCCAATCTCTTTGCACATAGTCCATCTCTACTTCAACAACAGGTTTTCCTTCTTCAGTAGGAGGTAAAAGCCATTCAAAAAGTCTTTCCATTTCTTCCTGAGAGTCAGCCCTGATAATAATTTCGATAGATCCGAGAGGTTCTTCCTGTGCAGGAATACTGGGAACTCCGACAAAAGCAGCCTGTTTGTTGAGTAAAAACCGAACCGAAAGCCTATCACTGGATAAGCCTTCAATGAATGCCTTGTTGCGAACACTATCTATGATTTCTTCTCTGCGAATTAGCCCATGCAGAGTTTGTAAGATCTCAATTCCTCCCTCCGCTGAAAAGAAAAAAGAAGGAGAAGCCTCTGTTTCAGACCCTGTGGTATTAATAACTTCTTTTCTGAGTTTGATGTCATTAAAAAGGGATGAAATAGCTTTAATAACTTTTTCCGGGTCTTCCGTAGGATATACAGCTGCTGAAACTTTAACTCGTATCATAAGTCTGCTCCAATGAATTAAAAAATGGATTGTCTCCGTACCTACCGTATTTTTCATTCAGGAGATTATACCTATAGTGTATTTCGTTCAGGTGATTATACCTATACTGTAAGTGTATTTTGCTCAGAAATTATACTAGTATATTCATTCCGGAGATTATACCTTAGTATATTTCATTCGGGAATTAATTTCGTAATCTGCTCAGAAAAATTATTTTTTCTATTCTATTTTTAAGATTTATTCTGTAGGCTCTTTCCTAAGTAGTTGCTCAAAACTTCAATAACATCTTTTCTGAAAGTTTCCAGAGTGAAATTATTTTCAATTTCGATATTGGATGCTTCTATAGCTTCCCCCATACCCCAGCTGAGTTCTCGCTCGTCCCGACGGCGGAGCCCTTCTATGCTGTCCATATCATCACTTCTGCCCCGTTTCTTGATTCTGGAGAAACGAACTTCGAGAGGAGCGTATATAGAAATCAAGATGAAGCCTTCTCCGAATTCTCGCCTGAAACATTCCACTTCAGCAATCCCGCGTACCCCATCCACAACAATGATGTCAGAACCTGCTTCTTTTATTTGAGAAATGCAGCGTATGGCGACTGCGTCCATGCCTTCACACTTGCGAAGCTGTGTTGCAACCATCCCGGTATTGAAATCGTTGGGCTCAAGCCCGCGCTTTAGAACTTCCTTCCGGATTACGTCACCCATATTAACAACGGGAATACCCATCTTAGCAGCAATTTTGGCAGCTTCGGATTTTCCAGACGCTGGCATGCCTACGAATGCTATTATTTTCATCAAAAATTACCTTTTAAACTTGAATAATTAGATTTGAGTTATTATAAACTTGAATAATTAGATTTGAGTTATTAACTTGATTGTTTAGTCCTGATTCATTGACTGAACTGTTATCATTGACCGAACTGTTATCATTGAACTGTCATCATTGACTGAGTTGTAATCAGACTTATTAAATTTACATTAATAAGTTAAACTATCGAACCATTATATTTGCGTTAATAAGTTAAATACCAACCATTAGATTTGAATTATTGAGTTATTGAATTTAAATAGAAAATTGGCTGTCATCAAATCTTAACTACAGAGTGAGCAGGATTTGAATCATAACTTAGAGTAGCTTGAATAATGAAGTTTATATGTCAGCTGCATAAGTCAGTACGTTAACTGCATAGTTAATATGACTCTAGTCAAACCACAGGATCATATATATTATTTCCTGAAAACTTACGCTGATTAATTGAAAAATTCCTGAAGTAAGAGCAATTAAGAGTGGCTGAAGGAAAATAATTAAGAGTGGCTGAGAGAAAATTTGAAAAATAAGGAATCAACGCTGGGTCAGGAAAAGTAAGGATAGAGAGATAGAGGGGAAGACCCTCATGAAAACATTTTGCTAAAAGCAGACGTTTTAAAATCCACCAGGGGTTTGAGCCTGTAATCCTCAAGAAGTACTTTTCGAGTGTTTTCTACTGGAACACTCAGGGAAATTTCTTTAGTTCTGCCGTAACGACCTTTGCTTACAACCACTGCATTAACTATGCCCAGCATATCAAGCTCGGACATGAGGTCGGTAACCCTGCGTTGCGTAAGGATATCTACGTCAATGTGATGGCAGAGCTGGCGGTAGACGTTGTACATCTCGCCTGTCGTGACATTCTTACCTTCTCTGCCCCGGCTCCGCAGCAGAATAATGCTGTAAAGTACGAGTTTGGACTGGGTGGGAAGGGTCCTTACTACTTCGACCACGCGATCGATTTCGATTTTTTCCTGAGCACGTCTGACATGCTCTTCAAGAACCTGGGGCTGGTTTTCCCGCTCTGCAATTTCTCCTGATACCCGAAGGAGGTCAAGTGCACGCCTTGCATCACCGTGCTCCTGGGCTGCAAATGCAGCGCATAAGGGAATTACCATTTCACCTAGAGCGCCTTCATTGTAAGCCATCTTTGCTCTTTGTTTCAGGATATCACTGATCTGTTCAGCATCATATGGAGGGAAAATGAGTTCCTCTTCACCCAGGGAACTTTTAACCCTGGGGTCCAGAAACTCAGTGAATTTCAGATCGTTTGAGACACCAATCATACTGACTTTGGCTCTCCGCAAATCTGTATTGATTCTCGATAGATTGTAAAGGACATCATCACCTTTTTTGATAAGCTTATCAATTTCGTCCAGAATTATGATAATAACCTGCTCTTTTGAGTCAATTGCCTCCTTAAATTTCATGAAGACCTGATCCGTAGGCCACCCGGTCATAGGAACTTCTTCTTCAAAATGCCTGGCAAGATTTGCAAGGAGCCGATACTGTGTGTCGATTACTTCACAATTAATATAAACAACTGAACAAAAAAGTGATTTTTCTTCGCTTACTCTTTCAAGTTCTTTTCCAACGTAGCGAGTGACTGCTGTTTTTCCTGTTCCTGTTTTTCCATAAATCAACACATTGGAAGGAGTTTCTCCTCGGAGTGCAGAAACCAGGATTGTTGCCAGACCATTAATTTGCTCGTTCCTATGCAGTAAAAGATCAGGTGTATAAGAAGGTCGAAGTACTTCTTTATTTTTGAAAATTGATTTTCCCTCAAGTAATTTTTCGAATAAGCCGTCCAATGATTGAGTTTTTATCATAATGATCCTCTATAAAGATTTATGATGTCAAGTATGTTTGGGGTTAAGGTAGTTGATATACATTTTTTTATAAAGATAGTTGACACATTTATTTACTTTTAACATGGATAATCGGCACACTCAGCGTATTTGAGCAATGCTAATATACGCGATTAATTAATAAAGTAATATAATATACATAATTATATAATATACAAAGTTATACATGGCTATAAGGTGCACATTAAATTTGTAAAGTAAACATAATATACACTGTTAATTGACACAGTAAATAACTCGTATACTATCTTTACTTTACACCTACATTCATTTTTGCTTTTACAGCAACTGTTTTTAATGTTTTATTGCTTTAAAGTGTTTTTCAGCTGCCTGAAATCAGGATTTTTCACAGGCGGCTCCGTTTTTAATTCTCTGAACCTACAGCATTGAATACTCATGTTTTTAGAGCTATATTTTTATAAGTTCTCTAGGTATCTTTCCTGAAGTTACCTGCCTAAATTACCTGTTTAGATGACTTGCATAATCTGATTACTTGCCTAATAATCCTGATTATACTTGCCTAATAATCCTGATTACTTGCCTAATTTTTCTATCCATATTTTAGATAGCTGTAACCGTAATTGCTGTATAAGCCCTGTATTAATATCAATTGCTGCTAAACTATTTTCAGGTAATATTTTCTAAGTGGAGTTGTTTTTAGGTGATATTTTTAGGTAATGTTATGCTCTTGATCAAAGAGAGTCTCAGAGCCGTTATGAATAAGATTTTTTAATGGGAGTTCTGAAAGGGGGATTTGGAAAAGAATGTTTTTTAATTCCAAATTTCACTGAACTTCTAATCCAAATCTCACTAAACTTCTAATCCAAATCTCACTAAACTTCTAATCTTTAACTTCTAATAATCTTTAACTTCTAATCTTTAACTTCTAATCTTAAGATTCTACTATAAACTTTAATTTTGGTTTTTAATTTCGAGCGTTTAACTTTTAATTTTTAACTTTGAATGTTTAACTGCAAATTCTTAAATTAAAATTCTTAAATCTATATTATTATTTCGAGATTTCGAGGGTTAAACTCTACTTTATGATTGTTGGATATTTAGTACGCTGGATTTTTACCACATTGGATTTTTACTAGATATTTTTCTGCTTTCTATGAAAAAACCTGTAAACCCCAATCATGAGGGAGAAGGGATAGTAGATACATGTTTCTTATAGTTAATGCTTGAAATTCTTACCTTCTGTTAATTGCTCCTAAGACGTGGGGCAAATTTTACTTATTGAGGCGCATCTCAAGCCTGAAGAAAACCTTTATTCGGGGTCTTCTTTAGCCAAAATTTTAGGTGAAATTGGTATATAAACAAGTAATTTTAAGCTATATTTGCAGTAGATGCAATGGAAGTACACGTTATTAATTGTTATGGTATAGACCCTTTTATTTCCACTGGAACTTGATTTTATTTTAAATATATACCAAGAAAAACGATAACAGGAAACATAATCAATTTGAGCAAAAATATTCTTGATTCCATAACCACTGGAGGTTAAATTTTAATCCTTCTTTTCGTATGGAAGAAGTTATGAAAAGTTTTTACTCTTTTTCTAAAGTTAAAAGAATAAAAATTTTAAGATAAAATAAGAATCCTGTGTGAATTCAGTATGAGTGAATTTATTGCTGTAGTAAATTGAAAAAATTAAGATAGAGAAAATTGGAAAAATAAAAAATAGAAAATGAAAAATCAAAAGTTGGTCATAAAAATAAAGAAATGAGTAAAGTGAAAGAAAAATAAGTGAAAGTGGGCAGGAAAATAAGGGAAATTAGGAAAATAAAGGAAATAGGAAAAGTGAAAGAAAATAGGAAAAATAAGGGAAATAGAAAAGGTTAGAAAAGGTGAAAGGAAATAAAGAAAAATTAAAAAATAAGGGAAAAATAAGGAAATCTGGAAGAAAAAAAGAAAAGCTGAGAGAAAATAAGGAAAGAATGAATGAAAATAAAAAAGGACCCCTTTGTTTCCACTGGAAAGTTTATATAACCCCCGGACCCCATGATTTCCACTAAAAAGACATCAGGGCTTGAGCCAACAAAATAAAACGAAGTTTTATTTTAGTTGGGAACAAAATAATGTTGTTTAGTTATAGAAATTTTATTATATATAGTTAACTATTACTAAATATTTAATAATTAGTTTATTTAAATGAAAAGTAATGGAAAGATCGTCATTTTTTACCATTAGAAGACAGTTCCATTTGACATTTTAGTTCCATTTGACATTTTCCTTCTTCCATGAAAACATCTCCAATCGAAATAAAGGGGTCCCTCTCTAAAGAAGACATCTCTATGATTAAGATTTTGTGGAATTTTTTCTCTACTTTTTATTCTTTAAAGCAAGGTTTGGCTCTTCTAATTGTATTGTAGATTATCCGGTAATTAGCAGTTAATTCCATAAATCTTTTAAATAAAACTGGTTTTACTCTATGCACATGAATGAGAAGGGTCTTTCCGAGAAGGAGATATTTTCCTATCTGGAACATGTAAAGTCAGAAGATACGGATTACTATAAGGTTTTAAGTTCAATGTGTACTCGCCCACATAAAATTGCGGTTGAGGCTCACAGGATGTTTATTGAGGCTAACCTCGGTGACCTGGGACTTTTTGCAGGTGCTCACAGGCTGGAAAGGGAAGTGGTTATGATGCTTGGAGAACTTCTCCATGCTCAATCTGTTAATGCTCAGTCTGCTGAGACTCCTTCTGGGAGACCCGGTGAGGGTTCGATTTACGGTTATCTCACAACAGGAGGTACGGAATCCAATATCCAGGCTGTCAGGGGCATGAAAAATCTGGCTACTGCGGGTAAGAAGATAGTGGGGACGCCCAACATAGTTATTCCCGAATCAGCTCATTTCTCGTTTGACAAAGTTGCCAATATGATGGGCATTGAGGTTAAAAGAGCTCTTCTGGACTCTGAATTCAAGGTGGATATTGTATCTGTAAAAAGCCTGATAGATGCAAATACTATAGGACTTGTAGGAATAGCAGGAACTACAGAATTCGGCCAGATAGACCCTATTGAGAAACTCTCAAAACTTGCTCTTGATAATGAGCTATTCCTTCACATTGATGCAGCTTTCGGTGGGTTTGTGATCCCATTCCTTGAAAACCCGCAGCCTTTTGATTTCAAAGTTCCAGGTGTCACTTCCATTGCGATAGACCCACACAAAATGGGGCTCTCTACAATCCCATCGGGTGCCCTGCTATTTAGATCTCCTTCTTTCCTTGACTCTCTCAGAGTAAGCACTCCGTATCTTACAACCAAGGCACAGTTCACTCTTACAGGCACCCGCAGTGGGGCTTCAGCTGCTGCCACATATGCAGTCATGAAACATCTGGGCCGTGAAGGGTATAGAAAAAATGTACAGTATTGCATGCAGCTTACTGAAAAACTGGTTAAAGGAGCTAGGAAACTAGGTTTCGAACCTCTGATCGAGCCCATAATGAATGTAGTTGCCCTGAGAGTTCCAAACCCTGACCTTGTTCGGGAACAACTCCTTAAAAGATTCGGATGGAATGTCTCAATCACCCGTAATCCCAGATCTCTCCGTCTAGTTCTCATGCCCCACAACACAGCTCGGGACATAGAAGAATTTCTGCAGGATTTGAAAAAAATAACAGCAGAAATTTAAAGCTTTAATTCTTTTATCCGAAAATTTAAAGCTTTACTTCTTTTGTCCGATTTTCCTATATTCTCCCTGCATTCATTTTTTCCTTCTCATCTACATTTCTTCTTATTATCCTATAATTTACTAACATCTTTTCCTTTTCATCTACATTTCTTCTTATTTATCCTACAATTATACTAATCTTCTACAATATCCTATAATTTACTAATTACTAATCGCCCATAAGCAAATATGTATAGTATTATCGCCAAATAATAAATGGGATCAACTGCCCTTATTAGAAAAGAATATTAAAAACTACTTTACGAGGAAAGATTTGCAAGGTAGCCCGCTCAAGAAAGTTTATTAAACAATTCTAAATTCTATAATGAAAAATTATCGCTATAGAAAAATAACCACTATAGAAAAATTATCATGGGGACTCATTAGGAAAATCAGGGAAACCTGTGAGCAGAATCAGGATAATCTGTGGCAAAACTAATGGATAACTCCAATTTTCTGAGAATATACTGTTTATGATATCTGGACTTAATATTTAAGTTCAAATTTGATGTCAAGATTTATAATATATAAATTCATAACTTAATAAAGATATAATAAACAGAAACTTCTTGATATTGTTTAGCCTTAATCCATAATCAGCGCTAACTCTAATCAGTGTTATAATAGTAAAAATGGGGGTATTTATCTCGTGAAATCGCCATTGAAAATTGGAAGTGTGATAGGTATACCTATCATGCGGCACAGTTATAACAATAAAAATGGGAGGGTATTTATCTCGTGAAATCGTCATTGAAAATTGGAAGTGTGATGGGTATACCTATCATGCTGCACATAACTTTTCTTCTCATACTGCCCATATTCTCTTATGTATTTGCAATTAACCCGCAACCTTTCGGTTTTAAGGGAGTTGAGCCGGCTGTCATAAGATATTCTCTTTCAGTCCTGACCGCTATACTGCTTTTTCTTTCAATTGTTTTACATGAACTCGCCCACTCATATATGGCAATGCGCTATGGGGTTAAAATTGAGAGTATTACTCTCTTCCTGTTTGGGGGCGTATCGGCTATGGAAGAGATACCCAGGAAACCTGGGGAGGAGGCAAAGATGGCTTCTGCTGGACCTCTTACAAGTCTTGTAATAGGCTTTGCTTGCCTGTTTATTTATGGAAACCTGATCGCCCCTAACCCTGCACTTTCTCAAAACCCGGCATACCTAGTTATCTGGATTCTTGGAGTTATGAATCTTGTACTGGGGATCTTCAATCTGCTACCGGCTTTTCCAATGGACGGGGGCAGAGTGCTTCGTTCATTTTACGCAAGAAGAATGTCTTATGTGAAGGCTACCCATAGTGCAGCGACTGTAGGGAAATTTTTTGCTATTCTTATGGCAATTTTCGGGGTTCTCATAAACAATCTCTGGTTCCCTTTGATTGCACTCTTTATCTATGTCGGCGCATCTGAAGAAGAGCGAGCTACCCGTGATGAGGTAATGCTCGAAAATATTCTGGTGAGTGATATTATGACCAGAGATGTGGTTTCAGTTAGTCCTTCCATGAGCGTTGAAGATCTGGTCAAATTCATGTTTGAAAAGAAACACATGGGTTACCCTGTAATGGAGGGAGACAGCCTCAAAGGAATCGTAACATTTACCGACCTCCGTCGAGTTCCATATATTGACCGCCCAGTATCCAAGGTATCGGATATCATGAGTAGAGATGTTATCTCGGTACCTTCAAATGCACAGGCTAGTGATGCACTGAAACTGATCAAATCTAAAAACATAGGAAGGGTTATGGTTATTGATGATGGGTCGGTAGTAGGGATACTCTCAAGAACGGACCTTGTACGAGTCCTGAGACTCCGTTCAGAGTGATATCATATTAATGCTCATTAAAGAATGCTATAGGGCGTTAAAGGCTATAGTTATTAAAGACTATAATGCATAGGGCATTAAAAGCTATAATGCATAGGGCATTAAAAGCTATAATGCATAGGGCGTTAAAGGCTATAGGGCATTAGTTGATAAGGAGATTTTAATAAGGAGATTTTCATCAAAAGATATTTTTATCAAAAGATCCTACTTCCTTAAGTTATTGATAAACAAAATCTTCCGAAAATATATTTAAAATATATTGTATAGTTTATAAAGAATTATATAAAATGAGGACTATAGAAAATAGGGATAAAACCTGAAAAAAGACTTGAAGGAAAACCTTAAGGAAAATCTGAAGGAAATCTGAAAGAAAACCTTAAGGAAAATCTGAAGGAAAACCTTAAGGAAATCTGAAAGAAAAATTGAAGCGGTAAAGTATAAATCCTTCACAGATTATTTCCAGCAGTTAATTATCTGCTTATAACTAACATCTGCTTATGGCTAAGTTGTCTACAACTTGGTTATTTTATGTGAAGATAATATCTTGGTTATTTTATGTGAAGAGCTTAATTATTCATGCGATAAAATACAATCTTTTAGTGATATATTCTCATGCATCACTTTTAACTCGTCACAGCAGAGAGATTAACAATGAACAAACCTAAAATTACAAATTCTCAGGGCAGGGACCCTGAGTACAGTTTTCATAGTTCATCTCAGGAGTTAACATATTCTATGGACAAACTTATGACCGAATCCGCAGAGAACTTTATTTCTGCCGGAAAGTCTAGACTTTCTGATTCTTCAATTAACGTACCACAGGAAGACAAAATCTCTGCACCGACACCCGAAGTAGAAGCCGACGAGCTTGAAACACGGCTTGACATAAGTTCCGAATTTATTGCAGAATCCATTCCTAATTCTGCCTCTAAAGTTTCAGTTTCCTCGCCTTCCCAGTTATCAGATGGTTTTCAGGATGAATACCAGCCGTCAAAAATTGTGCTTATAGGGACAGCCCATGTCTCGGAAAAGAGTGTTGCTGAAGTCAAGGATGCTATAAGGAATCTGAAGCCCGATATTGTAGCTGTTGAGCTTTGCAGGGGAAGGTATGACGCCCTCAAGGGTAATGTGCAGGAAAAGCAGGTCCCGATAAAAGAAATTCTCACCGAAGGCAAGGTTTACTATTACATTATTCACTGGCTGCTTGCCTATGTGCAGAAAAAGATCGGTGATGACATGGGAGTAAAACCCGGAGCCGAGATGCTCTCTGCAATCGAAGAAGCTGAAGCTATCGGGGCTAAAGTTGCTTTAATTGACCGGGACATCCAGGTTACACTCCAGCGTTTCTGGGGGAAGATGAAATTTCTGGAGAAAATCAAGATGATTGGCTCCCTTCTGGGCGGTCTGATAGGGATAGGAAAAGGGACTGAGATCGATATCGATAAAATCACGGATAAGGACATTGTGACTGCCCTTGTAGATGAACTCAGGGGTTTTGCCCCAACTGCAGCTGAGGTTCTTATTGACGAAAGGGACGCATATCTTGCAGGGAGCATTCTCAGGGTTGCGGCAGGCGGAAACAAAACTGTCGTTGTAGTAATCGGAGCCGGACACAAACCCGGAGTGCTCAGGTATCTCAAGAATCCGAAAACTGTCCCTTCTCTGGATGCCCTTATGGAAATTCCAAAAAGACGCATAGGAATAGGGAAAGTTGTAGGTTTTGCTTTTGTAGGCCTTATAGTTGGATTTTTCTTACTGCTGCTGCTTTCCGGCGTTGATCTGAGTGTTCTTTTGACGGCTTTCGGGTGGTGGTTCATTATCACTGGAACCTTGAGTGCAGCTGGCACTCTGCTTGCAGGAGGGCATCCTTACTCAGTTTTAACTGCCTTTTCAGTTGCCTGGCTAACTACTCTGCACCCATTAATTGCTGCAGGCTGGTTTGCGGGCATTGTAGAAGCAAGACAGCGAAATCCTACTACCGCAGATATAAAAGCTCTGGCAGGAATAGAGACTTTTAGTGAAATGTTTAAAAACAAGTTCATGCGCGTCCTTCTTGTTGCAAGTTTTGCAAATATAGGAAGCATGACAGGGACTTTCCTTGGAGCTTATGTTATGATGCAGGTTACTGGCATTGACCCTAGAGAAATTCTCCTTGCAGGTCTCAATGCAATTGGACTTTGAAGGTCTTATAAGGCTCTAAAATTCAGTAAAGCACGGATACTAAACAAAAATAAATTATTGAGCTCAGAAGAGCTCGTGCAATTTAAACTGATATTTCCCAAGCTTTCCGCCGTAGTTTCCTGCAGAGATTCTCTTAATGCCCGGAACAGTTACAGCGGCTTTAATTCCTGCTTTCATGGCAGCTTTTATGCTTTCTTCATCAAGCCCGTTAATAACAATTTCATAAATAGCATTGACATCTGCCGGGACTTCAGTGTTTTCAATTTTATCCTTTATGGAAGGGCAGAATTTTTCGTTAGCAGTAGCCTTCAGGAATTTGTATTTGTTTGCACCGGATTTGGATCCGCTGGATACAATGCCTCCGGGGAAGGGAGTAATTGTACCTTCAAGCTCTGAGATTGCATCGACAGCGGCTTCTGCTGCGGTCAGGGCGCTCATCTGAGAGTCGCCAAAAATAAAGAAATTGCCACCTGCAATTCCATCTACAGCTCCGATATTTTCTTCATTCAGGTAATCTCCTTCCATGATGGGGATTTTATGCATTTTGCGACCTGCAATCTCAGTTACAGACTCCATACCGTCTGCAAAGAATTTGAGTTTAAAGCCGATATTAAATTGTTTTTCAGCCTCAGGAAGTCCGTTGAAAACAGCAGTTGTGGGAGCTGTTAGCACACACTGTCCAATCCTCTCAAGCAACTGTTCTTCCAGAGCTTCATATTTGAAAGTGCAGATCTGGATATAAACACCAGGCCTTCCGTCAGGGGTTTCGCTGGGACTTGCTAACCTCTCAATTCCTGCTTCTGCGGGACACATTATAACAGATGTTGCAAAACCTGTAGCTTCAGTAGCTGCCACAAGAGCCCAGCGCTTTGTAGCTGCTGTTATTAGTATCCTTGCAATCTTGATAGGAAACGCTTCTGCATATGTATCTTCGATTTCTACTCCATTAATTTCCATAAAGATTCCTTCTTTGTCTATCATTGTTATTTGAAGTCGCTTTGTTAATAGTCAGGTTTAGATTTTCCCTGTTTCTCAGTCTTCTATAAGCTTTCAGAACTTTCCTGATACCTTACAGAATAACATAATATATCGTTTACTCAAAATGTCACTGAAAGCTTTGGAGTTTCACTGAAAGCCTTAGGGTGTTACTGTGATCTTCTGAGTGCTACTGGGAGCATTGAAGTTTCACTGGAAGCTTTAGAGTGTCACTGAAAGCCTTAGAGGTGTTACTGAAAGCTTCAAAGTGCTTCAGGAGCATTAGTTTCACTGAAAGCCTTGGAGTGTTACTAAAACACTACTTAACTTCAGACTTAGCCTTAGACATACGTTTACGTTTAAAGTTTTATGCTAATTTATTTACTTTGGTTTTATTAGTGGGGCTAACAATGTCAGCTATAATATTTATACCAAATATATAATTTTTCAAAGAAAAGATAGAAAATAAGGTGGCTTTACTTAATTAGATACAAAATAACTCTCATTCTCTCAATAACTCTCATTCTCTCAATAACTCTCATTCTCTCAATAACTCTCAATCTCTCAATAACTCTCAATCTCTCAATCTCTCAAGATAACTTCAATGATAATCAAACACGTAAAATTATACACAAGTAAAATTATTAATCTCTCAAATTATCCAGTCTCCTCTTAAAATTGTTCTTACGAGGAGATCACCAGTGGAGGTATCAAGAGTTACTGAGCGCCCGTAATTTTTCCCGGTATCCTCAGCTACAATTGGTATCTCAAGTTTTTCCAGGGTATTTCTGGCACATTCTATATTCCTTTCGCCTATGTTCATGTTCCCATTCTCAAACATGTGCGCTCCTCCAACAAGTTTTGCTTCGAGCTTTTTTCTGGAAGAGCCCTTTTTTACTATCTCAGTTACGAGATATTCTATCCCGGAATCCGTATATCTCAGGGGGTTATCCTTTATCCGTGCCTGATTTATACTAGGGAGCATCGCATGGAGAAGCCCACCTCTTCTCTCCTGCTTATCATATATTGTTACACCTACACATGAGCCCACGGAGGTCTTAATTTTCATCGGACTTCTGGCTAATGCACAGGCTCCTATTCCCACTATAATTATGCCCGAGTCAGTCAACCTTAGAAAGCCTCCTGATTGCGAAATCTCCCTAGTAAACGTCTTCTGGTTAGAAGTAGTCTTATAGCTAGGAGCGATTTCTCCGGTTAATCAGATTTCTAATGAGGTATTTCGTTGATTCGTTTTAACAGGCGGTCCAGGGAAGCAGGATCAAAAAGAGTTAAAACATAACCGCAAATTTCTTTTTCTTTTATCAGAAACTCTGTATCGAGCAAGAGGGAAAAGTCCGTCTTGTAACTCATCTCCGTAAGCACAGAATTGAGGATAGAGCTGGACATATCATATACTGTATAAGGGGCTGAAACCAGAATTGTGAGATCAAGAAACTTTGAGAGTGCAGTTACGTAAGTTCCTGCCACGATATGGCTAACTTCTTCTATTAAAGACCTGCTCATGGTATCAATCAGATCTGTTCCTTTTTCTATTAAAGGCCTGTTCATAGCATTAATCAGATCTATTTCTTTTTCTTCATCTAAAAATATTAAAGCAAGGTTCTTTACGCTTTTTTCAGGGAAAAAGACCAGAATATACCCTGCCAGATCTTTTTCAATATGCATTAATGACCCCAAAATCGGGAACTCAGAAATGCTGGTTATTTTCGGTATATTTTCGATTAAATCTAATTTCGCGCTCAAAACTCTTGTCTGAACCAGGCTATTTGTTAGCTTATAGAGGGAAGTCGCTGAATTTCCGATTCCGATGTTTCCAAGCTCTTTCAAAGCCCCATACTCGTATTCACTTAAATTCCTTAGATTCCCGATCTCTTCCATAAATATCCCTTGAGATTTCTTTTACATACAGGCGCTCTCTTGTATTATAAGGTTTAAATAGACTGGATGCGGCTCCAATCAGTGTTTCCGACTTCCCTATTATAAAAAATCCTCCTTTTTCAAGAGCTTGATAGAAATTAAGCTGCAATTTTTCCTGGATCTCTTTTTTAAAATAAATCATTACATTTCGGCAGACAATAATGTCAAAACGATCAATTTTTGCACCTGAAATGAGATCATGATGTTTAAAACGTGTTATGTTTTTCAGCTCGTCTATTACCTGATATGTATCTCCCTGCTTCACAAAATAGCGTTCTTTTGTGCTGAGATCAAGATTTTTAAGTGAATTCTCGCAGTAAATGCCTTTCCTGGCTTTTTCCAGGCTTTTGGCATCAATATCTGTACCTATAATTCTTATTTTATATTTATCGAAATCGCTTCTCATTACCCTATGCAGCAGAATAGCAAGGGAATAGGCTTCTTCTCCTCCAGCACAGCCAGCACTCCAGATGCGGATTGATCGGATCAATGACCCTGATCTGTTTTTAACAATAGGAGGAATGACCTCTTTTTCAATTATACTGAAGGTCTCTGGGTTTCGGAAAAATTCACTTACATTTACAGTAAGGGTGTCAACAAGAAATTTATATTCCTGAGGGTCTCTTTTTAAAAGTTTCAGGTAAGCTCCATAACTCTCGGAGTTAGTGGCTCGAATGCGTACATTAATCCTGCGTTTGAAATGAGCTTCTTTATAATGCTCACAGTTAAAGCCGGTGTTTCCAGTAATAATTTTCTTTAATAGCTCAAAGCCCGGATCTATCTCTTGGATTCGACTGATTTCCTGGATTCGACAGGACTTTGTTTCTCTGTTTATCTCTTTGTTTGTTTCATTCTCACTTGCTTTTCTAACCGAATAATTACCCATCTCTTCACCGGCAGTTCGTTTATCCAGACACTTTAACCTGATCTTAGTCTTGTACTATATTTGTCATTATGCAGAATTTAATTTTTTTCGAAAATTTAATCTGTCTCGCTTATTCCAAATGAGGGAGTTAGCACCAACTATCAAAATTTGATATCAAGGCATTAACATCAATTATCAAAATAACGTTTCCGTCGCCCAGAATCGTCGCTCCTGCAAATCCCCTGGTGTTCTCAAGGAGCTTGCTTTTGAAACTCTTAACTATTACTTCCTGTTTTCCAAGCAGTTCATCAACAATTAACCCAATATGTTGCCCATGCCTCTCAACCAGAATTACAAAGTTATTATTCTTATTTTTATCTTCATCAGGCAGCTGAAATACTCTTCTTAACCTCAGAAGCGGAATAATTTTATCATCTATTAAAATTACCTCCTGCCCGTTGATATGCTTAATTTCCTGCGAGCTGATTTCTATATTTTTTACTATATTTGTAAAAGGAATTGCATATCTTTCCTCTCTCACTCTTATCAGCATAGCCTGATAAACTGCAATGGTTAAAGGCAGCCTCAATTCGAATCTGGAGCCAATGCCGGGCTTTGACTCGACTCTTACTGATCCTCCAAGGCACTCAACTCTGTTTTTTACAACATCCATTCCGATTCCCCTTCCAGAGATATCGGTAATTGTGCCAGAGGTACTGAATCCCGGAGCAAAGATAAACTGCATTACCTCATTTTCCTGAAGTTGTTCCGCACTTTCTCTTGATATGATTCCTTTTTTCAATGCAGCTCTCAGGATTTCGCTGGTATCTATTCCGCGTCCATCATCCTCGATTTTTATAAGAGCAAAATTTTCCTGTCTTGAAGCTGTAATGATTATAGTGCCGGTCTCTCTTTTCCCAAGCTCAGCACGTATTTCAGGAGTCTCGATGCCGTGATCAACTGCATTTCTTAGCAGGTGCACCAGAGAATCTCCGATTTCTTCAAGAATAGTCCTATCAAGTTTGATTTCCTTCCCTTTGATTATAAGATCAATTTTTTTATTCTGGGCTCGTGCAAGATCCCTTACCATCCTGGGATAGATATAGGTAATGTGATCCAGGGGTACCATTCTTGCTTCGATAATCTCATCTTGCAACTCTTTCGTCAGATTATAAAATTCTGAAAGTGCAATCTCAAGATCTTTTGATCTCATGTTGATTGTAAGCTCATTTATTCTGCTACGATTAATTATGAGCTCACCCACAAGATTCATCAATTTATCAAGCTGCTCGGTGCTGATTCTTGAGCTCTGGATAGTTTTTACTTTAAAATCAGATTTTGGAGAAATAGAATTATTTTCCTTTTTTTCTGCCTGATGAGTTCTTTTTTCAGTCTCGTAACCTTTTTCAGTTTCGTAACTTTTTTCAGTCTCGTAAATTTCTTCTTTAATACTGTAAGATTTCTTTTCAGTTTCCTCAGTACTTCTTTCAATTTGATGAACAGCTTCTGAAATTCTTTCAGTCAATGCCGCTTCTTCAATACTTGATAAGTTCTGATTTTTATTGCTCTGCTCTTCCAAAAATAAGGATCCTTCTTCATCTAAAGACTTATCTTCATTTAAGTATCGTTCATCTAAAGACTCATCCTCATTTAAAGACTGTTCATCTTCATCTAAAGACTCATCCTCATTTAAAGACCGGTTGTCTTCATCTAAAGGTTTATCTTTATCTTTTTGAAGTGGAGCTTTTTTGAGAGGCTGATTAACATTTCTTAAAGTTCTCAGCAACTCGTCAATATCAGAATAAGATTTGTATTCATTGCCTGTGTCTTTTTCTATCTTTCCAGAGCTGTTTTCATTCTCATCAAGGGCATTTTCAACAAGCTTCTCAAGAGTGTCCACACATATCAGAAGAACATCAATCAGAGAAGAATCAAGTATAAGCTGCTGTGTGCGCAGCTTATCTATCAGGCTTTCCATTTCATGTGTTAATTTGACAATCTGTTTGAAACCCATTGTTGCAGCCATACCTTTGAATGTATGAGCTGCACGAAATAGTGTATTCATCTGTTCTGAATTATCAGAATCTTTCTCAAGTGCGAGCAGGGAATCGCTCATTTCTTTAATGTATTTTTCAGATTCTGCCCTGAAAATATCCATATATATTGACATGTCCATAATTTTTCCCTGCTCTGGTTCCACAAGTTACTTTATTTTTTTATAAAAGTTACTTGTTATTCTTATAAAAAGTTAGCTTATCATTTTTATAATCTTTTCAGCCATTTTGTTCAGAGGAAGCACAAAATCTGCAAGATTTCGCTTCACAATCTCTTTTGGCATTCCGTAAATTACACATGAACTCTCTGCCTCAGCAATTATTTTTCCTCCCATTTTTTTAACTTCCTCAGCTCCATCCGCTCCATCGCAGCTCATTCCTGTCAGAACGAGGGAAACCACTCTGGAACCATAAATCGGGGCAATAGACCTGAAAAGGGCATTTACTGACGGTCTTGAGCCCAGCTCTTTCGGGCCAGATGAAAGATGCACGATTTCTCTTTTTCGACCGTTTACGGTTCTCTGTACGATTTCCATATGATAATTTCCAGGGGCTACAAGGACAGTCCCTTCTTCTACCCTGTCCCCCTCCTGTGCTTCTTTTACCCTGAGGGCTGTTTTTAAACTAAGTCTTTTACAAAGAGATGTCGTAAAACCTGGAGGCATATGTTGTACTACCAGGATTGCGGCAGGAATGTCGGCAGGAAATGCACTTATGAGCTTCTCCAGGGCTCTTGGACCTCCAGTGGATGCGCCTATTGCAAGCACGTTTCTCACGAAAACATTTTCTCTCTGGGGTCTGCTCTTTTCTGTTTTTTCTCTCATTCCATTTATTTCCGGCTCTACCAGTTCTTGATTTCGCATGCATTTCAGATTTTCAAGATTGGCTTTTGCAGCTGCCCGGACTTTTCTACAAATTTCTTCTGCTATGTCTGGCATGCTCTGACTGAGAATTCCTTCAGGTTTCTGGATTACATCCACTGCGCCGTATTCAAAAGCTGTAAGCGTAATTTCTTTAGCTCTCTCCCCAAGGGCTGAGACTATCACAACAGGAGTCGGACACTCTTTCATAATTCGCGCAAGAGTTTTGAGACCATCAAGGACAGGCATAACATTGTCTAGAAGAACAACATCAGGCTTCAATTTATCAATCTTTTCAAGTCCGTCCTTTCCATTAACTGCTGTTCCTATGACCTCGATATTTGGGTCTCTACTGAGAATATCGGAAAGAAGCTTGCGAATTAAAGCAGAATCATCTACTATGAGTGCGCGGATAGTCATCTCAAGCACTTTTTGTTAAATGTGGAGTTATGTAGAGTTCAATTTTTAATACTCTGACCAACAATAGTTAAGTTAAAATAATAATGATTTAATCAAAAGCAACTGGATTTGATAAGTTAATTTTCTATTTGTAAATTAGATTTATTTGATAAATCAGATTTATACTTGATAAATTAGATTTATCTAGAGCTTCACTTTTATCTAGAGCTTCACTTAACGAAGTTTGATTTAAAGACAACCAGATTTAACTCGATTTAACAGCACTCTGATTTAACTCGATTTAACAGTAGCCTGACTTAACGGGCTTCAAACCTATCTAATTTGGTTCAGCGATTTTCCGAATTACATCCAGCATTCCATTAGGCTCAAAAGGCTTTACAATAAAACCCATAGCACCTATCTTCATTGATTCGGTTATGAGCGCCTGTTGTCCAAGGGAGGAGCACATTACTATCTTTGCTTCCGGGTCCACAGTAAGAAGCTTTTGCAGTGCCTCTCTTCCATCCATATCTGGCATAATTATATCCATTAACACAATATCGGGCTTTACTTCGAGATATGTCTGAATAGCCTCTTCCCCGTCACCTACCTCAGCAACCACTTCATGTCCATGCATAAGAAGGATATCTCTAATTATCATTCGCATAAATTCGGCATCATCCACGATCATAACTCTGGCCATGCATTTCCCTTCTTTCGTTCTTGAACAAGCAACAATATCGGAAATTTTTACACTCTTATTTTTGAGCGTTCCGACACCTTATTTACCACGTGTGCCGAATTTCGCTTCTTGCCTGCGTATTCTTCAAACCAATCTATGAATCAAAACACCTCAGTTAAAAAGCTACTCACGGTTAACAAACGTAACCGGCGCAAATCCTCCTGTTAAGGCAAATCTATTCCAATTGTTAGAAAAATATATGCGAGACATGCTATATTAAACTTTTTTAATTATCTTTTCCAAATTATTAAGTTAAAAATTTATTAAGAAGATTCAAGAAATAGCATGTTAACATTGCGTTCATAAAATTTGTAGACTGTATTCTAGACTGTATTTAATTTTTCAGTTTAATCTTGATTTGATCTCTAGAGTTAAATAAAAATATTAATAACATTCACCTTAAAAAGTAAGAATACTACCATACTTGTTTTTAACCTGGTTTTGCCTTGATTTTAAACCCTTTTCTAAAATAATAACGCCAAAAATGATACCACAGTTTAAATAAGTTATTTTTATCGCTGTTTATATATTGAAAATATGACTCTAAAGTTAGCAAATAAATTTATATTCTCTCAAATTTCATATATGACCAATAAACTGAGAAATTATTCTGATATAATTTACAGGTCTAGATATACTCGCTGAAAATATAAATGAGAAATTTCATTTCATATTTTCCTGTATCAGATCTTTCAGAAAAGGTTCGTTATTCGACGCTCCATTAGAAATCCCATTACATGGAAGCTTGCTTACAAGGTTTCTCTTGTAAAAATCGTGCTTATAAAATTCCCTTCACAAAAACATTATTTATAGAAATCTTAACGAAGACCATACGTATGAGAAATTCTCTATAGAGATCCTTTACAAAATCTTCAAGTCCCCCTAGGAGTAGATTCCAGTGCCCAAAATCCTGATTGTTGAAGATAATTTACTCAATCTGACGGTTGAAGCCAACTTACTTAAATCTTTTGGGTATGAACCGAAAAAGGCTAAAAATGGATTTGAAGCTCTTGAGATTCTCAATAAAGCGAAAATTGATCTAATATTGCTTGATATGGAACTCCCTAAAATGAATGGTCTTGAGCTGCTTCAAAGAATCAAACATAATCCTGAAACCCGAAGCGTTAGGGTAGTTGCAGTTACAGGTCATTCAGACTCCGAAAGTAGAGAGAAGTTTCTTAAGGCTGGATGTCATGCTGTTGTCGCCAAACCCATAAATTTTGGCGATTTTGGCTCGCAGGTCGAAAAATTTCTTACAAGTTCAGAACCCTGATAACTAAAGATTAAACATAAACATGGAGTTGCAGTCTCAAAAACAAAATATTAATAATTAAGGTAAAAACCTTCAGCGGGTGGTGCTGCCAGCGTAATAGCTCAATTGCAGGTAGAATGGGTATAGAGGCAGAGAAGCTGGAGGTACGGGTGAGGGTGAAAAAGATGTATAAAACCACAAAAATAGGGCATGTAGTTATAGGTTTTGCTCTTCTTCTGATTTTGATTTTTTTTGTTGGGTACACAGGCTATCAGGGTATGAGCGATGTTGAGAAAAAGAGCCGAGCCATTCAAAACATGACCTTTATCATGAATAACATGCAGGGAGCCCTGGGAGCTCAGGAATATTATGTTATTCATGGTGACCCTCATTATAAGAACGAGACTTATAGACGTCTTGATCTTGTACCCACACAGGCAGCTATATCCAAGGAAATATATCTGGGCTATCTTGACCCTGCTAATCAGGAACGGATGGATGCCGTTCTGGAGACGTCGAAGAAATTTAGAGAAAATTTTGACAGTTATGTTGCAGCAGAGAATGAAGAGACTGCTCTGAGGACCGATATTGTCTCAAATGGCGAGCTTATTCTGCAGAAAGCGGATGAGATCTATCAGGACCAGATGCTTCAATATGAACAGTATCAGGAGAACGATTCATCGAGTGAGATTCTCCAGCAAAAATTGTCCAATGCTCAGGAAGCCCAGAAAGTCAGCATACTTGCAATGAGAGCTCAAAATGAATATCAGAGCTATATAATTACTTCCGAAAATGAGCATGCGGAAAACTTCGATCGGCTTATGGAAGATATAATTGAAGTCACCGGGGACTTGAAAGAGCAGATGGTGGAACCTGAAGATGTTGAGCGTGGAGATTCAATAATTGCCAGTGCCAGAGAAATCCAGACTGCATTTGATCGCCTGAAAGTTCTTAAAGAAAGAAAGGCTGCTGAGATGCAGAATATGGCACTCATAGCTGCGGAGGTTGAAGGAATTGCTCAGGAGGCCAGTGCTGACCAGAAAGCGAGACTTGATACTCTGATAACAGATTCTATGAATAAAATCTTCCTGGTTACTTTTCTTTCAATACTTATCGGTGCCTTACTTGTTTTTGTAATTCTGAATGTCTACAGGAAACCTATTTACGAATTACTTGAAGCAGCCGAAAGGATCTCTGAGGGAGACCTCAATGTTCAGATAAAAGGGAATTCCAGGAGTGAAATCTCTCAACTATCAGAGGCTTTTAAATCAATGGTTGAGAGCCTTCAAAGTCTGATCAAAGGAATTCAGGAAAGTTCAATTCATCTCTCCACACTTTCGGAGGAGATGTCTGCCTCTTCTGAAGAAGTAGCGTCGGCGTCAAGAAAAATTTCTGACACCGCAGCTGAGATCTCAAACGGGGCAGAAATACAGAGTGCAAAGATAGTGGATATAACTCATGCAATGCGGGACATGACCCATAATATCCAGGAAATTGCGGACAACACTCAGAAAGTTTCTAAAAATACAAATCTTGTTAATAATACTGTAAATAATATTGGAGATGCTTCAAGAGAAATCCTGTCAAAAATGGATCTTATTCGCTCCTCCGTTGATGAGACCCAGAATGTGATAATGGATCTGGACTCTAAATCTCAGCAGATCTATGAGATTGTAACTCTTATTACCCGAATTGCGGACCAGACAAATATGCTTGCACTGAATGCTGCAATTGAGGCTGCCCGAGCTGGCGAACACGGCCGAGGTTTCTCTGTTGTGGCTGATGAGGTCCGAAAACTTGCTGATGAATCTGGCCGCGCAGCGAATAGTATTTCCAAACTGATCGACGAAATAAGAAGCAGCATCAGCGAAACCGTTGAAAGCATAGAAGCCAGCAAGAAAGATGTGCAGATCGGCTCACAATCCGTTAGCAATGCAGTTGAAATGGTTGCGGGGATTGTTTCTACAATCAATGAAATCACAAATATGATAGAGGACATTGCAGCCGCTACAGAGGAGCAGTCCGCATCCATTGAAGAGATCACTTCCACCCTGGAAGATATTTCCTCAATCTCGGAGCAGTCAGCCGCAGGGACCCAGGAAACTGCTGCAGCTCTTGAGGAACAGAGTGCTTCAATGTCAGAACTTGCCAATATGGCAAGCGACCTTTCTTTGCTTGGAGAAAAGATGAGAAAAGCTACGGAGAAATTCAAGCTTGGTGACTCAAAAGAAGGTTCAGAAAGTACAGTGGGTTAAAATTCGGAATTAGAAGGTTCGGAAAGCACAGTAGATAAAAATTCGGAATCAGTTTGAGGAATGCAAATGTTTGAAGAGACATTAGAAGAGAATTCAAAGCTCCAGGAAGAAAGTCTCCATTTAGTAACCTTTGAGCTCTCAGGCGAAGAGTTCGGAGTAGATATCATGCAGGTCTCTGAAGTTATTCCTGTCCCGAGAATCACCCGCATTCCTCAGGCTCCTGAATGCGTAAAAGGACTCATTAACCTGCGGGGAAAAATTCTCGTGGTGATAGATCTTAATAAGCGGCTTGGCTTTCAGCCAAAAGATACCGACAGCTTGTCCAGAATTCTCATAGTGGAAGTCAAAGATACCGTCACTGGAATGCTTGTAAATTCTGTAAAGGAAGTTATGCACCTGCCTCTCTCTTCAATTGAACCGCCCCCTGAGATAATCAAATCGAAAATCAATTCAGAATATCTAACCGGTGTCGGAAAAGTGGGGGACAGGCTTCTTATTATTCTGAATCTTGCGAAAGTACTTGGAGAAGAAGAAATTGAAGAACTTAATGAACTGTCCTCTGCTAAAGAAAATATTTAAAAATTCATGGGCAAATTTTAAAACATGCATCCTGTGATTATATTTTTTCTCGCCCTTTTCTTAATTCTGCTTCTTACAGCTAGATTCAGGTTGCACCCTTTTCTTAGCCTTATTCTTGTATCTGTGTTTACGGGCATTCTTGCAGGAGAACCCCTGAGTACGGTTGAAGCGATAACCAAAGGGTTAGGCAGTGTTTTTTCCCGTTTTGCTATCATTATTACATGTGGAAGTGTCATCGGAATTCTGCTGCAGAGCACGGGAGGAATGTCCTTAATAGCTTCTGATATTATACGTTTTTCCAGAAATCCTCTGCTTGCTCTGAATCTCTTTGGTTTTCTTTTTTCTGTGCCCCTGATGTGTTACATTCTTGCCTATGTTATCTTTATTCCAATAACTAAAGAGTTGGCTGCCAGACTTGATGACCCCCTTATTTCCACTGCAACTGCACTTGCACTTGGGGCTGTTGCCTCGTTTAACCTGGTCTACCCATCACCTGTAGTAATTTCGGCAGCGGGGGAACTCTCAGCAGCATTGACAGGCTTTTTATCCTGGGACTTCTTGTTGCAGTTCCGGTTTCCATTGCAGGTTACCTTTATGCCAGATGGCTTGGAGAAACTGAACTCAAAAGCATTTCTAATAGAGTAAATGAAAAAAGAGCTGAAATTCTGAAAAAAATATGAAAGTTTATAAGAGTACTGCTGAAAAACCCCGGCGGCTTGAGGCTTACGCTCCTATCTTTTTCCCTTTAATCTTTATTTTCTTTAATACAGGTTTTGAACATTCGTACCCTATGCTTGAGTTTCTGGGAGATCCAAACATTGCGCTTCTTACAGGAGTTATCCTCTCCATTTTTTCCGGGAGGAGGCTCGACTCTTTTTGTATTTTCATATCCTTTTTATTTTTGCTAAAGCACAACTATAAGTTCATAATTTGGCATGTGGCAAACAATAAATACCGGTTTTTTGTATTTCTTTATATGAACGATCAAAGCTATCCTGAATTTACAGGTCTTGAACTCTCCCCAAGAAAGGTAGATTATCTCAAGTTCATTCTTGAAAAAGGAGGTACTGTAAAAACTACAGAAATATCCTCTGGTCTGCAGGTTGACCCTTCAACTACAAGCAAAACCTTAAACGAGCTTGCAAGTGCAGGCTACCTGAATCACGTCCCCTACAAGGGTGTAGACCTGACTGAAATGGGAAAAGCATATACCCAATTTCTTGTCCGAAGACACAGGATTCTCAGTCTTCTTTTAACCCACTACGGGCTTTCTTCGAAGGAGGCATGTGATGAGGTCTCACGCTTTGAAGCTTTTGTCTCCAGGGACGCCGTAAATAAAATCTGCAACTCAATGGGTCATCCGATGTTTGGAGTATGTGGAGAAATAAGTCATGAAAAGTGCCTGCATGAAGAAAATCATCATTCAGTGCCGAAATAAATGAAGTATAGATGGAATACTAACATAAAATAAATCCCTATTAATAAATTTATAGAGATAAATTTGGGCTTGTACCAAATAAGTTTTCTGATAACTCAAAAGTTTGGGGTATGTCCAAATTTGAATATTACAGGCTCTGGATGTAAATAAATTCTGGATTCCAGGTTTATTTTTTTCTGACATCGGTCTTTATTCCATCCAGAAATGAGTTAGTCAGCCAGGAAAGAAGTGAGAATGAAGAAAGCGTGATCTCAAGCATGAATCTGAAAATTCTACCTTTATTGATGCTCTTGACTGTAGGTTTGAGCCTTTTTGCCAGCGGTTGCATGAGTCCAGGCGATTCCCAGGTAAATGGAAGTACAGGACAGGCAGTAGAAAAAGCAGAAACAGGTGAGCCTATAATTGTAGCTGTAAGTGTACTTCCTCAAGCCGAATTTGTAGAAAAAGTGGGTGGAGATAAAGTAAAAACCATTGTCGTCATTCCTCCGGGAGCAGATCCTCACACTTATGAGCCTTCTCCAAGAGAACTGAGGGAAGTAAGCAAAGCTCGTATGTATGTAACGGTCGGAACTGGAATGCCCTTTGAGGAGGTCTGGATCAGGAGGTTTGAAAGCGCCAGCAGTGAGACTCTTATTGTAAACACTTCTAGCGGAATTGAGCTGAAGGAGCTTGCTGCCCACGGTGAAGAAGAGACGAAAGGAAGACCTCCAGGCGAGCTTGAAGGACATGAGGGCGAATCTGTGACTGATGCACATAAAGAGGAGCTTGATCCCCATATCTGGACGTCTCCTGCAAATGCAAAAATAATGGTTGAAAATATTTACGAGGGGCTTGTGACACTCGACCCTGAGAACAAAGAATACTATGCCCAGAACAGGGATGCTTACCTTAAGGAACTTGATGCCCTGGATGCCAGAATCCGGGAAAAACTCGAGGGAAAAAAAGGAAGGAATTTCATGGTTTTTCATCCATCCTGGGGATATTTTGCAGCAGAGTACGGGCTTACAATGATTACTATTGAAACTGAGGGAAAAGAACCGAGCGCTCAGGACATGGCGAAAATTGTGGACATTGCAAAAGAAAAACAGGTTAGGGTGATCTTTGTCCAGCCTCAATTCAGCACACGGAGTGCGCAGGCTGTAGCCGAAGAGATAGATGGTGAGGTTATAGCTGTAGACCCGCTTGCAAAGGATTACATTAAAAACATGGATAGGGTGTCCGATGTTTTTGCCCGAAACCTTGTGTGAAGCCAATAACGTCTGTATTCGAGTTTCATTAGCTAAATACCAGAAGAACATAATCCAATTATATAAAAACGATCTCGGAAGGAAAGGCGATGGAGAAGGTCATAGAACTGAAAGATGTCTGGGTTCGCTATGGAAATCAGACAATTCTTGAGGGAATAAATCTGGAGCTTAAAGAGCCCAACGGACTGCTTGGAATAATCGGACCCAATGGGGGAGGAAAGACCACATTTCTCAAAGTGCTCCTGGGGCTCTTGAAGCCTTACAGGGGTAGTGTGAAGCTCTTTGGGAAACCTCCCGAGAAGAGCAGGGAGCTTGTAGGCTATGTCCCTCAATATAAAGGGTTTGACTTTGATTTTCCTATCAGCGTCTGGGAAGTTGTGCTTACGGGGAGGATGAGCCATACGGGTCTTTTGAAAAATTATAGGGAAGAAGACAGAAAAGCTGCTGAAGATGCCCTGAAGACGGTAGAGATGTTTGAGTATAGAGACAGGCAGATAGGGCAACTCTCTGGTGGGCAGCGGCAAAGGGTCTTCATTGCACGGGCTCTTGCTACAAACCCCAAACTCCTGCTTCTGGATGAACCCAATTCTGGGCTTGACCCTCATATGCAGGATGAACTTTACCGCCTGCTGGATAGGCTCAAACATAAGATGGCGATTATCATGGTTACTCACGATTTAAGTGCTGTTTCGGTTTATGTTGATAAAATAGCTTGCTTAAACCGCAAACTCCATTACCATAACTCTAAGGAAATCCCGATTGAAGACCTTGAAGCCACTTATCAGTGCCCTGTTGAACTAATTGCCCATGGTATGCCTCACAGAGTGCTGAGTAACCACGAGGGAAATCCCTGAAGGTCAAGCTGGTCGAAAAACAAGGGAGAAAAAAAGATGTTTGAGCTTCTGCAATACAGTTTTATCCAGAATGCCCTTGCAGCTGCAGTTCTTGCAAGCATAGCCTGCGGGATTATTGGGGTCTATGTTGTCGTCAAAAAAATAGTCTTCATTAGTGGTGGAATAGCCCATGCTTCCTTTGGGGGCATCGGGCTGGGTTATTATCTTGGAGTCAACCCCATGTACGGGGTCCTTCCCTTCAGCTTGATTTCAGCTCTTATAATGGGAACCGTAAGCAAGAGATCTAAAATTCCGGAAGACAGCGCTATAGGTATACTCTGGTCGCTTGGAATGGCACTTGGTATAATTTTCGTCTATATGACCCCTGGCTATGCCCCTGATCTTATGACCTATCTTTTTGGAAACATTTTGACAGTACCCCGCTCTGACCTTTACTTTATGCTGGCTCTTGATATCCTGATAGTATGTGCAGTTTATCTGTTTTATAAGGAGTTCCTTGCCCTCTCTTTTGATGAAGAATTCACAACTGTGCAGGGGCTTCCTACAGAGAAGCTTTATCTTTTCCTGCTCTGTATTATTGCCTTGACAGTCGTAGTTCTTATTAAAGTCGTAGGAATTATTCTTGTGATCGCGCTTCTTACCATTCCTGCTACCCTTAGTCGAAGATTCACTCATAACTTGAAGCAAATGATGCTGATTTCCATACTCTTCGGAACTGTGATCAGCGTTACTGGAATAGGCCTTTCGTATGCTCTGGATGTCCCATCTGGTGCAACGATTATTCTCGTACTGAGTCTTATATACGGACTTACAGCTTTTGGGATGGAGATACTTGAGAATAGAAGAAGCTCAGGGGGTTTAGAGAGATCCTGAGCCTCTGTTCTGATAGATAATGTGAAAATTTTAGCGAAATCGAGAACCAATTCTCTTTCAATTATATTTATGGCGTCTTATTAAGACAAAATTTTATATATGGTGAGATGTAAGAGCCTAATCGTTTAATAGATTTCATTTTACAGAATCCCAGGAATAAATCTCTCAGCTGGATTCGAAAAGAAAAACGGAATCTGTAGCATCTAACCCATGTGCGTAAAACCGCTTCGAGTGGGGGAGCGACGGATACGCTGGCAAGTAAACATACTGGATTTATCTAGAGCCACCCTATGCAGATCCAGTAAATGTATCTAAAAGCCACCCCAGACAAGTGAACAAACCCGTTATTAAGACAGCAACCACCAGATTATTTAGAAACAGAACGCCACATCAGGGTGATAAAATGGATCGTGATACAACCCGGGATCAAAATATTAAAAAAAACGAATCCTTTGACGGAGAATACCTCGGCCTTCCGGATATCCCCCTTCCGGAAACTGATAATGTGCTGTATTCAATCCTCAACTCTTTAAACCAGAATATTGCAGATTTTCACACCTTTGTGAAATTTAACCCCTATCTGTCAGAGGATCATCTGAACGTTGAACTGCTTAAAAGAAGCATGGGCATCCACAGGGACTTTACAGCCCTATTTCTGCACACCAAAGAGGAAATGATATTAACCTACCCTGAATTTGTAGAAAAAATAGAAAAACTATTGTTTAAGGGAAATGTAGGTACCGACTGCATAAAATATACCCACAAATTATGTGCATCAATAAGTGACTATAAAATTGCCCTACACAGAGAAGGTTATTTGCCTGATCTGAGAAGACCGTTACCGTTAGTTGATCTGTAATCTTCCGGTAAAAGCCAGATATCGTCAGCTGATATGGATCATCCGATAAAAGCTGGACATCGTCAGCTGATATATGATCATTTGGTAAAAGCCAGACCAGTTGATATTATGATCATCCGGTAACTTCCTTTTTTTCTATAAGTCATTCTTTTATGATTTAGAGGTTTAAACGTATATATTTTTAAAAATGTTGTAAAAGTTGTAAAAAGACCTGGGATTATTAATCGTAACAACCAAATGTGTTTTCAAGCCTAATTTCTTACGCGGAAGAAAATTTTCTTTATTGTTTATCCCTGAACTTCTAATATATTTTACGGTACTTCCAGAACCTTATATTTAATTTTCAGTACATCCGTAGGTTTATATTACTCAAAGATATCTGGAGTGCAAGGCATCTGTGAAAAAAACGGTGTCTTTGAAAAACGGCACGCGAAAAACGGATTTATTAAAAAACGGTTTACGAAAAACGGTACAAAAAACGGCATTTGAAACAGATGCCTATTCATATTTGATACGAATCTATTCTTATTTATCCTAACCTTTATTATTTTTTCTTATTTGTCTTATTTTTTACCGTTATTTTTCTAACTTTGTCTTAATTTTTACCGTTATTTTTTCCTAATTTACCTCAAAATTTTTCTCATTCTCCATTCTATATTTCTCACTTTGAGGTTTAATATATTCAAGTTTTGAATTTAGGTTTACCTTTAATCTGCATATAGAGCGCCTCTACACAATAGCTTATTGGCAATAAAAATTGCACAGGTTAATGTTTTTTCAGCTTAAGATCCACAGGATCGCTTATCAAGAAGCTCGGGTTTAAGAACACAATTTAAATGTATAGACAGTCTAATTTTAAAATATTCTCTGCAGATACTTAAGGTGGGATTTAAATCGTTCAAGTCTTCGGGTGTTCGGGCGCTGAAAAAAGTTTAATCAAAATTGCCAGAGAACTGGGTTTTCAGTTTGAATGCCTTGATGATATATCCAGAGAGGAAAGATATCTTAAAAACCAGTACAGGTTGAGATATTCGGCTGAATGTGATAAAATTGAAACTGAAATAAAAGAACTGGAAACCGAAATAGGTAATCTTGAAAGAGAGATAGAATCAAGGTCGCTCGAAATTAAGAACAATATTAGTCAGAGGATAAAGGATCTCGAGAGTGAGATTTATGAGCTCGAGAATATCAGATTTAGCCTGAGTTCCCTATTTTCGTACTTAAGAGCTAAATTAGCCTTATATAATAAGACAAGGCTCATTCAGGATTTGAGGCTCAATCCTCAAAAAGAGATCAATAAATTGCTTCGAGAAGAATACTCTGAGTTCCAAGACTTGAATAACAGATATGCCTATTTAAAAAGTAACAAGAATGAAGAGATAGAAAGGTGGCTACAGCCTCTCTCTGAGAACCTTGAGAGGATAAACAAAATCAAAAGTACCAATGAATATAAAGGTGCAATTGGAGAGCTTGAGGTAATCAAAAACCTTGAAAATTTATCTGAGAGTTATTTCTTACTTAATGATTTATTTCTGGAGCTTGATGAGTACATAACTTTTCAGGGCTCGAAACTAAAATCAGCCCAGATAGATCATCTGGTTGTGGGTCCAACAGGAGTTTATGTCATTGAGGTAAAGAACTGGAGTTATGAATATGTCCAGAAAGTATTCAGAGAGAACTCCTATACACCTTACGATCAAATTCAAAGAAGCAGTTACCTTACTTACAGATATCTGAATAATCTTAAATACGGGAATATGTTTCAAAAAATTTATTTCCGACTTGCAAAAGACGAGATAGAGGTAAAGTCAATAATAGCTGTCACTGGTGCAGACATTCCCTATATAAAAGAAAAACATACGGCTGTAGTGCGTTCAAACGAGTTAAGTGACTACATAAAAAGAGGCTATCAGATTCTTTCTCCTGATGAAGCCCGTGAGATTGCCGAAAAACTAAGCTATCGAGTTCTGTAATTCCTTAACTGAAAGCGAAGAAAACAGCGCACGATTTCAAAGCAAAAACAAAAATTAAAAAACAGAACTTCAGTTTTCACTGAAGTCCGAAGTGTTCTATGTTCCAGTCTGCTATTGCCTGGATTTTCTTTATTTCTTCTTCTCCACCTTCCATGGTGAAGAGATGCTTGAACCTTTTCTGGGTCTTGAGGTACTCTTCAACCGGTCTTGGGTTCTTGATTTTTCTGACCTGTGTAATTTCCCCATTTTCCATCTCATAAAGGGGCCAGAGGCAGGTTTCGACTGCTAATTTGGCGATCTCAAGGGTCTTTGAGGTGTCAAAGCCCCAGCCTGTTGTACAGGGGGCGTGTGCGTGGATGTAGGTAGGACCAACGATTTCGGTAGCTTTCTTGACCTTACGCATCATGTCCCTCGGGTAGCCTATCGAGGCTGTGGCTACATATGGAGAGCCGTGGGCTGCCATAATGGCAGGCATATCTTTTTTGGGGCGTGGGTTACCAAAGGAAATTTTTCCTGCCGGACTTGTTGTTGTGCTGGCACCGTATGGAGTTCCACTGCTGCGCTGAATCCCGGTGTTCATGTAGGCTTCGTTGTCCATACAGACATAGGTGAAGTCGTGTCCTCGCTCAAAAGCGCCTGAGAGGGCGCCAATTCCGATGTCCATGGTCGAACCGTCGCCACCGATTACTACAATCTTGGTGTTGTTCTTTCTTCCCAGGGCTTTTAACGCAGCTTCAACCCCAGATGCAACTGCGCCTGCGTTTTCAAAGAGGGAGTGGATCCAGGGAACCTGCCAGGCAGAATTCGGGAAAGGTGTGGACATTGCTTCAAGGCAGCCTGTAGGGTTAACTACAATGGTATCAGGGCCTGAGCCCATAAGTGTGAATTTCGCAGCAAAGGCATCACAGCAGCCTGCACAGCCGCTATGCCCTGAGCTGATGTATGTTTTTGGTGCGGGTTTGCTCATAGCAACTCCTCCTTAAGATCCAGGAACTGGCTTTCAACTGTAATCCCGGTCTTTGCAACTTTCTTGGTTTCTTCAATAATCTTTGCAATGCTTTCTGCGCGTACGTCTCGGCCTCCGTGGCCGACTGTGTAACCAATTATGGGTACACGGACATTGCTGTTATAGAGGCAGGACTTGGTTTCGGTAAAGAGAGCACCTTCATTTGTGCCTATGGAGATGTTTTTATCAAGTACGACAACAGCATGTGCGTTCTTGACGGCTTCTCTAATCTGTTCCTTGGGGAAAGGTCTGAAGGATCTTACCTTTAAGACGCCGACCTTTTCTCCTCTTGCCCTGTATTCGTCAACAACGTCCTTAATAGTCCCGAGAATAGAACCCATAGACATGACGATAATCTCAGCGTCATCAAGCATGTATCCGTCAATAAGTCCTCCGTGGAACCTGCCAAAGATTTCCTCGAACTCCTTAGCCACAGCCTCGATTTTCGGAAGAGCTTTTTGCATTGCCTGTTCCTGAAGATACCTGAACTCTTCATAGGTATCCGGAGCTGCAAAGGCTCCGAAGGTCTTGGGGTCTTCAGGGTCAAGAACATTTTCAGGCTGGAAAGCAGGGAGGAAATTATCGGTCAATTCCTGTTCGAGCAGGACAACAGGTTCGTAAACATGAGACAGGATAAAGCCGTCCATGCAGACCATGCCAGGAAGCATTATATCATTGTCTTCTGCGATCTTGTAAAGCTGGGGCAGGGTGTCAGACGCTTCCTGAACATCTTCTACATAGAGTTGAATCCAGCCTGTGTCCCTCTGGGCAATCGCATCCTGGTGGTCGTTCCAGATATTGATCGGTGCGCTTACTGCCCTGTTAGCCACAGTCATTACAATGGGCAGCCTCATTCCCGAGGCGTTGAAAAGCGCTTCGTGCATAAGCAGAAGTCCCTGAGAAGTTGTGGCTGAATATGTTCTTGCGCCGACCGCTGATGCACCTATAAGGGCAGAAATTGCAGAGAATTCAGCTTCCACATTAATGTACTCACAGTTGGGAATTTCCCCATCTGCTATGAACTGCGCCAAGTTTTCAACAATATGGGTCTGGGGAGTAATCGGATAGGCTGAGATTACGTTTGGGTGGCAGATTTTTGCAGCATGGGCTACAGCATAGGAGCCTTCCACAACTACCATTTTTTCCTTGTAAGCTGGGTCAATCATTATTTTTCCTCCAGTATCATTTCAATTGCATCCGCAGGACATTCATTTGCACAGATGCCGCAACCCTTGCAATAATCATAATCGTATTCAAAAAAGCCGTCTTCCCTGGGCTTGACAGACATATCAGGGCAGACAATCTCGCAGATTCCGCACTTAGTGCATTTTTCATAAATATAAACAGGACGGAAATTTCTCCAGCCGCCGGTTTTGTTCTTAAGGGTTGAACCAGGCTTACAGACTCTGCAGCGTGTAATGTTTATACCCGTCTCTTCTTTTTCCTCGGTTTTCAGAACTTCAGGGCGTATTTTGCGGTCTTGCTCAGATCCGTTACTCATGCCTCTTCCCCCCTGATGAGCTTATAGGCTTTCTGAATGGCGTTTGCATTCTTCTCTCCAACTCTTCCAGGAAAACGAGCCATTATTGCATGCTTGATGGATTCAACATTGATCTCACCAGTTGCACCCGCAAAAGCACCAAGGAGGACAGTGTTTACAATGGGGACACCTATAATGTCCATTGCCACCTTTGTGGCATCCACGGTCATGACCCTGGCTTTTGTGTTGAGTTTCAGGCTTTCCGGCGCTTCTGTTGTGTTAACAATAATTATCCCATCATCTTTTATCCCGCTTGCAACGTCAACAGTCTCAAGCAGAGTTGCATCCTGGACAATAACATAATCAGGAGTATAAATCTGGCTTCGAAGCCTGATAGGACGATCGCTAATCCTCGTGAATGCCTGCACCGGGGCACCTCTACGCTCTACCCCAAAAGCGGGGAAGGCCTGGCTGAACTTTCCATCCTCAAAGGCTGCAACGGCAAGTAGTTCAGCCGCGGTAACAGAACCCTGGCCTCCTCGACCGTGTATTCTGATTTCCTTCATCTGGATTCTCCTTTTTAATGCGGTTTTATCTACCGTTTTCTAATGTCTTTCTGTATTTTTGCTGTGCTCGGCAGTCTGTTTGGCAAATTTTAATTAGCTGTCTAGCACACTGCTAGTAATTAAATATTAATCGAGTTAATCTAATATTATTCAATTTATTAGTCTGTCAGATACTACAGACACTAACTGCAGACACTATATGTATCTGACTACAGACACTATATGCATCTGATTCTTTCCTCAGGCACTAGCACTAATACAATACGTTATAATGCAAATGCAGGTTCAGGTATCAAAAAAAATCCTGGGTGGCAAATTGTTAACCTGCGTCTCCTTCATTAAGTTAAGTTGATATTGAAAGCGTTTTTAATTTTGAGTTTACGCCGTTTTGTGCCTGATAGTTCATGGATAATAGTGTAGAATATATTAGGTTTTCGGTGAAATGAAAGAAATTTTTGTATATATTTCTAATTTACAATTATTTTTTTAGCGTATTATATCATTATTTTTCAGGTTAACCAGTTTTCTTTATTTGTTTTGTCGCATTATATCTGTAAACAAATATTCTTTAAAAAATATGGGATATTTTATTATTTCGGCTGAGAGTAATTCCCTATTAGCTCAATCAGCGCCTTCCCATCCTTCAGATTATTGATCTTTTCCCTAATCTGCCGCGAGCCGTGCAGCCCCTTTGTAAACCAGTGGGCATGCATTCTTACATTTGTGGATGAACAGAGATTATATTCTTCAAGTAAGGCAACATAGGTCTTGAGATCCTCCAATTGCTGGGCTTGCCTATTAACTTCCAGTTTTTCTCCGGTCTCCAGATAATGCTTTATTCTTTTAAAAATAAAGGGATTTCCTATTGCCGCACGCCCGATCATAAGCCCGTCACAACCTGTAAAATCAAGTGTTGCCTCGGCAGATTCTTCATCCCTTATGTCACCATTTGCAATAACTGGAATAGAAAGCTCACGTTTGACCGCTCTGATCGCAGCAAGGTCCGAACTTCCGGAGTACATCTGCTTTGCCTTCCTGCCGTGCACTGTCAGAGCTGAAGCTCCAGCCCTTTCGATAAGGCGTGCAATCTCAAGGGTTTTCTCTTCTCTTTCAAGAATGCGGATCTTTGCTGTTACAGGAGTTTTCAGAACAGCGGTCATCTCTGAAATTATTTCATATACAGCTGTTTTAGAATTGAGAAGAGCTGAACCGCATCCTGTCCCTGTAATACGTTTTGCAGGACAGCCCATATTCACGTCGATAAGTTCAGGCTTGTATTCATCCTCAATAAAGATTGCAGCTTCCCTCAGCTTCTCAGGGGAACTTCCTACAAGCTGAATCCCAAAAGGCCGATCTGCAGGGGAAGAGAGTCCTTTAAGAAGCGCCTTTCGGTTTCTGTTGAGCAGCGCATCTGCACTGATCATCTCAGTGTAGGTAATATCAGCTCCATTCTGCCTGCAGAGCAGCCTGAAAGCCAGGTTTGTCACATCCGCCATAGGCGCAAGAAGAAGGTTCCCAGAAGTTTCGATCTTGCCAATTTTTAATTTATTGAGTTTCATTTTTCCGAAAACTTTTACCTGTTTTTTGATCGTGTTTCACTGTTTTTCTAATTGTTACTTTCCAATTATTATGTGACCATTTTTCAAGCTATTACTCTGACTGCTTTCTCATTCCCTTCCTTTATTTATCTATTTTGGAATTGCTTCCTTATACTAGAGATTTAAATCCATATTTTTTTCTGTAGTTTATGAAATTTTATTTAAATTTCAGGGTTCTTCGGCTTTTTCACTTTTCTTGATTTTGAGGCTTTTTTCTGACTTCTTAAGACATCATGCTAACTTTTTGAGGTATTGTTCTAACTTTTTGAGATTTGCCCTGACTTCTTAAGACTTTGTTCTTATATTTTTCACTCCATATAATTCATCAAAAGTTCTACTCTGATTTAGTAAGACAAAAAATCTGCATAAAATCTGCATAAATCTGCATAAACACTGACAAAATTCCTGCAACTGGTTAGCTTCAGAAAACAAAAACAGGATGTCGAACTGGTTGGTTAAGAAAACAGGTTAAGAGAGCTAAAACAGGATGTCGAATTGGTTGGTTAAGAAAACAGGTTAAGAGAGCTAAAAATAAGAGGTTGAGCAGCCATAAACCTACTCATGAGAACAAAAGCCTGACATATCCCGCATAAGGGATTCTGTACTTCGCAACTCCTATAATCCACTCATCTTTTACAGGCGTTTCGTAGCTTATCTGTCCTTCCTGGTCAAAGTGGCTATTGGTTATAACATTATCTCCTTTGGTAATATAGCCGGAATACGGAGCAATGGGACCGTTCTCCCACATAGGCTCTCCGGCATCCACTCTGTACATAGCTCTATGAATTATCGGGGTTACCCCTTCCTCTCCATATGGACGGTAAAGGATAACATCTCCATAATCTTCAAAAGACTTATAGCCTATATTTTTGCCTTCCTCATTCGTGATAATATCCACTCTATCGGCGCTTTTGATAAAAATAATGTCTCCTACCTGCATATGCGGTTCCATACTCCCCGACTCCACCGCAACCATAGGAGTCCAGAGTCCGAATACCAGCTTGGAAAAGACCATGAAAATGATCAGGATAGCTGCAACAGACAGCAAGTCCTTTCCAAGGGAAACCCAGGGGCTTTCCTGTTCCTGGACGCTGTTTTCCTTATTAATCTCGCTCATAATCAGCCTTTATTCTTTTGATTTTATTCTTAGGGTGCTGCATTATAGTTCATTCGGCTTTATATTTAATCCGAATATTCGGTTGAAATTTATTTGATTGAACCCTGTAACCTCAGGGTCATAATAAGATCTTCATGTATCTAATGCAGCTGCAGAACCATTTACAGTTCTGCACTTTACTGTTCTGACTTATATAAAGTTAGTCAAAATTAGTTACTGGATCTTCTCAGCAGATTTACTCAAGATTTGTTTTTATTGTATATTAATTTTCAATTAACTTTTTCATTATTCAACATTTATCATTTATAATATTTCGTATTTCTATAAATAATAAACAAATTTATTCAATACACAGGAGCCAACATTCATTACATAACAGAAGAATTGAAATCCATCTACAATAAGTAAGAATTGAGCTTCTTCTGCGATAAGTAAGAATTGGGATTTTTCCTACAGCAAGTAAGTATTGGAACCAGTTCTATATAAATCAGAACTAATATCTGTTCTGAAATAGGCAGGGATTAATAAGCATAAATATCTACCGGAACATATAAAAGTTTCATAAGGTTCTTCTTTAGAGTAACGAGTTAAATTTAGCGTATTATTCTGCATCTTATTAGTTTTTATATTAAGCAGGCTTTTGCTTTAATCCAGTTCCAAAGTGAGACTGGCTTCATGCCAGACCAGGAATGAGGAGAGATCAGAAAAAATTCAAATAGTCAGAAAGGGCAGGTTGAAATTATGGAAAGAAGTAGTATTATAAGGGCTGTTATGGAAAAAGCATATCAGATCAGCCCTGAAGCCGTAGAACTTATCTATTCCAGTGACTCTCCCGAAGACCTGCTTGAATATGTGCTTTCAACTGTAAATGAATCTGTTATTGTCATAGGGATCGAAGATATAAATCTTCAAGGCTTTGCTGCTTCTAGAAAGGCTTCAAAACTGATTTACACAGGAAATAGAGAATACCCTGATTTCGAAACTTCTTCAGAATTAGAACCTATTTCTCCTTCCGAACCTGTTACCTCCCCAGATCCTGATTCTATTATTGTAAATCCTGACCCGGCGGTAGAGTCATCTCAAGACCCTGTCTCTGATGCTATTTCAGTCCCGGACACTGTTCCAGGCACGGTTCGGAATATGGATTATGAACCGGTTTCAGATACTCAACCAGGCACTTTTAAATCCGAGGAAGTTCCGCCCTCTTATCTCGTTTCAAACTCCCCTTCTGCAGCAAAGACACCGCCTCCTATTTTTTCTTCTAGTTCATCCCAGGCTATAAACAGGTTAGCTTCTTCTTTTTTTGGACAGGAGAGCTCTCTTCCCTCTTCTTCAAATCGGATTTTCAGGGAAGAGCTGTATTCCTCCGCTTCTGGCAGCAGGCTATTCTCCAGCTCCAGAGATGAATACAAAAGTTATCCGGGCAGAAATCCCGTAACCGTAATTTCCGATATAACAGGTCATTCCACCTGCGTTGGAGAGTATATGCAGTTTGTGCAGTATTTCAGGGACAGATATAGCAGGCTTTCGGAGATTATCCGCGGAAGAATCAATGCACGCCCAATCGAAAGTTTAAAAAGACGAAATTTCCGCAGAGGAGGAGAAGGGGGTTTTGAAGAAATCTCGATCATAGGTATGGTTTCGGATATCAGTAACACAACCAATGGTCACAAAATTCTGTCTCTGGAGGACCCGACAGGCTTTTTTCCAGTTCTTATTCGAAATTCCGATAAGGAGCTATTTGAGCAAGCCTCAAGAATTCTTCTTGATGAGGTCATAGGGGTAACGGGTTCGATAACAAATGATGGGAGCCTTATGCTCGCTACAAAGTTAATACAGCCCGATGTCCCGAATAATATTCAGCGCAGGACCGGAAGTCATGGAAAAGCTGTCCTGATTTCGGATGTGCATGTGGGCAGTTCCAAATTTCTGGAAGATGCCTGGCTGGATTTCCTGGACTTTCTGAAAGGAGAGTCGGATTTAGAAAGTATGCGAGAGCTTGCAGCCAGTGTCCGTTATGTTGTTATTGCAGGAGACCTTGTTGATGGAATAGGGATCTACCCTGACCAGGAAATGGAACTGGACATCCTGAATGTCTATGAGCAGTACAGGAAAGCTGCCGAGTATATCAGGGAAATTCCAGAGCATATTCGCGTAATAATAAGTCCGGGCAACCACGATGCTGTTCGCCAGGCAGAACCTCAGCCCGCTCTGCCGGAAAGTATTCAGGCAGATTTCCCTGAGAATGTTATTTTTGTTGGCAATCCTGCGCTTATAGAGCTTGACGGCGTTCAGCTTCTTATCTATCACGGCAGGTCAATTGACGATCTTGTTGCGAGTATACCTGGAGTCTCGTATCAGGAGCCTGCAGGTGCAGTTCTTGAGATGCTGAAGCGCAGGCACCTTGCTCCTACCTACGGGAGCCGGGTTTCCATATCCCCCGAGAAAAAAGATTATTTTGTAATCGACCCTGTGCCTGATATCATCCATACAGGCCACGTTCACACCCTTGGAGTCCAGCGCTATAAAAATGTCCTTCTTGTCAATTCTGGAACCTGGCAGGACCAGACCGAATTCCAAAAGCGTGTAAATCTAGTGCCTATGCCTGCAAGAGTCCCGATTGTGGATCTAGAGAATTTTGATGTAAAGATTCTTGCTTTTGATTGAGTTTAATCGAATTTTAAACTAGACTGAGCTCTTTAAATTGCTGGAAAGATACAAACAATAGAGGTTATTGTTGGTTTTGTGTTACTGAAGCTATCTGCAAAATTATTTTCCGATTCTTATATATACCACAAAGATTTAATATGCGGAAAATGCCTATGGAAGAAAAAAAGAGAAATACCGGGGAAGATTTCCCAGAAGTTCAGGAAAAAAATGGAGGTGGAGAATCTACTTCTCTTCCATTTGATATACCTGATTTTAAAACCCTCCTGAAAAAGCAGGGCTATGCTCTAGCAGGTCGCCATTCGGCTGTAAAGACCTGCCTCTGGCTCAGGCACGCTATGAACGGGCAGGGCTCCTGTTATAAATCGAAGTTCTATGGAGTTCAGTCCCACCGCTGCCTTCAAATGACTCCAACGCTTATGTGCAACCAGCGTTGTCTTTTCTGCTGGCGCCCAACTGAGGTTCCCGTTCCTGCACCTGAGGAGTGGGATTTACCTGAGAAGATAGTGGAAGAAAGCATTGCCTGCCAGCGTAAGTTGATCACTGGTTATGGCGGTTCTCCGAATGCACTTAAAGAACGCTGGCTTGAGGGCAATGAGCCGAACAATGTTGCGATTTCGCTGTCTGGAGAACCTACCTTATATCCTTATCTTCCGGAACTTATTGAAGAATATGAAAAAAGAGGCTTTACGACTTTTCTTGTGACAAATGGTACAGTTCCGGACATGTTTGCAAAAATTTCCCCTTCCCAGCTCTATATGAGTCTTGATGCGCCGGATCTTGAGACCTATCTGAAGGTCTGCCAGCCCAGATCACCTGCGCTCTGGGAAAAGATCAACGAGTCTCTATCCATAATGAAGCAGAAAAAATCAAGAACAGTCATCCGGACCACCCTGGTTAAAGGTGAAAATATGTTCAAGCCTGAAGCTTATGCCAGGCTTATAGAAAAAGCCTCCCCTGACTTTGTGGAGGTAAAAGCGTACATGCATCTGGGTTTCTCAAGGCTCAGGCTTGATCGCTCAGCAATGCCGACTCATGAGGAAGTTCTTGAGTTTTCGAAGGAACTTGCAAAGCATCTGGGATATAAGATCGCAGACGAATCCGAAATCAGCAGAGTAGTCCTGCTCTCAAAGGATGGGAACAAGTCTCCTGTTAGAAATCTTTCCTTTCCTGATTAATTCGTTCTTTAACTTCCTGAGTCTCTTAATTGATAGCCAGCAATTTGTGAGGTCGGATACAGGAAGATTTTTATATTAGTATGAATATATAAAATAAGTTAGGGGATAGAAACAAATATAAACTCAGGTTTCAATTAGCATATAATTCCGCCAGGGATTAATCCAATTTTATACTAATTGATACAGTTGAGAAAGATTATGTCTCATATCTAGTGATATCAACAGAGCACGAAGCAGAACAGGCTTACGCAATCAGGAGCTGTTTCTTACCGGAACTCTGGAATCCGGCTTTTCCGGGATGCGTATTGTTACTTTTCAGTTTTTCGTGTTCTAAGCGGTTTTTACATTTGGCTTTCGGTTGAGACGGGAACTCGCTGTGTGATTATCATTACATGTTCTATGAAAACCTTGTTAAGCTAACCGAAAAGCTAAATGAATGACAAACTGAGAAATAAAATTTATTAAGATTCCTATTAAAAGTTAAAATTGATTCAAATACAAGAAAACTGGAGTTTAAGCAGTTTTAGGCAATCCAATATTCAAGTTTAATCTGCCTTAAATTTATCAAACTCAATTAAAAAATATCTCAAATCAAATAGTAAAATTAGATAGTAAATTCGATAACGGATTCAATTTCAAATTACCAGAATATCAGATTTTGTTACTATCTTTACGGGGAACTTTTAAAATGACTGAACAATCGGCACATGAGAAATATGAATTTAAAAAGAAGCTTGAAAGCCTGAGGAATAAGAAGGGAAGAAGTACAGAGTTAATTTCGCTTTATATACCTCCTGACAAGCAGATTTTTGACGTTACAAACCAGTTGAAAGAGGAACACGGGCAGGCTGCAAACATCAAATCCAAACTCACCAGAACGAACGTACAGGGAGCTATTGAATCTCTTCTCTCAAGGCTCAGATACCTGGACAAGGTGCCTGAAAACGGAATAGTGTATTTCACAGGAGCTGTGGATATAGGAGCCAACAAAACGAGCATGGAAAGTGAAGTAATCGTCCCTCCGGAGCCCATCACTGTTTATAAATATCACTGTGACTCAAGTTTCTATCTTGAGCCCCTGGAAGAGATGCTCAAAGATAAGGGCACTTTCGGGCTTTTGGTACTTGACCGCAGGGAAGCTACAATAGGGCTTCTGGTAGGAAAACGAATCCAGGCTTTACGCAACCTGACTTCTACAGTTCCGGGCAAGCAAAGGAAAGGTGGTCAGAGTTCTCACCGTTTCCAGCAGCTCAGGCTCATTGCTATCCACGATTTCTACAAGAGGATAGGAGATGCTGCGAGTGAGATTTTCCTTGCGGTTGACCCTAAAGATCTGAAAGGTATCCTGATAGGAGGGCCTTCCCCTACGAAAGAAGAGTTCTACGCCGGAGAGTTCCTGCACCATGAACTTATGAAGAAGATACTTGGACTCTTTGATACGGCTTATACGGATGAATCCGGGCTTTCGGAACTGGTCAATGCTGCCGGAGATAAACTTCAGGATCTTGAGCTCGTTGGACAGAAGAATGCTGTCAGAGCTTTTTTCAAAGAGCTTATTGCCGATTCAGGCAAAGTAGCTTATGGGGAAACTCAGGTTCGGGCAAACCTTGAGATTAATGCTGTGGATGTGCTTCTGCTTTCCGAGGATTTGCGGGCTGAAAGGGTAACCACCACCTGCAGTGTTTGCGGATATGAAAATAAGTGGACACGGCGCTGGAAGCCCGGGGAACCCGCTCCTGCAGCAGGAACCTGTCCGAATTGTGGAGCTTCACTTGAAGTCACAGACGTTACTGATGTTGTGGATGAACTCTCAGCACTTGCTGACAAAAGCAATGCAAAAGTTGTTTTTGTATCTACGGACTTTGACGAAGGCTCGCAGCTTATGAACGCTTTCGGCGGCATTGCTGCAATCCTCAGGTACAGCACTGGGGTATAATCTCCCCAGCCTCCTACCCAATACTTTTTATCCAATACTTTTTTAATTAAACTGTCCTTAGGACATTTATCAAATATAGCAGGTTAAAATTAGCGAATTAAATTGTAAGCTAAAACCAGCAATTGAATTGTAAATTAATTTAATTAAATTATGAGTTAAAACTGTAAACGGAGTCCATAAATCAAAATTACCACATAATTCTCGTACTTTTTACAGGTGATTTATCTTGTTTCTGGAATTTAAAGCTCAGGCTACATCAATCTTAAAAGACGCTATTCGAAAGGCCGGACTTGAAATCGAAGATTCCGAACTTTATTTTGAAACCTCTTCTCACGCTGACCTTGCAAGCAGAGCCGCTTTCAGGCTGGCAAGCATGTACAAACAAAACCCGAAAGAGCTTGCGGCTCGTATCGTTTCTGCAATCGAAATTCCAGATGGTTCATATATAGGAGAGGTAAGTGCTTCTGGCCCTTACATTAACTTTTATGCAAGCAGGCACTATCTGGACAGCACAGTTACCACAATTCTGGAAGAGAAAGAGAAATTTGGCTGCGGGACCTCAAAAGGCAAAATCTTACTTGAACATACTTCAGCAAACCCAAACGGGCCGCTGCACGTGGGGCATATTCGGAATTCTATTATTGGAGATACCCTTGCCCGCATTCTCAGGCGAGCAGGATATGACGTTGAGGTACAGTACTATGTCAATGACATGGGCCGCCAGATTGCAGTAGTTTCCTGGGCGTGTGAACGCTTCAAGCTTGATCTTTCCAGAAAACCCGATGCTGCTATTGCCGATGTATATATAAAAGCTAATGTCGAGCTGGACAAAAACCCAGAATATGTAAAAGAAATTGATGCCCTTATGGAAAAGGTAGAAGCTGGGGATGTCAGGACAATAGATAGTTTTGATAAGGCAGTTTCCCTGGCGATTTCCGGGATTAAAGAAACCCTGTCTCGCCTGAACGTTGTCCACGACAAGTTTGTCAGTGAATCAACTTTCCTTAAATCTGGAGCTGTATATGACATTGTAGAGAGGATCAAAGCTACAGGAAGGACAAAAATTGATAAAGGAGCCCTTGTGGTAGACCTTTCGGACTATGGATTTGAGAAAACCCTTGTTATCCAGCGTTCAAACGGCACTTCCCTTTATACGACAAGGGACCTTGCCTACCACGAATGGAAAGCCAGACAGGCTGACCGCATAATCGATGTTCTCGGAGCTGACCACAAGTTAATCTCAGCCCAGCTCAGGGCTACTCTGAACGCAATTGGAGTTAAGGAACCTGAAATTGTAATTTTCGAGTTTGTTTCTCTTCCTGAAGGCTCTATGAGCACCCGCCGCGGGCAGTTCATAAGTGCAGATGAGCTCTTTGATAGGGTTACGGAAGCTGCCTTTGAACAGGTAGAAGCTCGCCGCCCTGAAACCTCCTACGAGTTCAAGAAACAGGTTGCGGAAGCAGTAGGAATGGGTGCAGTAAGATACGATATAGTACGGGTTTCACCTGAGAAGTCCACGGTTTTCAACTGGAAGGAAGCTCTTGACTTCGAAAAGCAAGGCGCTCCCTATATCCAGTATTCCCACGCCCGTGCCTGCAGTATTCTCGAGAAAGCAAAAGAAGAAGCAGCCTGGGACCCCTTAATAAAAATTGAGCCTGCTCTGCTTGTCGAGGATACTGAAATCGATCTCATAAAAAAGATGGCAATGTTTGACAGCATAATCGACCTTGGAGCCCGCGAATTGAAACCTCATGTACTTGCAATTTATGCCCGTGAACTTGCCGATGCCTTTAACCAGTTCTACCGCTTCGTCCCTGTAATTGCTGCTGAGGACGAGAAAATCAGGGCTGCAAGGCTGGCTCTTGTGGATTGTGCAAGAATTGTGCTTGCAAACTCGCTTGATACGCTTGGAATCGCAGCTCCTGAATCAATGTAAAGGATAGAATCCAGAAAAAGAGAGCTTAAGATTTCTCTATCCTTTTTTCTTTTCTTATTATTATCTCATTTCTCTATCCTTTTTTCTTATTATTTCCTTTGTTTACTTTCTTACCTTACTATTTGAGTATGATTCAGATACTTCTTGATGTCGTCTGGACTAATAACTGGTGGAAAACTCACATCTGCTTCCATATAGAGGAATTTGAGAAAAATATAAAATCTTTGCAGCAAAAATAACAATTTATAACTACGCTGCTTGATACAAAAATAACAGTTCATAACTGCTGCTGCTTGATATTATGACCACCATAAACGAAGCTTTTCGGATGTTCTTGGATGAACAGGAAGCCAGCTTGAAGCCTGATGTCTTCCTAGACTTTGAAGATGTGATCCTTCTCTATGAAGAATTCCTGGAATTCAGCGCCGAAGATTCCTTTTCCGAGGAAGACAGAGAGCTTTACTATGTCCAACACGAGCACGAGAATAAGAGTTACTGCGACATTTTCAGCCCTGAGCATCTTACCCCCTACGGAATTAAGAGTTTTCTCGATGATTACGTAGTTGAGGTCGGAGGAGGCAAGAAGCTAGTTGGAACAGCTGCCAGAGTCCTGGAAAAGTTCTTTGAGTGGGCTCTGGAAAAAGGTTTAATCGACGAGAAAGCTTTTGAAGTAAACAGTGAGCTTCTCAGGAAATATAAGAAAAGGTATTGAGTAGCTTGAGAAAGATAAATAGATGAGTATTTGCAAATAGAGGCTTATAATAAAAATCTGCTTCTCTTCTTTACTTTGAATTTTTACTTAAGTTTATTCCAATACTTATAATACTCGAGACTGTCTTACATATCAGGTATGCAGGAGATTATTTTTATTGATGGAGGCAGTATTCCCACGCCTGAAGGCATTACAAGGGAATGGGTAAAGACTGCGGCTGAGAATAGGGATGAGGATGAGAAACTTTTTTCCATGATCAGGGAAGCTTTCCGGAAGAAAATCGATGTGGGAGTGCATGTTCCCACTTATCCTCAGTTCAGGGATATGATAGGGCAGTTCCTTGATATCATCAAAGACGAAAAGAACTGTTATGAACCATATGTACTCAAAGAGGAAAATGCAAAAATCCTTGAAATGGAGATAATCGACGAAGTTGCGAAGCAGTACAGGGAAGAAACAGGAGAAACTCTTGAAGTCAGGGTTTGTGTCGCAGGTCCTACAGACCTCTACCTTCAGGCTTTCGGGGAAACGAATTATGTCGATGCGTATCACGTTCTTGCGCTGGATATTGAAAATTTCATAAAGCAGGCATTCGTGGCTGCGAAGAATTTCAAAATAAAGGTTATAGCCCTGGATGAACCAAGTCTAGGGATAAATGACAGAATCCAGTTTTCTGATGCTGATATTATATCCGCTCTCACCGTTGTTTCGACTTATGCAAGAAAGCAGGGAGTAGATGTGGAAATTCACTTGCATTCCCCGCTAAAATATAAGCTTGTTTGCGAGACGCCTATCAATGTTCTAGGTTTTGAATATGCGGCAACTCCTTCCTATCTGAATCTTCTGGATAAGCAAGTGCTTGAGGACTCAAATACTTACATTAGGCTTGGTGTTTCAAGAACTGATATTTCCAGCCTTATAGGCATTGTTAATGAAACATACGGGGTCAATGCCTGGAAAGACAGGGAATATATGCAAAAAATCGTTACAGACCTTGAAACCCCTGAGGTTATAAAAAAGAGGCTTGAAACAGGTTATTCCGTGCTCGGAGACCAGATAAAGTATGCAAGTCCGGATTGTGGGCTTGCTTTCTGGCCAGATCAGGAGCTTGCTTTTAAACTGCTTGAGAATACTGCAAAAGGTGTCAATGAATTTAATGCAGAAAATGTAAGGCAGGAAGAATAATCTTTTCCTGAATAATTTAATAGCCGGACGAAAACTTAGTTTCTTAAATTTTTCATTTTATTTATTTGATTTTTTTTCTTTTTCTAGTATTGTTTTCTTTTTTATTTCTCCAATTTTTTCTTTTTTACAGGATTGTTTTCTTTTTATTTATTCGGTTTTTTTCCTTTTCTACCAGTATTTTTTCTATATTTTTACTTTTTTTCTGTCCTTCCAATAACGCTAAATCCTTACAGGTCTACTAAGAGGACATGGAAGAAATCATCTTTGACGATATTGGAAGTTATCCCCTTCCTGAAGGAGTTAGTAAGGAATGGATCCAAAATGCCTTTAAAACAAGAGAAGAAGATGAGAAACTCTTTACGGTTATCAATGATGCCTTTCAGCAGAAAATAGATGCAGGTGTGGATGTTCCTACCTATCCGCAGTATCAAGATATGAACGAGCAATTCCTGAAGGTTATCAGGGATTCTAACTGCTGTGACAGCCCTTTTGAGGTGAAACTTGAATGCGCCAGGATTGAGGAGCTTGAGGCAATAGAGAAGGTTGCAAAAGCCTATAAAGAGCAGTTTGGAGAGACACTTAAGGTCCGGATCTGTGTAACCGGTCCGACTGAACTTTATTTGAGAGAATTTGGAGGCACACAGTACACGGATATTTATTCTCTTCTTGCAAAAAGCGTGAACAATTTCGTTAGAAACTCCATGAGATCTGCAAAAAATTTCAAGATTACAACGGTTTCTATTGATGAGCCAAGTATCGGGTTGAACCCCGAGATAACTTTTGATGAAAATGATATTATCTCGGCTCTTACCAACGCTTCAAAGGCGGCAAGTAAATGGGGAGCCGACGTAGAGATTCACCTTCATTCACCTCTCTACTATAATCTTGCCTGCGAAGCTCCCACAATAAACGTTATAGGAGTAGAATCTGCAGGCACGCCTTCCTATCTGGAACTCATAGACAGGAAAATACTGGAAGACACGGATTCTTTCCTGAGACTCGGGATTGCAAGAACTGATATCTTCACTCTGGCAGGAGTCCTTAATGAAATGTACTGTACCAATGTCTGGAAAGACCAGAAATATCTTTCGGAGATTGTTAGCCAGCTTGAGACCCCGGATACTATAACCAAGAGGCTCAGGGTCTATTACAGGCGCTTTGGCAATCTAATAAAATATGTGGGTCCTGACTGCGGGCTGGGCTCCTGGCCTAACCAGAGGATGGCTTTTATCCTGCTTTCCAATGTAGCTCAGGGTATAAGAAATTTCAAGGGTTTTCTCTAATCCTGAACTCTTTAATTAGCTTTTATATGAAATAAATTTCACGAATTCCTGTATTGCAAGGTTTGCAGCCTGAGATATCAGGCTCCATTTTTCCTTCCAGTGGAAATTACACTAGAGATAGGATTTCTTAAAAAATAGCCGACAGATGTCAAAGCACAGTGGAAATAAAGGGGTAATTTTTATTATCTATTTTTATAATTATTTTTCCCAGGGTTTATTCGTCTTTACTTATCTCTTCTGATCATTTATCGAGTCTCCCATGCCTTCTATCGATCTCGTCCATCATATCCAGCATCTTTCTAATCGCAGTTCGGATAGCGTCAGACTGGCTGACAAACTTCTTGTTATCTCCTACATGCCTGTTAAGGTCATCCAGAAGTTCCTGAGGAATTTCAACGCTTACTTTTGGCATTAGAGTTACACCTATTCAGATTTTTTATACATTGAAGTTGATTAAGCAATTAATTTATTTCTAAATGTATTGCTCTTTTAATGAGATAAGATTAAATAAACCTGTTTAATGAGCTGTTGAGTTGAAAATTCGACTTGAAATGAACAGATTTACTATTCATGATCATATATTCTTTGATATTTTTGCACCAAACAATATGATAGCTGGATACTGTAATTTCACTGAGAAAAATCTAATAAAATGCAGGCTTTTAAAGCAGAAAATTCCAATAAAAAAGATGATAGTAGCGGGCCCGAAGGGATTTGAACCCCCGGCCTATGGATTAAGAGTCCATCGCTCTGCCTGACTAAGCTACGGGCCCATGCATTGTTATTCTCATTGAATGAGCGACTCTCAAAATGTATCTTTAAATATTTATAAGTTTCGGCACAGGCTTTTATCTCTCAAATCTTTCCATAATTGAACCCGAATTTATAGAACTTATTCAGATTTCTCAGGAAAACTTGCTTTATAGAAATTTTTACCTTTAATATATAAATATCTTTTATTGTAATCCATTTTATTTTTTATAGAAATTGATCTTACTTAAGTATCTTTGAGATTGAAAATCAGAAGTCTGAAAACCATGCACTATATTTTCTTAACTCCATTATTTTTCTTTTTTTAGAGATATTAATGCAAAACGTTATATACAAGCGAATATGAGTATGACCAATTAATTGACTTATCCGAAGCTCTGTTGGGGATTAGTTAATCAAATAGATTAAGTAGAATTTGTACTTCCTGAATTTGGGTTCTCAAGTTTGGCTTGTTAAGTACTTTTTTTACTCTTTTCTGTCGATAGAGCTTTCTTAAGCCGATTAATAGAAGTTAAAGGAATGAATGTAATGTTTAAAGATGAAAATACTTCTGTGCCCGTTGAAGAGGGCGAAACCTACGATGTAACTATTCAGGATATTGCGCGCCTGGGAGACGGCATTGCCCGTATCGAAGGTTTTGTAGTTTTTGTCCCGAATACCAGTGTTGGCGATGAAGTCCGGATTAAAGTAGAAAGAGTGCTTCCCAAATTTGCGTTTGCGAGCATTGTCGAGTAAATGCAGGGAAATAAAATCACATTAAATTAAGGTAAATTAAAGGAATGGTTTTCATGTTTAGAGAAGAAATTCGCTCAATTCCTGTCGAAGAGGGCGAAGTTTACGATGTAACAATTCAGGACATTGCTCGTCAAGGAGATGGCATTGCTCGCATTGAAGGTTTTGTTATCTTTGTCCCGGGCACTAAAGTCGGTGACGAGGTTCGGATTAAAGTCGAAAGAGTACTCCCCAAGTTCGCATTTTCAAGCGTTGTCGAGTAAATGCAGGGAAATAAAATCACATTAAATTAAGGTAAATTAAAGGAATGGTTTTCATGTTTAGAGAAGAAATTCGCCCAATTCCTATCGAAGAGGGCGGAATTTATGATGTAACAATTCAGGACATTGCTCGTCAAGGAGATGGCATTGCTCGCATTGAAGGTTTTGTTATCTTTGTACCGGGCACCAAAGTTGGCGATGAAGTCCGGATTAAAGTCGAAAGAGTGCTTCCCAAATTTGCGTTTGCGAGCATTGTCGAGTAAGTGTAGGGAAATAAATTATATTAACTTTAGTTATTGGGATGATTTTTATGTTCAGAGGCGAAAGTAGCTCTGTTCCTGTCGAAGAGGGCGAAGTTTACGATGTAACAATTCAGGACATTGCTCGTCAGGGAGACGGCATTGCCCGCATTGAGGGCTTTGTTATCTTTGTCCCGGGCACCAAAGCTGGCGATGAAGTCCGGATTAAAATTGAAAGGGTTCTCCCTAAATATGGTTTTGCAAGCCTGGTTGAATAAACAGGATGCTCCAAATGAAAAAAGCAAGACTGAGGAATCAATAATTCTTCAGTCTTTTTACTTCTTTCATCTTATTAATTAATCTCCGGAACTTTAAGGCTTGGAATTACTTTTCTTTAATCTGTTCCTTGTTTTGATATAACTAGATATTCTCAGTATATTTTTGGTCTATTGTATTGTTCTCAATTCTTTTTGACCGGATTATTTTTTTGTTTATTTTTCAGTTCAATTGTATGTTTTATTTATTCATGGCTTCTGATAGTGAACATTCGATGCTATTATATAATAGATATTCAATCTATTTTGAGAACTCAATTGACAAAATTTTGTAAATGCTTTACAGAACAGGTATTTGCTTTACATCTGTAGCCGGGAAAAACAGCCCGGAGTGATTTCTAATGAGTCGTTTTATCAAGTACCACCCCAGGTCCAATACTTACGTGATTGAAAAACGAGCTTTTTTTGAAGAGGATCTTACTCTGGACGGCAATGTAATTGTCGGGCAGGAAGTAAAATTCTGGAAGAACTTCACAGTGACCGGCAGGCTTGAACTCGGAAAAGATTCGATTGTTAGGGGTAATGTAAAAGCCAGAAGTGCTCTTATTTGCGCCGGGGCAAAAATTCTGGGCAGTATCGAAACAGTTTCTGAGCTTGTCCTTCTTGATAGGGCTAAAATAAATACCGCAGCCTGTCAAGGAGATATCCGCGCCAGACCTGGATGCTCTCTCAACTCAGTTAAAGCAGACGGTACGCTCGAACTCATTGGAAAAGTTAATGTCGGGAAAGTAGAGCCGTTAACCAAAGTAATTATTCGGGCTGAAGAATCGGGATTTTCCAGCAGTACTTAATGTTTTTTCCCTCTTTTCATTCTTTTCGTATCTTTTTATTCCGTTTGTATTTTTGTACAGCGGTCTTATCCCTTTCCATCAAGCCGTAAAAGTTTATCTTTTGAACCTCTCTTCTTCGAGAAGTTTCAGGACACGGTCCCTTAAACTGTTAACCTCAGGACTTGTCCTGCGCCGTGGGCGAGGCAGGTCTACGGGCACAATCTCTTTTATTCTTCCAGGTCTTGTGGTCATGACCAATATCCTGTCTGAGAGAACAACCGCCTCATCCACACTATGGGTCACAAAAATGCAGGTAATGTGTTTCTGTTCCCATATCTTCAGGAGTTCGTCTTGAAGAATATTTCGAGTCTGGGCATCCAGTGCCCCAAAAGGCTCGTCCATAAGAAGCACTTCAGGTTCATTAGCAAGAGCTCTTGCAATTGCAGCCCTCTGCTGCATGCCTCCGGACAGCTCATAAGGATAGCTATTTTTAAACTGTTCCAGGCCTACAAGATCGATATACTTCTCCGCATGCTTCCGAGCTTCAGCTTTACTAATTCCCTGCATCTCTAGCCCGAAAGTAACGTTATCAATGACTGTTCTCCAGGGAAACAGGGAATACTGCTGGAAAACCATACCCCTCTTGGGATCAGGACCAGTTATAGGGACTCCATTGAGTGTGATTTCTCCTGAAGTCTGGGTTTCAAGTCCTGCAATAATACGAAGCAAGGTAGTTTTCCCGCAGCCAGACGGTCCAAGAATGCAGATAAATTCGCCATCTTCAACATCAAAGCTCACATCGCGTAGAGCTTCCGTAACGCCATTACCCTCTTTTTTAGTAAATATACGTGAGACATTTTTTATACTTACTCTGCCCATTTTATACCACAGTTCCTGCTGTCCATCTAAGTAATTTTGCATCTACATAGTATCTGAAGAAGCGGTCAATTAAAAGGCCTACGAACCCAAGCAGAAGCATGTAAACGAGCACGAAATCCATCCTGTGCAGGTAGTAATTGTGCCAGATCTGATATCCAAGTCCGTTATCGCTAACTCCGAACATTTCCGCTGCTACAAGGCACATCCAGCCTACTCCCATGGCTATCCTTATTCCTGCAGCAATTGAAGGCATAGCTGAAGGAATTGCAATGTAACGTATAAGATCCAGATTCCGAGTACACCCAAGAACCTTTGCTGCCTCAACATAAACTTTCGGGACGTTTTTAAAACCTGTGTAAGTATTGATAATAATAGGAAAGACCATTCCCACAAACACAACGAAACCTGCAGCCTGGCGAGTAAGCCCAAACCACACGATTGCAAAGGGAATCCAGGCAAGGGGAGGAATCGGGCGCAGAATTTCGATTATAGGATCGATCGCCCTATCTGCTTTTCTGAACCATCCCATAGTTATTCCGAGTGGAATTCCTATTGTAAACGCAGCTATAATACCAATTGAGAAATGAACCAGACTTGTCAACGTATCTGTGTAAATTAGCCCGCTTTCGACAATAATAGTGAAAGAGTTTACTACATCAAAAAAGCTGGGCAGAAGAAACTTATTCTGTACTATTCTATCCGCTACAAGCTGCCATATTGCAACTGCGATTATGAGAGACAACGCTTCAATGGCATTCTCTTCTATTGTTTTTATGAAACGGTTCTTCATGTCTAATTAAAAAGAGTTCTTACTTTTTTACCTTTCCGGCAGACATCATTTCTCAGAAAAAAGAAAAGTTAAGGTTGCCACTATATAAAACAGAGACAACCGAATTTATTTTAACTTATTCTTGTTCCTGAGCCTGTTTTTCACTCATAACTTTCTCATAGAAGCTTGTATCAAAGATATCTTCCTTTGTCAGGGATTTTGGAATAATACCAAGTTCATACTGAGTGTTTGAGTAATTGACAGCCGAACTTTCAATCAATGCAGGATCTGTAATCCACTCTCCATCCCATTCTTCAAGAGATGTCTTTACAGTCTCAAGGTTCTCTGTGGTTTTATTTGAATAAATCTGAGCAGCTTCGTCTACATTTGCCTGGTTGTACTCTGTTGCTTTAATATGGGTCCTTACAATCTGCTCCACAATCTCCGGGTGTTCCCTGATAAGTTTTCCACTTACGACAAGTACACAGCAGGAGTGATTTGCTTCCATCTCTCCAGATTGCACTATAGTACGCCCGTTACCTTCCCTTTCTATAACCGTTGGGGATGGGTGAGGCAAGAAGACAGCATCAACCCGTTTAGCCGAAATAGCGGTGACGGCATCTCCTGGAGTCATTCCGAGAATTCTCACATCTTTCTCAGCATCAAGCCCGTTTTCACGGAGCCAGTTCTTTAGCAGGGTATCCTGAATCGTTCCTGGCGGGAAAGTAGCTATCGTAAGTCCTTTTAAGTCTTCAGGGCTTTCATATTCGTGTTCGGGTCGAAGAACAAGACTTGAGCCGTTTATCTGTACGGGCGTAACAATCTTTGCGTCAAGTCCTTCGCTGAGAGCTGCAACCACAGGGGCTGCCCCGACATAAGCGACATCCAGATCTCCAGACATCATAGCTTGCATCTCAGGGGCTCCTGTCGGGAATTGATATTCGTTAATTTTTTCAATTCCATATGGTGCAAGGTCTTCTTGCCACCATCCTTTCTCAGCCGCAGTCATGTATGCGATCTGGTGGGTACTCGGCTGATAGCCAATGTTCAATTCAGTAAGATCATCGGATGCGCAGCCGGATACGAAGATTGATGCTAGCAGCAATAAAATAAGTGTGAATATACCTATTTTTTTCAAAATCTCACCTCGTTAATTCTTAAAACTGACAATAATCCTGTAATGATAATAGTCCCTATAAATGACAATAATCCTATAAATGATAATAGTCCCTATAAATGACAATAATCCTATAAATGACAGACTTTTTTTTCTCTAAATTATTTTTTTGATTTCGGGTCTTCTTAAGGAATAATTAATAACTTCTCCTGATTTCCATAAACTTTTTTGCGAAGAATTTCTTTTTTTCAAATAAAAGTCCTGGTAAGAAATAAAAAATAAATATATGCAGTGAGTATCAATATTTTTTACGTTTCCTATATATATCTTCTCAATGCCGTCATGATTATATCCCAAATGTATTAATACAACGGGATATATTTCTCATTAAGGACTAAATCTTCTGTGAAATGTAAATTATTTCCCAAAAACAAAAATTTTCTAGAGGGTTTAAAAGGTTGAATTTTATGAATGTTGCAGACAAGGTTATCAAATCCGCATTCGAATCCGATGAGGTTTTTCAAAAAACGCTTTCCACTGTAATTAAAGAGGATCTTAACCTCACTGCTGTGGATTTTGCCAAAAAAGCAAATATCCCCCCAAGCACCCTTTACAAGATCCTGTCAGGCAATCGGGACCCCAACATTAAAACCCTCCGCCAGATCGTGAAAACCATCCGTGATATTAAAGTATCAGACAGTGGAGAATTTATTGCTGTCATTGCAGCTCGCTCTGTGCTTGACAATATCGTGGAGACAAAGAAGAAGATATCCGGCAGGCTGATTACAATCAGGGAATACTCGGCAACCTCAATGGAAGAAGCTATAATAGCAGCCGTTAACGCCGAGAGAGACGGAGCAAAAGCCCTGGTCTGCGCTCCCATAGTGAGCCCGACTGTAGAAAAGATTGTAAATATTCCAGTCACGACAATTATCCCGAAGAACAGTCTTATAGATGCGATTGAACTTGCGCTTAAAAAGATGGAGTGATCGTTAGGAAAAAAGCAGTATTATATTTGAAGAGAAATAAAATCTGGGAAAACACCTGATATCCGAAATAAAAAGCAATTTAAAGTATATACAGAATTTCCAAAAGCGGTAAGTTAAACTAAACTTGAATCAAGTCTGAGTCAAATCTTAATTCTATTAAAAATGAAAAAGACCCGCGTTAATTTGAAACGCGGAAATTCTGAATCTAATTTTTTAACTTTTGTTTTTCTTTGGCTTTCTTTATCTCTGAATTCTATTTTACTACCGCTTTTACCTCCACTAATTTACTTTTTAAGTTCCTTTATTTTTTCCTGAATCATTGAGATATCCCCGCCACCTTTTGTAAAGAAGTAGGCAGCTCCACCTACTATTAGCAGGAAAAAGGCTCCAAGCGCATAGAGCAGTAAGGAAGACTTCTCTTTTACAGTGTAGGTTGCGGTTTCTCCTCCAACTTCTACCCTGTAGGTTCCAGGCACCTCTTCTACGTGCTCAAAGGTTACAGTGGTGTTCTTCCCTACATCCAGGGAAATTTCTTTTGATTCGGTTGCGTTTCCGTTTATAAACAATTCCACACTCTGATTTCCTGCAGCGTTGCCTATGTTTCCGACGTCAATTGAGATTTTTGCAGCCTTTCCTGCACTTACTTCTAAGGGCTCAACTACAAGGTTTGAGAATTCGAAGATGGCTTCAAAGTCTCTTACTCTTATATCTTCTTCCAGATCCAGGAATCCTTCTTTTGTCACGCTCAGTTTAAGAGTGCCGCTTTTATCTGTCTTATAGGAGACTTTTCCATCAGGTCCCGTTTTGTTAACTAAGTTCCCGTTAATCGAAACATTTGCACCCTCAATTGGGTCGCCACCGATTGCCTTGACAACCTCAATTTCCAGGGTATCCCCGACATAAGCCGTTTCAGGTGAAACACTAACTGTCATTTTCTCTTTCGGAGGAATGACATTGACGTTCTTGTTTGCAGTTGTGTATCCATCTTTTTGTGCAGTCAATTTAAGGGGTCCGATATTCTCTGCAGTGTATTTAACAGTCCCATTAGCGTCGGTCTTACCTATATTAGTCGTGTTAACATTTACGCTGGCACCTTCGACCGGGCTGTCACCTGCAGTCACTCCGATATCAAAAGTGTCACCTACAACGATCTCATCAGGCACGCTGATCTTGAGCTCTCTGCTGGCTCCATCTTCGTTCTGGATTTCTACAGCAGGATAGAACCTGAGAACATTGTCATCAGCTACTTTGAAGCTGATATTGCCCATGATCTCGATTGTTTCTCCCCTATCAAGCCCGATATCATCATCATTCTTCATTCTAATGCCACTTTCGGAAACACTGCTAACCTCCATCTCGCCAAAGCTTTCTCCATTTTCGATTTCAATGTACTCATCCGAAATCTGGAAAATACCCTGTGTGAAAACAGCCGAGGTCTCAGTTCCTGCGAAGACTGTGCCGAAGTGTACTATGATCAGGGGTATATCCTCAGCTTCCCCAATGTCGGTTTCGTAAATATAATCCTGATTGGAGGCAACGAAAGCCTCATCTACCACTTCTCCATCCTTCTCGAGCTGTACCCAGACAGTATCCCCATTAATGTCTACTTCCACGATGTTCAGGGAATAGCCGTTTTCAAGCACAAGAGCAGAACCTGAGTACATGGACTTCCTGTCATCACTGTCTATAAGGATTTTAGCAAGAATATTATCCGAGAGAAGGCTTACGTCGTCTACTGCTCCGTTAACGGCTCCCTCATCATATCCTGCAAAATACTTGTCTGCCATAAACCCTACGACCATGAAATTGCCCCAGTTACGGTATTCGAACTGAACTTTCTGAGGCTTGGATTCATAGACCAGTTTATCGGATGGGATAGTCCTGCCATTCAGTTCTTCTACCCTAAGCTCTTCAGTTCCGATTCCCTCATCTATGTTATAATAGAAACCTTCAAAGTTGAAAGGATTCCAGACAGGAGTAGAGTTTCCATCTTTATCCTCATCATAAACAGTCCCGCGAAGCTCGTAAGTTCCGGATTCTGAGGTATCGAGAATGGGAGCAAAACGCAGTTTACTGTCATCGGCAACCCTGAGTTTTATCTTACCCATGAGGTCGATAGTTTCGCCTTTATCAAGTCCGATACTATCTTCATTTTCCATTCTTATTTCATTACTGCTAGTGGACTTTACTTCCATTTCTCCGAAGGTGTCTCCATTATTGATTTCTATATAATTGTCCGAGATCTGGAAAACCCCTTCAATAAATGCAGCCGAGGTTTCAGTGCCTGAGAAAACTGTACCGAAATGGGCAATGATTATAGGTACATCTTCAGCTTCGCCAAGGTCAGTCTCATAGACATAGTCCTGTCCAGAGGAAATAAAAGCGTCATCCACAACATTTCCATCTTTCTCAAGCTGTATCCAGACAGTTTTCCCATTAACGTCAACCTCCACGATATTCAGGGAATAACCGTCTTCGAGGATAAGAGAGTCTCCTGCATACGCTGATTTTTTATCATCGCTGTCTATGAGGATCTTGGAGAGAATACCGTCAGAAATCAGGCTAACATCATCACCTATAACTGAGTTTTCACTGTAGCCTGCAAAGTATTTCTCTGCCATGAACCCTATAACCTGGTAGGAACCCCACCTATTATATTCAAAATCAGTCTCAGTAGGTCTTGTTATATACTTGATGTTTCCTGCATCTATACTTCTTTCTATATTTTCAATCCTCATTTCTTCTGAGGATACACCGGAATCAAGGTCATAGTAGAAGCCTGAGTAACTCTGTGCGTTCCAGGTATAGGTAGTGGGCATCCCCTCTTCCCATATTCTGTTCCCACTTGCTGGAGCTTCAATTGTTACATTCCAGGTCCGTGTAGATTGGTCGTATACGCCGCTGGGATCACTGATTACTGCTTTGAGTGTATAAACAGTCGCATTGTCCCCTCTAAGTTCGTATGAAGAAGAAGTCACGCCTGTATCAGTTTTTTGATTTATATCATTGACAAACCACTCAACGTTAATACTCTGGTTGTTTGTAGAACTTACACTGAAGGTCTGCGATTTTCCCTGCTCTACTTTAACCGTTTCCTCAGAGGGGGCAAAATTAACAGGCACTCCTTCTGCTGATACTGTCCAATCCCATCTATAGCTTGCAGTTTCGTTACCATCCTCGGCTATAACAGTGACGTTATATATGCCTGCTGAAGATGCAGTGGTGTTTTGATACATATCTGACATTGCTCTAATAGCCGGTTTAACTTGTTGTCCGTCTATATACCAGGTGATGTTTGCTTCCTTGTTTGTCTCAATGCTAAATTCCTGGGATTCTCCTATTCTTGTACTTGGATTAGTCTGAGGATTTGGGTTTATAATCGCCAGTGCACCTGCAGTACCTTCTACATTCCAGATTATTGGATCTAATCCATCTATACTGGCTATCACCTGGTATGATCCCTGCTGAAGAGTATGATCGAGAGTTGCAACATTATTACTATCGGTTTGTGTTGTTGTTGTCTCTCCTCTTATATTCCATGTGACAGTGGCACTTTCATTTAAAGGAATAGCAAATATTTGAGATGTACCTGCTATCCCTGTAACAGTTGAGTTCGTTGAGGGTGTAGGGTCTGCTACCAGACTCGGGGCTGCTGTTACAGCTCCGCAAAATAGCCCCAGCACCATAATTGCTGTAAATATCTGTAAACTAGCTTTTTTCATAGTCGATCCTTCTGAACCTTGTGCATAAATTATATTATGAATTTAGTCAGTTTAACCCGGAGTTTACTCAATTTTTATGATCTAAGGGGATTAATCAATCAAGAATTCTTAATTTTTCTTCTTTCTCACCCTGGCTTCTATTTGTGGGGGTAACTTAACTTTTAATCAGGAGGACCCATCAATTGTCTCGGCTTTTAGCTGCTGGTATCCTCGCTGCGCTATAGTTGTAAGCTTGCATTCGGGGGATTCAAGTACAATGCCCGCTTCATACATTGTGCATTCTCCTATAACAGTTAAGTTACATATATTTTGTACTTTTTTCATCTCTTGCGGGTCAATTGTAAAAAGAAGTTCAAAATCTCCGCCTGTATAGAGGGCAAGTTCCCTCAGTTTGTCGGGGTTTGAGGCGAATTCTCTGACTTCTTTGAGGATAGGAAGGGAATCTTCCCAGATCCTGAAGCCTACATGGCTCTGTCTGGCAAGGTCGTAAAGAGACATTGCAAGACCGTCACTTGTATCTATCATGGATGTGACTGCCCCGGACTCTGCCATTTGTCTGGCTTCCTTAATGCGCGGAATTGGCTCAAAAAGTGCCTTCAGAACAGTCTCACTCACTGGTTTTTTCAATTGTAGGGCTTCCAGAGCTGCCCCCGCTGAGCCTGTATATCCAGTGACGCATACAAGATCACCTGGTCTTGCTCCGCGCCGAAGAAGGAGCTGACTTTTTTTTACCTTGCCCAGCGCCGTCCCTGTAATCGTCAGTTCTGCGTGGGTGTCAAGATCGCCTCCGATAATCGCAGTTCCACAGAATTCAGCACACGCCTGCATACCTTTTGCAAGCGCTTCAACAAAATTAATTTCGGTATCTGAAGGCATCCCGATTGCCATAATAAGCCCTATGGGTTCTGCACCCATGGCTGCAACATCACTGAGGTTTACCGCTGCTGACATCCAGCCCATTTGCCAGGCTGTCATCTCCTCCGGAAAATCCGTGGTTCTGTGCAGCATATCGGTAGTAACAACCAGGCAGTCTTCGCCTTTCAGGTCAAGGACGGCGCAGTCATCCGAACCTGCACCAATAAGGATTCCTTCCTGCCCTTTTTCCTTGCCATCAGGAGCTTTAAAAATCTCGGATAAGATGGAGATTAGAGCGCGTTCCCCAATTGAAGATACTTTTGTGTCTTTCATGGTCTTTTTTGAAAAAGTAACCTTTGCTTTTACTTTTTATAAACACATGCCCTCTGTGAGCTAAAATGCACTGAGTTTCTCTCCTTTATTTAATTTGTGTAACGTGCAAAGTTACACAAAAAGTTAGTAATATTCACGGAGATTTCCTATATTCAGAGAGATTTTTCTATATCTAATAAAATCTATAAAACTTTTGTAAACTTCAAATTCATTCAAACTTAAAACGTGGTTTTCTATAAAAAGCCAGAGTAAATGATTAAAAAGGAGACGTTCTCAGAGCTGGAGAGAACAATTGCTAAAAAAGTGTAGAGTTTGAAACTGGGAACAAATTATTAAGAAAAAAATGAAGATAAAAGTTGTAAAACAGGAAATTAAAAACAAGAAATCCAGAGCAAGAAACTGAGAACAAAAAGTCCAGAGCAAGAAACTGAGAACAAAAAGTCCAGAGCAAGAAACTGAGAACAAAAAGTCCAGAGCAAGAAACTGAGAACAAGGAGTCTAGGGCAAGAAATTAAAAACAAGAAATGCAGAGCAAGAAATTAAAGATAAACTGAAGAATAAAAAACACCGAAGAATAAAAAATGGAATATTACATTGAATCAAATATAATTTCTTCTCCGTTCTCTTTTGTTCTTATTCTCACATCATTCAGGAAGCTTTTTGCTATTTTCCCCAGTTCGTACAGTTCTTCCCTTTCAAGCACCTGTGTCTCCCTCAGACTTTCACGCAAACTGTACTCCGGGATGCCCTGCTGCAACACATACGTAACTTCGCTGTTCTTAATATTTTCTGAGATCCAGGCAGCTATGCTGGCAATCTCTTCCCTGCTTCCGATAAAGTCCCTGATTAGTGTCGTCCTGAGTTCCAGTTCCATGCCGCAGGAATCTACAATTTCGAGAGTCTCTATTAAAGATGTAATAATCTTTTCAGGTGTTTTTTTCACGGCTTCATATTCTCCGAAGCCCGCAACTTTCCCGTAAAGATCGGGATTATCTGGTGGAGCTTTTATATCGACAAAAAATTTATCAACCAGCTTTCGTTTAATCAGTTCATTTGCCATCTCAGGGTAGCAGCCGTTTGTGTGAATTCCTATTGCAAGCCCCATTTCTCTCACGAACTCTGCAAGAGGCACAATTACATCCTGCATCAGAGGCTCTCCTCCTGAAAATACAACTGCACTCACAAAAGGCTTTGATTTTTTAATTTGATCTTTTACAAAGTCCAGTTCCACGTATTTCGACTCATCAAGGTATTGATGGTTCAGGCAGTAGGCACAGCGAAGGGGACATCCTCGAAAAAAGATGGTGACTGCTGCTCTTCCTCTCCAGTCTACGGTCGAGATTGGGACTATACCAGCATAGTTTAATCTCATAGTCCATCGTTTCTTAAAGTTGTACGTATAAAAAAGGTTAAGGAACTCTTACCTGAGTTCCTGCACACTATATCGTTTTCTATCCAGGAGCTCCTGACGCTTGCCTTTGTTCCATCCTTCTACGGATTGAAGGTATCCTGTGATCCTTGAGAGATGCTGCACGTTTTCAGACTTGCACTTTGGACATCTGTCTAGCAGGCCGTCAGCTACATATCCCTCGTCAATGCACACAGTCATGTCCCGAGTAAAGGCAAAGTAACCGGTCTGGGTATTCTTTGCAATATACATGGCAAGCTCCTGCAGACCGTCAGGATCTGGCTTTCCTTCTCCTAGCCAGATATGCATGATATTTCCACCGTCCACAATCGGGAAGAAAGTATGTTCGTACCTTATCCTTTCGGGCAGAGACACGTCTGCACTGGGCGAAAGATGAGTCCCATTGGTATAGTAAATCGGCAGGTCATGCGTCTGATTCAAATCCCGTTTTGCAGCCTCCAAATCTCCTTTGATTGTAAGCTCAGCTTTTTCAGCATACTCCTTATGCAAGAGATCTGAGACTGCAAAACGCTGGGCAGTTGTCTCTGCGGGTGTTCTTGCAAGAGCAATTTCCATTCCGGTTTCTTTTGAAAGCTTCTGAGCATGCATCTTCATCTCAAACATAGCCCTGATTGCAAGCTTATAAGCCTCTGGAGACTCATGTATCTGATAGCCTGTATGGTACTGAACCATCTCATTAATCCCTACTACTCCTATGGTATATACAAGGCTATCAAAATCCACTGCCATTGCTCCTTTTTCCCCGGTATTCGGGTCTTTAGGACGCTGGGCTGCAAACGGAATCCGGTTTTTCTTGATCAGGTTGTTCATCCATTTTCGTTTGATTTTGAAGACTTCCACTCCCTTGTTCATCAGGAATTTGAGCTCATTAAAAAGTTTCTCATCATCATGTTCAGCTTTATATGCAGCTCTTGGACAGTTTAAAGACAGAACCATCCATGACCCCATTGAGAAGTGCTTTCCGTCCTTAAAATAAAGTTTGTCATTGAATTCGGCGTCATCTGTGGGATTTGCAGAAAATTGATAGGCACAACATTGATAGCATGAGATTCCCTTTCCTGCGCCCCTGTACTCCGGAAGCTGGTTATCAAAATAAGGAGTCCCGAATTTAGCAGCCAGCTCGAAGGTCATCCTGTACAACTCTTTATAAGTCGGAAGATCGGGGTGAGCTCTGTTGAATTCTTCGTCTTCTTCCATAAAGTCAGGCTCAATGGAAATTTCGGGCTTGGGGAAACTGAAAGGCTTGCCCCAGGCATCTCCTTCAAGCATGACATCCATCAGAGCCTTAAATCCAAGACGAACCTCTCTTTCAAACTCCCCGTAGGTTCTCAGCGGAGCCTGTTTGCCATCCCAGACCTTACCCTTAGCGACAATCGGAATATTTCTCCAGAGCTTTGGAACCCCGGGGGAAAGCTGCACGGATGAGAAAACGGTCTGTCCGCCTCTTGCGCACATCATCTGCATCATTTCGTAGACGAACATCTGCATAAGCTGTTTTATCTCTGTTTCAGACTTGCCCTCCAGATAGGGAGCCATAAATGTCAGGAAATTATAGAATCCCTGCCCACCTGCGAAATTTGTCTGAGCCGAGCCCATAGCTTTAACTGCATGAAGGAAAGCTACTTCAGCATTTTTTGCAGGCTTTGCTACACTGGACTGCGTTCCTACCCCGTCAGGCATAAGCCCATAGTAGAAAAAGTAACGAAGATCCCAGTCTTGGCAAAAAGGTCTTGTGCCCATGTATTCAAGGTCATGGATATGGAAATCCCCATTCAGGTGTAAGTCTGCAAGCTCTTTCGGCATCAGAAGGAGGTTCTGCTCCTTGGACATCTTATCGGCTTTTCTTTTATGTGAGGTCTCGGCATTGTTCAGCTGGTTTGCATTATCATTCGCCTCAAAGCCGTATCCAGTATCAATTTCGTAGGCATCATAGACCGAAGCCCCAACCCTGGTCATGATATTTCTCCACTCGACATGTCCTCTGTCAAGCAGGATATTGTTGACGATTTCCCGTATAAGAGGACCTGAGAGAAACTTTAGATTCATCTTTTTGATGATCTTTTCCGCTTCCTTTGCAATCTCAACGGCTTCTTCTTTTGTTATTGCGGGTTTATTGTAGAAGATCTCGCTTAATTTTGTCTCTTTCAGGAGCTGGTTTACAATGATATTCCTGTCCCAGTTAAGAATGAAGCCGGCTGTTGTCCTTACCTTGGGGAGGGGGGAGATGGACTGCCCGTCAAGGGTCTTTTGCACTGGCTGGTTGTCAGATAACTCGTCATCATCTTGGAGTGGAGAGATGGACAACTCTTCAAGCGGCGTTTGCGTTGATTGGTTGTCAGATAACTGGTTATCGTGTAAGAGAGTCTCGCCTGTCATTTTCTCATCTTCAATATCTGTTTTAGAATGGAATTTGCAGGATTATTCAAATTATTCTGATTTTCAAGATCGTTTTCATCACATAATTCCCTGGATTTTCTCGGAGTCTACTTCTCCCTCACGGAAGAGTTCCTCGTGTGTAAGAAAAGTATCATCGATCTGTAAAACAGGCGCTGTCATAGTGAAGACCCCGTTGAAACGCAATTCTGTTAGAGCTTCTGGAGTAGACATATCTGCTACCTCGAAAGCAATTGAATGCGTTTCCAGGAAATTTTTTAATTTATTACATTTCGGACAGCGGTCCGTTGTGTATAATATTATTTTTGCCATGCTTTACGTCCCTCTGATTTTTACTCTAATTCTTAATCTGATTTTTAGTTACCGCTTTTGCACAGGTTTCTTCCCGCTCTACATATTGTTTTTATTTACATTGTCGGCGGGATGAGCGTGCAGGTGCATAGTGCATTATAGCAATAAAACAAAACCCATGCGGGCCACTATTACCTCAGTTAACCCTTGTAATTCTTATAAACGTTAATTATAAGTCAGCAATATCGGAAAAAGGTGCGGCTTCCAGGAAGCGCCCCCTCTGATATCCTTTTTCCCACGCTAATAAGTGGAAATGACCTTTATTTTAAGGTAAATATTCTAAATGCCATATCACTTAATAATGGTTTTTTAACCTAGGTCTGGATACAATAACCCCTTTGTTTTGTATTCAAAGATCCTCTATTTGTTATCAAATCTGATAACAAACTTAATGATTCCTGTTTTTGAAAAACTGCATTATATAAGGAAACAATTTCAATCACGGAGGACTTTAACAGATATCTGCAGCCTATTGGAGGGGACAGGTATGGTTAAGATGTATAAGACATTATTCCTTGAGACTCTATAAAATAAGATTAAAAAATTTTACCTGCTTTCAGCGTACTATTGTAAAATCTTTTTCTTCTGCTCAGTCTTGGGAATCTATACCTGGGCATTTCCTTTATATTCATTTTATCTTTTCTATTCTTTTTAGAAAATCTTTAATCTTCCTGAAAGATTGGAAATTACAAAAAAGCGTTATATCATGGTTCGGTTATATCTCATCAAGCAGAAAAAGAGGTGTCACTTCATAGAGAAATTATTATCTTCCGGCTGCAAGCCCCTTGATGAACTTCTTGGAGGAGGTTTTGAGAAAGGCATTGTAACTCAAATCTTCGGACCTGCAGGAACTGGGAAAACAAATATCTGTATCCAGCTTTCGGTAGAATGCGTAAAACAAGGGCAAAGAGTCATTTACATAGATACTGAAGGACTTTCTCCTTCACGTTTCAGGCAGATTGCAGGGGAAAATGCAAAAGAAATAGCAAAGAGCATCATCATCTATGAGCCCATGAATTTTGAAGAGCAGTATGCAGCCGTAAGAGAGGTGGAAAGAATAGCTGGAGAGAATATCGGTCTCGTGATCTTGGATTCTGCAACCTCATTCTACAGGTTCGAGCTTGAAGACGATGAAACAAGCATGAAAAGCCGCAGAGAACTTGCCAACCAGATAGGATTTTTACATGCCCTAGCCCGCAAATATGGTTTTGCCGTAGTCATAACCAACCAGGTATATTCAGATATTGCCTCAGGAGGGGTGCGCCCCCTTGGTGGCAGTTCCCTGGAGCATATCTCAAAGACGATTATCAGACTGGAAAAAACAGGCGAAGGAACCAGGCGCGCCATCCTGTACAAACATCGTTCTCGTCCTGAAGGCTCAAGTGCTGAATTTACAATTACAGCTGAAGGAATTCGCTAAATAGGTCAATTACTAAACAATTGCTAAGCAGAGCAATTGCTAAGAAAAACAGAAGATCAGAAAAATTCTTCAAAAGCCTTTTAATAGTTATTATGGGCAGAGAAAAAGTTAAATTCTGGCTGAAAACAAACTTAAGTCTGAATAGGAAACATATAAGATGCCTGAATATCTGGGACTTCTCGTTTGCTTTTGCAAGAATCTCTTCTCTGAATTTTAACGTTCCCGGGTTCCAGCTATAAATTCTTCAGTCCGCCTGTAAGCCTCATCGTCAGGGTACTGAATAGCAGGATGTTTCATGAAGTAGGAAGCCGGGGAATATAACACTCCTCCTATTCCGCGGTCAAGAGCCAGTTTGCAGCAGCGAATAGCATCGATTACCACACCTCCAGAGTTAGGAGAGTCCTCAACCGATAGCCTGAGTTCAAGGTTCATGGGCACGTCCCCAAAAAGCTTACCTTCCATTCTCAGGAAACATACTTTATTGTCCTTTTGCCAGGCTACGTAGTCACTGGGTCCTATGTGAATATTATAGTTCTCAAGCTTCCGGGAAAGTACGGACTGGACGGCTTCAGTCTTCGATTCTCTCTTGGAGGCAAGCCTATCCCTGTTAAGCATGTTTAGAAAATCAGTGTTTCCTCCGGTATTGAGCTGGTATGTTCTTTCGAGCTTTACGCCTCGCTTTTCGAAAAGATCTGCAAGAACTCTGTGTGTGATAGTAGCTCCAAGCTGGGCTTTGATATCATCACCAATAATCGGAATATTTTTCTCCTCAAATCTTTTTGCCCACTCAGGATCACTTGCAATAAAAACAGGCATGTTGTTTATGAAAGCTACCCCTGCTTCAAGAGCACATTCAGCGTAAAAACGGGCTGCTTCTTCAGAACCTACAGGCAGGTAATTGAGAAGCATTTCGGCACCTGATTTTTTAAGTTCGTTTACGATATCCTCTTTTGTAGCTTCCTTTTCTTTGCTGACAACGAAGGTATAATTCTCATCATAATTTTTCATATGTTCAGAGACTCCATCAAGGACTCTACCCATCTTAACCTTCACACCTGTGGATGGAATATCAGGGCAAAAAACCGCTGTGCAGTTCGGGGGAGCAAAAATAGCCTCGGAAACATCTTTTCCTACCTTCCTGGCATCGATGTCAAAAGCAGCAACAACTTCTATATCGCCCGGCTTATATCCTCCAATTTCCCTGTGCATCAATCCGATGGGCTCTCTATCTTCAGCCTTATAGTATTCAATGCCCTGTATCAAAGAGCTTGCACAGTTTCCGATTCCTGCAATTGCTATTTTTATTTTTGTCATAAGCGCTTACTCTCCGATGAATGCCCAGATTCTCATAAACCGCATTAATGAAATGACAGATCTTTTATGATTTCTGAAATCTACAGATTCAAGGATTTAGGAATTTAAGTTCACTGAGCTCAGGAGTTATATTCCTGAAATTACGACTTCTTGTATCTTAACTATGGATTTTAAACCTTGCCTTATTTGTTCTGTTACTCTATAAACCTATTATATGTAAGTTTTCCTTTCTAGGGGGAAATATTACATTTATTTATATACTACATATACCTTATTCATTTTTTAGACAAATTTCCATTCTGATGATTGGATATGGGGCTTAATCTGCTACAATTTTTCCAGTTATTCTGAAGTTTAAGGCAATTTCTTTAACATAATTATGCTTTAATTGATATAGCTGTATTTTAGTTAATATATTCTCGTTTTAATTGACATAATTTATCTTTAAATTTCTCGGTTGCACTAATGATGCGAAAAAATAGAGATTAACGAATTCTGCTAGTTGAATAGGTTTTTATCTGATGGGAAGCTTGAAAGGAAAAACCGGAAATTTCTCCGGCAGAATCTGATGCTTACACTGGAAAGTGATCTAATGAGGACAATTGATTGGAAGGACGAATCAAATTCCGTAGTGCTGGTAGACCAGACCCTGCTCCCAAAAGAGTACAGGATAATAGAATGCAAAACCCTGAGTTCTCTCTGTGAGGCTATAAAATCTCTCAGGATAAGAGGCGCGCCTGCTCTCGGTGCAGCAGGAGGTTTCGGAATCGCCCTTGCAGCTTTCCTGAGTGAAGCCAAAGATATCGAAACAATAACAAGGGATCTCGAGGTTGCAGGAAAAACTCTTAAGTCAACTCGCCCGACTGCAGTAAATCTTAGCTGGGGCGTGGACAGAGTCCTGAGAGCTATTTCGGATGCCTTTGATGTACAGGGAGTTCGGGATATTGCCCTTCAGGAAGCTAAAGACATTGCAGAAGAAGATGTAGCCATCAATAAGTTGATAGGCAAGTACGGGGCAAAACTTCTGAAAGATGGGGATACCGTACTCACACATTGCAATGCAGGCAGGCTCGCTTGCGTGGATTGGGGTACGGCTCTTGGAGTTGCGCGCTCGGCCATTGCTGAAGGCAAAGAAATCAAGGTTATTGCCTGTGAGACCAGACCTCTGAATCAGGGAAGCAGGATCACTACATGGGAGCTGATGCAGGATAATATTCCGGTAACCCTTATTTCGGATTCCATGGCTGGATGGGCAATGCGGCAGGGACTGGTAGACAGCGTGCTTGTAGGAGCTGACAGAATTACCCAGGATGTCGTTTTCAATAAAATAGGCACATATTCCCTTTCTATTCTTGCAAAAGAGCATGAAATTCCCTTTTATGTAGCAGCCCCTATCTCAACCTTCGACTTCGATGGCTGGGAGGGCAGCGTAAAAATTGAAATGCGAAATCCGGATGAACTTCGCTTTTTCGGCTCTGAGCAGCTTGCCCCGAAAGATGTGGAAGTTTACAATCCTGCTTTTGACGCAACTCCCATGGAAAATATAACTGCAGTAATTACTGAGAAAGGAATATTTTACCCGCCCTTCCTGCTGGATGAAGTACTTGTTTGAGACTGCCTGCTTAAATAACGCAATGTATTCTTTTCAACCCTTCCGAATCCTGGTTGTCAAAATATCTCTCTGCTGGATTTATATATCAGAAATGTAAATTATGTGATTACTAAAGTTAACAGGAAATTTAACAGTTATGTTAAATTTTCCAGATTTCGATTGCGAATTTCCAGATAATTATTTTATCATTCACCAGGGCAATCTTTTACAGGCAGATATATAGCAATGGAATTCATATTCAATTAAAGAAACTATTCTAATAAATGCGTTCACAGGTGTTAATATATGGCTAAAAAATCAGGTACCGGGCTTCAGTCCTCTGCAGGGCTCATGCGCTACTATGAAGCAGATAAAAATGCAATTCAAATCCAGCCCAAAACAGTGCTGATTGTCGGCGCCATTACCGGTATAGCAGTATTATTCTTAAGTGCTGTAAACGGCGTCTGGCCGTAACTGGAATTTCTTCGGCAGGGTTCCCTTGAGCAGGCAGGATTCAGGGAAAAAGGCAAGCAAATACAGGGCTTCTTCAAGGATCAGAGCCTCTAAACCCGCAGTTCTTCTTCTGGGTTTTCTTTTTATACTTGTGGGTATTTTTGGAATTCTGTATAACCCATCAGGCTCAGCAGACGCTGAAGCTTCCTGGGAGGTCTCGGAAGCAGGCATCCTAACTTTTCCAGATCGAGAGGTGCCAGTTTTTTCAGTTAAGGAAATCGAAGATACGTACGCCCCTGAAAATCCGGATACTTTAAAACTGCTGTCTTTTGAAAGCCGTGGGCAAAGAATCCAGGCTCTCTTAAGAATTCCTGCAAACTCCTCCTCTTCTCCGGGTCTTGTCCTGCTGCCTGGGGCAGGGATTAGCAAAGAAGCCGAGCAGGGTCTGGCTGTGGAACTCTCTAAAATGGGGTATGCGACTCTCACTCCTGACCAGCGTAACCTAGGCAGCATAAACATAGAAAGAGATTTTGAATTTTTCAAAGCCGGTCTTGAGCCTCTCGAATATACCATGGTTTACGATGCCCTTAAAGCCTCAGACGTGCTTGCAGCCCAGCCTGAAGTTGATCCTGAAAGGCTTGCAATTCTCGGGGAAAGTAACGGCGGAAGAATTGCAGTTCTTGCCTGTGCCCTTAACCCTTCCCTTAAAGGAGTTATCGCGATCAGCACCGCCGGCTACGGCACTGAGAACCCCGATTCTGCACTTACAAACGATCCCGAAACTTACCGTTTTTATCGCTCAATCGACCCTAACACCTATCTTGAAACCCTGCCGTCTGCAAAATTCGTGCAGATTCATTCTTTTAATGATACCGTAATCTCTCACGATCAGGCGCTCCGAACCTTTGCCCTTGCAAAAGAGCCAAAAGCGATGTATAACGTCACTGAGGCAGCCCACGGATATACGGGCTCAATGCGTCCCTATCTTGAAAAAGAACTCGCTCTTATTTTGAAGTAAAGGATATGGGCTTAATACCCAGCCGAAATTAGTGAAATAAAGTGTCTTGTATATGAAAAATGTTTTGAGTACGAAAACTTCTCAGCCGCTCTTAAGCCTGCGGGAAATTCATGGAATTGGTGAACGGGTAGCTGACAAGCTGATTGAGCATTTCGGAACTGAAGATGCGGCTCTTCAGGCTATTTGCGAGGGGGATATAGCTTCGCTTTCGGAAATCAATGGAATTAGCCATAATTTCGCCCTCTCCCTTGCAAGAGAAGCCAGATCAAGAACCGAGGGCTGTTCAATTTCTGATTTTCTCAAAACAAAAGAAGCCCTGGAACTTTATTCACGCCTGCTTGAGTTGATAAAGAGTTTTGCCCATACCACACATTCCAGGGACAGGTTGAACCTTTTTTACCCTTTACCTGCTTCGCGCATGGATCTGATACAGAAAAGGCAGGCTTTCATAGGAGAGTATCTTGAACTGGGAGAGGCTTTTTCTGAGAATTCCGAATTTCTGGACTTGCTTTCCAGGGTGAGAAAACTTAAACCGGTGCCGGCAAACCTCAGGGTCAGAGACCGGATAATTCTTTGCGGAGATCCAAAAATCCTGGAAGCAGCCAGAGAAAAGTTCCAGCCTTTTTTGCCTGTGCAGGGCGTAGAAGACTTCTCGGAGTTCGTAGATCTCGCAAGGGGCTACTCCAGTGTTATTGTTTTTGATGATACCTATCTTGGCTTTGACCTGCCTGAAGGCATTGAACCTGAGTATTTCCAGGACATCTCCAGGGCTGAATTCTGTCAGGTTTTGCCTGAAAAGGAACTGTCATTTTTTGCGCGGAATCTTTATTGCATCCGCGCCTGTTTGAATATAGTCTCGGCTCTACGCTCCCAGGGGTTCGGATTCTTTGAGGGATTCTCGGAAGAGAAGCTTGGCATACTCAATGCAGCTCTTTCAAAGCTCGGAGAAGATGGAAAGCCTGTTGAAGGTTTTGATCCTGAAATTGATAGGCTTGGGGCAGCTCTGCAAAACCTTGACTCTGTATTGACTTCGGCTCTGAATGAAGCTAACCAGCGCATGAACCGAACCCTTGAGGCAAGTTCGCTTACCCTGAGCGGGCAGGAACTCATCAAGCTTGTAAGCGGGGGAATGGAGATTAAAGACCTGCTTGCAAAAGAACTCGATAGGATTTATAAAACTGAGATTAAAGCTGTAAAAGAAGAGATCGCTGACAAGCTTGGGCTTCAGAAGCAGGAAAAATTAATGCTTGAGAGTCTTTTTCCTGATGAGATTTCCTATCCTCTGAGTGTGGACCAGTCACAGCTCCAGCTTCTCAGGCAAAAGCTGAACAATAGCCTTGAAAAAACAAGGCTTGCCCGAAAAAGAGAGCTTGCAAAAACGCTCTCAGCCTTTCACCAGCCAGTAGAACAACTTGTTAAAGAAATTCTAGATTTCGATTTGGGGTTCTCAATAGCATGTTTTTCGGCAAAATTCCAATTGAAGGTGCCGAAACTGATTCGTGAAACAGGAATAGGTTTTGAAGCTGGGGAAAACCTCTTTTTAAAAGCCCGTCATGGAGAAATCGATCCTGTGAGTTATTCCATTGGAAAAACCAGTTTTTCTCCTGCTGGTCTTGAAAACAGGGTTGTGCTTCTGAGCGGGGTGAATTCCGGGGGCAAGACTTCCCTGCTTGAACTCATTGCCCAGTGCGTAATCCTTGGATACATGGGCTTTCCGGTTCCTGCAAAAGAACTTGAACTCGGACCTGTTGAGGAATTTTACTACTTCGGAAAATCAAAAGGAACCCTGGATGCAGGAGCTTTTGAAACTACCCTTAAACAGTTCTCGATGCTTTCCGAAGTTTCGGGAAAACTGGTGCTTGCGGACGAACTGGAATCAATTACTGAGCCTGGAGCTTCTGCACGGATTATAGCAGGAATCCTGGAATACCTTTACAGAAATGAACAGAGTTTGGGAATTTTTGTTTCCCACCTGTCAGAGCTTATCCTTGAAAACACCGGGGCAGAGGTAAGGGTAGATGGAATCGAAGCCGATGGTCTGGATTCCAATCTGGAACTCATAGTTAACCGTAACCCTGTATACAATCGCATTGCTCGAAGCACTCCCGAGTTGATTGTGGAACGACTGCTCAGAAAAACCACCGGAAAAGAGCAGGAGTTTTATTCACATTTAAAGAATAAATTTAGAACTGGCACAAAAATGGACTCCTAAGTAAATTTGAAATATATCCTAAAATATATTAAAAGAGACTTTCTATGGGAGTTTCCAGTTCTTTATTATAATCTTCCAGTAATTTTTTCCTTTTAACGCAGAGTCTCTTTTTTGTCTTTGTCAATAATCGATCTTAAGAGATAATGTTATAAATCTTTAGTACTATATATTAATAAATAGTAGTGAGTTGGCGGAGATTCCGTAGAGTCCTGAAAGTCCGGTTGATACTAATTTGCACAGGCATTGGTGTCAATGCATCTCCAATAGCCTAATATGGAGATTGCCTTCCCACTAAGCAGAGAATTCAAAACTCCAATCGGCTAAAAGGTTGAATAATTAAGGAAAAATTTGTATGAGGCTTCTCATTATTTAAGTTCACCCGGGGGCTATCTCCTTTTCAACCCAGTAAATCCGGGTGACAATAAGATAATGAAATCAAATTATGAAATGCAGAGATTCTCTCTTCAAGTCTTCTATGGTTTTTTAAGACAGATCTAAAGAAGTGCAGAACCCAGGCCACGCGTGATAGTAATGGAGCGGAACTTCCCCATTCAGTGTGCAGATTCTGATAGGCTGGTTATGGATAACGTTGAAGGAGCTCGGGCAGAAGTTTCTCGCATGCCTGACCTCAGTGACCCGTGCTTATATACGGACCGGGAATACAGCTGGCTCCAATTCAATAACAGGGTACTTGAAGAAGCTTTTGACGAGCGCAATCCCCTACTTGAAAGAGTCAAGTTTCTTTCGATTTTTGGAAGTAATCTTGATGAGTTTTTCATGGTCAGGGTTCCAGGCGTCCTGAAAAGAATAGCTGAAGCTCTAAAAGATGACAGGACAGACGAGCAGGCACAGGAACAGCTTCGTATTATCAGGCAAGAGCTTCTCAGGCAGCTTCCTCTCGTTGATAAATGCTGGAATGAGATCCTTGAACCTGCTCTCAGGGAAAAAGGAATTAAAGTTCTTAATTACTTTGAGCTTTCAGGGAAGGAAAGAGAAAAGCTTAGAGACCATTTCGAGAGAAATATTTTCCCTCTACTCACTCCTCTAGGCTTTGATTCAGGACGTCCTTTCCCTCATATTTCCAACCTCAGCCTTAACCTTGCAGTACTGATTGATGACCCTGATTATGGGGAACGCTTTGCAAGGGTCAAGATCCCTCCAATGTTCACGAGACTTGTAGTCGTTCCTGAGGATGACCAGGAGAGAATAACCTCCAATCTGGAGGAACTGAAAACAGGACGTTTTGTCTGGCTCGAACAGCTTATAGCTGCAAATCTTGACCTCCTGTTTCCCGGACAGCATATTCTCGGAGCCTACCCATTCAGGATCACACGCGATGCAGATCTCGGTTTTGATGAAGATGGGGACAAAGATCTTATGACAGCTGTAAAACAAAGAGTCGGCAGGAACTACTTTGGATCGGCTGTCAGACTTGAGACCGATTATACGATGCCTCCGAAAGTTTCGGATATTCTTCTTAAAAACCTGAACCTTACTGCTTCCCTTATGTTCAGGTCTGCAGCTCCTCTGGGGCTTTCAAGTCTCATTAAACTTGCACAGATTAACCGCCCTGAGCTTAAATATGAGCCCTTCGAGCCGAAAAAACACTCTCAACTGGCGAAAAGAGAGGAAATTTTTTCAGTTCTCAAAAAGCGAGACATTCTGCTTTACCATCCCTATGATAGCTTCGAATCGGTAATTGACTTTGTGGAGGAGGCTGCCGACGATCCTGATGTTCTGGCGATCAAAATGACCCTTTACAGGGTGGATGACAATTCCAGAATTGTCCAGGCTCTTATGAGAGCAGCTGACCGGAGGAAGCAGGTAGCGGCTCTGGTTGAGCTTAAAGCCCGCTTTGATGAGGAAAACAATATAGGCTGGGCAAAAGAACTCGAACGCAAAGGGGTTCATGTAGTTTACGGTTTTCCGGGGCGCAAGACTCATGCCAAGATGTGCCTTGTGGTGAGAGCCGAAGAGGAAGGCATCAGATATTACGTGCATATGAGCACAGGAAACTATAACGCTGTCACAGGAAAGCTCTATACCGATATTGGTTACCTGACAAGCGATTCACTCATAGGCAAGGATATATCTGACCTTTTCAATGCCCTTACTGGATATTCGAGAAAAGACCATTATATCAAACTCCTTGTAGCCCCCCAGACTCTCAGGCATCAGATCCTGGAGCGTATCAGGCGTGAAATTGACCTGCATGAGAAATATGGAAACGGACACCTTATCTTCAAAATGAATTCCCTTGTGGACTACCAGTGTATCCGGGAACTCTACAGGGCTTCCAGAGCCGGAGTAAAGGTAGACCTTATTGTCAGGGGAATCTGCTGCCTCAAACCAGGTATCTACGGGCTCAGTGAAAATATCAGGGTTACTTCGATAGTTGGGCGCTTCCTTGAACACTCCAGGATTTACTATTTCAGAAATGGCGGAAAAGAAGAAGTCTTTATTGGAAGCGCCGACCTTATGCCGCGCAACCTGGACAACAGGGTAGAAGTGCTCTTCCCGGCATCTCCAGAATACATCCCCATCCTGAGAGATGTGATTCTTGGCACCCACCTCAAAGACAATGTAAAAGCCCGCCTTCTGCTTCCGGACGGCAGGACTGAAAGGATTTATCCGCAGCCCGACGAAGAAGAACTGGATTCTCAGTTGTGGATGCTTGAGAACAGCAGAAGCTGGGATTTAAGTTCTAGGAAAGAGTGAAGAGGGAGATCCCTATTTCTTTTTTTTTAAAAATTTTTAGTGAAAAAAGATTATTTTGCTATGGGATGAGGCTTTAAAATATATTTGTTGTAGAAAAGTTGTCAAAAAACTAAGCATAATGTCTTTTTATTTTTCTTAGACATTGAATGTGCTTGTTTTCTTATATTAAAGACTCACCCCAATCGCAGATAAGAGCTTATTTACTTGCAGGTATCAAGAAGACCTCTCTTTTTACCTCCCCTGCTTTCAGAGGGGTGTATTGGTTCAACTTTAGCTTCTTCTTCCTTCGGTTCTGCCTTCTTTTCTTCATTATGATGGGTCATAGATTCAACTCCTAAATCAATTTCAACTTCTAAATCAATTGTATTTTTAAACAGTTTTCCTGGATTTTCTTTTTTGTTCAAAAATCCTTTAACATTTAAAGGATTTCTAATTTTTACGTCATATCCAGATTACTTCTGCCAACGTCTTTTTTACTGGAACTAATGAAAGATTTATGTCCTTACCAGTCAGCAAATAGTGTTCTGCCTGGTTTCTTTCTTTTTGCAATAATAAATCTTTAAATCCAAAGATTCTATTCTTAGATACATCGATAGTTTTTTTCATCCCTCCATTTACTAATAAGAAATCAACTGAAATAAATTTGAAATACATAACTATCAAAAGATTCGAGAAAGCCTGGAAGATTTACTGTTATATTTTTTAGATTAGAACATCTTCCAGGCAACTCTTTATTCACATACCCTACCGGTCACTTTCCTATTGGTGTTGATCCATCCTTTTCCTTAGCGGTCTGTGCATCCGCTTTGATTCGCTCGTTTAGGTCTCCTCTCTTATTTTCGTGGGGTTGCAATCTATAATTATCTCTAAACTTATTTAAAATAAATTATATGAAAAATTGGCTGTGAGCAAATAATATTCAGATTTAAAATGTTATCTCATCAAGCAATATTTTAAATATTAACTTAATTCAGATTCTCTTAAATATTTGATTCCATTTCAGATCTTAATTCCAGTCTTAACGCCCACACATCTGGCTTTCTCTGGAAAACATTCCAAAAAGTAATCTCAGCAGAGCTTCCATGATTAAAACAATGAGTCTATATTTTCCATTACAAGGGACTTAGTTTCTTTATAAAGAACTACAGAAAAAGTCTGAAGATTAGCTTTCCTTCTTAAAGCCCTTTTTTTATTAAGTGTATAAATAAGCAACCTATCCAATACATAGAATTATTTGTGCAGAAATAACAACAGCTACAAACTTCCAATACACTACCAAATAACCTAAAATAGAATAAAAATATGAACTAGTAATGTGAAGCTTATTTTGAGTTTCTCGACTCCTTCGAGAAAAACGAGAGGCAGGGCTTTCAGGTGGTAATAATGAAACCCGAGAAAATTTCCGAAGGCAGAGTTGTTGCATTTATTGATATAGGCACTAATTCGATCCGGCTTCTTCTGGTACGTATCAATCCCAATGGGTCTTACCTTCCCCTAACCAAGCAGAAGGAAACAGTCAGGCTTGGGGATCAGGGATTCATAGATCGGATTCTGCAGCCTAAAGCGATAGAACGCGCAGTTATTGTCTGCAAAAAGTTTGTGGAGCTTGCCAGGGCTTACAGGGCAGAGGAGATTATAGCTGTGGCAACTTCAGCAACGCGGGATGCAAGCAATAAAGTTCAGTTTCTCGAAATGCTGAAAAGGGAGGCAAACCTAGAAGTCTGCCCAATTTCCGGAACAGAAGAAGCTCGCCTAATTTACCTCGGGGTATCAAGCGGGCTCAGACTTGGGAACTCAAAAGCTCTGTTCATAGATATCGGGGGTGGGAGCACTGAATTATCAATAGGGGATCAGACCCGATATTATTTTCTTTACTCCCTTAACCTTGGGTCCATCAGGCTGACAAATATGTTTTTACCGGATGAAACAGGGCCTGTTTCTGAGGAACAATATGAGCGGATTAAACAATACATCCGTCATAAGCTTGCAGATGTAACAAAAGATCTTTCCAAGCACAGAATAAACTGTTCGATTGGAAGCTCGGGGACAATTGAAAACCTTGCTAGGATCGCTTTTGTCTACTTGCACAAAACATCCCATGAAAACTTTGAGAAACTCGAATATGAAGACCTCAGGAAAATAGTCAGGGCAATGTGTGCTATACCTCTTGAAGAGCGGCGCAAATTCCCGGGAATTAATGCACAAAGGGCTGATATTATAATTGCGGGGGCTGCAATTATTGAAACTTTCATGGAAGAGTTTGGGCTTTCAGAAATCAGAGTTAGCAAACGCGGGCTTCGAGAAGGGCTGCTTGTAGATTATATATCAAAGAGCGAATTCTCCTACATGATTACGCAGATGTCGGTAAGAAAACGCAGCATCATGCAGCTTGGACTTATCTGCAACTTCGATGAGGAACATGCCCATACAGTCACCAGGCTTGCCCTTGAGCTTTTTGACAGTATTCAAGCGCTTGGGATTTACGAGTTCAAGGCAGGGGAAAGGGAACTTCTTGAATATGGTTCAACCCTGCATGACATAGGGACTTTCCTATCATATGATACCCATCAGGTACATGCTTATCACCTCATACGGGAGAGCAATCTTCCGGGTTTCCAGCCTGAAGAAATCGAAATAATAGCGAACCTTGCCTATTTCCACAGGAAAAACACCCCTAAGAAGAAACACCCCAATCTCGTTGGGCTTAACAAAGAAGTAATAAAAAGCATCAGGGTTCTGAGTGCCCTGCTCCGCATTGCCGAGGGTCTGGATCGCTCCCATAATGGAATTATTTCCCACGTTCGGTTTTATATTGCCTCTACCGACAGCCTGGTGCTTGAGATGCACGCTCAAAGGGAGTGTCAGTTAGAGATCTGGGAGGTAGAGAAACAGAAAAAGTACTTCAAAAAAATGTTCGGGTATGATCTTCAACCTAAAGTTATTATAAAACGTGATGAAGGCGTTCCCTTAGCCCTTGAAGGCAGTGCTGAACTTGAGAAAATCTCAGGAGTTGAGGTATCTTCAAAAAGCTAATCAACAAGTTTTTAGCTAAAGTAGTTTTTAACTAAAATAAATGAGTTATCGAATTAATTTATACATCTATCGCGTTAATAGAGATTTTTTATTGCACTTTCAATCCGTTCCCTGAAGTTTCCATTTCTTATCCTTTTCCAGGCTTCGGGAAAGGTGTTAAGTAATGTTTGGAGTTCTTCCTCCCTGTACGCTAGATAGGCTTCTATTCCTTCTGCCCCTGCAAGAAACTTTTTTTTTCCTGAATTTTTTTCATTCTCGACAGGGCCCCATTCCCCGGTTCTCAGGTAAGAGCTCAGCAGATCAACTGCAATCACCGCATCGTGCAGATTTCCAAGGTGATCCTGAAAAGCTTTAAGCTCCTTAATCAGGTCTTTTATATCTTCCCCAAGTACGCTCTCAAAAAATTCGAGAGTATAACGCATTTCCTTGGCTGCAATCCTGAGCCTGTGCAGGCGTTCAACAGGAAGATAAGGTCCCTCTACCCATTCGGAGTAAGCATTGATATCTGCTAAACGTGCATAAAGGATAGACGGAAGAACATCTTTTACCCTGTGTGGCAAAGCGTCATGTTTTTCGTTAGTTGCAGGACGGATCAAGCTCTCTGGGGAGGCAAGTGCATCCGAAAACTCCTTCTTGAAAGTCCGGTATTTTTCTCTTTCAAGATAATCAAGCATATTTTTCCTGGCTTTTTCTCGCTCGTCGGCAAGCACTGCAAAAAGCGGGTCCAGATCATGCTCATGTCCAGGAGGAAGGGTTTTCAGGTATTCTTCGGTTTTTTCGCGGAAAACGTCGAGATCCCTGACCTTTCCAAGTGAACTAAGGGTTCTTCTGAGTCCTTTGAGGTGAGGTTCAAACTGTCTGGAATCAAGATAAGTCTCAAAAACCTTTGCTGCCGCTCTCATTCTGCGGACTGCGACCCTCATGTTGTGTAGTTCTTCAATGTCTTTTCCTTTTATAGTTCCTCTCTCATAGGATAGCATGCTGGAAAATTGATTATAAAGTATCCTGCAGGCAAGCCCTGCCATAGAGTCAGCAGGTTTGACAGTTATCTCTGCAAGTGCTCTGCACTTTCTCTTTTCTTGTTTCTTTTCTTTTTCAGCTTTTCTTCCTTCTGTTTTTCTCTCTTCTAGCTCTTTCTCTTCTCTGGGCTGCTCCTTTTCTGTCTTTTTCTTTTCTCTGGATTGATTTTTCTCTGTTTTTTTCTCCTTTCCAGCCGGTTTCTTTGTTCCTATTTCCTTTGCTTCGGATTTGTTTTCGTCCAGGGGTTCTTCTTCCTCAGTAACCTGAGAAAATATAATTTTGCTTCCGTAGAGAAATTTCCAGAGCTTACTTCTCGCCTCAAACTTTTTTGCAGCTTTTTCAGTTATAGTTCCTGTTATTTCTATTTCAAGAGCGTCTTTAAGCTGCCTTGTCTTTATAGGTCGGGCATCGGAAGCTTCGAGAAGGGCTGCAATTGACATAATGGCTGCAAGCACCAGGGCTTTACTTTGGAAATCGGGGGGCAGCTTCGTATGGAAACTTTTAAAGACTGAGCTTAGATCTTTTTCGTTTAAACACGAATCCTGAATTTCAGCGATCAGGGCGAGCATCAAATTCTCGTGGAGCCTGAGTCCCTTTATGGAGTGAGTCATGAAGATTTCTCTATTTATACGGGCGCTCTCTTCAGGGAAGATTGAGTTACCCGCATCCTTCAGGAGAGCTGCAATCCCGAGGAGCTTTCTCTCCTCCTGTCCAAGTCCGTGGCATAAAAGCAGTTCATCAAAAAGTGTAAGAGCGTATTCCCTGGTTTTTTCTGCCCTGATTTTATTTATCCCATAATACTCAAGCAGGCTTTCAGTGTCCCATTGCTTAAATTCTATTGCTTCCTTTTCATTTCTCAAAACAAAGTTTTTCCCGGATTGGAGATGGAACTCACGGTCTTTTTCTTTATATGTGGCAAAAGGAAAAATAGAAAGCCTTTTTTCTTTAAATTCTGAGTGCAAGGCTTTGATTTCACCTTTAGAGACATTTAGAAGCCTGCTGAGCTCCTCGCAGGTCTGCCCCCGGTCGAGTCCTGCTAAAATTTGAGCCTGTTTTCCATATACATTTTTCTGATCTGCAAGCTGTGAGCAAAAAGCCCTTTCTCTCAAACTAAGCAAGGTTTTCTCAGGAAGTTTTTCCATGAAAAGAAAGGCTCTCTCGAACTTGGAAAAAGGGCTTTCTGTCAGGTTATAGTGCTTGAGCAGGAAATTCCGTATATTCTCAAGATCCTCAGAGTTTCCTTCGCTTTTAAGTTCGACTTCAAATTCATTATAATATTTTTCTCTGCCTCCACTTCTCAGGTTTACCCTATCCAGGTAAGCTTCTGCTACAAACCTATTCCTTATTTTTATCTGGCGTGTAATCCTTTTCTGTTTGAGGGACAGAAGTGGAAAAAGCTCAAGTCCGGCTGTAAGCTCCAGAACCATATTTCTGATACGGAAATCAGGACATTCGATCACGGATTTCCCCTCAGGTAGGAAACTTACATACTCCTCTCGCCTGTGAGTCCCACTTTCAAAACCTCCCAGACTTTTAATAGTTACCCAGCTTCCATCTTCTCCAAATGTTTTTCTGACCCGCAGATAATAACCTGAAGCCATAATAGCCCGATTTTCAGTATCAAAAAAAATGTCCTCGTTTAACTGGATTTTTGGCTCAGAGAGGGTGTATGAAGCAAGCTCAGAGAGGCTTTCTAGAGCCTGAAAATCCGCTTCTTCAGTTACCAGAAACTTCGACTCTATCTCCATACTTATTCTCTTCCCCCCGAGATGCCGCCCGAGTCCTGATCCAAGGGAATGGTTATTTTTTTATGAAATATTGAGTTAATTTCTAAAACTGTTTATACCTCGAATTCCGTTCAGGGAGGACGAAACCCTTTTGTGAGGAATTAACTTAATCTCTTCAACCGCTGGTATTTTTCTTTATCTATAGAGTTAAGATTAAATTGATATATAGACATATGTTTAAAAACTGCGATATTTTGGTTAAGATATTATATATCTCAGCTTCTATATAGTTATTTTTAAGCTATTTTTCTGATTTTATTTTTAAGTTATTTTTTGATTTTTTTAGGTTATTTTTTGATTTTCTTGGATTATTTTTTGATTTTTTTGAATTATTTTTTCGTTTATTTCCTGTAATAACTGCTCAAAATCCTCGTAAACAAATCTAGTGTTATTCCTTTTATCTGCTGGAAGTAATTAATTCACGGTATTTTCTGTTGATAACCTCTAGTTGATTCTGCGGTTCAGTGGCTGTAATGAATGAAAATTCAAAAAAGCTAAACGTAGTAAAGCATATTTATTAAAAATTTAAAAATGGCTATATATTTATCAACGCTTAAGCTTCTAAAGAGTAAATTAGCTCGTAATTAACTTCATTATCTTGATTAAATAAAGCCAAAATATAATAAAGTCAAAATATATCAAATCAAATTAGAACATTTAAAGTCCTTACTAGAATTATTGCGTTTAAAATTAGTAGGGATTCAGCAGTCCATAATTGAGAATTATCTTATTAAAATCTATAAAATATCCATGTGAAGCGCAGCCAGTGGAAATTGTTGAGAGATAATCGTTACTGAAAAAAAGAATTTTTAGATTTGTATGCTGGCGTAAGTGATGATAAACTGGATTTAAAAATAGTGGATCTAGATGAAAATGAATGTTCAAAAATCGTACGTTCCCAGACTGGAGGTCGATAAAAATAGGTGGGTTGATAAAAGCTGAACTAAATCCACACGGTATCTGGTATGATAGCGAAGTGAGGCAGATAATATGATAAGTAAGGAGTGCGCAAAAATATATGCAAATGTATACAGCGCATACATCTATGTAAAATTAAAAACCCTTGGACCTATAGTGGTTGCGAGTACAAAACTAGGGATCTCAAATCACGGATTTGATTGCCCTGTGTGTGGGTACAGCGGTCCCTTTTTAAATATCCGAAGGAAAAACGCATCCTGCCCACAATGTGGTTCTGCTGAAAGACATCGCCTTCAATTTCTTGTGATTCAAAAATTGCAGAAAAAATATGATTTTTCAAAGATGGCTATGCTGCATGTGGCTCCTGAAGAATGTTTCTATAAATTGTTCAAAAAACTATTTGCAAAATATACAACAATTGATATAGAAAGAAAAATATAGATTATCAAGCAGATCTTTGCGACCTTCCATTTAAAGATAGTTCTTATGACTGTGTTTTTGCCTCTCATGTACTTGAACATATAAAAGAAGATAGAAAAGCCATTTCTGAGATAAGGAGGGTGTTGAAGCCTGGTGGTTTTGCTATTCTCCCTGTCCCAGTAACAGTACAAAGAACAATTGAATATCCAGAGCCAAATCCATATGAAGAGTATCATGTAAGGGCGCCAGGGTTGGATTACTCAGATAGGTATTTAGAATATTTTTCGCGTTTGAAAACGTGGAGTTCTGATGACTTCTCAAAGAAATATCAACTATATGCTGGAGAAAAACTTGTTGAGTATACCCCAGTTTGTTTCGTCTAAAGTGATTGAGTTTTTACGACGGAAGAATGGAGAAGGTACATTCCCTTCTTAAACAGCCTGTGCAGACCAGTAAACAGTCGTATCAAATGTTTAAGTGATCCATAAGTTTTTATTTCCTGTCCCTTTGATTCATTAAGCTTTGTTCCAGCTAAAAACGCTTTCATAGCCCTGCGCATTTAACATTCTTAACTTTATTACCAAACTTTCAATATCACTAAGCTTTTCAACTATTAGATAACAGATTAACTAAACTATGGAGTAACTTCCCTTGACAGGTAATGATATACTACTCTGGGATGAAACCCTATTTAAAGACCCCTCTGTGCTTGAGCCTGATTATCTTCCTGATTATTTTCCTCATAGGGAATCCCAGTTGAATGCGCTCAAATTCGCGCTCAAGCCAGCCCTGCGCGGTATGCGACCTTTGAATTGTTTGCTTGTAGGTCCTCCCGGAACAGGAAAAACCAGTGCGGTTATGAAGATATTCAGGGAAGTTGAAGCCCATGCACCTGGTGTCGTTACCGTTAAAGTCAACTGTCAGATTGATTCCACGCGTTTTGCAGTAATATCCAGAATTTACAGGAAGCTTTTTGGGATTTCTCCTCCCAACTCGGGGGTTGCATTCAGGAAGATCTTTGAAACCGTTGTTAATTTCCTTGTTTCTTCAGAAAAAGTTCTGCTTGTTGCTCTGGACGACCTCAACTATCTCTGCTATGAAGGGCATGCCAATGAAGTGATGTACTCGCTTTTAAGGGCACATGAACAGTACCCTGGAGCGAAGATAGGAGTAATCGGGATTGTAAATGACGCCTCGGATCTTTACTGCCTGGATTCCAGGGTTAATTCGGTTTTCCTGCCTGAAGATATTCCTTTTCCGAGATATGGAAGTGGTGAGATTCTTGATATTCTAAAAGATCGCGTAAAGTACGGCTTTTATCCCAGGGTAATTTCTGACGAGCTGCTGGAACTTATTGTCTCGTATGTAGAAAGGACTGGAGACCTCAGGGTTGGAATCGACCTTCTCAAACGTTCTGGTTTTAATGCTGAGCGCAGAGGAAGTCGCACAATCTCTTCTGAAGATGTGGAAAAAGCTTACGAAGCATCCAAGCTGCTCCATCTCTGCAGGGGTATAAGCCTCTTGTCTGATCCCGAAAAGCGTCTGCTCGAATTAGTAGCAAGAAAAGGAGAAATCCAGGCAGGTGAGCTTTACAAAGCTTTCCGTGAATTAACGCAGCTAGGATACACACGTTTTTATGGAATTGTCAACAAACTTCAGGCGCTTAATTACATAGATGCGGATTTTACAGGCAAGGGACAGAGAGGCAGGACAAGAATTATAAAAACAAAATTCGAAACTGAGGATGTTCTTAATTGCCTTGAAAAAAAGTGAGAGCGGAATTTGAATAAAAACCTCTGGATCTCAGAAATTAAAATGCCTGAAAAGAGGGGAGATTCACATGGGCTTTGATGAGAAGCCAGAAAAGAGTTTTTCAGACTTTAATTTCTGAGGGTTAAAAGGAGGACACGGCATGAAAACCGTGCCTTTTTCCTGTTTATCCCTAATTGTTTTATGATTTATTTTTCAGGATTACATCATTGGAGGCATTCCGCCCATTCCACCTTGCCCGCCTGGCATTCCACCTTGCCCGCCTGGCATTCCACCTTCTTCTGGGCCTGGGGTTGTACGGGTGGAAGCTATGACATCATCGATCCTGAGGATCATAACAGCAGACTCGGTAGCTGCATTGATAACCTGGGTCTTGACTCTGAGAGGTTCAACTACGAAGTCTTTCCACATGTCAACGACTTTTCCTTCAAAAACGTTGAGTCCTGCGGTTTTTAAGCCTTTCTCGTGCTGGGAGCGAAGCTCCATAAGCATGTCAATGGGGTCAAGTCCTGCATTCTCTGCAAGGGTTCTTGGAATGATTTCGAGAGCTTCGGCATAGGCTTTGACTGCAAGCTGCTCTCTACCTTCGAGGGTAGCTGCATATTCCTGGAGCCTGAGTGCAACCTCAACTTCTGGAGAACCGCCGCCTGCAACGAGCTTTTCGTCCTCGATTGCAACGCCGACAACACGCAGGGCATCCTCAAGAGCGCTGTCAATACTGTCAACTACATGCTCTGTGCCGCCACGCAGCAGGATGGTTACAGCTTTCGGGTTGTCACAACCTGTGACAAAGGTCATACTGTCGCCGCCAATCTTCCTCTCTTCCACGAGTTCTGCATATCCGAGGTCTTCGGGAGTGATCTCGTCCAAGTTGGTAATCAGTTTGCCGCCTGTTGCTCTGGCAAGCTTTTCCATGTCGCTCTTCTTAATTCTGCGTACAGCAAAGATACCTGCTTTTGCAAGGTAGTGCTGGGCAAGCTCTTCAATTCCTTTCTGGCAGAAGACAACATTTGCTCCGCTGTCGATAACCTTCTGGACGAGCTTCTTGAGCATCTGCTCTTCCTGATCAAGGAAAGACTGGAGCTGGTCAGGAGAGGTTATGGAGATTTCTGCATCGACTTCGGTGTCCTTGATTTCGATTGCGGTATTGAGAAGAAGGATTTTTGCGTCCTTGACTTTTTCAGGCATGTTGGGGTGAATTCTCTCCTTATCAATAATCATTCCCCGGATAAGCTCGGAATCCTCTACCCTGCCGCCGACCTTCTTCACAACATTGATGTTTTCCTTGTCAACGGTTACTTTTCCGTTTGTGTCCACAACGCTTGTAACGGCATCTACGGCAATCTCGGAGAGGAGTCTCTTGGAGGATTCTGCACCCTTTCCAGTCATTGCGGTTTCAGCGATGCTGATTAAAAGGTCCCGGTTAGACATCTCTACTGTCATTGCCAGGGAGTTCAGGACTTCTACGGCTTTATCTGCTGCAAGCCTGTACCCTGAGGCGATGATTGTTGGGTGAATTTCCTGCTCGATTAAATCTTCAGCTTTGGTTAAGAGCTGGCCTGCGACCACAGCTGCACTGGTAGTGCCGTCTCCGACTTCTTCATCCTGGGTCTTTGCTACTTCAACTACCATCTTTGCTGCAGGGTGTTCAATGTCCATCTCTTTGAGAATGGATGCCCCATCGTTTGTAATAATCACATCACCCATGGAGTCCACGAGCATCTTATCCATGCCTTTTGGTCCAAGGGTTGTTCTAACGGCTTCGGCTACTGCCTTTGCAGCCATAATATTGTTACTCTGGGCATCCCTGCCTCTGGTTCGCTTACTTCCTTCTTTTAAAATGAATATTGGCTGACCTGCCATGATTTAATCCTCCATTAGTGTGAGTTTGGAATAGCTCTGATTAAAATCGCATTTTACATGTTTGTACTTCTATATAAACTCATCCCACTGAAGGCTCTGAATAATATGGATTTTATTTACAGCTTCTTTCAAACAAATGTCAGGATAAAACAGTCCCATATTCGGGTTTTTACGGGAAAACAATATCATCACAAAATCTTGGTTTTAAGGGCAGTAGAATGGTTCCATCGCTCCCTACTTTCTTGTTTCGGGAAGTTTAGAAAGAACATCTTCTATTTCGATCGTTTTCTTAAAAGAAAGCCCAAGTGGAACTTCAAAGTCTTCATATCCACTATGCTTTCTTGAGCCCTTGCACCCGAATGATAAGCCTATGCCCTGCCTGTAGGCAAGTACGGTACAGTCCCCGCAAATAGAGGCTGCACCTATAGTATCCAATACGGTTCTCTTTCCTTCCGAATAGGCACTCGCCTGAACAATGCGCATAGCTTTTTCAGGCTTAAGAAAAAGAATCATCACATCAAAATTACCTTTATTCAGGGACAGGGGCTCTATTTTTATAAAGCAAAACTTTTTTTCCAATCTCGGAAGTGATAAAGCTGCATTTTCCGCAGCCTTCCAGTCCTTATATCTTCCGGAGTTCAGATAGTAAGCAGCAGGACTCTTCTCTGAGAAACCCAGTACATAATCTCCTGGGGGGCATCCCTGCCCAGAGATAAGGAACTCTTCTCCCATACGGGCTTTCTGCACAAGTTCGCAAAAAAGAAAGCGGGATTTTTCAGGAGAATTTTCATCTCCTCCTGTTTCAAAAGTTACACACACAGGTTCGCCGGTTTCCATCAACCGGCTGAGCTCAGGATATCTCGAGAAGGGGCTTTTTCGGGTTTGCATGCGCTTGCTCCTTTTTTCTGGCATTCAGAAGAATTCCGCTTTTACAGATGTGAAAACCGGGCCTCTCATATCTATTTTTTTCTTTTTGCCCGTGATATAACGCTGAGCAACAGAACCTATTTTCAGATTGATTTCTGAAGGAACTTTGACGACTCTTACCCTGACAATGTGCTCGGTCGCTCCCGACATTGCAGCTTCTTCAATCTCCCTGGCAGCCTGGGCTGCAAATGCTTCTATGAAACGGATTCCTGCTCTTGCAGAGTGGTTTTCAAAGGCTTTTTGCCACTTTTTAGTGTTTGGAATTCCCAGGAGGTCTCCCTGATAGGCTACAACCTCATTGAAAGCCGCAGGTCCGCAAAGCTTTGTATTTTCTTCAGGCTCGATCACGGAAACTTTTACTTTTCTGCCGCAGACTTCTCCCTCCCAGGCAGGGAATTCACAGGGACTGGGTTCATCTCCATGAAGTTCGCACTGGGAAACAATTGCAGCTGCAATTGCAATACCTTCTTGAGTTTCAGGCATTTTATCTACGAAAACCTGTTTTGCAAGTTCACCATCTGACATTTCCCATTCTGTATACTGCGGAATCTGAGGATAAGAAAGGGAACGTACATCAGGGGCATCATGCAGAATCATTGCCAGCCTTTCCACTCCAAGCCCGAGGTTCATGACAGGATATGGGATATCATATTCTGCAAGAGCTGTTGGGGAATATATTCCGAAAGTTGCAATCTCAATCCAGCCGTCCGAGTATTTTGAATTAGAGCCTACAAGTTTCGGATGGAAGGCAAATACCTCGGTTTGAGTGTCAGGAACATAGTACTTACTACGTTTTTCATCGGGTCTGAAAATGAATTTTTCAAATCCAAACTGGGAAAGCAGTCCTTCTGCAACAGCTTTTCCGTGATCAACAGTAACATCCTCATCCATTATTACGCAGGAAGCCGAATAGTAGGTCATGAGCCTTGAGGCATCCTCCTGCTGTTCTCGCCTGAAACAGCGATCTATGGAGAAAAAATGGAAAGGAGGCTCCTGCCTCTCAAGGAGGGCACCAAGGGAAATGAACCAGCCGCTAGTCATGTGGCTGCGGAGTGTCTTTCTGCTTGCTTGCGGCACAAGCTCTTTAAACTCAGGAAAAACCCTGTCAATCATATCGGCAACAAGGGCATCGGATACTCCAAGCATCGCTGATATCTCAGGTACAAGATCGTCTCCATCAATCTTTCCTTTTTTATATGAATGGAGAACCTGCCTGATCTTATTTATCCCTTCATCGCCTATATCTCCGAGAATTTCTTTTATCTGCGCGATGCGCTCATCGGAAATTCCAACATTAGGCCTTGGCAAACCTGCAAGATAGAAACAGCGATCCAGAACTGCAAGAGCCTCGCTTCCGAACTGTTTGTGTACCTCTTTATCATCTACAATCAGAGGATTCATCATCTCTTCAAAACCCATTCTCAGATAGGCTTCTCTGAGTTTCTGGATTGTATCGTAAACCGGATGTGCTTTTCCATATCTCAGAGTGATTCTGGGGTAACGTTCGTTGAGAGTAGGTATCCTGACCAGTTTTTTACCTTCGTTCCAGGTAAGGTCGAAGTTCTCTCTTGCATCCTTTTTAATTTTTTCCGGATCAAATTTCATGTATATCCTCTTATAACAGATTATTGAAATTTATGTCTTATAACAGACTAATGAAATTTATGTCTTAACTGGAATTCTAAATCGATATACTGGAAGTTTAAACAGATCTGCTGAAACTTTCTGTGAAACTGGAATTCTAAATAGGTTCAGAGAAATTCTAAATTAGTCAATTTGGAGAAAATCTCATTCATAAAACTTAAATAGTTAAACAGTTAAACTGCTAAACAGCTGAGTAATTGTTAAAACAATAAACGGTTTAATAGTTATCGGGTAAGTTTTACATTAACGGGTTGCAATTTAATCTTCTATTCTAACTCTCAAAGTTCAAAAAATGCTAGACTATTCAATGTTTTACATTCCTTCTATCTAAACTTATCTAAAGCCTGTAAATTTCTCTAAAATCTCTAAAATTTTCTAAGATCTGTAAATTTGTCTAAAATCTGTAAATTTGTCTAAAATCTGTAAATTTGTCTAAAATCTGTAAATTTGTCTAAAATCTGTAAATTTGTCTAAAGTCTGGATTCTAGATTATGCATCGCGGTTTCAAGCTTTTTCTGACCAATTGCATTGACAACATCGCCGCGTGTCTTTTCTAAAAGGGAGCGGGACACATCGGTTTTTCTTCTCAGTCCCCTGGTTATGGCATCTGGATAGTCAAAGTCCATAAGCATTGCATGAATGTTTTCCATGATGCCTAAAAACGTTTCGGCTTTTTCAAAAGATTCATCCCTTATAAGATCAAGGACATGTCTCCTGAGTTCACCTACAACGTCCCCAAGACCGTTAAGATAGGCTGCGTATTCAACTCTTAAGTCATCAGGAGAGGGAATATTTTTGTCTTCCTTAAACAGGCTGCTGAGGACTGAGACTTCCGCATATTCCTGCTGGGCATGCTCTACAAAGCCTGCATGATAAATGTCGGCATGCCCCTTGAAAAGAACCTTAAGTTTCTCAAGCGCTTCTCCAGCAGCTTTAATACTTTTGTCCGCCTTCTCGAAGTCCTGATTATGAAGGGCAAATGAGGCTGTCCTGCATTCCCTGACAACTTCGCGGGAGATCTTCAATCCTTCTTCCCTTATACTATCTTTAACCTCAAAATTTTCCCTTATTCGGGCAGAAATCTCTTCAAACATAATTTTATACCCCCTTTAATGCTTCTCAGCCTCTTTATAGTTATCTTCTCTACTAAAAATGAGTGCTCTTACATTCTATCTGTTTTGTTTTTCATTTATTTTGTATAACTCATATATTTTAATATATTTTATATATTTTAATCTCTTTTTTGAGATTCCAGAAATACTCCTAAGAAAATTTATTCAACTGTATCATGTTTATGATAATGTACCAACGGTAGATTATCTCATTGTGCTAGCCGAATTAGAATTTGTCTATTCTCTTCCGAATATTAAACTCAATCTAAAAATAAAAATACTTTAAAAAATATTTAAAAAGATTTAAAAAAAAGAAGGAAAAATTTTTCCTTGCCGATATCCTCTAACCCTCTGGAATATTTCCAGAATCAGCTCGAAATAGCCAGTATAACAGTAAGGTTTTTTTTCCTTTCGGCTCTTTTTTTAGAATTAGCTAGAGTTTAGGATTTTTTAACAGGATCATCTCAAGAAACGCAACTGAGCTTGCTTTTCTGGAGCTCATCTGTTCTCAGATCGCGCGCCCCGAGTGAATTCCGCTTTTATTTTTTCAAGGATCTTTACAGATTATTCATTAGAGGTTATTCATCTACAGGAATGGTCTCAAGCTGACTTGAAAGATTCCATATCAAAGTTCTTGTGTGCAGGGGAAGGTTAGGATCATTGCTTATATCTTCAAGAATGGAGATGCTTGATGCAGCTCTAAGAAAGAGAGGTTCAGACTCGTTGTTCAGTATGTCCATAATTTCATTCACGGAACGTCTGATATTTCTTGGAACTGAAGAGTCGCTGTTTATACTTTCCAGGACCTGAAGACATTGTTTGATAACTTCTGCTGAATCATTTGATGACACTCGAATCACCTTCGCAGTCAATTATTATTGTAAAAATTAGAGCTAATAGATTAGTCTAAGACAGGCTTGGTATATAAAATATTATCGGTGATTTTCAAGGTTATCTGCTTTAGGGTCTGCCCTTTGTGGTTCTGAGTTTGTTGCCTTTTTCAGGTTGCGTAAGGTGATATTAACTTCATACTTAGCTAGTTACAGGAAAAATTTTATTAAATAAATGAGAAGCAAATGAATTAGAAGCTGTGAATAAAGAAGGTCAAGTATATGGATTCTGAAAAAGATAAAAAAGTAAAGCGAATAGCACGTTTCCTCGAAATCGGAGGAACAATGCTTGCTGAGCATTGTAAAGTTTGTGGAGCCCCAAAATTCCGTTATCAAGGTAAAGTAATTTGCCCTATATGTGATGTCCCGGAAGAGGAAGAAGCTCAAGAACCAGCCTTAGATGCCCAGGCTCCTGAGTCCAGATCGTACACAGAAAAAGACAGATCTTCTTTTGAGACCAAGAAAAGAATCCAGGCTCACAGGCAAAAACCTCGTTTTGGGCTGAGAACCTCGGAAGCTGCTGTAGAAGAGGAAAAAGCTATCGAGTCACCAGAAGAGGAGATTTCCAGGGCACCTCAAGAAAAAGAAGAAACAGAAAATACAATTCCTGTAACTCCTGTGGCTTCTGTAACACCTGCAGCCCAGGCAGTACCCACAGGAAGAGTGGAAAAACTGGCTGCCTCATCGAAAGTATCCGTAACTCACGGAGACCGGAAAATACTGGAAGACCTTCTCTTTAAAAAGATGATCAATATTGCAGATTCCCTCCAGGATGAAACCGATCCGCGCAGTATTGCCGAGGATTTAGGGCTAATTGAAAAAGGACTTGGGCTTATAGAGCGCCTGAGGCAGTTATAATAAGTAAAAAGAAAGGAAAAATACATGGAAGTAAATTCGAAACAAATAGAAGACATGAGAGTAAATTAAAGACAAATAGAAGACATAAGAGTAAATTAAAGACAAATAGAAGACATAAGAGTAAATTAAAAACAAATAGAAAACATGAAAGTAAATTAGAAACAAAGAAAATATGTGAAAGTAAAGTAAAAACGAAGAATAGAAGAAAATAGGGTAAGGAAAAAGAGAAGATATCTAAGGAACCCTGGCTTCTCAACTTATCCGCTATAAGGGGTTTCAAGGATCTCCCTGATTTTAGCTGCTCTCTTTGGCCCTATTAATTTTACTTTCTTGAGTTCTTCGGCATCAGCCTTCATAATAGCCTCTACCGACCCAAAATGTAAAAGAAGGTTTCTTGCGGCTTTCGGTCCTATGTCTGCTATCGCGGAGACAAGATACTCCTGCTGCTCAGTAAGGGTACGGGTTGACTTTTTCCCGTGGGGGTTTATTTCACGCTTATTATCCATCTGCTCACGCTTTGCAAGCATTTTTAATATTGCAGCACTCTCTTCTTCATCTCTTGAATATAACAGTGAAACTCCAAAATCAATGGCAATAGATATCAAGGAACCGTAAATGGCATTTGGATTGATTTGTCGTGAAGTGAAAAGTTCCGTTCCTTCAATAATAAGAACGGGTTTTTGATATTCTCTTGCAAGATCCGCTAACTGCGCAAAGAGATTACGCTTTCCAGCAATAAGAGAATTTACAAAGTCATCCGTGCGCTTTCTTTCCACTGCAAGTCGATCGCTTACAACGTAATCCCCAATTTCAAGTGCTGCAAAACTGACTTCTACTCCAAGCCTGTCAAGAACATTTGCAACCCCGCTTTTTGCTTCCCTGTAATCTACCACTATTTTAAGAGTTTCGGGTTTGGTCTCTATCCCGGGCAATTCTACGGCTGGTTCAGGTTCGTATTCCTCTTCAGGTTCTTTTGAAGCTTCAGATCCAGATTCAGATTCAGGTTCAGATTCAGATTCAGGTTCAGATTCAGATTCAGGTTCAGATTCAGGTTCAGATTCAGGTTCAGATTCGACTTTAATTTCAGATTTCTTTCCAAAAATAGTTTCGAAATCTACAAGGGTTTTTTGCTTTTCTTTTATGATTTCCTCTCTAGTTTTCTCCCCATCCTTTTGTTTTTTCCCTTTTTCGCTTTCTTCCCCTATCCTGTTTTCTTTCTCTTCTCTGTTCCCCGCTTCGAAGCTATTTTCTTTTATTTCTTCATTCTCCCTGCCGCAATCTGAGCCTTCATTCGTATTCCTATTACCTAAAGTTATATCTATAGTTAGATCGTTGCTGTCTGTAATTTTATCCTTACAGTTTACAGCTAAATCGCTTGTCTCCCGCTCTAGACTGAGATTCTTCTGCACTAAATCTCCGGTTTCCTGTTTTAAATGTATAATCTCCGGTTCTTTGGGTTTATTATGTATGATTACAGTTTCATCAGTTTTATTATTTGAAATTAGAGCTCCGGATTCAAAATCAGAAATTTTAGAGCTCTGTTTTGTTTCATTAGGAACCAGCAGGGCTTCAAGCCCCTGTATGCTATTAAGCATCCTTTTTTCCTTGTTCTTGCTGCTCCAGTAATAAGCTTCATCACGTGTACCTTTTGTCACAAGTACAATCACTCTGCCTTTATGCTGTCTCCCTGTCCTGCCTTTGCGCTGGATGCTCCGGATTTCCGAAGGAATGGGTTCGTAAAAGAGTACCAGGTCTGTAGAAGGAATATCAAGTCCCTCTTCGGCAACTGAGGTAGCCACAAGTACATTATATTCTCCTGCCCTGAACTTATTGAGGATCTCTACCTGCTGCTTTTGCGTAAGCCCTTTATCCTTGCGGCGCGATGCCTGTCCCACAAAGCGGGTAGGTACAACTCCCGGAACTTTGGACAGGGCATTTGTCACTAACTCTGCTGTGTCCCTGTAATTTGTAAAAACAATTACTCTGGACTCAGGGCTTTCTTTCAGTTGCTCGGATACGATCTTTCGCGCAAGCTCGAGTTTAGGATGTTCAATCTCGCACTCCTTTAACCTGTGAAGGGTTTTTCTCATAAAGAGATCATCCATTAATCTTCTTGCAGCTTTGCTTGCACTATTTGAAGAGGCATCTGCGTCCAGTTTCTCTAAATACTTCCTGAGGGTCTCAAGCCCCTGAGTCTCAACCATCTCCACAGCATGATTTACCTTTACCATTTCAGCAAGCACTGATAGGGCAGTAAAAACTGCAGGATCGCCCCCCATTCGGATTTCACCCTGAAGTTTCTTCTGGAGAAGCAGGAGGTCTTTTTTGGAGACATATTTCCCACTGCCTGCCGAAAAACCCAGGCCTCTTATTATTCCGAGCCGGTCATTAAAGATTTTCTCAAGATAGTCCCGGATCTCAACCATCTCAGAAGGGAGCTGTACCTGAATCCATTCTATCTCTTTTTCCTGCACATAAGGGCGGACATCTCTATCTTTCTCAGTCTTCACTGACACATTCTCAACATGTAAAGCCTGACAGACCTCCGAGATTTTCTCATCCGAACTGCCAGGGCTTGCAGTAATTCCGAGCACATGAGGATTTTTTGCGCTCTCGAAATATTTTTCCGCAATAAAGGTATAAGCATAATTCCCAACTGCCCTGTGAGCTTCATCAAAGGTTATATGGCTTACATCCTCAAGGCTGATCCTTTTTGTAAGAAGATCATTTTCAATTACCTGAGGGGTGGATACTATCAATTTTCCCTGCGCCCAGAGCTCTTCCCGTTTTGCAGGAGGAATACTGCCCGTAAAAGCCAGAATCTCTTCTTCGGGAAGAGCCATTACCTTCTTGAAAAAAGCTGCATGTTGCTCTACAAGCGGTTTCGTTGGAGAGAGAATCAGGGCTTTACCCCCGTAACGCTGAAGTCTGGAAGCAATCACAAAAAGAGCTATTATAGTTTTCCCAAGTCCTGTAGGAAGCACAATAAGGCTTGATTTTTCGAGTGCCTTCCCTGCAAGGTTCAACTGATAGAGCCTCTGCTCAACAGTATCAGGCTTTATTAGCGGATGCTTTATGAAGGCTGGCTTCTCAGAAAAAAAACTCTCATTCATTCTGCTTCAAGATCATTTAGTTTGTTTCAGAGTCTTAATTCAATTATAAAAATATAAACAAATTAAAAGTTTTGCTGCAAGCTTTTTTAACTCACAGCACAGGAATTGCTAATTTTCTGGTTTTAGAAGTTAAAGGGCTTGCCTGCGGACTCGAAAGCTCTGCCTTTGTAAATGAGTTCATACAGGACGTTTTCTATCCCTGTGATCGGAGTCCGGATCTGGCGCATGGAATCCCTGTCTCTGATAGTTACAGTTCCATCTTTGAGGGTATCGTAATCTACAGTAACGCAGTAAGGTGTACCAATCTCGTCATTTCTCCTGTAACGGCGCCCGATAGTTCCTGAGTCGTCATAATTGACAAGCAGGTTCTTTTCCCTGAGTCTTGCAATGATATCTCTTGCGGGCTCTGCAAGCTCTTCACGAGTCAGGAGCGGGAGTACTGCAACCTGTACCGGGGCAACTTCACTTGCGAAATGCATTACAAGACGGGTTTCTTCCTCTCCCTCAGCTTCGGATTCTTTTCCAGCTTCTTCCGTGCCTTTAAGTCCGGACTCGGCAGCCTTCTGAGCCACGTTTTCCTCATCGTAGGCATGCTCCATGATGCCGTAGAAGATCCTGTCGATCCCGTAGGAGGGTTCGATTACGTGAGGAATGACATTCTCTCCGCTGACCTTTACAGTCTCTTCTGCAAAATCTACAGCGTCCGAGCTGACTGTCAACTCTTCCCCATCCACAGTAACTTTTATCTCATCTTTTGAAAGCTCCTCTTCGGAGAGCTGCTTTAAGGCGTCTGCAACGGCTTTCGCCTTTCCTTTAAATACAGGACCGAGCTTGCCCATGTTTGGCTTTACAGTAAAGCGAGTCACCATTTTCGGCTCCTCATATTCTACATATACGTAAAGTTCGGTCTTACTTACTCTTGCATGGGCTTTAAGGTCGTAATCTGTCCTGTCGGCTATTCCTACAACTTCAACCCAGCCGAACCTGTCGGTCTCAATTTCGGCATCCCAGCAGTCGACTGCATAGTGTGCCATCTCGTCGGTCAGGTGCTGCCTGAACCTGAGCTTTGCAGGATCAATTCCTATCTTTGTCAGGAATTCATTGGTAAGTGCGATATTGTAGCCCAGAACTTCGTGTGCTATAACTCCAGTTTTTACAGCCTCCCCGACCGTCATCCTGAAAGGCTCGCCCTTTACCTGTCCCTTCTGTGAATAGAGTACAAGTTCTTTATCTGCAAAGCGCTCAAAGTTGGGATGCTTCTTATTCCGCGGGTCAACAAAAATCTCGCATTCGGCTTGCGTGAATTCCCTGAGCCTGATTACACCCTGCCTGGGCGCAATTTCGTTCCTGTAGGACTTCCCTATTTGTACTGCCCCGAAAGGCAGTTTATCCCTGTAAAAACGTGCCAGTCTCGGGAAATCGACAAACATCCCCTGCGCCGTTTCTGGTCTGAGATACCCCTGCCGTCCTGTACCGGGTCCGATGGTGGTTTTGAACATCAGGTTAAATTCATAAGCTTCCCCGAGCTCGCCGCCGCATTCCGGGCAGGTGATTCCTTTTTCCTTTATAACCTTTGTAAGATCCTCTGCACTCAGAGCTCCTGCCGCATTCGTTACGTCTTCTACAAGGTGGTCAGCCCGGAATGCCTCCTTACAGTTCATGCACTCACACAGTGGGTCAGAAAAGCCTCCTACGTGTCCGGAAGCAATGAATACTTCTTCAATCCCAATTGTCGGGCACTCAATCTCCATAAACCCTTCCTGGATAACGTAAAACTCTCTCCAGATCTGCTCTATTCGCCTCTTTAGCGCACACCCAAGAGGCCCATAATCATAAAATCCCCGGCTTCCGCCATAAAGCTCAAAGGAATTCCACAGAAACCCCCGGCGTTTAGCCAGCTCGAATACTTTCTCGTATTTGTCCATTTTATAAATCCTCGTGAAATTGATGAGGGATATCGGATAACTGCAATTTTAATCTATAGGAAATACTAGATGGATAACGGCATCATTATATTAAATTTACACTGCTCTTCATCTATAGAAGATTTATCTGCAAGTCTTAAAATTTCGGATCTACTATCTTCTCTTCCTGAGAACTTTGACCGGAAAAACTGGTTTTCTTAAAAGAAGAAGTAAGTATTTTGATAGATCATAACGAAGATTCAGCTGTTTTTTTCCATTTTGCTTTCCATAACAGTGCAATTCCTAAAATCGTAAGGATTAGCATTTGCCAGTTTTGTGAAAGCGGACCTAAACCGACTGACCCTTCGAGGGTATCACGAACCTCATCAAATGCGGCATGATATACGGTCGATACGGCTAAACTTTGAGTGCTTGACCATATGTAGGCAAATACAACTGCATGCATAATTGTCGGTATTAAGCTGATAAGCATAATAAGTGGCACTGAAACAAATGGGTTAGCTTCCATTTGCGTTCCCATTACAACCAGAACTGGTAAGTGCCAGACCCAGGTGATAAAGCCGTGTAAAAGTAGTGCCAGGCGGGTATTGTATCGCGCAAATAAATGAGGCAATAAATATCCACGCCAACCGAACTCTTCCCCAAATGCCGGAATGAGTGTGATTGTAAAGCTAAATAAAAACTCAACCAAAATGGCTGCGGTGCTTACATCTTGAGGACTTTCATAAATTCCCAGCAGCTGTTCAACAGCTCTCGGGAAAGCCCACAAAAATAATGCAAGTCCAAAAGCGTATACATAATGCCTGGGTTTGCCCCATCGCCAACCGGCGTTTTCAAACCCATCCCTGAACACAAACCTGCCGGCAATGTAAGTGGCAACAGCGACCATGATCATTGATAATAAAAGGAGGGGTTTGAAGGCTTCCCCTAAAAACGGGTAAGCAATCTGAAAAGGCCATGAAAGTATAATGATAATTAGCAAATAGATTTTCAGTGAAAAAGGGCGATCAATACTCTCGTTTTTCATAAAGATAATAGTTTAGATTACAATAAATATTTTTTTAAATTTTATCTCTGCGTCAGGTGACTGAAAAATGAGGGTGAATTCTTGGGTGATTCTTGGGTGAATTCTTTTTTCTTTTGTTCTTTCCTAATATTTGCCCTCGGATTTGCAGGGCACAGAAATTAACTGAAGAATATTTTTTGTTACCTTTTGTTTTCGATTTGTGGCTTATATACTCGCTTCTGAACTTATGGTTTATACTCTTTTACCATCAATGTTCAGGTTCTTTCCCATGTTCGTTAACGAAAACTTTGATCGGATCATTTGAATATTATTTATGTGCTTATATAAAATTCTCTTATACAGGGTCAACAACTTTTAATATAACAAGCTTGTAATGCTAGAGGCGGTGGGGTAAATAACGCATTTTTCGATATGAACGTGCCTTTTTGAGATTACGTCGGATAGTGTATGCTATGGAAGGGCATTTTCGAACATAAAGTGCCTTTTTGAGATACCGTTGGATTTTTTAGGGTGCATATTCGGAGCACTTCCTAACAGGGAATGCTTTGAGACAATACAATAGAATACATTATGAGTGAGGTTTTGATAAAAATGCTGTTAAAGATTTTAAAAGAAACTTTAAGAACCGTAAAAGAAAAAAAGATTTTACATTCTGAAAAACTTATAGAGATGACGCACTGGCTCCATCACCTGGAGTTTCTGGTCGTAAGAATGATGATGTTTGCAATAGGCGTTCACCACCTTTATGTATACACCATAAAAACCGTATTCTGAGCTTAAATCTGAACTTCGTCTGCCGCGCAGGCAAATCCGTCTCCTTTCCGATAAAAGATCTTTGCTGCCAGAAATCCGGGCTAAAACGTGGGGGAGCCCTATGTGGAGGGGGTAAGGATCGGTTTATAATCAGGAGAAAATCGCTAGCGTGTAGCACTATGAGGATTTTTGTTTCATAGACCTCTCAAGTTCCATCACATACATGATGACCTCTTCAATGCCTTATTTAATACCCCACCAGTAGAGACGTCGTCGAGTTAAAACAATTGGTCTTTAACCATAGAGAAGACTTATTTATCATCTGCAGACAAAATACGCTAGTCAGAATCCTTTTCAAATTAAAAAATAGGGCTCGGAGCTGCTAGAAAAACAGTCCTTAAACTTACTTTTTGTGGCTTTTTATTTATCTTTGCAACTTATTTTTTACAGCTTGATATTTCTGTGTACTTGTTGTGTACTTGCCGTATCTGTGCATTTATTATCTGTACTGGCATGTTAATATTTGAATTAAATTGATTTCTCTGAACTTTCTGATTTCTCTGAACTTTCATCCCATGCAGTCATTCCATTAATTTTAAATTATCCAACAACTTATGGGGAAGCTGATGGTCCCAAAAATTCTTGTTACTAACGATGATGGTGTTTATTCCACAGGTTTGAAAGCTGCATTTGACAGTGTTTCAGACCTCGGGGAAGTTACGATTTCGGCTCCTGCCGTCCAGCAGAGTGGTGTTGGACGCTCGATTTCTATCTTTGAGCCTCTTCGAATCACGAAAACAAACGCAGGAGGCATACCTGCTTATTCTGTGGGAGGAACTCCTACCGATGCCGTAATTCTGGGCATCTTCGCAATCCTAAAGGAAATGCCTGACCTGGTGCTTTCCGGTTTCAATATTGGGGAGAATATAAGCACCGATACCATTACTACCTCAGGAACCATCGGAGGAGCCCTTGAAGCTGCGAGCTATGGCGTGCCTGCGATTGCCGCCTCCATACAGGTACTTGACGAAGGTCAAAAATTCGATGATCCCAGGGACTACCATAGAGAACGTTTTGAAGTCGGGATAAAAGTAGTAAACAGGATTGCTCGAAATGTCCTCAGGCACGGCATGCCAGAGAACGTGGACCTCCTGAACATAAATATTCCTTATCACGCTGAAGAGGATACGCCTGTAGAGATAACTCGCCTTGCACGAAAAGTCTTTAAAACGGATGTCGAGGAAAGGCGTGACCCCAGGGGCAGGCCCTATTACTGGATTGCAGGGGATCTGATCCGGGAAGAAGAAGAAGGGACCGATGTGCATGCTATCATGCAGAAAGGGTATATCTCAATAACTCCGATCTCCCTGGATTCAACTGCCAGGATAGACTTTTCTGAGATCGAAAAGTATCTCTAAAAGCTCCGTTATCTCTGGGTTGCAAAATTTTAAGTGCTCAAAGTCCAGGAAAATCTAAAATTACTGAAAATCCTGAAACTATAGCGACCTCTAAATATCTAGATGAAAAGGTTTAGTACTAAGAAGCCCTGATCTTCTACTTTATCCGAAAAAGCCCTTCTCACTTTATTCCTTAATTTCATCTCTTTCAATATGAATGGAGATTTCCTTCCATCCGCTGTCGACCGTATGTAACGTTTCTACCATTGCCTTAATAACGCTTATCACTATTTTCTGGACAAATTCGTTCATAGGGATTCTTCTCCCGTCTACTGAAAGCTCAATCCTCATTTTTTCCCTCCTCATTTGCATATTGATCTCTGCATTGTTCTTCATATCATATTTTCTTTTTCTTCTCAGGAACCCTAACAGGAACGTAGTATGGCTTCCTTCGGCTTACTGCAAGCTCGAGCAATTTCTCAATCTCTTCGGGACTTTTTGCATCACTGACATCTACTAAATTGTCGTTTACAAGCAGGCAGGGCTTGAATTTTCCGTCGGCTGTAACCCTTAGCCTGCTGCAGTGGGCGCAAAATTCCGAGTTATCCATAGGTCGAACAAATTCTACTTCCGCCCCGTCGATAATATATTTTTTTCGATGGTGAAGGTTTCGTACCTTGATTTCGCTTGCCTTCTCAGCCAGGCTTCGTTCAAGGTCTTTTGAGTCAATAATGTATTTTGAAAGCCTGGGATCAATATCCATAAGCTCTATAAGTTGCAAAATTACCTTCCCTTTATACTGTCGGATAAAATCCATCATTGAATCGATTTCGTTATCGTTTACACCTTTGAGGAGAACCATATTCAGCTTCACAGGAGTCAGTCCAGCTTCAACTGCACTGTCAATACCCCTGATAACCTTCTCAAGTGAGCCTGAGGGCGCTCCGGTAATTGCTTCATACTTCTCAGGCACAAGAGAATCCAGGCTTATGTTTACCCTATCAAGACCTGCCGCCTTCAGGGCTTTTGCACGTTTTTCAAGCAGAATACCGTTTGTGGTGGCAGAAACCTCTTTTAATGGAGGAAGGCAGGCAAGGATCTCCTCAAAGTCTTTTCGGAATAGAGGTTCGCCTCCTGAGAATTTCACTTTGTTGATCCCGAATTTTACTGCTTCCCTGACAATCCCGCAAATTAACTCCGGCTTCATTTCCCTTCCTACCGGGCCGCAGGTAGAGCAGTCTGCACCTTCATTATGGCAGTAAATACATGAAAGATTACACCTGTCAGTTACCGATATTCGAAGCCCTGTAACCTTTCGTCCATAAGGATCCTTAAGAATTTTCTTTGAGTCTTCTTCCGCAACTTCAGGAGCTTTTTCTGGATTTTTCTGCTTCATGGCTGATTAAAATCTCCTATTAAACATTTGACATGCAGCTCTTTGTTAAGTTATATTTAAGGTTCACTGATATTCAGGAGTTTATCCTTGTTATATGCGGACAAACACTTTATATCTGAGACGATTTGCCCATAATATCCTGATATCAAATTTAATTGGCACCTTTGAGAAAAAGCCCAGAACAGGAAATAAATTAAATTGAATTAGCAAAAGAGTTACTTCAGCTTATGGAGTAGAAGCCTCTTTTCTCAATCCTTTCCTGAGACTCTAGCTGCTCTACTTTAGAGTAGGTATAACCTTTTACTTAAGGTTAGTGTGCACAGGCGAAGGAATATAAAACATTCGGATTTCTCAAAAAAGACTATCAGTCATAAAAATGATCATTCGGCATAGAGATAATCTGTTTGGCATATAATTTCATTTTCAAACTAAACTGCCGTGTTAAAGTTAGGAGTTCAGAGTAAAAGAATATTGATAGGCAAAACCATGTGCACGGAAATTTAATTATATAAACTCAACAAGATTAAATCTTCTGTGACCTTTCCTCTTAGTAAATTCATAAAACTCCTGAAAAATGAGCAGCTTATAAAGTTTGGGCAAAAACTGAATTTAAATATGTATAGCCTGAGAAGGCTCATTTGAAAGCTAATTGTATTCGGTTGTTAAATGTCAACATTCTGTGTGGAGAGTTGGTTATACTCTCCAACACATATGCTATTTTCCTTATTTATTTACACTCTACCGGAGCTTCTTCTACTTCTTCAGTGTCTTCACATACTGGAGCTTCTTCACAGACGTCTTTTGGAGTCTTCTCTACTTTCTTATTGTCTTCACATACTGGAGCTTCTTCACAGACGTCTTTTGGAGTCTTCTCTACTTTCTTATTGTCTTCACATACTGGAGCTTCTTCACAGACGTCTTTTGGAGTCTCCTCTACTTTCTTATTGTCTTCACATACTGGAGCTTCTTCACAGACGTCTTTTGGAGTCTCCTCTACTTTCTTATTGTCTTCACATACTGGAGTTTTTTCACATACATCTTTTTGTGGAGCTTCACATACTGGAGCTTCTTTACAGACGTCTTTTGAGGCTTCATTACAATCTACTGGAGCCTCTTTAACATCATCAAGCTTAACTGGGGATTTCAGTAACTCCTTCTTGCAGACATTTGCTGGAGTCTCTACAATGTCTTCACATTCTTTAGTATCTTCACAGTTTTCTGGAGCTTCTTCAATTACTTCGGAGTCGTCTTCTTCACATTTTATAATGGATTCACAGTCACAGGATTCACAGTCACATTTTGCCTGGTCACATTCCAGAACAGATTCGCAGTCGCAAGAATCACAATTTCCTTTGTTGCAGTCTGCGTGGTCTTTAGAATCCTCCTCTTCAGAGTCGTCCTGTTCGCTGTCTATAATGGAATTGCAGTCGCATAGTTCGCAGTCACAGTTTATTTGCTCACAGTCTGCAGCAGATTCACAGTCACATGAGGTACATTCCTTGTCACAATCGGCAAGGGAGTCACAGGAAGTTGCAGAATCATCTGCAGATTTTGTAAGAGTATCACAGGAAACTGCTCCTGCAGTAATTAAACTTGAGATCATTAATATAGAAAAAATAGATCCCAGAATTTTTGCAATTGATTTTCCACTTGAATTCATTTTTATTCCTCCGATTAGTTCCTCTGATTTCATCTGATCTTGCTCATCTGACTTGAGAAGACCTGGAACTAAAAGCCATCCATTCAATTATATATATAAGAATACTTACATTAAGAGCATTATATAATAATTTATAAGATTTGTTTAACACTTTATAAGCCCACAAAAAGAGGTAAAAACGAATTTAAAGCTTTATAATGCTTTATCGGATTTTACAATTATTTTATATGTTTTGAGGTAGAAATTTGTTGACTTTAGTAAGATCGATAGATGCCCTTCACTTCAGTGAGGGGAGTAGTCACTAAATGCTGACAATAGGTTTTGTTAATAATTATTGCTACTCTTCAAGCTGCTTTAATAATATCTTTCCTCACAAATCTAAACATATTAGATAATTTGCTTAGGTATCGGTAGACTTCCCTGGTAAGGTTCTTTCTTCTGAAAACAATTATAAGGTGCTTTAAAGCAGCAGCATTAATAGCTTTAATATATTTTAACGGCAACAATATTCAGCAGATGACAAAAGGAATACTTATTGCAGGAACCCACAGTGGGGTCGGAAAAACGACAGTCTCCATGGGTATTATGGCTGCTCTAAAACACAGACAGCTAAAGGTCCAACCTTATAAAGTAGGACCTGATTATATCGATCCTTCTCATCACACTGCAATTTGCGGGCGTCCCTCACGAAACCTGGATACCTACATGATGGGCACCGACGGAGTTGGACAGACGGTAGCCCGGACGGCTGCAGATGCGGATATTGTGGTAGTAGAAGGAGTTATGGGACTCTTTGACGGAATCGATTCTACCGAGGTCGCAAGTTCCGCACATGTTGCAAAAACACTTGATCTGCCTGTAATTCTGGTGATTAACGTACATGGCATGTCCAGAAGCACCGCAGCCCTATTGAAAGGGTATTCTGAGTTCGATCCTGAAGTCAGGGTTGCAGGCATTATTCTGAATCAAGTAGGCAGCGCGAGGCATGCAGAACTCGTAAGAAATTCGCTTCCTGGGAGTATACCTGTTGTAGGAACGATTCCGAGAAAAAAAGATATCGAGGTTCCTTCCCGACATCTTGGGTTGTATATGGCACATGAAAAGGATTATAATACTGAGGAAATGGCAGCTTTCATCGAGGAGAATGTTGATCTTGATGCCTTGCTTGAACTTGCTGAGCCCTGTTCTGTGCCGGAGATCAGGAAAATACAAAGACCAGAGGCAGATCTCAGGATAGGAATTGCTAGGGATCCAGCCTTCTGTTTCTACTATCATGATATGTTTGATGCTTTCAAGGATCACGGAGCCGAAATTGAATTTTTTAGCCCGATGGCAGGAGAGGTTCCGGATGTCGATGGAATTTACTTTGGAGGAGGGTATCCCGAACTTTATGCAGAAAACCTTGAGAAATCCGAAACAACCAGGAAACTTAAGGATCTCGCAGCGGACGGGTTGCCCATTTATGCTGAGTGCGGCGGTCTGCTTTATCTCTGCGGGAGATATGAGGTAGGGAACAAGATTTATAAACTTGCAGATGTCGTGCCTGCAAACACACGTATGACAGACCGGCTCAAAGCTCTCGGATATACCGAAGCTCGCCCTCTGGATAAAAACTTCTCTTCTCATAACATCAGAGGTCACGAATTCCATTACTCTCTTACAGAATGCGACCGAGATGCGAAGTTCGCATATGAAATGCTGCGAGGAAAAGGAATACAGAATGGTTTAGACGGTCTTATCGAGCACAACACCCTGGCAGGTTATATGCATTCCCATCCAGCTACCTTTCCGGTGGAAAAATTCATTGAAAAATGCAGGGAATACAAAAGAAGGTAAATAGAGATAAAATAAAGGTTCAATGTAAGAAAAAGACTAAGTAAAAGTTAACGATTCAGAGTAAGTGCAGTTGTTCACTTTGCGAGCAAATTTTTAATTTTTAGGATTCAGATTCACTATTGAAGTGAGGTATATCTCATTTCTCATTTTTTTCAGGGTTTTATGAGCATTTTTATAGAGATTTTTAAGGCTTGTCCAGAGTTACTTCTAAAAATTTCTAGACTTTTTTGGAGATTTTTTAGCTTAATTGCCTGATACTGAAACTTTCATTCGCGGATTTGAAAAAATACTTTCATTCTGTCAAGTAAGATTAATAAAGAAGAGTAGATGAAGAATAGGTAACTTTATGAATATTCGAGGAATTTTTCAGGGTAGCTTTTTTGGAGTAAAAGTAAACACACAGGATGAATAGGCTGGATCAGAATAAATCTATAAAGGTACTCTGATGAATTACTGAATCTGTCTAAAACTTTTACATGAGCAGTCCGGGATAACAACTCGCATTCAATGCTTTGTTTACTTACAAAGGAGGGAATAAAATGAGGTTCATATGTCCACTCATTGTCGTTAACAATATAGAGGCTTCCAGGAATTTTTACGAAAAGATCCTTAATCAGAAGGTACAATGCGATTTCGGTGAGAACGTATCATTTGAGAGCGGCTTTTCAATACACCTGAAATCCCATTTTTCGGATTTAATAGGTATAAACAAAGATGACATAGCTCAAAAATCAAATAATTTTGAACTATATTTTGAGGAAGACGATCTGGATAGTTTCCTTCAAAAGTTGAAAGGCATGGACTCCATTGAATATGTGCACGAACTAAAAGAACAGCCATGGGGACAGAGGGTTATCAGGTTCTATGATCCTGACATGCACATCATTGAGGTTGGTGAGCCCATGGAAAGCGTGGTAAAAAGATTTTTAAATAAAGGCATGTCAATTGAAGAAACCGTAAAGCGAACTTTAATGCCAGAAGAGTTTGTCAGACAGTTTTTGTAAATAATGCCAGGTATTCTGAATTATAAATCCCCTTTTCATTCTCATTTCTTTTTTCTTTTATCTTTTCTTTTACCATTTTATTTTTCTATCTCCTTTCCTTCTCTCTTTCCAGTTTTTCTCTCCTTTTTTCTTCTTTACGCTTTTTTGCTCCTCTGATTCTTCTTTTCTTGTACCTTTGATTCTTCTTTTCCTGCTTTTCTTTCCTTCTTTTGCTCCTCTACGCTTTCTTGCATCTTTCCTTCTTCTTTTCTGCTTTCCTTTTCTTGCTCTTTTTCCTTTTCCCTTTCTTTGTTTTTCAGATATATCTTCTTCTCATAATACGCGAGAGGATGATTGATTTTTTCACATAATCTATCTTTTCCTACGCAGTTGCCATAGGTTCTCATGGTATCACATGCAGGAGGCTTGTATACATTCCCTGTTGCACCTGCAATGTGCTCTATCTGGTAAAGAGTCTTTTCTGCGTCAAAATCAGGGGAGATATTGAAGAGATTAAGTATTTCATCCACCGACATGCCTACGTTGAGCAGGAATGAAGTCATGGCAAACCGCATAGAATGGGCAAGATTCACTCCGCCCTGTACGTTTGCAAGGGCATGTGATATGCAGGGGGGAAAAAGTTCAGGTTCCACTGTCCCAAAGTCCGTTTTTCCAAATTTTTTCTTCTGAACCTCAAACTGAGCCTTTATTTCAGCAACATAAGGGGCGCAAAAACGTGAAATTTCGGCAGGAATTTCAGGGATTGGAAACGACTGTTCAATACGTTCCCTTATAGCTTCTTCAAGAAGTCTTGCAAATTCTTCCTTTGTAATTCTTACCTCTCCAGCCCTTAACTGGCGATTTGCAAGTTTCCAGGCAGGATCTTTCAGGGAATTTGAAAAGCGGATATAGTCCGTAAAATGCATACTGAAATAGGAATCTCTGAAGTCGGCTGAAATTCCAAAATCTTCCCCGAATTTAAGCAAGAAAGCTGGAGTTTCATTTCTCAAAAGTGTATAGGCAGCTTTGGCTTCTGCCAGAGCATAGCGCTTGGTAAAGAGCTGATCGTCCACACAGGCAACCAGCATTCTTGCAAAAGGATAGGAGAGAAGTTCTGAGAGAATCTGGGCTTCTCTGGAAACAGGCGGCTTTTTAATTTCCCCTTCCAGAGCTTCTTTTACCCTTTTTATCCCTCTAGCTCTTGCAGCCCGGTAAGCCCAGGAATTAAGCAGACTGTCCAGGGAAATCCCCAGACTCTCAACATGGGTAGATGCTTCTGAGATAAAAGGGTAATATGCGAGTTTGTCAGCCTGCATGGATTATTCCGACTCAATTCTCGGAGCCAGGAGATAAGAAATTCTGCCTGCACCGTTTGCAATCTCGAAATCTATGAGTATCGGGAAATCTTTTCCAAGGGAAAGACTTACCTCATTGACTTTATTCGTAGGTTTGACTATGTCGGCCAGATAGTCCAGAGAGAAAAGAGAACAGGCTTCACCTGCCTTCAGGTCGATCAGCTGGTCCCTACCCATCTCCAGGCGAACCTGGTCAGTATCGCCTTTTGCTTCCATATAGAAGGTATCATCAGAAACCCCCATTAGTAGATGATCACTTATTTTCTCTGCAGCTTTCACAGCACGCCTGAGGTCAGCTCCATTCAGGACAACTTTTGCAGGCAAATCTAGCTGGGGAACTCTTGGTTCTGCCCGAATTGTAGAAGGATCGAGAAGAGAAAGTGTATAAGACAGCCCTCCGACATCAATCAGGAGTTTTTGATTCCCTTCTTCAAGTTCCATCCGGACTGTGTCGTTCTTCTCCGCAATTCCCAGCAGGTCCATAATCTTGTTCAGGTCTATTCCTATTTCAGACTCATCAGCGCTATATTCATCGAAAGCGGATGATCCAAGCTCAAAAATTCCCATTGCGACATTGGCAGGATCAACAGCTTTTACCGAAATACCTTCCGGCTTTATTTTAATTCTGACCTCATCTACAATTACAGCCAATGCGGCAATCGCGTCTTTCAGAAGCTCTGCATTAATTGCTGCCTTGAACATAATTCTTCTCCAATAAATAGATCTAAATTTTAAGCTCTTTATTACCCTTGAGATATATAAATTTCTTTACAGATTCGGAAGTCCTCGCTCTATTTGAGAACCAATTTTCCGGCTAAAGCCAAATGGGTTTCTGAAATCGGAAAATTACTAGATTCAAACTCCCGGCAACTATATAAATCTTGGTCAGAAAACAGGGCGACTTCAGGATCTGTTTGAAGCAGAAAGGAAGCTGTAGCCTGATAAATCTATAAATCTATTTTTTTCCGGGAAACATATTTTTCAAAGGTGGGTAGAAGAGAATTAAACTTCAGTCGTATTCTCTCCAGGTAAATCCACATTTCGTGCATTTGAAGAATCGAGTTTCGGATTCATCAGCAGACCTGAGCTGTCTGAGCCACCAGAATGCAGTGTTATTTCCACACTCTGGACATTTTGCATTTGTTGTTGGCAGACCTGAAGTCTGTTCACCTTCCAGAACCACTACTTCACGGTCATCGATCTTGGCTTTGGAGACAAAATTTTTCGTGTTGCCTTCTATAGGTACTATGTTCCCACATTTTCTACACTCAAAATTACCATTTTTAGGAAACATCATGCTTTTGCATTTTGGACAGAATTGCATTAATATCACTTTTTGCGTCATTTATAATTTTATTGTGATCAAAAGCTAACTCAGGAATGGAATCAAGCTCAAAAAGTTCGACGGAATCTGCATCAGAGCCTGGTTTTAGCTCTCCTGATCCTTTTGCGAGGTAACATACCGAAACCGTATGCTCTCTGGGATCACGGTGTGGGTCGGAATAGACACCCACTAGTTTGATTATCTCTATTGAAAGGCCTGTTTCTTCAAAAGCTTCCCTAGCTGCTGCGTTTTCTGTACTTTCCCCAATTTCTACGAAGCCGCCGGGAAGGGCAAATTTTCCCTGATAGGGGGGGTTTTTTCTCTTCACGAGCACAAGCCTGTTTTTAAAGAGGATTACTGTATCAACGGTTAAACTAGGGGTTTGAGGCTTCATAAAACGCCTTCGCTTTATTTTCAGGGAGATTTCTTTTTCCGTCATCAATCCCTTTCTGAATTAGCTTTTCTAGCAGGAGTGCCAGAATAAAATAATATTATTATTGTGCATAACGTAGAAACTCGTCATTATATTTCAATATTGACATTGTAAGTCAAGTTTCTGTCAAGCAGAGAAATTCCTTATGCAGTAGCTTCTCGTAGTAGCTTCTCTTAAATGTTTCTCTTTTATCGAAACCATAAGTTTCTATCCTAATCTTGAAATTTTTTAGTTTTTACGCTTTTATATAAATGAGAACATGTTTGTAACGTTATTCTTCTATAATAGGAATCTATTATCTTATTTGCAGGCTCAATCACTCTTTATGAGTACCCTGACGGAGGTAATAATTCTACAGTTTATAGGTAAAGAAAGTAAAATCCATAACCTTTGAATTCCTTACTATTAATAAATGAACTATTCAACTTATTAGAAACTTATATGAAAATCTATTAATTATTTTAAATGACTTCACATGTCACTTTCCGAAAGCTTCATAATTTGCCTGAGGCTTTTCTGAGCCTTCAGAAACAGAAACAAAACCTAGAATTAAGTTTTACCTCTGGCAAAAAGGTGCGTGAAAAATGATAGAAAATATACTCTGGCTCGCAGTCGGGTTAATGGTTGCGTCATCCATCATCCCCAGAACTCTCAGGGTTCGTAAACTGGTAGGAGGGATTGGATGGGGCACATTTTCCATCCATTGGGGTTATCAACCTCTTCATTATCTCGAGATCCAGGACTATGCCAATGTGCTCCTCACAATAGTGGTGACGCTGTTTTGTCTACTTGTAGCGTATATCATGTATCGGGAGTATAAAAATGGTCCTCTCTATATAAAAAATAGGGAAGTGTTACATTCCAAGTTTTCAGCTCAAGGTGAAGCGGATTCCCTTGATATAACCTCAATGCTTACCAGTGCCACTGCACTTGGAGCTCTAGTTTATTTCCCATTTGCGAATTTCACCCCTTTAAATACCTGGATTATAGGAGGAGTCACCTCCCAGATTCTCTGGGTTCTCCAGTACTTTGATATTCCTGCATATATGAAAGACTGGAATATGATAACACTTAATGGATACACTGTTGAGATAATACTGGCCTGTACTGCAATTGAAAGCATTGCCCTTTTTATGGGGCTAATAGGTGCAGTGAGAGCTCCATTTAACCGCCTGGCTATGGCTTTTATCGCATCCGTGCCAGTTATCTATATACTTAATCTTATCAGGGATGTTTTCGTGGTAGTTGCTTATGGGGAGCAATGGTTTGGAGCTGACAGTTTCATAATAGCACATAATTATATTGCAAAGGCGGGTTCAGGTATTGCCCTTTTTGCAATTTCATATGTGGTGATTCGTATTCTTCCCGAACTATTCGGAATGATTGATGGTCTCTGGATCATATTTTCTCAAGAATTGAGATCCCTTCTGCACAGATCCGGGGGGGATTAAAGCTAATGCTTGCAAAAGGCTCAGAACCCTGGCTTCTTACTGCTGCACTTATAACCATAACGTTTGCGGTTCTCTCCAAGGCAATGAACAGCTCCCATCTAACCCACGTTACTTACATATCAATGGTGCTGACTTTCTTTATGGTTCTTTTCTTTAGAGATCCCGAAAGAAAGGTGGAAGTTTCGGATACTTATATGGTTTCCCCGGCTGACGGCACTGTCATAGACATTCGGGGCCGGAAAGTCTGTATTTTCATGTTTCTCCAGAATGTACATGTAAATAGAGCTCCGATTTCGGGAAGGATCAGAGAAATTACTTACAGAAAAGGAGGATATCTTCCTGCTTTCTGTAAAGACTCTGAAAGAAACGAAAGAAACGAGTTTATTATTCACACCAAGTATGGGGATGTCAGTGTCACGCAGATTGCAGGCACTATTGCCAGACGAATTGTTTCCTATCCTCGAGTAAATGATTTTATCGAGCAAGGACAGCGCATTGGAATGATTCGTTTTGGGTCAAGAGTTGACGTAACAATTCCCCAAAACTTTGAAATCATAGTACGGAAAGGAGAGCGGGTACTTGCAGGCAAAACCATTATAGCAACAATAAAAAATGACAGGGATTTTGAACATGAACATATTTCAAATGTTAAGGCTCCCGGACCTGGTCTCTCTCTTGAACCTTCTCTGCGGAATTAGTTCAATTGCAGTAGCTGCCCAGGCTACAGTCCAGGTTGCCACATCTCAAACTGCGGCTGCCCAGAATGGGTTTTCTCTGGCTTTGATCTTACTTCTTGTTGCAGCAATTGCAGATGGAGCGGATGGATATATTGCCAGGCGATTTAAAGGAGGAGAACTTGGGGAACAACTTGACTCCCTGGCAGATGCAGTTTCTTTCGGGGTTGCTCCTGCTCTTCTCATATATCTACAGTTCGGGCAAGTAAACCCTGTAGCCGGAGAACCGGACCCTCTTATTGCGATATTTCCAGCTTTTTATGCTGTTTGCGGTGTGCTCAGGCTTGCTCGTTTCAATTCTGTAACTCCCCGTAAAACAGGCTTTGAGGGTCTTCCCATAACTGCAGGCTGCATAATGCTTGTTACATATATGCTGCTGAACGAAAGTCTTGTCAGAATAGACTTTCTTTTAGCGCTTACCCTTGGTCTCTCTATTCTTATGGTAAGCTCGGTAAATTATCCCAAGATCAGGAATGTCAGGATTCTTGCATTTATCTCTTCTATTTTCGGGATAACTATGTTTCTCTACCTGTATAATGTCGAATATATGCGAATTTTCTCGACCCTGCCTTTTATCCTTATGTTGATATACATTTTTTCTCCTTTTTTCAAGATCCCTCTATTAAACAATCTGGGTAGCAAGGAGTATAGGAACAAAAGACTGAGCGCCAGGAAGGAAAAGAATTAAAACCGGTTCACTTTAGTAAGACACTGACTAACGAATTCTAGGAAGGGAGAGATTTATTTGGTTCAGGAAAAAATAACCGACAAAGATAATGCACTCTTTGAAGCAGGAATTAAACTCGGAGCTCTTTATCATCAATTCACGGGCTCTCCTGTAAACTTGAACACGGTTTCAAGCCTTGAAACGGCTATCCAGGAAAGCATTTCAGTTCAGCCCTATGTAGAAGAAATCTCAGTAAAAATTGATAGGGACATGCTGAGAAGTAAGCTGAATAATGAATTTGGTTATACCGAACTTCAGGGTCCCATGCTTAAGGTAAATATAACCGTAAGGTATGGTTCTTCAAAAGTAAAAGTTGGAATGGAGTATGACCCTGAACTTAATTACCCGTTGATGAAAATTCTAGAAATTAAAGAGACAAATGTTTGAGACAGCTAACACTGGAGATTGAGAAGACAAACATTTGAAGCAGCTAACGTTGGAGATTGAGAAGACAAACATTTGAAACAGCTAACACTGGAAATTGAGAAGACAAACGGTTGAAACAAACAACTCTGTAAAAAAATAAGCCGTAAAGAGAAGCTTTTAAACTTCATTCTTTACAGTCTCAAATGCCCTGATAACTTTTTCGTTCTGTTCCCGAGTCCCGACTGTTACCCTGATAAAAGTGTCACCCGCCTCCCTGAAAGAGTCACAAGGGCGTACAATAATTCCTTTTCTCAGGAGGCTCTGTGTAACAGCTTTTGCTTTTAAAGGAGCAACGTCTACAAGTACAAAGTTTGCCTGGGAAGGATAAACCGTAAAAGGAATCTTTTCTTTCAGATATTCTCTGCCCACTCTTGCGATTTCTATGCTCTTTCTCAGGTGGTCAACATCCGAAAGGGCAGCAATTCCTGCTTTTAACGCCGGAAGGCTTACTGAGAACGGAGTGGCTGCCTTTATATACTCTTTTGCCAGCCATTCGGGCATGATCCCATAACCTAGCCGTAGACCTGCAAGCCCGAATGCCTTGGAAAAGGTTCTGCCCACAACAAGATTATCGTATTCCCTTACAAGCTCAGCAAGGTTCCTGTCCGCAAACTCGACATATGCCTCGTCAAGGAACACAAGAGCTTTTGTATTTTCAAGAATTATCCTCAGATCGTTTTCAGGAAGAAGATTCCCAGAAGGATTATTGGGAGAGCAGAGGAAGATTATTTTTGTCCTTTCGGACTGAGCTTTTAGAACCTTTTCAAGATCAAGTGAAAAGTCCTGTTTTCTCCTGACAAAAACCGGTTTTCCTCCGCATGCCTTTGCTGGCAGCTCGTAATAGGCAAAAGTCGGAGTAGGAATTATGACCTCATCCCCTTTTTCAATGATCAGCCTGCAAAGTCCATCAAGAAGTCCATCCATTCCTGGTCCTGAGGCTATGAGGTTTGAAACCGGAAAACCTGTGTATTTCGAGAGAGCTTCCCTGAGTTCTATAGCATCTGCTGAGGGGTAAATATTTGTACAGGGAGCTGCGTCCATCATCGCCTGAACAGCTTTTGGAGAGGGTCCAAGTGGGTTTTCATTTGAGCCGAGTTTGATGATTGAAGCTGGATCAAGCCCGTAAGCAGAAGCTATTTCCTCAATGGATTTTCCTGGAACATACTCTGCAATATCAAAGATCTCCTTTTTTATAAGTTCAGGCCTGCTCAAGAACATCAACTACCGTATCGATCTGTTCTTTCGTAATTACAAGTGGAGGAACCAGACGAAGCACAGAATCCGAAGTACAGTTTAATAGCACTCCGCATTCCCTTGCAAACTCCACAAATTTGCTGCATGGATATTTTATCTCGACTCCTATCATGAGACCTTTGCCACGGACTTCTATAACGTCCTCCCTGTCCATGTTCCTGAGTTTCCCCATGAAGTAAGTCCCGTTCTCTTTCGAGCGCTTAAGAAGCTCTTCTTCGCGAATTGCTTCGATTGAGGCAAGTGCAGCTGCACAGGCAAGTGGCCCGCCTCCAAAGGTAGAAGCATGCTGTCCGCGCCCAAAGCTGAGTCCCTCCCTGGCTGCGATAGCACCCATTGGGAAGCCTCCTCCAATTGCTTTTGCCATACTCATAATATCAGGTTCCACGCCAAATTGCTCTTTACAGAACCATGTGCCTGTCCTTCCAAAGCCTGTCTGCACTTCGTCAAAGATAAGGAAGGTTCCGGTTTCGTCACAGATTTCCCTGACCTCTTTGAGGTAATCGGGATCCGGGATATTTACTCCGCCTTCGCCCTGAATGGGCTCAAGAATAACGGCTGCCGTATCTTCCGAAATAGCCTGCCTGATAGCTTCAGCATTGGAGTACGGGACGAAAGTTGTCTCGGAACTTACGGGAGGCATGAAAGGATCCCTGTACATGCTCTTATGGGTTACGCTGAGTGCCCCTATAGTCCTGCCGTGGAAGGAATGTTCAGCTGCGATGAAGGCGCTTTTTCCCGAAGTCACGCGGGCAAGTTTCATTGCAGATTCAACAGCTTCAGCGCCTGAGTTACAGAAAAAAACACGCTCCATACCTGTTATTGAGACCAAGGTTTCTGCAAGCTCGGCCTGAATTTCAGTATAATAAAGGTTGGAGACGTGCATCAGTTTCTCAGCTTGAGACTGGATTGCCTTCACAACCCTCGGGTGGCAGTGCCCAACATTGTTTACTGCAATCCCTGCTACGCAGTCAATATATTCTTTTCCGTAAATATCCCTGACAATTGCTCCCTTCCCTTCTGAGAGTACAAGGGGCTGTCGCCCATATGTCTGCATGACGTATTTTGAATCTTTTTCTATGATTGAATCATATTTTACCTGTAAATCCTCAGACTCTGAGACAATCTCAGATTTTATAATATTCTCTGTCAACTGAATTCCTTCCTGAAATTTGTTCTTTTTAACTGATCGAAAAATCTGACGAATAAAGTTTGGATTATTTTGAATATATCAATCAAGAAATTCTGATAACTTGAATTAGATATGCTATTGAAATCCTGGGAAATATTCTCTCTGAGTATTTAAGAGATTTGCAATTAAATCTCACATTTGAGTTTCAAAATCGGATTTCACAATCTAATTCCGTAGTTGAATCTCATAATTAAAATTCAAAGTTAGACTCCATATATAATCATTTTTTTATTTTATTCAGAGTTCGGTTCTCTCCAGAATCCAGATAATTCCCTGATTCCCTAAGAATGTTACTGCTCATTCTCAAAAAAGATGTTTTCCCACAATTCTTTGTCCCTGGGGTATGAGCTTACATTCTGCAGAGGCAGGGTTCGACGTATCTGGAATTGAAATTAAGAAAAAAGCTATGATTAAAGGAAATTCCAGATTTCTCAGGGTATCAAAAACTCGATACTGCTGGTCAAACTGGTGTCTCGAGTTAATTCCTGATTATTCTCCGGATTTTTGTTCCTTTCTGTAAGCCCTGGCTCCTGTGAAGCGTCTGCTTCTTTCCAGTGCCTGGGTTCTGGCAGTTTTTCGTTTTCTACCTGGCACAAAAATACTTCCGGGATTTGCGCTTGATTTAATAGGTGAGTTCTCTTCTACCTGATCTGCTACTTTGATGGGTTCTGCCGGAGGTAAGTTTTCAGGCAGTTCACGCTTTTCTCTCATGAATACTTTCCCTAAAGCGTTGACCTCTGCAAGAGCTGGCTTTTCTGCGGCATCCCGTAAGAAAGACACTCCTGAAGGCGCTTTTATTGTGCCGTCTACCCTTGCATTTTCGTGCAGTATTACAGAGTCGGCTTTTATTCCGCCGAAAATCCGGCTATTCCGACCGATCTGTACAGCCCCTTTTGAATAAAGATTGCCATAGATAGTGCTGTTTTCCCCTATGTTGACCTTGCCTTCTGAGTAAATGCTCCCTTTGAGGGTAAGATTTTCCCCTGTGTCAACGGAATGCGCCCTGATATTCCCTGTTAAATGGCAGTTGTTCCCGATTATAGTTTCCCCACCAACATTAATAGTTTCAGGGGAAAGCTTTGCACCGGCAGGTATAATCAATATATTTTCACCAAGCTCCCTTATTTCAAAGTCCTCATCGTCTTCGGAATCTTCAAAGAGCTCTTCTACAGCCTTTTCGATTTCTTCGCCTTTACCAAGGCGCATCATTTCCTTTATGTAAAGGAATAAAAATATGATTACAGGGACTGGATTCCTTACCACTATCCATCCTTTGGCTTCGAACCCTCCCCGAATTTTAACTTCTTTTCCTACGTCAAGATCCCCTTCTACGAACAGCTTCCCATCAATTGTTACAAATTCTCCCAGATAGGCGTTTCTGCCGACCTCCACCTTGCTTCCCAGCTTTGACCACATATCAACCCTGATGTCAGAACTAGCCGCAATATCCCCGGTAACGGTCACTCCTTCTCCCATTATAACTGTATCGCCGAATATGCTGTATTCAATATTAGAGTGATTGCCGACAATAACATCTCCCTGGACTGTAATCCTGTTTGCTTCGACTCTGGTGTTATCTGGAACCAGGAAATACTTTAGAATTTGTTCTGGCTCTGGAATATGCTCACTCTCCGGGAAACTGTTATCTCTAATCTCTAAATTTCAGGGTTGAAACTGCTCTTTTAAAGGGCTTTTTTATGAGTAGCATTCATTCAAAAGTCACTATCTAACATATATTCTTATTCATTTTATTCTTTCATAGGATATTTTATCAATATAAATAACATTTTATATACTGTATTTAACTATATGTAAATTTGTGTGAAACTTAAAGAACTCAATCCTCAGCAAGTTTTATACTTATTTCCCTTTTTCTGCGTCTATTTTTCGTCTATTTTTATATCTTGAAAGATTCTTTTGAAATTTCGGGCTCATTTTTCTTTTTTCGAAGCAACTCCTGCTCTTACATCTACGGCTGCCCCGCTGTCAAAAGCCATAATTTCTGCAGGAGATAGAAGCAATTGCCCTGTTGCGAGCAGTCTGTCAGCCTCATCTGTCACGAGTACCTCTTCGCCTGCCCTCAGTTCAGGATCAATTTCAACTACATGCTTTATAAAAGCGGTTTTACCTTTCTCCACAAAAGGAGCAGCTTCCTCCGAGACTACGACCCTGAGCCTTTTTCCCGGCAAAAGCTTATGGACAACGGAAGCACCTTCAATACTGAGGGTAAAAAAGCCATCCTTTGCTCTTGCCGTAGCTATACGCTTTCCTGAATAAAGGACCTGGCGTATTCTTTTTGTTCTTGACAACTGGAATGTTGAGCCGTCAGGAAAGAGTTCTTTTCCTATGCCTTTTCCGAACTGATAATCCGCAATCATGCGGACTCTAGTAAGTCTTTCGGTGTTATTCATGGGACTAGGTAATATGTGCAGACCTTAAAGCAATTCCGGTTATTCCGATCTTCAGGATTTGTACTGGAGGTAATATGCGCTTCAGGCTGCTCAACATTCTCCTCTCTTTTGCTCCAAATTTTTCCAACATAAAATATATTTTTAGTCTATTATCCACCGCTCGAGGATACTAAGTTTCCTCCTTTAATCTCGTTCTTTATTCTGCTGACATCGTTTGTTCTTTTAACCTTCCTTCTTTATTATCTTTTATCATGAATTTTTTTGTTTTCATGATTAGCAAAAATATTAAGAAGTAGGAGCACCAATCTATTAACTGGTTTATGAAAATTAGAATGTGCATATGTTAGGAAATTTAAATTGCTTGTGGTCTTAAGAAGGCAAAAGAGGGAATTCCCTTGATAGTTCGAAAAAATATCTCTATTGACCAGTCTTACGTGGATAAATTAAAGCCATTTCTGGAGAAAAATAACGGAAATTTAAGTGCGGCAATAAGGGATGCTATCGAAACTGCCTCTCTCTCTCTGACTGGAAGTACCGTTGAAAATGGGGAAAAAGACTCAAGTAAGGTTTCACAGAATGCAGAATTCCGTAACAAGTTGATTGAGGACGATGAATTCCTTCTTGTTCATCATACGCTGCTTGAATGGCTTATAAAAAAGACTTCAGGGTTATTAATTGATGAATCAATTGTATATGAGCTAATCAATCCTTATAAAGTAAAACGAATCTCTGACGTTGTCAATTACATAAACTCGTTCAACGAAAAAATGGGCTGGAAAATTAAGGTTGATGCAGAATATAGTCAGGATTCAGAACCGGAAACTGTAAGTCTTACTCTCTCTGATGGGAACCCCTACTTCAGGGAAATTATGGCTCATTACCTGGCTCTTTATCTGGCAAAACAAATGAAACTGGATGTCCAGGGTCTTTTCTGCAAATCAAATATGACAAAGATTTATTTTAAAAGATTCGAGTTCCTTGATTATCAAAAAGTCCCTAAAGGACTTGAGAGATATTTTGGGCAAATGGATCTTGTCTTCCGGGAGATTCAGAAAAAACCGGAGTTCTGGAAAAACCTTATCAAAACCTATAGACAGCAGAATTATCAGAGGCTCAGCATAAACAGAAAGACTTTCGAGGCTCTTGTCTCAGGGAACCTCCCATCCCTGGCTGAAATAACAAGGGATTTTGAACTGGATACAGGCAAGCCTCCTGAAGCTTTCACTCTTGCGGAGCATATTATGATTTTCAAAGAAGTTTATCTGACAGACAGCATAGGTAGTGATATTGAAGTTTGTACGGTAAAAGGCAGAGAATATGTGAAACTCATTCATGACTATTCTGACAAAAAAGTCTGTGAAATTATTGCAAAGTATTATTCAAACATCCTCAAGTCTACTGGCTATCCTTTTACAATTACTACCAACCCCCATATGATCCTGTTCGTGTTCGGGAAAATGCCTGATTCCACAAGTTTTCCTGAAATGAGTACTCTGTAATCCTGACTTTATCGATTTTCTAATATTCATTAAGATAGATAAATTCATATGTGGGAGTTCCCTATCCTTTTTTCATGAGTGACGTAATTTTGCTCTGGGACTGCCCTCTTCTCTTTGAGAAACTGTTTGTGGAGTATGGGCTTGAATGCACTCGTGTGCTCTCAACATCCCTTGGTACTCCTTACTTTCCTGCCTGCAAGGTTCTGATCCTGCCGACAGGTTTTGCAAATAAACAATATACAAAAACAGGTGCAGGACTTGTACGCGGAAAACAATCCCTCGAAAAATTCGTGAAAAAGGGGGGAACTCTTCTTATTTTCAGTCCCTTGGTACCGGAATACGAATATGAATGGCTTTCTTTTTCTCTGAAGTATGTAATGGAAGAGAACCCCTGCACACCTCAGCCTGTGGGTAGTCACGATGCCCAGAAACTAGTGGAAAACATTGTCCTTCCTGCTGGATGCGACGGTTACTTTTCAGAGACCGATGCCGATGTCGTGCTCCAGGATGACAAGGGAAGACCAATAATGGTCGTAAAAGAGATTGGAGAGGGCTTGATTGTTGCAACTACTATTCATGAATTTCCTGCAGCCGAATTCTTTAAGTGCAGGGTCTCTTGTACGAAAAAAGTGAAAGCCTGAAATAAAAAACAGGATAGAAGCAGAAATGCTATAAGTTGAGATAAAAACCAGAGAAGGTCATAAACTGGGATAAAAACCAGAAATAAACATAAGTTAGCTCTCAAGAAAATAGACATTTACACGCAATAAACAACTACAGCCAGAAATCGGTTTATTAACTCTCATTTTATTTTTTTCACATTTTTGTTCTTTTTATACTGGTTCCTGAGTTTTTGTATTTCTTCAACTTCGTTCTCCAGTTTAATTACAAAGAGTCCGAAGCAGGGCTTTATAAACTGGAATATAATATCATTTCCTGAGAAACCAACAGGAGATGTCATACCAAGCAAGGTAAAACCTTTTACCTTATACCCGCCAGGCACAAGGTATACGCTCTCAGAATGCTCTTTAATGTAATTTTCGCATTCTTTTGGAGTTGCATTTTTCAGGAGAATTTCATATCTGTATTCTCTTAAGCACGACATTTTTGTACCCTTTATGTCCTTATATCAGCTCCAGTATGCTCTAATAATCAATGATCCCTTAATCAATGATCCCTTAATCAATGATCCCTTAATCAATGATCCCTTAATCAATGATCCCTTAATCAATGATCCCTTAATCAATGGCTATTATTTTTCATAAATTAAAATATAAAAAAAATAATATATTAGGCATTTCATTCTGAAAAAGGGTTATAAGATTCTGTAAAAATTCTGCAAAATGTCACCTGATCCAAGGTTATTCGATCCACTTTCCTATATTATCTGAGACACTGGATGATGGAAAATGGGAATAAATATCACTTGGAAGAGTAAGAGGTTTAAGCCTGATGTCAACATTTAATATATAAATTGTTGATAGAATGGAAGTGGCTAAAGTTATATTCTGGAACGATTGAGATAAGATCTACTATAGAATTTCAAAACTGAAATAATATTAAAATTAGATCTTAAGAGAATGAAACCTAGATACATAAACTGGCTGAGCTAAAGTATTGTCCTACTTTTAAGAATTTATATCATAGCTTTAATTGCAAAGGTTGAAATTAGGTTAACCCTACATTCTTAAAGATAAAACCCGTTTAGAGATGAAATTTCATGAATGGCGCAAAAGTGCTTCTTATGATGGGATGTCCTGAGGTCCCAATTCAAACAAGTATTGCCCTGTATCTTTCCCATAAACTAAATAAGTTAGGATTTGATGTGACTGTTGCTGGGAATGACGCCGTAATCAAGCTTATAAAAGTTTCGGATTTCGATGGTTATTATGTAAAAAAGATGGTAAATCTCGATAAAACCCTGGAGGATATTATTGAGAAAAGATTGGATTTTGATATCTGTTTTGCCTTTATGCACAACGACTCCGGATTAACTTTTGCAGCAACAATGAGCGCCATTTCCCAAGCCAAGATGTACTCTGTAGTTTTTGGCAGGAATGCGGAAGCTCTCGCAGAAGCCATCGAGTTCGACTGTGTGAAAATAGTTTCAAGTGATGTTCATAATCCTATCCGGCTCAAGAATAAGCTGGATAAGGTAATTGAGGAGATAGTTAAATGAGCTGTATTGAGCAGATGAAGTATGAAATCCTTCTGCAAAGGATAAGCTTCAAAGAAGCCAGAGAGTACATTGAGAAATACTCTGATGAGGTTTATTATGTACCCCCTGGCTACAAAATCTTTAAAGATTACTACATAATAGGAGTGCCGCCCGTTGCAGTGGGCGCAAAGGGCAATGCTCTGATTTTCCCCTATACGAAGCCCTGTCACGGAAGCTTCGTCCTGAGCATAGAAAACGAGGACAGTGTAAAGGAGATCGACAGGCTCAGGGAGAAAGAGAAGGAGATGGGAGCAGCTTCATCGAAGGAAGGCAAGCCTACTGAGCGCTCCAGAACACTTGCAACCAGCTATCAGGATATGTGGAAAGAATGAAATCCAGAAAACTGGCTGTAATCAAGACAACAGAGTAATAGGAAGAGTTTCCAAAAATAGAGAAGAGTTGAGATCTCAACATAAGAAAAGATAGGAAATTTGAGTACGAAAGGGTAGATAGAAAATTTTAGAAGGGAAGAAATAGAGAATTTAAGTACGGAAGGGAAGAAATAGAGAATTTAAGTACGGAAGGGAAGAAATAGAGAATTTAAGTACGAAAGAGAACAAAATAGAAAATTTAAGTTTGGTGGGAAAAAGATAGAAAATTTAAGCTTGGTGGGAAAAAGGATAGAAAATGTAAGTCTGGAAGGAAAATGTCAGGGGAAAATATTTCCTCTTATTTTCCTCGGGGTTTTGATGATTTTATTCTGCGTTTTCATTCTATTACCAGGTCTTTGACCCTGATTCCGCTTTCTACAATTTTCCCTACGATTTTTCCGCCGGTAATTTCTATAGCTTTTGTAGCGTCTTTTTCCGGCAGGATGATAAGGAAGCCCATGCCCATGTTGAAGGTTCTGTACATCTCAAGATCTTTCACTACGCCTTCCTTCTGAAGGAATTTGAAGATCTCCTGAGGCTCCAGGGGATCGTAGAAATCAAAGCCGAGTTTTGTCACTCTTCTCAGTTTCAAAAGTCCGCTGCCTGTTATGTGGGCAAGCCCGTGGACTTCACATGCCTTGAGGACGTCAAGAATCTCAATGTAAATTCTTGTTGGAGTCAGGAGTTCGTCTCCTATTGTTTTTGAACTGTCATAGGGACATGGATCATGGTAAGAGTAGCTGGATTCCTCAATGATCTTCCTTACCAGAGTGTATCCATTGCTGTGAACACCTGAACTTGGGATACCTACAATCACGTCACCTACGCTGACTTTTCCTCCCTCGATAATCTGGTCTTTTCTGACAATTCCCAGGCATGTACCTGCAAGGTCGAAACCTTTAATTATTCCGGGGAGGGTTGCGGTTTCTCCTCCCACAATGGATATTCTGGAGATTTCTGCGCCTTTTACCAGCCCTTCCCCTATCTGAGCGGCAAAACTTTCATCATGCTTTTCCACGGCAAGATAATCTACAAAAGCCACAGGTTCGGCTCCTATTGCTAGAAGGTCATTAACATTCATTGCTATACAGTCTATGCCTACTGTGTTCCAGCGCTTCATTTCGTTCGCAATAAGAACTTTTGAGCCTACTCCATCCGTTGTCAGGGCAAGGGCATATTCTCCGAAGTCAAGAAGCCCTGCATAATGCCCTATTCCTGTAAGAGGGGCTCCTATGCCTTTTCGAACGTAACTGAGCTTCTCAATAAGTGTTTTAACCGTTTTTTCTTCTTTTGAAATATCTACGCCTGAATCTGCGTATGTTAAGTGTTTTTCGCTCATTTCTACCCCTCTCTGCTTATTTTAAAGCTGTTTTTCAATTCCATTTCCGTTATATAATTCAAATTCATCGTGCAGGGTCTTGACTGCGGCAAATGCATCATCTTCCCGCACAACAAAAGAGATATTGTACTGAGAAGATCCCTGGCTGATCATGATAATGTTAATCATAGCATTTCCAAGTGCTCCGAAGACCCGCTTTGCTATGCCTGGAGTCCCTGCCATACCTGCACCTACGACCGCAACCACGCAAACGTTTCTGTCCGAAGTGATCTCTTTTACGATTTCCCGGTTGAATTCTTCATGGAGAGCTTTTAAAGCGGGCTCTAAATGTGTCTCACTGATCACGAAAGAAATATTGGATTCGGAAGAGCCCTGGCTAATCATAACTACATTAACGCCTGCCTTCGCAAGTGCTGTAAAGAGCCTAGCTACAGTTCCGACTGCTCCTGCCATCTCTGCGCCTGCAACATTGATGAGAGCTACGTTTTTGATCAGGCTTACAGCCTTTACAACGTGCCGACACTGGAACTTTTCCGCAACCACGAGTGTGCCAGGTAACTCAGGTTCAAAAGTATTCTTAACCCGCACAGGAATATGCTCACGCATAGCAGGTTCAATAGTGCGCGGGTGCAGTACGTTTGCTCCGAAATAAGAAAGTTCCATGGCTTCGGCGTAAGATATTTGAGGGATAGTCCTTGCTTCTGGTACTATCCTCGGGTCAGTAGTCATGATTCCGTTCACTTCTTTCCAGAGCCAGATTTCATCAACTTTCAAGGCTGCACCAAGGATAGAAGCTGAGAAATCAGACCCGCTTCTTCCCAGTGTGGTAATGATCCCATCCTCATTTTCTCCTATAAATCCTGTAACCACTACAATCTGGGATCCGAGTCTGCATCCAAGTCTCTTTTTCACAAGTTCGTAGGTTTTTTCAAGGGGCCTGGCATTTCCGTAATCAGATGTGGTTATAATCCCTGCTTCTCCACCTGTGAATTCGGTTGATGGAATTCCAAGGGAACGGATAGCTCCTGAAACGATTGGAGCAGCCAGCCGTTCTCCATAAGAGCAGATGTAATCAATTGACCTTGGTGTAAGCTCACCAAGATAGCAGATCCCGATCAGGGCTTTTTCGAGCTCGTCAATGCGGAGGTCAAGGGTATGGATAACTTCTTTTGCGACTGTTGGGTCATCAATGGCGTCCTTCACGGCTTCGTGGTGCTTATTTGTGATTTCTGTTTTAAACTCTTTAACAAGGGCTACTTTGCCTTTTGTTGAGGCAAAACGTGCATTTTCCAGAAGCCCATCGGTCACTCCACCGAGCGCCGAAGTTACTACCACGATCTGGTTGCCTTCCTCATGATACTTTTTCAAAAGCTGGGCAACATGACGGATTTTTTTCCCGTCCCCAACAGAAGTTCCTCCAAATTTCATTACAATTTTCATGATCGGACCACGTTTTAGCATTAACTGGGAATACTTACGTAACTGGAATACTCACATAACCAGGAATACTCACACAATTTACTTAAACTGATAATTTAATTTTAACTTTCCTTATTCTCCGGACAAGAATTAATAATAGTCCGAAAATTCTACAGGTCTATAAAGTATATCTCAACAAAATAATTCTTTGTAGAGAGCTATATGCCAGCTCTTTTGCCATTTATATATTATGCTGAGAAGCTGTGTGTATAGGATATTGGTACTATATTATAATGTTTGTGTAAAATGAGTTTAGAAATTAAAATTCTTGATAAACAGAAAAACCTGCTGGCAAATGCTCTGTAAATTTCGATTACAGACATCTGGTAGAAAACAATATATTCAATTTCCGAGATGAATGACTAAAACAGTTGGAGACAGGTGAAGTAATGAAATACGCTGTACTTATAGGAGACGGAATGGCTGATTACCCTATAGAGAAACTGGGCGGAAAGACCATTCTCCAGGCAGCTCGAACCCCTGCTATGGATTATATTGCTGCTCACGGGAAAGCCGGATATGCAAAAACTATACCTGAAGGTTTTCACCCAGGGAGCGATGTCGCAAATATGTCTATTCTCGGGTATGATCCGGCGGTGTATTACTCTGGTCGGGCTCCTCTGGAAGCTGCCAGCATGGGTGTGACTCTTGCACCTGATGATGTGGCTTTCAGATGTAATCTTGTTACTATTGAGCATGGAAGAATAAAAGATTACAGCGCAGGGCATATCAGCAGTGAAGAAGCTAAGATTCTCATTGAGACACTTGACGCGGAACTCGGCACAGATGAATTGAGCTTTTATCCGGGAGTCAGCTACAGGCACCTGATGGTTGCCAGAAAGAATCTGGGGGCTGAAACGGAGTGTACTCCTCCTCATGACATTACAGGAAAGAAAATCGATAAATATCTGCCCAGAGGAAAGGATGGAGCCTTCTTCTCCGATCGGATCAAAGCGTCTATGATTGTACTTGAACTGCACCCCGTTAATCTGAAAAGGATTGAGGAGGGCAAGAATCCTGCAAACTCCATTTGGGTATGGGGTCAGGGACATGCTCCAAAGTTTACTCCGTTTCAAGAATTGTATGGGAAAACAGGAGCAGTAATTTCGGCAGTCGATCTTTTGAAAGGCATCGGGGTTTATGCAGGTCTGGATGTAATTGAAGTTGAGGGAGCAACGGGTTATCTGGACACTAATTACGAAGGGAAGGTAAATGCTGCAATTGAGGCTCTTAAAACCAAGGATCTTGTTTTTATCCACGTGGAAGCTCCGGATGAAGCCGGACATGAGGGAAGTATTGACAAAAAACTAAAAGCTGTCGAAGACTTCGATAGCCGAATAGTAGCTCCTATCCTTAAGCATGCTCAGACTTCAGACGAGCCCTTTACAATTCTCATACTGCCTGATCATCCAACTCCAATTTCCGTAAAGACTCACACTCAAGACCCCATTCCCTTTGCAATCTACAGAACTGACAACAAGGAATCCGACGAAGTACAGACTTTTGATGAGGACTCGGTTAAAAAAGGTTCCCTTGGGCTTGTAAAGGCTTCGGACCTGATAGGAATGCTTGTAAAGGCTAAATAACTGCCTTTCCTTCTTCCTTCATTTTATGTTCTATTTGCCCAGTTCTTTTGAATTTTCCGGAAATTACCTTCTCTGGATTTTTTGGGACATTTTTCTCTTTTTTCTTTTTATCATTCAAATTCTTTTTCATGCCACATTTTTGTGAAATTTCTCAGGAAAATATATATATCCTTTCTCAATATATTCAGAGTAGCACATAAAAATCTGTGTTGTCATTTTAACTTAGGGGGTATTTTAAATGAGATGGCCTATAAGAAGAACATTTTTTGGTCCTGAACGCTGGGATCCCTTTGAAGAGATAAGAAGAACACAGGAGCGCCTCAACCAGTTATTTGAAGATTTTATGCCGATGGAAGAATGGGGATGGGGCGGAAGGGTCTATACGCCTGCTGTTGACATTAAGGAAGAAGATGATAAACTTGTAGTCACTACTGACCTCCCCGGTATCAATAAAGAAGATGTTGAAATCAACCTTAAAGAAGACATGCTTGAGATAAAAGCAAAGACCGGGAAGGAAAAAGAGACTGAAGAAGAAGGATACATTCGCCGTGAGAGGGCATACACCCAGTTCTACAGGGCAGTCCGTCTGCCTACGAGCGTTAAGGAAGAAGGAAGCACTGCAAAATTGGAAAATGGCGTCCTGACAATAACGCTGCCGAAAATGCAGCTTGAAGCGCCGACAAAGAAAATAGCTATCGAATGATCTTCTCAGAGCGGAAAGATTGACCTTAATGTTATGTAAGGCTGTGGGTGAGACTCGCAGCTTTTTCTTTTTAAGTTTTATCTCATGGTCTTATTCTATTTTTGGCTTCTGACATGTTCTGAGTATAATACTCGGGATCAAAACATGGCTCTATATGAATTGAGAAGTGGCTATTTTTGCCGCAGGTTTCCTTTAACCTGTTTTCTATCTGCGTTGAGATTTCATGTGCCTCCACTATACTTAAATCCCGGTCAACTTCAATATGGACATCTGCAGCCATGGCATTCCCTATTTTTCGGGTTTTTAGATCATGGAAACCTAAAACTCCTTCAGTGGAGATGAGTATCTCTTCAATACTTCTATAAGTCTCGGAATCAATCGAAGCTTCCAGCAGTTCATTGAGATTTTTATAAGAGATATCGAATGCAACCTTAAAGATAAAGAAGCTCAGTACAATTGCAGCTACTGGATCAAGCACAACCCACTTTCCTCCAAGAAGGATCGCGCCCCCTACTCCAATCATCGTTCCTATGGAAGAGAAGGCATCAGAACGATGGTGCCAGGCGTTTGCAATAAGGGCATCGCTCTTAAGTTCTCTGGCAGATGTCATGGTATAGCGGTAGAGCCATTCCTTTAACACAATTGAGAGAACTGCCGCAATAAATACGATTGAACTTGGAGCTGGAAGTGTCTCTCCTCTGAGAAACACAAAAACTTTCTCAAGCCCGCCCCAAAAAATTCCAAGAGCCACTACGGCAAGGACAAGCCCAATAAATGCAGCGGCTAAAGTCTCAATTTTTCCGTGCCCGTAATTGTGCGTACTGTCTCCAGGTTTCGCAGCAACCCTTAAACCCACTATTACAGCGATGTCAGTCATGAAGTCGGAAAGAGAATGAGTTGCATCAGCAATCATCGCTGAACTGTTTCCTGCAATCCCTGTAACAAATTTAAAACCTGTCAGCAGGACATTTATTGCCATTCCAACTTTTGCCACATGGGCTGCTTGGGAGTATCTGGTATCTTCGTCTTCCTCATAATTAAAAAGAGTCTCTTTATTTTTATCTCCAGTACCTTCCATAATTTCCCATATCATCTCAATTATTTGAACAGATTTGAGATATTATATTTAATATATTAAGCAAGAGCATAGGAATTAGCAATGAACAGATATAAAGTTATCTTTCATTGCTTAAAAAATTTGCAGGATTCTGTTCTGGTTTTTGTATATTACCTCTATTCTTAAATTGACAAAAAATTATAAAATTATTGTTTTTTCCATAAACTGTCAAGATTCAGTAAATTTCCAAACTGCTACTTTCTTTCGAGAAATTAGATATGTAATATAATATAAATACTCCTGCCAATTTTTCTGTCAATTCACATATTGATCTGACTATCAGCTTTTCTTCATCTTTCTTTCCAGTTGCCAATTTATTAAAATATATTCAGCTGACATTCAGCGATAGTGTGGAAAAATGTATTTTATTTCCTTGATTCTCTCTTCTTCTTTTCCTTCTACTTCGTCGGGAAATTCTTTACTTTTCAGGGCTTCAGCCTGTGCAATCTCAGGATGCTGTTTTAGAAACTCCATTGAATACTCAGTCGTTTCCTTTGCTGATAACTCAAAAATCTCATCAATTTCTTCCTTGCTAAATTGCCCGTGATAAAGAAGAAGCTGGGTTACTTTTTGTCTGGTAGCCTGAGGCTCGTTCTCATAATCCAGCGAGTAATACAGTTTGCTTATGATAACTCTTAAACTCCAGACTCGGCTTCGTTCGTTGTCCTTTAGCTGAAAAGGCTCTCTATCCTTTACTTTTCTTATAATTTCATTCAGGTCATACTGAGTAATGTTAACACCCCTGTTAAATTTGGCTTGCAAGCAGATAAAGGCTCTTAAATCTTTCCTGAAAAGGTATTATCGGTAAGTAAGGAAAGTAAAAAATTTATGTAAGAATAGAAAGTTATTAAACTAGAATTCACTGTAACTGTAAAAATAAGGCATCGAAAATATGTGAAAAGTGCGGCATCAGGAAATTGCTCTCATCATCTTTTGCTCAGCTGGGGTAACTCTCATCATCGCCGCAAGATCCATTATATCGGTGGTCTTATTTATGGCTACTGCCTTTACTGCTGCAAATTATTGGTTTAATGGAGTACTTCCTGTATCTAAAGGAATAGAATTAAGTTACCCTTATTTGTTTCAAAGACTTTTGAGGAAAAACACTTGAAATTTGAAGCCATAGCTGTTGAGAATATTCCCCTTATACATGCCGGGGACAACCTGCCCTCAATAATCTGTGAGAATATTGAGCTTCAGGACAGGGACATTGTTATCATTGCCTCGACCGTTGTTGCTAAAGCTGAAGGGGAGATCTTCAGGCTCGAGGATATTACCCCAGGGAAGATATCACTTGAAATCGCAGCACGGACTGGAAGAGATGCCAGATTCATCGAGGCTGTACTTTCCCGTAGTGGGGAAGTCCTTGTGGAGAAGCCTTTTATGCTTGTGACAACTCTCTCAGGGCATACCTGTGTAAACGCAGGAATTGACGAGTCAAACATTGAAAATGGATTTTTGCTTTACCCTCCAGAAAATCCGGATGCCAGTGCTTCAAGGCTTGGTCAGGAACTCGAAAGGCTGAGTGGGAAAAAATTAAGTGTTATTATCACGGACACAAACGGGAGAGCTTTCAAGATAGGGCAGACTGGAGTTGCTATAGGGATTTATAAAATAAAACCCGTAAAACGCTGGATTGGAGAAAAAGATCTTTTTGGAAGAGACCTTGAAATTACGGAAGAGGCAATTGCTGACGAACTTGCCGGCGCCGCAAACCTTCTGATGGGAGAAGGCGCAGGCGGGATTCCGGTGGTTGTCATTCGCGGGTTAGATTATTATTGTGATGAGGAGACCTATATAAAGGAAATGTACCGCCCTGAAGAGCTGGATATAATTAAAAAAGGGCTTCGCTGCCTGCAAAAAAAGAGTTGAATTTAAGAGGATAGAGCTTCAGAATTCGGATACCTGCTTCAAGAATCTCAAAAATACCGTTTAAGAGTCTTGCAGTATCAGACTATTCAACTAGACCATTCAACTTTTACTTAGACAGTCTATGGCAAGTTAAATGGCACTCAATAGTAAGAGCTCGTATTAAGATCTGATCATGGTTAGAATCATCTTGAATCTTTCCATGGCACGAAGTGAGTGAGGCTCTCCAGCAGGCATTATGATCATATCCCCTTTCTCCAGAATATTTTTATTCCCGGAGATGGTGATTTCTGCTTTCCCATCCATTACCTGAACCATGGCGTCGAAGGGGGCAGTATGTTCACTCAGTCCTTCTCCTTTGTCAAAAGCAAATATAGTTACTGTTCCGGTATCCTTGCGGATGAGCTCTTTACTTACAACGGCTCCTTCCTGATACTCAATTAAATCTTCTACTTTTGCTGGTCTAGCTTTTAGTTCTTGAGACATCAGTATACCTCTTTCTCCTTACTATCCTTATTATGAGACTCATATACCTACCCTGTCACCTTACCAAATCTTGTAGGTGAGGTGCGTAATGCCCAGATCCATACTGTTAATTTATCTTTTCTGGATAATGAGTTCAGGAGGTTGTTAAGTCCTGTAAGTTATCTCCTCTTGAGATCTCATGTTTTAGTTTAAAAGGCATATATTCCACTTCCACACCCGCATCCCTGAAAAACTTAAGTGAATCTACGTCAGGATAGACAGTTGCATATACCACTCTTTTGATGTTTGAGTTGATAATCATTTTCGTGCAAAGAATACAGGGCTGGTGTGTGCAGTAGATAGTTGCTCCTGCTATACTTACTCCATGGATTGCAGCCTGGATAATCGCATTCTGCTCTGCATGCACTGCCCTGCATTTTTCCTGTCTCGTGCCTGAAGGGATATTTTCCATATCCCGAATACATCCGATTTCAAGGCAGTGTTCCATGCCGCTGGGTGCTCCATTGTATCCGGTTGAGAGGATTCTTTTATCCCGGACAATAACAGCCCCCACATTATTTCGGAGGCAGGTCGCCCGTTTGCCTACCACGAAGGCAATCTCAAGAAAATATTCGTCAAGGGAAGGTCTTTCTATCATTATTTGTAATGAACAGTAACTGGTATATATAGTTGTAACGTTAGAACATATGTTATTTTTAAGAGTTAATTTTAAGTGGAATGAACTAACGATATAGAGAAAAATTGGTTTCCAATAAAGAATTAATATAATGTGAGAATACAGAATTAAAACAAATTAACTTGATTATAATATTAACTTAACTATAATATTAACTTATTATAGTATTGACTTATTATAATATTAGAACATCTGTGACATCCAGAAAGTTATCCCCTTACCTGAACTCGAATAGCCAGGATAGGTTGAAGATCTTCAAACAAATCTGATTCTAAATCTGGTTACAAATTTCGCGTTCTCTACATCTGAAATGTATATCAGATGTAAAGAGCTGTTTGGATAAGTTCAATAAAATAACAGATGTATGTATCCGGAGTATTAAATTATGGCAACAGTTTTGACCGAACTTTTAGATAATTTCGTGAAAAATCACGATAATCGCCAGTTGCTGGCAATCCCCCTTGCGATACTCGCAGTTTCTCTAGTAATACTGCTGGTTTCCTTTATGAGTAGTGGGTCGCCAGTAGACCTGGGAATGGAATTCCAGGGTGGTACCCAGATTTCGGTAGAGACAACTGACTCTCCTGCTAAGCTTGAAGAAATGTATTCTTCTTACGACATCACGGATGTCCGGCAGGCCGGAAGCAGGGTTGTTATGCAATTCGGGGTCATGGACAAGGAACAGCAACGTCAACTTGAAAATGATATTACGAGCCGTTACTCGAATGTGCAGATCCAGCAGGTTGGACCTATCTATGGGCGTGATCTGCAGGTACAGGCTGTCAGGGCTCTTATCATTTCCTTTATAGGGATGTCTCTTGTAGCATTCTTACTCTTTCGGACCCTTATACCTTCCCTTGCAATAATACTTTCGGCATTTTCAGACATAATGATTGCTGCGGCTTTCATGAAGGTTGCAGGGATAGAACTCTCCCTGGGAACACTTGCCGCCCTGCTCATGCTTATTGGTTATTCTGTAGATAGTGATATTTTGCTCACAAATAGAGTTCTTAAACGCCGGGGCACGATAGAAGAGAAAATTTCCCGAGCTATGCAAACCGGCATTACGATGACTACTACAACTCTTGCAGCGCTTGCAGTTATGTACATAGTTTCTACTTATTCCTACCTTGTAATTCCTTCATTTACACAAATTACATTGCTCTCTCAGATCTCAATCGTGTTGATTGCAGGGCTTATTGCAGATATGATGAATACCTGGCTCCTGAATACGGGAATTTTACGCTGGTATGTATCAAAGCCCGAATTAAGAGGGAGGTATAATAGATGAGCGATATAAAAGGTCTTTTTAAAAATGTAAGAGTCATTATCTTCACCCTCCTCCTGCTTGGCTCTATAGTGGCAATACATCCAGGCTATACTCCCGGAGAAGGAGTGACTACTAACCTGAATTTCGGACTTGACCTTGAAGGCGGTTCCTGGCTACAGATTAAACTTGAGGGAGCACTTGCCCAGATAAGTGTAGATTCCGAAGAACTGGTCAGCGGAATTGTCGAGCCAGCAATTGGTGCCCCTATTGAAATCACAAGTAATAACCTTGATATGGGAGGCTCAGATTCTGCCGGTAAATCTGTAACCTTTACAACTTCTGCTCCGGTTAATGCATCCCAAATTGAATCTCTTGAACTGGGCACTGTAAATGTGGAGAAGCTGAGTGATACTCAAACTCAGGTAACTATCTCTGATACCAGTAAGGAAGTTATGATTACAAACTATCTTTCAAAGTCCCTTGATACAGAGGTAGTTCCATTCTATACTGCCGACGGAACTGTTTATGAGATAAGAACAGAAGTTTCTGAGCAGCAGCTTGAAAATCTTCTGGAAAATATTGGAGGATCAATCGTTAAGAATGAAGATGGGACTTCAACTTATAAAGAAGGAGTCACCCGCGAGACAAGAGATCTGACAAAAGAGATTCTCAGTGATAAGCTCAACTCTCTTGGTCTGAAGGACATTCCTGTCAGGACAGTAGGAGATGAGTATATTCTTATTGATTTTGCAGGCGTTGATCTTGCGACTGCCAAGGAAATTGCCGAAAGACCGGGCAAGTTTGAGATCCGTATTCAGACAACAGGAAATGAAACTCAGCACGTGCTTTATGGAGACTCTATTGTAAGTGTGGGAATTCCAAGTTTCCATGATGGAATGTGGCATACCCCCTTTACCCTCAATGAAAACGGAGCACGAGCACTCCAGAAGGTTGCACTCGAAACAGGGGCAATTGATAATCCGGATGAACATTACCTGAACATGTACCTGGATGACGTCAAAATTTACGGAGCTCCTTTGAGCCCGGATGCAGCCGCTAGGTTAAGAGAAGCCCCAATCTATTCCTGGGAAGCTTCCACAGGTCCGGATGAAGCTGCCGAAGCCGAAGCTAAAGCCCTTCAGATCCATCTCAGGGCAGGGGCTCTTCCTGTCAATGTCGTACTTGTGGGTTCAGGGCATGTAGACGCAGGGCTTGGTTCTCAGTTTAAAACCGCATCCGTGATTGTAGGCATTATCTCTCTTATTGCAGTAGCAGCTGTGGTTTATTTCAGATATAAGAGGCCTGAAATTCTGATACCTATGGTCGGGACTTCTTTCAGTGAAGTTATTATGATTCTAGGGTTTGCAGCCGTTGTAGGCTGGCAGCTTGACCTGGCATCAATTGCAGGTATTATCGCTGCCGTAGGTACGGGGATTGACCAATTGGTAATTATTACTGATGAGGTTCTTTATGAAGGCAAACTGCCTGCTACGAGAGTTTTTGTCTCTAGAATAGGAAAAGCTTTCTCAATTATCTTTGGAGCAGCTGCCACAACGGTTATTGCAATGGCTCCTCTGGTGGTCATGGGCTTCGGAACTCTGAAAGGGTTTGCTATTACTACAATCATCGGTGTCTTGATTGGTGTGGTTATTGCAAGACCTGTTTACGCTGTAGTGATTAAAGAGTTCCTCAATGTAGCTGAGAGCGGAAACGGAAGTATAACCGAGTAAGTTTGAGGGAAAGATAAAAATCCTCAAACTTGTATTCAAAAACTAAAAACAGGGTGGAAGGTATGCAGGATCTCTGGACTTTGAAATACAGGGCACGTACCCTGAAGGAAATGCTTGGAAACGAACATGCCGTAGCCACGCTTTCCGAACTGGCACAGTCAGGGACTTTACCCCACCTTATTTTATATGGTCCTGAAAACTCCGGAAAAACGACAGCTTCTCTCGCTCTTGCCAGGCAGCTTTACGGAAATACTTGGAAAAACAATTTTACATACTTTAATGCTTCGGATTTTTTTGACCAGGGAAAACGTTATCTGGTGCGGGATAAACGTTTTGTACGTATTCTGGGCACGGATGATCCAAAGAAAATCTACAAAAGCGTAATTGATATTTTTAAGGAAATTGTCAACGAATATGCAGGGATGGCTTCAATTGATGCCGATTATAAGTTAATCTACATCGATAATGCAGAATCCCTCAGTTCAGATGCACAGAATGCCCTCAGGCGAATTATGGAGAAGTATAGTGCAACGTGCAGGTTTATTCTTTCCACGACCAAACCTTCCAAGCTTATTGCTCCGCTCCGCTCAAGAGGCCTTCAAATTTTTTTCACATATGTACCCGATTCTGTTCTGAGAGCTCATCTCGAAAAAATCGGCTGTGCTGAGAAGCTGGAGCTTTCGGAAGGCGCATTAGATGCGATCCTTTATTCTGCAAAGGGAAATGTTGCAAAAGCGGTGCAGACCCTACAGCTTGTTTCCCTGTTTTCAAACGGTTCGGCAATTACTGAAGAGATGGTATATGAAGCCAGTCTGAAAGTCAGAGACGAAAGTATAGATAATCTGCTTTCTGCGGCTCTTTCTGGAGATTTCTCCAGAGGGCGGCAGCTTATTGACGAAATGATAATCGAAAAAGGGCTGTCAGGAACAGAGATTCTTGAAAGACTTTGTGAGGCTCTTGTAGACTCGGGAGAATCAGATGAAGATGTCGCTCGCCTTGTTGTGAAAATCTCTGAAACCGATGCCTGTCTTAAAGATGCTGCCAATGACAGAATCCAGCTCGAAAAATTGATTTCTAATTTCTCTTAACTTTTTGTTACTCTTAAGCATCTCTGGCATCTCTTAATTTTTTACAATCACTGCAGTTCTTTGAGATCTTCCCCTCTTTCCAATGCGGGTTTCAAAATGTATTATATATATGCTTCCATCCAATGTTCTCTAAAAATCCAAAAATATATATATTATTACCTGTTAATTAGAACTATAACGATAAAGTATATATATAATTAGATTTTATCTCTTATTGCAGATAGGTCAAAAACTCAGGCTTCTCAGAAGTTAAGGGGCTCCAGTATAATTGCTAAGGGATGTATGGACCTGGTTTTCAGAATATTCACAGGCGTGCTTTACTCCCAAAAAAAACGGTTCAGAGCCCGACTTCCTTGGGTAGAAGCCAGGTCTGGCCTTTTTAAAAAAATCCACAAATCCCTCCATTTTTTTCCCTGAATAGCTCCCTCTTTTCAGGGAAACCATATTTATACGGCAGAATAGAACCCTGATGTGCGCTTGAAAAGGGTAAGATTCTGCCTGGAGTTAAAAAGAAACTGTCTGCCTGAACTCGCACTTCAGGCAGGCATTCAACCAAACGTTTTTTCTCCAATTTTTCAATTTATTTTCAGTACTTATAGTGCTTTACCGAGTGATAGAGAACCACAACAAAGAAAGCAACTATCACCAGCAAGAAGCTGAAGAAACCAACAGGATCCCAGAGGAAGCCTATTCCTTCTCCACCTTCTTCCCACGAAACCAGTACGGCTCCCTGGAGCACTGTAGGAATAACAACACAGGCGAAGGCAAGCACGAAAATAAATACAATATCAAAGACCTCTTTAACAATGCTTTTTTCTGCCATTTCTCCCAGCCTCTTCAGTCGTAGTACTTGAACTCAAACATGTGGTTCTTTATCGATTGGCGTACACTCAAGCATCCAACTGTTTCGATTCCTATCAGAAGACCTACGAAGATCACGTAGAGATAGAAGAAATTCCCGGAAATTTCCCAGGTCTCAGAAAGTACCTTGTAAAGAACAAATCCTTCTACGCCTATCAGCAGGAGAAGTATGCCTATAATTAAGCTTGTATCCCCATTGAGCTTGCTGCGATACTTACTTTCCATCGCCTGGTTATTCGTCTCCAACACCTATCGCCTCCTTTCCAATCCTTGCACTCTCCAAACCCCTGGGCAGGGGCCATCCCATTTCAGCCCAATTATTTTCTGTAGTTGAACTGTGCCTGTGGCTAAAGTAGAAGTATGCAATGCCGTAGAACACAAATGCGAAAATCAGGTTATATTTGTAGCCCCAGAACAGCGTTGAGAGAATTGTTATTGCGATTGCGATTGCAAAATACGCAATATACGGCTGGAAAGGACCCACAAAAGGCCTGACCTTGCTTGTGCTCTCAGGAAAGAGGTTCCTGAAGCGGATTAGCGAGAACGGGATCAACACATAACAGAGCAGTCCCGAGACAATGGAGAAAGTAATAACCTGATCCAGAAAACCGCTAAAGGCAAAACCTATCGCAACAGGCATCGTGAAGATCACAGCCCGGTATGGAGTATTATATCTTGGATGTACTGCCGAGAACCATGATGACACATACTTGTCTCTTGACAGAGCGAACCAGGAGCGTGAAGAGTCACAGACGCAACCGTTTGCACTGGCAACGCAGGTCAGGAAAGTCCCAAGCCCAAGCAGAGCAATGAATATAAACACCCCACTGTTCTGTGCCGCTTCAAAAAGCGGGTACACAGAGACTCCCAGCATGTCCGTAGGAATTAGCACTGAACAGAGGTAAAGAGTCATTGCTGCTCCTATTAGCAGAGTAATCATACCTGCTTGCTGCCCGAGAGGTACTGCCCTTGAGGGATGCTTACACTCCTCAGCGCACATTGCTGCACCTTCTATACCCAGGTAGAACCAAGGCCCGAACTGCAAGGCTGCAAAAAGACCTATCATTCCATTTGGAAGGGCACCCTGGAAGAGATATTCAGGATGGATGTTAACAGTTCCAAAGGCAGTTGCGAAGAAGAAAGCCACTATTGCAATGAAAGCAATCATGGTCAGGATAAAATTCAGAGTCAGAGCTGCAACAACACCCCGGTAGTTAATGAAGGTCAGAAGTGCAATGACAAGCAGCGTCACAGGAAAAACCTGTAGCTCCGGGAAGATGCTCTGTGCAATAAATGCAACAACAATAGCGTCTGCCGCCTCAAGGGCTATATACTCCATATACACGGCGAGCCCCACGCTGGCAGCTGCTCCGGGTCCAACAAATAATCTCGCCCAGTCGTAAGGTCCTCCTGCAAGTTTGGTTGATGACCCGAGTTCACTGGCGCACAGAGAAATCATAACATACATGGTCCCTGCAACCAGCATGGCAAGCATGGAACCCAGAATTCCTCCCTTTGCAACTGTAAAGTTCCATCCCATGTACTCTCCGACCAGCACAATGCCCACTCCAAGAGCCCACACATGGAAAGGCCGCAGGGTTTTTACCAGGCTGGCAGATTCATGTTCAGACATGTTGCTCAGCCCCTTCTTTTTGAAACCTTACTGGCATCCAGTAAGACCCAGCCCATCAGTCCGAAAGCCAGGAGATATATCAGTCCGTTTATAACAGTCCAGATATCCATTATAATATCCCCTTTTTATTTCAAATTTTTATATACGTTCCACTATGCGTGAAAAATTCCGCATAAATAGTGAAGTGGCTTTATAATTTTTTCGACTGACTTTTTTTTAAAAAAATCAGCCAGCGAGTCTTTCGCTGGCTTTGGTCCCATCAGTGTAAACTTCAATTTCAAATTTCAGCTCAGAATACAAGTCCGAGCTCTTCAAGCTTCTTTCTTGCTCCGTCGTAGACCTGTATGTACTCGTCAGTTGGAGTAGCTGTCTTTACGTCGTAGCATTCCTGGAAGGTCTTTCCTGCGGGTGCGCTTGCAAAGTTCTTCTCATAGAGAGCTACAAGCTTGTCAAGGATCTTGTTTACTTCAGAGATCTCAACACCAGCAGTTGCCCTTGCCACTTCACCCATCATCCTGGCTTCCATACCAGTGGTCTTGTCGGTTACGACACCTTTTGCAGATGCAACACCAGAGAGGATTTCCCTGCCTGATGCTGTGTCAGTTATGGACTGAGCTGCAGTCTCAAGCAGGCACATTTCTGTGCATGGACCTGCACATGGGTAGTACTGGTTACCAGAAAGTATGTCGGTAAACTCAGTGATGGTTGCACATGCCCAGCCTGCGATCATCAGGGTTTCCCTTGTGTTGGTCGAACCCCAGCGGATGTGGACAGGGCCGTCAAGGTGCCAGCTTGCGCTGCTCATAACAACAGAGTTGATGTGGGTTGCAACGTCAACTATTGTGGTTTCCTCAATGCCGCCTGCGTAGCCTCCGAAGATTGGCATCTGTTCGTCCATTATAATGTCGCTGTTCCCTTTGTAGTGGGCGATAACTGCAATTGCGTCAAGGTCGATCTTGAGCTCGTTGAGTTGCGAGACCTCGTGGCTGTCCGAGGAAATCATTCCGCCAGCACAGTCAGCGGAGATGTTTCCCTGAGCGGACAGGGAGGTCTCTGGGCCCTAGACACCCATGCCTGGACGGCCTGCCATTGCGCATGCCTGTTTAATCAGACGGGTTTCAGTCTTTGCAGCAAGAACTTCATACGGGCTCTTTGGAACAGGAGCTTTCCCACGCACTGAGGTCATTACACCGTTGACGATTGTGTCTACTTCCTTTTCAAGAGCATAGCTCAGGTGAACAGGTATGAAGACATCTTCAGAAATCGGAGAACCTGTAGGTCCACCCTGTATGATTGGCTTTCTCTTGTCACCAACGCTTCTCTTTCTTACATTTACTGCATCTCTACCTGTACCGAGTGTAAATTCCTTCTGCACATTGTTGATTGCATCCCAGATTTCGTCTTCAGTGTACTTTACAATTCTTTTTGTGTCGGTACAGTAGATACCGCATTCAAGCAGCATGTCAAAACCTGCGTGGAAGAGTTTTTCCATCATGTCCTTGTCTGTCGGGATAAACTCTCCCTTGAAGTCGAGACCATACTTCTGCTTGAGTTCCATCGCTTTCATAGGGACTCTCATAAGGTCCCATTCATCCTGGGTGCACTTCTCTCCTACTTTTGCTCTGTCATAGAAGTCAAAGCAATCAAATGATTTTTTGAATGTCATGCTTTTTTGCCTCCCAGGATTATTTCATAAGCTCAAGTGCTACTTTTGCAGCCTCGGCAGCGTTTTCTGCAGTTGCGTCCGCTCCAATCTCCTCAATCCATTTCTGGGATACAGGAGCTCCTCCGAACATGCACTTTACACTATCCCTGAGGTTTTCTTCCCTCAACTTGTCCATCAGATCTTTCTGACCGAGCATTGAGGTGGTCATGAGAGCAGAGCCAACAAGAATGACTTTTTCTCCCTTGTGCTTTGCTGCTTCTTCAACAACGGTCTCGTTAAGAACGTCAACTCCAAGGTCAAGGATTTTGAAACCATTTGCTCCGAGCATTGTGCTAACAAGCCTGTGTCCGATGTCGTGGATGTCTCCTTCAGCAACAAAAGTAATGGCAAGTCCTGTTTCTTCCCCTTCCTTCTTGTCCTTCTCAAGTTCAGGGGTAAGGATTTCCATTGCATTGTTCATTGCTTTTGCAGACATCATGATCTGAGGCAGAAATACTTCGGCTGCTTCAAACTTGTCACCGATAATCTTCATTCCAACAGAAAGACCCTTTGTAATAATGTCAATAGCTGGAATTCCTGCATCAAGGGCTTCCTGGGTTAACTGTTTAATGCCTGCGACGTCCTGGTTTACAATTGCATCGCGTAGCTTGTCAAACATCTCTTGGTTCGCCATTTTTTATAAACCTCCATTGAGACTAGCGGTTCTGTGCAGTATTGTTGGGCAGTACAATGTCATCGACATTTCGTAAAGATTTTATGTTTGAATACAAACCCAAGCTCCGCTAGCTAGAAAAGAGCATTTGCATGGGGTTCTCAATTTATGGTCAAATCCTTGCAGCCTTACATTCTTCAGCCATTAGGCGCAAGGAAATGCTTTAAATCTCCGAATTGTCTACAACTGAAATTATTCACAATCATATGCCATTTTATCCGAATGTGTTCGGAATTTCTGTGAATAATTTCTTTCTCTGACATTGTTACTAAGGAGTTTATTTGCCGGGAATTGCAAATTCCCAGTCAAATTAGGAGATTATATTCCAAATTACCCAACGATTTACCTGCTGGAACTGCCTGGGATAGTTCTGAACATTCAGATTCAATCCCAAGTTCAGATTGAAAATTATAGTATATAAATGAATACTATATTTATCGAGAGTAAATCACTGTAAAAAGTTCTAAATGAGAAAAATCGGAAATTTTTACTCAAAGAATCTTGGTTTTTTTCCTAATTTTTTCCTAATAATCCCAGATCAGGGCGTAAGAACAAAAAATTTAAATATTAGAGTTCCAAGCTACAGCGATTTATTTCAATATGTACAAGCCCTAACTTTAAAATTCAGGTTCTTCAAATCTTTCTAAAAGGAAATCTTTAAGTAGCAGATTTGACGTGGGCGACAGAATATGTGTTTTCCCTGAAAATACAGAATTGACGAGTAAGAGCAAGTTAGACACGAAACAGCTTTCGAAAAGCTGTTAAAAAAATGAGACCGGCTTTAAAGCCGGTAGCTTATTTCTCTCAATCAAGTACATTCTCAGTATCCAATATATTTCTCAGTATCCTGGATCTGTTCAGCAATATCTTCAGTACTTGTGGCTTTTTGCGCACTCGACCATTTTCTGGAGGTTGGCAGTTGGAGTCATGCTGACAATTCCGCAGCCAACTGTAAGCAGCCCGACACCTGCGTCGAGTGCTTTCTTTGAGGCTTCGGCGACATCTTCAGGAGTTCCATTCCAGAGTACGGCTACAGGATCAATATTGCCTACAATAATTGCGTTCTCAACGCTGCCGACTGCGGTCTTGATGTCTACTCTCTGGTCTACGCTGATTCCGTTTACGCCGGTCTTATCCATAATCCCAAGACCCTTGGTTGTGTCTCCGCAAATGTGGAGAACTGTAGCCACATCGAGTTCTTTCATTGCGTCAACTATCTTCTTCTGATAGGGCAGGGCATACTTCTCGTAGAACTCTCCACCGATAAGCTCATAGCTTGCGGTCGGGTCAATAATGACTATAGTATCTGCGCCATTTTCAACCATTGCTTTTGCATATGCTACGTTGAAGTCCGAGCAGAACTCCAGGAGTGCAGGGACAATTTCTTCCCCTGTGAACAGATTGGTAAACCAGGCATCTCCATTGATGTGCTGGGCAAGAGAGAAGGGACCAATCATGGATCCTATTATAGGGAGTTCTTTTCCGTATTTGTCAGAAAGGATCTTGATAGCTTCAAGGATTACTCCAACTCTGCCTTCTTTCAGGCTGTAATTCCTTATCTTATCCAGATCTTCCATATTGTTGACACTGTGTTTGATTACAGAAGGCTGCTGTTTCTGATCTCCGGCTTTAATCCCACAGCCAAAAAGTTCAGCTTCAGCTGTGATGTCAAAGGGAACTCTGACAGCTTCAAAACCTATTACAGTGTGCCCTGCTTCCGCAAGAGTTGCCATTTTTTCTGCGTCGGAATGAGCTTCTGGCCAGTAGGCTCCGCAAGCTTCCATCTGTTCAACAGTTGCAGTCTGAGTGAAACAGACAGCTGGCATTCTGTCAATCGGCTGTTTCCTTAATGCACGGTATAATCTTTCTTTTGGGGTGTGTTCTGTCATCTATAAACCCTCTCTAAGTTTATAAACGGAATTAATTTCAAAAATCCCTAGTATAAATAGATATGTATTATTATTCTTTAATAAAAGGACACATTATAAAAAATACTAATTAAATAATCGAGATTAGCTGAAAATTTCTTTAAAACAAGTAAACTTGTTTTGTTCTCAACTGCTGGACAAAAAGCTTAAAATATGTGATAGTTTCCTACTTTGATTCTTGTTTTTTGATTCTTGTTTTTTGATTCCTGGGGACTAAAATTAATTACTGTTTGCGATTAAAGAGCGCAAAAGGAACATTCTTTCTATTTTCAAATTCAACAAGTGAAACATCTCCGAATAGGATTGATAGCATGTTTTTCTCCTCTCAGCAAAATTTTTTGTAATTGGTAAAAGAATAAGGTAATTTGTCACAAACTAAGGTAACGAGCTATATATTAAGAAGGAACCGATATGCCCCAGAATCCAGGATGGTATTATAATGAATTCAAACAAATTGGAGTAGATTATACCGATCTCAAAGAGGTAGAGACTTACGATTTAAATATGCAAAAACTGAGAGACATTGAAAACGAGGCTAAAGGAATTTTGGAACTTCTCAAAATAAAGAATATGGATCTGGTTCTTGAGATTGGAACCGGAACCGGGGAACTGGCGCTCAAGCTTTCAGGACACTGCAAAAAAGTTGTGGCTATTGATGTTTCGAGGACTATGATCTATTTTGCAAAAACTAAGGCTGAAAGCCAGAAGAAAACGAATATAGAATTTCATAATGCCGGTTTTTTAACATATGAAAATCATGATGAACCGTTTGATGCAGTTGTCACTCAGTTAGCTTTACATCATCTTCCAGACTACTGGAAGATGATAGCTCTGAAAAAAATCTACGGAATGTTGAAAGGAGGGGGAAGACTCTATTTGCGTGATGTCGTATTCCCTTCACTGATTCTGGATTATGAAGACTTCTTCAGTAAAATCATAACTGATCTGAAGGGATCCCTTGGGGACAAGTTTGCTAAAGAAATGGAAATCCACATAAGAGAAGAATTTTCAACGCTGGATTGGATTATGGAAGGTCTTCTAAAAAATGCGGGATTTTGTATTGAATTTGCTAAATATGATGGTCTTATGGCAAGCTACCTCTGTAAAAAATTAACGAGTATAGATTGAAGAATTCTTAAGAATAAAAGATTTGACAAATTACAGTAATTTGATAACAAGCCATCTATATTCTCTAACCATTAGTAAGTGTTTGATAGGAGTATTAGTAATAGTTTATATATCTCAAGTTTATATAATTCATAAGTTCTAAAATTGTCATTATTCTTTTCCGCATTATATCGAATTCGGAATTACATAATATTAAAAAATGACAGTTTCAGTATTAGAAAATGACAGTTTCTGCCAATAAATTGGCAGGCAGGTACAGTATTTCAATCGAGGCTATACTGCCATGGAACCCCCAATTTATCGGTACTCGCTTTCACCGCTGCAAATTTTATCGAACTTCTCTACAAAACCCTATACTTAGGTTCAGAGCAAAGTCTGATTGACCTTTGCAGTATTTTCCAACTTTTAAAACAGGGAACTGACAATAAAGTACAGGTTTACAAGCTCAAAAAACGTCATCAGTGGATGCATCCTAAAAGGGTTGACGAATTCGCCCTACCACTTCGTTGGTGAGAATTCTCCTTCACTCTTCTAAAAATAACGAAACTAAATTATTAAACTAAAATTACAAGATTACACCAAATCAAAATTAAGAAATTGAAACCATATTCCATTCTTTATGGGGCTGTTATATGTTGCCTGATGCCCCACAATTTTGTATCCCGGAGGATCTGAAAAATGTATGGAATAGCCCTTGATCTGGGTACCAGCGGCTTTAGAGCCCAGCTTATCGACCTTGAAACGAAAGAAACACTAAAAACGGTAATAACCATGGGACACCCCCTTCCAGGGGGAAATGTTATGGACCACCTGGACTTTGCAATTACAACAGGCGAAGACGTGGCTCATGCGGTAATTCTTGAAACTATCAGAAGGATGTTTCGGAAATTCGATGTTGACCTTTCTAAGGTAGAACGGCTGGCAGTATGTGGAAATCCTATTCAGTTATCCCTTTTCCAGAATATGGAAATAAGGGATCTGGCTTATGCAGGTGAAAATAAGCAAAAAAAGCTTGGAGTACAAAATGTAAAAAGAGACGCCCGTATTTTTCCTGCTTCTGAGATTTTTGTAGAAAAAGACCTGCCCAATTGTGAGATTATTGTGCCTCCTGCAATTAAACATGAGATTGGAGCTGACGCCCTGGCAATGATGCTTGAGACCGACTTCCTTATTCAGCCCGAAATCTCACTTGTTACGGATTACGGGACGAATGCTGAAATGGCTCTTAAAATCGGGGACAGAATTATCACAGCAAGTGCGGCAGCCGGGCCTGCAATTGAAGGACAGGGAATAAGCTCAGGCATGCTCGCAAGCCCTGGCGCGATATGTGACGTAAAACCCGAAGGTGAGTACTGGAGAATTATGGTTCTTGACAGGGGAATGGAAAAGAAGAATGCTTACATTATCCACCCGGTTACAGGGGAAATAAAAGAATCTTTCGGCTACGAGGCTGCAGGGATTACGGGTACAGGCGTTATATCGGCATTTGCGCTTGCGCTGAAAAGCGGGCTTATGGAAAAACCTCCTAAACTCCCGAATGGAAAACTGATTCTTGGCCCAGGAATTGAGATCACTGAAAAAGATGTGGAGGAAGCCGGAAAAGCTATAGGGGCGATCCGTGCTGCTCATCTGACCATGATCGTTGAGTCCGGGATTAAGTACGAAGATCTTGAGTATGCGTATATGTCAGGAGCTTCGGGAACCTATGTGGATGCTGAGGATGCCCGCAGACTTGGAGCTGCCCCAGGTTATGCAAAGAGAATTGTCCAGTTCGGAAATACCTCGCTTGCACTTGCACGGGAACTTGTGCTGGATAAGTCCAGACTGGATGATATAATCAGCATTGCAAGAAAAATTACTGCCAATCATCTCATGATGGCAACTAGCGAGACCTTCAACAACTTCTATCTCTGCGAACTTTCCTACTGGACCATGGGAATGCCCCTTGAGATGTACAATGAGATGCTTGAACTCTACGGTCTGCCTCCTCTTCCAAAAATTCTCGAACACGTAAGCATCGAAAAGCGGGTTAGCAAAGACATCGAACAGGTAGGATCAGGAGGGCTTACCATTCTCAAAGAAATAGGCATAATCCTTGAAGTCCCTGTGGAAAAATGCATCCATTGTAAAAAATGCGTACAAGAATGCCCTGAAGCCGCTCTTGAAATCCTCGAAATCGACAATAAAAGGGTCGCAAAATATGACAGCCAGAAATGCCTGGGTACAAGCTGCCGCCGCTGTGTCGCTGTCTGCCCCGAGAGTGCCATCGACTTAACAAAACTCAAAATCACAGCAAAATAAACACGGTAGGTATTAAATTCCCACCAATTTTCTTTTATTCTTGCCTTTCCTTCACTCGGCTCTGCCTGAATACAATTTCTGTCCTCCTGGGACGGGATTCAGTTGTCACAGCACAGAATACAACATCGATGCAGTTCCTATTCCCAGGGGCTCCATTACAAGTTGTACATTGTATTTCAGTCGAAGCTCTTCTGAGATTGCACAGGGAATTCCAGGGGTGGAAAGCACACAATTTTCTGAGAGTAAAGTTTCAGGGATCGTGTTTGCACATGGGGTCGCCTCAAAAATAGTGGAAAACCTTTTTGGGCTTTCAATGTCGAAAGGAATAATTCCAAGGCTTGAAACCGCTCGCTTCAGGAGGGTTTTATCAGTATCATACCCATATACCCTGAAACCTTTGTGCACAAGGTGTACTGCTCCGGGGAAACCTACCTTCCCGAGCCCCACAACCAGTACATCCTTTGAATCGGTTTTCTGATTCCTGGAAGCGATTTCAGCATAGATTATGCCTGTAGAGGGCTGGTTGTTGGCTATTTTTCCGTTTTTCAGGTTATGCGCAAGAAAGGTGTGATCATCTGCCATCAGGATAATATCGGCTCCGCTTCGAACGGCTTCATAATAGCCGCTAACATCTGACATGTCCGTAACAAAACTGTCAAATCCGAAGTACTGCGTAATTGCATGCAGGGAAGCCGAAAAATTTTTTATTATGCCGTTTCCTGCGGTTACAGGCACGATACCGATTTTTTCAGAATTCGGAGAGGTGCCGTAGAGGGTTTTGCAGATGCCTTTTATGTCAAGTCCGGTTACTCTCCGTACAATAGAATCAGCTTCCTGAAGTTGTTTGTTAATATCTCTCAGATCGTCTGGGGTTAAGAGTGCCATTTTATCTCCATTTCCTGTTTTTAGAAAAACATAATTTCCTTTCTCTTTTCAGTTTTTTAACTTCCTTTCGAATTTTTCCTTTCCGGCATCCTTCTTTATTCCATTATGCAGCCGCTCCAAAGCGTTCCTTGATAATGGAAAGTCCTCTGCATTTTAGTGTCTCGGCTTCTTCCTTATCCTTGCCCCAGAAAACCAGAGTGAATACCGGGTTCTTCCCTTTGCACAGGAAAATCTCGATGCCGGGTTCCTCATAGAAATTCCCGTAATCGCTGCCCATGGAAAGTACCTGTTCCCCCACAGGAACAAGAACTCTGTTCTCATCGAGCATAAGGTGCTCGTAAATGCAGTAATTATCTTTTGGGAGAACCCTAATCTCCTCTATACCATCAGTAAAGGCTCGGAAAAGAAGCTCTATCAGGTTAATCCCTGAAGAGTGGTAAACGGCTGTCGGGGTCTGGCTTGGGAAGCGGGCATCGATCTCAATTACCCTGAGCCCTTTAGGGCTGGAGATTGCTTCCACATCCATAATCCCTTTGAGGGAAAGATTTGCTGCAAGAACATGGGAAATCTGCCTGAAGGAAGGGTCAGAAGGAAGAGAAGTTACCATATGACAATCGTAAGTTTCGTCGATATGGACCTGAGTCTCTTTTACTACGGCAAAATTATTTCCATCCCCTACAACTTCAAGGGAGACAACCTCACCTTCAACGTATTCCTCAACCAGCATGCCGGGTTCAAGGGCTGCAAGTTCTTTTTTATCATAAATTATCCTTGCTCCGACACTGCTGCTTTCGCAGGGTGGTTTTACAAAAAAAGGTGGTTCTGAGGGGTTGTCCTGTGGCGTCGGGATTCCTATGGATTTAAAGTAATCTTTTGATCTTTTCTTGTCTCTGCTGATCCGGTAAGCTTCAAAATCAAAAAGAACCGGGCAAGAGAATTTTTCTTTTATATGACTTAGAAATTCAATGCAGGCGAAATTTTCGTTGACAGGAAGCAAAGCGTCAACTCTTTTTAAGAGGGTTAAAAGTTTTTCGTGCTCCTTTACTACATCAAAGCAATAAAATTCATCCACATAATTTCGAATCAAAGCCTGTGGATTTTTATCTACTAGAACAACTTTCATTCCAGCTTTCTTAGACAGATATGCAGCTTCGAAGCCCTGGAGTTTCCCTCCTATAAGGCAGATCGTTTTCAAGCTAGCACCCCAGGATTGCCTCAAAGTCCGCCTGCCTGGCAGGTTCCATACCAATGGATTCAAGTTTCTGGATAACGCTTTTTATGTCCCGGTCCCGCTCTTTAAGGTTGCGGTCATAGTTTGCAACGCCTTCCAGTCTGGAATCCGGCGGAAGAATGGAAGTAACGATATTTGCCCCTGCGTTTAAGCGTTGAACCATGCCTTCAATACCTTCTATGTCAAGGGAGGCAGGGATGAGGCGTTTTGGGAACAATAATCTAAGTACTGATATAATTTTCAGTTCCGAGAGGTTCGATTTATCCTTGAAACCCTCAAGTGGAGTTCCTTTCTGGGGCAAGAAGGTCATAACCCGTACCATATCTGGATTGTTGGCACCCATCCCTCTTAAGGACAGGATGGTAGACTCGATATCATTTCCAACGCCTGTGAGAATTCCATCTTCAATACAGTATCCCTGTTCTTTAGCAAAAAGGCGTGCATGGATACGTCCATCGAATGACTGTCCTACCCTGAGTTTTCTATAGAGTTCGATATCATATGTTTCCTGGTAAAGTGCCAGGAAGTTTGCTCCTTTTTCCCTGGCTTTGAGAAGAGTGTTATTATCCATCAGGCCCGGAGAAATCATTATGGGAAGCCCTAGTTCCTCTTTTACTATCTGGATAAGCTCAATGAACCTATCAGGATCCTCATAATAATAGGGATCTTCCCCCATGGTTAGGTCAACCATATGAAAGCCTGCTCCTTTCAGGGCTTTGCAGGTTTCTTTTATCTCTTCTTTGGTTAACCGATAACGATTGATCTCGTTTTTACAGTTATAGTAGCAAAAAGAGCATTGATTCTTACAATAAGTGGAAAAATAGATGAAACAATTAAGAAATACTCTGTTGCCGAAATAAAAATCTCTGACTACCCGTGCTGCGGAATAAATTTTTTCCAGTTCTTCTTCGGATTCAATGGAAAGCAGAGTCCTCAGGTCATCGTCAGATAATTGGTAACCTTCAATGATTTTTTCTCCTAGCCTGTCAAATAAATTAGTTGCCATTTTCTGGATCAAAATTTCACCCTCTCATAAATATCCAATATTCATTTCGACAAACTCGGTGTCGAGCTGCCATTCAGTATTGTTCCTTAACCCGTTTTTCTATTCATGTTGCCATTTTTGTTTTTGTTGTCCGATATGCCATTTTGTTTTTTTGATCGGTGTTGCCATTTTGTTTTGTGATCCTGATAATCATCCCATTTTCTGCCGTTCGATGCTGCAATTCTATTTTTGCCATTTAGTATTGCCATTTGTTCCTTTCTTAAGGAACAGCGCTCTAATATCTCTGATCTGCCTTTAATTGTTCCAGGCTGGTTTCAACTGGAGTTCAAGCTTAGAGGCTGGTCGAAATTCCGTTATAGTAAGATTCGGATCTTGCAGCTCTCTTAATGTTTTTAAAGCCGTGCATAACCTTGAGCAAGCGTTCAAGCCCAAAACCTGCACCTATCCAGGGTTTGTCAATGCCCCATTCCCTATCGAGAGGAACTGGACCGACGACTGCCGACGAAAGTTCCAGATCCCCGTACATTACATCAAGGGTGTCCCCATAGACCATACAGGAATCCCCTACGATCTCGAAATCGATTCCCAGGTAATCCAGAAATTCCCTTATCAAAGCCTCAAGATTTTCCCGGGTACTACCTGAGCCCATCTGACAGAAATTCAGCATTGTGAATTCTTCGAGATGCTCTTTGCCGTCAGATTCCTTCCGGTAACAGGGACCAATTTCAAAAATCTTTATCGGATCAGGCAGAACCCTATCAAGTTTCCGAAGATAATTATAGAGATTCGGGGCAAGCATTGGTCTCAAGCAGAGATTTTTATCTACCCTGAAAACCTGCTTTGAAAGTTCACTGTCGCTATCAATGCCCATTCTCTCGACATACTCTGCTGGAATAAGGATAGGAGACTTGATCTCTAGAAAACCCCTGTCCACGAAAAATTTCGTAATATCGCGTTCGAGTTTTCCAAGATAATTTTCCCGTTCATAGGCATAGATTCGCTGCAAATCTCCCTTTCTTCTTTCCAGCAGTTCGGACTCAAGTTCCCTGAAAGGCTTTGCCGCATCCAGAGAAATTTTGTCTTCAGGACTCAGGAGGGCTTCAATCCTGTCAAGCTGGCTCCGCGTAAGTGCAGGAGCAGGTGTTGATGTAGAAGAAGATGAATTTGGAGCTGATTTTGCATGTACCGATACAGATCCAGATTTATTCGCCGAGGTCTGTGCAGATACAGAAGTTTCCAGAGGTTTTGGAGCCCTTGAGACCGATTTTGGCATGGCTTTTTTTACCTTCGGAGTAGAAATCACCTTAACTTTCACACTTGTACTGTTTTCGGCTGGTTTTGTGAGGAAATTGCTGATATCTTCATCCGAAACCTTACAGTGCTTGCAGGTTTTCCTGTACTTGTGATGCCTGAATGCTCGGGCTGTTCGGCTGTTCCTTGAATTATTTACAACAAGTCGGTCTCCGCACGCCATTTCAATATAGATTTTCCTTTTTGAGACTTCGTGATGCTTGATCTTGTGGAGTGTGCCAGTTCTGGACATCCAGAGCCCGGTCGCAGATATTAGAACATCTAATGGTTTTTTATCCATAGTGTCACCCCTGGTGAATTAAAAGCCCGGATGATCTCCAAGAAATAGTATTTCAGAATCCCGGCTTACTGAATAAGCACGGAGCAGTAATTTGCTAACAGCTACCCGGAAATAAAAGCGGTTCCGTGAAGAAGAAACAATTTATAGGCTCTGGGGAAAAAATCTCCAGATTCATAAAATATTTCAGTGGAATGTCACATTACCATTCCGGGATTCAGAAATATGGCGGAAACCCCGGGAATCTAACCCGGCTGAACGGATTTAGAGTCCATTCGATCTACATGATCAGGTTTCCTCCTAGATAAAATAAGTTTAACAAAGCGTTTTGCTTCCTGTTATAGTTATCTTATTATCTTAATCAGTATTATAAAATAATATTGTCTAATATATATGTTTATTGGTGAAATCCCAGAGGAATTCACAATTCTTATTTATAGTTGTCGCACTCCCGTATCCTGTTTCGCCTGAGTCTCGTCTCGCCCGAATTGCGCTTCGGGATCACAGAAAATCTTCGATTTTCTGGGAGTTGCACTGCAAGTGCAACAGCACGCTGCCCTTTTCGCTTCGCTCAAGAGGGCTTAATTTACGGGATAGATTTTTACTTATTTTTAAGTCCCCGTAAGCCTTTTCACTAGCTCTTCAAAAAAAGCTTGAGCGCAAACTTTTTAGAAAAAAAGTTTGATCAAAAACCATACTTTAACTAAAACGACGTGGTCAGGCGGCGCAGCGGTTTTGATTTTATAATATCATAGCCTTGATCAATTCATTGCTCAAAAAACAGGTAACATAATTTCTGAGGAGATATTCCAATGTCTACTATGAGTATTATTTCATGCAAGATACTGCAGGACGAAATTGTCTGGATTCTTGAAAATGATTCTTCTATTGATGAAATTATTATAGTTGATAATAAAAATATTCAGGAGTTTATTGAAAAACTGGATAAAGCGGGTCTTCAGTATAAAGTACTCTCTCTGGAAGATATCTCCTCTTTTCCTGAAATCAAGAATGAATGTAAGAAATATAGAATTTTGATACATCTCATGGAGTTGGGTCTTCATAGAAGCCCTAAAGAGTTAAAAATTAAGGTATATGAAACTATAGAGATCCTTGCTCCTTTTTCGTCGGGGATATTGCTTTTTTACGGTCTATGTGGGAATGTACTTGGGAACGTTGAAAAAGACTTTGAACATAGTTCAATCTCATGTCCGGTCCGTATTCTTAAAGACAAAGATCACAGGATTGTGGATGACTGCATAGGGGCTACTGTGGGAGGAGTCAAGAATTATCTAAGGATACTCAAAAGTGTCAGTGATGCTGGAACATACCTCTTTACTCCCATGTACAGCAAGGGATGGAGGGAACTGCTTGACCTGAATAAGCTAAATAAAGATCCTGCTAAAGCATTGGAATTAATGAAAAAGACCCATGAAATGCTTGGTTACAAAAGAGTTGCTAAGATTAATACTGGGCTCAAATACACTGAAAATTTCGACGCTTCTATTCGGGAATTTGCAGAATTGTTTGATTTCGAGATTCTGGAATTCGATGAGGGGGATCAAGAAATTTTTAAAGATTGTTATAAAGAACTTAAAATGGAGATTGAGAATAAAAAATGTTGAGACTTTTGTATTTTAAATACACGGTGAATGGATGGATAACGATACTTCTGATCTCAATGAAGATCTCTTGAAAAACATAACAGCTGGTGGGTGCGCTGAAAATAAATGAAAGGAAATAACAAAATAAGGAAGACAAATTTTTCCTTTTCAAGTCTTATTATAAAGCCCCAGGGTGCTTAGAGTCAGTGCAGTAGCGTTTACATCGTCGGTCTGATTTCCCCAAGAACCATTTTCGTGGACATTTTTAAGGAGCCAGCGGATCGAGGGTTCAAGTTCATCTTTAAAGCCTGTGAGGAGCAGAGCCTGAATTGCCAGATTGCTTGTGGAGATGTATTGCCAGCCGCCATCGTTTGCTCTTTTTGAAAGGATCCATTCTGCTCTTTCCCGGATAAAAGTCTCAAAGTCTTTGCTTTTTGCCAGATTATCCTGTTTTTTAAGAGCAGTAATGAGGAGAGATGTTGTGCCTACCTGTTCCCAGGAAGGGCAATAGTGCTCATATAGCCAGTTGCACCCGTCTCTGTCCTGAGTTCCAGTATCTGCAAGAGCTGCAAGGGCATAGGATGTATCATAAACATCCTTGTTCCAGGAATTTTTTCTTTTTCTGGCAAGCAGCCATTTTACTGAGGACATAAACACAATTCCTTCCATTGAAAGGGCTGAGCACGCTCTTGCAGTATCTCTTATTGAAAAGCTCCAGGAACCATCGTTTTCCTATTCAATAATCAGACGGATTATGTAAGGATTGGGAAGCCCCCAGAGAGCGTGTGCGGATAAAGTACTTGAAAGTTCTTTAACTGAATCAATTTTTTGGGCAGAAAGCCATTCAAAGCTTTTTTTCACGATATTGAGTTCCAGGTTGCTTAACATTTATCTGTGCTTTTCGGGCTCCATCTATTAAAACTTGACCGAACACCTTGATGAAAGATTTATTCTCTTCTGCAATTGCTTTTCTGGAAATCGGGGATTCTTTTCCCCTCACTTTTTCTCTTACAGGTTATCTCAGAGCAGGTCTTTTTGCCAGTTCCTGATCAACTGAGGAAATTACATATTCATTTTTATCAATGCCCCTCAGTTTGGCAATAATTTCTTTAACGTTTTCTTCCTCTTCTTCCTGCTCTTTAACGTACCACTGCAGAAATGAAGCCGTAGTCCCATCCTGTTCAGCATTAGCAAGCTCTACCAGTTCATTGATTGAGCGAGTGATAAACTGTTCATGCTCCAGCACCTGATGGAACATTTCCACAGCTGTTCCGAATCCCGCTGGTGGCTCTTTGATCTCCTTCAGCTTAATTTTCCCATCCTGATTGTTTATATAATCAAAAAGCCTCATTGCGTGCATATATTCCTCTTCTGCCTGGACTCTGAACCAGTGAGCGAAACCCGGAAGCCCTACCGATGAACTATATGCTGACATAGCAAGGTAGAGATAAGACGAATACATTTCTTTATTGATCTGCTCATTCAGGGCTTCCTGTATCTTCTCCTTCAACATTGATTTTCCCCCATTCTTAAATTCGCCCACTGGCAGATATATTCTACTATTCCTTTTCCAGAGTCTGTTATTCCCTTTCCAGAGGCTGTTTGATGCACAACCACTATTTTTTGGTTAAGCTTTTTTCCAAAAAGATTATTTCGAAGCTCAAATCTTCCCTATAAAGTTTCTTTTTATAAGTTCCCTTCTTGATCCAGCTTTCTTATCTTGAACTTGATTTTTTCACGGCGTCTCCTCACGAGCGGCACTGGTCGGGATTTTTTCACTCTCCTTGCTATAACTGAAGAAACTCTCAGGTTTAATCCTCTCACGTGCGACAAGTACCGGGATTTTTGAGTGCCTCACAACCTTTTCGGATACGCTTCCAAGCATGAAACGTTTAATCCCGCTTTTCCCAGTAGAACCCATAACAATCATGTCAACTTTCTGGTTCTCTGCAAAATCCAGAATTTTTTCAGCAGGATTTCCTTTAAGGATTATGGGAGCAGCTTCTACTCCTGCAGCTTTTGCATTCCTTTCTATACAACATATTGCTTCACGGCCAACTCTCTCAAGCTCTGCACAGGCATTTTTTACCCACGAGTCATCCATCAAAATTGAACCAAAAGGAGTTAAATCGATAACGTATAAGGCATAAATTTTCGCCCCACTCAACTTTGCAATCTCTACCCCGAGATCCGCTACGTTTTCACAGGCTTTTGAGCCGTCAGTAGCGATGAGGATTCTCTTTTGAGGCTCAGATTCAAGTTCACTGCTCTCCTCTATACCTAACCCCCCAATATTCTAAGTTTATTATTGAGCTGATACCAGAATCTATTTATTGTATTCAGATTCCGTATTTTCGTGCTTCATACGTGGTTTCCCATGCACGGCAAGAACCGGAATTTTTGCATTTCTCACTGCTTCTTCGAATACACCTCTAGGCAGGAAACATTCAAAAATCGTTTTTCCCGAGTTAGCCCACAACAATCATATTCACAGCCTGTTATTCTGCAAAATCAAGAATCTCCCTTACTGAAGGATAACTACTGGTATCAATAATATGCAAAGCATAGATCTTTTCCTGATTTAGCCTTGCAATTTCCATCCCTGCGCTTATTGCCTGTATGCCATTCTCTGAGCCGTCAGTAGCAATAAGATCTTTCTGTACAGCCTCTCTCTATACCCTCTCTTCTCCCCACTTACTCTTTTAAAGCTGATTAATTTTAACGAGCTGATTCTGTAGGCAAGAGCTCTACTCAGAATCAGCTGTTTTATTTATCCTCTCACAGGGCTTATTATGCCCATAATGGGATTATGCCTGTATCAACTTCTTCTCACTTTTGTGCCTTTCCCGGACAACCAGCACAGGAACTTTCGCGTGCCTTACGACTTTTTCGGACACACTTCCAAGTACGATTCTTTCATATCCTCCTTTCCCAAGTGACCCCACTACAATCATATCGATATTATTGTCTTCTGCAAAAGACATAATCTTTTCTGCCGGGTTCCCCCTTAGTACCCTGGTTTCAACCTCCACTCCCGCAGCTTTTCCAATTTTCTCTACATAAGAGGTTGCTTCTTGCCCGGCTTTCTCGAATTCGTCAAGTGTTTCTTTTGACCATATCTTATCCAGCGAAATTGACCGATAGGGTGTCGTGTCGATGACATACACGGCGTACACTTTTGCCCCACTGCACCCAAACATTTCCATTGCAAAATCAGCGGCTTCATTTGCGGTCTCTGAGCCATCTGTAGCGATCAATATCTTTCTTGGAGTACTAGATACGACATTAATGTTTCCTTCCATAACTACCCCTCATTTTCTATTTCATTATCTCTTGATTGTGCTCCCGTATTCTGGATTTCCATCCTTTCTACAGGTCTGTGTTCTTCCAGTAAATTTAGAGCTACAAATCGCAATTAGAACCTTTCAAGCTTGTGCTTTATGCTCTAATCACAATATTTTACTCTTTATCTGAATATTGATGTGTTCATATTAATAATTTTCATCCATTTGTTTCCCAAGGAAAGGAAGAAGTCCACATGAAGGCAAAAAGCATATACATTAGTATATAATTATTCAGTAGCACACAGAAGGAGATAGAACTCAGAATGCTAAAAAAATTGATACGAAATCAGTGAGGAAACGAGATTAAGATTCCTGAAATGGACTTCAGGCTTCTTCAATGAGCTTTTTTACGGTTTCAAGCACAAGAATTGCATCTTCCCTTTTTACGTCAACCTCGTTATTTGTACAGAAATCCAGAATAATTTTTTTCTTTTCTTCCGGGATCAATCCTCTTTTTGCTCCTTCTTTTACAAGCCCCAGATAGCTCCTATCAGGGTAGTAAGTGTCAATCGCAAGTTGCAGGAGACCGTTATGTTCTTCTTTGCTCAAAAGACCTGAGGCAAGTGCAGCTTTCAGGGTTTCCCTTATATTAACAAGGGGCACAGAAATGGGCTCGAAAGTATCAGGGTTTGTGCTCACTGCGACCTCGTCATCGGATTCGATAACACCGTCTCTGTACCATTCATATATTTTTCCTACACCTATCATCCCATGGGTATCAAGCTCAGAAGCTCGGAGAGCTCCCATGCTGGCGCCTCCTACTACCTTTATTCCTGCATTAAGTGCTGACAGAATCTCCCTGTGCCCAACAGCAGCCCTATCAAAAAATATCCCGTCTATTATTCCTATGACCTTATACCCTTTTTGAACGAATTTCTCAAGTTGGAACCTGCGTACAGGAGGCTGGTAATTTGCCCTCAGGATTTTTCTTGCGTCCTCATGGCTTATGCTATTGCCTGTAAAGATTACTGCTCTTGCTTTCATCGTCTCTTCCACGGCTTTTCAGTTCTATCTCTGGAAAATTCTTTTTTTCTCTGGGAGCCGATCCTTTTTCCTTTCCTGTCCCGATCAATGGTGAAAAGTTCAAAGCCAGGAATTATCACACGGACGACTGGCACATTAACCTCTTCTCTTGAGAGGTCTACTACCAGCGCTCTCTCGGCAATGCCCTTAAGTTTTTCGAGTACAACATCAATGTTCTCTGCAGGGCTTTTCTTGGACAGATCCTGGACTTCTGAAAGTGAAATTTTTTCTCCTTCTTCGAACCAGAACTTGTTCAAACGTTTCATACGGTCATACCCAATACTTCGGATGAAACTTTCCCTATCCGTATCTTCCCTTGCACCCTGAATCTGGACTACCCGCGACTGGGCAGCTTCAGTTATTGCTCGTGCAACCGCAATTTCGGGTTTCAGATGGGAGCCTGCCCCCATGACAAGAAGAGCCGGGTCTTTGAGTTTTACATCATCAGTTACCGCAATTACTGTGGGAATGCCGGTATCGGTCGGAACCAGCCAGACCTTGAGTTCTATTCCTGCGTTTTTGAATTTGCTGGAAAGTTCATACAGGTACCCATCCTCTTCAGTCAGCACGATTTCCTTTCCCAGGTTGCGGGAAAACTGCGCTATGCTGATTGCATCCCTTTCTATAACCTCTAGCAGCCCATGGAGAATAGCTTCCTCAATCACATTTCCGGAAGCCAGCCCATTTGTGTTGCTCAGGAAAAGTTTCTGGCACTGTCCAGGTGCGTCATATGGATGGTAAACTGCATTTGCGCTTACAAACACCTCTTCGCCGTTGATCAAATCGTATGCTCCAACCCACTCACATAGGGACTGGGGAAGATAGGGCTGGGGCAGAAGCAGTGTTGCTGGATCTATCACTGTATAGCTTTCTTTGGCGACATTATAGGATTCCACAAGTGAAGGGGCTGAAATCCCGTCTTCAATGTCTGCGTTCAAGCCAGGCCTTTCTGCCAAGCAGCGTTCAAAGCTCTCCATTATTGCTGAGATTCGAGCTCTCTGCTCGGTCGAACCCTTGCCTGAGTAAATACTGATCGCTCCTTTTGCGGCACTGGGACGGATTGCCGAGAAAATCGGAATTCCAAGCCTGTCCAGGTTCGTAATATCAGCAATTCGGGTGACGCCTGTCTTTTTTATCTCATCTTTGGTGTTTTCTAGGGTTGTGGCTTCGTCATATACTCGCTGTGTGCCTTCGAGATATGAGATCGATCTGTCAATTTTTATTTCAGGCATAATAGAAACCTTCCATCTCTTGTTATATATTTTGTGATTTTTGGGCATCGAGTTTTATCAGGGGATCCTACGTAATTCTCTCTGCAGATTCTTCAGTGATTACATAATACAAACACAACGCAAAAATGTACAAATATATCACAAATATGATTGCAGACTTATTACTCTTATAATACAAACATAACACAAACTGAAACAGAATAATACTATATACTGAAGATTCTATTAGTATGTAATAGGGTTTATAAGGGGGTTTTGTCCAACGAATCTCAAGAAATTATTTCTGGAAGAAAATGTAGGAGGCTTTGATCTCCTGTTCCGGACTGTATTTGGAATACTTGCAACTCTCGCACTGTCAACAGGAGTTGTGAGAAAATCTCCCTGGAAGTGGATTGTTGCGGGTATAGCTTTTACAGGGCTTTATAGCTCAATCCTCAGACATTGTACTCCCTATGCAATTCTCGGGATAAGTACTGCAGAAAAGAAGAAAGCTTCTGTACAGGAAACCTGTATTAGTGAACAGTATATCAAGAAATGTTAATTCTCAATCAAAAATGATAATTCTCAATCAAGAAATGTCAATTCTCAAATTTCTTTCTCAACGCATGCTTTAAGGCAAAACAGACATCAAAGTTACTACATTAAAGTTATTAGTTTTTCTAGCCTCTTTTTTTGATTGAAACTTATCCTTATTCCTGCAGGATACATGAAAATTAGATCTATAGGAGGCTTACTAATTTTCATACACTATTAGTACAACTAAATTTTTATAAAAATCATTAATTTATGTGAAGACCAGGTATAAGGATTATAGAAAAAAGGATTATAGAGATAAAAAAGGGAATTTTAGATACTGTCTTATCTTAAAATCATGCTGGAATGAGACATCCCTCAGGCTAACCTGCTGGAAAAAGTATTTTCATCACTCGGGAACCCCGAGTGGGAACGGTAACCGCACCTATGGCGGCTACAGATTACTTCAGGGTCCAGCGTAAATAGTATATATAAATACTGCATAATTGCTGACGAATGCACTTGTGAAGCCTCCGGGACGGCTAAATGAATCAAAGATGAATTCCATGACCATTGAACATGATAAGATTGTTCCTTATCGGCTGTCGGTTAACGAAGTATTAACTGCGCTAGGTACGGATGCACGAAACGGCTTGAGTAAAGAGGAAGCACAGGCGCGGCTCGAAAGATACGGCAAGAATGAATTGACAGCAGAAAAGCCCGTGCCTGCGTGGAGAAAATTCCTGGCGCAGTTCCAGGACATGCTTGTTATCCTGTTGCTCATCGCAACATTGATTTCGGCAGGATTATGGCTGTATGAGCGCGATTCTGCACTGCCTTATGAAGCCATTGCCATTTTTGCTGTTGTACTGCTAAATGCGATCATGGGCTACGTTCAGCAGTCACGGGCTGAGGAAGCGATGGCTGCACTGCGCCAGATGACGGCAGCACAAGCAAACGTTTTTCGGGACGGGATACGGCAGAGCATTCCGGCAACTGATATCGTACCCGGTGACATTATAATCATCGAAGAAGGCAATACTATCCCGGCAGACGCTAGAGTGATTCAATCAACTGCACTGCAAACAGCCGAGGCAGCACTGACAGGTGAGAGCCTTCCTGTTTTAAAAGACAATCTTACGATTACGGAAGAAGTAGGGCTCGGCGACCGGGACAATATGATCTTTAGCGGCACTGTGGCTGTCTACGGACACGGGCGTGCAGTGGTCACAGCAACTGGAATGCAAACCGAAATGGGACGCATTGCCGGTATGCTTAAAGAAACGCCAGTAGAAACCACTCCTTTACAGGAGGAGCTTCACCGCGTTGGCAAACTGCTCGGAATTGTTGTTATTGCTATCGCTGTCGTGATAATCTCAACAATCATCTTGATTGAAGATGTAAGAGGCTTCTCAGCCCTTTTTGACGTGCTCATTTTAGGTGTGGCACTTGCTGTAGCGGCGGTACCGGAAAGCCTGCCCGCGGTAGTGACAGTTGTCCTCTCACTCGGTGTGCAGCGTATGGCACGGAAAAATGCCATAGTGCGCCACCTTGCAGCTGTCGAGACTCTCGGCTCGGCTAATGTCATTGCCTCCGACAAAACAGGAACCCTCACAAAGAACGAAATGACAGTACTTGCAGTAGTTACAGCAAGCGGTCGAGTTAATTTTGAAGGTACGGGTTATGCTCCTGAAGGTGAGGTGCGCAGGGAAGGTGGAGGGAAAATTGATGGTGCACTTGAGTTCGAGTTTGTGCGTACACTTGCAGCTGCCGACAGGGCTAGCAATGCTGTGCTACATGAGCGTAATGGTCGGTGGGTGGTGTATGGCGACCCAACAGAAGGGGCATTGATAGTAGCTGCACGTAAAGCCGGGCTGGAAGCTGAGGTGCTCAATGCGCGGCTGGAACGCATTGGAGAAGTGCCTTTCTCCTCCGAACGTAAACTGATGAGTACGGTCCATACTGATACAGAGCAAAAGGAACGCTTCCTTGCATTTACCAAAGGTGCACCGGATGTATTGCTTGCCCGCTGTACCCAGGAACTTGTAGGAGAAGAGATCAAACCTCTTACTGCGGAACGCCGTGCAGAGATCTTGAAGAAGAACGAGGAACTGGCAGGTGAAGCTCTGCGGACAATTGCTGTTGCTTTTCGCACGATGTCAAAAGCTACGTTTGAGCAAGAGGGACTTGATGAGGATGTCGAGAAAGAGCTCGTCTTCCTGGGATTGATCGGCATGATCGATCCGCCGCGCAGTGAGGCAAAAGATGCAGTTGCACGCGCAATGTCTGCAGGAGTTCGCCCGATTATGATTACAGGCGACCATCCTAAAACTGCTACGGTCATTGCTGAGAGTCTCGGCATTCCAGCTCACGGGAAGGCTGTCACAGGCACTGAGCTTGAGAAGATGTCGGAGGAGGAACTTGACCAGACAGTTCAAACGGTATCGGTCTATGCCCGCGTTAATCCGGAACATAAACTTCGAATCGTGGAAGCATTAAAACGTACAGGAGCTATCGTGGCGATGACGGGTGATGGTGTCAACGATGCACCAGCTTTGAAAACCGCCGATATAGGGATAGCAATGGGTATTACCGGAACAGATGTCTCCAAAGAGGCATCTGATGTTGTGCTTGCTGATGATAATTTCGCAACTATTGTGGGGGCTGTCGAAGAGGGAAGAGCGATTTTTTCCAATATCCGCAAATTCTTACGTTACCTGCTCTCATCAAACCTCGGGGAAGTAATGATAATGTTCTTCGGCTTGCTGCTGGCAGACGTAATCGGATTAACTGCCAACGGCGGAACCGGGATAGTGTTACCATTACTTGCTACTCAGATTCTGTGGATCAATCTTATTTCAGACGGCCCACCCGCGCTCGCTCTCGGGGTTGACCCTGCGGACCCGGGATTAATGAGAGAGCCTCCACGCCCGCGGGAAGAAGGAGTGATAACTCACAGCATGTGGACAGGCATCATCTTTACTGGCGTAATCATGGCAGCTGGGACTCTGCTAGTACTGGATGCCAGCTTACCTGAGGGTTTGATCGAGGGTTCGGGCAGCCTGCAATACGCGCAAACAATGGCCTTTAACACAGTGGTCTTCTTTTCGTTATTCGTCGTTTTCAATTCACGTTCGGATAAACAGAGCGCATTCGTCGGTTTGTTCTCAAACAAATGGCTGTGGGGAGCAGTCCTGTTGTCCGTCTTACTGCAGGTAGCAGTAATTTACATCCCGTTTCTGCAGCAGGCATTTTCGACCGTTAGCCTTAGCCTTGGGGACTGGCTGCTCTGTGCGGCAGTAGCAAGCTCGGCACTGTGGCTGCGCGAATTAAGCAAAATTATTGTACGCGCAATGGAGAATCGAAAATAAGGAAGTCTTGCTTGCCGATTTATGCTGCACTTCTCAAGACATTTAAGGCAGGCAGCCCACATAACCGGAATCTTCCTCTCCAGACAAACGAATAAAGAGTTTCTAACTTCTTCTATTTTTCAACCACGCCTTTAAGCTAATGAAGCTTCATGACAATGTAAAATAAACACTCAAAAGTTTTTTAATTAATAGGAAAGTTTAATGTTTTGATAAGAAAAGAGAAAGTTATCCCCTCCATGTTCTCTTTTCTTTTCCTTTTTTCAACTTCACTTTTGGAGCGAGGGGTTAGAGCCTGTATAACCTGTTCTCAGTGGAGATAAGTATGACTCAGAAAATCGGTTATTCTTAGCTTAACTACAGTTCACATACCGTTGTTATAAAAACGGAACCAAATGACTTAGAATCCTAAAATGTACGAAAGTTTCACCCGTAAATTTAGATTTATGCATGGCGCATGGCGCATTTTTGAATTTTGAAACTTTAAAGCATTTATTTTCCTGTATAAGACAATTAGATAAGTTTATCATGTCCGAGCACTTAGATTAAAATATGTCCGTATTGCTTGAGGATTACGGGTCTATCAGTCACATTCCTCTGGATGTAGCCTTTAGGGATGCCATTTTCATCGGGATCTTTAGCATCATTATTTTCTTTATTCTGGTCCTTGCTGTGCGTAGTGGTATCCGGAAAGCGCAGAGCAGTTAAATCCTATCATATGCATGCTTTTCTTTTATTTTCCCTTTCAGGATGGCTTAAAGTAGCTTTGCTCTGGTTCTTTTTTCCTTTGTTTGTTTAGAGTATTTTGAGTGTTCTTCTCGTGTTTTTCCTGCTTTTTATCCTTTAGATATTAATCTTCTGGACTGGCTGGTCGTAAAGGGTTTATCCTTCCTGACTCAGGATATTTGGTTCTTTTATTTTCAAATATATTAGAAATTATAATACTTAATAATATCAAAATCAGGGGAATTGGGTAGATATGCAGGCTGAAAAGAGGGGAGTAGATACTGATAGTTCTAGAACTGAGGTAATGATCCTCCTCTCATGAATAAAAGTCATATCTCGGGAAGAGATGCGCCAGGGAATTCCTATGAATCTCATGGAGAAAGTGAGAATAAACCTTCTTGGAATAAACCTGCGGGAAATACGATACATCAGGGACATTCTGAGGATCAAACAATGCGTACCGAAGAGAAATCGTTGGATCACGGACAACATGAAAAAATGGGACATGGAAGCCCTGAGCAGCACGAAGAGATGAAGCAGGCAGAGATGAAACACGGACAACATGGTGAGATGGAACACAAAGGTCACGAGCCACATGTGGAAATGGAGCACGAAGGTCACGAACCATATGCAGAAATGAAACATGAAGGTACGGACCATGAGGGTCACGGAGCTGCCGGCGGGAAAGGACACGGAAACCATCATGCCCATATGCTTGAAGATTTCAGAAAGAGATTTATTGTTTCCTTAGTGTTGACTTTCCCGGTTTTGCTGCTTTCACCTACGATCCAGGATTTTTTCAACTTTGAGCTTCGCGTGCCGGGTTCGGATTATCTCTCCTTCTTATTTTCCTCAGTCGTTTATTTTTATGGCGGGTACCCATTTCTCAGGGGGATAAAAGAGGAGCTTTCCGAAAAGTCGCCCGGAATGATGACCCTAATAGCCATTGCAATCAGTGTGGCTTATTTTTACAGCTCTGCCGTAGTTTTTGGACTGCATGGCGAGGTCTTTTTCTGGGAGCTTGTGACCCTTATCGATGTAATGCTGCTCGGGCACTGGCTTGAGATGCGTTCTGTAATGGGAGCCTCAAGAGCCCTTGAAGAGCTTGTAAGGATCATGCCTTCAGTCGCCCACCTGAAAAAAAATGGAGACTTTGTCGATGTGGAGGTTGACAAGCTAAAAATCGGAGATGAAGTTCTGATCAAGCCCGGAGAAAAGGTGCCTGTGGATGGGATAGTTGTTGAGGGGACAAGCAGCGTTAACGAGTCCATGCTTACCGGGGAGTCGAAACCTGTCACAAAAAGCCCTGGAGGCGAAGTTATTGGCGGCTCGATTAATGGGGAGGCAGCTTTTGTTGTCAGAGTAGAAAAGACCGGCAAGGATACTTATCTCAGCCAGGTTATTGAGCTTGTCAGGACTGCCCAGGAAAGCAAGTCAAAAACTCAGGATCTGGCAAACCGAGCTGCCCTTTATCTCACAATAATAGCCCTGACTGTAGGAACTCTCACCTTTATTCTCTGGATTCTTTTCGGTCAACAGCTTGTCTTTGCGCTTGAAAGGTCAGTGACTGTAATGGTTATTACCTGCCCGCACGCCCTGGGGCTTGCAATCCCTCTCGTAGTTGCAGTTTCAACATCCCTTGCCGCAAAATCCGGTCTTCTTATTCGGGACAGGCAGGCATTTGAAAAAGCACGCAATCTTCAAGCTATCATTTTTGACAAAACCGGTACACTAACCGAAGGACGGTTTGGGGTTACAGACGTAGTTTCTCTTTCAGGCGAAGAGAACAGAACTGGAGAGGATAATGACAGAATTTTAAGCCTCGCTGCTTCTCTGGAAGCCAGTTCGGAACATCCTATTGCAACAGGCATTCTGGAAAGTGCACGGGAAAAAGGGCTGAAAATCCAGCCTGTTGAAGAATTCAGTGCGATTCCAGGAAAAGGGATACAGGGTATGGTTGAAGGAAAAAAGTTCTTTGTTGTGAGTCCTGGCTATCTTGAGGAAAAAGGGATTACCCTCAAGAACGAGAAGATTGAGGAAATCAAAGCGCAGGGAAAGACTGTCGTGTTCTTGCTTGAGGGAGATAAGGTACTTGGAGCTGTTGCACTTGCCGATATTATCAGGAAAGAATCGAGGGAGGCTATCTCGAGGCTTAAAGGTATGGGAATCAGATGCATCATGCTTACAGGGGACAACCGTTATGTGGCAGCCTGGGTAGCCCGGGAGCTTGAGCTTGATGATTATTTTGCAGAAGTCCTTCCTCATGAGAAAGCCGAAAAGGTTAAAGAAGTCCAGGCTCAGTACATCACAGGCATGGTCGGAGACGGGGTTAACGATGCGCCTGCTTTGGCTCAGGCGGATGTCGGAATAGCCATTGGAGCCGGTACGGACGTTGCAATCGAAACTGCTGATATAGTTCTGGTAAAAAATGACCCAAGAGATGTAGTTTATATTATCGGGCTTTCAAGGAAAACTTACTCCAAGATGTATCAAAACCTCCTCTGGGCAACAGGATATAACGTTTTTGCAATTCCTCTTGCAGCAGGGATACTCTATGGATATGGAATCTTACTGAGCCCTGCCGTGGGTGCAGTTCTAATGAGCCTGAGTACTATAATAGTAGCAATAAACGCGAGAACTTTAAGGATGGGGTGATTTGATGTTTGGAATATTCCGCAGTATAAAGAAGTTAATCGCTTTAGCTGCACTGGCTTCCGCAGTAGTCGGATTCATTTCAAGATTTACTGGGAAGAAAAGGAAAAGATAAATTTAAAGTTTTAGACCAGAGGTTATATCGGAAAAATCAAAAAGGCTGCTGGGAAAGGATTCATTCCAGAAATAGCTGCTAGAAGCAGGTAGATTTTATTTTTCAACTTATACATAACCTTCTGGTAACTACGGATTCAAACATTTTTTATCAAACTCTTATCTTTTTTATTTAATTTCAGTTTCATTTCGAGTTCATCTTTTTTATTTAATCTCAGTTTCATTCTCTATAGTCGACGGGGAAATTTTGATCTCGCTTTTATACAGGTTGATTCCGCTTTTATCCTCAATTAGAGTTTTCAGTTCATAGGTAGAATTTTCCTTTCTTGGAAATTCGAGCACAATCGGATTTTCAACCGAGACATTTTCGTAAAACTTTTCACTAACGTTTTCGAGGGCATTTCCGTTTTCCCTGAACTCATAACTCATGTAGCAGTTAAATCTGGAATCTGGATTTTTTGGGGTATAGGTAAACAAAAACCTGTCTTCGTAGTTGTGGGATTCACTTACGAATGCATCCAGAGAACCCTTCCCCATAATTATTTCTTGCTGTACTGCTCCCTTTTCTCCCATAGGCTGATTAATCAGTTGTACAACTACTACTGCAGTCACAACCATGAGAATAATCATCAATAACTTGGTTGTATTACTCATACTAAACCTCGGTCTAAGATTTCATTTTATTCGCCGGAAATATAAGGTTAGATTTTTTAGTTACAGTCGCTTCTCAAGATGTAGCTTATCTAGTTTAAAGCATGCGATTTAGATATGTGACTCAAACTTTCTCTGGAATTCAGACTCAGGCAATGAAAATATCGAATCTGTTTCTGATCAATGTTTCAACTTTTTTTTCAAAATTTGAGTCCGAATATTTTCTTGAAGCCCTGTGAAGCACATTACCCTGCATTCCGGCTTCTTTTCCCTTCTGTGGTAATCAGCCAGATAGGAGTTGATCACTGAAATGTTTCCCCCAGTAAACCCGTCAAGAACTCTGGCGAAAAAGAGCACTGCAAGGGGCAGCGTAACCATAAAAACTCCGAAGATTTTGGAATCTGCCTTAAAGAGGTTTATAACCGGAAGAAAAAGCATCCCAAGAAAGATTACTGAACCCGGGAGCACCTATAAAATTGAAAAAAGGATTGGAAGGAGGGAAACGTTTTCTCTGGTACGGGGCGCTGGATTGTTTTTCTGTCTTCTTTTTTCTTTTTCCACGTTTCTTCTGGGTTTGTTTTTGGAAATCTTTTCTCCAGATCTTCAAGTTACTTCTTTCCACGAACGGTGTACCCAGCTTTCTGATAACGGTTACTTCTTGTGGATAGGTTGCTCTTTAATTCTCAGAATATCAGCCCAGGCTCGTTTCCTACACTGCGGGCATTTCACATATTTTTTACTCCCACCATTGGGGCTGAGCAAATCTTCAAGCATTGAGACCTCAAAGACATCGCCGCATCTGGGACAGAGGTAGGCGAAATTTTTTGTATGCCATGTTACAAGCAGGGCAGCGCCCCCGACTAATACAGTAAGCCAGAGATACCAGCGGTGAGGAAGAAGGAAAACCGATGTTATCCCAATCAATGCTATGAATGCAAAAAGCATTGGAGCTTTTCCATACCAGTCGCTTTTCGAAATCTCAATATACTTGTCTCTCGAAATCTCACTATACCTGTTTCTATCCGTAGCTTACCCCCCGACTGTGCACTTTCCCGGATATTTTATGCTAGAAAATTGGGTTTGAGTTTATTTAATGGTATTTTTTCCTCTCTTCGAGTTAAGATGCGGAAAAACTTTGTAAATCGTAAAGTATTTTAAAAACTTGTGCTGACATAAAGAAATTCTGAATGGAGCAATCATTTAAGTTTATTTATTTTGTTCTTACTAGCAGTCCCCGAATCACGTCTTCAGAGTACCATACCTGAACTTCCAGACGTCCTTGACATTTGCAGAAGGCATCCTGCACTGTGATCTGAGTACTGGGATCTGGGTTATCCAGATGCCTCCAATCATTATTAACAAAAAGCCATAAACTTCTGGTACTGCCTTCAGGATAGGGCAGCAACTCAAGCCAGTATCGAGTTGCTATGCCAGTTTCCACAGTCTCTGACTCGTTTTTCTTCTGGCTTTCCGGATTATTCGGCAAGCCTTTAGGTAAATCCTCAGGCTCTGATGAGTTATCTGTCATTTATTCACCCCCCTTTTAGTCAACTGCAGATATCATCTAATCACACCTAATTTACCAACTAATACTCATATATAATTTATATTTACTAAAGGAAATATGTTTAGAAACTAAAATCTCGCAAGGTATATACCCCCTAAATTTTTACCTCACCGATTTTCGTGACCTTACTCGTCTTAGATTTTTATCGAGGTTAAAAAATTTTAACCTGAGATTTTCAGGTTACAAGCCTGGATTTAGATCTCAGGTTCTGCAAACTTCACTCTTCCTGAGCCAGTCAATATCAGACTGGTAAAGGAGCCTGAGATCCTTGAGTCCCAGCTTCAGCATGGCAAGCCGGCTGACCCCCAGCCCCCATGCAAGGACAGGTTCTTTAATTCCTAAAGGCTCAGTAACTTCTTTTCTGAAAACGCCTGCACCTCCAAGTTCAATCCAACCCAGACCATCCACGTAAACCTCGGGTTCTACGCTCGGCTCGGTATATGGGAAGTATCCCGGGCGGAAACGAACTTCTTCGAATCCCATCCTGTGGTAGAATTCTGCAAGCAAACCCAGCAGGTCTGCAAAGGACATATCCTTGTCCATTACAACCCCTTCAAGCTGTTCGAACTCCGGGGTATGGGTAGGATCGATAGTTTCCCTGCGGTAAGCCCTGTCAATGCAGAAAGCTTTTACAGGCGGTTTGGGATTGTCAGCCAGATATTTGATAGTGACGGCTGTTGTGTGTGTTCTCAGAACATTGCGTTCTGCAAGTTCCCTGTCCCAGACCCCACCCCAACCGCAGGAGTCAATATCTCCTCCGTATTCGTGCATTGCAGCTACCTTTTCGGTAAAGTCAGCTGGAAGCAGGCAGGTTGTATCAAGGTGGAATGTGTCCTGCATATCTCTTGCAGGGTGATCCTGCGGCTGGAAAAGGGCGTCGAAGTTCCAGAAAGAACTCTGGATTATTCCGCCTTTAATCTCAGTAAAGCCCATTTCCAGGAAGATCTGGCGCATCTGCTCAATAAGGCGCCTGTAAGGATGAATTTTGGCACCGTAAAGAGGTTTTGGGATAATATCAAGACGGTAAGGCCTGAATTTTTTTCCCTTCCAGGCACCACTTTTCAATAAGTCAGGTGTAAGCTGGGCAATTTCCTCTTCAAGCACAAGCCCCTGAGCTGCAAGTGCGCTCCCGGCATCAGTTATGGAAACAGTCCTTAACTTTTCTTCGTGTTTTACGATAAGTTTGCGTTTGAGCAGGTCTTTTATTGTCCCTTCATCGGATGCAAGTTCTTCGAGCGTCTTTGCTTTGCCTGTGAAAGCTGCAAGAGTTTCCTCATCTTTTCCTGTATACACATTTCCCGATGGTACCATTATCCCGTTTTCAACCTTTGCCCATCCTTTTTTTACGAGCCAGCCTGTTGCAATTCCAACTATCTTCGGAGAGAAATGGCTTCTAAGTTCTTCAAGTGAGGTCGGAGCTTTGAGGGAGTCGATAATCTGGCGTTCGGGGAGCCCGTTTTTTGCGTATTCTTCCCCTTCCTTTGTAAGGGAATAACGTTCTACGACATTTTCGGAGATTGAAACCAGCCCTTTTTCTTCAAGCATGAAAGCTGCCTGCATTGCTGCATCTACCTGCAACCCCGATTTCTCCTCCAGTTTTTCGGGAGATGCGGACCCCAGGGCTTCAAGGGCAAGCAGGACTTTTTTCTCGTTGATTGTGAGGTTTTCCTGAACACTCATCTTATGATCACATCCTGAAATTCTGAAATCTTAAATCCAGTATTATAATTGAATCCTCTAAATTTTACTTTTTGTAAATTATTCTGTATTCGTCAAGGTGCTCTCTTGCAAGCTCTCTCTTCTCCTGATGGTCTTTAAGGAACTCGGACATTTTTTCGGCTGCTAACTGCTTGCATGACCCGCACATCCTGGTACCGGAGACACATTCCTGCCTGATTTCCAGCAACTCCTCATCGTCTCCAATCAGGTGGAAGAGCATTAATTCAAAGACCGAACATTCTTCTGGTATTCCACCCAGCTTTTTCTGCTCTTCAAGAGTAACACGGCCTCCTGTTTTTGCCCTTTTTACCTTTTTTGCACCTTCCTTCGGGTCGTCAGTAAGAGCTATGTAACTGTCAGGAACACTGCTTGACATCTTTCCTCCCTGCAGTCCGCTCATAAAACGATGATAGGTAGATGCAGGAGGAATGAAGGCATATCCTCCGAATTCAGCGGCTATTTCGGCAACGATCTGCTCCAGTATTTTTCTGGTGAGTTTCCAGATTTTTCTGAAAACGAAGTACTTTTCGTACTCAGCGAATTCAGGTGGCTTTGTGTTTTCCATAAACCTGGAGACACTTTCGATTTCAGCCAGATACTGGCTTTTTCTATCAGCTTTTCTGACCTCTGAGACCAGCCTCATAAGGAATGGGTAGTCAGGAGTCTGGAGTACATCAATATGTTCTTCATAGAGTTTAACTTTTCCAGGAATGCGTTTTTTGAGTTCCTGTAAGGCTTCCTTAGGAGCTCCTTTTCCCCTGACACTGAAATATTTCCATCCGTTTGTGTTTTCTCTTTCTTCAATCCTGAACATATTCATTTTGCCTGCAAGTCCCCTTGTAAGGCGAAGGTGAGGATCCTGGTCTGGACCAACAGGAACTACAACCGGTTTTGGACCTCCGAATTCTTCAAGCTGGGGCTGGAGGATATCAGCAGCCTGGGTTGCCACACTGATCATATGAGAGAGGTTAGTTTCTCCTGAAAATCCATAAATTGCGCTGAGTTCTGAGAAATTTACCTTGACCCCGAGTTCAAATGCCAGGTCTTTAACGCTTTCACAGCCTGACTGGAAATAAATAAGGCCATCTGGCTTGAAACCGAGAGCGATCAGGCTTAATATGTATTCATCTATCCCGATTTCCCTGCATTTCTGCCAGGAAAATCCGCGTACTGAGAAAGCCTCTCTATCCGCAATCCCCACAAAAGCAGATGCTCCCATTTGCTGGTGCCAGATTATCTGATCCATAACCATCTTGTGTCCGAGATGAACTTTTCCGGAGGGCATAAACCCATCCATTACGGAAAATGGGGCACCTGTTCTCATGGCCTCTACAATCTGCTCGTAATCCCGGTGCCCGAAGATGACCCTTCTCCGCATATACGTGCTGGGGGAAGGAACTTCCGGAAGAATCTCATCAAAAGGAGAAATCCCGAATTCTTCGAATAACTTGGAATAGTCAGTAATGTCGCTTGAGCTCCAGGGGTCAAGTGTATTAGTCATGAAAATCCCTCATTACTGCCGTCTTATGAAGAATAAGCTTCAGAAGACAGCCTTTTTTTGTTGAAAACAATTAAAGGTATGACACAGTTACAACTAATCTGTTCTTTAAAAATACCTGCTTATATGTAAATGTTTATCTCCAGGCAGGTAATTTCAGGCTGATACCGACGCTCCAGTGGCAATCTGCTTTCAATTTTCCTGGCTTATAGCCCAGCTGAAAAAAACTAAAAGGAAACTAAATGTTCCAGAGAGAAAGCGGTAAAGAGATAACGACAGATTATCAATTTCATCTTATATAGACTTTCTCAAAAGGATACGGCAGTTTTGCTCCTTCAGGAATTCTGTCAACAAACTCCAGAAATTCCGGGTCATGCATAGGACTCAGGATTTTCTGTTTCTGGAAGTAAGGGTAACTCCGAATTTTCTGCCAGGCATCTTTTAAGGATTCTTCTTTTATATTCCCGAAACTGAAAGGCGGATAAGGACCAGGTTTTACGTCTCCATCTGCTGTTATATGCATCCAGCGCCTGCCTTCCATTGCGCCCAGCATCTGTCCTTCAAAGTAAGTATTCGCAAACATACGTGGACCGTTTGAACTGGCGTTTATTCTTTGATACATATCAAGAATGGTTTTTCTGTCTTTATCTGTAATTACAGGCTCCTTACCACTTTTTGGCATTGCTTCCCATACAGAAAATTCATGTACTCCAAGTTGCGATGCAAGGGAGTAAAGAGCAGACAGCTCCTCAAGGTTTGAGGGAGAAACATGTGTTGTCATCACAACCATAATCCCGGCTTCAAGTGCAAGTTTTATTGCAGAGACTGCTCTATAATATGCTCCTTTGGATTTTCGGACAGCATCATGTTTCTCAGGGTCAGTGGAATAAATTCCCACCATAAGGGAATGGAGCCCTGCTTCTTTCAGGCGGAAAGCAGTTTCTTTTGTAAAATCCGTGCCCCAGGTTGAACAGTTTACTATAGCCCGCTTCTTATCCACATACCTGATTAGCTCAAATATTTCTCCGCGCAGCAGGGGGTCATTCTCGGTAAATGTGATAATGAAAGTACCGTAGTCAAGGGCTTCATCTATTATTCTCTTTACAGTGTTTGCATCCAGTTCGTCTGTAACCGTCCCTGGCGGATATCTCGAACTATTCTGGCGGGTAAGTTCGATGGACACAGTTTCAGGAATGTATCTCCCAAGAGCAATCTGTATCTCCGCAAAAATAAGACGTGTGAAGACCGGACCTGGTATAGGTGGGAGCCAGGCTGAGGGAATGACTTTGTCCTCCTCTATAAGGGCTAGCTTTTCCTCTTTCAGGCGGGAATTGATTTTTTTCAGAATGGGGCTACAGGCTGCTTTCAGAGTCCCGCTTGCTGACAACTCTAAGCTTTCTCCTGCTTGCCGAAGTTTCACTGACAGCCCGGGCATTGAAAGAATTTCTATATTTCTTTCCTTTGCTGAAATATCTTTCAATGAGACCTCCGATGCATTCTTTTCTTCAGAAGTCATTTATCCTCACCGCAAACCTTCTCAAAAAGCTGCTTGACCACAAGCCTTTTCAAAAAACTGCTTGAGCGCAAACTATTTGGAAAAAAGTTTGATCAAAAATCAGCGTGACGATATGATCGACCGGTGCAACGGTCGCGGTTCAATGGTTGAATTTAAGCTGCCCGGGCATGAAAACGAATGTAATCGGCCTGAGCTGCTTAAGTATTTAAAGTGCTTACTTAAAAAATAAGCTTTAAACCTCAGACCCTTTCCGAGAAGGCGAGGTTTCCGCTGATTTTCTTGATTTTTATTTTGACCACGTCGCCTTTTGCGGCTCCGGGCACGAAAACCGTATACTTATCGATCTTTGCTATACCGTCACCTTTGGACCCGACAGCATCGACCCGGAGTTCATAGGTTCCGCCTTCTTCGATGGCATCCCTGACAACCACATTACTTACCTTTCTCTTCTTGACAGGTCTGTGAGCCCCGCAAGCAGAACATCTCAGGACAAGTACTCTTTCCACCTTGACAAGCTGGGTGTCCGGACGTCCGCATTCCGAACACGTAACATATTCGTCCACATAAGCCTGAATGTTATCTGCAATCTGGGCTCTCGTAAACCTTCCCTGGAAGACTGCGCGTGTGCCTTCTATTTTCCCTGCAGTCCCCAGTTCCCTTGTGAGATATTTCATCAGGTGATCAGGGTCCCGGTTAAGGATATCTGCAATATTTCCGAAGTTTTCCAGAATTGTGGTCTTGCCTTCAGAGAAGAGTCTGGGTTCAGGGATTACGAATCGAGCATCCGTAGTCTCGGTTTCAGGCATTTTTGCCATTGCACGATTTAAAAGCTCTTCGTAATCGTACATATTATACTCCTTTTATGTTAACAATTAACTGATTACTGTATCAGCTCTGCTCCCTGGTCTACAACGATTCTAAAGGGAGTTGGTAATTTCTGTCCTGCATGCCAGAGAGCTTTCTTTGCGGCTTCAAAGTTGTGCTTCTCAACAGCCACTGTAAAGATCCTCTGCATTGGTTTTACCCTGGCTGCAGTACCTACGTTCTTTCCAAAAGCCCTGCGCATCCCACTGGATACACGGTCAGCACCAGCACCGGTTGCCTGCTTGTTTTCCCTGAGTACTTCGTGGGGATAGACACGGAGCTTCATGTAAAAGCCCATCTTTCCTGTATCTGAAGTAAGGTGCCTGTTTGCTGTAATACGGGCTGCTTCAAGAGCAGTATGCCTTATCTGGCACTTTTCTTCTGCAACCAGGGAGATTCTTATAGGGAAGGCATCGCTGTTTGCCTTGTCACCCATGTCGTAGTGAATAACCTGACTGCCTGGAACACCGCCCATGTATTTTCTTCTGGTAAATGAGCGCTGCCTCACGTTCCTGTACATACTTCCTGGCTTTCGTACCATAAGCTTGATTCTCCTGAAATATAATGAGTTTAATTTAGCTTAATTTATTCAGTCAAATAGTTTAATAGCCTAATTGAGTTTAACAAAAATTTATTATAACGGATTTCTTTCCGCATATAAACGTTTGCATCAAGTTCTCAAAAAACCGTTTAGCAAACCACTCAGTATGAGATATGTGCATATAGAGATAGCTACCTGTATTTACATTTATCTGTAAACCGGTCTTTACGGATTTTAGCAGACAATCTCTATGTTCCCATGCCCTTTTGCTCTTTAAAAGTGTCAGGCTCTGGGATTTTGTTTGAAATTCGTAATCCCTGAGAATTTACATATTCCGGGCGTATGTGACTTACTTCCTACTACCTAGTGGTTTATAAATTTAATTGATGATCCCGGATATTTTTCAAAAAATCCTGCAAGCAGCCCAAAACAACCTGATAGCATCATGCTTCCAAAAGGCGCGGCAAAGTGCAGCTTATTTGAGATCTCCTTCCTGAGTTCCGATTCTGAGAGCTTTTCAAGCATTTGCCTTTTTGGACCGGTAACCATTATAGATCTAACCTGCTCAAAGCCTACCGCTTCTTTTATATATGCACCATGTCCTCCATCCTCAAATACTTCATCAAAATCAAGGCTTCCGTCGGCAAGCTTTATTATATAATCCTGAAGTTTTTCCGGGTTCATACTGGAACTGTGGTGCTCAAAAAGTGCAGTTATCCTGTTTTCAAGCACAAGGGCTCCCAAAGTATGCCCATTTCCTATATTGACCACGATTGAAGGCTGGAGTGCGGCGGGGTCGGTAAGAGCTCCGAAAATAGCTGCAGGACCGGTGTCCATGAAGACAGAGCGGATTTCAGGGTTTCCTACGGATTTTAGAAGAGAATCTGCTTGAGCCTTCATTCGCGTAAAAGCCTCGGGAATCTCTTCGGGCGTAAATACAAAATTCTTTAGCTTGCCTCCCCTGTCAATAAATTCCCTGAAAAGTTCAAAACGGTAAACCCTGTTACTTTTCTCAGGGGCATTTCCGTGATCCTGCACTGCTACAGCATAGTTTTCAGGCATGGAAACGTCAAAAGCTGAAAGTGCAGATGAAACGGATTTCGGATTGAAGTCCTGCATAACAATATTTACTTTATCTTTCTTTGCTTTTCCTTCGCAAGTAAGCTGCTTTGCCTCCTCTTCCGAGACAATCTGGATTCCAAAAGCCTTTATCTTCTCAATACTATCGTGGATAGTTAAAGCAGCCTTTTCAGTAGCATATACCGGAAAGCCTGCCTTCAGATGGGTTCTGACAGCAAACGCAGAAGGTCCCCCACCCATTATGTTTCCGGTAAGCACTATTGCTTTTCTTTCTCTGGTAGCTTTCTTAATTCTCTCTGCAATAATCCTGGTCGGAGCAGGCATGACCATAAGCAGGCTGTTTTCCGGCTCTTTTTCCGAATCAAAAAGCAGGATATCCTGTGTCCCTGTTCCTATATCTGCTGCAAGTATGCGCATACCTGTGCATTGGCTGATAAGATATTAAAATATAGGCAGGTTAGTAGAAGTAAACATGAGACTGGATAACAGGAACATATAAACAGAAATCCGGATAAAATAGAATTCAGATAATAAAAAGCCGGATAAAAGGAACAAAAATTGAGAGTGTTATTTTCATGAAAGAATCCATCCCGGAAATCCACAAGAAAGAAGCAAAAAGATCCTTTTCTTTTGCCCTGATTACAATTTCTACCTCCAGGTATGAAAAGTACGGAGACTCTACTTCGCCTGAGGAAGCCGAAGATCTTTCAGGAAAGGCTATGAAAGAGCTTCTTGAAGCGGCTAACCATGAAGTTATATTCTACAGGCTCATTCCCGATGGAAAAATCCCGATTATAGAAGCTGTGCTTTTCGCTCTTGAAAGTCCCGCAGATATCGTAATTACAAGCGGAGGCACTGGGCTTGCACCAAAAGACCTTACAATCGAGTCGATAACTCCTTTTTTTGAGAAGGAACTCCCAGGCTTTGGAGAATTGTTCAGGTACAAAAGCCTTGAAGACATAGGGACATCCGTAATCCTTACAAGAGCCTCAGCAGGTGTAATTAAAGGAAAAGCAGTATTCTGCCTGCCGGGTTCGCCAAATGCTGTAAGACTGGCTCTCTCCGAGATCATAATTCCCGAAGCAGGTCATATTGTCAGGCATGTAAGGGAATAAGCTTCCCTTTTTGTCATGCTCTTTCTAATGCGTTTTTGCATTTTTTTCTTTTTATTACTTTTCCTTATATTTTCATAAACTGGCGGATCAATACCTAACATAAATATGGTTAGCGATTTCCCTGTCAACGGCATACCTTGTCTGGTCAACCTCAAATAGGTATGACGGAGACCGCCGGAGCAAAGTAACGGGCATGCCTGGCAGAATGCCCATTGATACGAGTTTCTGCAGGATGCCGGGGTTTTTAGTCTCAAGATGTGAGATTTTACCGGTTTTTCTGGGTTCCATTGTGCAGAGTGTTGTAGTTTTCAGGGTAGGATGTGCATTTTTTGTTACCATTTGAATAGCTTCCTTATGGATTGTATTATCTTTGCTTCTTTTACAAGTTCGTATCCGCAGTTAGGACAGCACTGCTTGTTGCAGTTGTGAAGCTTTCCGCAGCCGGTACATTTTGCTTCATCAGCTTTTTCAAATTCATTTCCGCAAAGGGGACATTTCACAGGTTCACTCCCAGCGCGGTCAGTAAAGTATTTACAATAAAGCCTGTGAGAAACGCAAACGGGAAAATGAATCCTGAGATTACAAGGGCTGTTTTCAATCCTCTCTCTTTTATTGTCATCATGAACTGAGCTATGCAGGGCATAAAGAGGGTCAAAGTAACGGCTGCAACTAAAAGCTGCAAACCTGTCAGCAGTCCTGAATCATGCATTCCGTAAAGTCCGGCTGCTCCGAAATCTCTCCTGAAGAAGCCGAAGAGAAAAACATCAGCCGCATTGGGGGGCAAGCCAATCCAGACTGTCGGGTATTCCATTACTTTTAAGGCAAGGTCAAAAATGCCTGTCAATCTTCCTATCCAGATCAGAATACTTGCCACAACAAAAAGGGGCAGGACTTCAAGGAAGTACCAGTGCATCCTTGAGTAAGTTTTTACCAGTATATTCGAGAGTTTTGGACGCCTTAGAGGAGGCATTTCAAGTATGAATGTAGGAGCATCTCCTGGAAGGATTCTTGAAGCCAGGTAGCCTATCAGTATAAATTCAAGCACAATAACACCTGCCCATACAGACAATCCTCTGGGGTTTCCTGAGAGGATTGAAAGGATTATGCCCAGCTGTGCTGAGCAAGGAATTGCAAGTGCCAGCAAGATATTTGCAATAAGCCTTTCCCTTTTAGTTTCAAGGGTTCTGGTGACCATAGTAGCCATTGTGGAGCAGCCAAATCCAAGCACCATAGGAATTACTGCCCTTCCGCTGAGTCCTATTTTTTTGAACATGCCGTCCAGAAGCAGGCTAAGCCTGGGCAGATATCCGGTGTCCTCAATAATGGAGAATACCAGGAAAAAGGCTCCAACTATGGGAAGTATGAGAGCTATTGCGTATGTTACTGCCTGGGTGAAAATACCATATTCTCCCACAAAGAGATCCTGCAAAGCAGGATAGGGTACAAGCGACACAAACCTGGCAGTCACCAGCGGATTTATATATTGCCCAAATAACGTGTTTTCCAGGAAATCAACAACAGTTCCAGCTGCAAAGACACCTACAAACTGGTAGAACCCGAGGTACAGAATTAAAAATAAAACGGGTATCCCGAATACAGGATGGATAAGAATGCTATCTATTTTCTCGGAGAAACCAGGGTTTTTCTTCGTAGTTTCTGTCTTTTTACCCGTTCTTATTCCTGCTTTCTCGCTGCTTCTCTCTGTCCCCGCTATTCCGGTTTTTCCGAGAGTTTTTCTCTTCGTCCTGTCAGGCATTTCCATTACCTGTTCCACGATTTCGTTCACACGTTCCTGGCGTTTCAGAGTGAACAGGTAGGAAAGAGGGACTGCCGCTGCCTTTGAAGCTGCTTCTACAAGTTTACGGATTTTTTCATTATTTTTTACACTGCCTGCTTTCCCATATTCAGGCGATTTTTCAGCCCTGAGGAGGTATTCAAGAGCTGTTCTGTCTTTCTGGAGCAACAGAAGTGAGAAAGCTCTCTTTGAGATTCTGAATTCTTTTGCAGGACCAAGTAAATTTTCGACACTCTCAATGTATGGCTCAATTTCTGTTCCATAATCAAGTTTCTGGAATTTTTGGATACCCGGGGTATTGTTCCCGGGGACAAATTCTGATATTGCGGTCTTAAGTTCATCTATCCCTTTCCCCTCGCTTGAAACTGTTCCGATAACTGGAATTCCCAGAAGTCGGCTGAGTTCAGGTATATCGATTTCAATTCCCCTTTCTTCAGCCTCGTCCATCATGTTTAGAACAAGGATGAGAGGAAGCCCGGCTTCAAGAAGCTGCAAGGTGAAGGAGAGCATGCGCCTGAGATTCCTGGCATCTACCACATGGAGGTAAACCAGAGGGGTTTCCTCAAAAATTAAAAGCTGGGAAACCCTTTCTTCCTCACTTACGGGAAGTAAAGAATACATTCCTGGCGTGTCAATGATTTCATACTCCCTTTCTCCTATCTTTGACTTCCCACGGCTGATTTCGACTGAAGTTCCTGGATAATTGGAAACCAGTGTATAGCTTCCGGAAAGAGCATTAAAAAGGCTGCTTTTCCCAACGTTAGGACTGCCAACAAGCACAATTTTCGGAAGCCCTTTTCCTGGAACGCATCCCCTGCTTCCATGGCAACACTCTCCATCAGGGCAGATGACTGGGAGTTTCATATTTTCACGCTCATTTTTAGGTGAACCTAATTTCAGATTTATTCATATTTAGGCATACCTAATATTTAAGGCTAATGCAATTGCATCATTCTCTTAAACAGCGTCTCAAAAACAAGATTATTTAAACAGTTCTTAAGCTAAAAAGTCTTTAAATTAAATTAACTTATATTATGAGCCGGCTACCTGCGGGTTGATACGTTGCCATTTATTCGATTTTAATTTCCCTGCTCATAGCTCTGTAGTATTCGAACAGCTCTTCTCCCCATTTTATTGCTCGAGGTTCGAAACTTCTTATGTACTGGCGGTCAAACCTCCCGTTTTCGTTAAACAAACCAAGAACCATTATCCTGTCAGTCACAGCAATAAGCGCTGGAATATCCACTCCTTTTTTTTCAAAGAGATAAAGGTTTGTGTTTCCCATCTTAAGGAATTCTTTCCCTTCTTCTTTGAAATCTTCTATAAGCCGTGAGTATACAGCCTCACTCAGGACAAGGGAAACCTCAATGCCTTTTTTTGCAAGGTTGAGAAAAAGCGCTGGAAACTGAGGGTGGAAATAAGAGAAAAAGACGCGAGTACAGCTTGAATTTGAAAGATGCTCTACAAATTTCGGGTTCAAGTCAAATGTATGGCTGAGGTCTGGCTCTATAATGCGATAGTCTCCAAGCTCATTGATTCTTTTTACAAGGTTGGGTGGAATAGAGGCAAGCTTTCGGTTAGCCCAAAATTCTTCATTTTTCTCGAACACTGCTAGAGTATCAAGTAGAGGCTGCATTCTTTCTACAATAATTTCCCCTATTGCGCTGAGCCGGTACATTCCATCTTCATATATTACCAGTTCTTCTTCTTTCAATTTTTTTATCTGGGGGAGAAGAGCTGTCCTGGGAACCTGAAGTCTCTCAAGTACCTCTTCAATATCCTTTGGACCTTCTTTCAGGAGCAGGAGAAAATTTTTTCTTTT